>CAVZBP010000003.1:0-2435694 GCA_963773545.1 uncultured Gemmatimonadaceae bacterium | reverse complement strand
CCGTTTGGGCTGTGCTACCCGAAGGACAGCGATCCGTGCAACATGCACACGGGCGACCAGAATCTGGACAACGCGCAATCGCGCCAGGCCATTGAGGATGCGTACAAGCATGCCCCGGCAGATCCGAAAAATCCAGCTCTAAAGGACGAGGTCGCCGGGGCGTGCGACGTTCAGCTTAGCTGCACGACCAGCGCTCCTTATGCTCCCGATGAATCGCAGGTTCCGGTGGTCCCCAATACGGCATTCGACTACCACTCGCACCCCAATGAAGGCATCGTCGGCGGGCGGGTTTTCGACAAGCCGGCCAAGCCGAGTGAGGACAAGGATGTCGCGAATGTACGAGCGGCCCAGAACTCCTACCCGTCGTATGTGATCGCCAAGGACTATATCTACCGGCTGCAGTACAATGCCAAGACGGGGAAGGTTGACATGAAGACCTTCAAGCGGTGGAAGTGATGATGCGGCTCCCTCACACAGCGGCGAGCCTCATACCGCAGAGCGGCGCGAATCGCCGCGCGATGCGCATCGGCATGGCTATTTGGATCGTTCTGAGCGGGTGCTCCTCTGCGGGGCCTCGCGCCGATGTGCGGTTGACCCCTCCGGGAACTGTCGTGCTGAGCGACCGGTTCCGTGGGCAGTATGGTGCACGAACTGATACCGCGATCGAGCGGGGGAGAGATGCGGTGGCGCCGGAGGTGGTGCGTGCCGCTGAAGCGATGGCCACCGACAGCACGTACGATCCGATGTGCAATCGCTACTTCCCAACGGAAGGCCTCGTCGTGGTAGTCTTCGTCCATGCGTGCGACATTCCGCTTCATTCTTTCGACCGCGCCACCGTCGTGGGGGCCTTTTCCCCGGCGGGACAATTTCTCGGGAACCGACTTCAGGATTTTGGCTGGCTGGAGTCCTTGAAGCCGCTCACGCGACCGCCGTGGGATTCTGCACGTGCTCGGAAGACCAAGGTGATCCGGATCGGCCCCAACGAGATTGGGAAGCCCATTCCCTTCGACAGTGCGCAGCAGCGGGACACGACCGCACGCTGACACTCGACGTGGGAGGCGTCGCAGCCTCCGGCGTCTGATGTACCAGCCCGGCCGGGGACTCCGGCCGGGCTGGGAGTGCACCGGCCTTTGTGTCTTCCGCTCTCGGGCTCGCCGTGGAGGGTTGTGAGCCGGAGGCCCGGCGACGGGCCTGGGTTTGAGGAGGAGCGTATCGAGGAGGACCCTCACCAACTGCTTCTGCTCAAGCGAAGGGCGGAGGACGCATGAGCGAGACAGTCCCCCGGCGCGCGGCTGTTCCTACGCCGCGCTGGAGGCCTGAGTGCCTGGTCGCACGGCAGCGTAGAGCACGTCCGGGCAGAGGTCGGCCCCGGTCGGCCAGACGACCGTGCCCGCCTCAGGATCCACGCTTACTTGGGCGAACACCGCCGGATCGTTCAGCGCGGCAAAGACGCCCCCGTGGCCGACGATCCAGCGGCTCGCGTCCACCACTCCCACGGTGCCGTCCGTGAACGTGAGCTCCAGGCGATAGCCCTCGAGGGGGCGTGCGCGGGTAATGCGTGGTTGCATAGGGTCCCCTCCCCGTCGCTTCTCGTACGCTGCGTCTGGCACTACGACCTCCGCCGATGAATCATAGTCGCCCCGGCGGGCGGCATGCCAGCCAACGGGCGGGTCGATAAGGCCACGCTAAGCCAGAGGCGCGATGCGCTCGGGCGTCTGGTCGGTCTGCAGCCGGTGCCAATTGGCAAGCAGGTCCTGCTCGTGCAGGGACGCCCACTCGATCACCAGGGCCAAGGCCCGTGGTGGCAGCTGCCCGTGGAGCACGCCCACGGGGGTGATGCGGAGCTGCGCTTCGGCGCCGCTGTAGAAGGCGTGGAAGTGGGGCGGTTCGTGGTCGGAGAAGTACATGCGGATCACGATGCCGAAGAACCGGCTGATTTCGGGCATGGGGAGAATCTACGGCAGCGATCGCTCATGGGCAGTAGCCGCAGAGGCCGTCGTACGATCCGACCAGCGGGCGGTTCACGCAAGAAGACCCCATCGGCCTGGCGGGAGGACTCAATCTCTACGGGTTTGCGGAGGGAGATCCGGTCAATTTCTCGGATCCCTTTGGGCTGTGCCCGCCATGTGCAGAGGATTACTCACAGGTATTCGTGATCCTCGACCGAGAAGCACCAGCCATGCAGCACGAGCTGGTGACGTTTCTTCCGAAGAACTTCGCCGCAGCATTGGGCGGCATTGCGATCGGAGCGGGACTCGGGCGTGCGGCGGGCCTCATTGGTCGGCTTCTTCGTGGGGGCAGTGAGGTCGCGGAGGGGGCAAGCGTCGCCGCAGAGGGAGCTGCAGAGGTAACTCCACGCGTTTTAAACGCCGCGAATCACGTCTTCGGACCGAAGTCGCTGGCAAAGCATGGCCTACGGGGAGTGGTGAAGGCTTTCGGCGGAGACAAAGTAGCCGCTTTCAACGCGCTGGAACAAGGAGCACAGGAGCTTGCAAACCAGGGCGCGATAAAGGGAGTATTTCAGACGACCGTTGAGGTTGCGGGTCAGAGCGTGACCGTGCGTGGTGCTGTCGTGGATGGGGTAGCACCGCATTTGTTCCTCCTGTTCCGTGAGTGGGGAGATGAAGGCCACCAAACTTGAATAGGCCGTGATCGGGAGCATGCTCGCTGATCGGGAGTTGAAACCAACTAAGTACACCGTGAACTTCGAAGCGATAGAGGTGAGCAATCGAGCGTTCACTGGTGCGGGCTTCTTGACCGAATTCGAACGATCAGAGGAACTCGAATTGTTCGACGCTGGTGTTTCGCTCCGCTGGGGGAAGATTGGCGCACGGCTGAACACGCCGAGAGTGGAGACGGGATACCTCGTGTACGTCGACAACGGATATCTGACCACGGTCGAAGGCTACACGTATGGCCATGAGTGGCCTGACAAAGTTGAGCACTTTGAACTGTATGACCTGAAGCCGGGCACGGAGTCGCTGAATCCGCGCATCGAGTCATAATCTACCCGTAAAGTGTCCAATCGAACTGTACAAGGATGGTAATTACCTGACACTCGGCCCTCGCCGCTACATCCTGCCTACGAGTTGACACTGCTGCACGAGGTACGAGAGCCCGGCCGGAGCGATCTGGCCGGGCTTTGTGTTAGGCGTGCTGGAGGCGCCGTCGAGCATGGCGAGGATGATCTGCTGTTTCGCTTTGGGCAGGAGCGCTGGAGGCGCTCGCAAGCGGCCCTGGAGCTGCGGAGCCGGCCCACGTCGGAGTGGGTGAGGGTCTGCTGGGCGATACCCCGCCGGTGCGCGACCTCACCCAGTGCTACCGACCAACCCCCTTTCGCGGCCGACCACCCTTGGCGCCGTTGGCGCGGGCGGCGGCAGCCTTGGCTGGACTGGTCGCGCGTCCGGCTACGCGGGCCAGCTCTTTCGCCTTGTCGGCTCGACCAATCGACGAGAGGAGAAGGCCTGGCACACTGAGATCCACATCGAGTGTTTCCCAATGCAGCCCGCTCCCACCGGGACTCACCTCAACGGTCGCCAGCACGGTAGGACTCGCCGTGGCCAGCTGCGGAATCGATCTGGTTGGGAAGCCGAAGACGAAACCACCGGTCAGCTCGACCATCACTCGGCCGGTGGCGCGGTTGTAGGAGGCCGAGACCGCCCGGCGTCCTTCCTTCCGCTCGCGTGTCTCGTGACGGCGGGCGGCCGCAATTTGCCTGAGAATCTCCGCCTTGGGCGTATGCGGTGCTTTAGTCATGGTAGTCTCTCCAACGGGCAAGCAAATACTCCGTATGCTCTTCGACGATCCGAAACGCCTTCACGACGTCCACTGTGCGCATCTGTGCGACGCTCCGAGTCGCCTGCCTCCGGCGCGGCGTCGCGAGTGCGATGACGACCTCCGCGCCGGCCTTCCATACGTGGACATGCGGCGGCTCGTGCTCGCGCGGCGGGAGGTAAATCACCATGCGAAATCCATCGACGCGGAGAGCGGTCGGCAACATCGAAGTATAACCGAACAGATGGGTGCTGGCAGTCGGTTTCGCCAACTCGGGGTGCGAGCAGACGGTAGGGCCAAAACAGCCGGGAGCTAGCGAACATGTTTGCCTTCCTTGCGCGTGCCCGTTTCGACGCGCACGGGAATTCCATCGGATTCTTCGAACCATGCCTTCACGATTCCGCTTCACAGTCGGCAGCGAGCCCGGTCAGGAGGATCTCGTCGGTGACCTCTACTTCGACGACGACATCGTTTGCGTTCTCACGCAGGAGGAGGGTTTGGACCGGACGCGTATGGGGGCTGCAATCACCATGTCGATTCTGGCGGTGGCCTGCAGCTCGGGAACTCCACGAGAAACCGAAGTGGCGGTTCCATCCTGCGACACCATCGGGCACGCCGAACACATCGTGCCGGTACGACTGCCCGCAGTGTCTCTTGAAAGCGTCCACGGTGTCGCAGTCCTTGGCACCGTTGAGGACAAGAGGACCGGGGGCGCCATCGACTAGGCCGTGGTGCGTCTTCACGGGCCGGAGGATCGGGAGATCGCCACGGATGCAGCCGGGGGATTCGTCGCGCGCGGGTTACCTGCGGGCGCGTACGGCGTCGTTGTCGTCCATCTTGGATACGATGCGTTCGGGATTCGATCACCCTCACGCCCGGTCGTGTGGATACTGTCCGCTTCCGTTTGCAATATCGCGTCTGCCCGTGACCTGCCGTCGAGTTGAGGTGGCGCTGACCGCTTACCGGCAGCGACTATCGTCTGCTCTGGGCGGCTGATCTTCTGAAGCGCATGTCACGCATTGCCCCCGCCGGTTCGGCTCGGCGGAAGTCACTGAACCAGAGCACCCCGGCGCTCTCGCCGCGCAATCGCCCCCCCCTCACTGCGCATACCGCAACACGTCGTACAGATACCGCACCCCGAAGCCCACGTTCTCCACGCTCACCCGCTCGTCGTTCCCGTGTACGCCGCGCTGCGCGTCCGCGCTCTCCACGCGGAACGGATCGAACCCGTACGTGATGATCCCCACCGCACGGTAGGTGGGCCGGTCCGTCGCGGCGGTGAGCATGGGCGTCGTCACCAGCGCGTTCGGGTTCCGCTCCCGTGCGGCACGCTCGATGGCGTGGAAGAGCTCGGTGTCCACCGGATTCTCGAGCGGGGTCTTGGGAGCGAGCAGTGTCTGGAAGTGCACCGACGTGTCGTTCACGATGCGCTTGAGCGTGGCAAGAAACGCATCGGGGTCCTGGTCGGGCAACAAGCGGATGTCCAGGTCGGCCGTGGCCTCCGGTGGGATCACGTTGGTCTTGTTCGAGCCGTTCACGACGGTGAGCGAGATGGTGTTCCGCAGGATGGCGTTCCAGTACACGTTGTCCAGGATCCACGCACGCGCTCTGGGGTTCTGGACGGCCGCGCGCACGTCGGTGAGCCACGCCCGTCGCTCGCCCTCGTAGGTGCGCGCGATGTCGTGGAAGTACTTCTGCACGCCGGGTGTCACGTGCAACGGCGTCTCGTAGCGCGCGATCTTGTCCAGCGCGGCCACGAGCTTCGGGACGGGGTTCTTCTTGGTGGGACGCGACCCGTGCGACGGTGTGCCCTTCACCGTCAATCGCTGCCAGAAGGTGCGCTTCTCGGCGACGCCGATGCCGTAGTACTCCAGCTTGCCGTTCTCCACCGGGTTGTCCCCGCCCTCGGTCATCAGGAACTCCACGTCCTGGAGCAGGTCGGGGTGGTTCTTCACGAACACCTCGGCGCCGGTGGATCCCAGCTCTTCGTCGGCGTTGCCGATGAACACGATGTCGCGGTTGAGCGGGACGCCGCTCCGCTTGAGCGCGATCATCGCCATGAGCTGGACGATTCCCTCCCCCTTCATGTCCAGCGCGCCGCGCCCCCACACGTAGCCGTCCTTGATGGCGCCCGAAAAGGGATCCACGCTCCAGTAGGCGGGCGTGGCGGGGACGACGTCCAGATGGTTCACGAGGGCGATGGCCTTCTTGCTCCCGTTCCCCTTGAGCCGCGCGTACAGGTTGCCGCGCGTGGCGCCCAGCTCGGCCGTGTCGAGCACCTGCACCTCAAACCCCTCGCGCTCGAGAATGCGCTTGAGGTACTGTATGGCGCGCCTCTCGTTGCCCGGCGGGTTGGTGGTGTTGACTTTCAGGTAGTCGGATAGGAGCTGAACCGACTCGTCATCGAGCGCCTTCCAGTCGACGGGCGTCGTGGGCTGCGGCGCGGGCGCCGGGGTCGCGCTTCGCTGTGCGGCGGCGTGCGAGGGGGCGCAGAGCGACGCGATGCCGAGCGCGAGCAGTACGGCCGGTATGGCGCGCGGAGCACGGCGAAAGCCGCCGAAGAGGCGGCTGGCGAGGAGCGACAGGGGCAGCGTACGTGATCGGCGCATGGCGGAAAGCTCCGGGACGGAACGGATAGATGCGACGGCGAGGGCCCGAACGCCCATAATCGAGAGGATGAGCGTCTGCCGCGCAAGCGCGATGGCAGGGAGTGTGCGGACGGAGCAGACGCGCGGCGGGTGCGGTGCCCGTCGCGCGACACCGGTAACGCGTGGAGGGGCGGTGAAGGCGATTCGCGTGCATGAGTTCGGCGGACCCGAGGTGATGAAGCTGGAGGAGGTGCCGGACCCCGAACCGGCCGCCGGCCAGGTGCTGGTGCGCGTGCGCGCCGCCGGCGTGAATCCGGTGGACGCGTATATCCGCTCGGGCGCGTACGCGCGCACGCCCTCGCTACCCTACACGCCGGGCTCGGACGCTGCGGGCACGGTGGAGCGGGTGGGAGACGGCGTGAGCGCGTTCGCGCGTGGCGATCGCGTCTACACGTCGGGCACGGTCACCGGCGCGTACGCGGAACTGCTCGTGTGCGCGGAGGCGCAGGCGCACCGCCTCCCCGGCAGCGTCACCTACGTTCAGGGTGCAGCACTCGGCGTGCCCTACGCCACCGCTTATCACGCGCTCTTCCACCGTGCCGGTGCACGTCCGGGTGACACCGTGCTCGTCCACGGCGCCACGGGCGGAGTGGGGATCGCCGCCGTGCAGCTGGCACACGCGGTGGGTATGCGCGTGATCGGCACCGGCGGCACGGAGGACGGCCGCCGTCTGGTACACGAACAGGGCGCCGACCACGTGCTCGACCATCACGCCGAAGGGTACCTGGACGCCGCGCGCGAGCTCACGGGCGGGCGGGGGGTGGACGTGGTGCTCGAGATGCTCGCGAACGTGAACCTGGGCCGCGATCTGGACGTGCTGGCGCCGCGTGGGCGCGTGGTGGTGATCGGCAGCCGCGGGACGGTGGAAATCAACCCCCGCGACCTCATGGGCCGCGACGCGGAGATCCGCGGCATGACGCTGTTCAACGCAACTGCCGATGAGCTGGTGAGCATCCACGCCGCACTCCGCGCCGGACTGACCAACGAAACACTGCGCCCGGTCGTCGGCCGCGAGCTCCCGCTCGCCAAGGCGGCGCAGGCACACGAGGACGTGATGGACGACAAGGGGGCGCACGGGAAAGTGGTGCTGGTCGTGTAGGGAGATCATCGCGCGGGGGCTGGGTAGGGCGGACATTGGCGTGCCCGGGCCGCGTTGGGGATTCATTGGGGCGAGAATCAGTTTCGGGGTTACTGTCATTCTGATGACTGTCATCAGCCCAGTGATCAGTTGGCGGCAGGGAGGGGCCCAGCCCAGCGAGGTCGCGATCCGCTCTCGGCGTGGGCCGGACCCAGACATCCGATGACCGATGACTGATGCCTGTACCCACGCAACTGGTTCTCGCCCACCAGCGAGCGAGGGCTGAGGCGTCAGCGGGCGAGGATGCTGGTTGCAGTTGTCCAGCGAGCGAGGGCTGAGGCGCCAGCGGCCGCCGACGCCGATCCGGCACCGGAAACTCCCCCTCCGTAGCCGCGTAGTACTGGTGTGACCCTCACCCCATCGTCATGATCTCCGCGCTTGCCCTCGCGGTCCTTCTGCAAACGCAGCAGGGAGCGCCCGTTGCCGACAGTGCCCGCGCGGCCGCCGACAGTGCGCGCGCGGCGGCCGACACGGCGCCGCACCACCACCCGGAGCGGCGCGTGGTTCCGCTCACGCCCGCGCTCCTGGCGTCGGCCTTTCGGGATCCGCACGCGCGCGTGGTGATCGACCGCGCGCGTGCGGAGCGGATGCGCCAGGATTCCTCGCTCAACAGCTACGATGCAACCACGCGACAGCGCATGTCGGTGGGGCTCCGGCTGCACGAGCGCGGGAGGAATCGGTTGCTCTTCCGGAGCGAGAACGCGGCGCGGGTCCGGTGGCACCGCGGGACGGGAGCATGGGTGGACATCCTGGGCGCGCGGACCGCCATGCCCGCTGTGTTCCCGGGGGCGAAGGCGCTGACCGGCACCATGCAGGCGAGTCCGATTCCGTACTTCCCCGAACGCGAAGGACTGCTGTTCATCAACGCGCAGAGCGTGACGCACGCCAACGAGGGGTTCTTCATTCACCCGCTCGCCGCGGACGCGGAAGCGTACTACACCTTCGCCTCCGGCGATTCGGCCAGTTTCACCCTCCCCGACGGCAAAGTCGTGCGTCTGGTGGAGGTCGAGGTGCGCGCGCGGGACCCCAAGCCGGACGTGATCGTGGGATCGCTCTGGTTCGACGCGTCGAGCGGGCAGCTCGTGCGCGCCGCCTACCGACCGGCCGTCCCGCTGGACGTCGTGCAGATGGCACAGCAGGAGGACGGCGAAGATTTCAAGGACGTCCCGCGTCTCATGCGCCCGCTCATTTTTCCGATCGTCTTCCGGCTCGATGCGGTCACGGTGGAGTACGGCCTTCACGAAGCGCGCTGGTGGCTGCCGCGATCGCAGACGGTGGACGGCCAGATGCGGCTGGGCGCCGTACGCTCTCCGTTCTCCGTCGAGGAAACGTTCCGCTACTCGTCGGTGAATGGGACGGACTCGCTCCCTCCCATTCCGTCGGCGGAGTCGCTGCGGCGGGTGGCCGCTGGCGACACCATAAAGCGGGCGGAGGGCGACAGCTCCCGGGCGGCGCGCGCGGCGACCGACACGTCGCACACGCACGTCACGTTGCGCTTGGACAGCAAGGGGTTCGACATCAACGTCGGAGATGACGACGACGTGGAGGACGAGGACGATCTCGCGAAGGCGCACTGCGCACCGTCGGATACGTTGGTCTTCGTGCGTCGCCGCTTCGATGGTGCGTTGCCGGTGGCCATGCGCGTGCCGTGCGATCCCCACAAGCTCCTGACGTCCCCCGCCCTGCCGGGCTCGATCTACGATTCGGGAGAGGAGACGTTCGGGCTCGCCGAGCGCGACGCGCTGGAGAAACAACTCCGTGGCGCGATGCAGCCCGGGTGGTCACCTGAGCCAATGCGGTGGCTCAGCGGCGTGGAGAACGGTCTCTGGCGCTACAACCGCGTGGAGGGCCTCTCCGGTGGCGTCGCGACGGAACAGACGTTAGGTGCCGGGCTGAGCTGGCGCGCGGAGGCGCGCATCGGCGTGGCGGACCTGGAGCCTAACGCGCAGATCCACCTGTCCCGCGGCAGGGTACGCCAGGCGCTCTCGCTGGGCGTCTACCGCCGTCTGGATGCCGCCAACGACTGGGGCGAGCCGCTGGGGTTGGGCAACTCACTCAACGCTCTGCTCTTCGCGCGCGACAACGGGATGTACTTCCGCAGTTGGGGAGCAGAGCTCGGTGGGGCGTCCTATGGGGCGTCCGCGTTCACCTGGCGTCTGTTTGCCGAAGAGGAGCGTCGCGCCAGTGTGCAGACACAGTTCTCCCTTCCGAACGCGATGAACGATGTACGGTTCCTACCGAACGTCGTTGCGGCGCGGGCGCGGCAGGTGGGCGCGTCGTTCCGGGTGACTCCCACCGTGGGGCTCGATCCGCGCGGCTTCCGCCTGCTGGCGGATGTGAGGGGCGAGGGAGCGGTGGGGGACTTCGACTATACTCGCGGCGCGCTCGACCTCACGCTCACACACCCGCTGGGCCCGCGTCTCGATGCGTCCTTCACCGCGGGCGGCGGCACGACAGGAGGCACGCTACCGCCGCAGCGGCTGTGGTTCCTGGGTGGAGCACACACCGTCCGCGGGTTCGATCCAGGAGAGGCGGTTGGCAATGCGTACTGGATGGCGCGCACTGAGGTAGGCCGCCAGTACGTGGCGGTTCGTCCGTCCGTCTTTTTCGATCTGGGCTGGGCAGGCGACCGGCGCGACTGGTCCAATCCGGGTCGTCCGCTCTCGAGCGCGGGAGTTGGTCTGTCGGTGCTGGACGGTCTCGTTCGGCTGGACTTGGCCAGGACCATTCACCCGCACCGTGGGTTCCGGGCGGAGCTCTATACCGAGGCGCGGTTCTAGGGCTCGCATCGGGCTCTGTCCGGGGCGGGCCGCTCAGCTTATCAGGGCGCCGCCGCGTTTTCCCGCACGGCTGGCAAACCGCCAGATGTCCGGTGCGGCACCGGCGCCACACCATCTGCCGTAAGGCGTTGACCTGCAGCAGTTTAGTATGTCAACGGCCGATGGCATGCGGCTCGCCAATACCAGGGATGCTCGTTCACGGCTCGATCACCCGATAAAGCACACCCGTCGTGAGGCGGGGTCGCAAAGCCAGGAGTCTCTATGGAGACCGTCCGGTTGCCGAAGGTGAACGAGGCCTGGCCGCCAGAGTCCGCCATGCCATCCGATGTTGAGGACGGGATGCGCGACTCACGCGAGGTGCCACCGGTACCCGCGAGTCCAGCTCCTCGATCGGCAACGCCTCTTGAAGCGAACGCGGTGCACGCGGAGGCCACGCGGGACGTCCTGCTGTGGCAGGCGTCGCTGCGGCTGGACGTGGCCATGTTCCTCACCGTCGCCGCGCTCATCGCGCGCGTGGTGGGGATCATCGATCGCTTCCCGCCGCTCGCTGTGGCCGCGGTGCTCCTCTACGCGGCGGTGGCGGCAAGCGTCCGCTGGCTTGTACGGCGCGAACGTCGCGCGCCTACCCGCCTGATCGAGGCCTCGATTGCGACCGACATCGCGCTCGTGTTCGCGCTCACCTTTCAGGTCGTTCCCCCGGCCTACTACGACCGCGCCCTGCTCTTGTCGTTCGCCATCCTGCACGTCGCCGAGTTCTACTTTGGCCGCCGTCTGGCGGCGGGGGCGTTGGGCGCGATCGGCGTGATGTACGCGGCGATCGTTCTCCACGCGGTGCAGCACGGTGCGCCGTTGAGCTGGCCGCAAGAGCTACTGTCGCTGGCCGTCTTCATGGCGGCTGGAGGCACGCTCATCCTGCACTACGGCAGCTTTCGCGACCGTCTGACGTCGATCGTGCGGTTGTTCGAGCGTGCGGAATCGGGGGACTTCGCCGGCACGTATGACGTGAGCGCCGACCTGCGGCCCGACGCGGTGACCATGGTGGGGCGCGCCTACAACCGCGTGCGCGAGCAGCTGGCGACCATGGTGCACACGGATCCGCTGAGCGGCTGCTATAACCGGCGTGGGTTGGAGCAGCGCTTGGGGCGCGAGCTCCGTCGCGCCGCGCGCGGGCGCGGCGAGTTGGCTCTGCTGGTGCTGGACATTGATTACTTCAAGCGGGTGAACGACACGTTTGGGCATCTGGCTGGGGACGCTGTGGTGAAGCAGGTGGGGGAAGTGCTGCGCGGAGTGGCGCGCGTGACAGACGTCGTGGCGCGCACCGGCGGCGACGAGTTCGCGGTCCTGCTCCCCGACACCAGCCCGGCTGGCGCGTTCAGGCTGGCGAACCGTGTTCGCGAGGCGGTGGTGGGACGGCAGTTCACCGGCATCGGCGGCAAGCTCCCGATCACGGTGAGTGTGGGTATGGTGGCGGATCGCGTGACTGACGCCGGCAGCGCCCACGACCTGCAGTCGCGTGCGGACGAGGCCCTGTACGCGTCCAAGGAGTCGGGCCGGAACCGCGTGACCATCTGGACCCCCAACCTGCGCACGATCGCGCTCGCGCGCGCGCGGACAGCGGTGGGACGCTCGTAGCCGCCAGAACGAACGCCACCCTCACCGCTCGTTCGATCTCCGTGGCTGCGCGCCCCCTTCGCCCCGACTCTCTCCCGCGCCCCCTCCCTCTCCCCGCGCCCCGTCCATCCCCCCGCTCCCCACCCCACCCCGACGCGCCCTCGTATCTCCCCTCTCTCTCTCCTCTCCCCTCGCGAAACTGGTCTCGTCCCCGCATGTCGCGATGCCGATCCGGCGCAACCCAGCCCCTCCGGACCTCACCCCTCCAGGCTCGCCCCTCGAATCTCAAGACCTCACAACTCAGCTCTCACATAACACGACTGTAGCTATACTGACCCATACCTATTTCGTTACTGTCTCCAAATAGCTCCATAGCTCGGCGCCAACAAGACCCAACCGGACTGCATGGCTCTCCCGCCCCCGCCCCCATCCACTCGCCCCTCTTGACACGGCTTATTCGTTGATGCTAGTGTATTGACACACTGTCAGTGCATTCGCAACAAGCCGGCTCGCCGTGCTGCGGTGCTTCGCGCGCGCGGCGGGAAGGGTGAAACCAGCCAGCGAGGCAAGACCCCGTTATGCCCAGCCCATTCGCCGATCTCGGGCGCCGCGAGCGACAGATCATGGACGTGCTCTTCCGCCTCGGCCAGGCCAGCGCCGCCGACGTGCGGCGCGAGCTGACCGATCCGCCCAGCTATTCGGCCGTGCGCGGCATGCTCCGCCTCCTCGAGGACAAGGGCTTCGTCCAGCATGAGTGGGACGGGCCGCGACACATCTACCAGCCGGCGGCAGATCCCGAGCAGGTGAAACGCTCCGCCGCCGCGCACATGCTCCGCACGTTCTTCAATGACTCGATGGAGTCCGCCGTGGCCGCGATGATCGGCGTGGCCGACCGGCCACTCTCCAACGAAGAAATCGACCGTCTCACGGCGCTCATCGAGCGAGCGCGCCAGGGAGGAGAGCACCCATGATGACCGCGCTGATGTCCCCCGATCTGGCGCTCGCCGCCGGCACCCTGGTGGCCGTGGCGACCCTGCTGCTGGCCGCGGCGAGCGCGACTTCGATGCTACTCAGGCGCCGAGCCGACGCGCGTCACCACACGTGGGCGCTCGCCCTTGGCGGCAGCGTGCTGATCGTTGCCCTCGCACCACTCGCTCCGGTCATTCCGCTCCGCGTGCTCGACCGAACGGCAACACCGGCGGTGCGTGAGAGCAACGCACGGCCGGGGCTGGACGGCAGCGCGAGCCAGTCCGCTGATGTCCAGTCGGCCAGAACAGCCGTGGCCACGGAAGTCGCATCCTCGCGCGCCGTGGAGCGTGCGGCGTTGCGCGCGAGCCCGCGCCCGACGGCCCGGACCGCCGCGGCAAATGGGCGCGTGCCGCGCGCTCTCTCCGTGGCCGCGCGATGGCCGGCGGTGGTGCTGGCGATCTGGCTCGCTGGGTTCGCCCTGGTGCTCGCGCGCCTCGTGGCCGGGTGGATGGGCGTTGCCCGCGTCACGCGGGGCGGCGGGGAGATACGCGATGAGGGATGGCGGACCGACGCACGGCACATTGCCCGCCGCCACGGCATCCGCCGCCCGGTCTCGCTCGTGTGCAGCGCTCACGTGCACGCCCCGGCTACCTGGGGCATTCGGAAGCCTGTGGTGCTGCTCCCGATGGACGCGGCGCAGTGGAGTGTTGGGCGCCGTCGCGCCGTGCTGGGGCATGAGATGGCCCACGTCGCGCGGCACGATGCGTGGTGGCAGCTGGCGGGCACCCTCGCCTGCGCGCTCTACTGGTTCCACCCGGGCGTGTGGATGGCCATGCGTCGGCTCCGGATTGAGAGCGAGTTCGCGTGCGACGACCTGGTGCTGGGCGCCGGAATGAGCCCCGCCGACTACGCAACCCACCTGCTCTCCGTGGCGCGCCGGGCCGTAGGCGCTCCACTCTTTTTGCTGGCCGCGATGCCCATGGCGCGTGGCTCCCACCTGGAGGAGCGGATCCGATTCGTGCTGGGACGCCGCGCCGATCGGCGTCGTGGTGTGAGCGGGAAGCTGCGCGTGGCCACGGGGTGCGTGGCGGTTGCGCTCCTCCCTGCCGCCGGGCTCCGCCCCGTGCCCCGCACCGCTCCCCCTTCCACACCGGGGCAAGAGCGCGTCGGCGCGTGGACCGAGCCCTCGCGCGCGGCCCAGCAGCGGACGGCCCCCGATGAGCGTGTCACGGCCGAGGAGCGAGCCGCGGCCGATCAGCCTGTCGCAGCCGATCAGCGCGTGCCAGCCGATTCCACTTTGCGCCTCGACGTCGCTGCGTCTCCCGGCGAGACGCTGCGGCTGGACCTTCGCACCGGCGGCGATGTGATCGTTCGCGGTTGGGACCAGCCGCGGATCGACGTGCGTGCCGTGCTCGGCGGGCGCGATTGGCGCGACACCGAAGTCTCGCTGCGGCGCACCGACGACGGGGCCACGTTGCGCGCCGTGGGTCTCAGCGAGAGCTCGACGTCCTCCGCGCATCGCTTTGTGATCCACGTGCCGTCGCGAATGAACCTGCGGATCGCCTCCGCGGGCGGCGCGCTCGATATCCAGGACGTGGAGGGAACGTTCGAGGGCGAGACGGGAGGTGGGCGCATCGTGCTCAGCGGTGTACGCGGGCGCGCGCACCTCACAACCGGAGGCGGGAACATCACCGTGACGGACTCGGACCTGGAGGGGGAGGTGTCCACCGCCAGTGGCCGGGTGACACTCGCCGGCGCAGGGCGGCTGCGTGCGATGAGCGGCTTTGCCGCCGCGCGACCCGGAGCAGCAGGACCCGCGACCCCGGCGCGCGCACGTCTGTCCGCAGGCGTATCGCCCACCGCGTCATCCGGCGTGTCAACTGGCGCGGCATCCAGGGTGTCGTCGGGCGCGAGCTCGGCGGTGGGGAGCGGGGGGGGAGGTGGAACCGTGAGTGCCGAGCCGTCCGAAGTGCTTGAGGGGCAGAGCATGCGCATCGGTGCAGGCGGCCGGATCGTTGCGACTGGCGACGGGGGAACGGCGAGGACGGAAGTCTCGTCCGGAGCGCGTGTGTCCTCGAGCGGCAGCGGAACGTTGACCATTCGCAAGGACCACGACGACGCCGAATTCGGCGTGCAGATAGACGCGGACGACGCGGTGATCCGCATGTCGCAGCCGTCCGGCCCGGTGCGGGAGCGTACGGGCGCCGCCGACCTGCCGATCACGATCGCGGACGACGCCGGTGAGCATCGCGCGTGGGTGTCCGCCGGACGGGGAACGGTGGTACTCACGCTTCCGGACGACTTCAACGCGCGCCTCGATCTGGAGATCACGCGCGCGGGCACGGGTGCACCGGAGCCGGCCGTCGCCAGCGACTGGCCGTTGCGCATCGATCAGATGGTGCCGGCGGAGGTGAACGGCGGCCCCGGCGTGCGAATCACCCGCGCACACGCGGTGGTGGGAGACGCGCACGGCGTGGTGCGGGTACACGTGACGAACGGCAACCTCATCATCCGCCGGGCGCAGAGCAGGGAGGCGCCGTAACGGATCAGTCCAGCGAGATCGTTCCCTCGCACACGATCACGCTGCTCCCGCCGCAGCGGATGGCGGTCGTGCGGCCATCGCGCTTCTCCGCCTCGATCTCGATCGTGCTGGGACGTCCCATGTCCTCGCCCTGGCGGAGCACCCAGCGGAGCGTCCCGTCGCGCGCAGGCTCGCGCGCGGCGAGGTACCCGCCCAGCGCCGTGGCGGCTGAGCCGGTGGCGGGATCTTCGGGAACGGAGAGCCCGGGCACGAACACGCGTGCATGCAGCTCGCGCGGGGTGTGCGTCCCATCGGTGTGCGTCCCATTGGCGCGCCAGAAGACCATGATCTGCGGCGCCCAATAGCGCGCCAACACTTGCTCCCAGGGTTCCATGCGCACCCGTGCGCGGCGCACCGCGTCGCGGCTGCGCACGGGCACGAACAGAAACGGGAGTCCACAGGAGACCGCTTCGGGGCCATCACCAGAGGCGGGTCCGGGAGCATCGCTGGCGACTGCCCGGGGAGCATCGCTGGCAAGGGCCCAGGGAGCATCGCTGGAGGCTGCTGCGGGAGCAGCGGGAGTAGCTGCCGTTACGATGTCGGACGTGTCGAGCGACAGCATGTGGGCGAGCACATCGGCTGCGGGTGGCGGCGGCCCTACCTCCGGCGCCATGGCCGCGGTGAGCTGCGCGAACACCGGGGCACCGCCCGATGCGCGGATGAGCACGGGCACGGCGCCTACGCCTTCCTCGAGCACGATCCGCGTCTCGTCGCCCGTGAGCTCCACCTCGCCCATGGCCGCCAGGAGATGCGCGGCGCCCACCGTGGGATGGCCGGCGAAGGGGAGCTCGTCGCTCGGGGTGAAGATCCGCGCGCGCCGCGTGTGGGCCGGATCTTGGGGCGGATAGAGAAAGACCGTCTCCGAGTAGTTGAACTCCCGCGCGATGGGCTGCAGGTAGCGATCGGGGATGTGATGCGCGAACGGGAACACCGCGAGCGGATTCCCGCCGAATCGCCGCGTGGTGAAGACGTCCAACGTGAAGTAGCGGTGCATCACACCCCTCCCCGACGACGCGGCGCGCGTCAGCCCATGAACGGGTACCGGTAGTCGTGCGGCGGCGAGAAGGTCTCCTTGATCGCGCGCGCGCTCACCCAGCGCACGATGTTCAGCTTGGAGCCGGCCTTGTCGTTCGTCCCCGAGCTGCGCGCGCCACCGAACGGCTGCTGTCCCACCACGGCGCCGGTGGGCTTGTCGTTGATGTAGAAATTGCCGGCGGCATGACGGAGGGCCATCATGGCCTCGCGTACGACGCGGCGGTCGGCGGCGAATACGGCGCCGGTGAGCGCGTACGGGGACGTCTCGTCCACCAGCTTCAGCGTCTCGCTCCACCGCGCGTCAGGGTACACGTGCGCGGTGACCACCGGGCCAAAGATCTCCTCGCACAGCAGACGGTCGGCGGGGTCGGTGGCCTGCACGAGCGTGGGCTCGATGAAGTAGCCCGTCGCGCCGTGGGCGCCGCCCCCGGCCACGATGGTTCCGTGCTCGCGCGCGTGCGCGAGATATCCGGAGATCTTGTCGAACGCCTTCTTGTCGATCACCGCGCCCATGAAGTTGCCGAAATCGCGGATGTCCCCCATGCGGATGTCCTTGATCATCGCCACGGTGCGGTCGCGCACGTCATCCCACAGCGACTCCGGGATGTAGACGCGGCTCACGGCGGAACACTTCTGCCCCTGGTACTCGAATCCGCCGCGGACAATCGCCACCGCCAGCGCCTGGGGATCCGCCGACGGGTGGGCGAGGATGAAGTCCTTACCGCCGGTCTCCCCCACGATGCGCGGATACGACCGGTAGCGCGCCATGTTGCTCCCGATCGTCTGCCACATGCTGTTGAACACGGCGGTGCTGCCGGTAAAGTGCACGCCGGCCAGGTCGCGGTGGGAGAGCAACGCGTCGGAGATGGCCGCCGCGTCCCCGGGCACGAAGTTGATCACGCCGGGCGGCATGCCCGCGGCCTCGAACAGGCGCATGAGATAATACCCGCTCAAGACGGCCGTGCTGGCGGGCTTCCAGATGACGCTGTTGCCCATGAGCGCGGGCGCGGTGGGCAGATTGCCGCCGATCGAGGTGAAGTTGAATGGCGTGACGGCGTAGACGAATCCCTCCAACGCGCGATAGTCGAGCTGGTTCCACATGGTGTGGTCGCTCAGCGGCTGCTCGCCATACAGCTCCTGCGCGAAGAACGCGTTGAAGCGCCAGAAGTCGATCAGCTCCGCCGCGGCGTCGATCTCCGCCTGGTAGACGGTCTTCGACTGGCCGAGCATCGTGGCGGCGTTCAAGGTGTCGCGCCACGTGGTGGTGAGCAGCTCGGCCGCCTTGAGGAACACGGCGGCGCGGTCCTCCCATGGCCAGTTGGCCCATTCGCGCTGCGCGTCGTGCGCGGCCGCGACCGCCTGCTGCACGTCCTCCGGTCGCGCTCTGTGCCAGTCGGCCAGCACGTGCGCGTGCGCGTGCGGGACGACGGCGTGCGCCGTGTCGCCGGTGCGGATCTCCCGACCGCCGATGATGAGCGGGATCTCCACGCGCTCACCAGCCATGGCATCGAGTCGCCGCTCCAGCGATGCACGCTCCGCGGACCCGGGTGCGTAGCCGCGGACGGGCTCGTTGGTGGGCGGCGGGACGCGGCGGACACCATTCACGCTGGCCAGCGCGCCGGTGGTGCGGCCGCGGCCGTCGCGCGGGGTGGAAGACACGGAGGCGTCCGCGGCGCGCGTGCGCGACGCGCTGCCGGCGGAGCGTGTGGAAGTCGGTGCGGACATATCGGCAGTTCCCTCGCTATCGGTCTCTCGTTGTGGGAGAGGAAAGATACGTAGCCCGGGACAGCCCGGCCAACCGCACCGCGCGCCGATACCCGCCCGAGCGAACGGGCGCACGGCGTGGCCCTTCACGCCGTGCCCACGGCCGGGTATCGTGAACCCCATGGCGAGATACCTCGGCGCGCACACGATCGACACGGGCGGGATCGACATGGCCGCGCTCCGCGCCGGCGCGGCGGACATGACGGCGCTCCAGATCTTCACGGCCATCCCCAAGTACTACGGCGATCGGATGTCGGTCCGTCCCGAGCGCGTGACGCGGTTCCAGGACGCGCTCGCCCGTACGCACATCGCGCCCGGCCACGTGCTGTCGCACGCCGCGTACGTGATCAATGTCGCGAGCGCGGATGAGACCAAGTGGACGCGCGCCGCGGCCGCGCTGGCCAAGGAGCTGGAGCGTTCGACCACGCTCGGCGTGGGCGGTGTCTGCTTCCATCCGGGCGCCGCCACCGACGGGGACCGCGACGCGGCGATCGCGCGGGTGGCGAGCGCGATGGCGGCGGCGTTGGAGAGCGTGCCGGGATCGACGCGGCTCTTGGTGGAGAACACCGCGGGCGCGGGGAACACCGTGGGAAGAACGGCCGAGGAGGTGGGGGCCATTCTCGCTTCGCTGCCCGCCTCGCTGCGCGGCCGCGCGGGCTACGGACTGGACACCTGCCATCTGTATGCGTCGGGGCACGACATCGCCGCGTCGCGCGACGTGCTGTCGGACACCCTCGACGCCTTCGAGCAGGCGGCCGGGGCGCCGCCGGCGTTCTTCCACCTGAACGACAGTGCCGGTGCGCTGGGCTCCAACCGCGATCGGCACATGCTCATCGGCCAAGGGACCATTGGCGTGGAGCCGTTCGGCTGGCTGCTGCACGACCGGCGGACCGTGGGCGTGCCGCTCATTCTCGAGACGCCGCAGCGTGATCCCGAGGTGGCAGCGGACGACCCCGCGCCCGACCCGTACGACGTCCAGATGATCCAGCTGCTCCGCTCACTCGAAGGGTGAATGTGAGCGCCGGGACGGCACCGCCAGCGGCCAGTGGGAGCGCGTCATAGGGGAAAATGCCTCGACGATTCGGTCGCGCGCCTATTGCGTCTCGCGCCAACGACTTTACTTTGTGGCGCGACGGCAGCGTTGGTGTGAGTCGGACGTGATCCCTTACTCTCGGAGAGGCATCGATGGCCACCAAGAAGAAAGGCGGCGCACGAAAGAAGGCTTCGGCACGAAAGAAGACGACAGCGCGCAAGGCAGCCAAGCGGCCCGCCAAGAAGAAAAGCGCGGCCAAGCGTGGCGTGAAGAAGGCGGCGGCCAAGCGCAAGCCGGCAGCCAAGAAGAAGCGCCCAGCCGCGAAGAAGAAGCGCGCGCCGAATCCGGCATTCATGCGCCCCATGCAACCCGATGCCTCCCTGGCAGCGGTGGTGGGCGACCGGCCGATGCCCCGCACCGAGATCACCAAGCGGTTGTGGGCCTACATCAAGAAGAACGGTCTGCAGGACGCGAAGGAGCGCCGCATGATCAATGCGGATGACAAGCTCCGCCCCGTGTTCAATGGCAAGCGGCAGGTGTCCATGTTCGAGATGACGCGGTTGGTCAATTCGCACATTTCCTGACACACGCGCACGGCGCGTTGTGGGCGAGGGGCGCGCCGATCGTGGCGCGCCCTTCGTGCATCCGCTCCGGAACGAGCGCCGGGCGCCCACCGTCGACCCCCGTGCGCGTGGTGCGCGCCCCCCTTGGATTTTCCGCGCGCACGGGCGACAATACGAGGTCCGGCATCACCCTGACTCCCCCACCCCCATATCGTGGCAAAACGCAAGAACACACCCGCCGGCACGCGGAAGCGTGCCGCCACTCCGGCCGCGCGCGAGCGTGACGGTGCGGGGGCGTCGCCCTCGGCGGCGTCCCCGGATGAACCGCCTCGGGCGCCGCTGTGGAGTCGGGAGACGCTGCTCGTCGTCATCTCGGCCGTGGCGATCTTTCTCGCCCTCCGCATCTTTCTCATCGAGGCCTATCACATTCCGTCCGACAGCATGGAGCCGACGCTCCTGGTGGGCGACTTTCTGTTCGTGAACAAGCTGGCGTACGGACCACACATTCCGTTCACCCACACCAACCTGCCCGGCTATCGAGATCCCAAGCGGGGGGAGGTGGTGGTCTATCGATCCCCGGATGTGGAAGACGGCAATCCCACGGTGGTGAAGCGGCTGGTGGGCGTTCCGGGCGACACGCTCTACATGCGCGACGGACTGCTGTACGTGAACGGCGTCCCCAATCCGCGCCCCGCCGGTCCGGCGCCGCCCATCGGAGCCAACGAACCAAGCCCGGACTTCGCCTGGCAGAAGGCGGTGGCGCTCACGGGGTCGCGATTCGGCCCGCCGCCAGCGCAACCGACGCACGACAACTGGGGTCCGTTCGTCGTCCCGCCGCGGCACTACTTCTCCCTGGGCGACAACCGGTACGACTCCAAGGACGCCCGCTACTACGGCTTCGTGCCGAGGGAAAACATGCGCGGCCACCCGATGTTCATCTACTACTCGTACAACGCCGTCGACAGCGACCGGCCGCTGCCGTGGCTCACCGATCCGCGCTGGTGGCGGATCGGGCACGGCATCCACTAGCCGAGCCGATCCGCAGCGGGGAGCCGGCACTGCCAGCGGGGCGGCCCGCAATGCCGGCGGGCGGCCGGCGATACCAAGGGGCGGTTCACGCGTCATCTGCTCAGACTCCACGGCCACTCCTCGGAGCCTGATGCCCGTATTTCGCGTGCCCCGATCGCAACCCGGACCGCCCGTCCCGGCCGCCACCCTCGGCATGGGTGCGGGCGCGCTCCTGCTCGCGCTCGTCGCGCTCCTTGCCCCCACCGCGGAGCATGGTGTGCTCGCGTTGCTCGACGCCGTGGTGGTGCTCGCCGCCTCCGCGTTCACGGTCGTCGCCGCGTCGCGCGCGGGTACCCGCGCGCGCGGGACGCGCCGCATCCTGTTCGTCGGCATCGCCGCCGCCGCCGCCAGCGCGGCGGTGGGACACACGCTGTGGGCGGTGCGTGGACTGGTGGGACTGCCACCGTCGGCGTTCCCCTCGCTGCGCGAGCTCGCCGTGCTGGGCGCACAGCTCGCCCTGCTGGTGGCCATCGCGGTCGCCCTGCTGCGCCACCGCAGCATCATCACGGTGGAAACGATGGTCGATGGCATGTTGCTCATCGTGGCGGCGGCCATGGTGGCCGTGGAACTCGATGTCTTTCCCGCCGCCACGGCGGCGTCCGCGCGTGTTCCCGAACTGGCCATCCTCTGGCAGCTCGTGACCGCCGCCAGTCTGGTGGCGCTCGCCATCCTGCTCGCCTGGCGTGGCGAGCTGCTCGGTCCGCGCACGGCGACCGGGCTCGCGCTGGGCATGGTGTCGCTGGCACTTGCCAGTGCGTGGACGGTGCGCGAGGCGTTGGCGGGCGACGCGACGTCGGTGGGCGCGGTGGATGCGTTGCTCGTGCTCGCCTTCACCGGATGCGTGTCCGCGCTGGGGGTGCCCGGGCACGCACTGGATGCTCGGCTGTCGGCCGAACGGCCGAGAGTGGCGAGCGATGCGGCGATGATCCGCACGACGGCCATCGTGGCGGCGATCCTCATCGCCGCCGGCTCGGCGCTCGTTCTCGGCTTCCGCACCGATGACAGCCGCGATCTGGCGATCGCGCTGGCCGCGTTCGGCCTGCTGCTCGGCGTGCGCACGGGCTACGCGCTCTGGGTGCAGCAGCGGACCACGGTCGCGCTCGAGCACTCGGTGGTGGCCGAGCGCGAGGTGACGTTTACGCTCGAGCATCGGGTGGCCGACCGCACTCGCGAGCTGGGCGAGGCGCAGCGCGTGCTCCAGCGCATGTGGATCCTGGCCCAGCAGAGCGCCCGCGAGCTGGATGCCGATCGTCTCCTCCACCGGTACCTGGAAGCGGTGCTCGACGTGCTGCGTGCGGAGGCGGGGGTGGTGGAAGTCGCCACCGAGAGTGGCACCGTGGCGATCGCGGCCAACGTCAATGCCACGCTCGCGCCGGCCGCGCTCCCGCTCGAAGGCAGCGCGGCAGCGGAGATGATGCGTGGCGGCTCGCTTCGCTGCGTGGAAAATGCGCGCTCCACCGGGGGCGTGTGCTCGTTGGTCGAAGCGGGCTGGATCGATCGGGGCGCGGAGGCGGTGGCCATCGTTCCGCTCCAGCGGCGCGGGACGCGCATCGGCGCGGTGGTCGTCCTCGGCCGCACTCCGCGGCGGTTCCGTCCGGCCGAGCTCTCGCACGTGGAGGCGATGACGGATCTCCTGTCGGTCGCGCTCGCCAACGCCGACCTCGTCGAGACGCTGCGGCAGACCGAGTGGCGTTTCCGCACGCTCTTCCGCGCCGCGCCCGACGCCGTACTCACGGTGCTCGAGAGCGGCCGCGTGCGCGAGGCCAATGATGCGGTGACGGACGTGTTCGGCTACCCGCCCATCCAGGTGGTGGGGCGGTCGCTGGATGAATTCGTGTCGCCGGAGGACGCCGAGCGATTGCGCTACGGGCTGGCGCAGGCGCTGGACGGCGAGCCCTGCCGCACCGAGCTGTGCTTTCGCAGCACCACCGGGACGCGCACGATTTCACTGGCGGCGCGGCGCATGCCGGAAGCGGATCCGCCCACGGTGCTCGTGGTGGGGCGTGACGTGACGGGCGACCTCGACATGCGCGCGCGGCTCGCGCAGACCGAGCGTCTGGCCGCGGTGGGCGAGCTGGTGGCCGGGGTGGCACACGAGGTCAACAATCCGCTCGCGACGATCAGCGCGTTCGCCCAGTTGCTGCTGCGCGACAAGACGCTCACCGCCCAGCACCGCGAATCGATCGACGTCATCCAGTCGGAGACCACGCGGGCGGGGCAGGTGCTGCGCGATCTGCTCACGTTCGCGCGGCAGAGCGAAGGCGAGCGCGCGCTGGTGGACGTGAGCGAGCTGGTGGAACGCACACTGCGCTTGCGGCTCTACGAGTTGGAGTCGCGCGGCATCGCGTGCGACAGCGAGCTCGCCGAACAGCTCCCGCCGGTGCTCGGCGACGCGCGGCAACTGCAGCAGGTGGTGCTCAACCTCGTGATGAATGCCATTCAAGCGATGGGGCAGACGGGCGGCGGGCGCCTCACGCTGCGCACGCAGGCGGAGGGAGAGCGCGTGGTGCTCGAGGTGTGCGACACCGGACCGGGCGTTCCGGCCGAGGTCCGCGAGCGCATCTTCGAGCCCTTCTTCACCACCAAAGAGGACGGCACCGGGCTGGGGCTGAGCGTGAGCTACGGGATCATCACGACGCACGGTGGGAGCATCGACGTCACATCCTCCGCCAACGGGACCACGTTTCGCGTGGCGCTTCCGGCATGCTCGCCCGCCGAAGCGGCCGCGGCGGAGGCCGAGCGCCCCATCTTCGTGGAGCGGTCGCGTTTGCAGGGCGTGCGTCTCCTGTTCGTGGACGACGAGCCGTCGTTGCGCGGCGGGGTGAGCGCCTTTGGGCGGCTCCGGCGCATGTCGGTCGTGACGGCGGCCGATGGGGCATCGGCGCTCGAGGCGTCGCGCCTGGGCGAGTTCGACGTGGTGGTGTGCGATCTTCGCATGCCGGGCATGGATGGGCCGGCGTTCTTCGAGGCGCTGCGAGTCGAGAACTCCGAGCTGGCGGCGAAGACGATCTTCGTGACCGGCGACATGGTGGGCGCGAGCAGCCGCGCGTTCCTCGACTCGGCCGGACAACCGGTGCTCACCAAACCGTTCGACTTCGACGGCCTGGAAGACGCGATCGCGCAGATGCTCGCTCCGCGGTCGCACGCCGCCGCAACGGCCGCCTCCTGAAGGCTGGCACATCTTTCGCGCGTCCGGGGTGCGCAGTCACCACGGAATGCTTTCTCGAGCGCGGAGGATGGGAATGGCCCAGCGGCATACACGCACCGGCACGACCACCACGACGGAGCGCGCGGCACTGGTGGCGATCTGTGTGGCAGCGACTCTCTTTGCGCTCGCGTGCAAGGGGCGCGATCGGCTCGCGGCCGATTCCCTGGGCGACACGCTCGGCGCCAATCCCGTTCCCGCGTGCGCGGTTCCGACCACCGTCACGGCCAGCGGCGTGGGTCCGGTGCGGCTGGGTCAGACGCTCGCGCACGTGCGCGAGATCTGCACGGTGACGACGATGGACACGGCCCTTGCCGAGGGGATGCAGGAACACGTGAGCGTCGTGCACTTCGGTCCCCACCGCGTGCTCCTCCTCACCAGTGGCGGCGGTGACTCGACCGTGGCGCGTATCGTGGTGGCCGACAGCGCATTCCGCACGGGAAAGGGGGTGGGCGTGAACGCCTCCGTGGGCATGATCCGCGACGCCTACGGGCAGATCTGCGCGGCGATGGGAGAAGGGGCGGTGGTGGTGACCGCACCCGAGGTGGCTGGGATCTCGTTCGCCACCAGCGCGAACCCCAACGCGCTCCCGCAGGGCGGACGTACCATTGGTGACCATCCGGAGGCCATTCCGGACAGCGCGCACGTGACCACGTTGTGGATCCACCAGGGTGATGGCGCGCTCTGCGGCGGCTCCTGAACGCGTATTGCTGGGGGGGACGGGCAGGGGAGTCGAGATGCCGTTGGACGGGCTGTCGCTGGTCGCCGGGGCCGTCCTGGGCCATATTCCGCGGTGGAGGTCCGACACCATGACAACGCTCTATACCGCTCTGGCCGACGTCGAGAAGATCCACGGCGTGCATTGGCGCGCGCGCATCGCGACCGGGGCCGACGTGGAGATGGGGGTCCACGGACCCATCGCGCGCCACTTCAAGTTGGCGGCGGAGCCGCTCCCGCTCCCGGTGGACTACATTGTGGCGGCGACGGCCGGTTGAATGTTGGGCACGCTCAACGGCGCACTGGAGGTGCGCGGGATCGTGTTACCGCCGGGCGACATCGCGGCGCGCGGCGAGGGGATCAACGAGGTGGTGGACGGCATCGTCCGGCTGACAGAAATCCGCGTATCGTACCGGCTCCGCATCCCTCCCGGTTCGCGCGAGGTCGTGGACCGGGCGCTGGCGCGCCATCAGGAAAAGTGCCCCACCGCCGTCTCGCTCGGCCCTGCCATCCGGATCGGATGGAGCGCCGACATCGTGGAAGGCGGCGCCAGTTGATGCGGCGCCCGCGCTGATGGCCGCGTTCTTCCCGCGGCACTCCATCGCCTGGCACCTGGCGGAGCCTTCACTCCTCCGGCGTGTGTCGCTGTCGCTCCCGATCATGGCGGCGCTGACCGGCGTGATCGTGCGTCTGTACCGCCTGGCCGTGCTCGCGTCGGCGGAAACACCCAGCTGGGCGCTCGCGCTCGGCACGGTGGCGCTCGGCACGCTGATCGTGCTCGCGCTCACCACCATGCACCTCGCCAACTACCCGTTGCGGCCGTGGCTGTGGCGCGCTCCGGTGTTTGGCGTGGTCGCAGGAGCCACCGAAGCCGCGGGGAGCGCCGCATTGATCGCGCTGGGCGTGGAGCGTATGGGAACGCAGGTCGCGCACTGGCGCGACTGGGCGACCCTCGCGCAGAAGGCGTTGGTGCGCGATGTGGTGGGTGTGGTGGTTTTTGCCCTGCTGCTGGCGGCGGTCGTACAGGTGATGCGGCTCGTGCTTCTCAAGCGGGAACATTGCACGAGTACGGCGCAGGCGGTGCATCGAGCGAGCGAGCGGGAGCAGCGGTGACAGCTCGCGCCCACGTGTTGCGTGGGCGGGCTCTGCGTCGCCGGATCGCGATCTTCCGCGCCCTCCCTTCCGCACGGTTCACCGCGTAGACTGCAGACGTCCACCACGGAGATATCCATGCCCCACGGAAAGCAGCTCATCGTCGTTGGCGACCGCGTGCTGGTGACGCTGGAAGAAGGAGAGGAGCGCACCAAGGTGGGTCTGTATCTTCCGCCCACCGCGGTCGACAACCTGGCCGTGCAGGGCGGGCGCATCGTGGCGACTGGCCCTGGGCTCCCCATGCCGGCGCCGGGCGACTTTGGCGATGAGCCGTGGCGGGACGCGGCGCGGGAGACGCGCTTCGTCCCCATGCAAGCGCGCGTGGGGGATTACGGGCTGTTCTTTCGGCGCGCTGCCGTGGAGATCACGTTCGACAACGAGCGGTACCTGGTGGTGCCGCAGTCGGCCATCCTGGCGCTCGTACGGGAGACCGAGGAGGGGATGGAGGTGTGAAGGGCCGCCGCCGTGCGCCGGCGCATGGCGGTGGCGTACCGGGTGCAGCCGGGCATCGATCCGGAACGATCGGTGCTGCAGCAGGAGTGATGTGATCGAGAGGACTCACGATAGAGGAGATCGACCAAGATGCCGTATGACGAACGCATGGTCGCCCCGATGCGCGCGGAGTTGACGCGCCTGGGCGTGCAGGAGTTGCGGACCCCCGATGCCGTGGACGCCGCGTTGCGCGATGGCGCGGAGACCGCGCTGGTGGTGGTGAACTCCGTGTGTGGATGCGCGGCGCGGAACGCGCGTCCGGCGGTGGCGCTCGCGCTGCAACACGAGAAGCGTCCCGGCAAGCTGACGACCGTCTTTGCGGGGCAGGACACCGAGGCCACCGCCCGTGCGCGCAGCTACTTCACCGGGTATCCGCCCTCCTCGCCGCAGATCGCGCTGCTGCGTGATGGCAAGACGGTGTTCATGCTGGAGCGCCATCAGATCGAAGGGCGCACCGCGGAGTCGATCGCGGAGGACCTCACGGCCGCGTTCGACCGCTACTGCTGATCCTGCTGAACGGGAACCGTCGCAGCTGAACGGTCCCCGTCCCCGGTGGCGTCGGGGTGCGGCGCCACGCCGCGCTCGTGCCGGATGTGGTGCGGCGAGCGCGTGCGGCGAGGCGTGCTGTTGCGCTCCCTTGTGTGTGCGCGGTGGATGGCACGCGCCGTGCACGCCTATGGGCTTCCTACGCAGAGTGAGGAGGCTCACATGGAGCGGAACCCCAGCTATGAGCGCGATGCGGACGCGACCGCCCGCAACGTTGAGGGCACGAGCAGTTACGCATCCGCAAGCGATGCGCGTGCGAGCACGAACACAGAACACGAGTCGCCGCCGTCGGACACCGAGCGTGCGGTCGATCACGCCGTCGAGACGGGGAAGGAGCGACTGGGACAGGCGCGGGAGAAGGCGAACGATCTCAAGATGTCGCTCGCTGACAAGTTGGACGCGGGTGCGCACAAGCTGCGGCAGCGCACGGACGGATCGCCGGCCGCACCCACCACGGACGCATTGGCGGCGGACAAGGCATCCAGCGCGGTGGCCCGCGGGATGGAGAAGACCGCGCAGTGGATGCGAACCAACGACGTCCAGTCGGTGCAGTCCAGCGTGGAGGGCGCCGTGAAGCGCAATCCGGGGAAGTCGCTGTTGGTCGCACTGGGGCTCGGGTACGTGGTGGGACGCGTGCTGCGCGGGGGCGGCGGACGCGAGGATCATGACACGTTCTGACGGGACGCGCGGCCTGGGCGGTCTGCTGAAGGAGCTGGGGGACGAGGGTTCACACCTGCTCCGGAACGAGTTGCGCCTGGCCCGGTTGGAGCTTGCGGACGTGGCTCGGGGCGCGGCGGTGGGCTCGGGGTTGGCGGTTGCGGGAGCGGTGCTCTCGTTGGTGGGGGCGATGGCGGTGTTGACCGGTTTGATCCTGCTGCTCGGCGACGCGTGGTTGCGCGATCGCTACTGGCTGGCGGCGTTGATCGTGACGGCGGCGCTGGGCGCTGCCGCGGCGTGGATGGCCTGGCGTGGCAAGTCGCTGCTCGCTCCAGAGCGTCTGGAGCCGGACGAGACGGTGGCGACGTTGAGGGAGGACAAGGAATGGCTGAAACGACAGCTGACGTCCGGCGCGACATTGAGCTGACGCGCGAGCGGATGGCGGACACGCTGGCTCAGCTCGAGCGGAAGGTGAACGTGTTACAGATCGTACGTGACCACCCTTGGCCGGCGCTGGCCATGGCGGCCGGGGCCGGTGTGGTGCTGGCGGGCTCCGGGGCCGATGCCAAGGCGGCAGCCGCCACGGTGGCGGCCACGGAGGGGGCCAATGGTCGCTTGGGCCGGCTGCTGGACGAGGCGGCAGCGCGCGTGATCGAAGGGGCGAGCGAGGCTCTCAACCGTCAGGTAGACCAGTGGGTGGACGAGCTCAAAGGCGCCATCGGGGCGCCGAACGAAGGTGCCAGAGGCAACGGCGGTCCGCGTGAGTCCACGCCGTAACCGCTGACGCGGCATCGAGAAACGACCCAAAGAGGCGCTTCCTACCGGAAGCGCCTCTTTGGCTTTCCGGCGGAATGACCGTGGCATGGTCGTGGGTGTTGCGGCGCAGTATTGCACTGAGGTGACAGCCCTGTTGCTCGTGTGCAGCAAACAGCGCGGCCGGCAGAAAACCAGGCTGCACGGAGTGGTGCGGCGTGCCAGGGGCTGGTGTCACGCCATTGGCCGCTGGCCGGCGCGCGACGTGACGAAGGTGTTCGCATGAAGTGACTGTCGGAAAGGCAATAGGCTGCACCACTTAGGTGGCCGCGCCGCCCGCACGTTCGGGGCCGGCCAGCCACCCTGCTGTCACGTTGAGGGGCACGGGGCGTCACGTCCAGCCTCAGAAAATAGGCGGCACCGGCATGGGGCGAGAGAATTGCACCTGCGACTCGCCGCTCGTACGTCGGCCGGTGGTCCGGCTGGCACGGCTGCCTCACAGCAAAGCTTCCATTGGAGCGCTCAGTCTGGAGCTTCGGTTGGCCGACCCTGCGAGCCAGTCCGGCCAGGGCCGCGGTGGCTGGTTGGTGCCTGCGGTTGCTGCATTTCACCCACTCTGGAGGTCTCCATGGAAGGGATCGTCTCGCTGGTGCGCCGGTTCGTGAAGGAAGAGGAAGGGATCGCCGTCACCGAGTACGGGCTGCTGCTCGCGCTCCTGGTGGTGGTGTTCATCGTGGCCGTCAACCTGTTCGGCAAGGAGTTCTTCTCCTGGTGGAAGAGCAACGTGCAGGGGATTACGACGAACGCGGTGGCTACCCCGGTCAGCTGACCTCGCGCCGCTCGCGCGTTTCCGGGCATGTTCGCAGGATCGGGCGCCGGGCTCGCGGCAGGGGCGGTGTTCACCGCACTGCTCCTCGGAGCCGGGGTGTCCGACCTGCGGACGCGCCGGATCCCCAACGTCGTGGTGCTCGTGTTGTTGACGACGGGGATCGTATACTCCACGTGGCGCTCGCCGGTGACGCCGGGTCTGGTGCGAGGAGTGGAAGGGATGCTGGTGGGCTTCGCGCTCTGGTTTCCGTTCTATCTGTTGAGGTTGTTGGGAGCCGGCGATGTGAAGCTGTTCGCGGGCGCGGGAGCCTGGCTGGGCCCCGCGGGGGCGGTGAGCGCGGCGCTGGTGGCCGCGCTGGTGGGCGGGGTGCTGGCGCTGGTCGTGCTCGCCGCGCGCGGAGAGGTGGGGAAGGTGCTCGCGCGGTTGGGGATCCGGCTCGCGCTGCTGCGCGGAGGCTCGGCCCCCGCGCTGGCGGGGGGCGCCAACGACGGTCTGCCCTACGGAGTGGCAATGGCCGTGGGCGCGGCAGTCGTCGCCTGGTTCCCGCACATGGGTGTGCTCTAGAGTAAGGAGTCCAGATGCGCATGCTGTCCGTATTTCGCCGCGACGAGCGCGGCGCGGTCATCATGGAGTTCGCGCTCGTCGTCCCGCTGCTCATGTTCATCGTCTTCGGCATCATCGACTTCAGCCGTGCCTACTACACGATGAACGACCTCACCGCCGCCGTGCGGGAGGGAGCGCGCTACGCATCCGTGCTGCCCGATCCGTCGGCCAGCGAGGCGGACATCCGGGACGTGGTGAAGACGTACGCGCGGAATTTCGGCGGCGACGTGATCTCGGATGCCGAGATCACGATTGCGACGACCACCGATCAGGTGACGGTGAGCATCGAGAACTATCCGTTCCAGTGGATCACGCCGGTAGTGCGGTTCACGTCGATCAACCCGACGCCGATCACGCGCCGGGCGATCTTCCGCCGGGAGACGGCTCCGTCGCCCAGCGCACCACCGGCCACGCCGTAGCCGCTGCAGCGGGAATCGCTGCCACGGCGCTTCAACCCCAGACGGATCGAGCTGCACATGGCCCAGGGACGATATACGACGGTCTTCTACGTAGCGGTGCTCGTTGCCACTGTCGCCGCCTACGGCGTGTACCACGTGCTCAAGGAGAATCGCGCGCGGTCACGCATCGTCACCCGCCCGGTGGTGGTGGCCCTCCAGGACATGACCGAGGGGACCAATCTGGACCGTGTGCGCGTGGGGGTGAGCCAGTGGCCGGTGCAGACGGTGCCCGCGGGGGCCTTTGGCTCGGTGGACTCGGTGCTCGGCCGCGTCACGCGCATGGCCGTGTTCACCGGTGAGCCCATCGTGCCGGGGCGGCTCGCCCCGCCGGGCACAGGCCCCGGGCTGGAGGTGAAGATCGCGCCGGGCAAGCGCGCGATGGCCGTGCGCATCAACGACGTCGCCGGGATCAGCGGGCTCATTCTGCCCAACAGCCGGGTGGACGTGCTGGTGGTGTATCGTGACGCCCCCGGCGCGGAGAAGGAGATCGCCAAGCTGTTCATGGAGAACATGCGGGTGCTGTCGGTGGGGACGGAATTGCAGCGAGGCAGCGACGGCCGCCCCATCCGCGCCTCCACCGTCACCCTGGAAGTCACGCCGCAGGAAGCGGAGCAGCTGGCGATCGCGGTGAGCCAGGGGAAGATCCAGCTCGTGTTGCGCGGCTACGGCGATCCCGACAGCGTGCGCACACCCGGTGCCAACTCGTCGGAGGTGCTGGCGCAGCTGCGAGCCGGACGCACGGTGCAGCCGGTTTCCAAGCCAGTCTCTCGCTCGCGGCCGGTGCGACGTGCGGCGGATCCGCCGCCGCCGCCGGTGGCACGCGTGGTGGAGCAGCCAGCCGTCCCCGATTCGCTGCGGGTGAAGGTCTACCGTGGGACCAAGGTCACCGAGCAGAAGTTCGAAAAGGACAGCAGCGCCAGGAGCGACACGTCCAAGAGCGACAGTTCGGGCGCGCCGTAACGACGAGGTTCGGCCATGAACGACAGACGTTCACCCAGTACGCGGAGGAGCTGCTTGCGCCAGCCACGAGAAGCAGGAAGGCGACGGACCCCGGTGTCGCTCCGCGCCATGGCATGCGCGGCGGCGGTGCTCGTGATCGCCGCCACCACGGCCGTGGCGCAGGAGCCGGCGGTCAACGTGCTCGACATGTCCACGGGGCGGTCGTACCCCATCACGACCCCCGTCCCGATCACGCGAATCTCCATCGCGGACCCGGAAGTAGCGGACGTGCTGGTGGTGGCCGATCGGGAGGTCGTGATCAACGCCAAGAAGACGGGGGAGACGGACGCCATCGTCTGGCTGCAGAACGGACTCCGCCAGCACTACCGCGTGTCGGTGCACTCGCCCACCGACCGGATGCAGATCATCCTGAGCGTCAAGTTCGCTGAAGTCCGTCGCGACCTGCTCCGCCAGCTCGGCACGTCGGCGTTGTTCCGCGGGCCCCACGCGCGCGTGGGGACGGACGTCTTCCGCTCCGACAACGCCATCGACCCGGAGACGGGCGATGTGTCGATCGCCGGAACGAGCAACTTTCTCACGATCCTGAGCGATCTCAGCACCGACCGTCTGCTGGTGCTCCTCCAGGCGGAGGCGCAGAAGGGGCGCGCGAAATTCCTGGCCGAGCCGAGCCTCATGGCGGGGAACAAGGACACGGCGAGCTTCCTGGCCGGTGGCGAGCTCCCCATTCCGGTGGCGCAGGGATCGTCCGATCCCACGGCGCCTCGGGTGACGGTGACGTATCGCGAGTTCGGCATCCGGCTGCGCTTCGTGGGGGAGATCATCAGCGACAGCCTCATCAAGTTGACCGTCGCGCCCGAGGTGTCGAGCCTGGACTTCGGCAACGCGATCATTCTGTCCGGCTTCCGCATTCCGGCGTTCCGCACGCGGCGCATGACGAGCACGCTCGACGTGCGGCGCGATGAAAGTCTCATCATCTCCGGGCTGTTCAGCAGTGAGCAGGAGCGGGTGAAGACCGGCATTCCGCTGCTCATGGACATCCCCATTCTGGGTCAGCTCTTCTCCAGCACGCGCTATCAGCAGAACGAGACGGAGTTGATCGTGGTGGTGACGCCGATCATCGTGAACCCGCTGCACCCGCGCGGTCAGGACGTGCTGAAGTTCAAGCCCGACAGCACGGTCCCGGCCAAGGACGCGCTCGAGCCGCGGCTGCCCGACCAGCCGCGCCCGCAGCGGCCGCCACCGCGGTGACGGCGGCAGACGGGGGTGGCAGCCGATGAGTCGCAAGGCGCTGATCGTTGGCGGGGCGGCCGGTCCCGAGGGGCCGGCCATGGACGTGCTGTCGCGCTTCGGGTTCGCGTCGGTGGAGCAGTCCGCCACCGTGCCGAATGCCATCGCGCAGCTCCGTCAGGAACACTACGCCCTGGTGATCCTTCCACTCGAATCGGTGGACACGCCGCAGTGGTCGGTGCTCGAGCGGGAAGGGCGGCGGGGAGCGCACACGTACATCATCGGCACCGCCCCCACGGCGGATTCGCAGCTCATTCTTCGGGCCATGCGGGCGGGCATTCACGAATTCCTGGTCTGCCCCCCGGACCCCAAGGAGTTCGCGGCGGCGGTGGACCGCCTGATGCGCCGGAGTCAAACCGGACCGCAGCAGGGAACGGTGGTCGCGGTGCACAGCAGCAAAGGCGGGTTGGGGACGACGACGATCGCGGTGAACCTGGCGTACGCGTTCGCGGCCAACCACCCCGAGCAGCGCGTGGCCCTGACGGATCTTGTGGTGGGCGGCGGCGACGTCCGCGTGCTGCTCAATCTCGATCCGACGTACGACCTGAAAGACCTGTCCACCAAGCTCGACCGGGTGGATGCGGATCTGCTGTTTTCACTGCTCACGCCGGCCACCGGCGGGGTGTGGGTGTTGCCGTCGCCCGACGCCCCCGAGGCGGAAGAGTTGATCGACGGCGGCACGGTGAGCGCGGTGGTTGGACATCTCCGCAACCACTTTGCGTTCACGGTTCTGGACTGCGAGCACCACATCAGTGATCGCACGCTCGCGGCGATGGATGCGGCGGATCGCGTGATCCTGGTGACGGAGCTCACCGTGCCCGCGCTCCGCAACACGCATCGCACGCTCGCACTCTGTCGGCGGCTCGGCTATCCGGACGAGAAGGTGGCGGTCGTGGTGAATCGCTATCGGTCGAGCAACGTCTTGTCGGTCTCCGATGCGGCGGACGTGCTCAAGGCGGACATTCTGTGGAAGCTGCCGAACGACTACGCGCAGCTCATGAACGCCATGTCGCGCGGGATGTCGGTCCTGGAACAGGACCGCGGGACCAAGCTATCCACGAGCTTCCTTCAGTTGGCGGCCAAGCTGGGCGGAACGGGAGCGGGCCGCGAGGCACGCTCGAATGGCACGGGGCCAAAAACCGGAGCGTTGCGGGGACTGCTCGGTTTCTCCAAGCGGAGGTAGCACCATGTCGTTGATTGATCGGTTGTCAGGTCGCAAGCTCAACGGAGGGGCCGCGCCGAGCGTGGCGACGGAGCCGGACGAGGCCACGCCGAAGGCCGTGCCGCCGCACGCCCCGCCCCCGCCGCACGCCCCGCCTAGCAACGCGCTGCGCTCGTCCGGGTTGTTCGCGCGCGCCACGGGCGCGCCGCAGCTCAGCGTCATCGACCAGCTCAAGGTCGATCTCCATCGGCGGCTCATCGACCGGCTGGATCTCGAGGCGCTGGAGCAGATCAAGGACGAGGCCGAGCTCACCGCGCAGATCCGTCAGGCGGTGGTGGAGTTCCTGCGCGGCGAGGCGACCCCGCTCAGCCAGAGCGACCGCGAGGAGATCGTGGAGCAGGTGGTCTACGAGATCACCGGGCTCGGCCCCATCGAGCCGTTGTTCCGCGATCCGACCATCAGCGACATCCTGGTGAACAGCGCGCGCGACGTGTACATCGAGCGGAAGGGGAGACTCTCGCGCGTCCCGATCGCGTTCCGCAATGATGCCCACCTGATGGCGATCATCGATCGCATCGTGAGCCGCGTGGGACGCCGCGTAGACGAGTCGTCGCCCATGGTGGACGCGCGCCTGCCGGACGGATCGCGCGTGAACGCCATCATCCCGCCGCTCGCGCTCGACGGGCCGGTGTTGTCCATCCGGCGATTCGGTGCCGATCTCACGGTCGAGCAACTCATCGAACTCGGGACGCTCACGACGGAGATGTGCACCCTGCTCGCAGCGTGTGTGCACGCACGGCTGAACGTGTTGATCTCCGGCGGGACGGGGTCCGGAAAGACGACGATGCTCAACGCACTGAGCTCGTTCATCCCCAATGACGAACGTATCGTCACGATCGAGGACGCGGCCGAGCTGCAGCTCCAGCAGGAGCACGTGGTCCGGTTGGAGACGCGGCCGCCCAACGCCGAGGGACGCGGTGAGGTGCTGGCGCGCGATCTGGTGAAGAACGCGCTGCGCATGCGTCCCGACCGGATTATCGTGGGCGAGGTGCGGTCGGCGGAAGCGCTGGACATGCTGCAGGCCATGAACACGGGTCATGAAGGGTCGCTCACGACGATCCACGCCAACACGCCGCGTGACGCGCTATCGCGCCTGGAGACGATGATCCTCATGGCCGGGACGAACCTTCCGAACCGGGCCATGCGCGAGCAAGCCTCCTCCGCCCTGGACGTGATCATCCAGGTGGCACGTCTGGCTGACGGAACCCGCCGCGTGACGAGCGTGACCGAAGTGACCGGGATGGAGGGCGACATCGTGACCACGCAGGAGGTCTTCCGCTTCCGGCGCCGCGGCATCTCGGCGGAGGGGAAGGTGGTGGGGCAGTTCGAGCCGACGGGGATCCGGCCGGCGTTCGCGGAGCGACTGCGCGTGGCCGGGGTGGAGCTTCCGACGAACTTCTTCGGCTTGGAGTAGCGATGCTCGCGCTCGTCGTCCTGGCGGTCTTCCTCGCCTCGCTCGCCCTCGTCATTGGCGGATACCAGCTCTTCAACCGGCGCCGCCTGCGCGCGGTGGAATCTGCGCGGTCCATGCTCGGGCCGGATGCGCTGGGGAGTAAGGCGGCACCGCAGATCATCCGGGACCGCACGGCGAGCGAGTTCGCCGTGCTGGACCGGTTGCTGACGCGCGGCACCACGGCCGAGGCGCTCACGCGCGAGTTGGTGCGCGCCGGGGTCGACATGACCCCGGGTGCGTTCCTGGTGCTCGGGCTGCTCGCGGCCGCGGCAGGGATGCTGCTCGGTTCGGTAATGGGCGGCGGACTCGTGGCTGCGTTGGGGGCCGGGCTCGGCGTCTTTGCCGTGTGGGCGTGGCTCAAGTGGAAGCAGCGGCGCCGGCTCCGCACGTTCCAGACACAGCTTCCGGACGCCATCGACATGCTCGTCAACGCCATGAAAGCCGGCTACTCGTTTCAGGCGGCCATGAAGTTCATCGGCGACGAGGTGCCCGCCCCGCTGGGACCCGAATTCGCGCGATTCTACGACGAGCAGCGGCTGGGGATGGAAATCCGCACGGCCCTGCTGGCGATGCAGGAGCGCGTGCCGAGCCTGGAGCTCAAGATGTTCATCACGGCCCTGCTCATCCAGCGCGAGACGGGCGGCAATCTGGCCGAGGTGCTGGGCAACATCGGCCATCTGATGCGCGAGCGGGTGTCGATCCAGGGGGAGATCGAGACGCTCACGTCGGAGTCGAAGCTCTCGGCGCGCATTCTCTCGGCGCTGCCGCTGGTGGTGTTCACGGCGATCTACATCCTAGATCCCGCGTACATGAAGCAGTTGATCCACATTCCGCTGGGGCGCTTGGCGATCGGGTTCGCGGTGCTGTCCGTTCTGGCTGGGTACGCGATCATGATGAAGATCGCGGCGATCGACATCTGAGGAAACGTCATGCTGCTGCTCGTTGGTCTCATCTCGCTCGGCGTGCTGGCCGTCGGTGTCGCGACGTACGCGGTGGTGGCAGTGCGGCAGCGGCGGGGCTTGCTGGAGCGCGCGGTGTCCGGAGTGGATCACGTGCCCGCGCACCAGATTCCGTTGCGCGACGCGGCGGGGGGAGAGGCGGCTGTCATCGGCCGGATGCTCGAGCAGCTCCCGGTGGGCTGGCTGAACGAGAAGCGCAATGCGGACGTGCTGGTGCAGGCCGGGTTCGAGAGCCCCATGGCGCCGTTGTACTACGCATCCGTCCGTCTGCTCTTGCTCGTGGGGCTGCCCGCGATGGCGGTCGTCATGGCGCCGCGCACCAGCTTCACCCACTTCTTTGCCTACGTCGTGGCGGCGGCGTTGGCCGGGTGGGTCATTCCCGTGGGGTTCCTGCAGAATCGGCTGCGCACGCGGCAGGAGCGCATTCGCCGTTCGGTGCCCGACTCGCTCGACCTGCTGGTGGTGTGCGTGGAAGCCGGCATCAGTCTGGATGCGGCGATCCTTCGCGTGGCCAGGGAGATGAGTCTCGCCCACCCGGACCTGGCGCACGAGCTGATGGTGATCAACCGGAAGACCAACGCCGGGGTGGTGCGCGAGGAGGCGCTGCGCGGCCTCTGGTCGCGCACCGGCGTGGACGAGCTCCGGGCGCTGGTCTCGAGCATGATCCAGAGTGAGAAGTGGGGGACGAGCATCGCGACGGTGTTGCGCGTGAATGCGGAGGGACTGCGTCGCAAGCGCCGTCAGGCGGCGGAAAAGAAAGCGCACACCGCCGCGCTCAAGATGACCATCCCGCTCGTGACGATGATTCTGCCGCCGCTCTTCGTGGTGGTGATGGGGCCGGCGGTAATCCAGTTGGTGAATGCATTTCGAGGGATGAGCCGGTGACGCCGACTGTGAGGCGTCGACCGTCCGTCCATGGTGGACGAGGAGGAGCAATGCTGAGGCGGAAGCTTGGGCTGCGAAACAGAAAGGGCGCGGTGCTGGTGATCACCGGCGTCATCCTCGTCGTGCTCCTGATGTTCACCGCGTTGGCGGTGGACTTCAGCAAGATCTTCGAGGAGAAGGCGCAGATGCAGACGGCGGTGGACGCCGCTGCCATGGCGGGCGCCATCCAGCTGCTGCAGCCCGACCGGGAGAACACCATCGACAGCGCCATGGCATACGCGGCGAAGAACATTGCGATGAACCGGGCGGTGGTGCTGAACACGAGCGACGTGGAGCTGGGCACGTGGGCGCCGTCCACGCGGACGTTCACCCCCGTGGCGACGGTCGACGATGCGGACGCGGTGCGCGTGACGGCGTCGCGGCCGGGCGGGTATCTCATCGCGCGCATCTTCGACCCGAGCCGGCCCACCATCACCGCGCGGGCGGTGGCGTGGGCGAGCGCGCCCGTGGGCGAGACGGACTGCATCAAGCCGTGGGCGCTGCCGTTCAAGCAGCTCAAGGCCAAGCTGGGGTACACCGGGAGCGACCTGACGTCGGATCTTACGCCCGAGGACATTCGCAAGCTGAACAACGATCTCACGCAGGCCGAGCGGACGGACACGCTCAAGTTCGGTTCTGGGGGCGCGACGGACGCTCCGGGCAACTACTACCCCGTCGTCCTCCCGCCCTTCTGGAAGTCGGAGTCGCAGTCGTACCAGGACGTCGATTTCGGGGCCGACACGTACTCTCAGAACATTATCGGCGACACGTGCAACGGCGTCGGCGTGGGCGACTCGCTCTGGACGGAACCCGGAAACAAGGTGGGCCCCACGCTCTCGGCCACCGACAGCTTGTGTACGAAGGAGGGAGGCACCATTACCGGTGACACATGCATGGGCCCGGACGGAGTGCCCGGCGTGACGATCAAGATCGCTTACTGGGCCATCCAGCCCGGGTCACAGCTCAATGGCCGGAGGCCGGTGGAAGTGCGGATTATTGGTTCATTCGTTCTCACGGACATTATTCACAAATCGCAGAGCGATAAGGCAACGATCATCGGGTATTACAAGGCCATCGAGGCCAATGGGTCGGTGAGCTCGGTCACCACCACGCTGCGCAAGCCGATTCTGGTGCAATGACGCTTCCTTTCCGTCTTCCGGTGTCGCCACACGACCGGCAGGCCGCGCGCGGGGTGTTGCGCGACCACCGTGGATTTCTGACGCTGGTGGGGGTCTACGTGCTGGCGGGCGCGGTGGTCGCCGGCTGGTTCGGAGCGCTCCGCACGCTCGGCCTGGGCGAAGTGTTCAGCATGATGTTCATCCTGATGTTCGTGTCGGTGGTGCTCATGCTCGCGCTCCACGCCGTGTGGGTGGCAGCGTGCACCTTGACCGGACGCATCGCCACCGACCGTTCGCTGTTCGGAACCATCTGGGCCGACCTGCGTGCGCGCTGCCTGAGGCCGGAGCGGTTGTGGCCGTTCCTGATCGTGCTCGTCGGGTTGCCGTTCTTCATCGGCACGTCCGGAAACTTCCGCCGCCTCATCCCTCTCGTGCAGCCGTTTGCATGGGACCGGCGGCTCATGCAGCTCGACCGCCTGATTCATTTCGGGCACGACCCGTGGCAGTTGCTGCAGCCGATCCTTGGGCACCCGTGGGTGACGCACGTTTTGGCGACCCTGTACTCCGTGGGCTGGATGATGGCGCTGTATGGAGTCGTCGCGTGGCAGGCGTGGAGCAGCCGGTCGGACGTCCGGCTGCGTTTCTTCCTCAGCGTGATCCTGGGATACGTCGTGCTCGGGACCGTCGCGGCCATCGCCTTCTCCGCGGCCGGTCCCGCCTTCTACGCGGGCGTGGTGGGACAGCCGGATCCGTACGCTCCGCTCATGGGCTACCTGCACGGCGTGGATGCGCAGGCGCAGCTTTCGTCCGTCTTCATGCAGCGCGTCTTGTGGAACGCGTACGCGTCGTCGCCGCCATCCAAGCTGGCCAATTTCATCACCGCCTTTCCGAGTATGCACGTGGCGATGTGCACCCTGTTCGCGGCGGTCGGGTGGAAGACCAATCGTCGCCTGGGCGTGCTGTTCACCGTGTTTGCCTTCCTCATCTTTCTCGGCTCCATCCACCTGGGCTGGCACTACGCCACCGACGGCTATGTCAGCGCGAGCGTCATGCTCGGCCTGTGGGCGTTCACGGGATGGTGGGTGCGAGCGCGGCACCGGAGAACCCACGCCATTCCGGATTCCGAAGCACTGTCGATGGCGGCGTAGCGACGCGTGGGTCGTTGCCGCTACCACGGCCAAGGGAGGATTACGACGGCGATGCACCGCGTCAGAGGTGTTCCGTCTCGCGCGTGCGGTGACACCGTCGACATACGGCCGAGGCGTTGCCGGAGGGCGATCGCCGCGGCGGCCGTGATGTTGGCGGCGACGGCAGTGCGTGCGGCAGCCCAGAATCCTTACATCGAACGGCCGCGCGCGTGCGGCGCGGAGCTCTCCTCGGCCGGCGGGGCGCTCGCGCGGCGGAGCCCGGCCGGCGCGGGCGTCGCCTCGGTGGCGATCCTCCCCATCGACGATCAGGGCGCGGATCGATCGGCCGAGCTGCTCGCCTTCACGCTTCAGAAGGAGATCCCGGCGCGGTTGCGGGACGTGGAGCAACTGCATGTCGTGCCGGACGCGGCGACCGCTCGCGCGGTGGCCACGTACCAGCGCAACCCCGCCGCGATCGCCCACGCCCTGGGAGCGCAGTATGTCCTGGACAGCCGGCTCGTCACCGACAAGCGTGGCATCCACCTCGCGTACCAGCTGGTGAGTGCGGACGGGGATTCGGTCGTCTGGCGTCACGCGGCCGACGGTCCCCGTCGCGCGCTGTTCGCGCAAAGCGTTGAGGTCGTACGCGGGGCCGTCACGACCATGCTTCCGCGCCTCAGTGCAGCGGGGCGCAGACATCTGGACGATCATCCTGCAGGCGATGCGGTGGTGCAGGAGCTCCTGGCGGAGGGGGAGTATCAGCTCGCCCAAGGCACGCCTGACGGAGCGAAGCGTGCCGTCGCGCCGCTGCTCGACGCGGCGTCGCGAGACGCCTCGCTGGCGGTTGTGCAGGCGCGCATCGCACAGGCGTACGCCGTGCTCCTCGAAGCAGGACGTTCGGCGCCAAGGCTCACGGCCGCGGCCACGCTGGAGCAGGGGATCGCTGCCGCTCGGAGATCGACGGTTCTGGATCGTCATCAGGGCGACGGCTGGATCGCGCTCGGCGATCTGTTGCGCCTGCGATCTCCGCGTTCCTATGCCGGCGTGCGGAATGCCTACGAGCGCGGCGTGCGGGCCGATCCGCGCAGTGCGGAAGCGCTGCGGGCGCTCGGCGCACTGGAGATCGCACTGGGGCAGGAATCGGCGGCACAGACGCACCTGGAGCGCGCCGCGTCTCTGGCCGACAATCCGGCGGGGTCGTTGACGGAACTGGCGCGGCTTCGCGTTCAGCAGCGCCGATTCACCAATGCGTGCGTGCTGCTGAACGAGGCGCTGGGGGCGGACCCGCGGAGCGCAGACACGTATGTTCTGCGGGCGCTGGTGCGTCTCCGGATGGGAGAGGGACGTGACGCGTGGGCGGACGCCGAGACTGCCACGCGCCTGGGCGAGACGTGGTGGGGGCCGGCGGCGAGCGTGCTCGCGTACGCGTATGCGCGGGACACGGCCACCGCCGTGCGCCGCGCGCGCGATCTGGTGGCGCGTCTTCCCGACGGCAGGCCGTTGCGCCTGGAGCAGGCGGGGCCGGCGAGCGTCGCTCTTCTGGCCACGGGAGCCACGGACCGCGCGCTGGTGATCCTCGAGCGCATCTCCCCGCGTGGGGCAGCCCTCTGGGCGGCGTTGCGGCAGCCGTGGTACGATGCCGTGCGACACACGCGGGCGTTCGAGCGGCTGGCCGCGGCGGCGCGGCCAGCGGGCGGCGGGCGGTAGGGACACCGTGAGCGGACGAACGATAGATACGGCCGCGTCGAGGGAGACACTTCGGCCCGATAGCGATCGCCCGATGGAAGCGCGGCCCGCTCGGTGGCGCCTCCCGGTTCGCATCAGCGCATGGCAACTCACCATCGCGGCCGTGGCTTTGGGCGTGGCGCTGCGGCTCGGTGTGTACCTGCACCGTCCGTCGCTGTACATTGACGAGGCTGCCGTGAGCTCCAGCCTGATCCATCACTCCTTGCGCGCCTTGCTCACGCGGCCACTGGACTACGACCAGATAGCTCCACCGGGATTTCTGGTGATGTCCAAGCTCGTCGTCATGGTCTTCGGAAGCTCGGAGTACGCACTTCGATTGATTCCGCTGCTCGCGAGCATCGGAGCGCTGCTGCTGTTCCCACGCCTCGCTCGCAAGGTGCTCGAGCCGGCGTGGGTACCTGTAGCGACGTTACTTCTCGCGGTATCGTGTCCCGTTCTGTATTGGGGACTCGCCGTCAAGCCATACGGCGAGGACGTGTTGCTGACGATTGTGGTTTTGCTGATGGCAGATCGATATGCATGCCGGCCGTTGGACCGCATGCGGCTGGTGCAGCTCGCCCTGATAGGTGTGGTCGCGCTGCTGTTCTCGCTTCCGGCGATGTTCGTTATCGCGGGGATCGGTGGGGTGCTGTTCATACGCGCCGTACTGCGGCGGTCTCGGCGACAGGCGGTGTCTGTTGTGGCAATGGGCGTGGTCTGGGCTATCGTCGCGCTCCCCGTTCTACGGCTCGCGCAGCTACAGGAGCTCCACCCCGAATATATGCATGCGTGGTGGAGCGGGGGTTTTATCCCGTGGCCACTCAGATCGCCGTCGGACTGGGCCTGGTTCCCGGCGACCGTGATCCGGTTTCTGTGGGATCCGTTGGGTTCCTATCCCCGCTCGCCGTGGCTGTTGGGTATGCCTGCCGCGCTCGCTTTAACTGCGGGCGTCGCCGGTGTCTGGCGCATGGCAAAGCAACGCGATTTGCTATGGGCCATGTTTGGCGGCTGCACACTGTCGCTCCTCATTGCTCTCGCGGCCGGTCGCTACCCCGTCAGCACGCCGATTGTCGGGACCGGCCGCGTCTTGCTGTTCCTTCTTCCAGCGGTGCTTCTGATTCTCGTGGCCGGGCTGCAAACATTACGGACGACGTTCCCCGCGCTCGGTTACACCGCTGCAGTCTCCCTCGTACTATCTGCGGCCACGCTGCACTTTGTGTTGCCGCCCCACCCACAACCGGAAGAAACGCGTCCGTTGCTCGCGTATTTCCAAGCACACAGGCATCCGGGAGACATCCTGTACGTCTACTATGGCGGGGGGCCTGCGACTGAGTACTACACCCCTCGGCTGGGACTCAGTTCAACTGACGTTGTCATCGGCCGGTGTGGACGCACGGCACCGGACGTGTATCTCCGCGACGTCGACCGACTGCGGCACTTCCCTCGTGTGTGGGTGCTGTTGACGCATCGCTACGCGCCGTTCGGCGTATCGGAGACGCGGTATACGCTGAGCTATCTGGACGCGACCGGGCGGCGTCTCGCCGAGACGCACGCACCAGGCGCCGCTCTGTACCTGTACGCGCTCGACCCCGCAGGGGCGCCGCCGCGGGGCGCGGCGATGCAATACGATATCCCTCCCATCCCGTTTGCTATTCGCCATGCCTTCGATTGCGTGGGTGTGATGGGCCCTGTGGTCCATTTCGGTCACCACGCGTCATATCCAAGAGGGCAATGATTGACGCACGAGAGACAGGAGCACCTCACCGCCATTTGCATATGTCGGACAGAATCTTCTTGCGATCGCGACGCGATGAGGCGCCTTACGATGACAGACGACGCCTCGACACCCAGGCACTCACAATCGCCGTACAGCATGAGTTCACACGCGTTACCGCGACCGGACAATAGCGATCGCCCCGTGCCGTTGTCCGTCTTGGTCCCCGTCTACAACGAGGCGGCGACGATCGAGGCGCTCATCGACACGGTACGTGCTGCGCCGTTCGACAAGGAGATCATCTGCGTGGACGACGGCTCCACGGACGGCACGTCCACCATCCTCGAGCGCCTGCTCGAGCAGGGGCACGTCGACCGGGTGCTGCGGCACGCGTCCAATCGCGGCAAGGGCGCCGCGATCCGCACCGCGCTGGGCGAGAGCCGGGGCGAGATCGTGCTCGTGCAGGATGCGGATCTGGAATACGCGCCCGCCGATTGGGGCGTCCTCCTCCAGCCGATCTTCGATGGGCGCGCCGACGCCGTCTTCGGGTCTCGCTTCCTGGGCGGGCCGCATCGCGTGTTGTTCTACTGGCACTTCCTCGGCAACCGGTTGCTCACCACGCTCAGCAACATCTTCACGAATCTGAATCTCACCGACATGGAGACGTGCTCCAAGGCGATCCGCGGTGATCTCGCGCGCGCGCTGCCGCTCGTCTCCAACCGGTTCGGCTTCGAGCCGGAAATCACCGCGCGGCTGGCTCAGTGCCGCGCGCGCATCTACGAGGTTCCGATCTCCTACTCGGGGCGCACGTACGCGGAGGGGAAGAAGATCCGCTGGTTCCACGGCGTTGCGGCCATCGGGCAGGTCATCTGGTTCAACATCGCGGACCGCCGCGCGCACAGGGTCAAGGTGCCCCCGCGCGCCGAGGCGGCGGTCCCGCGGGCGGCGCCTGCACCGTCTGTACACGCGCCGCCGGCGCCAGCGGCTGAGCGATCGGCGCGCACGTCCGCGGCGGAGACGCCGACGCACACGCCCGCGGCGAGCAGCGTGCAGGATTCCGACCGCGGCGGCAGTCCCTGATGATCACCACGCCCTGCACAGCGGCTGGCGCCGTGTCAGCCGCTGTACCATACCCAGTGGCGGATCTCTCGCAGCCCCGGACGCTTGCCGTACATCAACAGCCCCACGCGGTAGATCCGCGCCGCGATCCACGTCACCACGTACCCGCTCGCAGCGAGCGACAGCAGCGAACCGAGGATCTCCAGGCTGGAGATCGGCGCCACGCTCAGGCGGAGCGGCATCGCGATGGGCGCCGCGAACGGGATCCACGAGATGGTCTTGGCCACCGTGCTCTCGGGCGATACGAGGATCGGCTGGATGAAGAGCGCGCTCGTCACCAGCAGCATGGCGACGGGCAGCTGTACCTGCTGCGCCTCCTGTTCGCTCCCCACCAGCGCGCCGACGGCGGCGAACAGGGCGGCGTAGAACAGATATCCCAGCAGGAAGAACAGCACCAACAGAACGCCGAGCCGCAGCGACAGCGCCGGGATGGACAGGTTGATGTTGGTCAGCCCGATGCGGTCGAGAATGGCGGACCGCTTCTCGAACAGGAGAAACGATCCGCCCAGCCAGAGCACGATCTGCGTGAGGCCCACCGCACCGACGCCCAGCACCTTGCCCTGCAACAGGCGCGTCGCCGACACGCTGGAGACCACCACCTCGGCCACGCGCGATTGCTTTTCCTCCAGTACGCCGCGCATCACGTTCTGCCCGTAAATGAAGATGGACAGGTAGAGCAGCATGGCGACGCCGAAGGCGAAGAACACGTTCACGTCGCCGCGCCCGCTCCGCCCGCTCTCCGTGATGCGGTCGGCCACGAGATCGACGTTCATGTGCGTGAGCGATGCGGCGTCGTCGGGCGATACCCCCGCGCGCTCCAGCCGGAGCGCCATCACCTCGTCGCGTACCGCGTTCCGGATGGCGGTCATGTCGTAGCTGGCGGTGGCGTTGGTTCCCGCGTAGCGCGCGCGCTCGCCGCCGAGGGTCCGCGCGTCGAGCACCAGGTATCCGCGCAGGCGCTTGGCCAGCACCGCCCTGGTGGCGGCCGATTCGGCTGGCGCGAGCGCGGCGGGCTGCAGCGCGAGCACGCGCGTCCGCGCCGTGTCGCCGCCGATGCCGCCGTTCAGGTGCGTCGCCACGCGGCGCCCCAACCCCGTGCCGGTGACATCCAGGATCTCGATGCGCCCCACGTCCGCCGACGGCGTGCTGCGTGACGCGATCCACGCCGGGAGGAAGATGATGCTCCCCAGGACCAGTGGCGCGAACAGCGTGCTCGCGATGAACCACTTGGAGCGCACGCGCTCCAGGTACTCGCGCGAGAAGATCGCCCAGAGCTTATCCATGCCCGCTCACTCCCGGTTCCACGGCGGTCGCTCCCACCGCGTCGAGGAAAATGCGATGCAGCGACGGCTGCACCAGCTCGAACCGCTCCACCACCGCGCCCGCGTCCAGCAGACGATGCAGGAGCTGCTGCGCATCCGCGCCGGGGCACAGCTCCACGGACATCGACCGGCCGAAGTCATTGATGCGGTGGACGAGCGTGGGGTCGGCCAGCGCGTCGCGAATGCGGGCGTCGGTGGCGCCGCGCAGCGTGAGGTGCACGTGCCGTCCCCCGTGCCGTTCCTTGAGCGAGCTGACGCTGCCGTCGAGCACCTTCCGACCACCGGCGATGATGCACACGGCGTCGCACATCCGCTCCGCATTGTCCATCATGTGCGTGCTGAAGAGCACGGTCCGGCCACGCCGCTTGAGCTCCAGCACGCTGTCCTTCAGCACCTGCGCGTTCACGGGATCCAGACCGCTGAAAGGCTCGTCGAGGATCACGAGCTCCGGATCGTGCAGCAGGGTGCCGATGAACTGCACCTTCTGCTGCATGCCGCGGGACAGCTCGTCCACGCGTGCGCGCCCCCAGTCGATGCCGTTACCCCGCAGCTCGAGCCGGGTGAGCCAGTCGTCGATCCGCGCATCGGCGCTCTCGCGCCGCAGCCCCTTGAGCCGGGCGAGAAATCGCAGCACATCGCGCACGCGCATCTTGAGGTAGAGCCCACGCTCCTCCGGCAGGTAACCGATCTGGTCGAGGATCTCCGGCCGGGAGGGCGATCCGCCGAGCACGGTGATATGGCCGGCATCGGGCGCCATGATGTTGAGGAGCATGCGAATCGTCGTGGTCTTCCCGGCGCCGTTGGGACCCAAGAGACCGTACACGGCTCCCGTGGGCACGGTGAGCGACAGGTCGTCGACCGCCACGTGGTGGCGATATCGCTTGACCACGTGCTGCAACTCGACGGCAATGGGTGTCATGAGGGCAACGGGGTGGGACGGCGGCGATACGTCACGGCCGCTCGGAGGGTGCCCGCAAGATACTTCTCCGGCACCGCGTCGGGAATGCACCGCGCCGTGCACGCGCCGGCATGGGGCAGGCAAGCGCGATGACCGCCGCACCGCGGCCGGTGGTGGAGGCAGAGGCACCGGCGCCGCCGGCTACCGTGCCCGCGTGGCGCACTGGCTGGCGCGCACGATATGGGCGCCGCTGGGGGTACCAGCTGGCCGGGCTCTGCTTGGCGGTCGCGATCGGCGCGGCCCTGACATCGCTCGGTGATCCCGACCTGCCCATGCACCTGGCCGTGGGGGAGTGGATCGTCCGCCACCACGCGGTGCCCACGGTGGAGCCGTTCGCGTGGACGCGCATGGGCGCGCCGTACTACGCCTACTCCTGGTTGATGGAGGTCACGTTCTACCTGGCGCTGGCCGTGCTGGGGCCGCTGGGGCTCCACCTGCTGTACGGTCTGCTGGCCGCGAGCACGGTGGCGGTGATGATCCTGCTCGGGCGCGCCGCCGGATGGCGTCCGCAGACGAGCGTCGCGATGGGGGTGCTCAATCTGGCCGTGGCGATGGTCATCTCGCCCATGCTGCGTCCGCACGTGGTGCTCCTCACCCTGCTCCCCGCGGCGTGGGCGTGCGCGTTTTTCCTCGTGCGCGGGCAGCATCCGTGGCGTGCGGCGGCGGCGCTGACGCTCGTGAGCGCCCTCGCGGCGAACACGCACCTGTTCTTCGTGCTCACCGCTGCCCCCGGCGTGCTGCTGATCACCGAGCCGGTGCGCGATCGGCGGCGTGCCGCGTTGCTGGTGGGGAGCGTGCTCGTGGGGTGGATGTTGACGCCGTACGCGCTGGTCTGGCCGGCGATCTTCCGGCTCAACCTCGCTCCCAACGTGCTGCTGCGCTGGCCGTCCCCCATCCATGAATTGTGGCCAGGGTTCCAGTTCGGTTTGCATGGCGGCGCGTTCACCACCCTGCTGCACCCGCTGGCGCTGGCGTTGGCTGTGCTGCCGTGGTTGCTCGGGGCGCGATCGCTGACAGGGCGCCAACGCTTTGGGTATGGAGCGCTGTGGCTGGTCGGGCTGGTGGTCTACGCGGTGGCGCTGCGCGCGCTGCTCATCTGGTGGGTGCTCGTGCTCCCGCTGGCAGGGGTGGTAGTGGAGCGCCTCGGGGACGCGCTCGCACCGGAGACGGCGTTCGCGCGTCACGCCCGGATCGTGGCGGTGTGGGCACTGGCGATGCTGGCGTGGCTGTCGAGCACGCCGCGCGGGCAGCTCGCTGCGTTCGGCGCCGAGGGCGATGTGCACGACCGTCGCCTGCCCGTCGACGCATACGCTTCCGTGGAACCCGTCGCGCGGTGGCTCCAGTGTTACGCGCGAGGCGGTGGCCGCGTGTACACCATCTTCAATTTCGGCAGCTACGTGACGTGGCGTCTGCCCGCGTACTCCGCGTCGATCGACACGCGCAGCATCTTCCCCGACTCGGTGGCCACGGCCGAGACGTATCGTGGTCCGTCGCAGGGCGTGCGGCCGCTGGGCCCGTGGCGCTCCGCCGACCTGGCGATCGTCCCCACCAGCTTTGCCGTTGCGCCTGTACTGGATACCGCGGCTGGCTGGCATCGCGTGGCGACCGTGAACGACGGCATGCCCAAGGTAGGCCCGGTTGGGCTGTGGGTGCGTGATGCCTGGTGGTCGCGCGTAGCTCGCGTTCCGCTGCCGGCGCACCCGCGTCTCCTCTGGCCGGAGACCCAGCCCCCGGCCGGGTGCTCGACGGCGCTCCGTTCCGCAGTCCAGCGCGCTCCCTCATCCCTTGCCGCGAGGTGATCATGTCCGCTTCGACGCCGGCACATGCCTCGTCGTCCATCGCTGCGACGCCGGACGGCTACACGCCGCCGTTGCAGGACGGCGACGTGGAGGTCTCCGTGGTGATGCCGTGCCTGAACGAGGCGGACACGCTGGCCGCCTGCATCCGGCGCGCGCAAGATGCGCTCACCGCGGCTGCCATCCAGGGCGAGATCGTGGTGGCCGACAACGGGAGCTCGGATGGATCGCCGGACATCGCGCGCGAGATGGGCGCACGCGTGGTGCACGTGGACCAGAAGGGATACGGGAGCGCCATCATCGGCGGGATCGCCGCTGCGCGAGGGCGGTACGTGGTGATGGGCGATGCGGACGCGAGCTACGACTTTGCCGAGGTCCCCGCATTCGTGCACAAGTTGCGCGAAGGGTACGCTCTGGTGCAGGGATCCCGGCTGCGTGCTGGCGGCGGACAGGTGCTCCGCGGCGCGATGCCGTTCCTGCATCGGTGGTGGGGCAATCCCATGTTCTCGTGGATCGCGCGGCACTGGTTCGGGTCCCCCATCACCGACATCCACTGCGGTCTACGCGGGTTCACGCGTGAGCTCGTGGGCGCGCTGGACCAGCGGTGCACGGGGATGGAGTTCGCCTCCGAGATGATCATCAAGGCCACCCTGGCGGGCGTACGCATCGGTGAGATCCCGATCACGCTCCATCCGGATGGGCGGCGGACACACGGCCGGCATCTGCGCACCTTTCGCGACGGATGGCGGCATCTGCGGTTCTATCTCCTCTTCAGCCCGCGCTGGCTGTTCTTCATCCCCGGCGTCGTGTTGATCGCGCTCGGCCTCGTGGGCTACGGCATCGCCATGCCCGCACTGCGCATTGGCGCGGTGCGATTCGACGTCCACACCCTTCAATTTGCCAGCCTGGCCGTGATTGCCGGGTTTCAGGCGATCCTCTTCTCCGCGTTCGTCAAGATCTTCGCGATCGCGGAAGGGTTGCTACCACCCGACCCGCAGATCGCGCGCTGGTCCGCCGTGGTGACGCTGGAACGCGGGCTGCTGGCCGGGGCGGCCGTGATGCTCGCCGGTCTCGTGCTGCTGGGCGTCGCCGTGGCGCAGTGGCGGGCGGTGCACTTTGGCGATCTCGATTATCGACAGACGATGCGGTGGGTCATCCCGGGAATGACGCTCGCCACACTCGGGTTTCAGGCGATCCTGTCCAGCTTTTTCCTGAGCATCCTCGGCATGCACCGCCGATGAGCGCTACGGAGCAGGTGCGCGCGAACGCGCTCGCGCGAGACGCGTTCGCCGCGCCGCCGGCGCTACGGCGCCGCGCCACGGTCGTGAACGTGCTCCGTCAAGGACGCGCGTTCTACCTTGGCTCGGCCGCGTTCACCGTGCTCTCGCTCCTCGTTGGTCCGATGCTGGGATGGAACGGGCTGCAGCACGCGGCAGAGTACCTGCTAGCGTTGCTCTTCCTCCTCATTCCGCTCGCCGCCGCGGCGGTCGTGGTGGGGATCCCGCTGGCCATCTACGCTGCGGACCGCCAGGCCGGCGGCGGGTTGTCGCTGGCGGAGGCGAGCGTGCGCGCATGGCGCGGCGTACGACCCGTCATGCCGCCCATCGCCGTGCGATTCGTGCTCGTGCTGACGGCAGCTTCACTCGTTCTGGCGACGTTTACATTGTGGAGAATCTCGATACCCGTCGTGCACCCGTTCGCCTGGGACGCGACGTTCGACCACCTGGACGTGGTGTTGCACGGCGGCCAGCGGCCGTGGCGCTGGTTGGCTCCGCTGCTGAACGCGCCGTCACGGACCGCCCTGGCGACGTGGGCCTACGGGTGGGGATGGATGGCGGCCAACCTGCTGCCGTTCTTCGTGCTCGCCTGTCTCCCGCCGTCGCGGCGGAGCGAGCGCATTTTGGTGGCGTACCTGCTCGAGTACGTCGTGCTCGGCGTGGTGGTCGCGCTGGTGTTCTCCTCGGCCGGTCCCTGCTACTTCGCACGCGTGCTGGGCGTCGCACCGGCGCAGGATCCGTATGCGCCGCTGCTGCGCCACCTGTCCGTCGTGGCGGGCCACGGATTGCTCGCGCCCACATCGCTCCAGGCGCTGCTCTGGACGCAGTACACCGGCGCGAGCGCGTCCATTGGCACCGGCATCACGGCCTTCCCGAGCATCCACGTGGCAACCGCCGTGCTGCTCGCACTCGCTGCGTGGTCGTACTCGCGCGCGCTGGGGGTGCTCGCGGCGCTCCTGGCGATGGTGATTCTGGCGGGCTCGGTATATCTTGGGTGGCACTACGCCGTGGACGGCTACGCGAGCATCGTTGGCGCGGTGGCGCTCTGGTGGTGTGCGGGACGCATCGTGGATCGCGTTGGCGGCTGGGATGATGCGCACCCGGCCACGCATGCGGAGCCTGCACTCGACGGCGCGTGGCGTGCACACGCGGTCGGGAGGAACGGGTGATGGACAGGCGCAGCGGACGCGGCGCAGGGGGTTCGCGCGAAGTCCCCAAGAGCGTGGCGCCCAACGCCGCGCACGCGGACGATGCCGCCCAGCCCGTTCGGCCGGCGTGGGAAGCAGAACTGATCGCCCAACTCCGAGCGCAGATCCCGCCGGCGTTCACCGTGCACTCGGTGCTGGCGAGCATCGAGACGGACCTCATGCTCCGCGCCACGCGCCAGCCGGGCAGCCGGGAGCTCGTGCTGCGCGTCCTGCTGCACGATCCGCCGGCCGCGGGGGCGGAGACGGCGCGCGCGGAGCGCGAGGGAGAGATTGCGCGGCGATTGGCGCACCCGCGCATTCCGGCGCCGCTCGGTGTGGATCGACATGGAGCCTCTGCGGCGTACGGCCTCGACGTCAACGCGGTCAGCACGCTCGAGTCGCTGATCGATCCCGCAGCGCCGATCGCGCTCCCCCGCCTGGTTGAGATCCTGCGCGACCTGCTGCCGATCCTGGAGCACGCCTATGCGCGCGGCGTGGTGCACGGGCAGCTCGCGCCGGGCGTCGTGTTGTTCGACACCTCGGGCGACGCGCACGTGCCCTGCTTCGGGATTGACACGCGCCGCACGGGCATCGCGCGCGGCGACCGGATGGTGGAGGGGGTGCCCGCGTACCGTGCGCCGGAGCAATGGCAGGCGGCGCCCGTGGAGCCCGCTGCCGATCAGTACGCGCTTGCGCTCATGGTACTGGAGCTCCTCACCGGACGCCGTCGCGCCACCGGCGAGGTGGTGCACGGTGTGCCGACGCTGGCCCCCGTGCACGTCCCGGCGAACGTCGCCATCCGGCCGGACATCCCACTGCACGTGAACGCCGCGCTGCGCCGCGCGATGTCCAAAGCGCCGTCGCACCGATTCCCCACGATGAAGGAGTTCGTCGAAACGCTGGCGGGCACGCTGAACGCGGGCCGGCATGGAGAGGTGCTCGCGGCACCGGATCTCGTGATGTACGACCGGCGCGTGGGGCGGCTCCAGATACTCGGCATGGCCGCAGTGGTGATCGTCGCCCTGTCCGTGGCCGTCCCGTCGACGCGCGCGGGCTGGCTGCGGGGATGGCACATGCTCACGCATCAAGTGCGTCCGGATCTTCCTGCCGGCCGCACGATCGACCGCGACGAGAGTGCCGGGAGAACCAGTGGTGGGAGTGGTGACGGGGGCCGCGTGCCCGATGTGTTGCCCGATCCCCCAACGGGCAGTGGCGCTCGCTCGCGAGGGGGAATCGCCACGAACGGGGGGCGTGCGCCAGCCGGTGGCGGCGGCCGCTCGCCCATCGCGGTGCAGGGCGCGAGCTCTGGTGCCGGAGCGGAGCCGGACGCGGAGGCACGCCCCGATAGTGCCGCTGCATTCGTGGAAGTCACCGTGCGCGGCGGGAGCGCGGTGGTGTTCATCGATGACCGTCCCGGCGGCGTTACGCCGTATCGTGCACAAGTGCGTCCTGGAACGCACACCGTGACCGTCCGCAGCGGGACGCGCACATTCGATCCAGTGGAGCGCACGATCGCCGTGCTCCCTGGACAGACGGTCGCGGTGACGTTCTCGGTCGCCGGGGCGGAGCCGCCGCCGTAGGCCTCGACGCCGTGACCTCCCGCGCCAGTGCACCGTCCTGCCTATGTCGACACCCAGCAGCGCGTCCCGCCTCGACCTTGCACGACCCTGCCGCGCGCGGGATATTCCCGCGTCCTTCCACCGCACAGCCTTCCTTCCGCTTGCCGCCCACCCGCGGAGCCATCCTGGTGCCCATGCGACAGTTCTGCGCGTCCGTCGTCCGCCCGCGCATCCCGCCTACGGCGCTCGCCTGCCTCGCGCTCCTCGTCGTCGCCGCCGCGACTCCGCTATGGGCGCAGCATCCGCTCACGCCCTCCCCGTTCCTGCACATGGACGCGATCCCGGCCGGGATCGATTTCGGCGGGTACCTGGCCGTCCGTGAGCGGCTGCGCAGCGATACGTCCACGTTCAGCATCGAGCGCGCACGCCTCACTGTGCAGACGCGCCCGGTGCCGTACGTGGCGCTCCGCTTTCAGGGAGATCTGGCCGCGGTGGGCAACGCGAACGCGGACACGATTCCCGCGTTCGTGCTCACGGACGCCTACCTGCAACTGGCCCCGCCGGACGCCCAGGCATCGCGCCTGCATCCGGCGCTCATCGTTGGGCAGTTCAAGACGCCGTTCTCGCTGGAGTATCTCACCCCGTTCTCCTCGCTCCTCACCGCCGTACGCTCCGAGGCGGTGGAGCAGCTCTCGACCAAGCGGGACATCGGCGTGATGGGACAGGTACGGGATGGTCGCTTCGCCACGCTCACCGGCGCGGTGGTGAATGGAGAGGGATCGAACACCACCAGCAACGCGAATGGAAAGCAGATGGTGGTGGGACGTCTCAGCCTCACCCCCGTCCCGCAACTGGCCGTGGCCGTGAAGTGGCTGGACGAGGGCGCCGATCACCGCTGGGGATACGACGGCCGCTGGATTTCCGAGCGGTGGATCGTGGAGGGGGAGGTGCTTCGGCGCAACGGACCGGACGACGATGGTGTGCCGTTCACCGGCAGCGGCGGCTACGCCATGGCGCTGTTCAAGGTGCTTCCGTGGATGCACCCTCTGGTGAAATGGGAGCAGGTGCACACGGTCCGCACGCTGGTCACCCCTGGGGGCGTGAATCGCATGGACCAGAGCCTCACGCGTACCACCGTGGGGGTGAACGTCGTCACGCTGCACGAGCACATCCGGACGCAGATTGATTACGTTCTCAAAACGCGCGACCCGGTGAGCACGGATGACGAGCTGCTGATCCAGGTGATCGGCATCTTCTAGCGCGATCGCGCGGGTGCTGGCGACGTCCGACGCGACTGGCCACACGCAGCGACGCACCGGGTCCGCCGAGGCACTCCCACGGAGGTGTGAGGTGACCGGGCAGCGACACGATGCACTCCGATGCACACCGTCCCGACCGTCGCCCCGTTCGACACCACGGCGGAGCGTGCGCGTGGCCGTCCTGGCGCTCGTCGCCGTTGTGCTCGCGTGCAGCGGAGAGAACGGTGGGCGGCGGAACGGCGCATCCGCGGGCGGTAGCGACGGCCCACTGGTGGTGTTCAACGCTGGGAGCCTGGCGCGTCCCATGCGCGCCGCGATGGACACGTTCGCCGCGGAGCATCAGGTGGGTCTTGCGCAGGAGAACGCCGGCAGTCTGGAGACCGCGCGCAAGCTCACCGAGCTGCATCGGATTCCAGACGTCATCGCGCTCGCCGACTACGAGATCTTCCCCAAGCTGCTCATGCCGTCACAGACGCGCTGGTACGTACAGTTCGCGCGAAACCGGATGGTGATCGCCTACACCGATTCGTCACGCGGCGCGTCGGAGATCGACGGCACCAACTGGTGGCGCGTCCTGCAGCGCCCGGGCGTCGAGGTGGGGCGGTCCGATCCAAGCCTCGATCCCAACGGCTACCGCACACTGCTCACGCTGCAGCTCGCCGAGCGCTACTACCACCAGCCCGGCCTCGCTCGGAGGCTCCTGGCTGCCTCCCCGGCGCGCAACGTACGACCGAAGGAGTCGGACCTGGTTGGGCTGCTGCAGGTGGGCGAGATGGACTACATCTGGTCGTACGAGTCGCTGGCGCAAGCGGCCGGGCTGCGCTTCGTGCACCTCCCACCGGAGATCGACCTCGGGTCACCGTCCGATTCGGCCGCCTACGCGGCAGCGTCGGTGCGCGTGGCGGGCTCGGCTCCCGGCGACACCATCACGATTCGCGGCCAGCCGATCGTGTACGGCTTCGCCGTTCCGGTAGATGCACCGCATCCCGCGTTGGCGCGGGAGTTCGCCGCTTTTTTGCTCTCCGATCGCGGGAAGCGCATCCTGCGCGCCACCGAGCTCGACGCGCTGGAGGAGCCGGTGCTGGTGGGGAGCGGAGCGCCGCGCGACGTGACCGCGCGCACGGTCGCCGGCGCCGTCGCGCGCGACAGCGCTTTGCCCTAGCCGCGGGCGGGATCGTGTCGCGCACGGAAGCTCCCGTCACCGCCGGCGCTCCGCCGCGCCCGTCCGCGCGCGGTGCCATGCCCACGCGCGCGCTGGCCAGCGTGATCATCGCCCTCCTGGGCTCGCTCTTTCTCCTGTTTCTCATCGCGCCCATCGGTGGATTGGTGACGGCCGGAGGTGTGCAGGGCGTCCGGCAGCTCGGCAGCGATGCGGAGCTACGGAGCGCGCTCCTGCTCACCGCGCTCACCGCCACGGCCGCCACCGTGCTCGGGGCGCTGGGCGGAACGCCGGTCGCGTACCTGCTCGCGCGCCGCCGCTTCCGCGGGCACGCGCTCATGGCCGCCATCATCGACCTGCCGCTGCTCATTCCGCATCCGGTAGCGGGCATCGCGCTGCTGTTGGTGCTCGGGCGCCGCAGTCCGGTGGGAGCGGCCGCGCTGCAGCTCGGATTGCGCATCGCGGGATCGCCATCGGGGATCGTCGCAGCCATGCTGTTCGTCTCCGCGCCGCTGTTCGTGAGCGCGGCGCGCGAGGCGTTCGCCCGGGTGGACGTGCGATACGAGGCGGTGGCGCGCACGCTTGGCGATCCGGCGTGGCGCGTATTCCGCCGCGTCACCTTTCCGCTCTCACTGCGCGGACTGGTGGCGGCGGCCGTGGTGATGTGGGCGCGCGCGGTGAGCGAGTTCGGGGCGATCGTCGTGCTGACGTACAACCCCAAGGTGGCCAGCGTGCTGAGCTTCGACCGGTTCACCAGCTTTGGCCTGCCGCAGGCACTGCCGGTCGCGGCGGTGCTAGTGCTGCTCGCGCTCGTTCCGCTCACCCTGCTCCGCGCGCTGCGCTACGAGGGCGGCGTGGGGGACGCCCTCTGATGCGCATGGCGGCAGCCGGCGCGCCACGTGATCCGCACGTGCTGCGTGGCACGGACAGCGCATGGAGTGGCGCGAATTGCGCGCGCCCGCGCGAACGCCGGCCATGATCGACGTTCGCGATCTCGCCGCGCGCGTGGGGACGTTCGCGCTCCAGCAGGTGAGCTTCACCGTTCCCGCGGAGCGATACGGTGTGGTGATCGGGCCCGCCGGCTCGGGAAAGACGACCCTGCTGGAGACGCTGGCGGGGGTCATCCCCGCGCGCGCGGGACGCGTGTCGCTCGGCGGCCGCGATGTCACCGCGGCCGCGCCGGAAGCGCGCGGCGTCGGGTTCGTCTATCAGCACGGCTATCTGTTTCCGCATCTGGGCGTGGAGGAAAACATCGCCTACGGTGCGGCGTCGCACGCGGACGCGCGCGCGATGGCGGAGCGGCTTGATGCGACGTCGCTCTTTGGACGCGACGTCCGCAGTCTGAGCGGCGGGGAGCGCCAGATCGTGGCGATCGCGCGCGCGCTGGCGAGAATGCCTAGCATTCTGTTGTTGGACGAACCCTTCAGCGCACTCGATCCGCGGCGGCGCGCGCTCGTCCGCCGCGAAGTGCGCGCGCTGCATCGCGAGCGGGGCATCACCGTGCTGCAGGTGACGCACGACTTCACCGAAGCCGGGTTGCTCGGCGACGTGGCCATCCTGCTGGATCACGGGCGCGTGCTGCAGTCCGGCTCGCCCGAGGAGGTCTTTCGTCGTCCCGTGTCCCCGTACGTGGCCGAGTTCCTGGGCGCGGAGAACGTCTTTGCCGGCGAGGTGCGCGCGATCGGCGAGACCACGCCTGACTGGGAAGAAGGCACGCGGCCGGGGCTGGCGGAGGGACATCGGGCGCTCGAGTTCCGCGCCGGCGCGCTCACCATGTACACGGTGGGCGACACCTCGCCGGGATCGGCCTACGCGGTGCTGCGCGCGGAGGAAGTGCTCATCAGTGGCGAGCCGCAGAGCTCGTCCGCGCGCAACCAGTTCCGCGGCCGGGTGACGGAGATCGCCACGCTCGGCGCACTCACGCGCGTCACACTCGACGTGGACGGCACCCCGCTCGTGGCCGCGCTCACCACGCGCTCGGCGCAGGAGCTGTCACTCGCGCCCGGACAGATGGTGTGGGCGAGCTTCAAGGCGATGGCCGTGCACCTGTGTTGAGGCGGCGGACGCGCGGTAGTGCAGCGCGATGCGGACGAGGTCCCCCGCCACGCGGACGAGGTGATGCGCGCGGAGCTTGGAGCCGGCGATGTCGCGCCAGGCCGGGAGGGGGTACTCGATCGCGATCTCGTGGATGGACTCGGTATCTGCTTCGTGCGCCCGGCACAGCCGCGCCAGGAGCTCCACGTCGAACAGCCACGGGCTGAGAAACGGTGTTTGCCAGAGCTGTCGCGTGCGATCGGTAGCGCGGAGGAGCTTGGCGCCACATTGCGTGTCGTAGACGGGGATGCCCAGGATCAGCCCGGCAGCCGTCGCAAAAGCTCGTCCGGCGTAGTGTCGCATCGGCCGGCGCTCGACGCGACGCCCGAGGAGCTGGACGCGCGCCGCCATCACCAGTTCCACACCTTGGTGCTGGCGGAACAGGTCGCGCATGGGGGCCACCGCGGAAAGCGGGGTGGCAAGATCGGCGTCCCAATGCCGACGAAGGCAGGGTTGGCCGCGAACGCTTGTTGCAGCCCCGCGCGTACGGCCTCGCCCTTTCCGCGGTTCGCGTTCAGGCGCAACATGCTTATGCGGCCGGGGTGCGCCTCCGACAGTGCCGCGAGTCGCTCGGCGGTGCGATCGGTGCTGCCGTCGTCCACGAACAGCAGGTCGACATCCGGTGTCTGTGCCACGAACGCGCGGAACTCCCGTTCGGGCAGGCGCTCGGCTTCGTTGTAACATGGAACCACGAGGACAGTCCGGTCCATCGCTCAAGAGTCTCCACGCGCGCTGGTTGTCGTGCCGGGTAGACGGACGGGGGAGACCCTCGGCGGCGGGGACGCGGCCCGGACGCCATCTCGCTCCAGTGTCCATCCGAAACGCCTGGTCGTCTTGATACTCGGGAGGTCGCGGCCAAGAGTATAGCATCCCTGCTCGCCGAGCGCCTAACCCGACGGGCAGAGTGTGTCCGGCCCTCCCGTCGCTCCCAAGAGAAGGACGATCAACGCCTTCATCTCTCACGCGCCCTTCGCCGGCCCCACCTCCATGGTGTATTCTCTCCTGATGAGTGTGCTGCCCGCTGTCGCCCTGGCGCTGGTGCTTTACGTCCTTGTCAGGGTGCACGCGCCACTCTGGACGTTTCTCCTCCCGCTGGTGGTCGTCGTCGTGCCACAGTTACGGCCTGAATGGGCCACCTATTGGCACGGGTTCATGCACAGCAGCCTGGTTTACGCCATTGTCGAGCGTGGAATTCCGCCGCAGAACCCGCTCATGGTGGGAGAGCCGCTGCGCTACATGTACGGACACCACGTGCTGATCGCGTGGCTGATGCGCGTGGTCCCCATCTCACCGCCCCAAGCGTTCGCGCTCACCGACCTGCTCAGTCTCGTGGCACTCGCTCTCGTGATGGACCGGGTAGCGCGGCTGGTGTCGGAGGAGCGTTCGTTCCGGGTGTTCGCCGTGCTGATGGCCTTCGTGGCCTTCGTCCCGCTCGCTTCCGGGTTCGTGCGCGGCCCACTCGAGCACGTGCTGCGCACGGAGCTGGAGTGGCGGTTCATTCCGCTCACCAAGTTCACAGGGATCAACGACAACCAGTTGGGGCTCGTGCTGTTTGCGATCGATCTGCTGGGGGTATCTCTGTTGGCGGAGACGCGTGCGCCTCGTCGGAGCGCGTTCGTGCTGATCGGGGTGGCCATCGTGGGCGCCGGATACATCTATCCCCCGGCATGGGTGGGGATCATGGCATGTACCGGTCTGGCTTCGCTGTACTTTGTCTGGCGCGGCCATGAGATGCGTCGTGCCGGGATAACACTGCTGGCGATCCTGTTCGTCGGGGCCGTGGTCACGGCGCCGTTCATCTATGTGCTCACCGCTGGCAAGTCTTCCGCGGCAGCTGTCCATCTGTGGCCCTCCATCCGGACGCTGAAGCGCCACATCGTGAATCTCATTCTGTTCGCCTCCGTTCCCGTGCTGCTCGGCTGGCTCGCGCGGGAGCGCCTGCTGGACTGGTGGCGTCGCCAACCGGAGCTGGTGGTCGTTCTGGCACTCGGTGCTGGCATCACGATGTTCCTGTACGGCGTGATGACCATCCCTGCAGGCGCCGAGTACAAGCTGTTGGGCATGAGCGTGATCGTGCTGAGTGTGCCGGTGGCGATCGCGGTGCATGACTTTTATGAGCGGCATCAGGTGCTGTCGCTGGGTGTGCTGGTCCTGCTCGTTCTTCCGGTCGGTGGTGACTTCGGGCGGCTGTGGGTGCATGAGCCGGTGTCCGATCCTGTGGTGAGCGATGGCCGCTGGCTCCGCCACGCCGACGCGCGGCAGGATTCACTCTACTCCTGGATCGCGCACGACACGCCCGTGGACGCGTTGTTCGTGGACACATATCTCACCATTCCCATTCTGGGCCGGCGCCAGCTGCTGGTCGGGATCGACGAGCGGCGCGAGTCGGGAGGGCTCACCGGCGTGATGCACGACGGCTGGCTCATCACGGCGCGGCAGTTCCTTCGGGCGAATACCGGCGTTCCTGACGCCAAGCTCAAAGACCTTCAGGGCATCGCACGCACGCTGGTGTCCAGCACTCCGGACTCGACGGTGAGCGATCGCACGCTGGACGAGCTGTCGCGGTACAGCGCTGGACGTCCCGTGTACGTGGTGGCGCGCAGCGACGCGGTGCTCGCGCGCCTCGACACCGTGCCAGAGATGCATGTCGCGTATCGGGGGTCGGCGGGTACCGTCTACCGGTTCATTCCCAGGCCGAGTGGGGGCGGGCTACAATCCTCGCCGGGCGCGACGCACGAAGGGGCGCGATAACAGCATCGACACGGCGCTCACGCGGCGCTCACGGTCTCCTCCCGACGCCGCAGGGCGGCCACCAGGCTCACTCCCCTGCTGTAGGCGCTGGTGTGGCGCTGGAGGGCGCGTTGGAGCGCACGCCGTTCGCCGGCAAAGAGACGGGTGAGCACGGCGTTCAGCGCCGGCGTGGGCATCCGCAGGTCAGTGCCCGCTTCCCCAAGCGAGCGGTTTCTGCGCTGCGCGATGGTGCGTGCCATCCACGCCAGGGGGAAGAGCCGAGAATTGAAGTACGAGAGGAGCAGTGGGGAAACCGGGAGATCGCGCCAGAGCGCGGCCAGGGTCGTCGGCACGTACCGGCGGTAGTGAGCGAAGCGCACGTCATGGGGACTCCATAGCCGTGGATCCGCCGGAACGGTGATGAGCAAGTGCGCCCCGGGCTTCATCGCGAGCGCGAGAGCGCGCAGGAGCGCGGTATCGTCTTCCACGTGCTCCAGGACATCCATAAGAAGGATCACATCAGCTTCCCCACTGATGTCGGGCAGGTCCGCCGGTGCCGTGCCACAAATGAAGTCGGCTTGGGGGAATCGTCCCGCCGCAAGACGAACTGCGTCTGCCGAGCCGTCCACGCCGAAACACCGGTAGTCGGACGCCAGGGCACCGACGGTGGCGCCGGTCCCACATCCCACGTCCAGCACAACTGCCCCGCGACCCAGTGGAGCGAGTGCATGGACGAGCGATACGACGATCCGCCGCCGGCCGACGAACCACCAGTGCTCGTCTTCCAGGCGCGCATGCAGATCGAAGAGATCAGATTGCATGAGGTTTCCCCATGGATCGCGCTTCTCCGACGTCCCCCGCTGCGGTGCGGTTTGCATCGGCGTGACCGTGATGGTGGATGGCGCGCGCCGCCTTGTCGATGGCGGGCGTTGTAGCGGTCGAACCGGTTTTCACATGTCGCCAGACCGTGTACGGGGGCACCTCGTCCGGGAGCTCCCGGTACTCCGTCAGCAGTCGGGCAAACCGCGCGTCCTCCGCGTAATAGCGCAGATAGTCGAAGCGGCGGCTTCCGAACGTCCGATCGATACGCCCGTCGACGATCAGTAGATCGGGCGGATCGGCGAGGATGTCATCGACGACACTTGAGAATACCCGGCGCTCGTCGGCGCTCATGTCGGCGATCGGATGGAGCTTCACGCTGCTGTCGGCCGCATCTGGTGCATCCGCGTAGAACGACGGCAGTGGCCACAGCGTGTTGTAGCGGGAGGGCCACCGCGCGCCCGTGTAATTGATGAGCGGGAAGGCGCCCCAATGCGACAGTGCAAGCACCTGCACCGCTCCTGGGTGAGCGTAGCGGAGCGTGAGTTGCTCCAACGCAGGGAGCTGCGCGAGGGGGCTGTACTCGCCTCGCCGCACGGCGTTGACCCGGTCTCCCAGCGCCAGAAGGAGAGTGCCAATGACGACGGTGCTGGCGACGAGGCGACGAACGGGAATTCGGCGCTGAACGTGCACCGACTCGAGCAGCACGAACGACAGCAGCAGGATGCCGCACGCGTACGCCGGGTAAAAGTGATACGAGAATCCCTTGCGCTGAATGACCGCGGCCAGAAGAAGGGCCACGGTGCCAACGATCCACGTCTGCCGCAAGGACTTGGACGGGTCGTTATGCCGCACGCGAAGCGTGAGGGCGACCGCGAGGAGGGTGATGACCGTCTGCGGCCTGGCGAGAAGGCGACGCCAGGAGGCGGGGTAGAATGCGCCGTATGCGTGTGCGGCGAATCGCGCCACGGCGAAGTAGTCCGGGGTGAGGAGCACGACGCTTGCGGCGTAGACGAACAGCACGGACGCGATCGCCACACTCTCCGGCCGAAGCCACACCCGCCAGCCCGCGGCATTGCGGCGCCACAGAAGCAGCTCGAGGGCGATCCAGACGAGAAGAAAGTGCGGCTTGAGCCCGAATCCCACTCCTGCCAGGACACCCGTCGTCACCGCCAGGCGCAACCGCAGCGACGCTCCGGCTCCGCGCGCGGCAACGGCGAACACGAACGGGAGTACGAGAATCAGCATGAGATGCTCGCGCTGCCCGAAGTCGTATCCCGGCAGGAGCAGGAGCACCATCGCGCACGGCACGATGAGCCATCGGCGTTCCCGGCGTTCGCTCGCTCCCGGCACGCTCCGCAGCACGCGGTCGCAGAGGAACAGCGACAACACCGCGAGCCCCGCCGTCATTGTGTAGAAGCACAATATGGGCGAGACGTGCAGCAGGCGGCCGACGACGACGGCCGGAAAATTGAGCGCGAGGATGAGTGGGGGATTCACCTCGATGATGTCCCTGTACAGGCGCGCGCCGTCCAACACTCGCCCGGCCGCGAACACGAGCCACGCCACGTCGTGATTCACCACGCCGAGAGTGAGCACCGAACGAAGTATCGGTGCGTACGCCACCGCGACGATCGCGATGAGCGCACCCCAGTAGCCCGGGCTGCTCCAAGCAAACGGAGCGCGCCCGGTAGGTGGCGTCTTCGCGTGAGAATCGCGCGCGGCACGGGTGTCGATGGGTCGCAGGAGCGGCGAGTCGGCCGGCGAGACTTTTGGGGGCATACGAGTGCGGTCGGGGGAGTTCGTGCGGGCCGGCTCCACGGGTGAGGCGGTCGTCCCACGTGGATAGGACACGATCGAGTGGAAGGAGGTCACACGACTGAGCCGAGCCTACGGTATGTCGTGCCGCGACGAGCGCCCGGGTGCGCTTTCCTCGCCACCAGCCTCCACCCGGGGCGTACCTACCGGAACGCCAGCTCGAGCCGCGCGGCCGCGGCCGAGAGCCGCTTGTCACGTGTCCACAAGAGCGTGCGGTCGCCCAGAGCGGCCGAGGCCAGGACGTGGACATCGATGTAGCCGAGTCCACGTCCCGTGAGCGATTGGGCCTCGATGAGCCGCAGCGCCTCGTCATCCGTGGCCACGGGCGACGACGGGAGCGCCTGGAGCAGGTCGAGCACCGTGCGGCGGTGGCGCATCGTACCGCACGCCAGCTCGCCCACCACGAACGGGTGGGTGCAGACCTCGTCGGCGTCGAGCGCCTCCGCCAGCCGATGGTCACCAACTCGGAGGTGATTCACCCACACGGACGTGTCGACCAGGATCATCCCTCCGCCACGCGCCGGCGTGGGGGAGCCGTGAGGCGTGGCTCGCTGCCGCCCAAGCGGGCCAAACGGCGAGCGCTTTCCCGCTCGATGAGCGCCCGCAGCCCCGCGTGCACGAGCGCGGTGCGCTCCTTCATTCCCGTGAGCCGCTGTGCTTCACGGATCAGGGCGTCGTCGAGATTGATGGTGGTGCGCATGGGCGCCTCCGCGCGGCTTGATGCACGTTTTCGTCAATGATATGACGTACATATTATATGCATCGCTGTCGCCGAGCGCCAGCCTGCGCGTGGCAACACGGTGCCCCAGCGCTCGCCTACGTCTCCGCTCCCACGCCGAACACCCGCCGCGCCTCCTCCAGCCCGGCACACAACGCGTCCACGTCGGACGCATCGTTGTACACGTAGAACGACGCGCGCGCGGTGGCCGGCACGTTGAGCCGCCGCATGAGCGGCTGCGCGCAGTGATGTCCGGCGCGCACGCACACCTGCGCCTGGTCGAGAATGGTGGCCAGGTCGTGCGGATGAATGCCGTCCATCGTGAAGCTCACCACCCCGCTCCGCTCCGCCGCCGCCGGCCCGTAGAGCCGGATGTCTTCCATGGCCGACAATCGCTCGCACGCCATGACGGCCAGCGCGTGCTCGTGCGCCTCCACCCGGTCCATGCCGAGATCATCCAGATACTCCACGGCGGCGGCGAGCCCCACGGCGCCGGCCACGTTGGGCGTGCCCGCCTCGAACTTGTGCGGGAGCACGTTCCAACTCGTCTCCTCGTCGCCCACGAACTCGATCATGTCGCCGCCCGTCTGATAGGGCGGCATGGCCTCCAAGAGCTCGCGACGCGCGACGAGGACGCCCACGCCCATGGGGCCGCACATCTTGTGGCCGCTGAAGGCGTACACATCCACATCCAGCGCGTCGAGGTCGAGCGATCGGTGCGGCGACGCCTGGGCGCCGTCGCACACGGTGAGCGCGCCGGCCGCGCGGGCCAGCGCGGCGATCTCGGCCACCGGGTTCACGCTCCCCAGCACGTTGGACACATGGGGGAACGCCAGCACGCGCGTGCGCGCGGTGAGCAGATCGCGCATCGCGTCGAGATCGGCGCGGCCGTCGGCGGTGAGCGGGCAGATTCGGAGGCGCGCTCCGCGCTCGATGGCCAGCTGCTGCCAGGGGACGAAGTTCGCGTGGTGCTCCGCGCCGGTCACCACGATCTCGTCGCCCGCCTGCACGTTCGCGCGTCCCCACGCGGCGGCAATCAGATTGAGCGACTCCGTGGTGCCGCGCGTGAAGATGAGCCGCGCCGCGTCGCGCACGCCCACGAACCGCGCCACCCGCTCGCGCGCGTCGTGATAGCGATCGGTGGCCCGCACGGAGAGCGCGTACGCGCCGCGATGCGGGTTGGCGTTGTCACGCTCGTAGTAGTCGCGCATGGCGTCCAGCACCGCGCGCGGCTTCTGCAATGTGGCGGCGGAGTCGAGGTAGTGCAGCGCCGGAAAGCGCGAAAGGAGCGGAAAGTCGGAGCGCGGCGCGAGTGGAAGGGTCACGGTCGCCGACGCCCCACGTAGATCCCACCGCCGCGCACGATCACATCGAACACCGGCAGCGGATCGGTGGCTGGCCACTGTCGCACCGCGCCGGTGTGACAGTTGAATCGCGCGCCGTGGAACGCGCATTCGATGCTTCCGTCCGCCAGCAGCACGCCGTCGGACATGGCGAATTCCTGATGCGTGCAGACGTTCCCCACGGCGCCCACGGTGCCCTCGTGGTTGTAGAGACACACCGGCTCGCCTGCCGACGTGGTCACTCCCAGCAGATCGCCGTCCGCAAGATCCTCCAACTTGGCTACGCACTCGAAGCCGGGCGGGATGTCCTCCGCGTCGGCGCGCGCGCTCAGTGCCTCCGGCCGCGTGGCCGCTGCAGTGGATGCCGTCGAGCCGGCGCGCTCGGCCACTGCTTCACGCTTCCGCGCCATCGCTCTCTCCCGCATCGCCATCGCCGCGCAACGCGGCGCGGAGCGCGTGCCACGACAGGCTGGCGCACTTCACCCGGATGGGGAAACGCGACACGCCCGAAAAGACGGCTAACCGGCCGAGCGTTTGGTCGGTTTCCGCGCCCGCTTGCCCGGTGACCAGCGCATGGAACCGCTGGAACAACCGCTCCGCCTCGGCGCGCGTCTTTCCCTTCACTTCGGTGGTCATGATCGACGCCGAGGCCTTGGAGATCGCGCACCCTTCGCCGACGAAGCTGATGTCGCCGATCACGTCGCCATCCATGCGGATCCAGAGGGTGAGCCGATCGCCGCACAGCGGGTTGGTGCCCTCCTGTGTGCGGTCGGCGTGCTCCAGCGGCCCGTAGTTGCGCGGCCGCCGGTTGTGATCGAGGATCACGCTCTGGTAGAGCTCGGAGACCGACATGGGCGGTTCCGCGCGGGTCAGGTGGCGGAGCCGGCGCTCGCCGGTACGCGCGCCGGCTGTTCGACCGCGTTTGCCACGGCGTCCAACTCGCGCACCTGCTCACCCGCGGCGCCGAACCGGAGTAGCACCTCCCGCTCCAACCGCTCGCGCAGCGGATCGAGCGCCACGCCCTGCAGCACGCTGGCGGCAAAGGCGTAGGTGAGCAGCGTGCGCGCGCGCGCGGCCGGAATGCCGCGGCTCTTCATGTAGAACAGCGAGACCTCGTCCAGCCGGCCCACCGTGGCGCCGTGTGTGCACTTCACATCGTCGGCAAAGATCTCGAGTTGCGGCTTGGTGTCGATGCGCGCGTGATCGGAGAGGAGCAGGTTGTTGTTCTCCTGCTTGCCGTCGGTCTTCTGTGCTTCGGGCTCGACGAACACCTGCCCGTTGAAGACGCCGTGCGACCGGCCGTCGAGGATCCCCTTGTAGACCTCGTGGCTGGTGCAGTGCGGCGCCACGTGATCGATGCGCGTCTGATGGTCCACGTGCTGGGTGCCGTCCAGCATGTACAGACCGTCCAGGATGGCGCTCGCGCCGGCGCCGGCCAGACGCGTGTGGATGTTCACGCGCGCGAGCGATCCACCCACGGCGAACGAGAAGGACCGATACGTCGTGTCGCGCGCCTGGCGCACGGCCACCATCCCCACGTGGAAGGCCCGCTCGCTCTCCCGCTCCAACCGGTAGTGGCGCAGACGCGCGCCGTCGTCCAACACGGCTTCGGTGACGGCGTTGGTGAAATACTCGCCGTCCTGGAGTGCGGCGTAGCTTTCCACCAGCGTCACGTCCGCGTTCGGTGCCAGCACCACGAGGTGCCGCGGATACGCGACGCCTCCGGCCGCGCTCGCCGTGGCCACGTGCAGCAGATGCACCGGACGGTCGAGCACTACGCCGGCCGCCACGTGCAGCACCGCGCCGTCGCGCATGAACGCGGTGTTCAGCGCGACGAACGCCTGTTCGTCGAACCGGGCCACCCGCGTGAGGTGCTGTTCCAGCAATGCCGGCTGCTCCCGCCAGGCCTGGCCGATCGGGAGCAGCGTGACACCGGGCGGCAGCGTGCTCACGTCCGAGAGCCCCTCGTGCAGTCGTCCGTTCACGAACGCCACGCGGATCTCGCCGTCGATGGAGAGATCGCGCAGCGCATCCGGCGCGAGCGCTGCCGCCGGTGCCATGGGCGCGAACTCCCGCTCGGCAATGGGAGCGACGTTGGTGAAGTGCCACCCCTCGTTCTTCATGGTGGGGAAGCCCAACGCACGAAAGCGCTCCATGGCGTCCGCGCGCACGCGCGGCAGCCATGCCGGGCCCGCGCTCCCGCCGTCAGCGGAGAACGTTCCGAACTGCTCCACGTACGACGTCACGCCGCTGCTCCCTGCACCCATTCGTACCCCTTCTCCTCCAGCTCGAGCGCCAGGTCCTTGTCGCCTGACTTCACGATGCGTCCGCCCACCAGCACGTGCACCACGTCGGGAATGATGTAGTTGAGCAGACGCTGGTAGTGCGTGACGACGACCGTCGCGTTGTCCGGCCGCTTGAGCGCGTTCACGCCGGCGGCCACGATGCGGAGGGCGTCGATGTCGAGCCCGGAGTCGGTCTCATCCAGGATGGCGAGTCGCGGCTCGAGCACCGCCATCTGGAGGATCTCGTTCCGCTTCTTTTCCCCGCCGGAGAAGCCCGCGTTCACCGAGCGTTGGAGCATGGCGGGATCCATGTCCACCAGCCGCACGCGCTCCTCCACGATGTCCAGGAATTCGATGGGATCCACCTCGTCCTCCCCCCGCGCCTTGCGCAGCTCGTTGTACGCGGCGCGCAGAAAGTACGAGTTGGACACGCCGGGGATCTCCACCGGGTACTGAAACGCCAAAAAGAGCCCCGCCTGCGCGCGCTCCTCCGGCTCCATATCCAGGAGATCCTTGCCCTGGTACGTCACGCTGCCCTGGGTGACCTCATACGACGGATGCCCGGCCAGCACCTGCGCCAGCGTGCTCTTGCCCGATCCGTTGGGACCCATCACGGCATGCACCTCCCCCGCGTTTACCGTGAGGTCGATCCCCTTCAGGATCTCCTTCCCATCCACCGTCGCATGCAGATTCGTGATCGTGAGCACCGTTACCCCACGCTGCCTTCGAGTGTGATCCCCAGAAGCTGCTGCGCTTCGAGGGCAAATTCCATCGGGAGCTCCTTGAAGACCTCCTTACAGAAGCCGGCGACGATGAGCGGAGATGGCGTGCTCGGCGCTCAACCCGCGCTGCTTGCAATAGAAGATCTGATCTTCGCCGATCTTCGACGTGGACGCCTCGTGCTCCAGGGTGGCCGAGTTGTTGTCCACCTCGATGTACGGAAAGGTGTGCGCACCGCAGCGGTTGCCGATGAGCATCGAGTCGCACTGCGTGTAGTTGCGCGCGTTGTCCGCTTTGGGCATCACCTTCACGCGCCCGCGATAACTGTTCTGCCCCTGCCCGGCGGAGATCCCCTTGGAGATGATGGTGCTCTTGGTGTTCTTGCCGATGTGGATCATCTTGGTGCCGGTGTCGGCCGCCTGGTGGTTGTTCACCACCGCCACGGAATAGAACTCCCCCACCGAGTTGTCGCCCTGCAGAATGACGCTCGGATACTTCCACGTGATGGCCGAACCCGTCTCCACCTGCGTCCAGGAGATCTTGGCGTTCCGCGACGCCTTGCCGCGCTTGGTGACGAAATTGTAGATCCCGCCGCGCCCCTCCTCGTCGCCCGCGTACCAGTTCTGCACAGTGGAGTACTTGATGGAAGCGTCGTCGAGCGCCACGAGCTCCACGACGGCCGCGTGGAGCTGATGCGACGACCGCTTGGGCGCGGTGCAGCCTTCCAGATAACTCACCGACGCGCCCTCGTCCGCGATGATGAGCGTGCGCTCGAACTGCCCCGTGTCCGCCGCGTTGATGCGGAAGTACGTGGACAGCTCCATGGGACACCGCACTCCCTTGGGCACGTAGACGAACGAGCCGTCGCTGAACACCGCCGCGTTGAGCGCGGCAAAGAAGTTGTCGCTGTGCGGGACGACCGAGCCGAGATACTTCCGCACGAGCTCCGGGTGCTTCTGCACCGCCTCGGAGAATGAGCAGAACACGATCCCCAGCTTGCCCAGCTCCTCGCGGAAGGTGGTCCCCACCGACACGCTGTCGAACACGGCATCCACGGCGACGCCCGCCAGCATCTTCTGCTCGGTGAGCGAGATGCCGAGCTTGCTGTACGTCTCGAGGAGCTTGGGGTCCACCTCGTCCAGACTTCCCAGCGGCTTCCGCGTCTTGGGAGCGGAGTAGTAGCGAATGGCCTGGTAGTCGATGGGGTCGTAGTGGAAGTTCCCCCAGTGCGGCTCCTTCATGGTCGTCCAGCGGCGATACGCCTTGAGCCGCCACTCGAGCAGCCACTCGGGTTCGTTCTTCTTGGCCGCAATGAAGCGGACGGTGTCTTCGCTGAGACCGGGCGGAAGCGTATCCGCCTCGATGTCCGTGACGAAGCCGAACTTGTACTCGCGGCTGATGAGTTTCTCGACCGACGTGCTCATCCTGTGCCCCCCGTGATCGCGGAGGGCTGCCAGCCATCCGCCTGCGCGTCCTCCGCGCCACCGTTCAATGCGTGCTCATGCAATGCGTCCGCGTCTGCCCGCGTGCCCAGGCGGAGCGGCAGAGGCACGTGCTCGTCGCCCGCGTGCGCGAAGCGTACCACGTACTCGCACGCGGTGCATCCGCCCAGGATGTGCGCGCGGCGCTCCACCGTGGCGCCCAGCGTTTCCTCGAAGAAGCGCGCCTCGGCGGCGCAGACTTCGGGGAAGCGCGCGGCCACCGAATGGATGGCGCAGTTGTGCTCGGTGAGGCGGCCGTCGTCGTGCGTGCCGCGCCACTCGGCCATGTAGCCTTCTTCCACCAGGGCGCGCGTGACGATTCGTGCCCGCTCCCCCTCGTGGGCGCCCTCCAGCTCGGGCTTGAGCCGCGCGGCCAGGTCGCGATAACGCGTCTCCAGCATCTCGATCGCCGCGCCCCGCCCCTCGCGCTCCACCACGTGGTCCAGCACATGGAGCAGCGTCTCCTCGTAACGGCGCGGGAACAGGCGCTCCGCGCGCGCGGTGAGATGGTACGCATGCGCGGGCGCGCCAACTCCGCGCTGCTCCCGCTCGTACTCCACCAGGCCGTCCGCCTCGAGCCCCTTGAGATGATGACGGACCGCGTTGAGCGACAGCCCGAGCTCCTGCGCGAGCTCCTTGGCCGATCGGTGGGCGCGCTTGAGCTCCATCAGGATCTCGGCGCGAGTCCCCTTATGCCCCGCGGGAACGGGGACGTCACTCCGACTGCTGGCTCTGGCCTCCATACCACAAAAGCTACCGCCCGCAATGGCGATAGTCAAGTTCGTATGGAGTTATTGGTGCGAATGTATACGTTGGGGAGGCAAGGACTTACGGCAGGTCAGTGCAGCACCAGGTAGAGCCCAGCGAGCGCGACGAGCACCACGGCGGCGAGCACGAATGGCATCACGCTTCGGCCGCCGCGGCCGGCAACCGCCTGGACGCCCACCCGGGTGGCGCGACGGCTGGTGGCGTCCTCACCACGGTCATGGCTGAAGGGAACCCGCCTGGTGCCCGCGGGCAGGACCCCCAGCGCGACGGAGAAGATGCTGTCGCCCACGGTGATACGGTCACCGTGGTTGAGGACGCGCGGGGCGCTCACCGGCTGATCGTTGACGAAGCTCCCCCCGGAGCCGATGGAATAGAACACGAACGCGCCGGCCTCGGATCGGATGTCAGCGTGGAAGCGCGAAACGGTGGGATCGCGAATCACCACGTGGCACCCGATGTCGCGGCCGATCTGGACCGCGCGGCGATCGAGTGTGTAGGCCGTCTTTTCCGCCTGGTTCACCAGGAATCCGGGTTGAGGCTCCGGCACCGGTCGTCGAGGCCGTTCGAGACTCTCCAAGTAATGGAAGTGGGCGCTCCCCGCGGAGATGATGTCCCCGTCGGCCAGGGTCGCCCCTCCGTGGGGGACAGGTTCCTGATTCAACATGACGATGTTCTGCGACGTGGCCGGCTCCAGGACGCCGCGACCATCTGGCTCCACGCTGATCCGAAAGTGTCGCGCCGCCAGGTTGAGTCGTGCGATCCGCCACGATGCCTGCGAGCCGCTCCCAACGATGGTCAGCGGCCCGAGCTCCATCCGGGCCGAGTTGATATCGGGCGCGTCGTGCAATTGCAGAAAAGCCATGGCTTTCGGTTGCTGAAGGTACTTCGGCGACGGAGACGCCGAGGAGTCTCATCCCGCATGGTACACACGCGCCACGCGTCTGCGCGGCAACATGGCTTTCACGTTGAGGCCTTCCAGCCGTGGATGCAACTTCTTGTGTTGCGCGGGGTGCCATAATCCTCTCCGATGACGACATCGATCCCCATCCGCTTCCCGCATTCGCTGGCGCTAGCCGGCGCCGTCCTGCTGGCCGCGTGCAGCTCGTCGGCCGCCGATTCCAGCCGTGACGTGCGGCCCGACAGCCCGGCTCCATCCGCCATGCTCGTGCCGCTCCGCCGTGCCCTGCGCGTTCCCGCACGCGGCCGGCTGTCGCCGCTGGCCGACAGTCTGGCGCGCGCGCTGGTCTTTCTCACCTCCGGCCAGCCGGCGCTGACCGTGGCCGTGCGGCAGGGACGGCTGCTCCTGGACCTCGGCCGCGTCGATGCGCCGCTTGCGTCGGCGGCGCGTTTGGCGGCTTTCCGGCGGAGCGTGGCCGCCACCTCGCCGGTGCGCGAGGGCGATCGCTTTCGCCTGCACGGGGCGTGGGGGAGCGACGACGCGACCGTCACCGGCTACGACGCGTGGAACGGGCGCATCGTGGCCACACTCGCCGTCCCGGCCCCGCTCGAGTCGCGGGCGCGCGCGGGCCCCGCGCTGGTGGCGGCGGCATTTCCGGTCGACAGTGCCATGCCGCCGGACACGAGCGCGTGCCGCCGCGACCGGCTTGCCATGCCCGCTCCCGAACGCGTGCGCGCGGTGGGCGACTCGCTCGCCGCGCTCCTGCGCGCGGACTCCAGCCGGTTCAGCGTGGAGGAGCGGCGCGCCGCGCGCGTCACCATGTCACACACGGTCGGATGCTTTGGCAATGCACACGTGCTGCTCTTCGTCTCCATGGCTCCGTCCTCCTATTCCGCGGCGCGCGAGATGGTGGTGGCGATCGACAGCAGCGGAGCCGTGGCACCGGTGCGCGTGGCGGACCTGCGTTTCCGAGTGCACTTGGAACCTCGCGCGCTGGACGCCGACGGCGATGGCGTGGACGATGTCGCCGCCGTTGGTCGTGCCGAGCGAATCGGGGGCACGGTGGTGCTCCACTACGACCCGGCAGCGCGCCGGCTCGCCTGGCTCACCAGCGGTTTTGCCTGGGAGGATCGGTGAGGCGTTGCCCTGGACTCCGCTCGCGCGACTCGCTTTCTTCCGAGATGACAGGGGTGTCGGCGCGGGGCGTGCGGCGTGGATCGTGCGGCGCGTCATCGCTCGCCGGCTGAGACAGTCCCTTCGAACCTGATCCGGCTCGTACCGGCGTAGGGAGTCGACAATGCATGCACAGACGCAGATGCGCTTCGCGCGCGCAGGCGAGATCACCGACGCGATGCGGTTCGTGGCCGAGCGTGAGGGCGTGGCCGCCGAGGTGGTGCGCGACGAAGTGGCGCGCGGGCGGCTCATCATTCCGGCCAACATCCACCACCTGGCGGGCGCGCTGGAGCCGATGGCCATCGGCATGGTGTCGCGCGTGAAGATCAACGCCAACATCGGCAACTCCGCCGTCACCTCCAGCATCGATGAAGAGGTGGCCAAGCTGCGGCTCGCCGTGCAGTACGGCGCCGACACGGTGATGGATCTCTCCACCGGGCCCGACCTGGACGCCACGCGCGAGGCGATCATCGCCGCGTCCACCGTTCCCATCGGCACCGTGCCGCTCTATCAGGCCGTGCTCATGGGCAAGGAACTGGAAGAACTCACCGCGCAGGACCTGCTGGGTGTCATCGAACACCAGGCGCGGCAGGGGGTGGACTACATGACCATCCACGCCGGCATCCTTCTCGAGCACCTGCCGCTGGTCTACGGGCGCGTGACGGGGATCGTGAGTCGCGGCGGCTCGCTCATGGCCGTGTGGATGATGCACCACCGCAAGCAGAACCCGCTCTATGAGCACTACGACGAGCTGTGCGAGATCCTCGCCGCGTACGATGTCACCATCTCGCTGGGCGACTCGTTGCGCCCGGGGAGCATCCACGACGCGAGCGACCGCGCCCAGTTCGCCGAGCTGGAGACGCTGGGGGAGCTCACCACCCGCGCGTGGGAGCACGACGTGCAGGTGATGGTCGAGGGTCCCGGCCACGTGCCGATGCAGCAGATCGAGATGAACGTGCGCAAGCAGAAGGAGCTCTGCCACGAGGCGCCGTTCTACACGCTGGGCCCGCTCGTGACCGACATCGCGCCGGGGTACGATCACATCACGAGCGCCATCGGGGCGGCGATGATCGGCTGGTATGGCGCGGACATGCTCTGCTACGTCACGCCCAAGGAGCACCTGGGGCTCCCCAACGCGGAGGACGTGCGGCAGGGGGTGATCGCGTACAAGATCGCCGCGCACGCGGCGGACGTGGCGCGTGGGCGCCCGGGCGCCACGGACCGCGACGATGCGCTCTCGCGCGCCCGCTACGCCTTCGACTGGAACGAGCAGTTCCGTCTCGCGCTGGATCCGGAGCGCGCGCGCGAGTACCACGACGAAACGCTCCCGGCGGAGTACTTCAAGAGCGCGGAGTTCTGCGCGATGTGCGGCCCCAAGTTCTGCTCCATGCACCACTCGCGCACCATCGACGAGGGGATCGCCGCTCTGGCGGCGGAGCAGGGGCTCCTGCCGATATCCCGCGACGATGCGTCGGGGGTGAGCTCCGCGCGCGAGGCGCCGGAGCCGGCGGGCGCGGCGGGAGACTGACGACGAACGGCGGGACCGGACGCGTTCTCGAGCGGGCCGGTCCCGCGCCGTACCCTCAGCCGTGCGACGACGTGCTGGGAGAGCTGTGCCCCGACGGTGGCGCTTGAGGATATGACGTCGTGACGGGCGCGGAAACGCCCAATTCGCCCGCCATCACCTCCAGGTCGAAGCCTTCCTTCCGGATGCGGAGATCGTAGTAGATGAGCGTGGTGGCGGCGGCGATGAGCGGGTAGAAGATGGCGTACGCCAGCGTGCTGATCACCTGAACGAGCGCGAACGGCGCGTGTAGGGTCAAGAGCACCATCTGTCCCCCAATGGCCACCACGCCTACCACGATGCTCAGAATGAAATAGACCAGGAACAGCGCACCCAGAATGCGTCCCGTGCTCCCCTTCACGAGATCGTTGGACCGGCTGAGTGCCTCCGTGGCGCCCCGCCGTTCGATCACGACGATCGGTTGCGCGGCAAACAAGCGGGCGATGGCAATGATGCCCGGCACGATGAACAGCAGAAAGGCGAAGGCCGTGATGAAGCCGGCCAAGAGCGTCACCAGGAATACGGCGCCCAACCGTGGAAGTGCACGGCGCAGCGTGTCCGCAACGTCGATCGGCCTTCCCAGATATGCCTCCGACACGGCCAGGATCAGCGCCGCCTGCGCAAGGTAGCTCAGGATGATGCGCACGAACCCGGCCAGGAGCACGCCGGCCACGGAACCGCTGAGAAACAGGAGGACGATCAACGCGGGCGAGAGCATGACCACGCTGATCGTCATGAGCGGCACGAAGTTCTGTCGCACCATCTGTACGCTCGCGTCCACGAGCTCGGTGGCGCTGCGGGGACGGAGATCGGTAACGGACACTGGACCTCGCACGTCAGAGGGAGAGAGCGCCGGCTGCGGCCGACCCCACTATTTCACCATACTGCCCGCTCGCGCAATGGCTGTGATGCGAACTCCACCGCTCTGCCGCCCTCCTGCCTGCCGGCGTCGGCTTCCGAGCCCGTTCCCCTGGCTCGGCACCACCGTCGCGCTGGTGGTGCTCGCCGCCTGTGGGCATGGCGTGGCGCCCGTGCCCACGCCGGCGCCACGCATCGCCACGGCCGCACCCTCCGACTCCGCGCTGCTCGCCACGGGCAATCCATCGGTGATCGACGCGCTCACCTACCTCCGCTCACTCCACCTCATGGTGCCGGTGGAAGACATGGCCGTGGAGCGCGTGCGCGATAACTTCGCCGCCCCGCGCGGCAGTGGAATTCACGGGGCGATCGACATCCCCGCGCCGCGGGGCACCCCTGTCCTTGCCGCCACCGCCGGCTACATTGTCAAGATCCGGAAGAACTCGCTGGGCGGGAACACCATCTACGCTACCGACTCGGCGCGGCGGCTCATCTTCTACTACGCGCATCTCGATCGCTATCGCCACGGACTGCGCGAAGGGATGCCGCTCGCACCGGGAGAGGTCATAGGATACGTGGGGACCACGGGCAACGCGCCCCGCAATCTCCCGCACCTGCACTTTCAGGTCACCACCATGCCGCCCCACGGGCACTGGTGGGGCGGCACGCCGCTCGACCCGTGGCCGAACCTCGCAGAGCCCGGAACGGCGCGCACCGTGGCGAACGGACGACGGTGATATTGGTTCCATGACACTGAGCGGAAAGGAACGCGCCGCCAAGCGCGGAGCAGCGCACCACCTGGCACCAACGGTGCACGTGGGACAGCAGGGTGTGACGCCGGCCGTGGTCCGGTCGCTGGACGAGGCGCTCCGGGCGCGTGAGCTGGTGAAGGTCCAGCTGTCGCGCCATGCCACCCACCCGCCCCGCGAAGTGGCGCACGCCCTCGCCGCCACGCTGGGCGCCGAGGTGATACAGGTGATCGGACGGACCACCACGCTCTACCGGAAACGGGAGGCGGCGGCGAACTCCGAGTAACGGCACCGGGGCGGGACCCCTGTCCGCGTCCGCGAGACACGTTAATTTTCCCTGGGAACGTGGCAGGGACGCTCACTTTCAGAGGCAAACGATGACGTACATCATCACCGAACCATGCATTGGGGTGAAGGACAAGGCTTGCGTGGATGTCTGCCCGGTGGACTGCATCTACGAAGGACCCGAGATGCTCTATATCCATCCCGATGAATGCATCGACTGTGGAGCGTGCGAGCCGGAGTGTCCCGTGACCGCGATCTTCCCCGAAGAGGACGTACCGGCGAACCAGACCGAGTACGTCAAGATCAATCGCGACATCTTCCAGGGTCCCAATCCGCCCGAGCGTCCTACCCGCTGACACGGTCGACCTCCGTCCACCGCAGGCAGGGAGAGAGCCGCTCATCGATGCGGCTCTCTCTGCTTTTCACACCCACGAGACATGATACGCGCCATCAGCTTCGATTACTGGGACACCCTCTATCACGGAGCCTCTCTGCCCGAGCGCGCGGTGCTGCGGCAGCAGGCCATGCAACGGCTCATGCGCGCTCTGGGACACGACATCGACCACGACACCCTGCTCGCCGCCTACCGGGAGTCGGGCGCCGAGGCGGACCGCTGGTGGCGCGAGGAGCATCGGGGGTACACGGGCGAGGAGCGCATCCGCTGGATGCTCGGCCGCCTGGGCGTCGAGCGGCCCGCGGACTGCGAGCATGTGGCGGCCGCCTGCGCCGCGGTCGACGCGTCGCTGGTGGCGTTCCCACCGCCGCTCATCGACGGGGCGCGGCAAGCGCTCGACACGCTCCGCCGCCACGGCGGGGTCACGGCGCTCGCGATCGTTTCGGATTCCGGGTTCGCATCGGGGCGCGCACAGGACCAGCTGCTCGAGCGCGACAACCTGCTGCCGTACTTTGGCGTGCGCGTCTACTCGTGCGACGTGGGACACGCCAAGCCTCACCCCCGGCCGTTCGCCGCCGCCGTGGAGGCACTGCGGCTTCGTCCCGAGGAAGTGCTCCACATCGGCGACAACGAGCGCACCGATGTCCAGGGTGCTCTCGGTGCCGGGCTGCGCGCGATCCGCGCCGACTTCGTCCGCCGGAACGGGTCAAGTGCAGCCGAGTTCGTGGCCAACTCGCCCGACGAGCTCACCGAGTACCTGGAGGGCGTGCTCGACGAGCGCTGAGCGCCGGCGCGCCTACCGCAAGACGCGGCGATCGTGACGCGCGGCGATCGTGAAGCGCGGCTACCGCCAGACGGCGATGATCGTCCCCATGACCAGCAGATAGAGCAACGCGTAGCCGGCGTCGATGAAGAAGACCGCCATTCGGCGCGCGTTGTACAGGGTGTTGATGAGCCCGAGCGTGACGGCGAAGCCCACCCAGAGCATCAACCCGAGCTTGAGTCCGCCCTGCACGCGAACGATCCCGAAGATGGCTGAGATCTCCGCCACCACGAGCGCCATCACGAAAAACGCCAGCAGGGTGATTGCGTAGCGGCCCACCATCCCCTTCTGCATCGAGGCCAGCTTGTCCGGCGTGTGCTCACTCGCCCGCACCCACGCGTTCGCGAACAGCAGGGGGGAATACCACACGGCGCCCAGCACGAACGCGGTCAGCGCGGCGACTGTGATCGCCAGATAGTTCAGGTTCCCCAGCGGCATCGTGACCTCCATCGGTCGAAGGTGAGGGACGACAAACGTGCAAACGAGGGACAACACCAAACCGGGCATGATGGAGCGTGGCGACGCGAGCGAACGGCGGGATCGCGCCGGCGCTCATTCCCCCGAGTGGACGACGGGCACCGGCCGGGCGCGGGCGGCGTCAGGTCGCGCTACGACGGTGGGTGCCGCCGCTGCCGGCCGAGGAGGAACCATCCGAGCGCACCAAAGACGGGAATCAACAGGACGACCACGGTCCAGACGATCTTGGCGTTGACGGAGTGCGGCTGGCTTCGCCAGATCGCGACGAGTGCGACCACCACGAGAATGGCGGAGAGTACCGCGGCCGACCGTATCAACCCCCAGTGGCCGGCCAACATGGGCGATCCGGGATTTAATTGGAGCACCGGGCCATCGTTGTCATCGCGCCGGAGAATCTGTCTGCACTAGTATACGGGTGCCAGGACACGGGCGACATACCGCGTGCCGGCCGTCCCCTCCCGACCTCACGGCGGGACACGAGCCGTTGGCCCGCCTTGGCCGGCTCATCGTCCGCGCCAGTGCAGCCATGAGCGGCGGCGGTCACGCCTCGGCCGTCACGCTGGCGAGCAGCTCGCTCAACACCCGGTTGAACGCGGCCGGCCGCTCGAGGTTGCTCAGGTGGCCTGCTGCCGGGATCTGCTCCAACCTGCTGCCGGGGATGGCGCGGTGTAGGCGCTCCGCGCACGGGCGCGCGGTAATCTCGTCTTCGGCGCCCACCACCACGAGTGTCGGCACGTCGATCGTAGCCAGCGCCGGCGTACTGTCGGGGCGAGCCATCATGGCCTCCAGCGCGCCTGTCACCCCTTCCGTCGGCGCGCTGCCAAGAATGGCGCGCACCTCGGCCATCACTTCGGGTTGTTTGGCGCGCGTCGTGGCTCCCACCAGGCGGCGCAGCACGAGGTCGCCCACCGCCCCGCCGCCGCGCCGTCGTGCCACGTCCCTCATCTCGAGACGACGCGCGCGATCGGCGTCGTCATCCTCCTCGGCGCGCGTGTCGGCCAGCACCAGGGCGGCCACGCGCTCTCGATGCCGCCGCCAGAAGGCCAGCGCCACATACCCGCCCATGGACAGTCCGGCGATCACGGCCGCGTCGATGTGGAGCGTATCGAGCAGGGCGGCCACGTCGTCGGCGTACCGATCCATGGAGTACGGCGGCGCGGCCGTCGTGTCGCCGAACCCGCGCAGGTCCGGGGCGATGCACCGTGCGCAGCCCACCAGGCCGCGGAGTTGCGGAGCCCACATGCGCCGGTCGAGCGGAAAGCCGTGCAGGAGAACGGCCGGGGTTCCCTGTCCCACTTCGTCGTATGCGATCTCGATGCTGCCGGCGCGTGCCTTGAGCGGCATGGGCGGCCTCCGTCAGATGCGGTTCCTCACCCTCGTCACTGGCCCTGACCGTCGTGTGGCTGTGCTGTGCTACTTCGTCACGCCCGCTCCACCGTCGGCGATCCGGCGCCACGATCCGGCGCGGCGCCGTGATCGGTGGCGTCCGGCTCGTGCATCCATCGCGCGTCGAAGGTGAGCCAGAAGAGCACGCCAGGAGCGCCGCGCCGGGCGAGATCGAGCGCTACGGCGAACGCCTTGGCGCTGTAGCTGTCGTCCAGCGTGAGCCCGGCTGTGCGGAGGAGAAATGACGCTGCGGTGGTCGCCGCCGGAAGGGGGCGGCCATAGGCGCCACCGTACGCCCACCGAACCACTTCCACCGAGCGGGGGCAAACGCGGGGCAGGGGCTGGCCGCCCACGCGCTCCAGGAGACGCGCCGTGCGCCGGGCTAGTTGGAGCACGCGCGCGCGCGATGCCACGATAGGCGGGGCCACGCGAACGGCGGTCACCGTGGTGTGCAAACCGGCCATGCGCAGCGCGAGCGCGAGCCCCGAGGCGGTGCCGCCGGTTCCCAGTGGGACGACCACGCGCGACGGCTCCGGCAGCGTGCCGCGCGCCACCTGTGCGGCCAGCTCCAGCCCGGCGCTCACGTGCCCCAGGATGCCCAGCGGCGAGGTCCCCCCGGGCGGGATCCAATGCCCGTGCCCGCTCAGCCGGGCCAGCCACGCCCTTCCGATCGCCGCGACGGCGGTACGTGAGGTGTGGGTGCGCGCGCACAACCGCGCGCTTTGCTCCCCCACCCGATGCGCCACCGGATGCATGTGGTGCCGCCACCGATACGCGACCACGGCGGCACCGCGCGCGCGTGCGTGGGCCGCGGTAGCGAGCACGTGTGTGGAGCCCACCCCCCCGGCCGTGATGAGAACGTCCCCCGCCCGTACGCTGCCCAGGAGGAACTCCAGCGAGCGCACCTTGTTGCCGCCAAAGCGCGGAGCGGAGAGGTCGTCGCGCTTGATGAACATCTCGCCGCCCCCGTCCAGCGGGAGGCGGAGCACCGGCGTGGGCGAGTGGACGAGCGCTACGCGTGGCAGCGATCCAACGGCGGGAACGGCAGCGAGCAGCGCCTCGTATGCACCGGGACAGTCACCGGCCACGCGCGGCCGCGTCATCTAGCTCGGCTCGTCGTCACCTGGAACGCGGACATGGTCGCCGACCATCCCTTCGATGTAGAGCATTTTTACCGGCACGACCACGGCGGCGAGCACCGGTACCGCCACCAACAGTCCGATGAACCCGAACAGAAGCGCCATGACCGCCTGCGCCAGGATGGTGAGCACCGGTGGGAGGTTCATCCCTTCGCGCATGAGGATCGGGATGAGCAATTGGCTCTCCACCTGCTGAATGGCAATGTACGCGACGATCACCCAGAGCGCCTTCTCCGGCGAGTCGAGGAAGGCCATGGCCGCCGCGGGCACCGTGCTCAGGATGGGCCCAAAGACCGGCACGAACTCCAGCAGTCCCGCCAGGAGACCGAGGGCGAGGGCGGCCTTCACATGGAGCGCGAAGAGAACGACGGTGGTGACGGTGCCGATGGCCGCCATGGCGATGAACTGCGTCACGAGCCAGCGGCGGAGCATGAGAGCCAGAGCGCTCATAACCTCTCCGGCGCGGTCGCGCATGCGGTGCGGGACGAGAAGAAGCAGGCCGCGCCGGTAGAGCCCCGGTTCAATGGCCAGGTAGATGGCCAGGAAGATGACCAGCAGGACGCCGGCCAACACGGACACCGTGGAGGAGAGGAAGGGGAAGAGGTATTGCGTGACCCCTCCGATCTGATTGCTGATCCGGTCACGGAGCGAGACCGGACTGGTGACGATGTTGGTGTCCAGCGGGGCGGGCTGGCCTGCGGCGCCGCGCCCGGGCACCGTGTCGCCGCGGAGGCGGGCCAGGCTATCCGCTGCCGGTGCGGCGAGGGGCACCGGGGGGGATGCGGCCGCGGTGTCCGGCGCGCCGGGAACGGCACCTTCGCCGAAGACCATGCCCACCACGCCGCCGCGGTGTCGGTTGATCCACCGCTCGATGGTGTCGATCGCGTCGGGCAGCTCGCTCCTGAGCTGCGACCATTGCGAGGTGAGCGCCGGCGCCGTGATGACCCCCAGACCGGCTCCGGCGCCAAGGAGCGCCAGCACGATGGCCGCGGCGCCGAGCGCGCGCGGGATGCGCCACCGCTGCAGGCGGTCCACGCCGACGCTCAGGGCGAGTCCAAAGAGGAGCCCCAGGAAGGCGACGAAGACGATGACGTGGGCAAACCAGAGGAGCCTGCCGGCCACGTAGACGAACCCCACGAGCAGCGCAGCGCGCAGCACGTCGCGCGAGCGCCACCCGCCCGTACCGGCACGCTCCCGAGATTCGCCTTCCGTGGAATTGGCCATCATCCGGAGAAGAGCAAGGGGAGTGCCGGTGCCGGATCGGGATCTCCTTCTGCCACCCCACTTCTCTCCCGCGCCGCAGGGTGAGAGTTTGAGGGTGCTCCCCCAACCTCGGATTTCCGTTGTGGCTACATCACGCGCTCGACATAGCACTCCGCCCCTCTACATCGACGAACCCGGGGAGGCCGAACGGCTGTTGGCCTCCATCCGGAACGAGCCGATCATCGCGGTCGACACCGAAGGGGCGAGCTTTCACCGGTTCGTGGATCGGGTCTACCTGCTCCAGCTGTCCACGCGCGATGTGAACGCGGTACTGGATCCGCTGGCCATCGGCGCACCGCCGTCATTGGGAACGCTGTTGCAGGATGCCGCCGTCGAGACGGTCTTTCACGACGCCGACTATGATCTCCGGCTTCTGCATCAGGACTACGGCTGGCATGTCCGCAACATCTTCGACACCCGGATCGCGGCGCAGCTGCTGGGGATCCGCGCGTTCGGGCTCGCCGCGCTCCTCGAGCGCTACTTCGGCGTACAGCTCGACAAGAAATGGCAGCGGGCCGACTGGTCCACCCGACCGCTCCCTCCAGCCATGCTCGAGTACGCGGCGCAGGACACGCTCTACCTGCTGCAGCTCCGCGACCGGATGCGCGACGATCTTGACCGCGCTGGGCGCCTGGCATGGGCGGAGGAGGAATTCGCACGCCTGGAGGGCACGCGGTGGAACGGTGGGGAAGGGACCGACGACGCATTCCTCAAGACCAAGGGCGCACGGGATCTCTCGCGGCGGGAGCTGGCCCTCCTGCGGGAGCTGGTCGCGTGGCGGGACAGCGTGGCGGCCGAATTGGACCGCGCCACTTTTCGCGTGACCTCCAACGACGCGTTGCTCGCCATCGCGCGCACAGCCCCGCGCGACATCGAAGCGCTGGAGCAGATCAAAGGCGTTCCACGCGGGCTCGTCGCGCGCCGCGGGGGCGCGATACTCGATGCCGTCCGGCGTGGGCTCGCCGTGTCCGAGGCCGACCTGCCGCGTTTCCCGCGCACGCCGCGTTGGGAGCGCGACGCGGACTTCGATCAGCGCGTTGCCCGACTCCGCTCCGTCCGCGATGCCGCCGCCCAGCGATTGGTCATGGACCCGGGGGTTCTCTGTTCTCGCGATCGGCTGGAGAGCATCGCCCGGCGCAAGCCGCGGTCGCTCGACGAGCTGGCCGCGGTGGACGATCTGCGGCGGTGGCAGGTGGCTGAGCTGGGCGCCGACCTGCTCCGCGCGGTAAAGGGCTGACCACCGGCGCCGCGGTCACGAACGCCTGCCGGAGGGGCGACCGGCAGCTGCCCGACGCCCGGCAGCTCGACGCTTGCGCGACGGCCGGCTGGCGGCGGCCCCTTCGCGGCGCCCCGTGACAGCTTGAAACCGCCCACTGCCCGCCCTCCGTGCTTGCGCAACTAGGTATAATAGCATATGTATATCAGAACCTACACAAAGACGACCACGAACCTGCACGGAAGGGTGCACCATGGCAGCACGCACGCGTGTGGATCGGTATCTGCCGCTCAAGCCGGCGTCCCTGCACATCCTGCTCGCGCTCGCCGAAGCTCCGCGACACGGCTATGCGATCCGCACCGTGGTGGAGGAACGCACGGGCGGTGATGTGCGCCTGTGGCCCGCCACGCTCTACGGGAGCATTCGGGAGCTGCGCCGCGGTGGGCTGATCGAGGATGCGCCGGAAGCCGCCGCGCCCGGCGACGACAGCCGTCGTCGCTATTACCAGCTGACGCCGCTCGGCCGCCAAGTGCTGGCGGCCGAAACGGAGCGGCTGAGCCAGCTCGTGCGCCTGGCCCGCCGGGCGTACGCGGCGAGTGAGGGCTGACGCGTGACGAGCGGCTCGCGGGAGCCAACGCGCGCGCGCGCGCCGGCGCATGTGCGCTGGGCGTGCGCCATCTTCGACCGGGTGCTCCGGCTCCTGGCCCCCATGCTCCGGGAGGAGTACGGCGACGAGATGCGCGACGCGTTCGCTGCACTGGCGGTGCGCGCGTCCGAGGTAAGCGGAACGCGGGGGGTCCTGCGCGTGCTCGCGGGCGCGTGCGTGGACATCGCGCGCCGCGCGCCCGCGGAGCGCCGCCTGCAGCGCCGCCGCTACGCGCCGTGGATGGGTGCGGAGCCGCAACCGCGTCCGTGGTCCGCGCTCCGCTCGCTGGGGCACGAGGTGCATCTTGCCGGGCGCAGTCTGAGCAAGCGGCCGGGGTTCACCTTCGTGGCCGCCGCCACGCTCGCGCTCGGCATCGGGGCCAACGTCGCGATCTTCACGGTGGTCGACTCCGTGTTGATCCGCCCGCTCCCGTATCCGGAGCCGGATCGCCTGGTGGTGATCCAGCACCACGCGCCGGCGATCGATCTCGCGACCATCGAGAACTCCGCGGGCACGATCACGCTGTATGAGCGTTTCGGCCGCGCCTTCGACGAACTGGGCGCGTACGTGGTCGACCAGCGGAACGTCACCGGCGATGTTGCACCAGCGCGCGTGGAGATCCTGCAGGTTACGCCGTCGCTGCTGCACGTGCTCGGCGCGCACGCGGCCATGGGACGCGTGTTTTCCGCGGAGGACAGCGCGTCCGGTGCGCCGCCGGTGGCATTGCTCACGCACGCGGGGTGGCAGGCGAACTTCGGCGGCGCGCGCGACATCGTGGGCCGCACCGTGCGGCTGGACGGCGTGCGCACGGAGATCGTGGGCGTACTGCCGTCGCGCTTTGTCTTCCCGGCGCATCCGCACATTGATCTGGTTCTGCCGCTCTCGATCAACGGGAGCGACGGCTTTGGTTCCTTTGGCACGCGCGTCGTCGCGCGGCTCGCGCCGGGCGTGGAGCTGGCGACTGCCCAGCGCGAGGTCACCGCTCTGCAGGCGCGCATCACGGAGCTCTATCCCGATGTGACGCCCGACTTTCTTCGCCGCGCAGGGTGGAGTGCCACGGTCCGGCCGCTTCGCGACACGGTGGTGGGAGACGCACGGAACACGCTCTGGATCGTGATGGGAGCGGTGGGCTTTCTTCTGCTCGTGGCATGCGCGAGTGTGGTGAATCTCTTTCTCGTGCGCGCGGAGGGGCGTGCGCGCGAGGTGGGCGTCCGTCTCGCGCTCGGCGCTTCGGCGCGCGACATCGCGGCGATGCAGCTCTCCGAAAGTCTGCTGCTCGCGGTGGTGGGCGGCGTGTGGGGGCTCGTGGTGGCGTATATCGCGGTGCACGCGATCGTGGCGGCGGAGCCGGCGCAGCTTCCGCGTCTGGAGGACGTGCGGATCGACGGAGCCGTGCTGATCTTCACGGCACTGGTGACCGTTGCCGCCGGCATGTTGTTCGGGTTGCTCCCCATGCGCTTTCGTGCCCGCCGTTCCCTGTCCGGCCTGCTGACCGAAGGACGCGGCCGCACGACCGGGCGTGATCGGCAGCGGCTGCGCAAGGTCATGATCGTCGCTCAGATTGCCTTGGCGCTGATGCTCCTCACCGGTTCGGGGATGCTGCTGCGGAGCTTCATCCATCTGCGGGCGGCGGACCCGGGCATCGACCCTCGTGGCGCGGTCGCCGTGGGGGTGAGCCTGGGGCAGGATCCGGCCTTGCCGGCCGGCTCGCCGGCGAGTGTCGCGGCCCGTGCGCGCGACGCGCTGATCTACCAACGCATGATGCGGGAGATCGGACAACTCCCTGGTGTGCGCGCCGTCGGTGCAACCAACGCCCTTCCGCTCGCGCCCACAGCGGTCAACGGCGGATCCTTCAGCGTGCGATCACATCCGCGGCCAGACAGCGCGCTGCCGCAGGTGGCCATGTACACCGGCGTGGCGGGCGACTACCTGCGGGCCGTCGGAACACCGCTGCTGCGCGGGCGCGCCCTCGATTGGAGCGACGTCGAGCACGCGCGCCCGGTCGCGTTGGTGAACCAGACGCTCGAGCGGCAGTTTCTGAACGGGAATGCGCTCGGAGAGGAGATCCGGTTCGGGGACGACAGCACGTGGATGCGGGTTGTGGGCGTCGTGCGCGACGTGCACACCTTCGGATTGCGCGAGGAGGCCACTCCCATGGCGTACCTCCCCGCCACTGCGTCGGTGCACGGAATGTACATCGCCACGATGGACATCGTCGTACGCACCACGGGCGCTCCGACGTCCATCGTGCCGGCCATCCGTGCCGCCGTACGGAGCGCCTACCCACAGGTACCCATCACCAGCGCGCGCACGCTGCAGAGCGTGGTGGATGAATCGATGGCCGATACATCGTTCACCGTCGCCATCCTTGCCATCGCCGCGGTCGTGTCGCTGCTCCTGGGTGCGATCGGGCTCTACGGTGTGATCGGCTACGTCGTCACCCAGCGCACTAGGGAATTCGGCATCCGGATCGCGCTCGGCGCGGCGCCGGGCGCGGTGCGCAGGATGGTGCTCGTCCAGGGATTGGTGCTCGCCGTCGTCGGGATCGTGCTGGGACTTGCCGGCGCGGCCGCCACGACGCGCACGCTGCGCTCGCTGCTTTATGGTGTGACGACCACCGATCCGGTGTCGTTCGTGGTGGGGAGCACGGTGCTGCTGGCCGTCGCCGCGATCGCGGCGTACCTGCCGGCGCGACGCGCATCCACCGTGAGCCCAGCGCAGGCACTGAACGAGGAGTAAGGAGAGGCGGGCTCGGGCAATCCGGTCGCTCGCGCGCTAGCGCCGTCCGTAGCGAGCTGGACGCTCATCCAGCGGGGTCGTAGAGCACCCCTGTGTGCCCTCAGAAGCCCAGGTATGCCCGGATCCGCGGCTCGATGCGCTCCGGCGTCCAGAAGGGCGACCACACCAGGTTCACGCTCACGTCTTCCACGCCGGGGAGGGCGCGCACCTCCTCCTCCGCACCGGTCATGATCTCGGGTCCGGAGGGACATCCCGGAGACGTGAGCGTCATGTCGATCCGGACCGCGGATCCCTGCACGTCGATGGTGTAGACCAGGCCCAGGTCGAGGATGTTGAGGTTGAGCTCGGGATCTTTCACGCGCCGGAGCGCGGACTTCACCTGATCCTCGGTGACCCCGCGGCCGGATTCGGCCTGGGTGTCAGCCGTGCCGGCGGTCGCCGGCTCGGCGGTGGCGGCGGTGGCGGCGGTGGCCGCATTGGGGCTCTCAGCCGAGTTGGTGCCCGCGGTGTTGCGGTCGGCGGTGTTGGTGGGTACCGCGGTGGTGTGAGCCGGGTCGGACTCCGCCGCCCCGCCGCCGATCGCGGTCTCAACCGTGTCCGGAGAGTCGTGCTCGCTCATCCCTGCCTCCTCGATGTCGCTGTCGCAACATCGTCACGGCGGGAGAACGGGGCAAGGGACCATGGCGGCGGGTGGGCGCCGCAGCGTGCGGCGCTGACGCCTACTTCTTTGCCGCGCCCTTGGAGACGGCCGCTTTGGCGGTGGACTTCTTGGCCACGTGGCTGCCGCTGGATTTCTTCTTGGCCGGCGTGTGCGAGCTGTGCCTGGTGCTGGCTTTGTGATGAATCGTCCGCCGCCGTGTCGTGCGCCGGCGCGTGTGCCGGGGCGGGTTCCATCCCTTGGCCAGATCGGCGCGGAAGCTCCGCGGCATGTCGAGGATGTGGTCCGGATTCTCGATCACCGCCAGCGCGGCGGCGTCGGACACGTCGGATCGGATGTCGGCGATGACCTTGGCGGGACGTCGCACGCGCGCGGAGTGGACACGGTTGGTCAACACGATGACGAACATGTCCTGATCCGGATCGATCCAGATCGACGTGCCAGTGTAGCCCACGTGGCCAAAGGCCGCGGGGCTGAGATAATCGCCCGATCCCCACGTGCCGTCGGCCGTAGCCCACCCGAGGGCCCGATTTCCCACCTGTTGCGTGGTGAACAGGGTGACGGTGGAGTCGGCCACGACACGCACGCCGTTGTACTCGCCGCCGTTCAACATCATCTGCGCGAACACCGCCAGATCGGCCGCCGTGCTGAACAGGCCCGCGTGGCCGGCAACGCCGCCCAACGCGTAGGCGTTCTCGTCGTGCACCTCACCCTGGAGCGGGTAGCCGCGGGGCGGTGCGACTTCCGTGGGCGCCACGCGATAGTGCAGCGAGTCGGCCGGCCGGAAGAACGTGTTCGTCATCCCGAGCGGCTGAAAGACGTTCTGTTGGAGGAACTGATCGAGCGGCATTCCCGAAACAGACTCCACGATCATGCCCAGCAGGATGGCGCCGAGGTCGGAGTAGACGTACCGCTGTCCGGGCGTATTCACCAGCGGCGTCTCGAGAACGATGCGGCGGGCCTCGGTGGGATTGTGCGCCAGACGCCAGAGATCGCGGTCGGCCGGGAGTCCGGAGTGGTGCGTGAGCAGCATGCGCACGGTGACGCGGTCCTTGACTCCGCCGCCGAACGCGGGGAGATACGTGGCCACCGGTTCGTCGAGCTTCACGCGCCCCTGGTCGAACAGCACCATCATGGCCGTCGTCGTCCCGATCACCTTGGTGAGCGAGGCCAGGTCGTAGATGCTTTCCGTGGGAGAGACGCGGGGGCTCTGGCTGGACCAATCCAGCCGTCCGTACCCGCGCTGCCACACGGCAGCTCCATTGCGTCCGATCACCACGGCCGCGCCGGGGAAGCCCCCCGCGCGGATGGCGTGCTCGACCACGCGGTCCACCGTCTTGAGCCGAGCCGCGGACATGCCGACGTCGGCGGGGGCCTTGACGGGGAGACCGTTTCCGGAGGACGAGATCGCGAGCGCGAGAAGCAGATGAACCACGGCACACCTCGACGGGGAACAGCAAACGACTTCCTGGCGGCTGGTGTGGAGCCGCGAGGGCGGACAACAGGAGAAACAGCGGAGGGTCGAGCGGCGGGCGCTCGACTGGCTCTCAGCACTACCTACTTCAATTTCAGGTGGGAAGTTCCCGGAGGGCTCGGCAGTGCCGCCGCGCGGAAGCGCACGCGGGACTTGTCGGGTGTCGGGGCGGCCATAATATAGACTTCCCAGCCTATGGTCAAGACGACCGCGCGACGTGCAGGGTCACCCGAAGGGAGTCCGCGCACCGTCCTGCCGGTATCTTGCCTGGAGGCGCCAGGTGCAAGCCCCGCGCCGGTAGTAGAGCGCGTCCCGCCCGTCCGCAGCCGCGCTGCCGGTCCGGTGGTGTGACGCACCGTGCGTGAATGCCGCAAATGGCCGGAGTGGATGTCGCGCCGGCGCTACGGAGGCCGTCCTTGCTTCCGGACCGCGGGGATCTAACGGTGCGCGGTGTGCCGCCCAACGGGGCAACCCTTCGCCGCACGCGGGGTGACCAATTCAGCGGTACCGAATGCAGACCGATACTCTGACGATCCGACGCGCCATCGATGGGGATGAGCGAGCCATGCGACAGCTGTGGTCGCAGTACTCGCCGCACATCGACGCGGTCATCCTGCGCCTCGCGGGAGACCGCGATCTGGCGGCGGACATCGCTCAGGAGGTCTGGATGCAGATCTTCCGCTCGCTCGGAAGTTTTCGGGGCGACGCGCAGTTTGGCACGTGGGCGCACCGGATCGCCGTGAACCGCACGTTGAACGCGCTGCGGCGGGTGCGGCGGCTGGCCAAGCTCGAGGTGGACATCACCGAGGACGCGGCGGCCGTGGAGACGGACAGCGAGCGGGGCTTCGTGGCCGCGTCGATCGCCGAGGCGGCGGCGCAACTCCCCACGGGAGCCCGAACGGTGTTTCTCCTGCACGATGTGGAGGGCTACACGCACGAGGATATCGGCAAGGCGCTCGGCATCACGGCGGGCGCATCGAAGTCGCAGTTGTTCAAGGCACGCGCGAAGCTTCGCCGGCTGCTCGCGCACCTCATGGAAGCATCCACGCCGGCAACCACTGGTGAGCATCATGTCGCACCTGGATACTGAGCGGCTGGCCGAGCTGGCCGACGACGAGCCCACCCCTGCGGAGGCGGAGCACCTGACGATGTGCGAGGAATGCGCGCGCGAGCGCGATGCGCACCGCACGGTGTTCGCGCTGTCGTCGGGATATGGGGCTCCGGTCGCGGTGCCGCTGACGGATTGGGATACACTGGCGCGCGGCCTTCGCGCCGAGGGACTGCTGTACGCGCGGGGTTGGCGGTCATGGATGCGCGGCCCGGCGGTCCGCGCGGCGGCGGCCGTCCTGCTGTTGCTGGGCGGCGTGGTGATCGGGCGCGCGAGCGCCACGCGCGGCAGCAGCCCGCGGGCCGCGGCCGGGGTCGACAGCACCCGCACGCCCGCCGCGTTCGCCACCTTCGCCTCGCCGGCGGACGCGCAGGACATGATGCTCCAGGCGCAGCAGACGTATCAGCTCGCGGCCGCCTACCTCCAGGCGCACGATACCGTGTCGGGCGGCGTGGGCGACGGGCCCGACGTGTACCGCAGCCGACTGGCCGCGCTGGACGCGATGGCCGACGTGGCGCGGGAGGCGGTGAACGAAACGCCGCATGATCCCGTCATCAATCGCTATTACCTGACCACCCTCACGGCGCGCGAAGCGACGCTGCGACAGCTGGGGCAGCGGCTGCCGGACGGCGAGAGTTTGGGGAGTTTCTGAGATGTTCAGGATGGGGAGAACACAGCACCGCGGGCTGGCGCGCAACGCACACCAAGGATGCACGTCGCGCGACGTGGGATCGCGCGCGTGGGCTGCCGCCCTGGTACTCCTGTTCCCGGCTGGCGTGGCCGCGCAGGAGCCCGCGCCGCGTCCGCCGCGTCCGCCGCAATCGGTGCGCGCGACGGTTCGGGTGTGCTCGGAGTGTGATAGCGCTGCCGTCCTGGCGCGAAAGGACGTGGAACGTGCCGCGCAGGAGTTCAACGCATCGCTCACCGCCTACCAGGCAATGATCTCTCGACTGGGGGACGACAGCACGCAGGCGCTGAGCCGACCGGAGCTCGCGCGCGCGATGCGCGCCTTGGTGGAATCGCAGGAGCGACTGCGGTTCGTCATGGCGCGTCTGATGCAAGCTGAAACGCAGTCGCGGCTGCAGGTCATGGAAGCATCGCGGCAGCCGGCGATCTCCGTCGTGCCGGGCGCGGCCGGGTGGGTGGGCGTGGAGTTCACCTCCAGAGCGCGCAACGTGCAAACCGAGCGCGGCGTGGCATGGCAGTTCGAGAGCTATCCAGTCGTCGCCTCGGTGGCGCCGGGGTCCCCGGCGGCCCGCGGGGGAATCGCCGCGGGCGATGTCTTGATTGCCATCGACCATCACGATCTCCAACAGGGAGTAACGCCCTTCCCCGAGCTGCTCCGGCCCGGGCGCACGCTCAGCATTTTGGTGAGGCGTGACGGGCAGATGCGGGAGTTGCACGTGGTCGTCGGCCGGCAGCCACCGCCGCCCGCGCTCCGCGACTCGGTGCTCTACATGGCGCCCGAGCCCGGGGCCACACGTGCGTGGTCGCGCACGTTGGTTACGTCCCCGTCAGAAATGCCGTCGGTGATCATGGTGCCGCGCCCCGCGCCCACGGCACCGGGCGCGCCGCCAGCGGCGCTGAGCTACGTGTATACCTTTGGCTCGACGGCGATTGCCGGAGCCGACCTGATGATGTTGAGCGGTGACCTGGGCGCGCAGTTCGGCGTGCGAGAGGGGCTGGTCGTGATGCGCGTCGGCATCGGGACGCCCGCCGCACGCGCCGAACTCCACCCGGGTGACGTGATCGTGCGAGCGGGCAAGGATCGCGTCTCGCGGCCGGCGGACCTGCAGGAGGCAATCCGCAAGAGCAGGAACCACACGCTGCACCTCCGGGTCGTGCGGGAGCATCGAGTCAGGACGGTGCAGCTCCGGTGGTGACCGCCCGAGAAAACTGAACGGCGTTTCCCGTGGCCGGCGGCTTCTGCGCCGGTATGGCTTCTGCACCTCATCGTCTCCAGTTCGATCCCCGAGTACTGGAGGCACGGATGACACAGACCAGCGCGATCCGTTGGCAGGATGACGTGGACGCCGCCATGAAGGAAGCACAGCGGCAGCACCAGCCCATCCTCGTCGACTTCACCGCCGCCCCTGCTTGAGGCGGATGCGCTCGGCTGGAAGCCGAGGTGTATCCCGATCCCAGGGTGGCGGAATTCATCGAGAGCACGTTCGTTCCCGTGAGATTTCACATCAAGAGTCGGCCGGATACCTGGAAACGGTTCGGGATCCGGTGGACGCCCACCATCCTCGTGCTCGCGCCCGACGGAGCGGAGCAGTATCGCATCGAGGGATTCCTCCCGGCCGACGAGTTTCTGGCTCAACTGCATCTCGCGCTGGGATACTGGGCGGTGAACCGCAAGGCGTGGGACGACGCGCAGGAGGAGTTCGCCACCGTGGAGCGGGACTTCGCGGACACCGATGCCGCGCCGGAAGGGCTGTATTGGGCGGGTGTGTCGCGATACAGCGCGAGCCACGACGCAGCCGAGCTGCGTAGTACGGCGGGGCGCTTTCGTACGCGCTACACCGGCACGAGCTGGGCGAAGCGCGCGTCGGTGTGGGGCGGCGGCTGACCGTTCGGTCAACACCGCTGATTGCAAGCGACGCCTGAGCCAATCGAGCGCGACGTTGCACTCGACAAGGCGCCTCGTGCTCCTTATATAGAGATTATGCGGTTTTGTCCGTGACCGTGTTCTGTAGACCACTGCAGAACACGCGTCGAGGTTCCACGTCCACCACCAGGGAGGCTGAAATGGAAATGGAGCAGGCCATTCAGTCAGCCACGGAGGAGTGCCGCCGACTGCGCGTGCGCTTCCGGTCTCCCGAGGGACGGGTCTACGAGCGCGAGATGGAACCATACGGGATTCGAGAGGGGAATCTGGTGGCGTTTTCGTATTACCGGGATGAATTCCGGGAGCTGCCCCTCACGAGCATCCTCTCGCTCACCGACACCGGGAAACGGTTCGCGCCGCGTGCGCATGCGCGCATGCGCAACTGCGTACCGCTCGAAGCCTAACGGTGCCGCATCGGCATCCCCCGGGGTAAGAAGCGGCGCGGAGATCCTCCGCGCCGCTTTCGCATCCGCCACGCTCAGTCCAGCACCAACGATGCCGGCAGCAGCGAATGGTGGATCGAGAGCGCCGCCACCGCGCCGGTGGCCGCGGCGCGGATGGTCAGGTGCGGACCGGGAGTGATGTCGCCCGCGGCAAAGACATTGGGCACGCTCGTGTGCCCGTGTGCGCCCACCACGATCAGTCCGTCGTCGTCGCGTTCGCATCCGAGCTGATCCCCCAGGTCGTCGGCGGGATACTGGCCGATCGCGAAGAAGATGCGCTCGCAGTCCAGGTGGACACCGCTCTCGAGCTCGAGCGCGCGGACGGCGCTGTCGTGCGTTACGAGCCGTTCGATCCGCTCGCTCGTCACCATCACTCCCACGTTCTGCAGCCGTTCGTACCAGCTCCTGTCGCGCTCCAACGGAACGCCGTTCGTGCAGACCACCAGCTTGCGCGTCCACGTGGCGAGGGCGAGCGCCATGCCGGCGGCCTTGCGTCCCGACGCGATCACGACGGTGGCCTCGCCGCGCGCCTCGTAGCCGTCACAGTCGGGACAGTGATGCGCGGTCTCGCCATAGCACCGCTCCAGCCCAGTTGCGCGGATCGCCCGAATCGATCACGACCACGCTGTGCAGATAGCGGGCGAGAAAGAGCGCGGCGGTGAGCCCCGCGGGCCCGCCGCCAACGACCGCGACATCGAAGTCCTGTTCGGTTTCCGCCATGCGCGCCGACCATGCAAGACGCGCGCTCCGGACAACGGCCAACGATGAACGACGGGGCCCCGCCCGGGTGGACTACTCCCTTATCGATCCCGGCGGGACGCTGTAGAGGAGACGCGCCGTGGCACGGTCGGCGTCGGACAGATCTCGCACGCGCACGCGCGGAGTCATGATGTTCGACGCGTCGGCCGTGTGATCGAGGCCGATCAGGTGTCCCACCTCGTGCAGGGCGATGGCCTTCACGGCGCGCGCGTCCAGCGCTTCGCCGCCGTCATGGCGCAGCGCGAGCGTGATCGTCCCGTTCATGATCCACCCGCTGCGATCGCGTGCCCAGAGGGTCTTGCCGCTGATGGGCTCGTGGAATTCGTCGATCCAGCGCACCTTCACCTCGGCGTCGCCCGAGTCGGCCACGAAGGAGAAGCGCACGGGGATGCCGATGAGCGACCATTCCTCGAACGCGTCGCGCACGCGCAGCTGGAAGTCCGGATGCCATCCGCGCAGATCGCTTCCCGCGTCGACCCAGACGCGAATCGGCCGGCCGATCCGTTCGGGCCACCTCGCCAGCGCCGAGTCGCGCGCCAGGAGGATCTCGTCGATGTACGTGCCGGAAGCGCCGCGGTTGAGCCGGTCTCGGATCTCCGCGACGTCGCGAATCGGGGCGCCGGTGCCCGCGCCCGTGCCATTGGCGAGCGGATCGTTGCGCGTCGCGAGCGCTCCGCCCACGGCGATGGCCGCCGAGCGCGCCACCGTGTCGAACGGCGCGCCGGCTCCGGTGGATCGCGCTGCGGGCTCGAGCGCCGCCGCCTGGGTGAGCGATGTCGTGCCCGGCACCTGTCCCACCTGGACGGCGACGAACAGCACGATCGGAATCACGACGGCGGCGAGAACGATGTCGGGACGCTTCATGGAGCGGGCGTGGAGGTGCCGCGTGCGCGGCGTTTCGGCGGATTGTCGGGCTGCGAGGTGCCGCGGTACTCGTGCATGGGTGCATCGGCCGCCACGCCGGATCGACGTCCCGTGGGGCGCCCGGAGGGCGCCTCCGGGCGCGCAATGCCCGGAGGCGACTCTCAGCGAGATGACGATCGTCGCCGCCGGGACGGCACGCCGTGAAGGCGTCCCGAGTGGCCGAACAGGGCTTCCCGGGGACGCGCCCGCGTTGCGGGCGCGTCGCCAGATCCGGCCGCGTCGCCGGTGAGCGCTGATGTGGGGAAGGCCGGTGGAGCGGGTGGTTCGCGTGCGGAGGGAGAGGTGGTAAGCAGACACGCCGGGCGGCGTGTGCACGATGCTGCGTCTCCCTGTTCGCAATCTGTCACGCGATCACCCATCTGCCAAGTCGAAATCGTGCGACGCGGCGCCAATCTTTATGCGAACCGTCACCGCCCGTGACCGTGCGCGCGGCGGGGATCGCCGGCGCCAGGAGCAGCGCGGCGTTTGAGGGTCGCCGACGAAAAATCGTTCGAACTCTGGTCCACGACTTGCGGCCGACAATCGATATCCTCAGGATGGTGCCGATGCGGTGCAGGTCCGGTGTGGGAAGCTGCATTGGGAGAACGGCGCTGCCGTCTCCCGACAGCGCGTGGCTGGGCGTAGCGGCGACTGTGAGGGACGGATGAGCACGGAGATCCTCTCGATTCACCGCGGGTTGCGGCAGGGTGCGCGCGTGGCTCCGCTCTCGCGGCCGGGCGAGCGCGTGCGCCCCACGGAGCTGGTCGTGCTGGGCGCGCTGGGTGCTACGGCGGCGCTTGCCGTGGTGCTCGTGCGCCTCCGGCTTGGTTGGCCGGGGCACAGCATCCTGTTCGTCGTCTTTCCCATGGCGCTGGGGTTTGCGCTGGTGCCGCGGCGGTTGGCCGGGACCACGATGGGGATCGCGGCGCTGTGCACATTGGGCGCGCTGGGCGCCGGTGGCGCGGCGCTACCGGGCGTTGGAGCGGTGACCAGTCTTCTGCTCACCGGACCGATGCTCGACGTCGCGCTCGTGCGCGGGCGATCCGGATGGCCGCTGTACGTTGCGTTCGTCCTCGGCGCCTGCGCCAGCAACGCCGCCGCGTATCTCGTGCGCGCCGCCGCCAAGATCGGAATCATCTCCGCGCTCACGCTGGGGCGCAACTTTGCCGCGTGGTGGCAGGGCGCGCTGGGCAGCTACGCGCTGGCCGGCGTGTTGGCCGGACTGGTGGCGGTCGCGGCATGGTTCCAGTGCCGCCGCGGCGCGAACGGCACCGGCCACGACAGCGCCAGCCGCGCCACGCGCGGCTGGTGATGCGCGTGAGCGACGCGGCAGGATCCGCGGCTCCAGCAACGGAACCACCAGCCGCACCAGCCGGCTTGGAGCAGATGCGGCCTGACGGAGTGCGCCCCGGGCGCGACCCCGCTGGCGCGCGGATGCTGTTCGTGGGTATCGATGACACCGACATCGCGGGGAGTGCGGGCACCAACCAGCTCGCACGCCGGATCGCGTCCGTCTTACCGAAGGACGCTGATCTGGTGGTGATCCTGCGCCACCAGCTGTTGTTCGATCCACGCATTCCGTACACGAGCAAGAATGGATGCGCATCGATCGGTGTGCGGATGCGCCACGCGAGCGCGCCTCCGGCGAGCGTCGTCGCTTCGCTGGCGAGCATCATACGGCGCGAGATGCAGGCATGGTACGTGTCGGGAAGCGATCCCGGCCTGTGCGTAGCCGACGAGGTGCAACCGTCGATCACCGCGTTCGGCAAACGGTGCCAGCGCGAGCCGGTGACGCAGCACGAAGCCCGTGTACTCGCTGCCGACGCGGGCATTCATTTGGAGGGGTTGGGCGGAACGGAAGACGGCGTGATCGGTGCGCTCGCGGCGGTGGGGCTCCTGGCAGGGGGTGGAGACGGACGCGTGGTGCATCTCCCCGGCTGGACGTGGCCCGATCCGTTCGCCGGCGCGCAGACGGCAGCCGACATCCGGGCGCGCGGTGTGTGGGAGGTGCGCGACGTTCGAAGCGGAGCGGTCGTGCCGGACGACGCCGTGGTGGATGTCGGCAAGCATCTCAGGCCGTCCTATCGCGCACACCGCGTGGTGCTGTTCGCGGAGCGATGCGACAGTGGGACGGCGCCGTGGAGGGCGGTGAAGCTCGCGTGAGGGAAGCGGGGGACGGCGCGCCGCGCTGCCGCGCTGTCCCCAATGTTCGTGCCGGGATGCTAGGCTGCGACTGCTCGCGTGTCACGATCCAGCAGCCAGCCGAGCGTCACGCCGTAGATGAGATGGAGCAGCAGCGTGGCGCCGGCGATCGCGAACGTCACCTTGCCGCCAAAGAGTCCCCACCCCAGGTACGGCAGCCAGACGAGCTGCATCAGGAGCCACAGCGCGAGCGCCCAGGCGACGGCTTTCCCAACGGTTACGGGTCGCGCGATGAGGGCCAGCACGGCGCCGGCGATGCCCCCGTACAGCAGATGACTCGCTGCCCCCAGCGCCATGAGCGCGGGTTTGGCCAGCGCGCCGCCGAACGTGCGCGCCACGAGCGCCATGGGAATCGGCTTGGGCATGGGAGAGAGGCCGGTGACCACGCCGGCGATCATCACGACGGACATGGCGACCGTTGCCACCAGCCCCCAGCCAAATCCGCTGGCCACCCTGCCCGCGCCGTGTGCTTCGGTTTCCGGTGATGTGGTGGCGGTGTCATTCGCTGTCATGGTGGTTCCCTCCGTGTGAGGCGTGCGCCAGGCTCCGTTGCTCCGCGGAACCGTGGTGGTGATACCCGTGCCGCCGTCGTCGCGTCCCGCCCTCGTTGCCGGCCGTGGCCGCGATTGTGCTCTCGTCCATCTTACTCTAACATTTCATGTGCGCTTGAAGTCAACCGGATGGGGGAGGCACGCGGATGCGAGACGCGAGCGGGATGACCATTGGCCAGGTGGCCGCGCGCGCGGGAGTGCGCGCCTCGGCCATCCGGTACTATGAGAGCGTAGGCGTGCTCCCGCCGGCGCGGCGCGTGCACGGTTGGCGCCGCTACGATGATGGGGCCGTGCGGCTGCTCGCCACGCTCCGTTTCGCGCAACGGGCGGGGTTTACCGTGGCGGAGATCCGGACGCTCTTTCACGGATTCGGAGCGGAGGTTCCTCCCGCCGCCCGGTGGCACTCGTTGGCCGAGCGGAAGATGGCGGAATTGGACGCGCTCATGGCCGACGCGGCGCGCATGCGGCGCGCGCTGGAGCAAGGGATGCGGTGCGGATGTCTCCACCTGGAGGACTGCGAGGTGGACGCGGAGCGCGGCTGTGCCGCGAGCGCGGTCGGCTGTGGCAGTGAACGGGAGCGGGTTGTCGATCGCGTGGCCGAACAGAACGGGTCGATGCGCCGCGCCACCAGCTGACGTCCGCGGCTTCGCGATGCGACTTCTCCTGGTGGAAGACGATCCCGCGCTCTCCGGCGTGCTGACCGCAGGATTTCGCGAGCGGGGCATGGAGGTCGTGCACGCTGACACCTGCGATGCGGGGCGCACCCGTGCGCTGCTCGGGAGCTTTGACGTCGTGGTACTGGACGTCATGCTTCCCGGCGGTTCGGGGTTCGATCTGTGTCGCGAGCTGCGGTGTCGGGAGATCACCACGCCCATCCTCATGTTGACCGCGCGGGATACGGTGGACGATCGCGTGTCGGGGCTGGACGCCGGCGCGGACGACTATCTCACCAAGCCGTTTGCCTTCCGCGAGCTGGTGGCTCGGGTCTACGCGCTGGCGCGCCGGCGACCGACGCTGGTGCCCGACGTCATTGCGGTGGCCGACCTCGTGGTCGACCTGGGCGCGCATAGCGTGCGTCGCGGTGGCTTCGACATCGAGCTCACCGCCAAGGAGTTTGCACTGCTCGAGTGTTTCGTGATGCACCGCGGCACGGTGGTCGATCGTGCCGAGATCACCGCGCGGGTCTGGGACGAGAATCATGATCCGTTCACGAACGTGCTGGAGGTGCTGGTTCGTCGGCTGCGCCGCAAGATCGACGACCACTTCGAGCCCAAGCTGATCCACACCGTGCGCGGCGCCGGCTACCGCTTTGGCGAGTGACGGTGAGCGCGCGGAGTACTTCACCCGCTTCACCCGCTTCTCCGCGTGCCCTTTCCCGGCTGCGCTGGCGGTTGATCGCGTGGTACGTGGCCACGTTCTGCTTCATTCTCGCGCTCCTGGGTGGCGGTCTGTTCGTGGCGATCCGGCGCCAGCTGTTCTCCGAGCTGGATAGTTCGCTGCGCACGGCGGCGGCAGAGCTGGAGCGCGCGGCGCGGATTCGCGAAATGGAGGCGGGGGCGAGCGGGAACGTGGTGGATGCTGTGGACGAGCTGCACATCCCGGATCGTGCGTTGTATCTGCTGGACGCCTCCGGGCAGCCGGTGAAGCCGGTCTCCGTCCCCGCTTGGCTGCATGATGTTGCGCAGCGCGCGGCCCACGAGGGGCGCGTGGACTTCGACCATTCGCTCCCCGGCGACCGCACGCTCCGCGTGTACGGGGAGCGGTTCGCACTCACTGGTGGGCGGGCGATGGTCGCCATGGCGGTGGCGGACAAGGTGGAGCTGGCGCATCGGTACGCATCGCTCATCGCCGCCTTTGGCGCCGCCGCGTTCGCCGCGCTCATCCTCGTCGCGGGTGGCGCGTGGCTGCTGGTCCGCAAGTCCACCGCGCCTATCGAGCGCTCGATCGAGCAGATGCGGCGTTTCATGGCGGATGCCGCGCACGAGCTGCGCACGCCGCTCACCGTGTTGCGGAGCCGCGCCGAGGTGGCGCTGCAGCAGGAGCGTGAGGCGGGGTCGTATCGCGCCACCCTGCAGGGTATCGAGGAGGAGAGCCAACGGTTGGGACACATCGTGGAGGATCTCCTGACGCTGGCCCGAGCCGATGCCGGTGAGCGCTCGGTCGAGCGCCGCCGCGTGTATCTCGACGACATTGCCCTGGATGCGTGCGGGGCGGCGCAGGTGGTCGCCCAGGGACGAGGCGTTCGGCTGAACGTGGCGCAGTTCGAGGAGGCGGTGGTGGATGGGGATCCGGCGCTCCTCCGCCAACTCACGATGATTCTTCTCGACAACGCGGTGAAGTTCACCCCGTGTGGGAGGCGCGTGACCGTGCGCGTGCACACCACCGCCGGACGTCCGCAGCTCGTGGTGGAGGACCAGGGCATCGGCATCCCGGCGGAGCAGTTACCGCATGTATTCGAGCGCTTCTACCGCGGTGACCCGGCGCGCAGCCGCGGGATGGCACACGACGGCGGTCCCGACGGCGCCGGCCTGGGGCTGGCGATCGGGCGCTGGATCGTCGAGACCCACGGCGGCGAGATCGACATCGTCTCGCATCCCGGCGAGGGCACCCGCGCGACGGTGTTGTTTCCGCCGGCCGGGGGTCTGGCCGGCGCGGCCCCGGAGCCGCGCGCAGAAGCATTGTCGGCGGACGCGCGCGCGCAGCCGCGCGTGCAGCTGTAATCCTGCTGACAGCTTGCCGTGCTAGCGTTGGAGGGGTGCAGAGCATCTCCGGCGCGGTGGCCCACAACAACACGCTCGCGATGATCATGGTACCGGCACCGCGCGTCCTGGACGGGTGGCGCGTCGCCGTGCTCGCGGCCATCGCCTTTGCGACGCTCGCGACATTCCACCCTGCCGCCGCCCAGACGTCCACGCTGCCCGTGCACCGCGCCGACGCCGTGGAGGCGGCGCTCGCGCACGGCGCGCGGCTCGGGCTGGCGCGCGCGGACACCGCCGCCGCGTTCGCGGATCTCATCACGGCGCGCGCGCTCGACAATCCCCGCCTGGCCGCCGGCTACACGCGCTCGGAGCCGCAGTATCACGTGGAGATCGAGCAGCCGTTGGGCTTCCCGTGGGTGCGGCGTCCCCGCGTGCGCGCGGCGCAGGCGGCGCGCACGGCCGCCGGCTACCGGTTCGCCTTCGAACGCGCGGCGATCGCGCTCGACGCGGACACGCTGTACACGCGCGCCCTGGCGGCGCGCGCGCACGCGCGACTGTCACGACGCACGGCGGAGCAGGCCGACAGCCTGCGACGCATCGCCATTGCGCGCCGCGACGCGGGCGATGCGAGCGATCTCGATGTGGAGCTCGCCACGGTGACCGCGGGACAGGCGGCCAACGCGGCCGCCACGGACTCGCTCGGCGCCTTTGACGCCGTGCTCGAGTTGCAGGCGGCCATGGGGATCCGTGCCGACCGTGCGGTGGTCGTACTCGCCGACTCGCTCGTTCCGCCGCCCGGTATGGCACAGGACACTGCGGTCGCGGCGGGCTCGGCACCGCTGCAGGTAGCGGCCGCCGCGGCCGCGCTCGAGTCGGCGGAGCTCGCGTTGCGAGTGCAGCGATGGAGCGTGTGGGCGCCGCCCAGCGTCACGGCCGGGTTCGAGACGGGTGATCCCACCGGCGCCGAGACGGGGCTGCTGCCAACAGTGGGCTTTTCGCTCCCGCTCCCGCTACTCAACGGGAATCGCGGTCCCACGGCCGCCGCGCAGGCCGTAGCGGCGCGCGCGCGGGCCGCGTTGCATCTCGCGCAGGTGGAGAGCGCCACGGAGATCGCGCGTGCGGAGCGGGCGCGCGCCATGGCGTACGCGCGCGTCGACCGTACGCGCGCGCTGGTCGCCGCCGCCGACCGCGTGGCGTCCATGGCGCTCACCGCCTACCGCGAAGGGGCGGCATCGCTGCCCAACGTGCTCGAGGCGCAGCGCAACGCGCGCGAGGTGCTGGCCGACTACGTGGACGCGCTGGCTGCCGCCTGGAATGCGCGCGCCACGCTGCGCGTGCTCACCCTCACTCCATCGGCCGAGGCCATGCCGTGACGATTCCTCTCAGGTGGGCGGCGATGGCGGCGCTCTCGGCCGCCGCGCTGCTCGCCACGGCGTGCGGGCACGGCGGTGCGGAGGACGAGGGGAGCGACAGCGCCACGGCCGTGGTCCGTGTGCGAACGGCGGTCGTCGTCGCGGAGCCGTTCACGGAGAGCGTGGGTGCGATCGGCACGGTGGCGCCGCGTCCCGGACATGCGGCGGCGCTCAGCGCACCGGTGCCTGCGCGCGTCACGCGCGTGCTCGTCACTCCGGGTGCGCACGTGCGTGCGGGCGAACCGCTGGTGCAGCTCGAGCAGGCGACCTTCCGCGCCAACACGGAGAGCGCGCAGGTTGCGCTGGACGCTGCCGAACGCGCCGCCGACCGGACCGACCGGCTGGTGCGTGAGGGGATCGCACCGCGCAAGGATGCGGAGCAGGCCGCGGCGGCACTCGCGCAGGCGCGCGCGGCGATGGTACAAGCCCGACGCAACGAGGAGCTCGCGACCGTGCGCTCGCCGATCTCCGGCGTGGTGACCGCGGTGAACGCCACGCTCGGCGCCACCGCCGATCCCAACCAGCCGCTCGTCCAGGTGGCGGATCCTACGGCGGTGGACGTGGTGCTCGGCGTCACGCCCGACGTGGCGGCGCAGGTTCGGCCGGGAGCGCGGGTCACGATGACGGCGGGGGAGCACGCATCCGGCGAACCGCTCGGCGCGGGGCGCGTGCTCGACGTGGGAGGCACGGTGGACAGCGCCACGCGGACCGTCACCGTGCGCGTCCGTGCGTTGGAGCCGCGCCGCGCGCTGCGCATCGGAGAGGTGGTGTTCGCCGAGATCGCGCTCGCGGTGCATCCGGACGCCACTGTCGTCCCGCTCGAAGCGCTCGTGCCGGACGGCGAGGCGTTCAAGGTGTTCGTGGTGGACAGCGCGGGACGGGTGCAGGGGCGCAGCGTCCAGGTGGGCGGACGGACGGATCTGGTGGCGGAGATCCGGAGCGGCGTACGCGCGGGGGAGCGCGTGGTGACATATGGCGCCTACGGCGTGGAGGACGGTGCGCACGTGATCCCGATGGGCGCCGCCCGGCCGGACACGCCGTGACGGACGGCACCGCGAGCGCGCCCGCGCCGGACCGCCGGCGATCGCTGTTCGATCTGCTGGCCGAGCAGCGGCGGTTCATCTACCTGGTGGTCGTACTGTTGAGCGCGGGCGGGATCTGGGCGGCGTTTCGCCTTCCGTCCGCCATCTATCCCGAGCTGCACTTTGCGCGGATCACCGTCGTGGCGGAGGGATCCGCCCTGGGTCCGCGACAGGTGTTGTTCGCCATCACCCGTCCCATTGAGGAGGCGGTGAGCGTGGTGCCGGGCGTGACGCGCGTGCAGTCGCGTTCCATCCGCGGCGGGGCGGAAGTGAACGTGACCTTCGCCCAGCACACCGACATGCAGTACGCGCTGCAGCAGGTGCAGGCGCGCGTGAATCAGGCGCGCGGCACACTTCCCCCGGAGTTGGACATCGAGGTCGAGCGACTGCTGCCGTCGCTCTTCCCCATCGTGTCGTACAACGTGGAGGGGGGTGACGCGGCCACGTTGTACGACATCGCGCAGTATCGGATCCGTCCGCTCATCTCGCGTGTGCCGGGGGTGGGACGGGTGGACGTGATGGCGAGCGATGTGCGCGAAATCGAGGTCGTGGCCGATCCCACGCGGCTCGCATTGCAGGGCATGACGTACGAGGACCTCGCGGCGGCGATTCGGAAGTCCACCGAGGTGGCGGCGGTGGGACGCGTGCCGGCCAGCTATAAACAGTATCTCGTCGTCACGACATCCGAGGCGCGGTCGGCGGATGACATCGCCAACGTGGTGGTGGGACACGGACTCCGCGTGCGCGATCTGGCCACCGTGATGCCGGGCACGGAGGACAAGGTTCGCATCATCAGTGGCGACGGCAAACCGGCCGCGCTCATCAACGTCACGCGCCAGATCGGAGGAAACACGCTGGCGTTGGCGGACAGCGTGGCGTCGATCGCGCGCGGGCTGGCCTCATCGCTCCCGCCCGGCGTGCACCTCAAGCCTATCTACGATCAGGCGGCGCTGGTGCGCGACGCGGTGAAATCGGTGCGCGACGCGATGCTCATCGGTGCCCTCCTGGCGATCCTGGTGCTGCTGGTGTTCCTGCGGCACGCGCGCATCACCGCCATCAGTGCGTCGTCCATCCCGCTCACGATGGCGATCACCGTGTTCGTGATGTCGCGCGTGGGGCAGAGCTTCAACCTCATGACGCTGGGCGCCATGGCGATTGCCATCGGGCTCGTGATCGACGACGCGGTGGTGGTGACGGAGAACATCGTCCGTCACCTGAGCTTCACCCGCGATCGCCACGCTGCGGTGCGCGAGGCGGTTCGCGAGCTCATCTGGCCGGTGACGACGTCCACCATCACGACCGTGGTCGTGTTCCTGCCGCTTGGCCTGCTCACGGGCGTGGAGGGGCAGTTCTTTCACGCGCTCTCGATCACGCTCACCATCGCCGTGCTCGTTTCGCTGCTGCTCGCGCTCACGGTCATCCCGTTGCTCAGCGCGCAGTATCTGACCGGCGCAGAGGGGCAGGACGAAACGGACGCGGACGAGACGGGTGGGGCCGGGAGCCGCGCGGGGGCGCGCGTCGCGTCCGGCGCAACGGCTCGCGGGGGAGTGCACGGCCTGCTGGCGCGCGTGGGGCGTGGGGTGGACGCGATGTCGGACCGGTACGAGCGGTCGCTCGGCGCCACGCTGCGCCACGCGCGGTGGATGGTGTTCGCCGCGGTGATGCTCATTGCCGCCGGGGTTCTCGTGCACCGGTTTCTGGGCACCGGCTTTCTGCCGGAGATGGACGAGGGCGCGTTCGTGCTCGACTACGTGAGCCCCGGCGGCACCGCGCTGGGCGAGACCGACCGGATGCTGCACATCGCGGAGGGGATCCTGGCTTCCACGCCGGAAGTGGTGGGGACGTCCCGCCGCACGGGCGCGGAGATGGGGCTGTTCGCGACGCAGCAGAACAGCGGCGACATCGTCGTGCGTCTCGATCCGCAGGGAGAGCGCGACCGGTCGAGCTTCGAGGTGATCGACGAGGTACGGACGCGGATCGAGCGCGCGGTGCCGCGGCTGCGCATCGAGTTCGTCCAGATCCTCTCCGACGTCATCAACGATCTTGCGGGCGCGGCGAGTCCGGTGGAGATCAAGCTGTTCGGCCCGGATCTCGATTCGCTGGAGCGCTACGGCGCCACGCTGGGTGCCAAGCTCGAGCACGTGAACGGGTTGGAGGACGTGTACGACGGTGTCGCCGAGCCGAGCGCGGATCTCCAGATGACCGTCCACGCGGCGGAGGCGAACCGCATTGGCCTCACGCCCGGGGACGTGAGCAGCACGGTGTCGGGTGCGCTGCTGGGCGTGGATGCGGGGGCGGTGCGGCTGGAGGACCGCTCGGTGGCGGTGCGCGTGCGGGCGCCGGACTCGGTGCGGTACGACCCGCATCGGCTCGGCTCGCTGCCCATCCTCTCACCCGAGACGCATGAGGCCGCCCCACTCGCCACGCTGGCCAGCTTTCGCACGGCCGAATCGCGCTCGGAGCTGCTGCGCGAGAATCAGCAGCAGATGATCGACATCACCGGTGACATCAGCCAGCGCTCGCTGGGCGACGTCATCCGGGATGTGAAGGCGATCATCGCCAGGACGCCTCCTCCGGCGGGGATCCGGCTGGAGATCGCCGGCCAGTACGCCAGTCAGCAGGCGGCGTTTCGGGCGCTGCTGCTCGTGCTGGGGCTTGCCGCGATGAGCGTCGTCGCCGTGATGGTGATACAGTTCGAGTCGTTCGTGGAGCCGCTGGTGGTGCTGCTGGCGGCACCGCTGTCGTTCGTGGGTGCGATGTTCCTGCTGCTGGTCACCGGCACGGCGCTCAACGTGGCGTCGTTCATGGGGCTCATCCTGCTGGTCGGACTCATCGTGAAGAATGGGATCATCCTGCTGGACTTCACGCGGCGCCGGATGGTGAACGACGGCCTGGCGCTCGAGCCGGCCATCCGGGAGGCGGCACGGATCCGGCTCCGTCCCATTCTCATGACGACGCTGTGCACGTTGTTCGGGTTGTTGCCGCTCGCGCTCGGGCTCGGCGCCGGGAGCGAGCTGCAGAAGCCGCTGGCGTTGGCGGTCATCGGCGGGCTGGCGCTGTCCACGCCCATCACGCTGTATCTGGTTCCCACCCTGCTGGTGGCCATTCGCGGACGCGAGTATGTGATCGCCAAGCCATGACCGGGTGGCACACGCTGGTCCACTGTCGTTCTCGTCTTCGGAGGTTCGGTCCCATGTGCTCTCTTTCGCGCCTGTGGGCGCTTGCGCTCTCTGCGGGCCTGCTCGGTTCCGCTGCGCCGCTCGTCTCCGTCTGTCACGCGCAGACGACCACCTATCACGTCGTGCAGACGACGCGGATCGGCGGCGACGGCGGATGGGACTACGTGGTGATCGACCCGTCGCAGCACCGGTTGTTCCTCTCGCGCAGCACGCACGTGATGGTGTTCGACACCGATCGTAACAGCGTGATCGGGGACATCCCCAACACGTCCGGTGTGCACGGGGTGGCGCTCGCGCCGGAGCTCAACCGGGGATTCGTGAGCGACGGGCGTGACTCCAGCGTGACGATGTTCGACTACCATACGCTCGCCACGACGGGGGTGATCCACGGCACGGGCGCCAATCCTGACGCGATCCTGTACGATCCCGCCACGCAGCGCGTGTTCACCTTCAACGGCCGGAGCGGCGACGCCACGGTCATCGACGCCAAGGCGGGCACCATCGTGGGCACGGTTCCGCTGGGCGGCAAGCCGGAGGCGGCCAACGTCGATGGGCACGGGCGCATCTTCGTGAACATCGAGGACAAGGGGGAGGTGGTGGCGTTCGACGCGCGCACGCTCGCCGTGCAGTCGCGTTGGCCGGTGGCTGGGTGCGAGGAGCCCACCGGGCAGGGGATCGACCGGGCGCACACCCTGCTCTTCCTGGCGTGCAGCGGGTCACACGTGATGGCGGTGGTGAACTACACCACGGGCGCGGTAGTGACCACGCTCCCCACCGGCGCCGGCGCGGATGGGGCGGCCTTCGACCCGGGCACCCAGCTTGCCTTCACCAGCAACGGCGAAGGGACGCTCACGGTGGTGCACGAGGATTCGCCTACCGCATTCACCGTTCGGGGGAACGTGCCCACGCAGCGTGGCGCGCGCACGATGTCGCTGGACGCGCAATCGCATCGGGTGTACACGGTGTCGGCGGAATTCGGCCAGGCGCCGGCGGCGGCGCCGGGGGAGCGGCGTCGGCCGCCCATGGTGCCGGGATCGTTCACAGTGATCGTGCTCGCGCCGTAGACATCGTGCTGCGATTCCACGGCCGGTAGCATGGAGGAGGCTCCGCATGTCCAGCGAGTGCAAGCACGTGAACGAGATCCGCGACGTCGCGCCGCGGACGCCGGCCGGGTGCGAGGAGTGTCTCGCCACCGGAGCGCGATGGGTCCATCTTCGTCTCTGTCTCTCGTGCGGGCACGTGGGATGCTGTGACAGCTCGCCTGGTAAGCACGCCACCAAACACTTCCATCGGACCCAACATCCGGTGATCCGGAGCTTCGAACCGGGCGAGAGTTGGGGTTGGTGCTACGTGGATGACATCATGTTGGACTTCCCCGATCAGGCACGAGGTGGCGCATGACATCGCCGGATGAGGACGTGCAGGCTCGGCCTGCCGCTGCCGGGCGCGAGACATCGAAGCCACCCGCACGCGGCGCGCAGGCGTCGCTCGCTGCGAGCGACACCGCGGTGTGGCCGTCGCTCCCGCTCGGAGCGTGGCAGCCCACCCAGGCCACGCTGCATCTGTGGACGCAGATCGTGGGGAAGACGCGCCTGGCACTGGCGCCGATGGAGAACCACTGGTGGCAGGTGGCGCTCTACCTCACCGCGCGCGGACTCACCACGTCGCCCATGCCGTACGGCACGCGCACGCTGGCGCTCGATTTCGATTTTCTGGACCACCAGCTCGTCGCGCGCACGAGCGATGGTGCCACACGATCCGTGGCACTCGAGCCGCGCACGGTGGCCGACTTCTTCCACGCGTACCGGGCAATGCTGGACTCGCTCGGCGTCGATGTGCCGATCCATCCGATACCGAACGAGCTGGTGGAGGTGATCCCGTTCGCCGAGGACACGGTGCACGCGCAGTACGATGCGGACGCCGCCGAGCGTTGCTGGCGGGCGCTCTTACAGTCGCGTCGCGTGCTGGAGGTGTTTCGCGGCCGGTTCATCGGCAAGTGCAGCCCCGTGCACTTCTTCTGGGGGAGCTTCGACCTGGCGTGCACGCGGTTCTCCGGACGCACGGCGCCGCCGCATCCCGGTGGGATCCCGCATCTCCCCGACCGGGTGACGCGGGAGGCGTACTCACACGAGTGCGCGAGTGCCGGATGGTGGCCGGGTGGCGGTCCCGTGGCAGAGCCGGCGTTCTATGCCTACGCGTACCCCGAGCCGGCGGGCTACGCGGAGTCACACGTGGAGGTGGAGGGAGCCTACTACCATCCCGAGCTGCACGAGTGGCTGCTGCCGTACGATTCCGTTCGCATGGCCGGCGATCCGGACGCGTTGCTGCTGGACTTTCTGCAGAGCAGCTACGCGCTGGCGGCGGATCTGGGCGCCTGGGATCGCGCCGCCCTGGAGCGGCCGATGGAGCCCCCAGGCCCCGCGCCGCTCGCGGGCCGCTAGGCTCCCTCGCAGCCGGACTCAGGTCAAGACGTCTGCCATGCAGCCGGGGTCTCGGGGGCTTGACATGCGAGGAACATGTGAGCATGTTAGCCACATGCCAATGATCCAGATGCGTAACGTGCCCGTCACACTCCACCGCGAGCTCAAGGCGCGCGCGGCGCGGGCGGGGATGACGCTCTCCGAGTACCTGCTGCAGATGGCGCAGCGGAGTCTCGAACGGCCGGAGACGGACGAGCTGCTGCGCCGCATCCGGGAGCGTCCTCCCATCTATCTGGCGGAGTCGCCAGCCGAAGCGGTGCGCGCCGAGCGCGACGCGCGGTGATCGTCACCGACGCGTCCGTCGTGCTGGACGTGCTTCTTGGCACCTCCCGCGCGGCGGCCGCGGCCGCGCGGCTGTTGGGCGGAGACACGCTGCACGCGCCGCATCTCCTGGACCTCGAAGTCGCGCAGGTGCTGCGACGTTACGAGCGCGCGGGCAGCCTGTCCGCGCAACTCGGCGCCACCGCGCTCGCCGATCTCTCCGTGCTTCCCATCGAGCGGTACCCGCACGAGCCGTTTCTCCCCCGCATCTGGGAGCTGCGACACAACGCAACGGCATATGACGCGTGCTATCTGGCGCTCGCCGAGGTGCTGAACGCCACGTTGCTCACGTCGGACCGGCGGTTGGCGGAGATGGCGGGGCGCACGGTCCGCGTGGAGGTCATCGCGTAGGGCGGAGGTGTTCGCGGTGTGCGATGTAGGGAGCCGCGGCGGTGGCCTCTGCTGCCGGTCGCGGGGTCGGGCGGCGCCGTTCGGGACGTCTGCGTCTCAGGGAACGGTAGTGGAGTCGCGCGTTCCCACTGCGTGAACGTAGATCGCGATCGCCTTGCCGCGCCTGTTGGCGCTCGTTCCGAGGAGCGCTTTCGCCACGCGAGCGCCGGTGCCGGGCTCCTTGGTGTCGCCGAGAATGATCCCGTTGGCACCGAGCTCTGCCGCCTTCTTTTGCATCGACTTCATCATCTTGGACTCGTTCGTCCACTCCGCATCTCCCTTGGAGTTCAGCAGAGCAATCTCGTCGTACGGGCGCGGCACCTGTTCGGCCGTTCGATAGACGATCACCGAGTCGGGGTTAATGGCCGGCCGCACGAGCTGGCGATTCATGACGGCGGCATTGGTGCTGACGCAGGCTACTACCGCGAGCGCGAACAGCGCCGACAGTCCGAAGGTGGTCCTAGGCATGAGCTGTACGTGAAAGTGTGGCGTGGCTCCTGATCGACGTTGCTCTCTGCGCTGCGTAGCGCAAGAACGGTCCAGGCATGGACGAGTCGCAGCCGTCTGGAGCGACGTTCCGACGCATTGACGATCCACGACAGCGTGCCGTGACGGCGATCGTGTCCAGCGCGGGCCGTATCGAGTAGGGCACCGTGCCCCTGGCCGAGGAGGAAGATCGACGCCGCGAGCGTGAGCAGCGCGAGCATCTTCCCACCCGTGGAGACGTTCTGGATAGCGGTGGCCACGCGCACCGAGCGGTAGTTGATCGCCGCGATGAACATCACGAGCGCCGCCGCGACGACACGCACATCCTGGTGGCCCATGGCGACGAACGTGCGCGCGTAGGCAGCGAACACGAGCGCGGTAGCCGCGGTGGCCGCGGGGAGCGCGATGAGATAGGTCCAGCCGGACAGTAACGCCGTCAGTCGCCCGTACGCTTCGCGCAGGTACACGTAATCCCGCCGGCGCGCGGGTACATCGTGGCGAGTTCGGAGAGCGCGAGCACGCCGCACATCGCGATTACGCCGCCGGCCGCCCAGCAGAGCAGCATCCCACCCACGGTGCCGGTCTGTGCGGCGGCGGTGCGCGGAACGAGGAAGATCCCACTTCCGATGATGGTGCTCACGAGCACGGCGGCGGCGCTCCAGGCGCCGAGCCGGCGCGGGAGGTGGTCCGGATGCGCTGCGTCGGTGGTCGAGGCGGTGAAACGCGGCACGGCGGGGGTGACCGAAGGAGGTGGGGTCGGCATCGGGGTTGCTCTCCGAGCTGGACGGTGGCTTCCGCTGCATGTCACGGCGTGCCGAATCCGCCAGGCCATACAGGTCGACGCCGACGCACTCTGCTCGAGGTGCGGTGGCCGCCGGTCCGGCAATGTATCGTCACCGCTTCCATGTGAGACGACCGCGCGGGCTGTCGGGAAATACCGTACGGCTGCTGCGTGGGATCTTGCCTTTCCCGCCGTCGGCACAGGCGCTATGTTGCACGCTGCCATGACACGCTCACGCCCGTTCGCGCTGATCGCCGCCGTACTCCTCCTTCTCCAACCGCTCGCGTTGGGGAGCAGCTCGGCCTGTGAGCAATCGGCCATGGCCATGGTGGCGGGCGCATTGATGGGCGGGATGTCCACCGGTCACGCGTCGGTCGCGAGCCCCGCGCGAGAGGGTCCCGCCGGCGACCACCAGGCGCCATGCCGCCTCCCCACTTCCCCGTGGGGCTGCTCCAGCATGGGGGTGTGCACCGTGCCCGCGCTCCCGGTTCCCGCATCGCGCATGGTGCCCCTCGCGATGGCCGCCGCCCGGCGAACGCCGCTCACCGTCCTGGCACCAACCTCCCCCAGTACACCGCCCGAGCTTCCCCCTCCCCGGGCGTAGTCCACACACCTCCGCACGCCAGCGCCTGAATACGTCCGGCGTGGGCGTGCGTGAACCCCACGCGGTCAGCTCCGTCACGGCCCCGTAGGGATCGCTCCTGCCGCTCGCATCGCGTGAGTGCGGTGCAGCGCGCGCGTTGTGGACTTCAACACGGTACAGCCATGTCTCTCCGCTCACTCGCGCGGCGAACTCCGGAAGCGCATTTCGGTGTATTGCTCGCGGCGGTGGTGCTCACCATATCGCGCCCGGCGCATGCTCAGGCGCCCGGACCATTCTGTCTCGCCCGGCGCGCCGGCGCTCGTTGCGAGCGCGTTCCGCACCGACTCCGCCGCATCGACCCTCGATGCGCTCCTTGTCCAGGCAGTGGCGGCCAATCCGGGGATTGCCGCGGCGCGGGCGGAGCTGCGCGCGGCCCGCGCGCGCGTGGGGCCGGCTGGGGCGCGGCCCGATCCCATGCTCATGGCGGGCATCCAGAACGCGTCGACGCATGGGGGCGCGTTCCGCGAGCCCATGTCCATGAAGATGGTCGGCATCTCGCAGATGATCCCGTTCCCGGGGAAACTGCGCTTGCAGGCGCGCGCGGCCCGCGACGAAGTGGCGGCGGCGGAAGCACGCGTGGAAGCGGTGCGCCTGGATGTGGAGCGGAGCGTTCGAACGGCCTACTACGATCTGGCGTTCATCGACCGCGCGTTGGACATCGTGGACCACAACGCGTCGGTGTTGCGCGAGTTGATCACGGCCAGCGAGGCGCAGTACAGCGTTGGGCGCGGAGCGCAAGCGGACATCCTGCGGGCCAGAACCGAGGCGGCCCGGTTGGGCGACGACGCGAACGCGCTTCAGGAGCGGCGCCGCGCGGTGGTGGCCACGCTCGATGCCGTGCTGGATCGTCCGCCAACCACACCCGTCACGCTTGCGCGCATTCCGGAACGGATCGCCCGTGCAGCGGTGTCCGATTCGCCGAGTCGGGTGCACTTCGCGTCCATGGAGCTTGGCGCGCGGGCGTCCGACTCTCCGCTTCTTCCGCTCGACTCATTGCAGGCGCTGGCGATCGCGCACAGCCCGATGGTTCACGCCCACATCGCCAGCATCGCGGCGCAGCGCGCGCGCGTGGCATTTGCCGAGCGGACGCATTTTCCCGACGTGGACGTGTCGCTCAGCTACGGGCAGCGCGATGGCCGGCCGGACATGTTCTCCGCCACGGTGTCCGTTCCACTCCCGCTGCAGAAGGGGCGCAAGCAGGACGAGGAGGTGGCAGAGGCCACGGCCGAGCTCGCCGCACTGGAAGCCCAGCATCATGAGATGGTGAACGACATCGCGGCCGATGTCGCGCGGCGGGTGAGCGACGTGGAGCATGCGCGGACACAGCTTGCGCTCTCCATGCGCGCGATCCTGCCACAGGCGCGTGCCACGTTGGCGTCGGCCACCGCGAACTACCAGGTGGGACGCGTGGACTTTCCGTCGGTGCTGGACGCGCAGGCGAGCGTCTTCAACGCCGAGACGGCCTACTATCAATCACTCACCGACTTCGCGAAAGCTCTGGCGGAGCTCGAGCGCACCGTGGGTGCGGGAGTTCTTCGATGAACGAGACGACGAACACGGTACCCAATGGGCCCGCGGGTGAGGAGCCACGCGCACCGGCCTCTGGTCGCACGGCGTCCCACGCGGGCGACGCGCGCGCACGCCGCCGCTGGCGGCGCGTGCGCGCAGCTCCTCCTGCTCGGCGTCGTTCTGACGGCCGCGGGAGCGATCATCGCGTGGCGCGTGAGCCGATACCGGCCGGTGACGCACGCGGCGGCGGCTGCGGGTCGAGTCGGCGCAGGCCGCGGCCGCCAGTGGTGGCACGAGCGCGGCGAACGGCATGGCCGGCATGACGATGTCGTCCAGCGGCACGGTGCAGCTCACCGGCGACCAGATCCGCCAATTCGGCATCACCTTCGGCCGCGTGGAGGAGCGGACGCTGAGCGATGCCGTGCGGACCGTGGGCACCGTCATGGTGGACGAGACACGACTGGCCGACGTGACGTCGCGCTTTGGCGGATACGTGGAGCGGCTGTACGTGGATCAAACCGGCCAGCGCGTGCGGGCCGGGCAGCCGCTCATGGAAGTCTACTCGCCCGAGCTCGTCGCGGCGCAGCAGGAGCTGCTCGTCGCGAGCAGGCTCGAGCGGAGCATCGGAACGAGCAACGTGCCCGGTATTCCGGCCGACTCCACCGATCTCGTTGGCGCGGCCAGGCGGCGGTTTGCGCTCTGGGACATCTCGGAAGCGCAGATCGATCGCATTCTCCGCAGCGGCCAGGTGCAGCGCACACTCACGATGCACGCGCCCGCATCGGGGATCGTGCTCGAGAAGCACGTCGTGCAGGGGCAGGGGATCCAGCCGGGGATGACGCTCTACCGGATCGCCGATCTCGGCACGGTGTGGGTGGACGTGGCGCTGCGGGAGCAGGACGCGAACGCGGTGCGCGTGGGGTCGCGCGCGACGGTCGAGCTCACCTCCGCGCCGGGCCGGCCCGTGGACGGCCGCGTGACCTACGTGTACCCCACGCTCGACGAGACCGCGCGCACCGTGCGCGCACGCGTGGAGGTGCCCAACCGTGCCGGGATGCTCAAGCCCGGCATGTACGCCACCGTCACGCTCAGCACGCCGGCCCCTCGTGCGCTCACGGTGCCCACCTCGGCGGTGCTCAACACGGGCGAGCGGACGCTGGCGTTCATGGACATGGGTGGCGGCCAGCTGATGCCGATGACGGTCGTGACCGGACGCACCATGGGCGAGTACACCGAGATCCTCTCCGGTCTCCAGTTCGGACAGCGCGTCGTCACCTCGGCGCAGTATCTCCTGGACTCCGAGTCGAATCTGGCGGAGGTGATGAAGAGCATGATCGGGCAGATGGGCACGGCCGACGTGGGCACCATGAAGGACATGCCCGGGATGGAGATCCCGCCCGCTCCAACCACACCGCGGAGATAACCGGCCATGCTGAAACGCATCATCGAATGGTCGGTCGGGCACCGGTTGCTGGTGCTCCTCACCACCGCCGCCGTCACGGCGGCCGGCATCTGGGTAATGTTCCGCACACCGGTCGACGCGATTCCCGATCTCTCCGACGTGCAGGTCATCGTCATGACCCGGTGGCCGGGGCAAGGACCGCAGTTGGTGGAAGACCAGGTGACGTATCCGCTCGAGACCGAGATGCTCAAGGTTCCGCACACGAAGTACGTGCGTGGGATGAGTCAGTTCGGCCTCTCGGCGGTGTACGTGGTGTTCGACGACGGGACCGACCTGTACTGGGCGCGCTCGCGCGTGCTGGAGTATCTGAACGGGGTGAGCGCGAAGCTGCCGGACGGCGCGCATCCCATGCTCGGGCCCGACGCCACCGGCGTGGGGTGGGTGATGCAGTACATCCTGGCCGACACCACCGGACGGCTCAACCTGGCACAACTGCGCAGCCTGCAGGACTGGACCGTGCGCCCCGCGCTCACGGCCGTCGCCGGTGTGGCGGAGATCGCTTCGCTGGGCGGGTACGAGCAGCAGTATCAGGTGGTCGTCGATCCGGCCAAGCTGCTCGCGTACGACGTTCCGCTCGCTAGGGTGAGCCAGGCGGTGCGCAGCTCGAACGAAGACGTGGGCGGACGCGTGCTCGAGATGAATGGCTCGGAGTACGTGGTGCGCGGGCGCGGCCGATTCACCAGCCTCGATGACATCCGCTCCGTCTCGCTCGGCGCCACGGCCAACGGCACTCCCATCACCGTGGGAGACGTGGCCACCGTGCAGACCGGCCCCGAGATCCGGCGCGGGATCGCCGAGCTCGATGGGCGGGGAGAGACCGTGACGGGGTGGGTCGTGATGCGCTTTGGCGAGAACCCGCTCGCCGTGCTCGACCGGGTCAAGGCGAAGATGGCCGAGGTGCAGCCGTCGCTACCAAAGGGCGTGGTGTTCGTCACCGGATACGATCGCTCGGGGCTCATCAAGCACGCCATCGAGACGCTCAAGGCGAAACTGGTCGAAGAGTCGCTCATCGTGGCGGCCGTCACGCTGCTCTTCCTGCTCAACGCGTCGAGCGCGCTCGTCGCGATCATCACGCTTCCAATCGGCATCCTCATGGCGTTCATCGCCATGCGTCTGTTGGGACTGAACGCCAACATTATGAGCCTGGGCGGCATTGCGATCGCCATTGGCGCCATGATCGACGCGGCCATTGTGATGGTGGAGAACTTTCACAAGCACATTGAGCGCAACGAACGGGCGGGGTCTCCACGCACGCGCTGGGAGCTGGTGGTCGATTCGGCCAAGGAGGTGGGCCCGTCGCTGTTCGTCTCGCTGCTCATCATCACCGTCTCGTTCCTGCCCGTGTTCGCCCTGCAGGACCAGGAGGGGCGGCTGTTCAAGCCGTTGGCGTGGACCAAGACGCTGTCCATGGGCTCGGCCGCGCTGCTGTCCATCACGCTCGTCCCGCTCATGATGGGGCTCGTGATCCGCGGGCGGGTGAAGCCGGAGCGGGCGAACCCGGTGAATCGGTTTCTCATTCGGGCCTACCGGCCGGTGATGCGATTCGTGCTCCGACATCGGGTCGGCGTCGTGGCCGGCATGATCGGTGTCCTGGCCATCACTGTGCTGCCGTGGTCGCGGCTGGGAAGCGAGTTCATGCCGCCCCTCAACGAGGGGAGCCTCATGGACATGCCGTCGTTCTTCCCCAGCATCGGCACCGCGCAGGCCAAGCAGGTGCTCCAGCAACGCGACGCCGCGCTGGCGCGCATCCCCGAAGTGCGGATGGTGCTCGGCAAGATCGGGCGTGCCGAGACGGCCACGGACATGGCGCCGATGTCGATGATCGAAACGATCGCGATCCTCAAGGACAAGGAGCAGTGGCGCCGCGGGGTGACGTATGACTCGATCGTGAGCGAGGCGAACCACACGGTGAAGACGCCGGGCGTGGCCAACATGTGGTCGATGCCGATCAAGAACCGGCTCGACATGCTCGCCACCGGGATCAAGACGCCGGTCGGGATCAAGATCTTCGGGCCGTCGCTCGACACGCTGGAGCGGATCGGGAAGCAGATCGAAGGGCTGCTTCCGGTTGTGCAGGGCACCAACTCGGTGTTCGCCGAGCGGACGATGGGCGGACGCTACGTGGACGTGACCGTGGATCGGGGCGCAGCCGCGCGCTATGGGATGAGCACCGACGATGTGTTGATGGCCGCCAGCACGGCCGTGGGCGGAATGGAGGCGGGGGAGGTGATCGCGGGACGCGAGCGGTACTCGGTGCTCGTGCGCTATCCGCGTGAATTGCGCGACGACCCGGAGATGATCGGCAACACGCTCGTCGCCACGCCCTCGGGTGCGCAGGTGGCGCTCGGCACACTGGCGCACCTGGCCGTGGTGAACGGGCCGACGCTCATCAAGTCGGAGAACGGGTATCTCAACAGCATCGTGTACGTGGACGTACGCGGCCGCGACGTGGGAAGTTACGTCTCGGATGCCAAGCGAATGCTCGCCGAGCGGCTGGCGCTGCCGGCCGGGTACCGGCTGGAGTGGTCCGGGCAATACGAAGCCATGCAGCGCGCGGGCAGGACGCTCAGGCTGGTGGTCCCGGTCACCGTCGCGATCATCTTCCTGCTGCTCTACTTCAACTTCAAGAGCGTCACCGAGACGGCGATCGTGATGCTCTCGCTGCCATTCGCGCTGGTGGGGGGCGTGTGGCTCATGTGGATCCTTCATTACAATCTGAGCGTCGCGGTCGTGATCGGGTTCATCGCACTCGCCGGCGTGGCGGCGGAAACGGGGGTCATCATGCTGGTCTACCTCGACCAGGCGTGGGGCAAGCGGTGGAGCGGTGGACGGATGCCGACCCGGGTAGAGCTCACGGACGCGGTGATGGAAGGCGCCGTGTTGCGCGTGCGGCCGCTCATCATGACGGTCACGGCCATTATCGGCGGTCTGATCCCGATTCTGTGGAGCCAGGGCACCGGCGCGGACGTCATGAAGCGTATCGCGGCGCCGATGGTCGGCGGGATGGTGAGCGCGACGCTCCTCACGCTGGTGGCGATCCCGGCCGTGTATTCACTCTGGAAGGAATGGGAGCTCAGAAGGCGCGTGGAGCTCGTCCGTGGCAACGGCGCCGCGGGCGAGACCGGGACGATCGATCTCTTGGAGTCGCCGCTCGTGGATGTGCCTGCATGATGGGCGGAGCGAGAGGCGTGCGGGAGATCACGGCACGCCACCCTGTAGCGCCGCCTCGCACACTCGCCTCGATGCGCGTACATTGATGAGCGGCAGCGCCGCCTTGCCTCGCGCGCGCTGTCGCAGGACGCCGGAAAGCTTCGGGGCCGATTGTCCATCACCCACTCCCGCTGTGTTGCCTCGCGCACTGACACACGCAGCAGGCCGCTGACGATGCATCGTCACTGGGCGCATCGGGTCGTCAGCGCGGTGCTCGTGCTCTGGGTCGCTGCTCTCATGAGCGAGCCCACTGCATTGCATCCGTGTCCCATGCACGATGGACTGCTCGCGATGCACGGCGCCATGGCTGTCGGGCACGGCGCCGCCGCAATGCACGGCGAGCACGGCCACCGCGTGTCTGTCGTCCACCATGGGGCAACGCCACACGGCGATTCGCCGCAGCATCGCTGTACATGCTTCGGTCCATGCACGAGCAGCGGCGTGAGCGCCATCGCGGCGCGTGGAATCACGCTCGTCCACACGGCCGTCGTTCACCCGCTCGATCCCGGCCTGCCGGACTACCGCTACGTTCCGGTCGTGGCGCAGTACGTCCTTCCCTTCCCGCACGGCCCTCCCGTCCTCGCGAGGCTGTCGTAGCCCCCGCTACGGCTCCGGCGTAGCGACGCGTCGTGCCACCGGCCCGCACCGCATCGGTGCGCGCGGTCGTGCGCACGGCCACCACGACCCGTCACGGAGGAGAGGCATGTCATTCATTGTATGCCCGGCGCCCGCGCGTCGGCGTGCTTCCAGGCTCATACGCATCTCGGTAGCCATCGCGCTGGTATTCGCCACGGGCGCCCTTTACGTTCCGCTCGCGACGGCCCAATCGGTCGATACGGAGCACGAGTTCGAGTTCACGCATCCGCTGGTGACCGAATCCCCGTCGCCGGACACGAAGATTCGTCTCGACTACTTCGATGGACGGACCACGGACGCAGGCGTGCACATCGGAGAACAGATCTTTCGCGTCGAAGCCGAATACGCGTTCCTGCCGTGGGTCAGTGTGGAGGCGAATCTCCCCTATGTCCGGCGCCAGACCGCGACGCGGACGATCGGCTCCGGGGTGGGGAACGCCGAAGTGGCGCTCAAGCTCGCCGACTTCGCGATGGAGCCGCATGGTGTGTTGCTCGGTGGCGGTGTCGAATTCGGCCTCCCCACCGGCAACGATCGAGAAGGACTGGGGAGCGATCATCTCATGGAGGTCGCGCCATACGTGGACGGCGGGTACATGCACGGCTCGGTGGAGGTGGTGGCCTTCACCACGTACAGCTTCACCACGCGCCGGCGGCCGGACGATCCCCCGGAGCGGGAACTGGAGTACAACGTCTCCGGGATGCTCCACTTTACACCGGTGCTTGCCGGACTGGTCGAGATGGACGCTGCCACCGTGCTCGCGGGAGAGGATCCACACACCACGCGTGTCAACGTCTCGCCGGGTGTGTTGGTTCACCCACGATTCGCGGACAGACATATCCTGTTCGGCGTGAGCGTCGGAATCCCGGTGAGTGATTCTCGCGAGCTCAGCCGGCGACTGTTGTTCTCGGCCTTCTATCACTTCTGATGACACAGGGTCGCCGCGCTGGGCGCGGCACGTCGTCGCCCGCGGCGCCGGACAGACGGCCCACGCGCGAAGAGCTGCTCGCCGCCGCCGGACGCACGGTGCCCGATCTCGTCGCGCCCGGGCTCCGCGTACTCTTCTGCGGGATCAACCCGGGGCTCTACACGGCCGCGGTCGGGCACCATTTTGCGCGACCGGGCAATCGCTTCTGGCCAGCGCTGTACGCGGCGGGATTCACTCCCCGCCTCTTGGCCGCCGCCCAGGAGCACGAGCTCCTTCCGCTCGGCTACGGGATCACGAACGTGGTGGCGCGCGCAACGGCCACGGCGGCCGAGCTGTCGCCGCAGGAGATGGCCGCCGGCGCGCGCACGCTCCAGCGCACGGTGCGACGGTATGGGCCGCGCGTGCTCGCGATTCTCGGCGTGGGAGCGTATCGCACCGCGTTCGGTCGGACGCAGGCCGCGATCGGCCCACAGCCGGAGACGATCGGCGACACCGCACTGTGGGTACTCCCCAACCCCAGCGGTCTCAACGCCAACTACACGCCAGCCGATTTCGCGCGGCTCTTTCGCGCGTTGCGCGAAGCAGCGGAAGACGCCTCGGCTCCAGCGCCAAGGCGGTGAGCACCGGCTCGAGAGCCCGTGCGCGGTACGTCAGAGAGCGCGCCCGGCTCGGAGGGTCAGCCGCCGGACGCCGGCTGCAGCACCACGGGAATACGCACGCGCGTGCGCTCCCACTCCACCACCAGATCGGCGGTGTTGGCGCCGGTCTTCTGGAAACTCGCCGTGAGCTGCTCCACCGGACTGGCCGTCTGCTGCACGGGGACGGTGCCCGATCCCACGTCGGCCGCCTGGACCGCGCTGTCGATGGGAATCCCCCAGCGCTGCGCCGTGCGGTTGACGACGATGCGCCATGCACTCCGAGCGGGCACCACGTAGATGGAATACCACCCGGGCTGCACGCTCACACCGGCGACGCGCGCGCGCACGGGAACATGGATGGTGGTGGCCTCGTTCGCGCCCAGGCGCCAGGGCTCGTTGAACGGCACCAGTCCGCCCATCACGGTGCGCCCACGCATCTGCGGGCGACCGTAGCACATCTTCAGCGTTCCCGCACCGAGCGTGACCGACGCCGAATCGAGTGGGCTCGCGCGATTCGGGAGCGTGGCGCGATCGCCCTGCACCCAGCAGGCAGCATCGGGTTGCTGGGTCTGTGCTCGCGCCGGCGTGGCGGCGGCGAACACCGTGGTGCACGCAAGTACGAGGCAGGCAGCGATACGCGTCATGACGATTCCTGGTAGGGGTGCGTGAGAGTCGCTGCGAAATCGATCCCCCGTACGCCAGGAGCGCAAGGCCGGCGTAGCGGCCGCTTCAGTCCGTTTGCAGCGCCTGCACCGGGTCGATGGACAGCGCCCGCCGCGCGGGAAGCCAGCTGGCCACGAGCGCGGTGGCCAGCAGCACGACAACGACCGTGGCGAACGTTGCCAGATCCGTCGTGCCCACATCGTACAGCACGCTGCGCATCACGCGCGTCAACAGGAGCGCGCCCGCGATGCCGGCTGCGACTCCCGCTCCGGCCAGCAGCATCCCCTGCCCAACCACGAGCGCCAGGACGGAGCGCGGCGAAGCGCCAAGCGCCACCCGCACACCAATTTCCTGTCGGCGCTGCCCCACCGCGTACGCGAGAACGCCGTAGAGCCCCAACGCGCCCAGCGCGAGTGCCATCACGCCGAACAGCAGCAGCAACGAAGTGAGCAATCGCGGGCGCGCCACGGCGTCGCTCAGGATGCCGGTCATGGTCTCGACCGACGTGATGGTCTGGTCATGGTCGACGGACCAGATCGCCTGGCGCACCGCCTTGGCGTAGCGCAGCGGGTCGCCCGCCGTTTGCACGGCGAAGCTCAGCGACGTCCGCATGTTCTGCAGGTAGTGGATGTACGCCGTGGGCTCGGCCGCCTCGGTGAGACTCCGCTGTCGAACGTTCCCCACCACCCCGATGATCGGGATGGATGTGCTACCGAGGCGCACGCTCTGCCCCACCGCACGCTTCCCTGGCCAGTACCGCTGCGCGAACGCCTCGTTCACCATCAGCACGGCCGGTGCGTTCTGGTCGTCGGCCATGGTGAAGGTGCGACCCGCGCGGAGAGGGATTCCCAGCGCACGAAAGTAGCCGGGGCTCACGTGCAGCACCGGGAGGCGGATCTCGCGGTCCGCCCCACCCTCACGCGTGGCCGGGATGATGACCGGCGACCACACTTCCCCCGTCCCGCGGAGCGGCAGATCCTTGGCGGCGCCCACCGCCTGCACGCCCGGCACGCTGCCGATGTGCTGGAGCAGGCTCTCGTAATACGCTCGCTCGCGGTTGGCGCCGAAGTACGACTGCGGGATGCTCAACTTCACCGCGAGCACATTGCGCGATCGGAACCCGGGGTCGATGCCCACCAATCGCGCAAAGCTCTTGGTGGCGAGCCCCGCTCCCACCACCAGCACCGCTGCCAGTGCGACCTCGGCCACCACGAGCGCGCTGCGCAGACGGTGCCCCGTGCCCACCGTGCCGCGCGCACCGGCACGCAGCATTCCCTGCAGATTGCGCGATGTGGCGCGCACGGCGGGAAGGAGCCCGAAGAACAGCCCAGCCGCCAGCGACACACCCGCCGCGAAGAGGAGCACCAGACCATCGATCCGGATGGCCGACGCTCGGGGAAGCCCGGCGGCGCCCACCGCGCCGAGCCCACGCACGCCACCGAACGCGAGCGCGACGCCGAGTGCTCCGCCAAGCAGCGCAAGCACGAGGCTCTCGGTGAGCAGCTGCCGGACGATGCGCCCGCGCCCCGCGCCGAGCGCGGATCGCACGGCCAGCTCCCGCTGTCGTCCCGTAGCGCGGGCGAGCAACAGACCGGCGATGTTGACGCACGTGATGAGCAGCACGAACGCCACCGCGCCGGCAAGAATGACGAGCGGACGCTGCACATCGCCCAGCAGCGCCTCGCGCACGGGAACCTCGGTCACCCCGGTGAATTCCTTGTCGTCCAGTTCTCGGTCCGCCAGGCGATACGCGATCGCCGTCAGTTGTTGGTGCGCCTGGGCCCGTGTGACACCCGGCGCGAGACGTCCAACGACGTCGAGGAAGCGGCTCGTGCGGTCGCGGCCGATGGAACTCTCGGGGATGGTGGAGAGCGGGGCCCAGAAGTCGATCCGGTCGCCAGGGAAGGTGAAGTCCCCCGGCATCACGCCCACCACGGTATGCGGCACGCCGTTGATGGTGAGTGCGCGTCCCACGATGGACGAGTCGCCGCCGAATCGCTGTTCCCACGCGCCGTGGCTCAGGACCACGAAGTAATCCGCGAGACCCACGGCCTCGTCGGGGCGGATGGTGCGCCCCAGCGCCGCCGGTGTGCGAAGCGTCTCGAAAAATCCAGGGGTGACGTACGCTCCCTCGATCCGTTGCGGAGTACCGAAGCCCGTGAGATCTCCGCCGCTCTGGCTGGGCGCATACCAGTACGCCCCCAAGGACGCAAAGCGCGTGGCGGCCGCCCTCCAGTCCTTGAAGTCCGGCTCGGATACCTGCGAGCGCGTGGTGCCGTCGCTCGGATTCGACGCCCAGATGCGCATCACGCGATCAGCGGCCGGGAAGGGGAGCGGGCGCAGCAGCACGCCACGCAACACGCTGAAGATGGCCGTGTTGGCGCCGATACCGAGCGCGAGCGTGAGCAGCGTGACCAGGGTGAAGACCGGCGCCGAGCGGAGCGAACGGAGGGCGTACGCGATGTCCTGGCGGAGCTCGTGAACGAGCGTCATGTGATGCGTCTCCCACTCGCGGCGCACGTCCTCGCCGCGACAGTAGTTTCTGGTGTACTCGAGGTCCCCGAACCGGCGTGCGGCCTCGCGGCGCGCGTGGTCGTGGGACAGACCGGCGACGATCAACTCGTCGGCTCTCTGCGCGAGGTGGAACTCCAGCTCGGCGTCCACCTCGTCGGCCACCTGGGATTTCGTGCGCCAGGGGAGGCGGAACGCGCGCCGGCGGTGGCCGTCGTGCGGCATGGGAAGGTCAGGCGGTGTCGAGGACGCGGAACAGGGCCGTGGTGTAGCGCCGCAGCTCGGCGGTCTCCGTCCGCAGCCGGCGGCGTCCCGCCCCGGTGAGCTTGTAGAACTTGGCGCGGTGATTCTTGTCGGACATGCTCCACTCAGACTCCACGAACCCCTTCCGCTCCAGCCGGTGGAGGGCCTGATAGAGTGCGGCATCCTCCACCGCCAGGGAACCGTCGCTCCGGTCGCTGATCCAGCGCGAAATCCCGTATCCGTGCATTGGCTGCCAGGCGAGCGTGCGCAGGATGAGCACGTCGACGGTACCTTGCAGCAGTCCCAGCGGTGATGACGGCATGTCGCGCTCCTCAGGACGTGTAGGTCACGTGGTGAGTATATCACCGTGTGAGGTATACGACAAGGGGCGTGGGTGGCCGGGTCGGGAGCCGCGTGTCATGCCACCGGGAGCGTGAAGCTGAACACGCTCCCAGGCCCGGGCCCGGAGTCCACCCAGATCGCGCCCCGGTGTGCTCGGACGAGTTCGCGCGCTATGGCCAGGCCGAGTCCGACGCCGCCACCGCGCTGGGTCGAATCCAGACGCACAAAGCGATCAAAGATGCGAGCCTGGTCCTGCACCGGGATCCCGGCGCCATCGTCGGCGACGGAAAATTGTACGAACCTGCCGAACAGATCGGCGGAGACGGTCACGTGTCCGTCCGGACCAGCGTAGCGCACCGCATTATCGAGGAGATTCGCGAGCACTTCGTGGATGCGGGCCGCGTCGGCCTGGACCGCCGGCAGTCCCGGCGCCACATCGTTGGTGAGCTCGGTGCCGCGCTCGCTGGTCCGGTCGCGCGCCGCACCGACCGCGCGCTCCACCAGCGCCGCGGGCGAAACCGCATGCACGCTCAACTGCAACCGGCCGGCCTCGACGCGGGACAGGTCGAGGAGGTCGTTGACGATGGTCTCGAGACGGTTCACATCGTCCGCCGCGGCATGCATACAACGCGTGACATCGCTGTCGGCCTGGACGTCGCCGGCGGAGCTGCGGAGGTGATCCAGCGAGCGCGCGAGACTGCGCAGCGGCGTGCGCAGTTCGCGCGACGCGACGGCTACGAACTCGCTCTTCAGACGGTCCATCTCCTCCAGCTCGCGCACGCGTTGCGATTCTTCGGCCAGCCGCGCCCGTTCCATCGCCGCCGCGAGCTGGTGCGACACCGTTTCCAGCAGATGCAACTGCTCCGGGGCACGAAGGCGATCCGGATCGTCCGCCTGGACGACGACGACACCGAACGATCGAGATCCGGTGGCGAGCGGGAGATACACGGCGGTGCGCGTGGCGAAGGTGTCGGTGCCCATGCCGGCAGGACGGCGGTTGCTCTGCACCCACTGCAACACGCCCATCTCGGATGGGTCGACGGGCGCGGTTCCCGGCGCCGTTCCCTCCGCTCCTGGGCTGCCGGCCGCCATGGAGTCGCTCCATGGGTGGAGCCCGTTCCCGGCATCGGCGAGCAGTACGTGGACCTTTCCCTCCACGCTGGCTTCGATCCGCGGGAGGACAGCGCGGACCATTGCGTCCACGTCCGCCGTCTGGCCCAGGTCGCGACTGACGTCGTACAGAAACGCGGTACGCCACGCTTGTTGGCGCGCCGCCTTTCCCTGATCGCGCAGTCGGGCGGTGAGTGTCCCGATGACGAGTCCCACGCTGAGCATGACCGCAAACGTCACCAGGAACTGCGTGTCGGCCACGGCAAAGGTGAAATGCGGCGGGACGAAAAAGTAGTCGAACGCCGCCACGCTCAACACGGCCGCGAGCGCTGCCGGTCCGCGCCCGAACAGCACGGCAACGAGCACAACGGCCAGCAGGTAGATCATCACGAGATTTGTCGGCGCAAGAACAGGAACAAGCAGACGCGCGATCATCGTCGCGATGGCGACGCCCGCCGTGGCCCATGCGTAGCCGCGTCGGCGGTCCGCCGGCGGCGCACGCGTGCGCACGGCCGCCGCCGCCGTCGGCTCTTCCTCCCCCGTAATCACGTAGACGTCGATGGGTCCGCTCCCGCGTACGATGCGGTCGTGAAGCGACAATCCGAGCGCGTCCCGCCACGTGGAGTGCGTCGGCTTGCCGACCACGAGCTTGGTGACGTTGTGGGCCCGGGCGTAGCTGAGGATCTCATCGGCGGTGCTCGATCCGGTGAGCGACACGGTCTTTCCACCCATCTGCTCGGCGAGCCGCAGTGACTCCCACACCCGGTCACGGTCCACCTGGGGCCAGTGCTCCGCCGCCGGCGTCTCCACGAACACCGCCACCCACTCGGCGCCGAGCCGGTCGGCCATCCGCTTGGTGGCACGGATGAGACGTTGGGAGGATGGCGCCGGTCCCACACCAACCAGCAGCCGGTCGCGTACCGGCCACGTCTCGGCTACCGCCTGCGCGCGCCGATAGAGCTCCATCTGCCGGTCCACGCGGTCGGCGGTGCGCAGCAGCGCGAGCTGGCGGAGCGCGATGAGGTTCCCCTTGCGAAAGAAGCGCTCCATGGCCCGCTCGGCCTGTGCCGGGAGATAGACCTTCCCTTCGCGCAGCCGGTCGAGCAGCTCCTCGGCAGGAAGATCGATCAACTCCACTTCGTCCGCCGACTCGAGTACGGAGTCGGGCACCGTCTCACGCACCTGCACGCCGGTGATGCGAGCGACGACGTCGTTCAGGCTCTCCACGTGCTGGACGTTGAGCGTGGAGTAGACGTCGATGCCGGCGTCGAGGATCTCCTCCACGTCTTGCCATCGCTTCTCGTGGCGCGAGCCGGGCGTGTTGGTGTGTGCCAGCTCATCGACCAGCAGGATCTGCGGGTGACGGGCGAGCGCCGCATCGACGTCGAACTCGTGCAGGGTGACGCCGCGGTGCTCGAGCGGAATGCGCGGCAGGATCTCCAGGCCGGCGAGCAACGCCTCGGTGTCGCGTCGCTCGTGCGTCTCCACGAGACCGACCGCGACGTCTGCCCCTGCGCGGTGCCGTTCCTGCGCTGCCTCGAGCATGGCGTACGTTTTCCCGACGCCGGCGGTCGCCCCGAAGAAGATCTTGAGCTTGCCGCGAGGGTGTGCCGCCGAACCGCTCTCCGAGCGGACGAGGGCGAGGAGCGCGTCGGGGTCTGCGCGGCGGCGCTCAGGCATGCTGCAACCGTGCCGTCAGTGGGATGCGGGCGCGGCGGGCGCGGCGGGCGAATGCGCCGCGCCGTCGGCGATCGCGGCGCTGTCCAGCGCGAGATTGAGCAGGAGCACGTTCACGCGCGGCTCACCGAACACGCCCAACCAGCGTCGCTCGGTGTGCGCGGCGACGAGCTTCCTCACGCGATCCGTGGTGAGTCCGCGCGCGCGAGCGACACGCGAAACCTGGTACATGGCTGCGGCCGGTGACACGTGGGGGTCGAGCCCGCTGGCAGAGGCCGTGACGAGATCGACCGGTACGGGCGCCGTGTTGCCAGGGTCGGCCGCGCGGAGACGTGCCACCCGCTCGCGCACCGCGGCCAGCAGCGCCGGGTTGGTGGGGCCGAGGTTCGAGCCGGACGAAGCCGCCGCGTTGTACGGCGTGGGCGACGTGGCCGAAGGACGCGACCAGAAGGAGCCGGGCGCTGCGAACGGCTGCCCGATGAGCGCGGAGCCCAACACCACTCCGTTGCGCTCGATGAGACTGCCATTCGCCTGCCGCGGCCACAGCAGTTGGGCAATCCCGGTGATCGCGAGCGGATACGCGAGTCCCGTGAGCAGCGTGAAGACGCCGAGAAGAATGAGTGCTGGCTTGAGTTGCCCGCGCATGTGGGGTGTGCCTCCGGAAGGGTGCAGCGGATCTCACGCGAGACCCAGCACGACGAGCAGCATGTCGATGAGCTTGATCCCGATGAAGGGAGCGATCAACCCGCCCAGTCCGTACATCAGGAGATTGCTGCGCAAGAGCCGCGCGGCCGGGTGTGGCCGGTAGGCCACGCCGCGCAACGCGAGCGGGATGAGCGCGATGATGACGAGGGCGTTGAAGATCACGGCCGAAAGAATGGCGCTCTGCGGGGTGGCAAGGCGCATCACGTTCAGCGCGCCGAGCGCGGGATAGGTGGCTACGAACGCCGCCGGAATGATCGCGAAGTACTTGGCGATGTCGTTCGAGATGCTGAACGTGGTCAGTGCGCCGCGCGTCATGAGCAGCTGTTTTCCGATCTCGACCACCTCGATGAGCTTGGTGGGGTTGGAGTCGAGGTCCACCATGTTGCTCGCTTCCTTGGCCGCCTGTGTGCCGGAGTTCATCGCCACCGCCACGTCCGCCTGCGCCAGCGCTGGGGCGTCGTTGGTGCCATCGCCCGTCATGGCTACCAGCTGCCCCGCCGCCTGATAGCGGCGGATGAGCTCCAGCTTGTTCTCCGGCGTAGCCTGCGCCAGGAAGTCGCTCACGCCAGCCTCGCCGGCGATCGCTGCCGCGGTGAGCGGATTGTCGCCGGTGATCATCACTGTCTTGATCCCCATCTCGCGCAGCTCGGCGAAGCGTTCGCGGATGCCCCCTTTCACGATGTCTTTGAGCTGCACCGTGCCGAGCACGTTGGTATCGGCGGCAACCACGAGCGGCGTCCCACCACTCTTCGCGATCTCCTCCACTTGCGCGCGTACGTCGGCCGGCATGCTGCCCCCCGCCGCGATCACGAAGGCCTCGATGGCATCGGCCGCCCCCTTTCGAATGCGGCGGCCATCGAGATCCACTCCGCTCATCCGCGTCTGCGCGCTGAACGGAACGAACTGGGCGTGCAGTTCCTGGACGTCGCGCCCGCGGAGCTGGAACCGCTCCTTGGCGAGGACGACGATGCTCCGCCCCTCCGGTGTCTCGTCCGCCAGCGAGGCGAGCTGTGCCGCATCGGCTAACGCCCGGGCCGCGACGCCGCGCGCGGGGACGAAGTCGGTGGCCTGCCGGTTCCCGAGCGTGATCGTACCCGTCTTGTCGAGCAGTAGGACGTCCACGTCACCCGCCGCTTCCACCGCCCGCCCCGATGTGGCGATCACGTTGGCCTGGATCATCCGGTCCATGCCGGCGATCCCGATGGCCGATAGCAGCCCACCAATGGTGGTGGGGATGAGGCAGACGAGGAGGGCGATGACCACCGTGATCGTGATGGGCGCACCGCGTCCGGCCGCCGCCACGCTATAGATCGAGAACGGCACGAGCGTGACGCACGCGAGGAGGAAGATGATCGTGAGCGCGGCGAGGAGGATGTCGAGCGCGATCTCGTTGGGGGTCTTCTGCCGGGTCGCGCCCTCGACGAGCGCGATCATGCGGTCCAGAAAGGATTCGCCCGGGTTGCTCGTGACGCGCACCACAAGATAGTCCGACAGCACGCGCGTGCCCCCTGTCACCGAGCTCCGGTCGCCGCCGCTCTCGCGGATCACCGGTGCGCTCTCGCCGGTGATGGCGCTCTCGTCCACCGACGCCACCCCCTCCACCACCTCGCCATCGGCGGGGATGATGTCGCCGGGCGTGACGATCACCAGATCGCCGGCGCGCAGCCGGGTGGCCGGACACGTCTCGTACCGGAGGCGATCGATGGGACCGCCGTCGTCGGACGCATCCAGCCGCTTTGCACGCGTCTCGGTGCGCGTGCGGCGCAGCGCATCCGCCTGCGCCTTCCCCCGCCCCTCCGCCATGGCCTCGGCAAAGTTGGCAAAAAGCAGCGTGAACCAGAGCCAGAGCGCAATGGCGAGGATGAACGCTGCGGGCGCTTCGCCGTGACCGGTGAGTGCCTGCACGAACAGCAGCGTGGTGAGCACGCTCCCCACCCACACGGTGAACATCACCGGATTCCGGATCTGATGCCGCGGATCCAGCTTGCGAAACGCATCCGCTACGGCGCGCCGGGCAATCTGCGGATCGAACAGGGACCGCCGTTCGATACGGTCGGACATGCGAGAGAACCTCCTTCGAGCGGGACCTTCAGGGGATGAACCCCGGTGCAGTCCGCGCGTGGTCAGCGCGTCATCGAGAGTGCAGCGCCATGCACCATGTGGAGGTGCTCCACAATGGGCCCGAGCGCGAGCGCGGGGATGAACGTCAGCGCTCCGACGACGATCACCACACCCACAAGCATCACGACAAACAGCGGCGTGTGCGTGGGGAGCGTGCCCGCGCTCTCCGGCACGCGCTGCTTCTTCGCGAGCGATCCGGCGATAGCCAGCGCCGGGAGCGCCACCCAGTAGCGCGCGAACAGCATGGCAATTCCGCCCAGCGTGTTCACGAGCGGGCGGTCGGCGCCGTAGCCCGCAAAGGCACTTCCGTTGTTGTTGCCCATGGACGAGAACGCGTACAGCACCTCGCCGAACCCGTGCGCGCCGGGGTTGGCAATAGCCGTCACCCCCGATCGCGTGGCCAGGGTGATGGCCGACATGAGAAGCACAAGGAATGGCGGCACCAGGATGGCGATCGAGGCCATCTTCATCTCGAAGGGCTCGATCTTCTTTCCCATCCACTCCGGCGTGCGGCCCACCATGAGCCCCGCCACGAATACGGCGACGATGACGAACATGAGCATTCCGTACAGTCCGGAGCCCACGCCGCCGTACACCACCTCGCCCAGCTGCATGAGCCACATCGGCACCGCCCCACCGAGCGGCGTATACGAGTCGTGCATCGAGTTCACCGAGCCGTTGGACGCCGCCGTGGTGGCGGCCGCCCATGCGGCCGAGCTGGCAATTCCGAAGCGCGTCTCCTTACCCTCCATGTTCCCGCCGATCTGGAACGCGGAGGCGCCATCGACTTGCACGACCCCGCTCTGCGCGGACACGCCGAGCGGAGTGAGCAGCGGGTTGCCGTGCCCTTCCGCGGCGGCCGCGCCGATGAGCAGCGGCACGAAGATGATCGTCATCGCTGCCAGCACGGCCCACCCTTGCCGCGTGTGTTTCACCATGAGGCCGTAGGTGTAGCAGAGCGCGGCGGGGATGAGCAGGATCGCCAGCATCTCGGCGAAGTTCGACGCGGGCGACGGGTTCTCGAGCGGGTGCGCTGAATTGACGTTGAAGAAGCCGCCGCCGTTCGTGCCGAGCTGCTTGATGGCCACCTGCGAGGCGGCGGGGCCAAGGGCGATTACCTGGTCGTGCATCGCCGTGCCTCCGGCCGCAACCGGCTGGAGGAGATGCGCCGTCGCGGAGGGGGAGAGCGTTTGGACCACGCCCTGCGACACCTGGACGAGCGCGAGCACCGCGGCGAGCGGTAGCAGGACGTACAACGTGGTGCGCGTGAGATCCACCCAGAAGTTGCCAATCGTCTCCGCCTGCTTCCGCGACGCGCCGCGGACGAGCGCGACGAGGATGGCCATGCCCGTCGCCGCGGACAGGAAGTTCTGCGTCGTGAGCGCCACCATCTGCGTGAAGTACGACAGCGTCGTCTCGCCACCGTAGTTCTGCCAGTTGGTGTTGGACGCAAAGCTCACCGCCGCGTTCCACGCGGAGTGCGGGGACTGTCCAGCGAATCTCGCCGGATTGAGCGGGAGCCACAGCTGGACGCGATTCAACGCGTAGAACAGCAGCAGGCCCGCCGCGTTGAACAGCAGCATCGCCAGCGCGTACGTCGTCCAGCGCATCTCCCGCGCGGGATCGATGCCGGCCACGCGGTAGATACTCCGCTCGAGCCAGCCGAGCATGCGGTCCATGCCGAACAGCGATTCGCGCTGGTACACCCGCGCCATGTACGCGCCGAGCGGCTTGACGAGCAGGAGCACGACACTGATGTACAGCGCCAGCTGCACCCAACCGTTGGCCGTCACGAGAACTTCTCCGGCCGAAGGAGGGCGACCACGAGATAGACGAAAAGCAGCAGCGCCACGACGCCGCCCACCCCGTACACCCACGTGCTGGTCATGGGAAACTCCGCAGCACGTTCGTGAGCCGCCGTCGGGCGCTCACAGCCGTTCGGCCAATCGCACGAACGCCCATGAGCAACCAAAGAAGAGCAGCGTGAGGCTGACGTAGATGAGATCCTGCACGCGCGGGTACCGGCGCAGATGGATGCGCGAGCGATTCTCGCGCGAATGTCCAACGCTAGGCCGACGCCCACCAACGTCGCACAAACGAACGGTGTCGGAGCACTAAGAATTGGTGAAGATCGGGGAGCCGGACCAGGCGCGCTGTGGCCGGCGCAAGCGGCAACGGTAAAGCTCAGCGCGTGTCTGGCATCTCGGTGGCGGGCAACTGGAGCGTGAACACGCTCCCCCCGCCCGGGCGAGGTGCGTAGGTCACGGTACCGCCCTGCGCTTCGGCCAGCCGTCGCGCGATCGCGAGGCCAAGGCCCGCGCTGCCCACGTCGGGCTGCGCGCCGGTCGCACGGTAGAAGGGTTCGAAGATCCGATCTCGTTCCGCTGCGGGGACCCCGGGCCCGCGGTCCGCCACGTCGAACGCGATCGTGTTCCCCACATGCCGCACGCGCACGTCGATGGGCGTCCCCGCGGGCGCGTACTTGTGTGCGTTGGTGAGCATGTTCACGAGCGATCGCAGCGCGTGCACGAAATCGAATCGCCCCACCAGCACGTCACCGGGAGGAAGCTCCGCGTGCACGAGCCGCTCGCCAAGCACCATCCGCGTCTGTTGGAGCGCCGCGGCGACGAGGTCCTCGGCCGCCTCGACGGCTGGCGTCACCCGAACAGCGCCACCGTCGAGACGCGAAAGATCGAGCAGATTCGACACCAGGTGGTTGAGTCGTTCCGCCTCCTGCTCGACGATCGCGGCGCGCTCGTCGCCGTCGATCCGCATCTCATGCGCAAGCCCGCGGATGGTGGTGAGCGGCGTGCGCAGGTCGTGCGACACGGAGGCCAGGAGCGCGTCCTTGAGTTTGTCCGCCTCGCGCAGCACCTCGGCGCGTTCCGCCTCCGCGCTGAGCCGTACGCGCTCGACCGCCAACGCCGCATAATGCGCCAGCGCCTCCGCGAACCGGCGTTCCGAGGTGTCGAGCGCGATCCCGGCATTGTCGAACAGTCGGATCAACCCCACGCCGCGACTGCGGACGGTGAGGGGCAGCAGCACCGCCCGCGCCCGCTCCGTGTGCGCCAACGCAAGGTGCAACGGGCGCGCGGGGACGCCCAGACTCGTTGCGCCGTCCTCGCCGTGCATGGCGATCACGCCCTGCTCGAGGACGTGCGGAAAGATCTCACGCTCCGCCGCGGGCACCTCCACGACGGCGCCTCCGTGGCGCGTCGCACGACCGAGCAAGCGAAACTCCCGATGTTCCATCGCCTGAAAGATCTCGCATGCCTGCACGCGCAGCGCCCCCTGCAGCACGCCGGCAATAGCTGCTACGGCGTCCTCGGCGCGGCCAACACTCAGTGCGTCCGCGCCGAGGATCGCGAAGCGGTCGATTTCCGCCGCCCGCGCGTTGGCCGCCGCCGCGGCGCGCTGCGCGCGGTTCAGCTGCTCGGCGGCGACCACGCCGGTCACGAGGAACGCGACCAGCACCAGCCAGTCGAACGGATCGGCGATGACGAACGTGTAGTACGGCGGAAGAAGGAAGAAGTTGAACGCGAGAAACGCCGCCACGGCAACGGCCACGCCCGTGCGGCGGCCGTAGCGCGCGCTAGCGCCGAGGACCATGAGGAGGTAGATGAGCGCGAAGTGAGCCTTGCCCAGCGTGGTGCGGAGCGAGACGAGCGCGAGCGTGACGAGCGCGAATATGAGCGCAAGCAGGAGCCACTTGGCGGCGAGCGTCGAGGCTCGCCGGACGCGGCCGGCGTCGGCCGCGGCGTCGGCCGCGGCGGCGTCAGTCGGTTTCGAAGCGGTAGCCAACGCCTGGCTCGGTGAGGATGTGTCGCGGGCGCACCGTGTCGGCCTCGAGCTTGCGACGGAGATGCGCGACGTGCACGCGGAGATACTGCTGCGCGTCGCCCGCCGACCGTCCCGCCCACACGTCATGGAAGAGCTGCTGGTGCGTCAGCGTACGCCCCGCGTGCGTGACGAGTGTGCGGAGAAGATCCCACTCGATGCGCGTGAGTCGCACGCGCTGTCCCGCACGATACACGGCACGCGCAACGAGATCGATCTCGAGGTCTCCCGTCCGCACCGGGCCCGGCGCGCCATCCGTCGCCGTCATCTGCGCGCGGCGCAGCTGGGCGCGCACGCGAGCCTGCAGCTCCGCCGGCCCAAACGGCTTGGTCACGTAGTCGTCGGCGCCCGCATCGAGGAGCGTGGTCTTCTCCCGCTCGGAGTGGCGAGCCGAGAGGACGATGATCGGTGCGGTGGACCAGCGGCGTACCTCGCGGCACACGTCGAGGCCGCTCACGTCGGGGAGGCCAAGGTCGAGGACGATGAGGTCGGGACGCTGCGCGGCCGCCAGGTCGATCCCCTCGCGTCCCGTGCCTGCCTCCAACACGCGCGTGTCGGGGGCGGAGAGCACATTTCGGACGACGCGTCGGATTTGTGGCTCGTCGTCGATCACCAGCAGGGTGACCCTGAGCATGCCCCAAGATCGTGCGTCGCGCGCGGAAGAGTAAGCACCCGGACCAGCAGGTGGTCAGCGCCGGGATGACAGCGCCGAGCTGCCCGCGTCCCTCATCGCCCCACGTGGCGCAGGATAATCCGCTTGCTCGCTTCGGAAACGATGACGTACAGGGCGACGATCCCCAGCACGAGGGATACCATGCGCGGCGGGAGCGCGGCAAATCCCAGCGGACCGGCTAGCGGCGTGTACGGAAGAAGGATCGTGAAGACGGCCACCGCGACGCTGATCCCCAGGAGCGTCGTGCCCGCGCGACTCCGATAGAACCGCCGGCTGGTGCGGATGACGAGGAGGATGAGGATCTCCGACAGCACCGACTCGGTGAACCACGCCGTGCGGAAGGTGGCGGCCGGAACCGCCAGCCAGAGCAACGTGCCAAAGGTGAGATAGTCGAACACCGAGCTCACCAACCCGAATCCCATCATGAAGCGGCGGATGCCCTGCGTATCCCAGCGACGCGGGCGCTGCACCAGCTCGGGGTCGAGCCGGTCGGTGGCGATCGCCATCGCGGGCAGGTCGGTGAGTACGTTGATGAGCAGGATCTGCTTGGGGAGCAGCGGGAGAAACGCGACGAGCAGCGACGCGCCTGCCATGCTGAACATGTTGCCGAAGTTCGCGCTGGTGGTGATGAACACGTACTTGAGCGTGTTCGCGAACGCACGGCGACCCTTCGGCCACGCCGCGGGCCAGTACGGCCAGATCCTTGTCGAGCAGCACGACATCGGCGGCCTGCTTGGTGACATCGGTGGCCGACTCCACGCTGATGCCGACGTCCGCCGCATGCAGGGCCGACGCGTCGTTGATGCCGTCGCCAAGGAACCCCACGCTGTGCCCGCCCTTCTTGAGCGCGAGAATGATCCGCTCTTTCTGATACGGCTCGACCTCGGCGAAGACGTCCACGCGCGACACCACGGCGCCGAGAGCGGCTTCGTCCAGATGCTGCAGATCACGCCCCGTGCGCACGCCGGACGCGTCGATGCCGGCCTGTTCGGCCAACCGCGCGGCCACGTGGCGGTTGTCACCGGTGACGAGCTTCACGCGGATCCCCAACCGCGTGAGCGCGCCGAGCGTGTCCGTGACGCCCGCTTTGAGCGGATCGGCGAGCACCAGGATGCCGGCAAAGATGAGCGCGCGTTCGTCCGTCCGGCTCACGGGGCGATCGTCGGCCAGCTGGCGATAGGCGACGCCCAGACAGCGATATCCTTCCACACTCAACGCCTCGAACCGCGCCTGGATAGCGGTGCGTGCGGCCGAGATGGCGATCACGTTGCCGGCGGCATCTTCGGCGCGATCGCACACGTCGAGCACCGACGCGAGCGCGCCCTTGGTGATCAGCAGGTGCTCGCCACCGGTGACGCCGGTGCCGCGGGCGCGCACGGCGATGCTCAGCCGTTTGCGCGCAAAGTCGTACGGCACCTCGTCCACCTTGTCGTACACGTCGGCGCCGGCGGGAGGCGAGGCGCGGAGCGCGATGTCGATCGGATTGGCGAAACCGGTCTCGAATGTCGCGTTCAGGTACGCCAGCAACCGCGCCCGCTCGCTCGACGCACCGGTCCAGTCCTCCACGCCGTGCACGGCCACCGTGCCCTCGGTGATCGTCCCCGTCTTGTCGGTGCACAGCACATCCATCCCGCCCAGGTCCTCGATGGCCGCCAGCCGCCGTACGATCACGCGCGCGGCGGCCATGTGCCGCGCTCCCTGCGCCAGTGTCACGCTCACGATGGCCGGCAGCAGCTGCGGTGTGAGTCCCACCGCGAGCGCCAGAGTGAACAGCAACGCGTCGAGCACCGGACGGTGCAGCGCGACGTTCACCGCGAAGATGATGATCACCAGCACCAGCGTGATCTGCAGGAGCAGGGCACCGAACCGCCGGACGCCGCGCTCGAACTCCGTTTCCTGCGGCTGCTGCGCCAGTCGCCGCGCGATCGTCCCGAACTCGGTGTTCGCTCCCGTGCGGACGACCAGCACCGTCGCCGTGCCGCTCACGACGTGCGTCCCCAGATACACGACGTTCGTGCGTGCAGCCAGCGGGGTGTCCGGCGGGAGAACGCCGGCGCTCTTCTCGGCCGGATACGATTCTCCCGTGAGCGTCGCTTGATCGACAAAGAGATCCCGGGCGTCGATGAGCCGCGCATCGCCGGGTGCGGTGGCGCCGGCCACGAGGTACGCCACGTCGCCCGGCACGACGTGCTCGAGCGCGATCTCCTGTACGCGGCCGTCGCGCAGCACCGTGGCGGTGGTGCGGATGAGGGCGAGTAAACGCTCGATGGCGCCAGCCGCGTGGTATTCCTGCCAGAATCCCAGCAGGCCGCTCACGAGAAGGATGGCGAGGATGATGCCGCCGTCCGTGCGCTCGCCGAGCAGAATGGAGAGCACGGCGGCGGCGAACAGGAGGACGGCGATCGGGCTCGTTACCTGCGCCCGCAACAGGCGAAGCGGTGCGCTCTGCCGCTGCGACGTGGGCGTATTGAGACCGCATCGGTCCAAGCGGCGTTGTGGCTCCTCGCCCGCGAGGCCGGTGGGAGACGATCGCAATCGCGCGAACAGCTGATCGATGGGCGCGTTCCAGAACTCCGGGCGATCGTCGGAGTGGAGCGCGTCTCGTCTATTCGCGCGCGGCGTGTGCGGCGCCGAACGGTCGGGCGCAGTGAGCGATGGCTCTCCGGGCGTCGTCATGGGCATCAACATGGCCGGTTGCACTGCCCACGCTATCGGCCGCTCTACGCGGCGTGGTCAGGGCTTCCCCGACGGTGCTCGTTCGGGTGGAACGCCGTGGGGCCGATGATTGCCCGCCGCCCGTCCGCGCGGTAGATTGAACGGAGTCACATACGCGTGGAAATCGTGGAAACGCGGACACGTTCCGATGGATCGGGGGCCTGGCGACTGCGAGCGGGCCCCTTTTTTGGTCCCGTCGCTTGCGGCGAGCGAGATAGGATCGAGCGCCAGTCACCGAGGCGCAGGCGATCGCGCGGACGGTCCCCAACCGCACTCCACCGGACGCATCACATGGAGGCCACATGGCAGGGAGCTCCCTCGCACGAAACGTCGGCAATGATCACGACTGGCACGATCGGCCATCCTTTTTGGGATCGCATCGCGCGCTGGCCGTCTGCACGCGTGAGCTCGGACGGTTGGTGGATGGCGTCGCCAACGGCGTGGTGGGTTTGCAGGCGGACGCCGCGGCGGAGAAGCCGCTTGTCCGCATGTCGCCCACGCGTTACATCGTGCAGCTCGGACCGGTAGCGCTGACGATCGCCTGGCTGCGACGGACGCTCGGTTCGGTGGCCGACGGGGAGCTTCTGGTGGCCGTCTGGCGTGGCACGGTTGCCCCGCGGTGGCAGAATTCGCCCGAGCGGACGGGCACGCTGGTGTCGACGACGGCCACCGTGTTGTGGGAGGACGTGTTGTCGGTGGAGGCGAACGACGAGGAGAGCTGGCGCTGGCAGCCGTCGCCGTCCGGCGACGGGTACACGTCCGCCGCGTTGGCGGAGCGCTGCGTGGAGCGGCTGCGCGCGGCCTACGCGGAGAACGCGCCGGAGGAATAGGGGCGCGGTCCGGCCCGGAGGCGGTTCGCCCCGGCGCGGTTCGCCCCGGCGCGGTTCGGCTCGGCGCGATTCGGCTCGGCGCGATTCGGCTCGGAAGGGTTTCACCGCGGAGCTGATTCGGTTTTTCCAGCTTGCGTGATACTGCACGCGGGGGTCATATTCGTTGCGACGAATATGACCCCCGCGCGCACCAGGACTCGACCGCTCCCGCTCGCCGCCCCAACCCTGGACGGCCTCGAAACGCTCTTCCACGCGTTCGCCGAGCCAACCCGACTGCGCATCCTCAATCTGCTCGCCGCCGGCGAGCTGTGCGTGTGCGACATTGTCGAGCTGCTCGCGCTGCCGCAGCCCACCGTCTCGCGACATCTGGCCGCACTGCGCCGCGTGTGGCTGGTAGAAGTGACGCGCGAGCACAAGTTCGCCCACTACCGCCTGGCCGCGCCGGCCGACCAGGTGGAGCAGAACCTGATCGCGTGCGTGCGCGGATGCTTCCGCGGCATCCCGTCGCTGGACGCCGAACGCCGCGCGGCCGCCGAGCGTGTGCGCGCACGCGAGAAGGCGCCGTGCTGAGCGCGTCCGCGTCGCAGACGACGCTCGCTCCTCCGCTGTCGCGGCGTCTCTCCACGCTCGACCGGTTTCTTCCGCTCTGGATCTTTGCGGCGATGGCCGCCGGCCTCCTGCTGGGACGCGCGTTCCCCGGACTGGGCGCGGCGCTCGACCGGGTGAAGCTCGCCGGCGTGTCCGTGCCCATCGGGGTGGGGCTCCTGTGGATGATGTACCCGGTGCTCGCCCGCGTGCGCTACGAAACCATCGGCCGGCACGTGGCCGACACCAGGCTCCTCACCACCTCGCTGGTGTTCAACTGGGTGCTGGGACCGGTGGTGATGTTCGCGCTGGCGTGGATCTTCCTGCCCGACCTCCCCGCCTACCGCAACGGGCTCGTGCTCATCGGCCTGGCGCGCTGTATCGCGATGGTGCTCATCTGGAACTCGCTCGCCTGTGGATCCAATGAGCTGGCCGCCGCGTTGGTGGCGCTCAATTCGGTGTTTCAGATCCTCACCTACAGCGTACTCGGCTGGTTCTTCCTGAGCGTGGCGCCCGGATGGTTTGGCGGCGCCACCGCGGTGGTGCACGTCTCGATGTGGGCGATCGCGAAAAGCGTGCTGATCTTCCTGGGCATCCCGCTGCTCGCGGGATACTTCACGCGGCGCATCCTCGTGGCGCGCCGGGGCGACGCGTGGTACACGGGAACGTTCATGCCACGGTTCGGGCCGACGGCGCTCATCGGTCTCCTGTACACCATCGTGCTCATGTTCGCCATGCAGGGGCACCGCATCCTCGAGCTGCCGCTCGACGTCGTCCGCATCGCGGTGCCGCTCGTGGTGTACTTCGCGGTCATGTTCGGGCTCGCGTTCTTCCTCTCGGCCAGGCTGGGCTTTGGCTACGAGCAGACGGTGTCGCTGTCGTTCACCGCGGCGGGGAATAACTTCGAGCTCGCGATCGCCGTCGCGGTGGCGACGTTCGGCATTGGCTCGGGCGAAGCGATGGCGGCCGTGGTGGGACCGCTCATCGAAGTGCCGGCGCTCATCGGGCTCGTGTACGTCTCGCTGTGGGCGGGACGACGCTACTTTGGCGTTGCTCCGGGCCAGCCTGCCAGGGCGGTGGAATGCGTTACGCGCTGATCTCCGACATCCACGCCAACCTGCAGGCGCTCGACGCGGTGCTGGCGGACATCGGCCGGCGCGCGGACGTGGATGCCGTTTACCACCTGGGCGATCTCGTCGGCTACTCCAGCAGCCCCAACGAAGTCATCGCTCGCCTGCGCGAGCGCGCGATCGCCGGCGTGGCCGGCAACTACGACTCCACCGTGGCCACCGATCACCCGCACTGCGGCTGCCGGTCGGAGAGCCCCAGGCAGGAAGCGCTCGCGCACGCGAGCTACGACTACACGCGCCGCGCGGTGACGCCCGACACCAGGGCGTATCTCGGCGCGCTCCCCTTTTCGATCGATCTCCGTCCACTGGGGGGACACGCAAGCGGTCCGCGGCTGGTACTGGTGCACGGGACGCCGACGCTCAATACCGTCTACTGGACCGAGGACCGGAGCGACGACTTCTGCCTCAAGATGGCGGCGCACGTCGGACTGCAATCGGGCGACGCGATCGCCTTCGGCCATACGCACAAGCCGTGGCGTCGCGCCGTGAACGGCATTCACTTCGTGAACACCGGCAGCGTGGGACGTCCCAAGGACGGCGACTGGCGCGCGGGGTACGCGCTGGTCACGCTCGGCGACGGCGAGCCGCGGGTGGAGTTCGCGCGCGTGGCGTACGACGTGGACGCGGCGGCCGCCGGCGTGCGCGCGGCGGGACTGCCGGACGAGCTGGCGGAGTTTCTGCGCACCGGCGGGGCACCGGCGTAGAGTTCGACACCGCGCCGGACGCGGCCGAGCCCGGCGCGCGCGCCTTCCGCACCAGCTCGCTTGCGAGTCGCGACCGCGGCCGTCCATTGTACGGTGCGGACCGTGGCTGCGGCGGCGGTGCACCGCTGCCGCGATTTGCTCTTCCAGGCGAAGGAGAGGGCATGCTGAAGCTCAGGATCAATGGCGCCGATCACCAGCTCGACGTTCCCGACGATACGCCCCTCCTGTGGGCGCTGCGCGATGCGGCGGGTCTCACCGGCACCAAGTTCGGCTGCGGCATGGCGCAGTGCGGGGCGTGCACGGTGCACCTGGACGGCCGGGCGATCCGCTCATGTGTGACGCCGGTTTCCGCCGTGCAGGGCAAGAGCATCACCACGGTCGAAGGGCTGTCGGCCGACGGCAGCCACCCCGTGCAGCTCGCGTGGCGAGAGGCCAACGTGCCGCAGTGCGGCTACTGTCAGGCCGGCCAGATCATGAGCGCGGCGGCGCTGCTCGCGACGAATGCGGATCCGAGCGACGACGAGATCGATCGCGCGATGCGCGGCAATCTCTGCCGCTGCGGCACCTATCGCCGTATCCGGAACGCGATCAAGCGCGCGGCCGTCCTCGCTCGACCGGAGAGTGCATCGTGAGCGGCCCGCGTGGTGCCGCCAACGCGGCTCTCACGCGCCGCGAATTCGTCCGTGTGGCCGGCATGGCGGGCGGTGGACTGCTGGTGGCAATCTATCTGCCCGGCTGCCGAGCGGAGCGGCGTGGCGATCCCCCCGGGCGGGCGACACTCCAGGGCGGCGATGCGCCACCCACCGATGCCGCCGCCGTGTTCGAGCCCAACGCGTGGGTCCGCATTCATCCCGACAACAGCGCCACGATCACGGTAGCCAACTCCGAGATGGGGCAGGGCGTGCGCACCTCGCTGGCGCTGCTGGTGGCCGAAGAGATGGACCTCGACTGGACGCGGGTGCGCATTGCGCAGGCGCCGAACGATGCCCAACGGTACGGCGACCAGGGCACGGGCGGCAGCGCGAGCGTGAAGACGGCGTGGGAACCGTTGCGCACGGCGGGCGCGGCGGCGCGCCACATCCTCGTCACCGCCGCCGCCACCGCGCTCGGTGTTCCCGCAGGCCAGCTTGAGACGCGCGACAGCCGCGTCCGACACGCGCGCAGCAACCGCGAGATGACGTACGCCGCCCTCGCTCCGGCCGCGGTCGGCATCGCCGCGCCGAGCACGGTGAAGCCCAAGCCGCGCAGCGCGTGGCGACTGTTGGGGCGGGATGGGATCGTGGGGGTCGACGTCGCCGACATCACAACGGGGCGCGCGCAGTACGGCTCGGACGTGCGCGTACCCGGCATGCTGTACGCGGTGGTGGAGCGCACGCCCGTGCACGGCGGTCGCGTGCGCCACTATGACGCCTCGGCCGCGCTCGCCGTGCCGGGCGTACGGAAGGTGGTCGAAGTGCCCGGCGTGGGCGGCAATACCAACGTCCACCCTGGCGTGGCCGTGCTGGCCGACAACACCTGGGCCGCTCTGCAGGGGCGGAAAGCGCTGACCATCGAATGGGATGCCGGGCCCCACGGCGGCGACACGACCGAACGCATGTCGGCGGCGATGCACGACGCGGTCTCGAGGAAGGGATCGGTCACCGTGTACCGCGCGGGGGATCCGCACGGCGTGCTGGCCGCCACGCCGAATGTGGTGGACGCGTCCTACGAATGTCCCTTCCTGAGCCACGCCACGATGGAGCCGCAGACGTGCTTTGCCGAGGTGCGTGAGGGCCACGTGACGCTGCGCAGTCCGACGCAGTTTCCCGATTGGGCCGCCAGTGCCGTCGCCGCGGCGCTCCACGTTTCCAAGGAGAACGTTCAGGTCACCATCCCGTTGCTGGGCGGGGGATACGGACGCCGCATCAACCCCGATTTCAGCGTGGAGGCCGCGCTCATTGCACGCGCGGCGGGTGCGCCGGTGAAGGTGGTGTGGACGCGCGAGGACGACATGCGCCACGATTTTTACCGTCCATGCGCCGTGCACCGGTTCGAGGCGGCGGTGGGAAGCGACGGCTATCCCGTGGCGTGGCGGCATCGCTTCTCCACGCCGGCCATCCGCGCCACCCTTGGCCCTGGCAGCGAGCAGGCGTGGGCCTCCGATGAAGGTGACGGATCGGCCAACATGCTCTACCGAGTCGCGAACCGCGCCCATGAATACACCCATCTGCCGGCTGGCGTAACGCGCGGGTGGTGGCGCGCGGTGAGCACGACGCATGGCACCTTTGCACTCGAGTCATTCATCGATGAATTGGCCGAGCGTGCGGGCATCGATCCGATAGAGTACCGACTGCATCTCATCGACGCGTTGCCGCCTGATCAGGCGCCCGCCGATTCCGCATTTCCTCCCGAGCCCGAGCGCCTGAAGGGTGTGTTGCGGCGTGTGGCGCAGGCATCCGGGTGGGGGAGACCGCTCGCCAGGGGACACGCGATGGGCGTGGCGTGCGGCATCGATCACCTAGGGTACGCCGCCGAGGTCATCGAGGTATCCATGCGGGGCAAAGCGGTGCGGGTGGAGCGGGTGGTCTGCGCGGTGGACTGCGGCCCGGTCGTGAACCCCGACGGCGGCCGGGCTCAGGTGGAGGGTGCGATTCATCAGGGACTCTCCGCCGCGCTCGGCGAGCGCATCACCGTGCGCGATGGCGCGGTGGCGGAGGGGAACTTCGATCAATACTCCATGCTGCGGATCGACCGGGCACCGCGGCGGGTCGAGGTGTACTTCGTCGAGACAGACACGCACCCCACCGGGCTTGGCGAACCGGCGCTGCCTCCAGCGGCACCGGCGCTAGCCAATGCCATCTACCGGCTCACTGGAACGCGCGTGCGGCGATTGCCGGTGGATGGGTAGGGGCGGACCTACCCGGCGCCTTCGCCCTGATGCAGCGCAGAGCGTGCCTGAGCGAGGATCGCGCGCAAAGGGCGAGTCGTCTCCGCGCGCGATGCGCTCCACCGAGCAAGGAGTGCATCCCCGTGCGCGACGGTCGAGAGGACGTGGCGACGCTGTTTTGGATTGAGTGGCCTCATGCGTTTCTGTTCATGACGTCGAGGGCGGTCCTTGACACATCAACTTCTATTGATATTATTCCTGCATGCCTGCAACGCTTCGGTCCGCTCGCGACCTCGATCGCGCCGTCGTGCTCTTTCACGCGCTGTCGGACACCACGCGCCTCTCGATCCTCGCGATGCTGCGACGCGGCGAGCGGTGCGTCTGCGAGCTGCAGGACGAACTGGACGCCGCGCAATCGCGGCTCTCCTTTCATCTCAAGGTCCTCAAGAATGCGGGGCTCGTCACCGACCGCCGCGACGGGCGCTGGTCGTATTACCGTCTGGTCCCCGATGCATTGACCCATGTGCACGACTTCGCGGTGAAGATGCAGCCCAATCCGCGCGCGCTGCGGGACCTCGAGCGCGGATCGTGCTGCGGATAAACGTTCTTCGTTCGTCCCTTAAACATCAAGTTTGATTGATACCTGTGAGGCGCGTATGACAACCGAAATTCAAGAGGAGCGGCAGGAACCACGGTCCTCTATCGACGATATTCGCGCCACCGTGCGCGCACGCTACGGTGAGACGGCGCGCCGCGTGCGGCGAGGTGCCACGGAGGAAGCGCCGTGCTGTACGCCGAGCGACACCGCGGGCAGCTGCTGCGGGACGGCGACCGACAGCGCCGGCGACTGCTGCGATCCAGCCACGGCTGGCACGAGCGGATGCTGTGGCGCGACGAGCGAGACGTGGGACCCGATCACCGCCGACCTGTACGAGGCGGGCGAGACGGCTGGGCTGCCCGCCGAGGCGCTGCTCGTCTCGCTCGGCTGCGGCAATCCCACCGCGCTGGCCGAGCTGCGCGCGGGGGAGACGGTGCTCGACCTGGGCTCCGGCGGCGGCATCGATGTCCTTCTCTCGGCGCGGCGCGTGGGACCGACGGGCAAGGCGTACGGGCTGGACATGACCGATGACATGCTCGCGCTGGCCGAGGAGAATAGGCGGAAGGCGGGCGTCACGAACGTCGAGTTTCTCAAGGGGCACATTGAGGCGATTCCGCTTCCATCGGAGAGCGTGGACGTCATCATCTCCAACTGCGTCATCAATCTGTCGGGCGACAAGCGGCGCGTGCTCGCCGAGGCGTTCCGCGTGCTCCGCGCGGGCGGACGCTTTGCCGTGAGCGACATCATCGTGCGCGAAGGGCTCCCCGTGCCGGTGAAGGAGAGCATGCCACTCTGGACCGGGTGTGTGGCAGGCGCGCTCGAGGAGGGCGAGTTTCTGCAGATGCTTCGCGAGGTGGGATTCGAGAACGCGAGCATCGAGCCCACGCGCGTCTACACGCGCCAGGATGCCGTCGCGCTGCTGGAGGGAACGGGCGTGGATCTGTCGCTGGCGGATCAGGTGGAGGGCAGGATCATGAGCGGCTTCGTGCGGGCCAGCAAGCCGGCGACTGTTGCGGCGGCTGTGAAGTAGCGGAGGCGGGGCGCTGGACACTACGCGTCCCCCTCCGCATTTTCCGCCTTCGTAACCGCTGTTCCGAGCATGCTGCATTCGTACCCGAAGTCGCCGCACGTCGCGCCACGAGAACCGTGAGAGCTGACGCACCAGTGCACCGGAGGTCCGCGTCGTGAGCCGTGCCGGCCGCGCGCTCATTCTCGTGGTCGAGCGCGATCCCAACGTGCGCGAGCTCGAATCCTATTTTCTTCACGAGGCGGGATTCAGCGCGGAGTTCGCCGCGGACGGGCTCGCGGCCCTCGCGCGCGCGCGGGAGCTGCGCCCGGACATCATCGTCACCGAAGTGCTCGTCCCCAAGCTGGACGGGCTCGCGCTCTGCCGTGCGGTGAAGAGCGATCCGGACCTCGGGCACACCCTGGTTCTCGTCTTCAGCATTCTCGCCGTGCATTCGCGCGCGACGGACGCCGGCGCCGACGGCTTCCTCATGAAGCCCCTCGGCGAGAAGTCTCTGGTCGATACGGTGCGGAAGCTGCTGCAGATGCGCGGAGCAACGGATCACCCGGGGGAGGTGGCGTGAGCGAGCTCCGATTGCCCCAGACCGCTCCCGATGACGCGGGCGCCGACGGGCGCATCCAGAGCGGAAATCCTCAGGCGGACGCGATCCTCGGCGGCGGCTTCCCGCGCAACTCCATCAACATCGTCATGGGGCAGCCGGGGACCGGCAAGACGATCTTCGCCGAGCAGCTGCTCTTTCACAATGCCGGGGGAGGACGCCCCGCGTTGTACGCCACCACGCTCTCCGAGCCGCTGAGCAAGGTGGTGACCTACGTCCAGCGGTTCTCGTTCTTCGACGCCGACCTGATCGGCAGCGAGATCCAGTACGAGGATCTCGGCGCGGCGCTGGTCGAGCACGGTCCGGGAGCGCTCCTGGAGTGGCTGGACGAGGCGATCAAGACGCGATCGCCCAAGATCGTCGTCATCGACTCCTTCCGCGCGATTCACGATCTGGCGACGTCGGCGGACGGCATGCGCCGGTTCATCTCGCGGCTCGCCGGGCTGCTGTCGGCTTACGACATCACGGCGTTCCTGCTCGGCGAGTACACGGAAGCGGACATTCGGCGGTACCCGGAATTCGCCGTGGCCGATTCCGTGGTGCAGTTGGCTCGGCAGCCGCTGAGCACGCGCGACGAGCGGTACCTTCGCGTGCTCAAATTGCGCGGGAGCGCGTACCGCGAGGGGCAGCACGCCTTTCGCATCGGCAGCGGCGGACTGGAGCTCTACCCGCGTCTCGTCGCCCCACGGGTGCCGGAACAGTACGACTGGCTGGCCGAGCGCCTGCCGAGCGGCGTGCCCGGGCTCGACGCCCGGCTCGGCGGCGGACTGCTGGCCGGCTCGACCACGCTGGTGCTGGGACCGACCGGCACCGGAAAGACGACACTCGCGCTGCAGTTCGCGCTCGAGGGTATCCGGCTGGGCGAGCACACGCTCTACGTCAACTTTCAGGAGAATCCGGCGCAGCTCCGCCGCGCGATCTCCGGGCTCGGCGCGGACCCTGCGGAGGTACGGGCACAGGGGTTTCGACTTCTCTATGCTTCCCCCGTCGAGCTGCAGATCGACAGCATCGTCGTCGAGATCTTCGACGCCATCCACACGGGAGACATCCGGCGGCTGGTGATCGACGGGATCGGCGATCTGGCGACGGCGGCGAGCGACCCGCAGCGGCTGCACGACTATCTCTATTCCCTCATTCAGCACTTTGCTGCGAACGGCGTGACCACCATGCTCACGCTCGAGGCAGGCGAAGGAGTATCCGGACGGGGGCTCCTGGACCAACGGTTCAGCTACATGTCCGACAACATCATCGCCTTACGCTATGGGGATAACACCACCGGCCGTCGCAGTTTACGCGTTGTGAAAATGCGTGGGAGCGCGCACGAGCACGCAGCTTGCGAGTTCGAAATCAGTTCCCACGGAATCGAGTTGACGTGACCGAAGGTCGCAGCACCCCTTCCACCGCAGAGAGCGTCTCGCGCAGGGCCGGGCCGAACCACGCCGACGATCGCCTGAGACGTCTCACGAATCTGAGTCGGAGCGTCACGTACGCCGAGTCTCTGGCGGAGATCCTGCGCCATGCCGCCGAAGAGGCCGCGGATCTGCTCGAGGCGGACAAGGCGATCCTGATGTTGGCCGATGACACGGGGCTGCTGCGCGTGCACGCCTCGTTCGGCGTCCCGGACGACCGGGTGCGCCGCTTCCGCGCGTCGTTCGACGAATCGCTCGCGAGCCGGCTGCAGGGACTGATGGGCGAGACGGCGGGATTCCTTGGCGTCCCCCTGGTCACGCAGGGGCGTGTGATCGGGCTGTTGGCGGTGATGCGGAAGCAGGATGTCGAGCTCAGCGCGGACGACGAATGGCTGCTGTCCGCACTGGCCGACCAGTTGGCGGCGCCGTTGGAGAACGCGCGGCTCGCCGCCAAGATCCAGCATGCTGCCCTGCTGGTCGAGAACGCGCGGCTCTACGAGTCCGAGCGCGAGGCGCGCCGCGAGGCGGAGGCCGCGCGCGCGGAGGCGGAGCGGCAGCGCATTGCGGCGGAGGTGGCCAATCGGGCGAAGAGCGAGTTCATCGCCAACATGAGCCACGAGCTGCGGACACCGTTGAACGCCATCGCCGGATACGTGGAGCTGCTCGACATGGGGCTTCGCGGTGCGGTCACCGATGCGCAGCGTGACGACCTGCAGCGCATCCGCCAGAACCAGCGCACCCTGCTGGCGTTGGTGAACGATGTCTTGAACTTCGCCAAACTGGAGGCAGGACGGATCGAGTTCGCGATGGCCGATCTTTCGGTGGACCAGTGCCTTGGCGCCATGGAGGCGCTCGTAATGCCGCAACTCCTGGCGCAGGGGCTCCGCTACACGTACGTGCCGGCCGACCCCGCCCTCACGGTGCACGCCGACGAGGAGAAGCTGCAGCAGATCGTGCTCAACCTGCTGGCGAACGCGATCAAGTACACCGACAGCGGCGGCGAGATTCGCCTGTCGGCATCCGCGGCGGGTGACCGGGCGCTGATTCGCGTTCGCGACACGGGGCGGGGCATCGCCGCGGCGAAGCTCGAGCAGATCTTCGCGCCGTTCGTGCGCATCGATGCCGGCTACACGCGCGCGACGGAAGGGACGGGCTTGGGCCTGGCCATCAGCCGGGATCTCGCGCGCGCGATGGGCGGGGATCTCACGGCCGAGAGCACGCCGGGCGATGGGAGCACGTTCACCCTGCGGCTGCCGCGCTGAATCCTTTCGTGTGATTCCCGGCTCTCTCGTGCAGGGAGGGCGATGACGCCTCCCCACTGACCTTTGCGGGAGAGAGTCATGAGCAAGCTGATGGCATCCAACGTGGGCGGGTTCGATCGCGCGGTGCGCGTGGTGCTCGGCATCGTGCTGCTGAGTCTGGTGTTCGTGGGGCCCAAGACGCCGTGGGGATTTCTGGGAATCGTCCCGCTGCTGACCGGCCTCGTGGGCACCTGTCCGCTCTACTCGCTGTTCGGGCTGAACACATGCCCGGTGAAGAATCACTGACCAGCAGCGACGCGGACATCCTGCGCCGGACCGCATCCGGAGACCGTTCGGCGTTCGAAACGATCGTCGACCGACACGAGGGTGCGGTCCTGCGTTACATCGCGGCCGTCGCCGATGGCGATCGCGTGGAGGACGCGCTGCAGGAAACGTTCATTGCCGCGTGGCGGAGCGCGGGGACCTTCCGCGGCGATGGATCCGCGCGTGGATGGCTGCTGCACATCGCGCGGAACGCCGTCCGTCGGCAGTACCGGAGGAGAGCGGGCGAGCCCGCGCATCACGTTCCCATCGATGAGCTGGCGGCGCGCGCGGGATGGGGGGACGCATCGCCGGAGGATTTTGCCGCGAAGCTCGAGGCGCGCGAGCTGGTGGAGCGGGGATTCCGCGCGCTCACGGCCGAGGAGCGGGAGATCCTCGTGCTGCGCGACATGGAGGAGATGTCGGGCGAGGAGACGGCGGTGTTGCTGGGGCTCACCCTCGCCGCGCAGAAGAGCCGGTTGCACCGGGCGCGGCTCCACTTGATGGCGGTACTGCGGGAGGTTTCGTGACGGCGCACGACAGAGAGGTGGCAGGCATTCGCTGCACCGCGGTGATGGCCGAGCTGTCGGACTACCTCGACCGCGAGTTGTCGGGAGCGCGCCGTGCGCAGATCGAGGCGCACGTGCGCGGATGCGACTGGTGCGAGCGGTTTGGCGGCGAGTTCGCAGCGGTGGTGGGTGCGTTGCGGCGGCAGTTGGGCGTGGCAGACGAGCCGGAGACGGGGGTGCGGAGGCGGTTGCGGGAGCGGTTGGCGGGGGAGGTGGCTCCGTGATGAAGTCACGGGGGAAGGGACTGCGGATGTGACGACGGCGCGATGAGGGCGCCGACGCCATGGCGGACCACAGGAGTCCGCCATGGCGTCGGTCCTGGCGGCGCGCTAGAAGCTGTACCGTGCCGACAACTGAATCTGGTAGAACGACGCGATGTTGTCCGACCGGAACTTCTCCGTGCCGGGGTCGAACGTGAAGACGCCCTGTGCGGTCGATACATCACCGGCGGTCTCTCCAACGTGCCGGAGCAGCGATTCGTTGGTGAAGCCGCTCGGATTCAACTCGATCTTGCCCCAACTGCGATTGATGAGATTGAGCACGTTGAATACGTCAAGTTGAAATGACACCGCATGACCGTTCATGCCCGGCACGGACTGGCGCACGGACAGATCGAGGACGTTCTGCCATGGGGTGCGACAGGCCCCGCGTGGCAGGATGCTTCCGCGATGCGCGCTCAGACAGTCGCTGTTCTCGATGAACTTCTCGAAGGCCGCCGCACTCTCTGCATCGTCAAACATGATCTCGTTCTGGTCGTCCACGCTCTTTGGCACGTAGATGAGGTCGTTGCCCACGTCGCCATTGGCGTTCAGGTCGCCGCGCCCGGAGCTGCCGCTGTACACATAGGTGAACGCCTGCCCCGAGTGGCCGTCGTAGATCAGCGAAAGATCGGTGGCGTAGCGGTCCCATGGGAACGTATAGGTGCCGGTGATGAGCACCTTGTGGGGCATGTCGAAGAGGGAGGTCCCCACGTCCGTGCTCGCGTGCGACCCCGACAATTCCCGCCCGAACCGCCAGTTCGAGATTGCGCGACTGGACGTGAGATCCTGCACGGAGTACGTACGCGCGTACGTATACGACGCCTTCACCGCGAAGCGGTCGGCGAACCGCTTCTGCAACTGTCCCGTGACATCGTATGCGTAACTCTTGGACTCGTTGCCCACATTGATCACGCCATTGGTGAGCGTGCTCACGTTCAGCTCCGGCTGGGACCGACCGGTGGTACCGACCGTGCCGTACATCACGCGCCCGTTGCGGTCCTGGCCAACCGGGCCCGTGAGGTTGAGATTCTGTACGAAGAACTCGTTGATCGCGTGCGTATATAGTCCGTCGACCGTGGCAACCCAACCGCGGCCCAGGCTACGGTCGACGGCGAGCGATGCACGGAACGTCTGCGGGAATTTCAGATCCTTCTGTAGCAGATCCACCTCGGCAAACGATCCGTCGCCCACCGTCTCCCCCGTTGTCCGGTCGACGCAGCCTGGCGACTGGCTTGCCGGATCCGGGCTGAACATTGGCGCGTCACCGGGGTCGAAGGATCGGCCACAGTTGAGCGTCCCCAGACGGCGACCGTTGTTGGCGAACGCGTTGCCCACCCACACGAACGCCGGTCTTCCCTGGAAGACGCCGGCTCCGCCCCGTACCTGCATCTGTTTCGCACCGCCCACATCCCAGTTGAAGCCCACGCGTGGGGACCATTGGACCTGCCCCGACGGCACCGTGCTCGTGCTGCGAGCGAAGTTGTCCTGAACGAACTGGGATGCGGGCGGCCTGTCGTTCATCACGGGGATGTCCGCGCGCAGCCCATAGGTGAGCGTGAAGTCCGGCGTCGGCTGCCATGCGTCCTCCACATACACCCCATACTGCGCCGCGTTGAACTCGGCCGTGATCCCCGCGCCCAAGTCCAGGCCAATGCGATAGGTGCTGGGAATTCCCGCCGCCAGGCTGTCGAGGCTCTGGAACGAGTACACACCGAAGGACGCCTGCGCGAACAGGTTCCGTATGTGGTAGAACTCGTTGTGGGTGCCAATGGTGACGCGGTGCGAGCCCATGGGGATGGTGAAGTTGTCCGTGAGTTCCGTGACGTCCTGATCGAGCTCGTTGCCCTGCGAGAACTCCTCACCCCCGGCCACGAGATTGGTGGTCCCACCGGTGAGATTAGTGACCGGCACGGTGACCTGCGGAGCGATCACACCGGGCGTGCGCCGGTCACGAATGCGGTTGTACCCCGCAATGAATTCGTTGAATGAGCCGTTCTTGAAATTCGTGAACAGCTGCGCGACCGGAGCGTTCTTGGTGTGGCGGAACTGATGTGCATGCGATGTGAACTCGAACGTGCGCGCGCTCCGCGAGAACGCATCATCGTCGGCGCTCCCGTAGTTGTACCGCACAACGAGCCGGCTATTGCCGAAGATCTCGGGCACGTCCATGCGCGCGAACACGTTCTGGACGGGGTTCTGGTTCGATACGGCCGCGTCGGACCCCGGGTCGATGCCGAATCCCTGAAGAATGTGCGCGAAGCGCGCCAGCGAATCGGGGGAGACGTTGAGTGCCTGTGGCGATCCGGCTGGCGCCCCGGCAAAGGGTCCGCGAGCGGGCGTCGTAAAGGTCTGGAACTCCGGATTGACGAAGAACAGGACTTTGTCCTTCACGATCGGTCCGCCCACGGAAAAGCCAAACTGGTGCCGGTCGAACTGCGTGGTGCGGATGAATGGATCGTTTCGGGCGAGCTTCTCATTCCGGAAGAACTCGTATGCGGAGCCGTGCCATTGGTTGGTGCCGCTCTTGGTGACAGCGTTGATGAGCGCGCCGGTGAAGTTCCCGAGGCGCACGTCGTATGGCGCAAGGAGGATCTGATATTCCTTCACGGATTCGATGGAGATCGACTTCCCGTTTGCCTGTCCTCCAGGCTCGCCGGTGGACCCGAGGCCAAAGATGTCGTTCTCGCTCGCGCCGTCGATCTGGATGTTGTTGAAGCGGTTGTTCGCCCCGCCGGCCGAGAGTCCCGGGCCGCTGGTGCTCACTTCGGGAGTGAGGACGACAAAGTCTGTGAAATTTCGATCGAGCGTGGGCAAACGTCGCAGCAAGGTATCCGAGATCGACGTGGACGGTGCCATGTTACTCGACGAGAAGATGGGACTCTGTTCCGCGTTCACGTCCACGGTGGTGAGCTGGGCGGCTTGCGGCTGCATGGTGAACGGCACGATCGCGTTCTGTCCCAGGGCAAGGTAGATGGGGTCCGCGCTCTGGGGCGCGTATCCCACGCGGCGTGCGGTCACTGCGTACGGGCCACCGACCTCGAGTCCCTGTACACTGTATCGCCCGTCTGATCGGCTCAGCGCGCCGGCGGTGGCGCCGGTGGCCTGATTGACGACCTGGATCTGAACGTCCCCCAGTGGCTGGCCATCCTGGCTGACGATCCGGCCGCTGACGGCGGCGGTCGTCACTCCCTGGGCCGTTGCCGCTGGAGCTTCGCCGAACATCCAGAGCATTCCGGCAACGCCAATCGTGAGGATGGCACGACGACTCGGCATAACCTGGCCTCCTGAATTGGAGCGAGTGCGCTCCCGGCGGCGGGCGGTCGCCAACAGGGACGCAGGATTGTGGGGTGACACACCGCCGCGAACCGCGGCTGTCCACGTCTCGCTGACCGCTGCGTTCCGTGCGTCTGCCCCGCGGACGCCGGTCGTCAGCGCGATGCGGACAGTCGCGCGGTCACCGTGCTGAGACTATCGATGCCGCGCATCTGGCAGGTCATCGCGCCGTCACGGTCCGTTCACAGCTGTGCAGTGATCCGGCGGCGGAGTGCCAGGAGGTGACGATGGCTGACAGCGCATCGCGCTAACGGGCGGCCGAACGCACCGCTGGGCCGCGCGCTACTCGCCAGGGCGCGTGGAGCGACCAACCCTGCAAGGCTCCCGTGGCGCTGTGCTACCTTGTCCACCCCAGGTCCAACACACTTCCCCGCCGCACTCCGGGGTATGGCGCGTCCCCCTTCATGGCCCGCCAGAGGATCCGATTGAAGAGGTCCTCATCCGCGCGGTCTTCCTCGCTGAGGTCCAGCCTGGAGCTCGCCCGCGCTCCGCTTCCCCGTGCCGGATTGCGCGCGTCGAGATCCGCGTCGGGTGTGAGCGCCGAGTATGGTGTGGGGTCCGGCATGGCGCGCCAGATCTCGCGCAGCGGCCGGCCGTATTGCTCGAATTGCGAGAGCGGCTCCAGGTGGAGGAGTTCAGCGATCGTCGCCAGCACGTCGGTGGTGTTCGCGAACCGGTGGCTGACGCCGCCGCCGGACCAGGGCGAAATCACGAACAGCGGCGATCGGTGCGAGTCCACGTGATCCGGACCATTCTGCGCGTCGTCCTCCAGCACGAACACCGCGGTGCTGTCCCAGAATGGTGAGTGCGACAGCGCGTCGACCACGCGCCCCAGCGCGAGATCGTTGTCCGCCACCGCGGCGCGCGGCGTGGGCGCGCCCGCGCGCAGCCCGGAGGTGTGATCATTGGGCAGACGCACGATCACCAGTTGCGGCATGCTGCCTGCGCGCGTCCACGATGCCAACTTGCGCAACACGATATCGGCACGTAGCTGATCGGGGATCGATAGGTCGAAGCCGGGGAAGTTGGCACTCGTGTGACGCGCCAGGTGTGCCTTGGTGGCCACGTAGCGGCCTCCCGCTTGGGAGGTGTCGAACGTGGCGGTGCGCGGCGCCTCTCGCCCGCGTGCCTCCGATGCGGGCACGACGAACTCGCCGAAGTTCCAATACGTGATCCCGGCACGTTCCGCGGCATCCCACAGATATCCGTGCGCGGGCGCGTTCACGTCGTCGTCCGTCATCTCGTCACGGTTCATCCCCTCGTAGTCGTACCCGCTGCGCCGGCCGGAGTAGTTGGAAGCAACGGTCTTCTCCACGTAGTCGGTGGCGTAGGCGGCGGTGCTCCAGTTGTGACCATCGGCGCTCACTTCCGCGTTCACGAAGAAGCGGTCGAACAATCCGAACCGCGCGGCCAGCGCGTGATGGTTGGGCGTCACCGCACGCCCGAAGTACACGAGCGACGTGTCGCCATCGCCTTCCGCCATGTCGCCCAACATCTGGTCATAGGTCCGGTTCTCCTTGATGATGTAGACCACGTGCGTAATGGGCGGATAGCTGGCCAGCGTGCGCGTGTCGTCCCATCCGTTGGCGTGCCACACGCGTGCGGTGTACCGTGCGAGCTCGGCGGTGTCCGCGCGTGCCAGCATCGTGGTCGTCAGCATGCCGTGCAATTGCCCCAGCGTATAGCTCTCCGGATGTGTGCGACTGCCCCAACGGCCCGGGCCAGGCCCCATGGGATTCGCACTGCTCCCACGTCCCTTGGCGGCGAGCGCAACCACGGTGTCTCCCATCACGAGCACGCCGCTCGGATACCATCCGGTGGGGACGCGCGCGAGGAGCCGCTCATCGGAGCCTGCGGCATTGTCCGCCGTCCCGCCCCGTGTGTTCGCGTGCAGATCGAACACCGCGATCGCATTCGCGTCCGCCTCGGCCACGAATAACCGCGCGCCATCATCCGACAGTGCGAGGGCATTGGGCGTCGTCCCCTCGTCCGGGCCGGACGGCGGCGCATCGGAGAGCGTGGTGATCACGGTGTGTGTCGCCACGTCGATCACGGTCACGCGATCGGTGCTCGCCGAGGCGGCATACAAGCGCTGTCCCGCAGCATCGATGAGCAGCGCCGACGGATGCCGGCCGGCCGCGATATGCCCCGCCGGCTGCAGCGCTCCGTCGGCGCCGACGGTAAACGCTGCCACGAACGCCTCTCCCCACGCCGAGACGAAGACGTGCTTGCCATTGGGAGCGACGGCCACCGCGTACGGATACCGTCCGACAGGCACACGCTCTTGCACCGCACCCGTGGTGACATCCAGCACGGCCAGCGAGTCGCCCAGGTTCTCCGCCACGTACAGCCATCGTCCATTGGGAGAGAGCGCGAGTCCGGCCGGGTATCGCGTGCCGGCGGCACGAGCGGCGTGCATCTCGAGCACCAGCGAATCGCGCAGGGTTGCCGTGTCTCCCGCCCACGTGTAGCGGTAGACCACGTCCTGATTGCCACCCGAGGCGTAGAGGCTGTGTCCATCGGGAGCGAATGCGAGTCCCAGAAAGCCGGCGGGCTGTGCCAGCGTCTGCAGCACCTGCCCGGTGGCGCGATCTATGACCTGCAGTCCTTGCTCGTGCCATCCGGAGAGCAGGAGCACGTAGCGTTGCCCGTCGGGCGAGCGGGCGATGGCCAGAGGAAACTCTCCCACGTCCACCGCGCTTCCGACCGGATCCAGCAGGACACCGGTCGGAAGCCGGCTGGCCGGCGACGGGGCGGGTGGCGGAGCGATCGGAGTCGTGGGCGGAGGAACGTGCTCCGGTCGAGGTGTCGCGCGCGGAGCCCCCGACCGCGTGGCACCGCCGCAGGCCGCCAGGGCGGCTGACAAGAGGAGAGCAATCGCATCCGCAACGCTCACCTGCCTGAAACGTGCGCCGGTGAGCGTCCTTCGCGCGACGGATCTGGTCTGCGATGGCACACGAACACAGAATGTCATGACCGGGAGGGAGGAGAGCTTGGAGGAGTGGTTGATGCGGAGGTATACCGCTGGTCGCATTGTGCGGGCACCATCTACATGCTGCACGCCCGACTTCACGGTGCGGTGGCGATTCCGTCACGATCCAGACAGCTTGCCCACCACGCGCCATTGATCTGGGATCACCCATCGCTTGCTGAGCGCCGTCATGTGCGGGTCGTTGGTCGGGGCGTTGGCCGTGCAGGAGCGCGCCACGACGGCCAGCCGGCGCCGTGACAGTCTCGTTACACGCGCTCTCTACTGGCGTCATGCGTGCCGCGATACCTTCTTTGCGCGTATGCCTATGCGGAGCCGCGGCGCCACCACGCTGAGCGTCAACCTTCCCCAGGCGGCCTCCTTCCCGTTGCGTGTCGGGGCTGTCGACATCGGATCGAACGCCATTCGGTTCGCGGCTGCAGAGTTCTTGCAGCCGGGACATGCGCTCATGCTCGATCAGGTCCGATCTCCGGTTCGTCTGGGCCATGAGGTCTTCCAGACGGGACGGCTTGCCAAGCCGGCCATGCGGGCTGCCATCGACACGCTCGTGGCCTGCCGCGGGCGCCTCGAACAGCTCCGTGTTCAGCACGTGCGAGCGGTGGCCACCAGCGCCGTGCGCGAGGGGCACAACCGGACGCGATTTCTCCAACGCGTCCTGGACGCGACCGGGCTCTCGGTCGACATCATCACCGGTGCCGAGGAGCTCCGGCTGGTTCACTTGGCCGTTCGCCGCCGCCTTCCACTGGGCGACGCCCCGTGGCTGCTCGCCGATCTGGGCGGTGGGAGCGTGGAGGTGTCACTCGTCAACGCGAACGAGGTCTCTTGGAGCGATTCTCACGGCGTTGGGGCCGTGCGGCTTCTGGAAGAGCTCGGGCCACGGGGACGGAACCAGCGCCGGTTTCGTCGAACGCTGGAGGAGTACGTCAGCGTGCTCCGTCTTCCGCCATCGGACCTGTCGGGGCTGCAAGGATTCATCGCAACCGGGGGCAACATTGAGACGTTGGCTCGCCTGGGGCGTGCGGAGCCTGATCGCGCCGGCGTGTCCGTGCTCCCGCTGGCGCGATTGCGAGAGCTGGTTGCCACGCTCGCATCCCTCACTGTCGCGGAGCGCATCCAACGGTTGAATTTGCGGGACGACCGTGCCGACGTCATCCTCCCGGCTGCCTTGGTGTACGAGCACCTGTGCAACCTGGCAGGATGCGATCGCATTCACGTTCCCGGTGTGGGCGTGAAGGACGGCGTGCTGCTGGATCTGGTGGAAGACCTGACCGAGCATTGATCGCACGTTGAACATTGAGAGCACGTCGTGCTCGCGGGCGCGATCGCGTTCGGGCGCAAGTTTCAGTTCGACGAGCCACACGGCCGGCACGTCGCCGCGCTCGCCGGTTCGTTGTTCGATCAATTGCGCGCTCGACACGCGATGGGCTCCGCCGATCGGCACATCCTCCTGGCCGCCGCCATTCTCCACGATATCGGCATGTTCATCGCCTATCCCCGACATCACAAGCACTCGCTGTACATCATCGCGCAGTGCGAGCTGCCGGGGTTCAGCCCCGCCGAGATCCGCATGGTCGCCAACGTCGCGCGCTATCACCGGAAGAGCGGCCCCGCCAGGCATCATCGGGCCTTCCGCCGGCTCACGCGATCGGAGCGCGCGCGCGTGACGCGCCTGGCGGCGATTCTGCGGCTGGCCGACGCCCTCGACCGCGAGCATCGCCAGAGCGTCCACGCGGTGCGCGCCGCGAGCCACGGCAAGACGCTCCGGTTGGCCGTGGATGGCACGGGGGATCTCCTGCTCGAACGATGGGCGCTGCAGCGGAAGGCCGGGCTGTTCCAGAAGACATTCGGGCAGGCGATCCGTCTTCGGACCACACGGAGGACGGTCGCATGAGCGCGCGTGGCGGGCAACCCGGTGTCCTCATCGCGGTGGAAGGCCTGGATGGTTCCGGCAAGTCCACGCAGATCCGCCTCCTGCACCGCTGGTTGTACGGGCTCCGGCTGCGAGTGCACTTCACCGAGTGGAACTCGAGCGCCCTGGTGCGAGGCGCGACGCGGCGCGGCAAGAAGGGGCAGCTGCTCACGCCCACCACGTTCAGCATGATCCACGCGACGGACTTCGCCGACCGCTACGAGCGACAGATCCTGCCGATGCTCAAGGGTGGGCACATCGTGCTCTGCGACCGCTACATCTTCACGTCGTTCGCGCGCGATGCGGTGCGCGGGTGCGATGGCGACTGGCTGCGCCGCATGTACGGATTCGCGCGGCTGCCGGATTTCACATTGTACTTTCGCCTCCCGCTCGAGGTCGCGCTGCGCCGCATCCTGGATGGCCGTCCGCGCCTGAAGTACTTCGAGGCCGGCATGGACATGAGCCTGTCGCCGGACATCTACGAGAGTTTTCGCATCTTTCAAGGCCGCGTGATGGAGCAGTACGAGCACCTGGCCGACGAGTTCGGGTTTGCCTGCGTCGACGCCAGGCGCAACGCGTACGAGCAACAACGGCTGGTCCGCAAGATGATCGGCGATGGCGTGGATCTCGCACGCTACCGCACGCGGGCCACGGCCCGTCCGCCGGTGCTCGCGTGAATCCCAAGCGCTGTTTCGGGCTCGCGCCGCCGGGCGTGGATCTGTCGCAGCTCACCGGTGCGCTGATCGTGATCGAGGGGCCCGACTCTTCCGGGCGCAGCACGCACATCCAACTGTTGGCGGAGTGGCTCGAGCAGAGCGGATACCCCGTGGCGCAGGTGGGCCTCAAGCGCTCACGGTTGGTGGGGCGCGACCTCGAACGCGCCAAAGGCGGGAATGTGCTGAGCCCACGCACGATGTCTCTGTTCTATGCCACCGATTTCTACGACCAGTTGGAGAACCGCATCGTGCCGTCGTTGCGCGCCGGGTCGGTGGTGCTCGCCGACCGGTACATCTTCACCCCGATGGCACGCGACATCGTGCGGGGCGCGGACCCCGATTGGCTCGCCTCCCTCTACTCGCGTGCGCTGATTCCCGACGCCGTCTTCTATTTCGACGTCTCCAGCCGCACACTGGTGGATCGCACCCTCACGGCGCATTGCGGACTCGACTATTGGGAGTCCGGCATGGACCTCGGTTTCTCGCGCGACTGGTTCGGGAGCTTCATCCGCTATCAGCGCCGGCTTCGTCAGGAGTTCCGGCGTCTGCAGGAGCGCTACGGCTTCGAGATGATCAACGCCAATCGCACGCTGCTGACGGTGCACCGCGAGCTCCGCGACCGTATCGCGCGCGTGGTGAACGGTGTCCGACCGCTCCCGTTGCCCCGACGCCGCGCGGCGCCATGACACCACGCGGCGAACGCCCGAGCCCACATGCCGACCAGAAAGTGCGTGCCGCCCGTTCGCGCTCCTCTCGCCGGGCCGCGGTCAACCAGGACGTGCTGGTCGAACTCCGCGCGTTGCGCGTCAATCTGCACCAGATGATCGAGCACTACGCGGTGCGCGTGGACGGGAGGCTCGCCGAACTCACGCAGTCTCTCGAGGGCGATGCCTCCATTGGGCAGACGCCGCGTCCCGTGCCGGTCCGCACTGCCGAAGCGATGCTGGCGGCCATCCGCGAGGCGTCCATGGTGCCGGAACGCGGGCGCCCCAAGGACTTCGCGCGGCTGAAAGCGCTGGTGGATCGCCTGCACGAGCTGGGGCAGCTCGCATGATCGCTCAGGGCGCGGAGGTCGTGTCCGTGAGCGCCCGAAGAAACGCGACCAATGCACGCTTCTCCTTCGGTGCGAGATGGAGGGAATCAGCGGCGAGCGTCTGCGTGGGGAGGTCGAGGCCGTTTCCAACGCCGCCGCCGCGATCGTAAAAGTCCACCACCTGCTCCAACGTCCGAAATACGCCATTGTGCATGTACGGCGCGGTGAGCGCGACGTTGCGGAGGGTGGGGACCTTGAAGGCGCCGCGGTGCACCGGTTGAGCGTCGATACCCCCCAGCCCCGGGTCCGGATCGAGTCGTGCACGCGCGAGCATTGGGCGCGCCGTTACACCGATGATCTCGGCTTCCGAGGATACGAAGTCGGGCGGCATTGTCCCGTTGAAGAGGGGCGCGAAGTGACAGGTGCCGCAGCGGGCCTTGCCCATGAACACCGTGAATCCTTGGCGCGCGGCCGCCGAGAGTGCGCTCGTGTCGCCGCGCACGGCCCGGTCGAAGGGGGCGTCGAGCGCGCTGAGCGAGCGCACATAGGCACCCAGCGCCGCCCGCACCGAGCGTTCGGTGATCGCGCGGTTGGTGTCGGTCTGATACGCAACGGCAAATGCGGCGCGATACGACGGATCGCGTCGCAGCCGTACAGCGGCCAGCGTCGCACTGCCGCCCATTTCGGCCGGGCTGGCGAGGACCATTCCGGCCTGCATCTCGAGCGAGCGTGCACGGAGATCGTCGAATTGTGCCGGCGCATAGCCGGCGTTGAGCAGCGTCGGCGTATTCCGGTGTGGTCCAGCGACGGCGACGAGCAACGCGCTCCGAGCGCGTCCGTCGGTAAAGGCGCGATGGGGCTCGTGGCACGTGGCGCACGATCGCGTACCGGGGCCGGACAGCCGCGCATTGGAGAAGAGCCGGCGGCCGAGCGCGATGATCGCGGGTGACGACGGCGGGGCGTCGATGGGTGCGAAGGCGGACGCATTGAAGGCGCCGCGCTCGAACACGGTCGCGGCGTCCTGGCGCCAGAGGCGCCGGAACCGAGACGGCGATGGGAAGGTGCGACGCGCACGCGCGATCGCCCGCGCAGCGGGATTGGCATATGCCACGATGAACGCCATTCGGTTGAGCGAATCAAATTGCGGGTGCGCGCGGAGATACAGGGCTGCGCGGGCGAGCGCCGTCTCCACTGGCCGCCACACCGTGTCGCGCACGCTGGCCGCTGCGGCAGCCACATGCACCAATGCGCGTGCGCCCTCGATCGCCGCGGCAGATTCCACAATCGCGTCGCCTGATCGAGGCGCATCGAACCCGGCAACGCCGAGTGTGGACACGCGCGCGACCTCCAGACGAAGCGCGTCGAGCAACGCCGCATCGGACACGCGGATGCGGCCGATCATGCGCCGCAACGAGCCGACGGCCGCGCGCATGGCGCGCACCGTCGACTGGAGGGAGTCGCGGCCCGGGTCGTCCCCGCCGGAGAAGAGCGCGTCTTCAATCACCTGGAAGCCGGCCGGGGCTCCCAGGCGGAGGTAGGGTTGATCATCGGAGCGTTCGGGCGATGGCCCGTTCAGCGCCTCGACCGCGGACGGCGCAAACACCTCGAGCAACACCTCCGATTTCTTGTACGTCGAACGCGCGGTGCGAAACGCGGGAATCGCCGCGCCGCGCCCCGCGTGAACGCCCTGTGCCAGTGCACCGAGCGCCGCCGCCAGCGAGTCCAGCCCGTCTTCAAACTCTGCGTGGATGGCACCATCCGACATGGGTACCGAGGGCGCTCGCGCCGAGGCGGCTCGATACAGCAGCCCACCCAGCCCGAGCGCGCACACGACGACCAGCGTCGGCCAGGTCAAATGTGGGCCTGGCCGGCGCAGCCGCCGATGCTCCGTACGCGTGTTAACCGTCACCGCGTCCATGGCTCCCGTTGTCGGCCCCGAACTCGAACGCGTTCGTCAGATCGTCGGCGTGCGCGTCACGGTCGGTGAGCGGCCGCAGGTGCCAACGGTGCTCGATCAGGGCAAGGATGGACGTGGTGTCGTAGCGGCGATGATCCACGAAATGCTGCTTCGCGAACGGAGAGACGACGAGCGTCGGGACACGACTGCCAGGTCCCCATTTGTCCACGACGGGAGGAGCTACGTGGTCCCAGAAGCCGCCATGCTCATCGTAGGTGATGATGATCGCACTGGTTTTCCAATCCGGCCCGTTCCGAACCGCGTTGATGAGATCCAGCACGTGCTGCTCGCCGGTGATGACGTCGGCGTAGCCCGGATGCTCGTTGTCCGGGCCGAGCGGCTTGACGAAGGACACGGCCGGCAGCTTGCCCGCGCGTGCCGCGGCGATGAACTCTGTTTCGTCGCGAAGGTGCTCCGCCTTGGCTTCGGTGCCGTCGGCATAGTTCGCGAAGTAGGCGAACGGCTGATGGTGGAACTGGAAGAGCGGAGCAGGATGGCCCGCGAGCGCGTCGTCCCAACCTCCGGAGTACCAGGCCCAGCTCACTCCCTTGTCGGACAAACGATCGCCGATCGTTGCGAACGTCTGGTTCGGCACGAGTTGCTCGGCTGGCACCGGCGGGTGCGGCTGGTTGATTGTGAAGAGCGTGTTGACGGCAAACCCGTCCGGGGTGACGGCGCCGTCTTTGATGAGCGTGCCATCGGCCGCCACCTGTGCTACGATATTGGCCGGCGCTCCGGGGAATTCCGGCGTCCGTGCAGCGATGAGCCAGAAGTGGTTGAGGAACGAGCCTCCGAACGCCGCGTGGAAGAAATTGTCGCACAGCGTGTAGCGAGCGGCTTCGGCGGCGAGCGGGAGCCCCGCGGTGTGATAGAAACCCATCACCTCACCCTTTGCATCGCTCACGAACGCGAACTTGTCCATCTTCCCCCCGTCGATCTGTGCCTGCTCCTGGTACCAGCGGTGGACGAGGTCCGGGATCTTCTGCGTGGCGGCGACGAACTGCTCTATCGCGAACGGTTCATTGGGCAGCGTGGTGGGGAAGGGAGAGCCGGCGTTCATGGGCAGGGTGGCAAAGGCCGTCCCACCGCCATCCACCTGCGTCGCGGTGCCGGATGCGTTCGCCAGGCCGTCGGCACCGGGGAATTCGCCGTAGAGATTGTCGAAGCTGTGATTCTCGAGGTAGATCACCACGATGTGCTGGAGCCGGTTCAGCTCAGCCTCGTGCTCGGCTCCGCCATCGCGTTCGGCGGTGGCCGGTCTCGTGGGTTCAGTCGGCTTCTCCCGTTGGCATCCAATGGTCACCACCATGGTCAGCACGCCTATCCACGTGACGGCGTGTTCGCGGTATTTTCGGCGCGGCATACTCTCTCCTCCAACGAAGAGTCCAGTCCCACGTGAGCGCACGAATGCTCATCCGTGCGCCTCACGAGCGGAGCATTGTTGGATCACGGCGGCGTAACGGCTGTGCCACGTGACGGAGGTGCGGGGAGCGGCACTGTCTGCGTGGGAGCCCGTCACCGTGGGCGACTGGTGTGCAGCCGGTGATCGTCCACGCGGCCGATGCCGAACGGCAACCGTCGCCGCAGCCGGATGGGGCTGACCGCCGTGGCGGTGCGCCGTTGGCAGCCGAGAGGGTTCTGTCCATCGCCATCACACCATCGTGCGTTGGCGGCACTGCGGGAGGTCCTGTGACGGCGCATGACAGAGAGGTGGCGGGCATTCGCTGCACCGCGGTGATGGCGGAGCTGTCGGACTACTTCGACCGCGAGTTGAGTGCGGACCGTCACGCGCAGATCGAGGCGCACGTGCGCGGGTGCGACTGGTGCGAGCGGTTTGGCGGCGAGTTCGCGGCGGTGGTGGGTGCGTTGCGGCAGCAGTTGGGAGTGACAGAGGAGCCGGCGGCGGGGGTGCGGCGGCGGTTGCGAGCGCGGTTGGCGGGGGAGGTGGGGTAGGGGACGGTACGCGGCCGGGAGGGACGTACTCCCACACCACACGTAACGGCGCCGTTCTCGTTGGGAGCGACCCGTGCATTCAACGCCCCGATCTTAGCCGCGCTGGGCGAGTTCGCGCTCGGCATCGACGGGCTCGTGCAGTCGGAGCCTTCGCCGGCTCCGCTACGCCTTGACGTTCACGTAGCGAATCGGATTGCGCGATCCCCTGGGAAGATACGCGCTCACGTCACGGTCGATGTACTTCCGGCGCATGTGCTCCGGCGCGAGACGGCCCACGAATTCCCGACGGCCCGATCGCTCCAGGGTCTCGGCGGGGCGGCTGGATAACGTCGTTCCGGCCTCGAACCACTGCGCAATCTCGTACACCTCACGGACGATTCCCTCGAACACCGCAAAGGCGTACCTCGCGTGCTCGCGTTCGCTGCCGACGACCCACACCCCGCGTGTCGCGTCGTACAGTTCGAGCGCGGGCATGTGTGGCCGGTACAACTGCGTGATGCGGATGAGCAGCGCCGGTTCCGCGATGACCACCGGACGTCGGCTATAGAAAGCAATCAATTCAGAGAGAGGGGTGCGGCCGAGCTGGAGTGCGTGCTTCCCGCGGACGCGGTTGGTGAGCTCCGAGAGATCGAGCAGGTCGATCGCGGCTGCCTCGACCCGAAAGGCGGTTTCCTCGTCGCACAGCCCGTGGGCGAGCATGTCGATCTGCGGCGTCTTCCCGGCACGGCGGATTTCACCCAGGATCCGGGCCTTCTCCGAGACATCGTCGGCCTCCAAATGGGCGAGCACGCGGGTGCCCTTCCCCTTGCCGATGTAGAAGACGCGACCGTCGAGCGGATTCACATAGATGTAGACATACCAGCCGAGCTTTCGGGCGACCGAGGCGGGGATGCGCATGCGTCCAAGAATACTGCGCGTTGGGTGAACCGTCACCTCTGGGCTTGCGGCCTGGGAGCCACCCACCGGGCGTGGCGCACCGTGGACGCTGAACCCAGCGTCTGCTCTCGCCGTCGCCCTTACCGATCTGCAGCCCCCCGATACGTCACCCCCGCCCGGCCGAGCATCTCGAGCTGCGCCGGCAGTCGCGCCTGGAAACTCTCCCAGTCTCGTGCGCCGCGCGGAGTCCAGTCCACCTCCGCCAGTGCCAGCAGTCGCGGGAACAGCATGTATTCCGCGTGCGCTTCGGTGGCGATGTACTCGGTCCACAGGTTGGCCTGCGCGCCCAGGATATGCCTCGCCTGGGCGGGCGTGAGCGACCCGGGCACCGGCTCGAACGCGTACACCGAATCGAGCGGCGTGTAGCCGCCGATGGCGAGTGGCTCGGTGGCGGGCTGGCCCTGATAGTGATCGAAGTACATGGAGTTGGACGGCGTCATGATCACGTCGTGTCCCGCGCGCGCGGCGGCGATCCCGCCCGCGGTGCCGCGCCACGACATCACCGTCGCTTCCGGTGGGAGCCCGCCCTCGAGGATCTCGTCCCACCCGATCAGCCGGCGCCCGTGGGCATTCAAGAAACGCTCTATCCGCCGCATGAAGTAGCTCTGGAGCTGCTGCTCGTTCTTGAGCCCCTCGCGCCGTATCACCGCCTGCGCCGCCGCGCTCTCGCGCCAGCGGCGCTTGGGCACCTCATCGCCGCCCACGTGGATGTATGTGCCCGGGAAGAGATCCATCACCTCGGTCAGTACGTTCTCCAGAAACTCGAACGTGTGCTCCGTCGGGCAGAAGATGTCGTCGAACACGCCCCACCGGGTGGCGACGGTGAACGGGCCCGGCGTGCAGGCCAGGTTCGGGTACGCGGCCAGCGCGGCGCGCGCGTGCCCCGGCATCTCGATCTCCGGGACGATGGTGACGTAGCGTGCCGCGGCGTACGCCACCACGTCGCGGATCTCCGCCTGCGTGTAGTAGCCGCCGTACGGAACGCCGTCGCCCTCGTACGGATCGAAGTGCTTGTCGACGATCGTCTCCGCGCGGGGCGCGCCCACGCTCGTGAGCCGCGGGTAGCGCGCGATCTCGATGCGCCATCCCTGATCGTCCGTGAGGTGCCAGTGGAAGGTGTTGAGCTTGTAGCGCGCGAGGAGATCGATGTAGCGCTCGACGAACGCCACCGAAAAGAAGTGGCGCGCCACGTCGAGATGCATACCGCGGTATGCGAACCGCGGCGCGTCTTCTATGCGGACGGCAGGGATGGTCCAGCCTCCGGCGGAGTCGGAGTGGACGAGTTGACGCAGCGTCTGGAGACCGTAGAAGATGCCGGCGTGACCGCGCGCGGTGATGCGTACGCCGTCGCTGTCGGAGACGAGGGTGTAGGCTTCGCGCGAGGTGTCGGGAAAAGTGGAGACGATGGTAAGACGGACGCCGCCGGTATGGCGCGGTGGAGTGGCCGCGTGCGGTGTCAAGCCGCGCGCCACCGCGCCACGGCGTTCGTCACCGGTGTTTGGAACCGTCCCGCGCGCCTCGTCCAGCATGCGCTTTCCGAGCCGGGCGACGTGGGCGAGAGTTGTGTCGGAGCTGTCGTCCAGCATGATGCGCGGCGCGCCGAAAAAGCGCAGCGTGTCGCCCGACACCGCGACGGCCGCCGGGTAGGGCACGAGCTGTAAGGGCCGGGCCTGCGCTGCCGCGCACCCGGCTGTCGAGACAGCCACGACGAGCGCAAAGCTGAGGGCGAGGCGGCAGCGCCGGCGTGGATGACGCTCTCCGGCTGTTCCCCGGTCGGCGAGTGAGTGGCCCCACCGACCGGGACTGTGACGCATCAGGGTACGCGGGCGAGTTCCGGAATCACTGTGGTTCGCGGAGATCGATGTGCTGCAACACGTCCGGCAGGCCGGTCGGCCCGAACGCCAGCGCGGTATCCACCTGGAAGCGCACCGCGGCAAGGTCACCGACGGTAAATTGGTAGGGCGTCGGCCCGTCGTCCGGCGACCCGCCCCCCATGAGCCCAGCCACGTATTGTCCTTCTGCATCGGTGGTCAGGGTCTGCGTAGCGCCGTTGACGCATGTTATCGCGAGCGGGGTTCGAGTGAGCGGGGCTCCGGAAGCGGCGGTGACGTGGCCGGTGACGTTCGCGACCTCCCCGTTGGACGGCGCGGTGGTTGCGCTGCTGCAGGCGGCCAGGGCCAGCGCAATAACACAGCAGACGAGAAGACGCCTACGGACCTCCTGGTTCGGTGATGCGACACACTACGTGCCGGACCAGCCGCCGTCCAGACGCGGTTTGCCCGAGACCGGCCGGTCAGCCGCCGATGTGCAGCACCGCGGCCGGAGCGACAGCGGGTACGGTCCCCCGCCGCGCAACGGTGCGTCCCCGCAAGTTCGGGGCGGTGCCCAGCGCGAGGTGCACGGCATGCGGCGCGATTCTCAAAGCACCGCGCGGAGGAGGAGGGTGACGACCGCGAGGGTGCGAAGCGTCACTGACCGTCTGGTGGCGGCGAGGGCGGCCGCCACGCGCCTCGCGGCCATCCGCACTGTCCATGCGGGCCGCACGGGAAGAGCGGGACCCACCCGGCGACATGGGAGCCGAGAAAATATCCGACAAATGGGCCAAGAAAGAACCCTTCAACAATGGACACGCCGCTACCGTCGTCGGTGCGTATACCCAACAAAAGGCCGCCGTAGAGCCCGACTGAGGCACCGTCCCCCCCGAGCCTGGCTCTGATCGCCGTAGAACGGAGGCTATTCCTCGGGATTCGATGGACGCGAGCAGTATCCAGTGCATCGCAGGACGCGCTCCCCTTGGCTTCGCACATCACGAGCTCCGTGCTCGTGGGTGCGAACGGTGCCAGCAGCCGACCGCTCAGCTTTTTCCCGATATCGAGCTGAACGCGAATGCGGGCGCCGCTATCCACCACGCGTTGCTCCGGCTCTGGCGCGGCTGAATGGTGAGGATGGACGCACGCTGCCGTTGCGACGAGCAGTGCGCAGGGAAGAGGCGCCATCGCCAGGCGAAGTGATCGTCTCGTCATAGTGCGAAATAGGGAGCCTGATCCGCTCCCGACATTCCGGGGCTGGCACCGGCAATTCGGCAGAGCAGGACGCCGCCGCACACAACGCGCCCGGTGTCGCTGATGAGCGCCAGCAATCTGCTGATGGGGATGGGACGGCGGAATAGCCGCAGATTGCACAAGGGTCGATCGCGGCAGTCCCTCACTCTTCTCCCCCACGCTGGGTACGAGTGCAGTGGTGAGCGGGTAGCGCCGCATCGGCTGCGCCTTGGCTTTGCCCTGGCGGCGGCGATTGTGTCCATGCAACTCCGGAAACCTCGAACGCCCTCCGGCCGTACGCCACCCTGCGGCCGCACACCAACCCTGTGGCCCAGCCCACCTGTCGAATCGTACATGGAGCCCATGCGTCCTCCGGTCCACGCCTCCCCCGCCCTCGCCGCCGGTCCGTTCCGCGTGCGCGAGATGCTGTACGCGCCCGGCGTCCGCCAGCGGACGCACACGCATCCATGCGCGGGCGTCACACTGGTGCTGGCGGGCGCCATCCGCGAGGAGGCAGCGGGAACCGACGAGATCGGCTCCGCCCTGAGCCTGGTGGTGAAGCCTGCCGACTTCCCGCACGCCGATCTGGTGGGACCGCGTGGCGCGCGCACGTTGCAGATCGCGCTGGTGGACGGCGCGGACGCCGCCGCGTGGCCCAGCGTGCCGCGGGACGATACCCACCTTGGGCGCTGGCGATGGCTGCACGCGCGTCCGGCGGCATCGGCCATGTTCTCGCTCTTCCGACTCGTGCGCAGCGGAGCCTCGGCGGACGCGCTGTGTGAAGGGATCGTGGAGACGCTGTCCGCTCTTCCCGAAGACGCACCGCTCTCCGGCCGTCCTCCTGCGTGGCTTCGGCGCGCGCGCGAGGCATTGGACGATGCAACGGCCAAGAGCGCGTCCGTGGCGGAGCTGGCGCGCGATGTGGGAGCGCATCCCGTCTCGCTCTCGCGTGCCTTTCGTCGACACTACCGCTGCAGCGTCACCGAGTACCGGCGCCGCCAGCGGCTGCAACGCGCGGCCGCGGCCATCGAGAGCTCGGCGCACGACCTGTCGCGCATCGCACAGGACGCCGGCTATGCCGACCATCCGCACCTGTGTCGGGAGTTCCGGAGCGCCGCCGGGGTGAGCCCGTCGCGGTTCCGCGCGCTGGTGCGCGCCGGCTAGCTCCGTTCAAGCGTCCGTCGCGCCGCCGGCGCTATCGTCGGACGACCCCCTGGCGACGGAGGCGCACGTGATCCGCAGGATGCTCATGCTCACAACCGCACTCGGCTGTCTCACGCATCGTGCACTGCCGGCCCAGGCCACGATCGGCGGCGACTGGCGCGCGGACGTTTCGGCGTTCGCGCGGAAAGTCGTGGACGCGGGACTCACGCCGGGCATGGCCGTGTCCGTAACCGTGGGCGACTGGGTGGATTACGCCGAAGGGTTCGGCGTGGCGGACGTGGAGAGCGGACGGCGGGTGACGGCGAACACGCCGTTCTACATCGCGTCGAGCACCAAGTCGCTCACCGCCACCGCGGCGGCGATTGCCGCGTACCGGGGGAAGCTCGACTTCGACGCGCCGATGGTGCGCTACCTCCCGAATGCACAGTTGCCGAAGGGCGTCCCGCGCGAGCAGATCACCGTGCACGACCTGGCCGCGCTCACCCACGGACTCTCGGGCAGCGGGCCCGTGGTATTCCGTACCGCGTACACCGGCGTCTTCACCAGGGCGCAGCTGCTGGAGCTACTGCGCTATCACGGGTCCACCGGGAAGCACGGCACCTTCGACTACAACAATCTTGGCTACAATCTGCTGGGGATGGTACTCGAGTCCATCTATCACGAGTCGTGGAAGGACGTGGTGCAGCAGCTCGTGCTCGATCCCGTCGCGATGACCTCGACCACGGCGTACCTCTCGCGTATCCCGCCTGACCGGATCGCCATGCCGCACGAGGCCACGCCCGACGGGTGGGCGAGGCTCCCGCTGGGGAAGGACGACGCGAACATGCACGCTGCGGGCGGGCACTTCGCTTCCGCGCGCGACCTGGCGCGCTATTTGGCGGTGCACATCACGGACGGCATGGTGGAGGGACAGCGTGTGCTCCCCGCCGAGCCGCTCCGTCTCACGCACCGGATGCAGGTCGCGCAGGACCGGGAGTTTGGCCCCTATCATCGGTACGGGTGGGCGTACGGTTGGGACCTGGGCACCTACGAGGGCGACACCCTCATCCACCGCTTCGGCGACTTCAGCGGCTACCGCTCGCACATGTCGTTCATGCCCGCGCACCACATTGGCGTCATCGTACTGGTCAACGGCGACGGCCCCGCCTCACCCGCGGCAGACCTGGTGGCGACGTACGCGTACGACCGCCTGCTGGGGAAGCCGGATCTCGAGGCGCGCTACGAGGCGCGCCTGGACAGCATGGTAGCACGCCTTCCGGCGTACCGTAGCAGGCTGGCGCAGGAATTGGCGCGTCGGCGCGCGCGATTGGCACCGCTACCGCATCCGCTCGACGCGTACGCGGGAGTGTACGAGGACTCGCAACTGGGTCGCATGAAGTGGCGCGTGGTGGCGGGCGGTCTGGAGATGCGGCTCGGCGTCGTCCGGAGCCGCGCCGAGGTGTACGACGCGGGGAAGAATCAGCTGCGGGTTGAAGTGGGCGGGAGTGGGCAGGTGGTGGGGTTCGAATTCGCGCCGGCGGGTGGGCATGCACGGGCGGTGACGGTGGCGGGGCGGCGGTGGGGGTGGGTGGGGGAAAGTAAGGGGCTGCGAGAATGAACATGAAGGATCAACCGGCCGCTGAGACAGCACGGGACTGTTACAGAGGCACTCCAGCGCATTGTGGTGGTTGGTAGTGCGGGCGCAATGGATGCAGCCGCAGAAGCATCGTATCGGTTCGCTAACTTCTGTCGCTGTTTGCCTCTCCAATTCTGTCGCAACTGGAGCGGGTTACCCCGCCTCGTGCCCAACATCAACACGAGCACGACGAGCGACAGAAAGCCGCCCGCGATCAACGTGCCGGTTGGAACGGAGTGCGAGCCGGATGACGACATGTGCTAGTGGTCGCCGGCTTCGCCGGTGTGCCGTGGGTACACGACGCGGTTCGCCACGGAGTCTTTGCGCAGCGGTCGACGTTCCTGTTCGCACCGCGCCTTGAGGCCGCGGTTCTCCTCCGTCAGCGCGCGCCGGATCGCGGGGCGCAGGAGCGGCCAGAGAAGGACAGCCAGGATGCCCCCGGCTTCGAGACCGAGCGTGTTTCGCGTTCCGCCGCTCTCAGGAGACAGCTCGTGGATGCCCGTCATGCGCAGTCCCATCCGACGCGTCTCCCACGCGAAACGCCGGCCCGGCACGAACTCGGTGACGACCCACTCGGCTTCGGGCTGCCCGGGCTGCTCGAGGCGGGCCACGCTGCCGAGGCCAAAAGCGCCGTCACCCCGGCTGGCAAACCGGTGCACTCGCGTCGCCCCACAAGTGGGCGCGCGCCTGACCGGCTGCCCTGCGCCCGACCGGCTGCCCAGCGCCCGATCGGCTGCACCGCGCCCGGCCAGCCATTGCGAAAACGCGGGCGACAGCGTCGAATTAACGGGTCTGCCGATTCCGTGCCCATCCACTATGGAGATCCCATGAAGCGCGCTCCCTTGTTCCTCCTGGTGCTGGCTCTTCCGTTGAACGTCGCCGCGCAGCAGCAGCCTGCGGCCCAGCAGGCCAACCCGATCACCACCGCGTTCCGCGGGCGCACGATGGGACTGCAACGGGTTCTCGCGCAGGCGTTTGACTCGATTCCGGAGTCCAAGTTCAACTACCGCCCCACGCCCGCCCAGCTCACGATCGGCCACATTGCCGAGCACCTGGCCACCGACAACTACCTCTTCTGTAACGGCTTTGGCGAGATGAAGGCCACCAGGGCAGCGTCGGACACTACCACGCCCGATTCGGTGAAGGCCACGTGGCCAAAGGACACGCTGGTGGCCAAGCTCAAGGCGTCGTTCGACTTCTGTGAGAAGGCGTTCGCGCAGCTGGACGATGCCAAGCTCGCCGAGCCGGTGACGCTCTCGTTCGAAGGGCGCTCCTTCCAGACGACGCGCGCGGGACTGGCGCTCGGTCATGCGATGGACATGGCGGACCACTACAGCCAGATCGCGAACTACATGCGCCTGAACGGCATGCTCCCGCCCACGGCGCTCCCGCGGCCGCGGCGCGACGGTGGAGCGTAAGCGCGCCGCACATGTCCTCACTTGGACTGCACGTAAGCCAGTAGAACGAGAGCGAGATTGTATCCGACGTGGAGCGCGACGGCCGGGCCGAGCGAGCGCGTTGCCAGCCGGATGGAGATGGCGAGCGTGGCCAGCAGCGAGATGCCGACGAGCGCTGGCCAGTAGCCGTGCACCTCGGGCACATGCAGGGCGATGAACGCCACGGTGGTGACAACGACCGCCGTCGCCAGCCCCCAGCTGTGTGCGAGGCCGCGCAGGAGCACGCCGCGGAAGAGAAATTCCTCGGCGGGCGGAGCGATGCCCACCGCGAAGGCGGCCCACATGAGGCGCGGAAGGCCGGGCGTGCTGGCCGCCTGCGCGATGGGTCCGAATGTCTGCCCCGGATGCGGCGGTAGGTAACGGAAGATCGCGTACGCCACCACCAGGGCCACCGACGCGCCCAGGGCGACGTTGGCCCCCAGCATTCGGCGTGAAACGCCGGCCCAGCCTAGGGGGCGGAGGGTGCCGGAGGCAAGGGGGCCGGGGAAGCTGCGCCGTGTCATCCGCAACGCCACCAGCGCGCCCAGCGCGGTGCCCAGCAACGCGGACGGGAGCAGCGTGAGCGATTGCACTCTGGCGTCGAGCGCGGCTGGATCGGTGATTCTGGTCTCGAAGTAGCTCTGCACCGCCCCAACCAGAACGACTGCCACCGCAAACTGCACCAGGAGAAAGACGCAGAGAATGCCCAGCGCGCGTCCCGCGGTGAGCGGACGCGGAGGATCCTGCACGGGTTCCGGCGGCTGTGTGGGGGCAGTCATGCTCCTCTCGCTCCGACGCGGCAGTTGTCATCACGTGTGCCAGCCAAACCCTCCGAGCGCGACGCGCAGCAGGGCCGTTAACCCCCGCCAGCCGGTCGTCCGCCCGCTCTGTCGGCGTTCCCCTGACACGCCCGGTCGCTCGCGCTTACAAAAATTCCTGAAAAGCGCCGCCCAGGGACAGCACGAAAATCCGACAGACCCCGCCTTCCGCTCCCGGTATACTGCCAGCGTAACATAGGCCCGTACCCCCGAAGGAGGGTTCAAGATGACACGCAAGGCTACAGCGCTCATGGCTGCGATCGTCGCGCTGACGTGGACTGGTGCAGCGACGGCGCAGTCCGACAATGCGAAGGCGCAAGACAGCTCCACCACCAAGGTGGCGCCCGCCGATTCGTCGGCGCAGCCGGCACCGCCCACACAACCGCCGATCTCGATTCAGCACATCAATCCGATCGACAAGCGCGGCCTCAACACGTTCGAGGCGCCCAAGCGCGACGACACGCCATTCAGCGGCTTCCGGCTCGACTTCGGTGCCGCGTTCACGCAGGAGTTCCAGGGGCTGCATCACAGCAACTCGGCCGCCCCAAACATGAAGACCGATGCCAGCGGTAACGAATTCGATGCGAACCAGCTGATGGACATTGGCAACGGCTTCAACACCGCTACCGCCAATCTCTACCTGAATGCGCAGTTGGCCAAGGGCGTTCGCGTGGCGATGACGACCTATCTGTCCTCCCGGCACCACACCGATACGTGGGTGAAAGACGGATATCTGCAGATCGACGCGTCGCCGATCGACAACGACTTCCTCAACACGCTCATGGAGTTCCTCACCATCAAGGCGGGGCACTTCGAGATCAATTACGGCGACGCGCACTTCCGCCGCAGCGACAACGGGAACTCGCTTCAGAATCCATTCGTCGGCAACCTGATCCTCGACGCGTTCACCACCGAGATCGGCGGCGAAGTCTACGCCCGTCTGGGCGGCTTGATGGCCATGGGCGGCATCACCGGCGGTCAGATCAACGGCGATGTGACGAACCCCGATGGCCGGTCTCCCGCCTTGCTGGCGAAGCTCGGCTACGACAGCCAGATCACGCCGGACCTCCGCGTGCGACTCACCGGCTCGCGCTACAGCATCTCCAAGTCGCCATCCAACACGCTGTACTGGGGCAACCGCGCGGGCGAGCCGTACTTCCTGGTGATGGAGAACACGCAGGCGTCGACGTCGAGCCAGGCCTGGTCGGGCACGATCAACCCCGGCCTCAGCAACAAGGTCACCGCCTACCAGATCAACCCGTTCGTGAAGTATCAACACCTGGAGCTGTTCGGCGTGATCGAGCGCGCCGAGGGGCGGAGCAGCAGCGAGACATCCAATCGCACGCTGCACCAGTACGCGGCCGACGCGGTCTACCGCTTCCTGCCGGGCGAACCGCTGTTCGTGGGCGCACGCTACAACACGATGAACGGCGAGCTCCAGGGCATCACCAACGACGTCAACGTGCACCGCGTGCAGCTCTCGGGCGGCTGGTTCATCACGCCGAGCGTGTTGATGAAGCTGGAGTACGTGAAGCAGACGTACAACGACTTCCCCGCCACGGACATTCGCAACGGCGGCAAGTTCGACGGCTTCATGATGACGGGCGTGGTAGCGTTCTAGAGGGGAGTGCCCGGCGCCGCCGTCACGGCGCCGTGGTGCTACGGGTCCAGGGCGCTGGAGCGCGGAAGGTGAGCGCTCCAGCGTCCTGCGCGTTTATCCGGCAGGGAGTGAAGTCGGGGACTCCGCGCCAAGCGGTGCCGCATCGCCGCCCCGGCTGCGCCGCCGCAGCGCGAGGTACAACAGTACGGAGACCGCCGCGCCGAGCGTGTCCATGAGCATGTCCTTCTGCGCGTCCCACACGTCGCCCTGGCTCCCCAGAAAGTTGGCCCCCGCCTGCGCGTTCCCCCCGTACGCGGCGTACAGCCACTCGATCAACTCGTACGACATGGCCACGAACGCGATGGCGAAGATGCCGAACGCACACGCCAGCGGCCGGCTCATCGCGCGGCGGGCGACAAGCAGTTCCACGATGCCAAAGGCGTAGAAGCCCACGGAAAAGTGCCCCACCCGGTCGAACATGTTGCGGTGAAACCCGAAGGCGCGGTCGAACCAGCCGAACGGCACGCGCTCGAACGTGTAGTGCCCGCCCACCGTGTGCCAATAGGGAAGAAAAGCCATGAGCACGTAGGCGAGCGGCGAGAAGCGCACGCCGCCCGCGTACAACACCACGAGCGCGGCCACGAGCAGCACGATCGGGACGTTCTCCGCCCACCACGTGGCGCGATCGTACGGCGCGATGGCGCCCCAGACGAACATCGCGACGTAGCCGGCCAGGAGCAGAGCGGGGAGCAGGTGGTGCGAGCGGGCGGAGTGGTCGTCTGTGCGCATGAGCGGGTGTGTGGGAAGGAGCGGCGGGGGACCGTCCACCGGCGATGACCCGGTGGCCGGGGCGGCAACGAATGGGATGAGCTCCGGGAACGCGACGCGCGCCGTGGCGGCGCCCGTGCCTACTCCAAGCGCAGCACGCGCATGGGATCCACCCGCGTGGCCCGGCGCGCGGGAACGTACGCGGCGACGAGCGCCACCAGCGCGAGCACAGCGGTCGCGCCCAGGAGCGCGAAGGGATCGGTGGGCTGCACCTGATAGAGTAAAGCACGCAAGAATCGCGAGGCGACGAGCACACCGCCCATCCCGGCCGCAACGCCCACCAGCACGATCACCCCAGCGCGCTTGAGCACGTCCGCGCGGAGACGACTGGGCGTCGCACCCAGCGCGGCGCGCACGCCCAGCTCGTGCGACTCCTCGCGCACGGCGGCGGCCATCACGCCATAGAGGCCGATGGCGGCGAGCAGTAACGCCGCGCCGCCCAACGCGGTGAGCAGGAACGTCGAAAGCCGCGGCAGCGCGAGCTGCGTGGCGATCAGCTCATCCATCGGCTCGGCGCGCGCGATCTGCGCCTCCGGGTCCACCTCGTGCAGCGCGCTTCGAAGCGAGGGAAGCGCCGCTGTGAGCGGCACCGTGGTACGCACCGCCACCACGCCTTGGAAGAACCACTGCCGCCACGGCACGTAGATGGACGGCGTCGCATCGCGCACGGTGCGATAGCGAATGTCGCCCGCTTCGCCAACCACCGTGAGCCATGGCGACGCGCTGGTGTCCCCCGCCAACCGGAGCCGCTTGCCCACCGGATTCTGGCCCGGCCAATAGCGCTCCGCCACCGAGCGCGCCACCACCACCACGCGCGGCGCGCCCTCGACGTCCGTCTTCTCGAAGCCGCGCCCGCGGATGAGGGGAATGCCGAACGTGCGGAAGTACTCCGTGCCGCCCACCTCCCACGGGATGAGCGGGCTCGCCGCCCCTTCCTCCTGCGACTGTCCCTCGGCCGCCCAGTGCGCGGTGAACACCTGCGGGCCGTAGAACGGGTCGGCATCCACGGGCGTCACGGCTTCCACCGTAGGCAGCATGCGAAAGCGCGGCGCGACGCGGTCGTACATTGTGCTCATCTGCTGCCGAAAACTGTTCCCAGCCACCGGGCGCGTGATGGTGACAATCGCGACGTGCGATGGGGCGTAGCCCAACGGCACGTGGAGCAACCGGTCGAGGCTCTTCACCAGCAGTGCGGCGCCAGCCAGCATCACGAGTGCGAGCGCCACCTGCATGGCCACGAGCGTCTGACGCGTCCTCCGTCGCGCGCGATTGCTCCCACCGGCGCGCGCGTCGATGCGCAGCTCAGCGGCCACAGCACCACGCGTGGCGAGCAGCGTGGGGAGCACGCCCGCGAGCAGGAGCGTGATGAGTGTGAACAGGGCGGCCCATCCCAGGGGCGTGCCCGCGAGTCGGAGCACGTCGAGCCGCGGCACGTCCGAGGGCGCCAGGCGCACGAATGCGGCCACGAGCCACTGCGCCAGGAGGAGCCCCAACGCGCCGCCCGCCGCCGCGAGCACGGCGCTCTCCCACAGAAACGGCCGCACGATGTCCATCGTGTGGGCGCCGAGCGAACGCCGCACCGCGATCTCGGTGCGCCTCGCTGACACGCGAAGCGCCGCCAGGTTGCCGACGTTCACGCACGTGATGAGGAGCAGCAGCGCCACCGCCGCCGTGAGGATGACGAGCTGCGGGCGCACCGCCCCCAGCACGGCACCGGAGAGCGTCTGCACGTCCGCGCGCGCCACGGCGGCGTCGAGCGACGCCATGTCGCTGCGGGAGCGCGACAGCTGTCGCATGATGGACAGGAACTCCGTCCTCGCCGCTTCCGGCCCAACGCCCGGCGCGAGTCGCGCCATCACGTTCAGGCTCGCATACACCTGCGGCTGCCAGTACTCCGTGCCCGCGGGATACGCCACCCCCGGCGGGGCCACGCCCACGATCCGCGAGTCGGCCAGCGTGTACGGGTTGCGCAGCGCGCGCCCGATCACCGTTGAATCGCCACCGAACGCGCGCCGCCAGGCGTCGTAGCTCAGCACCAGGGGCGCCGCCGCACCCGTTCGCGATTCCTCGGCCGCCGTGAAGAATCGCCCGAGAGCGGGCCGCACGCCCAGCACGGAGAAAAAGTTGCCCGTCACCCAGGCGGCGTGGAAGGACAGCGTGCGGTCTCCGTCTAGGAGAGAGCTGGTGAACGCGCCCTGATGCGCGATGCCCGCCACCTCACGCAGCGTGCGGCTCGCGGAGCGGAGCGCGTCCAGTTGATCCGGCGTGATACTCACGTCCACGCCGGCGGAGTCGCGGGCGTTCAGGAGCACCACGCGCTCGGGCGCGCGCTCGGGGAGCGGACGCAGCAGGATGGACTGGAAGACGGTGAAGATGGCGGTCGCGACCCCGATCCCGAGCGCCACGATGACGATGGCGGTTACGGTGTACGCACTCGAGCGGCCGAGCGCGCGGAAAGCGACGCGAAGCTCGCGCGTGGCGCGGCCGGCGAGGATGCGGAGCGATGCGATCACGATGGTGCGTCTCCCGCGGTATTCGTTGCGTGCGGTGCGCCGTTCGCCGGTTGCGCCATGAGATCTTCCGGACCGGAAGCGGAACGGCTAGGCGGAGGCGGCCATCGGCGCAGCGGCCGTCGCGCAGCACGAGCCACGCGACCAGCCCCTGGCCCGCATCAATGATGGCGTGCAGCACGATTCCCGGCTACAGGGAACCGAACACGAGCATGAGCAGCGCCGTCAGGCTGCGCGGACGCGCGAAGCCGAGCGCGCGCCGGCGCCGCCAGCCGCTATCGCGTCCGGAGCGCCTCGCTTGGCGCAATCCGCGCCGCACGCGCTGCGGGAATCCAGCATGCCGCCACGCCGATCGCCGCCATCACCGCGCCCACGATCGCCAGCGCGGTGGGGTCGTGCGGGGCGACCTCGAACAGCAGCGCCCTCATGTAGCGCGCCAGCGCGAGCGCGCCCACCACGCCGATCGCGAGCCCAGCCACCACCAGCACGCCCCCTTCGCGCAAGACCATGGCGAGCACCTGGCCCGGCTGCGCACCCAGGCTCATCCGCACGCCGATCTCGCCGGTGCGCGCGCTCACGGAGAACGCGAGCACGGCCGCGATCCCGATCGCCGCGATCACGAGCGCCAGCACGCCGAACGATCCCACGAGCATCGCGTTCACCCGGCGCGGGCCCACGCTCTCGTCGCGGACGGCGTCGAGCGCCATCACTTTCTCCACCGGCTGCTCCGGCGCGATGGAGTGCACGATCTCGCGCGCGGCTCTGGCGAGTCCCGTGGGATTCACCTCGGTGCGGAGCACCAGCGCGCCGGTGGGGAAGTCGCCCTGCGCGAACGGCGTGAAGACCGCGCGCACGGGCTTGGCGTCGAGCCCGCCGTCTTTCGTGTCGGCCGCCACGCCCACCACCGTGCGCCACTCCTCTTTCATGCCGATGAACCGCAGCACGTCGCCCGTCCACGTGAGTCGCCGGCCCAGAGGATCCTGACCCGGCCAGAGCAGCTTGGCCAGCGTCTGGTTGATGATCACGACCTTGGGCGCGGTGGCGTTGTCGGTCGCGCCGAACTCCCGCCCCGCGAGCAGCTTGATGCCGCTCGCGCGGAAGTAGCCGGGGTCGGCGGTACGATACTCCGCCTGCGGCACCGGCTCGCCCACGGCCAGCGCGCGCCCCTCCGCTTTCACGTCGAGGTTGAATTGCGACGTACGCAGCGGGACGTTCGATCCCACGCCCACCACCTGCACGCCGGGAATGGACTTGAGCTCCGTGGCCATGCGCTCGTAGGTGGACACCGCCTGCTCCCGGTTCTGCAGCGCCGCAAAATCCGCCGGTACCTCCATGGTCAGCACGTTGTGCGGGTCGAGACCTGGGTCCACCGCCGCGAGCTTCTGCACCGACTTGACGAGCAGCGCGGCGCCGGTGAGCAGAATGACGGAGACGGCGATCTGCGTCACGACCAGCGCCTGTTGCAGACCACGCCGCGCGCGGCTGCCTGTGGTGCGCGAACCCGCGGCGGAAAGGCCGGCGCCCAGCCGGTGCTCGCTCCCCACGCGCGGCGCGAACGAGAGGAGCAGCGCCACCACGACGGCGACGGCCACCGTGAACGCGAGCACCACGCCGTCCACGCGAATGTCACCCGAGCGGTTGCTCATCCGCGCGGTGAACGCCGAGAGCATGCCCGTACCGGCGTACGCGATCGCGAGCCCCAGCGCCGCGCCGGCCAAGGCGAGCGCGAGGTGCTCCACGAGCAGCAGCCGGCGCAGCCGCGCCGCGCCCGCGCCCAGGGCGGCGCGTACGAGCATCTCGTGCTCGCGACGCACACCGCGCATGAGTGTGAGGTTGGCCACGTTCGCGCTCGCGATCAGGAGCACGAACCCCGCCACGCCCATCAGCAGTAGGAGCGTGAGCCGCGCATCCTGGCCCAGCACTTCCTTGAACGGCGTCATGGTCACGGCGTAGCCCGAGCCGGCGTCGTACACGTCCGGATGGTCGGCGTGCACGCGGCGCGTGATCTGCGCCACCTCCGCGCGCGCCTGCTCCACGGTGACGCCCCGCGCGAGCCGCGCGATCATCTCGGTCATACGGTGCGTGCGGCCCTGGATCATCGTGGCGCTCACGTGGTGATCGCTCACCGACATGTTCATGAGCGCGTCGATCTTCTGCGGAAAGAACGGCGCGGGCTGGAGCACGCCCACCACCTGGGCGGTCTTGCCGCCGATGCGCAGCGACCTGCCCACCACGCTGCTGTCGCCGCCGAAATGCGTTACCCAGTAGCCGTGCGTGAGCATGATCACCGGCGGCACGCCCGGGCCGTCGTCCCTGGCGCTGAACCCGTGGCCGATCACGGGGGCGAGTCCCATCACCTTGAAGTAGTTCCCCGTCACGAGCCCCACCTGGATCTGGGACGCGCTGTTGGACTCCACCAGGTTGAGCGTGAGCGGCGAATACTCGGCAATGTCGGCCAGCGTTTTGGACTGCTGGCGGAAGTCGTTGATCTCGGGAACGGAGAACGCGATGTTGTCGCTCCCCTTGGCCACCGCGGAGTGGCGCAGGTACATGAGCCGGTCGCCGTCTCGGTGCGGCAGCGGCTTGAGCAGCACGCCGCGGACGGCGCTGAAGATGGCCGTGTTGGCGCCGATGCCGAGTCCGAGGGTGAGGATGACGGCGATGGTGAAGCCCGGAGACCGGGCCAGGCTGCGCAGGGCGTACCGGATGTCGAGGGGCATGGGCATGGCGGCGCGGGGGCTCCGAAGTGGCTGGATATTGTAATGGCGGGCGGTCGGGTGGGCCACCCTTATCAAGACGTCGAACGAGTGGTGGCGGATTCGACATCCTGCCCTGCCAGGCTTGCCGATAAACGATAACAGTATTATCGTTTATCGGTATCTAGAGCCCCTGGAGGCCCACCGGCATGCGCGTGGTCGCCGCGCTCGGCCTCGTCGCCATCCCGCTCAACTACGGCGTCCTCAAGCGGCTCTTAGCCATCGTCGGCACGGTGCGAAGCGACGATCCGTTCGTCGCCACCAACGCCGGCCGCCTGCAGGCGATCGCCTGGTTCCTGCTCGCGCTCCAGCTTCTGAGCGTCGTGATCGGCGCCGTGGGGAAGGCGATCTCCACCCCCGCGCATCCGATTCACCTGGACGCGGGCTTCTCCCCCAGCGGCTGGCTGGCCGTCGTGATGGCGTTCGTCTTGGCCCGCGTCTTTGCCCAGGGCGCGCTCATGCGCGAAGACCTGGAGGGCACGGTCTGATGGCGATCGTCGTCAAACTCGACGACCTCTTGCACGCGCGACGGATGACGTTGACCCAGCTGGCCGAGCGGATCGGGATCACCCTGGCGAACGCGTCGATCTTGAAGACGGGGAAGGCGCGCGCGATCCGCTTCTCCACGCTCGAGGCCATCTGCACGGCGCTCGACTGTCAGCGAGGGCGCACAGGTGGCACCTCTGCTGTTCCATCACGCTCCGACAGACCGCGGTGTCATGACGAGCCTGCTCTTCGCCATGTGCCTGCTGGATCTCGTCGGCGTCAGGTATCCGCGGCAGATGCTCCCACTGTTGCTGTTCGAGTTTGCCTGGAAGACGACGTGGATGCTGGCGTTCGGGCTGCCGCAATGGTCGTCAGGCCAGCACCCGCCCACCTTTGCCGGGGACTTCACGGCGATCGGGTTCGGCGTGATCCTCATGCCGCTCGTGATCCCGTGGGGCTACGTGTGGCGCCGGTACGTGAAAGCGCCGGGCGACCGGTGGCGCTCACGATGACGACCCGATGACGCATGGCTCCCACCAGCTTCCGTGCGGAAATGTGCACGGACTCTTTGATGAAGTAGCCGCCACGACACCGCGCACCCGTACAGCGAACCGACAGGACGGTATCACATGAAATCCAACCGCATGCTCACCGTGACGTCGCTGCTGTCCATCATCTTGTTGTCGCTCCACGTCTCGGAGGACATCGTGCTCGGCTTTGCGGGCGGAGGGCTGGCGAACATCATCGGCATCGCCATCCTCGTCGTCTATCTGTGTGGCGCGCTGCTGTGGAGCCACCGGCGATGGGCCTTGATCATCGTCCTCGTCGGATCGCTCTTTGCCGCGGGGATGCCGGTGATTCACATGATGGGAGCGGGCGTGGGGGTCAAGCGGTCTGCCGGAGCCTACTTCTTCATCTGGACGCTGTACGCGCTCGGTGTGACGGGCACGTTCGGCGTCATCCTTTCGGCGCGCGCGCTCTGGCGGGCGCGAAAGGCTCAGCAGGTGCCGGCGCCAGCGGTCACGCAATAGGCGGTCACACAATAGGCTGCCGTGAGCATGCTCAGGCCCCAGCCGCTTCGATAGCGGTAACGAAGATGAGGCGCGTTCCCCAGGCGCTCCGTGCGCTGCGCCTCGCTGAGGCCCATCAGGTCTGGTATCGCCTGGTGGATGTTGGGACGGCGATCACCCTCGGGATGCCGAGCGAGGTGACGCAACACAGCGTGATGGAAGGCAGCCTGCGGGGGAAGCGTCGAGTTCGTCGCCACCAGCATCCTCTCGGTCTTGATCGACGATCAGCTCGCTAGGCCGATCGCCGCCGAGCGGGCTGCCAGCGCTTGATACGTCGCAGCGTGTCGGCCAGCGCGTCCTTGGCAACTTCCGTGTCGTATGCCGCCTGGGCGCGCAGCCAGTATCCGTTCGATAGCCCGAAGAACTTGCACAGCCGCAAATCGGTATCGGCCGTGATGGAACGCCGGCCGGACACGATCTCGCTGATGCGCTGAGCGGGCACGCCGATCTCCTTCGCCAGCCGATACTGGGAAATTCCCATCGGGCGCAGAAACTCCTCCAACAACAACTCTCCAGGCGTTACCGGCTTGAGCTTTGGCATGGGCGGCTCTCAGTGATAATCCACGATCTCGACATCTTCGGCGCCGGCGGCCGTCCATCGAAAGCACACGCGGAACTCGTCGTTCACTTGGGCCGGCAGCGCATGTCCCGATTATTCAATCTCGAACGGGCGGTTCCGGCTACGTTGTTGCGTGTATCACACCGAATCTGGAGAGACTCGATGCACGTTCGTGTCCCGATCATCCTTGTGCTGGCCGCCTTCGCCGCGGCACCGCACTTTCGCCAGGCGAACTGCACCGAAGGGAGCACCATCATGAGCCATCACGCCACCGGTCCGTTCGACGTCACGCTGAGCCCGCTCGAACCGTACAACACGGATCCCGACGCCGGTCTGGCCCGCATGGGGCTCGACAAGCGCTATCATGGCGCGCTGGAGGCGACGAGCAAGGGGGAGATGCTGAGCGCCGGGAGTGCCAAGATCTCCGGCGGGTACGTGGCGATCGAGCGGGTGACAGGAGTGCTCGACGGCCGGCACGGGAGCTTCGTGCTTCAGCACAACGCGACGATGGACGCCGGGAGGCCGGAGCTCAACATCATCGTGGTGCCGGGGTCGGGAACGGGGGAGTTGGTTGGGTTGAGCGGGAGGATGACCATCCAGATCGCGGGCGGGGCGCACTCGTATGAGCTGGAGTACGAGGTGGGTTCCGCTTCGGGTTGAAGATCGAAGTCAGGTCGGGAGCGCGACGTTTCCCAAGCCCCGCGGCGTACACCACGGACGATGCGTCGTCGTATTCCGCGTACGTCAAGCCACCCGGAGCGGCCTGATGTGACTGACTTCACCCTTGAGTTTCTGGGCGGCGTCCCACAGATCGACCGCCCGCTGCGCGTTGAGCCAGAACTCCGGCGAATTCCCAAACAAGCGCGCCAGCCGCAGTGCCATTTCGGGGCTGAGCGCGCGCCGCTCGCGGAGCAACTCGTTCACGGACTGGCGCGAAACGCCCGCCGCCTCTGCCAGCCCGGCCACCGTGAGGCCGTACTCCGGCAGAAAATCTTCGCGCAGCATCTCGCCGGGATGGACCGGCCGCCGCCGTAGGCGGCGCGTGTTGGGGATCGACATCCGTCCTCCTCAGTGATAGTCGCGGATCTCGACGTCATAGGCATCGCCAGGTGGCACCTTGAGGTCGTCCAACTTCGTTGCAAGGTGAACGTACTCCAGCTTGCGGAGTGCCCGCGCAACCAGATCGGGTGGAAATCGTTTCGTCGCCCCCGTCACGAACAGGTCTTCGGTCCGACGGTCGGCGAACGTCTTGATCATGGGTGGAAGGTAACGCGTCACGTGACGCGCGTCAAATCTCTCAGGGAGTGTGGTCGTTGTGCGCTTCACGCCAGCGGCAACCCCGAGGAAACGCGCGTCGCCTCGTCATGCACATCGACCACCGGCGCGATGGCGGGATCCACGCGCCGATTCCCCAGCACCTCGAACGAGGCGCACGTGGAGAACGAAGCGCTCGCCTGGTCGTACGATGCCTGCCAGGCGCGTGCTCTGCGTTCGACGGTCCTGTCCGCCCACGGAAAGCGCTCCGCGGGGAGCGGTATACCGCAACGCCAGGGCTTGGGTGTGAGCCGTGCGCGAAAGCTCTTCTGCGCCCGGTAGAGGTGCACGTACTGCGGATCCACACCCAGCGAGCGCATCACATCTTCGGTGGCGCGATCCTCCGGCACGAGGGGCGCATGCGTGACGAGATACCGAAGCCCGCTGTGCGTGCGGTACACGCGGACGTCCCACTCCGGGTGCGTATTGCACCACTCGCGAAGCTTCGCGAGCGCCGCGTCGAGCCTGGGATCAGTACCGCGGCGCATGAGGCGATTCAGCAGCGTCGCGAGTGGGCCAGGTGGGGGAACGTCCACATCCACGAACGCGGCGCGTGCCGCGTTCAGCACTTTCGCCCCGTAGACATTGCGGGTGATCGCCGCCTCCAGCGTATCGTCCGGCGAGCGCATCTCCTCGAGGACCTCTTCGCGCAGCGGCCGCTCGCCGTAGCTGTAGCGCTCCGGGAACCCGGCCCCGGAGCGGATGCGAGCGACGATGCGTTCCACCGCATCGCGCGCGAGCGATTGCGCCTCGCTCACGCTCGTGGCGGAGCCACGCCAGCACTGGACCCGCATCGGCTTGCCATGGCGATTCTCCGCGTCGGCTTCGGCCTTGGACCAATAGCGCGCAATCAGCATGCAGCTCTCTTGTCTGGCGTGGTCAGTGCCCGTTGGGGTCGGCCAACAACGGAGGGTTGACCGACGCCGGCGCCCGTGTCCACGTGCTGTTGATGTGATACTCGAGCACGCGCGGCCAGTCGCGTCGCTCGCAGAAGTCGCCGTAGAGCTATGGTGGACACCGTCGGCTCACAGACCGCAAGCGGCGAGCAGGCTTGCGAGTCGCGCACTCTCGATCCGTCCGGCGTCCTGTCCGAGCGAGTCGTTATGCCAGTTGGGGCCCGCGCGAAAGACCCAGAACTCATGCGGCCGCTCCGAGTCACGTGCGAGAATCACGGGGATGGTGTCCTGAGCCGTCACGATGAGCAGGTGAATGGGGGGCTGCCGAGGACTGCTATGGTGCGCGGCCACGTGCTTCACTTCCTGAAAGGCGGCGAGCAGGGCGGCGTCGTTGGTGACGCGTGCACCCTCGATGACGACGGCCGTCGCATGTGCAGCTGATTCCTGGATGGCGCGCCGCGCGGCGTCCTCGCTCTTGTAGTCGAGAAAAAACATGCCGGCCACCAAGAGTAAGAAGACGTGCCCCGCCACGGCCAATCTCGCGGGCGTGATGAGGGGCGTCTGGCCCGCGGGCGGCCGCTCAGACCTCTCCCGTCTTCCCCCTGCGCGTCGCGGCTGCGTGGCGGTGGACGCACCCGCTACGGAATCCGTGACGCGCTGCACGAGGTAGGCGCCAGCCGCGTCGAGGGGGAGGGAGAGCGTACGATTGGCGACATACAGGCCGAGCTGCTGGAGAGCGAAACCCGCGAGCGGCAGCAACAGTATCCAAAGCGCACGCGCGCCGACGGAGAGAAGGCCGACCAGGGCGACACCGCCGAATGCGATGCTGCCCAAGTACAACGGATAGCACGGAACTCCGTATCCCACGCGGACTCTGACGTGCGAGCCCCCGTTGCATGGGCGCACTGCAGCTTCCACTTGCAGGTGCTGCCCCTTGCCCCGTGCCGTACCACGAGCGGTTGTACGTCAACACGCAGCCGTCCGCTTTCATCCGGCACTCTACCGCGAGCGTGCCATTGCTCGCGAGATCGGCCGGGATCTCGGACTCCCGCCACTCGCCTGCGTGTGCGCGCAAGGCGGCGAGGACCACGGCGGGCGGTTCCGGGCTCTCGAGCTCGAGCGTGATCATTCCCAACGCGGAGCCAAGCGCCGGACCATGCGACGGGCGAGACGTATCCAGTTGGTCATGCCCCAATTCGTAACGCGGAATGAAGCTACGGAAACGGTGGCGAGGGGCGGCGCCGTTCGTGAAGCCGGACGAACAGAGACACGCCTAGAACTCCCCGCCTCCCTCCGCCGGCGTCCCCTGCTGAAACGCGCTCGGTGCCGCTCGCCGGGAGAAGATCCGCCTTACCTGCGGCACGTAGCGTGTATTATCGCGCTCCCGACTGCTCGCTTGCGTCATTAGGCCGCGCACGCGGCTGCGCTACGCACTTCCGGCGGTTCGGTTCTGTCTAGCCAGACCCGTCTGTTGAGTTCTCGAATCCGCTGAACGAAGTCGGTGGGCAGCGGTGCGCCTTCGGGGTGCGAGTAGTCCATGACCTTGGAGCCGCGGGCGCAGCTCGCTGTTGAATACCCGGGTGGGTCAGGCAGGGTGAGCGGCCCCACCATATCAGCGTAGGTGATATGCCGGTCTGGATGCAGCAGCGACGTGAGGCTCCGGAAGGCGAAGACGCGTGCCGGGACCGAGGCGCTTCGGTCCCCTGCAATGTCGAGCTCCGCCTCGAAGAGCGTGGCGTCGCGGAAGTTGAGCGTTCGGAGTGTCAGCGCTGCCAACGCGGCCGTATCCGTATCGGTGCGCAGCGCCCGAAAGCCGGCAGCCAGGCCGTCGGCACCCACCGCGCCACAGGTGGGGATGAACGGCAGCGCCCAACTCTCGTGAGGTGCGGGGTGGCCGGTGGAGACGATTTGGGCGGCGAGCCGGCACCGCGCCTGCTGGCGCGCATACTCCGAGTTGCCCTGCGCTGCGGCCAGCGAGGGAGCGAGTATGAGGCCAGTTACGGCGAGAGTGGTTGCAATGCGTGACATCGATTATCGCTCCTCTTACTTCAGCCCCGAGGGATACCGAATCTTACAACTCAACGTTACCGGGAATCGACCGGACTGGTGGACCGCTTGATCTTGAAACGCGTCAAAGCTGTTTCCATACACGGCATCATAGGCGGCGTCGTAGGCGGCGTCGTAGGCGGCGTCCAAGTTGGGGCCGCCCGGCAGACCCACACGACTGCCGTCGACATAGTACACCATGGCCTCGAAATCGGCCTGGACATCATGTTGCTGGTAGTATTGGATCGCCGCCTGTTCGTGGGCATGCTCGTGCGGCACGACTTGCTTCTTGAGCGCGTCCATGTCGCGGGACGAGCAGTAATGCGACGGCGTGCCGTTGAAGTGGCCACCCCTCTGCAGCGCGTAGAATGGGTCGCCCGGCTCCAAGGCGGGGCTCGTGTAGATAGCGAATTCCGTGATCGTTGCGGGTGCGATGATGTAGAACCAGTTGTTGTTCGGCCCCCCAACAGCGCTACGTGGTTGCATCGTTGTACCGACACTGGTGATTCCGAGTGCGCCGTCGGGGCTGGCATCCTTTCCGTCCGACCCCTGCGTGAACGGCGGATACAGCGTTCTTGTGTGCGACCAATCCACCTGTGGCGTCAATGGGCCCGACGGCGCCGCGCCGTGGTCGGGTCAGACACCCACGAGCCGAACCTCGCCGGGCGCCATTTCCGCCAGTGCGGACAGGACCAGCGGCGCCACGGGTGCCAGCACCGGCAATGTATTCCGTACCGCGCGCACGATCACGATCCGGAGCTACCGCCCCCGCAGGTTCTGTTGGTACGGGAGGTTCTGGTCCATCGTGACGAACGCGCCGTACTCGCGCTCGGCCGCGGCGAGCAGCGGCCCATCGTCGAGATCTGACCACCGGCGCTGGTGGACCGATTCGACGCGGTGTCCGGGAAGAAGCGCCGCGAACGCCCGCGGCACGTTGCTGTCCAGCAGGACCCGCACTGGCTCGGAGACCGCGCGGCTAGGCCGCGGGCGGGATCAGGGCCTGCTTGGCCAGCTCGAGCACGGCCACGGCGTGGGCCCGACTGACATCAGGAAATTGCTCCAGGAACTCGTCCAGCGGGTGCCCGGCTTCCAGGTAGTCGATCAGAGTTTGGACCGGTACGCGGGTGCCCGCGAAGACTGGCGTGCCGCCGAGGCGTTCGGGAGAGGAGGTAATCGGCGGGTTGGGTACAGTCGACATGGTGGGCTCCGGTCAGGACGATCTGAATATACCCGCGATCCCCTGGAGGCGTCTGTATTTCTGTGGCTGACTAGCACTCGATTCCTGGCGCGACTCGGCCGGCGGAATCCCTCCTCACGTGCGCCTTGATGTCGATATTCCCTCATCGCCGTGCGACGTCAAGCGACTTGCAAGCGATTGCGCCTCGCTCTCGCTCGTGGCGGAGCCACGCCAGCACCGGACCCGCATTGGCTTGCCGCGGCGATTCTCCGCGTCGGCTTCGGCCTTGGACCAATACCGCGCAATCAGCATCAGCTCTCCTACCTGACGTGGTGGTCAGCGCGCGTTGGGGTCTGCCATCCACGGAGGGTTGACCGATGGTGGCGCCGGCGTCCACGTGCCGTCGATGTGGTACTGCAGCACACGCGGCCAATCGAAAGGGCCAGGGGATGGCACGTTCCACCAGGCTGTGAGGTACACGTTGTCGGTGACGGGCACGTCGCGTGTTTCACCTCGAAACGCGATGCGCACCATGCCCACTCCTTCCGGAACCTCGTTCCAGAACGCGAGCATGCTAGGATCCTGCTCATCGCCGGTCCCCGACCAGCCACCACCGTTCCCGTCGTTTCCTCCCACCCGCCGTCGCGTCGCTCGAAGAAGACGCCGTAGAGGTAGCGCCGTCCCGGCGGGCCGACGTCGAGTACCACGTGCGCCACGCCGTCGTCCGCGGCCCAGGCGACTACCCGTGCCACACCGGGCGGGAAGTCCGCGACGGCGAGCGATGGGGGCGAACCGGGTGGGTACGGATCGGGGTGAGTCATTGGTGGGGAGATGTTGTCGTTCTCAACGGCAGCGCGCGGCGTCGATCACGCCTCCGTCTCCCGTTCGTCCGTAAACAACCGCACGTATGGCTCGTAGCGAAACCGACGATGCCGCGCGTTGCCGGTGATCTCAACCAGCAGCCCGAGCTCGCTGAGACGACTCACGATCTGGTTCGCGCCTGCGAACGTCGTGCCGAGCAGCGCCTGCACGTCCTTGGCACTCACCACCGGCTCCTCGAACAGATACTCGAGCACACGGAGCCCGTTCGCCGCGGCCCGGCCGAGTCGCTCCGTCACCTCGCGCCGGTGACGCTCGCGCAGGCGCAGGACGGCGGCCGCGGTCCGCGCCGCATCGATGCTCGTTTCCTTTACCCCCCGCAGAAAGAACGCAAGCCACTCCTCTATCTCACCGCGCGTGTGCGCGCCCTGCAACCGATCGTAGTACTCCGAGCGATGTCGCTCGAAGAAGCGCGAGAGGTAGAGCACGGGCTTGGACAGCACGCCCCGCTCGCATAGGAGGAACGTGATGAGCAGTCGTCCCACGCGGCCATTCCCGTCGAGGAACGGATGGATCATCTCGAATTGCGCGTGCGCCATCCCCACCTTGACGAGCAAGGGAACGTCATCGTCGGAGTGAAGGAAGTGCTCGAGTTGTGCGAGGCATTCCGGCACCAGATGGGGCGGTGGCGGGACGAACGTCGCCTCGGCCAGCGTCGCGCCCGCTGGGCCGATCCAGTTCTGGGTGAGCCGTAGCTCGCCAGGCGTTACCCGTGAACCGGCATCCGCCATCAGGACGTCATGGATCTCCCGGATCAGTCGCGTGGAAATCGGCAGCTCGGCCAGACGAGCGAGCCCATGGTTCATCGCGCGTATGTACGCCAGCACCTCGCCCACATCACGCGGCCGCTCCGGGTCGGGCACGTTCGCCTCGGCGCCGAGCACGTCGTGCAGCGAGCTGCGAGTGCCCTCGATCTTGCTCGAGAGCACCGCCTCCTGGCGGACGAACATGGTGACGAATAGGTCCGGATTGGGCAGCGTGTGCACCGAGCCGGCGAGCATCCCCAGCGCCCGGTCCGCTTCGGAGAGAAGCCGCTGAACCTCACCGGCGATCTGTACCGGCGGGTTGGGCGGAAACGGGCTCGGCACGAGGGCCCGGTAGCCGCCAGCCTGTCGGACGAGCTGGCCGACGCGCCGCATGCGCTGTTCTGCGTTTAATATAGCGCCCATTGCGCTGTATGATAAACACACAGTTTAATATGGGCAAGCATGTGAGCCGTGCGGCGCCCTGCGTTGAACATGGGGATCAGCGACCGGAGAGCAGCGCGAACAGCTCGCGGTCCGCGCGCAGTCGGTCGTCGTCCAAGCACTCCCGCTTCACCTCGGCGCCCGCGTTCGCCAGCGCGCGCAGGACAGCTCGATAGTCGGCGTCGCTCTCGCGGCGCTCCTCGAGCCAGGCGTGCAGCGCCCACACCAGTGGCGGCGTTCCGTACACGTCATCGCGCACGTTCACCGGCGCTCCGTTCTGCAACAAGAGCTCGACGAGCGCCACGTTGCCACAGTACGCCGCGACGTGAAGCGCCGTCTTACCGTCCGTAGGGTGCCGGGCGCCAGCGTCCACACCGCGATCGAACAGGAACCGGATGGCGTCCCGCTGGTCGTACCACGACGCGGTGATGAGCGCCCTCGCCACCTCGGCGGGCGACACCGTGCGCATTTCTGGCTCGAAGAATTCCGCCACCAGATCCGTTTGCCCGATCCCGGCCGCTTCTTCGAGATCGAGCGTCGCGCCGCGCGTTGCCATGTGCGCCGCGGCCTCGGGGCAGCCGTTCATGAGACACGACCGCACGACGCCCGCCTCCACGCGCGCGCCGCGCTCGATGAGGAGATCGGTCAGCGCGTTCTGCACGCCCGCCGACCGGGGATGCGCGCTCGTCACCACGAGGCCGAGTGTCGTCGCCCCACCGCCGTAGACATCCGCTTCGGCGTCCACCTCCGCGCCGGCGTCGAGCAGCCGGCGCGCGATCGCCACGATGTTGTGCGGCGTCTTCTGCCGGTAGTTCTCCACGCCGTTGGCGGAGACGTAGTGCAGCAGCGTGGCGCCATGCTCGCGACTGGAGCGCGCGGACACGAGATCGCGGATGGGCGGCGAACAGCCGATCGAGCGCGGCGAGATCTCCGGCGACGATGGCGTCGGCCGTTTGCTCGAACGCGCTGCGCTGCGGGTCGCGCACCGGAGAGCGCCTGGATGTGGTGGACGAGCTTGGTCCAGCTCGCGAATCCGTGTGCGCGCGCGATGACGAACTGCGCCTGCGCGAGCGCGCAGTCCGCGTGCGTCAGACGATCGTGGGCGAAGTGCGCGAGTTGTTGCGCGTGGCGTTCGATGTCGCGCCGCGTAGACCTCGCGCCGCGTCGGCGGGGCGGCGTCACCGTCGAAGCTCCACCAGCTTCTCCACCCACTGCACCGCCCATGCGCGAACGGCGTCGTTACCGGAGCGGCAGGCTTTGGCGAGCTCCTTGGCGCGCTTGCGGTAGTGCTCCAGGTCCGGGTGCGCCGGGAGCGGAAGGATGTCCTGCGGATTGGGATACATACGAAGCTCCTTTCAACGCGCCTGGAGTCCGCACCCGTCAGGCTGAAAGAAGGTTCGTGTTGTGGAGACGGCAGGTGGGTGGGCACGGACCCTTTTCGCGGACTGAAAGCGCCCCGAGCGCGAGGGGGAATGTAGGGCGCGGGGAGGGTGGAGGGGAGGGGAGGAAGACCCCGTACAGCTAGCGCCGTCCCCAAGGCCCGACGTCGAGCACCACGTGCACTGTGTGGTTGTCTGCCGCCGAGGCTAAGATGCGCGCCATACGGGGCGAGATGTCGCAGCGGCCACCACGATTCCGCAAGCGCCCGGTAGCGCATATCGCGAAGCTTCAATCCTGAATGCGCTGGCCCGGCTAAGTTCGCGTGTGCGTCACACCGAAGTCAGGGAGACTCCGTACATCTTCGTATAGAGCTCGTCTTCGCGCATGCCGCTTTCGCCGCGGCGCCGCACGCCCGCGGGCCGAACTCCATCGAGAGGAGCACCATCATGAGCGATCACGCCACCGGTCCCTTCGACGTCACGCTGAGCCCGCTCGAACCCTACAACAATTACCCCAGCCCAACTTGAAGCGCATGGGGTCGACAAACGGTACCATGGCGCCCTGGAGGCGACGAGCAAGGGGGAGATGCTGAGCGCCGGCAATGCAAAAGCTCCGGCGGGTACGCGGCGATCGAGTGGGTGACGGGGGTGCTCGACGGCCGGCCGGGGAGCTTTGTGCTTCGGCACAATGCGACGATGGACGCTGGAGCTCGACATCATCGTGGTGTCCGGATCCGGGGCGGGCGAGCTCGCTGGGTTGAGGGGGAAGATGACGATTCAAATCGCGGTAGGTGGGGCGCACTCGCATGAGTTGGAGTATGAGGTGGATTCTGGCGCGCCGTGACACACGCGAGCGAAGAGCAAGAGCGCGCTGTTCATTGCGGCTTTAAGGCGCGCACCTATCGTAGCTGGGCTTCGGCTGCAGTGCGGAGCGCCGTCGACCGCAAGCCGTGTTACGCACCATCCCCTGGCGTTCCTACGGCACCTCGCGCTGATATGTCTCGTCGAGTTCTCGTGCGAGGCTGCGAAGCTGCTCTACAGCGTGAGACAAGCGGAAGAGGAATGCTTCCGCGTCTTCGGCTGTCAGTTCGGGACATTGGCCTGCCATGTATTCGCGAAGTCTACCAACGGCGTTCCGCCCCGGCGTCGCAGCGTGTCTGAAGGTGTCCAGCTGTGCTGGCAGTTCCTGGCGCACCGTCAGCCCATGTTCAAAAGCAGCAATGGCATCCTCTACCGACGAAAGCAAGCCCGCTCCAAGCCCGATCCCCGTTCCACGGATGTCCTCGCCGATCTTCTGAAAGGTGTAGTCAAGCGAGGGCGGCAACGCGTCCTGTAGGCGAGTTCCTCTAAACTGTTCGCGATGTCGGGCCTCCAACCCTCTCTCGTGCGCGATCGCCTTCTGAAGCGCGCCAATCGCAAATACGCGCTGCATGGCGATCAAGGAAGCCAGGTCAATGACGCGATGCTCGGGCGCTCCTCCCGAACGAAATGTTATGAGTTCGAACTTCTCGGGGGATAGAGAATGTCGTGCAATGTGATTGAATGCTGAGCCCGGAGCTTTGCCCCGTCGGGTCGGATGACCAACAGCATTGTTACGAATCTCTCGGATCTGCTTCACCTCGTCCGGCAGCGGAAGCGCGTGCTGGACGGCTTCGGCCACATGCACGAGCGCATCCTGTTGAACCACGAGCACCTGAAGCACCCCGTACATCCGCAAGTACAGCTCACCTTCAGACTGCGCACCACTGATGCCGGCCAGATAGGCCTCCAGCGCAAGCTCCGCATCACCAACGACGTCGAGCGAGCTGCAGAGCTGACTGAAAGCATGGCTGTTAGCGTATAGCTGCTGATGGCGTCGAGGCGCGTTGATCAGGTCCCGGAGCTCCTGCTCCAACTCGCATATCGTCTGCATCTGCTCTTGTGCCTAGCGCCGAGTTTCAGCTGCATGAGAATCCACAAATGCGCGGCGAAGCCGCGCTTCCGAAGCTCGCATGTCAGCTGCAAACAACGTAGCCGGAAGCGGCGCACGACCATAGCTCATCTCGGTTTCCCGTGGCACTTCTTGACCTTCTTGCCGGAGCCGCACGGACATGGGTCGTTCGGCCCCGCGGCAGCGAGTTGTGCTAGCGCTTCACCCAGCATCGTTCGCATATCACCGAGCACGGGGGCCGTTACTTCGACGGTCACGCGGGGGCCGCTAAGGTGGACGGCGGCGTTGATTTGGTCGAAGACGTCAGCATAGTGCGAGTTCAGTTGGACGATGTCGGCCTTGCCATCCGTGAGCCAGTGAAGCCCGCCATGCTTGATGAAGAACCCGACGACATCCAGCTCATCCCAGGCTAGCACTTTACCATGTAGCGGGCGGCGGGAGCGAAGAAACGCAGCGAAGGCGGATCCATCGAGACCGAGATAGTTCCAGCCCATCGCCATTGACTGGAGACTTAGGATCGGCACCGCCCACGGAAAGGGACTTGAAGGGTCGGAGCGATCAAGAAGAAGACTGAGATCCGATGCCAGAGGACCGAAGTCGTCTCTCGTTACGCAGATCGTGAAGACTTCTCGGACGGACGAAGAAGTTAGGGTGGTGAGCGGCGCGCCTGAAGCGTCGAACAGGGTAACGGCCTGCCCCGCTGCGAGTTGGGAACGGAGCCGATCACCCTGATCGAACGCACTCTGAATTCCGCTGTCGCTTCGGAACGCACGTTGGACACGAACGAACCCCTTGTTCATGTTGCGAAACGGCTCACGGGGTGGGCTTGCCTTCGCCTCGGCTACGAAGAGATCGCCATCGCTGAGGAGGACGACATCATGGTCGTATGTACAATCGGCCGTCTCGAACACGGACGTGAAGACCCGAGTATCGGCTCCGAGGATATCGGCCAAGGCATCGCGAGCTTGCCGCTCCAGCGTCTTATCTCGTGCGCGATAGTATGCGGCACGTCGGTCGGACGATTCCAGCACCGCCTCACCACCGATGAGTACCGCCTCGTATAGTCCGTTGATGGACGTAAAGAATGCAGTTGACGTGTCCACAAGTACCAGCGGGTGCGTATCCACCGGGTTGGCTTCCGTGAGATACGTGAGCTCGACTCCACCCCTCGAGATCGAGAACACGTCCCAGAAGGCCGCGCCTGCGTCACCCAACCGCTGGACTAGGTCATCCTTGCGCACCGATCCGAGTGCGTCCATCTGCGCGATTAGGTCGCGAAATGTGCTCTCGTAGGGAGTCGTGGTGGCGTGAGCGCGGAGCTGGTCGATGGACAAGCATTGCCGTTCCCACTCGTCGATTAAGGCGAGACGCTGCTCTTTCTCGACCCGAGCCTGATCGGCCAAGCGATCGAGCTGGAGTTGGGCGCGGTCACCCAACTAATCACAGATTGCAAGCGCGCCAGTGGCAGTTATGCCCCAAACATCCCGAATCGTTGTGTCGAACGGGACCACGTAATCCCGCGTTCGAGTGGCTACCTGATGGGTCGACGCCATCAGACCTGTGTTGTGGTAGTGGAGCAGGGCTTGGCCGGCCACTTGACGGATGCGCCGCCACTCAGAGTTCATATTCCCCAGCTCGGACTCCGTTGGCCACATTGGAGCACCGTACGAGCGGAAGATGCGCTCGAGAAGTTCAACAGCGCGCTCCCACGCCGCGAACGGCTTCGGCTCCCTCGGCTCTGGCGTGGTCAGAAGAAGGCCCAGTAGGAAGGCCAGCTGCCGAGCTGGAGACGTCATCCCACCATCGAACTCCAGATCGTTGGCGCGGTGTAACAGATAAGCTTGTACCGAACCAAGGACGGAGCGCGTGCTGCTGGGACTCAGTAGGGACCGCAGCCGATTCGTGTCGCGCAGCAGCGCTCTATGGGTGGTGGAATCCACCCTTCTGGAATCTATAATAAATACCTGGGCTTACCGGCCTGCAGTTGTGACTGGGCTGGCCCCCGGCTTCATTGTGGATTAGCTCCTCGATGCCGATCGGAGTTACCAGCGCCACACGCGACGAACGTTCGGTCGCCCGTACTGAGACCAACCCGCGTCATTGGCTGCTGCTGTGGTTCCTGCTGCCCACACAATCATCTTTCTCGGGATGGATGTCCACAAGGAGTCGATCACCATCGCCGCGCTACCAGGCGATGCGAAGACGCCCAGCACGGTGGACCGCCTCCCGATCGATCTCGTCAAGCTGAGGCGCTGGCTCGAGCCGGCCGCGAGTCAGCGCAAGCTCCGTGCGTGTTAAGAAGCTACTGGCGCCGGTTACGTCCTTCACCGTGATTTGATTTGGTCGGCCCGACCGTGGTCGGTCCGCGAGCCACGAACGCGTTCTGCATTGGCTTGCCCGGCTCGATGCAAGTCGAGTGTCACACATTGTGCATGCGCCAACTGATCGAGCGCCTGTCCACTGAACTCCGGGCCCCTGTCGCAGTTGATCTCCTGCGGCAGCCCGCGCGTCTGGGCCACGTAGTTGAGGACGCGCACGACGCGCCGAGCGGACACCGAGACATTGACCTGAATTGCCGGGCAGGTCTGCCCAAGCGGCCTCAAGTGTCGACACAACGACGCCCTCGAGGCGGGTTGATCTTCCCATCTCTGATCTCCGCCTTGGTAAGGCGGATATGGATACGCCCCGACTTCGCCGCCTTTACGAAGTGTTTGTTCTGCCAAAGCATCTCATGCCGAACGTAATCCTTCCCAGTTGTATCGCGCGTATGCGTCTTGATCGAGACTCGCTTCCACCCGTTGTCTGCTCGAAGCATCTCCCTGTAGAGCGGCGTATCGTAGCCGCTAAGTAGGATCATGCACTTCGCGTGATTGCAGAGCGTCAATAATTCGCGATGAAAGTCCTCGTCGTTTGCGTCGATCACGTAGCGGTGACCACGCTTGACGAAGTACGGCGGATCCAAATAAACGAGGGTGGCTGGGCGGTCGAGGAAGAGCCCCAGAAGCCGCCGCGCATCAAGACTTTCAACTCGCACATCTCGGAGTCGTTCGGCAATCTCGATCAACCGATCTGGCAAGTTATGCCAACGGTTCACACGAGCTTCCTTGCGGTCGCGCGAGTAGGATGAGGAAAAGGAGAACCCAGCGTCGTGGGCATCCCCGTTGATGGTCATCATCGTCCGCGCCAGAAATCGACGGGCCCTTTCAAGTTGGCTCAGCTTCGCGCGCTTGCGTCCAGCCGTCACGAACTCGTCGCGGGCGTATGGCGTCAGTTCGATAGCGCGAGCGAGTGCTTTTGGATTCCTTCTGAGGACGCGGAAAAGGTTGACGATGTTTCCATCAACGTCGTTGATCACTTCAATGGGAGCAGCCGATTTGGCAAGCGTTATTGCCGCAGAGCCGCAGAAGGCCTCTACCCATGCGTTGTGAGGAGGCAAGGTCTCTAGAATCTGCGCGGCCATCCGCTGCTTGGCACCGTAGTAACCGAACGGAGGCTTGGTGCCTTCTCGACGTCGCCTCCGCTTGCCGCGACGGGCGTGCCTGGAGTTGTCACCGATGTGCGACTGGGCATCAGCTGCGACCACCGGCTTAGCGAGACGCTTGACGAAGCGAAGCTTCTTTACCGCCTTCGGCATAGCGTATCTGCTGCAGTAGTAGACCAGCCTGCAGGGTTGTGAAGTACCCGTGCGATCGGGTCTTGAATTATCTCCATCTGCGCGAACTCGAATCCCAATCCTGCCAATGGCAAAAGGTAGAGGAAGTATCCGTCACGGAGAATCTCCGCAGCTTCGATCTCGGACTGGCTCCAGTGGAACGCGAATGAGTCGAGCGCGACGGCCTTTACCTCTATGTAGCGTGGCGCCGACTGACCATTGGCGACGGTGATGCTCTGGATGTCGAAGCATGCGCCCGGGCTCTCAGCAGCCACGTGGCGCACGCGATCCTGCCACGAAGTTCCGACTCGCTGGCGCTCCCATTCCAATACCGCAAGTTCTGCCCGTGCCCCGAGTGCCAGCCGCTCGTCCGCAGCCAGTCTCAGCTGCTGCGCGCTTGGGCCCGTGACATTGCGAGCCCATAGCGCCCACGGCTCGAAGGGCTTTTCAAGGACATAGACATCTTCGTCGCCGCGGTGAGTAACCGCCCCGAGATCCATCAGGAAGTCTCTCGCGCCCGCGTCACGAAGCCGGGCGTCGATGGTCGGCTGATACGCGAGGCGTCCATCAGGACGACGCGCAAAGTGTGTCAGATATCTCGCAAAAAGGCGGTCATACGGCCCGGCTGCACCGAGCAGTTCTTCCGCCAGAACGCGGCTTCGCCGCCCGTTGTCAGCGGCGACCACGCGCGACGCCGCTTCACTAGCCGGCAGCAACTGGCCGTTGGCGTTGCGAATCCAGCCGACAGCCTCGAGGAACGCTGCGGTCTCCTCAAAATGCGTCGCGGACTCCATGAACTGTAACGCGATGAAGGACCGGTCACGAAGGGTGGAAGCGTGGACGAGCGAGAGGAGCGCGTGTACGTGGCGCGGCCGTACTCTTTCAAGAGTCGCCGCGAGATCAGCGAAAGAGTCGCGCATATGCCTCTAGTTCGTCATCGACGGCGAACATGTCTAACGAGTACACCGGGTATTCTTGATCTATGATGGCGCTCATCCTGCGCGCCTTGGCCTGGACGTTGGCCAGGATGTCCTGATCAACTGTGGCGTTGTACTGCAAGAAGTGGTAGTGAGCGATTTTGTCTTCGGATCCACCGACACGGTGAATGCGGTCGAGTGATTGAAGGTATTGCGCGCAGTTATAGGAGAGGTCATAGTAGACGGCGTGGGAGCACGTCTTGTGAAGCGATATCGACTCCGCACACGCGGCAGGGTTGGCGATGAGAATATCTAGACCGCTTCCCGGATCGATGAAGGACGCGATGACTTCTTCACGCGTCTGCTCGTCGTTCACCGAAGCTGTTTCCGTAGGTGTCTCCCCGTAGATCAGGCCTACCCCTAGGCCGCGAGCTTCGAGGTGACGACGGATCGCCTTGAGCGTCCCGACGAAGTTCGACCACACTACCACCTTCTTCTCACCCTGCGACCGCAATTCTTCGATCAACGCCAGCAGCACCGTCACTTTGCCGGGCGTTTCCAGCTCGTCGTAGTGTCGAATCACGTCGGCTAGGGAGAGGACGCCATTTGTCAGGCTCTCGTTGTAGTCAACGACTGCGGTGCCAAGCAACGTCGCGTAGGACACGGTCTGCCGAAGCCGCACCATGCGACCCCGACGGAGGCGCGTGAGTAGATCAATGTCTCGCATGTAGTCATCCATTGACAGCTCGCGCACCCGGCCGAGGATCGCATCGTGAATGCGCTTCTCGTGTTTACCCATCTCTGCGATGAGCGGCGGGTGGAACTCCTGCTCTGCCAGGTGCAACTCGCTCTTCCGCACTCGGTAGAACAGCGGGCCGATGGTGGAGTTCAGGATGTTCGTCGCTTCCTCGTCTTGCTGTTTGCCTGCCAGATATTCGATCCTGATCCGTTCGGCTTCGGGCAGGGGAGTGCTTCGAGGCCAGAGTACGTCAAAAATGTTGAACGCGTCCGAGTACGTCCGAGGGAACGGTGTTCCGGTGAGGACGCATTGCCGCCAGGCATTTTGGGTAACGCGGAGAACTGCGGATGCCCAGACCCCGCCTAGTTGCTTGATGTAGTGAGCCTCGTCAATGACGAGGAAGAAACGCGCGCAGCTGAAGAGGGAGCGCACACCGTGCCAGTCTCGCTGTAGGGTCTGGAACGACGTAACATACAAATCGCATATGTCAGACTGCGCCACGGCATAGTTGCTCCGCCGGTCGTCCACGTCACCACCTGCAAGCGTCGCGACCTTCGGCGCCTTGCCGAGGACGGCTGTGAACTCTTGGCGCCACGGTCCGAAGCAGGCGGGCGGGCCGACGACGAACAACGCATTGACCTCGCCGAGGCTTTTGAGCCAAGCATAGACAGCCAAGACGACGGTTGTCTTTCCGCTGCCGGGGACGGAGAAATTCGCCCCGTTCGTGACGGCGAGAAGGTGAAGGGCGGCCTTCAGCTGGTGTTCCTTCAGCTTGCGGGGGATTCGCTCCGCGACGAATGATAAGAAAGCGGCGGAATCTGCGGCAGAAAGTTTGCCGTCCTTGAAGCGAGCGCCGTTGGCGGTCGCCTCACGGAGCTCGGTGCGAAGGCCCTCAAGCGCCGCACGGCTCACGGCGACTTCAGCCGCAAGTTCGTGTGCGATGCCGTGCTTCCCGAAGTAGGTCAGCACCTTGTCCAGCGTTCCGTGAATGTTCACAGGCCGGGCCACCAGCCTGGCCGGAGACTGATCGGCAGAAAACCCCCAGTACGCCAACTGACTTCGATGGCGTCCCGTCAGCACGTCCTCACCGCCCGCGATGACGAGTTGCTCGCCTTCGATTCGTACTGCTAGAGTCATTTCGTCTTGCCGCCCTTCTTCGGCAGGTCGTCCTTCTTCTTTACGTAGTCGTAAATCTCGTGCTCGATCTCGTGCGCGCGCGTCTGGATATCGACCGCGAGTTGGCGAGCCTTGCTAAAGTCCGCGACGGCGATCTGCTTCACCAGCATTTCCGCATGGTTGAGTTTCCGCAGCGCCGCTTCCAGCAGCGCGAGCGGTGTGTCCTTCTCATGGTCCGCTTCCTGGTAGTCGAGCGCCTTCTTGACGCGGTGGATGATGTTGGACTGGTAGTGTTCCACCCACTTCCTGTCATTCGCCTCCGGCGACAGCGGCTTCCCATCAACATTGAAGCGCTGGTTCGTGGGCAACTGCGCGTCCACCTCATCTGCGATCCGGAGCAACTCCTTTCGGCTTTCCTTGAGCCCGGCCAGCGTCGGGAGCTTCCGCATGATCATGTGAATCTTCGGAAGGCCCTTCAAATGGCGCAACCGAATCATTTTGAACACGGCGTCTTCCAACGCGCCGATGTCATCCTCTTCGACGCCGTTCTCCAGCAGCCACTTAGGATCCTTGAGGTATCTATGGTACTTCTCGGTGTAGTCGAGAAACGCCTGCCAGCGTCCTTCGCTGTCCCGCATGCCCTTGGAGATGGACCCGTAGAGCCTTTCCCGCCCGAATAGCTCCAAGTAGCGGTCAACAGCCTCAAGCGGCAGGAGGTAGTCCTTCTCATGCTGCCTGACCGCCGCGTCCAACTCCTTTTCTGTGGCGCGCGCGTACTGGGGGTCATCACGCAGCTGATCCCGGAGCAGGAATCCAACCTCGATCTTTCGCTTGATCGACAGCGCGCGGTCGAACCCGTAGTACTCGGATTTGCCCTCGCTCTGGAGCTGATAGCGGTTCTCGAGCTGTTCGATCTCGATGAGCGTTGGCGGACCACCCGGATCGTCCGGGCCGGGCAGGATTACGACCTTCATGTACTCTGACGCACCTGGCTTATTCGCCAGCCGTTCGAGCACCATCTTTCGGCGGTTGCCGTTGATCAGGAATCCATTGCTCGTGATGATTGCGGCTAAGCTCTGACCGTGGGCCGCGATCGAGTTCGTCAGGATCTCTACCTTCTCGGGGTCCTTATCGGCGAGGAACTGCCCGAGGATGGCCTGCGCGCCCGAGTCCTTTTCATTGAGAGGTCCATTCAGTTTCTCGTAGTTCATCACGTCGGACGCAATCCGGCCGTTGTCCTTCCTGAACCGGAGAAGTCCGATGGGCACCTGATAGACAGGCCGTTCGAAGTTGTTTTTCCGCTCATCACGGAAGTTGATGACTTCGGTCGCGGGCTTCGGACCCTTCGTCCTCCTTTCTCGGATCGCTCGCGCGAAGTCTTCTATAATCTCCCGTCTGGCATTTACGGCAATTCGTGACATACGCTTAAGGGTGGACGCGGGTAAGAACGCCGACGCCAAGGTGATGCGAAGAGCGCGCTGGTGGGAATCGCGCAACATATTCGGCGCGTCCCGATTCTCAAGCAATCTCATGTGCCGAGTCCGATCCGGCAAGACGCTTGCCCCTTCAACGCGATGCACGCCAACGCGTTGCGCGGCTCACGTCCGGCGACGCCTGCCCGCTGTGGACGCTACTTGCCGCGCATTCGGTCGGTTTCTAGATCGATCCGGTGAGTGTCAAGGTAGTTGTCGCATGATGCTTCATGCTGCGGCGCGCTTCTCCTGCTGCGTTGCCGGTGTTTCAGGATTGAGATGCACTTCGGTGATCGGATCCCAGTTGCGGACCGCACCGCTCCATTGCTCTGGCTTCTCCGTACGAGCTCCCTCGTACACTACCTGACGAGCGGCCAGGATCGCTGACTCTCGACCCGCGTGCCGGTCCTCCGGCGTGATGAAGCGGATGGCGCTGTGCAGGTGCTGCGTGTTGTACCACCGCACGAAGCCCACGACCCAGCTGCGTGCGGCCTCGAGATCGGCGAAGGGCTTGCTCGGGTACTCGGGACGATACTTCAGGGTTCGGAAGAGCGACTCCGAGAATGGGTTGTCGTTGCTCACGCCAGGGCGACTGAAGGAAGCGAGCACACCCAGGCGCTCCAGTGTGGCTACCATGGTGGCCCCCTTCATTGGCCCGCCATTGTCGGCGTGGAGCACGATGCCGGAGGGATCCATACACTCCGCGCGACACGCCTCGGTGAACAGTCCCGCCGAGCACTCGGCTGACTCGACTTCGTAGACCCGAGCCCCCACGATCTTCCGGCTCCAGACGTCCATGATGAGGTAGAGGTAGTAGAACAGGCCCCGCACTGGCGTCCTGAGATACGTGATATCCCAGCTCCACACCTGGCCCGGACCAGTGGCCAGGTGCGAGCGAGACGCGGCACCTCCCTTCCGCGCGGGTGGCTTCGAGCGCCCCCTGTGGGAGAGCTGCCCCTCCTCGCGCAGGATGCGGTAGATCGTCGACTCCGAGGCCAGGTAGAGGCCCTCATTGGCCAGGCGTGGCACTATCTGGTTGGGCGAGAGATCCCTGAGCGGAGCCGAGTTCACGGTATGGAGTACGGCCGCTCGCTCCTCGGCAGTCAGCTTGTTGGGCGGACTACTTCGCGGAATGCCTCTTGGAGCAGTCCGCGCATCCTCCGTCTCGCCACTGCGCCAGCGCTCGAGAGTGCGGGTGCTCAAGCCCAGGAGCGCTGCGCAGCGGCTCCGCCGCGCGCCCGACCTGACGGCCTCCTTGAGAGCCAAGAGCATCATCTCGCGCTCCTCCCTTCCGTGGTATCGTCCTCGTCCCCCCAGATCTCCTGAACTTTTTTTTTCAGCACCAGGAGCGCTGCCGCCTCGGCCAGTGCCTTCTCCTTCCGATGGAGCTCCCGCTCCAGCTCCTTGATGCGCCTCACCTCCGTCGATGGCTTGGCCCGACTCCGAGGCTGCTCCCCGAGGGCGGCTTCCACCGCCGCTCGCCACTCCTGGAGCTCTGCCTCGTGCACCCCCTCACGGCGCAACAGCGCTCCCAGCTCGCTGCCCGTCAGAGCGCTGGCCTCCATGACGATGCGCAGCTTCTCCGCACCACTCCACCTCCGCTTCGACTGCTGGGGTCCCTCGGATTTCTTGCTCATGCCCTGAAGGCTACGCGCCTCACGCAGCCACCGCGAGAGCGCGTTCTGCGAGACGCCCACCTCATGCGCGAGAGCGTTTGCACTCACGGCTTCGGGACCTACCATCCGCTGCACCATGCGGGAGCGGAACACATCACTGTACTGCCTCACGACTGGTATCCACCTTCGCCCCCTGCTTGGTTTGTCAGATCGCCGGCTTCACGCCGGCCATGCGACAACTAACCTGACACAGGGGGGATCTGGCAGTCCAGCTCTTGCGCTGATTCTCGAAGGATATTCGCTAGGTCTCGCATATCTCGCTTCAGCCGCTGAAAGACGGCTAAGGCTGCGTAAGGGGTTTCAGCACGCGTGATGTCCTGTGCGCGCTTCATCCAGCGCGGCGTCGGCGACCGCGAAAACTTCGGCCGGAAGGTAGATCGAAGTTCCTCCAACCGCTGAAGAGGCGACCCTCCGTCCGGCACTGTCGCCTGGCTTAGCTGAGGACCATTAGGTGCGTCGAATGCGTAGTGCCACAGCTGCACTTCGAAGAGGGCGCGTTGCGCATCGAACCCACGGAAGTTGTCAGTTCCGATGAAGTCCAGATCGTCTTGAACCTGTTGAACCATAGTTTGCGCGAAATCGGACAGCATGGTTGTGAATGACTGTGGCAGTGGCGCGCGCGCAGCCACCACCTTCCGTGCCGCTTTGGCGATTCCCTCTGCGGGCAGTCTGTCCCAGATGCTTCCCGGGAAATACTTCTTCACGCGAGGCGAATCGGGATCAGTCATCCGCCAACCGCCAAGGGGAACCTTCGCGATCAGGTCGGCGGCGAGACCAAAATACTGCCACGCGAGCGGCAGGATTATTTGGTCGTACAGAAGTCCGGTATGATAAAGCTCATTGCGATACTCGTGGACATCGCGGACGAATGCGGCCTCGGATGGCGATAGCATTCCCAAAGTCACGCAGAACTCGACCTTCGGGCCGAAGTATTGGCCGAGCGCGGCCGCCCGCTGCTTAGCGTCGTATGGCCGGGTGTACCCAAGGGTATCGTTGAATCGAAGCGCCGTGTCGCACGCCATGTGGAGCGCGAGTTCAACTGCGTTGTCGACCAGGATGAGCGCGAAACGAGACGCCGACGGAGTAGCTTCGGCGAGTTGGTCCAGCGCCAAGTCCATCTGCTCCACCAGCCGATAGATCCGATCCATCTTGCCACCGAGGATTCGGTATAGCAGTTGACATAACAGAATCCAACAACGTGTGTTGGCGCGCGCGTCGCCAACAGTCAACGAGGGGCGCTGGCTAGTCTTCTACCAAACTGATTTGATCCAGCGCGTCAGGTGCAACCGCTTGTTACCTCGCCCTCCCTCGCTGGTCTATCGTGCCTCGGCAACAACCCGGAGAACCTCTTGATACGGCAGAGGCAGATCGGCCACGATCGTAAACCACTGGTGGAGAAACTTCGCAAGATCGTCTGGCGCAACGAGTATGTATCGCAGTGGTATGTCACGGGTTCCGCCAGAAACGAACACGAGTTCGGCGATCTGCGCCCCGTGCTCAGAACGAGTATGTACATTGCCGTGCCCCACCGCATGCCTCAACCCTCGCAACACGTGTGACACAGGCGTATTCGCTGAGAATCGCGCCGGCTCGCGTAGTTCGGCCCAGCCGTCTGGAGGACCAGTAGCCGAGGCTAGCGTGCTACCACGCCAGGAATACTGGCCCCGTAGCAGGCAGGACGCCCCGATCTGCTCCTCAAGGATCCCCGCGAGCTTCTCACCGGCAGCTGCATAACGCTGGCGATCAAGCGGTGGTTGGGGAAAACTCTGACGGTCGTGAAGCCGCTCGTACGACACCACGAATCCGCCAGCAGCAGCCATCAGCAGCAGCGTCACCTCTCGATCACGAGCCCGTGCAGGTTCCATGAACTCACGCAGCACGTCCCGGCAACGGCTCGCGAAATCATGCACGAAATCACGATACTCTGACATGGTCCCTCCTGGTCACCATCTCGGGCTCGATCTGGCGAGCTGACCCGATCGGACATCCCCGCCCGCGCAGTCGAAACTCGCCTCAGCCCATATCTCGCAGCATAACCCGCAATATTGCGTTTGATGCCCGGCCCATTTCGGTCAAGCGGCGGGTACGTGATCATGAACTTCTGCGATGTGCGTCAGCCGTCAGGTCGCCCGACCGGGCGAGTAACCGGCCCGAGGCGCTGGTCGCAGGCCGCGACCCCCTCGTTCTACAAGGCAGCAGCCCTCAATTGCTAGTCTAGTGCAGATCCCTGCGCCCGAGCGGCCGTCTCCCCCATGCGCCGCGCCCGCACCCGCACTTTCCGACACAGAATGCAGCGTCTCCCGATTGTAGCGCGCCACCCAGCCCCGACGCGCGTACCGACGACGCCCACCGCACACCCCCACCGCCGCCCGTCGCCTGAAACGTCCCTCGTTCCGTCGCCGTCCTCAATCCGTGCACCAGCGCAGCTCACTCACCCCCGCACCCCCCCTCACCTCCCCCCCACCCTCACCCCCGCCAACTCACTCACCGCCCCCAACGTCGTCTGCGCCGCGTTCAACCCCAACAAGAAATCCTTGTCGCTATACGTCGTGTACAGATCCGTCGGCTGATGCCAGTTCGGATCCCACCCGCTCCCGATCTGCGTCCCGCGCTCGTTCTCGCGCAGGCTGATCGCCGGCACCAGATCCTGGAACGGCGCCGAGTCCGTGTTCGTCATGTGCGGTCCCACTGACGCGGGATAGTCCGTGGCGTACTTCTCGTTCGCGCGCTCGAAGGTCCACGCCATCTCCTGCGCCTGCGCGGCGAACTTGGACGCACGCTGGAACTCGATGTTCACGTCCGCTTCCGGGCGCTGCTCGGGCGGCAGCGTGCCGTCCGCGCGCGGCATGCCGTGGTCGAACATCATCATGTCGTGCTGCACCATGCCCAGCCACTTGGGCTCGGGGTACTTGCCCGATCCCGCGGGATCTTCCTTGCCCTGCAGCGGCGCGCGCTGCTCCACGTACGCGCGCGATCCGTTGAGTCCCGTCTCCTCGTTGTTCCAGAGCACGAACCGGATGGAGCGGTCGGTCTGTACGTCGGGGCTGCTCAACACGCGCGCCACTTCCATCACGAGCGCGGTGCCCGAGCCGTCGTCGTTGGCTGCCTGTCCCCAGCCGATCCCGTCCATGTGCGCGCCCACGATGTACATCTCGTCCGGATGCGTGGTGCCCACCTTGGTGCAGTACACCAGCTGTCGCTCGCCCGGCACACTGGCCTCCGCATCCATCGCGCGGATGGCGGGGTCGGTTTGCTTGAGCGAGTCGTTGTTCACACCGGTGCGCGCGCGGATGCCGCGCGGGCGTCCGCCGCCCACGGCCACGTTGGGATTGCGCTGCGGAAAGCGCCGCGGCGCGCCGGCGGGGCGCGGGCGCGGTGGCGGCGGCTCGTACGTGTACGTGAGACGCTCGGTGTTGCTGCACCCGTAGCTCTTGAGCTGCTGCTCTATCCAGTCCACCGCGTCACGGTTGCGCTTGGTGCCCTGACGCCGGTCGCCAAACTGCGTGAGTCCCTTGAGCGTGGCCTTGTAGTGTTCGAGGTCGAGTCGCGAGACGAGCGTCTGAATGTCATCCGTGCTGTCGGCGGTCGGTTCAGCGGCCGAACTCGCGTTGCTCGGCGCGGCCGCCGGCGTGGCGGGCTCCGTGGCCGGGCGCTGGGTGTGCGCGCACGCGAGAAGGGTGAACAGCCAGGCGATGCAGAGCGGAAGTGAGGGCGAGCGCATGGAGGGGACTCCGGAGAGGATGGTCGGAGTCGAAGATACGAGCACGACAGGGCGCGCGGCAACGCGGCCTGCACGCGGGGGGGGTCAGGCCAGCGGGTGCTTCCAGCGAAGCTCGGGGAACAGGGCGTAGTCGCGGTCGCTCGTGATGAGCTCGCACCCGGCTTCGATGGCCAGCGCGGCGAACGATGCATTGGGGATGAGATTTGCCCGTCCGCATCGGCGTCCGCACACAGCTCGCGGAATGCGGGAGGAGGCGGTGGCGGGGCGATGGATCGCCTCGTGTCTGTCGATTCGGGGCGGAGGCAAGGAGCCACTGGTCGCGAGTCGAGTTGCTGGTCTTGGCGGCAACCCTCCGGGTTTGTCCCAAGCTGCGGCGGTGCTGCGTACAACACGGTTGCGGGTTGGGATCATAGGACGTAGGTTGTTCACGATTCATGAATCGTGAACATGACAGTTTGCGTGACAGACATCGCACCGGCTGACCCTGCCATGTCCCCACTTCGCCCCCAGGATATAGCCGTCGCCCTCCAGCTCGCGCTTCGCCCCGGTCTCGCATTCAAAGACCTGGCGCAGAGTGTCGGTCTCTCCCAGGGAGAGGCTCATAACGCGGTCATGCGACTCGCGGCGGCCCGTCTCGTCCGCCCTGATACGCGGACGGTCTTTCGAGGCCCCCTCCTCGAGTTCCTGCGAAGCGGGGTCCGGTATGCCTTTCCCGCTCAACCAGGGCCGGAGAGTCGCGGCGTTCCGACGGCGTTCGCCGCACCGCCCCTGGACGCCGAGTTCACCGATGCAGCTCCAGTCGTCTGGCCTGCCGTGGATGGGGCGCTTCGCGGCGCTGCGGTGGAACCACTCTATCCCGGCGCGCCGACCACGGCTGGGGACAATCCACGTCTTTACGAACTCCTGGCCCTCGTGGATGCTGTTCGCATTGGCCAGACGCGTGAGCGGCGGCGTGCTAGCGAGATCCTGCAGGAGCGATTGGTCCCGCGAGCGCGCAAGGGGTCATGATCCCCCCGCGTCCGAGTCCGAATCGCGAACGCCTTGTGCGCACTGCGCGCCGAATCGCACCGCTTCTCTCAGACGTTGTGTTCGTTGGTGGACAAGTGCTCGAATTGCTGACGACGGACCCGGCCGCCATAAGAATACGCCCGACCAATGACGTGGACATCGTGGCCAACGTGATGTCTCGAGCTGCGTTTGACCGCCTGCAGCAGCAGCTGACCGGCCTGGGCTTTACTCCGGATACGCGTCCGGGTGCACCGCTTTGCCGAATGTGGACCCGTGATGGCCTCGTACTGGACGTCATGCCGCTCGACGAACGCGTGCTCGGTTTCGCCAACAAGTGGTATGCGCTGGCGCTCGACACCGCTGTGTGGATTACGCTGGAACCGGATCTCCACATCCGCTGCATTACCGCTCCCACGTTTCTCGTCACGAAATGGGAGGCATACCGGCAACGTGGTGCTCATGATCCCTTCACCAGCTCCGACCTCGAAGACATTGTAACGCTCGTGGCCAGTCGGCCCGAGATCGTTTCTGAGATCGCGGGCCTGCCGCCAGATGCACGCGACTTCGTTGCGACGAGTACGCGCGACTTCCTGGGCGAGTCGTGGGCAGAGGACGTCGTGGAAGGCAGCCAGCCAGATGCTCGCCAGCTGTCCGGAATGATTGACGTCGTCATGGAGCGAATGCGGATTATCGCCGGCCAGCGGCCAGACGTGTAAGACGCAACGGCCCTCCGTGACTTCCCGCGCGCGCCTCCGCATATTCGCGCGGCACCGCACCGCTCCCAGCACCCTTCCGGGCGCCGCGAGCGCGCACCGCACCCTCCGCGCCCCGCTTCATGTCCCTCGCCGCCGCCGCTGCCGCCCCTCCCGCCCCACGTTCGCGCGGCCTGCTGCGCGTGCTCGGCACCGCGTTCGGGCTCGCCATCACCGTGGGCGCGGTGATCGGCGGCGGGATCGTGCGCACGCCGGGTGAGATCGCCGCCGCGCTCCCCAGCGCGCCGCTCTTTCTCTCCGTGTGGGTGCTCGGCGCGCTCAACACGCTGCTGGGCGCCAACGTGTTCAGCGAGCTGGGGACGATGATCCCCCTGGCGGGCGGCCCGTACGTGTACGCGCGCCGCGCCTTTGGCGAGTGGGCGGCGTTCTTCGTGGGATACGCCGACTGGATCACCTGGTGCCTGGGCGGAGCGGCGATCACGCTGGTGGTGGGGGAGTACGCCGGCGTGCTCGTGCCCGCGCTCGCACCGCACGAGATCGCCATAGATCTGCTGGTGCTGGGGACGATCGGGGCGCTGCAGTGGGTAGGCGTCCGCTCGAGCGGACGGACGCAGGAGGTGACGAGCGCGCTCAAGGCCCTGGCGCTCCTGGCGCTCGTCGTCGCGGCGTTCGTGTTGCCGCACGCGCGGCTCGCGCCGGTGCCTGGCGTGTCGGTGCCGCACGGGCTCGCGCTCGTGGCGGTGTTCGGCGTCGCCATGCAGGGGGTGATCTTCACCTACGAGAGCTACTTCGCCGTGGTGTACTGCGGCGAGGAAATGCGCGATCCGGGCCAGGAGATTCCGCGCTCAATGTTCCGCGGCGTGTGGCTGGTGATCGCCATCTACCTCCTCATCAACGTGGCGTATCTGGCCGTGGTGCCGGCCTCGCGGATGGCGGGCGACCCGTTCGTGGGGGGCACGCTCGCGCGCGCGCTGGTGGGCGCGAGCGGCGACGCCGTCATTCGCTCGATCGTGATCGTCTCCGTGGTCGGCACCGTCAACGCGGTGGTCATGGTCGGCACGCGCACGGTGCTGGCCATGAGCCGCGACGGCGTGTTCCCCCGCGCGGCCTCGCGCGTGAACGCCGGCGGCACGCCTCACGTGGCCCTCGCGGCCACGCTCGGCGGCGTCGTACTGGTGATCGTGGGGCTCCGCGGCTCCTTCCAGGCGGCGCTCGCGTTGAGCGCGATCTTCATCGCCGTGCGCTATACCTGCTGCTTTGCGGCGCTGTTCGCGCTCCGGCGGCGCGAGCCCAACGCGCCGCGCCCGTACCGCGCGCGCGGCTATCCGCTGCTCCCCGCGCTCGCGCTCGCGGGCACGCTCGCGCTGCTGGGGCTCATGGTAGCCGGCAGCCCGCGCAACGCGCTCATCGTGCTCGTGTTGCTCGTGGCAAGCTGGCCGCTGTCGCGGGCGGTGAGGGCGGGTGCTGCACGGCACGGCTGACGAAGGACGGTCATCGTGCTGACGGAACGTCTGGACGCGATCTGCAGCTACGACCGCGATTTCGATCGGATCGCGGGTGTGACGCGTCAGGAGCCGTGAACGTGCACGCACTCCAGGCAGGCTTGTGGGGGCTCGTCGCCGGCGCCGCGCTCCTCCTCGGCGCCGCCGCCGGATACCTCGCACCGGTGCCGCGTCGCGTGATCGCATCCATCATGGGATTCGGCGGAGGCGTGCTCATCTCGGCGCTCGCGTTCGATCTCATGGACGAGGCGTACCGGCGCGGCGGGTTCGCGCCCGTCTCCATCGGCTTCGTGAGCGGTGCCCTGATCTACACCGTGGCCAACTGGATCTTGGACAAGAAGGGCGCCAAGCACCGGAAGCGGTCGGGCGGGCAACAGCCTAGCGAGGCATCGCACCCGGGGAGCGGGATGGCGATCGTCGTCGGGAGTCTCATCGACGGGATCCCCGAGTCGATCGCGATCGGCGTGAGCCTCATCGGCGGTGGTGCGGTGAGTCTGCCGGCCGTGGTCGCGATTTTTCTCTCCAACCTGCCGGAGGGGTTGTCGGCGGCGGTCGGAATGAAGCGCGCCGGCCGGTCGCCGCGCTACGTGTTCGGGCTGCACGGCGCGATCGTCGTCGTCTCCGCCATCGCGGCGCTCGTGGGATACGTGCTCTTCAGCCACTACCCGCCGGAGGTGATCGCCGCCACCACCGCCGTGGCCGCGGGCGGAATCCTGGCGATGCTGGCCGACACGATGATGCCCGAGGCGTTCGAGGAAGGGCACAACCTGGTGGGATTGGTGACCGTGCTCGGGTTTCTCGCCGCATTCATGCTCACCAAGCTGGGCGGGTGACGGACACGCCGGCCCGGCCGCGCGCGCGGCTTGCGAAGGTAGCTTCCGGAAGCTACCTTCTTCGCATGCGCACGGTCGGTCTCAAGATCCTCAAGAACAAGTTGAGCGAGTACGTCCGGCTGGTCAGAGGCGGAGAGACCGTCCTCATCACCGACCGCGACCGTGTGGTGGCCGAGCTCAGGCCGCCGCTCACCCGCAGCCCTTTGGCGTCCGATGCCGTGCTTGCGGAGGTCATGCGCCGCGGGTGGCTCTCCGCGCCGATGTGCGTACGCGAAGGGTCGCCTCCGCGAGCGCCCGTTGCCCCGCTCGACGCGTTGATGCGCGAGCTCGACGAGGATCGCGACGAACGGTGATCTATCTCGATACGTCGGTAGCGCTCGCACAACTGCTGGCCGAGGATCGCATGCCTCCCGCGCGCTTGTGGAACGAGACGCTCGTGAGCAGTCGGCTGCTCGAGTACGAGTTGTGGAACCGGCTGCACGGCCGTCAGCTGTCGAAGTCGCACGGAGACCAGGCGCGCGAACTCTTGGAGCGCGTCGCCTTCCTCGAGTTGGCGTCGCCCGTGCTGGAGCGTGCTCTGCAACCGTTCCCGATCGCCGTCCGTACGCTGGATGCGCTGCACCTCGCGTCCGTGGAATTCTTGCGCGCACAACGTCAGGACGTGTCGCTGGCGAGCTACGACGTGCGCATGGTCGACGCCGCGCGCCGGCTCCGGGTGCCGCTGTACGCTCTCTGAACATCGCGCGTGGAGCGTGCTAATATCCTGTCGTCTGCCCGTAGACTCCTCCCCGTATCCCGGGAATCATCCATGTCGCGGTCCCTCGCCACTGGTCGTGCACGGTTCGCGGCGGTGTTCGCCGTCGCGTGCTACGCCGTCGTTCTGTCCGCGTTCGCCGCGGCGACTTGCAACACCGCCGCCGCACAGCAAGTCCCCCACGCCATCTTTACCGACCCGCCGCGCGACAACGCGCACCCGGCGCGGATGGAGGTGCTGCACATCCCCACCGGCAACGTGAAGGTGAACGGCGTGGCGTACCTGGCCTCCGGCGCCGGCGTGCATCCCACGCTGCTCCTGCTGCACGGATGGCCGGGAAACGAGAAGAATCTCGATCTCGCACAGGCGGTGCGGCGCGCGGGGTGGAACGCCATCACCTTCAACTACCGCGGCTCGTGGGGGAGCCCGGGCGACTTTCGCTTTGCGCAGAACCTGGAGGACGCGCGCGCCGTGCTCGCCTACCTGCGTGATCCGGCCAACGCAAAGGCACTCGGCGTGGACACCACGCACATCGTGATCGCCGGGCACAGCATGGGCGGGTGGGTGACGGTGCTCACCGCCGCGCGCGACCACCGTCTGCGCGGGGCGATCCTCATTTCCGCCGCCGACGCGGGACGCTCGGGCAGCTTGCCGCACGACCGGCTGGTGAAGCTCGCGGCCGAGAACAGCGAGACGCTGGCGGCCACGCCGGAGCAGATGGCTGAGGAGCTGGCCGCGCACGGCGCCGCGTGGCGGTTCGATCGCGCATATAGTGGATTGGCGTCGGTGCCGCTGCTGGTCGTCACGTCGAACGACAGGCTGGCGCCGGTGAACGACTCGCTCGTGGCCGCCGTGCGTGCGCGCGGGAACGAGCGCGTCACCACCGTGCATCTGCCCACCGACCACTCGTACTCCGATCAGCGGATCGCGCTCGAGAGCGCGGTGGTGCGATGGCTGGAGGGGCTGGAGGGGTAGGCGAGGCGGACGCGGACGGCCACTCCCCTACGCCGCCGTCACCTCGCTCGTCTCGACGCGGTCGGTCTCTTCCGTGGGCCGCTCGCCCAGGAACTCCACCCACTGCTTCTTGAGTGCGGGGTAGTGCTTGGCGGCTTCGACCAGCTCGAGGAAGCAGCGGATGGTCTCGTCGAAGCGCTTCCGCAGCAGGTCGTTGGCGATGCGTCCGCGGTCGTCGAACGCCTGATGCGCCTGCGCGAGCGAGAACATGTCCGGATAGAGGCGCGCGCCCAGGTGCTCGAGCGGGATGCGCAACGCCCACAGTCCCCGGTTGCCGCCCACCATGGAAGGCGAGGCGGACATGAGCAGCCCCTGCTTGCCGTTGAACGGCTGCGGCTTCACGCGCGACACCCAGTCGATGAGGTTCTTGAGCACGCCGGGCATGGACGCGTTGTATTCGGGCGAGGCGATGATGAACGCGTCCGCCGCGCGCACGTGACGACACAGCGCCTGCGCTCCCACGGGCACGCCGCGCTCGGCTTCCTCGTCTCCATTGAAGAGGGGACAGTCGAACTCCGCGATGGTTAGGAGATCGGCCGTGGGTCCGTTGTGCTCCACGGTGCGTGCGGCGAGCGTGGCCAGTCGGTTATTGAGCGAGTCGCGCCGGAGCGAAGCTCCGACCACGAGGACGCGCACGGGCGTGAGGTGTTGATCGGACATGGACGCGGGCTCCGGCGTGAGGGGTTGCCATGCGACAACACGCAGGAGCCGCGCCCGTCAGGGAGCCGGGACACACGCGCCCTCGCCCGCGCCTCCGTCGCTCTGCCCGCGCTTCCCGCGCTGTCATGGAACGCAACGCGCGAGCCGTGGCGCGGCGTTCCCGCCCCGCCTCTCGCGCAATCGCGTCCGGCGTGCTATTTCCAACGACCTACGCCCGAAGTGGGGCGTGGTTGCTCACCGGCCACCCGGAGTCGTCATGTCCAATCGTTATTCTCTTCGTGTTGTCCTCGGCACCGCACTCTTCCTGTTCCTCGCCTCCGGCGCGTCCGCCCAGCGCCCCAACGCGCCGGCCGCGCGCGGTGCCGCGCGCAGCGCGGCGGACAGCGGGAAGGACAGCGCCGCGGTGCCGGCCGTGGAGCGGGTCTCCACCACGCACCACAGCATCACCATCGACGGCAAGACCATCCCCTACACCGCGAACGCGGGGACGATGGTGCTCCGCGACAGTGCGGGGAAGCCGAGCGCGACGGTGTTCTACATCGCATACACGCGCGACCAGCAGGACGCCGCCACGCGCCCAGTGACGTTCTTCTTCAACGGCGGTCCGGGGTCGGCATCCATCTGGCTGGACATGGGGATCATGAGCCCCAAGCATCCGAACATGGGGCCGGGGGGCGAGCAGCCGGCGCCGCCGTATGACCTGGTGGACAACCCGTACACGCCGCTCGACGCCACCGATCTGGTGCAGGTGGACGCGATGAACACCGGCTACTCGCGTCCCGCGCCGGGGCACAAGCCGTCGGAGTTCACTGGCGACGAGAACGACGCGCGGATGTTCGCGCAGTTCATCCGCGCCTATCTGGACAAGTACAACCGCTGGCAGTCGCCCAAGTACCTCTTTGGCGAGAGCTACGGCACGTTCCGCTCGGCGGGTCTCGCTTCCGTGCTGCCGGAAGAGGAAGGGGTGGAGCTGAACGGGATCATGCTCCTGGGCACGGTGCTCGACCTGCAATTTATCGCGCCCACTCCCACGAACGACGTGGCCTACGCGAGCTTCCTCCCCACGTACACGGCCACCGCGTGGTATCACAAGAAGCTGCCGGCCGACCTGCAGCGGCTCACGCTGGAGCAGGCGGTGCAACGCGCGCGCGACTACGCGTTCGGAGATTATCTCACGGCGCTCGCCAAGGGGAACACGCTCTCGGCGGCCGAGCAGCAGGCCGTGGCGCAGCAGCTCTCGCAGCTCACGGGGGTGTCGCAGCAGTTCGCCATGAACACCAACCTGCGCATCGACCCCGGGGTGTACCGCACGGAGCTGCTGCGCGACGAGCGGGAGATCGTGGGGCGCTACGACAGCCGTCTCACCGGGATCAACGGGAACCCGGCCAGCCAGCGGCAGGACTACGATCCGTCGGACGTGGCACCATCGGGAGCGTTCATGTCGGCGTTCATGCGCTATCTGCACAACGACCTCGATTACCGGAGCGACCTGCAGTATTACATGGGCGGACACACCGGCCGGTGGGACTGGAGCAACGGCGGGTGGCGGGGCTATCCGGATCGCGTGGAGTCGCTGCGGCTGGCCATGGCCAAGGATCCGTACCTGCACGTGTTCGTGGGCGCGGGCTACTACGACATGGCGACCCCGTTCGCCAACGCGGAGTACACCTTCACGCACCTGGGATTCGATCCCACCTACGCCAAGCGCGTGACGTGGGGCTACTACGAGAGCGGCCACATGGCGTACCTGAACCAGGACTCGGCCAAGCAGTTGAAGGCGGACATCGAGAAGTTCATCGCGGCCACCAAGAAGCCGTCCAAGCCGGCGCCGCAGGTGACGGAAGCGCCATAGCGCGGCGGCGCGGGAGCGGTGCTGGACATGTACGCGGGCGCCCGGCCGGTATGGTGGGCGCCCGCGTCACGTGGCGCGTTGCCGACGCGCAGGGCAGGGGGATAGGTTAGCTCCACCGCCGTCCCACCTCTCTCGCTCCCTCCCTTCCATGCGCCGACATTCCCTCGCGATCCTCCCGCTCGCCGCCGTCGTGGCGGCCGCCTGCGCCACGTCCACGCACACCACGTCGCAGGCGACGTCCAGCTCGGCCACCACGCGCGGCGTCGTCTCGCCGCCCACCATCCACGAGCGGCCGTTCTGGACATCAGTCCCGGCCGGCGCGGTGCACACGCTCATGCCGTCCCCCACGACGGTGGTGTACGGCGGCTACGATCCCGCCGCCGAGCCGGCGCTGCGCGTGGCGTCGGGCGATGAAGTGATCGTGGGCGCGGTATCCACCTGCGGACCGCGACTCCTGCAGCCAGGGGTGGACACGGGGACGGTCGAGCCGTCGTACCGCGCGATCGCCGCCGCCGTGCGCGACTCCACGCTCCATCGCGGACCGGGCGGACACATCCTCACCGGCCCCATCTACGTGGAGAGCGCCGAGCCCGGCGACGTGCTCGAGGTGCGGATCGAGAAGATCGACATCGATCTCCCGTTCGCGTGCAACGGCTTCAGCCCGCGCGGCGGGTTTCTCCCGGAAGACTTCCCCGGCGTGTCGCGCTTCACGGTGATCCCGCTCGATCTCGAACACATGGTGGCGCACTTCTCCGATTCGCTGGGGATCACGATCCCGCTGCACCCGTTCTTCGGGAGCATCGGGGTAGCGCCGTCGCCCGAGACGGGGCGCATCAACAGCGCACCGCCGGGCACGCACGCGGGAAATCTGGACAACAAGATGCTCGTGGCGGGCACCATCCTGTACATCCCCGTGCACACGCGCGGCGCGCTGCTGGAGATCGGCGACGGGCACGCGGCACAGGGAGACGGCGAGGTGGATATCACCGCGCTCGAGACGTCGCTGCGCGGGCGGTTCCAGCTCATCGTGCGCAAGGATCTTCACTTCGCATGGCCGCGCGGCGAGTCGCGCGACGCGTGGATCGCGATGGCGGCGGATTCCAACCTCACCGTGGCCACCAAGACCGCGGTGCGGCAGGGGATCGCGCTGTTGGGGGACACGTACCACCTCACGCGCGAGGATGCGTACCAGCTACTGAGCACCGGCGCGGACGTGCACATCACGGAGCTGGTGGACGGCACCGTGGGCGCGCACGTGGTGATCCCCAAGGGGCTCTTTGGCGGACGGCGGTCGCGATGACGTCCTCGGCGCTGTCCGGCGAGCGCGCGCCAGGGTTCATGGCCGTCGACGAGGCGCCGCCGCAGAAGCCGGCGCACATCCGTGAGCTCACGCTGCGGTCGGTACTCGCCGGCCTCGTGGTGGCGGCCATCATGGGCGCGTCGTACCCGTACATCGTGCTTGAAGCTCGGCTTCGGCCCGAACGTGTCGGTGGTGTCGGCGTTCTTTGGGTATCTGGCGCTCGGGATCGTGTTCAAGGATTACAACCGCTGGGAAAACAACATGGTCCAGACCGCCGGCACCGCGGCGGCGCAGACGGCGTTCATGTGCGTGCTCCTGGCGGCGTTCGACATGCTGGCCGCGAGTCCGACGGCCAACTTTCACGTGACGCTCACCCCGATGCACGCTTTCTGGTGGCTGGCCAGCGGCGGACTGCTGGGCGTGCTGCTGGCGATCCCCATGCGCCAGCACTTCGTGGTGGATGAGCGTCTGCCGTTCCCCGACGGCACGGCCGCGGGCACCACGCTCATGGTCCTCGACGCGGGGGACGCCGGCGCCAGGCGCGCGGCGCGCATGCTCGCCATCGGAGCGATTGCGTCGGCCGCGCTCATGCTGATGACCGAGGACGCGCGCGTGCTGGCGTGGTTTCCGTCGGTGACCGCCATGGGGACGGCGGCGCTCATGACCACGGGCGTGGGGGTGAACTGGAGTCTGCTCTCGTTGGGCTCGGGGATGATCATCGGCTTGCGCGTGGACGTGAGCATGCTGCTGGGCGCCACGCTGTCGTGGGTGGTGGCGCCGTACGCGCTGCTGCACTACGGGATCATCGTGCCGGGTTTCAACCGGAACGACGTGCTGTTCTGGATCATGTGGCCGGCCACGGGAATGCTCGTAGCCGCCGGACTCGCCACGCTGGTGATCCGTTGGGGGGTGCTGAAGAAGACGTTCAGCAATCTCTCCGGCGCATCGGCGGAGCGCGGGGCAGTGCCCATGTCGTGGGTGGGGATCGGTGTCTTCATCACGTCCGTGGCCGTCATCGCGATCATGAAGGCCATCTTCGGCGTGGCCATCTGGATCACGGCGCTCTCGATCATTCTCTCCGTACCGCTCATGCTGGTGGGGCTGCGCGTGCTGGGGGAGACCAACTGGGGGCCCATCAGCGCGCTGTCCAATCTGATGCAGGGGATCTTCGGCGTGCTGGTGCCGGGGAACATCGCGGTGAACATGGTGGCCAGCGGCAACACGGGGATCATCGCCAGCGATTCCGAGGCGCTGATGCAGGACTACCGGGCCGGTTTCATGATTGGCTCGACGCCCAGGAACATGGCCATCATGCAGCTCATCGCGACGCCCGTGGGCGCGGCCGCGGTGGCGTGGATGTACCCGCTCCTGCGCAGCACGTACGGGATCGTGGGGAACAACGCCGGACCTCAGCTCGCCCACGTCGCGCCGCTGGGCGGGGTTCGCCGAGATTCTTTCGCGCGGCACGAGCGCGCTGCCGCACGGGGCGGTGACCGCGCTGGTGATCGCCTCGCTCGTCGGCATCCTGCTTGCGGTCATCGAGGCGCGCGGCATCAAGTGGCTGCCGTCACCCACCGGGGTGGGGATCGGCATGCTCGTACCGTTCGCGGTGGTGCTCGTGATGTTCTTTGGCGGCGTGGTGAACAGGATCTGGCTCCGCCGCGACGCGCGCACGCACGAGCAGTACTCCATTCCGCTCGCGTCCGGGCTCATCGCCGGCGAAGCGATCGTGGCGGTGGTGATCCCCCTGCTCGTTGCGGTGGGGCTCGTGCATTGATGACGGAGCTTGGTTGATTCCCTCGGGCCGTCCGCGCGGCGCAGGCACTGACGTCGTCCGCGCACGCGTCTCGTCTCATTCACAGCGCACCCTCAAGTCAACGATGTCGTCCACATTGCCGTCCGCCTCGCCAACCACGTCATCCTTTCCGTTCCGTTATCGCGAGTCGGTCGTCCACCGCTTTCTCCGCTACGTGCGTGTGGACACCCAGTCCGCGGAGAATCAGGGGAACACGCCGAGCACCGCCAAGCAATGGGATCTCGTGCGTATGCTCGCGTCCGAGCTGGAGCAGCTTAGCGCGCAGAACGTTCGGACGAGCGAGCATGGTATGGTGGTCGCCACCGTTCCGGCCACGGTTGCGAACGCCGATGCGATTCCCACGGTGGGGTTCCTCGCGCACGTGGACACCTCGCCGGCGGTGACGGGAGCGAGCGTGCAGCCGGTGGTGCACGAGAACTATCAGGGGGGCGACATCGTGCTGCCGGGCGATCCCACACAGGTGATCACGGTGGCGCAGAACCCCGACCTGGAGAAGCTCAAAGGCGATGACATCATCACCACCGACGGCACCACGCTCCTGGGCTCAGACGACAAGGCCGGCGTGGCGGCGATCATGACGCTGGTGGACGTGCTGCTGTCGAATCCGTCGATCCCACACGGCGCCGTGGCCGTGGCGTTCACCACCGATGAGGAGATCGGCACGGGGATCGAGAAGTTCGACATCGAGGCTTTCGGTGCGCGCTACGCGTACACGGTGGACGGCGGCCCGTTGGGGGAGCTGAACGACGAGACGTTCAGCGCGCGCACGGCGAACGTGACGTTCCACGGCAAGAGCACGCATCCCGGCACGGCGAAGGGTGTGATGGTGAACGCCATCCACGCTCTGGCCGCGTTCGTGGCGCGGCTGCCGCACGACATGCGTCCCGAGACGACCGAGAAGCGCGTGGGCTTCGTGCACCCCTACATCGGCACCGCCGACGTGGAGACGTCGAGCCTCAAGGTGCTGCTCCGCGACTTCGATCTCTCCGGTCTCGAAACGCAGGAGGGGCTGCTCCGTGACATCGCGCGGGAGACGGAGCGCGCGTGCTGCCGGGGTGAGGGTGGACGTGGACGTGAAGGAGAACTACCGCAACATGCGCGAGGTGGTGGCGCAGCATCCCGAGCTCATGGCGAACGCCATGGAGGCGGCGCGGCGTGCCGGCGTGGAGCCGTACCTGGAGCCCATTCGCGGCGGCACGGACGGATCGAAGCTCACGTTCCGCGGGCTTCCGTGTCCCAACATCTTCACCGGCGGCCACAACTTCCACAGCAAGCTGGAGTTCAACTCGCGGCGCGGGTTGGAGAAGACGGCAGAGACGTTGGTGGAGTTGGTGCAAGTGTTCGCGGAAGGCGGCGGGTGAGGTAGCGGTAGAGTGGGGACATTGGCACCGCTCGAAGTTCCGCTTGCGATACCAAACGTCGGCGCCACCTGACGCGGCCAGACCACCCGGCCGGTTGTCCGCCGTCGCCATCGCCGCACCGCGATCCCTTGACAGCCCCCGGTCCCGGCGCCAGATTCTCGGGGTAGATTCTCGGGGGAGATCATGCCGGAGCCGTTGCCGTTGGTCCGCGGGACGCTCGACATCCTGGTGCTCAAGACGCTCTCGTGGGGGCCGATGCACTCGTACGAGATCATCGCCTGGCTCGAGGACCGGTCCAACGCGCGGCTGAGCATCGATGACAGCGCGCTGCTGCAGGCCTTCCACCGGATGGAGGAGCGCGGGCTGCTGAAATCCTCGTGGGGACGCACCGAAAACAACCGGCGCGCGCGGTACTACCGCATGACGCCCAAGGGACGTGCGCACCTCGAGGCGGAAAGTGCCAAGATGGCCAACTACGCCCAGACGTTGAACGCCATTCTCTCCGCGACCTCGGCCTGAGGAGCGACGACATGATCGGCCGTTGGCGCCGCGGCGTGCGCGCCGCATGGGGGCTCATCACGCGCCGTCCCGACGCGATTCTCCGCGATGCGGACGCCGAGCTGGCCTCGGTGGTCGATGAGCGCGTTGCCCATCTCGTCGCGCGTGGGATGGCGCCGGAGGCGGCGCACGCGGAGGCCGTTCGCCGACTCGGTGGGTCGCTCGATCAGGCACGCGAGCGTCTGCACCGGTCGGCGCAGCACCGCGAGCGGGTGCTCGGCGCACGAGAGTGGGCCGAGGGACTTGGACACGACCTGCGATACGCGGCGCGCGGTCTCGCGCGCGAGCCGCTCTTTTCCGCGTTCGCCGTGGTGACGCTTGCGCTCGGCATCGGCGCGAACGCGGCGATGTTCCGCGTGGTGGACAAGCTCCTGTTGGGCGGACCGGCGCACGTGCGCGATCCCGAGCGTGTGGTCCGGCTCTACTGGAGCATGCAATCGTCTCCGGGCGAGGTCTCCACTACCGCGGCGTTTGACAACCGCGTGTACGCCAACCTGCTGGTCGAGTCGCATGCGTTCGCCGGGCTCGCGATGGAAACGGGCGCGTCGCTGTCGACCGTGCTCGGCCGCGGCACGGGCGCGCATCTCGTGTGGTCGGCGTTGGGGACATCCAACCTCATGTCGGTCCTCGGTACGCAGCCGGCGGTGGGGCGGTTCTTCACGCCCGACGAGCAGGACCCCAATGCGCCCGGTAACGTGGTCGTGCTCGGGTTCGGCATCTGGCAGAGCGATTTCGGCGCGGACCGGGATGTCGTCGGCCGCACGATCTCCATCGACGCCCGTCCGTACACGGTGGTGGGTGTTGCGCCCAAGGGATTCACCGGTGCCGAGCTGGGGCGCGTGGACCTGTGGTTTCCGCTGCCGGTGAACACCGGACCCGCCGGGCGCCACTGGGGACGTGGGCACATGGCCGGCCCCACCATCGTGGGGCGGCTCCGGCCGGGCACGACGCGCGACCAGGCCGGGCGGGACGCCACGCTCGCCTACCAGAGAAGCTACGACGGCGGCGAGCAGCGCTACGCCGAGGCCACCATCAGCGCCGCGCCGCTGCACTATGGAATGGACGGTACGGAATCGACGGAGGTGCGCGTCGCACGTTGGCTCGCCGCGCTCTCGGGAATCGTATTGCTCGTGGCGTGTGCCAACCTGGCAAACTTGCTGCTGGCTCGCGCCGTGCACCGCCGTCGCGAGATCGCCGTGCGCGTGGCCATGGGAGTGGGGCGTGGGAGACTCGTGCGGCTACTGTTGGCGAGCAGCGTAACGCTCGCGGTGCTGGGTGCGGCGGCCGGTCTGGCCGTGGCGTACGGCGCGGGCGCACTGGTGCGGAACATGTTGCTGCCGGACGTGGACTGGACGTCCGGGCTGGTGGACGGCGGTGTGCTGCTCTTCTCGCTCGTGACGGCGCTCGGGACGGGGGTGCTGATCGGGGTCCTGCCTGCCTGGCGCGCCGGCCGCCGCGATGTCGTTGCGCATCTGAAGGCCGGTGTGCGGGAGGGCGGTGGACGGCGCTCGGGCGCTCGCGTCTCGCTCATGGTGGCGCAGGCGGCGCTGGCGATGGTGCTGCTCGTGGGCGCGGGTCTCTTCGTGCGGAGCCTGAATCGCGTGCGCCATCTCGATCTCGGTCTGCAGCCGGACAGCGTCCTGCTGCTGAGACCGCGTTGGCCTCCCGTGTCGGCGGAGTTGCCGGACATCGTGCAGGAGCGGGAAGGCAAACGGCGCGAACGTTTCGCGCGCGACGTGGTGGAGCAGCTGGCGGCCATGCCGCAGGTGGAGGACGTGGCGGCGGCGGTGGGTGTGCCCTTCCGCGATACGTACGGGATCAACCTGCGACTCCCCGGGCGCGATTCGCTGCCGCAGATCATCGGCGGCTACCGGTTCCCGGACGTGAGCGCCGTGTCGGACGATTACTTCCGGACGGTGGGGACGCGCTTGGTGCGTGGCCGGTTGTTCACCGGCCGCGACCGGGCCGGGAGCGAGCCCGTGGCCGTCGTGGGCGAGACGATGGCGCGCGTACTGTGGCCGGGTGAGAGGGCGCTGGGACAGTGTCTCCTGCTCGGAATGAAGCCCGCGTGTACGCGCGTGGTGGGGGTGGTGCAGGACGTGCGTCGCGGCGTGCGTGCCGAGCCCGTGATGCACTATTACCTGCCGCTCGAGCAGCAGACGCGGCTGAGCGGACCCGACCTGCTCGTGCGCCCGCGCGGCAGCGTGCGGGCCGCCATTCCTGCGCTCCGCGCTCGCCTGCGCCGGATCGACCCAACGGTCCTGTTCGTCGACGCGTCCACGCTGCAGGAAGCGATCGCGCCGGAGATACGCAGCTGGCGCGTGGGGGCGCTCATGTTCTCGCTGTTCGCCCTGCTCGCCGTCGTCGTGGCGTCACTCGGGATGTTTTCCGTGGTGGCGTATCTGGTGGAACAGCGGCGGCACGAGATCGGTGTGCGCGTGGCCCTCGGCGCGGGAGCGGAGCACGTGGTGGGGTTGGTGCTGCGTGGGGCGGTGGGCGCGACGTGCGTGGGCGTTATGTTGGGAGCGGTGCTCGCGCTGGCGGGGGGGCGGCTGGTGGAGCCGCTGCTGTTCCAGACGAGCGCGCGTGATCCGGTGGTGCTCGCTCTGGTGGCGGGTATCCTGTTGGTGGCCGCGTGCGCGGCGAGCATGATCCCCGCCTTGCGGGCGCGGCGAGTGGATCCCGTCCGGGCGCTGCGGAGCGAGTAGGCGGCGCTCCAGCGTGGGCGATGGCTAACGTTCCGGCGGTGCACGCGTCTCTCAGAGAGACGCCGCATGGAACGCCCTTCGCCCCCTCTCACACCGTCCGGAGCACGCCGTGCACCGTCGCGTCTACCTCGCGGTCGCCGTGAGCGCTCTCGCCTGCATGGCATTGGCAGGCCCCCACCGCGCGCAACCCGACACATCCACGACGCCCGCGGAGCGCGACCTCACGCGCACGATCACGGTGGACGGACGCGCGCGGCGCTACCACGTGCACCTGCCGCCGGCATACGACGGCCGGCGTGCGCTGCCGCTCGTGGTTGTCCTCCACGGCGGTGGCGGCTCCGCTGAGCGGATGGATGCGCTCACGGGCTTCTCGGCCAAGGCGGACAGTGAAGGATTCCTCGTCGTCTATCCCGAAGGTACGGGCCCCGTCCGTGGCGACAGGATCCTCACCTGGAACAGCGGCAACTGCTGCGGCTACGCGCTCGATCATGGCGTGGACGACATCGCCTTCATACGAGCGATGCTCGACCGGATCGCTCGCGAGCAGCATGTGGACTCGCTGCGCGTGTATGCGACCGGGATCTCCAACGGCGGGATGATGGCCTACCGGCTGGCCTGCGAGCTGGCGGCGCGCTTCGCCGCGGTCGCGCCGGTGGCCGGCGCGCTCAACATCGATTGCGCACCCAGCGAGCCCGTGTCCGTGATGGCGATCCACGGAACGGCCGACCAGCACGTGCTGTTCGCGGGCGGGCAGGGAACACAGCAGGCGGACCGGCGGCACCCGCGCATCGACCAACCGGTGTCGCACGCGATGTCCGTGTGGGCATCGACCGATGGCTGTGTGCCGGCACCGGCGCGGGCGATGCAGGCGCTGCTACGGATCGAACGCTACACCGGATGTCGCTCGGGCACGGAGGTCGAGCTCGTGGCCATCGAGGGTGAGGGGCACACGTGGCCCGGCGGAACGCGGTGGGCGTTCTGGGCGCCGGAGCCGACGCAGGCGGTGCACGCGACGGCGATGATCTGGGATTTCTTTTCGGCGCATCCCAAGCAGACGGGGCACTGATCCGATTCGGCGGCGAGTGAGATGGAACGCACACGCCGCCGGCGGACATGTATCCCGCCGGCGGCGTGCGGTTCCGATCTGCGTCGCGAAAGCGGCGCGGTGGATCAGCTTCCTTCGCCTTCCTTTCCTTCCTGCTTGTCGCCGTTGGGGGCGACGAGATACCACTCCGCGCCAAAGGCCTTCACGCCCTGCCCCTTGGTGTCGCCGGGGCCGGTGTCCTGCGAGAAGTAGTAGAGCGGGTGCCCAGCGTAGGTCACCTGCTGCGTGCCGTCGCTGCGCTGGCTGGTGGAGAGTTTGTCGGCCTGGAGCTGCGGGTTCGTGGCCGAGGGTGTGCCCTGGGCGACGAACGGCGGCCACGCCTGGGCGCAGGCGCTGTCACAGTTGCTCTCGCCTGCATTGTCCTTCTCGAACAGGTAGAGCGCACGGCCGTTGGCGTCGGTGAGATAAGCGCCGATGGTGGAATTCGTGGTGACATCCACGACGGCCGCGCCGGGCGCTGGCGCGGCGGCCCCGGTGGCCATCGTGTCGCTGTTCGCGGCCAGGGCGCTGTCCGCGTCGCCCTCGTGCTGCGCGTTGCACCCGAGAACCGCGGTGGCGAGCAGGCAAGGAATGATGATCCAGGGTGTAGTCCGCATCTGAACTGCCTCCGAGAGGGAGTCTTCGGCCCGGAGCCCCGTTTATAGGGCGCGTGGGGCCGTTAACTGGTCGAACGCGTTCAGGGTGCAGGAGTCGCGCCGCGACGACCGGCCGTGAGGGCGCGCGGCCGGCCCGTGGGCGGCAGGGCCCCTCGCTCGCGTGCGGCAATCACCTCACTCGTGCGCGCGATTCGTGGTGTGCGGGTGCTTGCCCAGTTCGCGCCAGCTCGACTCCTCGACGTCGATGTCGTAGTGCTTCGCCGCCTTCTTGATGTTGCGGAAGGCCAGGTCGCGGTCGTCGTCGGAGACGCCCTTCACCTGATCGAAGCGGGCCAGCGCGTTCTTTACGTGATCCGCGTCGGTGATGGGCTCCTTGCGCTGTTTGGGGAAGGCGTACGCGCTATCGGGAAGCTCCTTGCGATCCTTGGTGCTCAGCTCGCCGTGCTCGGTGTGCGGTTGCCAGGTAGTGTGGTCGGACATGGCGGACCTCCTCGGTAGGGTTCGCCTCCCAAAGGATGCAAGGATCGCGCGGGCGTGCTCACTCGCGCAGGGTTCGGTGCACGAGCGCCACTGCGGCGGCACCCTCGCCCACCGCTGACGCCACGCGCTTCATGCTGCCGGCGCGCACGTCCCCCGCAGCGAACACGCCCGGCAGACTGGTCTCCAGCGTGTGCGGTGCGCGCGCCAGCGGCCACTCGGCCCGGAGCAGATCGTCCGCCGAGAGATCGGCGCCCGTCTTGATGAAACCCTTGTCGTCGCATGCGAGGCAGCTCTGGAGCCATGCGGTGCTGGGCGACGCGCCGGCCATCACGAACACATGCCGGATGCCGTGGTCCTCGGGGGCGCCAGTGGATGCGTTGCGCCAGCGCACGCGCTCGAGATGCGGGCCGCCGTCGAGCGCCACCAGTTCTGTCTCGGTGTGGATGCTGATCGCCGGGTTGTCCTCGAGCCGGCGCACGAGGTAGCGCGACATGCTGGTCGCCAGACTGCGCGCGCGGACGAGCACGTGCACGTGGAGCGAGGTGGCCGCCAGGAACACTGCCGCCTGGCCGGCCGAGTTGCCGCCGCCTACGACGATCACCTCCTCGTCGCGGCAGAGCTGCGCCTCCAGGAACGTCGCGCCGTAATACACACCGGCGCCCTCGAACTCGGCGAGCCGCGGCAGATCGGGTTTTCGATACTCGGCGCCGGTGGCGATGATGATGCTGCGGGCCGCGATGCGCTGACGGCCCTCGAGCTCGATCGCGTACGGCTTCCGCGCGCACGACAGTCGCACCGCGCGCCGGGCGATGATGAGCGCGGCGCCGAACTTCTCCGCCTGGTTGTAGGCGCGCGTGGCGAGCTCGTTGCCCGAGATGCCGTTGGGGAAGCCGAGGTAGTTCTCGATCCGCGAGCTCGAGCCGGCCTGGCCGCCGGGCGCGTTCGTCTCGATCACCAGCGCATCCAGCCCCTCCGACGCCGCGTACACCGCGGCGCCCAGCCCCGACGGGCCGGCGCCGACGATGACCACGTCGCGCAGCGTCCCGAGATCGATCGCGTCGTTGAAGCCCAGGCAGTCGGCGATCCGTTCGTTGGTGGGATTGCGCAGCACCACCTCGCCGCGGCAGATGAGCACCGGAATGTCGTCCTGTTCGATGCCGAACCGATCGAGCAGCTCCTGCACGCCGGTGTCCTCATCCAGGTCGATGAACTGAAACGGATGCCCGTTGCGCGTGAGGAACTCGCGGACACGGAGCGTGCCGGCGCAGTGCGTCGATCCCACGAGCACCGCGTCGCCGAAGCCGCGCGAGATGAGCGCGGATCGACGCAGGATGAACGCCCGCATCAGCACCTCGCCAATCTCGCTGTCGGTCTGGATGAGCTGCATCAGCTGCTCGCGGTCGAGCTCGATCACCTGGCCGGCTTCGCGGGCGCGGATGCGCGCCAATCCGCGCCGGCCGGAGAGCAGACTGGCCTCGCCCGTGAACTGGCCGGAGTGGAACACGGTGATGACCGTCTCACCCTTTCGCGCATCGCGGACGATCTCCACCGATCCCCGCGTGACGATGAACGATCTCGCGCTCGCCGCGCCCGATTCGAGCAGCACCTCGCCGGCGGCGACATCGCGTACCCGGCCCCGCTGGCAGAGCCGTCTCACCTGGTCGCTCGAGAGCGTGGGGAAGACGCGATCGGTGGAGCCTTCAGGCGCGAGCGCTGGCACGGTCATCGATTGTCCTGCGGGGTGGGGAAGACGACGGAGCGAGTGGGGCCGGCGGGGATGCGCGCGCAACCGGGTCGACGACCGGTGGCCTGTGTGGACGGCGTGTACGATGACGCTGACAATGACGGCCCTCCTGGCGCGCTGCAAGTCGCACGCCCCGTGGATGCCGAGCCGTCACACGTCCGTCGTGCCGGATGCAGTCGGCCGCCCCTCCCAGTCGCGGCGCGCACGGTGCCTGCCGACGTGCATGCGATCCCGTATATCGATACCGCTCGTGCGCGCGCGATGCGACCGGGTCGGCGCGTGGCCGTGGCCGGTGACGCCGGGAGCATGGGCGGATGCCGGGCCGACGCGATCGCTCACCATTGCGGCGAGACCCAGTTCCGGAGGTGATCCGTGAGCGCTGACGACACGACCAGCCCATCGTCCAAGCAGCCCAGCGATGCGCCGCCGGGGAGCCTTCTGAGTCGTCTGCTCGGACTCGTGTTCCGCCGGAACTTCGTGGTGGGCGTGATCGACGACGGCGAACGAGCTGACGCGGCGCATCAGGCGCTCCTCGCGCGCGGGTTCGCACCCACGGATGTGGTCAGCCTGGCCGGCGCCGAGCTCGCCGAGCGGGTGCGGCAGGAAGGGGACAGCCGGCCGCTCCTGACGAGTGAGGAGGGGGCGATCTGCCTCGACTACAACGAGGCGGCGAACGCGACCGGCGGCACGATCGTGTCGGCCCGCACCGCCACGGCCATGGTCTGAAGGCGCTCGCTTCGGCCGCTCACTCCCCCGCGCCACGCGCTTCCGTCCGCACTGCCGCCAGTGAGACGTGAAGATCGACGTCATTCGACACCTTCACGACTCCGGCAATCGATTCCGGTGTGATGCCAAAGTCGCGCTGACGGATTCGCAGAACTCCTTCGAGCACGAGATCTCCGGATCCGCCATGCCGGACCGCCACCGACGGCGCAACGTCGCGCGTAACGCCATGGAGGGCAACCGTCCCGTGAGTGGCGATCTTCCCTCCGGCATCCCGCCCCGCAGCGGCGAGCGTGATTCGAATTTCGGGATAGTGCCGCGCATCGAGGTGAACGGAGTCCAGCATCTTGGCCTGGACCTGCCGCCGGTCATCCGGACTTGGGCCTCCATCCATCCCCGCGACATTCCGGGCCGAGTCGGTGTCGATCGCCAGGGAGGCGGCCTGGAGGCGGAGCGTTCCGTGCGCACCCTTGCCAACCGGTTCGGACAGGCAGAGGTCCGCGTTCCAAGCCATGGGCACGATGGCGTGCTCGTGGCCAAGAAAGGAGAAGAGGCTGCTCTTGTGGGTGACGACGTAGACGGACGACCTGCATGGTTCGACTCGATAGATGCGGAGGTCAGTCGCCGGCGGGTGGACCGTACCAACCGCGAACGGAAGTGCGACGTGGAGCAACTGCATCCGGAATCGCATCGTGCGCTCCTGTGGCCGAGCGTTGGATGTAGCGCCCGGACGGAACGATGGCTATGCCCCTCGTACCGGTCACCTCTTCGACCCTCCTCACGTTTCCGGCCGGGTTGCGGAAGCGAGGCTCGAGCAGTTGGAGACCGGCGCCGGCGCCGGCGCGCGGCATCGTGTCCCGTCCGGGTGCGTGATCGAGCCGGTGAACGCGCAGCTGCTCGGGCGGGCACGGTTGTACGGGGTCGGGCACGCGCTTGACGTCTGGGCGGCGACCGCAGTAGTATGCCACTTACTGTATGTGTCTTAGTGGACACGGGCCGTCGGCCGGCCGGGAGCGGAGGAGACGACATGGCGCGATCGCACGGGGAGCTGCTGCCGGGCACCTTCGACATGCTGATCCTCAAGGCGCTGAGTCTGGGCGCAATGCACGGGTGGGGGATCTCGGAGCGGATCGAGCGGCTGTCGGGCGAGGCGTTCGTGGTGCAGCAGGGGGTGGTGTATCCGGCGTTGCAGCGGCTGCTGCAGCGGGGGTGGGTGGTGGCGTCGTGGCGCCGCACGGACAGCGGGCGGCGGGCGCGCTACTACCGGCTGACGGGGGCCGGGCGGCGGCATCTGCGCACGGAGGTGAGCTCGTGGCGTGATGCGGCGCGGGGGGTGGAGCGCGTGCTGGGCGCCACGCCCGCGGAGGTGTGATGGCGTGGGCACATGCAGTCCGCGAGCGCATCTCGGCGCTCGTGCGCGGCGGCGCACGGGATCGGGAGTTCGCCGAGGAGGTGCGGCATCATCTGGCGCTCGAGGTGGAGGCGCAGATCCGGCGGGGGGTGGCGCCGGACGCCGCGCGGGCGGCGGCGCTCGCGCGATTCGGCGACCCGGTCCGCATTGCGGAAGCGACGCGCGACGCACGTGGACAACAGCCACTGGAGGGGGGCATGCAGGACGTACGTTGGGCGGTGCGCGCGCTGCGCAAGCGGAGCGGCTTCACGGCGCTGGCGCTGATCACATTGGCGCTGGGGATCGGTGCCATCACGGTGGGATTCACGGTGCTGGACACCGTCCTGCTGCGGCCGCTTCCCTACCGCGATTCCGGACGGCTGGTGCTCCTCCGCGAGCGGACGCGGCAGGCGCGCCTGCTGCCGGCCTCCTTTCCGAACTTCGACGACTGGCGGACGCAGGCGCGCACCGTGTCCGCCATGGCGGCTACCACGGGGCCGGATGGCGGCACGGCGCGGGTGGGTGACGACGCCTTCCGCGTGACGGAGCTGGGCGTATCGCGCGGTTTCTTTTCCGTGCTCGGCGTGCGCCCGCGGATCGGGCGTCCATTCAGCGCAGAGGAGAGCCGGGTGGGCGGTCCATGCGCGGTGATGGCCTCGCACGCGTTCTGGCAGGTGCGCCTGGGCGGGCGCGCTTCCGCGGGCACGATCTCGGTGGATGGCACACCGTGCGACGTGGTGGGGGTGCTGCCGGCCGGCTTCCGCTTTGGGGACCAGGCGGACCTCTACGTTCCGCTGGAGCGCGGAGCGGGCACGGTGCGCAGCGCGCACGCCTACCAGGTGATCGGGCGGCTCGCGCCGAACGCCACGCTCGCCGGCGCGCGGCGGGAGATGACGGCGATCGCACGCCGGCTGGCGGCGCGCTACGGCAACGAGACGGACGCGATCGGCACCGACGTGATGCCGTTGCGCGAGTATCTGGTGGGCGACTACCGGCTGCTGTTGACGATCGTCTTCGGCGCGGCCGGACTGGTGTTGTTGATCGCGTGCACGAACCTGGTAAGCGCGCAGCTGGCGCGCGGCATGGAGCGCCGGTTGGAGATCGCGGTGCGCTCGGCGCTCGGAGCGGCGCGCGGCCGGATCGTCCGGCAGCTTCTGGTGGAGAGCGGGCTGCTCGCGCTTGCCGGCGGTGCGTTGGGGATCGGTTTCGCCCTCGTGCTGACGCGCGTGGTGCGTCTGCTCGGGTCGGGCCTCGTGCCGCGACTGGACGCATTGAGCGTGAACGGGTCGGTGCTGGCGTTCGTGGGCGCGGTGACGATCGTGACGTCGCTCATGATCGGGCTCTATCCCGCGTACCGGCTCGTGCGCGGGAATCCGGGGGGTGCCCTGCGCGGCGCCGGGCGCGGCGGCGACGTGACCGTCCGCGCCGGCGTGTGGCGGGCGCTGATTGCTGTGGAGATCGCCACCGCCGTGGTGCTGCTGGTGGGATCGGCGTTGCTTGTCCACACGCTCCACAACATTCTGGCGGCGGACATCGGGTTCGATCCGCACGGCGTGATGACGGTCGAGCTCAATCCGGAGAGCGACGATCCGGGAATGCTCGACCGGCTGCGGGCGCAGCTCGGGACGCTGGCAGGCGTGGAGGGCGTGGCCTATTCCACGCAGATGCCGCTGCAGTGGGGCATGCACTCAGCGCCGGTGCGCCGTCCCGGCGATCCGGTGGACCACGACTGGCCGGCCTTAGCCGGATACCGCGTCGTCTCCGCGGACTATTTCAGTGTGCTCCGTCAGCGGATCGAGCGCGGTCGCGGCTTCACCGACGCCGACCGGGCGGAAGGGCTGCCGGTTGCCGTCGTGACCCCGGGCGTGGCGCAGGCGCTGTGGCCCGGCGAGGATCCCATCGGCAAGCGCGTCGGCAGCAACTATCGCGAGGGCGTGTGGTACACGGTGGTCGGCGTCGCGGCGGAGGCGTCGAACTGGGCAATGCAGCGCGGCGTGCAGAACGAGATCTACGTGGTGCTCGCGCAGCAGCCGGAGCAGGCGGCCGGCGAGCTGGTGGTGTTCCTGCGCACGCGCGGTGACGCGCGCGGTATGATTCCGGCGGTGCGTGCGCGGCTGCGGACGATTGTGCCGGGAGCACCCGCCGGGTTCGGCACCATGGAGGGGCGCATTGCCGCGAGCGCGTCCGACCGTCGGTTCGCGATGTTCGCGCTCCTCCTGTTCGCGGCCATCGCGCTCGTCCTGGCCGGGGTCGGGATCTACGGCGTGATGGCGTACACCGTGGCGACGCGCCGTCACGAGATCGGCCTGCGCATGGCGCTCGGCGCAACGCCGGCGCGGGTGCAACGGCATGTGATCGGCGGCGCCGTGGGGATGGCCGTGGGCGGCATTGCGGCCGGTCTTCTGGCTGCGGGGCTCGCCACGCGCTTCTTGCAGTCGGTGCTGTACGGTGTCACGCCATTCGATCCCGTGGCGTACGCCGCCGGCGCGGTCATGCTCTTCTTCGTGGCCGTGCTCGGCGCCTACGTGCCGGCGCGCCGCTCGAGCCGCGTCGATCCCGCGCTCACGATGCGCGGCGGGGGGTGAGGAGCGGGACGCGCGCGGCTGCGGGAGCTCGATGCCGGGTCCTAGGCTTCAAAGCTCCCCCGCGGCTCCATGAGCCCGCCGAGATGCCGGGCGAGGAACTCCTCCGCCGCTGCGTAGAAGGCCAGCCGGTTCTCCGGCCGGGCGAAGCCGTGCCCCTCATCGGGGAAGAGGAGGTACTCGTGGTCGATCCCCTTCTCCTTCATGGCCGCGACGATCTGCTCCGACTCCGCCTGCTTGACGCGCGGGTCGTTGGCGCCCTGGGCGATGAGCATCGGGATGCCGATGCGGTCGACGTTGAAGAGAGGCGAGCGCTGCCGCAGGAAATCCGCGTCGCGTTCAGGGTGACCGACGCGCCGGTACAGATCCTCGAGGAACGCCTTCCAGTACGGGGGCACCGTTTCGATGAACGTGATGAGGTTGCTGGGCCCCACGATGTCCACCGCACAGCGGAAGATCTCGGGAGTGAGCGTGGCGCCGACGAGCGCGGCATACCCGCCGTAGGAGCCGCCGTAGATGGCGAGTCGTTCCGGGTCAGCGATCCCCTGGTCCACGGCCCAGCGCACCGCGTCCACCAGGTCGTCGTGCATCCGGCCGCCCCACTCGCGGTTGCCCGCGTTCAGGAATCGCTTGCCGTAGCCCGTCGACCCACGGTAGTTGATCTGGAGGCAAGCGTACCCCCGGTCGGCAAGCCACTGCGCCTCTGGATGGAAGCCCCACACGTCGCGGTACCACGGGCCGCCGTGGACGTTCAACACCATGGGGACGGGCCCTGCTCCCCCTCCGGAGGGCCGGGTGAGGTATCCGTGGAGCGTGAGGCCGTCGCGTGCCGTGAGCTCGACCGGCTCCATGGGAGCCAGGTGGGCGTCCGCCAGTTCGGGGCGGTGATGAAAGAGGAAGGTGCCGCGCCCAGACGGCCGGTCGAAGGAGTAGAAGGATACCGGGCCGGTGTCCGGGGAGAAGGCGACGAGCCAGACATCATCGGCCGACGATCGGTCGACGAAGTGGAAGTCGCCGCCATCGAGGCTTCTCGCGGCCTCGAAGTCGGCGGCGAAGCTGCCGTCCAGAAGATCCCACTCCGTGCGCGAGCGCTGAAACGCCACTGCCTGCGGCGCCAGCGTGTCCGGGTGGATGATGACGCGCGCGACGTCATACTGCGGGTCCTCCGCTAGAACCTCCACCGACCCGTTGCTCAACGACAGGCGCACGAGCGCGGCCGTGTCGCGGTTTCGCGAATCGAGCAGGTACATCCCGTTCCCGTCCAGAGTGAAGTCGAGCGCCCGGCTGGCGAGACCGTCGTCCACCTCCCACGTGGCGGCGCGGCGCCAGTCTTCTCCTTCGTCGTCCCGCACCAGCAGCTCGAACCCGCCGCCGGCGGAGGTCGCCGTCGCCCCGCGGACCAGTAGCTCGCCGTCGACCGTCCACCGGACGACGTTACCGGGATTCCGCGCCCGCAGCGTCAGCTCGCCCGTCCGGAGGTCCAGATGATACACGTCGTGACGGGCCCGGTCTTCGTTGTTGAGGGCGAGGATGACGTCGTTGGGGAATTGCTTGCGGTACGCCACCACGCGCGTCTGGACGCCGTCGAACGGCGTCAGGGTCCGCGTCTCCATCGTGTCGATGTCGGTGGCGTGGAGGCGCCAGTTCTCGTCGCCGCCTTCGTCCTGCACGTAGAGGATCGTCCGGCTGTCCTGCGCCCAGAAGTACTCCCGAATGCCGCGCTCTCGATCCGCGGTGACCGGCCGGTGGTCGTCGCTGGCTGTGGCGCCGACCCACACGTTGAGCACGCCGTCCACCGGCGCCAGGAAGGACGTCCGCGCTCCGTCCGGCGCGATCTTCGGCTGCATCCGTGTAGGGTTCCCGAACAGAACCTCGCGCGGGATGAGCGGATGGGCATGCGACGGGACGGGTGTGTGTAACGGGTCGGAACCGGGCATCATCGCCTCCGGGGTTTGAAACGCGGTGCTTGACATACCATATGGTATTGCGATACTATGCGGTATGTCAATACCGGCCGGTATGTCGAGGTGAATCCGGGGACCCGGGAGGGGCGGCCAATGGCTGAGCGGAAGATGCGGCGACCGAGGCGGCAGGCGAGGCGGCGCCGGACGCGGGAGGAGACGCGGCGCGAGACGCGCGAGCGGCTGCTCGACGCCGCGGCGGAGGAGTTCCGGCGCCATGGATACGGCGGGGCGTCGCTGGACGCGATCGCGGCCAGCGCGGGGTACACCAAAGGCGCCATCTACTCGAACTTCGAAACGAAGGCGGACCTGTTCCGAGCGCTGGTGGATCGCCATCAGGAGGAGGAACTGGCCATCCAGTCGGCGCAGTTCGCCGGCAAGTCGCTGCACCAGGTGGTGGAGGAGCTAGACGTACTTTTCGAGCGTCAGGTGGCGCGCGACCCGGAGTGGCTCGCTCTGGAGTTCGAGTTCGCGCTGGCGGGGATGCGCGACGCCGAGGTGCGCCGACGGCTGGTGTCCGGCTCGGAAGAGATGCGGGACCGGACTGGCGCGTCGATGGACCGGTTGCTGGCGCGGACCGGGCACGCCGCGCCGTTCACCGGCCGCGAGCTCGGCGTGTTGTTCAGCGCACTCGCGACGGGGCTGGCGCTGCAGGAGATGCTGGAGCCGGGCACGGTCCATCCGAAGCTGCTCGTGCGCGCCGGGCGGGTGCTGGCGGGGATCGGGTCGGGCCCCGGCTGACGGGCCGGTTCTGCAGCACCACGGCCGCGTTGCGCTGGAGCCCCTCAAGCTTGGCCCGCTTCATTGGTGAGCCGCGGAACGCGGCGCGATACTCTTCATCGCTCATCGCGAGCAGCTCCATCGCCAGCGTTCGCGCATCTTTCCCCGCGATGATCTCTCGCGCGTGGAACGGCGAGTCCGCACCGAGCTCCCGCGCGAACTTCACGTTCCACGGGCACACCTCCTGACAGATGTCGCACCCGTAGAGGTTCTCGCCCACTCCCTCGTGAAACTCCTCCGGGATCGGCCCCCGCAGCTCGATGGTGAGGTACGCGATGCACCGCGTGGCGTCGAGCACGCGTTCGTCCACGAACGCATCCGTGGGACACGCGTCCAGACAGCGCGTGCAGGTGCCGCATTGGTCGGCCTCGAACGGCGCGCTGGGCACGAGATCGAGCTCCACCACCAGTGCCCCGATAAAGAAGAAGGAGCCGAGCGTCGGGTTGATGAGGTTGGTGTTCTTCCCAAACCAGCCGAGCCCGGCGCGGCGGGCGAGGTCGCGCTCCAGAAGAGGTCCGGTGTCCACGTAGGCGCGCGCGTTCACGGTGCGGTCGAGCTCTACTTCCAGCCACCGGTGCAGCTTGCGGAGACGATCGCGGATCACGTCGTGGTAGTCGTCGCCGCGCGCGTAGCGCGCCACGGGACCGGACGGCTCGCGTCCGCCGTAGTTCATGCCGACCACGATGGCGCTCCGCGCTCCTGGGTGCGGGCGACGTGGATCGCGCCGCTCCTCGGCCCACCGCTCCATGTAGTGCATCTCTCCGGCGTACCCGTGCGCGAGCCAGTTGTCGAAATGCGCGGCGGTGGGTGCGGGGCCGAGCTCGGCAAAGCCCACGAGGTCGAAGCCGAGCCCGTAGGCCTGCGCTTCGATGCGTTGCTCGAGCGGGAGCGTGGCCGTCTCCGTCACCACTCCCGTCCCGCCCATCGCGCGTAGCGGACGATATCTTCCACCGGCGGCACGGCGTCGTACGTGCCGTACGCGGTGAGCATGCGCCACCGCACGTAGTCGCGTGCGGGCACGGGAAGGAACGGCCAGCGCGCGAACCAGCGGCGGCGGCGGAAGCGCCAGAGCACGCGCAGCAAGTCCGCCGCCAGCGGCGGACTCTTGAGCGCGCGCCAGGCGAGCGCGAGCGAGAGCCGTCTCCAACTCATACCCTCAATCTCGGCGGTGCACGGTGCTCTATCAACTGATGTCGCTCGTTGGCGCGGCGATGATCCTCGTGGCCTACGTGGCCTACCAGCGGGGCTGGATGGGACGCGAGCAGCGCCTCTACAACGCGCTCAACTTCGTGGGCTCGGCGCTGCTGACCGTGGTGGCCGTGCGCGACGGGCGGTGGGGGTTCATCGGCCTCGAGGCGATCTGGGCGCTGCTCTCCATTCCGCCGCTCATCCGGCCGCCGACGGGGGAGAAGGCGTGAAAACCATCATCGCGCGCGCCCATATGGGGAGCCGGAAGGGGAAGGGGGGAAGGTGGAGGCGGGACGGTAACGCTGAATGGAGCCGGCAGCCTCTGGCTGCCCGGAGCCGGATTGGGCTCGGCGTGCTATCCGTTCCGCCCCGCCGGCTCCCGCTACTCCGTTCGCTCGGCCAACAGCTTGGTGGTGAAGCGCTGCCCCTCGGAGATGCGCTCGATCTCCAGCGCCATGGCATCCACGGCCTGCTCGATGCGACCGAGCCGATCCTGGACGCCCGACAACGCTTTGGGCGAGACGCCGCGCCGCTTGATCCACGTGGTCAGCACGCTCGCCGTCATCGTGATGGAGACAACGATGATGACCATCAGAAAGACTTGATCTGGGCTCATCCGACTGCCTCCTGGATCCTCACGAACGGCGCGCCGGAATTTCCGCAGGCTCCTTGCGTTCCGCCAACAGCTTGGTGGTGAAGCGCTGTCCTTCGGAGATCCGCTCGACCTCGAGAGAGATCGCGTCCACCGCCTGCTCGATGCGCGTCAGCCGTTCGTCGATGTCCGAGAGCGCCTTGGGTGGCACACCGCGGCGCGAGATCCACATGCGGATCACGGAAGCGGCCATGACGATGAAGACGATGACGACGACCATCGCCGCGGTGTCGTTGGGATTCATGCAGAGTCCTCCTTGGCATGGTGGCGTAGCGTGGTTGTTCCGCCACCCCGTCCATAGCTGTACGTCCACGCGCCGTACCGGGTTTCGGAAGCCGATCCGCGGTCATCGGTCCGGCCGGAGCACACTCGCCATCCCCGTCGCGCAGCCATAGGTTACGCGCTGCAGCGGCTCCTGCATAGCTCGGCGCTGCAAGACTCTGGCACATTGACGGCATGGCATCGAAGAAACCGGCGAAAAAGCGAACGCGAGCGTCCAGCGCCCGCACCGCGAGCGGGAGGAAGCCCAGCCCCGAACATCGCGCCCAGGCCGAGCGTGGGGCGCTCGAGGGGCTCCGCGAGCGCACCGAGCATGGCCACCGTGCTGCCGGACGCGTTCCGCCGTCGCGGCTGGAGGAAGGGCGTCAGGCCGGAGCGACGCACGTAATGGTGGATCAGTCCATTCGCGATGCCATTGCGCCCGTCCCGCAGGTCACCGAGGACGAGAAGCTCCTCAAGGTTCAGCTCCCCAGCGACGACTTCACCCGCACCGACCCGTGGCGCGTGTTGCGCATCATGGGGGAGTTCATCGAGGGGTTCGACACGCTCGCCCCCGTCGTCAAAGCGGTGACCGTGTTCGGCTCCGCGCGCATCGGGCCCGACGACCCGCAGTACGCGCTAGCGGAGGAAACATTGCGGCTGCTGGCCGAGCAGGGCTTCGGGATCATCACCGGTGCTGGGCCCGGCATCATGGAGGCGGCGAACAAGGGCGCGCGGACGGGCGGCGGCGCGTCGATCGGGTGCAACATTGAGCTGCCGTTCGAGCAGGGCGCCAACCCGTACGTCGACACGCTCATCAACTTCCGCTACTTCTTTGTCCGCAAGACGATGTTCGTGAAGTACTCGATGGCGTTCATCATCTTTCCGGGCGGCTTCGGCACGCTGGACGAGCTGTTCGAGTCGCTGACGCTCATACAGACGGGAAAGATCTCGCAGTTCCCCGTGATCCTCTTTGGCCGGCACTACTGGGCGGGGCTCATCCGGTGGATTCGCTCGCGCGTGTTGGTGGAGGGAAAGATCGCGCCCGGCGACATGGATCTGATGGTGTTGACGGACGACCCGCAGGAGGCGGCGAACGCGGTGATCGAGGCGTACAACGCGCAGATGCGCACGGTGCCGGAGCGGCGGAGAGTGGGTTCGTGACCGCGAACAAGAAGGACGCGCGCAGCCGCTTTCTGGGCGGGCAGCGGATCGACCCGCGCCGCATTGACGGCAGCGAGAGCGCGGCGGACCTCATCGACGGCACCTTCCTGGCGTACAACGCGGCGCGCCTGCGCGAGGCGTGTCAGCTGTTCACGCAGAAGATGCTGGAGCCCGACGTCACCGTGGGGGTGAGCCTCACCGGGGCGCTCACGCCGGCGGGGCTCGGGATGGCGGCGCTCATCCCGCTCATCGAGGCGGGATTCGTGGACTGGATCATCTCCACCGGCGCCAATCTCTACCACGATACGCACTTCGGCCTGGGGCTCGCGATGCACCGCGGCAACGCGCAGGAGTCGGACGTGGTGCTGCGTGCAGAGGGAGTCGTCCGCATCTACGACATCTTCTTCGACTACGAGGTGCTGCTCTCCACCGACGCGTTCTTCCGCGAGATCATGCGCGTGCCGGAGTTCCAGCGGGCGATGTCGAGCGCGGAGTTCCATCATCTGTGCGGCCGGTACGTGCACGAGCGGGAACGCGCGCTGGGGATCGGGCAGAAGTCGCTCTTGTCTGCCGCGTACACCGCGGGCGTGCCGATCTACACGTCGTCGCCGGGCGACTCGTCGATCGGGATGAACGTGGCCGCGCTCGCGCTCGAGGGGAGCGCGCTCCTGATCGACCCCAACCGCGATGTGAACGAGACGGCGGCGATCGTGCTCGGCGCCAAGCGCGCACGGGGAACGGCGAGCGACGCCGGCAAGAGCGGCGTGCTCATTCTGGGCGGCGGGTCGCCCAAGAATTTCCTGCTGCAAACGGAGCCGCAAATCCAGGAAGTGCTGGGGATCGACGAGAAGGGACACGACTATTTTCTGCAGGTCACCGATGCGCGTCCCGACACGGGCGGACTGTCGGGCGCCACGCCCGCCGAGGCGGTGAGCTGGGGGAAGATCGACCCCGACCGACTGCCCGACGCCGTGGTGTGCTACGCCGACTCCACCATTGCGCTGCCGCTGCTCACCTCGTACGCGCTGGCGCGCCACGCGCCGCGGACGCTCAAGCGGCTGTACGACCGGCGCGACGAGCTCATGACGCTGCTGCGCGACGAGTACGCGCGCGCGGGGGGAGCGCCGGTGCCGAGCGCCGAGACCGACGCTTCGCTCCCGCGCCACCGATAGCGGGACGGAGCGCATGGCGCCGCCGAGCGCGATGCCGAGCACGATGCGAGGCGCGATACGGAGCGCGATCGTGGTGGGCGCGGGGGCGTTCGGCGGATGGACGGCGCTGCACCTGCTGCGCCGCGGCGTGCGCGTGATGCTCGTCGATGCGTGGGGCGCCGGCCACTCGCGCGCGAGCTCGGGCGGCGAGACGCGCATCATCCGCGGGCTCTACGGAGGACAACGGCGCTACATTGAGATGACCGCGCGTGCGCTCGCGTTGTGGAAGGACGCGCAACGGCGCTGGGGCGAGCCGGTGTACGTGCGCACGGGCGGGCTCTGGATGTTCGTGAGCGACGACACGTACGCGCGCGCGTCGCTGTCACTGCTGGACGATGTCGGACTCTCGGCGCGCGAGATGCCGCTCACCGAGGCGCGGCGGCGCTTTCCGCAGTGCGACATGGACGGCGTCACCAGCGTGTTCGTGGAGCCGGCGACGGGATATCTCCTGGCGCGCCGCGCGTGCGAGCGCGTGCGGGAGTCGTTCGTGGCCGAAGGCGGCGAGTATCGCCAGGCATGGGCGGAGCCGGACGTCGGGGAGGACGCCGTGCGCGCGGTGCACCTGTCGCACGACGGCGGCGCGTCCCCGGGCGAGCGGCTGGAGGCCGATGCGTACGTGTTCTGCCTGGGCGCGTGGATGGGGCGCACGTTCCCGAACGTGGTGGGCGACCGCGTTCGCCCAACGCGGCAGGAGGTGTTCTACTTTGGCGCGCCGGCGGGCGACGCGCGCTTTGGAGACGACGTGTGTCCGGTGTGGGGGGAGTTCACCGACCGTCTGATGTACGGCATTCCCGGCAACGAGCGGCGCGGGTTCAAGGTGGCCGATGATGCGCCGGGCCCGCGCATCGACCCGTCCACGGAGGATCGCGTGCCCACGGTGGACGCGCTCGCGCGTTGCCGCGAGCTGCTGGCGCGGAGATTTCCGGCGCTCGCGCGCGCGCCGCTGGTGGAGGCGCGCGTCTGCCAGTACGAGAGCACGCCGGACGGACACTTCATCGTGGACCGTCACCCCGCGGCGGAGAACGCGTGGATCGCCGGCGGAGGATCGGGCCACGGGTTCAAGTTCGGCCCCGCGCTGGGGGAGCACATCGCGCGGCTTGTGCTGGGTGAGGACAGCGCGTATCCCGAGTGGCGGCTGTCGCGATTCGACGCGGAGCGGGGCGAGGGTGACGGGCCGGACGTGCGGCCGTCCAGACGCTAGCGGCAGGAACGCCGCGCAACACGTCCGCTAACGCTCGGCTGCAGTGCCCGACACCTGCTCCGCGTTCCGGCGCCGGACGGCGCGCACGAAGTTGATGGCGGAAAGGGCGCCGAACGAGAGATAGTATTGCGGGCGCTCGCGTCCGAGCACGGCGCGCGCCGCCGCGCGGTCGGACCATCCCTGTGCGAGGCGCCGCTCGACGTTTGCTATCGTTTCTTCCAGCCACTCCGCCTTGCGGCGCAGGGCTGTGGCAGGTTTGGGAACGAGACCGCGGTGCGCGTCGAACATCCGGCGCGGCTCGAGCGAAGCGGCAAGGCGGAGGCTGCGCGCCAGCGCGCGCGGGTCCTCTTCCGGATGCGCCATGCGCACCTTGACGCCGAGAAAGAGATCCCCGGCAAAGAGCGTCTCCCGCTCGGCGTCCCACACCACGTGGTGATCCGCCGAATGGCCGGGGGTGGGGACGAGCACCAGATGGTGCGGTGCAAAGGGGGCCGGTGGCGATTCGAGGCGCACCGGCGTGCCCCAGATCGCGCGCCGCACGGCGCCGATGGGCTCGTGCGCGTGGAGGGCGGCGAGCGTGGCTGCTGCCGCGGCCACGGGCACGCCGCGCCGCGCCATGAGCCCCACGTTGCCGGCGTGGTCCTCGTGGTGGTGCGTCACGACGACGCCGTTCACGGGGAGCGCACGGAGCACGCCGTCCATCTCCGCGCGGGCGCCGGGGAAGGCGGTGTCGATCATCACACCATGCGTGACGAACACGCTCACGTCATAACCGAACGCGCGGCTGATTGGCGAGGAAAACACGATGCGGGTGACGTCGGCGTACGTCTCGCGATGGAGCATGGATGGTAGTCTAGCGGCATGGAGAGGTTGGGTGGGGGCTCCGGCGTCGAGCGCCGCGCGACTCTGTGGCGTCCGGGTTGCGCGCCCGCCGTCACCTGGGGCGAACGTGGGAGGGCCGGTGCGGGGTCGTAAGTGTGCAAGCCGGCGCCTGCCGGTCGTCATCGGATAGGGCTGGCGCTGGTGCCCCGGGGAGCGCATATGGATGGTGCCCCCGGCGCGCCGGCCCTGTTCCGGGGTAGCAGCGGGGTGGCCGTCCCCACCGTTCAGCCGCAGCACGGGAGCTCTCTGGATGGACGTCGATCGACTCTTCCGCGCGTACAACGCCATGCTGGTGCGGTATCTCACGCGCCGGCTCGGCGATCGCGATTGGGCGGAGGAGGTGGCGCAGGAGGTCTTCGTGCGTGCGCTGCGGCAATCGGCGCTCACCAACGAGCGGGCGTGGCTGTTCACGGTGGCTAACAACCTGGTGCGGGACGCGGCGCGCAAGGACGCGCGTCGCCGCCGGCGCCTGGCGGTGCTCCGCGAGGAGGCTCGGGACCAGGTGGTGGAGCCGGAGCCGACCACGTTGGAGCGGATGCAGGAGCGGGCGTTCGCGCGCGAGGCGGTCGAGGCGCTGGCCGAGCGCGATCGCACCGCGCTGTTGATGCGGGAAGAGGGATTGGATTACACCGAAATTGCCCAGGCGCTGGGGCTGTCGATCGGCTCGATCGGCACCACGCTCTCGCGAGCGCGCCGGCGTCTGGTCGAACGATATGAGGCGCTCCAGCGGGAGCGCGATCAGAGGGAAGGCCATGCGGCATCTTGACGAGGGGACGATTCACGCGTGGCTCGACCAGGCGCTTGCGCCTGAGGCGGTGCGCGAGGTCGAGGCGCATGTGTTGACGTGTGAGGAGTGTGGCGCGGCGGTGGCGGAGGCGCGCGGGTTGGCGGCTGCTTCATCGCGCATCCTGTCCAACCTGGATGCGGTGCCGGGCGGGGTCATTCCCCCATCCGCGCCTGAGTGGCACAGTGGAGCGTGGCGAGCGCGTGGCGCGGCGTCGTTTGGCTGGTGGAGCGCGCCGAACGTCCGCCGGGTCGCGGCCGCCGTGGCGTTCCTGGCGGTCGGATCGGCGGTGGGTGCGCGGTTCCTCCGTCGCGCCGATCCGCGGCGTGCGATCACGGGCGAGGTGGCGCAAGCGTCCGTTCCCGCGAGTGACAGCACGTCCCGGTCGGCGACCGCCGCACCGGCCCCTGCTGCACCACGCGCGGGTCCGGTGTCTGCCGCTTCCGATGCGCTGCCAGCGGCGCGTAGACCGCGGGCCCGCAAGGCGAGCGTCGCGTCTCGACAGGAGTCGCCGCCAGCGGAGCAGGCCGTCGCGGATCTGCCGGCGCCCGCTGTTCCACGAGTGGCCGCGCTCTCATCTGCCGCGCGAGACGGGGCGAGCGGTCAGCATGGGCTGTCGGAGTATCAGCGGGTCGCTGCCGAGCTGAACCGGAGCGCCGGCCATCGCACGAGCGCGCCCGACACGGTGGTGGTCGCGCGCTATCTCGAGACGAAGGAAGCACTCGAAAATCGGCTTATGGCGGACGCCGCGGACAGCGATGCCGCCACCGAGGGAGCGCGCGACCAGGTTGCCGCGTCGAAACCGACGGCGTCGCGCGCCGCGCCGCCCCCGGTATCTGGTGGAATCCCCGGTGTTCCAGGGAGCCGCGAAACGGAGCGCCTCCGTGCCGACGGCGCCAGCGGCATGGTGGTGGCTGACGGCACGGTGGAGCGACTTCGCCTGGTGTCCAGCACGCTTCGGCTGGATGGGCGCAGGACAGTGCGTGTACGACTGTACCAGCTGCTATCTGGCGAATACGTCTCGCTCATCATCACGGACATGCTTCCCACCGGCGCCGCCGTGCCGCTTCGGACATTTACCGGCCGTGATCTGGACGTTACGAATTCCGACTGGATGTTGAGCGACCAGATGATCCCCGGCATGCACTCGATCACGTGGACGGGGCCGCTGGGGACGCGCTACCGGCTGGCCGGCCCGTTCACGACGCCGGATCTTACGGAGATCAGGAAGCTGCTTCCGCCGCCGCAGCTTCCTCAACCATAGGCTCCACCACGGAGCGGCTGCTCATGGCGCGCATGGCGGTGCGTCCCGCGGCCAGCGCGCCGAGCAGGACGTAGAGGTAGAAGGTGTAGACGCGCCACCAGATGAGCGTGGCGGCAAAGATCGCGGCGGGGATCGCCTTGCCGAGCGCGGCGGCAAAGACGGCCTCGATGAACCCCCCTCCAGCGGGTACCGGCGCCACCACGCCGCCATAGAAGAGCGCGAGCGGCCACACGACCAGTGGCGCGAGCGCCGGCGTGCCGCGCACGCCCGAGGCATACACCAGCGCCGGAAGCACCGAAAGCCGTAGCGCCACGTGGATGAGCGATGTGGCCAGGGCGAGGAGCAACAGCCCCGGCCGCGCCTGGCGCAGCGAGGCGATGCCGGTGCGGAGATTCCGCAGCGCGCGTTGAACGGCGCGCCACCGTCCCGCGTGCAGACCCAACAGCGACGCCCACGCGGGCGGTGGCCCGCTGGCGTTTCTCGTCGACAGGATCACTCCCGCCGCGCCCACGCCGAGTACGAGCGCGGCGTAGGAGGCCACCATGGCGATGATGCCGCCGAGCGTGGTCCCGGAGCCGTGAAAGAGCACGGCGCAGAGGACGACGATCACGACGAGCGACAGCATCTCGAGAAAGAGCTCCGCGAACATCACCAGCATCACGCCCGCGCTACACAGCCCCGTCTGCATCAGCACGAGAAAACGGGCCGGCTCCGCGCCGGTGCGTGCCGGAGTCACTGCCGCGCCGAAGTCGCCCCCCAAGCTCGTGCGCACCGCCGCGGCGAAGGGCAGCGAGAGGCGCAGCGCGCTCGCGCTGAGCTGCAGCTTCCACGCGCGGAAGATGATGTCGAGCGCCACCGCGGCGAGGGCAAGGAGATGTGCTCGCAACGGCAGCGTGACCGGCGATCCGTGCCCCGGCCAGGTGGAGCGCATGACGTGCACGGAGACGGCGATCGCGGCGGCAAACGACGCGAGGGTGAGCAGCCAGCGGCGAGAGGACAACGGGGAAGGGGTGGGATGTGGGCCGAAGGCGAAACTCAGCGTGGGGGCAAGCCACAGGGCCCCGGCTCCGGCGACCCGCAAGTAGCAACCGGCGCGCGCCGGCGTCAAGGCTGGCCTGCGGGCGCCGCGCCGCGCGGGCTTGGAAGTTGCCTTTGAGTGTGGCCGAAATGGGAGTTAGCCGCTGCGTGCGGGGGTCGAGGGTGCGCAGGGCGTCTGGGCCAGACAGGGCGAGGCACCGCGAATGGGGGGATCTGGAGCGAGGAATCGGACGAGCGGGACGGCACATCGTGTGGCGGGAGCCGCGCTGTGCCTGGCGTCCGCGGTCATGTACCTGCCGCTCGGTGCCTGTTCGGGTCAAACGCGGGGCGCACCAGCTACCGATACGCTCTTCGGGCGCTACGACCTCAGTGCGTCACAGGCCCGGCAGTACGCGCTCCCCGCCTCGCTGCGCGAGATCTCGGGGCTGGCGACGACGCGTGGGGGCGAGCTGCTCGCGCACAACGATGAGTCCGCCGCGGTGTGGGCCATCGACCCGCGCACCGGGAACGCGCGCGCGATGCTGACCGGCCACGCGGCGCGTGGCGACTTCGAGGGGATCGCCGTCGCGGGGGACCGCGTGATCCTGACCACGAGCGACGGCCTGCTGGTGGAGTATGCGCGTGGTGCGACATCCACCCGCACGGTGGCCACCGGGCTGGGATCCCGGTGCGAGATCGAGGGGATGGACTACGACGCGCGCGCGAAAGCGCTGCTGCTGGCGTGCAAGCGAGCGCGTGAGGCAGAGCTCGCCGGACGGTTGGTGGTGTGGGCCGTCCCGCTCGCCACGATGCGCGCCGCCCCGGCTCCGCGATTGCGTGTTCCGTTCGCGCGGCTGCTCGGTCCACGCGCCGGCAAGAACGCGCTGCATCCATCGGCGCTCGCCATCGACCCGCAGACCGGGCACCTGCTGGTGCTCGCCGCGCGCGAGCGGCTGCTCTTGGAGCTCACGCGGACCGGCGAGCTGGTGCGCGCGGCCCGTTTTTCCGCGAGCGAGCATCCGCAACCGGAGGGGATCGCAGTGCTGGACGACGGCACGCTCGCCATCTCCGACGAGGGGGGAGGCGGGCACGGACGCATCACGTTCTATCCGGCCGCGCGGAGCGCGATCCCATGACGAGCGCGCGAGGTGGAGCGTACCGGCTGGGCGGCGGCCCGCGTGTGCGTGCGTGCGTGCGTGTGCGGGCGGGTGTGCGTGTGCGCGCGGCCGCGGCGGCGTGGCTGCTCGCGGGCGCGGCCGGGGTGGCGGGGGCGAGCGTGGGAGCGGCGCCCGGCGCGCTGCAGGCGCAGGGGCGCGCGCAGCAGCGGTTGGGGACACGGATCCTGGAGCGGCGCGGCGATTCCGCGGTGGTGCAGGCGAGCACGCGCTATCAGTCGGGCTGGCTGCACCGGTTCATCTTCGGAAACGGATATCGCAAGCTGTGGCCGGTGCCGATCACCGTGAAGATGCTCGACCTCCAGCAGTTCGCGGGCGGACTCACGCCCATCGAAGCAGGGGGCGGACACCAGACGGTGGGGCTTCATCTGCGCGGCGACGACGGGCGTGAGTACCACTTTCGATCGGTGGACAAGGACGCGTCGGGCTCGGTGGATTCCACGCTGCGGCGGAGCGCGGTGAGCGGGGTGCTGCAGGACCAGATCGGGACCATGCTTCCGCTGGCGCCACTCGCGGCCGCGCCGCTCCTGGATGCGGCCGGGGTGCTCCACCCCAAGCCCGTGGCGCGGGTGATGCCCGACGCCCAACGGTTGGGGAAATACCGCAACGACTTTCGCTGGGTGTTGGGGACGATCGAGATGCATCCGGACGAGGGGCCGCACGACACGCGCGGCTTTGCCGGCTCGGCCAAGGTGGTGGGGTGGGACGCGTTGCTCAATCGCCTGGAAGATTCGGCTTCCAACCAGGTGGACGCGCGCGCGTTCCTCCGCGCGCGGTTGATGGACGTGTACCTGGGCGACTGGGACCGTCACCCCGATCAGTGGCGCTGGGCCGCGTACCGCGACGGTGACATCACACGCTGGGAGCCGGTGGCCGACGATCGGGACTGGGCGTTCTCCAAGGTGGGCGGCGTGGGCGGGTTCTTCGTGCGATTTCTCTTCCCCAATTACACGCGCTTTGGCCCCGGCTATCCAGGGATCCTGCACTCCACCTGGAGCGGGCGCGCGCTCGACCGCCGGCTGCTGTCGGAGCTGCCCGAGTCGACGTACGTGCACGTGGCGGCAGAGCTGCAGTCGCGTCTTACCGACGCGGTGATCGACGATGCGGTGGGTCGGCTGCCGCCGGAGTATGTGCAGCGCGTGGGCGCGGAGCTGCGGCGTGATCTCCGGTCGCGGCGCGCGGGGCTGCCGAGCGAGGCACGCGCGTTCTATCAACTGCTGGCCGGGTGGGTGGACATCCACGCCACGGACGAGCGCGACGTGGCGTTGGTGACGCGCGTGGACGGGCGTCACGTGCGCGTGGAGCTACTCGCGCCCGCCAGCGGTGCGCTCGCGCAGCACGTGCGTGCCGGCCACGGCAACAGCGATGGCGCCGGCGACGACGCCGGCGAGGTGCTGGGCGCGGGCGAGGTGCGGGGTGCGCCGTACTTCGATCGCACCTTCGACGCGCGCGACACGCACGAGGTGCGGATCCATCTGCACGGGGGCGACGATCTGGCGGTGGTGCGGGGGCGCGGACGGAGCGGGATCGCCGTGCGCATCGTGGGCGGGGGGAGCGACGACGTGCTGGACGACCGCGCGGACGGCGAGAGCGGGCGCACGTACTTCTACGATGCGCGCGGGCACAATCAGTTTCTCACGCGCGGCGGGACGCACGTGGACCGGAGCGAGTGGACGCAGCCGCTGGACTCCACCACGCTCGCGCACCAGGCGCCGGCGCGCGATTGGGGCTCGAGCTGGGCACCGGAGCCGGTACTGGTCATCGGTCACGACCTGGGCGTGTACGTGGGCGCCGGCATCGTGCGCCACGGCTACGGCTTCCACTACTATCCCTGGCGCACGCGCCTGGAGGTGCAGGGCGGCTACGCCACGGGCACCGCACAGCCGCGCGGGCAGGCCGAATACCTCTTCCCGCTCGCCGGCCGCAAGGTGTACGCTCGGCTCTTTGGTTTTGCCTCGCGTGGTGAAGTGGATCGCTTCTACGGCTTTGGCAATCGGACGCGCAACGTGCGCGAGGACCTGTTCTACAGGACCGAGCAGCAGGAGTATCGGCTGGAGACGCTGGTGCGCCTGCTCCCCACGCGGTCGCTGTCGCTCGATGTGGGCCCCACGCTCCGCGCGTTCCGCCCGTTCGAGACGGCCGGCACGCTGCTGGACAGTGTCGCCCCCTACGGCGCGGGAACGTTCGACGAGACGGGACTGGTGGCGCGCATGCGGTGGGACCGCGCGCCGGCCACCGCCGTCCCCACGCGCGGCGGCTCGCTCATGGTGGAAGGGCGTGTGTTTCCGTCGCTGCTCGACGTGCGCGCTCCCTTTGGCGGCGTGTCGCTGTCGGGCGTGGTGTACCGCGAGCTTCCCGTGCCGGCGCATCCGGTGCTGGCCGTGCGCGCGGGCGGGGAGCGGGTATGGGGGCCGGCGCCGTTCCGCGAGAGTGCGTTCCTTGGCGGCAGCCACTCGCTGCGCGCGTATCACACCAACCGGTTCGCCGGCGACGCCTCGCTGTTCACGGACACGGAGCTGCGCGTCCCGGTGGGGAGGATGCACCTCTTCATTCCCATGGACGTGGGCGTGCTGGGGCTGTGGGACTTGGGGCGCGTGTTCAACGACGGCGTCTCGCCCGGTCCGTGGCACTCGAGCGCCGGGGGCGGGCTCTGGTTCGCGCTCCCGGACCACGGTCGGGTGGCGAGTGTTTCCGTTGCGCGCAGCGCGGAGCAGACGAGCATCTACGCGCGGCTCACGTTCGTGTTCTAACCGGCGACGCTCCGGCATCGAGCCAACGGCGCGTTCGCCCGTTCGGGTGATTCGCGGCGCGGCGCCAGGGACACGATTCTTGCTCTACCCAACGGCGCCATGACAACCGAGACATCATCGACTGCTGCCCCCCTGCGCGCGGCCATCGTGGGTGCGGGGCTCATCTCCGATATCCACCTCTCCGGTGTGCAGCGCGTGGATGGCGTGGAGATCGTCGGCATTGCCGACACCGACCGCGTGCGCGCGACGCGCAAGGCGGCGCAGTACGGCGTCTCCGCCACGTTCGACACGCTCGACGCGCTGCTCAGCGCGACGCATCCCGATGTCGTCCACATCCTCACGCCCCCCTGGTCGCACGCCGATCTGTGTGTGCAGGCCATGGAGGGCGGGGCGCACGTGTACGTCGAGAAGCCCATGGCGGTCACGGTGGACGACTGCGACCGGATGATCGCAGCGGCATCGCGCACCGGGCGCGAGCTGTGCGTGGGACACTGCCTGGTGTTCGATCCGCTCACGCAGCGCGCGCTCGACCTGTTGGCCAGCGGCGAGGTGGGCGAGGTGCTGCACGCCGCCGCCACCTACTGCTTCGATCCGTCGCGCATTCCGGGGTTCGACCAGCGGTGGTATCGCAAGCTCCCGGGCAAGGCGGTGGAAGACCTGGCGTCGCACCCGGCGTCGCTGCTGCTGCGCGTGCTCGGCACGCCGGCCAACGTGGTGGGCGCCACCGACCGGCGCGCGGCGCACCGCGGTCGCGAGATGTCGGCGCTCATCGAGGCGGAGGGTGGCTCCGGCTCGATGCTCGTTTCGCTGGGCGCGCGTCCGGAGGAAGTGAGTCTGGACATTCACGCCAGCGGCGCCACACTGCGGCTCAACTACTCCACCATGACCATGGTGGTGCAGCGCGAGACCAAGCTTCCGCGAAAGCTCGCGCACGGAATCCGGAACTACGCCACCGCGCTCCAGCTCTCCGTGCAGACGGCCACCTCCACGGCGCGTTTTCTGGCCAAGCGGGTGGACACCACCAAGGGGATTCACTCGCTCATCGCGGCATTTTATCAGGCGCTCGCGGCGGGCCAGCCGGCGCCGGTGCGTGGCGCCGAGGGGCGCGACGTGGTGCGCATGCTGCGCGCGCTGTGGCCCGAAAGTGCCGGGCAGATGCCGCGCCGGTGGGTGATGACGAGCGACGAGGACGCGGCGAGAACGACCGGCGCCGCGAGCGATGCGAGCGAGGTGCGCGACGGAGCCACGGTGGCGCGCGGCCGCGCGCGTACGGAGCTGGCCTCGCGCAACGGGCGCCGGACGGCGCTCGTGACGGGCGCGACCGGGTTCATCGGACGTCATCTCGTGCGCACGCTCACGGAGCGGGGCGTGCACGTGCGCGCGCTCGCGCGAAATCCCGAGCGCGCTCGGTCGCTGCTCGGGCCCGACGTGGAAGTGGTGATCGGCGACTTTGGCGATCCCGAGGTGATCGACGGGTTGGCGGAGGGGATGGACCTGGTCTTTCATCTGGCGTCGGTGATGCGCGGGCCGTGGGACGACTTCGAGCGCGTGGACGTGGGCGGCGGACGACGATTGATCGACGAATCCATCCGGGCGGGGGTGCAGCGCTTCATCTTCCCGAGCACGCTCGGCGCGTACGCGCTGGGCGAACTGAGCGACGGCGCGGTGGTGACGGAGGAGATGATCGACGATCCGGAGCGCGTGGGCGCGTACGCGCGCGCCAAGCTGCTGGTGGAGCACATGGTGATGGACGCGCATCGCGCCGGCTCGTTGGAGGGCGTGATCGTGCGGCCGGGCGTGGTGTTCGGACCGGGCACCAGTCCCTATCTGCCGCACATGCCGCACCTGGGCACGCGCGTGGGCGATCGGTACGTGGTTTTCGGCGACGGGCGCGTGTGTCCCCCGCTCACGTACGTGGGAAACACGGTCCAGGCGATGTGGCTGTGCGCCACCTCGCCGGACGCACCGGGGCACACCTTCACGCTGGTGGACGACGAGCTTCCCACGCAGCGGGAATTCGTCGGTGAGCTGGCCAAGCTCACGGGGCAGCCGCTGCAGGTGCGCGCGATCCCCAAGCCGGTGGCGTTCATGGTGGGGCTGGGCGTGGAGGGTCTGGCGGGGATCGCGCGTAAGACGCCGCCCACCACGCGCCGGCTGCTGCTGGGCAAGACCGTGAAGCTCACCTTCGACTGTTCGCGCGCCAAGGACGTACTGGGGTGGGTGCCGGAGGTGCGGTGGCGCGAGGGGCTGCGCGCCGCGGTGGAGCACGACGCAAAGCAGCGCGAGCGGTCGGCGCCCACCGCGCATGCGCCCACGACGGACGCACGCGACTCCCGGGCGGCGGTGTGAGGACGCCGATCCTGGTGCCGGAGCGGCACACGCGCCACGCGCGGTCGAGCCGGCGCTGGCGCGTGGATCCGGGCGCGTGGCCGGGGCGTGCGTGGCACTACGCGCGCACGATGCAAACGCCGGCGGATGCCTGGCGCTTCCTGCGGATGCTGAGACAGGTGCAGCTCGGGCGTGTGTCCGCCCATCCGAGCGCGATCCGCGTGCGCAGCGTGGGTGGCGTGCCAATGCTCTGCCGCGCCAACGAGGACGTGTTCACGTTCAAGCACACGTTCTTTTGGCAGTACCATCTGCCCCCCGTCACGCTCCCCGAGCACGCGGTGATCGTGGACCTCGGCGCGAACGTGGGATTCACCGTGGCGCATCTGGCGCATCGGTATCCTCGCGCCCGCGTGGTTGGCGTCGAGATGGATGCGGAGAACGTCCGCCTCGCGGCGCTCAACACGGCGAGCTTCGGCGCGCGCGTGGAACTCATCCACGCCGCCATCTGGACGTCCGATGGCACGGTGGCGTACGGAGGCGATCGGGTGGATGGGTATCAGGTGGTGGAGAACGGCACGGTGGACGACGCCGTTCCGACGGAGACGCTGGCGTCCGCCGCGCCCGAGGCGCAGCAGCGGAATGGGCGCGTTGCGGCGCCTCGAGTCGCTCCGCGCCGGTCGCCGGCGCGGAAACTCACCACCATTCTGGATGCGTGCGGGATCGAACGCGTGGACTACCTCAAGATCGACATCGAGGGCGCGGAGGTGGGACTCGTGGCCGCATGGCGGGACTGGGCCGCGCGCGTGGCGTCGCTCAAGGTGGAGATCCATCCGCCCGCGAGCGTGCAGGACGTCCGCCGCGTGTTGGAGCAGGCGGGATATCGCTGGTGGCTGGACGGGCAGCATCCCGCCTGCGTGTGCGCGGCGATGTAAACGAGCGGCCGTTCAGGGGACCGTGCGCGCGCGCCCGTACGTCTCCACCCATTCGCGGTACGTGGCAGATGCGGTGAGAAACCCCGCCTCCACGAGTTCGTTCACGCTCCGCAATTCGGCCGCGTTGTCCGTGTAGAGGCAGAACTCCGGGTCGGACGACAGCACGTCCACGAACCCGCGGTAATTCTCCGACCCGCCGTGATGGTTGCCGAGCGCGAGGTTGGTCCGCGCCTGTTCGATGAGCGTGCCGAGGAACTTGTAGTGCAGGAGCACGGTGGTGACATCGGCCACCGGCGCGCCGGCGGTGAAGTGCCCGTCATAGCGGTAGGGGTGCGATTGTGCATCGGCAAAGTGCAGCGCGTGGCGCGTCTGGCAGAGGCACTGCGTGCCGAAGAAGCGCTCGCGTACGCCGCCGAACGTGCAGAAGATGTCCGGATCGCGCACCTGTCCGTTGCGGAACCAGTACATCTGGCGTGTGCGGACGATGTCGGTGAGGTCGTAATAGCGATAGCGTTCGCGCACATCGTCGTCGGGCGTGCTGCGCAGCTGCGCGAACGGGACATCGGAGAACATGTCCAGCGCGTGCGCCACCACGGCCTTGTAGCCGTACCGGTTGAGGTAGCGCAGAAAATTCCGCAGCGAGAGTTGGTCGGCGAACGGGTACTCCCACAGCTCGTCCACGTCGGGAGCGAGCGCCCATCGCCGGTGGCCGAGCGTGCGCGCCAACCAGCGACGCAGTCCCACCTCGAACTGCCGAAAGGGGAGATCGGTGCGGTAGACGGTCACGCGATCACACCGCGCTGCGCGCGCGATGGTGTCGTCGGTGGACCCGTTGTCGAGAAAGACAATATGCCGCGCGCCGAGGGTGAGATAATGGTCCACGAACGAGCGGATCCACATCGCACCGTCGCGCACCAGGCACAGGACCACCATCTCGTCCCGCTCGCAGTCCACATTGGCCGGACCGTGGACGAGCTGCACCGTGCCGGTATGCCGTCCCAGCCGCACCACCTCCTCGCGCACGCGGTTGGCCACGCGCCACAACGGACGCCGTCGGCCGTTGCTGGGCGTGTCGTGACAGCCGTGGCAGCCGATGTCGAGCTCGGCGTCGTCACGCATGCGCCACTACATCCATCCGTGCGCGCGGTACCATGCCAGCGTGGAGCGCACCCCGTCCGCGGCGCCTACGCGTGGTGTGTAGCCCAGCTCGTTCCGCGCCCGCGAGATGTCGAAGTGGCGGCTCTTGGTGAAGAACGCCACGCGCCGGCGGTACAGCGGCGGTTCCACGTGAAGCGGAAGGCAGACGGCTTCGCACAGCGCTCCCGCTGCCCGGAAGGGCCACACGGGGAGCTTCAGGCGCGGCGGAGACACGCCGGCCACCTGGGCGATGGTGCGCACCAGCCGACTGAGCGGCATGGGATCGGGACCGCCGATGATGTACGTGCGTCCCGCCGCCGCGGGCGTCTGGGCGCAGAGAAGGAATCCCTCCACCAGATCGGCCACGTGGACCAGATGCGTCATCACGTGCCCGTCGCCGATCATGGGGAACCGCTCGCGGCTCACGGCGCGGAAGAGCTTGAGGAAGCGGCGGTCGCCGGGGCCGTAGATCATGGCCGGCCGCACCACGGTGACTTCCATCCCGGTGCGCTCCCCCACCTCCTTGATGGCGAGCTCGCCGTCCAGCTTGGTCTCCTGGTACGGATCGCCAGGACTGAACCGGTACTCCTCGGAGGCTGGCGGATCGGCGATGTGGCCGTGTACACCGATCGTGCTCGTGTGGACGAAGCGCCGGACGCCGGCGTGTGCGGCCAGCTCGCCGAGCACGCGTGGCGTCTCCGCGTTCACGGTGCGGTAATCGTTCCGCGTGACGCCGGCCTTGCGGAACAGTGCCGCCACGTGGTAGACGATCTCCACGCCGTCCACCGCGCGCGCGAGCGCCTGCCGGTCGCGCAGATCGCCCTGCAGGAGTTCGACGCCCAGCTCCGTGAGCGCGCGGCCGCGCTCCCGATCGCGCACGAGCGCGCGCACGCGATGACCGCGCGCGGCGAGCGTGCGCGCGAGATGCTGGCCGGTGAATCCCGTGGCTCCCGTCACCAGCACACGCGGCGCCGGGGTGGGGGCACGCGCGCGCGCGCCGGCCCGGGCTCCGAGGGGTGTGGCCATGGTGGTCGACATCCACGGCCGGAGTCGCAAGAGGAGGGCCATCCGGGACGCGTGGCGGGGCACGTTTTGGCGTTGGGCCGGCGCCCGGCCAGACCACTGTGCGGCAAGACCACGGTGCGGCCGGAGCAGTGTGCGGCGGATCGTGCTCAGGGCGCGGGCGGGACGCTCCCCTCCACCGCCGCGACGGCCATGCCCATCGCGTGGTAGCCTTTGTCCACGTAGATCACCGTGCCGGTGATCCCGCTGCCGAGCGGGCTGGCGAGGAACGCGGCCGTGGTGCCCACCTCGCGCGCGGTGACCGCCTGGGGGAGCGGCGAGTTGGCCTGACAGTACGCGACCATCCGGTCGATGATCCCAATGGCGCTCGCAGCGCGCGAGGCGAGCGGGCCGGCGGAGATCGCGTTGACGCGTACGCCAAAGCGCCGTCCCGCCTCGAACGCCAGCGTGCGCGTGTCGCTTTCGAGCGCGGCCTTGGCGCTCGACATCCCGCCGCCGTAGCCGGGGATCGCGCGCTCCGAGGCCATGTAGGTGAGCGACAGCACCGAGCCGCCGTCGCGCAGGAGCGGGCCCAGTTGCGCGACGAGCGCTACGAGCGAGTACGCGCTCACGCTCACCGCCTCCAGGTACCCCTGCCGGCTCGTGTCCAGCAGCGGCTTCTTGACTTCGGGGCCGTTGGCCAGCGAGTGCACCAGGATGTCGAGCGGGCGATCGCCGAAGTCGTGGACCAGTTGCGTGGCGAGGCCGGCGATGGAGAAGTCGCCCGTGTCGCGGTAGCGCTTGTTCTCGCGCACATCGGCGGGCGCCTCATCCAGCGTGGTGAAGGCGGCGTCGAGCGGATAGATACGCTCGAAGTCGAGCATCGAGCCGTCCGCCAGGCGCCGCGACTCGTCCAGCTTTCCGCGTTCCAGCAGGTTGCGGAAGATGTTGAGCGCGGGCGGCCAGGTGGCGACGCACACCGAAGCGCCGGCGTCGGCCAGCGCCTTGGCGATCGCGAACCCGTAGCCGGCGTCATCGGCCACGCCGGCAACGAGCGCGCGGCGTCCGGAGAGATCGATCGGCAGCATGTCAGCTCCAGGCGTTCACGAGTGGGCCGGCGATGCGGCGGCGGACGCACGCGCCGCTTCCACGACGGCGTGCACCAGGGCGCGGATGTCCTGGGTGGTCGTGCGGAATCCGAGCGCGCAGATGCGGAGCGCGAACGCGCCGCGCAGCCGGGTGGACGAAAGATACACGCGGCCGGCGGCGCCGATCGCGGCGAGCACGCGCTCGTTCAGCCGGTCGAGCGCGGCGGGGTCGTCCATGCCGGCCGGATGGACGCGGAAGCACAGCACGGCGAGCTGCGCGGGCGAGAGGATCTCCACCTCCGCCCGCTCGCGCAGCAGACGCTCGGCCTCCTCGGCCAGGGCGATGCGGCTCTCGATGGTGTCGCGGAGCGCGGCGGTGCCAAAGTACGACACCGACAGCCACACCTTGAGCGCGCGTGCGTAGCGGGTGAGCTGCTGTCCGTAGTCGGCGAAGTTCACGTTCTCGCCGGCCGCGCGCACGTCGTGCAGGTACTCCGGGATGATCATGAACGCGTCGCGCAGCCGGTCGGGCTCGCGCGCGAGGAGGCAGCCGCACTCGAACGGCACGTACAGCCACTTGTGCGGGTCGAGCGTGATGGAGTCGGCGCGTCCGAGTCCGTCCAGCAGTGCACGGCCGCGCTCGGTCATTGCGGCAAATCCTGCGTAGGCGGCATCCACGTGCAGCCACAGCCGCTCGCGCGCGGCGATGTCGGCGATGCGCGGCAGTGGGTCCACGGCGCCGGTGTTCGTCGTCCCCGCGCTCGCGATGATTGTGAGCGGCACGAGGCCGGCGGCGCGGTCGCGGGCGATGGCGTCTTCCAGAGCATCTGTTCGGAGACGGAAGCGATCGTCCACCGGAAGCTGGCGCACCTGCGCGCGTGGCACGCCGGCGATCCACGCCGCGCGCACGACCGACGAATGCGCCTGGTCGGACGTATAGACCGCGAGACGCGGCATGAGCGACGCGTCGTCTTGCACCACCGCGTGGCGCGCGGCCACGAGGGCGGTGAGCGTGGCCACCGAGCCGCCGGTGGTGAGCAGCCCGCCCGTGCCGCGCGGCATGCCCACCCACTCGCGCATCCAGTCGAGCACGGTGAGCTCCACCGCGTTGGGCCCGGCCGCCACGGACCACACGCCGGCGAAGAAGTTGTACCCGGTGGCGAGCCAGTCGCCGAGGATGGCGGGGAAGCTCGGCGATCCGGGGACGTAGGCCAGAAAGCCCGGATGCGGCTCGCGGACGGCGTACGGGAAAACGCGCTCCTGCAGGGTCTCGAGCAGCGTCTCGAACTCGGTGCCCCGCTCGGGCGGGGAGGAGGCGATTAGCGCCTCGGCGGCCGGCCGGTCGAGCGTGCGTGCCACGGGTTGGTCGCGCAGCGTGGAGAGGTGCTCCGCCACGAGATCGGCCACGCGTCGGCCGAGGCGCTGCATGGTGTCGTGGTCCAGTTCGAGCGGAGACGCGGGCACGGTGTCGCGTTCGCGAGCGGTGAGTGGTGCACCATCGGCCATCCCGGACTTCCCCTTCGGAGTGTGAGGCGTGGAGATTGCAGGTTGAGTGCGCCGGCCGTCCGCGGCATACTGGATGCGGGCAGTGCGGGCAGCGGGCGGTGATCGATCGAGGTAGACAGGGAACAACCGGGAGGAGCAATGGACAATATGAGGCTGGCCGCAGTCATCCGTCACCCCACGGCCCTCGTTGCGGCGTTGGCACTCACGGTTGCCGCGTGTGGCGGTGGTGGCGAGAACACGAATCCGGCGGACACGTCGACGGCGGCCATGGGGACACCGGCGGCTACGCCTCCGGCGGGATCGACGGCGGCACCAGCAGCGGGAGCGGGCGGCCCGGTGAGCGAATCGCAGATCACGCCGCAGATGGTCGCGGAGGGCGACAGTCTTTTTCACGGGCAGGTGGGAGGGCAAGCCATCTGCTACACCTGTCACGGGCAGGACGCCAAGGGGACGCAGCTCGCGCCGGATCTCACGGACAACACCTGGCTCAACGGCGACGGCAGCTATGGCTTCATCGTGAACACGGTGACGACGGGCGTTCCGACGCCGAAGCAGCATCCCAGTCCGATGCCGCCCATGGGTGGTGCGACGCTCACGCAGAGCCAGATCCAGGCGGTGGCGGCGTACGTCTACTCGCTCACGCACCCCAACGTGGGGAAGTCCGGCTGATCACGCGCAACGCCCGGTGGGCGCGCCGCATTTCCGGAAGCGGAGTGCGGCGCGCGTCGTCGTAGTGGTGCGCGTGGCGGGATAGTGGTGCGCGTGGGGGCGGGAAGGTATTCATAGAGACGTGGCCGTGACCGTCCCCGTCTCTTTTCCTTCGCGCGACTTCGTTTTCGTGGCCTCTTCATCGGTACCGAGCATGGCCGGCGGCACGGCGAGCACTGCTGCGCCGGCGGTGGTTGTCCCCGCGCGGCGTGGGGACAGCGGTATGCCGCGCCCGTCCTTTGCGCGCGGCCTCTGGCGCATTGCGGCGGCGGACGCATTGAGCGGCAACCGCGTGGCGCTTCTGCGCGATGGACCGCAGACGTTCGAGGCGATGCTCGCGGCCATCCAAGAAGCGGGGCAATGCGTTCTGCTGGAGAGCTACATCTATCGCGCCGATGCGGTGGGGATGCGTTTCCACGAAGCGCTGGCCGCTGCCGCGCGCCGGGGCGTGGAGGTCTCGCTCCTCACCGACTGGATCGGTGCGCGCGGGACGCCCGGCTCGCTCTGGCGCCAGATGCGCGACGAGGACATCGCCGTGCGCGTATTCAACCCGCCGGCGCTGCGGAGCTGGCTCGGTCTCATTCCGCGCGACCACCGCAAGCTGCTGGTGGTGGACGACCGGATTGGCATCACGGGCGGGATCGGGATCGGCGCCGAGTGGGCGGGGTCGGACGGGCGGCGCCGCTCGCGCTGGCGCGACACGGCCGTGCGCATCGAGGGACCGGCCGCGGCGGACATGGCGCGCGCGTTCCAGTCGATGTGGAAGCGCGCGCTGCAGCGCGAGCGGCGCGACTCGGCGCGGCTCCTGGTGCGGCGCGCGAGCGGCGCGGACGTGAATCCCGAGGTGCACGAGGGGGCCGTTGTCGGTATCATCGAGGGCGAGCCGTGGCGGCTGCGCGTGGCGCGCGCGCTGCAAATGCAGGCGGTGTCCGCCGAGCAGACGATCTGGATCGCGAGCGCGTACTTCGTACCGTCGTTCGCCGAGCTGGAGGCACTGGCGGGGGCGGCACGCGACGGAGTGGACGTGCGGGTGCTCGTCCCCAGCAAGTCCGACCACCCGTGGGTGCGCGGACTCACGCGTCGCGTGTATCGCCGGCTGCTGCGCAACGGGGTGCGCATTTACGAGTGGCAGGGCATGATGATGCACGCCAAGACGAGCGTGGTGGACGGCCGCTGGGTGCGGGTGGGCTCCACCGATTTCAATCCATTGGGGATCGCGATCAACTACGAGCTGGACGCGGTGATCGAGGATCGCGAGCTGGGGGCGCACGCGGCGGAGATGTTCTTGGCGGATCTGGAGCGGTCGACGGAGATCACGAGCTCCAGCGTGGCGGCGTTGGGGTAAGGGGTGGCCGTTGGCGGGCGCGTGGCCGCACGCTCGCGGGGCGGGCGCCGGAGTTGCGAGACGAGCCGGCGATAAACTGCCCGGGCCGCGGCGTTGCCCTTCTCTCGACGATGCTCCTGGCCGTATGGATGAGGCGGTGTGCTGCGCCGCCTATTATCCTGGCCCGATCGAACACACGGCCGTAAACCCGGCGTGTGAACCGAGTTGGAGATGCGTCGGGCCAGCTTCGCCGCTCGACGCTGGATTCTGCGACTGCAGGAGCGCCGCATAACGCCCGGCTTGCTGCTCGGGGGCGGTTACGGGAGAACAGCCGAATTCGGGTTAGCCGGACCGTCCACCATCCGCTATGGTTCGGATGTGTCCCCCTTCATTTGGACAGTCGGCCACTCCACGCGCACCAGCCACGAGTTGCGCAGCGTGCTCATGGTGCACAACATTGAGGTCGTGGTCGATGTGCGGCGTTTTCCAGGTTCGCGGCGTCTACCGCAGTTCTCTACCGATGTTCTCGAGCGCGACCTCGCCCGTGCGGCGATTCTCTATCGCTGGATTCCAGAACTCGGCGGCCGTCGCCGGCCGTCGCCCGGCTCGACCAATGATGCTTGGCGACATCCCGGGTTCCGCGGCTATGCAGATCACATCGCCACTGAGGAATTTGCAGTCGGACTGAATGATCTCCTCATGCTTGCGAGCGGCCTTCGAACCGTCATCATGTGCGCCGAGGCCCTATGGTGGCATTGTCACCGGCGTCTCATCGCCGATGTGCTCACTGCCATTGGCGTTCCGGTTGTCCACCTACGCGACCAAAGCGCCGGAGCGTTGCACGAACTTGCTCCCCCCGCGCGACTGACGCGGGGAAGGCTGACATATGCGCCGATCCGGCGCGCGTCCGGCTAACAAAGAGTTGCAGTCGACGAGCGGGCTATTGTGTGCTCGCTTCGCTCGCTCCATTTCGTCCGCTCGCAACTGAACGCTCAGGCGTTAGGCGCCATCTCCATTGACGCTCAGCCGATGAAGCGCCGCCTGCTCGGCTACCTCATCGCCCTGTCGGCGGCTCCCATTGCAGTGGCGGCCGCGGCACCGTACGTCAGAGCGAACGGTAGTCTTGGCCAAGGGGATATACCGTCCTTTGCCGTGTGGTCAACGGCCCTTCTCGCCCCGCTGCTCGCGGTCCTTCGAGCATCGGACCCGTTTGTTCTTCCTCGCTCGACCGGAGTACGCTCAACCCTCAGCTTCGCGCTGGGTGCCATTGTAGGTGCGCTGTACACGTTCGTTCTGGCACTGGGCATGGGTCCCTGGATAGGAGCGTTCAGCTTCCCAATCCTTTACCTCTGGCCTGGGGCAAGTGGAATTGCGCTGTGCCTCGCTGCACTGGTGCCGCCAATCCGTGGCGCGGCCCTGGTGTCCCCTTCGCGACGTGGGATTGCGGTTGCCCTTCTATCGCTAGTCGTTGTCGGGTTGCTCCCGTTGGGTATGACCTACGGTAGTATCTACATCTGGGGTCGGGCGGAGAAGGAGGTCCACTGCTCACCCGCATCGCCGTACACGAAGTGATACGTCTCCTGCACTTCGGTGACGTCGTCCACGACCACGACTCTGGAGCGGAATCCGACGCGGCCGGCCGGAATCTTGCCGATGTCGTTGTTCGCCAGCTTCGTGACGCATTCCGTGAGCTGACTGAGCCGCGCCTGGATGAACGGTTGCCGCTCCTTGGTGGACTCGCGACCTGCGTACGTCGGTAGACGTGTCGCTCCTTCAGTTCGGAAGCACGTCGTGGTAGCGGAGGTAGAGTTCGTCGCGCTCAACCTGCGGGATTTCCAGCACGTCGCGCATCCACCGATACACACCGGTGCTGAACGTACCGGACGCCGTGTGATAGAAACCGGGCGTCATGAGAGGGTAGTACTGGTGCTCGAGGCTAAAGAGCATGGGCACCACTCCCTTCGCGCTGGCCAGTTTCGAATCTGCGTCGTATCCGATCACCGCGATCACGTCGCGATCCTTCAGCCAACGTGCCATTTGCGGATCGCGAATGAGCTTCAGAAACGCGGCGCTCGACTTCCCTCGTTCGTCTAGCGTCACGATGTCGCAATTGGGCGTCAGTGCGATCTGGTGCACCTGGTTGTGCAGGTCGCGCAAAGGCAGCACGGTATCGGGAGACGCATGCGTCGGCGGTGCGCTCTCTGACGGGCCCGCATTTGCTGCCTCGATCGCCCGTTTCTCAAGCACCTGCTGCACGCCGCGGTCGGCCATGGCCTGCGCACTTGCTTCGGATGACCGCTTGGGCCCCGGGTGCAGGAACTCGGAGTAGATGTCCTCACTGGACCCGATGAATTCCCAGGCATTCAAGATGTGCTGGTGGCCAGTCCACAACCACAGGAGTGCCGTCATCCCGAGAACCGTTGCCCCTGATCTGACGACAAAGTTGTTGCGAACCAGAAACACGGTGGCCGCCCCCAATATCAATACCGCCACAATGAGCAGTCCTGTCGCCAACATTCCCACTGCACGGTCGACGTGTGACGACACTGCGCTCATGGCGGCGAAAACCGTGAACAGCGCAATGGGAATGGCCGCCAGGACGAATGCGGCAGCCAGCAGGCTGCGCCACGAGAACCAGAGGATGAGGCATGCCGGGCCCATGAAGATCGCCGTTGTTGCGATTGCGAAGACGATGTTCAATACCAACACTTTTCCGGGACTCATGGCGCAGACTCGCGGTTCGTGGCGTTCATGTGAATGTCTTTCTCCAGAAATGCAGCGAACTCCGGCAACCCTTGCATCAGAGCGCCTCCCCATTACCGGTGCGCACCGAACTGGACCTGGTAGTGGGACGCTTCGGTACCCGGCACGGTTACGCAAGCCTGCCCCCCGTCCGGATTGATGAGCAGCGTAGGCGCCCTGCGTCTCATAAACCAACCGTCCGCGTGGGATGCGGAGTGGGACCGGGCGCGAGGCGACGACCTGTGGCCCCACCGTTCTTCGCCACGTCGCCAGAGAGACGCCGCCATGGCCATCCTCGCTGCAAATGACGTGATGGCGTACGCCGCGGACCGGTATCATGCGCGTGGGCGGTGCCTCTCCACCTCCGATATGAAAGCGCTGCATGCACGCTTTCACAGTGAAGCGTCCAGCATCAACCCACACGGCTGTCGACGGCGTTCGTTCCCTTGTCCAGCTCATTCTTGAATTCTTCAACCTCGCGCTCAGTGTCGGCACGTGTGTGGGCGGGCACGTCGGCGTCAACTTCAGACAGCACCACGAACAACTGGTGGAGCGCTTGGTCGCCTGTGCCGCGGCGTAGAGGATCTACGTCATTCACCCGATAACGCGAATGGGCCACCTCCTTCGAACACATGCTCGTGTCTCCAGCAGACGTAGAGGCGCTTGAAGACGACTGCGACGTGAAGTTGCTCTCGGTCGGGCGACGTGGAGCAGGAGAGCCGGTGTGCGGGGCGCATCACAAGTGGTGAATCAGCACCTGTGCACAACAGGCGCGTGGACGTACTGTGTCGTACCACCGTTGGCTTTCAGAGGAACGCTGCACCTGCCAAGGGAGCTTAGGATTGCGCGGGGCTTCGCCCCGCGCTCTTATCTGATTCCCTTGCAGGTGAGCTTCGGCGTTGATATGACTGGGCTGGGGTCAAGGGGGCGAGCAGATCTCACATGAGGGGCCTCCGATGAGGCGGGTGTATGGAGGTGAAGCCGGCGGCCTGGAGCAGCATCGACGGTGAATCCTGCCGATGTACGCCGGTCAGCACTTGCAGCACGCACGTGCCAGAGCGGTCAAGAATTGGATTCGTCGGGAGCTGCCGCATTCTAGGCTCGGGGATCGCGCGTCCGGGGACGCAGGCCGCATAATGCCCCCGCGAGTGCTCGCCCTTCGAGCTCCAGGCGCGCGCGGCTTCATCCCGCATCACGCGGCGGCTGCCTCAGGGAGGCGGAGATCGCGCGTCACCGTGCAGGCTTGTGGCCAGCAGCGCTCGGTCTCATCAGCGTGGCGCGCGAGTTTCCGGTGTTCGTCAGAGCGACGGGCGCCATTGCGGCCGTGCTGTTGGCGATCACAGCAGCGCGGATGTTCCTCGGGGCGCGCCTAACGGCGCTATCCGCCCCCTGCCATTCGGCGCCTCCCCCTTCCTGGCCACCACCCTGCTCGGCTGGGCTTGGGCGCACCTCAGGACGCGACCGGCGCGGAACGCTGCGCCGTGAGCGTGGGACCCGTCGATCGACTGTTCGCGACTCCGCCCGAGAGCCCCGACCCGTGTGAGCCGGGACTATCGGACGACCGACCGCGAGATCCACGTCCCTGTTACTGTCCCGAGCTCTCACCCAGGGCGGCGACGAGCTCGTCCAGCTGATCGAACGTCTCGACCATGGCATCGGCGGCTCCGGTGCCGGCAGCGTCGAGCGCTTCCTTCGACGGATAGCTCTCGCGCAGGACCACCAGCGTCTTGCCGCCCTGTTCCTCGAACGTCACCGTGGTGACCGACCCGCCCTCACCACCTTCTTCATTGGTCCACACGAGGCGCGAATGCGGCTGCACTTCGACATACGTGCCGAAAAACGCAGCAGGCTCGGGGCCACCGACATCGAAGGTCAGCCGGTACGTGCCTCCGACACGAGCATCCACCTCGCAGGACAGCAGGGTCATGCCCATCGACTTGGGCACCCACCAGCGCCTGAGCAGCTCGGCCTTGGTAAAGGCCTCGAACACGATGCGCGCCGGGCCGTTGATGGTCCGCGTGACAACCACCTCGCGGTCCGACGTCCGTTCCACCGTCGTGCGGTGCTTCACGGCGCCGGGCTTACTTTCGCTTTTTGCGTTCATCGCTCGTCTCCTTTCGGGTGAGTTCCTCGACAACCCTGTCCAACTCGTCAAAGCGTTCGTCCCAGCGCTGGCGGTACCTCTCGAGCCACGCCGTCTCTTCCTCCAATCGGCGCGGGCCAAGCTGGCACGTCCGCACGCGCCCGATCTTCTTCGTGGTGACGAGTCCCACCTGCTCCAGCACGCCGACGTGCTTCCGCATGCCCGTGAGCGTCATGTGGAACGCCTCGGCAAGCTCCGTAATCGAAGCGTCGGCTCGTCCGAGCTGCTCCAGCACGCCCCGCCGCGTGGCGGCTCGGTGGTGAGATGCTGGAGCCACTTGAGGTGGCGGGGCACCAGTTCGTGCCTTCGCGAGGACGAAGCCGTGCCGGGCGAGGAACTTGAGGATGTAGTGCCGGGATTTGAGGATCTCGCGCTGGAAGGTCTCCCGGCAGCGGACGACGTCGCGGACCCGCTCCGGCGATAGTGATGGACTCCTTGTGCACATCCATCCCGAGATAGATGATTGTGCGAGTAGCCGGACCGACGGCAGCAGCTGATGACATGGGTTGGTCTCGGTGAAGGCGACAGACGGACCGTCGCGTGTGGCTCTGGTGACTCTGGTTCGCACCGAGGAGCTAATCCACGATGAAACTGGAGGCCAGCCCAGTCATATTTTCTAGCTGCCACCTACGTCGATCGATTGCCGTAGGGTGTGAGGTCTAATCCTCGCCTCTCTCATATGCCGTCATTCTTCCTTTGGCTGCCCCTACTGGCAATCGCCGCTCATCTCGTTGAAGAATTCCTGTGGCCCGGAGGATTCGCGCGCTGGTATCGGGCGTACCCTCCTGGATCGACGGTTGTCGTCACGACGCGCTTTCTAGTTCTCATCAACGCCATCTTCGTCGCGCTCGCCGTCGTGCCGTTGCTGCTTGGTTCGTCTGCCGGCGCCTTGGGCTACTGGCTTGTCGTCGCCATGATCGCGGGCGCCAACGGGCTCTTTCACCTTCGCGCTACGCTTCGCACCCGAACGTACTCGCCCGGCGTTGTAACTGGGGTTGCTCTCTACATCCCCCTCGCCGTCGCGGGCGGCGCGTACTTGCTACGTACTGGATTAGTGTCGCTAGCTACGGCCATCCAAGCGGTGGGCCTCGCGGCCGTCTACGCGTGGTGGTCAGCTTCGCAGCATCGGCGGCACGTCATCGGCACGCGTGCCAGCAATCAATAACTCGCCGATCGAGCCGGCTCGGCCCGCGACTCTGTAGCTGTACCTTGGTATCATCTCTGGTGCGGGCCCCGCGGCTCATCGGCAGGTCCGGTGGGCCGTCGGATGGTCAGGAGGTGTGCCAACGGCACACGCCGGTCACGTTCTCTTGCACGTCGAAGGAGCGGTGTTCACAATGCGAACTCTGTTCATCATCGCGATGATGGTTCTTCCCGTCTGTGGAAAGTTCGGGTCGCAGCAGCGCGATTCCGCGTTCTCAGCAGCCTCCGGCGTCGCTCGGGCAGGTGACGCGAGCAATCGCACATTCCATGTCGCGCCATTGCGGCCGATGAGTGGCGATGTCGAGATTCTGACCGGAGATCCCGAGACGCCCGGAGAGCCGTTCGTCATGCGGATTCGTGAGTTGCCGGGCACGATCATCCCGCTTCACTCGCACCCGGTCGATGAGAACATCACGGTAGTTCAGGGAACGTGGTACTTCGCAGTGGGCACGAAATGGGACAAATCAGCGTTAAAGGAGCTACGCCCCGGCGACTACGCCTTCGCCCCGAAGGGGAGCACGATGTTCGGCTACTGTCCCGACGGAGCAATCGTACAGATTCATGGTATTGGCCCATTCGTTATTCATTGGCTTGACGGCGTAAAGACACTAACCGACCCCGATGCAGCGAGCACGTTCAACTTTCGCAGAGCAGATCGGGTGAAGACTCCTCGAGGTGAAGGAGTCATCAGAGAGGGCTATGCGTCGGGAGATATTGTGCAGTACGAAATCGAAACGGCAACTGGCGGGCGATTCATGGCCAACCAGAGCGAAACGCACCGGATGTAGGCAGATCAGTACAGTGGTACCACTCCACGGAGATCGGTTTCTTCCACGTGGCCCAGTGTGCTTCTGGGGCGGCGCCGTGGTTACCGCCGGCGGTCTAGCCGGTTGCTGAACGCGTGAGAACGTCGCGGTGGCGCAATCGAGAAATTGTTATCGATTGTCGCGACCTCAACGGCGAGTATGCGCGATGCGTGGTCGGGGTCATCCAGAGACAGCGATGTTCAGCTACATCTCGATCGAAGATCGGATTCCCGCTGATCACCCAATGCGCGCCATCCAGGCGCTCGTGAACCCCATCTTGGCCGAGTTCTCGCCACGGTTTCAGCGCCCGTATGCGCGGATGGGCCGGCCCTCGATCGCGCCTGAGTGCCTGCTCCGCGCGCTCTTGCTGCAGCAGCTCTACACGATTCGCCGCCAGGATGTCGCCACCTTGGCGACTGCGTTTCACGACGAGAAGTTCATCACGCCGGAGGTCGAACGGATGTGCGAGTGGCTCGACTCCGGCACATGAGGGTGACAATCCTGGGCCCGGATGGCGCACCGCGATGCCGCTGGTGCGGGGCGGCGCCGGAGTTTCTGGACTATCACGACACCGAATGGGGCTTCCCGGTCGCCGACGATCGACGCCTGTTCGAGAAGCTGAGCCTGGAAGGTTTTCAGTCCGGCCTGAGCTGGCGCACCATTCTCGCCAAGCGCGAGCACTTCCGGGCGGCCTTCCACGATTTCGACGTAGAGCGTGTCGCGCGGTTCTCCGCCCGGGACGTGGCGCGCCTGCTCACGAACGCCGGCATCGTCCGCCATCGGGGCAAGATCGAGGCGGTCGTCAACAACGCGCGGCGCGCGCGGGAGCTCGCCGAGCGCGAGGGCTCGCTCGCGGCCTTCATCTGGCGCTACGAGCCCGACGCGGCACGGCGCGCGAAGCCGCAGACCGCCTCGACCTCCGCGCAATCGATCGCCCTGTCGAAGGAGCTCAAGAAGCAGGGCTGGAAGTTCGTCGGGCCGACGACGGTCTACGCCTTCATGCAGGCGATGGGGCTGATCAACGACCATGTGGATGATTGCGTGACCCGCGCCGGCGTCGAACGCGCGCGCCAGCGCTTCACGCGACCGTAGAACGTGCGCATCCTGCCGATACTGGGCCTCGCCGCCCTTGCCGCCGGGGCGTGCCGGAGCGACCACGTGGATTCGTCCGACCCGGGCGCCGTGGTCATGGCGAACGGCCAGGTGCGCTATGTGGGATCGCTCGACAACGACGATGACGACGGTGACGGCAAGCCGGATCTGAAACGCCGCGGGCCTCCACCCGCTGCCGAGAACAACCTGCGCGAGCTCCGCTTCTTCGTTCCCGGAGCCAAGTGGGTCTTCGTGGCGGAGCCGCAGAACTTGTCCAAGCAGAAGAGCGCCGTCGGCGACAAGATCCGGGTGTGGGACGGGACCAAGAAGGCGCCGTTCCAGTTCGGGAGACTCTACCCCACCTCGGCGGTCCGGCCACTCACGATCTACGTCGAGGGGATCCGGGAGTCGGGGCTGGACGAGATCGGCATGGAGTATCAGTACTTCGCCGATCAAGCGATGCACCAGACGGTGGGCGGCGGGGCGAGCAAGTCGGCCGTGGTGCGGGTGAGCTTCGCGGGCGGGGGGCGCGCGCGTGGCCTCACCCCGCGCCAGAAGATCTTGGCGACCGGTAGGATCGCGACCGTCGCGACGGTGTCGCCCACGATTCCGGGCGCCCAGTACCTGTGGAGCTACGACGCGCCGCCAATCGCCGGGACGTTCGACCCCCACGCCTTGACCATGCTGGCGTCGCACTTCATCGCCGACACCCAGTGGACCAGGACGCAGGATCGTGACTCCGCGCGGTTCCGGGTCACCGATCCGCGCGCGCCGGCGGCGCCGATCGCGCTCTCCGAGGTCCTCAACGTCGTTGCTCCTCGCTCTGTGACGCCCAACCCGGCGGCGTTACCCAACCAGGGCGGCATGCTGTCGAACCGACGGATCGTCAACCAGCACGGCGCGGCGAACGCGCACTTCCGCCTCTTCCGTTGGCGGGTCGTGTACACCGTGCTCGATCAGTTTGGCGCCAGCGTCTATGACGCCGAGCGGGGAGGTGCGACGGTCGAGGTACGGGAAGACGTGCCGATCGGCTCGCCGATTCCTACGCTCAACGCATGGTTCACGACGAGTACCACCACGCCCAACTGGAAGGCGATTCTCACGGGCGGCACCTTCCCCGACCAACTCGTGAGCGACCGCGGGGACGGCATTCCCTACACCACCGTGTTGGACGCCCATCTCCACCTGCTCCCCACCGCGGGCCAGGAGATGGTGACGATGGGCCATCACGTCTGGCACGTGACCGTCGACCGCGCACGCGCCGCGTTGGACAAGCGCGTCACGGACAACGCGCTGCAGGTCCACGTCGATTCCGTACGGGCCGGCCCACCCGAAGAAGCGTTCTTCACGTCGCGTTACACGATTCGACTCACGCCGTAGCGACCCACTCCGAGCGCTCCGCGCCGGTAGGGCGCGCGCCCAGCGGCGTCCGAAACGGCCCGATGTCACCCGGTCATTTCAGCGCGGCGGCGGCGTTCACCAAACCGTGCCCGAAGAAGGAGTTGTTCCCCTTGCCGCCCTGGCATTCCTGCGGATCGCCGCTCGGTCGACGGGCGAAGCCGTTCAGGTAGGGGGCGGGCGGACAGTCGAGCGGATCGGCGGTGCGCTCGAGTCGCGCCGCCAGCTCGCCCGGCGGCATGGGCCCGAACTTGCTCAGGATCAGAGCCGCTACTCCGGCGACGTGCGGGGCGGCCATCGACGTCCCTTGGAGGAACACGTAGCCGATGTTGCTGCTGAACCGCAGCGGGAAGGTGGACAGCACTTCTCCGGCCAGGCCACCCTGGAACGTCGCATCGCCGCCCGGCGCGACGAGCTGTGTGACGCCCATGCCGTAGTTCGAGTAGCTCGCCTTGTTGAGGAGCTGGCCGTCGGCGCTTACCCCGATGACGCCGGGGATCTCCACCGGGATCACCGCGCAGGCGTTGGTCACGAAGCGCGCCTGCTCGGACCCTTCGGGAAAGTCGGGACTGCTGAAGTCGACCTGCGGGTGCGCGAGGTCGTCGCCCTGGTTATGCAGAATGGACACGATGGTCACGTTCCGGGAGAGCGCGTACCGTACCGCCCGACGCTCGGCGGTCCAGATCGCCCGCTGCGCCGGATCGTTGCGGCAGTTGAACAGCCACGGGTCGACGAAGTAGCTGTTGTTGGTGACGGCGATGCCGTGGTCGGCGGCCCAGACAAAGGCGCAGACCACCGCCTCGGGGAAGAAGAACGAATCCGCGTCGCCGGCCTTGATCGCCGCCAAGCGCGCGCCGGGCGCCACGCCGACAATGCCCACGCCGTTTCGTGCCGCCACCATGATGCCCGCGGTGTGGGTGCCGTGACCGTTGTCGTCGTTCCACGCCGCCGGCGACTGGTTCGGCACGCCGCCGATGCACGATACGCTGCGGCTGAAGTCGATGCTGGCGGCGAGGTCGGGGTGGGTGAAATCGACGCCGGTGTCGATGTCGCCGATGATCACGTCCGGGCTCCCGCTGGTGATGGCGTGAGCTTCGGGGACGTGGATCTGCCGCATGTCCCACTGGTTGACGAAGAACGGTTCGTCGGCGTCGCGCAGCGCGTCCGCCGGCGTCACCGCGCCGACGCTGCCGGCCCCGGATCCCATCCGGGTGCCGAGCCGGTTGGTGGCGGCCACGCCCTCGACCGCCGGATCAGAGCCTAACGAAACGACGAACCCGGAGTCGGTGGCGGTGGCGATCGCCACGCCGATCTGCGGGTAGCTGTAGACCATTGTGCCCCCGGCGCGCTCGATCGACGCCGCCGGGTCGGCCGGTCCCATGTTCTCCTTGTACAGTACGATGTAGCGGCCCGACTCGTCGGCGGCGGCGGTCGGTGCGCCCACATTGAGGGATGGCCCGCGCGCGGTGGCGGGCGAGGAGGGCGCATTGGTCGCGCACGCAATCAGGGTAAGGGCGGCGATCGCGGCGGGCAGCGCCCCCCACGATGAAATGATAGACATACGACGCATGGTCGATCTCCGGTGGTGTCGGGTCAGTCGGGGGAGCGCCAACCCCTGACGTAACCGCAAGCCACGCACCTCGTGGCCGGGCAGCCGAACCCGCAGCCGCACCGGCACTTAGCGATTCCGGCCCCGCGCCGCGATGCGTCGCCACGATACAGGCCGCATCAGAACGATGCGGATGCCGGCTTCCTTCGCGCCCGCCTCCCGGCTCCGCGCCGAGTTGTCTCCTGCCGGCGGCGGTGAGTTTGTAATAACTGGCCCGCCGGTTATTGGGCGACCAGTTGGCCGCGCAGGCGCGCGGCGCGGCCGGCCCGGTCGGCGGAGCGGTGACGAGCGCGCTGATGCGGTGTGGCAGCTCCGCAGGCAACACCACAGTCGACCAGTTGGCGGGCAGCCCGTGCTCCCGGAACAGCCGCTCTAACACGCGGCGCGCGCCAGTCGTCTCGACGGAGGGCAGGCCCCGATACGCGGGAGGAAGCGCGAGGAGGAAGCGCGAGGAGGAAGCGTGAGGAGGAAGCGTGAGGAGGAAGCGTGAGGAGCCGTCACAGACCGTCAGCGGAGAGCAGTACACGCCGTCGCCGAACTGTCCCTCCCGGCTGTTCAAGGTTTCAATGCCCACCCGCCCGTGCCCGCGCGCTTGGCAGTAGGCGGTTGACGAGCAAGACGATTTGACCGCCGTGCCACGCACAACTCGTGACGACGCCACCCCAGAGTTGTCCCACAGTGATCGCACCAAAGTGTTTGTCCGAAATCGTGTTTGTCCGAAATCGTTCTAGCAAAGTCTCCCTCAGGTGTTCGCTCGAGCCGAACCTTCGTCAGTGTCCGGACCTCATCGAAGTACGCCAGTAGCGCGGTCTTGGTGGGGAACTCCGTCGGAGAGGCTGCCTTGACGGATGCGCCAAACGGATACCGCTCCGGAAGACCATACAGCTTGTCCCGAAACCAGTTGTCTTCAACTTCCGAGATGTGCCAAAGCAACCAACCAATTGGGTTGCCCGCGTTGGGCGGCTGCCAACGCAGCTCTGCTTCCGAGAGGTCCTCGACGCTGCGGAGCAGGGCCGGCGTGCGGAACTCTAAGCTGTCCCAAATGATTTGCGCTTGTGGACCCACGTTCATTTTTCCAAGGTAGGCCTAACGCGTATTGTGTAGGCTTGTTGTATTGCGGTAGGCTTGTTGTACTGCGAAAGAGAAATCGCACCTGCGCCGATTTGCGATCTCACACGAGGGCGCTGCAATGAATTTCCGGCGTCACGTCCCGGTCGGCAATGCACCCGACCGGATTCGGGTCACCTGCCGGCGGCGTGTTAGGTCGCGAAGCGACCGCAATCTAACGCGATGACTCGGCGCCACGGGCCGATAGGCTCCCACAGCCCCGAACGCGCGCGCGCGCGCGACCCGGAGCCGGCTGTCCTCCCCATTCTGGTTCCTGACGCGACCCTGCAGCGGACCCGCACGCGCTCCCAGGCGAACAGGCACGCCAGGCACCCTGATCAGACGCCGCGTCGTCGAGTCGAGAGCATATGATCGACCTCATTGTCAAAGCTGTCCTGCGCTGCAGGCGCTTCGCCCTATCGATCTTCCTGACCTACCTCCTGTCCAGCTCCGTTGGCATCTATATGGTGCATTCGGGAAACAGGTTCGCTCTGGCGCAGCGCGACAAGACCGTTCAGAAGGCCCTGACCTCCGACAAGGCATTGATCGCCTATCAGTCCGGCAAGCGTGCCACCGCGATGGTTCGCGATGTCGGCGGCAACCTGTTTTACGCGGCAATTCCCCAGACCGTGGCCGGGTTCGGGGTCATTCTGCCGTACTTCTCCGTCGCGTATCAGGGCTGGGTTGGTGGGATTGTGTCCGTCGACAGCACTCACCGCAGCCGCCTCCGAGGTATCAAGGCGGCGAGCTATTACTTTCTCGTTCTGCTCCTGCAGTTCATTCCGTTCTCGCTGTCCATTGGCGCCGGCGTCCGGTGCGGCGTTGAACTTTATCGGGACAATGCCGCTGTCAGTTGGCGTTTTTGGCGATACCGCCTTCCGCGCGAATGCCTTGTCGATCTCGGCTACGTGTTTGCCGTCACCGTTCCTCTCTTTTTCGTCGCTTCAGCATTCGAGTTTTTCTCGCCGTGGAATGTCTAGGGTCCGTCTCGCAGGTGTCGACGCGTTTGCAGATTGCCTGGCCTCGAACTCGATAAGAGTTGCCACTCACTGACGGCGGCCGTCGGGCTCGAGTCGCGGCCGCGAGCAACGAGCGCCTGAAGACACGGGACACGCCGTCCTGCACGTCGCGCAGGGTCTACACCTCAGCCGTTGACGAGAGAGATGCGCCACGCCGCTTCGACCGGGAGGTGGCGCACGCGCGCGTTCCCCGTCTTCGTCATGCGGCCGACCCGCCGCTTCTCCCCATCACTGCGTTGGCCGGGAACGAGACGCAAGAACGTCTCGAACTGATGGGCCGACTCGAAGCGCGTGACGCGAGCGCGATGTACGCGCGATGTACCGCGTTCGGGCGCCCTCCTGGACGCGGCCGTCCCCGCAGCGAATCTTTAGCGTCTCCAGCCATCGGATCTCCTTTCACGCCCACGCGACCGGAATCGTGCCATGACCCTCCGTCACATTCTCTCGATCGGCGTCTGCGTCATCGCCGCCGCCTGTCAGCCCCACGCATTTGCCTCCCTGCAGATGAGCAACGCCGCGCTCTCCGCGCCGTCGGCGCTCGTCATCATGCAGCCGGACACCGCGCTCCCGCCGAGCAACAACGAGGCGGCCGCGCGCCTGGCGGCCAGTCCGCGGCGCCATGAATGGGTGAAGCTCGCGTGGACCCCGGGGTCCCCCGACTCGCTGATGGCGTGGGTGGTGTACCCGTCCAACGGCAACGCCAAGGCGCCGGTGGTGGTGGTGGTGCACGAGATCTTTGGACTGTCCACGTGGGTGCGCAGCGTGGCCGACCAGCTCGCGAGCCAGGGCTTCATCGCCATCGCGCCGGATCTCGTCTCCAAAGCGCGCGGGGGCCCAAGCACGGAAGAATTGCCGGGCGATTCGGCGCGGCAGCTCATCCGGGGCGTCAGCATGGCGGAGCGGAACGCCGGTATCGTGTCGGCCGCGAGCTACGCGATGAGCCGTCCGACGGCGGAGGCGAAGTACGCCGTGATCGGCTTCTGCTGGGGCGGGCAGACGACGTGGGGACACGCGGTGCACCGGGGCATGAACGGCTTTGCGGGCGGGGTGGCGTTCTACGGTCTCTTCCCGTTCGCGACGCCGGTGGAGACTGCGACGGGACGCGTGTTCATGCCGATCGCCGATTCCATGGCCAGGATCCAGGTGCCGATGATGCTGCTGAGCGGCAGCAAGGACGCGGGCATCACGGCGCAGATGCCCTACCTCGACTCGATGATGCACGCGATGCACAAGCCCTACTTCGGCCGGAACTACGAGGGCGCGGTACACGGGTTCGTGCGCGCGCAGGACGATCCGCGCGGTCTGGGGCGCGATGGCCAACCGCGCCCGCGGGATGTGGCCGAGGAGCAGGCCAACGTGGCCGCGCTCGAGGACGCGTGGCCGCGCACGATCGCGTTCTTGCGACAGCACCTGGGCGCGGAGTAGCGGTCGGGGCTCGGCAAGCAGGCGCTCGACGTCGCAATGGAACGACATACGGGCGGCGCGTTCGCGAGCAGCTCCGATATCCCGTCGCGGCGGCATTACCGCCGTTCGGGCACATGCAGGTACATCGATTGGATCCCCACGCGTCCCGGTCCGGTGAACCGGTTCCAGAAGATCCGCCCACCTCCCCCCAGTAAGCTCGCGGTGAGCCGCTGGAACCGCGTGTCCATGCGCACCGTGGGGTCCTTGTAGATCCACCCGCCGCTCTCGACGTCCATGGCTTCGCCCGGACCGAGCGTGACCTCGAACACGTTGCCGTAACCATGGAGCCAGAGGATCCCGTCGCCGCGCGGCGCGCTGAACGTGTCGATGAAGAACCCCGTGCCGCCCAGCAGGATGTTCGCGGCCCCCTTCACGCGTCTTGGCGGACAGAGAAGTCGACTAGCTGTCAGGTCACCGCTTCCTCCCTTTCGATTGTTGCATTTAGTATATGAATGCACGACCGCTAACAACCAAATGGAGCCGACGCGCCCATCGATCTGTGCCATCATGTCGCCGAGGTGCGCGGTTCACCTGGCCTACTAGCAGCTGTCGGCAAGGTCAAGCATGCGTGAGCGCGACGGTGTAGTGGTTGGGAGTCCACGGTTGGCCCGCGTGGACGATCGTATTCAGGATCGTCAGTAGCTTCCGCATGCACGCGACCAGGGCGAGTTCCTTCGGCTTACCGGCTGTGAGCGGGATGAACTCGGGCGCCTCGCGGCGCAGCCTTCCGGCGAAGGTGTGCACCTCGCGCTCGCCATTCGTCACCGTCCACCGCGCGCGGCTCGGGCGCAGCGCGCTGTGCTTCCCACCGCGGCGGAATTGAGCTGGCGCTCCTTGCCACCGTACTCGCCATGACCGCACCGACCCCGGCGGCCGCTCAGCAGGGCGACGTGGGTTTCTACTCGATCACAATGTGAGGGCGGGCGCCCCGCACCCGAAGGACGGGGAGACGGCGCTCCATGTAGCGGCAAGGAGCCGGCGCGCTCCCCTCCCCCCGCTCACTCCGCCCTGAGCGCTACCGCCGGATCCACCCGCGCTGCGCGCGCCGCCGGCACCCAGCACGCGATGAGTCCGACGGCCCCGAGAAAGAGTGCGACGCCAGCCAGCGTGATGGGATCGTGCGGAGCGATTCCGAACAGCAGGCTCTGGAGCAGGCGCGTCGTGAACAACGCCGCGATGAGCCCCACCCCCACGCCGAGCGCGAGCATCACGCCGCCCTCGCGCAGCACCATGCGCCGCACGCGTGCCGCCTGCGCGCCCAGACTCATCCGAATTCCGATCTCGGCGGTGCGCGAGCTCACGGAGAAGGCGAGCACACCGGCGATTCCCACCATCGCGATGAGCAGCGCGAGCACCGCGAACGAGGCGATGAAGATCGTGTTCAAGCGCCGCGGCGCTTCGGCCTCGTCGCGGATCTGCTCCAGGGTGGCCACGTGCTCCACGAGCTGTCGCGGCGCGACTTCGCGGACCGCGCCCAGGACGGCCGCTCGCAGCACGGCGGGATCCACGCTCGTCCGGATGACGAGCGCCGCGTTGGCGATCATCTCCTGCGCAAACGGCACGTACGCGGTGGGCGGTGCCTCGCTCTCGACGCCGTCGTCGCGCGTGTCGCCCACCACGCCCACCACGGTGCGCCAATTGCCGGAGAACGGCGTGTGCTTGAGCACCTCACCCGTCCAGGCGATGCGCTGCCCAATGGGATTATCGTCGCCAAAGAGCTCGCGCGCGGCCGTGCGGTTGAGCACGACCACGAGCGGGCTCCCCACGCGATCGGTGGTGCGGAAGCCGCGCCCGGTGACGAACGGGATTCCCGCGGCCGCAAAGTAGTCGGGATCCACGGGGCGCAAGGACGGGCGAGGCGCCGGCCGGTCGGGAGGGATCGATCGACCTTCGGCTTTGGCTTCGAGCGCGAGCCATGCGCCGCGCAGCGGAGGCACGACGCCGAGCGCGGCGACCCGGACGCCGGGAAGCGCCGCCACGCGATTGCGGATCCGCTCGTACTCGGCAAGATGCTCCGGTTGCCTCATGATCTCGCGCAGCAGGTCCCCCTCGATCGGGAGATCCATCGTGAGCACGTGATCGGTGCGCACGCCGGTCTCCACGCCCTGCAACCGTGCGAGGGTGCGGAGGAGGACGCCTGCGCCGGACAGGAGCACGACGCACATCGCCACCTGCACCACGACGAGCGATTGCTGAATGCGCTTCCGTCCGCCAGCAAGCGTGGCACGGCGCCCTGCCGGAGCGAGCGAGGTGGCCAGTGTCTGCTCGCCATTCACGCGCGGCACGAACGCGAGGGCGACGGCGGCGGCGATGCTCGTTACGAGCCCCACGAGGAGCACCAACCCGTCGATCCGAATCTCGTTGGCGCGCGGGGAGAACTGAGCGGCAAAGGCAACGATCAACCGGAGCCCGGCGACGGCGATCGCCACGCCCACGGCACCGCCGGCGAGGGCGAGCACGAGGTTTTCCACCAGGAACAGCCGGCGCAGCCGGCCGGCGCCCGCACCGAGCGCCGTGCGCACGAGCATCTCGCGTTCGCGCCCCACGCTGCGCATGAGCGTGAGGTTGGCCACGTTGGCGCAGGCCACGAGGAGCACGAATCCGGCGGCGCTCATGAGCAACCAGAACATGAGCGACGCCCGCTGATTCTCCGCATCGCGGAGCGGGGAGAGGCTGATCTCGTAATGCGCCGCCTTCTCGTACGCCTCCGGGTGGTCGCGGAACATCGCGCGCGCCAGCCGCCCCAACTCGACGCGGGCCTGCTCGACCGTGGCCCCGGGCGTGAGACGCGCGAACATCTCCGACATCCGGTGCGCGCGATCGGTTTCCATGGTGGCGCTCAGGTGGTGCGGGCTGGTGACGGTGTTGGCGTACACGTCGGTGGGATGCGGATACTGCGGCGCCGGTTGGAGCACACCGACAATCGTCGTGAGCCGGTCGTTGAGGCGAACGGTGCTGCCGATCACGCGTCGATCGCCGCCGAAATGTTCCGTCCAGTAGCTGTACGCCAGCACGGCCGCCGGTGCGGCTGCCGCCCCGTCATCGCGCGGCGAGAGGACCCGGCCTATGGCCGCGTCCAGTCCGATGACGCTGAAATAGTTGCCACTCACGATCGCCACCTGTGCGCGCACGGTGTGGCCGTCGCTGCCCACGAGCGTGAACGGCATTGCCGACGAGTACTCGGCAACGGCCGAGAGCGTCTTCGCGGTCTGCCGATAGTCGGCGATCTCGGGGACGGAGAAGAGCACGTTCTGCTGCTTGACGCCGGCTGCGGACTGGCGCACGTACACCAGGCGGTCCCCATCGCGATTGGGGAGCGGCCTGAGCAACGTTCCGCGGAGCAAGGTGAACATCGCCGTATTGACGCCGATCCCGAGCGCGAGTGTGAGGATGACGGTGACGGCGAAGCCGCGTGTGCGCCTGAGACTTCGCAGGGCGAAGCGCACGTCGCCCCACAACTCCTCGGTCCATCGCGTGCCGCGCGTGTCGCGCACCTGCTCCTTGCGGAACTCGATCCCGCCGAGCGCGCGGAGGGCGGCGGCGCGGGCGGCCGCCGGAGACATCCCGCTGCGTGCGTTCTCCTCCGTCTGCCGGTCCAGATGGTAGCGGAGCTCCTCATCCAGCTCGCGTTCCACCTCGCTTCGGTGAAAGAGGGAACGCAGTCGCAGAGGGACAATGCGGAGCCAGCGCTCGACGGTCATGTCACACCTCCTGAAGGCGCACGACGCCCGAGATGGCGCGTGCGAGGCGATCCCAATTGCTGGTCTCGATCTGGAGCTGTTGCCGCCCAGCGCGCGTGAGCGAATAGAACTTCGCGCGGCGGTTGTTCTCGCTCGGCCGCCATTCGGCGGTCACCCACCCTTGCTGCTCGAGCTTGTGGAGTGCGGGGTAGAGCGATCCGTCGGACACCTGCAGTACGTCAGCGGAAAGCTGTTTGAGTCGCTGTCCCACCTCCCAGCCGTTCATCGACTGGAGGGCGAGCATTTTGAGGATGAGAAGGTCCAGCGTGCCCTGGACCAGGTCGGCGGGTTTGCTCATGGGCTGATCCCTCGGTAACCGAGATGAGTATAGCGCTCGCCCTCTCGGTAAGCAAGAGGAACGATCAGCCCGCTCCTGCGTCGGGCGGGGATTGTCCTATCAGTTTCCTCCTGATCGCCTGATCGCGTTGCGCTCCGCGGTCGATCACCTTGGCGTCCAGCGCTCTCCAAGCGGATGCTGAGCCGGTCGGGTTTAGGGCGGCGCACGATGCTCCACCGGCGGCGCACCCTGATCAGGGTGCGCCGCTCTTACCGATCCATGGGTGAACCGCTGGGGACGCGGCGCGGGACGAAGCGCGCGAAGTCGCGCGCGGCGATGATCGCCTCCTTGTTGTCCTCGAGCAGCGTGAGCGCGAGCAGCGGCTCGGGTTTCGCGAGGTGGTCGATGGCCAGCGCTGATCTGTAGACAACATCATGCAATACGCACCCGCGGCGCCGCCCAGTATTATGTACAAGTCTGGTGGACGCGAATCGCCGCCGTATCTTCTCAGGCAGAATCCGTCACCCAGGATACGCCCCAATGCGACCCAACCACGTCGCGGTCTTGATCTCTCGCGCCGGCTCTGTCGGCGTAGCAGCACTGTGGCGAGCAGGGGGGACACGTGAGCGAACGCGTCGAGTCGGTGTCATCAGATCCTCGCGCGAGAACCGCGGGTGTCGTGTATCTGCTCTACTTCTTGTTGGCTATCCCCGGCGGGATCCTGACAAGGCAACTCATTGTTGTCGGCGATGCCGCGGCCACCATGCACAGCATCCTGATGCACGGAACGCAGTATCGAGCGGGGTTTGCCATCGGGCTCATCGCGAACGCCTGCTACATCGTCCTGACGGCGATGCTGTATCGGCTGTTCAAGCCGGTGAATGCCACGGTTGCGCTCGCCGCGGCGTTGTTCAGCATGTCGGGGGCTGTCATCCAGATTGCGGGGAGTCTCTTCCAACTGGCACCACTTGCCGTCTTGAGTGGTGGTGGGCTCGCAACCGCATTCACGCCAGAGCAGGTCGAAGCAATGACGTTGGTCTCGCTCAAGCTGAGTTCTCAGGCAATGAACATTGGCTTTGTGTTGTTCGCGCTCTTCGACCTGTCGATCGGCTATCTTATTGTCAAGTCGACGTTTCTGCCACGGATTCTCGGTATCCTCATGTTGGTTGCCGGAGCGGGTTGGTTGTCCTTTGTCTGGGAACCGCTCGCGATCGCCCTGGCCGCACCCATCGCGGCTGTTGGCGTAGTTGCCGAACTGGCGTTGATGCTCTGGCTCCTCGTGAAGGGCGTAGATGCGGCGAGGTGGCGCGAGAGCGCCGGACCGCGGTAGTGCCGGTTCCCCACGCCCGGGCCGCACGACGGCATCGCACGAGTCAATCGCGGTCAAGGCGTTCGGACCCGTTTGTCTTCATGGCCCAGCGGTCCCTGGCCTGTCCGGGATCGCGTATCGGTCCTTGGGGGCCGACGGGGATTCTGGGTGCCAGTATGCCGTCGAACAAGTGGGGCAGGAGCGTGTGGTGTCGGTAGCGCGCGCAGGCCGTCGACGCCTGCTGTACCTGGCGGCCATGACGTACCTCGTGTCCTGGTGTGTTCCCGTTGCCCGGATACCCGGTGAACTCGTAGGTGGCCGCGTGTGGGGCTGGCAGGCCTTCCTCTTTGCCATGAGTCCTGCGCTCGGCCACGAATCCGGCGAGCCTTTGCTCACCAACGCCTGGATGGTGGCGAGCGCGCTCTCGAACGTGCTCGTGCTCGCCGCTGTCGGCCTTTCGATGCGCGGACGGACGAAGGTAACGCCGGTCGGGCTCACCTGGGGGCTCGCTGCCGCGTGCCTCGTCAATCTCGTCTGGCTGGCGCGCGACGGGGCGTGGCACGAATTGCGGGCCGGGTACTACCTGTGGATCGCCGGATTCGTCCTCGCCACCGTCGATGGGTTCGTGGGCACCCGCCGTGGGGAGTACCGCGACATCGGTAGAACCACGTAGGTGGCGCCGCACGGGCGTCGTGTTCGTCCATGCGCGCGGTGCGGGAAAAGACGCGGACCGGATTGAGATCCGAATAGTCCCGCGTGTCGCGCGCTTCCTGCTGTTGCCACGCGACACGTCTGTTCAGGTCGGCGATACGGTCTTCCTGCGCGCGGATGCCGAGCTGGCGGGCCCGTTCCGCCCGTACTACACGTTCCTGTGGATGGAAGTCCCCGCGCCATCGCCAAAGCTCGTCGAACGAGTGGAGCAGGACCCCGACATCAGGATCGAGCGTGACGTGCGCGAATACCCGGTGGTGGCCGTGCGACCCGGAACCACCCGGTTCGCGGCGTGCTTTGCCGGCGCGCGCCGCGACACTGCGACGATGCTTTCGTGTCGACACGCATGGCCGGAGTGCCCCCGCTGCTGTTCGGACACACAGCCTTCGATCCGGACACGGACGGCCGACGGCGCGTGAGGAGAGACGTGAATGGTGATGGCTACCCGGACGAGGTGTTTTTCCTGGACAAAGCCACCCTTCGACAAAATGGCGATCTGCGACCGGGGCGGAACCGATTAGTCGTGAGCGGAGTCATTGCAGAGCGCCTCAACCGGCCCGACCGCGAATCGCCGGCTGGATTCTGGCCGCCCATACGCGGCGTGGTGGAGTTCGACGTTGTTCGATAGCGGCGAGTGTCAACGTAGTTGTCGCATGGCCGGTGTGAATCCGGTGGAGTGGTCGGCGCCACAAAGGGAACGCAGGGCCGCGACTACGACAGGCCGTTCTTGCCCTCGTACGTCTCCGCGGTGACGAAGGTGCCGAGGCTCGACTCGAGCGGTTGCGCCGGTTGGAAAGGCGTTGCGCCACGTCCTTGCCGCTCCCCCTTCCGTGCGCCACGAGTTCGCGAGCCAGCACGGTGCCATGCACGAGATCGATGACCGAGAGCCGCCGCACGTGGCTCGGCAGACTGTAGTCGATGACCGTGAGCACCGAACGCTTGACGGCGCCTTCCTTCACCGCCAGGCGGCAGGGGACGTTGGGGTCTTCGACACGGCTCCGGGTACCACGCGCGCCACGAACTCGCCGAGCACGGCCCAGAACGTCGGATAGTAGACGAGGTTCCCGTGCGCGCCGCCCCGGATGACACGTATCTCTCGGCACGCCGCCTCGGCCGCTGCCCCGGCCACCCGCTGCGCCATCGCGGGTGGCGTGATGGGATCGCGGTCGCCGACGACCACCAGTATCGGTGCTCGCACTACGAGGCACAATCGCCCGGCCGGAAGAGCCTCCCCTCGTCATAGTTCACCGTTGCACACGAGGCGGTGAGCAGGAGAAGCCCGACCAAGGAGAGCAGGTAGGACGGACGAGCGGCGACGCGGCGGAGTAGAGTGGGCATCGACGGACCTCCTGGTCTGAGAATCCGCCTCGCGTTCTGGGCGGGCGTCCACGCAACGGGAAACGTAGGGGCGCCGCCGTCGAAATAGCTACTCTCATAGAATGGACCGGCAGTACCCAGCGACGCGTGAGACGACTGGGGGCGGTCGACCGTTGCGTTTCAGTGGCGGCGGCTCATGATCGCGCAAGCCGCCCGTCGGCTGCAAACGCCTGTTCAGCGGCGACTGGATTTGGAGCCGTTTCTCACCGAAACGAAAGGTCGCGAACGCGCGCACCATATCATTGTCGAATTCATCTACTGCCGCTGGCCCCATCTGTTCGAATTGTTGAGGCCCTCGTTGTCGAGCATCTCAAAGTACTCGTGCCGCAGCGAACGGACCTGAGGTGAATCGCGGAAGCCGATCTCAATCAGTGCAGCGCCGGAGGGCGCCTCGCGAGACGTTGATTCGCTCTTCAATCGCGATCGGAAGCTCGACCTCACCCCTTGTCGCGGAGTAAAGGTGTGACGGTGACTCCGAGCAACAGTCCCTCGGGGCTCAGGATTCGGCTGACCGGAACGGCACGATGCAGATCTGGGTGAGACCACCATCGACGGCGGGACGGCCGTTCAGATCACGCCGTAGGCCCCTTGACCACTACCACCAGCGCCAGCACTGGAGGCGCATCCCCGGCACGTCGGAGGCCACCGCCCCTACATATGCCACGGCGGGTTCCAACGATCGCAACCATAAGGTCTCGTGGCGGCCATCTCGCGCGCGGACCGGCATCGGCTCGAGCCCCGGCGTATCGAGCGCGACCTCGAAGCGATTGAGCGGCAGCGCAAGCCCGACCCCAAGGCCCTTGATGTATGCTTCCTTGCGGGTCCACGTCGAGAAGAAGGCTTTCGGGAAATCCTCAGCGCGCAGCGACCGTAGTGTCCGCACCTCATCGGCCGCAAAAAACCGCTCGACCAGCTGCGGCGCATCGGGAAGTGGCCGGATTCGCTCAACGTCTACGCCGACCGCACCGTTGCGACTCAACGCGATGAGAGCGACGCCATCGCTCCCGGAGGCGTTGAACCGCAGCGCACCGGTGTCAGACCGGAGGGCGGGCTTGCCGTGTGCCCCATACACGAACGCGAGCGCCGCCGGATCCGCCCGCAGGTACTTCCCAATGATCTCCCGAAGCAGTGCTCGCCCGGCGACATACCGGTCGCGATCCCGCGCGAACACCAAGCCCTCCGCCCGGGCGCGCTCGTCAGGTGCGAGGGTGTTCCACAGATCGGCGGTCGCCTGCGGTGGCCGGTCCACCGACGCGACCCACACGTGCACATCGCCCGGCTCGAGCAGAGGGGTGGCAGGGCCGCGCTCCCACCTCCAGTGGGGCGTCTCGGACGGCGATCGACCTTTGGCGCCGCAGAGGAGTCCCCGCCCGAAGGGTGCGGTCATCGTTGCGGGTCCGCCTGCGCGGGTCGTGGCATGACGCAAGGGAGCCGGTCATCTCGCGGGTCTGACGGACCGCGGCTGTCGCGATTGCTCGTCGTCATGTAGCGCACATCGTCCGGCCCGAAACGTACGGCGGGCACTCGCCCGACCACGTACACCGGTGACTCAGGAAACGGGTTGTCGTCGGGGATCCTATCGTCGGATTCATCGCGGAGCAACCAGCCTGCCAGTCGGTCGAGTGCGTGGGCGGCGGCCGGATCCTGTCCGTCCCCCACACCACAATCAGCCCGTCCGGGCCAAGGGCCAGGGCCGCATTGGTGTGCAACTTCCCTCGACCGGTCCCCGCACTCGGCGACTACATTAGGTACGTGCGATTGGAATTCCTATGCGGATTCCCCCCCCCCCCGCGCGAGCCGTTTTGAGAGGAAGTCAACTCCGGCCATGACCAGCGTGAGCAATGACGACGGGAAGGTCGGTCCGGTCCTTTCGGGAATCGCGTACGCTTTCCCCTCCGAGTCGGCGACCATCGACGAGCTCGCCAGGGCGGGCCTGCTCGAGAGCAGCCCGGAGCTCCTCACCGAGTTCGGATTCGAGCGGGTCCGGATTGGCACGACCGAAGCGCCGTACGACCTCGCCCTCGAGGCGGCCCGCAAGCTCCTCGACTCCCGGGGAGTGGAGCCCGATTCGATCGGCCTTCTGCTCTATGGAGGACCGCAGGGACCCACGGCCTTCGTGAACGCCCCGTCGGCCGATCTGAGTTCGGCAAGCCACCGCACGATGGCCCGCTTCCGCCTTCCCGGCACACGCCTTCAGCACGACCTGGGCCTCGTGGGCGCCTCCACCATTGGCCTCGATCAACTGGCCTGTACAACGCTCTTCGCGTCCGTCCGCGTGGCCCGGGCCATGTGCTTGGCGGAGGGCATCGAGCGAGTGCTCTGCGTTACGTCGGAGTTCTTTCCAGCCGACGCGGGAAGGGAGTCGATCTTCAACTGCACCTCCGATGCGGCAGTCGCCGTCCTCATCGAACGATCCGGAAGCCGCAATCGGATCGTGTCGTCCAGCCACGTGACGAAAGGGTACTTCTGGGACGCCGACGCGCTTCGCGACCAGATCATCGCCTCGTACTTTCCGACCGCGAGGCACGTGCTGGAGCAGACGATGCGCCGAGCGGGCTGGTCGGCCGCGCAGGTGGACTGGGTGATTCCCCACAACGTGAGCAAGCGGAGCTGGGAGATCCTGATGGGCCTGGCTAAATTGTCGGAGGCCCGGCTTTGGTCCGGGAACATTGCTCGGGCGGGCCACACCCTGGCCGGAGACAACTTCATCAACCTGGCCGACGCGCTCGACAGCGGCGCCATCGCTCCCGGCGAACGACTACTCCTCTTCTCCTACGGCTTCGGTGCGCACTGGACCGGCCTCGCGGTGGAGGCGTGACCGTAAGCGGCCGGGAGATGGGACTCTTCCTGACCGGAGGCACCGGGTTGGTCGGCCGGCGCACGCTTGCGCGGCTTATCCTCGCGCACCCCGGCCTCCACGCGTTTGTTCTCGTGCGCAGCCTCGAGCGCTGGCGGCAGGTCGCGCGCGCGGAGGGCATTCCGGAAACTCGTGTGACCCCGCTGGCGGGAGAGGTGACGCAGGCGGGCCTCGGCCTCGACTCTTCTGCGAGGGACGAGCTGGCGAATCGGGTGACGACCGTGCTTCACTGCGCGGCGGACACCATCTTCTCCAACCCGCTGGCCGACGCGCGTCGCGTGAACACGGCCGGGACCGGCAACCTCCTCGAGCTCATGGCCACCTGGCCGCATGTGCGGCGCCTTGTGCACGTCAGCACCGCGTTCGTGGTCGGCCGGCGCGTTGGTCGGATACTGGAGCGCGAGTACGCCCCCGACTGGGGCTTCGTGAACTACTACGAGCAATCCAAGTACGAGGCCGAGCAACTCGTGCGCGCCCACGCCGTGCCCTGGGTCATCATCAGACCCAGCACGATCGTGTGTGACTCGAATGCGGGCACCGTGAGTCAGTTCAACGTGGTGCACCGGTCGCTGCGTCTGTACCACTCCGGGCTCGCTCCGATGCTTCCGGGCGAGGCGACGAACACGGTCGATCTCGTGACGACCGACCATGTGGCCGAGTGCGTCGGGGCCCTGGTCGACGCTCCCGGCATCGAGTCCGGCACGTTCCACGTGTGTGCGGGTGATGGAGCGATCGAGCTCGGCGACCTGCTGGATATTGCCCAGTCCGTGTGGGCCGAGTCCGAAGCGTGGCGGCGACAGTCGATCTCGCTTCCGGCGCTCACCGATCTGAAGACCTACGAGCTCTTCGAGCGCACGGTCCAGGAGACCGCGGATGCGCGCCTCCGCGCGATCACGAAGTCGCTCTCCCATTTCGTCCCCCAGCTCTCGCTGCCGAAGACCTTCGACGTCTCGGGCATGGAGTTTGTGATGGGGCGACTGGCGCCCAGGGTCTCTTCGTTCTGGGAGCCGACGGTGCGCCACCTCATCCAGACGCAATGGGCGGCGGCGATCCGGCGCGCGGCATGACGGCGCCTCGGTCGGCCCAGGTCCTGGAATCGCTGCTCCTCTGGCTCAACGAGCGCATGGCGCCCGAGGGTGTCACGATCGAGGCCGATACGCGGCTGTTCGAAGGCGTGATAGACTCGATCCGCATTCTCGAGTTGATCGCCTGGACCGAGCGCGAAGTGGGACGCACGATCCCGGACCAGCAAATCCTCATGGATAACTTCAGCACACCGCGGCGGATCGCCGAAGTGTACGCGGTGACCTGACCCGTGTGGAATGCCGACCGCGTTGTGGCCGACCTCAGGGCGAGGGGTGAGCTGTGGGCGCCGGCCCACGGACTCGTGAGCTTGCGGGGCGATGCGCTCGCGCTGGTCCGAGCGGTCGAGCGACTGGTGGCCCGGGTCGCGGCGGAGGGCGGCTTCGAGGAGTGGCGTCTCGCGCCCGGCCTGGGTCTGAACACGCTCGTGCGCGCGAAGTACTTCACATTGTTCCCGCACTGGCTGACCATCGCCCAGCACCTGAGTAACGATCCGGTCGCGCTCGAGTCGCTGGCCCGGGCCGACGGTCTGGCCAACGCGGCTAACGCGGCCAACGCGGCCACCGAGCCGTCTGGCCTCGCGTTGCCGTCTGCGCTCTGCTACCACACCTACGAGGCACTGGCGGGCACGACGGTCGAGACCGTTCGCATGACGGCGTACGGAACGTGCTGGCGCTGGGAAGGAGAGCCGACACGCGCACTCGAACGCAACTGGGCCTTCACCATGCGGGAGCTCGTGCACGTGGGTTCGGCATCCGACGTGCAAGCGTTCAGGGCCGACGGAGCGGAACGAGCCCGCCAACTGGCGGACCGCCTCGGTCTGTCGTCCGACATCGTGGCCGCGTCGGACCCCTTTTACGCACCCACCGCCATGGGTCGGGCGTTGCTCCAGCAGGTGAAGGGACTCAAGACGGAGCTGCGCCTGGAACTGGGCGACGGACGCACCGTGGCGGCCGCTTCCTTTAACGACCACGAGCGCTTCTTCGGCGAGTGCTTCGACATCTGCCGACCGGATGGCGAGCCGGCCTCCAGCGGCTGTGTCGCCTTCGGAATCGAGCGGTGGGTACTGGCGTTCATGGTGGCCCACGGTACGGACGCGGCTGGGTGGCCCGACCTCCGGCTGGACAACGTGAGTGCCGGTGAGACCTCATGACGATCGAGTCGACGAACTCCGAACCGCCCCTCTACGTGCGACACGCCGTCGCTGCCGACCGCGGGGCCTGGTCCGTTGAGGACGACGTCGCATGGGGCGACATTGAGAAGTCCGTAGCACTCGCGCAGCCGGACCTGCTCGGCCAGTTGAGGGACGCCGCGCTCATCGAGTCGTTCCACCCCGTGAACCTCGCGCGTCTCATGCGTGCATGTTGGGACGACATTGACGCGGGGGTCAGCTTCTCACTCGAGGCCTATGAGGGCTTCAAACACTTCTACTCGCTGCGCCGCTACCTCGACGCGGTGGGTTTCGAACCGACCATCACGGAGCAGGAGCTCGTCGACATCCGACGCGGCGCGGAGCGCGTCGACATTGAGGGCAACGCGGTCATCGAGGCACTCGTGGACTTCATGCTCTCGGAGCACCTGGCCTCCTATTTCTTCCGTCGCCTGGGCGAACAAGCCGACGAGCCCGTGCTCGCCAGTCTGTTGCGACGCATCGCGGCCGATGAGGTCAGGCACGCCCAGAGCGCGTCCGACATCATCGCCAAATGGATCGCGCGGGACGAGTCCGTGATCCCCAAGGTGCTGGACGCGGCCTCGTCGTTCCGGCACTACGGCACCGAGGTCGTCTCCGTCGTGCCCGTGGCGATGCACGGAGACGTGGTGGCGATCCGCACGTTTGCGGAACGGATCGAGCGCGTGTGCGGGGTTCGTCTCGTGGACCACCTGAAGGAGCGGCTCTGATGTCCGATGGACTGGAAATCGCGCACGCAGAGTTGAGGTGGCTCAACGGATATCGCGCGTCCGAGTTGTACGGCGGCCTCGTGTTGGGCCGGCTGGCGCTCAGGGTGCGCGATCCGCAGCTCATGCTCAACCTCACGCGTCACGCGGGCGAAGAAGTCCGACATGCCCAGCGCTGGACCGAGACGATCCTGGCCGTGGGGGGAAAGCCGAAACCGGTACGCCACACATACCAGGCGTTCTACAGGCGCGAGATCGGCCCCGTGTCCAACGTGATGCAGGTACTCGCGCTGACGCACGTCTTCGAGCAACGGTTCTACAGGCACTTCATGGAGCACGCCCAACTGCCTGGGACCCACCCCGAGGTCAGAACAACGCTGTTGTGCATGGTTGAAGAGGAAGCGGCCCATCTCTCCTGGGTAAAGACCTGGCTGGATCAACGTGCGGTCGATGGCCGGGACGTTGCCGGGCTGATGGCTCGATATCGGGAAGTCGACCAGCGGATCTACGACGAGATCACGCTGGATTACGGGTATCCCGGGAACCATGAACCGTCACGCCAGCCGTGAGGGCCACCGCCGCCATGTTCGGGATCGGCATGGCGCTCGCGATGCTGATCTGGATCGGGCTGCTTCCCCGGATCTTCTTTCGGCCGGGCCGCCGCAACTTCCAATGGTGGCTCAATGCCATTCCGTTCTGGGTCGCCGGAGCGACATTGATCGGGGTCGCCTGGGGTGTCTTCGTACCGTGGCGACCGGCGCACGCACTCCCCGCGCTCGCGATGTCGCTCGCTTCCATTGGCGGCTCCGCCTCCGCGATACTCCTGCTCCGCCGGACCATCGCGATCCATCGACGACCGCTGTCGTTGTGGCACCAGAGCGATGACGTCCCCGAGCACCTGGTCGTGGACGGTCCGTACGCGCACGTCCGACACCCGTTCTACACGTCGTTCGTCATCGCACTCGGCAGCAGCTTCCTGGCCGCCCCGCACATCCTCACGGCCTTCGCCCTGGTGGTCGGGGCTTACCGTCTCCGCCGCACGGCGCTCGCCGAGGAGGCACGCTTCCGGGCCTCCGGCTTCGGTGATGCATACGTGGAGTATATGAGGCGCACCGGTCGCTTTCTCCCCAAGCTCAGCGGAAGCGTAGGTGCGGCCTCGGGACGAGGCGTCCGAACTTCTTCACGACCAGAGAGCGCAGAAGCGTCACCTTCGGAGCCGGAGCCTCCGAGGTGATCCGCATGGCCGCCCGCCGCGTGGGGAGCGGACGCAGCTCGATCGCACCCGCCGTCGACTTCGCGCGAATCGAGTAGCCGGTCCCTTCCGGCACGTACGCGATGCGCAGCTGACGCAGGCTTAGCTCCACGACCGCTCGCGTCTCGTTCACGTCGAAGCGGGACAGCAGCCACCAGTCGCGCAGCAGGAACGCGCTCGCCGTTGCGAGCCCGAACACCACCAATGACATAGAGAAGTTGCCGCGCGGCCCTCGGATCAAACGGAGGGCCTCTGCCCCGAGGAAAATGCCGTTCAGGGCCAGAGCGCTGCTTCCCTTGAGCAGTGTCGACTCGGACCGCAACTCCGACAGGATCCACATGAGCACCAGGACGCCGACGTAGACGGCGATCAGGGGCATTACGTGGTCTCGCTCGGACGCTCCGACTCAGCTCACTCGAGGATGATCTTGATGTTCTCGGCCGCGCTCGCGCCCGCGTGGTCGTTGAGTCGCTCCGCGACCGCCAGGCCGACCTTCTCCACGACACTGCGCGGCACCTCGTACTCGACATCCATGGTGAGGGTCGACCCGCCGTCCACGGGCGCAACGCTGTACGTGAACGTGCTCATGATCCCGGACGTGGTGCGGTACTTGTAGGAGACACCGCGCGCGTACTCTATCGCCTCCGCCGTCCCGGAGATCTCGACGCCCGCCATGATGAACGTCCAGTCCCACGTCGTGCCCGGCTCGCGGGAAGGCCCACTCAGGTTGTCGATCCGCTTCAACGGTCCGAGGAACGCCGGGTGGTTCTCAACGTCGGCGATATACTCGATGACGCTCTCCGGATTGGTTTGCAGCGTGACGGTCTTGGTGACGTGCGACATTCGACGCCCCTGGTTGAGATGGACCCGATAGGAATGCGCTTCGCCCCGTCCAAGCTATCCAACGTACTACGCCGCCGGACCGCGGTCCACCACCTCCCGTACGGGAGTGGGTGAGTTTCATTGTAACAGTGTCGTGCCCTCCATCCGGTCGAGAATCTCCTCCACCTTCCGCACGTGGTCCGTGAGCCCCGCCGCCATGGCCGGTGTCGTCTTGATGCCTCCGCCCGAACTACGGGTGAGAGCTGGGCGGCGCTATTCTCATGCTCCGCCAACCCGCCAAGCGGTCGCTTTCTCTTGCCACCTGGAAGCGTTCACGCCGACGATGATGAGCCACAGGGTCAGCGATATTTCTGCAACTCCCCCCGGCAGCATTATGTAGGGAAAGAGGTGAGCTCCGATCGCGGGTGGAATAAATTCGCGAAAATGTTGGCCACATAACCCAGCCCCCCAATCCCCAGCAGCAGGCCCGAAGCGCTGGTTCAGTATTTCCAGCGCGGACCAGTCCTGCCTCGCGCGCGAGCCTGCCCTGTCAGCCGGCCAGCTTCGCCCCATGCAACCCATGCCGCCGCGCATGACCAACATGAATACCAGCATCGCGGCGAAGCAAACGATCGGAAGGATCCAACCGAACGCGGGCAGTGCCGCTTCGCGCCACCCCGGCCAGGAGTATGCCTGCGGCGCCACTTGCGCCTCGGCGAACGCCGGCAATGTGCAGACGAGTGCCAGCGAGGCCAGATGCAGGCGGATCAACGTGCATTTCATGACGGACATGGCGAAGCTCCTTCGCTGGAAACATGTCGTTCAGCCCAGGTTTCGTGCTTTGCGATCGCACCGGAACACGTTGTCCGGGTCACGATAGAACTCGCACTCTCCGTTCAGTGCCTGCTGCAGGCGAAGCCGAGCGCGGTGAATTTTCATCTTGGCGGAGGCCACCGAGCATTCACAGATCTCTGCGGTCTCCGGCGCCGAGAGCCCTTCCAAATCGTGCAGGATGAGTGCGGCGCGGTAGTCGGCCGGCAGGCTGTCGATCACACGGCGGACACAAGCATTCATTTCATCGGCGATCATCTGCTGCACGGGCGGGAGCGCCGGGTCGGCCGGTTCGGCCACCGCATCCAGTCCCACGATGGTGCATTGCTGAGCGGGCTGGCGCAGATAGTCGGCGGCAACCCGGCCGGCGATGGAGAAAGCCCAGGTCTTTATCGACGATCGCCCGGCGAACGTGTGCAGCTTGGTGTGTATGCGCAGCAGGGCTTCCTGGCACAACTCCCGCGCCACCGCGGGGTCGCCCACGTAACGCTCGAGGAAGCGGAGCATCGGCGGCTCCAGGTCGCGGACAAGCTCCTCGATGGGCGATTGCGGTGGGCGCGAAGTATCCATGGATCACTCTCTAGTCAAGCGTGCCGGCCGACCATGCGGCTGCGCTCAGCTGCAGCCGCATTCCTCGTGAGCCGCAGCTGCGGTCGCGGGCTGTTGCGCCGCCGCGTTTGTCGCGTACGCGGCCTGCCCTTGGCTGACGCAGGTCGACATCATTTTCGACATCATCTCTCTTTCATGTCCTTCATCATCATCCCGTCAGGCGGCTGAGCGGCCTGGGTGGCTTGCGCCTCGGCCGGTGCGGCCGGTGCGGCGCATCCACAACCTTCTGCGGGCGCCGTCGTTGCTGCCTCGCCGCTCGCACACGGCAGCAAGCCGAGCGCCGTCGCGAGCACCTTGCGGGCCGGCACCTGACGCACCTGGTCGGCCTGCTGGATGGTCGCGGCGCTCGGTGTCCTCACGCTGCTCTTGTTCCTCTTGAGACCGGACGTACCGGCGAATGAGATCCTCGTTCAACCCAACCGTGTTCACGAAGTACCCCCGCGCCCAAATGTGGTTACCCCAGTACGGTTTCTGGCGCAGGCGCGGGTAGGTCTGCATGACTTTGATCGCCAGCTCCCCTTTCAAGAGCCGTCCTCAGAAAGCAGGCTGCATTGCTCGGCGCCGTCCGCACAGCCGCAGCGGCCGGCCGCCACCGTCAGCACATCGCGCCAGACACCCGGCTCTTGCGTCACCAGATGCCCCGCCTCTGGCAAGAACCGTGACCTGCTGTGCGGAATGCGCTGCGCCAACAGCCGACCCATTGCGACCGGAGCCATGCGATCCTTCTCGCCGTGCCAAATGTGGACCGGCATGCGAATCTGCTCCAGGTCGAAGCCCCACGGCCTGCTGTACAGACTCAGGTCCAGCATCGTGCCCGCGCTGCCCTGCCGGAATGCCTCGAGCAGCATCGTGGCCGTTCGCTGTTGCCACAGCGGGTCGGCAAACATCTTGTGGTCCCGGCCTCCGCTCTGCGCGATGCGCTGCACGAACCACTGTGGCCGGCGCCGGAATGCCGCGGCGGCAAGAGCCAGGTCCAGCTTCAAGATCCAGGCGACCCTCCGCGGGAGCAGGAACTTGAAGCGATTCGCCAGCGACAGGCCGCGCCGTAGCTCGGGATCGTCGAGTGGCGCGGCGCTGCAGAGCATCGACGCGCCCATCAGGCGTTCGGGCATGAGGAACGCGCACGCCGCGACAGGAGGGCCGCCGCCCGAGCCACCTGCGACGGCGAAACGCTCGAAACCCAAGTGGTCGGCGAGCGCCGCGGTGTCCTCGGCAATCTGCAGAAGTGTGTGGCGCGGCGCCGGACTCGACAGGCCGTAGCCTGGCCGCTCGGGCACGATGATGCGCACGCCCAGCTCGAGCGGCAGGGGATCCGCAACGGTGAAGACCAGTCGTGAGGCCGGCGTGCCGTGGAACCAGATCATCGGTGTGCCGGCGGGATCGCCGGCTTCGGCATAACCCAAAGTTCGCCCGTCGGATAGCAGTACGCTCGCAGGTGCAGGAAGCGTCAACGAACTCATGATGCGTCTCCCGCGGTTCGGTTCGATTCGGTCGCAGCTCTGTGCTGCTGTTCGGCCAGGATCCCCTCGAGACAGCGGCGCTGCGCGAGCGACAAGGGCGATTTGAGCAATTCCGCGCGCAACTCGGCGAAGGGCCCGGCAGCCGAGGCGCCAGCACCGAGCTGCGGCGGCAGCACGGCGGCAATCTCGCGTGCGAGCGCATCGACCTCAGGCGCCGTTTCCGTTGCCGAGCCCAAGTGCAAGAAGCGATCGAGCAGCGGCGCGAGCCGCCGGATCAGGCCGGGCCGCGTCGCCATCGCGTCGAGCAGCTCGACGCTGGCGGCTTCGAATCCATCCGGCCACCGAAGACGGTCGAGCGTCTGGAAGAGGCGCCGATCCAGACCGGTCACGCGTTCGAGCAGGTCGCTGTCGAGCTGGCGCAACTCATCGTCGAAGAGATCGAAGGCGTGGCGCAAAACGGCTGGCACGGACGCCGTGGAGGGCGACTCGTCGAGCTCGGGTTGAGCAAGCAGCGCGTCGATGCGCTCGCGGCGCGACTCAAGGTGGCGGATCTGCTCGTCGATCTCGCGGCGCAGCACGCCGAGAAGACTGCGAAGCTCCGGCTCGGTTCGGCCGGCTTCGAGTACGTCGCGGATCCGGGTCAGAGGCAGGCCCAAGGTCTGCAAGCGCCGGATGTGCAGCAAGCGCTGCACGTCGGACGCGCCATAGAGCCGGTAGCCGCCTTCGGAGCGCAGCGGCTCGGGTAAGAGCCCCAACCGGTGATAGTGGCGCAGCGTCTTGGTCGTGACGCCCGCAAGACGCGCCAATTCACCGATCTGCAGCCGTCGTTGCATGGTGCGCTCTCCTCTGTCAGGGATGGATAAACCTTGACCTTGGGGCAAGGTCAAGCCCTGTGGGCAGCGAGAACCTTATCTGGGTGCGATGCGGACCGATTGATGGCATCGAGGCAGTCGTAGGTGGGGTGGCCCGGAGGGTCAGGGTCGGGCGACGAGGTGAAGAGTGGTCGGGCCGGCGGATACGGCCGACGCCGAGGACCTGGAAGTGCGTCGCAGAGGAAGCGGCCGTCGGCGCCGGCGCAAGGGCGCGGGCAGCTGGGCCGCGGCGCGGGGCACCGGGATGCCGGCTGGTGTTCTGGCTCCCATCATCGTCCAGCGGCCAGCCTGCGCGAGTAGGGCGAGCAACGTGTCGGCTTCGGCGTAACGGAACAACCCCGGCCCTGCGGGGTCGCGGCGCGGTACGTCGACGACCTCCGCCACCACCTGGTGCACGGTCGTCACCCACGGGTTGCCCGTCGGCGGGCCCCACACGGCGAAGGCGAACCGACCGCCGGGTGCCAGCCAGTGGGCGAGGTTGGTGAAGGCGGCGAGCGGGTCGTCGACGAACATGATGCCGAACCGCGAGACCAGTCGATCATAGGGCCCGTCCGGCGGCGTTGCGGTGGCCATGTCCGCGATCTCGAAGACAGCGGCGCGTTCGGCGGCAACGTTGCGGCCGCGCGCCGCTTCGATCAGGACCGGCGAGACGTCGAACCCATGTACGACACTCCGGGCCGGCGCGCAGCGCGGGATTTCCAGGGTCGTGCCGCCGCCGCCGCATCCGATATCGGCAATGCGGCGAGGCGCGTCGAGACGGAGCGCATCGATCAGGGGCGCATCGACCGGCGCGAGCATTGCTTCCATGCCCGCGAGGTGCGCACGCCATTTCTCGCCGCGCGCAGCACGCTAGTCGACAGATCGTCCTGCCATCATGGACTTCACACTGTGACACGCATCGCGTTCACGCGCGGAACGTCCCCTTACGATTCGCCGAGTGATTCGAGATCACCCAGGTCCTTCAGTCGCCCCGTGGCGGTCTTGTTGCGAATCAGCGCCTCCCGCCCCAGAAACGGAACGCGAACACCCTCGAACTCGGCTTCGACACGACTCGGCCAGGCCTCGACGAATGTGACCCCACTGAGGCCGGTCATGAGGTCGACCCGGAGCGGCGGCAGCCCGATCTGCACGACGACATCGACACGCAGGAGATCCTCCCGGGCGACGCCGAGCGAGTCCAGGGGGGCGCCGAACGCCGCAAGCGCCTTCCAGACGCGGCTCGCATTCTCCGGTGTCCGGTCAATCCAGATGTCGAGATCGGCCGTCGCCCGGGGCACGCCGTGGACGCTCAGCGCGTGCGCTCCGACCACCATGAATCGGACGCCTGCCTGCACGAGCTCAGAGACGATATCGCGAAAATCACCGCTCATTGGAGCCGACCACCGGCGCCGACGCGCGGAGCGGCCTGACTGAAATGGGCGTCATCGCGCGCGTGTAGGTTGGGAATGGGCGACCGGTCAGGGCCCAGGCGCTCAAGCTGAGTTCAGTCAACAGTGCGAGCCGCTCGGACGGCGTACCGCCGACCCGGGATTCGCTGGCCTCACGGCTCGTGAGCGGCACCACTCGGACGGTCATTTCTCGACGTGGGTTGGCCATACGCCAAATTTACCATAGAAAGGATACTTCGGGATGACGTCATGAGCCCGCCCTCGTGACAAGGCCGCGTGTCACGGATCCGACCGTACGACGGGCGGCCACGATCTTGGCATCGGTGCTCGCCCGCGGGGCGAGGCGCGCCGCCGCTGCACGAGGGCCGGCTGCCCCACGCCGGCCGTCGCAACACCCGCGACGGTTCGCGACACCGCCGAGCCAGGCCTGGCGGCTCGCCTTCAGCGCTCTCCCGTCACGCCATATGGGGACTCAAATTCCTATCCCTCTGGGCCTCGTGGCGCACGGACTTTGTAAGATGCGACGGGGCTATCCGACCATCGAGCCAATGGCAATCGCGCTGATTAGAACGGCCGCCCAGATCAGGGGCAGCACAGCAAACGCGAGGGCAATCCATGGCCAGCGGCGATGCCGGTAGACGACCACGATGCTCAGCGTCGCATGGGCAACCAACGTCACCACCGCGAGCGGCGGGAAGAATTTCGGACCGACCCATTGCGGCAGGTGGCCGAAACCCCAGGTCGCAAGGAAGACAAACACGACGGTGATGTGTGTTCGGCACGTGCGCCATCGCCCGGGCGAGGAACTCCAGCGGATCCCTCGTCGCCGTTCGCTTGTCCGTCGGGCGCGAGCGTGAGCCCATACTGCCGGTGGGCGCCCGTGGACTTGTCGATCATGTCGACGTCCACGTGCGTGGGGGTACGCTGCACCACTTCGCTGGTCAGCGTGTCCCGGCCCAGCAGCATCCGGAAGGTGTATTGCTCGGCTCCCTGGGCGCCGGCGTTGGAGCCGAGCGCCAGCACGAGAGCGGCGGCTATCATTTCTGGTTTCACTGCTGTTCCTCTCTCCAGGCGAAGTAAGAGTAGACCAGCGAGCCGAGGGACGACACGGCGATGGCGCCGACGAGCACGCCCAGTGACCACGCGTGCGGCAGCGGGACGCCGAGAAGCACGACCGCGCCGGCGGCCGTCATCAGATATCCGCCCACGCGGTGCGTCCGGGTCCACACGTTGTCGTTGGACAGAGTCCACGGTGTGCGGATGCCGAACCACCAGTTGGGCCGCGCGCGCGGGAGGACGTTTCCGAGCACCAGCAACATCGCGCCGACGATCGCCGGTGCCACGCGATCGATGGGAATCGGCCAACCGAGGGCGCGACCCAGGATGCTGACGTGGACCAGCAACATGAGCGTCACGATGGCATTGATCGCGAGATCGTACGTGCCCTGGAACTTTACGTAGTTGGCGCGGCGCGGATCGATGAGCGGCAGGCCGCGCAGTGCGCCCCACAGGGCGACCATGATCGCGGGCAGGAGGATCGCGGCGACCGCGCGGCCGCTGTAGCCATTCGGCTGCCCGTGAATGTCCCAGTGGGTGGCCACGCGCAGCGGCAGGCGCTGGAACGCGTACGCCGTGAAGGCGAGAGCGGCGGCGATGGGGATCGCCGGATACCACTTACGCATGTTTTCTCCCCCCGGGCGGACGCACCCAGTCGAGTAGCTGCTCGACGATGTCATCGAAGACGGTGGTGTTGAGTTCGTAGATGATCTGCTGGCCGCTGCGCTCGGACAGGATCAACCCGGCATCGCGCAGTACGCGCAGGTGCCGGGAGATCGTGGGCCAAGCGGTGTCGAACCGGTCGGCGATCTCTCCCGAGCTTCGCGGTCCCTTGCGCAGGAGCTTGAGAATCTCCCGGCGCGTGGGATCGGCGAGGGCCTTGAACGCGGAATCCATGAGGAAGCCAATATAAGATACTTAGCTCAATATGCAAGTAACTTGCTACGGGCATCGTGGGCGGTGGTCCGAAGTCTTCGGTTATGAGAACTTCAGCCGTCAGAAGTCCCCATCCTCCAACTCCCGCAGCGGCTCCATCGTCCGCGCGTCCCACGGATCCGCGCTCGCGTCGTCGTCGGGTACTGGCGTTCTTCATTCACGCCTAGCGACGCCCACGGTGGCAGCCGCCCGCTCACACGCCGCAGGCGACGAGCGGGGCCGTCACCCCTTGCCTACGAGTGAGCGCCGGGCGTGCGGCGAGCGGTTCGTCGGGCGATAGTGCCCACGCCCCGCGTGCTGCAGCCATGTGAGCGCGGTCGCGGCTGAGCGCGAGACGTTATGCGGACCTGTGTAGGCACGTTGGAGAAGCGTTGCGACTGATCGCTGGGCTGGCCTCACTCGCCATGATGGGCGCTCTGGCCCGGGCAATGGACTCATCCTCGGCACTCCACCGTGCGTGCACGAAGCACTACTCCGCGAGTTGAATCACCCGCTTCCGGCTTGGCAACCCGGGATTGGCTGGACTGAAACCGTTGCCCGTGTTGCGACGAGAGCGAGCGGCCATATGGCGGCGTTGTCAGTGCGTGTTCGCAGGCGACATGAACGGCCGTCTCGCGCAACGATTCCCCGCCAGCAAGGGCTGCCCTGCCGTCGTTCAGGTGAACTCGTTCGAAACCCCGCGCGATCGAGTCGCCGCATTACTCGAGCGTTTGCAGGCTCAATGCGCGTCCAGTGCCGATATTCAGCGGAAGATAGGGGCCGACCACGTCGTCACGTCGCTGTCGCTCCGTCAGGAGTGGGTCGACTGGGCCACGGTCATGGCAGCACAGGCCAACAAGGCAAAGAGCACTCGGCCAACCACACCTCAGGTGTCCTTCCTCAAGCGGCTTTTCGGAAGGGACGAAGCAACCGGACAGATAGGTGACAGAGTGTACTGGGAGGACGGGTAACACCGTCCTGAGGATGGGTGGAGGGCCAGCAACGGTTCAGTCCCGGATGATCACGTCGCGTTGGCCGATCTTCCGAGCAGAGCGGTCCCGAAGCGGGCACACAGCTCCGCCCGGTTGTACAGTCCGCGTCGACCGTCGGCCATGCAGCGTTCGCGCTGTCCCACGGGGTGAGATCTCCGACCAGGGCATCGTCCAATCTTCCATTCCACAGGTTGGACGTACACTTTATCGGAAGTGTCACCCATCATCCCGGTTTGCAGTGTAACCAGTCAACTCGGTTTGTACCCCGATGGCGTTTGACACGCAGTCGCACCCGACTGTCACTCGTCGCACCCGACTGTCACTCGGCCGCCAACGGGGCCTTCGGCCCCGGCGGGCTGGCGCCGGCGGTTGAACGCCGCTCGTTGAGGGGCGCCATTCATTGTTCATGTTGACGCTCATCCTTGCCCTCGCTGGCTCCCCGTCTTGCCTGGGTCTACCGCTGACCTCTGGCACGACGTGGACGTACCGAGCCCAGGTTTCCTGGGCTGTGGGGGCGGGCGATAGCATTGGCTACCAGGCGCTGTCGTGGACTACCACCGTGGTCACCGCTCAATCGTCCGATTCTGCTGTCGCTGCTACCGTCCGCGGATGGCCCAGTGACCTGGCTTGGTGGACGCCTGGCCGTTCGCCCTCCACGTCCGTGCTCTATTGTACCGCGGACCGGGTCTACCTCTTGCGCACTCAACCCGAGACCGCTGCGGGGCTGATGGAGGCGCTGTTGAGCGGCCAGCGCCGGCCCACTTCGGAAGACCTCATTCTCAAATTTCCCCTGCGCACCGGCGATCTCTTTGGCCGCGACCCCGCGGACCGGCACGACACCTTGTATGCCTGGTTTGTTGAGGCAGCCGCCTCCGTTCCCGCGTCAGTGCGCCAGCTCCGGCCGAGCGCGACGGATTCACTGTACGCGGTGGTCTACCGCACTACTCCGGATTACACCCAGATTGGATTCATCCCGGGGCTTGGCGTCGCCCACTACGTGTACAGTCATTATGGCACAACGGCGGAGGCCGAAGCCTGGCTCGTCGGATATAAGCCAGGCCGACGCTAAGATAGCCTGGCACGTGGTGCGGTCTAACGCGACTATATTCCCAGGTATTCAGCATCTCCCTTGTGCTTTTTGCGGCATATGACCTCTTGGTCGGCTATCTCATCTTCACGTCATCGTTCCTTCCTCGAATCACTGGCGTCTTCATGATGTGTGCCGGTGTGGGCTGGCTGATCTTTGTATGGCCGCCACTTGCTACCACACTGTCGCCCTACGTTCTGCCCTTCGGCGCTCTGGCGGAACTCTTGTTGATGCTCTGGCTGCTCGTGAAGGGCGTGGATAACTCAAGGTGGCGAGAGAAGGTAGGTACTGGACCTATCGCCGGAGCATGATGAGGACGCGGCTCAACAAACGCATGCAGCGGACGGCACTTCGCGCCGCCGCTGATGCTGAGCGCTAGCCTGGCAGAACGATCGCAGGACCCGACGGTGCAGAACACTGACACGGCGACGCTTTGGAAGTGCGCCCGTTGCGGCGCGAAGCTGCTTTCAAGGAATCTGTCCCACGCTTGTGGTGCTTTCTCCGTCAACCGGGTCGGCCGCGACTACATTGACGTGCATTTTGTTCTGCCCAGAAACATTGAGGGCCCGCGAATACGCAGAGTCGAACAGGTAGGCAAGCTGCATGTGCACCACCTGCGACTGCGCGACGGGCGCGAATTCGATCGCGAGCTGGCCGTCTGGTTGCGTCAATCCTACACTGAGTACGGCCAGCGCGGCTGGCGCACGACGAAACGCGACGGGGATTCCGCGAAGAAACGCCGTTGACGGCGCGCCGTCACGCAGGCCGCGCTCTCGCTTCACTCGATTGCGTCCTCAGAGCTGAACCGGAGGCCTCACTCCTATTCGGCGTCGGCCGCCGCCCACTCGACGTCGCGAAGGTCGTTTGCCGTGCGCTCGACGGCCGCTTGGATGAGAGCGATTGCTTTCTTCTTCTTCTTCTTCTTCTTCGGCGGACCGTGGCTCATGCTCAGCCCCATGCCCCCGAGTCCGAGCGCCGAAGTTTTCAGCCCGCTGTTTCCGATTGTCCTGAGGGGCGGTCACCTGCGAGCTGCGGCCCTTGCCGCCGCGGAGGGAACTCCTTCTCTCTACGCGGCTATGAAAGTCCGGGAGTGCTCCGACTGCTGGCCGATGGCGGCTGGTACTGTTGCGCGAAGCACGGGTAGTCATCAACAATTCACGCATCCGACCAAGGCAGCCTCGGTCACCGTGGCGGGGCACGCAGGCGGCGACCTGGCCTCGGGATCCCGCAACAGCATCCGCGGTGCTATGCGCCTCCGCCGCAGGATGCTGATCCGTTGGGTTGCATCAGACTCCGGAGAGTCGTATACAAGAAAATAGACCTGGCCGATGAAGGCGACGATGGCCTGCGGGGCCCGCTTCATGGCGGAACGGGGCCCGCTCCCTCATACGTTGCGCGGTTCGACGCTCATCGCCGCGCACTCCTGGTGCGCAAGCTTGAGGAAATGTTGCGCCGAGGATCAGGTGGAACAGTCGCCTCACCGCTCGAGTTTGGGTGGTTCGAGAGACGATGCAGCGATATGCGTGCTGCCGCACGACCGCATGCAGGGTGCTGCGTGTCTCCGCCAATGCTGAGCGTTGCGTGCTCGTGAACCCGCTTCCCAAGCGTGCGTGGCGTTCCCCGGCTCCCCAGGCCCAATAGCTAACCACAAACTTCCGCCAGAACTCATGAAACAGAATCGGACGCTGACCATATCGTCGCTGCTCACTCTGGTGTTGACCACATTCCACCTGACGCACGACGCGCTGCATCAAACCAACGGAATGTCGCCCAGCGATGTCACGATTCTGCTGGTCATCATGCTCACCCTGCTCTATGGCACCATTGAGCTGGCAGGTCGGCGTGCCGGGTTTGTCATCATGCTGCTCGGTGGGGCGGCAGCGGCGAGCATGCCATACCTGCACAGTGTAGGCCCGCGGGCCACTCGTTGGGGCTTCTTCTTTGTGTGGACGTTGTTCGCACTTGGTGTGACTGGAACATTTACAGCCATCCTCGCTCTCCACGCGCTATGGCGCTCCATTCGCGCGAGCGGCCGTGTCTAGAGCCGAATGGGGATCTGGCAGGGTTCGTGTAGAAATCGTCGGCGCCGGCCGTGGGTGACCACTCATCCGGCCATTTGTGACAGACCCAGCACAAGAACGACCATGGAGAGGCCAAAGGCGAGCAGACTTCCCGCGATGTACCACGCCACGTTGCGTGGCCGGCGCCATGGCCGGCGCCAACGAGAGCGGCGCCACAGCCTACGGCGCCACCCTCGATGGGTCCTTCCGTCTTCGTCGCCAGGGTGGTACTGCTCGCCGTGACGGGTTAGTTCGCGGCACCGCGAACCAAGGGTGATGTGATCCGGCTCGCCGTCATGCCGCTCACGACGCCGAATGGCAGCGAGCGGATGGACGCGACGAATGGCGATGTCACGGAACAGCTCGTCGCGCAACTCACCGGCACCGACGCCGGCCGCGTGGGCGCAAATGCGCCATGCGTGGTCCACCAACGGGCGTGGATTCAGCCCTTCCGCCGCGCCTCGATACGGGACACCGCCTCGGCCGCGAGCGTGCGCAGCGTCTCAATGTCCTGCTCCGAGAATCTTCGCGGCTCGACGCCCACCACGCACAGGTTGCCAAGCACGAACCCGCGCGACGAGATCATGGGCACGCCGGCGTAGCAGCGCACGCCGTCGATCGTGACCAGCGGATTGTCGCGATGGACCGGATCCTCCACGGCGTTCGGCACCACGTAGGCGTCGCGCGTTTGCACGGACGTCTTGCAGAACGACCATTCCAGCGGGTGTCCGCCCACGTCGGTCATCCACATGCCGGCCACGCCCACCGCAGACGCCACGTGCAGTGCATCGTCGAGCACCACACTCACTAGCGACACTGGTTGGCCCAGCGCCGCCGCCGCGCGCTCGGCGACATTGTGGAATAGCGGACCTACATTGGGTTCGAGGAGCCCCAGGGTGACGATCTCCTGCAGCCGCTCGGCGTCGTACACCGGATCGTGATCGATCGGGCGACGGCCGACTCGGCAGCGCCCAATTTCGCGAGGGCCCCGGCGACGCGCTCGAGCGCCACCGGCGAGCCCACGCCGCCGACCGTTATACCCGCGCTGCGGCAAGCGGCGGCCCACACCGCTCGGGCGCGTTCTGCGCCAAACGCCCGGTGTAGCGCCGCCAGTGCGTCGGCCCGCCATCGACTCCGCGAATTCGGCGGAACTGGGCCTCAGATCGTACTTGACAACAATAGTTGTCAATGATGCCATCTCCTCACGCCCGACATCCAAGTGATCGCTGATCCGGCGGCGGCGACGGCCCATGGCGAGAGCTTCGATCTGCTGCTTGGCCGCCGCACGCACGAGGCCGCCGGGCCTGTGAAGGCCGGACAGTTCTTCGCGCACGCTGGCTAACGAACGTTGCAGCAGTCGGGCGATGCGAAGATTGCTTGCTTCGTCCGCTTTTTGTGTTCGCCCGCGGCTGAGCTCTAGGCGTTACACAGCAACGAACCATGGAACAGCGCGAGTGCAGCTCGTATCCCGCCGTGCCGTGCACGATGACCGACATCCGAGCGCGCGGCGGCACCCTCAATGTGCCTCCGTCGCAGCTTGGCTCGAGCCTTTGGCTGCTACTGAGGTGGAATGGTGATTCGAGTCCGCGAATACTAGATTTCCAGCCATTCGCATCTCCGTCGATGGCACCAAGACACGGAAGTGACCATGCGATATTCATCACTGGTGGTTGCGATCGCCGCGTCACTCCTGGTAACGGCCTGTGGCGGCGACCCCGCCGGCCCACCCAAACTTCCGAACGGAACCATGTCCGCCCGCGTTGACGGGGTGGCATGGAACGCCGCGTCGATCGCGACTGATCCCGCCGAACCGTCGTCGCTCGTCATCACGGGGACGAACCCAGCCCGGATGCTCGTGCTTCTCCTCCTGCTGAATGGGGGTCCGGGAACTCAGGTGATTGGTGGACCGACTCCATTGGCGGCCGGGCTCACGGAAGGCTCGATGGCGTGGGCGGCCAGTCGTACGCAGGGCGGAGAGGGGAGCGTCACCGTCACAACAGCCACGGTAGGCCACGTGGCGGGGACGTTCGAGCTCATGCTGGCCGCCAACGAGGATGAAACGCCAGCCACGCGACGGGTGACGCTGGGCGCGTTCGACGTCACCTACTGAATCATTGCGGCCGAGGAGAGTCCCATGGCGCGGGTCACGGTTCGGTATTGCGCGTTTTGAGTGTCTGGCATCCATGCCGTCCGTGTGGCGGCGAGGCTCGGTCGTGAGCTCGGGATCGAGGTGGAGAAGATCCGGGGCCACTACGGCGAGTACAAGGTGCTCGTCGATGGTGAAACGGTCGTGGATGGGGGCGCGTTGGTCATCATCGGAGTGATGCCGTCGGCGAGGCAGACAGTCCGATCTGTCCGGGAGCGGCTCGGCATGGGCTGACCGCAGCCGGACGTTCCTCGATCCGGTCTGCGACACTCGCTCCGAGGCGGAGGGTGGTGCAACTTCGTGGCCGTCACGTGGAGCATTCTGCGGCCCCTCCAGCCATCGCGCTCTCGTCCTCGCTTCGCCTCGGCCGGGTGCCCTCCTTGCGCCTCGCCCCTCCTCGCTTGTTCCTTCTCCACCCGCTCCTGTCGATGCTCCCGGCCGTTGAGGACGTTTCGGCTACCTATCCATTCGGGGACGGAAATGACCGGCATCGAACGCAAATTTGCGGCGTGGCACCCGTTCGACCGTAACTTCTTCTTGGCCTTCGCGGCGTGCTCGTGGGTCGCCATTGCCTTTGGCTTCGCACCTGCGGTCAAGACACGATTCCTGGGAACGCCGGATTACCGGGCGCCTTGGGTGTTGGTGATTCACGTGTGGTCGTTCGTTGCGTGGATGACCATCCTCACGTTCCAGATCGGGTTCATCCGATTCCGGCGACAACATCTGCACCGCGTTCTCGGCTCGATGATCCTCGTGTTGATTCCGGTGATGGCGGCGTCTGCCATCGCGACCGAAGTCTACAGCGAGCGCTTCTATGTCGCGAAGGACCCGGAAGAATATCGGTTCTTCATCCTTCCCCTTACTACCGTGGTGTTGTTCACGATCACTGCCTGCGGCGCGTTCCTTCGGCGCGGCGATCCGCCGGCGCACAAACGGATGATCTTGCTTGCGACCTCGGTGATTCTCTCGGCAGCGACCTTTCGCTGGTGGGGCGCGGCCATCTACGAGGCGTTCGGTTACGACGTGTGGCTCATGTCCGACTGGCTCGGGCCGACTTTGCTCATTGTGAGTGCCGCACTGTATGACAAGCTGACGCGCGGCCAGGTGCACAAGGTGCTGGCGATCGGCGTGCCGCTCTATCTCATGGCATTTGTCACCAGTATTGCGATCTATTGGAGCGACTGGTGGTTGGTGCTGGTCCGGCGCGTGTTGGGAAGCTGAACGCCGCCGGCATTGCGCGACGCGCCACGGGGACGCAACGGCGGATTGCCGGCCAACGAGGCTCGCTCGGGCCAATCAGGCCGCCATTGGCGACTCGCGCAAACTGCGTTGGGCCGATTTGTCAGGCCGGGCAAGCCGATTGCCACGATTTGCGTGGGGGCGCTTCCTTTGGCCAAGACCGGAGCACTACGAGACAAACAGGCAACGACGTACCACCTCCAGAATGGCCAGCGGCGTCAACAGCTGGCGGAGCTGGGCGCCTGTGTGGTGGACCGCCCCATTGTTCGCGACGGGGACTTCATCACCTCGACATCGCCAGCGACAGCGCTCGAGGTAGCGTTCCAGCTCCTTGGAGTCTTGACGGGAGCGGCCAACCCCCAGGCTGTGCGCGAGCTGATGGGCTTTGAAGTCGCTCCTATGTAACGGAGCGCTCATGCCTGTGGTGTTGGCTGTTGCGGCAAGCCGCAGATCACGGTGATACGGCCGCTTCGGCGCTGCTCACACAGATCCCCGACGGTTCTCTCGGTCTCGGCAGCGGCGCGGACTCGCTCGCCCGCGTGGTGGCGAGCGGGGTGCGGTGACTCTCCTCGTCACAGGGATGATGCGACGCCGTTCGCGCCGGCGGTGATCGTCGCAGCAGATTGAACGCGCTGGTGGGACGGTAGCGCGTGGGAAGCGGCCACCATACAATCGACATTCTGGTATCCCGCCAATGCCTTGGGACCAGGCTCGCCGGCCAGCCCGAGGTGCAGGCCGAGATGATGGACGTGATCGGAAACGTGTACGTCCGCCTCGGCCTGTATCCCGATGGACAACGGATGATCGAAGGCGCCCTCGCCCGGCGACGCGCGCTACCCGACCCCTCCGATTCCGCCATCGCGGCGACCCTCTACGATCTCGGGCAGGCACAACAGTGGAGGGGGCAGTACGCGGCGGCCGAGAGCACCTATCGCGAGGCGCTCGCGATCCGGCGGCGGCTATTCGACGACGATCACCCGGAGGTGCTGCACTCGTTCAGCGCCGTCGCAGGGATCCTTCGGGCGCAGGGATCCTATGCGCCCGCCGAGTCGCTCTATCGCCATGTGGCTCAGTCGCTCAACAACTACGCGATCTTCCTTCGCGCCAGCGGCCACGGGGTGGCGGCCGAATCGGTGTTCGTGCGCGCTCTGGAAGCCTATCGCCGGTCGGTCGGCGAGAACCACCCAGACTATGCAGCCGCGCTGAACGGCATCGCGGTCGGGCGGCTCCGGCGCAACGACTGCGCCGGCGCCATCCCGCTCTTCCGCCGCGCGGCCGACATCTACGAACACGCGGTGAATGCGGACTTCTGGATACCCAATGCCATCCGCATCAACCTCGGCCGGTGCCTCACCACGACGAAGCAGTACGCCGAGGCGGAGCGCGCGTTGCTCGCGTCGCACGAGCGCCTGGCCCGCGCGCTGGGCGACACCTCGGGGCAGGCACGTCGTGCCCGCGAGCAGCTCGTTGCCCTGTATGACGCGTGGGGCCGCCCGGCCCGCGCCGCCGCGTTCCGAGCGAAGCCCAACTAGATCGGGAGCCTCGGAATACGTCCCACTGCCACGCCCCTCGGTCTCCATGAGAGGAATGGCCAGGCAAGCGCGCCTTCATGAGCAGGAGTAATCCACCACCCTGACCAGGAGACGCCCATGACCACGCGCATGCATTCGATCGTCGCGGCATTGTGCCTCGCCGTTCTCACCGCCGGCTGCGGCGGTGATTCGCCAACCGGCCCGGGGCCAGCGCCGAAGACCATGACGCTGACCATCAACTTTTCCTCCATCCAGGTCATCGAGGACTGTGACGGGATCGAAGGCGACGGTGACTTCGACTTCGAGGTGCTGGCAAGCACCCCGGATGCCATAACCATTGTCGATCGAGAGACGATCACCCTCGGCCCGGGAGGAAAGAGCCGGTCGCTCGGTCGCCAGTCGTTCACCATGGACGCGAGCGTTCACCCACACGTGGATGTGAGCTTCAGAGCCTCTGAATTGGACAAGGACATCTTCGGCACCGTGTACGCGGATGCGCGACTCGACCACGTCCTCGGGTCGGTGGATCATGTCTACAGCAACGGTGCGTGGTCCCACGTCGGTCCACAGTCCATCATCCTCGGAAGTTCGGGGTGCCGCGTGCGGCTGGACTGGACGGCGGAAGGGGCGTAGGCGGCCCCCGCGAAGGCTGCGAAGGGGTCTTAAGGAATACCGGTAGCGCGCTCTTCGGTAACCAGGCTTGCGCCGCCCGGAGGGCCCGGGCAATCCTTCATTATTGACCGCATTGTGCGCGACCAGCCTGACGCGGTTGGGCGATGATCGATACCACGGCTCCGGACTACCGATTGCAGTGGACGACGCTTCGCGTCGCCGGTGAACGGGAGCGCTAGCCGCCACGGAACTCCTCACGCTGCCGCCATGTCACCGTTCAAGAACAAGGCTGTCGCCGCGAAGTTTCAGTCGTACCCACCCGCCGCGCGCCGCCGTACCGGGAGCTGAGTCAGCCGTCCGGCTGGATGCGACGATCGAAATGGAGGACGGGTTGAGTGCGGATCGCATCGAGACGATTGCCGTCTTGGTGGCTCAAACGAACACGGCGCTGTTCGCCCTCAGCGTTCGCACGCGGCCCATGGATGCGCGGGAGGCGGATGTGGATCGGATACTCAGCTCGTTCGCATTGCGCGCGGCTGGGTGACGGCGTTGGGCGCAGATGGCCATGCTTGGGGAAGCGGCGGTGGGGCCGCCGCTCGTGGGCCGAGCTTCTGCCCAAATGCTTGCTGGATGACGTTTCGCGTGGCATGTCCATGCTAGGGACCGACGACCTGACTTGCCGTCACCAGAAGTTGGGTTGGAGGGAAGGGGAGGGCGCTTTCCAACCCGTCTCCCTTCCTTCCTTGCATCACGCTTCTCTACACGCCAGCATGAAGCGCCACGTCCTCGTCTTCGGTCTGGTGGGCGGCCTCCTCATCGCCACCCTCCACTTCACCGAATACCGCTTCGTCGTCATCGAGCACTCGGTCGCGCTCTACAGCGCCCTGGTCGCCATCCTGTTCGCGACCTTTGGCATCTGGCTCGGCCTCCGCATTACGCGCAGGCGGGAGACGATCGTGGTGAGAGAAGTCCTGGTCCCTGCTGCCGGCCCGGGCGCCGAGCCAGCTTCTGCTTTCGCTCCAAACACAGCCCAGCAGCAGAGGCTCGGCATCACCGCCCGCGAGCTCGAAATCCTCACCCTCGTCGCCCGCGGCCTCAGTAATCGCGAGATCGCCACTCAGCTCTTTGTGTCTGAGAACACCGTAAAGACCCACTGTTCCCGCGCCTTGGCCAAGCTCGGAGCCGCGCGCCGCCCCCAGGCCGTGCAGCGTGGCAAAGAATTCGGCCTGCTGCCCTGATCGCGTCATCCGAAAGCACGATTTCCGCCCCACTCGTGCAAAATCATCCAAAAGGGTGACGACATCCGGCGCGTCGCACCGCATCGTGACGCCATCCTCACCCATGCGCAGGAGCCTCACGTGAAGAAAACCGTCCTCACCTTCGGCCTCATCTCCGGCTTCATCATCTCCGTCCTCATGGGCGGCTCGCTGATCCTCGCCAACAGGATCGGCTCGGGCCACAGCCTGGCCCTCGGCTACACCATCATGGTGGCGTCGTTTCTGCTCATCTACTTCGGCATCCGTAGCTACCGCGACAATACCCTCGCCGGCCACATTTCCTTCGGCCGTGCCTTCGCCTGCGGCATCCTCATCACCCTCATCACCACCGTCTGCTACGTGGTCACGTGGGAAGTGCTCTACTTCAATTTCACGCCCCACTTCATGGACAGTTACTTCGCCGCACAGATCCACAGGGTGCAATCTGCGGGGTTCGACTCCGCTACTACCGCCGCGAAGGTCGCTGATATCCAGCACTCTCAGCAGCTCTACCAGAATCCCCTGGTGAACATGGCCTATACGTTCATTGAACCTCTGCCGGTGGGCCTCCTCAACCGGCTCTGCTGTCTCACCACCACGCGTCCTCGGAGGTTCTATGAAGCGAGTCACTGGCATTGGCGGCATCTTCTTCAAAGCCAAAGACGCTCCGGCACTCCAGGCTTGGTACAAGCGGCACTTGGGAATCGACGTGCAAGAATGGGGGGGCGCCGCTTTCGACTGGACCGACGGCGAAGGCAAGCCGATTGCTGGAACGACCGCCTGGTCCATTGCTTCGGCGCACAGCAATCAGTTTGCGCCCAGCACGGCACCGTTCATGGTCAATTACCGGGTGGAGGATCTCGATGGCTTGGTGAACGCCTTGCGCGAAGAAGGCTGCACTGTGCTCGAGAAGACGGACGAATCCGAGTACGGGAAGTTTGCCTGGGTCATCGATCCGGAGGGAAACAAGGTAGAACTTTGGCAGCCGCCTCAAGGTCAGTGACCAGGGCACGGGCCCTCAGCGGCGGCCGACTTCGTGGCGCGCCGTGATCCGCCTCCGGGGCTATCGAGTCGTTGCAGCTCAAAGAGGGTCCGCACCAATCTCGAGCGGGCACGTCCGTATTTTGCGGCGATGGATGGAAGTACGGCGCATGGGGTCCCATCATCTTCCCCGAGCTCTGGCATGGGGCGCTGTCGCCTTCTTCGAGCTCGAGGGGAGGGTGCTCGCCTTGCGCTCGCTACCATTCGATACGGTCGCAACTGAACTCGATCGTTGCGTGACCTTTCTGTTGAACCGTGATGGACGGTGAGATGACGGAATCTATCCTCTGGCGTAGGCTCGACCTCGCCGGCCACGAGATCGGGAGCGTGGGAGCTGGGGACGATGGCTGGAAACTCGCCGGGACGGCGGTGTTCGCCTACGAGCGTCGCCCTTGCAGGCTTGACTATTTCGTGGGCTGTGATGCTGGCTGGCGGACGAACTCCGCCCACGTGAGGGGAGTAATCGGGGATCGAGAAATCGATCTTCGTGTCGGTGTCGATGCGGGACGGAGGTGGCATGTGAACGGAACGGAGTGCCCTGCGGTGGCCGGGTGCATTGACATTGATCTGGGATTCAGCCCGTCCACGAACCTGCTCCCGATCCGGCGACTTGCGCTGAGCGTTGGGGAGGAGGCGAAGGTCAAAGCGGCGTGGCTCCCGTTCCCATCGCTGGAGTTCGAGGTCCTTTCGCAGATTTACCGGCGCGACGCAGAGAGGACGTACCGGTACGAGTCCGGCGGAGGCATCTTCGTGAGTGTGCTGGAGGTGAACGCAGCAGGGTTGGTGACGAGTTATCGGGGCCTGTGGCAGGCCGAATCGGCCACATAGCGAAGGCCATGCCCCTCGCGGCCTTTCCCCACAGGCGATCGCCACGGCGTTGGGCGTTCACATCCATCCGTGCACGAAACTGCATCACCTCGCACCCTGTCGCACCTTCGGATGCCCCTGCACGTGGGCCGCTGCGCGCTCATCGCTGGCTCCCGCCTGGGGTGGTTCATCTCAATGGAGAAATGACATGGCGAAGCCAGCAAAGAATACGATTTGCCTTTGGTACGAGAGGGACGCCGAGGCTGCGGCCCGGTTTTACGCGGAGACTTTTCCCGATTCGTCCGTGGGCGCGGTGCACCGTGCACCAGGAGACTTTCCGTCGGGGAAGCACGGGGATGTGTTGACCGTTGAGTTCACCGTGATGGGCATTCCGTGCGTCGGGCTCAACGGTGGACCCGCGTTCAAGCACACCGAAGCGTTCTCGTTTCAGGTGGCAACCGCTGACCAAGCCGAGACGGATCGCTACTGGGACGCGATCGTCGGCAACGGCGGTCAGGAGAGCGCCTGCGGTTGGTGCAAGGACAAGTGGGGGTTGTCCTGGCAGATTACCCCGGTCGCCCTGACGGAAGCGGTCTCCGATCCCGATCCCGCCGCCGCCAAGCGTGCGTTCGATGCGATGATGCAGATGAAGAAGATCGACATCGCGGCCATTGAGGCGGCGCGCCGTGGGTGAGGAGCCCGAGAATGTTCAGGAGCATTGGTGCTGTCATTGTTGGATATGTATTGAGGCTCTTCAGGGAATAGCGTGGGTCGGGTAGCGTCTCGGAGAGGATAACTGCCGGGAGGCGTGGCGTGGAAGATCGGACGCTGTACCAGACGATCCTGGGTTTATCGGAACCGTGGGCGGTCGAGCGAGTGGAACTGCGGGAGGCGGAGCAGGCGGTGCACGTCTTCGTCGAGGCGACCGCGGGCACGTCCTTCACCTGTCCGGACTGCGGCACCGTGGTGCCGGTCTACGATCATGCGGAACGCCGCTGGCGGCATCTGGACACCTGTCAATTCACGACGCTCCTCGTGGCGCGCGTGCCGCGGGTCCAGTGCGGGACCCATGGCGTGAAGACCGTGCGCGTGCCGTGGGCGGAGAAAGGCTCGCGCTTCACGCTGCTCTTCGAGCGACTCGCGATCGCGTGGTTGCAAGAGGCGACGCCCACGGCGGTGGCGCGTCGGCTGGGCCTCACGTGGGACGAAGCGCGCGGGATCATGGAGCGCGCCGTGCGGCGCGGGCTCGCCCGCCGCCCGCAGGAGCCGGTGGCGCGACTCGGCGTGGACGAGAAGAGCTTTCTCAAGCGGCACCAGTATGTGAGCGTCGTCGTCGATCTCGACCGGGCGTGCGTGCTGCACGTCGCCGACGATCGGAAGGCCGAGAGTCTCGTGCCCTACTTCGCGGGGCTCACCCCGGAGCAGCGCGACGGTATTGAAGCGATCGCGATGGACATGTGGGAGCCCTATCGGAAGACGGTGCGCGCGCACGTGCCGGGCGCCGACGCGAAGATCGTCTTCGACAAGTTCCACGTGCTCCAGCACGTGAGCGATGCGGTAGATCAGGTGCGCCGACAGGAGAGCAAGGCGAGTCGGCGCGGGTTCCCGGTGAGCGCCGCCTTGTTCGACGGCGGCAAGGTTCGGAGCAACACGACTGGGCCAAGCACCACCGTCATAATCGAGCCGCGAGAAGCTGCGCCGCCTGGCGCACCGTGGCCGCGCGGAGCGAGATCAGCGTGCCGATGGCGGCGACGAGGACCGCCGCGGCCAATCCGATGCCGAGTAGCACGGCGATGACCGAGAGCGAGGCCTGGACGGGCGCCGGCCGACGGCGCGCGATTCCAAGAGCAATCATGCTCAGGACGACGCTGGCCAACGTCACGCCGCCCGCGTAGCCGATGGCTGCCGCCATCTTCCCGAACAGGATTGCGCGATCGGATAGCGGGCTGGCAAGGAGCGTCTCGAGCGTGCGCCGTTCGCGCTCCCCTGCGACGGCGTCGGCGATCACCGTCGAGACCATGAACATCGGCACCCACGACCACACCAGCAGGAGCGCCGGCGATTCGGTCCACGCTCGTCCGAACTGTAGCGGCATCACGACGCCGAACACGACGACGGTCAACAGAAGTCCCATCTTGCCGCGGAGGCCGCGTCCGCCGAACTGCTCTCTCCATTCCTTCCACACGATTGCCATCGCGCCGAACATGATGATTCCTCCAGCGCAAAACAAGCGTCCTCGAGTGAGCCGAGGGACGACGAGATCTCGGCCGGCGATCCGACGGCGAGGACACGCCCCGCTCGGATGACGCCGACCGCCGTGCACAACTTCGCCGCCTCGGCAAGATTGTGAGTCGTGACGAACACCGTGACGTTGTGGGTGGCGGCATCCGAGCGCGCCGGCGGGCCACTGATTGCTTTGTGACGGCTCCGGCATCAGTGTTACAGGATTCGCCCGCCGCTGAGCGCGGGTGCCAGTCATCCGCACGCGCCACGGATGCTTGCGTCCGGCCTATTCCCAGTCGTGATCGCTTGCACCGGCCTCGGTCTCAGATGCGATGAAGCGTTGGCACGGTCTCATAGCGATGCTCTTGCTCGCCTGGGGTGCCACGGCGTCCGGGCAATCACCCGAGGCGCGGAGCCAGCTTGCCCCATCCGGCAGGCTGCGGGTTGCGATCAACTATGGGAATCCTGTCCTGGCCACGAAAGATCCGCAGAGCGGAGAGCTGCGCGGCGTGACGGTGGAGATCAGCCGAGAGCTTGGTCGCCGGCTTGGAGTCCCCGTTGAGTTGGTGGGGTACGCGACGGTGGCGCAGCTGATGGCAGGGTCGAGGGCGGACGAATGGGATGTCGCGTTCCTCGCGGCAGATCCCGCGCGCGCTGGCGACGTTGCATTCACCGCCCCCTACATGGAAGTCGAGGTCACGTACCTCGTACCCGCATCGTCGCATCTACGCACGGTCGCCGAAGTGGACCGCGCCCGTGTACGCATCGCCGTGCAGGAGAAGAATGCCGCGGACCTGTTCCTGTCGAAAACACTCAAGCACGCGTCGCTCGTTCGTGCCGCGGACGAAGCCGGCGCCTTCGGTCTGCTACAGGCTGGTTCTGCTCAAGCCTTGGCGAGCAACAAGCAGCGCCTGCTGTCAGCCGCTGAGTTGAATCCCGGCTATCGGGTGCTCGAGGGACGCTTCACCGCCATTCAGCACGCGATCGGTGTCCCGGCGGGCCGCAGCGCGGCTGCGGCGTATCTGCGTGGCGTCGTCGAGCAGATGAAAGCATTGGGCTTCGTCACGCGGGTGCTCGAGGAAGCCGGTGTGCGCGGCGTGGTGGTCGCTCCTCCAGCGTAAGACGCGTCCGAACGTGATGCTCGAGCCAGCAGCGGCCAATCCGCCGGAGCTGGATACATGACGACAGAAGAAACCCCACCATCCTTTACCCACCGCACATTGGAGATCAGATGAAACGCGTCACTGGCATCGGCGGCATCTTCTTCAAGGCAAAGGACGCCCCTGCGCTCGGGGCGGAGGGGTGCAACGTCCTCGACAAGACCGACGACACCGACTACGGCAAGTTCGGCTGGGTGATCGATCCCGAGGGAAACAAGGTCGAATTGTGGCAGCCACCCGCCGGTCAATGAAACGCGCCCACGTTCCTGAGCGCCTTGCGGCCGAACGCGAGGGCGTCACAAGCCTGCCTGCCGTACGACCCATCTCCCTCGCCGAGATCCGCGCCGCCCGCGACCGCATCGCCGATGTCATCCTCCGCACCCCGCTCGTCAAACTCGAGCTCGGCCCCGACGCTCCCGACATCCGCCTCAAGCTCGAGAATCTCCAGCCGATCAACGCGTACAAGCTGCGCGGCGCGGCCAACGCGGTCGCCAAGCTCAGCGAGGCTGCCCGCGCGCGAGGCGTGTGGACGATCAGCGCGGGCAACGCGGGACAGGGTGTGGCGTACGCCGCCAGGAGCGCCGGTGTCCCCTGCACGGTGGTGGCGATCGACACCGCGCCCACCTCGAAGATGGAGCGCATGCGTGCGCTCGGCGCACACGTGATCCCCGTGCCGTACGACGTCGCGTGGAAGGCCCTGGAGGAGCGCGACTACCCGGGAATGGACGGCACCTTCGTGCATCCGTTCGACGATCACGACTTCATCGCGGGTCACGCCACGATGGCGCTCGAGATCCTGGAAGATCTTCCCGACGTGCAGGCGGTCATCGCCGGCATTGGTGGCGGCGGACTGGTGACGGCGCTCGGCAGCGCGATGAAGGCGCTCCGTCCCCACGTGAAAGTGTGGGGCGCCGAGCCGGAGACGGCCGCGCCCGCGGCGAAGTCGTTCGAGATGGGATCCCCGCAAGTGTTCGACGAGTGGCAGCCCTCGTTCGTGGACGGCGCGGGCGGCAAGAGCCTCTTTCCGCGCATGTGGGAGCGGATGCGTCCCGTTGTGGACGGCTCGATCGTCGTCACGCTCGAAGAGATTCGGCGCGCGATGCGGGTGATGGCGGAGAAGGCGCGCGTGATCTCCGAAGGCGCGGGCGCGCTGCCGGTGGCGGCGGCGATGTCGGGGAAGGCGGGGCGCGGCCCGATCGTGGCCGTCATCTCGGGCGGGAACATTGATCTCGACAAGTTCTGGGAGCTCATTCGCGACGCATGAGGACGGCTGAGCCAGCGTCAGCTCCCGTCGCCGAGCAACTCCCGCACTTCGCGCTCCGTGAGCTCCGGCGCGTACACATCCGCACCGGCGCCGGGCAGCTCCCGGCGCTCCGCCTTTCTGGCCAGCGCCAGCGAACCGGCCGCCGAGATCGCGCCGGCCGCCGCGAATACGGGTCCAAGGAACACCAGATTCGCGATGAACGTGGGTTCGCCGGTGAGGGTGACCGTCAGCACGAACATCACCGACAGCAGCAGTCCTCCCACGGCGCCCCATCCCGCAAAGCGCGGCAGCGACATCTGATCGAATCGGCGACGGTGTTCAACGACGGCCAACACGCCTGAAAAGGTGGCGCCGGAGAGGAAGCCGAGGAGACCGAAGCCAAGCGGGAAGGGAACGTCGGCGGCGTGGATGCCGACGACTAGCAGCAGGGCCATGCCGGCGCCGAACCACGCCAGTCCCCACGCGATCCCGATCCCGATCGCGGCCCGCACACGTCGCAGCCACTTCTTCATCACACTCCCTTCCTGCGGTGGGACGGCCGGTATGGCGGTCAGCATGCCACCACCAACGGGGATACACTTTGTAATTCAAAGTATCCTCCGGGTTGGGGACGGTCAAGAGGGCGGGCCGCGCCGCCGTGCGGCGGAGCGTCGGACACGGGGAGCCTGATCTCCGATCGAGGCTCGGCGGAAAGGGCGCGCTGTGCGTCTGCACGCAGAAGATCCCCGCCCATGGCGTGGCTGCGATGGACACATTGTGTGGATGGTTCATCAGCGTCGCCCGTCCGGTTGATGGTGTGCGCGGGACATGACCCTGTTGCCCCACCAGTGGACCGACAGCGTCATTCCGTGCGCCGTCGCGGGACGTCTACGGCAGGGTTCCGGCGCTCTGGCACCGTGGCGGCGATTGTCGGCCAACACGCGAGTTACCAGGCCTGCGCGATCCGGCGCATGGCCTCCGCGAGCGTGAGCGAACCATTGATATACGCCTGCCAATGCTGTCGGAGCAGCGGCAGGATGCGTTCGTAGTCCGGGTTGCGCGCCCACAGGCCAGTTGCTTCCGCGTACGGCACGTGCCCGGGGAAGAGGGTGGCGGTTACCGCACCGGCCGTGTAAAAGATGAACGGGTGGGTGGGGTCGCGAACAAACCGTTTCCCGGCGGCGTCGAATGCCTCCTGGATCGCGGTGGACACGGAATCGTCCATGGTGTGCAGCACCTCATGGAACAACGTCTCGAACCCCCGTGTCCCACGGTTGCCGGGTGAGAGGCTCGACATGTTCATGTGCGGCGGACCGACGGTCGTGTACGCACCCGTCCAGTTGGTATACGCGCAGATGTCCACCCGCACCGGCGTCGGCGCCCACGGTCGCTGAAAGATCCGGGATTCGAGCCGTGCGGCCGAGTCGCCATGTTCGGCGAGCAGCGCACGCGTGGCGGTGATCCATCGCTGGTTCGCCGCGTTGTGCCGTGGCCACCAGAGGGCGCGATAGACGGGGGCCGCTTCAGCGAGTGCGTTGGCGAGTCCGGAGTCGAGCCCCGCATCGCGCACCGACGAGGCATTGTCGCCCAACCAGACAAGAGCGGTCGTCACGACTACCATGCTCGAGTCGAACAGGATGTCCTGTTTCCCGAGGGTCTGCTCATAATACGAGACGGCGCGTTCCCACGCCGCGCGCTGTTCGTCGCGAAGCGCACCGTATCCGACGGTGTCCGCAAGCGCTGCCGTGACCGCAGGGCGGGGCGGATCGAGATGAAGCCGCTGCCGAGCGATGACGTACAGGAAGTGGTGCAGGTTGACCCACAGCGCGCTGTGAAAGTCGAAGAGCGCGGATCCGGGTGACGTCGTTGGCGTGGGAGGCGCGGCCGGCGCTTGAGCGCGCGCCGTGGCGGTGACCGTTCCAACGATCACGGTGAGCAATGCGGCGATGACCGGGACCGAACGTAGTTTGGGCACGTACAATGGGTTCAGGGCGAACGAAGCGTCGTCACGTCAGCTTCTCGCTTCGCGATGCTGCCAGCAAGGGCGTAACGGTGTTCCCCTCTCTTCGCAGCGTGGGACACATCCTCCTGCCGTTCCGTCAACTGTGCTTCCCGACCCGGCGGGGAGCGTGTGCCGACCGGGGTGGCGCATCTCCCGCTGGCTGGTAACGCAACGCGGCCTCCAGCACCGGGTCCCGACCGGCGATGAAATCCGCGGACGAGACGGGAACCATTACGTCGGGCTCCACCGCAGGCGGATCCCCGTCGGCGATGAGGCGATGCGGCGCCGAGCACGATCCCATCGGAGAACCATCCGAACGCGACGGGAAGTTGCCCAAAGACCGGCCGCCCTGGGCGCAGAGCAGTGTGAGCGTCGCCCGGAAGTGCCGCCACCTCCATGAGCCGTGCCACGACCTGGTGTCCCGATAGCGAAGGCAGATCCCTCTGCAACTGCGCGATGGCGCGGTCGAATGCCGCTCTGGGACGGAGAAAAGACACATTCACATGGCGGCGTGGAAGCTCACGAGCCAGGACGGCCACGTCCTCCCGCCAGGCCGCGGTCGAAATGGCGGCACTCGGCTGACGCTGAGCGGCCGTCGACCGGGCCGTCACGCCCAGCAGCAGGACGATACAGAGAGCCCTCGTCAGGCGGACCTGCGGATCGCGTCTACGTCGACACGGAGCCATACCACCTCCCGCTTCATCCATTGCCGACTGGCATGCCCGGGCTCCCCGGAAAGGCTTCGCAGCCGATCCCGCCACGCCTCGGAGTCGAACGGGGCTCGGGCGATGCGACGTGGAGTGCCGCCGCCACGTTCGCCACGACAGATCATACGCGCCCAGGTCGGCTTTCGTTTCCATCCGCGTCCGGCGGATTTCAGCATCCTCTCCACCGCACTGCCGGTGCACAGTGTGTCGAGCTGATCTACCGGTTCGACGGCGGGGCCTCGCGCGCCGCTCGCGCGGCTCAGCACTCAGATTCGGCGCTATATTCCCATCGCGTTCCAACATCGCCGCGCCTGCTGTCACTGCGCCCGAACACGCTCTTCACCACGTACGTGGAGCCCGGATGCGCATCGCCCCCGCCGTGCTCGCCCTCTCTGCCGCCATCGTGCTCGGCGCTACTCCCGCCGCCGCGGCGCAGGAGGAGCACACGTTCGTCATCGACTCGTTCCATACTGAGAGCGGCGTCGTGCTTCCGCACGCGGTCGTGACGTACGGCACGTACGGCCACCTGAACGCCGCGCACGACAACGCGATCCTCCTGCCGTCGCATTACATGGCCAACAGCCACGGCTACGAGTGGCTCATCGGGCCGGGGCGCGCGCTCGACACGGCGAAGGTCTTTCTCGTGACGTCGGAACTGTTCGGCAACGGACATTCGTCGTCGCCGAGCAACACGCCGGAGCCCTTCCACGGACCGCGCTTTCCCGTCACCACCATCCGCGACAACGTGAACGCCGTGCACGAGCTGCTCGTGCGCGGGCTGGGCATCACGCACCTGCGCGCGGTGATCGGCTTTTCCATGGGCACGCAGCAGGCGTTCCAGTGGGCGGTGAGCTATCCCAGTTTCGCCGACCGCATCGTGGGCACCTCCGGCACGGCCAAGACGTGGCCGCACGGCGTCGTACGGCTGGAGGGAGAGATCTTCGCGCTCGAGACAGATTCCGCGTTCCACGGCGGCGATTACTCCGCCGAGCCGGTGCGCGGAATTCAGGCGTTCGCGCTCATGTGGACGGGGTGGCTCTTCTCGCAGGAGTGGTGGCGCCGCGAGCTGTGGAAGGAAATCTCGCCGCCCGGTACCACGTTGCAGCAGTTCGTGGACGGACTGCGCACCAACTTCATCCCCGGCGCGGACGCGAACGATCTGATCCTGCAGATGCGCACGTGGGAGCAGCACGACGTGGGGACGACGCCGGGCTTCGGCGGCGACGTCGCGAAGGCGCTCGGCTCCATTCGCGTCCCCGTGCTCTACATGCCATCGGCCACGGACATGTACTTTCCGCTCGAGGACGCCAAGTACGAGGCGCAGTTCATCCCACGCGTGCAGCTCGTGCCGATCCCCTCGCTGTGGGGGCACCCCGCGGGCGCGGGGATCGACAAGGCGGATCTCGACTTCGTGAACGCGCACATCGCCGAGTTCCTGGCGCCGGGCGCGGCACCGCCGCGATGAGCAGGCAGTGGCGGCAGCCTGCGTCTCGCGCTCAGATTGAGTGAGGCGCGCACTCGGATCGCAGCGAAGTTCATGGGGACGCAGTCGATCCTCGCGGCGTAGGCCGGCCCCGCAGGGTCTTCATCTCCATCATCCGCATGGCCGCATGCACGAGCACCGATCCGTACCCGGCGTGTCTTTTCCCAGCGCTCTGTCGCGCGGCCTCGCGTGGGCGGCGCTCATCGTGGTCGCGACCGCGTGCGCGTCCGCGCGCCCCACCACGCCGCCGGCATCGGTGCTCCCGCCGCGCGCGCCGGCGGAGGGAGACGGACGACGTGCATCGTGCGTTCTCCTGGCACCGCCGCCAATCACCGCGGATACGATCGTCGTGGGACTCACCGGCGCGATCGATGCCGCGCACGCGCCGGTGGCCAGGTCGTCCGCCGAGCGGTTGGTGTTCGGGTGGATGTACGAGCCGCTCGTGCGCGCGGATTGCAACGGAGAGCCCGCGCCTGCGGTGGCAGATACGTGGCAGCGCACACCGAGCCACAACGCCGTCGCGATCGCCATCGACGAACACGCCACCTTCTGGAATGGCGAGCGCGTGACGGCGGACGCGGTGCTCTCCGGCTGGCGCCGTGCGGGAGTCGCGTTCCCGTCGGCGGTCGCGAGCGACGCGCGCACGATCGAGATCCCGATCCTGGGCGATCTGCGCTCCACGCTCACGCCGCTCGCCTGGCCGCGGCAGTCGGTGCGGCGGCGCGGTGTTACGGCATGGCCGGAGGGGACGGGAGCGTACATGCCCGACACTGCGAGCGCCGGCGCGCCCGAGCGGCTCCTCCCGCGCCGCGGCGGTCTGGTGGTGGAGCTTCGCACGGTGCCTGGGGGCGACGCGCGCGATCTGCTGGATGCCGGCTCCGACCTGGTGGTGACGGACGACCGGGCTGCCATCGCGTATGCCGGGTCGCGAAGCGATCTGGAGGCGGTGCCGCTCCCGTGGCAGTGGACGTACGCGCTCCTCGTGCCGCGCGCCGATTCCGCCGCACCCGACTCGGCGGCGCTCGGCGCGCTGGGCGATGCGCTGGCGGGCGACGCGGTGCGCGTGGATGCGCGCGCGGCCACCGGTCCGTTCTGGTGGGACGCCGCCGTGCTGTGTGCCGCGTCCGTGATCGACCGTGTGGGCGCCGCAGGCCGTGGGCGCGCGCGCTTCGCCACGGATGCACCCGATCCTGCGCGCTTTGGCGCGCGAATCGCCGCGCCCGCCGCCGCGAGCTCCGCCGCGAGCTCCGACAGGCGATCGCCCGCGCGCATCGTTTACGATCGCGATGACCTGGTGGCGCGCGCGCTGGCCGAGCGGCTGGTGGCGCTCGCGCAATTTGGCGCGCGTTCGGACGCGGACAGCGGGCGATGGGCCGCGCTGCCGGCGCCGCTGCGCGCGGCGGGCGCCGGACTGGCTGCCGTGCCGCTCTCGCGCGCGGAGCTGACGGAGGCGATGGCGCGCGGAAGCGAGCTAGGCTACGTGGTGATGCTCCCGCATCGCGAGCTCGCCCCGTGCGCCGCGCGGCGCCGGCTCGCCGCCGCGGCGCCGTGGTTGGGGATGGCACGCGGCGAGCTTACGCTCGGGCCCACGCCGGGAGCGCGCACGCCCGGCGAGAGCGCGCGGGGCGCGATCGTCCCGCTCATCGACGTGCGCTCGCGCGCGATCGTGCGCCGCGGCACGGTGGGCATTGCCGCCGGATGGGGGGGACGATCGAGCTGTTGACCGCGGCGGAATCGCGGCCGTGAGCTTCCGCACGCGGGTGGCGCTCGTGCTGGCCGTTGCGGCGCTCGTGCCGCTCGCCGCACTGGCGTTCGTGGTCCGCTCGCGCGTGACAGAGCGGCTCACGGCGGCGTACCAGCAGCGCGTGGCCGCGCTTGCGAGCGGGATCGAGCAGGAGCTGGCCCGCCGCGAGACGAGCATCGCGTCGCGACTCGCGTCGGTGGCCGACGCGATGGGCGATGACAACCGGGTACGGCTCGCGCTGGCGCAACGCACCCGCGGCGAGCGCGGCTACCTGCTGGACTACGGCGAGCGTGCCATGCGGCTGACCGGGCTCTCCATGTTCCAGGTGCAGGACGAGCGCGGGCGGATTCTCACCTCGGGCCACTTTCGCAACGAGTACGACCGCCTGGAACCGGATCTGCCGCGCGTGTTGGCGGAGCCGCCGGGCGGACTGATGCTCGCGCGCGCGCGCGCGCCGGACGGACCGTTTCTGGCGCTGGTGCGCGTGGACTCGGTGCGCCTGGGCGGCGAGTTGCTGCACCTGGTGGGCGGGGAGGCGCTCGACGCGCGCGACGTGGAGCGGTGGCAAGCCGGCGGCGAGTTGCGGGTCGCGCTGGTTACGCCGGACACCACGTTCGGTGCGGTGGATGCCGGCGCCCCGGCGGCTGTCGCGGCAGTCGTCCGCACGATCCCGCTCCGCTACGTGGCCGTCGACGGCGCCGCCGCCTCGGCACCGGCCGCGGCGCAGATCGTCGTCACGCACCCGCTCACCGCACTCGCCGCGCTCCGCGCGTCAATCGACCGATGGGTGCTCCTCACCGCGACCGGGGCAGCGGCGCTCGCGCTCCTGCTCGCCGTCTGGCTCGCCGCGCGCGTCACGCGCCCCATCACTGCACTCGCGGACAAGACCGCATCGCTCGATCTGGACCGCCTGGACGCCGACTTCCGCAGCGACCGCACCGATGAGATCGGTGACCTCTCCCGCCTGCTCGGCGCCATGACCGCGCGACTGCGCGCGAGCGCGCGTAAGCTGCGCGAGGCGGAGCGTCGCGCGGTAACGGGCGAGCTGGCGCGACAGGTGAACCACGACATCAAGAACGGGCTCGTCCCCATCCGCAACGTGATGCGCCATCTGGCGAGCGTGCGTTCCACGCCCGACGAGCTGGCGCGCGTCCTCGCGGAGCGGGAGGGCACGGTGGAGTCCAGCCTCACCTATCTGGAGACGCTCGCGCAGAGCTACGCGCGGTTGTCGCCGCGCGCCGAGGCGCAGGCGTGCGACGTGGGTGCGGTGGTGCTGGACGTGGTGCATCACGCGCGCGGAGCACCGGGTGCGGTGGTGGAGGCTGACGTGCGCGCTCCGCTGCCGATGGTGATGGCCGATCCCGTCGCGTTGCGCCGCATCCTGGAGAATCTGGTGGGGAACGCGGTCGACAGCCTGGACGGACGCGCGGGGCGCGTGGCGGTGACGGCGGAGCGCCTGGACGGCGCGGAGCGTCGCGGGGCGGCGGCGGGCGCCGCGGGCGCCGTCCGTCTCATCGTGCAGGACAGCGGGCGCGGGATGACGCGCGAGGAGCTCGCCCGCGCGTTCGACGACTTCTACACCACCAAGGAGGGCGGCACCGGTTTGGGTCTCTCGGTGGTGCGGCGTCTCGTGATGGACCTGCACGGCGTGATGCGCGTGGACACCAAGCCGGGCGAAGGAACGCGCTTCGTCATCGAGTTGCCTGCGTGGCCTCCGCGCCCGATTGCCCCGCCACGCGCGGGCCCGTAGCGTAGACGCATGTCCACCGTCCTGATCGTCGACGACGTCGCCCCGCTGGCGGAGCAGTACGCGTACGACCTGCGCCGGCTGGCGGAGCTCGACACGCTGGTCGCGCCCGGCGGCGCCGAGGCGCTCGACGTGCTCGCGCGCGAGGCGGTGGAGTGCGTCATCCTCGACCTCGAGATGCCGGGCATGGATGGCTTTGCCGTGATGCGCGCCATGAAAGAGCGCGGCATCGACGTGCCCGTCATCGTCTACACCGGCACCGGCAACTACGACCGGTGCGTGCAGGCCATCAAGGCGGGGGCGTACACGTTCATCGACAAGGGCGAATCCATGGAGCGGGTGGCGCGCGAAGTGGAGAACGCCGTGGAGCGTCATCGTCTCCTGCAGGAAGTGACGACGCTCCGCCACTACGCGGCCGAGGACTCCGCGCTGCTCGGCGACAGCGCGCCCATGCGCAAGCTCAAGGACGCCATCGCGCGCGTGGCGCCGGTGCCGAGCACGGTGCTGATCGTGGGGGAGAGTGGGTCGGGCAAGGAGCTCGTCGCGCGAGACATCCATCGACTGAGCCGCACCGCGCGCGAGCCGTTCGTCGCCCTCAACTGCGCGGCGCTCCCGGAGTCGCTGGTGGAGAGCGAGCTGTTCGGACACGAGCGCGGCGCGTTCACCGGCGCGGCCACCACGCGGAAGGGCGCGTTCGAATCGGCGGGGAAGGGGACGATCTTCCTGGACGAGATCGGCGAGCTTCCGCTCGCCATCCAGGCCAAGCTGCTGCGCGTGCTCGAGGAACGGCAGGTGGTGCGCGTGGGCTCCACGCATCCCATCGCCGTCCCCGCGCGGGTGATCACCGCCACGCATCGCGACCTGGAGCAGGAGGTGGAGGAAAAGCGCTTTCGGCAGGATCTCTATTTTCGCCTCAACGTCCACCTGTTGGGCGTTCCCTCGCTTCGCGAGCGGCTGTCCGACGTCCCCTTGCTGGTGGACCACCTGCTGGCCGTCACCTGCGAGCGCTTCGGGATGCGCCGCAAGCGCATGGCCGAGCCGGCGCTCGTGCTGCTCATGCGATACGATTGGCGGCGCAACAACGTGCGCGAGCTGCGCAACGTGGTCGAACGGATGGTGATTGCCTCGGACCAGGATGTGATCGGTGCCGAGTCGGTTCCGGCCGAGGTCCGCGACGCGGGCCGGTCAGCCACCACGCCCAGCGCCGCGGCGGCGAGTGGGGGCGGAACGTTCCTGGAGCAGAAGGCCGATGCCGAGCGGCAGATCGTGCTCCTCGCGCTGGAGCGGAATACGTGGCAAATCGCGCGCACTGCCGAGGAGTTGGGGCTCGCCGACCACGCGAGCCTGCTCAAGATCATGCGGCGGCACGGGATCGCGCGGGAGTAGCGTCGTTGGGGGCTGGCGGCCGGAAGAGCAGCACGGGGAGATCGCTCGCGCGCAGCACCTTGTCGGCCACGCTGCCCAGCACGAGCCGCGTGAGCCCGTGTCCCGTGGTCGTCAACGCCACCAGGTCGCTCTCGGTGAACCGTGCGCGGTCGAGGATTGCCAGTGCGGGGCGGTCGTGCACCCATGCTTCCGTGACCACGCTGCTTCCGGGGGCCATGTTCCGTACGCGGTCGGCGATGCCGTCCAGATACTGCTGCGCCTGCGCTACCTCCACCCGCTGCATCTCCGCATCCAATACACTCCCTTCGGCCGCGTACGTGTACGGATGTGCGGGCACGCTCACTAATCGGCAGACACGCGCGAGGACATAGCTCGCCTGTCCCGGTGCGCCGAGGGCAACCGCGTGCGGCAGGATGGCTTCCGCCCGCTCGGATCCGTCGAGCGGGATGAGGATACGGCGGAAGAGTCGCTCCTGGTGGTTCCGCTCGTCGGATTCCGGCGCCGCTTGGTCGTGGTCGCGAGGGCGTACCAGCAGTACGGGGACCCGCGCGCGCTGCACCACGGAGTCCGCCGCGCTGCCCATCCATGCCCGGCTCAAGCCTGTGCGGCCGTGTGTCGCCATGGTGATGAGGTCTGCACCCACGCGTATGGCGGCGTCCGCTATGGCGCCTCCCACCGGGTCGTCCTCGACAGACGTGTCGACCTGCACGCTTCGAGCGGAGAGCCGGGCGGCTACGGTGGAGAGATACCTCGCTTCCTGTTCGCGCGCGGACCGGTCCGCGTCCACGAACGCCGGCAACTCGGGATCGATGAGAGCGAGGTGCACGTGGACCAGGTGCACGTGTGCGCTGCTCGCCCGCGCGAGTGCGGTCGCGGCGGGCAGTGCGGCCTCGGCGAGCTGCGATCCGTCGAGCGCGAGAGCGAATCGTCCCTGAACACATCCAGCCGGAAGGCAGGAATGTTCAGCTCGAGCCGCAGCACGCCTGCGGGGTTGGTCGTGGCCGCCGTGCGGATCGGTGCCGCCATTGCGCGTGGATCCCACGCGTCAGTCGGTTCGTTTGCATATGGCAGGTGGACAGCCGCAAGGAACCTGCCGACCCCGCTCCGCTTGGGGTGCGAACTTCCCCGACGACGGATCGACCTTTCGCCGACAGCGCCGGCCGTCGCGGACGGCTACCATGGAGGATGCTCGGGTTGGGGAAGGCCATGTTTCGTGCAGAGGGAGGGCGGTCATATGAGAACCGATCTTCAGCTTCAGCAGGATGTGCTGGCCGAGCTGCGGTGGGAACCGCGGATTGGCGAGTTGGACATTGCCGTCGCCGTACGTGACGGGGTAGTGACGTTGAACGGGATGGTAGACAGCTACGTGCAGAAGTACGCGGTGGAGCGGGCGGCGGAACGGGTGGCCGGCGTGCAGGCGATCGCTGACGACCTCACCGTGCGCCTTCCCAGCCAGCACGTGCGCACCGACACCGACATCGCCCACGCGGTGGCGACGGCGCTTCGGTGGGACGTGGAGGTTCCGCACGAGGCGATCAAGGCGATGGTGGACGACGGTGTGGTGATGCTGGACGGCACCGTGGACTGGCATTTCCAGAGGACGGCCGCGGAGCGGGCGGTACGCCACCTCACGGGCGTGAAGGGCGTGATGAACCGGATTGCCATTGCTCCCCGCGTGTCGCCGGCGGATGTGAGCGAGAAGATCCGTTCGGCGCTGCGGCGTAACGCCGAGTCGGAAGCCACGCGGATCGCCGTGGATGCGGCCGATGGGAGGGTGACGTTGCGCGGCAAGGTGCACTCGTACGCCGACCGGCGGGAGATCGAGCGGGCGGCGTGGTCGGCGCCGGGCGTCACACAGGTGGATGACCTCACGACCGTCGCGTTCTGAAACGCGTGCCGGCGCAATGCCGGCGTGGCAACGGCCCGGGGCGAGCATGCTGCTCACCTCGGGCCGTTTCACGTGCGACGCCGTCGTGGCGTGGTGCGTAACCGCTCGCCGATGGCTTGGAGCATGCGCCCGGGCGCCGGCGATGCACTGCCGGCGCCCGCGCCGCGTTACTTCTTCTCGGCAATGATGTCGATCTTCCGCGACTTCACCTTGCTCTCCTCGGCCTTGGGGAGATGCACCCGCAGGATGCCGTCGTTCATCTCGGCCGTGAGCTTCTCCTCGTTCACCGGGGACGGAATGGCGAACGACCGCCGGAAGGAGCCGTACGTCCGCTCCCACACGTGATAGCGCCGATCGCCGTTCGTCCGCTCGTCCTGCTTCTCGCCCGTGATCGTGAGCACGCCCTGCTCGAACTGCACGTCCACGTTGTCCTTCGTGAGACCCGGCAGCTCCGCGATGAAGACGAATTCGTCGTTCGTCTCCGCCACTTCCACGGCCGGATACCAGCCGAGCGTCTGCGGCAGGAAGTCGGCGGCGAACGGCTCGCTGAGCAGCCGCGCCATTGGGTCGTCGAACAGCTGACGGAAGCGCGAGGGGAGCATGTCCATCTCCGGCGCGAACGCCGATCCGAATGCCGGCGTCAGGCTGCGCCGGCGAAGTTTCGTGGTGACCATGGGACCTCCTCCAAAGGGTATTCCGCGCGACCACATCCGCGCTGGGAGAATGGTGCACTTGGCGCGCGTGGCTGTCTGTCGGGCCCATGGTGTGGCTGTGTGCGGTGTTGGTGGACGCACGGAGATGCACACGCCCCGCACGCGCAGCACGACGCGCGTCCGGCGGCGGGTAGGAAAAACCCTTGGCCTGCCAGTAGCGCTCGGGTGGTGTGTCCGTTTGGACACAGACGGGCTCCGCAGACGGTGTCCAGTTGGACACATCGAGGCGCTGCCCGGCGTCGGCGCGGCACGCGGAAGCTGCAATCAGACAACGTGTTGCGGCGTCTCGCCAGCTCCTCCGTGGACGGGGCCGCGCGCTTGCCATTACGGGCGGCGTCAGAGGTCCACCCACACCAGCGCCCGGCCGGGCGCATCACGACAGGAGGAGCACATGCGCACCCGATCCCGTACCGCACGCGCCGCCGCCGCGGCCATGCCCGCAGCACTCACGGTCGCCGCCGTGTTCGCCATCACCGCGTGTGGCGACAGCTCCGCGGTTCCCAAGAAGGCGGAAGCCGCCGCGCCGGAATCCACGACGACGAGCACCGTCACCAGCACGGCCACAGCCGAGGTCGTGCGGACGCCGGCTGCGTTGGCCACGGCGATTCCGGAGAACATCTCCTATGCGGCCGCGGAGTCCGCATTCACGGCCAAGCGCTACGACGAGGCGACGGCCAAGTTCGACGCGTACACGCGCGCTCACCCGGACAACGCGTGGGGGCAGTACATGCTCGGCCTCTCCGCCTGGCGGAGCGGCGATCTGGAGCGCGCCGAGAAGGCGTTCGAGGGCGCGCTGCAGCGCGACCCGGAGCACGTGAAGTCGCTGGTGAATCTGAGCCGCGTTCTGCTCGATCTCGACCGTCCCAAGGACGCCCTGGCGCGCGTGTCGACCGCGGTGGAGCTCGACCGCGACAACGCCCAAGCGCATCGCGTGCTGGCGCGCGTGTTCGGCGCGCTGGGACAGGTGGACAGCGCGCTCGCCTCGTACCGCGACGCGCTCGCGATCGATCCCGAGGATGTGTGGTCGATGAACAACATGGGGCTGCTGCTCATTCAGAGCGGCCGGTACGACGAAGCGCTCGGCCCGCTGTCGCGCGCCGTGCAACTGGACGACGGCGTGAGCGTCTTCCAGAACAATCTGGGGATCGCGCTGGAGCGCACGGGACATCTGGTGCGCGCGGGCGATGCCTATCGCGCGGCGCTGGCGGCGGACAGCACGTCTGCCAAGGCGAGTGGGAATCTCGCGCGCGTGGACGGGCGGTCGGATTTGCCGGGGGTGGAGAGCGTGGACGTGGGAACGCTGGGCGATGAGTTCGCGGCGCAGGTGGCGCAGTGGCGGGAGGAGCGGGAAGGGAAGAAGGCGGAGGGGGAGACGGTGCCAGTGACGCCCACGGACTCGGTGCCAGTGCAGGCGCCGGTGGTGCCGCCGGCCGACAGCATGACTACATCGCAGATATCGCAAGCTGTCTGATCCTGTTCCGGCTCATCGCTGTAGATGGTCGGTGCGCGAGGAACAGGTGAGATCACGAGGAGGCCCGGTGCACGCGCACCGGGCCTCCTCGCTTCAGCTCGGATAGAGTCCCGCGGTGCTGTGCTACGAAGCGGAGGCCCGACGGCGGGGACGGTGTGTGAGGATGAGGGAGTCGAGGGGTTTCACGCGCTGCTTCGCGTTGACATCGACGTGCGGGACGGCCTCGGACCAAGGACGCGCTGCTCGGAGGCGCCGCGCTTCCTCTACCCTTACTTTCTCTGGGCCGTGCTAGCGCTTCCGCTGATGCTCCACGTAGGCGCGCAGAACCGCGTTCATCCGCGTCTGATACCCGCGACCCGTGGCGCGAAACCACTCGAAGACATCCCGGTCGATGCGCAGCGAGACCAGCGGCTTGGCCGAGCGCGGGGGGACGACCACCGCATCGCGCCAGTCGGCGGCCGTGGTTGGCGGGGCCGTTGGATCCGCCTCGGCGTTGGCCACGGTTTCCGCATCGGTCAGATGCCGTACGCGTTCCCAGTCCGTCTGCCCGCGTGAGGTCGCACGGTCACTTCCCCGGCGGTCTGTGCGACCTCCCCCTTTTCGCGCGTGGCCGGTACCACGCTGGCCGGAGCGGGGGCGGCTAGTGGCGCGCGCGCGCTTCCCAGTAGAGACGTCTTTCAAGTAGGCTTTCCGGGTATCGAGCCGTTCAAGCAGGAAGCGGTCGAAGACCGGCGGCGCGTCGGCGAAGTCGATGCCGTGCCGGCGCAGGTTCTCGCGGCGCTTGAGCGGATCCCACGTGAAGCGCATTCCCTGTAAGATGCGGTGAGGTGGGGGCAGTGTCAATACATGTTGTAGATACGGGCCGCCACGCCCTGTCTGCGAGTTGGGGGGTTCGGGGGGGCTTGCCCCGATTTCGTGGACGCGGAAGCGATAGGACCTACGCCGCGTCCTGCAACTGCTCTTCGTACGCCGCTGGACTCACGTATCCCAACGTGGAATGGCGCCGCTGCCGCTCCCGCCACGTCGCGAGCTATCGGAAGATCGCACGGCGCGCATCCTCAGCCGACGAGCTCGTGATCGCCTGTGCCAAGATCGCAGAGGCGCTCGATCTCATCGCGGAGTACACCGCGGGTGAGCTCGCAGTTGCGTGAGCGCTTAACAGGGTTCACTGATTCGCTCGCCGAGATCAAGCTCGGCATGAACCCAGGAATCGTGACAACGCAGACGCGGGATGGCGAGGTCAGCCGGACCGCCATGCGGGTGTTCACGTTGGTCGATGTTTCCGCGCGTGAATGCGTATCGCCTCGTGAAGCGCCGACTTCCCCTTGTCCCGCCTGTCTCAGATCCTCAGACCACCTCTCACGTCTCCACGGGCCATCGATGTTGGTACAACTGGGAAGAATTATGGAAGCAGTGTCTTGCTGCTGATGGACTGCGTCAAGGAGAAAACGGCAGATGAAACCTCAGCGAGCGATCTCCGCAGTAGCTCTCGCTGCCATACTCATCCGTTCAGCGGTCGCCAACGAATACACGATCTCCCTGCACTATGAACCGGGCATGGGGGACGCAGCATCGGCGGCGTCCTTTTCTGCCCAGCGGACGCCGAGCTACGATCCGCGCGACGTACGAGGGGTTCGCGAGGTGAGGCTGGTTGGAGGGCGCCAAGGGCTATTTCGGCCAGTCACCTGTGGCAGCTCGTGCTCGTCTGCAAGTCTCTGGTGGGAGGAGCACGGGATCTTGTACCAAGTCCAACGGAGACGTTCGTCTTCGCTCGGCGAACAGGAGCAGCAAGGTGTCATTGTGCAGGTCGCGAATTCGGCTGTCCTTGCAGGACCACGGTGAGAGTGACCTTCCCCATGGTGCCCAGCTCTTGGGCAAGCTGTCACACGCTGAGCGCGCGCCGGGCCCTCTTCTCCTTCTGGACGATGGCCATCGGCGCTCTCCTGGCCTGCGTTGACTGCATACGTCTCGTCGATCCACGCCAAACGTGGTTTGCCACCGTCCCGCGTTTAGCCCTCCACTGTCAGGGAATTCCCGTCGCAGCATACCCCCCCCGCCTCACGCCTCGCTCGCCCCCAACCCGCTGCCCTCACCCCCCGCCACCGCTTGCGCCGCCCCCGCACCCACACTCATATACAAAACCGCCCCGGCCGAACGAGTGTCTCACTCAATAGTCGCCGACCGGCAATACAGACCCATCTCTCCAACCGCGTGTGGTGATCCTGTGCGCCAGGCTCGATCCGCATTCCTCTCGTTCGTCCGGCAGACGGCCGCGGTCTTCGCCGCCCTGCTGCTCGCTGCCGCGCCAGCGCGCGCTCAACAGACGCCGGCTTCCGGGGGCAACGACATCCGCATTCCGTACGAGCGCGTCACGCTCAAGAACGGACTCGAGGTGCTGCTCTCCCCCGACCACTCCACGCCGCAGGTCGCCGTCGACATCTGGTATCACGTGGGCTCGAAAAACGAGCTGCCCGGTCACACGGGATTCGCCCACATGTTCGAGCACGTGATGTTCACTGGCTCGGCGCACGTGCCGTACGGCATGCAGGACCGGCTCACGGAAGGGGTGGGCGGCGGCAACAACGCCTCCACCGGCAACGACGTCACGAACTACTACGACATCGTTCCGTCCAACTACCTGCAGAGCGCCCTCTGGATCGAGGCGGACCGGATGGGCTTTCTGCTGGACAAGCTCGACTCGGCCAAGTTCGTGGCGCAGCGCAGCGTGGTGGAGAACGAACGCCGGCAGCGGACGGACAACCAGCCGTATGGACGCTCCTTCGAGATCCTAAGCGCCGCCGTGTATCCGACGTCCAATCCGTACTCGTGGCCCGTGGTGGGCTACATGGCCGACCTCGAGGGCGCTACGGTGGACGACGTGAAGCGTTTCTTCCGGCTGTACTACGCGCCGTCCAACGCCACGATGAGCATCGTGGGCGACTTCGACCCGGCGCAGGTGAAGCAGTGGGTGACGAAGTACTTCTCCGGCCTTCCGCACGGGGCGGCCATCCAGCGGCCCAACGTGAAGGCGGTCACCCTCACCGCGCCCAAGCGGCTGGTGTACGAGGACCGGGTGCAGGTGCCGCGGCTTTACATCGACTTTCCCGCGGTGGGCGAAAAGAACGCGGACAGCGAGGCGCTGTCCTACCTGAGCGACGTGCTGACGGGCTCCCGCACTGCCCGGCTCACGAAGGCGCTGGTGTACGATCTCCAGTACGCCGCACAGGTGAACGCCTTCCCCAATCAGGACGAGAACGTCGGCGACTTCGACATCATCATCGTGCCCCGCCCGGGGCACTCTCTCACGGAAATCGAAGCCACCACCGATTCGATCATCGCCGGACTCAAGGCCACGGGACCAACGCCCGAAGAGATGGCGCGCGCGGCGGCCGGGCTGCAGTTCGGCTTCGTGCGCGCGCTCGAGTCGAACCTCGGCAAGGCCAACCTGCTGGACCAGGGCCTCGTGTTCCATGGCGATCCCGGCTACTTCCACGACGAATACAACCGCCTGCGCGCGGTGACGGCGGCCGACGTGCAGCGCGTGGCGAACAAATATCTCACGGCCAATCACGTGGTGCTGAGCATCGTGCCAGCCGGCAAGCCGGAGTTGGCCGCCAAGCCCGACGCGAGTGCGAAAGTCACGGTGAGCGCCGACGGCGGCCACTACATCATGGGAGGCAACTGATGCGCGCCCACACGTTCGTCTCCGGGGGCGCTCTGCTGGCGCTCACGCTGGCGGCGGCTCCGCTGGTGGCGGCCCCGCTGGCCGCGCAGGAACCCGCGTCGCTCGATCGCAACGTCGTCCCCCCGCCAGGGCCGCCTCCCGCGCTCGTCGTGCCCACGTGGACGACGCAGATGCTCCCCAACGGGGCGCGTCTGGTCGTCACCCCCAAGCACGATCTGCCGCTGGTGTCGTTCACCATCGCGTTCATCGGCGGGAGCGACAACTTCGAGCCGGCGGACAAACCGGGCGTCGCGTCGCTCACCGCGCAGATGCTGAGCGAGGGCACAGCGTCGCTCACCGGCGAGCAGCTCTCCGACGCCGAGCAGATGCTTGGCACCACCATTCGCGTGGGCGTGGGAGACGAATCGGGGTCCATCGGCTTCACGGCGTTGAGCGACAAGCTCGAGCCGGCGCTCAAGCTGCTCGCCGACATGCTCGTGCATCCGAGCCTTCCACCGGACGCGCTCGAGCGGCTGCGCGGGCAGATGCTGGTGAACCTCGCGCAAGCGCGCGACCGTCCCGAAGCGATCGCCTCCCGCGTGTTCAGCAAGGTGGTCTACGGCGACGAGCATCCGTACGGCCGCGTGCTCACCGAGGCGTCGGTCAAGTCCATCACGCGCGACGACATCGTGGCGTTCCATCACGCCTACTTCCAGCCGGGGCGTGCCGTCATCACCGTGGCCGGCGACGTGGATCCGGCCACGGTGAAGAACGTGGTGACGCGCGTGTTCGACGCCTGGCCCGCGGGCGGCGCGCCGCCGGACTTCGCGTATCCCGCCCCGCCGTCGCCCCGGCCGACGACCATCTACCTGGTCGACAAGCCCAAAGCGGCGCAGTCGATCTTCGCCATCGGACTCCCCGGCCCGCCGCGCAATACGTCCGACTACTATGCGATCGAGGTGATGAACACCATCCTCGGCGGACTCTTTCAATCGCGGCTCAACCACGACATCCGCGAGGAGAAGGGATGGAGCTACGGCGTGGGATCGGGATTCGCCTTCGGCAGGGGACCGGGTGCGTTCGAGGCCGGCGGTGGCGTGGTGACCGCCAAGACCGACAGCGCGCTCGTCGAGTTCATGAAACATCTCGAGGGCGTGCAGGGGGGCATCCCGTTCACCGACGACGAGATGGCGCAGGGCAAGGCGTCGCTCATCCAGAGCCTCCCGCGGCGCTTCAGTTCGGTGGAAGCCACCGCCGCGACCGTGGGCAGTCTGTACACGCTCGGACTTCCGCCCACGTACTACCAGGACTACGCATCGCACGTGAACGCCGTCACCAAGGACGACCTCGTGCGCGTGGCGAAGAAGTACATTGACCTCGCGCACCTGAACATCGTCATCGTGGGCGACCGATCGGTAATCGAGGCGCCGCTCCGCGCGACGAACATCGCGCCAATCGTGCTGCTGGACGGGGATGCGAAGCCGGTGGCGACGCCGTGAGGGGTTGGGGCGGGCGTGCAGCCGCGTGCCGCCGGCGCACGGCGTGCGCGCCCCCCTACTTGCCTCCCGCCCCCGCGTCCTTGTACACCACGCCGCCCTTCATCACGAACTGCACGTGCTCCACGGCGGCGATGTCGTCCAGCGGATTCCCCGGCACCGCGATGATGTCCGCGTAGTAGCCGGGCTTGAGCTGTCCCACCTTGTCCTCCCACATCAACACGCGCGCCCCGTTCAGGTAGTCGGCCTGCAGCACGGCGAGCGGCGTCATGCCGTACTTCACCATGAGCTCGAGCTCCTGGGCCTGCGTCCCGTGCGGGAACGGCCCCACGTCCGACCCCACCGCCATCGGGACGCCTGCCGCCACCTGCCGCTTGAATTCGTGGATCTTGTAGTCGAGCATGGCGTTCTCGCGCGCCGCGGCCCCGGCACTCGGCGCGTGCTCCAGGAAATACTTGAAGATCGTGAAGGTCGGCACGGCGGGGATGTGCTTCCGCTTCATGATCTCCATCGTGGCGTCGCTGAGCTGCGTGGCGTGATCGATGGACGCCACCCCCGCCTCCACGGCGAACCGCGCCGCCGGCTCGCCCTGACAGTGCACGCCCACGTTGGTGTGCAGGCGCGCCGCTTCGGTGACGGCCGCCTTGAGCTGCTCCTCCGTGTACTGATACGGCGTGTAGAAGTCCCAGAACTCCGGATCACCCGCCTGCGCGCCGAGGTCGAGCTGGGCGCAGATGGGGTTGCCAAGACACGGCGCGGAGCCGTGCGGCACCATGCGGTCGCCTCCCGTCTCGTAGATCTTCACGAACGTGGACCCCAGCTTGTGCTGTTCGCGGATGATCTCGACGAGCTGCTCGGCGTCGTTCGCGTAGTCGGCGTTCCCCAGTACCTGCTGCTTGGGGTTGAAGCCCGTGGCGTCTTCGTGTCCGTCCAGGATGGAGATGGCCTGCCCGCTGATCTGGAGCTGCGGTCCGGGGATCAGCCCGCGATCGATGGCGTTCCGCACGTCGGCATCCGCGGAGCCCGCGCCTTCCGTCCCCATGTCGCGCTCGGCGGTGAAGCCGGCCATGAGATCTTCCTTCGCCGCGAGCGTCGCCGCGATCGTCCGCGCGGGCGCCGACTCATACACCGTTTGCATCCCCTCCGACGGCGGAGACGGATGCAGGAACAGGTGAATGTGCGCGTCGATGAGCCCGGGCATGAGCGTCACGTCGCCGAGATCGATCACCCGGGCGCGTGCGGGATGCGCCACCGAAGAGCAGGTCCCTTCATGCATTCCTCCAAACGGCTGTCCCAGAGCACAAACGGCGAGCCGCTCTCGCGTGCGGGGAGTGCGACGCAGAAGAACGAGAGCGCGAGCGGTCCGCGGGCGGTCCGGGAGATTATAGCCGGCCAGGCGCGGACGCAAACTCTCGCACGAACGCGCGCAGATCGGGCCACGCCACGTCGGATGTCGCCCAGTAGACGGCGCCGTCCTGGCTCCACTGTACCACGTGATAGCCGTTGCGCTCGTACTCCACCGGCGCTCGGTCACGCGCGTCGTCGCTGCGCCAGGTGAGGACGTCGATCACGTGCTTCCGCCGTCCGTACACCAACGCGGCGGCCGGGTGCTGCCCCACGTAGTCCAGCCGCGCGCCCAACAGCGGGAATCCCTGCGCGGTGAGGTCGGGGACGTTCGGCGAGAAGTCGAGCCGCCCGGCGAACCAGGGCTTCACGTTGTGCTCGTCAGTGGAGGCGACGTCGAGCAGGTGCCCGGGCATGAGCGCGCGTACGTGGTTGGCCACCACTTCCCGTACGGCCACCTCCTCCGGCGTGATCGCGTGCGAGCGCGAGTACACGTCGTGGCCGAGCGCGACGGCCAGGAGCGCCGTGGCGGCCAGCGCGCCCCAGCGCCATGCGCGCGCGCTCGGCGGTAACGGCGCGCGGAGCGGCGTCACCGCGGACGGCGTTCCTTGGCGCGTGCCAGCGCGCGCGGTGATGTGCGCGGCCGCGGGGGCCTCCCCTCCGGTTTGTGCGTCCGCGGAGATAGGTGAGTCCGCACTCGCCTGCCGCACGGCCGCCGAGATCCGCGCGCGGAGCGCGGAGGGCGCATTGTGCCGTGGAAGATGCTCGCGCACCGCGTTGCGCAGATCGTCCACCGCCGCCAGCGCGCTGCGGCAGGACGCGCACTGCGCCACATGCTCCTCCACCCGCGCACGCTCGGCGGGGGAGAGCTCGTCGTCCGCCAGCGCGTGGATCATCGCCGCTTCATCGGACGTACAGTGCGCGGTCATGGCTGGTACTCCTCGCGCGTGAGCGCCTGGCGAAGCCGCTGGCGCGCGCGCGCGAGACGCGACATCACCGTCCCGATCGGCACGCCCGTGATGGCGGCGATCTCCTTGTACGACATGCCGTCGATCTCGCGCAGCACGAACGTGTCGCGATACTCCGGCGGCAGGGCGGCGACGGCCCGTTCGATGGACTCGCGCGTGGCGCGACGCGCCAACTCCTGGTCGGGCGCGGGGGGTGCGGCCGCGTCGCTGTGCAGCTCCTCGTCGAACGATTCGTCCACGGCCGTCAGTCGCTGCGCCGCGCGCAACGTGTAGCACGTGTTGCGCACGATCGTGAGGAGCCACGCCCGCGCGTCGTCAGCGCGCAGTCCGTGGAAGTAGCGCAGCGCGCGGAGGTAGGCCTCCTGCACGGCATTGGCGGCGTCGGCATTGTTGCCCAGGAGATACCGCGCCAGGCGATAGGCGGCGTCCAGGTGCGGCAGCATGCGCGCCTCGAACTCCGACGCGTCGGCAGCCGTGTCCGCATCCGGCGCAAGGGCATCGGCTCCCCGTCGCGCGGTCGCGCGGGAGTCAACTGGCGTGTGCACCTGTGTCGCCGCGAATCGCTGTCATGTTTCCATCCCATTGGTCGGCCCTCCCCAGGCGGATGCACGCCGCCCTGGAGGAGACCGGCCGAGACGTGGATTTATTCCCGGCCCACCACTCCGGGAATAAACACGCTCTCCCCCGGTCCACGCTACGGTGGCCAACTCCGGCCCTGATTCTTCTCACCTCTCTGGGAGGACGCATGTCGGACCGCATCGACCACGATCACAACGACGACGGCCTGGACCGCCGTGGGTTTCTCAAGTGCATGGCCTGGACGGGCACCGGGCTCCTCTGGATGATGCAGGGCGGCGTGATGCGTTCCAAGCTCATTCGTCCCGGCGACGATCTGTCGGCTGATGCCGCGGGCGCCGACTTTGCCTTCGTGCAGATCAGCGACTCGCACATTGGCTTCGACAAGGCGGCCAATCCGCACGTGGTCGCCACGCTGCAGGAAGCGGTGCGCCGCATTGGCGCGCTGCCAACGCAGCCAGCCTTCCTCATTCACACGGGGGACATCAGCCATCTCTCCACCCCCGACGAGTTCGACACGGCCGAGCAGGTGATCCGCACCGCACGCACGACGAGCGGGCAGGTGTTCTACGTGCCGGGCGAGCACGACGTGCTGGGAGACAACGGCGCGTCGTATTTGCGCCGGTTCGGCGCGCCCTCCAAGCGGCACGGCGGGAAGGGGTGGTACAGCTTCGACTACAACGGCGTACACTTCGTGGGACTGGTGAACGTGCTCGACTTGAAGCCGGGCGGGCTGGGGAACCTGGGGCGCGAGCAACTGGAGTGGCTGGAGCGCGACGTCAAGTCGCTCTCGAGCAGCACGCCCATTGTGGTGTTCGCGCACGTGCCGCTGTGGACCGTGTACCCCGAATGGGGATGGGGCACGGACGACGGCGCGCGGGCGCTCTCGTACCTCAAGCGCTTCGGTTCCGTGACGGTGCTCAACGGCCACATCCACCAGGTCGTGCAGAAGGTGGAAGGGAACGTCACCTTCCACACGGCCCTGTCGACCGCGTTTCCTCAGCCCGCGCCCGGCACGGCCCCGTCGCCGGGACCCATTGCCGTACCGCCGGGCACGCTGCGCGACTACCTGGGCACGACGAGCGTGCGGTTCGTGCGGGGCGCGCACGGGCTGGCCGTGGTAGACACCGCGCTGTCGGGTGCGGCGCCCCTCACCGCGCACGGCGCGCAAACGGCGCGCGGCGACAGCGCGCGGCGCCAACCGCCCGCGCGTCCCAACGAAGTCACGATCGACAACTTCAGCTTCAACCCGGGCACGCTCACCGTGGCCGCCGGCGCGCGGATCACGTTCACCAATCACGACGACGTGCCGCACCAGGTGGTGAGCGTGGACAAGGCGTTCAAGCCATCGCCGGTGCTTGACACGGGGAAAACGTTCACGCTCACGCTCACCACGCCGGGACGATACCCCTACTACTGTGCGATCCACCCCAAGATGGTGGGGACGGTGGTCGTGCGGTGAGCGAACGGCCCGGCGGAGCCGCGGCCCGTCGGGACAAAATGATGCGGGCCGTCGTATGACGATGTCCCTCCGCGGTGCTCCTGGCGCTATGGTATCACCGTCTGCCGAGGATTTTCCGAGCTCCTTGGCTCACCGCTCTCCGGTTTGGGGGGGCGCACGACGGGTGCGAGAGGTGCTTCCATGGTGGAGCTCGAGTCGGGAGCGTACGCGCGGCAGCGCGGGCAGTGGTGCGGGTGGCCGTCCGTGCTCGTGCGACGTGGGGTACGGGCCGCGCTCCTCGTGGTGTGTTCACTCGGCTGGCTGCCGTGGCCGCCGGCCCGCGCGCAGGGCGTGCAGGCCGGCCCGCCGGCGGCCGGCTGCACGGCGCGCGAGATCGGCCGCTCCACGCTGGTCGCCGATTCGCTCGCGATCTACGTGGAGCCGTCGGCGTTCGTCGTCTCCGGCCACGAGACGCTTCTGGCGGGGAAACCCGTCTATGCCTGGCGCCGCACGCCCGACGGCACGCCGCAGCTTGTGTCCGGCGACAGCATCCTGGGCACGGTGATCGCGCGCGACGGAAGCGCCCACATCGTCTACGCGCCCATCCCGCACGGGAACCGGATCATAGGCGTGCGTGCCGCCGCGCGCAGCGGGGGAGGGTGGGACGTGGTGTTCGCCGAGCTCACCGCGCCCTACGACGGCATGCACGACGGAACCGTGGCGCATCTGTGGTACGGCACCTATGTGGACGCGCGGTGGCGACAGATCGACTCGATCGCCATTCCGGAGGATCGGGTTCCGCACCCGTTTGAGGCATCGGCTCTGGTCCCGGCCGGCGACACGCTGCTATGGGCGATGCCGGTCACCCCGTCGGACACCGCGGGGTGGGATCGGAGCACGCTCGTGTTCGAGCGCTCCGGCGGGAGGTGGTCAACCACGGCGCTCGCCACCGATGGTCTGTCGACCGTCACCGCGGCGCACTCGGATCGCGACGGCTTCGTGCTTGCCTTATCACATCCGGATACACGTATTCCGAAGTACGGCACGTCGATCGCCTCCTCGCTCATGCTGTACGGATGGCACGATGGCTGGCGGTTGCTCGGTCGCGCGGTGAATGGCGACAGTCTCAACGTCTATCTCAAGAGCGCGCTCGCGGTAAGCGACCGCTGGCTGCTCACCTGGTTCGTCGTCCAGCACAATCCGCTGGAGGCGCGACGGGAAGCTCGCGCGCTGGCGGGCCAGCAGGTCGTGCCGGACGGACATTGGGTCGTGCTCGATCCGAACATGAACTATGTGGCGCCGCCGGTCCTGATCGACGGGACGCCCGTGTGGGCCATCGAACATCTCGTCCCGATCTTGCTGGACCCGTCCGACGAGCTGCGCCTGGTCGCGCTCGATACGTCCTTGGCGGTGAAGGAACTCATTCGCATCCCGAATCCGTATCGCGGCTTCTTCGCGGCAGCCACCCCCGCGCCAGAGGAGATCTGGATCGCCGGTCCTGTGCAGGGACGGACCGACGCGGATCCCGTGGTGGTCACGCTGCTCTTGCGCGTCCGCATCGAGTGCCGCCGGGACATGCGGTGAGGTAACGGGCGTCCTCACCAGGAGGATGTCCACGGATCAACCTCACAGGGGTGGACACATGCAATCCCGATTTCTCTTGCTCTCGGCAACGCTTTGCGCGGCCGGGGTGCTGGCCTGCGCCGACAGCGTCGCTCCGGATGCCGCGGCCGCGGTGGACTCGACGGGCGCGAGCGCAGCCCTGCTCAACGACACCAGTGCACAACTCTCCACATCCAGCGGCTCGCTCGCGGTGATCCTCGACTACTGGGTGGATGTGGGCTTCCAGGATGATTTTGCGTACGGGCAGGGTCACATGATCTTCCGCGGTACGAGCGGTGAGGTGACCACGTTTCTTACGTTGCGGACCCCAACCGCCACCGTCGCCACCACGGAGGCGACACGAGGCGTGTACGGTCTCCCCTTCTTCACGCATTCAGCGACCTCGAGCGCGGTGCTGGCGGTCTCGAAGCCGTGCGGATACCTCGCGCAAGCACGTGCTGAGTTCCGTGCCTCCGACGGGATTCCGCCCACGCCGAAAACCCCGGGCTTCACATGGGGCCACGTAGCGGAATCGGGCGACAACTGGGCCCATCAGCCCGATTGCGCACCCCCGTGTGTCGCGGGCGGCACCGGTACGAGCAGCGGCGAGTTGGCCGCCGTCTACGACGTCGCCTACGACCCCTACGCCACCACGGAGGCTTCGTGCGGGGGCACGGGGGGCACTACAGGCGGCACGGGCGGCACGGGCGGCACGCAGTACGGTCCCGGCGATCCCACGGGCGGCGAGACGGTGGACTGGGGCACCGGGATCGGCAATGGCGGGACCAGCGTATGCGGCCAGCTGGCCGTGGTGGAATACGTGTGCATCGACATCTACAACGAATCGACGGGAAAGTGGGAGCAGTATTCGTGTGGCTACGCCACCACCTGCTGAGACGCCGCGGCCGGGATGCTCCGCACCCCGTTGCCTCGTGCACGCTCTCGCTTTTCCGCTCAACAGTGCGTCCAAACATCCATCTCGAGGACAAGAGATCATGATCAAGCCTCTTATCGCGCTCCTGCTAGCGGCATCCCTGGCCGGCGCGTCCGCCGTGCCGACTGCCGCCCAGGGGCCGAACACCCAAACCACGGCGCGCGTGCCCGTCACGATCGTGCTCGTGAATCAGCTTCCGCACAACGCCGCCGAGCCGTTTCTCGTGCAGCGTCGTGCCAACGCCAACGAGCACGACGTGATCCTCCTGCGCGCGAGCTCGGCCACACCCAAGAACCTCGAGGAGGCGCTGCAGACCATCCTCACGGCGCGGCAGGCGGGAGGTGATCTCCCGGTGGTGAGCGGAACATACCGTCTGCGTCCCGGCGCGCACGCCGGCGCGCCCACAAAGCGGCGCGCCATCCCGTGGGCGGGTCGCGTGCTGGCAGACTTACGGCGCGCCGAGCCGCGGGACGTGCCCGGGGTGGGTCTCGCCCGCGCGGTCCAGGTCTGGCTTCCGCCGCAACGGGCGCCGCACTCCACCGGCGGTCCGCCGTCGCGCTCCAGCATCATCTGAGCAGGCGGGCCCGTTTGCCTCCCGCGATGCCACCGTGGCATCGCGGGAGAGCCGGCCCGTGTGGTGAGGCAGCGCGCGGGCGTAGACCTCGATCCAGGGAGCATGCGCTGCCATGCGTTCCGACATGGATGCCACCGCGCTCACGAGCCCTTTCACCGCCCGCTCCTCGAGCGTCGCCCAGGCCCGCGTCCACTCGTCGGAGAGCGGCACCAACGGCCCGCCGCGCACGCGATCCACCCGGAGCCCGCACCGCTGCATGAGCAGCCGGAGCGCGCGCACGGTGAAGCCGTGGCGATACGGAAACGCCATCAGATTGTTGTGCGCCAGGAGGGCGCGCGCCGCGGGAGCCGCGGGCGTGGACAGCCACCGCCTCGCCGCCGCGTAGAACGCGCCGTTCGGGACGCGCACCACCACCACCCCGCCAGGGGAGAGTCGCGCAGCCGCGGCGCGCAGTGCTGCGGCCGGATCGGCTAGCTGATCGAAGCAGTTCCAGAACGCTATGGCGTCGAAGCGCCGGCCGGCATCCACGTCCGTGATCTCTCCCACCGCGGCGGTGGCGCCAAGGGTCCGTGAGAACCGCACGGCCGGTTCGTTCACGTCCACGCCCTCGAAGCGCCAGCCCCGCGCGGACGCGGCCAGCAAGAACCCGCCAGCGTAGCTCCCCACCTCCAGGCCGGATCCCGTCCGGCCCAGATACCGCGTGAGTCGCCGCGCCTGCGCGTGAAAGGCGCGATGCTGCGTGCGAACGAGCGCCCGCAACGCGTCCGGGTCGGCGTCCGCGTTGGCGTACAGCGCGCGGAGCGTGACGTCCCGCTCACGCGGATTGCGAAAGACCGTACCGCAGCGCGCACATTGCACCAGCCGAAGCGGCGGGCGCTGCGAAAAGGAGAGGCGATCCTGCAGGCGCTCCGGCGGCGTGCCGGCGCGCAGGCGGCGCGTGTGAAAGAGCCAGAGCTCCTCCAGCTCGCGGCGCACCGTCGCGGCGTCGGTGAGCTCGCGCTGCCGCCGATCGTCGCACGCCGGACAGCCGGCCAGCTCGTACGCGGGAGTAGACACGCCCTCCCCACTTGCACCCTGTGTGCCCGCCCGCCTCGCCGCTCCGCACCCATCAACGCGGAGGGCGCGCGGCGCACGCCCTCGCCCCGTGCGACGGCTCGCGGGGTGCGCACGCCCTCGCGCGGTGCGACCACCGCCGGCGGGCGGTATGTTTCATGTGATGAACAACGGCATCTTCGTCGTCCACGAGCTCGTCGGCAGCCTTCGCGAGCGCGTACGGGCGATTCACCGGCAATACGATCCGCGGCTGGCCAACACCTCCCCTCCCCATATCACCCTCGTCGGTTCGTCCGGCGTGGGTCCCATTCCCCTCGGCACCTCGCCCGCCCGGATTCGCGAGGCTCTGGAGCCGGTGGTGCGCTCCATCGCTCCGGTCGTGGTCCATTTCGGGGCGGCTGTGCGTTTCATGCAGACGCAGATCGTCGTCCTCCCGCTCAGTCCGCATGGCGAGCTCCGCGCGCTGCACGAGCGCATCGCCACGAGCGGGCTCCCGTTCGAGCGGTCGCGCTTTCCGTTCTCGCCGCACTGTACGCTCAGCTTCTATCCCACGCTCACACCGGAAAGCGCTCGCTCGCTGCTGTCCGTGCGGATCGCGGAGCCGGTGATGATCGACCGGCTGCAATTCTTTTCCACCGTGCATCCGCAGGCGCCGCGTCGGATCCTGGAGCTCCGGTTGACGGGCGCGCGCGACGCGCCTCTGGCGCCACAGAGCGCGGGAGCGGACGATGCGCTGCAGGATCGGACCGGCATCGAATGACGGGGACACGGTGACATGACCGAGACCGACGGCCCGGATTCCAGCCGCCACGCCTCCGACACGGGCGCGCCCGATGGATGTGCGGGCGACGTGCGTGCGCCCGATGCACGTGCGCCCGATGCACGTGCGCCCGGTGCCCGCGACAACGACGCGCCGTCGGGCAACGGGTCGTCGCGCGATATATCGTCGGACACGGCGCTGCCCGGTGGATTGCTGGGCGCGCTGGAGGCGGACAGCGGGCCCGATGCCGCGCGTGCGGTGACGGAACTCGTGCTGCGCTACCTGGAGAGCGCGGCGCGCGGGGTGGGACGGGTGTCGACCGGCGCCACGCCACAGCAGATCGCGGCGCGGTTCGACGAGCCGCTTCCGCGCGGCGGAGCGCCGCTCGCCCATGTGGTCGCGCGCCTCGAGCGCGACGTGCTGTCGGACGCGAACCGGCTGGTGCATCCGATGGCGATGGGGCACCAGGTGAGCCCGCCGCTGCCGGCGGCGATCTGGCTGGAGTCGCTCATCGCCGCGCTCAACCAATCGGCGGCCGTCTTCGAGATGTCGCCCACGGGTACGCCGGTGGAGCATCGCGTCATCCGCTGGATGTGCGAACTGGCCGGCTTCGGTGCGGATGCGGGGGGCGTGATGACCTACGGCGGCACGGAGGCGACGGTCACCGCGCTGCTGGCGGCGCGCTCGCGCGCGATGCCGCACGCGTGGGAGCGGGGAGTGGGCGCGGATCCGCCGGTGGTGCTCTGCGGCGAGCACGCGCACTACGCCGTGACGCGCGCGGTGGCGGAGCTCGGCCTGGGCGTCGAACGGGCGCTGCCGGTTGCGTCGCGCGATTTCCGCATGGATGTCGAAGCGCTCGCGCGCATGCTGTCGGCGCTCGATCAGGCGGGCCGTGGCGTGATGGCGGTGGTGGCGACGGCGGGCTCCACGAGCACGGGAAGCTTTGACGACCTGGACGCGATCGCCGCGCTGTGCGAACGGCGCGGCATTCTGGTTGCACGTGGATGGCGCGCACGGCGCCACGGCGCTGCTGTCGGACGGGCACCGCGCGCGGCTGCGTGGCGTGGAGCGCGCGCAGTCGCTGGCGTGGGACGCGCACAAGATGATGCTGCTGCCACTGCCGGCGGGGATGCTGCTCGTGCGCGACGAACGGGACCTGCAGCGTGCCTTCAGTCAGCGTGCGCCCTATCTCTTTCATGGCGACGCGGAGGAGCGCTCGTGGGACCAGGGGACGCGCAGCTTCGCCTGCTCGCGCCGGGTGGACGCCATCAAGGTGTGGGCGGCGCTGCAGCGGTATGGGGCCGATGGGTTGGGCGCGCTGTACGACCGGCTGTGCACCACCACCCGTGCGCTCTGGCGTCACGTGGGCGAGACGCCGGCGTTCGAGCCGCTGCACGAGCCGGAGTCCAACATCCTCTGCTTTCGCTACTGCGGAACGCGCGCGTGGAGCCCCGCCCAACTCGACGCAATGAACGCGACGCTCCGCGAGCGTTACAACCGCTCCGGTGCGGGATGGATCACCACGACGGTGGCGGGCGGCGTGCGAGTGCTGCGGGTCACGATCATGAATCCGCGCACCACACTGGTGCACGTGCGCGCCCTCGTCGGCGGACTCGCGGCCGAAGGCGCGCAGATCGAAGCGGAATGGAGCGCGGCTCCGCCGTCGGCGCCGGCGCCGCACGCTTCCGACTGATCATACACCGCCGTCATCCAGGCGGAGTGGTCCTGCCTCGGGATCGGAGCGACCCCCACGCGTGCTGCACCGCCGCCCTCGTGTCACGCGCATCACGAACCGATCGATACCGTGTTGGAATGCAGGTCCCACGCCACCTGGTCCGTGCCGGCCGTGATCGTGAACTGCCGCGACGTGATGTTCGTGCCCCCCGTGGTCCGCGCCTCGAGCACGAACGGCAGCGCGTTCGTGGACGAGTAGTCGAAGGTGGATGTCGCGCCCGGGTTCACGCTGCCGAGCATCTTCTTGACGCCCGTCCGCGGCACGATCCACACCGTCACCGCGATGGGTGGCACGAGGTTGTTCTGGACCTGCACCTGAACGTTTTCCTGGGCCACCGTCTGCTCACTGCGATTGGCGGCCTGACTGCTCGTGGCGCACGCGCCCAGCGTGAGCGTTCCCGCCAAACAGAGCCCCGCCGCGAATATGCTCCATGGATGTCTCATGAATGTCCCCTCCTCTCCAAATCGCCAACTTCCACGGGACATCACAGACGCAGGGATCGCGCCTCTGTCCTGGCACGTCGAGACGTGATGGCGCGCGTCGCGCGCCGGTGATCAGAGCCCCCACATCACCGGCATGGCGAGCTCCACGCTGTTGCCGCCGGGGTCGCGCACGTAGAGCGAGCGTCCGCCGCGCGGCCAGCTGACCTCGCACTCGATGGCGATCGCGTGTGCTTGGAGCTGCCGGCGCCATGCAGCGAGGTGGTCCGCGTCGATGGCGAAGGCCACGTGTCCGGGGCCGTGCGCGCCGTGCAGCGGCACGGGCGTCTTGCCGGGCGAGGACGGCGGGGCAGCCGTAGCGGTGGGATCGAAGACGAGCAGCATCTGTCGCCCGCAGCGGAAGAAGGCGTGGCGCCCCTCCTCGCGCGAGACGAGCGTGAGCCCCAGCACGTTCGCGTAAAACTCAACCGCCGCGTCCAGGTTGGCGGCGTACAGGCAGGTTTCGAGCACATGTTCGAGCGGGGGCGGCTCGCCTGCGCGGTCGCTCGCGCCGTCGCCGGCGCCGTTCCCGTCACCCGCGCCGCCCGCGCCGCCCGCGGCGGTGGTCACCCCGCCAACGCCTTGCTCACCGCGGCGTCCAGGTCCTGATCGGCGCCCACGCCGGTGTAGACGATCTTTCCGTGCGTGTCGATGATGACGATGTACGACGTGGCCGGCACGTCGTACGCGCCGCTGGCGTTGCCGTCGCCATCCCACAGCACTTCGACCGGCAGCTTGTGCTTGTCCGCGTACAACGCGGCCCGCTCGCGCGTTTGGTTCACCGACACGGCCACACCGATGAGCTTGATGCGGTTGCCGTACTTGGCGGCCACCGCTTGCATCCGCGGCTCGAGCGCGTGGCAGTTGGGGCACCAGGTGGCCCAGAACTCCAACAGCACGGGCGTCTTGCCGATGTACTGCGATAGCTGCACGGGCGTGCCGTCAGGGCGCGTAAGCTGCGCGTTGGGTGCGGAGTCGCCCACGGCCACCATCGAAGATTGCGCCTGCACCGCCGGCGCCGCCGTCATGCCGGCGGCCATGGCAAGGGCAGCGGCGAGCATCGTCCATAGCATGCGTCTCATATCAACACTTGTCCCATCTTGATGAGGTAATACTCGGCCACGCCGAGCATGATGATGGCGAACGCGCGCTTCACCCAGAGCATCCACGTCCCCGCCTTGGGGAGGGCAGAGACCGTGCCGGCAAACAGGCCGACGACGACGAGCAGCGCCGTCATCCCGATCGAGAACACAAAGAGATAGATGAAACCCAGCACTCCGCTCCCTGTGGTCGATACCCATGTGAGCACGCCCACCATGACGGGTGCGGAGCAGGGCGCCGCGACCAGACCTGAGGCCGCGCCCATCACGAACGTGCCGGCCATGCGCCCCCCGGTGCCGGCGGTGGCCGCGCGCTGCGCGAGCGCGTGGGGCAGATGCACCGGGATCACGTCGAGCATGGCGAGTGCGGCGATCACCAGCAGATTGGCGAGCGTGAAGTACAGCCACGGATTGCTGCTCACCGTGCCGAACATCGTTCCGCTCAAACCGGCAAAGAGGCCGAGCGCGGCATAGACCAGCGCGAGGCCGAGTACGTAGCTGAACGTGAGCGCCGCCGCGCGCCGTCGCGAGCGCGGCTCGCCCGCGGTGGCCGCCGTCTGTCCCCCTACGATCGACGCCGTGATGGGGATCATGGGGTAGATGCACGGCGTGAGGCTCGTCAGCACCCCGCCGGCGAAGACGATGGGGATCGCCAGAAGCGGGTGCTGCGAGAGGAGGTCCGGGATGCGGGTGAAGTCCACGCAGGTATAATAGCGCCTGGCGGGACGAGAGTTCCCCGGGGGGAGCGTCAGCGTACGTTGAGCGCCGCACGGGGTGCTCGGAGGCTGGGCGATCGCCCGATGGTGGCGCGGGGTGTAGGGGCCGGGTAGCTTGTGCGTGCTCCCACCCCCATAAGGAGCTTCCATGAACATGCTCCTCGGGCGCGATGCCCGCAGCCACCGCGCGATGGCGCGAGTTGCGTTTGTGGTACAGACGCTCGTTACTGCCGGATTCGTGGCGGAAACGATCGCTAAGACAGCCCTGCAGGGCACCGCGCTTTCGGCGCGGCAGTACGGCATCCCGATGCTGCTCTACTACATTCTCCCCTTCTTCGCGGCAATGCCATGGTGCCTGAGCGTTGTCGTGTCGCGCCGGATACGAAAGCTCTTCGATGCCAGCGATGATCCCAGGCCGTGGTTCATCGAGACTCAGTTTGTACCAGCTGGGGTTCATGACGTACGCTGTGCTCCAGATCGCTCTCGTGCTCTGGTGATCGGCCATGTCGCGGGGCCTGCCCCGACCGCGATCCGCGCGGCCATTGCTCCCACATGCGCTCCCGGCGCGGACCTTGCGCGGTATCGTCTGTCCTCGCATGATCGCCGGCGGGGCCTTCTGCCCGCGACATTGCATGTACGGCGCGCCGCACACCGTCCGCCACTGCATCACCGGTGGTGCCGCGCCATTCATTGGCAGAGGGAGACGTGGACGAGGGGGGCATGGACGACGGAGTACGCACGGCATCAGTGACGGCTGCTAGAAAAGCGACCACGGCACCACGCGCGGATGGCTTTCCCCATCTCGCCATCGAATGCGTCTCGCCGGAGCTGGACGCGGGACGGTTCCCCATCAAGCGGATCATCGGCGACGTGCTCACCGTGGGCGCGGATATCCTGAAGGACGGCCACGACCTGCTGGCGGCGCGCGTGCGCTACCGCTCGCCGGTGGCGTGCGAGTGGCGGCACGTGCCCATGTCGTACGACTACGACAGCGACCGGTGGACGGGGGCGTTCACGCTCGACCACATGGGACGGTGGATGTTCACCGTGGATGCGTGGACGGACACGTTCGGCACCTGGCGCGACGCACTGGAGAAGAAGATCGCGGCCGGGCAGGACGTGTCGCTCGAGCTGCTGGAGGGGGCCGAGCTGGTGGACAGCGCCGCGCGCCGCACGCGCTTTGGCGACGCGCGCACCGAGCTCAAGCGCGCGGCCGCGGTGCTGCGCGACGACGACCGCGCGGTGGCCGAGCGCGCGGCCGCCGCGCTCGCCGAGCGGCTGCTCGCGCTGATGCACGCGCACTATCTGCCCACTGACCTCACCACCTACGGGCGCGAGATGCACGTGGTGGTGGACCGCGAACGGGCTCGCTTTGCGTCGTGGTACGAGATGTTCCCGCGCTCGTACGGCCCCGCCTCCGATCCGGGCGCGCACGGGACCTTGCGCGACGCCGAGCGGGCGCTCCCGCGGCTGGCCGCGCTGGGGTTCAACGTGGTCTACCTTCCCCCCATCCACCCGATCGGCCTCACCACTCGCAAGGGACCCAACAACACCCTCGGTGCCGGGCCGGAGGATCCCGGGAGCCCGTGGGCGATCGGCAGCGACGACGGCGGCCATTGCGCGGTGGATCCGCGCCTCGGCACCCTGGCCGATTTCGACCATTTCGTGGCGCGCGCGGGCGAGCTGGGACTCGAGGTGGCGCTGGACTACGCGCTGCAGTGCTCGCCGGATCATCCGTGGCTCACGGAGCATCCGGATTGGTTCTTCTTCCGCCCGGACGGCTCGCTCAAGTACGCGGAGAATCCACCCAAGAAGTACCAGGACATCTACCCGCTCGACTTCTGGTGCGCCGACCGCGATGCGCTGTGGCGCGCCTGTCGCGACATCATCTATCACTGGATCGGGCACGGGGTGCGCACCTTCCGCGTCGACAACCCGCACACCAAGCCGTTCGCGTTCTGGGAGTGGCTGATCACGGACGTGAAGCGCGAGTACCCGGACGTGATCTTTCTGGCCGAGGCGTTCACGCGGCCCAAACGGCTCAAGCGGCTGGCGAAACTCGGCTTCACGCAGTCGTATACGTACTTCACGTGGCGCAACACGGCGTGGGAGCTGCGCGAGTATCTCACCGAGCTCACCACGCCGCCCGTCGCCGACTACCTGCGGGGCAACCTGTTCATCAACACGCCCGACATCCTGCACGAGTACCTGCAGACGGGGGGACGCAACGCGTTCCGCATCCGGTTGCATCTGGCCGCCACCGTGTCGCCGCTGTACGGCATCTACAGCGGGTTCGAGTTGGCGGAGAACACGCCGCTGCGCGCGGGCAGTGAGGAATACCTGGATGCCGAGAAGTACCAACTGCGCCCGCGCGACTTCGGCGCGCCGGGCAACCTGGACGCCGACATCACGCGCCTGAATCAGCTGCGCGACACGCACCGCGCGCTGCAGCTCTCGACCAATCTGGAGTTCCACACGTCGGAGAACGACGCGATGCTCTTCTACTCGCGCGCGGCCGCCACGCCGGAGGAGATGCTGCTGGTGGCGGTCACGCTGGATCCGCACCTCCCGCAGGAGACGATGGTCCACGTGCCCATCGAGCAGTTGGGGCTCGGGTCCGACGACACGTACGTGGTGGAAGATCTGCTCACGGGTGCGCGCTACACGTGGCGCGGCGCGCGGAACTACGTGCGGCTCGATCCCGCGGTCGAGCCGGGACACGTACTCCGGCTGGCGCGCGGGGCGTCGTGGGTGGAGCGCGAGGATCTCGAATGAGCGACGTTCCGGTTCCGGATCAGGATCCGCTCTGGTACAAGGACGCCGTCGTCTATCAGGTCCACGTCAAGTCGTTCCGCGACAGCAACCGCGACGGCGTGGGGGATTTCCCCGGCTTGCTCGAGAAGCTCGACTACATCGAATCGCTCGCCGTCACCTGCATCTGGCTCCTGCCGTTCTTCCCCTCGCCGCTGCGCGACGACGGGTACGATATCGCCGAGTACGAATCGATCAACCCGCAGTACGGCACGCTGGAGGATTTCCGCCGCTTCCTGGACGAGGCGCACCGGCGCGGCATCCGCGTCATCATCGAGCTGGTCATCAACCACACGTCCGACGAGCATCCGTGGTTCCAGCGCGCGCGCGCGGCGCCGCGCGGGTCGCCCGAGCGCAACTGGTACGTGTGGAGCGACGACCCCAACCTGTACAGCGACGCACGCATCATCTTCACCGACACCGAACGCTCCAACTGGGCGTGGGATCCGGTGGCCGAGCAGTTCTACTGGCACCGTTTCTTCAGCCACCAGCCGGATCTCAACTTCGACAACCCGGCCGTGCTCGAGGCGGTGATCGACGTCATGCGCTTCTGGCTCGACATGGGCGTGGACGGGCTGCGGCTGGACGCCATCCCGTATCTGGTGGAGCGTGACGGGACCAACTGCGAGAACCTGCCGGAGACGCACGCTGTGCTCAAGCAGCTCCGGCGCGCGCTCGACGCCGAGTACAGCGGCCGCATCTTTCTCGCGGAGGCCAACCAGTGGCCGTCCGACGTGCGGCCGTACTTTGGCGAGGGGGACGAGTGCCACATGGCATTCCACTTCCCGCTCATGCCGCGGATGTTCATGGCGCAGCGGAAGGAAGACCGCACGCCGATCGTCGAGATCATGTCGCGCACGCCGCCCATCCCGCCCGACTGCCAGTGGGCGATCTTTCTCCGCAACCACGATGAGCTCACGCTCGAGATGGTGACGGACGAGGAGCGCGACTACATGTACACGGAGTACGCCAAGGATCGGCGGATGCGCCTCAACATCGGCATCCGCCGCCGCCTCGCGCCGCTCATGGATGGCGGCCGGCGGCAGATGGAGTTGATGAACGCGCTGCTCATGTCGATGCCCGGCACGCCCATTCTGTATTACGGCGATGAGATCGGGATGGGCGAGAACATCTACCTGGGCGACCGCAACGGCGTCCGCACACCCATGCAGTGGAGCGTGGACCGGAACGCCGGGTTCTCCGAGGCCGACAACGCGGCGCTCTTCAGCCCGGTGATCGTCGATCCGCCATACGGCTTCACCGCGGTGAACGTGGAGGCGCAGGAGCGCACGCAGACGTCGCTGCTCCGCTGGATGCGGCGAATCATCCGCGTGCGGAAACAGTTCCGCGCGTTCGGCCGGGGGTCCTTCGAGATCCTGCTCCCCTCCAACCAGCGCGTGCTGGTGTTCCTCCGCAGCCACGAGGACGAGACGATCCTCTGCGTGAACAACCTGTCGCGCTACGCGCAGTTCGTGGAGCTGGAGCTCGAGCGGTTCAACGGCTGTGTGCCGGTGGAACTGTATAGCCAATCCCCGTTCCCGCGCATCGGGGACCTGCCCTACCTGCTCACCCTCGCTCCGCACGGATTCCTCTGGTTCCGGTTGATGCCGACGGAGGCGGTGGACACCGTCTCGTGATCACCGCCGGCGTGCCCACCCTGCAGCTCTCGGGCGCCAGCGGCGACGCGCTCTCTCTGGCCGTGCTGCGGACGCTCGAGCGCGACGCGCTGGTGCGCTTTCTCATGGGACGGCGGTGGTTCGGCGGCAAAGGACGGAGCGTGCGCGACGCCGTGGTGGACCGCGTGATCCGGCTGGACACCGGTCCCGAGTGGAACGGGCCGCCCACGGCCGTGGTACCGGTGCGCATGGAGTTGGACGACGGCACGCGCACGCGCTATCAGCTTCTGCTCTCCGTGCGTGACGCGCCGGCCGCCGCCGCCTCGCTTCCCGCCGGCGTGCTGGCGCACGTGACCTCCGCGCGCGGCGAGCACGCGCTTCTGGTGGACGCGCCGGAGGAGGACACGGCGCGCCGCGCGTTGGGCTCCCTCCTGGCGCGCGGCGGGTTGTGCGCCGCCGATGGCGCAGCGTGGCGCGTGGAGACGGTGAGCCCCGACGCGGCCGCGCTTGCCGGCGCCGGCGCGCGGCTCTCCACCGCCGAGCAGAGCAACACGTCGCTGGTCTTCGGCGACGCGGCCATCTTCAAGCTCTTCCGCCGCCTGGAGGAGGGCGAGAACCCCGACGTCGAGATCGGTCGCTTCCTCACCATCCGCACCACGTTCCGCAACACGCCGGCGCTGCTGGCCGTGGTGCATCTGGACGAACCCGACGGCGCGTCGTCGGTGGCCGGCATGCTCCAGCGCTTCCTCCCCGGCTCGGAGGACGCGTGGGGCGTGGCGCTCGGCGCGGTGCAGGCGGCGTTCGCGACCGGTGCGGACGCCCGCATCCCGTTCGCCGATGATGCGCACCGGCTGGGCGCCGTCACGCGCGCCATGCACGATGCGCTCGCGTCGGACGCGTCCGACCCGGCGTTCGCGCCGCAGCCGGCCGTGCGCGCCGACGTGGAGGCGTGGTGCGAGCGCGCGCTCGCCATGGCCGACGGCGCGCTGGCGCTGCTCACGCGCCGGCGCGAGGCACTGACCACCGACGCGCGTGCGGCAGCCGACGCGCTCCTGGACGAACGCGCCGCGGTGCGCGCGCGCGTGGACGCGGCGCGAGACGCGCTGCGCCACGACGCCGGCGCGCGCATCCGGCACCACGGCGACTATCACCTGGGGCAGGTCCTCCGCACGCGGTCGGGCGAGTACATGGTGATCGACTTCGAGGGGGAGCCGGCGCGTCCGCTGGCGGAGCGGCGGCGCAAGGAGAGCGCGCTGCGCGACGTGGCGGGCATGCTCCGCTCGTTCAGCTATGCCGCGGCTGCCGGCGCTCTGGCGACGGACATCGGCCGCTCAGCCGCCGTGGTGGAACGCTCCTGGCGTTGGGAGGAGGTGGTCCGTCGCGCGTTCCTGGACGCGTATCTCCAGGAGGGCGCAGCGGACCGCGGTCCGCGCGACGCGCCCACGTTCCTTCCGCGCGCCTCCGAGTCCACAACGGCTCTCCTCACCCTGTTCGAGATGGAGAAAGTGTTCTACGAAGTCACGTACGAGTTGAATAACCGCCCAGACTGGGTGTGGATCCCGCTGCGCGGCGCGCGCGCCCTCCTGGCCGGCGAGCGATCGGCCGGCGCCGGCGCTACGCACGAGCCCACTGCCGCCGCCGGCCGGCCCCCGAACGCGGAGCGGGGATGACGGCCAGGCGGGCGGTCGCCGAGGCAGAGCGCGCCGCGGCACGCGCAGGCGTGGGGGGCGGGGCCTCTCCCCGCCAGATGGATGCGGAACCGTGGGCGCTCGATCGCGGCGCACGCGTGCTGCCCAACGATGCGGGCGTTCACTTCAGCGTCTGGGCACCCAACGCGACAACGGTCGCCGTGCGACTGCGCACGGGACGCGCGCGCGGCGACGTGCCGCTCACCCACGACGGCCACGGCGTGTTCGAGGACACGGTCTCCAATGCGCGCGCGGGCGACGACTACGTGTACCTGCTCGACGGCCGCCTCGAGCGCCCCGATCCGGTGAGCCGATGGCAGCCCGAGGGGGTGCACGGTCCGTCGCGCGTGGCGGACCCGGCCGACTTTGCGTGGAACGACACGCGCTGGCGCGGACTCGCCATGGCCGACTACGTCATCTACGAGCTGCACATTGGCACCTTTACGCCGGAAGGCACCTTCGACGCCGCCATTGCCGACCTCCCCCGGCTGGCCGAGCTGGGCGTCACGGCCATCGAGTGCATGCCGATTGGCGAGTTCCCCGGCGCGCGCAACTGGGGCTACGACGGCGTGAATCTGTACGCGGCGCACCACGCGTACGGCGGGCCCGCTGGCTTCAAGCGGCTGGTCGACGCCGCGCACCAGCACGGACTGGCGGTGGTGCTCGATGTGGTCTACAACCATCTTGGGCCCGAAGGCAACGTGCTGCACGACTTCGGGCCGTACTTCACCGACCGGTATCACACGCCGTGGGGGAGCGCGATCAACTACGACGGTCCGGAGAGCGACGAGGTCCGCCGGTACGTGATCGACAACGCCCGGTTCTGGGTGACGGAGTACCACGTCGATGCGCTCCGGTTGGACGCGGTGCACGGGATCTACGACTTTGGCGCGCAGCACATCCTGCAGGAGCTGGCCGAGCGCGTGCACGAGCAGGCGCGCCTGCTCGAGCGGCGCGTGCAGGTGATCGCCGAGAGTGACCTGAACGATCCGCGCCTGGTGCGCGATCCGGACCAGGGCGGGTACGGATTGGATGCGCAATGGAGCGACGATTTCCATCACGCGGTGCACGCCGCGCTCACGGGCGAGCGGGCCGGCTACTACGGCGACTACGGGAACGTGTGCGACATCGCCAAGGCGCTCGAGGACCGGTTCGTCTACGATGGGCAGTTCAGTGCGTATCGTCGCCGGCAGCACGGCGCGCGTGCGGCCGATGTGAGCGGCGACCACTTCGTGATCGCGATCCAGAACCACGACCAGGTGGGGAATCGCGCGCGGGGCGATCGCTTGTCGGCGCTCCTCTCGTTCGATCGGCGCAAGCTGGCTGCCGCGCTCCTGCTCCTTGCCCCGTACGTCCCACTCCTCTTCATGGGAGAGGAATACGGCGAAATCCATCCCTTCCTCTACTTCGTGAGCCATGGCGACCCGGCGCTGGTGGAGGCGGTGCGGGCCGGACGCCGTCGCGAGTTCGAGCACTTCGGGTGGGGCGACACCATTCCCGATCCGCAGGCGGAAGACACCTTTGCCACTTCCAAGCTCGACCGCAGCGTGATGTCGAGCGGCGAGCATGCGCAGCTGGTCGCGCTCTACCGCGATCTGCTGCACCTGCGCGAACGGGAGCCGGCGCTCCGGCCCGGCAACGCGGCGCCGCGCGTGGCGTGCGCGGCCGCCGACCAGTGCCTGGGCTACGAGCTGGAGACGGCGTCCGGACGCCGGCTGTTCGCGCTGTTCAACCTGTCCGAGTCGCCGCGGCAGCTGCGCATCGCGAACGCCGGTCATGGAAACTGGGAGCTGCGCCTCTCGACGACCGATACCGCCTATGGCGGGCACGGCGGCGCCCCCCGTGCCGTGCAGAGCGGAGACGCGAGCGAACGCCGCATTGATGTCGCCGCCCTCTCGGCCGCGGTCTACGGCCTGCAGGAATGATCCTCCATGCGTTGACAGCACCCACGGGCTGCTCGACCGGCGTCCGGTGTGTCGTCGCGTCACGACCGTCCGCTCTCTCGCCCCTCACCTGACATGCTGCGTGTCTGGCCCGGACAACCCTATCCGCTCGGCGCCACCTGGGACGGGCGCGGGGTCAACTTTGCGCTGTTCTCGGAGAATGCCACGGGCGTGGAGCTGTGCTTGTACGATCACGATGGCGCCGATGAGACGGCGCGCATCCCGATCCGGGAGCGCACCGATCAGATCTGGCACTGCTACCTGCCCGACCTCCGGCCCGGACAGCTGTACGGGTATCGCGTGCACGGCCCGTACGATCCCCCGCGCGGCCAGCGGTTCAACCCGGCGCAACTGCTGATCGACCCGTACGCGAAGGCGATCAGTGGGACGATCGACTGGAACAACGCGCTGTTTGCCTACAAGGTGGGAAGTCCGCGCGGGGATCTCGAGATCAACACCACCAACAGCGCCGGCGGTGTGCCCAAGAGCGTCGTCATCGATCCGGCGTTCACGTGGGGCGAGGACCGTCCGCCCCGTGTTCCGTGGAACCGGACGGTCATCTACGAGTGTCATGTCAAGGGCATGACACAGCTGCATCCGGACGTGCCGGAGCAGGTGCGCGGCAAGTATCTGGGGCTCGCCAGCGAGCCCATCATCGAGCACCTGCTCTCGCTCGGCGTTACGGCCGTCGAGCTGCTGCCCGTGCATCACTTTGCCGTGGACCGGCACCTCGCCGATCTGGGGCTCACCAACTACTGGGGCTACAACTCCATCGCCTTTCTGGCGCCGGACGTGCGCTACGCGGTGGGCGGACTGGGCAGCCAGGTGGGCGAGTTCAAATCGATGGTGAAGACGCTGCACAGCGCCGGGATCGAGGTCATCCTGGATGTCGTGTACAACCACACGGCCGAAGGCAATCATCTGGGGCCCACGCTCTCGCTGCGCGGCATCGACAACCAGGCGTACTACCGGCTCGACCCCGAGAACCCGCGCTACTACGTCGATTTCACCGGCACGGGCAACAGCCTCAACATGCTGCACCCGCGCACCATCCAGCTCATCATGGACAGCCTGCGCTACTGGGTGCTGGACATGCACGTGGATGGGTTTCGTTTCGACCTGGCGCCCGTCCTGGCGCGCGAACTGTACGAGGTGAACCGGCTGTCCACGTTCTTCGACATCATCCAGCAAGATCCGGTGCTGTCGCAGGTCAAGCTCATCGCCGAGCCGTGGGACGTGGGACCGGGCGGCTATCAGGTGGGGAACTTCCCCATCGGGTGGGCGGAGTGGAACGGCAAGTATCGGGACGCCGTGCGCCGCGTGTGGCGGGGGGACCCCGGCGTGATGCCCGAGCTCGCGTTTCGGCTGGCGGGCAGCAGCGACATCTATCAGTGGAGCGATCGGCGTCCGTATGCCAGCATCAACTTCGTGACGGCGCACGACGGATTCACGCTCAACGACCTGGTGAGCTACGAGCACAAGCACAACGAGGCGAACGGAGAGGACAATCACGATGGGCACAACGACAACCTGAGCCGCAACTGGGGGGTGGAGGGGCCGTCCGACGATCCGCGTGTCGTCACCCTGCGCGAGCGCGCCAAGCGCAACTTCCTGGCGACGCTGGCGTTCTCGCAGGGGGTTCCCATGATCTCGCACGGCGACGAGATCGCGCGCACGCAACGTGGGAACAACAACGCCTACGCGCAGGACAACGAGATCACCTGGGTGCATTGGGAGCTCTCCGCCGCGCAGCGCGATCTCCTGGCCTTCACGCGCGCGGTGTTCGCGCTCCGCCGCGACAACCCCGTGCTGCGCCGTCGGAGCTTCTTCCACGGCCGCCCGCTCGGTCCGTCGGGGGTGAAGGACCTGGTGTGGGTGAGTGCCGCGGGAAAGGAGATGACCGGCGCCGAGTGGCACGATCCCGATCTCCACGCGCTCGGCATGCTGATCCACGGCGAGGCGGCCGACGAAACGGATGAGCACGGCCGCCCCATTCGCGGAGACACGTTGCTCCTGCTGGTGAACAACCGCGACACGGACCAGGTCTTCACCCTGCCGGCCATGCCGCAGCCGGGGCGGTGGCGTGAGATGCTCAACACCGCCGTGCGCGAGGATCGTGGCACGCAATACGCCGCCGTCGTCACGATGGCACCATACTCGCTGGTTCTCTTACGGTTCGTGAGCAGCGCGCACCGCGACCGCAGACGGAAGGAGGATTGATGGCCACGACCGGCCAACGCACGCCCACCCGAACGGCGTCGCATCGCGCGCCGCCGCCCGCCGACCCCACGCTGGCGGAGCAGCTCCGCGAGGGCCGCCTGGATGAGCCGCATCGCCTTCTGGGCGCGCATCCGTCTGCCATCGCCGGCACGGCCGGCGTGGTGGTGCGTGCGTTCCACCCGGACGCGGACCGCGCGGAGTGTCTGCTCGACGACGGACGTGCGGTGCCGATGACCGCCGAGGGCGGCGGGCTGTTCGGCGTGTACTTTCCCGGCGCCACGCTCCCCCTGCGGTACCGGCTCCGCTTTCACTTTGCCGACGGCGGCGCGTGGGAGCGCGGCGACCCCTATCGCTTTCTCCCGAGCATCGGCGACGTGGACCTGCACCTCTTCAACGAGGGCACGCACCGCCGCCTGTGGGAGATGCTCGGTGCGCACCCGCGCGCGATGGACGGTACGCACGGCGTGGCGTTCGCGGTGTGGGCGCCCAACGCGCAGCGTGTGAGCGTGATCGGCGCGTTCGATGGATGGGACGGCCGGCTCCTCCCCATGCGGCGCATGGGGAGCTCCGGTGTGCACGAGCTGTTCGTGCCCGACGTTCCGGACGGCGCGCTGTACAAGTACGAGATCCTCACGCGCGAAGGCGTGCCGCGCGTCAAGACCGATCCCTACGCCATCTCAATGGAACTCGCACCCGGCACGGCGTCGCGCGTGTGGCCGCTGGACCGCTACGGCTGGCACGACGATGACTGGATGCGCGAGCGCGCGGAGCGCGACGTGACCCGCGAGCCGGTGCTCATCTACGAGGTCCATCTGGGCTCATGGGCCCGCGTGCCGGAAGAGGACAACCGGTCGCTCACCTACCGCGAGATCGCGCCGCGGCTGGTGGACCACGTCACGCGCTACGGCTTCACGCACATCGAGCTCCTCCCCATCATGGAGCACCCGTTCACCGGGTCATGGGGGTACCAGGTGTCCGGCTACTACGCGCCCACCGCGCGCTTCGGCACACCCGACGACTTCCGCTATCTGGTGGACTACTGCCATCAGCACGGGGTGGGCGTCATCCTCGACTGGGTGCCGGCGCACTTTCCCAAGGACGACTTCGCACTCCGCCGCTTCGATGGCACCGCGCTCTATGAGCACGAGGACCCGCGCATCGGGGAGCACCCCGACTGGGGGACGCTCATCTTCAACACCGGTCGCAACGAAGTGCGCGACTTTCTCATCGCCAACGCGCTCTACTGGCTGGATGAGATGCACGCCGATGGCCTGCGCGTGGATGCGGTGGCGTCCATGCTCTACCTGGACTACAGCCGCAAGCCCGGCCAGTGGCTCCGCAACCGGTACGGCGGCCGCGAGAACCTCGACGCCATCGACTTCTTCCGCACGGTGAACGCGATCATCCACGACACGCTCCCCGGCTGCTTCACGGTGGCCGAGGAATCCACGGCGTGGCCGGGCGTCACCTCGCGCGTGCAGGACGGCGGGCTGGGATTCACGTTCAAGTGGAACATGGGATGGATGCACGACACGCTGGACTACTTCTCCAACGACCCCGTCCACCGGCGCTTCCACCAGGACCGGCTGACGTTCGCGATGATCTACGAGTACAGCGAGCGTTTCATCATGCCGCTGTCGCACGATGAGGTGGTCCACCTCAAGCGCTCCCTGCTGGAAAAGATGCCCGGGGATGCGTGGCAGAAGATGGCCAACCTGCGCCTCCTGCTCGCCTACATGTACACCCGTCCGGGCAAGAAGCTGCTGTTCATGGGCACCGAGCTGGCGCCGTACGTCGAGTGGAATCACGACACGAGTCTCGACTGGCACCTGGCCGACGATCCACGGCACGCACAGTTCGGCGTGTTTCTGCGCACGCTGGGAACGCTCTATCGCGACACGCCCGCGCTGTGGCGCTCCGACCATCAGCCCGAAGGCTTTGCCTGGATCGACGTCGCCGACCGCGAGAATTCCGTGATGTCGTACGTCCGGCGCGACGGGGACCGGCATGTGGTGGTGGTGCTCAACATGACGCCGGTGCCGCGGGAGGATTATCGCGTGGGCGCACCCGCGCTCACCACGTACCGCGAGCTCCTCTCGTCGGACGATCCGCGCTTTGGCGGGAGCGAAGTGGCCACCTCGCCCACGGCCACGGCGGAGCCGTCGCCGTTCCACGGGTTCGCGCAATCCATGCGCCTCCAGCTTCCGCCGCTGGGCGCACTGGTCCTCGCTCCGGAGGAGGACGGGCGCGGCTGACGCCACGCCCGTCTCTCGGGAGCGCGCCGGTGTCCGCCGCGTCCTCCTCGTCTCCAGCCCCTGCCTCCGCATCGCCAGCGAGCGCGCACCCCGCGTTGCGCGCGCTGTGCGCCCGCGCGGGGCTCCTGCTCGCGTACGTGGACGCGGGGGGCGCCACGCGCGAGCTGAGCGTGTCGTCGGCCATCGCGCTCCTGCATGCGCTGGGGCTCGACGCGCGCGATGAGGCCATGGCGGCGCGCACGCTGGCCGCGCTCGATGCGGCCGAGTCCGCCCGGCTGATGGAGCCGGTCCGCGTCGCCACGGCGGCCGTGCACGTGCGTTCGCGCGTCGAGCTGCGTCTGCCAGGTGCAGCGGAGGAGGTCGTCTGGTCGATCACCCTTCGTACGGAGCAGGGCGACACACTCCACCGCGAAGGGCGCGACCGCTCGCTCGGCGCGGTGTTGCACGTCCCGCTCCCCGCCGTGCCTCCGCTGGGATACCACCAGCTGACCGCGCGCGTGCGCGCGGGTGGCGACGCGCGCCACGGCGAGCAGACGCTGATCGTCGTGCCCGAGCGATGCGCCGCACCGGCCGACGTGCTCGGCGCCCGCAGCGCGTTCGGCGTCACCGCCAGCCTCTTCTCGGTGCGGAGCGAGCGCGACTGGGGCGTGGGCGACTTCTCCACCCTCGCGACGCTCGCCGAGTGGACGGCCGCGCAGGGGGGCGATTTCGTCGGGGTGAATCCGCTGCACGCGGTGCGCAATCGGGGCATCGACATCTCCCCGTACGCGCCGGTGAGCCGGCTGTACCGCAATCCCATCTACATTGACGTCGCCGCCGTGCCCGAGTGGGCGTCGTCGGACGAGGCGCGCGCCCTCGCGGCCGCGCCCGATGCGCGCGCGGTGCTGCGCCGCGCGCGCGACAGCGATGTGGTGCTGTACGACGACGTCGCCGCGCTCAAGATGCGCGTCCTCCGCCTGCTGTATGTCGCGTTCCGCGCCTCGCACGTGGACCGCGACACCGAGCGGGAGCGCGCGTACCGGGCGTACCGAGACGCGCAGGGCCAGCCGCTCACCGACTACGCCACATTCATGGCGCGCGAAACGGGTCCCGACGGCGCCACCGGGCAAGAGATCGACTTCCACTGCTGGCTGCAGTTCGAGCTCGACCGGCAGCTCGCAGGCGCGGCCGGGCGCGGGCGCGCGGCGGGACTCGCGATCGGCATCTACCAGGACCTGGCGATCGGCAGCGCGGCCGGTGGCAGCGATGTGTCATCGTTCGATGACTTGTTCGTGCGCGGGGCCACCGTGGGCGCGCCCCCCGACGCGTACGCCGGGGAGGGACAGAACTGGGGGCTGCCTCCCCTGCACCCGCAACGGCTGCGCGAGAGCGGCTATCGCTACTGGCGCCTCCTGCTCCGCGCCGCGCTCGCGCACGCCGGCGCGCTGCGCGTGGATCACATCCTGGGGCTGTTTCGCCAGTTCTGGATCCCGGCCGGCGCGCCGGCCAGTGAGGGCGCCTACATCCGCTTCCCCACCAGCGACCTGCTCGGCGTGCTGGCCCTGGAGAGCGTGCGCCACAACGCGCTGATCGTGGGCGAGGATCTCGGAACGGTACCCCCCGAGGTGCACGGCACGCTGGCGCGATGGCGCATTCTCTCCTCGCGCGTGATGATGTTCGAGCGCACGAGCGACGGCGGCTACCGCGACGCCGCGTCGTACGAACCGCTCGCGCTCGCCTCCGCGAATACGCACGACCTCCCCACGCTCGTGGCGTTCTGGCGCGGCAGCGACATCCCCGCCCGTCGCGCGCTCGGCCTGCTGCTGGACGACGCGGCCATGGATCGCGCCCGTGCCGATCGCGCGGCCGATCGCGCGCATTTGCTCGCGCGCCTCACGGCCGAGGGCGTTCTGGCGCGCGGTAACGTGGTGGACGAGGCGGCGCTCGCCGGCGCGGTGCACGCCTTTCTCTGTCGCACGCCGTGCGCGCTGGTGGCCGTCGCGCTCGATGACCTGGTGGGCGAGGAGCGTCCGGTGAACGTTCCCGGCGTGGGCGCGGACCGCTACCCCAGCTGGACGCGGCGGTTGCGCGTGCCGCTGGAGGCGTTGGCCGACGACCCACGCGTGGCTCGCGCGCTCGGATGTACACGGAAACGGCGGCCGTGAGCGCGCCGGCACCGCGTCCGCTCGCCGCTACCTACCGCCTGCAGTTGGGCGCGGAGTGCACGCTCGCGCACGTGCGCGCCATCGCTCCATACCTCGAGCGGCTGGGGATCTCGCACGTCTACAGCTCGCCCATCCTCATGGCGCGCCGCGGCAGCACGCACGGCTACGACGTGGCCGATCCCACGCGGCTCGATCCCGTGCTTGGCGACCGCGCGGACCTCCGCGCTACCGTGGAGGACCTGCACGCACGCAACATGGGATGGGTGCTGGACATCGTCCCCAACCACATGGGGATCGGACGCGACAACCCGTTCTGGAACGACGTGCTGCGCCACGGGCGCGCGTCCGCCTACGCGCACTGGTTCGATATCGATTGGGATCCGATCCGCCGTCCGATGCGTGGGCGTGTGCTGCTCCCCATGCTGGGTGATCGGCTGGAGCGCGTGCTGGCGCGCGGCGAGCTGTCGCTGGTGTGCGAGGACAATCAGCTTCGTGTGGCGTACTTCGAACGGCGTTTTCCCCTCACGCCGGAATCGGAAGGCGAGCTCCTCGCGGCGGCGGACGGCGACCCCGCGCGCGCGGCGCGCCAATTCGCGGAGAGCGATCCTGACCGCGCACGGCTCCGCGCCCTGCTCCGGCGTCAGGTGTACCGCCTGGCCTTCTGGCGCCGCGCCGAACGCGAGATCAACTACCGCCGCTTCTTCAACATCAACGAGCTGGTCGCGTTGCGGATGGAAGACGCGGACGTGTTTGCCGCCATGCATGCGCTGGTGTTGCACTGGGTGGCTGACGGACTGCTCGATGGGTTGCGCGTCGATCACGTGGACGGCCTGGCCGACCCGCGCGGGTACCTGGATCGGTTGCGCGCGGCCGTGGAGCGCGCCGGCGGGTCGTCGTCGTTCCCGATCCTCGTGGAGAAGATCCTGGCGCCCGGTGAGCCGCTGCCGCGCGCGTGGCCGGTGCAGGGGACCACCGGCTACGATTTTCTCAACCAGCTCGAGTCGGTGTTCGTCCACCCGGACGGATTCGCGCGCATTGAGAGCGCGTATCGGCGCCGCACGCGCACGCGCGCGACGTTCCGCGAGATCGCCATTCGCGCCAAGCTGCTCGTGCTGCGCCATTCTCTCCTGGCGGATGTGCGCCGGTTGCAACGCCTGCTCGGTCCGCTGGCGGCGGGCACCGGCGGCCTCGCCGCTCGCCGCGCCGAGCTGATGCACGCGGTGGAAACGGTGATCGCGTGTCTCCCCGTGTATCGCACCTATATCGACGCGCGCAGCGAGCCCCGCCCCGCCGATCGCGAGGCGCTCCACGCCGCCGCGCACGACGCGCGCTCCCGCCGCGCCGCGCCCGACGCAGCGATCGCCTGGCTCACCGATCTCTTTCTGGAGCCGAAGCCCGACCCCGAACGACTGCGTTTCATCACCCGCTTCCAACAGACCAGCGGTCCGGCCGCGGCCAAGGGTGTGGAGGACACCGCGCTCTACCGCTACGTCCCCCTCGCATCGCTCAACGAGGTGGGCGGCGAGCCGGCGCGTGCGCTCGACCACGCGGTGCACGACTTGCACGCCGCCTGCGCGGCCCGCGCGCGGGAGTGGCCCGGTACCCTTCTCGCCGCCACCACGCACGACACCAAGCGCAGCGCCGACACGCGCGCGCGGCTGGACGTGCTGAGCGAGATCCCCGACCGCTGGCTGCGCCAGCTGGCCACGTGGCGTCGGGCCCACCGGCGCTTCCGCACCGTCGTCGAGCGCCGCGCCGTCCCGGATGCGGCCGCCGAGCATTTGTTCTACCAGACGGTGGTGGGCATCTGGCCCGCGGGTTTCGCCACCACGCCCGCCATGCTCTCCGACACCCAGCACGCAGCGCTCGTCGAGCGCACGCGCGACTACATGCGCAAGGCCACGCGTGAGGCCAAGGTGCACACGAGCTGGCGACAGCTCAATGCACCCTGGGAGGAAGCGCTGGACCGCTTCATCGGCGCGCTGTTGGGACAGCCGGGTTCCCCGTTCGCGCGCGACGTGGCGCAGCTGGTGTCGGAGATCGCGCCCGCCGGCATGCGCAACGCGCTGGCACGCGTGGTGGTGCAGTCCACGAGCCCCGGCGTGCCCGATCTGTACCAGGGAGACGAGCTGTGGAATTTCTCCCTTGTCGACCCGGACAACCGGCGGCCGGTAGACTTCGCGCTGCGCGACCGCCTGCTGGGCGAGTTGGAAGCGCGCGCGGCCGCGGCCGGCCAGAGCGACGACCTGGTGCAGGCGCTCGTGGCCGAGCTCCTGGCACACGCGGAGGACGGGCGTATAAAGCTCTGGACCATCTGGCGCGCGCTCCAGATGCGCCGGCGACGGCCCGCCCTGTTCGTGCGTGGCGACTACGTCCCCCTGCAGGCGCGCGGGCCGAACGCGGCGCACCTGCTCACCTTCGGGCGGCAGACGGAGACCGACGCGGCCATCGTCGCCGTCCCCCGCCTCACGGCGCGGCTCCCCGGCCCGTTGGCGGACGCCTTCGCCGACACGGAGCTTCCACTCCCGGCCACGTTCGGCCATGGGCGATGGCGCTGTGCGCTGAGCGGCGGATGGGTGGAGGTGCGAAACGGATCTGCGAGCGTCTCCTCCCTGTTTCGACACTTTCCCGGCGCGCTGCTCTTCCCGGCCGGCTGAGCCCCGGAGCGGGCCGCGCGCGAGCGGTGCAACGCCGGCACGGGCTGGCTCGTCGATGGAGGTGCGGATGGCGCGACCCATGCCGGGCGCGACGGTTCCTGTCGTCGCGGACCGATCATCCGCGCACGGCGAACACGGGACGTGCGGCCGCTATATTTCGCGTCGTGCGGCCGGTGTGTTGCCGGGCCACTGGCGCTGGGGTAACGTGCTCACGATCTTTCTACGCTCATCGCCCAACGAGGTCCCGGGCCCCGGGACGCCTCCACATCTCTCCGACGGGCCGCGCGCGCGGCGCAGCGGAACCGCTGCCGCACGGCACCTCCCGAACGCCTCATGAGCGGCTGGACGCTCCCGGTCCTCCCGGCCGGCGTCGCACCGCGGAGCGCGCTCCCCGCGCGCTGGACGTCTTCATGCTGAACCATCCCGACGACAATCATCCCACGGTCGCGTACTTCTCGATGGAGATCTGCCTCGAGCAGGGCATCCCGACGTACAGTGGCGGCCTGGGCGTCCTTGCGGGCGACACCCTGCGCTCCGCCGCCGATCTGGGCGTCCCCATGGTGGCCGTCTCCCTCCTGCACCGGAAGGGCTACTTTCGGCAGCACCTCGACGCGGCCGGGCAGCAGACGGAAACGCCCGCGTCCTGGCGTCCGGAAGAGGTGCTCGAGCCGGTGGACGCCACGGTGGCCGTGGAGATCGCCGGCCGCACGGTTCACGTGCGTGCATGGCGGTATCTCGTTCGTGGGTTGAACGGACACGACGTCCCCGTCTACCTGCTGGACACCATGCTCCCGGTGAACACGGAGTGGGATCAGTCGCTCACCGACGTGCTGTATGGTGGCGACAGCTACTACCGTCTCTGCCAGGAAGTGGTGCTCGGCATGGGGGGCGCGGCCGTGTTGCAGGCGCTCGGCTACGACAGCGATCTGCTCTACCACATCAACGAGGGACACGCCGCGCTGCTCACGCTCACCCTGCTCGAGCGGCAGCTCGCCGGACGCACGCACTGGGACGTGACCGATAGCGACATCGAGGCGGTGCGTCAGCGGTGCATCTTCACCACGCACACGCCGGTGCCGGCCGGTCACGACAAGTTCCCGGCCCCGCTCGTACAGCAGGTTCTGGGAGACGAGCGAAAGCGCCTCCTCGCGGCGTCGACCGCGTGTGAGGGCGACACGCTCAACATGACCTACCTGGCGCTGCGCTTCTCGCGCTACGTGAACGGCGTCGCGATGCGGCACCGCGAAGTGTCGCAGGAGATGTTCCCCACGTATCCGGTGGACTCCATCACCAACGGCGTGCACGCCGTGACGTGGACGTCGGAGCCATTCCGCGCGCTGTTCGACACGCACATGCCCGAGTGGCGGCGGGACAACCTCTACCTGCGCTATGCCGTGGGCATTCCGCTGGACGAGATCCGCGACGCGCACGCGCTGGCCAAGCGCGCGCTCGTGGCCGAGGTGCAGCGCCGCGCGAACGTCCAGCTCGATCCGGCGGTGCTGACCATCGGGTTCGCGCGCCGCGCCACGCCCTACAAGCGCGCCGACCTCATCTTCCACGATCTCGACCGGCTGCGCAGCGTCACCGCCGCGGGACCGCTGCAGATCGTCTTCTCCGGCAAGGCGCATCCGATGGACGCCGGCGGCAAGGCGCTCATCCGAAAGATCTTCGAGGCGCGCGATGCGCTGCCGCCCGATCGGGTACGCGTGGTGTACCTGGAGAACTACGATATCGGGCTCGCGCAGACGCTCGTCCCGGGCGTGGACCTCTGGCTCAACAATCCCATGAAGCCGCTCGAGGCCTCGGGGACGAGCGGGATGAAGGCCGCGCTCAACGGTGTGCCGAGCCTGAGCGTGCTCGATGGATGGTGGGTGGAGGGGTACGTGGAGGGGGTGACGGGCTGGAGCATCGGCGGCGTGCAGCCCACGGCCGATCCGGCCGCCGACGCGGGGGATCTCTACCTCAAGCTCGAGCAGGTGATCCTGCCGCTCTTCTACGGCCTGCCGTTCGCCTACGCCGAGGTGATGCGCTACGCCATCGCGCTCAACGGCTCGTTCTTCAACACGCAGCGGATGGTCACGCAGTACGTGCACAACGCGTACTTCCCGCCCGGCGCCGCGCTCCACGCCGCGTCGCATACCGCGTTGCACCCGGCCGCGCACGATGGGGACGGCAACGGCGGCAGCCGGGCCGGGGCCGGCGCCGGGAACGGCGCCGCGGGAGCGGCGGCGCGCGCGCGCCGGTGAATGCCGCGCCCGCTCCCGTCCGTCCTCGCGCTGCTGCTGGCCACCGCGTTCCATCCCGCTCCCCGGCCGGCGGGTGACCTCGACGATCCACGCGCGCTGCAGGCGTTCGTGGATTCGCTCGTCACGGCGCAGATGCGCACGTACCACATCCTCGGGGTCGCCGTGGTCGTCGTGCGCCACGGCCGCACGGAACTGGCGCGCGGCTATGGGATCGCCAACCTCCAATCGCGCGCGCCGGTGGATCCCGATCGCACGTTGTTCAGCGTCGGCTCCGTCTCCAAGCTCATCACCACCACCGCGGCCATGCAGCTCGCCGAGCGCGGCGATCTCGATCTGCACGCCGACGTGGAGCGCTACCTCCAGGGCTTCACGCTGCGCGATCCGTTCGCCACTCCCGTCACCATGGCGGAGCTGCTCACGCACACGGCGGGGTTCGACCCGCGCTACATCGGCGCGGCGGCACGGTTCGACAGCACGGTGCAGCCGCTCGGTGCGTACCTCGCCACGCATCTCCCGCCCATCGTGCGGCCGCCCGGCCGGATGTACGTGTACTCCAACCACGGCATGGCGCTGGCCGGCTACATCGTGCAGCGCGTTTCCGGGGAAGCGTTCGCCGACTACGCCGCCGCTCACGTGCTGCAGCCGCTCGGCATGTGCCACAGCGCGTTCGCGCATCCACCGCCCGGCACGCCCGAGCTGGCGCGCGGCTATCTCTATCGCGACGGCCGGCAGGAGCCCACGCTCGATCCGTACCTCAACCTCGTGCCCGCGGGCGGACTGTTCACCACGGCCGGCGATTTCTCGCACTTCCTGGTGGCGCAGCTGCAGGGAGGCCGGTACGACAACCAGCGCATCCTGAGCGACGCGTCCACGCGCGACATGCAGGCCGTGCACGCGGGATATCCCAAGCTCGCCGGCGCCGCGTACGGATTCTACGAGGAGTACTACCGCGGCGAGCGCGGGCTGCGACACGACGGCTGGCTTCCCGGGCAGGGGAGCTCGGTGTACCTGCTGCCATCGCGCGACGTGGGCATCTTTCTCGCCGCCAACTCCGAATGGGTGGACGCCCTCAAGTACGAGCTCTACAAGGCCATCCGCGAGCGCTACCACCCACCCGCCTCATGGGCCCCGCTCGCTCCGCCGCTCCCCGATTTCGCCCGCTCCGCGCGCCGCTACACCGGACTGTATCGCGGCATGGAGTACGCGCGCCGCGGCATGGAGCGGGCCGGCACACTGCTCCTGTCGCACCAGTTGGATGTGGTGGACCACCTGGACGGGAAGCTCACCGTCTACGGCCGCCCCGAGGGGACGCTCCGCCTGGTGGAGATCGCGCCCGACCTGTTCGAGCGCCAGGATGGCTTTGGACGCGTGGCGTTCGCGCGGGATGATGGCGGACACGTGGTGCGCGCCATCTTCGGCGTGGACAGCTACCTCAAGGAGCCCGTGGTGGCGCGGAGTTCGATCGTTCGCGTCACCGGGATCGTGCTCGTGCTCCTCTTCGCCACCGCCATCCTTGCCTGCGCCGCCGTGTTCGGCGTGGCGCGGCTGCGCCGCCGTCCGGCGGCCGATCGGCTGGCGCGCGCGGCGCTCCTCATCGGCGCCGCGGTGTCGCTCATGGACATCGCCTTCCTGGCCGGCATGGTGCCCGCCTTTCTCTGGCCCGCGGCGCAGGAGATCGCCTTCGGTCTGCGCCCGTACATGGTCGCGCTGCTCTACGTGCCCCCCGCGGCCGCGCTCCTGACGGGCATGCTGCTCGTGGTGGGCGTGCGCGCATGGCGGAGCGACGTGCATTGGCCGCGCGGGCTCCGAGCGCATTCCGTCCTGGTGGCGGCGGGGGCGGTGCTCTACCTGTTCGTGCTCACCCGCCTCGGGATGCTCGATCTCCGTCCCGGCGCCGGCACGCGCGTCACGAGCGCGCGAATCACGGGACCCATTCCCGCCACGCCCCCTGCCCGTGTGGCATGGTGGACAAACGGGCGCTCGGCGGCCTGCGGCGCATCACCGCCCGCCGTGCCCGCACACATGGCGGACGGCGCCGCACGACGGTAGCGCCGGGACACGCCGCGCGACGGGGTGCGCCGCCTACTCCTCGCGGCCCAGCTTGGCCGCCAGATGCTCCAGGTCGTCCGATCCCGACACGAGTATGCGTGGCAACGCGAGCAGCCCATCCGTCAGCCGCGCGCGCCGCATCCGGCAGGTGAATGCGTAGCGGTAACCGGCCGCGCCCACGAGATGCTGCGCCGGACCGTCCTCCAACCCATACGGATACGCCAGTCCGGCCGGAGGCGCGCCGAGGGCGCGCGTGATCGCCGCGCGGGAGCGGGCCGCCTCCAACGCCACGTCCACGGGCGATGAGCCGGCGAGCGGACGGTGCCCTGCGGTGTGCGATCCGAACTCCACACCCTCCGCCGCCAACGCGCGTATCTCGTCCCACGACAGCAGCGGAACACGCTCGCCGTAGCGCGCGTCCCACGCGTTCCACTCGCCCACCAGATCGGTGACGAGGAACACGGTGGCTGTAAAGCCGTAGCGATGCAGCAATGGCCACGCGTGCGTGGCGAAGTCGCGCGTGCCGTCGTCGAACGTGATGAGCACCCGCCGTCCCTCCAGCGGCCGGCGCGTGCGCATGGCGGTGTGCCACTCTTCCATCGTCGCGCTGCGGTAGCCGGCGTCCTGCAGGAAGGCCAGATGTTCCTCCAGCGCGGCCGGCGCGATGCGCCACTCCGCGGTGGCCGCCGCGCCTTCGGCGGCCACCCGGTGGTAGACCAGAATGGGCAGTGAGCTGGTCACGGCCGAGCGCGCCGCGCCGCTGTTCACCGGTGCCGGTCCCGCTCCGTCGGCGTACACCACGTGCCGCGCCACGTCCGGCTCCGGTGGCGCGTGCTCCGCCGCTCGCACGCTGTGTCTCCGGTGCATGGCGTGGTGCACCCAGGCGCGGATACGCCTGGTGCGCCGCAGGCGCAGAATGCGGTAGAGCGGCGTGCGGATCTCTTCTTCTATCACGAGACCAGGGATGGCCGCGAGCACGCGCGCGATCGTCTCGCCGCCAAAGGGCAGCGCCCAGTCGAACGCGGTGTCGGCGGGCTGATCCACACGCAGATGGGCGTGCGCCGCGATGAGGCATCCGCCCGGCGCGAGCGCGGCCGCCAGTGCCCGCGCCGCGCGCTCCAGCCGCGCGCGGTCGTGCGCGAAGTAGAGCACCTCGCTGCACACGATGAGATCCCATCCTCCGGGAATGGCATCCCGCGTGAAGTCCAGCCGTTCGAAACGCACGCGGTCGGCACCCGTGGCGGCGCAGCGTGCCGCCGCACGGCCGAGTGCGACGGCCGAGATGTCCGCGGCCAGCAGGTCGTCCACGCGCGGCGCGAGCTGGACGGTGAAGTGCCCCTCGGCGCAACCCAGCTCGAGCGCACGCGCGATGCGCCCCGGCGGGAGAAGCGACAGCGTTTGCTCGTACTTGCGTTGCTCGTACGGCGTGACGTAGCCCCACGGGTCGGCGCGCGAGGCAAAGAGCTGCTCGAAGTAGCCACGTCCCCACACGTCGTGCACGGCGGTATCGTGTGCGCCGCGAGCACCGGCCGCCGCGTGCGGTTCCTGCGCGGCGTCCGCGCGCCTGATCGAGCGCGGCGCCGCATGGGCGCGCGACAGCGCGTCGCCGATCGCGTCGGGCAGGTACAGCGCCCACGCCGGCGCACTCGGCTCACCTGGTTCACCTGGCGCATCTGGTGCCGCGCTTCCGCCAGCATTCGGCTGCACGCCGGTGGTGCGCTCGCCGGCGGCGGCCGCGGCGTCGCGGAGCGCGGCCGCCGCGCCGGCCGGCAGCACGCCCCACCGCGATGCGCTCGTCCCGAACGAGCTGACATCGCGTCGCTCCATCACCAGCCCGGCGCGCGGCGCGCCGTCGGTGACGGCGCGCACGCGCGAGAGCGACCGCTCGACCGCGCCGGTGCGGTCGGTGGTCGCAACCTCGCCGCCCCGGTCCGTCCGAGCGCGGCGCGCGGCGGCAGCGAGTACCCGGCGCAGCGGCGACTCCTCCCAGCCGATCGTATCGCGCGCGCGCGCCGGCGGGGCGTCGGCGGCGGCCGGGCCGGCGAGCAGCAGCTCCCGTACGGCGGCCACGCACAGCTCGTAGCCCGCCGCGGTGGAGATGGCCGCGCGCAATGCGTGCGCGCTCACCCGCGCGTCCCTGCGCTCCACGTTCACGATGCCCAGCGCCACGCCGCCCAGCGCGACGCGCACGTGCGCGACACCCGCGGCCAACGTGAGTGCCGGCAGCGGACTGCTCACCTCCACCGCGATCTCGTCGTCGCCCACCTGGACGGACGGCGCAGTGGCATCGCAGGATGGCGGCGATGCCTGGGGATCGTAGAACGCCGCGCCATCCAGGTCGTGCACCCCCCACAGTGCGCGCAGAAAATCGTCCCACACCGTATCGTCGCGCGCGGCGGTGTTGGCCGACGCGCCGCGCAGCCGCGCCCGCAGCCACCGCAGCAGCTCCCAGCCGTGCGCCGCGGCCACCGCGTCCGCCAGCACGCGCGCGGGCACGACCCCGTCGCACACGGGCAGCGACACGACGCCCACGGCCAGGTCTCCCGCGCGCACGTGCACGCGCAGATGCTCCACCGCGGCCGCGCCGGCATAGTCGGGCACGCCATAGTTCACGTCGATTTCCGCGCCGGCGCTGCCGCCGACGCGAATCCAAACGGCTGCCGGCGCGGTCGCGAACGCGTCCGGCGCGTCGTCGTCCGGTTCGGCCGCGTCGGCGGACAGTCGCGTATCGATCGCGATCGTCTCGATGGCGCGGCGCGTGCGACGCGCCAGCTCGGGCGCGCCGGAGCGCTCCTCGATGGCGGCGAGCCCGACCGCGAGCCCGCGCTCGACGTCGTGCCAGATCTCCGGCCACGCGCTGGGCGGCTGGCCGCGCGCGAGCGGCACCGCTTCGGCGAATACCTGCGCGAGGGTCTCCGCGTCGAGCGTCGGCGCGGCGCCGACGTCGCTCAACAGAGCCAGGAGCGGCGCCGGTTCCCCTCCGGTTCCGGCGGCCAGCGCCAGCGGCCAGCAGGCATACGTGAGCGCGGCGCTCGCCGCCTGCGCGCGCGGCTCCCCCTCCGCGTGCGCGGCCGCCGGGTGCGGAACGCGCGGATCAGGCGCGTGCCCCCGGCCGATGACCGTCAACGCGTCGCGCAACAGCTGCTCTCGCTGCATCGATGCCGATTGGGCGCGCGTGCGGTAGAGCGCCACCACGTCGGCCACCGCGCCAAAGCGCGCCCCCGCGCGCGCGATGCGCTGCCACAGATCCCAGTCCTCGTTGGTGCGGAGCGTGGGGTCGAAGCCGCCCACCGCGCGCACCAGTGCGCGGCGGACGATGCAGCTGTGGATGACGAACACGCAGTAGCGCGCGAGCTCGGGAAACAGATCGCCGGCCAGCGTGGCACGACGCACGCCCGTGCGCCGGCCGTCGCTCAGCACGCGCGCCCATCCGCCGTGCACCGCATCGAGCGTGGCATCCGCTGCGAGGGCTGCCGTCATCCGCTCCAGCGCGTCCGGCGTGAGCCAATCGTCCGCGTCCAGGAACAGCAGCCACTCGCCCGCCGCGTGGGTCATGCCCAGATTGCGCGCGGCGCTCACGCCCGCGTGTGGCTGCCGTACCACGCGCACGCGCGCATCTCCCGTGGCCGTCGCCACCGCCGCCACATTGCGCGTGGATCCGTCATCCACCACGATCGCCTCCCACGCGCCATGGCGTTGCGCGCGCAGCGAAGCCAGCGTCTCGGGCAGGGTGTCCACCGTGTCGTGGACGGGGATGATGATCGAGACGAGCATGCCGGGGTGCGAGGCGCCGGCCGTCACGACGGCGTCGCGCCGGACGGCGACTCCGGTCGTGGCGCGGGCGGCGCGTGCCGCAGCAGCACACGGCCGCGGGTATACGCGGCCAACCGTTGCAGTTGTTCGGGGTCCTGCACTGACGGCGGCGCGTCGGCGCGAGCCCGCACGAGCTCGGCCGCACCGGCGGCGATGACGATGGCCAGCAGCGGATGCCACGGCTCGCTCACGCGCACCTCGGCGTATAGCAGCGCGTGATAGACCGTCACGTATCCCAGCGCCACCACGAGCAGGCGGATGTCCCCCAACCGGTGGCGCAGCACGAACAGCGCGAGGAGGGCGACGACGGGCAGCAGGCGCACCAGCAGCAGCGCCGCGGCGCGCGATGGGCCGTAGGCACGCCACAGCGCGGGCACGTCGAACACGCGGTTGTGCGGCCAGTCGCCCGCGCGATTCCCCACCCACAGGTATGCCGCCTTGCGCAACGCGTAGCCGGCATAGGCCGCGGGGTGCGCGCGGATGGACCGCCAGCCGCGCGCGGCGAACCAGCGATCACCGTCCACGGTGAACGGATCGTGTCCACCGTTCACCTGCGGGTTGAGCGCGCCGTTGAAGACGTCGACGATGGTGTCGCCGCGCCGCGTGAGCGCGTCGAACTCCGGGCTGCCGCGCCAGAGCGCGGCGATGGAGACGGAGACGGGGAGCACGCGATGATACGTCCGCCAGTTGTGCCAGCTCCACGGCGCCACCACCAGCACCATCGCCGCGGCGAGCGTTCCCCACATGCGTGCTCTCGCGCGCCAGGGGCGCGCATGCGGGAACGCCAGCGGGAGCGCCAGCGGCAAGAGCAGCACCGACGGCTCGCACAGCGCGGCGAGCCCCAGCGCCGCGCCGGCCGCCGCGCCGCCGCGCCAGCCGCGCGGGCGGCCGAGCACCCGCGCCACCAGGAGCAACGCCGCGAGCAGCAGCGGAGTGAACAGCACGGCGCTGTCGATGTGCACCACCTGCTGGATGAGCGCCGGGTGGACCGCCACGATGGCCGCCGCGGCAAGGGCCGCCCCGCGTCGCGTGCATCGCCGCGCCAGGAGGTACGTGAGCGGAACGACCGTGGCGGCCAGCACCGCCTGCGCGTAAAGCACCGCGGCAAACGAATAGTCCCACGCCAGATATCCGCCCGCCAGGAACAGTGGATAGAGCGGGGCGCGCCCGGGCCACTGGAAGAACGTCCCCTGGAGCAGCGCGTAGGCGAGACCGTCGTAGTTGGTCTCGTCTCCGCTTAGTCGCGACGGATCATCGCTCAGGTGCGCGTTGGCGTGCCACGCCGCGAGCACGCGCAGGACGAGCGCCAGGACCGTGAGGATGGCGACGACCTGCGCCGCACGGCGCCGGTCGCGCGCGGAGTCCACGCTCGGGATCACCACGCGCTCACCGCGCGGCGAGTGTCGCCGCGGCGCCCGGCTCGCTCTCCGGCGCCGCTTCTTCCTCCGGCAGACGCGCCACGCGGCGCGCGTGCGCGCGCGTCCAGACGTACAGCGCCGGGCTCGCGATGGTCCCCATGAGCTCGGCCAACACCAGCCGGCGCGGCATCCCGCGCGGGCGCACCAGCCGCCCCAACAGCCACCGCCCCACCCACTCGCGCGCGGCGAAGCTCGCGATCGTCCGCCGCGGGAGGGTGCCATTGCGGGCGCAGGTCATGAGATAGATGGGAAAGCTGCGACCGTTGTCGAACAGCTGCCGGCGCAGCGCATCCATGGTGTGACGATGATAGTGCCACACCAGCGCCGATGGCTCGTACCGCAACACGTGACCGGCGGCCACGACGCGGTGGAGCAGCTCGATGTCCCCCGCGCCGCCGCTCGGCGTGCCCACGTCGAGCGCGGGATCGAACGTCCCCACGCTGTCGAACACAGTGCGGCGGAAGGCCATGTTCGCCCCCACGCCGTAGGCGCTCGCCCACAGCATCTGCCAGCGTGTCACCGCTTCCCGCTGCACGCGCCACGGCGTGAGCCGCTGCGTCATCCCGCCGTACACCGTCTCGAACAGCCACTGCGCGGGAGTATTCATCTCGGCCGGCGCGATGAGCCCGGTCACCGCGGCCACCGACGGATCGGCGAGGGCGCGCGTGAGCGCCGACAGCCAGCCCGGGTCCACCACCGTGTCGTCGTCGGTAAACGCGATGATGGGCGTGCGTGCTTCGCGCACCGCGCGGGCACGCGCCCAGTCGAGCCCGGGATGATGCTCGCGCACGTAGCGGGCGCCGAACTGGAGCGCGATGTCGCGCGTTTCGCCGCCGCGCGATGCGTTGTCCACGACGAGGATCTCGAACGACGGATGCCGCAGCGCGGCCACGGCCTGCAGGCACCGCCGGAGCAGCGCGGGGCGGTCGCGCGTACACACGGCCACCGTGACCGCCGGCGGCCGGCCGGTCACGGGCCCACTCGATGCCGCGTCCGCGCGTCGCGCCTCCACCGCCCGCATGGCGCGCACCGGGGTCGGGGTGGGGGTGGGGGTGGGGGTCGCGGGGAGGGCGGGCGCGTGCGCACCGCCGTCCAGCAGCGCGGGCACGAGGTCCCATCCGATGCTCGCCACGATCGCCTGCTGCAGCTCGACGGCCGAGATGGAGGCGCGCTCCCCCGGAAGCTCCACCCACCGCACCGGCTGTCCGCGCCGGCGAACCAGCACGCGCAGCACACGGTACGCCGCCATGTCTGGCACGGCGCGGATGGGCTGCGTGATGTCCACCGCGATCACCCGCGCCGGACGGAGAGCATCCGTGGTGCCGCGCGTGGTGTCGCGCGCCGCACTGCCGGCGTCGGCGATCTGCACCGGTGGCAACACACGATCGGCCGCGAACGCTACCAGTGCCTCCGGGGCCATCTCCGCCAGCGCAGGCCGGAGGTGCGCGCCCCGCAACGGCTCCGCGCCCGCGAGCGCGGGGATGGTCCCGATCGGCGACGCGCCGCAACGCAGCCGCGCGCCCGCGGGTCGGAGGGTGTCGAGAGTCCGCTCGACTTCCTCGACGCCGTGGCGAAGGTCCAGCTCGACCAGCTCGCGCTCATCCGCTGTTACGAGGCCCACGCCTTCGGCCACGAACGCGCGGAGCGCACGCTCGCTGCCGATCCGTTCCGCCACGCCGCGCCAGTACCAGTAGCGCCGCAGTGCCCCGCTCAGTACGCGCCAGCCCTGCCGCAGCCGCGCGCGCTCGAGCAGCGCGAGCACGTGTCGGAGCACGGCGGCCGCCGCGTCGCCAAAGGTGGGTGTGTCGAAAGCGAAGTGTCGGAGCACCATGTCCGCCCGATGCGCAGCCTGCACGGCGCCCAGTGGGAGCGTGGGCCGGAGCCGCGGGTGGCGCGTGCCGATGCGCACATCCGAGCGCCCCTCCTGTCGCGTCCGCTGAAAGGAACGCGCGAGGTCGGAGCGCTCGTGGTGAGCGGCAAGCGCGTCCGGCGCGAACACCAGCTGCGCGCCCACGTCGAACAGGCGCACGCCCAGCTCCCAGTCCTCGCCGCCGGCGCCCGGGATGGCCGGATCGAACCCGCCGGCCCGCGCGAACAGCGCGCGATGGAGCGACAGGTTGCCGCTCACCACATCGCGGTACGTGAAGCGATGCCCCGGCTGCGCCATGGTGTAGAACTGCCGCTCCCACCATTCGCGCATCTGGATGCGATAGAGATCCAGCCGTCCGGGCGCGACCGGCGGGTACGGGCCCACCACCATGCGATCGCGCGCGGCGCCGTGCGCCCGCACGTGCGCGTCGATCAGTCCCGGCGTGGGCTCCACGTCGTCGTCCAGAAAGAGCAGCAGCTCCCCCGTGCTCGCGGCCACGCCCGCGTTGCGCGCCGCTCCCGCGCCGGCGCCCGGCTGGCGCACGACACGCAGCGCGAACGGCGCCGCGAACGCGCTCACCATCTGGTCCGTGCCGTCTCGGCAGGCGTCGCAGACGACCACCACCTCCATGTCGCTGAACGGGAAGCGCTGCCGCGTGAGCGCGCGCAGCGTACACGCCAGCGCGTCGCGCCGGTCGTGGGTGGGGATGATGACCGTCACGCGCGGCGGGCGCGCCGGGCCGGCCGTGGAACTGGTCACCGCGGCTCCGGATGCGGCTCCGGATGCGGCTCCGGATGCGGCTCCGGATGCGGCTCCGGATGCGGCTCCGGATGCGGCTCCGGATGCGGCTCCGGATGCGGCTCCGGATGCGGAGGGCGAACCGTGGGTCATGCGGCGCGCTCCGCCCCGCCGTTGGGCGTGGCGTTGGCCGGAAGCGCGGACGCCGTTGGCGCGCCACGCGCGCGCCCGGCGCGGCGCGCGCGCCACCGCGAGGCAAGGTACGCCCACGGCCCCACAGCGCACCCGCGCAGCTCGGCGAACACCAGACTGGCCGGCACCATGCCGTTCCGCCCGCGCAGCGCGCGCACGAGCGACGGCAACTGCTTGCGCGTGAGCCAGCGGAGCGCGTGCTGGAACACGCTCCATTCGCGCTCCACCAGCATGGCCCGCGTCCAGAAGGCGTACACGCCCACCCCATAGCCGTACACCGTGTCGTGCAACTCCTCCCAGGTGCGGCGGTGGCGGTGCCAGCTCAGCGCGGCCGGATCGTATACGATGCGGTAGCCGGCGGCGAGGATGCGCGAGAAGAAGTCGTAATCCTCGCCGCACCGGCAGGGAGTCCCCGGTCCCAACAGCTCGTCGAACGCGCCCACATGCTCCAGCGCGCTGCGACGCAGCGCCATGTTGAGCGAGACGCCCACCTGTCCCACCGACAACGGATTGCAGCGCGATCCGGAGAAGACGGTGCGCGAGAAGCCGCGACCGTGCGGCGTGTAGCGCTCGCACGCCTCCTGGGCGTCCGTCTCGAGCTCCAGCGGCATCGTGAGCCCGGTGGCGCAGTAGACCAGCGGGTCATTGAAATTGCGGAGCAGCGCGCGCAGCCAACCGGGATCGGGGGCGGCATCATCGTCCGTGAACGCCACCACGTCGGTGGTCGCCTCGCGCAGGGCGCGGTTGCGCGCCGCGCTCGCCCCGCGGCGGTCCTCGCGCACGTAGCGCACGCCGCGATAGCCTTCCACGATCGCGCGCGCGGCGTCGGTGGACGGGCAGTTGTCCACGACCAGCACGTCGTGACCCTCGCCGTCCAGACGAAGCACGGCCTCGAGCGCGCGCTGCAGATCGTCCGGGCGATCGTGCGTCACGATCACCACGGTGGCCGTCTGTGGCGCGGCGCCGGCGGCGTTCACCGGGTCCCACGCGATGTGCTGCAGCAGCCACCGCTCCCACAGCGGCCACCGCCCCCGGTCCAGCGCCGCATCGCGGATGGCGCCGCCGTCCACGCGGCCGTGCGTGACCGGGAGCGTCACCTGTCCTACAGGATGATCGCGCAGGCGCAACAGGACGAGCGCGCGCTCGTAACGCTCGAGACCCACCAGCTCGGAGGGGAGACGCTCGACATCCACGTCGACGATCGCGGTCGGCATCAGCGGGAGGAAATCACACGATGAGATCGAGCGCGTCCGGCCGGCGGCAACGACGGTCGCGCGGCTGGCGCAACTTCATTTCACGGCGGGGGATACACGCATCAAGGACAGCCAAGGGTAGCGCCACGTCACGCCTTTCCAGCCCTGGATCTTCGCGCGTCAGGTCATCTGCCGAGCGGCATCGTGACGCGGACCTCCGCGGCCGCCTCGTCGCGACCCCTCGCGCGATATGGATTGTACCCCAATATCGCGGGCACGCTTTGGTCTATCGCACGGCCACGGGCAAGAATCGCTCCGTCCAGGCCGGTCAGTTGGACGGACGTTCGAATGTCCCCTGGCCCGACGCGCTGCTGGACGCCGTTCGCTCCGCGCTCCCCTCCGCCTCCGCCTCCACGTCACCCACCACGCTTCCGCTGGCCATCCCTTCAGTACTCCCCTGGGAGCTCTGTGCTCCCTCCCCGCCGCCCACCTCCTGCTCGTAGGCCGCCAGCACCTCGTCCACGGTGCCGTCCATCCGCACCTGGCCCTCGTGCACCCACACCGCGCGCGTGCACAACTGCCGAATCGAGTCCAGGTCGTGCGACACCACCAGCAGCGTGCCGTCCTGGGACAGAAACTCGCCCAGCCGCGCCAGACACCGCTCCCGGAACGACTGGTCGCCCACCGCGAGCACTTCGTCCAGCAGAAGGATGTCGGGGCGCACGCACGCCGCCACCGCGAACGCCAGCCGTGCCTGCATGCCCGACGAGTAGTACTTCACCGGCTCCTCGATGAAGTCGCCGATCCCGGCGAACGCCACGATGTCGTCGAACCGCTCGGTGATTTCCGCGCGCGTGAACCCCATCACGGCCGCGTACAGCACCACGTTCTCGCGCCCGCTGAGCTCCGGGTGGAATCCCACCCCCAACTCGATCACCGCCGCCAACCGCCCGCGCGTGACGATCACGCCTTCCGAGGGCGCGTAGATCCCCGCGATGAGCCGGAGCGCCGTGCTCTTGCCCGATCCGTTCTGCCCCACCAGCGCCACCGCCTCGCCCCGCCGCACCGTGAGATCCAGCCCGCGCAGCGTGAACTGGGCGCGCCGCACGTGGATCGGCCGCCGCAGCACCATCCGGATGAACAACTCGCGCAGCGACCGCGTGCGGTGCTCGTAGCGGTAGAACCGCTTCACCACCCCCCGGCACGACACCACCGGCTCGTCGCGCGCGCTCACGTCAGACGATCTCGGCAAAGAGAGCCTGATACCGGTTGAAGATCATGCCGCCCACCAGATAGAGCACCACCGACACCGCGGCCGTGGCGAACAACAGCCCCGCCGACGGGAAACGCCCCTCGTACATCACGGTGTGGTACAGCGTGAGCAGATCGGCAATGGGATTGAGCATGTACAGCCCGCGGACCGCCGCCGGCACGCGCGACGCGGGATAGAACACGGGCGACACATAGAAGAGCGACATGAGGGCGATGGGCAGCGCGTGCTGCACATTGGTGTAGAACACGGCCAGCGTGGCGATGGGCATCACGAGCCCGATCGTGAGGAGCAGCTGGATGGCGATGAGCACCGGCAGCAGCACGAAGCTGGCCGGGACGCCATGGTGACGCCACAGCACGAGCGCGACGATGATGATCCCCAGCTCCACGGCGAACTCCACCAGCCGCGCCGCGGCCGAGCCGAACACCAGCACCTGGCTCGGAAACGCCACGCTCCGCCGCAACGGACCGTGCTCGGCCACCACGAACGTGGACGTGGTGAGCATCTGCATCACGAAGTTCCACGCGAAGTAGCCGCTCAACAGGAACGCCCAGTACTGGTGCACTTCGATCTTCAGGATGTAGCTGAACACGAGCACCAGCACGCCCACCGTGAGCACCGGGTTGAGCAGCGTCCAGAAGAACCCCAGCGCGGAGCGTTGATACTTGACCTTGAGATCGCGCGCGGCGAGCGAGCGGAGCAGCTCGCGGTAGCGCCACAGCTCGCGCAGCGATGGCAGGCGCGCCCGGTGCGCGTCGGATGTACGGAGGGTGGCCGTGGTCGTCATGGCGCCTCCACCGTGCCGCGCGTGTCGGCCGTGCCAGCCGCCGGCGTCGTGCCGCGCTGCCCGCGCGTGGCCGCGCCCGCCACCGCCATCCAGCTCATCGCCCGGTGCCGAATGCCTACCGGCCGGCCGCGCGCGCGGAGCGCCGCGTGCTGGCCGCGCATGAGCCACGCCAGCTCACGCGCGCCCCCCACCAGCTCGCGCACGCCGCGCCAGTAGTACGCCGCCTGCACCACCGCCGCCGAGTGGCGCCAGCGCCGTCCGCCGCCGCCGTTCAGCGCCAGCGCCCGCTGCTCGTGCGCCGCCACGTACCACGGCAGCCACGGGACGGCGGGGAAGGGGGACAGCCCCATCACCTCCTGCACGATCTCCGGGTGCTTCCGGGCAAAGATCACGTCGGCCTTTCCCTGTGAGTACGTCTGCCGCAGCCATTCGCGCGGCTGCTTGCGGTAGCGGTGGACCCCCACCGCGCGTGGCTCGTGCACCATGCGCGCTCCGGCGCGAAGCATCCGGTAGCCCATCTCGTAGTCTTCGCGGCCGTACCCGGAGAAGATGGGATCGAATCCCCCCACCTCCAACATCCGTACCCGTGAGAAGGACACGTTGCCCGTCACGAAGTCACGAAACGTGAAGCGATGCTCCGGCGACGCCTTGGCGTGGAGCTCCTTTTCCCACCACTCCCGCAGCGCGCGATAATGCGCTCCCTCGTCCGGCACGGGCTCCACCGGCAGGTCGCCCGTCACGATCATGTCGCCGGTCTCGCCGGTGGCGCCATGATGCGCGGTGTGCGCCGCCACCAGCTCGGGTGCGGCAATGATGTCGTCGTCCAGCAACAGGATGATCGGCGCGGCCGCCGAGGCGACGCCGCGGTTCCGCGCCGAGCCCTGCCCCGCCCGCGGCTGCTCCAGCAACTCGAGCCGGGTGGGGAAGCGCGGCCGCAGCGCGTCCACCATCGCGCGCGTCGACGCGCACGCGCCGTCCATCACGACGATCACCTCCATGCGGGCGACGTCGTAGCGCTGCCGCGCGAGGGCGTCCAGCGTGGCGCGCAGCGTCTCCGCGCGCCCGCGGGTGGGAATCACGATGCTGATCGCGGTCGTGCTCATCCGCGGCCGAGCCCCGGGTGCGCTCCCGCGCGGCGCCGCTCGCGCAGGTAGGCGATGGGCCCGTACAGCGAGCCGGCCACCTCCGCCAGCACCAGGCGCCACGGCACGTCGCCCGCGTGTCCCGCGAGCGCGCGCGGCAGCCGGCGCGTGAGGTGCGTGCGCAGCGTGGCCGCCGCCGAACGCAGCGCTTCCCGGTCGTCGTATTCGATCACGCGCAACGTCCAGTAGGCAAAGACTCCCACTCCGTAGCCAAAGAGCTGCCGCCGCAACTCGGGCATCGTGCGCCGGTGGCGATGCCACACGCGCGCGCGCGGCTCGTACGCCAGCGTGTAGCCTGCCGTGAGCAGCCGCCCGAACATCTCCGTGTCGCCCCCGCTGTGCGTGAGCGTCCCCGCGTCGAACGCTTCATCGAACGGACCCACGCGCTCCAGCGCGTCGCGGCGGAACGCCATGTTCGCCCCCGCGCCCACCTGTCCGGCCCACGCTGGGGGCGTCTCATTACGAAAGCGTCGCGGCCGTTCCTGCTCGCGCCGCCCGGCCGGCCCGCCCAGGTACTGCTCGAACAGACGCTGCGCTTCCGTCTCCAACTCGAGCGGCAGCATGGGACCCGCCACTCCGGCCAGCTCGGCGTCGGCCAAGCACTCCAGCAGCACCTCCACCCAGTCGGGCGCCGGCACCGCGTCGTCGTCGGTGAACGCCAGCAGCGCGCCCCGCGCCGCCCGCACGCCGGCGTTGCGCGCGCGGTCCAGCCCGGCGCGCGGCTCTACAACGTAGCGCACGCCCGCGCGCTCCGCCGCCGCGCGGGCGCCATCGCCGCGCGGCGCGTTGTCCACCACGATCACTTCCCCCGCCGGCACCGTCTGCCGTGCGAGCGCCGCCAGACACCGCTCCAGGTCGTCCGCACGCTCGTGCGTGCAGATGATCACCGAGAGTGCGTCGGCGCGCACGCGTCCTCCTTGCGCTGCATCGCGAGTCTCCGTGCCGCACCGTACGCCGTCACCCCGCGCCAGCACGCATACCACATGCGCGCCAGCACCGCGGCCGGCAGCGGATCGCGCCCCACCGCGCGCCGCACCAGGCGAACCCCCGGCTTGGCCAGCCTCCAGACAAGATACGCAGCCACGCTCGCGCGGCGCGCCCCGCGCGCCGTGGTAAGGCACTTGGTGAGGAGCGCCACCATGGCCCGCTGCTGTCCCACGATCTGCGCCGCGGCTGCCTCCATCTCGCGCCGATGCTCGTGCCGCGCCAGCGCCGCCGGCTCGTACACCACATCGTAGCCCGCCTGCAGCATGCGCCAGAGCATGTCGTGATCGCCACCGCCGGGCAGCGCGGCGCCCAGGTCCAGCGCCTCGTCAAAGCCGCCCAGCTCCAGCGCGGTCCCGCGCCGCACCGCCATGCTGCATCCGGCGCCCACATCGAACGCCCACACGATGAGCGGAAGCCGCACGCGATTGGGCGGCGGGGGGAGACGGCGCCGCACCATGCCCCGGGAAAACCCCCCGTTGGCCTCGAACATCCGCTGCGCCTCCGTCTCCACCGGCATCGCCTCCACGCGTCCGGTGCACACGCCTACGCGCGGGTCGCGCATCACGGCCGCGATCGCCTCCGCCCACCCCGCGTCCGCCACCGCATCGTCATCCAGAAAGAGCACCACGTCGCCGGTCGCGACGCCCAGCGCGCGGTTGCGCGCGAAGTCGAGCCCCTGCACCGGCTCGCACGTGTAGTGCACCGTGGGGAACTGCGCGCGCACCATCGCGCGCGTGGCATCGTCGCTCGGCGCGTTGTCCACCACGATCACTTCGTGCACGTGTGCGCGCTGCGCCGCGACGGACGCGAGCGCCCGTTGCAGCAGCGGCGCACGGTCGTGCGTGCAGATGGCCACGCTCAGCGCCATGGCGGGCGGTCCTCCGCCTCGCTCGGCGCGCGCCACAGCCAGCGCGCGCCGCCGAGCATCATCCCGGCCGCGTAGGCCATCCGCGCGGCGAGGATCCCCGGCGCCAGGAGCAGCGGCTCCATGCGGCGCGCACGCAGCCAGCAGCCGAGCGCGTGCACCGTTTGTGCGGCGCCGAGCGGGATGGCGCCGGCCACGAGGAGCCGTGGATGACGATACAGCCCCGCCGCGCGTGCGGCGCCCGAGGTGGCCTTCGCCTCGATGCTGCTGTAGCCCCAGCGGAAACTCCGCCGCAACAGATTCGCCGCGCCGGCGCGGTTGCGGTGGAAGACGAGCGCGCGCGGCTCGAACGTGATGCGCTCGCCCGCGCGGCGCAGCGCGCTCTGCCAGCCGAGCTCCTCGTGGCCGTCGGCCACTGGATGGCGCTCCGTAAAGCCGTCGGTGGAACGGAACGCATCCCGCCGCACGCTCAGGTTGGCCGGCGACCAGCTCACCACGTCGCCCGCCGGCCGGCCGGCGTGCTGCAGATAGCTCGTGGCGTAGTAGTCGCATCGCGCGGTGAGTGGAAGTCCCGGCGCCAGCTCCAGCGCGCCGCCCACCACGGCGGCGCCGCGCGCGTGCGCATCGAGCAGCGCGCGCAGCCACCCCGCCGCGGGCATGCAGTCGGCGTCGAGAAACACGATCGGATCGCCGCGCGCCGCGCGCGCGCCCGCGTTCCGCGCGGCGGCCGGATTGCCGTCGTCGCCGTCGCGGCGCAGCACGCGCGCGCCCGCCGCGGCGGCGCGATCGCCCGTGTCGTCGCGCGAGCCGTCGTCCACCACCAGCACGTCGATCTCCGCGTCCGCAGGTGCCATCTCCGTTGCGTCCGGCTGTGGCGCGCCGCCAAGCTGCTGCGCGCGCACGGCGCGGACCAGGTCGGCGATGTGCGCGCGCTCGTTCCGGGCCGGGATCACGATCGAAATGCACCGCGCGGCGTGCTCGGACGCTGCGCGGTCCGGGGCGCCGGCTGTCACTGCGCGGCGGTCTGCGGTGCCTGACAGAGCGTGGCGACGAGCTCGTCCACCGATTCCACGAACGCACGCCACCCCAGAATGTTCTTCCGCGTACAAGCGCCCGGCGGCGGCCAACCGCGCCGCTTCCGCGGGATCGGCCAGGAGGCGGATGATCGCCGCGCCGATCTCGCCGGCGGCCGGAGCCACCAGCAGGGCGCGGCTCTCGTCCAGGAGCGTGCGGTGAGTGGGGATGTCGGTGGCGACGATGGGACGTCCGGCGGCCAGATAGTCGAAGATCTTGAGCGGTACATTGCCGCCGTACGCGCGCGCCGACACGAGCACGTCGGCCATGGCGTGGAACACCGGCATCCGCTCGCGCGGCTGGCGCGACAGGATGAGCATGCGCGTGTCGATCCCCAGCGCGCGCGAGCGCTCGCGCACCGCGATCCCCGCCTCCCCCTCGGCGCCCACCAGCACGAACCGCGCGGTGGGGAACTTCTCCAGTACGCCGGGCGCGGCCTGCAGCAGCTCTCCCAACCCCTGATACGGCTCGAACGTCCCCGAATAGAGCACCACCGGTACGTCGTCCGGGAGCCCCAGCGCGCGTCGCTCGGCCTCCACCACGCGCGGCGGCACGTCGATGATCTCGCTGGCGTAGCGCCACTCGTGGACGCGCACGCCGGGCACCGTGCGGCGCACGCGCGCCGCCAGACCCTGGCTGCTCACCACCGCGTCCACGTGCTGCAGCAGCCACCGTTCGCACGCGCGCAGGATCCCCTGGGCGGCGCGGTTGCGGAGCGCCACGAACTTCACGAGCTGCTCGGGAAGACTCGACTGCATGTCGTAGATGACCGGCACGCCGTAGCGGCGTCCGAGGACCGCCGCCGGAAAGGCGGCTTCCTCCACCGCGTGCACCAGGTCGTAGGAGCCCGACGCCAGACGGCCGCGCATCTGAACGATCATCGGCACGTCGAGGACGAGCTTGCGGAGCGAGAAGCCCACCGGGACGGCGGTGAAGCCGAACGGGTTGGCGCCGCGGATGTAGGTCACGCCGGGGATCTCGACCGAGCGCCCCAGCGGGTACGTGATGACGTCCACCTCGTGTCCTAGCTGTCCGAGGGCGGCCAGTACCTGGCGGACGGCGATCGGTGTGCCGCGATCCTGGTAGAAAGGTTGCGGCGCGACGAGCAGAATGCGTCGCGCTGTGCCGCGCGCGAGCGCAAGCGGGCGAGCCAGCGTGGCCTCCGGTGGATGGGGTGGCTCCGGCGTCTCCGCGCGTGCTCGGCGCGGCCGGCCCACTTCGAGTACGTTCGTATGGGAGCGGTCGTTGAGCATGCGGGTGGGTGGAACGCCATCCGGCACCTTGAGCCCCGGCGTGTGATGAGTGCAGCTGGGTCCACTGGAGAACGGCTTTGCGTGGCTGGGCGTGCAAGGACCGTGCGTGCAACGGGCTGTCGGCGTGACAGTCCCTGCCCTATGGACGGGCCAGGCCCCGGTGTGAAGGGCCCGTGGCGGACGGGTGTGCGGTCGTCATCTGTCGCCACCGCGCGCCGTTTTGTCGGCCGCGCGCTACAGGCGACGGTGGGTTTCCGGCGGGTGGTCCTGTGCTGCCTGTTGGCCGCGTGCGGGCGCAGAGGCGCGGGCGACGGCGCATCGCGCGTTGCCATCACCATCGCGGCGAGCGCCGTGGGAGACGAGGGGGTGGTCCTCGCGAGGCAGGTGCGGCGGTTCGAGCTGTCGCATGCGGGTGTGCGCGTCGAGATCCGCCGTACGCCTGACGACGCCACGCAGCGGCACCAGCTGTTCGTGCAGTGGCTGAACGCGCACGTCGGCCAGCCTGACGTATTGCAGCTGGACGTGGTGTGGACGGCCGAGTTTGCGGCGGCCGGCTGGATATTGCCGTTGGACCGCTGGTCGCCTGCCGAGAGCGCGTTCTTTCCCTCCGTGCTGCGGGCAGATCGCTGGAACGGTCATCTGTACGCGCTCCCGTGGTTTGCCGACGTGGGGCTGCTCTATCGGCGCACCGATCTCGTGGCGCGTGCTCCGCGCACGCTCGACGACCTCATCGTGCTCGCGCGGCGCGGCATGTCCGGCGCCGCACGCGACTCGGCGGGCGTGCGCGGCCCTGCGGGCGTGCGCGGCGCTGCGGCGTCGGGCGCGGCGCACGGGATCGTGTGGCAGGGCGCGCGCTACGAGGGGCTGGTCACGGTGTTTCTGGAGTACCTGGGCGCCTTTGGCGGACGGATCCTGGATGACGATCTGCGCGTGACGGTGGACGCTCCAGCTGGTGTGCGCGCGCTCACGTTCATGCGTGACGAGATCGGGCGCGACGGTGTGACGCCCCGCGACGTGCTCACCTGGCACGAAGAGGAGACGCGCTTCGCGTTCCAGAACGGGACCGCGGTCTTCATGCGCAACTGGCCGTACGCGTACGCGCTCCTCGCCGACAGCACGCGCTCTCGGGTCGCGGGACGGTTTGCCGTCTCGATCATGCCAGCCGGGTCGGCGGACGGGCATCCCACCGCGGCGCTGGGCGGGGCGCAGCTGGCGGTGAACGCGTGGAGCGCGCATCCCGCGCTCGCCTACGCGCTGGCCGCCTATCTCACCGCGCCGGCGCAGATGCTCGAGCGCGCGTCGGTGGTGGGTCAGTTCCCCACGCGTGTCGCGCTCTACGACGACCCGCGGCTCGCGCGCGCGCTCGCCATTCCGGTGCGTGACGCGCGCGACGCGCTCATGCACGCCGAGCCGCGCCCAGCGGTGCCGATCTACACGCAGATGTCGGACATCCTGCAGATCCAACTCCACCGCGCGCTCGCGGGCGAGGCCGACCCTGCGGCCAGTCTCCACGCGGCGGCGCGTTCGATCCGCGCGCTCATCGAGCGCACGCGGCTCGAGGCCGCGGCGGCGCGATGAGCGATGCCGGTCGCGATGCCGGTCGCGATGCCGGTCGCGATGCCGGTCACGATGCCGGTCGGGACCTTGGGCGCGGCGCCGGTCGCCGTGGTGGCGGTACCGGTCACGGCGCGTGGCGACGGGCGCCCGGCGCGGCGCGTGGCGAGCAGCGGCTCGCCTGGTCGCTCATGGCGCCAGCGCTCATCGTGATCGGTGCGATCGCCCTGTTCCCGCTCGCGTGGACCGGCTGGGAGTCCCTGCACCTGCACGATCTGCGGATGCCGTGGTTGGGGCATCCGTTCGTCGGGATGCGGAACTACACCCGTCTGCTGCACGACGCCCGGTTCTGGCTCGCGCTGGGGCATACTGCGTTCTTCACCGTCGTGTCGGTGGCGCTCGAGCTCGCCGCCGGGCTCGCGCTCGCGCTCGCGATGAACCGCGCGTTTCGCGGACGCGCGCTGTTGCGCGTGACCGTCCTGGTGCCGTGGGCCATCCCGACGGTCGTCGCCGGCCTGCTGTGGCGGTTCATGTTCGACGGGCGGACGGGAATCGCCAACGCCCTGTTGGTGGACGTGGGCGTGATCCGACAGCCGATCGTGTGGCTCGCGCGCGCGTCCGCGGCGTGGGTGCCCGTGATCCTTGCCGACGTGTGGAAGACGACGCCGTTCGTGGCGTTGCTGCTCTTGGCCGGACTGCAGGGGATCGACCCCGCGCTCTACGAAGCGGCCGCCGTGGACGGTGCCGGTCGCTGGCGCCAGCTCGTGCACATTACGCTCCCGCTCCTGCGTCCGGCGATTCTGGTGGCGCTCATCTTCCGCACGCTCGATGCCTTCCGCGTGTTCGATCTGGTGTACGTGCTCACGAACGGCGGCCCGGGGACCAGTACGGAGCCGATCGCGCTCTACACCTTCGCGACCTTGATGCAGAACCTGCAGGTCGGCTACGGAAACGCGATGGCCGTTGCGATCTTCGTCATCACGTTCGGGCTCGCCATGCTGTACGTCCGCCTGTTGGGCGGTGAGCCGGTCGAGGGCACATGAGCGACGGCGGTGCGGCCCGTGACCCCCGCGCGCCCCGTCACGCTCTGCCCAGGCGCGTGTGGCGCGTGCTTCCCGCGGCGGCGATCGTCGTGCTCGTGCTCGCGATCGCGTTTCCACTCTACTGGACGCTTGTGGCGTCGGTCACGCCTGAGGACGCGCTCTTCCGCGGACCGGCGCTGTGGCCGGCCGCGGTCGTGCTCGACCACTATCGCGCGCTCTTCCGCGAGCGCGACTTCTGGACGCCGCTGCGCAACTCCCTTGTGGTGGCGGGGAGCACGACCCTGCTGTGTGTCACCGTGGGCGCGCTCGCCGCCTACGCCCTCGCGCGGCTTCGCTTCCGGGGGCGTCACGTGGTGCTGGCGTTCGTCCTGGCCGTGAGCATGTTCCCGCAGATCGCCATCGTGAGCCCGCTCTTTCTTCTTCTGCGTGCGCTGCATCTCATCGACACGTACCCTGGGCTCGTGCTGCCGTACATGACATTCGCGATGCCGCTGGCGATCTGGCTCCTAGTGGGGTTCTTCCGCCAGCTCCCACCGGATCTGGAGGAAGCCGCGCTGGTGGATGGTGCATCGCGGTGGCAGGCATTTTGGCGGGTACTGCTGCCCCTGGCCGCCCCCGGTTTGGCGACGACGGGGATCCTGACATTCATCTACAGTTGGAACGAGTTTCTGTTTGCGCTGTCGTTCACGCTGGGGCCCGAGCGGCAGACAGTGCCGGTGGCGATCGCGCTGTTCCGCGGCCAGTACCAGGTGCCGTGGGGCCAGATCCTGGCCGCGGCGGTGGTGGCCACGCTTCCCGTCACCGCCCTCGTGCTCGCCTTCCAACGGCGCATCGTGCAGGGCCTCACGGCAGGCGCCGTGAAGGCGTGACCGCGGGGCGGGCGCGAGCGCGATGCCCGCGCCAGCGCGCCTTCCCGTGCCCCCAGCTCGCGGGCCTCCTGGCGTCCGCGCCTACGCGCTGTGGTGCTTCCTGCACCCATCACGTGATGTTCGCGGTGGGTGTGGGTGGCACGGATGCCGATCGCCACGGAAGGATGCCGCTCCGCGAATAGTCATCCACAAACTGTGGCTGTCCAAACACAGAGGAGAACGCATGATCCCTAGGACGCCCGAGCGCGGCATGATGGCGAATGCCGCTGCCGCACGACCCGCTCTCGGCCATCACGTCCCCGACTCGGCCGCCATCATCCCGCTCGACGTGCCCACGGGTTTCTTCATAGCCGAGACGGGAAGGACGTACCACCCGCACCTGGTCTCCACGCCGTCCCGGCACGATCTCCGCGCCGCACGATGGCCAGCGGGCATCACGTGCCCACGGTGTGGCTGCGCGTCCGTGGCAAAGTGGGGACGATATGGCACGGCGAAACACCAGAGATATCGCTGCCTGGTCGGTTGCCAGCGCACGTTCAACGATCTCACCGGATCGCCGATGGCGCGCACCCGGTTGCACGAGCGCTGGGGGCCGAACGCAAGCTGCCTGCTCGCCGGTCGTTCCATCCGCTACACCGCGGGCCGCATTGGCGTAGCCCCGTCCACTGCGTTCCGCTGGCGGCATCGTCTTCTCACCGCCTGGGCTGCAGGGGAGACGACGTCCGACCGCACGCTCACGGGACGTGCCAGCCTGCTCGTGCTGCATCTGCCGCACTCCTGCAAAGGCTCGCGGCATCTCACCAGGGCTCCAAGGGTGCGCACGCTGCCATCACAGCGCCGCGTCGATGTGACAGGGCAGGTGCCGGTACTCGTTGGCGCCGATGCGCGCGGTCGTCTGCTCTCCCACACAGACGGTACGACGACGCCGATCTCGGCAGCATCGGCAGCCGATCTTCTCGCGCCATCGTTGGCGCTTCCAGTCCGACTCTCCGTCGCACACCCGCGCGTTGGATACACCCTCGCACGCACGCTCGGCGTACGCTGGAGGCTGCGTCTGGCGGTGCACAATCACCACCCGTGGGGGCGCGGGACGCCGTTCGTCGCTGGGCCGTCTGCTCCGGATGCGTGGCAGCTCGCTCGCGAGTTCCGCCGCTGGCTCTCGCGCTATCACGGTGTCGCGTCGCGCTACCTGGCCAACTACCTGGCCCTGCATCGATTCCTTGCACGCTCGCGGGATACGGTGTCGCGGGCGGCGTCGGCGCAGCTCCTCGCCGCGGCCGCCGTCACACTCGACGACGGCGGGGCATCGCCGTCGTTCGTCTAAGGAGCGTCACGCGACGCGCTGCGAGCCCTCCGGACGGCGACCAAAGGGCACCCCGCTCCGATCTCAGCTCCCGTTCCACCAACACCGACCGCGAACATCACGTGAGTTCCTCGCCCAGTGCCCCGTCGCGCCAGAGTGCCCGCCCATTCGCATCCGCGGTGCCCGCGCGACCGAACCCCGCGGACCGCCCGCGCACCGGAGCCCACCCGCCGCGGGCGCCAGCGCCGCCGTAACACCGCTCACCCCTGAACGCGCGCCGGCGCGGCCACCTCGCGCGCGCCGCCGCCCTCGCCTGCCGCACGCTCACTCTCTGTCTCGCTCACCTCGCGCACTTCGCCGCTCCGCACCAGGGCGTACCGGAACAGCACCTGGCCAGCGATGGTGTTGATCGCGATCACGGACAACAACAGCGTCCGCATCTGCTCGCCCCGCCGTGGGTACAGGTTGGCGATGATGCCGGCGAGTCCGATCGCCACCCCCGCTTGCGAGACAAGGCCGAGCCATACGTTTGCCCGTACCGCGTCCAGCGGCGCCCCGGCTCCCGCGCCCGCCCCGGCTCCCGCCCCGGCTCCAGCGCGCGTCGCCCGCGCGGCCCACGCCACGCCGCCGCGACTGCCAACCCAAATGCCAATGCCGCGCGCGGTCACGACGGCGAGAGCGATGGGCCAGAGGGCCGCGAGTCCGTCCAGGCGGATGTAGGCGCCCGCGAGCGCGAAGAACACCACAAACACCGGCGCGGCCGACCGCTCCATCGCGGCCAGCAACTCGCGCCCGCCGTGACGGGTCACGTTCTCCGTCACGAATCCCGCAACGAGGAGCGTGAGCAGTTGCTCCACGTGCGCGATGCGCGCGATCTCGGAGCCCAGAAAGGCGACCACGATCGCGAACAACAAGAGCTCGCGCTGCACGAAGCGCATGTACAACGCCACGGCGGCGCCGAGCGCGGCGCCCACGATTACCGACCCGCCGATCTCCCACGCCACCACACCGGCCGACAGACCACCGGCCGTGCCCTGTCCCGGGACTACGGCCCGGGTGAGCGCCAACGCCGCGCTGAAGAGCAACACCACCACCACGTCCGCCACCAGCACCACGCTCAACGTGGTGCGCGCCACCGGTCCGCGCGCGTTGGTCTCGGTCAACAGTGCCATCGTCACGGCGGGGGAATGCACGATCGCCACCGCCGCGAAGAGCGCGCTGAGCGCCACGACTTCCACCCCGGTCCCACCCTGCAGGAAGCTCACCGAGCGGTGCAACGCCACGAGGGTGGCGACGATGAGCACAAACGACAACGCCAGCTCCGCGGTGAGGATCCCCATCACGCTCCGCCACCGCTGCTTCAGCTCCTTCCACTGCAGCTCGGCGCCGGCAAGGAACGCGATGAGCGCGATCGCGAGACGATCCACCGGCGACAGCGCTTCCACCGCCACGCTCGGCAGCACGCGCAAGAGCGAGGGGCCAAAGATCAATCCCGCCACCAGATAGCCGGTGATCTTGGGAAGGCTCACCAGGGCCGCCAGCTCGCCCACCGTGTACGCGGCCAAGATGAGAAAGCCGAAGGCGAGGAGCGCGACGCTCGCGCTCCCCGCATCCACCACCACCCCGGCCGCTCCTCCGCCCGCCCGCAAGATCTCCACGCCCCCGCTCACGCCGGCCGCCGTGCGCAGCGGCTCGATGAGCTGCACGCCCACGTACAGCAGTACGAGAATCGCTACACGTCTCATGGCCGCTCCGCCTCGCCCGGTCGCACCTCCACCTCGCCCGCCTCCACCTCGCCCGTCTCCGCCACCGCCTCGCCCGCACGCGCGCCGCCCGCCGCTCCGCCGGTGCCCGCATCGCCCGCCGCACTCTCGTCGGCGCGCGCAAGAGCCGCGCTGCTCCCCACCATCGGCGCCACCACCGACCTCACGAACCGCGCCGATGCGACATCCGTCAACAGCACCGAGGCGATCGCGGCGCCAAAGACGACGTCGCGCAACGCCCCGTTCGCGCCGTGATAGTCCAGCGCGAGTGCGACCGCCAATCCGCCCTGGCCCAGCAACGCCCGCCCCCAGTAGCTGCCGGTCACCGCCAACGCGCCGTTCACCCGCGCGGCCAATCGCGCGCTCGCGATCTTGCCCAGCGCGCGCGCCACGAGAAACAACAGCACGGGGACGATCCACCACCCGCTCCACCGCGGATGCCACATCGCCCCGGCGAACACCAGCAGCACGAAGTAGAACGGACGCTCGGCGTTCGCCAGCGTCTCGGCGATCTCGCCGCGGTTGCTCGACGTGTTGATGAGCGTCGCGCCCAACACCATCGCCGCCAACAGCGGCGACAGATGAAGCGACGCCGCGGCCCCGCTGATCAGCACCACCGCGCCCGCCAGCGAGATGAACAGCCGGTCGCGCCCGTGCTCGCGTCCCAGAAAGAGATGGAATAGCGTGCCGCCCACCAGCCCGATCGCGATCGTGATCACGGCCCACTCGGTGGGCGTCACCGCGCGCGTGGCCGCGGCGGGCGTGGCGTGGTACACGCAGTAGAGAACGCCGAGCGCGGAGATGCCCACCAGCGCGTCGATGGCGGTCGTCACCTCGAGCTGACGCACCACGGGGCCCCGCCGCCCCAGTTGACGGCTCACCACCTCGATGCCGGCCGGCGCCGACACCACCGCGATCGCGCCGAACGCCACGGCGGGCACTAGCGCGCTCCCCGCCGAGAGCGCGAACGCGCGCGCCAACAGCATCCACTCGAGGCCGGCCACGAACACAAACGTCGACAGCGCCTCGAAGAACGCCAACCGATACGCGATCGCGTCGATGCGCACCAGACCGCGGAGATAGAACTGCGTTCCCACGATCGCGCCGATCCACCCCAGCGCGAGGATGATGAGCGGCGAGAACCCCTCCAGGACCTGCGCCGACAACACGCCCGACACCTGCGGACCCAACAGGATGCCGAGCAGCAGATACTCGGCGCCCGACACGATGAGGAATCGGCGCGCGAGCCAGTCGAACGCCACCCGCGCGGCCAGGTAGGCCAGCGCCACCGCCAGCACGAGCACGAGCGTTCCGCTCATCGCTCGCCTCCTAGCAGAGAGACAGGTAGCGCGAGCTCCGCGCGGCCCCTACGGTCGCGGACAATCCGACGCGTCGAATTGCTGATTCAGCGTTGCGACGCTGTCCGTCAGCCGCTGAAAGCGCGCGTGCTGCGGCGCGACGAGCGAGTCCCGTACCTCGCGATACACGCTCGCCATCGTTTGGAACTGCTCGTCCGCCAGGCGATAGCCCGTGGCCAATTGCGCGCAGCCGATGCGATGGAGACGGAAATCCTCGGCGCGCATCCCGTAGTTCGTCACCGCCCGCGACAGTGAATCGGCGGCCGCGGCGAACCGTCGCACCGCCGCTGCGCTCGCGTCCACGGGGAGCGCCGCGCTGCCGCCACCACCCTGAGGCCTGGTCGCGGCACCGCGGGCACCTCCGGCACCGCCCGCCGCGCCCGCGACATCGCCGCCGGGCGCGGCGGGCGCAGTCGCCGCGGGCCGTCCGTCCGTCTGAGCGCCGCCGTTGAGCGACGGGATCACGCGCCGCGCGAGCACCACCGCCCCCACCACCACGCCGATCGCCACGAGCGCGTACAACACCGTAGGCAGCACGCGCCGGCGGACGACGGGCGGGGGAGGGATGGTGGGGTGGTCCGCGCCGGTGGGAATGAGGACGCCCGATGATCCCGGCGTGGCGCGGCCGCCGCCGCGCGCGCCCGCCGCGGCCGCACTCGCGGCTCCCCGCTCCTTGGGCACGGTCTCCACTACCGTCACCCGTTCCGCCGGCTCGTAGTTCCGCCAGTCGATCACGCTCGCCTTGCGCCCGTCGGCCTCCGGTAGCGCGTCCTTGTGCAGCAGCTCCAGAAACGGGGTGAACACGCCGCGCGGCGGTACGAGCCCCGGCAACCCGGCCGCAGCCGACCCGCCAGGCGCGCTCGGCGCGTTGGCCGCCGCTCCGCCCGCAGGCCCCGTCGTCCCCTCCACCACGCGGAACACCGCCCCCGCCGGCGGGCCGGACGTGGCCACTACCAGCCCAACCTGCCACGGCTCGGGAAAGCGCGCCCGATGCGTGATCACATCCGAGGCCGACGGCGCCTGTCCCACGTACGGCGCGCTGTGGTACCACCCCACGATCCGCGCCCGGCGCGTGCGCACCACCTGCTGCGTCTCGCGCCAGACGGCGTCGGGGATCTGTTCGGGCGCCTCCTCCTCGATCACATGCTCCGTGCGCAGCACGGCGTGCACGATGAGATACACCTCCCCCGTTTCCTGACACTCGTACAGGTCCCCCAGAAGAAAGCCCAACAGCTCCTGGTCCGGGGCCGACCACACGTGCCGGTCCACCGCGCGGAGGGCGTCCTGCGTGATGAAGACGTCATAGCTGTCCCACGCCGGCTCGCCGCGCTCCGCCACTGGAGTCCAGCGGATGGCAGCGGCCAACGGGAGGGACTTACGCAGCCGTATGGCGGCCGCGTCGACGTCGGCGGTTGGGGAGGGTGGAGATCGCCGCATGGAGCCTCAAGTATACAACCCGCGCGCCAGGGCGCCTACGCCGGCCACGCACGGGGAGCGCGCCCACGCACGTGCACCGATGCGCCAGGGAGCGGCCCCCGCGCGGAGATCAGTCTCCGGCGGTCACCGGGAGCGCTGCCACCGCGGGCGAGGCGGCGGGCGCTGCGGGCGCTGCGGGCGCGACCGGCGCGACGCGCGTCACCGCTGCCGCCGGCGGCTCCGCGGGCACCGGATGCGCGCCGTCCAGCGGCGCGTAGTCGGGCACGATGCCGCCCAGCATCTTGCGCAGCACGCTGTCCGGCTCCCCGCCCGTCTCGGTGGCGTCGATCAGGTCGTCGATCAGCGCGGTCACCCCGGGCGCGGCCGCCGCGTTCCGCGCGCGAAGCACCTTGGGGTGCTCCGTGGGCGTGGCGTTCTCCTCGGAGAAGAACATCTCCTCGTACAGCTTCTCCCCGGGACGGCATCCGGTGCAGCGAATCTCGATGTCGGTGCCCACCTCCAGCCCGGACAGACGCACCAGGTCGGTGGCCAGGTCCATGATCCGCACCGCCTCGCCCATGTCGAGCACGAACACCTCGCCGCCGCGGCCGAGTGCGGCCGCCTGCAGCACGAGCTGCACGGACTCGGGGATCGTCATGAAGTAGCGGCGCATCTCGGGGTGCGTGATCGTCACCGGCCCCCCCGCGCGGATCTGACGCAGGAACGTTGGGACCACACTCCCCCGGCTGCCCAGCACGTTGCCAAAGCGGACGGAGACGAAGTTCCGCCCCGACGTGGACGCAGCCGTCTGCACCAGCAGCTCGGCGGCGCGCTTGCTCGCGCCCATCACGCTCGTGGGACGCACCGCCTTGTCGGTCGAGATGAGGACAAAGTGCTCCGTGCGGACGGCCACCGCCGCGTCCACCACGTTGCGCGTCCCCTGCACGTTGTTCGTGATCGCCTCCACCACGTTGTGCTCCATGAGCGGCACGTGCTTGTGCGCCGCGGCGTGGAACACCACCTGCGGCGCGTGCTGCTCGAACACGCGCCGGATGCGCAGCCGGTCGCGCACGTCGGCGATCACCGGCACGACCGCGACGTCGGGAAACTGCTCGCGCAGCTCGTGCAGGATGGTGAAGATGGAGTTCTCGCCGTGCCCCACGATCACCAGTGCAGCGGGATCCAAACGCGCGAGCTGACGGCACAGCTCGCTGCCGATCGAGCCGCCCGCGCCCGTCACGAGCACCGTGCGCTCCGCCACCAGCGAGCGCACCGCCGCCAGATCGGTGCGCACCGGCTCGCGGCGCAACAGGTCCTCGATCTGCACCTGGCGCAGGCTCGACACGCCCACGCGCCCGCTCAGGATCTCGTACAGGCCCGGCACCGTACGCGTGCGCACGCCGGCCAGCCGCGCCAGCCGCAGCACCTCGCGCACCACGTGTCCCGGCGCGCTGGGCATCGCGATGACGATCTCTCCCACCTCGTGCCGGTGCACCAGCTCGGGGATGTCCGCCAGCGGCCCGAACACCGGACGGTCGTGTACGCGCAGATTGTGCGTGCGCGGATCGTCGTCCACAAAGCCAATGGGGTTGAGCCCCAACTGCGGGTGCGCCAGCAGCTCCCGCGCGATGAGCTGACCCGCGGCGCCCGCGCCCACCAACAGCGCGCGGCGGTCGTCGGCGCGGCGTCGCCGCTCGCCCCGTCCGCCCAGCACGCGCATCGACATGCGCGAACCGGCCACCACGGTGAGCGCCAGGAACGCGTGCAGCGAGAGCACGGACAGCGGCACGCGCGACTCGGCAATGCCGAGCTCGGGGAATGCCACGGCGCCCATCGTGAAGCAGATCATCCCCGCCGTGACCCCGGCCAGGAGGATCCGCTCCATCTCCACCACGCTGGCGTGCCGCCACAGCCGGCGATACAAGCCCGCGGCCAGCAGCACGGCAATCCACACCACCACCGAGAGGGAGGTATAGAGGTAGGGCGCGGATGACTGGAAGCGCGACCAGTTGAATCCCTCGAAGCGCAGCGCGTAGGCGATGATCGCGGTCGCGGCGATCAGCGCTGCATCGAGAACGAGGAGATGCCGATTTCTGAGGCGGCCCAAGCTACTTCGCTCGCTGTGAAGGCTTTATAGAGAGAGACAGCATGGTCCGGCATTGTGCTGGCTGCTGTGGCGTAGGTCACAACGACTGCAAACCACGAGCTCGCAAACGCACTGAATAGGAACCGGTCAGCGGAGACGATCCAGGCAGGTGTGCGCCGCTCGTTCGCCCTCCAATGGGACGAGATCATCCCACTGCCGTCACATCCCACATCTCGAATTTTCCCGCACCCGGTTGCGATCGACGCCGCCGTGCACGCTTTGTACCGCGTTCGCCCCATGAACCCCGGGTCCCCGCGGATTCGGTCGCTCTGAACGCTCCCGCTGCAAAGAAACGTTGTAGCTTCTGCACAACAACCCACCCATCATTAAGGTCGTCTTATCCGGACCGGATCGGTCCCGCTGACTGAAAGCCGGTCGGCGAACGCCGGATGGTGGACGGCGGCCGCTCGGTCGGTGTTCGTAAGTTCCGTGGCGTCATCAACTTGCCGTCCCGTTCACGGCGCGCGCTCGCGCGCGTGCCGTTCGTGACTTGCGGCCCGCGGATCAGTCATATTAGGGCATTTTCACGAACATTGACCGTCCTTAACTTGTCCCCACGCCTCAGAGCAACAGGTCGGGGCGGCACCTCGCCGGACTCACTCACCGGCGGCGCAATCAAAAGAGAGCACGCCATGTCTAGCCTGACGATGAAGCGCGTAGGCATTGCCGCAGCGATGGTCGCCCTCCTGGGGAGCGCGGCGTGCAGCAGCGATTCCATCCTCGCGCCCATCCCCAGCGAGCCCGCCATGCCTGGCGCGCCCGCGACGGAGATCATCGGGATGTACCGGGTGGACGTGGACGTCACCGCCGGCACCATCACCACCACGCCGATCGACAACAACGCGTCGAGCAACGGCACGATGGGCGGCGCCAACTTGCAGATTTACGGCACGCGGGAGCAGGCGGCTTTCCGGTTCGCGTTCCGCTCGCCGCCCACCGTCGATGCACAGGGCCGCTGGAATCTCCCCCTGCAGCTCAAAGTGGAGAATCTGATGAGCTTCGCGGTCGGTACGTCGCAGAGCGGCAACCCCGCCGCGGCGCGCGACACGCTGGGCGAGTTCGTCTTCCTCACCACGCTGCCGGTCGCCACGTCCGGCTGCGCGGCCAATACCCCCGGCTGCATGATGACCGTCGTGGATCAGCAGGGGCAGGCGTCCTTCACCACACTGGCCCCGCAGCCGTACTGGTACTTCAACGACATCCTGCAGGCCACCGACGGCATCGCCAACTCGGGCCCCGATCTCTCGCGCTCGCAGAACGTCACCTTTCTGGCGGACACGGCGATCAAGCGCTACTCGTTTGGCATCGCCGTGAGCGCCGCCTGGCAGCCGCCCAACGAGACGCGCTGGAAGGTGGACTACCGCCCGGACTCGCTCCCGACCAACGGCACGGAACCCTTCTGGAAGCTGCTCGCCGCGGGAAGCGCCGACGCCAGCATCACCACCGCCAACTGCCCGATCGCCGCGTCCTCCTGCCTTACGCTCAGCGCCAACGGAACGACCAGCGGACCGACCTACATGTACTACCGCGCCGACTCGCTGGGAGCCACACAGGACGCCTACGTCTCCTTCTCGTACAACGCCGTCTATACGACCGGGAGGAAGTTCCAGGTGGGCGAGGTCGGGATGGCCGACGACGCCAAGCTCATCATGCTCGCCATCGGCCGGAAGACCACCTCGTTCGTGGACGCCGCCGGCAACGCGGTGGGACCGGTCATCAGCAACTCGCAGTTCACGAGCAACGACCAGCTTCGCATCGCGAAGAACGGCAACACGTCCGTGGCGTTGTTCATCGGCTTGTCCACCACGCCCGCCATCACGCTGGCGTACAACCAGCTCCCGGCCAGCCCGTACGCCGGTGCCAGCGCCTCGCAGGTGAAGCCGTCGTTCATGTTCGGCGTGGACAGTCTGGACGGAAACAGCTTTACCGCTAGCTGGTCGAACGTGACGTACGAGATCGGCGTCGCCCAGCCGTGATGCACCACCGTCCGACACCAGCGTGCACGAACGGGGCACGGCGGTGACACCTACGCACGCACACAGCACGACGAGAACCGCAGGCCTCCACTCACCCTCAACCGTTTGCCGCGCGCGCGGCGACGTAGTGCCACCCGGCGGCAGGACTCGGCAGCACGGCCTGGAACCACGGCCTCCACTCATCTAACACGCCAACCCGTCCCAACCGGACCAGTCGGACAGGGCGAACCAAACGAAGCGGCCGCCGCATCTCCCTCGAGATGCGGCGGCCGCTTCGCGTTGCCTGGTCAGTGACCGAGTGAGTAGATGTACGCGGCAACCGCGCACACCTGATCGGTTCCGAGCTGGGCCCCACCCATGGGCGGCATCGGAGCCGGATACTTCTTGGGACGCGGCACGCCCGACTGTACGGTCTTCACGATGCCCGCGTAGGAACCGTCCGCGTCCAGCCAGGTCGAATCGGCCAGGTTGGGCGCCAGCGCCGTTCCGTGCGCGTCGCTCCCGTGACACGCGAAGCACGTCCCACCGCCGCCCGTGAAGATCGTGCGTCCCCTGTCCACCAGCGTCTGAGAGACTTGAGGACAGCCGGGGGCACTCGCTCGGGCCGCCGCTGCCCGCGGCGCCGCGGCCGTGTCGGCCTCCCCGCCCGTCATCCCCGCCATCATGCCGCTGCCCCGCATCATGCCGGGTTTCCCCGTCATGCCGGGTCTCCCCGCCATGCCGGGTCTCCCCGCCATGCCGGGTCTCCCCGCCATGCCGGGTCTCCCATCCACACCGCTGCCGGCCGCCAAGGGCGTGTCCGTCGCCTGTTGCGCCGAGTCTTCTCCAGCGCTCCCGCCCTTGGACCCTGGCGCGCACGATGCCAAGAGGGCCAGTGCGATCGCGCCGCACAGGCAGATCGTGAACCGTCGCCTCATGCGCTCTCCTTTTTGGGCTTTCGTCACGCCCTCTCTGGCTCGGGCCTCGTGGACCGGCTTCGGAGCGTTCCCCGCCTTTCCCCCGTCGGCCGCATAATCGATACCCCAACAGGCCCGCCCGCCCCAACGGGTGTCACATCGGTCATGCAAACCGAAAACAACCTCGAAATCTGAGTCATACCTCATGAGTGTATAATAATGTGACACTTGGCTGACTGGGCTAGTCCATTGGGTCAGAAAGGCGTGATCGTGCCGAGCAATGGTGAGCACGAGGGCGCGAAGAGCGAGGGCGTGAGAGAGAGCGCCCACAGCGATGACCACTCGAGGAGAGACTTCAATGACGATGTCCAGCCCAGTTGCCGCCATGCCGACGTGCCCGCTGCGCACCAACGGAACCCGCGCTCGCCGTCAGGTTCTCGCCGTCTCCATGCTCGCGCTCGCGGTCGTCGCCAGCGCCTGCTCCGATCAGATCGGTACCGGTCCCACCTCGCCCGCATCGCTCGCCAAGGGCGGCGGGGGCTCCACCACGACCGCCGCGGGCGGTGGCGGTGGCGGCGGCAAGAAGCACCCCGCCGACACCACCATGGCGCCGGCCTCGCTCGCCTTCGCCTTCGTGTCGAACGCCAGCGGCAGCGACCAGCTCTACATCTACAACGCCGGCGCGGTCACGCGTCTCACCACGAGCCCGGCCAACGACTACGCCCCCAACAGCGCGGCGGGACGGATCGTCTTTACCTCCGACCGTGGCGGACTGCCGCAGATCTTCATCACCGATGTGGGCGGACAGTCGCTGGCGCAGCTCACTAGCGCCGGCTCCAACGACCAGGCGGCGCTCAGCCCCGACGGGTCGCGCGTGGCGTTCGTGAGCGACCGCAGCAGCGGGATTCAGCGCCTGTACGTGATGGACAGCACGGGCGCCAACCAGGTGGCGCTCGTCACCGGCTCGCAGAACTTCACCCCCGAGGACGCCCCCGCGTGGAGCCCCGACGGGTCGATGATCGCCTTCAGCTCCGTGCGCACAGGCACATCGCAGGTGTACGTCGTCCCCGCTGCCGGTGGCAGCGCGGTGCAGGTGACGCACGAGGTGGGCGGCGCTTTTCTGCCCACGTGGAGCGCCGACGGCAGCACCATCGTGTACGCGGCCATCGTGGCCGGTCCACGTCTCCGTTCGGTGAACGTGGCCACGCAGGCGGTAGCCGAATACGCCACCGCGGCGTCGGGATTGAGCGACCCGGCGTGCTCGGCAGATGGGTGCGTGGCCTCGGCGCCCACCAGCACCGGTGCGGACGTGCTATTCTATCCGGCGGCGCAGACGACACCGGCGGATGTCGTGCCCGCCTTTGGACGCGCGCGTCAGCCGGCCATTCTCGCGCCCTGATCGCGCCCTCGTCGTGCCGCGCGGCACTCCCGCCCAGTCCCTTGGGCGGGAGTACCCGCGCTCTCGCGTGTTACGCCAACGGGCGGTTGAGTCGTCACATACGGGACCGGAGTACTTCTTGCTTGGGCCGTGCGGCTCACCTGGATGGCGGGGACCCTCATGACGACAACCGTTGAGATGCGACCGCGCCCGTGGTGCTCGCCCGAGCTCGTGCGACACGCGTCGCTGACCGAGCTCACGTTGAGCGTCTCCGGATTCCACACGTTGTTCCTGTTGCAGGTTGGGCAGACGTGTACCGGTGCGGTGACCGATCCGCCCACGTGCCCCTGACCTCGCGCCCGTGCCCGCCCTCGCTCGCCACGCCAACCGGTCGCACGCGCCGCTTCCTCCCGCACCCTCGCACCGTTCCGACGACCTCCCCTGGAAGTTCGGTCCCGTGACGGGTGTGGTGCACGAGGGCGGTATGCTGCTCACGCACGATGTCGAACGCGCGGAGCTACACGTGCGCGCGGGACGATTGCATCGCGGCGCCGGATACCAGACCGCCTCCCCGCAGGCGCGTCGCGACCTGGCGCGCGCGGGCGCGGTGCAGCGGCTTCGCGCGCGCGGGCGCTACCACGTGCACGCAGCCGGCGTGGTGGATCCGCGCGGGCAGGCGTGGCTCCTGGCCGGCGACAGCGGGAGCGGAAAGTCCACGCTGGCCTACGCGCTCGCGCGCGGTGGATGGCGCGTGTTGGGGGACGACGGTGTACTGGTGGAGGACCATCACGATGGTGTGCTCTGCCACGCCTGGCGCGAGCCGCTCCGGTTGAGCGATGCGCTGGCCGGCGAGTTCCCCGAGTTGCACCAGTGGACGCCGGGCGCCGACGCGCGCGATCCGCGACGTCGCATGCCCGTCCGCGCGCCGGTGGCGCGCAGCGCGCCCCTTGCCGCCGTGGTGTTCGTCCGCTTCGGCGAGCGCGACGCGGTGGAGCGCGTGCGTCCGGTCGACGCGCTCGCCGGTCTGGTGCGTCAATCGCGTTGGGTGATGGTCAACGACCGCCACGCAGCGGCGCACCTGTTTCTCCTGGCGCGGATGGCGCAGGGCGTTCCCGTGTTGCGCCTGGAGCATTCGCCAGGACAACTGCATTGCGTGTCCCGTACGCTCAACGCGGCGCTGGGACAGCCGTGATGCGCCGGTCGGTCGCCTCGAGCGTCCCGCCCGCGCCTCCCGCGAAGCTCGCGCTCCGCGTCGCGCTCGCGCCGGTGCTGGCGCTCGCCCTGTTGGCCTGCAGCGATGCCTCGGCGCCGCCGGACGTCCCGTTTCCGCCGCTCGCCGCGCTCGTCTTCGTCTCCACGAACGATGCCGGCCACGCGCAGCTCTACTCGCTCGACGCGGAGACTGGCGTCGCGACCCCGCTCACCGCCACCTCCAGCAACGAGACCGATCCGCACAGCGCGGCGGGCAAGCTGGCCTTCACCTCCGACCGCGACGGCAACCGCGAGATCTACCTTGCCGCCAACGACGGCAGCGCACCGCTGCGTCTCACCACCAACGCCGCCGCGGATTTCGAGCCCGCGCTCGCGCCCGACGGCGCGCGGGTGGCGTTCACGAGCGATCGCACCGGGCAGGCGCGCATCTATCTGACGGACGACACCGGAGCGAACGTCGCCGCGCTCGCCACCGGTTCAACCGCCTCTGTCCCCGAGCAGGCCGCGGCGTGGAGCCCCGACGGGTTGACCATCGCGTTCACCTCCGTGCGCACGGGCACCTCGCAGGTGTTCGTCGTGCCGGCGAGCGGCGGCACCGCGGTGCAGGTCACGCACGAGGCCGGCGGCGCGTTCCTGCCCACGTGGAGCGCCGATGGCGCGGCGATTGTCTACACGCCCGGGGTGGGGAGCGTGTTGCGGCAGGTGACGGTGGCCGACGGCTCGGTTGCGTCGCTTCCGTTGGAGCCGGGCGGGGTGGGGGAGGCCGCGTGCAACGACACGTACTGCGTGGCCACGCTGGCACCGCTCAGCGACACGGCCAGTCTGGTGGGCTACACCCTGCCGGATCATTGTCGTCGCGTGCTCCCTGGCCGCCAGTCGAACGACCGGCAGCCGGCGTTCCTGGTGCCCTAGCTCACGCGCTCGCGTGTCCGCTTCCGCCATCTACGACCTGCTCTTCGCCGCCACGCGCGGCGACGCGCTCTCCGACGCCCTGCTGCGCCGCGCGTCGCGCGCGGACGCCGCGCGGTGGGAGCGCGTGCTGCGCTACGAGCGGTGCGGACCGGCGGTATGGGAGGCGCTGCTGGAGCAGGGGCACGCACCGCGGCTGTCCACGCACGTGCGCGCCCTGCTGCGCGATGCGGCGCAGCTCGCCGTGCATCAGTCGCTGCGCGTCGCACCGCAGATGGCCCGGCTCGCCGCGCTCGCCGCGCGCGCGAACGTGCGGCTCATGCCGCTCAAGGGGGCGGCGCGCCTGTTGGGCGGAGCGCACTTTGCCGCCTCGCGCGCCATGGACGACATCGACCTCCTGGCCGACACGCCCGACGGCGCCATGCGGCTGCACCAGGCCATGCAGCGCGAACTGGGGTACGTGGTGGTGGATGAGACGCCCGACCATCACCACCTGAACGCGCTCGCGCTCCCCGGCTGGCTGCCGGTGGAGCTGCACACGCGCCTCGCACGCCGCTCCGGCGCCGACGGCGCGCGGATCGACATGTGGCGCGGCGCGCGCGCTCTCGAGCTGGGCGGCGCGCCGGTGTGGCTGCCGTCGCCCACCGCGCTGGCGCAGCATACGCTCGCGCACGCGACCTCCAGCCGCATGCTGCGCTACGCGCTGCGCGACGTGGTGGACGTGGCGCAGGTCGTGGCGCAGGTCGTGGCGCGTGTCGCCGCCGCCGGCGACGGCGACGCGGGCATCGGCGGCGTGGTCGACTTCGTCCGCGCCAGCACGGAGCGCCGCGCCATGGAGACGCTGCTGGGCGCGGCGCACTCCCTGGACGCCGCGGTGCCCCGCGCGCGTTTGGCCGAGGCAAGCTGGCGCGCGGTGCGGCGCGTGGGCCGCATGCGAGCCAGGATCGCCGTGCGCGTGCAGGGTCGCGACGCGGCGCGGCGCCTCATCGCCGCGGGGGGCGCGCTGGCCGAGTGCTCGCCGCGCGGCATGATGGCGCTCGGCTGGCGCGCGGTGGGACAGGGGTGAGGGCAGAGCGCCCTCTCCGCCCACGCGCGTGATGGCCCGTCCCGCGCGCGTGTCAGAAAATGAAGCGGTGGAGTTCGTCGTCTACTCGCGCGCTCCGCGCTTTGTCCAGCACGGCGAGCCCGCGCTTCTTGGCGAAGCAGACGTCCGCGACCCTGAGCGCTTTGCAGGTCTAGAATCGAGTTGCCCGATCAGTTACTCGGCTTTCTCCAGCCTCTCGTCGTCCGTTTGATAGAAATCTGGATTGCGCTGCGCGACGAGGCTGACCAGCTCGCCAAAGATCCTGTCGAATCGCGTTTCGCTGTCTGGTTCGCCGACACGGTACACCGAATACCTTGGATTGAACGGATTCGCGTCGAGTAGCACGACGTGTCCCGGCCGGCCGGATCGTCACGACCGGTGAACATGCTCAATCGCTTGTGCGTATTGTGGAAAGTTGAGCTTCGTTTTTCCGTTGCGTCGTTTGCTGCGTCCTTGTCGAGAAAGAAGAAGCCCGCCAGGACAGCGTACGGGAATCGCCGATGAAGCGTCACTCCCTCAAAGAGCATATCGCCTCGGCGATTCGTCAGATTCTTTTGGAAATTGCCCGTCTTCTTGTCGCGAAAGTTGATTGACTTGATCGAGACCGCGAAGATGAGGCCCGATTCTTCAGTCGCCCACGTCACGTCGACCTTCTTTGCACCGATGCCGCCCGCCATTCGGCGCTCGGCACCGGACTTTCCCACAACACCAGGCGGCGCGGGGCGCGAGCCCGTCAGTCCGCGTTCGCGTAATTCCTCGGCGAACGCTTGGGCAACGACCTTCGATATCTGCTCGGAATATGCCTTCTTCTTGCTCCGAGTTGCGGTCTCCCCGGGCTTAGGCGGCAGCGAAGCCAGGGCCTTTGCCAACAGCTCGTCAATTCTTGCCACGTGAGCCACGCCCGCGAGTCAGGCGGCGCGCAAATAGGGACTCTCGGGCGGCGCGAAGCAGAGCGATATCCGCCGTCGACATGCCGAGCCCCTTCACGAGCATCTCGCGATCGACCAGCTTCACGGCAGCGGCCACGTCATTATTTCGGAGTGCGGTCGAGAGCTGCGGACGTAGGCTCCGTAGCGCCGTCGCGCGGTGGCGGAGCACTGTCTCGGACGGAACGGCCCAAAGATCGGCCTCACTGGGCTCGAGTTTGAGCATTCCCCCACCGTAGGCCCTACCTACCATCTCCGCCGCGAGCAGTGTTACGCTGTTGAGGACGGCCATTGGGAGCAGATCCCGGCCGAGTTCGCGAAGCCCGTGCCGCAGAGTAACGCCATAGAGGGAGTTCAGATACTGGGCCCGCGCCTCGTTCCAGACGAGCCGCGGGCGCTCGTTGTCCATGTAGGTCAGCAAAAGATCGGGCAGCCGAACGAGTGGGACCCGCCACCACGGCCGACGATTGCGGCACTTGTACGCCTTGTGAACGTTTGCTGCTTCTCCGGCTTTGATGTAGCGAAGCGCCGGAGCCGACGGATCATGCATCTCGGGCGCAAACAGATAGCACTTGGCTCCTTCGGATGCCTGCTCCTCCCAAGCGCGTTCTGAGAATGTGAGTCCGCGTAGATGGCGGGAGCCCGGCGGAGAAATCGGGAGCAGTTCGCGCTTCGGAATCTGATTCGCCGCCGCTTCCTGGGCCGTGAGCGCAAAGAACCGATTGTTGCCGGTCACTGCGCCCAGAGAAGTCTCGCCCCACTTGATCAACGGCGAGAATCCCGGCCCGGATGTGATCTGCCGGAACACGTCAAACGCCCCGGCCGGCAGCAAGGCTGGCGTCCATTTTCCGCCGCGCTCCGGAGTGAACCCAAGCCACAGGGGTCCGTCGCCGATCGGCAGGGCGCTCAGATCACGCGCCTGGTGCACCTCGAAGCAAGGAGAGGGACCGGTGCCTTCGGCGAGGAGCAGAACGACTTCTTCGAGGACGCCCGGAAACACCAGTTCTTCAAACATCACCAGTCGCACCTTGGCAAATCTTTCGAGCAAGAACCGGCGCACCTGCGCAGCATAATTCACCGACAACAACTCGGCCGGCAACACCAGTCCGAGGCGGCCGTCAGGCTTGAGAAACTGCGACGCATGTACGACGAACGCCGCCCAGGAACTGCTGAGGCCCGTGAGTCGTACGCCATGGCGCAGCGCCGCTTCCAGCCCCTTGGCGCGCGCCTTCCCGGCGAACTGTTGATACCGGATGTACGGCGGATTTCCGATCACGGCATCGTACTCTGGCCGGGGCTCGTGATCGAAGAAATCGGCCGTGTGGATGGTCGCCGAAAAGCCACGTTCAGCGAGAGCAGACGCCGCAGCGGTTGCCGACGGTGGGTGCAATTCCACCCCGTGCAGTTGACGGGCGAGATCGGCGGTCGCGGCGCCACGCGCTCGGAGCTGCTCTGCGGCGCCGAGCAGGAACGCCGCTTCGCCACAAGAGGGTTCGAGGACGACATCCCGGGAGCCACGAGTCGCCCACGCCGCCACGAAGGACACCATCTCAGGCGGGGTGAAGAATGCGCCTCGTGTTTTCCGGACGGCCGAGGTATCTGGCGTCACGTTTCCCGGCTCCTGGACGAGAGTTCCCTCCTTCGCGGCCCGGTGCGCGTCGTCGAAGAATGTTAGCTGTGACATGCCAGCCGCAAGGTGCTGCCGACACGGCGTTTCTCCCCTATCGTTTCGCTGCGATGCGGAGCTAATCGGGGCACTCCTTGCGGTACGCTTGCCACCCGTTATTCCGTTTCCGGATCGGCGGAATAATGGACCACGAGGTGACTAGTGTAGATGGTTGCGGTACTGATCCTCCCCGCGCTCCAGGAGCTGCTGGAGCGCCCATAGGAAGTCCTTCACTCACGTTGCTCGTCTTGTGCGGAGCTTGCAACGTTATCGAATCATGCTGGACGCGCAACGGCACGGAACGAAATGCTCCGCACGCAATGTTTCGGTGTCAGGCCAGGCAACGATCGTTACTGGACACGCCCGTCGGATGAAGCGGTCATCCGTCCTACGTCCGCCGCTCCGCGCGCGCGCGGAAGTACGCCGCCGCCGCGGTTTCGCTCGTCTGGCTCTTGGCCGCGCGCATGGTGAGCGCGTAGAGCTCGTCCGGGGGAACGCTCACGTGCATCCCGTTGAGGGACAGGAACACGAGCGCGCAGGCGAGAGCCGTCCGCTCGTTGGCGTCGTAGAAGCCGCGGCCGCGGGCCAGACCCACCAGGTAGGTGGCGGCCAACGCCGCCGTGTCCTGGAACGCCTCGTGCCTCCACCGGTCCACCACACCCTCCGTGATGGACAGCACATTGGTCATGAAGCGTACGCCGTGCGCCCCGCCGTAGCGTTCGATCTGCTGGGCGTGGAGGGCCATGAGCGTGGGCGCCGTCACCCAGCGTGGCTCCTTCGCCTCGGCAAAGGAGATCACACGTCGAAGCCCCGGAACAGGTCATCGTAGTTGGCCATGATCTCCTCGTGGGTGGACATCGCCGCCTGGAGCTCCGGCGGGTACGCCACCACCCGGAATCCGCCCAGGCCGTCTTCGAACCACGCCAACTCGCTGCCGGCGCGGATGCCGAACCGGCGAACCACTTCCGCCGGGAGGGTGGTGACCACGGACGCGCCCTGCGCCCGGGCTTTACTGGTGAGCATTGGCACGTGAGTGAACTCCCGTGAAGTGTCGAGGCGCGCGATCGACTGCGTCGGCCGGCGGCGAACGCCGCTCTTACCCCTCCGGCGAAAGGTTACAGTAATGCCACTAGAATGTGATAAACTGTAACCTTATCCGATCGGCGTGCGAATACGTAACCGTTTTCGCGCGAAAGGTACCAGTATGTGAAACTGAAGTGCCACTGTCAATAATGGCGGGCGGTTACTATTTCCGGCTACGCGGCGCAGGCGAGGAGGTTGTGGTGAGGCGGGCGATGATCCAGTCAGGGTGGGCGTCTGCAAGCTCGAGCAGGCGGAGGGCGGCGCCACGCCGTCGTTGCCTCCCGCCATCGCCCGGCGTCTCGATGAAGCCGGCTCCCCGTTAGCTTACGCCTCTTAAGATGCCCAAACTCCTCCACGTCGTCGGCGCCCGTCCCAACTTCCCCAAGCTGGCCCCCGTTCACCGCGCCGCGCGCGCGGCGGGTGCGGTGGAGCAGGTGATCGTCCACACCGGGCAGCATTACGATGATGACATGTCGGGCGGGTTCCTGCGCGATCTGGGGATCCCCGCGCCCGACCACAATCTGGAGGTGGGCTCGGCGTCGCATGCGGTGCAGACGGCGCGGATCATGGAGCGCATCGAGCCCGTGCTGCTACAGGAGCGTCCCGACTGGGTGGTGGTCTATGGGGACGTGAACTCCACCATGGCGGCGGCCATCGTGGCGGTAAAGTTGGGGCTCCGCGTGGCGCACGTCGAGGCGGGCTTACGCAGCAACGACTGGAGCATGCCCGAGGAGATCAACCGCATGGTCACCGACCGGCTGGCCAGTCTGTTGCTCACGCCGAGCAGGGATGCGGGCGAGACGCTCCGCCGCGAGGGGGAGCCGGAAGAAGAGATCGTGTTCGTGGGGAACGTGATGATCGATTCGCTCTTTCACGTGCTCCCCACCGCACGTGCCACCGGCTTCCGCACCTCGCTGGGCTTGGATTCCGATGCGGTGGTGGTCACGCTGCACCGTCCATCCAACGTGGACGTCCCCGCGCGGCTCGAGGCCATCGCCCACGCGCTGCGCCAGGTGGCCGAGCGGCGGCCGGTGGTGTTCCCGGCACATCCGCGCACGCAGCAGCGGCTGCGAAGCGCCGGCATATCGCTGGGCAACGTGCGCGTGCTCAACCCGGTGAGCTACCCCGAGATGGTGGACCTGGTGGAGGGCGCGTGGGTGGTGGTGACGGACTCGGGCGGCCTGCAGGAGGAGACCACCGCGCTCGGCATCCCGTGCCTCACCGTGCGGGAGAACACCGAGCGTCCCATCACGATCACGGAGGGCACCAACCAGCTCGTGCCCGATCCAGCCAAGATCGCGCCGGCGATTGCGGCGTTGGAGAGCGGCGAGCGCCGAGCGCGGCGGCCGGAGGGGTGGGACGGGAAGGCGGGAGAGCGGATCGCGACCGCGCTGGTGGGAAATAGCAGGATCCGGGAATAGCGCTCAACCATAGTTCCGTTTATGTTACAAACGGAACTATGGCCGACTTCTGATTCCCGTTTCGGGATCTGTCCTCCAGCGCTCGTCTGGCCCAACTGCACATCGTCCGATGCCCGGTCGCCTCCTCCCGAAGACTTGGCTGTACGATCCTAGCCTCGACGCGCCAGCCGTGTATCGGCGTGCATGCCGGTACGACGCATTCATTCCCGACGAGCTGTCGTCACTCGATGTACGACTGGACGCCCGGCTCGCGGGCCTGGTGTCCGAAGCCGAGCATGCAATCCGGGAGCTGAACGGGGAGGGAGGCGCAGCGCTGGGGCCCCTTGCCAGGCTGCTTCTGCGAACCGAGTCCATCGCCTCGTCCAAGGTGGAGGGGATGCAGCTTGGAGTCCGGGAGCTGGCGCGCGCCGAGGCGAAGGCCGAATCGGGGCTCATGCCGGCGTCAACGGCAATCGAGGTACTGGCGAACATCGATGCCATGGTGCTTGCGGTTGACGAGGCGGCGCGGGTGAAGGTGTTCTGTGAGCACCAGATCCTTGACATCCATCGCCGACTCCTCGAGCGCACGCCGCACAAGCGCATTGCGGGCCGCGTGCGCTCAGAGCAGAACTGGATTGGCGGGAACGACTACAATCCGTGCGGAGCCGACTTCGTCCCGCCACCTCCCGAGGATGTGGACCGTCTGCTGGCCGATCTCTGCCGGGCAATGAACGACGAGATGCTGCCGCCGCTCCTGCAGGCAGCGCTGGTGCACGCGCAGTTTGAGACGATTCATCCGTTCCACGATGGTAACGGACGCACCGGGCGCGCGCTGGTGCACGTCGTCTTCCGGCGCAGGGGCATCGCGCCTCGGTTCCTGCCGCCCATCAGCGTGGTGTTCGCGGGCGCAAAGGCGAGATACATCGCCGGACTCACGCAATACCGGGCCGCCGGCGTGGTCGAGTGGATCGAACATTTCGCTGCGGCGACGGTGAAGGCCGCGCGACTGGCGCAGAGCTACGTCTCGGCGGTGGCCAACCTGCGGGAGCGATGGCGGGAGCAGTTGCGGGAGGCGAACGCTGCGCCGCGCGCGGATGCGGCGGTGTGGGCGATCATCGATCTGCTCCCCGCGCATCCGATGATCTCCGCCCCGGTGGCTGCGGCCGTCACCAAGCGGGCGAAGAGCCGGGTCTACGAGGCGATCGAGCAGCTTGTTGGGGCCGGCGTGCTGCTGCCATTGTCGGAGGGGAAGCGAAACCGGTGGTGGGAGGCGGCGGGGTTGCTCGAGCTCATCGAGGGGCTTGAAGCGGGGGAGGTAGCGGTGGCAAGGCGCTGATTCTACGGATGTGTAACGAAACCGCGGAAGATCGCGCCGTCCATTGCGGCGTTGGAGAGCGGGGAGCGCCGGGCGCGGCGGCCGGAGGGGTGGGACGGGAAGGCGGGGGAGCGAAACGCGACGGCGCTGGAAGGGAGGAAGCTAGCGCGGCCCCCGTGCGTCGCCGTCGGGGATCGACGCCAGCCGCGCCTCGAGCGCCGGCGCGAGCGTCCGCACGTAGCTGGCCGTGAGATGGTTCACATCGCGGTAGACCACCACGCCGTTCCGCACGGGCGGACATACCTCGGGACCGCAGATCTCATCGGACAGGTCGATGGTGCTGACGCGGCGGAACCGCGAGGCGGCCTCTTGGGCGAGCGGGAATGCGGCGGTGACGAACGCGTGCGCGCGCACCACGCGGCACACCTGCATGACGTCCTCGCCGCGCCAGGCGGCGCGCGACGCGCAGGTGGGGATGTCGAAGCCGGGCTGCGGCGAGTCGCGCAGCAGAAACGTGGGAATGCCGGCCGCGTCGAGCGTGCCGAGCGTGGTTGTCAGGCCTGCACCCCACTCGGCGGGCGTCACGGGTTCGAGGGCGATGAGGTAGCTGGTGGAGCTCGATGCTACCACTGCGTCCGGATGGAGGGCGACGATGGTATCCAGCGCCGCCGCGCGCCATTGGTCGCACTCGGTGAAGTCGCGCCCCAATCTGTCGTAGTAGATGCGCACCGACGCCGCCGGGCACTTGGCCTTGGTGACGACCAGCAATCGCCAGTGGTGTTCTTGCGCGATGCGGTCGAGCGCCGGGAACCACTGGGCGGCGTGTGAATCGCCGAACAGCACCACGTCCATGGTGCCCGCGCTGTCGCCGAACGTGCAGAAGTCCACATGGACGCTCACGTCAGCGGCGCCGGAGAGGCACCGCGTGCCAAAGATGGACGGCATGTCGTCGCGCGCTTGGGTGAAGGCCCGCTGAGCGGGGCTGTTGGCCGCTCTGGAGGCGGTAAGGAATCCCAGTCCGCTGCAGCCCACGCTCACCATGGTGAGCGCGCCCGCGAGCCCGAGCGACAGCGCGGGGCGTGGACGGAGCCAGGCGCTGTAGCGGGCCGGGTTCTCGATGAGAACGTTGGTGAGGGCGGCGAGGGCGAGGGAGCCCGCGACCCCGGCGGCGACGAGCACGTGGCCGGAGTGGGGAGCCAGCGTCCGCACGAACACCAGCACCGGCCAGTGCCAGAGATACCACGAGTACGACACCCGGCCCAGATAGAGCAGCACCCGGTTGGAGAGCGCGCGTGGCAGCCGCGCGAGAGGCGCCGCGGCGCCGGCGAGCAGCACGAGGGCCGTACCGCCCGCGGGGAGGAGCGCGGCCACGCCGGGGAAGCTGGTGTTGGGACCGAACAGCATGGCCGCCGCGAGGATGGCCGCCGCCCCAATCCACGCGCCGGCCATGACCGCGCGCAAGTGGTTGCGAAGCCAGGGCGTGGAAGCGAGCCCGGCGATGCCGCCGAGGGCGAATTCCCAGGCGCGGAAGGGCGTGGTGAAGAACGCCCACGGCTGGGCTCGATGCGTCATGAGCACGCAGGCCAGGAGCGACAGCACGGCCAGGCCGGCCATGACGACCATCAGCCGGCCGCGGCGCGCCACGCCGAACACGCGCGCGAGCAGCAGCATGAGCAGCGGCCACACCAGGTAGAACTGTTCCTCGACCGCCAGCGACCACGTGTGCAGGAGCGGATTCGCGTGCACGTCGCCGGCCAGGTAGTTGGTGGACGTCCTGGCGAAGAACAGGTTGCTCACGTAGAGCGCCGTGGCGAGCGCCGTCTTGGCCAGGTCCTTCTCCTCGAGGGGAGAGAGGAGCAGCCGTCCCGCGAGCACGGTGGCGACGATCACCACGGCCGCGGCCGGGAGGAGCCGCCGTACGCGTCGCGCGTAGAACTCGGCGAAGCCCACGCGCCCCGTGCGCCCGATCTCGCGGACAAGGAGCCCGGTGATGAGATACCCGGACAGGATGAAGAAGACATCCACCCCAACGAACCCGCCGCTCATGGACACCACGCCCGCGTGATACGCCACGACGAGCAGGATCGCGACGCCGCGCATGCCCTCGATGTCGGGGCGGAAGTTGCTGCGGACGGGGGGAGGGGAGGTCATGTGCCGCGGTGAGGGCGGGGAGCTGTGGGGAAAAGCGAACTTAGCTGCGGGAGGGCGCGCAGTACCTGGCGTGCGCCTGCTCGGTGGTCTCTCGTGAGACGAGTCACCGCACGGGCAGGCCACCGCACGGCGCGTGCGGGCCACCGTGTGGCGCGGCCCCGCGACGAATACCCGCCGATCCCGCGATCACACCCAGGTGTACCTCGCCAGCGCCCCCCCCAGCTCCGGACGAGCCATCCGTTAATACCAGCCCAGGAACCCGATGGTCGTGGCGACGACCACGAGCACGATCGCGGTGAGCCCTACACCGAGCCGCGCGAAGTCCGCAAAGCGATAGCCCCCCATGCCGTAGACCATCGTGTTCGTCTGGTACCCAATGGGGGTGAGGAACGACGCCGAGGCGGAGACGGCGACCGCGATGGCAAACGCGCGCGGATCGGCGTGGAGATCGAGCGCCACGGCGATGGCGATCGGAAACATGAGTGCGGCGGCTGCGTTGTTGGTGACCAGCTCGGTGAGCAGGATCGTGGCGAGCGCGATCGCGGCGACCGCGCCCACCATGCCGAAGTGGCCGCCGGCGCTCGCGATGCCGGACGCCAGCGCGGCGGCCAGTCCGGAGCGCTCGAGCGCCGCGCCAAGACCAAAGGAGCCGGCGATCACGAGAATGACGTCGAGGTCCACGGCGGCACGTGCCTCGGCCGGCGTGAGGACGCCGGTCGCGACCGTCGCGAACGCTCCCAGCAGCGCCGCCTGGAGAATCGGCAGCACGCCCGCCCCCGCGAGCGCGACGACGGCGATCGCGATCGCGCCGACGATCGCGGCACGGCGGCTCGCCATGGGCGGTGAGCCACCCAGGCGCGAGACGAGCAGAAAGTCGTGCCGATCGCGCCACCGCTCGCGAAAGCGCTGATCGGCCACGATGAGCAGCGTGTCGCCCACCTTGAGGCGCACGTCGCCGAGCTTGGACGGCACCCGCTGCCCAGCGCGGTGGATGGCTACCACCGCCGCCTGGTACCGGCCGCGGAACTCGGCTTCCTTCAAGGTCTTCCCAACCAGCGGTGACGACTCGCCGAGCACGGCCTCGAAGAACGTATGCCCCGGACCGTCGAACGACAGAATGTGCTCGCGCTCCGCGGACACGAGGCCACGCGTGCGCTGCAGATCGATCACCAGGTCGGCCTTCCCGGCGAACGTCAGCACGTCGCCCCCGCGCAGCCGCGTGTCCGGCGCCACGGGCGCGATCAACTCCGCTTCCCGGCGCACCTGAACGAGGAAGACCCCCTGCAGGTGACGCAGCCCGCCCCCCTCCACGGTCGCGCCGTCCAACGGGCCGTCCTCGCTCACCTCCATGTTGACCGTGAACGCCCGCATCTCTTCCTGTGCCTGCCTGGCGGCGGCACGACGGCTGGGCAGCAGGACGTCGCTGAAGAGCACCAGGTAGAGGAGCCCCACGACCGCGACCGGCGCCCCGACGCGGACCAGCTCGAACATGCCGATCGGTGCGCGGCCACTTGCCTGGAGCAGTCCCGATACCAGCAGGTTGGTGGAGGTGCCGATCAGCGTGACCACGCCGCCCAGGATGGTCGCGAACGACAGCGGCATGAGGAACCGGGACGCCGACTGCCCGCGTCGCTCGGCCCATGCCGATACCTGCGGCGCGAGCATCGCGACGATGGGCGTGTTGTTCAGGAAGGCGGAGACGGCCGCCGTTGGCACCAGGAGCCGGGCGAGCGTCGCGCGGCCGCCGCGGGCGGGTCCGAGCATCCCCTCCATCAGCGGCTGGAGCGTGCCCGTGCGCTCGACCGCCGCGGCCAGAACGTACAGCGCCGCGACCGTGAGCGGCGCCGGGTTCGAGAAGCCGGCGAACGCTTCGGCGGGACCAATCACTCCCGCGACGAGCAAGCCCACCACGCCCCCGAGCACGGCGACCGCCGGCGAGAGCAGGTTGCGCACCAGGGCATAGACCGTGGCGGCGACCACGGCCAGCGTGAGCCACGCCTGCCAGCTCACCGGCGCCTCACCGGCTCATCACCGGTGCCTCACCGGCTCATCACCGGCGCCTGATTGGTGCCTCACCGGCGCGCGGCGGCGACTCACTCCGCGGGCAGGACCCCGGCCTCGGCGAGCCGCGCGACGATGCGGTCGACGGCTGCCTCCGGGTCCTCGCGCTCGGTGTGCACCACCAGCTCGGGCGACTCCGGCGCCTCGTACGGCGAGGAGATGCCGGTGAAGTCCGGGATCTCGCCGCGTTCCGCGCGCGCATAGAGGCCCTTCGGGTCGCGCCGCTTGCAGACGTCGAGCGGGCAATCCACGAACACCTCGATGAACCGGCCGTCCGGCACGAGCCCACGTGCGCGCTCCCGGTCCGCCCGCAGCGGAGAGACGAACGTGCAGACGACGATCGAGCCTTGCTCGAAGAACAACCGCGCCACCTCGCCCACGCGGCGAATGTTTTCCTGCCGATCCTCCAGCGCGAAACCCAGATCGGCGTTGAGGCCATGACGCAGCGTATCGCCGTCCAGGAGCATCGTACGGCGACCCTGCCGGAAGAGCCGCCGTTCCAGCGTACGCCCGATGGTGGATTTCCCGGATCCCGAGAGGCCGGTCAGCCAGACCACCGCTGCACGGTGACCGATCGCCTGCTCGCGCTCTTCGCGGGGCACGTTCCACCCCTCCCACACCACATCGCGCGATCGCTCGAGGTCCGCCGTCTGGCCGCCGCCGCGCTCGGCGGTCTTCACCTCGCCGCGGATCATCCCGGCGGCCACCGTCACATTCGTGGCCGGGTCCACCAGAATGAAGCTGCCCGTGGCCTGGTTCACCCGGTACGGATCGAAGAAGATCGGCGCCGTCGTCACGATCTCCACCCGGCCGATGTCGTTGAGCGCGAACGCTTCGGCGGGCTCGCGATGCATGGTGTCCACGTCGATGCGGTAGACGATCCGCTCCACGTAGGCACGGGCGCTGCGCGTGGTGTGCATGAGCACGTAGGGCGCCGCGCGGTTGAGCGGCGCTTCGTTCAGCCAGCAGAGCACCGCATCGAAGCGGGTACCCACGCTCGGCAGGTTCATCCGCCGAACGATCATGTCGCCGCGGATGATGTCGATCTCGTCCTCGGTGGAGAGGACGATCGAGTCCTGCGGTCCCGCCTCGTCCAGAGCGCCGTCCGCCGTCTGCACCGCCCGGATCCTCGTCTCCTTCATCGACGGCAGGACCACCACCTCTTCGCCGGGACGGATCGTCCCCGACGCGACGCGCCCGGCGAAGCCGCGGAAGTCCTGGTGTGGGCGGAGCACGTACTGCACCGGGAAGCGAAAATCGATCACGTTCCGACTGGCTCCCACCTTGACGCTTTCCAGGTGGTGGAGCAGCGTGCTGCCGTTGTACCACGGCATCCGCGTGCTCTTGTCCACCACGTTGTCGCCCACCAGTGCGGAGATCGGGATGAAGGTCAGGTCCTCGACTTCCAGTTTGGCGGCGAACGCGCGGTACTCGTCGGCGATGCGCTCGAAGGTGGCCTGGTCGTAGTCGACCAGGTCCATCTTGTTGACGGTCACCACGATGTGGGGGATGCCGAGCAGCGATGCGATGAAGCCGTGCCGCTTGGACTGCGTCAGCACGCCCCGCCGCGCGTCGATCAGCACGATGGCCAGCTCCGCCGTGGAGGCCCCCGTCACCATGTTGCGCGTGTACTGGATGTGGCCCGGCGTGTCGGCGATGATGAACTTGCGCTTGGGCGTCGCGAAGTAGCGGTAGGCGACGTCGATGGTGATGTTCTGCTCGCGCTCGGCCCGCAGCCCGTCGGTGAGCAACGCCAGGTTGACGCCAACCTCACCCCGCCGCTTGCTGGCCAGCTCCACGGCCTCGAGCTGATCCTCGAAGATGGACTTCGTGTCGTAGAGCAACCGGCCGATCAGGGTGCTTTTCCCGTCGTCCACGCTGCCCGCCGTCGTCAAGCGCAGCAGGTCCATGCCGTGCCCCTGCCCGGGGTGATCGGCCGCCATCAGAAGTACCCCTGCTTCTTGCGGTCTTCCATGGCCGCCTCGGAACGCTGGTCGTCGCTGCGCCCGCCGCGCTCCGTCACCCGCGCGGCCGCCACCTCGCGGATGATGTCGTCCAGCGAGGCGGCCTCCGACTCCACCGCGCCGGTGCACGTGGCGTCACCCACCGTGCGGAACCGGATGCGCTTCCGCTCCACCGTCTCGCCCGGCAGCAACGGCACGAACTCGGTCTCGGCCAGCAACACGCCGCCGCGCCGGAACACGTTCCGCTCGTGCGAGAAGTACAGGCTCGGCAGCGCCATCCGCTCGCGCGCGATGTAGTGCCACACGTCCAGCTCCGTCCAGTTGCTCAGCGGAAAGACGCGGAAGTGTTCGCCCGGGTTCTTGCGACCGTTGAACAGGTTCCAGAGCTCCGGCCGCTGGTTGCGCGGATCCCACTGGCCGTGCGCGTCGCGGTGCGAGAAGAAGCGCTCCTTGGCGCGCGCCTTCTCCTCGTCGCGCCGGCCTCCGCCGAACGCGGCATTGATGCGCAGCTCGCGGAGCGCGTCCAGCAGGGTGACGATCTGGAGCACGTTGCGGCTCGCGTCCGGTCCCGTCTCCTCCACGGCCCGACCCTGGTCGATGGAGTCCTGCACGTAGCGCACGAGGAGTTCGACGCCTACCTGCTCCACGAGCGCGTCGCGAAACTGCAGCGCCTCCCGGAAATTGTGGCCCGTGTCGATGTGCAGCAGCGGGAAGGGGATGCGCCCCGGCCAGAACGCCTTGCGCGCCAAGTGGACCATCGTGATCGAGTCCTTGCCGCCGCTGAACAGCAGCGCGGGGCGCTCGAATTGCGCCGCGACCTCACGCATCACGTAGATCGCTTCGGATTCGAGCTGGTCCAGGTGGCTGCTGCGGTGCGGCTGCGATCGCGGGGCCGCGGGGAGGCTCACTTCAACGTTCCGCTCAACGTTCCGCATAGAGGCGACGAATGGTCTCGAGGATCGATGGGTCCGTTGCGGGCGCGGCGGCCAGGATGCCATCTCGGCTGGACGGGGTCGGGCTTGTTGTAGCGCAGGGCCTGGCCCCGGCAATCGGTGACGGAGCCGCCGGCCTCCCGCAGGATGATCTCCGGCGCGCACGTGTCCCACTCCTTCAGGTAGGGCACCGGATGCACGTACAGATCGCGCTCGCCGAGGGCGATCCGCGCGCACTTGACGCCCACGGAGCCCGAGGGCTGCTCGTCGACGACATCAAGCGCGTCGCGCATCCGGGCGATCAGCGGGTCCGGATGCGAGCGGGAACCGACCAGCCGCGGCGGCCGCATGGCAGCGGGCGGGCGAAGCTGCCGGACCGTCCCGCCCTGTTCCAGCCAGGCGCCGTGGCCGCGAACGGCGCGGAACAGCCGGCGGCTCACCGGCTCGTACACGACGCCGAGCACGGGCCGTCCCGAGACCGCCAGCCCGATCATGACCGAGAACTCGGCGACGCCGTCGAGGAACTCCCGCGTGCCGTCCAGCGGATCGATGATCCACACGCGCTCGGCCGCAAGCCGCTCCGGCCGGTCGCGCGACTCCTCCGACAGCACCGCGTCGTGTGGGAAGTGCTCGCCGAGCGCGTCCAGGAGCGTCCGATTGGCGGCGTGGTCGGCCTCGCTCACCGGTGACCCGCCGTCCTTGGTGGCCTCCGTGGCCCGGCCATACCAGTGGAGTATTGCCCCGCCGGCGCGTCGTGCCGCCGCGGAGATGACGGCCATCTCGTGCGCGTACGGCGCCGAGGCCATTGATGCGCCGGCGGCAGGGGCGGAGGCGTTCATGGGCGGCTGACTCTACGGTTCCCTGGTTGACGCTGCGACTTCGCGAGAAGTCGGCAGCGGTGCCGAGTCGAGCAATTCTGACCGGGCGATCATGCGCCTGCGCGAGAACGTGACGCGGCGTCAGTGCCGACGTGCGCCTGCACCTCGTGGCGGCAGGTGCAAGATAACGACGACCCTATGAGCTTCGGGACACCCGGGCGGGGAAGGCCGGGGAGGGGGTGGCGAGGGGCGGGGGTGGCCTGATGCGGTGAGCTACCCGCAAATGGTGGATCTGGTGGAGGGCGCGTGAGTGGTGGTGACGGACTCGGGCAGGTTGCAGGAGGAGGCCACCGCGCTAGGCATCTCGTGCCCTACGGTGCGCGAGAACACGGAGCGTCCCATCACGATCACGGAGGGCACCAACCAGCTGGTGCCCGACCCGGCGCGAGCGTTCGGACGTAGCTGGCCGTCAGATGGTTCACGTCCCGGAAGACCACCACGCCGTTCCGCAGGGGCGGGCAGATCTCCGGGCCGCAGATCTCGTCGGAGAGGTCGATGGTGCTCACGTGGCTCAACCGCGCGGCCACGTTCTGGGCGAGCGTGAACGCGGCGGGGGCAAACGCGTGTGCGCGCACCACATGGCAGCTCTGCAGAAACGTGGGTATGCGCGCCGCGTCGAGCCTGCCGAGCGTAGTTCGGAGACCGGTAGCCCACTGGGCCGGCGTCACGGGGTCAAAGGCGATGAGACAGCTGGTGGAGCTCGACGCCACCACCGCGTTCGGGTGGAGGGCGACGATGGTATCCAGCGCCGCCTTGCGCCAGCGATGGGGCGCGGTGGTGCTCATCCAGTGATCGAGTTCAAGAACGGCATGAGGCGGCCCTGGAACGCGGGAGCACAGCGTACGGGCCGGCGGCGGGATCAACGCTTGCCGGCGCGCTGCACCAGCAGCCGGCGTGGCGGCGAGCTCTCCCGTGAGCCCAGGCTCACGCGTTACTCGTTCGCGTGCACTCCCAGCTGCGAGACCGCCTGACGGAGTTGGGGACCCGCAATCTGCTGTCCATCGGCGAGCGCACGCAGTGGCGTTTCAAGGAGCGGCGTGAGCCTGGTGACGAACGTTGCCGTGAGATGGTGGTGATCGCGATAGACCACCACTCCGTTCCGCACGGGCTCACAGGTGCGCTCACCACAGATGTCGTCGGACAAATCGAGGAGCTTCACGTTAGTCAGGCCGGAAGCGGCCTCCTCGGCGAGATGGAACGTCCCGAGATGAAGCGCGGTCTGCCGTGGCACTTCGCACTCGACTTCGGCATTGGCGCCGTGCCATGCCGCCCGCGCCAGGCAGGTGGGCACATCGAACCCCGGCTCGGGCGAGTCGCGCAGAAGCAGCGTGGGGATGCCGGCGGCGTTCAGCCTTCGTAACGTCACATGCAGACCGGCCAACCACGCGGCGGGCGTGACTGCCCGACGTGTCGTTACGTATCCGGCATAGTAGCCCACAACCACCGCCGCCGGACGCAGGGCGAGAATCGTGTCCAACACCGCCTGGCGCCAGGTGGTACACTCTCGGTAGTCGCGCCGGAAGTCTCCACTGTAGATCCGCACTGATGCGACTGGGCAGGATGTCTTCGTCAGCACGAGCAGGCGCCAGCCGTGCCGCTCGGCGATTCGTTGCAATGCGGGAAACCACTGGGCCGCGTGCGAATCACCCACCAGTACAATCGTGCTGGCTCCCGTGCGATTTCCGTACATGCAGTCGTGTGCATAGACGATGATCGCACCAGCATCGGCAACGCACCGGGATCCGTAGATCGACGGCACGTCATCGTGGGCCCGTGTGAACGTTCGCTGGTCGGTGCCATCCGCCGCCCTGGACGCTGCGACGAATCCCAGTCCCGAGAAGCCAATGCTCATGACGGTGACGACCGATGCGAGGGCAAGCGAGAGGACGGGCCGCACGCGCAGCCGCATGCTGTATCGCGCCGGATTCTCGACCAGGATGTTCGTGATGCTCGCCAGGGCGAGCGAGAGGAGAACGGCGGCTGCTACGCCCGAGCGTGCGAGTTCTGGAAACGCGGAGCGCGCGAAGACCAGCGCCGGCCAGTGCCACAGATACCACGAATAGGACACCCGGCCAAAGTACAGAAGAGCGGGATTGGACAGGGTACGTGGAAGTAGGGTATTGGGAGCGCTCACCCCGGCGAGGAGGATGAGGGCGGTGCCTCCGGCCGGCAGGACCGCGGCCAGCCCGGGAAACGCCGTGTGCTCGTTCAACACCAGTGCCGCGGCGCCGATGGCGATGGCGCCGAGCCACCCGCCCGCGCGCACCGCGCGCGCGTGATGCCGCAGCCAGTCGAGCGAGGCCAGGCCGGCGATGCCGCCCAGGGCGAACTCCCAGGCGCGGAACGGCGTGGTGAAGAACGCCCAGGGCTGAGCGATGCGTGTCATAAGAACGCAGCTCGCGAGCGACAGCAGCGCCACAACGGCCATGGCTGCCATCATCCGGCTGCGGCGCGTCCCACCGCAGCGATGTACCAGAAAGAGGATGAGAAGCGGCCAGAGCAGATAGAACTGCTCTTCGACGGCCAGTGACCAGGTGTGCAGGAGGGGGTTCGCGTGCACGTCGAACGCCAGGTAATCCGTGGACCGTCCGGCGAAGAAGAAGTTACTTATGTAGAGCGCCGTTGCGAGCGCTCCCTTGGCCAGCTCCTGTTCCTCCAATGGTGAGTACAGAAAGCGACCGGCCACGAGGGTGCCCACCACCACCACGGCGGCTGCTGGCAGGAGTCGACGTGCGCGCCGGGCGTAGAACTCGACGAAGCTGATGCGTCCCGTGTGGTCGATCTCCCGAACGAGCAGCCGCGTGATCAGGTATCCGGACAACACGAAGAACACGTCCACACCCACGAAGCCGCCTCCGACGAGGCTCCTGCTCGCATGGTATGCCACGACCAGGAGGATCGCGACACCCCGCATTCCTTCGATGTCCGGGCGGAAGCTCTGTCGCCTATCGGCAGGTTGTGTCATCACGCGGTATCACGGGCGGCGATGCGGCCGGGCCGATGCATGGGGACGTCGGCGTGGCGACGGTGCAGCCGGCCGGCATCTCGGGCGCATCTCTCGAAGCGTACAATAATGACGACTCGCCGCCGCTGCCGACACTGATTCTCCGCACCGGCTCGCTGGCGCGGCCGGCTGGCAAGTCGTGCGCGGCCGCTTCCATTCACGGGAGCACCCGGCCAGATTGCGCCAATGCTTCCCGTTCGTCTTCCAAGCACACGACTGGCCATATCTCGCCCCAGGCGGGGCGGAGAGACGGACTCGGAGCGAGGAGAGCACGGCGCGTGAGCAGATACGAAGACGTTCAGGAGGAGTTGCGCGCCAAGCCGCGCCGCTGGCTGGTGACCGGCGCAGCCGGCTTCATTGGCTCCAACCTGGTGGAGCATCTACTGCAGCTCGGCCAGACCGTGGTGGGGATGGACAACTTCTCCACCGGATATCAGCACAATCTGGATGACGTCACTGCCGGCCTCTGCCCGGAGGCCGCGGGGCGCTTTGCGTTCACCGAGGGCGACATCCGGAACCTCAGCACCTGCCGCCGCGCGTGCGAGGGGGTGGACGTGGTGCTCCACCAGGCCGCGCTGGGCTCGGTGCCCCGGTCGCTGGAGGATCCCATCTCGACCAACCGGTCGAACGTGGACGGGTTCTTGAACATGCTGGTGGCCGCGCGCGACATGAACGTGCGCCGGTTCGTCTACGCCGCATTGAGCGCCACGTACGGCGACCACCCCGGTCTGCCCAAGGTGGAGGATGCGATCGGGCGGCCGCTTTCACCCTACGCGGTGACCAAGCTCGTGAATGAGCTGTACGCCGGCGTGTTCCAGCGCAGCTACGGGCTGGAAAGCGTGGGGCTGAGGTACTTCAACGTGTTCGGGCGGCGGCAGGACCCCGACGGCGCGTACGCGGCGGTGATTCCGGCGTGGATCGGCCGGCTGCTCTCCGGGCAGCCGTGCACGATCTTTGGCGACGGCGAGACCAGCCGGGACTTCTGCTACATCGACAACGTGATCCAGGCCAACACCCTGGCCGCCGTGGCGTCCGAGGACGCGACGGACGAAGTGTACAACGTGGCGTGCGGGGAGCGGACGACGTTGAACGATCTCTTCGCGGTGCTCGTCCAGGCGCTGCGCGACGAAGGGGTGTGCGTGGCGCACCCCACGCCGGTGTACGACGCCGAGCGTCCGGGGGACGTGAAGCACTCGCAGGCGGACATTGCGAAGATCGAGCGGAAACTGCGGTACGAGGCCACGCACCAGTTCGCGGAAGGGGTGCGGGAGTCGATTGGGTGGTATGTTGAGAGCGTGGGCCAGTCGGTGGTGGGGAGGGGGTGACGAGCCCACGGCAGTGTCGCCCCACGCCACGGCGGCATTGATGAAACTGAGCACACGGCACTCGTACCGGTGACATGCTGAGCACGATTCGTAAGGTGGTCGACCTGTTCGAGGGTCGAGAGAAGCTCCGCCTGGCCGGCTTGTTCGGAGCCATCCTGGCCACGGGGATGGTCGAAGCGGTGGGTGTCGCGTCGATCATGCCGTTCATGGCGCTGGTGGGAAATCCGAACATCGTCTCCGGCGGCGGCCGCTTGGGGAAGCTGTATACGGCGCTGCACTTCACGAGCGTGCACCGCTATCTCATTGCGGTTGGGGCCGCGGTTCTATTCCTGATGTTCCTCAGCAACGCGTTGGGGGCTTTCACCACATGGGCCACCCTGCGCATCGTCTGGCGAAAAAATCACACGCTGTCGCAGCGGCTCCTGCGGAAATACCTCTCCCAGCCGTACTCCTACTTCCTCAATTGCAACACGGCTGACCTCTCCACGAACGTGCTGGGTGAGGTCAACTCGGTGACGGTGGGCACACTGGTTCCACTGCTCAACGCCGTCTCCAAGCTGATCGTGGCGCTGTTCCTCATCGGGCTTCTCCTGGTGGTGGACGTCCGGATTGCGGCATCCGTAGCCGTGGTGCTCGGCGGTGCCTACGGCGCCATCTACGTGTCGGCGCGCCGCACGCAGGCGCGCATCGGACGCGAGCGGCTGCACGCGAATACGCTCCGTTACAAGACCGCCGCGGAAGCATTCGGTGGGATCAAGGAACTGAAGGTGATGGGGCGGGAGGAGCACTTCCTCAAGCGGTTCCGCGCACCGTCGGCTCTCTTCTCGCGCCACATGGCGAGCAACCAGATCGTGGCCACCCTCCCCCGCTACATCATGGAGCCGGTGGCCCTGGGTGGAGCCCTTCTGATCGTGTTGCTGGCACTGGTTGGCAATCGCGACGTTGGCCACGTGCTGCCGATCGTGAGCGTCTACGCATTTGCCGGGTACCGGCTGATGCCGGCGCTGCAGCAGGTGTTCGGGGGTGTGACGTCGGTGCGCTTCAACCAGCCGGCGCTCGACACGCTGTATGCCGATCTCATGGACTCGGGGGTGAACCCAGCGAGGCGGTGCGGCCCGATGCGCACGCGCCGGCTGCGCTGGCGTTCGAGCACACGATGGCGGTCGACGAGGTGACCTTCGCGTATGAAGGCGCGGATCGGCCGGCGCTCGAGAAGGTGACGCTGGTGGTGCCCAAGCACAGCAGAGTGGCCCTGGTGGGCGCCACCGGCTCGGGGAAGACGACGCTGGTGGACGTCTTCCTTGGCCTGCTCCGGCCGCAGGCCGGCGCACTCAAGGTGGATGGACGAGTGGTGCAGTCGTCGGACTTCCGGGTGTGGCGCCGCCTTGTGGGATACGTCCCCCAGAACATCTTTCTGTGCGACGACACGCTCGCCAGGAACATCGCCTTCGGTGTTCCGGACGAGGATATCGACCGTGCGGCGGTGGAGAGAGCGGCGCGCATCGCGAACCTGCACGGTTTCGTCGTCACGTTACCGGACGGGTACGACACGGTGGTGGGGGAGCGCGGTGTGCGGCTGAGCGGCGGCCAGCGACAGCGGATCGGGATCGCGCGCGCTCTCTACGACGACCCCGAGGTGATCATCTTCGACGAGGCCACGAGCGCGCTCGACGGGATCACCGAGGCGGCGGTGATGGAAGCGATTCATAACGTGGCCAAGGCCAAGACGTTGGTCATGGTCGCACACCGTCTCAGCTCGGTACGGGACTGCGATACGATCTACATGTTGGAAAAGGGGCGCGTCGTGCAGGCGGGAACGTACGATGAATTGATCGGATCGAGTTCGGTTTTCCGCGCCATGGCGGGTGGGGTGGCGTAGGCAGCTTCGGTGGGCATCCGCCGCGACTTCTAGCAGAAGGATCCGTTGCTCGTACGGCCGACTTCCGGCTAGTCGGCCCGCTACCGTCCCGCGCAGCCAATTCCAGCGCATACTCATCACATCGACACATGAGTGACAGCAGCGTCCGGCCGATCTTGATTGGCGAGAGAAGCGTGGGTGCGGGCCATCCGTGCTTCGTGATCGCCGAGGCGGGCGTGAACCATAATGGCGACGTTGGTCTTGCCCACCGTCTCATTGACGTGGCTGCCGAAAGCGGTGCCGACGCCGTCAAGTTTCAGACGTTCCAGCCGGGGAGCCTTGTCGCCATTGGGGCTGGTGCCGCTCCATATCAACGAGATCGTGGCGCCGCCACGCAGCGTGCGATGCTCGAGGCGCTGGTGCTCCCCGAGAAGGCGTGGGCGGAGCTTGCGAGCCACGCGGCGGAGCGCGATCTGGTTTTCCTGTCGACGGCCTTTGACAGCGCGAGCCTCGATCTGCTCATCGATCTGGGGGTGCAGGCGCTCAAGATCCCTTCGGGCGAGCTCGACAACGTTCATTTCATAGCCCAAACCGCATCGCGCGGCCTGCCCGTGATCATATCGACCGGGCTGGGAACGCTCGAAGAGGTAGCTGCCGCTCTGCGTGCTGCGGCGCCGGCTGCAGGCGTGGCGCTTCTGCATTGCGTCACCGCGTATCCCGCGCCCACGGACGCCAGCAATCTCCGAGCGATGGTCACCATGTCCGATGCGTTTGGCGTCCCGGTGGGATGGTCGGATCACACCGAGGGGTACGTGACGGCGGTCGCGTCCGTCACGCTGGGAGCTTCGATTCTCGAGAAGCACTTCACCACCGACCGGGGCCTTGCCGGCCCCGACCACGCTGCCTCGGCGGATCCAGAGCAATTCGCGGCGTACGTATCGGCCGTGCGCGCGGTCGAAGCAGCGCTCGGTGACGGCGTCAAGCAGCCTGCTGCCGCGGAGGCGGTGAACCGGGAGCACGCCCGGCGCAGCTATCACGCCAGGCGCGACCTGCAACCTGGTACGGTGGTCCAGCCGGACGATGTCTGTCTGCTCAGGCCGGCCACAGGGTTGCCGCCCGCCAGTCCACTGGTAGGACGCGTGATCACGCGCCACGTGCGCGCGGGGCAGGCGCTCACCGCCGAGGATCTGGAGTGAGGCGGCGCGTGGCCGTGTTCACGAGCTCCCGCGCCGACTTGGGACCGCTGGGGCCGGTGATATCTGCACTTGACGCCGAGCCGGAGGTGGAGCTCGTGGTGATCGCCACGGGAACGCACCTGCAGGAGGCGTACGGCGGTCGGCTTGCCGACATATCGCTGTCCGCGGGAAGCGCGCTCGAAGTGATCGATGCGCCGATGAACGGGACGTCCCCGTCGGACCTTGGAGAGACGTACGGGACAATTGCCGCCGGGATGTCGGCAATTCTTGGTGCGCGCGCGATCGATATCCTGGTGCTCCTGGGCGATCGGTGGGAGTTGCTCGCTGCCGCCGGGGCGGCACTCATTCACGGCGTGCCGATCGCTCACCTGCACGGCGGCGAGACCACAGAAGGTGCCATCGACGAACGGATTCGGCACGGAATCACCAAACTGGCCGACCTGCACCTGTGCGCCACCGACGACAGTGCCCGCCGCATCCGACACTTGGGCGAGGAACCGTGGCGTATCGTCGTGACGGGAGCTCCGGGGTTGGATCGGGTGGGGAACATCGCTGCCTTGTCGGATTCGCGGCTGGCAGGAGCTGCTTGGTCGGCCACTGGTCCGTCCGTTTGGGGTGGTGGTGTACCATCCTCCCACGGTCGACCGTGCATGCGTTGGGGAACGTGCGCGCGCGGTGTTCGACGCGAGCGCGGATGTGCTCGGTAGCGGGCTCGTCCTGTACCCGGGGGCAGATCCTGGCGCGGAAGGCGTGATACTGGAGATCGAACGGGCCGTCGAGCGGTTTCCCCATCTGGCGGCCGTCCGTAACCTGGGCGACGAGTACCTGCCTGTCCTGAAGGCGGCCGACGTGCTCATTGGCAATTCGTCCAGCGGGATCATCGAAGCGGCATCGCTTCACGTTCCGGTGGTGGACGTGGGCGAACGCCAGCGCGGCCGCTTGCGACCGCCCAACGTGCTGCATGTGACGGAAGAGCCGGCCGCCATTGCGCTGGGCATTCGACGCGCGCTCAGCGCCGAGATGCGGAGCACCATGGTGAATCTGGTCAACCCCTACGGCGACGGAACGGCGAGCCATCGGATAGTGAGGGCGGTACTCGATGCTCCTTTAGACCGGTTGATGCGGAAGCCGCTCATGGAGCTTCCAGCCGCGGACCCCAGCCTGGAGTCGTTGACGGTGCCTCCCGATGCCACGCTCCGCGACGCGTTGGCGGCCATCGACCGCGGACGGAGCCAGATTGCCTTTGTGACCGATGGCGAGAAGCGGCTCGTCGGGAGCATCAGCGATGGCGATGTACGCCGCGCGTTGCTACGAGGAGCCGCGCTTGGGGATAATCTGAGCGGCTACATGACTCGCGTGCCGGTGGTGGCCACGCCCGCGGACGGCGCGGCGCAGGTGCTGGAGATCATGGAGCGGAACGGGGTGACTCAACTGCCCGTGGTGGATGAGCAAGGGATCCTTGTGGGCGTTCACCTCATGCGGGCCATTGTGGGGAGAGCTCTGGATCAAGAGTCGCCCGAGAACGGCGCCGGATCAGCCGCACAGCTGCTGCGCAAGTCGGAGCTGGCTCCATGATATCACGGAGCTTGCTCGTTTGCTTCGGAGGTCGGCGTACCAATCATCGGCATCAGCCTTCGCCTGGCAAGCTGCCCTTGCTAGGCGCACTGTGTACCCGTGCATTGTGGGGAAGGAATGGATCTGCGGTCTAGCGGACGATCCGTCGCCACCGCCGCTGCGAATCGGATTCCCGAGTTGGTGGACCTGTATCGGCTTCTTGTGCACCCGTCCTGGGAACGCGCCAACTGGCGCGACTACCGGGATACGTACCAGGCACTGGGCTGGCTACGCGCGATTCCTGAACCGGAATCGACTGCCTCCACGGCACTCATCGTACTTCATCGCGAAGACATCTTCGATATCAAGTCGAGCCTGATGCTGGCGGCGGGTCTCAAGCTGCGCAACGTACGCTCCGTCCTTCTGGCTCAACACGCTCGAACGCCGCGCATTCGGCGATACGCGAAGGCATTTGGGATCGGCACGCTGCGCCATCGCGACGAGTTCCCACTCACAGCCGACATCGCCCACGAGCTGCGCCAGCGTACACGGGACATGCTGAGGCCAACGCTCGCGTTCGAAGATGTCATTGAGTGGACATACGAGGGTCACCCCCTGGGGCAGCGGCTCTTGTCCACGCTCATTCGACAGACACTCCAAGGGACTCCTGATTTGAACGAGCCAGCGATCAGGCGATTGCTGCCGGGCATGCTGGAGCAGCTTCTCGTGAATTACCATCAAGCCAAGGCGATAGTGGACGCGGTGGATCCAGTATTGGTCCTCGCTGCCGAGCCAGGCTATGGCGTCAACGGCCCTATCGTGGATGTGGCCATCTGCCAGGGCAGAGATTTCGTGGAGGTGTCCCCCTTTCTGCAAGACGGAGCGCTCATCTTCAAGCGCTCGAATGCGCATTTGGATCGCGCGCCATGCGCTTCGGTTTCCGCCAGTACGCTTGCCAAGCTGGAGACGGTGGATTGGACGGAAGAGCAGAACGACCAGTTGCAACAGGAGCTCGGGTCGCGTTATGGCCGGTCCGCCCTTCGGCGGATGTACCAATGGGACACACAGGAGGCTGGGCGCGCCGACATTTGCCGTGAGTTTCACCTCGATCCGCAGCGGTCGATCGCGGTGATCTTCTCACACGTTCTCTGGGATGCGTCGTTCTTCTATGGGGCGGACCTGTTCGCAAGCTACGGGCAGTGGCTCGAAGAGACGGTGCGAGCGGCGATTACGAATGCCAACGTCAACTGGCTCATCAAGACGCATCCATCGAACGCATTCCGGCTCGCCCACGGCGATGTGACGGGGCCGGTAGCGGAAGTCGCGTTGGTCGAGCGGTGCTTTGCGAAGCTGCCGGACCACGTACGGCTCGTGCTTCCACAGACACGCGTCAGTTCGCTCTCGCTCTACGAACATGCGGCGTACGGCGTGACGGTGCGCGGCACGCCGGGTTTGGAGATGGCGTGCTTTGGGAAGCCCGTGCTGACGGCGGGTGCCGGGCACTACACGGGATTCGGCTTCACGTTTGACTCGCGCACGCGTGAGGAGTATCTCGGACGCCTGCACCACATACAGTCGACTCCGCTGCTCGACGATCGGCAGACGGTGCGTGCGCGCCGCTATGCGCTGGCGCTATTCCGCCTCCGTCCCTGGATTGGCCGCTCGTTCCACGTGCGTCTCGACTTTCCACGTCACGGATGGCATCCACTCGATCGCAACGTGATTCCCAGAGCGCGATCACTGGCGGAGGCGACGGAGAACGAGGACCTGCATCGGTGGGCGGATTGGGCCACAGCCAGTCGGGATGCCGACTACTTGGAATCGGATCTTTCTCTTACGCCGACGGAGCCGCAGGCGGATGGACCGGGACCGGTCTTGCCACGCGTGGCCATGGGGAGCGCGGCCGGTGGAAGGTGACGGGGTGGTCGTGGTGATCCCGACTCCCGCTACGGGTGCGGCTGGACCAGTCGCGGTGTGGATCGAACTGGCCTGCTGGGCGGAAGCCGCGCGTGACCGGTGGGGTCACGCCTGGCTTGTCACACCGGAGGGAATACTCTCTCCCGAGGACGCGAAAGCGCTCGCGTCGTCTCAACAACCGCTCGTGCAGGCGCAGGCAGGGTGGCGGCGACGATTCCCGCGGTGGCTTGGGACTGCCAAGAAGGACCTGCGGGACATTGTGCGAGCACGACGATTTCGCCATGCAGCGGTCCGGGGGCCGTGGGACGCGAAGAAGCTTGCGTTCGTTGTGCAGCACCACGAGCTGTTCCAATGGGCCGGATTCGTGGCGGCAAGAGCGTCTGGCCGGCCGCTCGTGCTGTTCGTTGATGCCCCGTTGGTTTGGGAGGCAGAAAAGTGGGGCGTTCGCCGACCCGGGTGGGGTACCGCGTTGGAGCACGTTGCGGAGCGTCCGCAACTTCGACGAGCGGACCTGGTCGCCTGCGTCTCCGAGGAAGTCGCCGAAGAGGTGATCAAGCGTGGTGCGCGGCAGGACCGGGTGATCGTGACCCCGTGCAGCGTCAACACGAGCGTCTTTGCGCCCGACATGTCCGGAGAAGGTGTGCGAGAGCGGCACGGGCTGCGCGGTCGATTTGTGGTTGGATGGGTTGGCAGCTTTCGGCGGTTTCATGGGATCGATCTACTTCTCCGGTCCTTCGCCGATCTTCAGCGTCGCCATCCCGACGCAGCACTATTGCTCGTAGGCGATGGATTCGAGCGCCCGGCCATGGAGCATTCTGGCGACTGAGCTCGGAATCCGCTGTGCCGTATTTACGGGTCGTGTGCCGCACGATGATGTCGCGGCGCACATGGCTGCGATGGATGTGGGTGTCGTGGTAGATCCCGGTCATGCCGACTATCACTATTCGCCGCTGAAAGTCCGTGAGTACATGGCGTGCGGGCTCCCGGTCGTCGTGCCCAAATCTGGCCAGCTCGAGCGGCTGCTGCGACACGAAGTCCACGCGCTTCTGGTGCCGCGTGCCGACGAGCGTGCGCTGACGGAAGCGCTCGAGCAACTAGCCAGCGACGGTGCAATGCGACGGCGGCTCGGCGCACGAGCTCGGCAGTTGATGGAATCCGAGGGTACCTGGCACCATCAGATCGCACGCGTGGAAGCCGCCCTCGATCGGTTGGGCGCGGGGCAGGCTGCGTGACGCGGACGCCGAGCGTCAAGAGCGTGGAACGCGCGCTGCGTTCGGCAGAGCCCCGCCGCAGCTAGCGAGGCAGCATCGCCACTGTGAGAATCCTACAGATCCTACAGAAGCCCCAGCGTCGGGGCGCGGAAGTGTTCAGCCAGGAGATCAGCGAATATTTCGCGCGATTGGGACACGAGACGCGGAGCGTCTATCTCTACGAGTACAAGGGTGATCGGGCGCTTCCGCTCAGAGACGGCGACGTCGAGCTGCGCGGCATGGAGGCGGCGAAACTGGAGCGATTCCCGGGTATCCACCCTGGTCTGCTCGGCGCGTTGCGTAGGGAAATTGCGGCTTTCCGGCCCGACATTGTGCAGGTGAACGGTGCCCGCACCGTGAAATACGGTGCAATGGCCAAGCGACTGAGCGGCGCGAGGCGGCGCTGCAAGTTGGTGTACCGAAACATCGACATCGCCTCCTACTGGAATCGGGGCGACGTGCGGGTCGCGGTGTATCGTCGGATGTTCATGTCCCAGATGGACGGAGCGATTTGGGTGTCCAATGCAGCCATGCTGGATGGTGAGCGCCTGTACCGTCTGAGCGTTCCTTCGGTGACCATCCCCAACGGCATCAATACGAAGAAGCTCGTTGCGGATGTCAGCCGTGAGGATCTACGTCGGCGACTGGGTGCGGCCCCCGGCGACCTCGTGCTCCTGTTCGTCGGCAGTTTGGTGAACCAGAAGCGTCCGGACCGCTTTCTCCGGATCGTGGCGAAGGCAGCGGCTCAGATTCCCGGTGTACGTGCGTGGTTGGTGGGCGATGGTCCGCTGCGTCCGTCACTCGAGGAGCAGGCGGATGCGCTCGGCATCCGCGGGCGCTGCACGTTTTTCGGGTACACAGAAGCCGTCGCTGAGTTCATGCTTGCCTCCGATCTCATGGTGATGACCAGCGACACCGAAGGACTGCCTGCGGTTGCCCTGGAGGCGCAGTATGCTGGGCTGCCAGTGGTGACCACCGACGTTGGGGGGGTGGCGGAAGCGGTATTGAACGAGCGTACGGGAATCGTAGTGGAACGGCCGTTCGAGGTGGGGCTCTTGGATGCAGTGTGTCGCCTGGCGGCGGATAGATCACGCCGAATCGAGCTTGGGGCTGCCGCGCACGTGTGGGCGTCTGAGAACTTCAGCATCGAACGCACCGGGGAGAGGTACCTCGAGTATTTTAGGGCGCTATTGCCGCGTTAGAGCCGGGTCGTCCTGGGATGGTGGCAGGCCCTCACCGTTTGCACCGGATTGCTATGTCCGAGCGCGTTCACCCACTTCAACCGGATTGGTCGAGCAGCACATACAACGATCGATTCCGAGCTATCGAGCCTTATGTGCGCGGGCGATCCGTGCTCGACATCGGCGCGGTGTCCGGCTACCTGCGCGCCGATTGGATGCACGCCCAGATAGCGGCTGTCGCGGCAAGGGCGGTGGGCGTCGACGTGGACTCGGCTGGGGTGGAGGCGGTACAAGCACGCGGGTACGACATACGGCTGGGGGACGCTCAAGAGCTCGGTTTCGACGAGCAGTTCGAAGTGGTCTTCGCCGGCGAGCTGATCGAACATCTCGCCAATTGCGGAGCCTTTCTGGAAGCTGCCCGGCGGCATATTGCACCCGGCGGCAAGCTAATCGTCACTACGCCAAACGCATTTTGCTTTACCAACTTCGTCTATCGGCTTGGCTTCAAAGCTCGCATCCATCATGAGCATACGTGCTGGTTTTGCGAGGATACTCTGGCAGCGTTGCTGGTCCGCTGCGGCTACCGAGTGTTGCAGACAAAATACCTGCCGCATCGAACACCGGGCCGAGGGCGCCGTGTGGCTGCCACTCTCGCGCATTCGATCCTGCCACCACGCCTCGCGTGGCGCACGGTGATGATAGTAGCGTCTCGTGCAGTAGACTGCTGATAGTTACCGTCCGCCCCGGTCCTCTGACTCTCTGCTCATCATCATAACGGAGTTGAACTCACGGGAACATACGCGGCAGCCCGCTGGTACAGGTACGACATAAGTGGGTTCTCGACGTCACTGGATAGCCGAATCAGACGCAGATCTTCTCTCGCGTATCCCATGAACATCGCGGACAATACAGCCGTAGATAGAAGCGAGTAAATGCGCAGCGGCCGGATGCGGCCTGTGAGAAGAAGACCCTCGAAGGACGACGGGTTCGACAGCAAACTCAGCTCGGGCACGCTGGCAACCAGGCGCTCGGTCGCACTCCGGGCTTCTCCAGGATGCGGTAGGTATTGAACTGCACCTTCCAATCTGCATACCTGACGGATCACATCTTCATATGCGAGCATTCTCCCCGGCGGCCACATCTTCGTCCACGTGCCGACGAACATTGTGGGCGTCCGCTCGCTCTGGCCCGGGATTGAGAGTGGCGCGAGCCACTTCGTATCCAAGTGGATCACGTGATCGTTGCAGCCGAAGATTTCTTGGCTGAAGAATGTGCAGACTGTCATACCGTCGGGCCAGTACCTGCTCTCCCCACGGCGACGTTCTCTGGCAATCTTCAACGTCCCAACGCCGTCGTCGATGAGAACAGTCATGCGCGGCCTAATTATCTTGCCAATGCCGAACGTCACCGACGAATGCGTGCCAGCGAAGAATACATCCACAGGCCGGAGTGTCTCACGGCTACACACGGCAAACGCAGGTAAGCCCCACTTAAGCGCTCCCTTTCGGGCGCTGCGAATCTTGCCACGTACCCAACGGAAACGTGCTCGAGATGGGAACCGCAATTCAGCAGCAGCCCGACGAGTCTTGGGATGGTCGATGACATAGGCCGTCACCGTCACGTCACGAAAGGCGTCACAATGGACCGCTGCTGCAAGCGAGAAGAGTTGAAAACTTGCAGAGACGAATGCAACGCCGTGCCGTCGGCGATGTCGCGGTAGTATGGCGAGTTCCAATCAACAATCCCCGGTGTCCGTGGCGGCAGGTACCTACACAGAACGAAGTCCCAAGATGATCGCGCTCAAGCACCGCCGTGCGAACACACATCCGAGCGTGCATCAATGGGGATGCTTTCCGTACCCCAATCAGTCTCTCGCATCTCGCGCGCGAAGTAGCCACGTGCGAGCGCGGGTTCCGCCTCAGTTGAAATGTGGCTTCTGCCCGCTCCCTCAGCGTCTACTCAACAGGAATTCGCACCAGAGCAGATCCAGCTCGGTGTCGATGTCCACGGACCTCTCGGGCGGCATCACGTATCCCACCGTCGACTCGTCAACGAGCTTCTTCGCGTGCCGTAAACGCGTCGCATTCGACACGTAGACCGCGCCATTCAGCATGTATATCGATGACGTATCCTGTCGTCGTGAGATTGGCTCCTTACCTGGACAAGCTGGGCTGAGACGGCCGCATTCGCTCAGTGAGTACAACCATTGGAGCGGCTTTGCAGACACGGCTATTGATGCGCAAGAAGGCGCGTCGCTTTCAATACATGTCGCCATCGCGCCGTCGATGTCCGCTGGACTGCGGAGTGGCGAGGTCGCTTGCAACAAGACTAGGTAGTCGAAGCCGTCAATCTGATCGAGAGCGTGTAACGCCACATCCACCGCCGGCGTATCGTCGGCCGCAAGACGTGCGGGTCTCACGAAAGGAACTTCGCAACCGCAGTTCTCGGCAACGCGGATAATGGCGTCGTCGTCGGATGATAACACCAGGCGGTCGATGTACTTGGATGCCTGCGCAGCCTCAATGGTCCATTTAATGAGTGGCTTGTTGCCCAAGGGGAGCAGGTTTTTCCGCGGCAATCCCTTTGAGCCCCCGCGTGCTAGAATCAGACCCAGCACTCGCTTGGTCGAGATCATTCTCGTTGTCACTCCTCGGCCGCAGCCGGATCTAGGTGCGACCCAGTGTTATGCAGTCCGGTTCAACGCTTCCCTGAGGCCGGTCGTCACTGTGCCGTTAGTGCGACCGAATGTTCACGGTCAGGTCCGCAACAATGCCAGGGCTTCCCCTCTGCGTCAATGTCTCAGCTACGACGCGCGGACAGTGTCTGAAGGCTGCGCATCGCCAAGGGCGGGGCGACATTCGCCGTAAGTCTCACCCCTTCCGTTCCCTGCATCATTGTCGCCGCGATTCTGTGCGCGAGAGGGAAGCAAAGCGATATGATCATTCCAAATGTGACGGTCGATCCGCGGTCACCGAACGCGACGTGGTTAGCTTGTTGCGGATGGGCTAGAGTGCGGCGCGGCCACGCCGTGCGACGTAAACTGTCGTGGTGGGCCAAGCCTTGCGAGTCACCACGGTGGCGCGGCGGAAGCTCGGTCAAGTCGTTGCGGCAACGCCAACTCCGATCACCGTCCGCGTTGCGTGTGGAAGCGCGGCGGAGGTCACCGAGCGTGCATCCATTTCTCATGCACAGTTGAGGGAGAATCTGCGCGCTGTGCGGCAGACTCGCGTATTTCACCTGATCAAGAGCCTCGGCCGCGGCGGCGCCGAGATGCTCTTGCCCGAAGGCCTCCGCCACGCCGACCGCGATGCTTTCACCTACGCGTACGGTTACTTCGTGCCGTGGAAGAGCGCCATGGTCGCGCCCCTGGAGGAGCTGGGTGCCCGGGTTACCTGCTTCGCGGCACGCTCGAATGCCCAACTGCTCCTGTCCGCCCGCAAAGTCGCGGCGGCGCTACGGGAATGGCGCGCGGATGTCGTCCACTGCCACCTCCCGCTGGCGGGTGTAGTCGGTCGGATGGCGGGCAAGATGGCTGGCGTGCCGGTGGTGTACACCGAGCACAATAGAATGGAGCGGTATCACCCCGCCACGCGGTGGCTCAACCTGGCCACGTGGCGGATGCAGGAGCAGGTGATCGCCGTCTCGGCCGATGTCGCAGCCTCGATCCGTGACCATACGCGGGCAAGGGTCCCCGTGCGGACCGTCCTGAACGCGGTCGACACAGCAGCGTTCGACCGACGCGCCGTGGACGGCAGCGTGGTTCGCAAGGCGCTCGGGATCCCGGCGGGCGCTCCGATAGTCGGTACCGTGGCGGTGTTCCGCGCGCAGAAACGGCTGGACCGCTGGCTGGAGGCTGCACGGCGCATCCGCGCGCGGGTGCCGGATGTGCGCTTCGTGCTGGTGGGCGATGGGCCGCTTGCCCAGGAGCTCGGCGCGACCGTTGCCCGCTACGGCATGGGCCAGTGCGTTCACTTTGTCGGGTTGCAGGAAGACGTCAGGCCGTATCTCGCCACCTTCGATCTGTTCCTCATGTCGTCAGACTTCGAGGGATTGCCGGTGGCGGTACTCGAGGCGATGGCCATGGAGTGCACCGTGGTATCCACGGTGGTGGGCGGCGTGCCGGAGATAGTGCGAGACGGCGAGACGGGCGTACTCGTCCCTGAGCGGGAGGCCGAAGCGCTGGCGGACGCGTCCATCCGTCTGCTCGAGGCCCCCGACGAAAGGGCGCGCCTTGCGGCCGCCGCACGGCAGTTGGTTCACGAGAAGTTCGGCATGCGCCGCATGATGGCGGAACTGGAGGAGATCTATCTGGATGTCGCCCGGAATGGCCGCCGCGCACACGGCTGACCTGTCACACCGGCTGGCCCAGCCGGAGGATGTACCGGCCATCCTCCAGCTCATTGCCAGCTCCCTCGGCTCGAGCAATCCCGCGTGGGGGGAGCGGTTCTGGCGATGGAAGCACGAGGAGAATCCCTTTGGGCGCTCCCCGTGCATGCTCGCCATTGCCGAGGAGCACGTGGTGGGGCTCCGCGTCTTCATGCGATGGACGTGGCGAGCGGGCGGTCGCGACGTTCGCGCCGTCCGGGCCGTGGATACCGTAACCCACCCCGATTGGCGCGGCCGAGGGATCTTTTCGACGCTCACCCTCGCTCTGGTGGAGCGCGTGCAGGAGGATGGCGTAGAGCTGGTGTTCAACACGCCGAACAGCGCCAGCAGGCCCGGCTATCTCAAGATGGGGTGGGAGAGCGTCGGCCGCGTCGCGATGATGATGCGGTTGTTGCGTCCGCTGCGCGTAGCCCGGTGCGCGTTCCGGCAGGGTACCAGGTGCCGACCATCGCGCGCGGAGCCAGTCACGACCCTGGGCCAACCGGCGAGCGAGATGATGGCGGACTCGAACCTCCCGGGGCTGCTACAGCGCGCGACAAGCAGCGATCCGCGTCTCCGGACGCCACGCGCACCCGACTACCTGGCCTGGCGCTACGACCGGACACCGGTGGTGGGCTACCGTGCCGCCTGGGAAGTGAGCGGCGAGTCGGGTGCGGCGGTCTTCTTCCGACTGGTATCCCGTGGTGATTTGCGCGAGCTTCGCGTGTGCGATCTGATCGTGCCGCCGGACGCCGGTTCCGTGCGGTGCGCTCGCAGGTTGCTCCGGGAGTTGTGCTCCACCAGCGGGGCCGACTATGCTGCTGCCATGGCGGCGCCAGGTACGCCAGCGCGGCGCGCGCTCATGGCCTCGCTTTTTCTTCCAGTGCCTCGCGTGGGTCCGGTGCTCACCGTTCGGCCGCTCTCGAGCCGTGTCGCCCCCGATCCACGGCACCGCAACAGTTGGAACCTGTCCATCGGTGATCTGGAACTGTTCTGAATGACGCACACCGATTGGATCACCGCGGCGCTCGTTCCCGCGTTGCTGTTCGCGGTGGGGGCCCTGGTGCTCCTGTCGCGGCTCCCGCGCTCCATCAAGCTACTCGTTCTGGCGGGTCTGGCGTTGCGCGTCGTCGGTGCCATCACGAGGTACCTGGTGCTCACGCGCTTCTACCACGGCGTGGGCGACGCCATCGACTACTTCCAGACCGGCCTGATGTACGCCGACATGTTCCGGCGCTGGGACTTCGCCACGATGTTCAGCCCGCTCATGTGGCGGGGCGGGAGCTGGGAAGGCACGCAATTCATCTTCTTCCCTTCGGGGCTGGTCCTCTCGATCATCGGCCCCACGCTGATCGGCGAGTTCGTCGTCTTCTCGCTCTTCGCTTTCATCGGCCTGATCGCCTTCGCCCTGGCGTTCCGACGAACGTACCCCAACGTTCCCCTGTCGCGATACGCGCGCTGGCTCTGGCTTTTTCCCTCCCTCTGGTTCTGGCCATCGAGCGTGGGGAAGGAAGCGATCGTCATGCTCGGCCTCGGCCTCGCGATCCTGGGCTACGTTGGGCGGCGCGGGCGGATGAACTGGCTCTTGATGGCCGCGGGGACGTTCCTGGTCTACGGAGTGCGCCCGCAATTCGCCGCCGTGCTCGTGGTCTGCTTCATTGTCGCCCAATGGCTCTCGTTTGGCGGACGCTGGACGCCGGGGAAGATGGCGCAGGGTGTCGTGATTCTAGCGGTGGGACTTCTGGCCATCTGGTACTCGCTCCGTAGCATCGGAGCCGGTGGATTCGACGTGGAGGGGGTGCAGAGCTACATGGAGACGGAGCCGGCTCGGCGCGTGGGCGGTGGAAGCGCCATCGATGCCGTTCCCCTCAATCCCCTGGGCGCTCCCCTTGCCCTGGTGAACGTTCTCTTCCGCCCGTTCCCGTGGGAAGTCGACAATCCCATGGTCGCGTTCTCGAGTCTGGAGATGGTCTTCTTCTGGGTGGTGGTTTTCCGCCGCCGCCGGCAGTTGGCCGCGGCGCTGAGGCTGTGGCGGTCGGACCGCTACATGCGCGTGAGCATCCCGTTCATCTTCGCCTACGCGCTGAGTATCGGATTCCTCATCACCAACCTGGGCATCATCGCGCGACAACGGGTGTTCCTGTTCCCCTTCCTGTTCGCGGTGCTCGAAGCGGTGCCGAGGCTTCCTGCCCCGCAGACGGAAGTGGAGGCCGAGGTGCAGGGCGGCGAGCTGCAAGCGGCCGGGGGGGTGGCGTGAACCGCCAGCTCTCCCTCCCCGGCGCCCTCGTCCTCTCGCTCGACGTCGAGCTCCACTGGGGCGTGCGCGACCGCCACGCCGCTGCCTCTCCGTACCGCGCCAACCTGCTCGGCGCGCGGACCGTCATGCCGCGGCTGCTCGCGCTGTTCGAGGAGATGCAGATCGCCGCCACGTGGGCTACGGTGGGGTTCCTCTTCGCCCGCTCGCGCGACGAGCTACACGCGTACGCGCCCACGGATCGCCCCGCGTACTTCGACCGCCGTCTCGATCCCTACGCGGAACCGGTGGGCGACGGCGAGGAAGACGACCCGCTCCACTACGCGCCGTCCATCGTGCGCCACATCGTCGAGACGCCATACCAGGAACTCGCCACGCACACGTTCTCGCACTACTACTGTGGCGAGCGCGGCCAAACGCCGGAAACCTTCCGCGCCGACATGGCCGCAGCGTCTCGGATCGCGAGCGCGTGGGGCGAGCCGGTGCGCTCGATCGTCTTTCCGCGCAACCAGCACAACCCCGCCTACGACTCCATCCTGCTCGAGCACGGCATCGACGTCTACCGCGGCAACCCGCCGAGCTGGATGTGGCGCTTCACGAACACGCGCGAGAGCGACGGCCGCGCGCAGCGTATGGCCCGGCTGGCCGACAGCTACAGCGGCAACCCGGGACGCGACCTGCAAGGGTGGAACGAGGTGCCGCAGCCTTCGGGGCTGGCCAACGTGCGCGCCACCGCGCTCCTGCGGCCGTATGCGCCCCGCGCGCGCGCCCTGGAGCGGCGGCGCCTGGAGCGCGTGGCCGGCCGCATCCGCGAGGCGGCGCGCACCGGGCGCATCTGCCACCTGTGGTGGCACCCGCACAACTTTGGCCTGCACCAAAACGAGAACCTCGACTTCCTGCGTGCGGTGCTCGACGTGGTGGCCCAAGAGCGCTCGCGGCGCGGGCTCCTGTCGCTCACCATGGCCAGTGCCGCCGACACCGCGCGGCGCGAGATGCACACGTTCGCGGGGAACGCCTCGTGAGCGCGCGCGGGCCGGCGTGGCCCGCGCCTGGCGCGGAGGCACCGCCCACGCGGCTGGTGCACGTCACCACCATCCCCATGTCGCTCACCTTTCTGGTGGGACAGGTGGATTACATGCGCGCGCGCGGTTTCTCGGTGGCGGCGATCTCCAGTCCGGGCGCGGACCGCGAGCGCTTTGCCGCCCAACTGGGCATGGACGTGCACACGGTCGAGATGCCGCGGCGCATCACCCCGCTCCGCGATCTGGCCGCGCTCGCGGCGCTCGTGCGCACGCTGCGCCGGCTGCGCCCGCACGTGGTGCACGCGCACACGCCCAAGGGCGGACTGCTGGGCACCACCGCGGCGGCCATCGCCGGCGTGCCGGTGCGCGTGTACCACATGCGCGGGCTCCCGCTCACCGCCGCCACGGGCGCGCGCCGCGCGCTGCTCGTCGCCACCGAACGGCTGTCGTGCGCGCTGGCGCACCGGGTGGTCTGCAACAGCGAGTCGCTGCGCCAGGCGGCGCTCGAGGCGCGCGTGTGCGCGCCGCACAAGATGGTGGTGCTGGGCGCGGGGAGCGGCAACGGCGTGGACGCCGCGCGCCGCTTCAACCCCAGTACGCTCCCCGCCAACACGCGCGAGCGCGAACGCGAGCGGCTTGGGCATTCCGCTCGACGCGCTCGTGATCGGGTTCGTGGGACGCGTGGTGCGCGACAAGGGGGTGGTGGAGCTGGTGGACGCGTGGCGTCGCCTGCGCGAGGATTTTCCCCGTGCGCACCTGCTGGTGGTGGGCCCGGCGGAACCGCAGGATCCGGTGCCGGCCGACACGCTGCAGGCGCTCCGCTCCGACGCGCGCGTACACATGGCGGGCATGGATTGGGACACGCCGCGGCTTTACGCGGCCATGGACATCGTCGCGCTCCCCACCTACCGCGAAGGGTTCCCGAACGTGCCGCTCGAGGCGGCGGCCATGCGGCTGCCGGTGGTGGCCACGCGCGTGCCCGGCTGCGTGGACGCGGTGATGGATGGCCAGACGGGAACGCTCGTCCCCGCGCGCGATGCCACCGCGCTGGCCAACGCGCTGGCGGCGTACATGTCCAGCGCGGAGCTCCGCCGCGCGCACGGCCAGGCGGGCCGCGAGCGGGTGATGCGCGACTTCCGCCCGGAGGCGCTGTGGCAGGCGATGCACGCCGAGTACGAGCGGCTGCTGTCGCATCCCGCGCCGCGCAACGTCACAGCCCTGCGGCGCACCGCGTATCTGGGTGCCAAGCGGGCCCTCGACCTCGCGGTGTCGGTTGCCGGCCTGGTTGTCCTGTCTCCGCTCATGCTCCTGGCCGCGCTGGCCGTCCGCGTCTCGCTCGGCGCGCCGGTGCTCTTCCGGCAGACGCGGCCGGGGCTGCACGGACGGCCGTTCGTCCTCCTCAAGTTCCGCACGATGCGGAACGCCACCGCCGCCGACGGTACGCCCCTGGCCGACGCCGAACGTCTCACCGCGCTGGGCCGCTTGCTCAGGAGCACGAGCATCGATGAGCTGCCCGGGTTGTGGAACGTGCTGCGCGGCGACCTCACGCTGGTGGGGCCGCGTCCGCTCCTGGTGGAGTATCTTCCGCTGTACACGGCCCGGCAGGCACGGCGCCACGACGTGCGCCCGGGCGTCACGGGGTGGGCGCAGGTGAACGGGCGCAACGCGCTCACGTGGGAGGAGAAGCTCGCGCTCGACGTGTGGTACGTGGATCACCGTTCGCTCGCGCTCGATCTGCGGATCTTGCTCCGCACGCTCAAACAGGTGATCGTGCGACAGGGCATCAGCCACGGCACGCACGCCACCATGGAGAGATTCCGTGGGTCGCTCTAAGCGCTTTCTGGTGTGGGGAGGCGGCGGCCACGGCAAGGTGGTGGCCGACCTGGTGCGCGCCACCGGCAACGAGGTGGCGGGCTACGTGGACCGCGACGCGGCCAAGCTGGGCAGGGAGGCCGAGCCCGGCGGCGCGCGCGTGGAGGTGCTGGAGGATTCGTTCCGCGACGCGCTGCGCGCGGGGGCGCTCCCGCTCCACGCCGACGCGGTGGCGCTGGGGGTGGGGGACAACGCCGCGCGAATGGCGGCGCTGGGCGTCGTCCCTGGCGAGCTGCTCCCCGTGCTGGTGCATCCGTCGGCCGTCGTGAGCCACTCGGCGCTGTTGGGGGTGGGGACGGTGGTGTTCGCCGGCGCGGTGGTGAACGCGGCCGCGCGGCTGGGGTGCGCGGTGATCGTGAACACGCGCGCGGTGGTGGAGCACGACTGTATGGTGGGAGACGCGGCGCATGTCTCGCCCGGCGCCGTGCTGTGCGGCGGCGTACACGTGGGCGAGCGGAGCTGGATCGGGGCGGGGGCGGTGGTGATCCCCGGCGTGAGCGTGGGCGAGGGTGTGACGGTGGGGGCGGGCACGATCGTCATCAAGGATGTGGGAGACGGGACGACGGTGGCCGGCAACCCCGCGCGCCTGCTCGGCACCATGGCCGGCACCGGACGTACCGCGTGAACCAGACAGTGAACCGCATACATCTCTCGAGTCCGCACATGAGCGGCGAGGAACGCTCGCTCGTGGCGGAGGCGTTCGACACCAACTGGATTGCCCCGCTGGGACCGCACGTGGATGCGTTCCAGCGGGAGTTCGCCGCGTGCGTGGATGCGGAGAACGCGGTGGCGTTGTCGTCGGGGACGGCGGCGCTCCATCTGGCGCTCCAGCTGGCCGGCGTGGGGCCGGACGACGACGTACTGGTGAGCACGCTCACCTTTGGCGCGAGCGTCTTTCCCATCCGCTACCTGGGTGCGCGGCCGGTGTTCGTGGACAGCGAGCGCGCGAGCTGGAACATGGACCCCGCCCTCCTCGCGCAGGCGCTGGACGACCGCGCGCGCGCGGGGCGCCGCCCGCGCGCGGTGGTGCTGGTCCATCTGTACGGGCAGAGCGCCGATGTGCAGCCCATTGCGGATGCGTGCGGCCGCCACGGCGTGCCGCTCATCGAGGATGCCGCCGAGGCGCTGGGCGCCACGTATGGCGCGCGCGCGCCGGGCACGATGGGGCTCTTTGGCATCTACTCGTTCAACGGGAACAAGATCATCACCACCGGCGGCGGCGGGATGCTGGTGACGCCCAACGCACGGTTGGCCGCGCGCGCTCTCAAGCTGGCCACACAGGCGCGCGAGCCGGCGCCGCACTACGAGCACGCCGAGGTGGGCTACAACTACCGGATGAGCAACGTGCTCGCGGCCATCGGGCGCGGGCAGTTGCGCGTGCTGGAGGATCGCGTGCAGGCGCGGCGGCGCAACTTCGATTTTTACGCGCGCGCGCTGGGCGACGTGCCCGGGGTGGATTTCATGCCGGAAGCGGGTTGGGGGAGACACACGCGCTGGCTCACCACGCTCACCATCGATCCGGCCGTGTGCGGCGTGGATCGGGAGACGGTGCGGCTGGCACTCGACCAGGAGAACATCGAGGCGCGTCCGGTGTGGAAGCCCATGCACCTGCAGCCGGTGTTCGCGGGGTGCGAGAGCGTGGGCGGCGCGGTGTCGGAGGGCCTGTTCGAGCGCGGGCTGTGTCTGCCGTCGGGCTCCAATCTCACGGAAGCCGACCTGCAGCGGGTGGTGAGCGCGTTCGCGCGCGTGATGGCGCGCGGCAACCGGCGTGCGGCCACGCAGGTGCGCGAGCGTGTCGCCGGTGGCGCGCGGTGACTATGTTTCCGCGCATGCCCCCCCTACGGCGATGCTCGTTCCTGGCGTGCATCGCGATCGGCATGGCCGGCGCCGCGTGTGGACCACGCGCGCACACGGCCACGCCCTCTCCCTTGCCCGATCCGTCTCCCGTGCTGATGATCCAGCCGGGAGACATGGTGCGTGTGACGGTATGGCGGCAGCCGGAGATGAGCGGCGATTTTCTGGTGGGGAACGACAGCGCGATCGTCCACCCGCTCTACCAGCACGTGCAGGTGGCGGGCATCCCCATTGACAGCGCGCGCGCGCGGCTGTACGCATACCTCACGCACTTCGATACCGACCCACAGTTCGTGATCGAGCCGCTGTTGCGCGTGGGGGTGGGAGGCGAGGTGCGGTCGCCAAATCTCTACTCCCTGCCGGCAGGGATCACCATCTCGCAGTCCATCGCGCAGGCGGGCGGGCCCACCGAGCGCGGGCGGCTGGACCGCATTCGCGTGCTGCGCGGGCCGCGCGAGTTCTTTCTCGATCTCTCCACCACCGACACCGCGGCGGTGAGCGTGCCGGTGCAGTCGGGAGACCGCATCTTCGTCACGCGCAAGCGCGATCTGCTGCGCCAGTGGATCGCGCCGATCGCGAGCGTGGCCGGCGCGGCGCTCGCCGTCATCCGTTTGACCCAGCACCGATGACCCGCCCCTCCGTCCCATGACCGACTCGCTTCCTCCCGCGTCCTCGCGCCACCCGATGTCTCCGGCGGGCAACCGCCCGGCGGCCGTGCCGGCGGGCGCGGCGGCCGCGGCGGACGGCGTGGAGCAGGACGCGCTCGAGTTGCGCGAGGTGCTGGGCGTCCTGCGGCGGCACGTGTGGCTCATCGCCGCCATCACGGCCGTGGTGCTGGGCGTGTCGGCCTACGTGGTGTACACGGACCAGCCGATGTATCGCGCGCAGGCGGTGATCCGGCTCGCGGACGCGCGCCAGGCGCTGGCCGGCGGACTGGCCGATCAGACGAGCGAGCGGTTGCCGGGGGCGTTCACCGACCCCGTGCTGTCGCAGATCCAGGTGCTGCAGAGCCGCGCGGTGGCCAGCGCCGCGGTGTCGCGGCAGCCCATGGGCACGCGTCTCGATCCGCGCGGATTCCCGGCGCGGCTGGTGACGGGGGCGCGCGTGGATCCCGAGATGGGGCGCGACACCGTGCGGCTGGAGTTCGAGCCGAATGCGTGGAGCGCGCGGTTCGACACGGTGCGGCGGACCGCGCGCTACGGCGACAGCGTGGACCTGGGACCGATCGCGTTCGGCATCGCGCGCGCGCCGGAGCGCGGGTCGGGGCTCCTCATCGTGCGCTCGGAGAACGATGCGGTGGCGTCTGTCACGAGCCACATCGCGGGCCGCCCCGTGCGGGGGACCGACGTGGTGAACGTGGAGTTCACCGCCGGCGATCCGTTCGTGGCCAGGCAGGTGGTGAACGCGGCCGTGCAGGCGTTCCAGTCGGTGGACGAGCAGAAGGCGCAGGAGCAGTCGCGCCGCCGCCGCATCTTCGTGGAGGAGCAGCTCCGGCAGACCGATTCGCTGCTCACCGAAGCGCAGGCCGAGCTGAGCGCCTTCCGCAGCCGGTCGCAGATGTTCAGCGCGCAGGACATGATCAGCGCCGAGCAGGGCTCGCTGTTGAACCTGGACGCCCAGCGGGAGCAGTTGGAGGCGGACCGCCGCGTGTACACCAGCCTCCTGGCGGACATCCAGCGTCCCCGCGCACCCGGCGACGGCGACGCGCTGCGCGCGCTCGTGTCGTCCCCCGGCATCGCGGCGAACCCGGTGGTAGGGCAGCTGTTCACGCAACTGGTGAACTACGAGACGGCGCGCGACACGATGGTGACCGGCCCGTGGGCGCGCGCGCGCACCAACCCCGACGTGGTGAAGCTCGACACGCTGGTGCGCGCGGCGCGCGCCAATCTCGTGGACGCGGTCCACAGCCAGATTACCGCGCTCGACGCGCGCGTGGACGCGCTGCGCGACCTGCGCAACCGGAACGCGGCCAGCCTGCAGGCGCTCCCCGCCGCGCAGGCCGCCGAGGCGCGGCTGGTGGAGCGGGTGGAGACGGCCAAGAATCTGGCCGACCAGCTCCGCGACGAATACCAGAAGGCGCGGATCGCCGAGGCGGTGGAGCTGGGGCAGGTGGAGGTGGTGGACCTGGCCCAGACGCCCAAGCGCCCCATTGGCCGCGGTCCCGTGATGGTGCTCGGCATCGGCCTCATCGTGGGGTTGCTGTTGGGCGGCGGCGTGGCGTTCCTGAAAGAAAATCTCGACACGGCGTTCCGCCGCCGCGACGAGATCGAACACACGCTCCGCATCCCCGGCCTGGCGGTGATCCCGCAGATCTCCGGCAGCGCGAACGGCCACCGGCGGATTGCGGGCGTCGCGCTGCCGCACCTGCCGCGGCGCAACGGGCAGCCGCGCAATCAGACGTATCCGCTCGTCACCATCTCCGACGCGCGGTCCAGCGAGGCCGAGGCGTACCGCACGCTGCGCACCAACCTCATCTTCAGTCAGGCCATCCAGACGCTGCGCACGATCGTCGTGACGTCGCCGTCACCGCAGGACGGCAAGACGACCACGGCCGCCAACCTGGCCGTCACCTTCGCGCAGCAGGGCATCCGCGTCCTCATCATGGACTGTGACCTGCGCAAATCGCGGCTGCACACGGTATTCCGTATGGCGCGCGAGCCGGGACTCACCAACGTGGTGCTGGGGAGCAACACGCTGGACGAGGTGATCCGCCCGACCGCGGTGGAGAACCTGAGCGTGATCACCACCGGACCGCACCCGCCCAACCCCAGCGAGCTGCTGGGCGGCGGGAAGATGCGCGCGATCCTCAGCGAGCTGGGCGAGCGGTTCGACGTGATCGTGATGGACACGCCCCCGGTCCACGTTGCGGCGGACGCGCAGATCCTGGGCGCGTTGTCCGACGGGGTGCTGCTGGTGCTGCGCGCGGGGCAGACGGAGCGCGACTCCGCGCAGGACGCCATGAGCCGCCTGGTGACCGTGGGCGCGCGGGTGGTGGGGGCGGTGCTCAACGATCCGGATCATAAAGTTCCGGCGTATGGGGGGTACTACTCTTACAGTTATTATGGTGTGGAGGAGTAGATCTGTAGGGAAGGGGCTGCGCGGGGGGTAGATCTGTAGGGAAGGGGCTGCGCGGGGGGTAGATCTGTAGGGAAGGGTCTACGCGGGGGGTAGATCTGTAGGGAAGGGTCTACGTGGGGGGTAGGGATCAGGATAGTGCGGGCGAGAATCAGTAGCGTGGTTACAGTCATCTGATGACAGTCATCAGCCCAGTGATGAGCCGGCGGGAGGGGCGGGGGCCGAAGCCCTTTCAGGTCGCCATCCGCTCTCGGCGGGCGTAGGACCGAGACATCCGATGACCGATGACTCGCATCTGTCACCCCGCAACTGATTCTCGCTCTCCAGCGAGCGAGGGGTGAGGCGACAGCGGACGCGGATGCCGGTTGGCGGTACCAGCGAGCGAGGGATCAGGCGTCAGCGGGCGCCGATGCCGGTCTCTCCTTCCAGCGAGCGGGTGCTCAGGCGTCCGCGAGCGGGAATACAATGCGGCGCGAAACACGGTGGTGGTGTACGGCGCTGGGCTCTCACGCACTCTATGCCATGCAGGATTTCAGGAACGTCCATGCATGGCAGCGGGCGCATGCGCTGGCGGTGGCGCTGCACAAGCTCGCGCGAACGTTTCGGCGGGCGCAGTACGCATCCTTGCGCTCGCAGCTCACACGCGCGGCGGAGAGTATCGGGACCAACATCGTGGAGGGGTGCGGAGCGGCTACCCCGCGGGAGTTCGCCCGGTTTCTGGATATCGCCATCAAGTCCGCCAACGAAACCGAGCACCACCTGCTCACCGTCCGCGAACTGGGGTTGGCGCCCTATGAGGTGTGGCAGAAGCACACCGCCGAGACGGTCGAGATTCGCAAGATGCTCTTCGGCTACCGCCGAAAGGTGCTGGCGACACTCACGACTCACGTCTCACCACTTGCCCGCTGACGCCTCAACCCTCGCTCGCTGGAGAGCGAGAATCAGTTGCGGGGTGACAGACTCGGGTCATCGGTCATCAGAATGTCTCGGTCCTACGCCCGCCGAGAGCGGATGGCGCCCTCGAGGAGCTCCGACCCTGTCCCCTCCCCAGCGCCGGCTCATCACTGTGCTGATGACTGTCATCAGATGACTGTGACCACGCTACTGATTCTCGCCCAAAGAATCCTGATCCTCGCCCGCGCGCGCGGATCCCTGCCCAACCAACTCAGACCTGAGACCTGAGACCTGAGACCTCTATCGCGTTGCGGGGCACTACTCCGTCAGTCCGGCCCCAGCCAGAAGGTGAACAGCGAGTGTCCGGCTGCCACGGTCACGTACTGCTCCCCGTCCTGGAGATACGTGATAGGGCCCATCATCACCGGGCCACCCAACACTCGCCGCCAGAGCTCCTTTCCGGTGCGGTCGTCCAGGACGAAGAACGATCCGGAGTTGGTGCCGCCGAACACCAGGCCGCCGCCGGTGGAGAGGAGTCCGCTGTGCGAGAGGGTGTGGTACGTGCTCGTCTGGGTGACGGTCGGGGCGAGGAGCTCCAGGGGGTACTCCCACCGGATGCGTCCGGTGCGGATGTCGATGGCGCGTACGCCGCCCTTCTCCACCAGCTCCTCCACCGCCGCACTGCCGGCGTACCAGCCACCGCGGTACGGTGGAACGTCGCCGCGGTGAAAGAGCGTGGTGCCGTCCTGCGCGGTGACGTACAAGAGCCCGGTGCGCGGGCTGTACGTGGGTGACCACCAGTTCGTGGCGCCCACACCGGTGGGGGCGACGCGGCTGCCCTGTGCGGTGGGAGCGCTCCCCGGCGCGAGCACGGGTCGTCCCGCACTGTCGATGCGCTCGGCCCAGGTCTGCTTGGCAAAGGGACGCGCCAGCAGAAACGCCCCCGTCACCCGATCCAGCAGGTAGTAGAACCCGTTGCGATTGGCCCATGCCAGCACCCGCCGCGGCTGCCCCTTCCACCGCACCGTGGCCTGCACCGGCACCTGCGCGGCGTCCCAGTCGTGTTCGTCGTGCGGCGTGAACTGAAAGTACCAGCGCAGCTTCCCACTCGTGGCATCCAACGCCACGACGGCGTCCGTGTACAGGTTGTCGCCACGTCGGACGTCGCCGTTCCAGTCGGGGCCCGGGTTGCCCACACCCCAGTAGACGAGGTCGAGCTGTGGGTCGAAGGTGCCGGTGACCCAGGTGGGTCCGCCGCCGCGTTTCCACGAGTCTCCGTTCCAACTGTCGCTGCCGCGCTCTCCCGGTGCGGGCACCGTGTAGAAGCGCCAGCGCCGCTTCCCCGTGCGCGCATCGTAGGCGTCCACGAAGCCGCGAGTGCCGTACTCCCCGCCCGCCACGCCGGTGAGGATCATGTCCTTCACGGCCAGCGGCGCGCCGGTGATGCTGTAGCCCGAATCGGCGTCGGCCACCCGGGTGTCCCACACCACCGCGCCGCTTGCCGCATCGAGCGCGATCAGATGCCCGTCGAGCGTGCCCACGTACACGCGGTCTCCCAACAGCGCAACGCCTCTGTTCTCGCGTCCGCAGCAGAGATTGGGAAGGTCGGGCAGCTCGCGCGTGAATTCCCAATACGACTTTCCCGTGCGCACGTCGATGGCCGCCACGCCGTTGGGCGGCCACGTGACATACATCACGCCGTCGGAGACGAGGGGCGTCAATTCCAGCCCCTCCGGCGTGGGAAGCTGCCGCGCCCATAGCAGGCGCATGTGTGACACGTTGGCGCGGGTGATCTGTTCGAGCGGACTGTAGCGCTGGCCGTCATACGAGCCCGAGTAGGTGACCCACCCCGTTTCGTCGCGCGTGCCGCGCAGCAACCGCTCGTAGGAGACGCCGGCGCTCCGCGTCGTCGTCGCACGCGAGCCGCTCGCCGGATGCGTCGAGCTCGCCGGATGCGTCAAGCTCGCCGGACTGCGTCGAGCTCGCCGGATGCGTCAAGCTCGCCGGATGCGTCAAGCTCGCCGGATGCGCCGAGCTCGTCGCACTCGAATCGCGCCCCGCGCTCACGCCGTCCTCTGTGGTCGCGCCCACGGTGCGCGTACCAGACCCATCCAGCGAGGCCAGATAGGCCACCACGTCCGCCCGTTGCGCGCTGTCCAGCGTGCCGCGATACGTCGGCATGAGCGACGTCGAGTCGAGCGTAAGCGATGCGAGCTCCGACTTGTGGAAGGAGCGGAGCCGCTGGTTGGTGTCGAAGATACGCACGGAGTACGCCGTCTCATCGAGCAGAATGCCCGTGGCCGTGTCTCCACTTCGCGCCGTCACGTGTACGGTACGGTAGCCGCGCGTGATGTCGGCCGCGGGATCGGTAAGGGAGCGGGCGACGAACGCGGGACCGCGCCGGGCGCCGATGTCGCTCAGATTCGGTCCCAGCGCGCCGCCCTCGCTGCCGATGCGGTGACAGGTGAGACAATCCTGCTCCGTGCGCACGATCACGCTGCCGCGTGCCGGATCGCCGGGGACGCGCGCGCGCGATGGGCTGGCGGCCAGCGGCGCCAGATACGCCCACAGGTTGCGCAGCTCACCGCCGGAGAGGGGGTGCGCGGGCATCTCGGTGCCGGCGATCCCATGGCGGACGATGCTGTCCAGCCGGCGGCGTTGCGAGGGGAGGTGTGCAGCGACGGCGCGCAAGTTGGGGCCGCGCCCGCCGGTGGCGTCCCTGCCATGGCACGCGCTGCATTGCGCGGTGAACAGCTGTGCTCCGGCGGCCGTGTCGGGCGCCGCAAACGCGCTCTGCGCGGGCTGCCCACTCTCCGGCTCCAGCCGGTCCTGCACGGCCTTGAGGTACCTGAACGGGAAGACGTGATACTGTGCGACCGCCACGCCATACACGAACGCGAGGGCGAACGCCGCCGCGCCTCCCACGGCCCACAGATACCGTCGCTGCATCACGCTCCTCCAACCTCGTTCCGCGCGCGCCGGGCCCGACCAGCGATGCATTGCCGCGTCGGGCCCGGCGCGCGTCCCGACAGGGACACTGCTCCGCGCTCTCCTGTATCAGAGATGACGAGGTGGCACCGTCCGAGGCCACACCCCCCAGGCAGACCACTCTCTCTCACCAACTCATAACTCACCACCCCATAACCTTACCGCCCGTCCGGCGCCTGCCGACAGACACGCCGTCGATTCGCGGTTAGGCTGAACGCAAATGGGATCGACGGGCGGGAGTGGCAGCATGAAAGCTCCTGGTACGCCCGGCCTGCGTCCCCGCAGCCACGCGATGCTTGGAGGAGCCATGTCCACCGCCTACGCCATGCCGACCTCGCCGTCGGCAACAGTGAAGTCCGCCGCCGCGGAGATGATCCGCGATTTTCAGCAGCTCAGCCGCGCGGACGTGGGAATGGTGGGCGGGAAGGGCGCCAACCTGGGCGAGCTCACGCGTGCCGGCCTGCCCGTCCCCCCGGGTTTCGTGATCAGCATCGACGGTTACACCCAAGCCACGTCGGAGAGCGGCGTGGACGCGCGGATCGCGGCCGAGCTGGGCCGGCTCGTTGCGGACGACCAGCGCTCGCTCCATCGCGTGGCCGACCGGCTGCGCGCGATCGTCAGCGACGTCCCCCTCCCTCCGGAGCTCCGCGCCCAGATCGTCGGCGCCTACCGCCGCCTGGCCGCTGATGCTGCGGGCGCTGACGCGGGCGCTGACGCGGGCGCTGACGCGGGCGCTGACGCGGGCGACGCGGCGTTTGTCGCTGACGTTGACGGTGACGTCGACGCGAGCGCGGGCATTGAAGCAGACGTGCTGGTGGCAGTGCGATCGTCCGCCACGGCGGAGGACACCACGCAGTTCTCGTTCGCGGGGATGTTCGAGAGCTTCCTCAACGTGCGCGGCGAAGAAGCGCTGCTGCGCGCGGTGCGGCAGTGCTGGGCGTCCACCTTTGGGGCGCGCGTGCTCTTCTACCGTGTCACGCAGGGTATGCCAGCGGAGATGCCGGTCGCCGTGATCGTGCAGCGGATGATCCGCTCCGAGAAGTCGGGCGTGATGTTCACCGTGGATCCGGCCACCCGCGACCGGTCGCGCATAGTGATCGAAGCTGCGTGGGGGCTGGGGGAGGTGGTGGTGGGAGGGCAGGTGACGCCCGACCGGTACGTGTTGGACAAGGCCACGCACCGCATGGTGGAGCGCGACGTCGCGCGCAAGGAGTTCCTCCTGTCCACCAACACATCCGGCGGTACCACGCGCGTGGAGCTCGCGGGCGATCCCCGCGCGGAGGCGCAGGTGCTGACCGATGCGGAGCTCGCCACGCTGGGCGAGCTGGCCGAGCGCGTGGAGCGCCACTACGGCGCGCCGCAGGACACGGAGTTTGCCGTGGAGGGCGGGCGGGTGTTCCTCACCCAGTCGCGCCCCATCACCACTCTCGGCGCGCCCTCCGCGGCCTCGGCGCCCTCCGCGGCCTCGGCGCCCTCCGCGCTCGGCGCCCTCCGCGTCGTCCGCGCCCTCCGCGCCGTCTGCGCCGTCTGCGCCGTCTGCGCCGTCTGCGCCGTCTGCGGCTACGGCGCTGTCCGTGGCCGAGGCGACGTCTCTGCCGAGGGGAGCGTCCACGCGCGAGGCCGCCGCGGCATCCACGCCGCTGGTGCATGGGTTGGGTGCGAGTCCCGGGGTGGCGGCGGGCGCGGTGCGCCTTCTGAGCGATTCCTCGCAGACGGACGCGCTGCGAGACGGCGAGGTGCTGGTGACACGGATGACCTCCCCCGACTGGGTGCCTCTCATGCGCCGTGCGGCGGCGATCGTGACGGACGCGGGTGGTATGACATCGCACGCGGCCATCGTCTCACGTGAGCTCGGGATTCCCTGTGTGGTGGGAGCGCGCGACGCCACGTCGCGTCTCAGTGACGGGCAGATCGTCACCGTCAACGGCGCTGACGGGACGGTGACGGCGGGTCGCGCTGACGGTGCGCTGACGGGACCGCGCAGTGACGGCGCACTGACGCATGCCCGCGCTGACGCGACGCTGACGGGCGGTGCAACCAGCGGTGCAACCAGCGGTGCTGCCAACGGGGCTTCCAACGGCCAGATTGACGCCGGGGCGGCGGCCGGACCCACCTACGCTATCTCGAGCGTCAGCGCGCCCGTCACGGCCACGCGCCTCTACGTCAATCTCGCCGAGCCGGATCTGGCGGAGTCGATCGCGCGGCGCGATGTGGACGGGGTAGGGCTGCTGAGGGCGGAGTTCATGCTGCTCGACGCGCTCGACCGCACGCACCCGCGCCGCCTCATGGCGCTGGGCAGGTCCGACGAATTCGTCCACCGGATGGCGGCGAAGCTGGAGCTGTTCGCGCGCGCCTTTTCTCCGCGGCCGGTGATCTATCGCGCGATGGACTTCCGTTCCAACGAGTTCCGGAGTCTTGTTGGCGGCGATGAGTTCGAGCCGCACGAGGAGAATCCGATGATTGGATATCGCGGATCCTACCGCTACGTGCAGGAGCCCGATCTCTTTGCTCTGGAGCTCCGCGCGCTGCACGAGGCGCGCGCGCAGTTCCGCAACCTGCACCTCATGATCCCGTTCGTGCGCACCGGCTGGGAGATGCGGGAATGCAAGCGGCTCATCGACGCCAGTCCGCTGGGCGCTGCGCGCGATTTGGAGCTATGGGTGATGGCCGAGGTGCCGTCGGTGGTCACCTGGATGGAGGAGTACGCGCGGGCGGGTGTGACCGGGGTGTCCATCGGCTCGAACGATCTCACGCAGCTCGTGCTGGGTGTGGATCGCGACAACGCGCTGCTCGCGTCGCTGTACGACGAGCGCGACCGCGCCGTGCTGGACGTGGTGCACGCCATCATTCGCGAGAGCCATCGGTTGGGGCTCACGTGCTCCATTTGTGGGCAGGCACCGTCGGTCCACGCCGAGTACGCCGAGCAGCTCGTGCGGTGGGGGATCGATTCGATTTCGGTGAACCCCGACGCGATCGACGGGGCGCGGCATCGGATCGCTGTCGCCGAGCGTCGCCTGCTACTGGAGGAGGCGCGTCTTCACGTGTGAGCGATGCTGGGCGACCGGTGTGCCGCGTCGTCCAGTAGCTGTCGCACTTCCTCGTCGGTCGTCTGGTCGAAGTTCAGGTACCAGTGCCCCACCGCGACCATCCTTTGCGGGGTGGTGACGCACGCGCACAGGTCGGCCACGTGCTGCATCTCGGCGCAGGCTTCGGTGGAGGCCACCGGGACGGCCACGATCACGCGCGCGGGCTGCTGATCGCGCACCGCGCTCACGGCGGCGCGCATGGTGGCGCCGGTGGCGAGGCCGTCGTCCACCAGGACTACCGTGTGTGCGCGGATGTCCGGCGGCGAGCGCATGTCGCGATAGTCGCGCTCCCGTCGCTCCAGTTCGGCGCGTTCGCGCTGCGTGACCTCGCTCACCTCTTGGTCGGTGATGCCGAGGTGGCGGATGAGGTGACGGTCGAGCACGCGCACGTCGCCGCTCGCGATCGCGCCCATGGCCAGCTCTTCGTGGCCGGGGATGCCCAGCTTGCGCACCACCAGCACGTCCAGCGGCGCGTCGAGCGCCAGGGCCACCTCGTAGGCCACCGGGACGCCGCCGCGGGGGAGCGCGAGTACGAGCAGATTCGGCGCCGTGCGCAGCGCCGAGAGTCGGTGGGCGAGCAGGCGTCCTGCTTCGCGCCGGTCGCTGAATCGGATCGTCATGGCTGTCCCTCCGCGCAAGGCGGGTTCGAGCACCCGTTCCCGTACAGTGCACACAACGGGGACCGGTCGTCAGTCGGGAAAATCACCACGTGGGGGGAGGCGGGAGGGTGGGGATCAGGATTCCGGAGGTGAGAATCAGTTTCGAGGTGACAGACTCGAGCCATCCGGCAGCAGATGTCCGGGTCCTCCGCCCGCACTATCCTGATCCCAGCCCGCTCGCGCAGAAACCACCGTCGCAACCCCCCGGCCCGACGCCACTTCGTCCGCCGCGCGCGTGCAAGCGCTACGCCTACACGACCGGGTGCATCGGTACGGAGATCTCCTCCAACAGGTGCTCCACGCGTATGGGCTCACGTGGCCCGAGCTTCACGGCCAGGTCCGCTTGCGCGATGATTCCCAGCAACCGCCCGTCCGCCGCCACGATGGGGATCCTCCGCACCTGATCGCGCTCCATCTTGGTGATCACCTCACCCACCCCCGCGTTTGGGCCCACCGTGTCGATGTGCTCCGTGGTCATGTGATCGCGCACGCGGCAATGGCCATCGTGCCCCGCCGCCACGCACCGCACCACGATGTCGCGATCGGTGAGGATCCCTTCCAGCCGCATTCTCGTTCGGTCGTTCACCACTGGCACGCTCCCGATGTTCCGTTCACGCATGACCGTCGCCGCATGCGTGACGAGGTCGTCCGGCGTGACCGCGATCGGGTTGGGCGTCATGATCTCCTGTACTCGCATGGTCTCCTCCTCCGTTGGGGCCAATCGTTTCCACTAGAGTATGCACGCGGAAGCGTGCGCCGTCAGTACGGGGTTTTCCGGGGAGGGCGTAGGTGGTCCGCCTGTCCGGGTGAGTGGAGAGGGGAGAAGAGAGAGACACATCGAGAGCAACAGCGATAGCGCGGAGGGTGCGGGGGAAGAGCGGAGAGGGCGCGGAGGAGGGGCGTCGTGAAAGAGTTGAGAGGGGTGAGATGGATCGGAGAGGGCTACGGAGTGGGGGCGGGGTGGTCGCGGTGGTGGTGGACGAGTCTGCGGATGCCGGCGGCGAGGCGGGGGACGTTGAAGTTGATGAGCAGGCCGACGGGGCAGCCCGACAGGCGGAGGTACGAGAGGAGCTGCGCTTCGTGGACAGGGTGGAAGCGTTCGACGGCCTTGAGTTCCACGATGACCTGCCGCTCGACGAGCAGGTCGATTCGGTAACCGCAATCGATGCACGCGCCCTTGTAGTGGACGGGCATTGGCGCCTGTCGCTCGATTTCCAGCCCGTGTGCAACGAGCTCGTGCGACAGGCAGCGCTGGTACGCAGACTCCAGCAATCCCGGCCCCAACGCCCGATGCACCTCGATGGCGGCGCCGATGATCCTCTCGGTCAGCCGGTCCACCCCGCGCCGAGCCCCGGGCGCCGAAAGCGACGTCCCCATGCAGCACGATACGCCCAATCGCACCACACCCCGTCATCCATTCGCCACCAACACCATCGGAACTCGACGGCCCCCCAGCCGGTCTCCCCCGTTTCCTGCCCCCGTCTCGTCGTGCCCCCGTCTCGTCGTGCCCCCGTCCCGTCGTGCCCCCGTCCCGTCGTGCCCCCGTCCCGTCGTGCCCCCGTCCCGTCGTGCCCCCGTCTCGCGCCCTTCCGTCCCGTCCCTCCCGCCCTGGCCCCCCGCGCCTCTCTCCGCTCGGCCCCGCTCCCCCTCCCTGTCCTCTCCGCCCTTCCTCTGCGCCCTCCGCGCAACCGCTGTTCCCCCCCTCCTGTGCCGCGCTACCGCCGTTACCCCCACGCAGCGCTATCGCCGTTCCCCCTCCCAAGCCGCGCGATCGCCCCAGGGGATGCCCCCTCCTCCCTCTACTGCTCCGCCACCTTCTGCCAGTATAGCTGTCCCAACGGTCGCGTCCTCGGCCACACCTCGTCGAGCGTGTTGCCGTCGTACAGCCGCCCGTTTTTCATGACGTAGCGGATGGTGTTGGTGTTCCGGATGTCGTCCAGCGGATTCTTGTCCAGCACCTGCAGGTCGGCCAGCTTGCCCGGCTCGAGCGAGCCCAGATCGTGATCCACGCCGATGGCCTGGGCGCCGAAGATGGTCCCCACGCGCAGCACGTCGTGCAGCGGCATCCCCCCGCTGGCGATCGACCAGAGCTCGAAGTGCGTGCCGAGCCCCTGCAGCTCGCCGTGTCCGCCCAGTCCCACGCGCCCGCCCGCGGCGACGACCTTGGCCGCCTGCGCGGCCACCTGCGAGAAGCTGTACTGGCTGTCGGCAAACCAACCTGGGCGCCGGAGCCCGCGACGATCCACCTCGTCGTGCGGCGTGAAGTGCCGCAGCTTGGGATCGCCGTGAATATTGTAGTGCTCGAACCAGTAGTTCTCCGCCCACGGTCCCCCGTACTGCACGATGAGGGTGGGCGTCCAGGTGATGCCGCTCTGCGCCACCACGTGCACCACGTCGTCGTAGAGCGGCATGATGGGATACGAGTGCTCGCTGCCGGCGTAGCCGTCGATCGCTTCGGTGAGGTTCTTCCGGAAGTCGAGACCGCCCTCGAGGGTGGGCGTGATGTGCTGTTCGCGCGCGGCGATGAGCGTCCACTGCCGCAGCATGCGGTCGCCCACCATGTATTGCTTGAGCGTGTTGGTCTTGTAGAAATCCGAGTAGCGCGTCATCACCTCGCGTGCGTCGTCGAGGCTGGCCAGTTCGTCGGTCCAGAAGATGCCGGGGCCGGTGGTGAAGATGCGCGGGCCGATCATGTCGCCCGTCTCCACCAGATCGCCGTAGCTGAGCACGTCGGTGGTGGACGTCTGCGGATCGCGCGTGGTGGTGACGCCGTACGCCAGGTTCACGAGATACTCGTAGACCTGCGTCTTGTGGATCCCCCAGGTGGGCCACATGTGCGCGTGGATGTCCACCCAGCCGGGAATGATCGTCTTTCCGGAGACGTCGATGCGCTTGGCGTTGGCCGGAATGGTGACGCTCCCCGACGGTCCCACGGCCGTGATGCGGTTGTTGGTGACGACGATGTCGCCGTGCTGGAGCACCTCATCGCCCTTCATCGTGATGATGCGGGCGCCGGTGAGGGCCACCACGCCGGCGGGGCGGTCCTTGGGCGCCACGATGGTGACGTCGAGGCGCGTGGGCTCGTACGCGTGGCGGTGCGCCGCGGCGGTGTCGTGCGTGCCGGCGTTCGCCTCGCGCGCCGCGCGCGCGCCGCTGTCCGCGCCGGCGCCCTTGGCCTTCTGCTTGTCCAGACTGTCGGCGCGTGCGGTGGAGTCGCGGATGGCGGCGCTGGCGGCGGCCAGGTCGTACGTGAAGTACGAGCGGCCGAGCGACCAGTAGAGGTGCGAGCCGTCGCCCGTCCAGCCAATGAAGTCGCCGCCCACGCGCGTGAGCATGCGCAGCGGCACCGGCGCGGCGGCCGGATGCTCGGTGGAGACCGTGGGCGTGGGCCCGCCCGCCACGGGGACGTCCACGAGAAACAGCCGGTTGTCCACCGACGCGATGGCCTGTGCGCCGTCGGGGGAGATGATGATCTCGTCGGCCGGGTTGGCCTGCGCGTTCTCGCCGCGCCCTGGATCGCGGTAGCCGGTGACCTTGATGTGCGCGCGGCGGTCGGTGCCGTCCCAGCGCATGGAGACCAGTCCGTCCGGCGGCTCGTAGACAAAGATGCGGCTCGTGTCGCGCGTGAAGTGGGGGCGGCCGTAGTGGTTGATCGGCGCGATGACGGTCACGTCTCCGCCGGCGGCCGGGATCCACACCAGGTCCATGAGCTGCGGCCCGGGCCCCTCGAACTCGTTCTCGCGCTCGGTGCGCTGCTGGTGCGGTCCGCGCGCCATCACCAGGCGGTGGCCGGTGGGATCGTACGCCAGGTCCTCGTAGAACGCGCGCGCGCGGGTGAGACGCTCCGGCTTGGCGCGCGCGTCCCCCGCGCGGATGCGCCACACGTCGCCTCCCTGCTCGGTCCACGACACCCAAGCCAGCCACTGTCCGTCGGGCGACCACACGGGCGAGTGCTCGCCCATGTTGCTGTCCGTCACCCGACGCGGTCGGCAGGCGGCGTTCGTGTTGGCGTTTGCGTTCGCGCTTGCGTTCGCGCTTGCGTTCTCGCTCGCGTTCGCGTGTGCGCGCGCGTTGCCGTTGCCGTTGCCGCGCGCGCAGGCGGCGGCGTCGAGCAGCCAGAGCCGGTCGAGCGCGGTGAAGGCCAGCCACTTGCCATCGGGCGACGGGGTGGTGCCGCGGATCTGCCGCACCGTGAGCACGGAGTCGTCGATGGGATACTCGAAGTGCACGAGCGGTCCCATGCCGATGTCCACGTCGGCGCTGAACGGGATGTCCGTGGCCTGGCCGGAGGCGACGTCCACGCGGTACAGCTTGCCGTCGTACGAGATAACGATGGACCTGGAATCCGGCGTGAAGGCGTAGCCGGGGAGCACGTCGCGCGTGTAGCGGGATTCCATGTCGTCGCGTGTGATGTGCTTCAGCAGCCACCGCTCATCGCCCGTGGAGAGCTCGCGCAGCCGGAGTCCGGTCACGCCGTCGTCGCGCGAGCCGAACGCCAGCCACTTGCCATCGGGACTCACCGCCGGCCGCATGCCGCCGCCCACGTTCGTGGTGCGGACGTAGGTCTTTCCCGTCTGCCGGTCGTAGACGCCCACCTGCCACGCGTCGTCCAGCATCTGGTTGTACTGGAAGCGCCCGCGCTTGATGGACGCAAAGATGTAGCGGCCGTCCGGGGTGAAGTCCGCGCCCAGATAGTTGTCGTAGGGCGGCGGCTCGCCGGGGGAAGGGGGGCTCGCGCCCGGGCGGCGCCCCGTGATCTGCAGCCCTGTGCCGCCGTCGCGATTGAGCAGCACCAGGTCGTACGTGCTCCCCAGGATGCCGGTCTTCGTGCGCGAGACGGCGAGATACCGCCCGTCCGGCGCCCAGGCGGGGGAGATGTACTGTGCGTCCTTGTCGGTGGTGAGCGCGCGCGCGTGCGAGCCGTTGGCGTTGACCAACCAGAGATTCTCGTACCCGCTGCGATCGGTCACGTAGACGATGGTCTTCCCGTCGGGGGAGAAGCGCGGCTGGCCGTCGAAGCCCATCCCGCTCGTGATGCGCGTCGCCCTGCCGCCGGCCAGGGGCAGTGTGTAGAGATCGCCGAGCAGGTCGAACACGATCGTCCCGCCATCCGGGCTCACGTCGAGTGACATCCACGTGCCCTCGTGCGTGGTGAAGGTCGCGCGACGGGTGGGGAGGATGGGGAGCTCGGTTTCGGGCGCGGTTGCGGCGGAGTCCGCGGCGCGGGTGGAGTCCTGCGCGCGGGCAGCCGGAGCGAGGAGCGCGAACGTCAGAGCGAGGCTGACAGGGAGACGCGAGAACATGGGTTTGTGGGATAAGGGGGGATGACGAAGCTTGTCGCGGAGGGAGCGAGGGATGACGAAGCTTGTCGTGGTGGAGCGAAAATCAGGATACTGGGAGCGAGAATCAGTGGCGTGGATACAGATTCGAGTCATCTGTCATCAGATGTCTGGATCCTACGCCCGCCGAGAGGGGATGGCGACCTCGATGAGCTTCGACCCTGCCGCCCAACCGCCGGCTGACAACTGGACTGATGACAGTCATCTGATGACTGTCACCACGCAACTGATTCTCGCCTGCATTATCCTGATCCCCACTCCCCCCGCGCAATAACCGCCTTCTGAACTGACAACTCACCACTACCACCCCGCAACTCTACCCTCCCGCAACCGCGCCGATGATGAGGAACGGCTCCTCCCCACACACCACTGCCGCGGGGAGCAGCGTGTCCGGCGGATCGAGCGACAGGTCGTCTTCGCACGCGAAGTACCGGAGGAACGGGCGCCGCTCGCGCGTGGTATGATCGCGAATGGCGCCGCGGAGCACCGGAAAGCGCGCCTCGAGCGCGTCGAGCACCGCGCCCTGCGTAACCGGCGCCGGGACCTCCAGCTGCACCTCGCCGTCGATGCGCGCGAGGGTGCGGAGATGCTGGGGAAGCTCCACGCGGATCATCGCGCGCAACCGGCGTGCACGATGGGAACGAAGCGCAGCGCGGTCATGACAGCGTCTGCACCTCGACCGACATCACCGCCGGAAGGTCGCGCACGATGGGAGCCCAACTGTCGCCAGCGTTCGCGGAGCCGTACACCTGCCCGCCGCTCGTGCCGAAGTACACGCCGCATGGGTCGAGCGCGTCGACGGCCATTGCGTCGCGCAGCACGTTCACGTAGCAGTTCTCCTGCGGCAGTCCCTTGGTGAGTGGCTCCCACTCGTTGCCGCCGGTGCGGCTGCGGAAGACGCGCAGCTTGCCGTCGGGCGGGTAGTGCTCCGAGTCGCTCTTGATGGGGACCACGTAGATGGTCTCCGGCTCGTGCGCATGCACGTCGATGGCGAAGCCGAAGTCGGTGGGCAGGTTGCCGCTCACCTCGTGCCACACGTCGCCGGCGTCGTCACTCCGCATCACGTCCCAGTGCTTCTGCATGAACAGCGTATTGGGACGGGACGCGTGCATGGCGATGCGATGGACGCAGTGCCCCACCTGAGCGTCGGGGTCGGGGATGTACTGCGAGCGGAGCCCCTTGTTGATGGGCGTCCACGTGGCGCCGCCGTCGGTGGTGCGGAACGCCCCGGCGGCCGAGATGGCGATGAAGATGCGCTTGGGGTCGGATGGATCGAGGAGGATGGTGTGCAGACAGAGTCCCCCCGCGCCGGGATGCCACTCTGGGCCGGATTCGTGTTGGCGTAGTCCGGCGAGCTCGCTCCACGTGGCGCCGCCGTCGGTGGTCTTGAACAGCGCGGCGTCTTCCACGCCGGCGTAGACCGTGTCCGGGTCGGTGAGCGACGGCTCCAGGTGCCACACCCGCTTGAACGCCCACGGGTGCGGCGTGTCGTCATACCACTTGTGCGTGCCCGGCTCGCCGTCGTAGGTGAACTCGTGCCCCACCGGCTCCCACGTCTTGCCGCCGTCGTTGGAGCGCTGGATCTGCTGGCCAAACCACCCGCTGCTCTGCGACGCGTACAGCCGGTTGGGGTCGGCAGGCGAACCCTTGAGGTGGTACAGCTCCCACCCGCCAAAGTGGGGCCCGTTCACGTCCCATTGGTTGCGCTTGCCGTCGGACGTCAGGACGAACGCACCCTTCCTGGTGCCGACCAAGACTCGAACGCCGGTCATGTTTTGGTCCTGAGTGTTGGAGATGTGAGATGACAGGCCTGAGGGCCACCGGGGGAAGAAAATTGGTGGGGGGCGGGGGGGGGCGCTAGGCCTGGAGCCGTGAGGTTTGAGTTTTGAGGGTTGAGTTGTGAGTTGGTTGGGCGGGGGATCTGCGCGGGCGGGTGGGGATCAGGATTCTGCAGGCGAGAATCAGTAGCGTGGTTACAGTCATCTGATGACAGTCATCAGCCCAGTGATGAGCCGGCGGGAGGGCCGGGGCCGAGGCCCTTTCAGGTCGCCATCCGCTCTCGGTGGGCGCAGGACGGGACATCTGATGACCGATGACCCGAGTCTGTCACCACGCAACTGATTCTCGCTTACCAGCGAGCGAGTGATCAGGCGGTGGAGTTCTCAGGCCTGAGTACTGAGTGGTGAGTTGGTTGGGTGGGAGAGCTGCGCGGGTGGGGGGATCAGGATTCTGCAGGCGAGAATCAGTTGCGTGGTTACAGTCATCTGATGACAGTCATCAGCACAGTGATGAGCCGGCGGTGGGGAGGGGACAGGGCCGAAGCTCCTCGAGGTCGCCATCCGCTCTCGGCGGGCGCAGGACCGGGACATCTGATGACCGATGACTCGCATCTGTCACCACGCAACTGATTCTCGCTTACCAGCGAGCGAGTGCTGAGGCGTCAGCGAGCGCCGACGCCGGTGTTTCTTTCCAGCGAGCGAGTGATCAGGCGTCAGTGCGTAGACGCCTCCCTCACCCTCACCCCGAGCGCGAGAAGCGTGCGAAGAAGTGCCGGCTCGCCAGGGGCCAGCACGTGTGGTGTGCCGAAGGTGAGCTCGCTGTCGGCGATGCGGTCGGTGAAGAGGACAACCGTGTGCCACGCGCCGGTGAGGGCGGACCACCAGCGGAGCCCGGCCGTGTCCGTGCGGTCGTGCAGCCGGCGGGCGATCTGCTGCGTGATGCGGCGATCGTGATGCGCCAGATCGTCGGGACGGATGTCCAGTGCGGCGAGCACGGCGGGCTGCGTGCAGTCGGCGACGCGGGCCACGAGCGCGGGCGAAAGGGTCACCACCACGAGCGCCAGCGGGTGGCCGGCCTGCCGCAGGTATGACGGCTGGAATTCGGTCCCGCGAAAGGGCGCCAGCACCTCGCCGATCGCATGCTCCGGCGACTCGGCCAGGTAGCGCACCGGCGGGCGGTCGCGGAGATCGAAGCGGCCGGCCGTCTGTCCCGGCGGAAGGTAGAGAACGCCAAACGGCGCTTGGGCGGCGGCACGGTCGTCCCACGGGAAGCAGCGCCACGTGACCAGCGGCGCGCGGCCGGACACGCGGCTCAGGCGAAGGCGCCGGCCCGCGCCGCCTGCACCGCGGCCATGACCGCGGTCACGTCCCCCTCCGCCAGAACGTCGATGGGACGGCGGTCGTCCAGATGCGGATTGTTGCCGTGCAGCCACCCGGAGACGGCGTCCGGCTCGTAGAGCGAGAGCAGGGCTGTCACCACGGCGGCGAGCCCGGTGAGGCGCCATCCCTCCTCACCGCCAAGCACCTGGCCGAGCGCCGCGCGCGTTACCTGACTGCGGTGCGCCCCGAGCCACCGCGCCAGCGCCGCGCGGCTCCCGAGCGCAAGTTCCCCCGCGTCGATCATCGCTTCGCGAACCGCCAACGGGTGGTCCGCCTGTTTGTTGCGCCAGGCCATTGGTTTGCTCGGTGAGGGGGTGCAACAAATATGTTGCACCGTTGGCGGGGAGTCAAGATCAGCGCTCGGGGGCGGGTGTTGAGTTCTGAGAACTGAGTTGTGAGTTGGTTGGGCGGGGATCTGCGCGGGCGGGTGGGGATCAGGATAGTGCGGGCGAGAATCAGTTGCGGGGTCACAGTCATTCTGATGACAGTCATCAGCCCAGTGATGAGCCGGCGGTGGGGGGCGGGGCCGAAGCCCTTTCAGGTCGCCAGCCACTCTCGGCGGGCGCAGGACCGAGACATCTGATGACCGATGACTCGCATCTGTCACCACGCAACTGATTCTCGCTTTCCAGCGAGCGAGTGCTGAGGCGTCAGCGGGCGCCGATGCCGGTCTTTCTTACCAGCGAGCGAGTGCTGAGGCGTCAGCGGGCGCCGATGCCGGTCTTTCTTTCCAGCGAGCGAGTGCTCAGGCGTCAGTGCGCAACCCTCCGACTGGCCTGTTCAACTCCCTCCCCACCCTCACCACCTCCTCGACGGTGCGCGGAATATCCTCGGCGCGGGTACGGAAATTGACGACGCACGCGCGGAGCGCGAACCGGCCGTCGAGGACCGCGTTGGAGAGGAACACGTGCCCGGCGTCCTGCAGGCGGGAGAGGAGCTCGGCGTTGAGCGTGTTGAGCACGTCGTGGGCGCCGCCGCGTTCGGCGGCGTCGCGTAGCTCGGGGGGGACGTAGCGGAAGGTCGTGATGCTGAGCGCCTGCGTGAGCGCCTGCAGCTCCGGGTGCGCGTCGACCTGCTCGTGCAGCGCGCGCGCCATGGCGATGTCGTGTGCGATCATGCGCTCGTACCCGACGCGCCCTGCCTGGCGGAGGCCGATCCACACCTTGAGCGCACGGAAGCCGCGCGAGTTCTGCGGGCCCCACTCGTGATAGTTGAGCGGGGGTTCGCCATCCAGCTCCTCAAAGTGGTAGTACGGCGGATGAAAACTGTAGGCGCGATGCAGCGCGTCGGCGTCGCGCACCAGCGCGCACCCTGCCTCGAGCGGCGCGTAGAGCCACTTGTGCGGGTCGAGCGCCAGCGAGTCGCCCAGCGCGAGCGCTTTGAGATCCGCGCTCGCGTTGGGGAGCATGGCCGCCGGCGCGCCGTAGGCGCCGTCCACGTGCAGCCACAGTTGCTCCGTGCGGCACAGATCGGCGATGTCGCGCAAGGGATCGATGGCGCCGGTGCTCACGGAGCCGGCGGTGCCGACCACCATGGCGGGCAGCGCGCCCGATGCCGCCGCGCGGTCGCGCGCGATGGCCTGCCGCAACTGCTCGACATCCATCCGATACGCGTCGTCCGTCCCAATCCATCGGATGGCGTCGAGACCGAGCCCGCTCAGGTCGGCCGCCTTCTGCACCCAAGTGTGCGTCTCCGCAGAGGCGTAGACCACGGGGGCGATGCCGCTGGCGATCCCCGCCGCGCGCACGTCCCATGGCGCCATGGCGCGTAACGCGGCAAAGAAGCAGACGATGTTGGCCATGTTCCCGCCGCTCACGAGCAGCCCGCCGCAGTCGGTGGGAAATCCCACCAGCTCGGCGAGCCAGCGGATGCTCTGCGCTTCGATTTCGGTGGCGGCGGGAGCGAGCGACCACGCGCCCACGTTGGGATTCACGGTGGCGGCGAGCAGTTCGGCCAGCGCGCCGACGGGCGACGGGCAGCCGATGATGTAGCCAAAGAAGCGTGGGTGCGCGTTGAGCGTGGACGCGCTGAACAACAGCGACGCCGCCTCCTCAAGCAGCGCCGCGGGGTCGGCGCCGGTGCGCGGCATCCCGCCCTCGGGCAGGAGGGCGCGGACGTCGCGCGGCAGCAGATCCGGCGTGATGCGTGCGGCGGCGATGCCATCCACGAAATCCGCGATGCGATCCACCAGCGCGTGTCCGGCGGCGCGAAAGGCGTCGCCGCCGATATCCATCGGCGGGCGGTCCTCGGCGAGCGTCGAGCGACCGGGGGTGCGTGATTGCGCGGTACGGCGTGCCATCGGGAAGCGGCTCCTCTGGGAGGGTGCGTACACGGAGGGTGCGTACACAATGATGGCGTCCGCCCGCGCCGCGCGCGACCGGGATGACACGCCCGAGCGCGTGCCCGAGCGTCGCGTGGAACTCGCCGAGCGCGCTCCGGGGATGTTGTGGCCAACGCCACGGGCGTCCCCTGGTCGGCGCGATGGGTGCCCGGCGCGCGCACTTCGCGCGATGTCCGTGGAGCAGAAGTGCCTGTGGCGGACTCTTCGCGGCGGACTCTTCGCGGCGGACCGCCCGTGAGCGGTCGCCTACTCCGAGCGCAACGCCTGCTGCGGGTCCACGCGGGTGGCGCGCCAGGCGGGAATCGCGCTCGCCGCGACGGCCACCACGAGCAGGGTGAGCGAGACGATCCCCAGGATGAGCGGGTCGCGCGCGGAGGTGTTGAACAGGAGCGGCTCCACTTTGGGCGCGGCGGCGAGCGCGATGAGAACGCCCACCACCGCCCCGACCACCACCAGACGCAAGCCGCGTCGCAGCACGAGCCCTACGAGCCGGCCGCGGCTGGCTCCCAGCGCGGCGCGCACTCCCAGTTCATGAATGCGCTCGGCCACGCCGTAGGCGAGCACACTGTACAGCCCGATCGCGGCGACCACCAGCGCCAGGAGGCCGAACGTGGTGAACATCACCGCGCCCAGCTTCCAGGCGCGCATCTGCGGTTGAATGCGTTCGGCGATGGGGGCGATGTCCACGAACCGCACGGGACCACCCACGCCCAATATCGCGCGCCGGATCGCGGGCACGGTGGCGGCCGCGTCGCCGCGCACACGCACCAGGAGATACTGGCCCGCGTTTCTGGTGAGTGGGGTCGCGTGCAGCGGCAGATAGTACTGCATGGCCGCGTCCTCGTCCTGGATCCGGAATCGGCGCGCATCGTGGACGACACCGATCACCTGTGAGCACGTCGCCGGCTTGTCCTTGGAGGAGTCGGCGTTGATGATGAGACACTCACCCACGGCGTTCTTCCCGGGCCAGACCATGTGCGCCATGGTCTCGTTCACGATCACGGTGGGCGCGGCGCCGGGCTGGTCATCGGACGCACGGAAGCCGCGCCCCTGGGCCACCCGCAGCCCCACGGCGCGGAAGAAGTCCGGCGTGACGGCGTCCACGTACGGTCCGCCGCCTGGCAACCGCGGCAGGGAGTCGCGTCCCGGAATGCGGAGTCCGCCCATTGATATCGCCGCCGCAAACGGGCTGCCCAGATCGACGGCGGCGGCCGTCACGCCAGGGAAAATGGAGAGCCGCTCCACGCTCCGGTCCAGGAAACTGCTCTCCACTTCCCGCTCGGTGCCGCGATCGAAGGACGGCGTGGCGAGCAGCAGTCCCCGCGGGTCGATGCCGATGTCGAGCGACTGGACGCGGTGCAGGCTGCGGACGAACAGACCTGCACCCACCAGGAGCACGATCGACAGCATGGCCTGCACGACGGTCAGCGTGGAGCGCGTCCACGAGAGCCGGCGCGTGGCGCTGTGGCTCCCAGCGCGCAGCGCCTCCAGCACCTGCGGCCGCGTGGCCTGCAGCGCGGGGATGATGCCGCTCACAAGCCCGGCCAGCAGCGCGAGCCCTCCGATGAACGCGAGCTCGCGGCCGTGCCCTGGGAGGTCCCCCCACGCGATGTCAGGGAGCATGAATCGCGAAAGCATGGGGCCCACCCACGTGACCACCGCCACTGCCGCTACGGCGCCGACGGCGGCGAGCAGCAGCGCCTCGAGCATCACCTGCCCCAACAGTCGGCGGCGCGAGATGCCGAGCGCGAGCCGGATGCCGATCTCCCGCTGCTCGCGCATGGCCCGCGCGAGCAGCAGGTTGGCCACGTTGGCGCACGCGATGAGCAGCACGATGAAAGACACTCCGGCGAGCCACACCGATACCGCTGCCACCCCCGCCTGCGAGCCCGATTTCACCGACACCGCCCCCAAGCCCCCGGCGCCCGCGGTGGGCGCGCGCGCGGCAATCACCGATGCGGCGATCACGGTGGCAGCCGAGTCGGGGTTTTGGCGATGCGGGTCGGCGGCCACCGACCGCCGGTACGCGGCGGTGGCTTCCGCCTCGGCGCGCTGGAGCGGTGCGCCCGGAGCCACGCGCGCGAGGATCTTGAGCCAGATCCACTGGCGGGATGCCCACCCTTGCTGGCCGTTGTCGCCGCTCTCCTCCGCCTGCGCGGCCTCGAGCGGGAGCCAGAGATCCACCGCCTTGAGTTCCGCGCCCGTGAAGCCGCGCGGCGTGACGCCCACCACGACATAGGGCCCAAAGCCAAAGTCGAGCGTCTTGCCGACCGCCTGGCGCGCGCCGCCGAACGCACGCTCGGCCATCCCGTGACTCAGGACGGCCACGTGCCCCGCCCCGATCCGAGCCTCCTCGTCGGTGAAGAACCGCCCCGCCTCCGGCTGCACCCCCAGCACGTGGAAGTAGCCGCCGGTAGCGAGGATGCCGTCGGCTTTGCGTGCATCCGCACCGTGCCCGAGCGTGACCTGACGGTTGGCGTACGCCGCCACACCGCTGAAGGCGCGCACGCCCCCCATTGCCTGGTAGTCCGGATAGGCGAGCGTGTTGTTGGGGAGGCGCTCCTTGGTCAACGGATTCATCTCGTTGATGTAGATCGGGTGCAGCGCATCGGGGTTCGCGATGTGCGGCGGCGGGCTGAGCAAGAGGCGGTCGACGATGCCGAACATCGTCCCGTTGGCGCCGATGCCGAGCGCGAACGCGAGCACCACGCCCACGGTGAGCCAGGGCGACCGGCGCAAGCGGCGCAACGCGTAGCGCACGTCCTGCGCACGCGCGCTCATCCACTCCGTCCGCGCGCGGCGCGTCTCCCGCCGCTCGTTGATCCGTTCCATTTCACGCCTCCATTGTCGTTCGTCACCAAACCGCCGGCGCGCTTCGTCTCTCGCGGCGTCCACGCTCCAACCACGGTGGACGAGATCGTTCACCGTCTCGTCAAAGTGAAAGCGCAGCTCGTCCTCCACGTCGCGCCGCGTGTTGGCGATGCGGAAAATGCGGCGAATGCCGGCGAACGGAGACGAGCGGTCGCTCACGTCATGCTCCTCACGCGTGACGACTCACGCGGGACTGCCTGCTGCGCGCGCCTCGCCCGCGCGCAGCACCTTGAACACCGCCTCGGCGTATTGCGTCCAGATCTGTCCGCCGGTCCGCAGTTGGCGACGCCCTTCGGCGGTGAGCGCGTAGTACTTGGCGCGCCGGTTGTTCTCCGACAGCCCCCACTCCGCGCGCAGCCACTTGCGCTGGTGCATGCGGTGAAGCGCGGCGTAGAGCGCGCCTTCCTCGATGTCGAGCGTGCCGTCGGTGATGGTGCGGATCCACTGCGCTACCGCGTAGCCGTGTCGCGGGCCGAAGATGAGCGCCTTGAGCACCAGCACGTCGAGCGTGCCCTGCAACAGCCCGAGCTTGTCCGCCATCGCGTCTCCCCTAAAACGTTATGGGGAACATGGCGGCAGGGGCCGAGCGGCGTCAAGGGGAAGTGGGGGCAGCGCGGCCAGACAGCGCCCGCACACGCGCTCTCTGGACAGCGCCCGCACACGCGCTCTATAGTGCAGCATGGGGCACGACACCCCGGACGGCGCTCCGGTGTCCCATGCCCCGCCCAGATCCCGGTGGACCCATGCGTTCCCTCCCCACGTCTCGCGTTGTGCTTCCCGCGCTGCTGCTCCTCGCGGCGTCCACGATCGGCGTTCCGGCGGTCGTCGCGCAGCGCAAAGCGCAACCCCCGGCCGCCCGTGCGCACGCCGACGTGGCCGCGCCCGCCTCCGAGCGCTCCGTGCTGGAGCGCGTGATCCGGCGCAGCGTACTGGACAACGGGCTGCAGGTCATCACGGTGGAAAACCACACGGTGCCGCTCGTGACGGCGGTGGTCGTCGTGCACAACGGTTCGTTCACGCAGGAGCCGGACGAGGCAGGAACGGCGCACCTGTTCGAGCACATGCTGTTTCGGAGCTATCGCGCGAGCGACGGGAGCAGCTTTGGCGAGAAGGCGGCCGAGTTCAACGGCCGCTATAACGGCACCACCACCGAAGAAGCGGTCACCTATTACCTGGTGCTCCCGTCCAGCGAACTCCGGCGTGGGCTGGAGCTGCTGGCGGATCTGGTGCGCGCGCCGCGCTTCACGAGCGCGGATCTCTTGCAGGAGCGCGCGGTGGTGCTCGGCGAGTACGATCGTGCCAACGCCGATCCCTTCTGGCACTTGCGGCACGAGGTGGGGAAGCGGCTGTGGGGCGATCAGTTCAGCCGGAAGAACACCATCGGGAATCCGACGGCGTTGCGCCGTGCCACGCCCGACTTACTGCGCACGCTGTACGCACGCTACTACATCCCCAACAACGCCGCGCTCGTGATCGCCGGCGACGTCCAACCCGACGAGGCCACGGCCATCGCGCGCTCCGCTTTCCGCGGCTGGGAGCGCGGCCCCAATCCGTTCGATGCGCACCCGGTGCCGTCCCTGCCACCGCTGACCGACGACCGGGTGGTCATCGTGGGCGCGGACGTGGAGGATGTCACCGTGTTGCTCGAGTGGCGGGGCCCGAGCGTGCGCGACGAACCGGAGTCCACCTACGCGGCGGACGTCTTCTCCGATCTGCTCAATCAGCCCAGTTCCGCGTTCCAGCGGCGGCTGGTGGACAGCGGACTGTTCCGTTCGGTTGGCGTCAACTACTACTCGCTGGCGCACGTCGGGCCGATCAGCATTTCCGGCGTCACGTCCCCCGAGCGGCTGCACGATGCGCTGTTGGCGCTGCGCGACGAGATCGGGCGGCTGGGCGATACGGCACGTTTCTCCTCCGAGGCGCTGGAAGCCGTGCAGAAATCCCGTCGCGTATCGACGGCGTTCGGCCTGGAGCGTTCCACCGACTTCGCGCACACGGTGGCGTTCTGGTGGAGCGTGGCCGGTCTGCCGTATTACTACGACTACGTCGACCGGATGGCCGCGCAGTCGGTGCGCGATGTGGCCCGCTACGGGGAGCAGTACCTGGTGCACGGCCCCAAGGTGGTGGGCCTGCTGGTACCGGACGGGATGCGCGCGCGGGCGGAGGCGATCGCGCGCGAGGTGTTTGGCGTCCGCACCGGCGAGGCACCGTGATGCACCGCCCGGCGCAGCGCCCGTCGCACCGCCTGTCGCACGGCCCGTCGCACTGGCGCACATGGCATGTATGGCGCGCGTGGCTCGTGGCCGCCGTGGCGGCGGTCGTGCTCGGCTGTCCACCGCCGCATCCGGCGAGCGTGCTCGTCGCGCCCGCGGCGGATGGGCGTTCGGTGCCGCTGGAGAGTCTCACCGTGTCGTACGAGGTGTCCGGCCTGCACGTACTCCAGCGCATCACGCGCGCCAACGACGTGGTGGCCGCGCATCTCTATCTGCTGGGCGGCACGCGACAGTTGACGCCGGCAACCGCGGGCATCGAGGCGCTGCTGCTCGAGGCCAGCCAGTACGGGACGCGCGAGTACCCTGGCGCCGCGCTGGGCCGCGCCGCCGCACGCACGGGGAGTGAGTTCGTGACGGACGCCGGTGCGGATTGGACGCTCTTTGGCTTTCACGGCATCACCGAGGCGTTCGACTCCACGTGGGCGCTCCTGGCGAGCCGGTTGATGCACCCGGTGCTCGATAGCGCCTCCGTCGCGCTGGCGCGCAACCACCTGATCGGCGCGCTGCGCGCCGAGCACAACACGCCCGATGGCCAACTGTACCGGCTGGCCGACAGCGTGTCGGTGGTGGGGCATCCGTACGCCGTCTCGCCCGGCGGAACGGCACGCTCCCTCTCGCGACTCACGGCGGACGATCTGCGCCGGTACGCGTCCGCACAGATGGTGACGTCGCGCATGCTGCTGGTGATCGTGGGGGATGTGCCGCGCGTGCAGGTGGAAGCGGCCGTCCGCACGAGCATCGGCACGCTGCCGTCGGGCAGCTATCGATGGACCCTCCCGCCCGCGCTGCACGCGGCTTCCACCACCGTGCTGGCCGAGCAGGCACGGTTGCCCACCAACTATCTGCTGGGCTACTTCCCGGGACCATCGGCGTCGAGCAACGACTACGCGGCGTTTCGCGTGGCCACGGAGTTGCTGGGCGCGCGCCTGCACCAGAGCATCCGGGAGGAGCACAGTCTCACGTATGCGGCGTATGCGCCGTTCGTCGACCGCGCCGCCACGATGGGCGGGATGTACGTCACGACCGTGGCGCCGGATCGCGTGGTGCCACTCATGCTCGATCAGGTGCGGGGGCTGCAGGAGGGCTGGGTGACACGCGACGGGCTGCAGCGGTTCGTCGACCAGTTCATCGTCGACTACTACCTGGAGAACGAGACGAACGCGGCACAGGCCGAGTTTCTGGCGCGCGCGCAGCTCTATCGCGGCGACTTCCGCCTGGCGGGCGCCACGCTCGAGTCGCTGCGGCACGTGCGCACGGAGGACGTACAGCGGGTGGCGCGCACGTACATGCGCGATGTGCATTTCGTGTACCTGGGCGACACCACGGCCGCGCTGCGCCAGGAGCTGGAACGGTTCTGATAAAGCGTGGGCGGCGGATGGCGTGGGCGGTGATGGTCCGTCCATTCGCTGCGCGCTGTGCCGCGTTTTGCGCCGCCGGTTGTATCGGCGCGCCCGCGGTCGCGCAGGCTCCCGCGGCGGCATCCGCCACGCGTCCCGATTCCGCCCACGTGCGCCGCGCCGCCGAGCACGCGCAGGAGCGGTTCGAGCGCATCCGTATTCAGGAGCTGCCGCGCACGTGGGATTTCGGTCCGCACGGCTCGTGCGCGGCGGAGCGGTGGTGGTGCCTGGCCGTCCGCGCGTTCGCGTTGCATGCGGCGCAGGACTTCACTGGCGCGGAGGCCGCTTTCGACCGACACACGCGCCGCGCTGCGCGCGAGGATCCCCCTCTCGCCGGCCGTCGTGAGCCTGGAAGCGTTCTCCGCCGCGGATCGGCGCGCGGCGCGCTCCCGCTTTGCCATCGATCCCCGTTGGCTCACCGGCGCAGGCGTGGGGCGGCGGGTGGCGCGCTTTCTTCACCTGGCCGGTGCGCCGTACCGGATGCGTCTGGAGTGGGACGACCGGGCGGGCGAGGACAGCGTGTGGCGCCGCGCGCTCGTGTTACAGCTCCCTCGTCTGCGCGAGGGCACGTACCTGGTGCGCGTCCGCGTGCGGCTCGCGGGCGGGGCCGCGGTGGAGCGCAGCAGGGAAGTCGAGGTGCGGAAGGAGTGACGGATGGTGCTTGAGGCACCGCCCGGCCGCCGCTAACTTAGAGTGTTCCCCCTACATTGGCGCGGTAGCCAAGTGGTAAGGCAGCGGTCTGCAAAACCGCTATTCGCCGGTTCGATTCCGGCCCGCGCCTCTTAGCGTTTTCCCGCACGCGCCGGCGGTCCGCGCCGCCCGGTTCGTACCGCCCGCGCCCGCTACTCGGCGCGCAGGGCCACCATCGGACCGACGCGCGCGGCCCGCGCCGCGGGGATAAGACTCGCCGCGATCGCCACCAGGGCGAGCGTGACCGCCACGCCCACGAAGGTGACAGCGTCACTCGGCGCGACCCCGTACAGCAGGTGCGCCACGAACTTCGAGAGCGCGAACGCGGCCGGAACGCCCAGCGCCAGCCCCGCCAGCGTGAGTAGCACGCCCTGCCGCACCACGAGCCGCAGCACGGCGCCGCGCTGCGCCCCGAGCGCCATCCGCACTCCCAGCTCGTGCGTGCGCTGCGCGACGGCGTACGACACCACACCGTAGAGCCCCACCGCGGCGAGGACGAGCGCGAGCAGGCCGAACACGCCGAACATCGACGCGCCCAGCCGTCGCGGCTGGAGCTGCGGGCGGAGCACGTCCTTCAGTGTCTTCACATTGACGTACGGAAGATGCGGATCCAGCTCGGCCAGGGTGCGGCGGACGGTCGTGACGGCGGCGGCAGGATCACCGGACGTGCGCACCAGCACGAGCCGCGCGTCCGGGGTCTGCCCCGCGGCCCGGAAGAACGCCTGGTGCTGCGGTTCCTCCAGCGCGGCGTACTTGGCATTGCCGGCGACGCCGACCACGCGATAGCACTGCACGTCCTCCTTCCACCCGATGTCCACGCACCGCCCGAGCGCACTCGCGTGGGGCCATTCGTGCTCGGCGAACGCCTGGTTGACGATGACCACGGGCGCGCTCCCGGCGCGGTCCCGTTCGGTGAACTCGCGCCCGGCGACGATCGGGGTGCCCACGGTGGAGAAGTAGTCCGGGCCCCCGGTGACGGTGAGAGCGCGCGCTCCCGTCATGGCGCCCTGCAGGTCGATGGAGCCGCCCGTCCCGGACGTGCCGTCGGGCACGGAATACGACGTGGCCGCGATGCTGCCGGACAGCGGCGCGATGGAGCTCAACGTAGCGCCACGGACGCCGGCCGTGTGCTGCAATCGTTCAACGGCGCGATCGAGGAGCTGGGTCGCCGCCGTATCGCTGTAGCCGGCCGCCTGAAAGTCGATCTGCCCGACGAGCAGATGCTCGACATCCATGCCGGTGGAGATCTGCTGCACGTTGCGCAGACTGTGCACGAACAGTCCGGCACCCACCAAGAGCACGGTGGCGAGCGCCACCTGGGCTACCATGAGCCCTGCCCGCAGTGGTGAGCGACGGTCGGCTCCTTCGCGCGCACCCTCCTTGAGCGTCGATGCGAGCTCTGCCCGTGTGGCGACGATCGCAGGGGTGACGCCGAACAGCATCACGCACGCCAGTGCGGCCGCCGTCGCGAACAGCAGCACGCGCCCGTGCGCGAGGAACGACAATGCGGGAAGTCCCACCGCCGGCACGAGGTTGGTTCCCCAGCGTGCGAGCAGGAGGCCGAGCGCCGTCCCGCCCGCCGCCAGGACCACGCTCTCGGTGAGCAACTGACGCACGACGCGCGCGCGGCCGGCTCCGAGCGAGAGGCGAAGTCCAATCTCCTTCCGGCGCACGCGCGCGCGCGCCAGCAGCAGGTTGGCCACGTTGGCGCAGGCAATCAACAGCACGAGCGCTGCCGCGAGGGCGAGCCAGCGCGCGATCGTGGCCTGGCTGGAGGGAGACGGTCCGCGCGCCTCGAGGATAGGGCCGAGTTGCACGCGCGGATCCACATGGACGCCCCACGGCCCCTGACGCAGCTCACGGGTGATGAGCGGCGTGAGCTCGGCGCGCGCGTCCTCGCGCGTCACGCCGGGCGCGAGGCGGCCGACGAGCTGAAACCAGGTTGAGTTGTTTGTCTCGAGCTGGTCGGCGGCGAATCCCAGGTAGCGCGCCTGCGCCACGGGAACCCACATGTCCACGGCGCCGGGATCGATGCCGTGGAAGCCCGCCGGCGCGACACCGACCACGGTGTACGGTCGCGCATCCAGAGTGATCTGGGTGCCGATCACCCCTGGGTCGCCCCCCAACTGCGCGCGCCAGTACGCGTAGCTCACCACTGCCACCGGCGCCGCTCCCGGCCCCGCGTTGTCCTCGGCGGCGAGGAAGCGGCCGAGCGCCGGCCGCACGCGCAACACGGAGAAGTAGTTGTCAGACACCATGAGACCGTTGGCACGACGCGCTTGCGCGCCCTCGCCGACGCTCAGCGCGACGTCGGCGTAGCCCGCCAGCCCGGCGAGCGAGCGACTCGCGGCACGTAGATCCCGATACATGGGGTAGGACGTCTCGAACGAGCCGTTCAGCCAGAGCCGCTCGCTCTGCGCGCTGACGTACGGGCGCACGATCTCGTTCGGCGCTCCCACGCCCGGCGGCGGGCGGAAGAAGAGCGCGTCCACGATGCCGAACACCGTGCTCGTGGCGCCGATGCCCAGCGCAAGGCAGATCACCGCAACCACGGTAAAGCCGGGGGTGCGACGGAGGGTGCGGAGCGCGTACTGCACGTCGCGCCCGAACGTCTCGAGCAGCACCGTCCCTCTCGTGTCCCGACTCTCTTCCTTGGTCCGCTCCACCCCGCCCAGCGCCAGGCGCGCGCGGCGGAACGCCTCGGCGCGCGGGACGCCCTGTGCCGCGTACTTCTCCGCCTCACGCTCGAGGTGAAAGCGGAGCTCCTCGTCCAGCTCGCGCTCAACGTCGCCGCGCCGAAGTAATGCACGGACGCGATACGCTAGGTCGCTCCAGAAATCGGTCAGCATTCGTGTCCTCCAGCCCCCAGTGACGCGGTGTGGCCAGCCGAGCCGTTCATCCCATGTCGAGCACCAGCGAGACCGCGCTCGTGAGGCGCGCCCACGCATTGGCTTCGGCGTCGAGCTGCTTGCGTCCCGTGCGGGTGAGCTGGTAGTACTTGGCCCGCCGGTTGTTGTCCGACGCTCCCCATTCGGCCTTGATCCAGCCGCGCCGCTCCAGGCGGTGGAGGGCGGGGTAGAGCGAGCCTTGCGGAACCTTGAGCGCCGCCTGCGACACCTGGTGCAGCCGCTCGGATATCGCCCAGCCGTGCATCGGCCGGAGCGAGAGCGCCTTCAGGATGAGCAGGTCGAGCGTGCCCTGCGGCAGGTCGAGGTGCGGATCGGTCATCGTCGTCCCCTTTCGCTTCTACAAAAACCAGCATACGGCCCCACGTGTAGAAGCGCAAGGGGTTGGCGCAGCGAGCGGCGGCCGGTGCGGATTGAAACCTGCCACACGCGATGGACGCATAGCAGAATCAGATGGACCGCAGCCTGGGCCGCCGCCACGGGCCCCGGTCCTGCATGGGAATCCCACGCCGGTCATCGCGCGAGCGGCTGTTGCAGGCGGCGCCCGCGCGTTCCCTTGAGTGGAGGTGGCTGCCCATGCCCTGTCTCCTGGTGCTGTTCGCGCTCATTGCGCCACGGCTCATCATCCTGCTTCTCTGGTTCTTCACCACCTGGTTCACCGGGATCTTCGCGACGATTCTGTGGCCGATCCTCGGCTTCATCTTTCTCCCCACCACGCTGCTCTGGTACACGGCCGTGCAGCACTGGTACGGTGGACAGTGGACGATGGTGCCGGTGATCGGGATCATCATCGCGCTCCTCATCGACCTCTCGCCGGCCAGCGGACGCCGCCGGCGCGCGTGAGGCGAGGTGCGTTTGCGTCCGGCGCACCATGCGCACCATGCGCACCATGCGCACGGTGCGCCGGCGTGGGCGTGACGCCTGCGGTAGCGGCGTGGTGGCGGCGGTCCTAGTATGCACATCGCCCCGTTGACCGCCGCCCGTCACCCGTCGCTCCATGTACGCCACCTGTCTCTTCTGCAACCAACCACTCGGCGCCAACGAGGCGATCGAGACCTTCCCCATTGGGCGGCGGCTCGCGTTCGATGCCGCCAAGGGCAGGCTGTGGGTGGTGTGCCGTCATTGCGAGAAGTGGAACCTGTCGCCCCTGGAAGAGCGGTGGGAGGCCATCGAGAGCGCCGAGCGACTGTATCGCGACACGCGCCGGAGGATCTCCACGGATGAGATTGGGCTGGCGCGGCTGCGCGACGGGACCGAGCTGGTGCGCATTGGCGCGCCGCTGCGCCCCGAATTCGCCGCGTGGCGATACGGTGACCAGTTTGGCCGGCGCCGGCGGCGGCAGACGATCATCGCCGGCGCGGGGGTGACGGCACTGGGCGCGGTGGTGATCGGAGGCGTGGCGGGCGGCGTAGGCGTGGGCGCATTCAGCTGGGGGCTCTGGCAGGCGGCGGACGCGCTCATCCACGGACGCGGCGAGGCGGTGATCGCGCGCGTACGTACGGGTGGCAGTTCGGTGCTGCGCGTGCGGCGGCGTCATCTGGCCGAGACGCAGCTGTATCGCAGCGAGGAGGGCTCGCTGGCCATGCGCCTGCGCTTTGCCGGGGGGGAGACGCGCGTGCAGGGCGCGGAAGCGATGCGCATCGCCGCGCTCGTGGTCCCCGCCGCCAATCGGTTTGGCGGATCCAAGCAGACCGTGGGGCAGGCGGTGGACTACCTGAGCTCGGCCGGGAGCGCGGAGCGGTTTCTCGACGCGCTCACGATCTCGGCGGAGGACGCCACGCGGCCGGCCATCATCCGGCGGCGGCGCAGCAACTGGAACAGCTCCACGCGCCGCCACGGCCTCTTTGGATTGTCGTCCGTGGAGCGGTTGGCGCTCGAGATGGCGTTGCACGAGGAGTCGGAACGACGTGCGGCCGCGGGGGAGCTGGACGAGCTCGAGCGCGCGTGGCGCGAGGCGGAGGAGATCGCCGCCATCTCCGACGACCTCCTGCTACCGCCATCGTTCATGGATCGGATCAGGCGGTGGCGCGGGGGGTGAGCCGCGGCGCGCGGCGGGTGGAACACGCCGTCGGCCACCACGTGGATCCCGAGCCCCACGCGCAACGTCGTCTGGAAGCCGACGTGCAGCGACACTACGCCGGCCGCGCGCGGCGCGCGCGTATTGGTTGACCGCGCGCATGCCGGGCCGTAGTGTCAGCCACCCGGGCGCAACGATGCCCGCACTCGTCCACGCACCGGCTGCCGCATGCACATTGACGCCGTCCTGCTCGATCTCGATGGCACGCTCTACCTTGGCGACGCACCCGTTGCCGGTGCGGTGGACGCGGTGCGCGAGCTGCAGGCGCGCGGTATCGCACGCCGCTACCTCACGAACACCACCCGCTTTCCGCGCAGCGCGCTGGTGGCGCGCCTGCGCGCCATGGGATTCCCGCTCCAGGAGAGCGAGCTGTTCACCCCCACGGTGGCCGCCATCCGCTGGCTGCAGGAACGCGACGTGAACCGGATCGCGCTGTACGTACCGCGGGCGGCGCACGAGGACTTTGCCGGCTTTCGCGTGACGGACGTCGCCCCCCAGGCGGTCGTGATGGGCGATCTTTCACGCGGGTGGGACTTCGCCACGCTCAACGGAGCGTTCCGCCACGTGATGGCGGGCGCGCACCTGCTCGCGCTGCAGAAGAACCGCTACTGGATGACGGACGACGGTCTGTCGCTCGACGCGGGGCCCTACGTAGCCGCGCTGGAGTACGCCACTCGACGAAGCGCGACGGTGGTTGGGAAACCCTCGGCCGCGTACTTCGCGCTCGCCGCCGCCTCGCTTGGCGTGCCGGCCGCGCGGATCGCCGCGGTGGGGGACGATGTCGAGAGCGATGTGGGCGGTGCACACAGCGCCGGATTGCGCGGCATCCTGGTGCGCACGGGGAAGTTCCGCGACGAGCAACTCGCACGGAGCACGGTCGAGCCCGACGCGATCCTCGCTTCGGTGGCGGAGCTGCCGTCGCGGTTGACGGCCTACGCGCACGACTGATGTGCGCGCGCGCGTGCCGCTCCCCCGCTGCCCGCGTTCGCGGACCGTGATCGGCACGGTGGACGTCTTCCGGCACGGCACGGGCACCCCGCCGCCGTCGCGTCCGGCAGACGATCGGTTCGCCGGTCGCGCCTCGTGACCGCGGTCATCGTGGTTGGCGCCGGGGTGGCGGGCCTGGCCGCCGCGCGCGCGCTGGTGCGCGCGGGGGTGGAAACGAGCGTGGTCGACGCGCGCGACCGCATTGGCGGACGCATCCTCACCGAGCGCGTGCCGGTGCTGTCGCTCCCGGTGGAACTTGGCGCCGAATTTATCCACGGGCGCCCCCGCGAGCTGGAGATGATTGCGCGCGAGGCATCGCTCCTGCCGGTGGAGATCGCCGGCCAGTGGTGGCGCGCGCAGCACGGGCACGTGGCCACCGCGGACGACACGTGGGAGCAGGTGGAGAACGTGTTGACGGCCATGGATTGCGACCGCGACCCCGACCGGTCGGTGGCGGACTACCTCCACGCGCATGCGGGCCGTCCCTCGATGGCGCACGTGCGCGAGGCGGCGCTCCGGTTCGTGAGCGGATTCCACGCTGCCGATCCTGCGCGCATGAGCGAGCGCGCGCTCGCGCGCGCGGGAAGCGCGGCCACCGGCAACGACCGCTCCGCGCGCTTTCTCGACGGCTACGCCGAGGTCCCTCGATGGCTGGCGCGCGATCTGGGCGGCCGGCTGCGTCTCGACACCGTGGTGCACCGGATCGTGTGGCAACGCGGACACGTGGTGGTGCACGTGCATCCGCGCGCGCCCAACGGCACCGGCGTCGAGGAGCTGCACGCCGACGCCGTGGTGATCACGGTTCCGCTCGGCGTGCTGCACGCACCGCCCGGTACGGAGGGCGCGATCGTGTTCGATCCGCCGCCGGAGCAGGCGCTGCGTGGCGCCGCCGGCCTGGCGATGGGATCCGCCGTGCGCGCGGTGTTCGCGTTCCGCGAGCGCTTCTGGGAAACCGGCGCGCTGTCGCTCCCGGAAGATGCCGACGCCGCCGCGCTGGCCTTTCTGCAGCTGCCGGGTGCGGAGGTGCCGGTGTGGTGGACATCCTTCCCTGTGCGATCGGCCATGCTCGTAGCGTGGGCAGGTGGACCGGGGGCGGCCAGCCTCGCGCGCGAGACACCGGAGCGCGTCTTTGCCCACGCGCTTCGCGGTCTCGCGCGCGGGCTGGGCATGGAGTACGACCACCTGCGATCGCTGGTGGTGGGACGCTGGATGCACGACTGGGAGCACGATCCTTACGCGCGCGGCGCGTACAGCTACGCGCTCGTGGGCGGTGCGGATGCGGCGAAGCGTCTGGCGGAGCCGGTGGACGACACGGTGTTCTTTGCCGGCGAAGCGACGGCCAGCGAAGGGCGCACCGGGACCGTGGACGGCGCGATCGCGTCCGGAGAACGCGCGGCGAGGCGCGTGCAGCGCGCGCTCGCGCGCGCGTGAGCGCACGGGCGTGCTCCCACTTGCGGCCGGTGTGCCCCGCGGGGCATCGTGCGCACAGCGTTCTCTCTTTCCACCCCACAGGCCCGCCTCCGGAGGGCGCCCCATGCAGCGTGATCGACGTTGTCAGCATCCGTGCCCTCGTTCCGATGCGCGCCGTCGTGGTTGCTTGCGCGGCGCGGCCCTGCTGGCGGCCGTCGTGGCCGCGTTGTACCCGCTCGCGCCCGCTCGCGCGGCGGCGCAGGTGGTGGAGGAGCGCGTCGACCTGGGCGTCATCCAGCGCATCCGCGACGAAGGTTTTCAGCATCCGCACACGGCGGAGCTGGAGCGGCACCTCACCGACGTCATCGGCCCGCGCCTCACCGGATCCACCGCCATGCGCCGGGCCAACGACTGGACGGCCGAAACGCTGCGCTCGTGGGGCTTGTCGAACGTGCAGGTGGAGCCGTGGGGGACGTTCGGTCGCGGCTGGGAGCGCGTATCGTACACCGGGCGCATCCTCACGCCGTTCGTGCAGCCACTGCACGCGCAGCCGGCGGGGTGGACAGGGAGCACCAAGGGGACGGTGACGGGGCCGGCGGTCGCGGTCGTGGGTGGGCTCGACTCGTTGGCGCGCTACGCCGGACATCTGCGCGGCGCATGGGTGCTGCTGCAGGAGCCGGCGCCGGTGACGCCGGAGTTCCGCGAGTTCGTCCGTCGACAGCCGCTGGACAGCCTGTTCGCCGTCCGTCCTCCGCGTGCCGCCCGCCCGCCGATCGTGTGGGACAGCGTGATCCAGCGCGTGCAGGCGCGGCAACGCGCGCGCGACAGCGTGCTGCGCGCGGCACGGGTGGCCGGCGTCATCACCCGGTCGCAGACGCAGTACGACATCATCCGCGGCGGCGGCGACTGGGGCGCGATCGACGCCTCCGTCCCGATTCCCGTTCCGGAATTGATCGTGTCCGAGGAGGAGTACGATCAGATCTGGCGCAACGTGACACACGGCGTGCCGGTGCGCCTCGAGATCGGCGTCCAGAACCGCTTCCTCACCAAGGATCTCACGTCGTACAACACCCTCGCCGACCTTCCGGGCACCGACAAGGCCAATGAGTACGTGATGATTGGCGCGCACCTGGACTCGTGGCACTTTGGCACCGGCGCCACCGACAATGCCGCTGGGACCGTGGTGATGATGGAAGCGATGCGCATCCTCAAGACGCTCGATGTGCATCCACGGCGCACCATCCGCATCGCGCTCTGGAGCGGCGAGGAGGAAGGTCTCTACGGCTCACGCAACTGGGTGAAGAACCACGCCGACCTCCACGACCGCATCTCGGCGTATCTCAACGTGGACAACGGGACGGGCAAGATCCGCGGCATCTGGGACCAGTCGAACGCAGCAGCGCACGAGGTGTTCGAGCAGCTGTTGTGGCCGTTCCGCGACCTGGGTTTCGTGGTGGTGCGGTCGGGGAACACGGGGAGCACCGATCACATCTCGTTCGACGACGCGGGGATTCCGGGGTTCAACTTCGTTCAGGATCCCATCGAGTACGGTCTGCGGACGCACCACAGTTCGGTCGACACGTACGACCATGCGCTCCCCGACGATCTGGAGCAGGCGGCTGTGGTGGTGGCGGCGACGGCGTACGCGCTGGCGACGCGCGACGACCTCATGCCGCGCAAGCCCGCGGCGCCGGCGTCGGCCGCGAGCGGCGCCGCCGCGCGCCCGTGACGGAACGCGTCCGCGGGACGAGACGCCCTGTCGTGCGGCGCGCCAGCGCGCTCCCCTGACCGCCGGCCGCCGATGGCCCAGCTCACACTCGACGGCATCCGGAAGGTCTACGACAACGGCGTCGTCGCGCTGCACGATGTCGATCTGGAGGTGGCGGACGGAGAGCTGGTGGTGGTGGTGGGGCCGTCCGGGTGCGGTAAGAGCACCGTGTTGCGCGTCATCGCCGGACTCGAGGCTCCGGAGGCCGGCCGGGTGACGATCGCCGGCGGCGACGTGACCGCGCTCCCGCCGCGCGACCGCGACGTCGCCATGGTGTTCCAGAGCTACGCGCTCTACCCGCACATGTCGGTGCGCGACAATCTCGCCTTCGCGCTCACGCTCAAGAAGCGTCCGCGCCGGGAAATCGCCGAGCGTGTGGCGTGGGCCGCCGAGCTGCTGGGACTCGCGCCGGTGCTGGACCGTAAACCGCGGCAGCTCTCCGGCGGCCAGCGGCAGCGCGTGGCGATCGGACGCGCGATCGTGCGCAAGCCGGCGGTTTTTCTGTTCGACGAGCCGCTCTCCAACCTCGACGCCAAGCTCCGCGTCCAGATGCGGCGCGAGATCGCCGAGCTGCAGCGCGCCTTGCGGGCGACGGTCGTCTACGTCACGCACGATCAGGTGGAGGCGATGACGATGGGCGACCGCATTGTGGTGATGCAGGCGGGCCGCGTGGAGCAAGTCGCTCCGCCCATGCGTCTCTACGCCGAACCGCGATCGTTGTTCGTGGCACGGTTCATCGGCACGCCGCCCATGAACGTCATCGACGGCACGATCGTCGCACAGCGTGCTGCCGCGCTCCGCTTCGTCTCCGAGCGCGGCGCGATCGCCGTCGATGTGCCCTCCTCGATGCGCGCGATGCTCGCGCGGTATGTGTCACGCCGCGTGGTCGCCGGCGTGCGTCCCGAGCATCTGGCCGTGAGCGCGCACGGTTTGGCGCGCGAAGCGGTGGCGCCCGAAGCGGTAGCGCGCGATCGCCTGGCACCGGAGCGCGGGCAACCCGCCGCCGTGTTTGAGGCGCGCCCATTCACGTGTACCGTGGAGCTCATCGAGCCGTTGGGGAACGAGGTCCTGCTGTACGCGTCGGCCGACGGGCAGGAGATCGTCGCGCGGCTGGCGCCGCAACCGTTGCCCTCGCCGGGCCAGCCGGTGTCGCTCCTGCTCGATGCCGCCGGTCTGCGCTTCTTCGATCCTGACACCACGCTGGCCATCGACGCGTGACGCGAGCGGTGCGTGATGCTATCGGCGCGTGGTGCGACGCCACGCGTGGTGCGACCATACGACGATCCCGAGCGTGCCGCCGAGCATGAGCGCGAGCGCGAGCAGGATCGCCCATCGGTGGCGGACGAAGGCCAACGCCGCGATGGCCACACCGATGGACCCGAACACCACCCCGCCCACGCGATGCGTCATGCGCCACACGCGGGTGTTCGCGATCGTCCACGGCGTGCGAATGCCCAAGGGGGCGTTGTAGCGCGCGCGCGGCAGCAGGCTGCCGATCACGACCCACGCGATGCCGACCGAGAGCGGGGCGAGCATCGGCACCGGGAGTCCCCATCCCAGAACGGCGCCGAGCATGGCGGCGTGCACGGCGGTCAGCACGGCGACCGCCGCGAGGGCGATGGCGTCCGCGGCATCCCGATTGCGTGTGGCCACACCGCCTGAGAGGGCGCGCTGCTCCGCGGACGACACGCGTGCGAGGAACAACCAGAGCGCCAGCACGAGCAGCGGCATTGCCGTGACGGCCGTTTCGCGCGGCACCCATCCGTCCACGCGACCGTCGGGTCCCCAATGCCTCGGCACCTCCGCGGGGAGTCGTGGATAGGCCCACACGGAGACGGCTGCCGCCACAAGCACGAAGGGGACGGCAACCCAGCGTCGCGCCCGCGTCGCGCCGCCGCGCGCGGCGGCGCGGCTACTGCGCGACATCCGTGGGAGCTTCGGCAGGAAGAACGAAACGGAACACGCTGCCCTGTCCAACGGTGGACTGTGCTTCCAGCTTGCCGCCGAGCAGTCGTGCCAGGCGGCGCGAGATGGCCAGTCCCAATCCCGTCCCGCCGCGCGAGACATCGGGAAGCTGCGCGAACTCCTCGAAGATGCTCTCGATGTGGTCGGGCGCGATGCCGGGCCCGTGGTCCTCCACCTCCACCATCACGCCGCGGTCGTGCGGAGCGCATCGGACGCGCACGGGCCGACCGCTCCCGAACTTGGTGGCGTTCGACAGGAGGTTGAGCAGGATCTGCCGTGCGCGGCGCGGGTCGGTCCGGACGGTGGGGGTATTGGGCGCGCACTCGACGTGCAGTTTGCATCCGCGCGTTTCGGCCATCGGCTCGATGGTGGCCGAGAGCTCCTCCACGAGCGCCGGGACGTCGACCGTCTCCAGGTCGAGGGTCATCTTGCCCGCCTCGATCTTGCTCAGGTCGAGGACATTGTTCACCAGCTCGGTAAGATGCTTGGCCGCGCGTTGGCTTCGCGTGATGCCCGTGCGCTGCGCGTCGGCCAACGGGCCGTAGATCTCCGCCAGCAAGAGCGCGTTGTAGCCGATGATGGCGTTGAGCGGCGTGCGCAGTTCGTGGCTCATCGCGGCGAAGAACCGGCTGCGGATGGCGTCGCTGCGCTGCGCGGTTTCACGCGCACCGGCCTCCGCGCGGGCCGCGGCGTAGAGCGACAGGCTCATCAGGAGCCCCACGATCGCCACCGACGCCGGGAGCAGCCACACGCCCGCGCCGCCCGCCATTGGCGCGAACAGCACCGTCCATGTGCGTCCCGCGATTTGCATGTGCGCGGTGGCCGCGGTCGGCGCTTGTGCGGTGTCCGACGGATCGGCGAGCGCGGAGCGGAGCGCGGTCGCCTCCGACGTGTGGAGCAGGTGATCGGCGTCGGTCTCGGTGCCGTCGTACACGCGAAAGGCGACGGGTGGCCCCCGATCCGGGGCGAAGATGCTGCGAAACAGATCGTCCGCCCGGAACGGGCTGTAGACGAAGCCGCGGAGCAATTGTCGCCGGCCGGCGATCGTGGACGGCGTGCTGTCGCCCACGTAGATGGGAAGATAGATGAGGAAGCCGGACTGCCTCCGCCCCATCGTCTCTTGCACGAGCGTGACGCGCCCGGACATGGCCGGAAGTCCGGAGTCCCGTGCGCGCCCCATCGCCTCCCGTCGCGTGGGCTCGGTGAACATGTTGTACCCCAGCGCCGCCTCGTTGCGTGCATCGAGCGGCTCGAGGTACAGGATCGCGTGATACTCACTCCGTTCGAACGATGGCCAGATCCGGAAGTTCGTTTCCCCTGCGTGGTGCATTGTCTTCACGAGTGCGGCGCGAGCGGACGGAAGAACGCGCTCGCTGTACCCGATCCCCTGCACGCCCGGGTAGCGTCGCGGCAGCTCGAGCTGGTCCACGTACGCTCGGAACTCACGGCGTGTGACCGTATCGCTCGCGGCAAACAGACCGCTCGCTCCATGCAGCATGGCCACGTACGTCGCCAGCCGAGAGCGGATGCTCTCCTCCGTGGACTGGGTTGCCGCGTCGAAGCGGGCGCGGGAGCGCGCGACCGAGCTGGCCGCTACGACTACGGTGGCACCGGTGGTGAGGGCGAAGGACGTGGCGAGCACCACGACCGGGGTGGAGAAGCGGGCCAGCATGAACAACTTGATGCGCCCGGTATCGTCCCAACGCAAGCCGGTAGGGCGGGTGCGAGCATTCGGGGCCCTGGCGGCGCGCCCGGCGCGCGTGGCGAGATCGCCAGCGCATCATACGATGTTCGCGTTCAGTGTTGGTGGGTCTTGCGCGCTGGCCCAGCGCGGGTGGGCGCGTCCGTTGCGGATCCGCTACACACCCGGGCGGATGGCGAGCGTTGGCATGACCGCATGCCTCGATCGATCGCTGCCGAGCAGCGGAAAGGGGCAGGCGATTCTGGCCGCGATGAAAAGCTGAGCGTGCATGAATTAGCGCCCACACTCGACGCGAACATCGCATGATGGGCTGCTGGACGACGGGGCGCGCCACGGCGTCGCCGCTGGCGCACCCCGTAGGGTAGCCGGGGCGCACCCGGGGAGCGCGTAGCACGCGAGCGGCGCGCCACCCGCGATTGCCCGATCCGCAGCCCGTGAACGATCAGTTGCTGCAGGAACGGGGGGAGCAGCGGCTCCCGGATGTGCAGCATGCGCGCGGGCGCGTCGGGGAAGAGGCCCGTGATCGCCTGCAGGAGCATGAAGAACGCGCCGGAGGCCCACGCCTGTGGCGAGCAGCTCACGGGGTACAACACGGGGCGCCGGCCGTGGGCGCGCTCCATCCCGCAGAAGAGCTCCGGCAGCCGGTGATACTCCATCCCGTTGGCCGCGTCCGCGAGCGCGGTGAACACGGGCAGCACCGCCTCCTTGTGCTCGTAGAGCGAGAGGCCGAGCGCAACGATCCCGTTGTCGTGCGGCCAGACCGAGCCGTCGTGATAGCTCATCGGGTTGTAGGCCGGATGCGCCGCACTGAGCGTTCGAATGCCCCAGCCCGAGAACATGTCCGGCTCGAGAAAGCGCCGCGCCATCCGCGCGGCCTGTCCGGCATCGGCCACCCGACTCCACAGCAGGTGGCCCGCATTGGTCGTCACCATGGGAAGCGGCTGCTTGTCCGCGATGGTTGCCCGCGCGCGGCACCGTCGTCAAGCGAACGTGCCCGGCTGTCCCGCTCACCCGTCTCCGTCATGCCGCCGCCCCGCGACCGCGTGCCGCGCGATCGCGGCGTCGCTGCGGTTCGCCTCGCGGTGCGCCGCCTCGCTGCGCGGCGCCTTGCTGGGTGGCGCCTTGCTGGGTGGCGCCTTGCTGGTGGTGCTCTCGCTGCTGGGCGGGGTGAGCCCCGTGCGCGCGCAACTCCCCACGCTGGGGCGCGCCCTCTGGGTGAGCCGGTTCGAGTACGATTCGCCGGAGCGCATCGCCAGCATCATGGACCACGCCGCGGCGGCGGGGTTCAACGTGATCTACTTCCAGGTGCGCGGCGCCGCGGACGCGTTCTACCGGTCGGACATCGAACCGTGCGCGGCGCTCCTGTGCGGCCACCTCGGCGGCACCCCTCCCTACGATCCCCTGGAGGTCGCCGTCCGCGAGGCGCACCAGCACGGTCTCCAGCTGCACGCATGGCTCAACGCACTCACCGGCCTGAGCGCCGGGAGCGCCGCCGCGTGCGCCACGCTCCGCCCGTCCGACCCCGGCCAGCCGCGCCACGTGCTCCTCGCGCACCCCGAGTGGCAGATGCTCGACCGGCACGGCCGCCCGTTCCGGTGTCCCAACAGCGAGGAGTACATTCGGCTCTCCCCCGCCTACGCCGGCGTGCGCACCCAGTTGGCCGCGGTGGCCGCGGACATCGTGCGGCGCTACGCGGTGGACGGCATCCATCTCGATCGCATTCGCTATCCGGGGACGGCGTGGTCGTACGACGACGCCAGCCTGGCGCTCTTTGGCGGCGATCCGGCCGCGCGCCCGGATGAATGGGACGCGTTTCGCCGCTCGCTCGTGGAGGCCACGGTGCGCGAGACGTTCGACAGCGTGACGCACGTACGCGCCACCGTGGCGCTGAGCGCCGCCGTGTGGGGCGTGTACGCCGACCACTGGCGGTGGCATACCCAGAGCGGACGCGACGACCTGATGCAGGACCCGCGCGCCTGGGCGCGCGAGGGGCTGGTGGACGTGGTGGTGCCCATGACCTATCTGCGCGTGGCGCGTAGCTACTGCGCGCGCGCGGACTGGCTGTGCGCGGTGGACGACCACGTGTCCGCCGTACAAGACGCGCTGGGGCGCGACGTGTACGTGGGGATCGACGCGGCGGAGGGGAGGCGCGCCGTGGTCGACGAGATCCGCCTGGCGCGCCGCCACGGCGCGCGCGGCATCGCGATCTACTCCGTGGGCGCCGTGGAGCGCGAGGGACTGTGGGGCGCGATCGCGTCCGCGTTTCGCGAAGCGGGTGCGGACGCCGTGCTCGGCGGCTCTGCCGGCACCGGCGGCGCAGCCACGCCGGGCGCTTCGCCCACGGCCGCCGCCGCAGAGGCGGGCGCCTCTCCCACGGGCGGCGCGGCGGCCCCGTTGCCACCCACGCCGCTTCCGGACACCGTCCGCACGCCAAAGCCCGGCGCCTCGTAGCCCGCCGGCCGGAACTCCGGCGGTACCGTGGTGCTGTTCCCGTCGCGCACCGACGCGTAGCGGGGCGAGAGGATCTCGACACCCGCGCGATTGAACGCATCCTGAATGCTCGCGTGCAGGGCAGAGTACGTCGTGGCCATCCGCCCCGGAGCATCCGTGTACGCATTCAACTCGTAGCTCACCGCATGATCGTCCAGCGCCGTCTGGAGCACGAACGGCGCGGGCTCGGCCACGATGTGCTCCGTGGCCAGCGCGGCGTTGCACAGCAGTTGGTGCACGTGCCGCCACGGCACGTCGTAGCCGATCGTCACGCTCGTATTGAGAATGAGCGCCGCCTCCGGGCCGGCCCCGCTCCGCGCCGAATAGTTCACCACGTGCTGCGAGAGCACCATCCCGTTGGGGATGGTGATCTCCACGTTCTTGATGGTCCTCACGCGCGTGACGAGCAGCGTCCGCTCGATCACGTCTCCCACCGTCTCGTCGATCTTCACCCGGTCGCCAATCTGGAAGGCGCGCGTGTACGTGAGCACCAGCCCGGCGATCATGTTGGCGATGGCCGAAGACGAGCCGATCGACAGCAGCAGCCCCAGGAAGAGCGAGATCCCCTTGAACGCGTTGGAGTCGGAGCCGGGCAGATAGGGGAACATCACGACCACCGCGAACGCCAGCAGCAGCGCGCGCAGGATCTTGTAGGTCGGTTCCGCCCAGTCGGGATGGAACCCCTGCAGCGTGATCGCACCGCCCCCGATCGCGCGGAAAACAAAGTGCACGAACTTCAACACGTAGCGCGTGATGAGGACGATCACCGCCAGATAGAAGAGGTTCGGCAGGTAATCGGTGAACGCGGTCCACGCGGCTACGATGGGCGAGATAGCGTAGCCCACGATCCGGCTGGCCAGGGGCGCCGTCCACGGGAAGAAGCTCAGGACGAGCGGCACATAGAAGTAGAACAGCAGGAGCGTGAGCGCGATCCGGAGCCCGCGCGCCACCGCGGTGAGCGTCGTGGTGATCCGCTCGCTCGACAGCAGCTCCAGACGCTGGATACGGATGGACGGGATCACGGACCCGCGCCACCGCTCCAGCCGCGCATAGATCCGCACGAAGACCGCCGCCATCGCGCGCAGCAGGAGCACGAGCAACGCGGTGACGAGGACTGCCTTCACGGAGTCGACGATCAGCGCGCGCACGCTCGCCTCGTGGCGCGCGCGCTCCACCGCCACCGTGAGCACGCGCGCGTATCGCTGCGCCAACGCGTTGCGCGTGGCGCTCATGCCGGCGGTGTCCGCGTCGACCACTGTCATCACGACGCGCGGGCCCACGCGCAGCTCCGACCGGCCGAACGTGTCCACCACGATGATGGAATCCCGGCCGTCGGCGATGCTGGCCGAGAGCGCGTCGAGGTGCCGCATGATCGCCGCAGCCCGGTCGCTCGCGGTGAAGGGGCCCAACCCGCCGTGCAGGTGGAAGAGCGTGTCCGTGCCGATCACCACCGGAGCATCGGCGGTGCTGTCGGGTGCCATTGCGGGGGTGCTGTCGGGCGGCGGCGTGGCGGGGCGCGACTGCTGTGCTTGGGACCCTCGCGGCGCCGCCGCGCTCGCGATCGCCAGCAGCAGCGCGAGCCCCGTCGTGATCCAGGGGCCGGCGTGCCGGCGCGGCGCGGTCGCCCGGGGCGCAGAGCTCACGGCACGACGATGCGCCGGCCGCCCGCCCCGGGCCGGGAAGATCCGGTGTGAAGGACGCATTGGCTGTCCACAGTAACACGCGCCGTGCAGGGAGGCCAGCGGGGACGGTGCGCGTCGAGCTCCGCCCGCGTCTCCGTCTGGCGCCTCCGCCTGGCGTCTCCGTCTGGCGCCTCCGCCTGGCGCCTCCGCCTGGCGCCTCCGCCTGGCGCCTCCGCCTGGCGCCTCCGCCTGGCGCCTCCGCCTGGCCGGTGGCATGTTCAACCCCGCCACTGCGCCGGGCCGCGGCAGGGGCTAGCGCATCTCACTCCGCTGCCCTTGTCGTCACCCACTCCTCGTTTGGGAGGAACCATGACCCGATCTGCTCTCGCCGTACTCGCCGGTGCCGCCATGCTCGTCTTCGTCGGATGCAAGGACACCGACGACGACGCCAAGGGCGGCGCTCCGCTGTCGCAAGCGGCTACGGACTCCATTGACGCGTTGGACTCCGTGTGGATGGCAGGTGTGAACGGCCACGACATGTCCGCGGTCGGTAAGGTCTACGCGCAGAACGCCGTGGCGCTGCCGCCCAACATGCCGCGCGTGGTCGGGCGCGATTCCATCCAGGCGCTCTTCAATTCCATGGCCGACAGCGCCGTCTCGATTCAGCTCGTGAGTGATGACGTCCATGGTGCGGGCGACTACGCGTTCCGCACCGGCAACTACACCATCAGCGCGCAGAACAACGTGGTGGAGCAGGGCAAGTTTCTATCAGTATTCCAGCGCACGCCCGACGAGGGGTGGAAGATGATCTACGACATGTGGAGCCCCGACTCCGCACCGGCCACGGCGCCCGCCGCGGGGCCCGCGACCCCACCGCGCCGCTGAGGGCCGACGGCACATGCTTGCCGATGCGATCCTGAAGCGGAGCCCCGCGCGCGCGATGCTGCCGGTGCTCGCGCTCGCGGTGCTCGTTCCGCTGGCCTACGGATGCAACCGGCGCGGCTCCGGCGGGGGCGGGCTCCCCGCCGAGAGCGCGGATTCCGTGCGTGCACTCGGCGCGGCCTTCGCGAAGGCCATGAACGCGGGCGATGCGGCGGCCGTCGCGGCGCTGTTCACCGACGACGCGATCGTTCTCCCGGAGGACGCGCCGCTCCTGCACGGGCGGGCGGAGATCCGGCGCTTCTTCACCTTTCTCGATTCGGCCAGCGTGCAGCTCACCCTGGGCGAGCCCGCGCTGGGCGGCCACCGCCGCATCGCGACGTCTGCCGGGAGCTCCACCATTGTCGTGGCGCCAAAGGACGGGAGCGCGACGATGCGGGAAGAGGGGAAGTTCCTCCTGGTAGCGGAGCAGCAGGAGGACGGGAGCTGGAGGATCACGCGCATGGCGTGGAGTCGGAACGCGCCGCTCGACAGCGCGGCCATGAGCGCTCCCGCTCCAGCGCGCGGCGGGTAGCGGCGGACGGTGATCCGGGGCGGTGTCCCACGCGCCCGGATCACGCCGCGCGCGCGGCTCATCGACGGTCCGTCAGCTCCCGGCCTGTTCCATGGCCGTGTTGCATCGGCCTACTCCACGCGCATCGCCACCAGCGGATCCACGCGGCTCGCCCGACGTGCCGGTGTGATGACGGCCGCGGTCGCCGCGAGCACCATCGCCGCGGTGGCCGCGGCTCAGGCCGCAGCGTCCAGCAGCGAGACGCCGTAGAGCATGGACGTGAGCAGGCGCGTCGTCACCGCTCCTCCCACCAGACCCACGGCGATCCCGCCGGCCACGATCCGCCCGCCCTCCCATCCCACCAGCCGCACCAGACCGCCGCGCGAGCTGCCCAGCGCGGCGCGGATGCCGATCTCGCGCGTTCGCTGCGCCACCGAATAACTCAGCACCCCGTACAGCCCGGCGATCGCCAGAATGACCGCGACGCCGGCGAACGAGCCCAAGAGACTGAAGTAGAAGCGCGGCCGACCGAGCGCGTGAGCGATGACCTCGGTCATGGGCGTGACATCCGCCACCGCGGCGGTGGGGTCGACGCGTCGAATGGCGGCACTCACCGCACCGGCCAGTGCCGCCGGATCGGACGTCCTCGCGCGCAGCACGATCGGGAACGTGGCCGAACCGCCGCCCCGCTGCCGGTACGTGTAGTACATCTCCGGCTGCGGCGGCGCCACCGGCCCCGCGTTCCGAATGTCGCTCACCACACCGACGATCGTGGCGAACGTCGTGTCTGAGGTATGGAATGGCATCCCCACGGGAGACCTGTCGGGGAAATCGCGCTTCGCCAGTGCCTGGTTCACTACCACCACCAGCGGCGCCTCGGGCCGATCGTCATCGCTGGCCGTCAGAAATCGCACGTCCACCAGACGCTGCTTGGTGACGGCCCAGAAGCCGGGCGTCACCGCGCGCTGCTCCACGAGTTTGCGCCAGAACGCATCGCTCAGCAGCACGACCGCGGGTGCAGCCACGCGGTCGTCGCCGGGCCCGATGAGCCGGCCGAGCTGCGCGCGCGCCCCCAGCATCGAGAACAGAGAGCCGCTCACGTACAGCTCCGACGCGCGGATCGCCTGGTCGGGCAGATTGATGAGCGCGGAACCGAAGGTGATCGCCGACAGACCGTCCACCTGCTTGGACTCGCGCGCGAGATCGACGAAGTTGGGCGCCGATCCCCAACGCCAGACACAGGATGGCGCAGACGGTGACGGTGGGTGACTGCGTCAGGCTGCGCATCGCGTGGCGCAGTTCGCTCAGGGCGAGGGGCCTCACGGATTCCTCGGGTGTGATGACACGCACTGAGACAGCGGCGAGCCGTGCACCGTTGCAGCGTTCAGCGCAGCCCGCGCGGCGTCACCGCCCGCTCCGCCGCGCCCAGCGCGATGTCCACCAGCAGCGCCAGCACCGCGGCCGGGATTGCCCCCGACAGGATCATGCGCGTGTCGGCCAGCGACAGGCCGGAGACGATGGGCTCGCCCAGTCCGCCGGCCCCGATGAACGCGGCCAGCGTGGCCGTCCCCACGTTGATCACCGCCGCCGTGCGGATGCCCGCCATGAGAATGGGCGCCGCGAGCGGGAGGCGAACCTGTCGCAGCACCTGACCCGGCGTCATGCCCAGCGCCGTGGCCGCGGCCACGGCGGCCGGATCGGCGTCGCGCACACCGGAATATGTATTCCGCACGATGGGGTAGAGCGAATAGAGAAACAGCGCCGTGAGCGCGGGCACCACGCCGATGCCCAACAGCGGGATCATGAACGCCAGCAGCGCGATGCTCGGGATGGTCTGCAGCAGCCCCACCCCGCGCACCACCCCCTCCGCCGCGCCCCGGCTCCGCTCCAGTGCGAGTCCCAGCGGAACGGCCACCAACACCGCCGCCGCCAGCGAGACGGCGGTGAGCAGCAGGTGTCGTCCGGTGCGTCGCGCGATCGCCGCCCGCTCATCCCACAGATAGCTCGTCAGCGGCCCGCGTTCGCTCGCGCGGCTCGTTGCGCCCTCGCCCCCCGCGGGCGGGGCGCCGCCCGGGCGGAGGGCGGCGCCGTCACCACCCGCGCCCTGCGTGCCGCCCACGAGCGCGAGTGAGACGAGCGCGTCGCGCGCCACACGGGCCACCGGTGCGCCGTTCACCTCCACGCGCTCGTTCCACGCACGCATGGAATCCACGCCAATGCGCCCGCTCAACAGGGTGAGCGCATTCACCGCCCCCGGCGCGTCGCGCTGGAATGCCGCGCTCACCAGCGCGGCCGCCTCGTAGGGCGGAAAGAACCCGCGATCGTCCTCCAGGACCACCAGGTCGTAGCGCCGGATCAGGCCGTCGGTCGAGTACCCGTCCACCACGTCCACGTCGCCGGATGCGAGCGCCTGGTACTTGACCGCCGACAGGAGCGGCCGCACGTCCGCAAAGCGCATCCCGTACTGCTGGCGCAGCCCGGGCAGTCCGTCGGGACGACCGATGAAGTCGGCCGACAGGCCGGCCGTGAGCCGAGACGCCACGCGCGCCAGGTCGCTGAGCGTGCGCAGCCGATAGCGCTCCGCCGTCTGGCGCCGCACCGCGATGGCGTACGTGTTCTCGAACCCCAACGGGGGCAGCCAGCGCACGCCGTAGCGCGCCGCGAATTGGCGCGCCACGATGTCGAACACGGCCCGCGGATCGCTCCGCGGCTGGTCGTGCAAGACGGCCAGGAGCCCCGTGCCGGTGTACTCCGGGTACACGTCGATCGCGTTCGTGCGCAGCGCGCCGAAGGCGATCTCGGTGGCACCCAATCCGGGCCGCCGCACCACCTGGAATCCGTGCGCCTCGAGCAGTTGTGCGAACATCTCGGCCAGGATGTACGACTCGCCGAACGGCTTGGACGCGACCACGATATCGCGCGTGCGCTGCGTGTCGATATCGCGCGTGCGCTGCGTGTGGCTGTCGGGCGCGGGGCGTGCCGTGGTCGATTGCGCCCGCGCGCGCGGTGCAGCGCACAACGCCAGAAGCATCGTCGCCGCCGCGAGTGCCCCTGCGCGTGTCAGGGGGCGCCACCGCGCCTGGCGCCGGACGGCGCCTGCCAGGGTGCGCACCTCGCTCACGACAGCACGCCCGCGCGCGCCAGCAGTTCGGCCACGTAGTCGTCGGCCGGATGAGAGCGCAGCTCCTCCGGCGAGGCGCTCTGGATCAACTCGCCCGCGTGCAGCACGGCAATGCGGTCGGCCAACCGCATTGCCTCGCGCAGGTCGTGCGTCACCAGCACACACGTCACGGCGCGCGCGCGGCGGATCTTCAGGAACATCTGCTGCGCATCGGCGCGCGTGATGGCGTCCAGTGCGCCGAACGGCTCGTCGAGCAGGATCACATCGGGACGCGGTGCGAGCGCCCGCGCCAACGCCACCCGCTGCCGCTGCCCGCCGGAAAGCGCGCGCGGGTAGCGGTCGCCGAACGTCGCCGCGTCCAGCCCTACCAGGGCGAGCGCGTCGGCGGCGCGCGCGGCGGTGTCGGGCGCGCCACGCAAGCGCGGCACGAGCTCCACATTGCGCAGTACGGTCCAGTGCGGCAGCAACCCTCCTTCCTGCGGCACGTATCCCGTGTCACGGCGCAGGCTGGTGGCGTCCAGCTCGCGCACATCGCGCCCGTGCACGACCACCGTGCCGTCGTCCGGCTCCACCAGCCGGTTGAAGCAGCGGAGCAAGGTACTCTTGCCGGAGCCGCTCTCCCCCACCAGCGCCACACAACTATTGGGCGCGACGGCCAGCGTGACGCCGCGCAGCGCCTCGACGGATCCGAACCGTTTGCGGACGTCGCGTGCGTGGAGGAGCGGGGCAGCCGTGTGCACCGATGCCATGGGAAGGGCGGATCTCGGCCGGTGGCCGGCGTGGGCGTGCGACGGGGCGACGCCGGCCATCTTACGGCGGGGAGGGGCCGCGCGCCACCGCCCGCGGCACACGACCCCTCGCTGTAGTCACGCTCGTCCTCGCACGCTCCCGCCGCGCACGCTCACACCGCACGGCACGCCGCGGAAGCCGCGAGGCGCGCCGCACGGCACGCCGCACGGCGGGGTGCGCGTCACCCGCGCACGTGCACCACCGCGCGCATCCACGGATGGATGCAGCACTGATAGAGCTCGGTCCCGCTGTCATCCTCGTCGTTCGTGGCCGTGCCGCCGGGAGGGATGAAGTCGCTGCCGGTAAGCGCCAGGCATTCGGGCGCCGGCGTGGGATTCCCCGATAGATCGTTGAGGAACGGGACGATGCCACCGCCAAAATGCGCCACCTCGGTGAAGGTGTGCACCTCGCCGCCCCGGTTCACCGCAACGAGCTGCTGTCCCACGCGCATGTTCACCGTGGGCGGAGCAAAGTGCCACGCCCCCGCCATATGATGCTTGGTGAGCTGCGCGACGAACTCGTCGAACGACACGCCTCCATTCCGGGCGCAGGTGCCCGGGCCGATGGCGGCATTGAACGTCGTGGGATCGCACGCATCCATCATCGACACCAACCGGCTCCCAGCGCCCACCTGGTTGGGTAGCGACGGCACGCGCGTCGCGACGGCGATGTCGTTGGGTGCGGTAGGTTGAGTGGAATCGCCGCACGCGAGAGTGGCGGCCACGACGGTGGCCAGGGCAAGGGAAGCGACGTGACGCATGGAACACCTCCAGCGAAAGGAGACAACGCACGCCGGCCCGCACCGGGATGCAGGTGGCCGCCCGTTGCGCCGAACGGCCGCCTGCGACTGGGTGCTGGTCGATGACGGAACCAGATTATTGCAGCAGGTTCCGGGCCGGAGGAGCACCTACCGCGCCCCGTCACCTGAGAGAGTGTTCCGCCACACGCCCGCACCACCACACCACCACGAGCGCACGATGCGCTGCTCCCAGCACCGCCTTGCAACCGTCCTCTGCTCCCGGCTGTCCCATCGACGGCCGGCGTGGTGCCGGTGCGCTCACCCCGAACCCATCCCCTTTGTTGGAGCCGTGACGATGCCCGGACCATCCGTACGCTTGTCTTGCCTGCGCGTGACCGTCGTTCTCGCGGCGCTCTCTGGCTTGCTCGCCCTCGCCGCGCCAGCGCGCGCGCAGCGCAGCGACGAGGACTGGCTGGACCGCTGCCGGTCGGAGAACGACCACAACGGGGGGAACGACCGCGCCCACGCGTGCGAGGTGCGGCACGACGCGCTGCAGCCGCGGGGCACCGTCGTCGTGGACGGCGGGCACAACGGCGGCGCCGACGTCACGGCCTGGGATCGCGACAGCATCGCGATCTCGGCCCGTATTCGTGCGCGCGCGTCCACCGAGGAGGACGCGCGCGACCTGGCCAAACAGGTCCGCATCGTCACCGAGGGCGGGCGCATCCACGCCGAGGGGCCCGCGAACGACGACGACGCGCGGTGGTACGTGAACTTCGTGGTGATGGTGCCCCGACGGACCGATGTGGAGCTCACCGCGCACAACGGCGGGGTGGCCATTCGCGGCACCATGGGACGCGCACGGCTCGAGACGGAGAACGGTCCGGTGCTCGTTGCCAACGCCGGGGGCGACGTGACCGCCCGCACGCGGAACGGCCCGCTCATGGTGGAGCTTTCCGGAGACACGTGGCAGGGACGCGGGCTCGACGCCGAGACGCACAACGGACCCGTGGTCATCCGCATCCCGGACGGCTACTCCGCGCACCTGGAGACGGGCACGCGGAATGGGCCGATGAGCGTCGGCTTCCCCATCACGGTCCAGGGGCAGGTGGGGCGCAGCATTTCAACGGAGTTGGGCCACGGAGGTGCGCCCATTCGCGCCATGACCGTGAACGGGCCGGTGCGCATCGAGCGCCCAGGCACCCGCAGGGACGATCGCGACCGGTAGGGTTCGCGCGACCGGGCAGAACGCGCGGCGCAGGGAGGAGCGCCCCGCGCTGCGGCTAGTGCATGCCGCGGCAGAGCACCGCCGACGGACCCTCCGCCATGCAGCGTCCCACGCTGTGTGACGCCCGGTCGCCGGAGGCCGCCGCGCGCGACGCGCTCCACGTGCGCGAGGGCCTCGCGCGCCACCACGGCCACGCCGATCCCCACCGTGCCGCGCGACCACGGACGTCGACGTGCACGAACGGGCCGCTCGGCCCCATCGCGCTGTACAGACCCAGCCCGCCCACCAGGTCGGGGTGCGCACGCTCCACGCGTGCGACCGCGTCCCCCACCAGGCGAACGTCCGCCGCGTCCACGCGCCAATCGCCGTTCAGGTCGTCCATCCGACCGTCGCCGTCGGAATCGATGATTACGTCGGCTGCCTCGCCGTACATGTGCCGGCTCTCCGCCGCTGCGCCGATGTCGCGCAGCGCCGCGTTGTGCGCGGGAGAGCGGAACCCCGACAGCACGCGCAGCCGCGTCGCGCGGATGCCGTGACGCGACAGGTCCTCCAGAACGAGTTCCAGCTTGTCCACCAGCGCTTCGCGCACGATGACGTACTTGGGCCATACCGCATCCTGTCCGTCATCGTGCACCAGGAAGTCGCGGAGCTGGAGGTGCGCGGAGAGGTAGATGTCGGCTTCGTCCGGCGTGACGCGCAGAAAGCCCTGCCGGAGCGCGGCGGGAACGGCGTCGTTGCGCCCCCGTAGCTCTTCCGGCCAATAGCCCATGCGGTACGATCCCACGTACGCCCCGCGCTTATGCGCGAATGACAACATCGACACCGCGGGCTCGGTCATCGGCGCCCCCACGCTGTCCAGCAGGTAGAGCCCGGGCCCGTTGGGGCCGGCGCTCACCAGGCGCGCGGTCAGATCGCCGCTCGAGCCGGACCATCCCTCCCGCGGCGGCCCGATCTCCGCCCACGGGTCGGCCGGTGCCGCGGGCGTGTCCACCTCTCCTCCCACGGAAGCCAGTGCGGCGTCGTTAGCAGACGAGGACGTGCTGGGGCGGCTGGCCATCGCCAGCATCACCGCCAGCGAGCCGGAGTCCTCCCGTTGCACGGTGCGCGCCCCATCGGAAATCCAGAGCCACGCCAGAGGAATCGCGCAGAGCGACAGCGCTCCCGCGGTGCGAGCGCGGCGGTGCCACCGCGCGTGTCGCATCCACTGGACGATACTCCGCGCCAACCGCGCGTTGCCATGCATCCGCGTCCTCGACAGACAGGAGGGAGAAGTCACACCCATGAGACGAATCGTGCGCTCAGCCGGCAACCCGACAAGCGGTCAGAACGACCGCAAATTTCTGTTCAGGTCGGTCGTGCCTTCCGGTGCCCGCTTGAACGAGGCTTCCCAGTGGGTCTGTCCTGCTCGCGGAGCGACTGAAACTCCTTGTGCAGGGAGTCGAGCTCTGCGTCGGAAAGGTCCTCCAGGTCGACCATACCGGTGCGTGCGTGCGCCAACGCCCGGATGAGCTCGTCCAGCTTGAGTTGCATGGCGCGCGAGTCGCGGTTCTGCGTGTTCTGGATGAGGAACACCATCAAGAACGTGATGATCGTGGTCCCCGTGTTGATCACGAGCTGCCACGTGTCCGAGTAGCCGAAGATCGGCCCGGTGACGGCCCACACGGCGATCACGAGCACCGCCCCCAGGAATGCCCACGGCGATCCCATCGCCCGCGACACCGTTTGTGCCGCCTTTCGGAATAGCTCGTTCATCCGCTCATCCTCGCGTGTGAAACGGTGGTCGCGCTCCGCGCGCCCTTCGTGGCGCGGCGCCCGCTGGCGGGGCCGTCGATGGCCCCGCGCCCTTCTGCGTGCCGCGTGCCAACGGTCGCGCGCGTGCGGTTGTCTCACCCACCGTCGGTCATGACGGCGGCATCGTGCAGGTGGAATGCGGCTCGCGAGCGCCGATGCCGGCCGGAGTGCGAGGCGCGAAACCATACCACACACGACGCCGTACGAGATCATTGATCGTTGCCGACTCGAATCGGGAGGACGCATGAAACGCCTGGCAGCCCATCTCGCGACCGCGCTCGTGCTGGCGAGCCCGCTGGCCGCGCAGCAGCAGCGCGCGAGCGATGTCGACCAGTTTCACTGGCGACAGCAGCTGGAGCCCGGCATGACGCCGAGCGTGCACACGGTGAACGGTGCCGTCGATGTCGCGGCCGCGAGTGGAAGCGAAGCGGAAGTCACCGGCGAACGGATGGGCCGCGACCGCGACCGGATCGTCTTCGACGGGCGGGTGAGCGCGAGCTCGGGCAACGGGTCGATCGTCGCGTCGATGTCGCGCCTGTCGTCCAACGCCCCCATGGAATTCAGCACCGGGAACGGCAGCGTTCGCGTCACGGTGCCGTCCGACTTTCAGGGCGCCGTCGAAGCCAACACGGGAAACGGCTCGTTCTCCACCGATTTCCCGATCACCGTGCAGGGGCGCTTCCGTCCCAATCACGTTCACGGTACGATTGGGAGCGGCGACACGCGCGTGCAGCTGAGCACGGGCAACGGGTCGTTGGAGCTTCGCAAGGGAAGCTGAGCGGACCTACGCCGGGCGAGCCAGGGGGCGACGCGAGTCGCCCTCTTTTCGTCTCCGGATGTGTGCCGTCGGCGCCGCCGTCACGCTCGGGCGAACGCGTTCCGGAACCGTTATACTACGAATAGCGGTGGCGCTGATCGCGATCGCGCTTCCGTGCGAGGCTGGCGGACGGCGCCGCATCACCCGGCATGATGGGGTGGCGCGGGCCTTCCACTTCCGCCGCTTCACCGACTGACCGCAGACGAGGGGAACATGGCGACGACCGTCACCAACGAGATTCACGAACTGCTCGGCGATGAAGCCGAGGCGCTGCTCGGCTACGAGGCAAAGGGGTTCCCGCGCGCGATGCTCCACCTGCCGGGGCCGGACTACGTCGACCGCATCCTTGCGCAGACCGATCGGAGCCCGCGCGTGTTGCGCAACTACCAGCAGATCCTCAACACCGGCCGGCTGGCCGGTACCGGGTATGTGTCCATTCTTCCGGTCGATCAGGGGATCGAGCACTCGGCCGGCGCCAGCTTCGCGCCGCACCCGGCGATGTTCGACCCCGAGACCATCCTTCAGCTCGCGCTCGAGGGTGGCTGCAACGCGGTCGCGACCACCTTGGGCACGCTGGGCGCCGTATCGCGCCGCTACGCACACAGGATTCCCTTCCTGCTCAAGCTCAACCACAACGAACTGCTCACGTACCCCAACGTGTACGATCAGATCATGTTCGCCAGCGTGGAGCAGGCGTTCGAGCTGGGTGCCATCGCCGTGGGGGCCACGATCTATTTTGGCTCCGAGCAGTCCACGCGGCAGATCCAGGAAGTGTCCGAGGCGTTCGCGCGCGCGCACGAATTGGGGATGGTGACCGTGCTCTGGTGCTATCTCCGCAACAGCGCGTTCAAGGTGGACGGCACCGACTATCACGCGGCCGCCGATCTCACCGGCCAGGCGAATCACCTGGGAGTGAGCATCGAAGCCGACATCATCAAGCAGAAGTTGCCGGAGAACAACGGCGGCTACAACGCGCTCAAGTTCGGCAAGACGAACAAGAAGGTGTACAGCGAGCTCACGCCGGGCGATCACCCCATCGAGCTCACGCGATACCAGGTGGCCAACTGCTACATGGGACGCATCGGGCTCATCAACTCCGGCGGCGCGAGCGGCGAGAACGACTTTGCCGACGCGTGCCGCACCGCGGTCATCAACAAGCGCGCAGGGGGGATGGGGCTCATCAGCGGGCGCAAGGCGTTCCAGCGTCCCATCAAGGATGGCGTCCGCCTGTTGCACCTCATCCAGGACGTCTACCTGGACGACACGATCACCGTCGCGTAGCGCGAGCGTAGCGCATCGCCGTGCGCCATCGCCGTGCGCCATCGCCGTGCGCCATCGCCGTGCGCCATCGCGCGGCGCCTTCGGATCGTGGTGCGCCTTCGCGTGCGATGCCGGCACGTCGGTTGGATGGCCCATCGCCGTCGGACAGAGGTGCTCCTCCCCTGCATCATTTTGTAGCAACACCCACGTGGAGGCGTACGTAACGTGGCGGCGCGTTGCCACTGGTGCGTCCCCGGCGTCTGGATCGGAAAGCCCGCGCACCAGGATCGGCCCGGCGCGGGCGTGTGAAGGTGGCCGAACCACACACCGATTCAGACGAGGATCACATGCGTACATCTCGCGTTCTGCTTGCGGCGGCGTTCGCGGCGGCCGCGGCGGCCGTCCCCGCCAGTGCTCGCGCCCAGGGCATTCCCCGCCTGTCGGTCGAAGGCGCCGGACTCTACGTGAGCCCCAGTGGCACCGACTTCAGCGGGATCGACGGTGCGTTTGGGTTTGAGGCGCAGGCGCGGCTCGCGCTCGGCGGCATGCTGTCCGTGGGTGCCGGGTTCCAGCGGAGCGTGCATGACCTGCAGGGCTTCAGCGACAACATGCGCGTGAACGGCTTCTTTGCCGAGCCGCGGCTGGCGATCTCCGTCCCCGGCCCGATCCGTCCATACATCCTGGGCCGTGCGACGCGCACCATTGAGCGCGTGGACGTGGACAACGGGAGCGGCGGCACCGACAAGCTCGAGACGCGCGGGTGGGGCTTTGCCGCGGGCGCCGGCGTCATGCTGCACTTCGCCCCGACGGCCGCGCTGAATCTGTCGGCCGAGTACGGCCACGTGTCGCTCGGCGACATGGAGCAGAACGGCTCCACCGTGTCGGGCACCAAGTCGAGCGGGCAGGACCTGTCGCTGCGCGTTGGCGTGTCGGTGGGCTTCGGGCACTAGACCGTCGCCCGAAAGCACGAGGGGCCGCTCCGGTGCATACCGGGGCGGCCCCTGTTCACATTGCCCACCCGCTTGGGGGCGTCATCACGCGCGCGTGGGCTGCACCGCGTACGCGCTGGGCGCAGTATCCCGCAGACGGCGTGAGCCGGCGAGCGGTGCGAACCGCGCTCGTCAGGCTGTTCGAATCCAGCGCATCAGCTCTTGCAGCGACGGTCGCTTGCCCGTGCTCAGGATCCCGACGCGGTAGATCTTGCCGGCAATCCAGGCCACCGCGAACAGCGAGACGACGAGCAGAGCGATGGATCCGGCGATCTGCGCCGGCGGGATGTCAGCGGCCGCGATGCGCATGGGCATCGCGATCGGCGACGTGAACGGGATGAGCCCGAGGGCGGTCGCCCTGGGGCCGAGCGGGTCGGTGGCGATGGAGGCGATGAACAGGAGCGGTATGATGAGCGGTACCATCACCCCCATCTGGAGCGACTGCGCCTCCTGCTCGCTCGTGACCGCCGCGCCTACGGCGGCGAACACCGCGGCAAAGAGGAAGAACCCCAGCACGAAGTACGCGAAGAAGAGCGCCCCGGTGAGGGGGGCGATGTGGAGCACCTGCAGGCTCTGCTGCGAGATGCCGAACCGCTGCGCGAGGAATGCCGACTGCGTGGCCGCCACCAGCACCAGCACGGCCCAGATCAGCACCTGGAGTATGGCCGCCGAGCCCACCCCCACGACCTTCCCGATCATCAGATTCTGCGGGCTCACCGAGCTCACCATGAGCTCGGAGATCCGGTTGGTCTTCTCCTCGAGCACGCTCCGCATGACGTTGATGCCGTAGAACAGCGTCATGAAGTAGATGAGAAACGACACGACGTAGGCGAACAGGAACACCGACACGTCCGTGCCGCCGCGTTCGCCCTGCGCCGACACCCGGGCGCTCGAGACGCTGACCGGATGCACCAGCTGCGCCACCTGTTCCGCGCGCAGTCCGGCCGCTTCCAGCCGCTCGGCCTGCGCGGCACGCGAGGCCGCCTGTCCCACCTCACCGCGGATCTGCCCGCCCGCGATGCTGCGCGCGCGATAGAGCACGCTGTCGCCCTGGAGGATGTCCGGCGGCAGCACCACGTAGGCGTCCAGGGCCTTCTGCTGCACCAGCAGGTTGAGCGAGTCGCGCACGCGAGCGAGCGGCCCCCGCAAGCGGTCCACCGTGTACGTGTTGCCCTCCGAGGGTTCGCGCGGAACCGACAGCTCCCGGACAAAGCGGTCGCCGATCGCGTTGGGGGCCTCGTCCACCACCGCGACGTGCAGGTGCTTGCCGCTGTCCCGCGACGCGGACGCGATCAGAATTCCCCCCAAGAACAGCGGGAAGAGCAGCGTGCCGATCAGGAACATCCGCGACTGCACGCGGGCGCGGAATTCCCGCTTGACGATCAGCATCGTCTCAGACATGGGCTTCCTCCGGACGGCGGTGCGGGACGACGGCGCCGGTGACCCGCTGCACGAAGATCTCGTGCAGCGACGGCTGGACGTGCGCGAAACGCAGCACCGGCACGTCGACGCGGGCCAGCATCTCCAGCACGGCGCGCGCGTCCACGTCGCGTGCGAGCTCCAGCTCGTACGCGGCTCCACCGCTCAGCGCGGTGACGGTGGTGAACAGGCCGTCGCCCGGCCGCAGATGCTCCTGCACGGCCGGCGAGGGGTGCTCGAATTCCACTTCGTAGCGGTTGCCCATGTGACTGCGCTGAATGTCGCGCAGGTTGCCGTCCAGGACCTTGCGCCCCTCCGCGATGATGCATACCTGCTCGCAGAGCTGCTCCGCCTGATCCATGTTGTGCGTGCTGAAGAGCACGGTGCGGCCATCGCGCCGCGCGTCGAGAATCGTGTCGCGCAGCACTTCCTGATTCACCGGGTCCAGACCGGAGGCGGGCTCGTCGAGGATCAGGAGGTCGGGACGGTGCAGGATGGTCGTGATGAACTGCACCTTCTGCTGCATGCCCTTGGACAGCGTTTCGACTTTGGCGCCTGCCCACTCCGCCAGCCCCATCCGCTCCAACCACTCGCGTCCCTCTTGCTGTCCTTGCGATTCCGGCACCCCCTTGAGTGCGGCGAAGAAGACGATGACATCCAACACCTTCATCTTCTTGTAGAGTCCGCGCTCTTCCGGCAGGTATCCCACGCGCCGCAGCACGTCGCGGTCGGCGGCCGGGTCCACGCCCAGGAGCGAGATGGATCCGCTGTCCCGGGCAATGATGTTCATGATCATCCGGAGCGTCGTCGACTTGCCGGCGCCGTTGGGGCCCAGGATGCCGTAAATGGTGCCGCGCGGGACGGTGAGACTGAGATTGTCCACGGCCACGTGGCCGACGTATCGCTTGGAGACGTCGCGCAGTTCGATGGCGTCGTTCATGTCCTCCTCGGCTGGGCGGTCGGGGCGCCTGGGTCGCGGCCCTCCACTGCTGCCAACCCGAAGAGGGGAGGCGGGGTGGGTGGGAGGCACCGTATGGGGGGCGAAGCGCCTGTGGTGCGGTGCGAACTCAGTCCCAAAGTATCCGCTCGGTTGTCCGGCCACAATCGCGGCCCCACGCGCACCGTCTCCGCCCGGTGGACGGGCACCGGTTGCCGCAGCCACCGGGTGTCCGTCAGACTGGTGGCTGTCCGCCGACGCACCCGTGCACGCATTGGCGCGCGTGGCTCCTCACCCATGAGCTCATGACCAGCGGATCGTTGCAAACGCGCGCCGTACTCCGGATCGCGTGGTTCGCGTTGCTGCTTCTCCTGCTCGCGTTCGTCTGGCCGCTCAGTGGAGTGATCTGGCGCGCGGGCACCGGGCTGCTGTGGCTTACGGGCGCGCTGCTGCTCGTGCCGGCACGGCGCAGCGCCACGCTGGCGGCAACGTGGGCCGACGGCATGGCGACGCTCGCCCCACGCGTGTCGATGGTGCTCCTGGCCGCGCTGCTCGTCTTCGCCGTCCCCGTGTTCACGATGTTCGGCGCCGTGGTGCTCGCGCTGCTGCTCGGCAGCGCGTTGCTCGCGACGGCCGCGGCGGGACGAGCGCCGCTCTTGCGCGATGGCCTGCCCAAGGTCGCGACGCTGGCTGTCACGGTGGCCCTGGTGAGCGTGGGCGGAGAGATGGTGCTGCGTCTGCCCGTGATCGTACGGCGGAACGGAACACCGGAGGGCATCCGCGGCCGCATTCGCGCCTACGATCAGCTATGGACGCGGAACCGCTTTCACATCCGGTCCCGCTACGAAGAAGTCCGCAAGCCGGCGGGCGTGCGGCGCGTGGTGGTGGTGGGAGATTCCTATACGTGGGGCGACGGGATCGCGCAGACGGACAGCGTGTGGCCCGCGGTGCTGGAGCGCACGCTGCGCTCACAATGGGCCGACAGCGGCATCCAGGTGGTGAACGTGGGCCATGGAGCGTCACGCGATCCTGCCGTATCGCTTCACCCGCGGCGCGATCCACTCGAGTGCGCTCTACGCGCTCATCGGGTCTCAGTACAATCTGTGGCGGCAGAAGCGGTCGTACGACGAAGCGTTGGTGCGAAGCTTCGATGAGCACACCATGGGCTGGGCGCAGGTGCGTGCGTGGGAGCGGTGGTGGGTGCAACCGTGGAACGCCCACCCCAGCGTGGCCGCCGACGCGCTGGCGGTGGACGCGCTCCAAGCCTTTCTCGCCCAGGAGCACCTGCTGGACCGTCCGCGCCACAGCACGCGCTGCGGCGCGGGCGATGCGTCGCGCGGCGTCTCGCGCAGGAGTTGGCGGAAGCGGTCGTCGCCAGCGAGGGCGGAAAACGCGGAGTCCTCAACCACCTGGGCGCGGCTGACAATGCCACTGCGCAATGCGCAGTTGATCGCCGCCACCGCGGCGGCGTACTTGTGCGTCGCGACCAGGAGAGGCGCGCGACGATAACACAGGAGGCCGCTGGTGGGGCGGATGGCCTGCGCAATGTCGAGCATGGCGAGCGCATTGGTCGTGTCGCCCTCGGCCAGGTAGATGCGGGGCTGGAAGAACGCCGTTGTCGCCAGTATCCGGGCGAGCAGACGCCGGGCGGAAGCGGCACGCGGCGGATCGGCGGCGCGTGCCGTATCCCGCAAGATCTCCTTCAGGTGCAGCGCTGCTCGAGCGCGGGCGAACGACGGCGCGTTGCGGTCGCGACGCACGGCGCCGAAAAAATCCTCCATGCGCGCGATGCCATCGCGCTCGCGCCGCGCGACAGCGCTCTCCTCGGCTTGCCACTCGCGCACGGCCGAGCTCGCGGCGAGGCGCGCCGCCATGGCCTGCGCGTCGGTCGTGTCATGCACGGTCGCAAAGTCCGCCACCGTCTGCGCTACCAATTGCCATGCGTCGACCACATGCCCGTTGCGCTCCAACGCCGACGCCGCGGCGGTACGCGCCGTGTACAGTGAGTCGATCCACGCGTCGCGCCGCGCCGTGAGACCCGTGCGCATGGCCTGCAGCTCCAGCCACTCCAGCGAGGCGGACGCGATGGAATCGGGCGGCCAAGCATGCGGCCCGTGAAAGATGGCCAGGTGATGCGGGAGTTGGAGCGCTGCGAGTTCCGTGGCGACCTCGCGCACCTCCTGGTAGTTGAAGTCCAGCGTACCCGCCGTGAGATAGACGGCCAGCGGGTGTTGGCGCGCGGTCATGGCGTGCTGGATGAAGAACGGATACGGAAGCCCCGCGCTGGCGGTGATGAGGCCGGCCACGTGCGGGCCCAACTGTGCGGCGATGAGCCATGCCGCCAACGCCGTCCCTGAGACGCCGGCCACGTACAAGCGGTCGAGATCCACCGCGAGCAGTTGCTGTGCGTCGAGCAGCATCGCGTTTCCCGAGCGCACGTTGTACGACACCGTGTCCCCCGGGAGCGTATTGGCCCGCGCGCCGTAGCCGCTCATCACGATGTATCCCAGCCGCTCCGCGCCGGCGCGGAAGAGATCCAACGCCACCCGCGCGCGACCGTTTGGGTCGAACACGATCAGCAACGGCCAGCGCCGGGCCGGCGTGTAGCCCGCGGGAAGATAGACCGCGTACCGCTCGGAGCTGTCGCTCTGCGAAACGACGCTGTCCGACACCGCCCCCACGCGAAAGGCCACGGTGCTCGACCCCGCGTTCTCCTGCGCACTCCCCCGCATCGGGATCCAGAGCGCACAAGCGAGCGCCAGGCCAGCGCCGACGATCGCGCGCACACGCCCCTCACATGCCGGCGAGCGGGAACCGCGAAGACGCGCGCCGTGCTGCGCGAAAGAGGTCATCGCTCCAATCAACGCCGGTGTCACGAGACAGGCAACCCGTCCCGTGACCGCGAACGAGAAGCCCCAAGCCAACGATTCGTCAGCCCCGATGGCTTGCGATCACCAGCATATCCGGATATACTGATATATATGTCAGTCAACGTCTTGGACCGCGTAAGCGTGCTCACGGACGAGATAAGGTCCAGAATGCTCGTGCTCCTGCACGCGCATGAGCTCACCGTCTCAGAGCTGCAGACGGTGCTCAACCTGCCGCAGTCCACCGTGAGTCGGCACCTGCGCATCCTGGCGGACGCTGGCTGGGTGGCCTCGCGGGCTGAGGGTACGGCGCGCTGGTACAGCGCAGCGCAAGATGGGCTGGCGCCGTCGGAGCTTCAGATCTGGGAGTTGGTGCGCGCCGACGTCGTCCGGGCACCGGCGGCGGCGCACGACGAGGCGCGTGCGACTGCGGTGCTGGCCGCGCGCGCCACCGCCTCCCGCGCGTTCTTCTCATCGGCGGCGGGGGAGTGGGACCGTCTCCGCTCGGAACTGTTTGGGTCCCGTCCCGAGCTTCTGGCCATGCCGGCGTTGCTGGAGCCATCGTGGGTGGTCGGCGACCTGGGCACCGGCACCGGCCAGCTCGCTGCCGCGATCGCCCCCTGGGTCGCGCGCGTGGTGGCGGTGGACGCGTCGCCCGAGATGCTCGCCGCGGCGCGCGCCCGCCTGACTGGCGCGTCGAACGTGGAACTCCTGCACGGCGAGTTGGAGCAGTTGCCGGTGGACAACCACGTGCTGGACGTTGCGATCCTTTCCCTCGTGCTGCCGTACGTAGTGGAACCGCAGCGAGTGCTTCGGGAGGCAGCGCGCGTGCTGCGTCCCGGAGGTCGGCTTCTCGTGGTCGACATGCGGCCGCACGACCGTGATGACCTGCGGCGAATGGGCCACCTCTGGCAGGGCTTCGACGAGCCGCGCCTCGCGGCGTGGCTGCACGAGGCGGGCCTGGATGGCGTGCGCTACGTGCCGCTTCCGGCCGAGCCCGCGGCGTCCGGTCCCACCCTCTTTGCCTGTACGGCACGCGTCCCGCTGTCTGCGCGCGGCGGCGGCGCGGCATCGACACCCGTGCCGGCGTGGGATGATCCGGAGGCTCCCGAGCGGGCCAGGGATCATGCGCCGGCCGACGATCCAGAAACCGGTACAATAGCCGTGGACGCGCGCGCTTCGTGCGCGGAGCTCGAGTGGTGAGCCTCGCGCGGAACGACACGGAGTCGTGGTGAGCGCCGTCCGTCCACGGAGTCCGCGTCCGATCGCACGTGCACCCCGCACCCGTTCATCCTGAGGAGCATCGAGATGGCTACGACCGTCACGTCCGAACGCACCGCACCGCTCGCCTCGCAAGAGCGCCCGCCGTTCAAGGTGCGCGATCTCTCGCTCGCGCCCTGGGGGCGCAACGAAATCCGTCTGGCCGAGCACGAGATGCCCGGGCTCATGGCGCTGCGCGCGGAGTATCGGGACGCCCGACCGCTCTCCGGCGCGCGCATCATGGGCTCGCTACACATGACCGTGCAGACGGCCGTGCTCATCGAGACGCTGGTCGAGCTCGGCGCCGACGTACGATGGGTGTCGTGCAACATTTTCTCGACACAGGACCACGCCGCCGCGGCCGTGGCGGTGGGACCGAACGGAACACCGGAGGCGCCATTGGGGACGCCGGTGTTCGCATGGAAGGGGGAGACGCTGGAAGAATACTGGTGGTGCACGGAGCAGGCGCTCACGTGGCCCGATGGCGCCGGCCCCCATCTGTTGCTGGACGACGGCGGTGACGCCACGCTGCTCGTGCACAAGGGAGTGGAATTCGAGCGCGCCGGCGCGGTGCCGGCGTTCGATCCGGACCGCGATCCGGAGGAGTGGGGAGTGATTCTCGATCTGCTGCGCGCCGAACAACAGCGGCATCCCGGGCGCTGGACGGCGATGGCCGCCGGCATCCGCGGGGTGTCGGAGGAAACCACGACCGGCGTGCACCGCCTCTACGAGATGATGCGCAACGGCACACTGCTCTTTCCCGCCATCAACGTGAACGACTCCGTCACGAAATCCAAGTTCGACAACGTGTACGGCTGCCGGCACTCGGTGATCGACGGCCTCAACCGCGCCACCGATGTCATGCTCGGCGGCAAGGTGGCCGTCGTGTGCGGATACGGCGAGGTGGGGAAGGGATGCGCGCAGGCACTGCGCGGCCAGGGGGCGCGCGTGGTGGTGACGGAGATCGACCCCATCTGCGCGCTGCAGGCGGCCATGGAAGGCTATCGGGTGGCCACCCTCGACGACATGGTGGAGACGGCGGACATCTTCATCACCGCCACGGGGAACAAGGACGTGATCACCGTCCAGCACATGCAGCGGATGAAGGACAAGGCGATCGTCGGTAACATTGGCCACTTCGACAACGAGATCGACATGGCCGGTCTCAAGAAGCTGCCCGGCATGCAGCGCATCAACATCAAGCCGCAGTACGACGAGTTCGTCTTCCCCGACGGCCACGGCGTGTTGATTCTGGCCGAGGGCCGGCTGCTCAACCTGGGATGCGCCACCGGGCACCCGAGCTTTGTGATGTCGGCCAGCTTCACGAACCAGGTGATGGCGCAGATGGAGCTGCACACCAACACCGACGCGTACGAGCGGAAGGTGTACCTGCTCCCCAAGCATCTCGACGAGAATGTCGCGCGGCTGCATCTCGATCAACTGGGCGTCCATCTCACCACGCTGAGCGCCGACCAGGCGAATTACATTGGCGTACCCGTGGAGGGGCCGTACAAGGGGGAGCACTACCGGTACTGATCCGTCCCCTCCTCGTCGCATCTTGCTCTCGCGTCTCGCTTCTCTCCTCTCTCGATCGCGCACCTGGTCTGGTCAGGCGACGTCGCGCAGCGAGACCAGGTGCGCGATCGAGAGACGGAGAGAAGGCAGAGGGAGACGTTATGGGAGCGTGGGTGAACTGGAGGGCGCGAGAGGGGAGCGGCCAGGGCAGGGCGGCGGTGGGTCATCGGCGGGTGACGGCCGGTGCTCGCGCGCGGTCGCGCCGTTACTCCGTGTCGGCGGGGGTGAACACGATGCGCCCGTTGGGGAGGCGTTCCGCGATGCCGCTGTAGGGCCCGAGGACGCGGCGCCACCACCACCGGCCGGTACGTCGCTTGGTCGCGAGATCGGTAAACCAGTACTTCCACAGAACGGCGCGCACCTGGGTGGGCGCGCGCCCGTCGAACGGGTCGCGCGCGAACAGCGCCAGCACGGAGGGCGAGTGCTCGAGCAGTCGCTCCTGCGTGAGCACCACCCACTGGTTTTCCTTCCACTCGCCCAACGAGGCGAACCAGAGATTCCACTCGAACCGCGGCTGATAGGGCGCGTAAATGCCCGGTGCCTGGAATGGGTCCTGGGGCTTATAGCGGAACGGGTACGCGACCCACGTCTTCCCGCCATCGGTACTCCCCTGGAACTCGATCTCGTAGCGCTCCGGGGTCATGACGGCGAACAACCCGTACGCGTTCGCCACGCGAAACGGGGCGAGCACGCGTGCCGGGAGCGCAAGCAGGTGCGGGACGGGAAGAAAGAACGCCGCCAACGCGGCGACGGTGCTGTAGAAGATCCAGATGAGCGCCGCCGCCGCGCCCCACGCCCGCCATCGAGGGCGCACCCGCGCTTCGGCGGCCGGCACCAGCAGTCGCAGACGCGCGCACACCCGGTCGTCCAGCAGAAACACGCCGAGGACGAGGACCAGATAGTTGAGAAAGGCGTAATTGGCGGTAAGGATGATGCTTGTCTGCATGGTGGTGACGACCACGAACAACGCCACCCGCCACCGCCGCGGAGCGAACAGCCCCCACACCAGGACCAGCTCCACCAGGAGCGTGAAGAGCACGACCGCCGCGTGAAACGTGTGCGGCAGGTGCTGCACGTAGTACCCGATCCAGGTGGGGAGCGGACCGTTCTCGTAGTAGTGGTCCATTGCGGTGAGCGTGCGCCACGCCGGGTCACCGCTCGCGAGCTTCACCACGCCGCTCTCGAAGTAGATCCGGAACCACTCCCACTGCAGCAGAAACACACTGGCGCGCGAGGGTGGATGACTGGCCCCCAGCCCGGGTCGCATCCCGGCGGGCGCCAGGATGATCGACAGCACGCCCGCCTCGAGCAGCATCCCGTCGGATTGATACGACGCGAACACCTGCAGCGCGGCCACGAGCGAGAGGAACAGCACCGTGCACGCCGCCACGCTGGCCCGCGGCCACACGTTGAGCGTGAGGAACAGCGACGCCACGAGCCCCGCCGCCACCACGAGCGCCAGCGCCGTATGTCCGGCGCCGAACCACAGCAGGGTGGGCGCCTCCCACACGCGCAACACCGGAGAGAGCACCTGGCCGATGGCGCGCAGGTACTCGCTGGCGGGCAGAATCCCGCGCGGGCCGATGAGCCCCTGCACCTGCCACGCGAGCGAGTAGAACGCAGAAAAAAAGATCAACCCCAGCGCGCGGAGGAAGAGCCAGCGGGGCCACAGATATCCCGCCGCCGTGGGATCGGGCGGGCCGAACCAGCGCGCGGCGAGGTCGCGCAGTCGGTCGTTCACGTTGAGGGAGGTCCGCTCCAGAGAGATCTCCAACCCCCACCGAAGCGCGCGCTCGCGCGTCCGCGCACCGGCACGAGCGCAAGCAGCACGAATCCGGCGACGAGACTCTGCGCCGACACCACGGGATCGCCGTATCCCAGAAGCCACGGTGCCAGGAGAAGCCATCCGGCCAGCGGCAGCTCGGCCCATCGCACCGCACGCGTCACCTCGGCGGCGGAGATGATCGCGAACGCCACCACCATGGGCCCAATGATGCGGTCGTTCACCGCGGCCGCCCCCGCGTATCCCAGCGCGCCAGGGGCGGCGATCAGCCACACTCCCACGAGCGCGCTCCCCACACGTGCCCACATGTCATGCGTCTCCCGTGTGTTTCCGCCGCCGACCCCGCTCCCACGCACGTCCGGTGCTCACACGTTGTCCGCTCGCGCAGAGGGTGTGGGACGCGACTCCAGTCCCCAGAAGGTGCGCCACACCGAGCGGCCCGGCGTACGCGCCACGCGTCGCAGATACTGCAGACTGGCGAGCACCTCGTCCATGGCCGGCCCGATCATGAGCGTCGAGATGAGCGCGGTCGTGAGGCACAGCGTACAGAACGCGTGGTAGGCGATCGGCTGCGCGATCACGAGCGCGATGCTGATGGCGCCCAGCGGTCCCACGAGCACGCCGAAGAGCAGCACGATCCACGGCATGGTGCGCCAGCGGGCGCGACCGCCGATCACGCCGGCCACGGCATCGCCCACGTAGCCCAGCGCGCCCAGCGTTGCGTCGGAAACCGGGAGGGTGAACGAGATGCTGGAATGCAGGATGCGGCGACTTCCACTTCCGAAGAACGGCTCCCACACGTGGTCGACCACCCCGTACTGGTACAGCGCGAGATAGCCGGCGATGCAGGCCCCGAGAACGGCCAAACCCACCAGCGGCAGCCGCTGCCCCCACGACGCCGGGTTGTAGCTCCACCCGGCCGGTACATTCGGGTCGTGCTGCCCCGCCTCGGGCTCCGCGCCGTGCCCCGCGCCGTGCCCCGCGCCGTGCGCTACGTCGTGCGCCACCTCCAGCCCCGCGTCCCGACCCGCGTCGCCATTGACGGTGCGGGTGCGATCAGCGTGCACGCAAAGCGTGGTACGGCGTGCCGGGCGGAGACTGGCGCTGCGCGCGACCGACATGTGCGCGTCCCTGGCCACGGGCTATGCGTGCTCGTGGGCGGGCGCGCCGCTCTCGACGGGCAGGTCGTGTTCGCGCCACCCCTGCATGCCCACCTCGTAGTCGATGACGTCGGGAAAGCCGGCTTCGTCCAACATCCTGGCCGCAGTGGGTGACGCCTGACACTCAAGGCTCGCGCAGTAGACGATGATCGTCCGGTCGCGCCCGCCGGCGACCCGTTCGACCGCGTCTACGAATCCCGCGCGCTGCACGGGCACGTTGAGCGAGCCGGGGATGTGTCCCTGTCGAAACGCCTCCTCCGGCAGCACGTTCACGAGAACGAGATCCTCGCCGGTCTGCAGCCGGTCGCGTAGCTCGGGTGTGCTGATGGTGTTCATGTCCTCCTCCTCGATCTCGCGTGCGCGCGCGAGGCGCGCGCGGCGGAGGAAGGTGGTGCGAGAGCCGTGCCGCGGCGGCCGCGGGCGCGGCCGCCGTTACCGGAGCGATCCGCTCCCGGAGGGCGCCGCCGCCGGCGTGCCGTGCTGCTGGCTCATCATCATCATCAGCTCAGCGCTGTGCTGCCGGACGATCTCCTGCCCGATCCGCACGCCGGCCTGCGTGAGCTCCGGTGTGAGGTCCACCACTTTTTGCCCCAGCGGCGTGCTGTAGAACCCGATGAGTTCGCGAAGCTCCTGCTCGCTGAAGCGTGCGGCGTAGAGCGCGGCCGTGGGCGGGCCCACGTGTTCCATCGACATGTATCGATCGAAGAACTGCTCGAGCACGTCGCGGTAGTCCTTCAGCAACGGGTTGGCCTCGAGCTGCGCGTCGAGCATGATCCCAATGCTCTGATGCAGCACGCTGTCATAGTGCATCGCATCGAGCAGCTCCATCGCGCGCGCCATGCGGGCGGAATCGACGGTGGGGAGCGGGAGCGCATTGGCCGAGAGTGCGATCTGCACCGCACCGCCCGGGGCCGCAGCCGTTTCCGGCGTGGCGGGCGACTGCTGTGTGTGCGCGGCGCGTGGAGCGACGACGGACAGGGCGACGGCCACAACAACGGCCGCGATGGGAGTGCGAACCATTGGGAGACTCCGGAGAGAGAGGGGCGGCACGATCACGCCGCGCGGTGGGAAGGGCACGAGAAGCTGGGGCAAGCGGTGACCGATGTGCGTGCGCGGTCAGCGCACGCGCGTCACGCGGAGAATCCATTGCGTTGGTGCGGCGGACGGTGTGATCACCAGCCACAGTCCGCGCGCCGTGTCGGCGGGAACGTCCCAGTAAATATACGATCCGCCTCCCACGCGCACGGTCTCGCGCATGGCCGCGCCGCGCTCGAGCACGCGCGACGGGTCGGCGGCGCGCTCGTCGCGCATCCGCGCGTCGACGTCTGCGCGATTGGTCCACGCGCCGATCTGTGGAAGCGCATACTTGGCTGCCGAGTCGGGCGGAACGAGATCGTCGGTCACGATCGCCAGCATGGCGCGATCCAGCAGTGTGTCGCCCGCGAGCCCCACGGCGGACGCCACCTCGTCTACCGACCACCGGTCCGCCCCCGTGTGCGACGCGAGCAGCCGTTGGTAGAGCAGCGGCGCTCCGTCGGGCGCCGCGTGGCGCATCTGCTCGCGGGCATATAACAGGATCTGCGAGCCGGTGGTGTACATCCCGATGGGCAGCCCCCCCCCTGCGTCGCCGGCCACGCTGCCCCACGTGGACTCACGCTCGGCGTGCGGGAGCAGCCACGAGGTCCAGTGCGGACGCGGCTCATCGGACGTGAGCTCCTCATTCCGCGCGCCGGTGCGCTGGTCCAACGCCAGTCGCGCCGCCGTTTCCTCTGCCGACGACGCGATCGCCTCGGCCAGCCAGCCACGCGTTCCCATACTGGTACGGTGGGCGTCGACGGCGGCGAGAAAGTCGAACACGTGCGTGAGCTCGTGGATGGCGATGCTGGCGATGCCACCCACGGTCCACGTGGCGGCGTCGGGCGACAGCGCTCCCACGGCGATGCCTTCCGACACGGGACACATGCGGCCGGGCGCAGCGTGCTGCGGCATGGCCTGTCCGCCGTATCCCGGCGGGAGCGGAGTGACGATCACGAACTGGCGTCCGTTCGCGCCCATGGGAACGAGCGCGTCGATGTCCGGACGCAGGAGTGACCGCAGGGTGGGCAACAACAGGTGGTCGATACGCGCGGCGGCGCGCTGCAGCTTGTCGCGCCCCTGCGGCGTGAAGAAGACATCGTAATTGGCCGCGCGGCGGTCGACCATCACCACCGTGTTGCCGGCCACCACCGCAACGGTGGCACGGAGGTGCGGCTGGGAGGACGGACTGCCGCCGCACCGCACCTGGCTTGCGCGCCCTTCCCAGTCGATGAGCGCGATGTCGTCTCCCACATCAGCGGATGAGAGCGACGCGAGCGACGTATGGGACGTGTGGGACGTGGGCACTACCGGCGCGCGCGCTTCGGGGAGAGGAAGCGGTGGTGGTGAGGCCCACCCAGGGGTCGGTTGGTGGGCCGCCATGCTCACCTGCCGGTCGTGCGACCGGGCGATCTCGGACGACATGCTGCCGCGCGTCTGCAGCGTGAACAGGGCGTCCACGGAGGCCGCGCGGGAGAGATTGACGGCGGAGATCACGTACCGTTCGTTGCCGGGCGCGAGGACCAGGCATGGCATCTCCCAAACGCGCACGATGTGGGATTGTCCCACTGCGAGATGGAGAGTGGGTGGGACGGCGCGGGGAGGCGCGAGCGATCCGGTCGTGCCCGTGTCGGCGTCCACAGGGGCGGGGGCGTGGCCGGCGGTGGCGTGCGCGTTGGCGCCGCAGTCGGCGCGTGCGGGGGCACTGACCGTCTGCACGGGCGAGCGGAGCGCCGCGGCGGGGGGAGAGCAGGCGGCGACCGCCGCCGCGATTGCCGTCGCAACCAGGCCTACGCCGGCTATGCCGGCGCGCGGCGCCGAGGCATGGTGGAAGGCGGGACCCGCGCGGTGCGTCGCGCGCGGATGACCGTTGTGGTGCGGCGAGTCGTGGCCCATCGAGAGCAGCCCCCCGTGCTCGGCGGCGACGTGCTGCCGAGGTCGTGGGCGATGCTCCCTCATCGCGACCCATCGGCGGCCGGACGATCTCAGTGGGAGATTCCTGGCTTTGCGGCCCCGCCTCGCGACGGGTGTGCCCTTGTCGGTGTGCTATGGGGAAGACGAGTCGCGCTGAGGAGGGCAACCCCCGCCGGCCGACGCGCGTTGGCCGCGTGCGTCGGCCGGCGGGAGTCGGCACGCAGGTTCGCACCCGATCCTCTTCCGTCTCCCGGCATCTGGGCCGAGTATATCGGGATCCCATACGCGTCATCCGCGTTCCTCGACCACACGGAGGTCCTTTGTCAGAGACCCGGGAAAGCTTCTCATCGCGGTGGCTCATGATGCTGTCCATGCTCGGCATGGCCGTCGGGACCGGCAACATCTGGCGTTTCCCGCGCATCGCGGCCCAGAACGGTGGCGGAGAGTTCCTGGTGGCCTGGATCGTCTTTCTCTTCCTCTGGTCCATTCCGCTCATTCTCGTGGAATTCGGCATGGGGCGGCTCACGCGCACGGGACCGGTGGCCGCGTTCGTGAAAGTGATGGGACCACGATGGGCGTGGATGGGAGCGTTCATCGCCTTCGTGGCGACGGCCATCATGTTCTACTACTCGGTCGTGGCCGGGTGGACGGTGCGCTACGTGTGGGCGGCGGCGGTAGGGGAGATCCCCGGGCGTGAGCCGGGGGCGTTCTGGTTGAGCTACACGTCGTCGTGGTGGCCCGTGCTCACGCATGGCGTGGCGATGGGGCTCGGGGCGTGGGTGGTGGCGCGCGGCGTACGCGCCATTGAGCGCGTGGCCGGTGTGCTGATGCCGCTTCTGCTCGTGCTGGTGGTGGCGCTCGCGCTCCGCGCCGTCACGCTTCCCAACGCCGACGGCGGACTGCATTACCTGTTCACCGTGCACTGGCACGAGCTGCGGAACGCGAACCTGTGGCTGCAAGCGCTCACGCAGAACGCGTGGGACACCGGAGCCGGGTGGGGGCTCGTGCTGGTGTACGCGGCCTATCTGCGCCGCAACGAAGACACGGCGCTCAACGCGTTCATCCTGCCCACGGCCAACAACATGGTCTCGCTGCTGGCCGGCATCATGGTGATGTGCACGGTGTTCTCCGTGGTGCCGCAACTCGTGGCCAGTCTCGCCACGCATCCGGAAGGATTGGCCGCGTATCCGGCGCTGGCGGATGCGGTGCGCGGAGGCGCGCAGGTGACGCCGGATCTCATCCAGCACACGATCTTCGGGGCAGGGAACGAGGGACTCACCTTCATCTGGATGCCGCAACTCTTCGCGCGCATCGCGGGTGGGCGCGCGTTCATGTTTCTCTTCTTCCTGGCGCTCGCCTTCGCCGCGTTCACCAGCCTCGTGGCGATGCTCGAACTGGCCACGCGCGTGTTGGCCGATGCGGGTATTCCGCGGCGCAAGGCCATCCGGATCGTGGGTCTGGGCGGGTTCGTGCTCGGACTGCCCTCGGCGCTCTCGCTCCAGGTCCTGCACAATCAGGACTGGGTGTGGGGGGTGGCGCTCATGGTGAGCGGACTGTTCTTCGCGATCGCGGTGATGACGCATGGCGTGCGGCGCTTCCGCCAGACGCAGCTCAATCACGAAGATTCGGACATCCGCATCGGGCGCTGGTGGGACGTGGTGATCGGCGTGCTCGTGCCGCTGCAGGCGCTCGTGCTCGTCGGGTGGTGGCTGTACCAGGTACGCGGACCGGGATGGTTGGCGCCGTTCGGGGTGGAGAACGTGGGGACGATCCTGCTGCAGTGGGGCGTCGTCCTGGTCGTGCTGATCGTGGCCAACCGGTGGATCGCGCGCGTGCGTCCATCCGACGCCGACGAGCCGCACGAGATGCCAGCCGCCGTGCCGTAGTGCGCGCCTCCGTGGGCACGGCGAATGCAGCGCCTTCGAGCGCATCACTCGACAGGGAGGATCCTATGTCTCACAGCACCGTGTGCTCGCCGGCCGCCCGCCCGCCCCGCGGCAGGATCTCGCGAGCCCGGGCGGCGCGCTGGCCGCTCGTGGGCATGTGCGTGGTGGGTGCGGCCGCCTGCGGCGGACGGGACCGCGGCACCCCGGCGGAGACCGCGGGCGCCGCGGGGGATGTCGGGGGTCCCACGCAGATGTCCACGGATTCAGCACGAGGCGCGACGATGAGCAACGGCCAGTTCACCATCCAGTCGACGGCATTTGGTCCGCGCGAGGACATTCCCACCGTGCACACGTGCGAGGGGCGCGATGTGTCGCCGCCGCTGCGGTGGGCGGGCGCGCCACCGGGAACGAAGAGCTACGCGCTCATCGTCGACGATCCCGACGCTCCCGATCCCAAGAACCCGCAGCGCACCTGGGTGCACTGGGTCGTGTACGACATCCCGTCCACCGTGCATTCGCTCGACGAAGGGGCCGGTGCGAGCGGCGCCCCTGCCGGGGCGCGCCGCGGCAACAACGATTGGAAGCGCACGAGCTACGGCGGACCGTGCCCGCCCACGGGGCGCCACCGCTACTTCTTCAAGCTCTACGCGCTCGATACGGTGCTCGAAGGGATGGACCATCCCACCAAGGCGCAGCTCGAAGGTGCCATGCAGGGGCACGTGCTCGCCCAGACGGAGCTCGTGGGGCTGTACCAGAAGAAGCAGGGCAGCTGAGGCGGGCTCCACCGCCCGCCACCGCTGCCCCGCGGCAGCCTACGCCGGCGTTGGCGCGCTCACGCGGAGGCGGATCTCGATCTGTCCGTCCCGCGTCCGCGCGTCGAACGCCTGCTGCGGACGCGTGGCGGGACCGTGAACGACGCCGCCCGTGCGCATGTCGAAGACCGACTGATGCCACGGGCACTCCACGCAGCTCCCGTCAAAGATGCCGCGCGCGAGCGGGCCACCCGCGTGCGCGCAGATGCCGGCCATGGCGTGGAGGACCTCGCCATCGCGGTAGAGCAGCACGGACTTCCCGTCTACGCTCACCGTTTCCGGACGACCATCCTCCAGCGCGTCCGCGCTCAACACGGGCGTCCAATCGGTGGGGCCGGTGAAGCGCTCTGCGTGGTCGACCCCCACGCGGTGGCGATACACCAGCTCGCCGCCCAGCCACGCACTGGCCATACTGAGCGCGATCGCCGCCGCGGACAGGGCGAGCCCCCGACCGCGGCGCCCCGCCCGCCGGTCGCGCAGCGACAGCAGGTACAGCAGGACGTTCACCCCGTTCAGCGCACCGTGCAGTGTGGCCGTGGTCGACGCGCGCTTTGGGACGGTCGAGAAGTCGGCCAGACCGGCGAGTGCGGTCGGGAGCGCGGCCGCGGTGCCGAGAGCCGCGAGTGTGTCCGCGGCGCGTCGTGTCCCGTCGCTGCGTGCGCCCAACGACATCGCGTCCACGACCGCGCCCGACAGCCATGCGCCGATGGTGACATCGGTGAGCACGGGATGCAGCGGGTGGCCGAGCCATGTGCCGTGCAGGACGTCGGCCACGTTGCGTGTCGTCGCTCCGCCGCGCAGCACCTCGTGGTGCAGCGCCGCGGCCACGCGATCGCCCACGTCGCCCACGCCCGAGAGGCGGTCCACCGTGCGCTCCACCGCGCGGGTGGCGCGCTGCGCCGGCGATGCCGCGCGACGTTCGTTGTTCGTGACCGTCAGGTCGTGCATGGGGAGGATCTCCGTATCGTGTGGTGTCCGTCCGCGCGTCTGCTCGTGGCGCGTCTGCTCGTGCGCCGGCCAGCTCCCGCTCCAGCGACCGCCACGTCCCGGCTGCCGCGCCGCTCCGGCCACGGCATTGCTCCCGTGGGCGCTATGCAAAGATCGGGCGGGAGGAGCGTGAGGGCGTCGAACGCCGCACCGGCGAGCGCGCCGCGCGCCGCTCTCTATTCATTGTCGCTGGCGACCGATGCCTGAACTTCCCGAGATCACCCTCTACGTGGACGCGCTGCAGCGGCACATTGTGGGTCAGCCGCTGGAGCGCATTCGTCTCGTCTCACCGTCGCTGCTGCGCACGGTCGATCCGCCGGTGCACGCGCTGGAAGGGCGCGTCGTGCGCGGGGCGCATCGGCTGGGGAAGCGCGTGGTCTGGGAGATGGGCGACGAGCTGTTCGCCGTCATCCACCTCATGATCACCGGGCGCTTTCACTGGCGACGGCGCGGCGTGGCGGTGCCGCGCAAGCGCACGCACGCGGCGTTCGACTTCCCCACCGGGACGTTGCTGCTCACGGAGACGGCGACCACCAAGCGCGCCTCGTTGCACGTGGTGCACGGAGCGGACGCGCTGGCGGCGCACGGCCGCGGCGGCGTCGAGCCGCTCGAGGTGAGCATCTCCGGGTTCGCCGCGGCGCTGCGACGAGAGAATCACACGCTCAAACGCGCGCTCACGGATCCGCGCATCGTGAGCGGGGTCGGCAACGCACATTCGGACGAGATCCTGCTGCGCGCCCGTCTGTCACCCGTGCAGCGCACGGCGCATCTCACCGATCGGGAGGTCGAGCGGCTGCACGTCGCGATGCAAGCATTGCTGCGGGAGTGGATCGTCCGGCTGCGCGACGAGACGGGCGACGCCTTCCCCGAGCGCGTCACGGCGTTCCATGCGGCCATGGCGGCGCACGGCAAGTATCGGCAGCCATGTCCCCAGTGCGGCGCACCCATCCAGCGGATCGTGTACGCGCGGAACGAGACCAACTACTGCGCGCGCTGTCAAACGGGTGGTCGATTGCTAGCGGACCGTGCCTTGTCGCGTATTCTCCGCGCCGACTGGCCGCGCACACTGGAGGAAATCGGCGGCGAGTAGCGCATTGGCGGTCCGCACGTCTCCCGGGGGCTCGCACGCAGCGAACGTCGCACCCCGACGTCGCGCGCCGTTCCTGCGGACTCAGTGATGGAAGTTCGCGACGGGAAGCAGACGCGCGATGCCGTGGTTGTTGCCCGCCCAATTGAGCAATCCGATCTGGGCTCCGTGCAGCTCGTGCGCGACGTTGAGCACCGCGATCGCCAGCCCGCGCTGCTCCCCCTGGACGTGATTGAAGGCGGAGGCAGTGAGCCCGTTGATGCGTCCGTGGACCGGCACGCGGACGTAGGCGCCGGCCAGCGTGACGCCCGCCACGTCCTCCCCTCCGGCGGCGAGCCCGGCGAGGGTGATTCCGCGGATCTTCGGCGCGCCCGCAGCCCCACCTGCCACCGTCAGCCCGCGGAGCGTTCCGCCCGAACCCGCAGCGATCCCGGCGAAGGTGATCCCCCGGATGTCCCCGCCCGCGCCTGCGGCCACCCCGGCGATCGTGATCCCGGAGATGTCCCCACCGGCGCCGGCCGCAACACCGGCCACCGTCACACCATGAATCGATCCGCCCGCTCCCGCCCCCACACCGGCCAGGGTGAGGCCGCTGATACGGCCACCGCTCCCGGCAGCGAGTCCGGCCAGCGTGATTCCCCACAGATCACCGCCGGCGCCGGCCCCGAGTCCGCCGACGGTGAGCCCGCGCAGATTCCCTCCCGCACCGGCGCCGAGTCCTCCGACCATGATGCCGCGTGCGTCGCCCCCGGCGCCGGCACCGACGCCCCCTACCATGATGCCCGCCATGCTTTCGCCCGCGCCCACTCCCACGCCGCCGATCGCGATGCCGCGCACGCTCTCTCCCGCGCCGACACCGAGCGGGGCCACGGCAATCCCCGCCAGGCGATCGTTCGCGCCCACGCCGAGTACGCCAGTCGCGAGCCCGTTGATGCGGCGCGCTCCCGTGACCGGAACCCCCAACGCGATGCCGTTGACCGTGCCGGACGCCGGGGTGTACGGCGTCCAGACGGTCGCGTTGAGCCCGTTCACCCGTTCCAGATCGCGGTCGCGGTAGTTGACGCGCAGCCCGTTCACGCGGCGCGAGTTGCCAAAGCTCACTCCGTAGTGATCGATCGTGAGATCCAGACTGCCGTGTGTCGCCGGCTCCGTGCTCGCGCTGTCGGTGTCCTGTGCCGGGAGGGCGCGCGGCGCGAGCACGGGAAGCGCGAGCGCCGCGAGCGTCGTCACGACCGCCACGGCGCGCCCGATCGCCACGCGGGCAATCACTCCGCGCCGGGAAGCGGCCGGCAAGCGATCAGCGCGGGGGGCAGCAGTGCGGGGGGCAGCAGCGCGGGGAGCGACGCGACGGGGAGCAGCGCGGAACACGGTGCGGAAGGAAGCGCCGCGCGCGCCGGCTTCAGGAGATAGTGGCCGTGCGGCCATACGGTGCTCCTGGATTCGGTCGAGAGTCAAGTGGGGCACTGACCGCCGTCGGCGGTGCCGGAAGCTGCACATGGCCGGGCGCCCGTGCGCGGCCGCGATGCTCTACGCCCGGCGGCGATGATGGGTTTCAGTCGAATGCAACACGGCCGGCGCGCGGTGAGCTGCGGCCGGCCGTGTTGTCTCGAGTGAGGGCCCACAGGGGCCCCGTCCGGTGCGCCGCATGTAGTGCGGCGCACCGGAGCGCTGCGGCGCTATCGGAGCGCCACCGTTTGGGTATTGCGCAACGTCATCGCCGTACCTGAGGGCAGCACGCCCTGCACGTCGCCCGTGCCGAGCGAGATGGCCGTCCCCGCCGCCGCGCCAATCGCGCCGCCGATGAGGATGCTCTTGAGATCCGCGTCGCCCAGCACCGCGCCGAGCACCGCGCCCGCCGCCGCGCCGATTCCGGCCTTCTTCAGGGTCTCGTTGCGCGTGTCACCGCCTTCGGTCTGCAGGTGCGTGGACTCGACGGCCGCGTCGAACGCGTAGCTGTTGCCGTTGAACGCGAGGCGATTGAAGTCGAGCTTGATCACCGCGGGATCGCCGGCACGCGTGGACTCGTGCAGCCCGGTCACCGACCCGTACACCTTGGCGCCCGCGGGCACCACCGTGGCGCCGTTCTGCGCGGTCACGGGCTCGGCCACGGTGGCGGTGAAGCGATCACCCACCTTGCTCGACTGCGTGCCCAAGCGATCGTCCAACCGAACTTGCAGCGTGGTGCCGGCCGGGAGCGTACGGGCGGTTGAGGGCGCCTGTACCGGCTCGGGAGGCGGCGCGGTTTCCACGTTTCCAGCCCGCGTACACGCGGCCATCGCGACCATCGCCGCCAACATGGTCGGAAGAGCTCTGTATGCCTGCATGGTCATCGACTCCTTGCTCTCGAGGGAATACCTCAAGAGGGCAAGGTTCGGACCATGGCACGGACGGTGGTGGAGGTCGTGGACACTGATGACTGACGACTCGCTCGCTGGGAACTGCCCCCTGACGCCTGGCCCCTCGCTCGCGGGAAAACTGGGGCCGGCATCCGCGCCCGCTGACGCCTCACCCCTCGCTCGCGGTGAGCGAGAACCAGTTGCGTGGGCACAGTCATCCGTCATCGGTCATCGGATGTCTGGGTCCTGCCCACCCCGAGAGCGGATCGCGACCTCGCTAGGCTTGGGCCCCGCCCTCCCGCCAACTGATCCCTGTGCTGATGACTGTCCTCAGATGACAGTAACCCCGAAACTGATTCTCGCCCTAAAGAATCCCCGTCCCGCCCACGCGCGCAGATCCAGACCCAACCAACTCACCACCGAGGACTGAGCACTCAGACCTGAGTCGTCAGTTCCTGACCCCCCTCAGATCCTCCCTCAACCGGTCCGTCACCAGCGTCGAGGAGAAATCCGCCAGCTGTTCCAGCGCTTCCTGGAAGTCCGCCACCGTGACCAGGCTGAGGGTGCCGGCCGTGACGATCCCGCCGGGTACGTGATCCGTGCCGCGGACGAAGGGTGTGAGCCGATCGGTGCCGTGCACGGCCGCGCTCCAGATCTCGCGACCGGTGTGGCGGTCCAGGAGAACCACCTCGGCGTTGGTGAAGAGATAGGCCGCGCTCTCGCCGCGGGCGTCGATGCCGACGTTGCGCATCTGGATCTCGAGCAGGTAGTCGGCGTTCTCGCCGTCCACGGGCTGCGTACCGAGGTAGCGGCTGGCACGCTCGAGGGTGGTGTGCGCCAGCCGAGCGCCCACGTCGACGTGCGCAGCGGCGCTATCCAGTCGCGCGCTCGCGTGGCGCCCTTCCACCTCGCGCGCCACCCCCGATCCGACGCGCATGACGGCCGCCACGGGGTCATTCGCGGCGCGCAGGTTGTACCGCCCCTGCAGCAGCACCGGAGCGGGCGGCGCGATGTAGACCAGTCCGAGCGACCGGCCGGCGAATGCGTACTCGGACAGGTGGTGATGACTGCCGCACGCAAAGAGCGACAGCGTGAGCGCCGCAAACGCGGCGGCGGCACATTGTGACGACAGCGCGGCTCTGTGACTCGGCATGAGCGGTTCCCGTGGAGGGTGATACGCAGCACGGCCTTGCGGCTGTGCTCTCCCGAGATGACGAGAGACGCGGGGTGGCGTTACGTCCCCGTCCTTACTCTAATCCTCGCGCAGTGCGACGGTCGGCGCCACGCGCGCGGCTCCCATGGCCGGCACGAGAGCCGCAAGAACAGCGCTCGTGCCCAGAACACCGAGTGCCGTCGCGATCGCCAGCGGATCCCCCGCACCCACGCCGTGCAGCTGATTTGCGATGAGACGGGTAGCGACGAGCGCAAGCGGAAGGCCGATGGCCACACCACCCGCCAGGAACAGCATGGCTTCGCGCAGGACCATCCCCACCACGTCCCGGCGCTGGGCGCCGAGCGCCATGCGCAGGCCGATCTCGCCAGTGCGACGGCTCACGGCGTACGCCATCACGCCATACAGACCGATCGCGGCGAGGAGCAGCGCCAGCAGCCCGAACCCCGTGGCCAGCTGCGAGAGAAAAACATCCTGGCGAATGGATTGCCGCATGAGCTTGGCCAGTGGATCAATTCCATAAATCGGCAGCTGTGGGTCGACCGCGACGATCTCCCGCCGCACCGGCTGCACGAGCGGTCCAGGCGCTCCGCGTGCTCGGAGCTCGAACCGGAGGGCGCTCTCCTCGTCCACGCGCTGGAGATACGACAGGTAGAACCGCCGCTCCGGCGGGGTGACAAGGCTGTGATCTCTGGCGTCGGCGATGACGCCCACGATGCGCACGGCGGTGATGGAGTCGAGCTGAAACGTCTCCCCGACCGCGGGGCCGTCTGGAAAGTAAAACCGCGCGAAGCTCTCGTTCACGAGCGCGACGGGCGCGGACGCGCCGTTGTCGCCCTCGGTGATTTCACGTCCGCGCAGCAAGGTGGCGCCCGTGGCGTGCACGTATCCCGGCCCCACCTCGTCGGCCGCCGACAGGCTGTCCTGTGCGCTGCGGGCCACGAACCCGGGTACGCCAATGAGGTATCGACTCTCCGATCCGCTGAAGAGCCCGTTCGCGGAGAAGCTCACGGCCGCCACGCCGGGGAGACGGACGAACCGCTCGCGCAGCGTGGCCGCCAGCGTGGCGAGCCGTGCGCCATGGTAACCGATCGCGCCAGGGTCGATGTCGACGACCAGGAGATGGTCGCGATCCAGGCCCGTGCGCGTGCTCTCAAGCGATCTGAGGCTCCGGCCCAACAACGCCGCGCCGGTGAGCAGAACGAGGGAGAGCGCCACCTGGCCGACGATGAGCGCTTTCCCCAGGGGGAAGCGCGTTCCCGCCCCGCGGCTTCCACTTCCCGTGATCGACCGCGCATGCGCCCGGACGCTGGTCGCCAGATCCACGCGCGACGCACGAAGCGCCGGGACGACGCCCACGAGCATCGCAACGACGAAGGACAGCGCGATCGTGAACAACAGCACCGGAACGCCAGGGCGTGCGCTGAAGCTGGTGCTGCTGGAAGCGGGGACGGCATACGCGATGAGAAGCCGGGTGGCGCCCCACGCCACGGCGAGCCCCACCACCGCGCCCACCACGGCGAGCACCACGCTCTCCGTGAGCAGCTGGCGCACGAGTCGGAACCGCCCGGCGCCGATGGCCAGCCGTACACCGATTTCGCGCGTCCGGGCCACCGCGCGCGCGAGCAGCAGGTTGGCAATGTTAGCGCAGATGATCAGGAGGAGGACCGCGACGGCCGCCATCAGCGTCAGGAGCGGCGTGGCGTATTCGGAGCGCACGCGAGAAAGACCGCGCGCTCCGGACGATACGTAGATCGGCAGGTCGCGCAGTTGCGCATCGGTGAGCGCACCGCTCGTGGGCGGGTTGGCTTCCACCCATGCTCGCATGCGGCTGCCGACGGCGGCGCGCGCCTGCTCGAGCGTCGCTCCGGGGGCCAATCGTCCGACGAACAGCAGCCAGTACGCCTCCGGATTGTCCAACAGCGGACGGTTGGGCGCGAGCGCCGGCTGCATGGCGAGCGGCAGCCAGACCTCGGTGGGCTGCCCCACGATCTCTCCGGTGAATCCTGGCGGAGTCACGCCAATGATCGTCAAGCGAGATCCGTTCACGACGAAGTCGCGGCCGATCACGCTCGGATCCCGATCGAACCGCCGCGTCCAGTACCCGTCGCTGATCACGGCCACGGGCGCCCCCCCGCGCGTGGCCTCCTCGCTCCCGTCGAACACGCGACCTCGTGCGGCCGGCACGCCGAGCACGCGAAAGTAGTTCCCGGACACGAAGCGTCCGCGCGGATGCTCCGGTTCGCTGCCGCGCTCGGTCACGACGTCCAACCGTCCCGCCACTCCCGACGCCAATACTCCGGTCAGCGCGCCGGTGTTCTCGCGCAGCGCGCGGTACATCCGGTACGACAGCAGATCCGTCCGCGTGTACGAATCCACCGCCCACCCTGTGGTGCGCGTTGGATCACCGATGACGACGAGCCGCCCGGGGTCGCGGACCGGCAGCGTCTGCAACAGCACGGCGTGTACGAGGGTGAAGATCGCGCTATTGGCGCCAATCCCCAGCGCGAGTGTGAGGATGATGGCGGCCGAAAAGAGCCGGTTCCGCCGGAGGACGCGCAGGGCATAGATGACGTCTTGCCGCAACTCGCCCAACAAGGTGGCACGGTGCATGGCGCGCTCTCGCTCGTGGTCGTAGGACACGCACGATTGACGTACGCGGTTGAGGTCGCCGAATTGCCGCATGGCCTCGCGGCGGGCGGCCTCCGGTGACAGGCCGTCGGTCATCAGTCGACGGGTACGCATCTCCAGATGAAACGCGAGTTCGTCGGCCACATCGCGCGCGATGCGCGATCGCGTGGCAGGGACCCGGAAGAGTGGTCGCACGCGCGTCGTCAGCCGGCAGCCGGCGTGGCCGCCGCGATCGCCTTGGAGACGGCGCCTGCATACCGTTGCCACGTGGTCACCTCGGCGCGCAGCTGCTGCCGCCCTGCACGACTCAACTCGTAGTACTTGGCACGACGGTTGTTGTCCGACAGGCCCCAGTTGGCGGAGAGCAGTCCCCGCCGCTCCAACCGGTGGAGTGCAGTGTACAGGGGCCCTTCCTCCACGAGGATGTCTTCGTCCGTGATGGCGCGAATCCACTCGGCGACGGCGTAGCCGTGCCGCGGTCCCCACGAGACGGCCTTGAGAATGAGCAGATCGAGCGTGCCGCGCAGCAGCCCGCCGTCACGATCGAGCATGGAGTGTCTCCCCCTATGTGTTAGAGGGGAAGATGCCGCCTGTGCGGGGATGACGCAAGGCGTTGCCACGGGGCGCGGAACATGCAGGCGCGCGGAGAACGCTTCCGGGTCGGTCTGGCCGAACGAGCCGCCGGATGTGTAGGTTGATGCGCTGCCCGAGAGAATCGGTAGCCTGCTGCCGTCCCAGGGCGATTCACTTCGTGTCTTTCACCGACGCTCCCAAGCTGCCAGTGGCTGTCCGTCGTACTGCACCGGGGCGATCGATCGAGCAAACGCTGCCGCTCCTCATCGTGGCGCTGGTCGTGTTCCTCGTTGGCGCCGCTACGCTGGCGGCGTACGACGTGGTGCGGCGGACGACGCGCGCCGCGGCGGCGGACCGCCTCCGCGCGGCGGTCCATCAGGTAAGCAGCCTGAGCGTGGACGCCGTCCGGCGTCGGCAGCAGACGATGGCGGAGGCCGCCAATCATCCGGCCGTCCGCGCGCTGCTGCACGGCGCCCGTGTGGGGCCGGAGGTCGCCACGGTCCTGCGCCTCATCCTTCCTCCCGACTCGATGCAGGCCATCGAGGTGGTGGATGCGAATGGAACCGTGATGGCGACGTACGGCGCGCTGGTGTCGCCGGCCGACGAGCGCGTGGCGCGCGACGGTGTGCGGTCCGCCGGCGAATTGGTGGATGCACCGGCGTGGGACGGTGGAGCCTATGCCGTGGGCGACAGCGTCTTCTACTGGACGGGCGCGCCCATCTCGGAAGGCGGCTTCACGGCGGGATACCTGCTCCAGCGGCGGCGTCTAAGCAACACGGCGAGCGTTCGTCGCCAACTGGAGCGCCTGGCCGGCGCGGGCACCCGTTTGCTCATCCGCAGCAATCCGTCGGGCCTGTGGCTGACGCTCGACGGCGCGCGCGTTCCTCCTCCCGCGGACGTGATCCGTCGGCCCGACGGACTCCTGCAGTACCGCTCGGCGGATCGGGTGCCTCGGCTGGCGGCGTGGGACACGGTGGCGGGGACGCCGTGGAGCTTTGCGGCAGATGTGCCGCTGTCCGCGATCGCGGCCCGGCCTCGCGCGTTTCTCATGCGGATGGCGCTCGTGTCGGTGCTCCTGATCGTCGTCGGCGCGGGTGGCGCGTGGGGGGTGAGCCGGCACTACACGAGGCCGTTGGGGGAGGTGATGCACGCGGCGAGGGCGATTGCGGCAGGGGACTATGAGCGCCGCGTGGATGTCCGTCGCAGCGATGAGCTCGGCACGCTCGCGACCGCCTTCAACGCCATGGCGGCCGACGTGGGCGAGGCGCACGCGCAGCTCTCGCGTGAGGCGGAGCGCTCGCGCGCGTTGGCCGGCGAGCTCGCGTCGAGCAACAGCGATCTGGTCACGTCCCAGGTGGCCACCGCGCGCGTGGCACGACGCACGGCCCGGCTGCAGTCGCTCACCGCCGAGCTTTCCAGGGCGGTCACTCCGGAACAAGTGGCCACGGTGGTGGTGGAGCAGGGGAGCGCGGCGGTGGAGGCGGTCGCGAGCGTGTTGCTCGTCGCCTCGGACGACGGATCGTCGCTCACACTGGTGGGCGCGGCCGGGTATCCCGCCGAGGTCCTCACGTTGTGGCAGCGCGTCCCCCGCGATGCCCCGCGTCCGTTGGCCGAGGCGGCGCGCACCGCCGAGCCGGTGTTCATCCGGTCGGGCGAGGAGTTCCGCGCGCGCTACCCCGCGATGCCGTCCATCGCGCACGATGGCGCGTGGGCGTCGCTCCCGCTGGGGATGGAGGGGCGGTTGCTCGGCGCCGTGGGGTGGAGCTTTGGCGGCGCGCGCACGTTCGAGGAGGACGAGCGTCGTTTTCTGACGCTCCTGGCGCAGCAGTGCTCGCAGGCGCTGGAGCGCGCGCGCCTGTACCGCGCCGCCACGGTTGCCCGCGAGGAGGCCGAGCAGGCGCGCGCCAACGCGGAAGCGGCGAACCGCGCCAAGAGCGATTTCCTGGCCGTGATGAGCCACGAGTTGCGCACGCCGCTCAACGCGATCGCCGGCTACACGGAGCTCCTGGAGATGGAGCTGCGGGGTCCCATCACACCGGCGCAGCGGGACGACCTGCACCGTATCCGGCGCAGCCAGCAGCACCTGCTCTCCCTCATCAATGACGTGCTGCACTTCACCAAACTCGACGCGGGTGCCGCGCGCATGGTGCTCACCGACGTCGAGGTGGACGAGGCGATCGGCGATCTGGAGACGCTGGTCGCGCCGCAGCTCCGTGCGCGCCGCCTTGCCTACCATTTTCGGCACTGTCCCCGGTCGGTAGTCGTGCATGCCGATCGCGAGCGGTTTCAGCAGATTCTCTTGAACATCCTCTCCAATGCCATCAAGTTCACGGAGCCGGGGGGGGAGATCGAGGTGTGGTGTGACGAAGATGCGCGGAGCGTCGTGCGCGTCCACGTGCGCGACACGGGGATCGGGATTCCGGCGGACCGCCTGGAGGCGGTGTTCGACCCGTTCGTGCAGGGGCACCATACGCTCACGCGATCGCACGACGGGATCGGCCTGGGCCTGTCGATCAGCCGCGAGCTGGCGCGGCAGATGGGTGGAGAGATCACGGTGACGAGTACCGATGGTGCCGGGTCCGTCTTCACGCTTGCGCTGCCGCGCCCTGCGGCGGCGGGAAAAGGAAGTGGCGGTGCAGGCGCGCCGCGGTCCATGCGCGCATACGCTCCGTCCGAAGCGCGCCGGCCGCCGCCGAGGTGAACGGATGATTCCGCCGCGAGCCGCACGGCGCTCGGTCGCGGTTGGGAGCATTTCTTGCAGCGCGCCGAAAAGGGTTCTGAGCGGGGCGGTCCGGTCCCGCCACGACGTGCGATAACTGCAATGATGCGCGCCGCGCACGTGTGACGACGCACCGGAGGCGGCGCCGGGGAGGGGCTGATGCGCTTGGTGCGTCCACTAGACACGTGTGCAGCTACGGTTGCGTGCATGTGCGCGGTGCTGCTCATCTCGCCGCCGGTCGCGGCGCAGGGCGGGGGATCCCAGAACGAACAGTCGCTCACCATCCGGGGCATCTTCAGCGCGACGTTGTACGCGCAGGATGCCCTGTTTGGTTTGGGCAACGGTCAGCAGGCCGAGTTCGTCACCGACGAGACGGGCGAGTGGTTCCACGGCGGCGACGTGCGGAACATGCGCATCGGAGCCGACTACCACGGCCCCACCGTTTTCGGGATGTGGCGCACGAACGCGACCACCGAGTGGGACTTCTTTGGCGGCTTCAGCGGATCGTCGGGCGCGTTCTTCGACGAGCAGCCCACGCCGCGCCTCCGGCTCGCCTATGTCGATCTCACCAACGGCAGCACGACCATCCGTGTGGGACAGGATTGGGCGCTCACGCTCGGCATGATCCCCACCTCCACGTCGCACATTGGCTTCCCGCTCGGCTGGGGCTCGGGCGGTTTCATCGGGTGGCGCTTCCCCGGCATCTGGTGGAAGCAGAAGCTGCGGGGCGGCGGCAAGGGCATGCAGACCACCTTCAGCATGGCCGTCCTCAAGAACTCGTGGGTGGACAAGACCAGCGCCACGGTTCCCGACGTGGGCGAGGCCGGCCTGCCGCAGATCGAGGCGCGGTTCGATTTCGACGGCAAGCTGGCCGGCGGCGGCATGTGGAAGCTCTACACCGTCGGACACTTCGATCAGAAGGACTTGACCGGCATCCCGGGCGCGACGTCGGTGACACCGCGCGATCAGGACCTGTTGAACAGTTGGGCGGGCGAGGCGGGCGGGCAGCTGAAAGCGTCGGCGTTCACGCTCCAGGGGAACGCGTACTACGGCCGCGCGATCGGACATCACTTCGGCAATCTCATCCAGTTCGGCGACATTGAAGGCTGGGGTGGTTGGGGGCAGGTGGGCCTCGACGTCACGCACCACGTGGATCTCTGGCTGTATGGCGGCCTGGAGGACCCCCACGACGGCGACGTGCGCGCCGCGGGGGCGAACCGGCTGCGCAGCTGGCTCACCGTGCCGATGCTGCGTCTGCACGCGGGCCCGTACGCGTTGGGATTCGAGTGGCTGCACAACAACACGCGCTACGATACGCCGGGCGGACCCGTGGATCGCACGGGGAACCAGATCGCGGTGAGCGCGCAGCTCAATTTCTCGACCACGGTGGGATTCGGGGGACGCTGATCGCCGCGCGGTACGCGGCAGACGACGCAACGCACGCAACGCACGCCTCGGGCGCGGAGGGCAGAAAGCGATGCCGAACACGATCGTCACGCCGGCAGGGTGGAGCTGGGATGTCGTGCTGTATTTCTTCATCGGCGGCGTCACCGGCGGTGCCTTCTTCATCGCGAGCCTGCTCCGCCTGGTGGGAGGGCGCAGCGACTGGAGCGTGAGCCGGATCGGGTACTATCTGGCATTCCCGCTGGTGAACGTGTGCGCCATCCTGCTCACCAAAGACCTGGGGCGGCCGGGGCGCTTCTGGCACATGCTGCTCGAGTCGCAGCAGTTGCCGCACCTGGCCTTCAAGTGGTGGTCGCCCATCTCCTTCGGCGCGTGGATCCTCTTTCTGTTCGGCATCCTGGCGCTCTTTTCGTTCGTGCACGCGTTGCTCGAGGGTGGGGTGATCCGGAGCGACGGCCTCTACCGCTTCACGTCGGCGTTCCACAACGGCGCGGGCGCGCTGAGCGTGCTGTACCTAGTGATCGCCATGCTGTGGGGACTGGCCCTGGGCGGGTACACGGGGATCCTGCTCAGCAACACCAACGCTCCCACGTGGGCGCACGACCTCTTTCTGGCGCCGATGTTCATGACCTCGTCGGTCTCCACCGGCGCGGCGGCGATGTTCGTGGTGTCCGCGCTGGGTGCGGTGGGGCCGATCACCGCCCGCGCGCGCGTGGTGCGCACCGCGTTCATGGCGCTGGTGCTCGAGGCGCTGCTGCTCCTGGCGGCCGTGATCCTGGGCGCGCTTCCGGGACACGTGGCGCCCTACTATCTGGGCTGGTGGGCGGTGTTGTTCTGGGTGGTGGTGCTCCCGCTGGGGTTCGCGCTGCCGCTGGTGCTCCTGTTCACCGCGCTCTATCGCAATCGCTCGCTGGTGCGGAACGCCGTGCTCGTGGGCGCCGTGGTGCTGCTCGCCGGAGGGTTCCTGCTTCGGCTGGTGGAAGTGATCGGTGGACAGGCGTACTACCAGCCGTACCCGGGGCCATTGACACCGGCGGACAAGACGCCGTCCACGTGAGCGCTGGAGGACCGTGATGATGGTTGACGAGCGACGGTACGCCGATCGGTACGACGAGCGCGGCGCGGTGGGAGCGGTGATCGTCCTGGGCATCCTGCAGGCGATCGTGTTCTACAATCACTTCGCCGTGGCGCTGACGTTTCTGTTCGCGCTGGCGATCGGCTTCTGGATAATGCGATGGACGGCGAGCATCGCGGCGCTGATCGCGTTCCTCATCGGCTGGGTGCTGGCGGCCGTGACGAACTGGATGGAGCGGGGGCGGGTGGCCGACCTGCTGCTCGGTGCGGCGTTGGCGTTCCTTGGTGGTTTGATCGCGGGCGGGATCTTTGACGTGCTGCGTGCGGAGACGGTGCCCGATGGCATGGAGGGAGAGACACGATGACGGTCTCGAGGCGTGAGTTTCTACGAGTGTCGGCGGGAGCCGGAGCGGGAACGGCTCTGGGCGGACTCGTCGGTCTGGGCGTGAACCTGGTGCCGGCGCAGGCGCGTGCTCAGGAGCTGCGCATCAAGAACAGCCGAACGGTGCCCAGTCTGTGTCCGTTCTGCTCGGTGGGGTGCGCCACGCTGGTGAGCGTGAAGGACGGCGAGATCATCAACATCGAAGGTGATCCGCGCAGTCCGCACAACGAAGGGACGCTCTGTCCCAAGGGCGCCGCCACGTATCAGCTCCACAAGAATCCCAACCGCCCCACCCGCGCGCTGCACCGGAAGCCCGGCGCCGCCCAGTGGGAGGAAGTCGATCTCGACTGGGCGATGGACCGCGTGGCCGCGCTGGTGAAAAAGACGCGCGACGAAACGTTCATCGAGCGGCTCCCCAACGGAAAGCTGGTGAACACGTGCACGTCCATCTTCTCGCTGGGCGGCGCCACGCTGGACAACGAATGGAATCACGCGCAGCAGAAGCTCATGCGCGGGCTGGGGATCGTCCCCATCGAAAACCAGGCGCGCATATGACACAGCTCTAGCGTCCCCGGTCTGGGGACACGGCTCGGCCGCGGGGCGGCCACGCTCTACCCGCGCAACCTGGAGAACGCCGACTGCGTGGTGTTCGAAGGGTCGAACATGGCGGAGTGCCATCCGGTGGCGTTCCGCTGGCCCATGAAGGCCAAGGTGAACGGCGCGAAGCTCATCCACGTGGATCCGCGCTTCACGCGGACCACCGCCATGTGCGACATCCACGCGCCCATCCGCACCGGAAGCGACATCGCCTTCCTGGGCGGACTCATCAACTACGTCATCAACAGCGACCGCTGGAACACGGAGCCGTTCTTCAAGCAGTACGTGGTGAACTACACCAACGCGCCCACCATCATCCAGCCGGACTTCAAGGATACCGAGGATCTGAGCGGCGTTTTCTCCGGGCTAATGGAGTACACCGGCGGCGTGCCGCAGTGGCCGTACAACGGGTTCGTGGGAGAGTACGACAACAAGAGCTGGCAGTACTACCGCGGCGCGGGCACCCAGCCCAAGGCGTCCGGTGGCGCGGCGCTGGCGGCAGCGGGCACGCCGTCGCGCGTGGGGGGGAGCGGCGCCGCGTCCGTGGACGGGCAAAAGGGCCAGGGCCAGCCCGCGCAGGGCAGTGCCGCCGCGCCCGAGGCCAAGTCCGGGCAGAACAAGGCCGACACGATGCACTCCGGGGAGCAGGGAGGCGGCGCCGGAGCCGTGGGCACCGCACCGCGGCGGAGCGGTCCGCCCTATGATGATCTGGTGCGTTCGCTCAAGAAGCCGGCGGCGCATACGGATCCCACGCTCCAGGATCCGCGCTGCGTCTTCCAGATCATCAAACGGCATTTCTCGCGCTACACGCCCGAAGAGGTGGAGGCGGCCACCGGATGTCCGCGCGATCGCTTTCTGCAGGTGGCCAACACGGTGCTCGAGAACTCGGGCCCCGACCGCACCACGGCGTGGGTCTACGCGGTGGGATGGACGCAGCACACCAACGGCCCACAGGTGATCGGGTGCTGCGCGCTGCTGCAGCTGCTCCTCGGCAACTTCGGTCGTCCCGGAGCGGGGATCATGGCACTGCGCGGCCACGCGTCGATCCAGGGATCAACGGACATCCCCACCCTGTATCACAGCATCCACGGGTACATGGCGCATCCCTCGGGGCTCAAGAAACACGACACGCTCGAGGACTGGATGCGTGCGGAGACCACCCCCACCGGGTACTGGTCCAATACGCCCAAGTTCATGGTGTCGTACCTCAAATCCATGTACGGCGCGGCTGCCACCCCGGACAACGACTTCGGCTACGACTGGCATCCCAAGATCATCGGCGATCACTCGCACATGCCGATGTTCATGGCGGCCGCCGACGGGAACGTGAAGGGGATGCTCATCATCGGCCAGAACCCGGCTACCTCGCTCAACGCCCACGTGGAGCGCAGGGGCCTGCGCAACCTCGAGTGGCTGGTCGTCAAGGACAACTGGATGACGGAGACGGCCACGCACTGGTACACGGCGCCCGAAGTGCGCGACGGGACGGTGAACGTGGAGGACATCAAGACGGAGGTGTTCTTCTTCCCGTCGTCGCAGATCGCCGAGACGGCCGGGAGCTTCACCAACACGCAGCGCATGCTGCAGTGGCACTACAAGGCGGCCAACCCGCCGGGCGACTGCCGCTCCGATCTCTGGTTCACGCATCAGCTCGCCAAGCGGCTCAAGGGTCTGTACGCCGACAGTACGCTGCCACGTGACCAGGGCTTCAAGCAGCTCATCTGGGACTTCGATCCGGACGAGCCGCCGGAGATCCCGGGAGAGCCGTCGGCCGAGCGGATCCTGAAGGAGATCAACGGCTATTACACGGACACGCCGTCCCAGCATCTGCCGGGATTCGGCGCGCTCAAGGACGATGGATCCACCACGTGCGCGTCGTGGATCTACTGCGGTTGCTACCCGGCGCCGGACAAGAACCTCACGCAGAACAAGACGCCCGATCCGCCGGGACAGCCGGGCGCGCAGCTCGGATGGGGATTTGCCTGGCCGGCCAACCGGCGCGTGCTCTACAACCGCGCGTCGGCGGACCTCCAAGGCAATCCATGGAGCGAGCGCAAGCGGTGGGTCTGGTGGGACGCGAACGCCGCCAACGCACCCGATCCCAAGACCGGCGAGGTGACCCGCGGCAAGTGGACGGGCTACGACGTGCCGGACTTTGCGCCCACCAAGGCGCCGAGCGCCGCCGCCAAGCCGGACGGTGTAGGGCTGGACGCGCTCTCGGGTACGGAGCCGTTCATCATGAAGGGCGACGGGCGCGGCTGGCTGTACGTCCCCAGCGGGCTGGTGGACGGACCGATCCCCACGCACTACGAGCCGGCCGAGTCGGTGGTCCACAACCCGCTGTACAAGCAGCAGAACAGCCCGGTGTACAAGCGGTGGAAGCGTGAAGACAATCCGCTCGCCGAGGTGGGCGACCCGAAGTATCCGTACATCATCAGCACCTATCGTCTGACCGAGCACTACCTGGCGGGCGCGATGAGTCGCTGGCTGCCGGCGCTCACGGAGCTGCAACCCGAGCTGTTCATCGAGGTCGGCCCCGAGCTGGCGGCCGACAAGGGTATCGGGAATCTCGACTGGGTGCGCATCAGCACGCCGCGCGGAGAGATCCACGCCAAGGCCCTGGTCACGGCGCGGCTCCGCCGCTTTGTGATCGCCGGCAAGGCGGTCGACCACGTGGGCATGCCATGGCACTGGGGATGGCAGGGGCTCACCCGCGGCGACGTGGTGAATACGCTCACGCCCATGGTCGGCGATCCGAACGTGTCCATCCACGAGGGAAAGTCGTTCATCTGCAACGTGGAGAAGGTCTGATGGCGGAGCCGATGGGGTTCTTTACCGACACCACGCTGTGCATAGGCTGCAAGGCGTGCGAGGTAGCGTGCAAGGAGTGGAACCAGCTTCCGTCACGCACCGGCGACGAGCTGCAGCTGAGCGGGGTGAGCTACGACAACACGGTGCGCCTCAACGGGAGCACGTGGCGCCACGTCCGCTTCGTGGAGGAATTCGACCAGAACCACGACGGCCGCTGGCTCATGATGAGCGACGTCTGCAAGCATTGCGTGCAGGCCGGGTGTCTGGAAGTGTGCCCCACGGGTGCCATCATCCGGACCGAGTTCGACACGGTGGTCGTGCAGTCGGACGTGTGCAACGGGTGCAAGGCGTGCGTCTCCGCGTGTCCGTTCGGGGTGATCGACATCAACCCCGTGTCCGGCACGGCGCAGAAGTGCACGCTCTGCTACGACCGCGTGAGCGTGGGCATGGAGCCCGCCTGCTCCAAGGCGTGTCCCACGGATTCCATCCAGTTTGGCCCGGTGGCCGAGCTGCGGCAGCGCGCGACGGCGCGGGTGGAAGCGCTGCACGCCGCGGGCGAACCGCGTGCGCGGCTGTACGGCGCGGATCCCGACGAGTTCCTGGGTGGGCTGAACGCGTTCTTCCTGCTCACCGATGCGCCGCACACGTACGGCATGCCCGACAAGCCGCAACTGCCGAGCAGGAACCTGGGGCGCGGCGTGATCCTGTCGGCGTTGAGCGCAGTGGTGCTCACCTTCCTGGGCGCGATCGGCCTGCGCAAGCGGCGCATGGACGAGCAGGTGATCTCGGACGAGTACCTGCGTCCGGCCGCCGCTCCACCGCCTGGCGCGGCGCCACCGCCACCGCCGGGGGTGTGAACATGCGTGCCTCTCTCCGAGCTGCTCCCACCCCGCTGTGCCACGCGTGCGTGGGGATCGCCGCGGCGGCGCTCGTGCTGCTGGGCGCGGCAGCGTGTGCGTCCCCCGAAGCGACACGGGTGCGCGGCGGCGGACCGGGCGCCGATCCCGGCAACCGCGATCCGATCGTCGAGATGCACGGCGGATCGAGCATGTACTGGTCGACGCCCTGCGTGACGACGTTGCCCCAATGTACGGGACCCGACGCGGTGGCCGGTGTCCCGCGTCTGGATCGCGTCGAGCACCGGCGGAAAGAATGAATTCGGAATGGCAGGCGTGGACGCTGCTCCTGCAGCTCGCGCGCGCCGAGCTGGATGGCGGCGCGTGGGAGCGCGCCGTGGTGCCCGACGTCGAGCGCCGTGACGAGGCGCGACACGCGCTCCTTACGCACGGTACGCTCCGCCTCCCGCAGGAGATGGCGCGGCGGTGGATCGGCTCGCTCCTCACCGCCGTGGAGCGCGCGGCGCAGGGCACTGGTGTGGCATGGCCGCACGATCTGGCGCGTACGGTGGCCCCGATCGCGTTGTTGCAGGGCGCGATTCGGATGGACGGGGCGGCCATCGGCCAGGTGGCCGACGGCGCCGGCGCGGACACCGACGCCCTGGCGGCGGTGGCGCACGTGGCGGCCATGCCGGTGCTCGCCGCCTGCCGCCGCCGGCTGGCGGATGAGATTCCCGAGCATTGGAGCGCCGGGAGCTGCCCCGTGTGCGGAGCCTGGCCCACGCTGGCGGAGATGCGCGGCCTCACGCGCGAGCGCCGACTGCGCTGCGGGCGATGCGGCGGTGACTGGATGCGATCGGTGCTGCACTGCCCCTTCTGTGACGAGCGCGATCATCACGCCTTGAGCTCGCTCCTGCTCGAAGGCCGGGAGCAGACCTGTCGTGTCGATGTGTGCTCTACCTGCCATGGCTATATCAAGACGTTCATGACGCTCGGCGCCGTGCCGCACCCGGATCTCTGGATGCGCGATGTGGAGACGGTGGAGCTCGACCTGGCGGCGATCGAGCGCGGCTTTGCGCGGCCGGCGGCGCCGGAGCGGCAGCTCGAGCTGCACGTGGAGGGCGAGGGGACCTTGCGCTCGCTCCTCGGCCGGGCGCGATCGCTGGGCGAGCGGAGCGTCATGTGATCGAGCGCGCGGCGGGCACGGAACGGCGTCGGATCCATGGCGCTGACACGGAGCGGCATCAGACAGCCGGCGCCGGGTCGCAAGGCGGTCAGCCGTCGGTGCTTCGGCCGGCGGTCTTCTGCGGCGAGCTGCTCCACGCGCTCGAAACAACCGAGGGCCGGCGCCGGCGTCGCAAGCGCGACACATCGGGCGATGCGATCGGACTGGAAATGAAGCGCGTACTGCTCGACGGCGCGGTGCGCGATGATCCTGCGCCGCACGAGTTCGAGACGTGGCTGCTGCAGCGATGCATGGAGCGCGGTGCAGCGGATGGTGGGATGCGCGCGATGGCCATCTCGATCCTGGAGGAGTGGAAGCTCGCCGCCGCGGCTCCGGAATTTTCGGCGTGGCTGCAGCGTGGAGCGCCGTCGGCGGATCGCATGCCAGACAGCACGGAGGGGGCACCATGAAAGCCCGGAACGTTTGGACACGGCACGGCACGTACGTCCGCCGTGCACTCTGCCTCGCGGCCGTGCTCGGCCTGGCCGGGTGCGAGCGACCGCGGCGTCCCACCGTTGCCAGCATCGATGTCGTCCAGTCGCGCGGCGGGGAGCGATCGGTGATCTCGCCCGTGGACAGCCAGTACGTGGTGGGAGCGCTCCGCACGCCACCGTCGTACACGCGCGTGCTCTACTCCGCGCCTCCCAACCTGGCGCTCCGTGCCCCGGGGGATACCGCCGCCATGCCCATGGGCGCCGGCGCGCAACCCTCGGCCACCGACACGTCGGCCGTCACGAAAGCGGCGCAGCAGCCGGCCGTGACACCCGCCACCACGACTACCGCGCACCCGGCGCGTCCCGTGCCTCGCGCGTCCGACTCTTCTGCGCGCGCTCGCAGCTCGCAATCCGCGCGCGATACCATGCCCGCGCGCGATACCTCCCAAACGCAACGCCGGCCGCCGCCCGCGTGATGCCGGCCCCGGCGACAACGCACCGGGTGCGCGATCCATGGGCGGAGGGTCCGCCCACGGGCGTGGACTCGCTCGCGCTCCCGGAGGATTTTCCGCTGGAGCCGTACATGAGCATCCGCGCCCGGATGTGCGGCCTGCGCGCGGACCTCGATGCCGCACGCGTGGAGAGCCTGCGCCAGTTTCATGCGGCATGGACCGGCGTCGCCGTGCGCTATCTCGCGTTCACCGAGTGCGCGGAGGCGTTTGCCGCCGCCTATGCGGAAGGCGGGCGGCACCCCGGCCTCGTGGAACTCGCGCGGCAGGAGCAGGCGCTCTTCGGGCTGCTGTGCAACGGTGTCGCATCCATCGAGAGCGTGGCCTACGGGCTGTTCGCCATCGCGTCGACCTTGGACCCGACCGCGTTCCCGCTGCGCACCCCCACCGACCGTCGCAACGCGATGCTGGGCGGAACGCTGCGCTGCTTCGCGGCGGCCTTTCCGCAGGAGACGGTGACGGCGCGGTTGTTCTGGTGGTGCAACTCGCGCGAGTTCGGCTGGTGGAAGGAAGCGCGCGCGGTCGTGTCGCAGCGCCTCGCGCCAGGGCGCGACCCGCGGCCCGAGCAGCTTCTGGGCGTGGGCGCGGACGAATGGCGGCTGCGCGGCGAGCGCATCGACGGCGAGATGCCGGCGGAGAAGCGCGCGTGGCTGGCCGAGGCGCTGCGCGATCTGCTGGAGCGGACGGACGCCTTTACGACGTCGCGCCTGGCGTCTCCCCCGGATCGGGCGTAACGCCTCCATCGCGCGCGGTGCCCGCATCGTCAACCGCATCCGGCGCGCGCGTGGGGAGATCGTCGCGGGGCGGGATGGGACGGAGGTGGTCGGTGACGAAAGCGGCGCGTCCCGCCGTGAGGAGCTCCGTGCGGCGGAGGCCGCCCGCGTCCGTGAACACCGTCTGCGCGCAGAACTGCGGGAACCACGGCGGCCGGTGACTGGCCACGCCAAAGCCGGCGGAGCGCCATGCGGTGTCGCCGTCCACCACCGCCACGAGGGGGATGCCGAGCGTCTGCGCACGGGGCAACGCGTCTGCTGCATATGGGCCGGTGGTGACCAGGATCCCCCGGCTGTGCTCCGCGTCGCGCATCGTGTTTGCGAATGCGTCCACCGCAGCGCCGTCCACCGCTGTGCGGCGGGCGTGCGCCTGGATGAGCAGGGGGACGGACACGTCCGCCAGCACGACGGAGCCCTCCAGGAGCAGCACATATCGCCCCGCCTCCGGCGGGAGCGGTGTGCGCCGCCGGACGGACAGCGGGGAGATAGCCAGCCCCGCCTTGCGCAGCTCGCGCGTGACGAGGATTTCCAGATCCGACTGCGATAGCTCCCAGGCTTCCGTCATGCCGAACGATGATGTGGCGGCGGCACGGAAACGCAAGTCGTGGAGCACGCGCCGGTGCAGGCGCGCGCCGCGACTGGCGGTGCGGTGCCCGCCTACGCCGTGCGCCGCGACGCCGCGCGCTCGGCGCGTTCGCGCTCCAGCCAGCGGTTCGTGGCGTCCAGCGTGGCGAGTACGGCGGCCAGCTCCACGCCGTCGCGCACCTCGGCGGAGCCGCTCAACATGACGGTCTCGCGCGGCAGCGCGGCGGCGACGACCGCAAACACGAACCGGTGTCCCGCCGCGATCAACAGTTGGCAGCTCTCCAGCGCGAGCGGAGCGCGCGTTTCGCCCCCGCTCGCCAGCGCGAGGAGGGTTGCCTCGGCCACCACCTCGATCATCGTCCGCGCCGTGTCGGCCGTGGATGAACTGCCGGACAAGATCTCGCTTCCCTGACGGAGCAAGACCCGGCAGGACATCCCCTCGGCGCGCGAGCTCCGCACCTCGATGTCCTCCAGGAGGAATCGACGCGCCGGCGGATGACGGGACGGGTGAGACAGGGACATGCTTGCTTTCTCCACACACTGGGTCGCCACCACGGTACGCCCACCATGCCGTCGCCCACTATCACGTGCCCGACGTCAGCCGTTCCGGAGTGACGATGCGGGCCCGGAATGTGACGGCGGCGGGGCCAACCAGAGGGATAACCTGGGCCCGCGAGGGGGCTGGCGGCGTGCCGCACCGGCCGCCAGGATCCTCTTGCCGTGGACTGGTGTCGCGCGCAGGTTGCTCTTGGAGTGAGATGACCGTGGCCCCACTGGGAGGAGGTACGCTATGTCGATTCGCCTGGGCGACATCGCCCCCGATTTCACCGCCGACAGCACCGAGGGGCCGGTCCACTTCCACGAGTGGAAGAAGGGAAAGTGGGCCGTGCTGTTCTCGCATCCCAAGGACTTCACGCCGGTGTGCACCACCGAGCTCGGCGCGGTGGCCGGGTTGCGCGACGAGTTCGAGAAGCGGAACACAAAGGTCATTGGGATCAGCGTGGATCCGCTGGAGTCGCATCAGCGGTGGCGGCAGGACATCGCCGACGTCACCGGCCACCCGCTCAATTTTCCATTGCTTGCAGACCCGGATCAGCACGTGGCCAAGCTCTACGACATGATCCACCCCAACGCGAGCGACACGATGACGGTGCGGTCGGTGTTCATCATCGGACCCGACGACCGGGTGAAGCTCACGCTCACTTATCCGGCCAGCACGGGGCGGAACTTTCAGGAGTTGCTTCGTTCCATCGACTCGCTCCAACTCACGGCGAGCTACAGCGTTGCCACGCCCGCGGACTGGCAGCGGGGGGAGGACGTGATCATCTCACCGGCCATCCCGGACGACGAGGCGCGGGCGAAGTTCCCCAAGGGATTCGAGACCAAGAAGCCATACCTGCGGACGACGCCGCAGCCGGGACCGGCCGAGATGGAAGCGTGAGGAGTGGCGGTGTGTGCGCGGCGGCGGGGGAACGTGCACGCCGATTGCAGCGTTTCGTTATGGACACTCTTGGGAGATGACGATGCGACGGTTGGTCATTCGAGGCGCGGCGGCGGTCGCGCTCATTGCGCCTCTGGCGGTGCTGGCGATGCGGCGCGCGCCGGCATCCGCGGTCCCGCTTCCTCCCCCGGCGGAGCGTGCCCTCGGCGGCGCTCCCGGTGCATCGCTCGACACGGCGGTGTTCGCCGGGGGATGTTTCTGGGGCGTGGAAGCCGTGTTCGAGCACGTGAAGGGCGTGCTGGATGCGACTTCGGGCTATGCGGGTGGCGAGAAAGCCACGGCGGACTACGAGACGGTCAGCACGGGGGACACCGGGCACGCCGAGTCGGTGCGGGTGATCTATGATCCGTCACAGGTGAACTACGGTCAGCTGCTGCAGGTGTTCTTCTCGGTGGCCACCGATCCCACGCAGCTCAATCGGCAAGGTCCGGACGTGGGGACGCAGTACCGTTCCGTCATCTTCTACCGGAACGCGGAGCAGGAGCGTGCCGCCAAGGCGTACGTCGCCCAGCTCACACAGGCCAAGGTGTTCTCGCGTCCGATCGTGACGCAGGTGGTTGCGCTGCCGCACTTCTATCCGGCGGAAGCGTATCATCAGGACTACATGGCCCATCATCCGGACCAGCCGTACATTGTTTACAACGATCGCCCCAAGCTGGCGCACCTGCGGCAGCAGTTTCCCGCGTTATACCGCGCAGGCCAGGGGTGATATAGCCGGGCGGGTCGAGAGCGCGTCGCGCCACTCGGCGGCGCGCTCGTCGGCGCCGCGCTACTCGGCGCGGAGTGCCCGCACCGGATCCACCCCCGCCGCCCGGCGCGCCGGGATCCAGATGGCCATCGCCGCCACGGCAATCAACACGAGCGGCACGGCCACGAAGGTGACCGGGTCGAGCGCCGTCCCGCCGTAGAGCTGGCCGCGCACGAGCTGGGCGGCGGCCGCGGCGCCGGCCAGGCCGATGGCCGCGCCGACGATCACGAGGGTGAGACCCTGGCGCATGAGCAGGCCCACCACCGACGCGCTCCCCGCGCCGATGGCCATGCGGATGCCGATTTCGCGCGTGCGCTGCGCCACCGTGTAGGCCATCACGCCGTACACACCGATCGAGGCGAGGAGGAGCCCCAACAGTCCGAACACGCCTAGCACGTAGCCCACGAGCCTGGCGGGGAGAAGCGCGATGCCCATGTGAGCTTCCATCGACCGCACGTTGCTCACCGGCAGCTCGGGATCGAGCGCTCCGATCTGCGCGCGCACCGCGGGGGCGAGCCTGGTGGGATCACCCGCCGTCCGCATCGCCACCGACATCCCGTACTCCCAGTGCTGGGTCTGCGGAAGATACATGAAGGCCGTGGGCGGCTCTCCCAGACGTTGGTACTTGCCCGTGGGCACGACGCCGATCACGGTGCGGTCCGCGCCGCTGGTGTGAACGGTTTTTCCCAGCGCTTGCTTTCCGGGCCAGAAGCGGTGGGCGAACTGCTCGTTCACGATGATGACGCCGGCTTGCGTGGTGTCATCACGCGCCTCGAAGGCGCGCCCCTCCACGAGCGGAATGCCCATCGCCTGGAAGTAGCCGGGGGTGACCACCGCGCGCTGGATGGACATGTTCTCGTTGGGCGCCGGCGTGTATCCGGGGATGCTCACCCCATTGTCGCTCTCCGAGAGACCCAGCGGAATCACGTCACTGAATCCCACCGCCTGCACGCCGGGGAGCGCGCGCAGCCGTTCGCCCAGATCGCGATAGAACGTCGTGGTGCGCGCCCGGGTGTAGCCCTGCAGTCCCGGATCGACGTCGGCCAGTAGGAGATGATCGCTTCGAAATCCGGTGTCGATGGTGGTGGCCGCGTGGAGGTTGCGCAGAAAGAGTCCCGCGGAAACCAGAAGCACGAGCGACAGCGCCATCTGTGCCACGACGAGGGTGCGGCTCATGCGCGACCGGCTCTGGCCCGCTGGCGCCTCGCCCTTGAGCGCGGGCACGAGCGACGGGCGGGTGGACTGCAGTGCAGGCGCCAGCCCAAAGAAGACGGCCGTCACCCCGGTGATGCCGATCGCGAAGAGCAGCACGTGCGCGTTGATGGTCAGATTGGGACGGAGGGCGAGGTCGATGGGGAGGGTGATGCCGTTGGCGAGGCCGATGGCCCATTGCGCGATGGCGAGTCCCGCGACGCCGGACACAGCGGCGAGGACGAGATTCTCCGTCATCAGCTGACGCAGGAGCGTGCCCCGTCGCGCGCCGACGCTCAAGCGGATGGCCATCTCGCGCGCGCGGTCGCGCGCGCGGGCCAGAAAGAGGTTGGCCACGTTCACGCACGCGATGAGCAGCAGCAGGCCTACCACACCCATCACGATCGACGAGAGTCCCAGCTCGGCTTTCTTGATCTCCGGATGGATGCCTGCCTCCGACTGCAGCACGAGCGTGGCGCCGCTCTCGCGGTACTCGTCCGGGTGCTCGCGCGTGAGATCGGCCACGATGCCGTTTACGCGGTCGCGCGCTCGCGCGAGCGGAACGCCCGGCGCCAACCGGGCGACGACGTTCATGAAGTTGTTGCCGAAATGCGTGAACGCATCGCCTGCTCCGGGGCGGAGCTCGTTCACCTGCATGAGCGGGACGAAGATGGCCGGCGCCACGATGGGCTGTGTGCCGGCAAACTCGCGCGGCGTGATGCCCACCACCGTGTAGCTTCGCCCGTCCAGCACGATCGTCCGTCCAACGATGCCTGGTTCACCACCGAACAACTGCGTCCATCCCTCGTAGCTCAACACCGCCACCGGATGCGCACCACGACCGACCGCCTCGTCGGGGAGAAACGTGCGTCCGCGTATGGCTCTCACGCCGAGCACGGAGAAATAGTTGGCGGACACCACGAGTCCGATGGTCCGCTGCGCCCGTCCCGACGCGGAGATACTCATGGCCTCGTACGCCCACGCCGCCACGCCGGAAAAGACGTCGTGCGTCCGGTCGCCCAGCTCCAGATAGTGCGGCACCGAATTCGATCCGTACGCGACGCCCGCGGGCCACGACCGGTAGAGCTGCACCAACTCGTCGGGCGCCCGGACGCCGGGCAGCGGCGAGAGCAGCAAAGTATCGATGGCCGAGAAGACGGCCGTGTTGAGTCCGATGCCCAGCGCCAGCGTCACGACCACGACGCTGGTGAACAGTGGACTCTTCACCAGCAGACGGTACGCGTAACGGAGATCACGGAGCAGCGTGGCCATGGCGATCCTCGGCGGTGGGGCGGGTGGTGTGCGAGGGGATAGCCACGGTACGAGGAGGGGGAGGGGGAGGTTTCAGCGCTGATGACTGACGACTCGTTTTCTGCAAACCGAGCGCGCTGACGCCTCAACACTCGCTGGCTGGAAAACTGTGGCCAGCATCCTCGCTCGCTGACGCCTCAGCCCTCGCTCGCGGTGAGCGAGAATCAGTTGCGGGGGCACAGGCATCGGTCATCAGTCATCAGACGTCTGGGGCCTGCCCACGCCGAGAGCGGATCGCGACCTCGCTGGGCTGGGGCCCCGCCGTACCGCCGACTGATCACTGAGCCGATGACTGTCATCAGATGACTGTGACCACGAAACTGATTCTCGCTTGCATGATCCCAATCCCGACCCGAGCGCACAGATCCCCGCCCACCCAAGCCAGAACTGAGCCAACTACCCCCCTTCCGCCCCCCCGCTCGCCCTCGGCTCCACGACCCCTTCGTACCCTCCCCGAACGCGCATGATCGCGTTGAGGTTGGTGAGCGAGCGTACCTCGCGCAGGCGGTGCCCCATTGCGCGTAGGGTGGCCATTGTTTCCGGTGTGAGACCGCCAGCTTCGTACGTGAGCGAGTCGGGCCACGCTTGATGATGGATGCGCGGGGCGGCGACGGCGTCGGCAAGCGACATGTGGTGCTCCACGACGTTGAGCGTGACGGACGCGACCGCCGTGATGATCGTGGGACCACCCGCCGCGCCGAGCACGAGGAGGAGCTGGCCTTTGGGATCGAGCACGATGGTGGGCGCCATGGCGCTCAGCATGCGCTTGCCCGGCGCAATGGCATTGGCCTCGCCCTGCACGAGCCCGAACTGGTTGGCCACGCCCGGCTGTGAGGTGAAGTCGTCCATCTCGTTGTTCAGGAAAAATCCAGCGCCACGCACCCACACGCCGGAGCCGAACAGGGAGTTGATCGTGGTGGTCGTCGCCACGGCGTTTCCCTGCGCGTCGACCACGGAATAGCTGGTCGTCTGGGTTCCTTCGTGCGCCGATGCCGTGAAGACGGGCGTACGCGATGCGGCGTGGGGGTCGATGTCGGCGCGCAGCGAATCGGCGTAGGCGCGGCTGGTGAGCCGCGCCACCGGAACGTCCACAAAGGCCGGATCGCCGAGGAGCGTGTTCCGGTCCACGAACGCGCGACGGAACGCCTCCGCGAACAGAATGCTTGTATTCCGCGCTCTCGAACGGCGTGTCCTCGTAGCCCTCGAGCACGTTCAGCGCCTCGATGAGCGTCGTCCCGCCCGACGATGACGGCGGCATGGAGATCACGCGATACCCTTGGAACGTTCCCTCCACCGGCGTGCGCCAGAGCGGCTGGTAGCGTTCCAGGTCGGCGCGCGTGATGATTCCGCCGCCGCGCTGCATCTCGGCCACGAGCGAATCGGCCACGGGGCCCGTGTAGAAGGCCGATGGCCCGTGCCGGGCGATGAGGCGCAGCGTGCGCGCGAGATCGGGCTGACGGAGCCGCGCGCCGGGTGCGAGCGGCCTCCCGCCCGGAAAAAAGAGCGAGCCGCCGTCGAACCGCGTGATGAGCTGCTGCCCCGCGCGGAGCTGCCGCCAGAGCGCGCTGTCCACCACGAAGCCCTCATCGGCCAGACGGATGGCCGGTGCCATCACGTCCGCCAGCGACATGGTCCCGTAGCGGTGCAGCGCCTCGGCAAGGCCGGCTACCGCACCCGGCACGCCGGAGGCGAGCGCACCCACCAGACCGCGGTCGGTGAGTCGTCCGTCGGAGCCGATGTACATGTCGCGCGTGGCGGCGAGCGGCGCCACTTCGCGGTAGTCGAGCGCCGCCGTGCGACCGTCCGCCATCCGGATGACCATGAAGCCGCCGCCGCCCAGGTTGCCAGCGGCCGGATAGCTGACCGCGAGCGCGAAGCCCACCGCTACGGCCGCGTCCACCGCGTTGCCGCCGCGCTCCATGATCTCCACGCCCGCCTTGCTCGCGAGCGTGCTGTTGCTCACCACCATCCGATGCGGCGCGAAGGTGGCGGGACGCCCCGGCGCAAACCGCCAGCCGGTGGGAAAGACCGCGGGCGTGCGCGGCGGGATGTATGGAGCGCCACCGGCCGCCGCGCCGTGCACACTGCCGGTTGCCGGCGCCGCCGTGCGACACCCCAACGGCGCCAGCACCAGCGCGCCGAGGGTGAGGGCCACGCGCATCCGTCGTGTCGTCATGTGATCCTCTATGCGGTCGCTGCCAACGACGGCGCCGCGGCGCTCATGGTGATGCCGGCGTGGCGCGCAGCCACGCCCGTCCCACCACCACCTGCGCGTGGTGCGCCACGGGACGGTGCGCCTCGGCGGCGGGACGGGTGCCGTCCCCACGCGCTTCCGTCCACGCGGCTGCCACCACGCCGCCCTGGGCGTCGATGCCGGTGTAGTCGCCCAGAAACTCTCCGCCCGGCGCGAACACGCCCGCACTCCACTGCCGGTGCGTGAAGTGCTCTCCTCGATCGGCGGACCAGGCCAGGTCGTAGGCGAACGTGCCGGGCGCCGTCTCGCGGTAGTACGAGACGGCCAGGAGACCAGTGGTGGGGTCGAGCGCCATCCACGCGAAAAAGCGGTTGGCGCTGTCGCGCGGCGCCACGGCGCGCGGGTCCGTCCACGTCGCGCCGCCGTCATCCGAGGCGATGAGGAACGGCGTCGCGGGCCCCGGCCCGCGATCCACCCACACCACGTACAGTCGCCCATCGCGCGGGTCGCAGACCATGGAGGGATATCCGTTGGCGCGCGCCGTGCCCGGGATGGCGAACACGATGTCCGCGGTACGCGCAATGTGCCGGTCGCGTCCGAACGTCCGGCCGCCATCGCGCGACACGTCGAGCAGGATTCCGGTGGAGTCGCTCCACGCCACGTACACGGTGCCGTTGGGCGCGACGGCGAGCGTGGTTCCCTCGTCCGCGCCCACGCTGTCCTTGGGACTGCCGGCGCGGTCGCTGATCTCGATGGGTGTCGTGAACGAGCGTCCACCGTTCTCCGACCGGCTGAAGAGAATCACCGTCTCGTGCCGCCGGAATTCCGTCCACGCCACGTACACCCGCCCGCGCCGCGTCGGATCGCTCGAGCGATCGACGACCATCAACGGCTTGTCCTCGAACGGGATCCCGGGCGCCTCGGCGTGCTCGATCACCGGGGTGGCCACGCCGTGCCACGTGCGTCCGCCGTCATCGGAACGGTTGAGGTAGATGCCGTTGCGATGCGCGGCGCGGCCCAGCGTGTCGTAATCCTCGGGACGGTCGAAGGCGATGTAGAGCGCGTACGCGTGCCCGTCGGCGTCGTAGGTCACCCACGGATCGCCGGCCAGCTCGAACGCGTTCGTGCCTGGTAGCGGAGCGCTGCGCCAGGTGTGTCCGCCGTTGGTGGAATGCGCCACCGTGGCGGGCACCTGGTACGACGCCACCATCTCCGAGGTGTTCAGCGGGTTGATGGCGACCGACGTCTCGTTGTGATAGCCGCGGCCGGTGACGGAATCCGCCGCGAGCGCGATGGAGGTCGGGGCGGGTGTCGCACCGCCCTTGCCGCCGCTGCCGGAGTGCGCGCATGCCGCCGCGGCTCCACAGGCGCAGAGCGCCACGAGCGACGGCCATCCGCCGCGGGTCATGGTTGTGTCTGCCACACGTTGTTGGCCGGGTCCACGTCCTGGAACCGGTGCTCGGGGTCGATGGTGACGCGCGCGATGCGGCGGCCATCGAGCGGAAAGGCGACCGTCGTCTGCCGCGCGCCGTCGAACCATACAGAGACCGGGCGCTGGACCGTCTCCGTCCCGCCGCCGGTATAGTCCACGCGCAGGATGATGGGCATGGCCATCCCACCCCGGTCGGCGATGGTAACGCGCGCGCTGTCGCCCGCCTGATCCACGTTCGCGATCCCCTGGTCGAACGTCTCCGTGGTGAACCACCACGCATTCCAGAACCAGTCGAGATCGCGTCCCAGGGCGTGGTTCATGTACATGAAGAAGTCCCACGGCGTGGGATGCTTGAAGCGCCACGCCCGCGCGTAGCCGGCCAGTGCCGCGTACACGGCCGAGTCGCCCACGATACCGCCCAGCGCGTGCATGGCCATCGGGGCCTTCACGTATGCCTGCTCCCCGTAGGCGGGACCGGCGTAGTCGGACGGCCACATCATGGGCGGCTCGAGCTCCGAACCGGCCACCCGGCGATACCCCTCGCCGGCGTCCAGCCAATCCGTGGGCTGGTGCGTGCGGTCGGCCGCGGCCGCGAAATCGATGAACTCGTTGATTCCTTCGTCCTGCCACCCGTACCACGTCTCGTTGGAGCTGACCATCATGGGGAACCATTCGTGGCCGAGCTCGTGCGTGATGACGCCGGCGCCGGGGCCCGAGAAGATGATCATCGGGTATTCCATCCCCGTCTCCGGCCCATCGGCAATGGTGGCCTGCGGATAGGCGTACGGCATCACGAGCCGCGCGTGGTGCTCGAGCGCGAACTTTCCCAGCTGCGCCGATCCGGCGTAGCGCGTGTGCTCGGGGAGATAGAGCACGTTGACGAGCGTGGAGTCAGGCGCCATGGCGTGCGTGGCGTCCCACACCACGTCGCGCGAGGCCATGAGGGCCACGTCGTTCACCATCGGCGCCGTGAAGTGCCAGGTAAGGCGCGCCCCGGTGACCGTCGCCTTCCCCGCGCCGCGCTGGGCGGCCGTGACCACGTGCACCGTGGAGTCCGCGCGCATGGCGAGCGCGAGGCGCTGCCGCACCGCGGGCGTCAGCACCTCGGCGGCGTTGACGAGCGTACCCGTTGCCCCCACCAGCCAGCCGGCCGGCACGGTGAGCTTCACGTCGAAGCTGCCGTACTGATTGTAGAACTCGCCGATCCCCAGGTACGGATCGGCATCCCAGCCGCGCAGGTCGTCGTACATCGCCACCTGCGGATACCATTGGGCGATCTGATAGAGCGTGGTGTCCCACCGTCCCATGCGCTCACCGCGCTCTCCCCGCTTGACGTTGGGGACGGCAAAGCTCCACGCCGTGGTGATGGTGGCGTTTGCGCCGGGCGCGATCGTGCTCGGCAGTTGCACGGTGGCGATGGTGCCGTTCACGCGGAACTGCTTGGGGTCGTGCAGGTCGATGGACGCGCCGCCCACCGCCAGCCGCGAGAGCTGCATTCCCTGCGTGATGTCCGTCACGTAGTCGTTGCGCGACGTTTCGGCGCGGAAGTAATTCTGCAGCAGGCGGAGGACGAGTGTGTGCAGCGTGTCCGGCGACGTGTTGTGGAGCGTGATCGTCTCCGTGCCGCGCAGCACGGCTGAATCCGGCTGCAAGCTGGCGTCGATCGCGTAGTCCACCCGCTGCTGCCAGTAGCGGGGGCCCGGTGCACCGGAGGAATCCCGCGTGCCGGCCGCGTACGCGCGCCGGATCATCGGACCCAGCGGGAGGTCCCGCCGCACGGGGCGGGGGATCGCGACCGCGCTCGGCTGCGCGGTGTCGGCAGGCGCGGGCGTGGCGGAGGCGGGCTGCGCGACCTGCGTTCCCGGGGATGCGCGGCCGGCGCATCCCAGCGCGACAAGCGATGTCAGGACGGCGAGCGAGACAAGCCGCGCGCGGGTGGCGTGGCGGCGCGGGGCGTGGTGCCGTGTGGTGAGGTGCTGCGTAGGGTGGGGCCCCGCAGCTTGGGCCAGGCGGGCGGTGTCACTCATTGTCGGCCGACACGAAGATGGACAGGATGGCGCTCACGATGCTCACCACCAGCGCGCCCAGGAACGCACTCCAGAAGCCGGACACGTGAAAGCCCAGCCCGAGCGTGTTAGAGAGCGCGCTGGTGAGCCAGAGCATGAGTCCGTTGATGACCAACGTGAACAGTCCCAGCGTGAGCAGGATGACCGGGATGGTCAGCGCTTTGATGAGCGGGCGGATGAACGCGTTCACGATGCCGAACACGAGCGCGACGCCCAGCAGGGAGCCCAGCCCGCCGGTGTGGCTGATGCCACCGATGAGCTGGATGGCGACCCACAGCGCGGCCGCGTTGATGAGCAGGCGGACGATGAATTGCACGAGGCTTTCCTCCGGGGTGTTCTGGCCGGAAAGCTACCGGATGCAACGCGGCGGAGCCACTCTCACGGGAGGGGCTCCGCCGCGCAACGGGCGACCCGGGGAGGTCAGTGCGTGACGCCCGTGGTATCGTGGTGCATGGTGGTGTCGTGCATCATCCCGCCCATGTCGTGCTGCATCCCGCTGGCGGGCTCGAGCTGGCCACGAATGGCGCCGCCGGCGTGATCCGTGGTGTGCACGTTCACGTAGAACTGGTCCGGGTGCTCGATGATGTCTTCGGCCACGTCCTCATCCACGTCGACGCACCCCTGCGACTGACCGCCGGTGGGGGCCTGGAGTGTGACCGACGGCGGTCCGGCCGTGCCAGTTTCACCGCGGTGGATGTGAGCCGCGGTGGCCTGTGATAGGTTTGTGGTGGTGATCCGATAGCACACCTGGTTCTTGGCCGAATCCACGGTGATGACGGCGGTCCCCGTCCCGTCCGCGTCGCCGGGTCCTGGGACTTCCGCGCTTCCGGTCATGGTGGCTCTGAACTGAGGGCCCGTCTGCTGATCGCTCTGCTGTGCCGCAAGGGTCGAGGCGGCCGTCAGCGCGAGGCCTGCCATGAGCGCAATTGCTCGCCCGCATTGCATGTGGTTCCCCCTGGATGTGGTACCGACCGGCGTGGGCGCCGGTGCCTCCGCGTACGTCGGACTCCGCGCGTAGGTGCGCCGGGTCCACGCGGCAAGGGGCGGGCCACGGGGCGGGCCACGGGGCGGGAATGGCCCGGCAAGCGAGGAACCGGGAGGGTTGCCGACCAGCAAAGGGCCGCGGGCGGAGAGCCCCACCGTTCCCCCCGCCATGCGGCCCCCTGCCGGCGATGTTCGTCAATCGTTGTCGCTATGTGCCCCGATGAGGCTGGCCACCGCCTGTTTGCCCGACTGCTTGACCATCCGCCAGGCGTGCGGGTCGCCGTGCAGGATGGACGACATGTAGTGCCTGGCCTCGTCGAAGGTGATGTGCGGCGGCAGTGGCGGCACCTCGGGGTCGGTGTGCGCCTCCACCACGACTGGGCGGTCGGCGGCGAGCGCGCGCTCCCAGCCGGGGACGATGTCGTCCGGCTCGCGCATCGCGATGCCTTCGAGTCCCAGCAGCGCCGCGTAGCCGCTGAAGGAAAATTTGGGCAGCACCTGTGAGGCGTTGAACTTTGGCTCGCCCTCCATCACGCGCTGCTCCCACGTGACCTGGTTGAGGTCGCGGTTGTACAGCACGAGCACGATGAGCCGCGGATCGTCCCAGTCCTTCCACCGCTCCGCGATGGTGATGAGGCCGTTGATCCCGTTCATCTGCATGGCCCCGTCGCCCACGCACGCGATCACCGGGCGGTCGGGGTGCGCCAACTTGGCCGCGATCGCGTAGGGCACGCCGGGCCCCATTGTGGCCAGGTTTCCGGACAGCGACGCCATCATGCCGCTCCGCACCTTGATGTCGCGCGCCCACCAGTTGGCCGACGATCCGGAGTCGCACGTCAGGATGCACCGGTCGGGCAGCCGCGGCGACAACTCCCAAAACACGCGTTGCGGATTGATGGGGTTGGCGCCCGCCTTGGCGCGCTGCTCCAGCACCCCCCACCACTCCCGGATCCCGTCCTCGATCTCCTGTCGCCACGACCGGTCGGTCTTGCGCTCCAGGAGCGGGATGAGCTTGCGCAGCGTCCAGCGCGCATCCCCGCACAGATTCACGTCCATCGGGAAGCGCAGACCGAGCATGCGCGGTTTGATGTCGATCTGCACCCCGCGCGCCTGCCCCTCCTTGGGAAGGAATTCCGAGTACGGAAAGCTGGAGCCCACCATGAGCAGCGTGTCGCAGTTCATCATGAGATCCCAACTGGGGCGCGTGCCCAGCAGACCGATGGATCCCGTCACGTAGGGCAGGTCGTCCGGCAGAACGGCCTTGCCCAGCAGTGCCTTGGCCACGCCCGCGCCAAGCAGATCGGCCGCCTCGCGCACCTCGGCCTCGGCGTCCAGCGCGCCCGCACCGACGAGCATGGCGACCTTCGTTCCCTCGTTCAGGATGTCGGCCGCGCGCTGCAGATCCTCGTCCTGCGGCACGATGTAGGGTTTGGAGTAGCCGATCCCCGAGAACGCGGTCCCGTGCTTCCGCGGCGGGCTGGGGACGGCATCCATGATCTGGACGTTGTTCGGGAGGATGACGCAGGTGACCGTGCGCTCGGCCGTGGCGATGCGAATGGCGCGGTCGATGAGCGTCCGCGCCTGCGCGGGGTCCGCGCACATGTGCACGTAGTGCCGCGCGACATCCTTGAACAGCGAGATGAGGTCGACTTCCTGCTGATAGTCCGCACCGAGGGCCGTGGTCGCCTGCTGACCGACGATGGCTACCACCGGCTGGTGATCCATGGCGGCGTCATACAATCCGTTCAGCAGGTGAATGGCGCCGGGCCCGGAGGTGGCGATGCACACGCCCACCTGGCCGGTGAACTTGGCATGCGCACACGCCATGAACGCGGCCAGCTCTTCGTGACGTGCCTGCACGAACGCAATGCGGTCGCTGGCGCGGTCGAGCGCGCCCATGACGCCGTTGATGCCGTCACCCGGATACCCGAACACCCTGGTGATGCCCCAGTCGATCATCCGGTCGACGATGAAGTCGCTGACGTTCTGTCCCATGCTCGCCCTCTCCTCTACGAATGGCCGCTGGCTCCGGAGGCGCATCGCTGTCTCGAGCGCGCCGCGGCGTGTATGCTCTGCGTGATGGGTGGTGTCGTACGCACCGTGCGGCCGCGCGGGGCGGCGGCGCGGGCACCATCGATGGCGGCAAATTCCATTCCGAGCATCGACGCTCTCGTGGACTGCGCGGTTGCGCGATGCGCGCGCGGGACGCCGATCGAAAGCTGCGCGCGCAACGCGCCCTGCGGAAAGCGCGTCGTATGCACGTTCACGTCGTAGCAGATGCGCCGCGTCACACGGTTGAGGCGGAACGTGGCGAGCCCGATCCCGCTCGTGTCCCGCGCCGCCGGTGACTCGCTCGCGCCCGTCATGACCGCGGAAAGCGCGTGCCCCGGATGCGGCCCTCCGTGTTGCGCCAGGAGCGCCGGCGCGACGAGCATGGACAGTACGGCCGCCGCGATTCCACTCCGCATGGCCGCTCCCGCTGGTCGATGGTCTCTATTCCAACGGCGCAAGTTGCAGTCCATGCGGGCCCGTCCACGTCACGTGCTGTCGTCACGTGCTGCTGTCGCGCACCTCGCGCGCCGCGCGCGGCGGGGGGACACGCGTTGCCCCCTTGGCGTGCCCCGACCGCGGGCGCTATGCTTGCTGCGACCCAACAGTGGAGGAAGAAAGATGGCGGGAACGATGGTGGAATTTCGCGCAAATGGGCGGATGGGTTCCGGCTACCTGGCCACGCCGCCGGCGGGACGCGGGCCGGGGCTGCTGGTGATCCAGGAGTGGTGGGGGCTCGTGGATCACATCAAGCATCTGGCCGACCGCTTTGCCGCCGAGGGATTCGTGGCGCTCGCGCCGGATCTCTACCACGGCAAGACCACCAGAAGCCCGGACGACGCGGGCAAGATGCTCATGGCGCTCAACATTGCCGAGGCGGGCAAGGACCTGCACGGCGCGGCCGCCTACCTGCTCGCGCGCGACGATGTCACCTCCAGTCGCGTGGGCGCGATGGGCTTCTGCATGGGGGGACAGCTCGCGCTGTACGCGGGATGCGAGTACCCCGACCAGATCGGCGCCGTGGTGGACTTCTATGGAATTCACCCCAACGTGCAGCCTGATCTCTCGCGCCTGGGCGGACCCGTGCTGGCACACTTCGGCGAGCACGACCCGAGCGTGCCGGCCGACAAGGCGCGCGAGCTCGTGAAACGGATCGAGGCGGCGGGGAAGCGCGTGGACGCTCACTTCTACCACGCGGGACACGCGTTCTTCAACGACACGCGTCCGGAGGCGTACAACGCCGAGGCCGCCACGCAGGCGTGGGACCGAACACTGGAGTTCCTGCGCAAGTACGTCTGACCGGCCGGCAGGGTGGGGCGGTGAGCAGGGAGGAGGGACGGGCGTGCTCCCCCTCCTTCTCCCCCTCACCCCTGCTCCCGCGCTCCGATTATCATTCGGGCGTGACCCGTTCCGCGCCGCTCCCCACCCTTCCGCAGCCGCCGGCGCTCGACCGCCTTCGGCGACCGCTCAGCGACCTCCGCATCTCGGTCACCGACCGGTGCAACTTCCGCTGCCGCTACTGCATGCCGCGCGAGGTGTTCGGGCGCGCGTACGAGTTCCTGCCGTCCGCGCAGCTCCTGCGGTTCGAGGAGATCGCGCGCCTGGCGCGCATCTTCGTGGGGCAGGGCGTGCGCAAGCTGCGGGTCACGGGGGGCGAGCCGCTGGTGCGTCGCGAGATCGAGCGGCTGATCGAGATGCTCGCCGCCATCGAGGGGGTGGAGGATCTCACCCTCACCACCAATGGATCGCTGCTCGCGTCGCGCGCGGGAGCGCTTGCCCGCGCGGGGCTCCGCCGCATCACCGTGAGCCTCGATTCGCTGGACGACGCCGTCTTCCGCGCCATGAACGATGCGGATTTCCCGGTCGCGCGCGTGCTCGAGGGGATCGAGGCTGCCAGGGACGCGGGGTTGTGGCCCATCAAGATCAACGCGGTGGTGAAGCGCGGCGTGAACGATCACACCATCGTCGCGATGGCCCGCCACTTCCACGGCAGCGGGTGCATCGTCCGCTTCATCGAGTACATGGATGTGGGCACCACCAACGGTTGGCGCATGGAGGACGTGGTGAGCGCGGCGGAGATCGTCGGTCGCATCCACGCCGAGCTCCCGCTCGAGCCGGTGGAGCCCGCCTACCGCGGCGAGGTGGCGCGGCGGTACCGGTACACGGATGGCGGAGGCGAGATCGGCGTCATCGCGTCGGTCACGCAGCCGTTCTGCGGCGACTGTACGCGCGCGCGACTCTCGTCCGAGGGGACGCTCTATACGTGCCTCTTTGCCGCCGACGGGCACGATCTCCGCGCTCCGCTGCGCGCGGGTGCCGACGACGAGGAGCTCGCCGCGCGCATCGTCCAGGCGTGGGCAGCGCGCACCGACCGGTACTCCGAGCTCCGCACCGCCCAGACCGTGGCGCTGCCCAAGGTGGAGATGTCGCGGATCGGAGGGTGACGGCGCGCTGATCCGCGGCGGCGTCCGCCGCGACCGGCATGGCGCCACAACGCCAGGAGCGGTGCGCCGGGCCGCGCACGCGATGTCTGCCGTGTGCCCGTCTCATTCAAGCGGCCGGCTGTCGCCGTGTCAGCCGCTGGTGAGCGATCCTTGCCGAAGCCGGCGCTCCGCCTCGTTCACCGCCGCGAACAGCTGCTCGAAGTCCTCCGCCACGAACAGCACGTTCTGAAAGTGATCGATCTCGAACGGCTGCTGGAGCACCGCGTCGAGGGAGAACGGGCGGCGCTCGCAGCGAGGCCCGAGTGCATTGGCCCCATCTCCCACCGAGGAGATGAGCCCGCTCCCGTATACCTTCACCGCGCCGTCTTCGCGGATGAGGCCGAACTCCACGGTGAACCAGAAGAGCCGCGCCATCCGCTCGACGTCGTCGGGGTCGGTGGCGTTGGCAGCTACCCGCCCAAAGCGCGCGAGGAAGTCGGCGAAGACGGGATCGGAGTGGAGGGGCACGTGACCGAAGACATCGTGGAAGATGTCCGGCTCCGGCAGGTACTCGAGCTGCTCCCTGGAACGCACGATCACCGTGGTGGGGAACCGGCGTGCCGCGAGGCACTGGAAGAACTCGCGTGCCGGGATGAAGCCGCTCACCGGAACGGCCCGCCAGCCGGTGCGCGGCGTGAGCCGCGCGTTGAGGTCGGCGAGGTCGGGCACACGGTCACGCCGCAGCCCGATGACCTTCGCGCCCTCCAAAAAGACGCGGCTTCCCGTCTGCTGGAGCGTCTGCATCCGGCGGTCGAACAACAGACCCCATACCTCGTGATTCTCGGGCGTGTACGCGAACCAGTTCTGCTGGATGAACATGTGGGGGGAACTCTGGGCGTTCCCTCCCGGGCGTGCGTGCTCGTGCTGGTGCTCGGGGGACATGGTGAGATCTCTTGGTGGTGCTCGCGGTGCCGTGGCGGCCGGGCCGGTCGGAGCGACGAGCGTGGACACAAAAAAACGACCCGTGTTGTTCACGGGTCGCAGGGAGCAGCGCGAAACGGAGCGTCTCTATCCGCGCAGATGTCTCCGGCGCCGGCCCGTGGGGCGGGTCGCGTACCAACAATAGGAATACCCGTAGGCGCGAGAGCGGATCATGCCGCTACGATGCCACCGTGCGGCCGAGCCGTCAAGACGGGTCGTTAAATCGCTCCTCGAGGGGCCGCCTTGGGTACGACTGTTGCACCTGAGAGGCGGGCAACCTTTGCAGGAGGGGCGCGATGCTGTGGACGCTGGCGGTAATCCTCTTGATCCTCTGGGCGCTCGGCTTCTTTGCTTTCAGCGTGGGAGGCGGGCTCATCCACATTCTGCTCGTCATCGCGGTGATCGTCATCCTGTACGAATTGATCACCGGACGCCGACCCGTCGTGTAGGGCGGGTCGCGCTTGGCTGCGCGCCGGTGGCGCGGAGTCGAGCGTGCGCGTCACGCGGCGGTGCCGCGGCCACGGTGCCGCGAGTGCTGGTCAGGACCGAACGGATAGCGCCGGGGGCTCGTCCCCCGGCGTTGTCGTACGTGGACGAGGAGCACGGGGCGCACGCCGCACACCGTCGCGCCGGCGGGGATGTGCCGCATCTCGTCTCGCCCCGCCACGAGGAGTCGCAGGTTCTCCGGATGCGGAGCCCAGGTGGACCAATCGCGGAGCTTGATGGCGAATCGCGCGTCCCCGATCACATAGAAGACGGGCCCGCGCTCCAGCTCGCGCGCGATCTCGGCGATCAAACCGCTACTGCTGGCGGCCACAATGCACGGGATCTCGGGGCGCGCGGCCAGCGATTGCGCGGCCGGAGCATGGAAGAACGTTGTCACGAGCACGTCCGCGTGGGCCATTTCAACCGGCGGGCCCGTGGCGCGCAAGGCGTCGTCCACGTGGAGCGCTACGGTGCGCATGCCAATGTCGCGCGACAACTCCGCGCACAGGCCGGCCATCTGGTCGGCGTTGCACTCCAGGCACACGACGCGGATGTGCTGTGCGTCGAAGTAGCGGTGCATGCGCGAGAGTAGGTCGGGCGCGGGCACGCCGCGCGCGACGCCCAGCGCGAGCATGTCCACCAGCGGGGCGACGGGTTGCGGCGGGCGTTCGTTGCCGCGCTCCACCGCGGAAGACGTCGTGCGCCGCTACGCACTGGGCCACCTGCTCGCCGGGCGCGGGGAACTCTCGTGCGCGGCAGTCAATGGCCGTCCCTGCGCGCGCAGAGGGCGCTGTCTCCTTGCGCGCACACCGACCGCGGCGCATTAGTACCGCGGATGGCGAAGGGGTTCTGTCACGTCGGCTGGCGCCGGCCCGCGGCGCCTTGTGCGAGGATTCAGACCATGCGACAGATCGCGAGCGAGATCGGCCACGCCGTCCGGACTCTCCGCCGCGCTCGGTGGACCACAGCGGTAGCGCTCGTCACGCTGGGACTTGGCATTGGCGCCGTGACGGCCGTGTTCAGCGTGGTGAATACGGCATTCTTCCGGCCGCCGCCGTATCCGGATGGCAATCGCATCGTGGCGTTGAGCGTCCAAACGCGCGGCTCGTACCTGGCCTTCAGCGAAATGCCGCCGGTCGCCGTCGAGGCGGTGCGACAGGGGAGCCATACCTTCTCAAGGGTGGGGACCTTCAACGAGCGCTTCGCGACGCTCGTCCGGCGTGAGGGCGCTGTGTCCATCGCGGTGACGGAGGTCGACTCCGCCATCGCGCCGCTGCTGCAGTTGCACGCGGCGCACGGGCGAATCCCCGCGGGGGAGGAGATCGCGCGAGGGGCGCCGGTAGCGGTGGTGAGCGACCGGCTGTGGCGCTCCACGCTCAACGAGGCGCCGGATGTGGTCGGGAGCACGATCGACGTGAGCGGCGCGACCTACACCGTCGTTGGCGTGCTGCCGCGCGGCGTTCGCTGTTACGAGCGGTCGGACGTCCTGGTCCCCATGCCGCCGCAGAGCGTCGTCGCCGAGAGTGGGCGCGTGCCGGCCGCGATAGGCAAGCTCGCGCCCGGTGTGAAGCTCGAGCAGGCGCGGCGCGAGATGCGCCTGGTGTCGCATCGACTGGCGGCCGAGTATCCGGCGGAGTTCGGGGCGTCCACGGTGGTCGTGCGGAATGGCATGTTCGAAGTGCGCCGAGCGGCGGTCACGCGCTTTGCACTGCTGTTCGTCGCGGCGGCCCTCTGCGTGATGCTCGTGGCGTGGTCGAACGTGGCCAACCTGCTGGTCGCACGCGCGGTGACTCGGCGGCCGGAGATGGCGCTGCGCGCCTCGTTGGGCGCGAGTCGCGCGCGGTTGGTACGGCAGAACCTGCTGGAGAGCGCGATTCTCTCGGCGCTGGCCGGCGCGGTGGGCGTCCTCGTGGCGGCATGGGGCGTGGGGCTTCTCGTGCGGGCGCTCCCGCTGCAGCACGCTCCTTCGTGGCTGCGCTTTGGCGTTGACGGGCGCGTGCTCGCGTTCGCGATCGCACTCTCCATGCTGGCGGTGGCGTTCGTGGGCGTGGCGCCGGCGCTCGAGGCCACGCGCGTGCGGTTGGCCGGCGTGCTCCAGTCGGGCGGTGGGGCGGGTGTGCTGGGCGATCGGACGACGAAGCGCGGCCGCTGGGTTGTCATTGCGGAGCTGGCGCTGGGCGTCGTGTTATTCGCCACCGCTCTGCTCATCGCCCGCACCGCGCGCGCGTTGAGCGATGTGGATCCAGGGTACGACGCCGATCGCGTGATGGCCGTGCGCGTGAACTTCGACGGCCCGCGTTACGATCAGGAGAGCGCCCGGACGCGATTCGTCGCGACGTTGCGGGATGCCGTGGAGGGGCGGCCGGGGGTGGTCCTGGCGGCCATGCGAGGTGATTATGCCGCTGAGCGTTGGGCTGGCGATGGCAGCGCTCAGCGCGTGGACACTGCGGGTGGATTCTTCAGCGGGCTTGCCTACGCGCGGCACAGCGGCGATCCGTCCGCGGGTGCGGCAAAGGGAGTCCGGTCCGTGATGCAGGTGGTGTCGCCGGAGTACTTCCGCGCAATGGGGATTGCCGTGGTGGGCGGGAGAGTCTTTTCGACGACTGATCGCGCCGGCGGGATGCCGGTGGCCGTCGTGAGCCAGGAGCTGGCGCGGCAACTCTGGGGCGAGGAGAAGCCCGTTGGGCGACAGCTTCACCTGGGGCGGGAAGACGGAACGCTGGTCACGGTGGTGGGCGTCGTGCGCGACGTTCGGCGGCCAGCGTTCACTCCGTCTGGCGCGAAGGCGGGACCAGAGGCTGACCTCTACTTCCCTGCATTGCAAGCCGTGCCGCAGATGCCGGAGCTCCTCGTGCGCCTGGCCGGCCCAAGCGCGCCCGTGGCCCGGCTGCTCCTGGAACAGGCGCGCGGGATCGATCCCACGCAAGCGGTGACGATCCGCACGCTCGCGGACGAAAGCGCGCAACTCATGTCGTCGCTGCGCTTGCTGTTCGAGCTTCCCATTCTGATCTTCGCCGTCGTGGCCTTCGCGCTCGCGGTAATCGGCGTGTATTCCGTGGTGGCATACAACACAGCGCAGCGCACGCGCGAGATCGGCGTTCGGCTAGCGCTCGGCGGGAGCGTTGCGCGCGTGCGATGGGCGGTGATGGTGGGCGGGGCGCGTCTGGTCGCGATCGGGCTGACGCTCGGACTTGGCATGGCCGTCGTGGTGGCTATCGCCCTTCGGCATTTCCTCTGGGGGACGAGCCCGCTGGACCCGTTCACGTTGGCTGCGGCGGCCGCGATCTTCGGCTCCGTGGCGCTGGCGGCGTGTTACCTGCCCGCCTACCGCGCGACCCGTCTCTCCCCGTCCGCCGCGCTCCGCGAATTGTAGCGCCTGGTGCACCGCCTGCCGCACCGTGTGCTGATTGTAGGCTGTGGGCCGACCGTCTCGTGAGTTGTTGGCCCCAACCTCGCGCCCTGCGCTCGCACCATTCCGTGCAAGCGCCCTGCGCCCACTTGCCGCTCCGTGGTCGGGAACTTGCCGCACGTACGGCGAGATTATCTCTCGGGTGCCGCCCACACCGCGTAGCGTTGATGATGCGCACGGACCGCCGGTGCACTGGCTTCGCAGCCGGCGAGCGATGCCCCCTACCCGTCAGGAGCGCGCCATGCCACAACCGCACAGAATCGTCCGCGAAGGCATCATCGCTGGTCTCATCGGAGCGACGGCCGTGGCCGTCTGGTTCCTGATCGTCGACACCATCACCCGGCGCCCGTTCTACACCCCGGCGATGCTCGGCAACCTCGTGGCGAGTCTCTTCGACCGGCAGGCGCACACCGGGGTCCACTTCCTTCCCGTCGCCGGCTACACCGTCGTGCACTACGCGCTCTTCGCGCTCGCCGGCGTCGCCGTCGCACTCGTCATCCATCGCGCCGAGCGGGAGCCGACGATTCTCGCGCTGCTGCTCATCCTGTTCGTGGCGTTCGAGGTGGGGTTCTACGGGCTGGTGGCCATCCTGTCGCAGTTCTCCATCCTGGGCAGCCTGGCCTGGTACCAGGTGATGGTGGGCAATCTGCTCGCGGCGGTGCTGATGGGGAGCTACGTCTGGCGAGCGCACCCGGCGCTCACCCAACAATTCGCCAACGCACTGGACGGGCAGGAACACTGATCGGGCGGGTGGGCGCTGTGTGACCGTCAGCGAATTCCGTCCGTCGCGCGTAGGCATGGATGGGGGGCGCGCCGCGCTGGCGCGGCAGGGTTGCGGGAGCAGGCAACCGTCGTGCAGTCTTCCCACTCCCGTGAACCTGCATCCGAGAGGCCGTGCGGCGCTTCTGCAGCTTTGTCGCATTCCAATTGCTCCTCGTGTCCGTGGCACCGCAGCCAGTGGCTGCGGCCACGGGTGCGTCCGTCGCGTACGCGCCCGGCTCGTATGCGTCCGGCTCGTCTGCCCGGCCCGCGACCCAGAACCCCCCGCGCGCTCAACGGAGCGTCCCACCTGACTCCACCCGTCCCGTCGCCACGGCGGTACGCGTCCGCAACGGCGCCATCGTGATGGACGGACGGTTGGATGAGACCGAATGGCAGCAGGCCACGCCCGTCACCCGTTTCACCCAGGTGGAACCGGTGGAGGGAGCGCCTGCCACCGAGCGTACGCAGGTCTACATCGTCTACGACGACGAGGCGCTGTATGTGGGCGCGCACATGTTCTCGCGCGATCCCGCCAGTATCCAGGCGCCGATGAGCCGGCGCGATGAAGGGGGCAACGCCGAGCACCTCACCGTCTCGCTCGACACGTACCTGGACCGCCGCACGGCGTACAGCTTTGGCGTGACGGCGTCGGGCGTGCGGCTGGACTACTACCAGCCGGAAGACCGCGACCATCCGCGCGATGAATCCTACGACCCGGTGTGGGAGGCCAAGGCGCAGCGCACCGATGACGGCTGGACGGCCGAGATGCGCATCCCGTTCTCGCAGCTCCGCTTCAACGATGTGCCCAACCACGTGTGGGGGATGAACCTCGACCGCTGGATTCCCTCGGAGCGCGAGGATGACTTCTGGATCGCCGTCCCGCGGAACGTGCAGGCGTGGTCATCGCGCTTTGGCAACCTGGTGGGCATCTCGGGAGTCACGCCGTCGCGACGGCTTGAGCTCGTACCGTACGCCACCACCAACGCCACCCTCACCAGCGACCACGATCCTCACAACCCGTTCCAGAGCGGGAGCGACTTCACCGCCCGCTTTGGCGGCGACCTCAAGATGGGGCTCGGTCCCAACCTCACGCTCGAGGGGACCATCAATCCCGACTTCGGCCAGGTGGAGGCGGATCCGGCCGAGGTCAATCTCTCCGCGTTCGAGACGTTCTTTCCGGAACGGCGGCCGTTCTTTACCGAAGGGAGCCGACTGCTGGAGGGCGATGGACCGTCCTACTTCTATTCGCGCCGGATCGGCGCGCCACCACGCGGCGAGATTCCAGGTGAGCCGACGTTCGTGGACCAGCCGAGCACCACGAGCATCCTGGGCGCGGCCAAGCTCACGGGACGACTGGCCTCGGGCACGTCGGTCGGCGCGTTGTTCGCGATGACCGGCCGTGAATTCGCGCGCACGTTCGATACGCTCGCGCCGCCGGGCGATGGCTTTGGGCGCGCGGAAGTGGCTCCGCGCTCGTTCTACGGCGTCACACGCGTGAGTCAGGAGATTGGGAGCTCCGGATCCACGGTCGGCGCCATGCTCACCGGTGCCTATCGCGACCAGACGCCCGGATCGCTGGTCGCGGCCTCGTACGACCGCGCGGCGCTGTCGGGTGGAGCGGACTGGAACATTCGCTTCGGCGGCGATGGCGCGTACGAGCTGTCGGGCTTTGGCGGCTTCAGTTACGTGCGCGGCGACACCGCGCGGCTGCTCGACTTGCAGCAATCCAGCGCTCGCTACTACCAGCGTCCGGACGCGGGCTATGTCCGGCTCGATTCGACGCGCACGTCGCTCAGCGGCTACGCGGCGTCTCTGCGTGCACAGCGCATCAGTGCCCGTCACTGGTTGTGGGGCGTAGGGGTTTCGGCGGAATCGCCGGGCTTCGAGATCAACGACGTGGGCCGCTTGTCCCGCGCGGACGAAATTGGCAGCGGCGTGGACGTGCGCTATCGAGAGACCGTCCCAGGCACGCACTTTCGCGAGTACGACGTGGGGCTCTCCATGGACAATAGTTGGAACTTTGGCGGGACGAATACGGAGAGCAGCATCGAGACCAATGCCGGTCTCACGCTGAACAACTACTGGCAGGTCGATCTATCGGCCTCGCTGGACCGGCGCGCCTTGAGCCCCACCCTCACGCGCGGTGGACCGTTGATGGAAACGCCGCGTGGATGGTCCGGCAGCGTGGGGCTCGGAAACAACTTCGTGGCAAACACGCGCTGGCAGGGGCGTCTGCGCTACGAGCAGAACGAGGACGGCGGGCGCGGCCTGCGTCTCAGCGGGTCGCTCGGCGTCCGGCCGGCGCCGCCGTGGCAGTTGTCGATCGAACCCAGTTACTCTCGCTCCACCGATCCGCGACAGTTCATCACCACTGAAGAGAATGGTCCGCCGGAAACGTTCGGCACGCGCTACATCTTTGCCGCCACGGAACGCACCACCGTCTCCACGCAGTTCCGCCTCACCTACACGTTCAAGCCCGATCTCACGCTCGAGCTGTACGCGGAACCGTTCGCGGCCAACGTGCACTTCCGCGATTTCGGCCAGCTGGCCGCGGCGCGAAGCAGCGCGCTCCGGCTGTACGGCCACGACGGCAGCTCGCAGGTAGACACGTTGAGCGACGGGTCGATTCAGGTCACCGACGGAAGCGACACCTTCACGCTGGACACCGAGGACTTCCTGGCCCTCTCCTTCCGCAGCAACATCGTCCTCCGCTGGCAATGGCGCCCGGGCAGCACGCTGTTCGTGGTGTGGCAGCAGAACCGCGGCCGCGACGACCCGCTCAGCCGCGCCGCGCGCGTGGGCGATCTGTTCGACACGTTCGGGACGAGCGGAGACAATCTGTTCGCGGTGAAGGTGACGATGTGGATTCCCGCTATGTAGTTGGGGGTGGTGGCGGGGGGTTGCGGCTACTCAGCACTGGGTGGCACTGAAAACTGTGGCCAGCATCCTCGCCCGCTGACGCCTGGCCCCTCGCTCGCGGTGAGCGAGAACCAGTTGCGTGGTCACAGTCATCCGTCATCGGTCATCGGATGTCTGGGTCCGGCCCACCCCGAGAGCGGATCGCGACCTCGCTGGGCGCGGGCCCCACCCCACCGCCAACTGACAACTGGGCTGATGACTGTTATCAGATGACTGTAACCACGAAACTGATTCTCGCCTGCATGATCCCCATCCCGACCCGGCCGCACCGATCCCCGCGTTACGAACTGAGAACTCAGTCCCTCAGCCCTGAGAACTGCTGTCTACCCTGAGCGCCGGATGCTTGAGCTGAAACCCCGTCGCCTCCTGGTACGCCCTCGCGATGGTGAGCAGTGGTAGCTCCTTGTACAGGCCACCGACGAACGTGATCGACGTCGGTGTCCCGTCCTCGTGGAAGCCATTGGGGAGAATGACCGCCGGGTGTCCGGTGAGGTTGGTGGCTACCAGTTGCGTGCCGAAGGTGGGCGTGACGAAGACGTCCACCGTCTTCATCATCTCCGCCCACGCCTGCATGGCCTGCACGCGCGCGCGGTTGGCGTTCACGTAGTCCGCGGCCGGAATGAAGCGGGCCGTGCGGAAGATGTTCGGCCAGGCGTTGTCTCCCTGCTGCGTGAGCTCCTTGTCGCGTCCCGAGCGCGTGAGGTCGTCGAACGCCGCCGCGCCTTCGGCGTTCAGAATGATGCGCATGGCGTTGTACGGCTGCTCCGGCACCTCGACGGGGATGAGGTTGATGCCGAGCGAGCGCAGCTTTTCGAGCGTGGCCTGGTCGAACGCCTTCTGCTCGGCGGCTCGCGGATTGTCCCGCTCGAATTCTGTCTTGGTGTACCCCACGCGGATCGACTTGGGGGAGATCCGTGCGTCCCACACGAACGGGATGTCTTTCACGGTGAGGTCCATGCCGTCGGGCCCGTTGATCGCCTCCAGCACGAACGCGCAGTCTTCGACCGCGCGGCACAGGGGACCGATCTTGTCCATCGTCCAGGAAAGCGCCATGGCACCCGTGCGCGGCACGCGCCCGAACGTCGGACGGAGGCCCGTGTCGCCGTTGCGCGTGGACGGCGACGAGATGGAACCGAGCGTCTCCGTGCCGACGGAGAACCCCACGCACCCGGCCGCCGTGGCGGAGCCCGGCCCCGCAGACGAACCGCTCGACCCCTGCTCCGGCTTCCACGGATTGCGCGTCTGTCCGCCGAACCACTGGTCGCCCATGGCCAGCGCACCGAGCGTGAGCTTGGCGATGAGCACCGCACCCGCGTCGTCGAGCCGCTTTACGATCGTGGCGTCGCTGTCGATCATCTGATCCTTGTACGGCGCCGCGCCCCACGTGGTGGGCGTGCCCGCCACCGCGAACAGATCCTTGGCGCCCCACGGGATGCCGTGCAGCGGGCCGCGGTATTTGCCGCGCGCGATCTCCTGGTCCGCCGCGCGCGCCTGCCGCATGGCGCGCTCTTCCGTGTAGTTGACAACGAAGTGCAGCGTTGGGTCGTACCGGCGCAGACGCTCCAGGTACATCCTGGTGAGCTGCACCGACGACACCTTTCGCGTCCGCACCAGCTCGGCGAGCGTGCTCACCGGAAGGAAGGCCAGGTCCTCCAGGTTCGATCCCACCGCGGGGGCATGCACCGGCGCGCGTACGCTGCGCGGCGGTGTGGCGGGGAGATCGAGCGTGGTGCCCGGCGGCACGGGATCGAAGATGATCGCGGGCGGCACGGAGTTGGGGATCTTGAGCGCGTGCAACTGTTCGAGCTGCTGCTCCTGCCGCTGGAGCCCGCGCACCATCTGCTTCCGCTCTTCCTCGTCGAAGGTGAGCCCCGCGATCTCCTCCGCGCTCGCGATGCTCTCGGGGGTGATCTCCTCGCCGTGGACCACGCGTGCCCAGAGGACGCCGGGCAGGAGCGTGGAGCCCAGGCCGATGCTGGCGAAGTAGCTCATGAACGAGCGGCGGTCGTAGCGGGGAGTCAACTCGGTGGGCATGGGCGACACGGGGCCATGGGGTGGAGTGGCAGGAGCCTCTGCTCGCGTGCGGCAATCGCCGGATGCGGCGGATGCGCGGCAGGGGGCGGGATGCGGATCGGGATGTCTATATGGTGGTCCCACGACCGTGCGGAGGGAAGGGGCCGGGCGCATACGAGGCCGCCGCAGTTCGGGATCCACCGCCTTATATTTCCCCACATGCCTATCGTCGACTTTACCTCCCTTCCCGACGACGCGCGCGTCTGGGTGTTCGGTAGCGATCGCGCCATCGACGGCGACGACGCCGCGCGTCTGCTCGAGGCCACCGATGGTTTCCTCGCCCAGTGGGCCGCGCACGGGGTTCCGCTGCGCGCCGCGCGCGCGTGGCGCGACCGGCACTTTCTCGTGATCGCCGTCGACGAGGCTGCGGCCGGCGCGTCGGGTTGCTCCATCGACGGCCTCTTCCGCGCGTTGGCAGACCTGGAGCGCCAACTGGGGACGTCGCTGCGCGGGGGCGGCCGCGTGTTCTACCGGGCCTTCAACGGGGACGTTGTCTGCGTCTCCCGCGATGAGTTCGCCGATCGTGCGGACGCAGGCGCGATCGGCGGCGGGACGCCGGTCTTCGACACGAGTCTCACCTCGTTGGGCGCCCTGCGCAACGACTTCGAGCGGCCGGCGTCTTGCTCCTGGCACGCGCAACTGGCTGACAGCCTCTCCGCCTGATCGACCGCGCGCTGCTCCGTACGTCCCGCCCGCTATCGCACCGCCTCAACGATCACGCTGCGCGAGGTGAGCATGCCCAGGCTGTTCACGGGCGGGAGCATGTCCGTGTTCTCGGCCAGCGTCCCCGGGTGCAGCTTGCGCCGCCACCGCCGCCGCGCGCCGGCGTGGAGGGCGCGCACCAATGGGCCGAGCAGCATGGCGAGCGCCGTCGCTGACCGCTTGCGACGATCGTAGAACGGCGTCACGCGCTGGAAGCCCGCGCGGCGCAGCGCGTATGCCAGGTAGTACCAGGTGATCGGGTTGATGTGGCCGCTCGTGTGGATGGCGTCGGTGCTCGACACCGACAGTGGATCGAACAGTAGCCAGAAGCCCGAGTGTAGGAAGCGGAGCCGCGAGTTGATGTTGAGCAGGTTGGGCGTCGTGACCAGCACCCGCCCGCCCGGCTTCACCACGCGGAACAGCTCGCGCGTGAGCTGATACGGATCCTCCACGTGCTCGATCACCTCGATGCACACCACGGCATCGAAGCTCTGATCGTCATACGGCAGCGGCGATCCGGGCACCAGCCGGTCGCACGTGATCCCCGCGTACGCGAACTGCTCCGGGGTGGGATCGCACGCCGAAAGCACCGTGGCCGGACGGGTGACGCCCTGCGCCTGAACGTAGCGTCCGGCCAGCTCGGCGAAGTATCCCTGTCCCGCGCCGACGTCGAGCACGCGGCCGCGCGGGAGGACGTTCGCATCCACGAGTAGCTCCAGCACGCGCGCGTTGGTCTCGCCGTGCGAGAGCGCGCGCGGGCGCGGGAGCGCCTGGTCGTCCGGCGGTGGAGTCATTGCATCCATGCGTCCAGGTGGGCGGCGACGAACGTGTCGTCGGTGAGCTCCGGGTAGGCGGCCAGTACCCGGTCGATCTCCTCCATCTGCCCGGGGCCGAGCCCCTCGCGCGGATCCAGGCACCACACGCCGGCAAGCAGTCCCTGCCGGCGGAGCACCTCGTGGATGCCGGCGATCGATCCTGCAAACCCGTTGTGCACGTCGAAGATCGCCCCGTTGGCGTCGGTGATCGCCGCGCCGAGCCGCAGCCACTCGGCGTCCACCGCCAACGCATGACTCGCGGTGCGGAGCGCGTCCAGCATCTCCACGGCGCGTCGCGTCCACACCGCCCACTGTCCCAACAGACCGCCCACGATGCGCGCGCCATGCGCGGCGCGTGCGACGCCCGCCTCATGTTCCGCGCCTGCCGCGTGCTCGGCGGGTGCCGCCCTCGCGCCCGCGAACGGAAACCGCGCCACGAGATCTCCCACGATATTATCGTCGTTGCCAGTGTACAGTGCGATGTCGTCTCGCCCCGATTCCACCACGGCGCGCACCACATCCAGCGTGCGATAGCGGTCGAACGGCGCGATCTTGATCGCCACCACGTTCTCGATCTCCACCAGCGCGCGCCAGAACGCGGCGTTCAACGGCCGACCACCCACCGCCGGCTGCAAGTAGAACGCGAACAGCGGCAGCACCTCGGCCACCGCGCGACAGTGCGCTACCATGGCCGCGATCGACGCGTCACGCCAGTCGGCCAGACTGAGCAACACGGCATCGTATCCCAGATCGCTCGCCACGCGCGCTTCGGCCAGCGCCTGCGCCTTGCGTCCCACCACGCCGGCCACCAGCGCCACGCGCGCACGGCCCCCCGCAGCCCGTCGCGATCCCGCCGGCGGGCTGCGCTCGGCCTCGCGCGCCGTCTCGGCGGCAAGCTCCAGCACCGGGCGATAGAGCGCGTGCGCCGGTTCGCGGATGGCGAACTGCGTGGTGTGCACACCCACGGCTAATCCTCCGGCGCCGGCGGCCAGATAGTAGCGCGTGAGCGCGCGCTGCCGGCGCTCGTCCAGCGTGCGCGCGGCCGTGAGCGCCAGCGGGTGGGCGGGGATCACCTGGCCCGCCAGCAGGTGCGCGCGCAGCGCGTCAGAAGCGTCCATCGCGCGATTGAAAGTGCGTGGGCTTGTCCAAGAGCGGCTGCTCCGCGCGCACCCACGCCGCCGTCATCGCGATCATCTCGTCCAGCCGCACCGCCGGCTCGCCGAACAGCTCGTGCACGCGCGAGGCGTCGCTGAGCAGCGCATCATCGCGCTCGGCGCCCTCCAGGCGCGGACGGCGGCCCAGCAGCGCGCCGAATCGGAGCGCCACTTCGCGCACGCTCACCGTTTCGCGCCCCGTCACGTTGATCACGAACGGCGGCGCCGCGGCGTGCGATAAACACTGCACGGCCCACGCGTTGGCGTCGCCCTGCCAGATGACGTTCACGTGTCCCATGCCGACGTCCACCGGCGCGCCCCGCCAGACAGCCGTGGCGATGTCGGTGAGCACGCCGTAGCGGAGTGCGATGGCGTAGTTGAGGCGGACGATCGCGATCCGCGTGCCGCGGCGCTCACTGTTGTATTCCAGCACGCGCTCGCGGCCGAGGCACGACGCCGCGTACTCGCCCACAGGTGCGGGCGCGCTCGACTCGCGCGCGCCGCCGCTCGCCACGCTCACGAGCGGATACACGTTCCCGGTGGAGAACGCCACGAAGCGCGTGGCTGGGCCCGCGTAACGCTCTGCGGCGAGCGCGGGGGCCACCGTGTTCATCATCCAGGTGGCGCCGGGCGCTTCGCTCGTGCCGAACTTCTGCCCCGCCATGTAGATCACGTTGGGCGCGTCCGGCAGCCGCGCCACGGCGCCGTGGTCCAGCAGATCGCATGCGACGGTCTCCACGCCGGCGGCATGCAGCTCCGCGCGCGCGTTGGGGCTGCCGAAGCGCGAGACGGCGATCACGCGCGCCGCGCTGCCGATCTCGGCGAGCGCGCGGCGCACCATACGGGCGAGCGACGGCCCCATCTTTCCCGCCGCACCGAGGACGATCACGTCTCCCGGACAGCACTCGAGCGCCTGCACCACGCCCGGCGTGGGGCGCGAGAGGCGCTCGTCCAGCTCAGCTTCGGAGAGCGCGTCGAACGGCATGCGCGAATGGCGTCAGGGTGAGCTCGCCCGCGCCTCGCGCGCGTAACGTTTGAGACGCGCGACCATGGCGTCCAACCCGATCTCGCGCGTCCCCAGGCCGATGCTCGCCATCACGGTCCGCACGAAATCCGGCGGAATGGCCAGCGTGGTCTCCGGCGGCTCGTTATTCACCGCCGACAGCACGATCGCCAGGAACGCCGCGATCGTGGGCGAGGTGCGCGTGTCCAGGTCCACGTAATAGTGCATGCGTCCGTCGCGGAGCTCGGGAAAGATGTCCACCCGCGTCTGGCACTCCGGAATGGTGAACGCGCCACGGTCCAGCTCCCGAAAGCGCTCCGGTAGCGGCTCCAGCTTCTTGGCGTACGACAGCAGCGCCTGCATCTTCTCTTCACGCCCAAGCCGGCCGAAGCGCGAGAGCACGCGCTCCACCGACGTCGGAAGCGCCGCGGCGCTGTGTGATTGCTCCGGCGACAGCGATTCGGTCATACCGGACAAAAGCGAGCGCGGGTGGTGCCGTCAAGACGTGGCACGATTTGTCCGGCAGAGATGGGCGCGGGCGCCAGGCGCCCCCGGAACACGCGCGCATGGCGCCTTGCACGGCCGGTCCAGGTGCGTGCGCCGGCGGGCGCATTCTTTACGAACCACGATAGGAGACGACGAGATGCCAACGCGGACGGCGAGTGCGGTGTGGGAAGGCGGGCTGCAGGGCGGCACGGGCAACTATTCGGGGGAGAGTGGGATCTCCGGGCAGTACTCGTTCGGGTCGCGCTTCGAGAGCGCGCGGGGCTCCAATCCCGAGGAGCTGCTGGCCGCCGCCGAGGCTGCGTGCTACAGCATGGCGCTGAGCGCGGCGCTGGAGCGCGCGGGCACGCCGGCCACGCGCGTGGAAACCAAGGCCGCGTGCACCATTGAGAAGGTGGGGGACGGCTTCAAGATCACCACCATGAAACTCTCCGTCCGCGCCACCGTGCCCAAGGTCGAGCGGGACGCGTTCCGCAAGACGGCGGAGGCCACCAAGGACGGCTGTCCGGTGTCGGGCGCGCTCAAGGGGAACGTGGATTTCGAGTTGGACGCGCAGTTGACCTGAGGCGCTCGCTGGCACGTTACCCTGCGGTCCGGTGGTCCACCGCCTCGCCGCATTCCGCCGCCCGTGAGGAGTGCGGGAGTCTCATTGCGCTGAGTGGGACGGTGGAATTCCAGCTCGGAAACGGCCCGGGCCGGACACGACGAGTCGGCTAGGGCGCCCCTCCCGGGCCATGCACCACGAAGACGCTCTGCGGATTCCAGTCTCCCAGGGGCACCACCTTCACCGCGCCGCTGTTGAGGTCCACGATGAGCAACCGTGCCGGCTGCGAGCCGAAGAGAGGGCCGATCGAGCCCGTCCCGGCCGTTACGTAGAGCGTCCGGCTGTTGCCGCTCACGGCCACTGCATGACTCACCAACACCGGATCGCGGGGCAGGTTGGTGGGCAACGGGATGGGTGGAAGTGATTGCAGGTTGGCATCGTAGCGGAAGATCGTGCCCGAGCCCGGGCTGTCGCGGTTGTCCCCCTGATCGGCAACGAAGATCGACGCCCCGTCGGGCGCGACCGCAAGGCCGCCGGCGAAGATCGTCGTGGTGGTGCGTGCGAGCACAGTCCGGGTTGGGAGGTCCACCTTGACCAGGTAGCCGGACCCGATGCCGAACACCTCCCGTCCGCCAGGCGCGACCACGAGCCGGTCGATGCTCCCGCCGCGGCGGTCGACCAGCGGCGTGAGATTGGGAATAGAATCGATGAGCTCACGTGTGGCCGGATCGATGAGAAAGAGCGAGCTGACAGACGGGGTAGCGTTTGGATCCTGTGTTGCTGCGGCGAGCACCACTCCATTGGGGAATTCTGCGGTCGGTTGTGCAACGGCCAACCCAAAGAGGCCAATCACGAGCCTCGGCAAAAAATCCACGGGCGTTCGCGTGGCGAGGTCGAGAACAAGCACCCCGTGTATGCTCCCCTTCGAGGCATCGGCAACGTACAGATGCGTGCCCGAGGGGTCGGTGGTGAGCGCGAAGGGGAGTTGAGTGAATACCGGTCCCACGAGACTGCGCGCCAGGATGGCGGACCACGTCTCGCGCCAGCGAATCCGACGTGTCATGAGATCCAGTGCGATAAGCTCGACGGTGTTCGCGTCACCTGTTTGCGTGGAGAGATAGACCACGCTTGTGTCCGGAGCTGCGGCGTGTGACCAGACGAATCGGGGCAGCAGGTCCGCCTCGGAGAGGACCTGACCCTGAGGGACCGCAACGACCGGAACGCGGCCGCTTTCGACGTTTACAACAACGGCGACATCTCCCGTAGGCGTCGGCGCCTCAGGGCTCGTGCACGTGGCGAGCAGCGCCGGCAGGAGCAACCCCGCCGCTGTCCGTCCGGTGGACCGGCGCCATTGGCCGACCAGTTTCAGCATCGTCTTGTTCTCGTCGGGAAGTGAGTCGCACCTGCCGTGAGTGGGCGCGCTCGGCGGCACGCCCACTCTGAATAACTAAGCGTAAACCTCTGCACGTCCCCATTCACAGCCATACGAGTGGCCTGACGACGCGATTCGACGCTCAACGAACTAACAGCGCAAGGCGGGCGGAACGGGCTCGCACTCCGGTGGAGGCGGAGGTGGGGGCGATGGCGCCAAGGCACGGCCGATATTGAGCTTACCAGCACCGAACGTGTCGGCCGGCCCCCACGGATCCGCTGCCGACTTGAGTTTGAAGAGAACGCCACTGGCCGTGAGCGAGGTATTGGCAGAAATGAGCAGTGCGGCTGCACCTGACACTTGCGGAGCAGCGGCCGAGGTGCCACCGAAGTGACTGGTGTAGTCGGGGCTCCCGTTCGGCCCATTGTTGCACCCAGGAGGCCCCGAGAGTTCGGTGGTCACGAGATCCATAACCATGTGGTCAAAGCAAGTCCCTCCTCCCGGCTGCTGCGGGATGAGATTGCTACTCGGCGCCACAAGGTCGATGTGGCTGGAGAACGGCTCGGCTCTGGGCGCGTAGTCCGCGACCGCCCCCGTCCGATTGATCGAACTGACTGAGATGACGCTCGACATCCGTGCCGGAAACAACACGTCCTGAATGTCTCCGATGGAGCGATGCGACTCATTGCCTGCCGACGCGACAACCACGGTACCCTTTCCGCCGCGCCCGTGGGTGACTGCGTTCGTGATCGCTTGCGCGATGTCGTTCAGCGTGGACCTACCGCCCCAACTGTTGTTGATCACGGCCGCACCGAACGACCAGGCGAAGTTGATTCCGTTCGCAATCTGCGAAGTGGACGCGACCATGCTCCCTCTGAAGATCCGGATGGGCACAATGCTGACGCCGGGCGCGATACCCGACACCCCCTCCTTCACATTGAAGTCATTCACCGTCGGGTTGTTCTGGGAGGCCGCGATGATTCCAGCAACGGACGTTTCATGGCTGTCGTTGCCGGCTGGCTTAAAGGCGCAGTCAGGGTCGCATACACTCTGGTTAGGCGAAAAGGCGTCCCATCCGGCTCCAATCCGTCCCACGCGCCCTTCGAAGTCAGGATGATCCGCGTCAACCCCGTCGCCCACGACGGCAACGTAGACCAGGTAATAGCCCTTCGTCACGTTCCACGCCGGTTCCACGTTCACGTCCACGTGGATGCCGTTGAGCGTTGTCGCGTTCTTGAGGTAATACTGCAGGGGATAATACTGATCAGAAGGGACAGACGTGGGCTTGTAGTCCGGGATGCCGTCGGGGTCGACCCACTCTACCAGTGGGCTCGCGTGCAACGCCGCGATCACGCGCAGTGGGACCGTCGAGTCGGCTGGGTAGCTGATGATATACTCGAATCGCCCGGAGTCAGGCTGAGGTGGACGCACCACGCTGCTCCCCAAAGCGGTGAGCAGCCCATCGATGGCGCCCGGACTTGCCGACGACCGGAACTGAACGATCATCTGTGCTATGGGCTGGTACTCGCCTCCCGTGGTCGTGTGGTAGACGGGTGCGACAAAGCGCGCTCCGACTACTTGTGGCAGATGCGCCGCGCGCGCGTGGTTGATCGCCTGCGCCGCTATGGCGGCCGGTGCTGCTCCGTCAGTCTCCACGAGCCAGTGACCGGCGATCTGGGGTAGCCGGTCAATCCGGGTGGCCGCCACCCCACCAGCAGCAAGCACGTGCTGCACGCCGACTGGGGACGAGTGTGCCGGATCCAGTGCCACGACGAGCCGCGTGGGATCCGGATGGAGAACAACCTCTTCCGATCCGAACCAGTAGGAGACATCCTGCGCCGGATCTGCTGCGGCTGCGAGTGCCGCCGCTCCTCCCGGCTGTGTGGGCAGCGGGGTGTCCTCCGTACAGGCCACGAGTGCAAGGAGGCCGGCCAGAAGGAGGATGGCGTGCGAAACGCGTGGACGTGGGGAGCACCACAGCATCGACTGCATGTTTCCCTCCGCGTGCTGAGGACCACCTGCCAGACTGCGGCGGAATAGTGCTTGTCCTTCGTCACGAATCGGATCGACAAAAATCCAGGGATTCCCCCGAGCTCGGCGAGCCAAGCGCTCCACAGTACCTTCTCGTCTGGGGGGGGGGGTAAATACCGATTTTGAGAAGAGTGATCGGACTGGGTGGAACAACGCGTACTGCAATGGCCGAGGCCGGGCATGCGGACCTCCGCGGATCCTGCTCCGCCCGGCGTGCTTGACGAGCGCGTGCTTGGCGCGATAGTCAAGGCGTGCCCCTCAAGCTCCCTGGCGTATGGCCGGTATCTCACGCCCCTCGCGCGCAACGCCGTTTGGAAACCATGTGCACCCTGCTCTGTGGCATTGCGCTCCGCCTCCCCGCCCGCCGCGGCTCAGTGCTGCGCCGTGTGGTGCCTTGCATCTTCCTCGCGCTCCTGGCCGCGTGCGCCAGCAGGTCGAGTGACGGCTTTCAGGCCGCCGGCACGGTAGAGATCGTCGAAACCGATGTGGCGCCGATGGTGCCGGCGCGCGTGCTCGACGTGCGCGTAGACGAGGGCGCGACGGTGAACGAGGGCGACACGCTCGCGCTCCTCTCGCAGGCCACCCTCCAGCCCGAGATCGCCCAGCGTCGCGCGCGCGTGGCCGCCGCCGAGGCCACACTGCGCGATCTGCAGGCGGGCGCGCGGCCGGCCGAGGTGCGGCAGGCGGAGGCGGCGTTCCAGGCGGCGCAGGCGGACGCCACCCGTGCCGCGCGTGACCTCGAGCGGCTGGAGCCATTGGCGGCCAACGGCACGGTCAGTCAGCAGCAGCTCGATGCCGCGCGCGCGACGGCCAACGCGACGGAGAGCCGCCTCGATGCCGCGCGCGCCGCGCTTCGTCTCGTGCAGGAGGGGGCTCGCGTGCAGCGCGTGGCCGCCGCGCGCGCGGAGGTCGAGAGCGCCCGCGCCGCGCTGGCCTCGGCGATCGCGACCGCCAGCGATCTCGTGCTCACCGCGCCGGTGAGCGGCGTGGTGCTCGACCGCCACGCCGAGCCGGGCGAGGTGATGGCGCCCGGCGAGTCGGTGCTCACCCTCGGCGACGCCAGGCGTCCATGGGTGCGCGTTTTCCTCTCACCCGCCGAGCTGCCGCTCGTGCACGTGGGCGAGCGGGTGACCGCCACGCTCGATGCGTTTCCCGACTCCGCCATTGCCGGACACGTCGTGGCCCTCTCGCCGCGCGCGGAGTTCACGCCGCGCGTGGCGCTCACCGAACGGGAACGCGCCGACCTGTTGTTCGGCGTGAAGGTGGAGCTGGACGACCGTCACGACCTGGTGAAGTCGGGGCTCCCCATCACCGTCCACTTTCCGGCAGCCGCCGCCACTGCGTCCACGCCCGCGCGCCAGCCGTGAGCGCCCCCGCCGCGACGGCGCACGACGAGCTGGCCGTCCACGCGCGCGCGCTGCGCAAGACGTTCGGATCGATCGTCGCCGTGGATGCACTGGATCTGGACATCGCGCGGGGAGAGCTGTTCGGCCTGCTCGGCCCCAATGGCTCGGGAAAGACCACCACCATCCGGATGCTGTGCGGACTCGTGCGCCCCACCGCCGGCGACGCGCGCGTGGTGGGCTATGACGTCTACACGCAGCCGGAGGAGATCCGGCAGCGCATCGGCTACATGTCGCAGCGCTTCGGCCTGTACGACGACCTGACCGTGATGGAGAACGTGCGGTTCTATTCCTCCGTGTACGGCCTGCACGGTGCCGAGCAGGACGCGCGTCTGGCCGAGCTCCTGGACGAGCTGGGGCTCACGCCGCGCGCGCGTCAGATGGCGGGGACGCTGAGCGGTGGGTGGAAGCAGCGGCTGGCGCTCGCCTGCGCCACCGCGCACCGCCCGCGCATGCTCTTTCTGGATGAGCCCACGGCGGGCGTGGATCCCGCGGCGCGGCGCTCCTTCTGGGAGCTCATCGACGAACTCACCGCGCGGGGCACGACCATTCTCGTCACCACGCACTACATGGACGAGGCGGCACGGCTGCCGCGCGTGGCATTCCTCTCGCGCGGGCACCTGATGAGCGTGGGGACGCCGGAGGAGATCACGCACGCGTTCGGCCTGCCGTCCATCGAAGACGTCTTCATCGCGCTGCAGGAGCAGGACGACGTGGACGCGGTCACGCGCCCGCGCCCGGTGCCGCGGTCATGAGTTTCCGCACGCGGATGCGGCGGTGGCGGCTCTGGCCGATGCTGCACAAGGAGTTCATCCAGATGCGGCGCGACCGGCTGACGCTCGGCATGATGATCGGCATCCCCGCCATCCAGCTCATCCTCTTTGGCTACGCCATCCGCACCGAGGTGCGCCACCTTCCCACCGTGGTGCTGGACGAATCGCGCACCGCCGAGAGCCGCCGGCTGGTGGAGACGATGGCGAACACGGGGAACTTCCAGCTCATCGGCGCGGTGCCCGACCGCGCGGCGCTCGAGCGGAGCATCGCGTCGGGGCGGGCGAGTGCGGGAATCGTGATCCCGCCCACCTTTCGGGGAGACCTCGCCCGCGGGCGCACGGCCCACGCGCAGGTGATCGTGGACGCCGCCGATCCCATGGCGTCGAGCGCGGCCATCGCCGCCGCGGCGCAGGCGGCGGCCGCGCGCGGCGTGGAGATCGCGCGCGCGCGCGGCGGCTCGCCGCTGCCGCTCGTGGTGAGCGTGCGGCCGTGGTACAACCCCGGGTTGCGCAGCGAGGCGTACATCGTCCCCGGGATCATCGGCGTCCTGTTGTCCATCACGATGCTCATCATCACGAGCATGAGTGTGGTGCGCGAGCGCGAGCGCGGCACGCTGGAGCAGCTCATCGTCACGCCGATCGACAAGACCAGCCTCATGCTGGGCAAGCTGCTGCCGTTCGTGCTCGTGGGATTCGTCCAGATGACCATCGTGCTGCTGCTCGGAAAGGTGCTGTTCCACATCCCCATGCGCGGGAGTCTGCTCCTGCTCTACGCGATCACGCTCGCGTTCATCGTGGCCAACCTGGGAGTGGGGCTGCTCGTCTCGACCGTGGCGCGCACGCAGGCGCAGGCCATGCAGCTCGGCTATTTCTTTCTGCTGCCGAACATCCTGCTCTCCGGGTTCATGTTTCCGCGCGCGGCCATGCCCGCGCCCGCGCAGTGGCTGGGGCTGCTCCTCCCGCTCACGTACTATCTGCGCGTGTTGCGCGGCGTGCTGCTCAAGGGCGTGGGCGCTCCGCTCCTCTGGCGCGACACGCTGGTGCTGATCACGTTTGCCGCGGTGCTCGTCGCGCTCAGCGTGCGCCGCTTCTCCAAGACCATCGAGTAGCGCGCCGCGCCTGCCGCCGCGCGCGGCGGGCCGCGTCTTGCAACACGTTGGAGGACTGGCTCGCCCCACATTTACTCCGTCCCGCACCCGCGACCGCATGGCCATTCGCTTCGTCCACGTCTTCGATCCCGCCAACGACCCGCACCGCGTGGCCGAGGTGCAGCGCATCTTCCGCACCTACTTTGGGCAGGCGTACAGCACGTATGCGGACCAGATTCCCGGCCTGCTGAGAAAACAACGGGCGGACCGGCGCACGCTGCTCATCACGGCCGAGCGCCCGGGAGGCGCGGTGCTCGCCTTCGCGCTCGCGTTCCACTATTCGGCGCTCAACGCCGCCCTGCTCGACTTCATCGTGGTCGACCCGGAGGTCCGGCAGCGGGGAGTGGGCGGCGCCCTGTACGAGGCACTGCGCGAGTATCTCTCACGCATCGGCGCGCACGCGCTCTATCTGGAGGTCCGGCCCGACGACCCGGAGCTGGAGCCGGATCCGGCGCGCCGGCGGGAGAATCGCCAGCGCATCCGATTCTACGAGCGCTACGGCGCGCGCGTCATCGCCGGCACCGCGTACGAGCAGAAGCGCCCCGGGCGCACCGAGGGCGAGCCGTACCTGATGTTCGACTCGCTGGGCGAGGAGCGCCAACCGGACGCCGCCGAGGTGCGCGCGATCATGGAGGCCGTGCTCTACGACAAGTACGGCTACGAACGCTCCGATCCCTATCCGCAGGCGATCATCGCGTCGGTGTTGCACGACGCGGTGTCGCTGCAGCCGGCGCGTGTCGCCGCACGCAACGGTGCGACCGCGGCGGCACCTCCCACGCCCGCGCCGGCCAAGGTGCCGCTCGGCAAGGCGGTGTCCCGCCCGCTCAAGGTGCTCATCCCGCCGCAGCACGTGCTGCACCACGTGCGCGAGCGGGGATACGTGGAGCGTCCGGTGCGCGTGGCGCGCATCCTCGAAGCGGTGCGCACCCTCGATTCGGTGGAGATCGTGGACGGGCGCGAGTTCGGGGAGGAGCCCATCCTGGCGGTGCACAACCACGACTTCGTCCGCTACATCGACGCCGTCTGCTCCAAGCTGCCCAAGGACGAGGCGGTGTACCCGTACGTCTTCCCCATCCGCTTTCCCGAGCGCAAACCGGTGGATGAGGAGGTGCAGTCGGGCTACTACTGCATCGACACCTTCACCCCGCTCACCTACAACGCGTACATCGCGGCGCGCGCGGCGGCGGACTGCGCACTCTCGGGCGCCGAGCTGGTGCGCGGGGGCGATCATCTTGTCTACACCATCTGCCGCCCGCCGGGACATCACGCCGAGCGCCGCGTGTACGGCGGGTTCTGCTACTTCAACAATGCCGCGATCGCCGCCAACGTGCTCAGCGCCGAAGGGCGTGTGGCGATGCTCGATGTGGACTTTCACCATGGGAACGGGACGCAGGACATTTTCTACGAGCGCCGTGACGTGCTCACGATCTCCATCCACGGGGACCCGAGCTACTCGTATCCGTACTTCGCCGGATTCGACGACGAGCGCGGGTCGGGTGAGGGCGAGGGGTACAACCACAACTTTCCGCTTCCCGAGAACATCACCGACGAGCAGTACCTCGAAACGCTGGAACGCGCGCGCCAGTTGATCGCGGAATTCGACCCGCGGTACTTCGTGATCTCGCTCGGCCTCGACATCGCCAAGGGCGATCCCACCGGCGCCTGGCTCATCACCCCGGACGGCTTCTCGCGCATCGGTGCCGCGTTGGCCGGGGTGGGGCTCCCCACGCTGGTGGTGCAGGAAGGCGGCTACGACACCCGCGTGATCGGCCGCAACGCCCGCGCGTTTCTGAACGGCCTGCAGCAGGGCGGACACGACCTGCGGAAGCCGGGCGCGTAGCCGCCCGCATGGCCCGCACGTGCGCCAGGCCCAGGGTGCGCGCCACGCCCGTTCGTCCCCGCCGGACCGCGGCTGCACGGAAATTGCGGTTAAGAGTGTGATATCCCACTCAGGAGGTCCGATGAAAGGACGGCTGGCAGTGCTTCTGCTTGCCGCGGCGACCGGTGCGTGCGGAATGTTCGGTGGCAGTCGCGCCGTCGAGATTCAGCAAACTGCGGTCCCCGTGGCGGAACGTTGGAATGCGACGCTCAGTACACCCGGCGCCCTGGCCGGCGCGGTGCAGATCAAGGGGAACGCGTGGATGGCCGACGTGAACGGGTCTGGCAATGCACACGTCGAGATCCACATTCAGAACGCCACCCCGGGCGGGGTGCATCCGTGGCACGTGCATCGTGGAAGCTGCGGGCGCGACCTCGGCGTGCTGGGATCGGCCGACGCATACCCGCTCCTGCACGTGGACGACAAGGGCGAAGCGTCCGCGACCGCCACCCTCGATGTGCCCGTCCCCACCTCGGGTGACTATTTTGTGAACGTGCACGCGTCGCCCAGCAACCCGGGCGCGGTGGTGGCCTGCGGTAATCTGGCGCCGCCCACGCGGTAGGACGCGCCCGGCACAGAACGGGACGTCTGACATCCTACGGAGGGAGGCCGAGTGACGCTGCCCGGCGGGACCACCGAGCACCGCGCCCACGCAGAGTCGCTGCCGACGCTGCGATGCGCGGTGGTGACGGTCTCCGACTCGCGCACCGAAGCCACCGACGAGTCGGGTACGCTCATGCGCTCGCTGCTCGAATGCGCGGGACACACGGTCGTGCACTACCGCCTGCTGCCCAACGACGAGGCAGCCGTTACCGCATATCTGCGCGAGCTGCTCGCGATGGAGCTTCACGCGATCCTCCTCACCGGAGGCACCGGGCTGGGCCGGCGCGACCGCACGGTGGAAGCGGTGCGCGCCGTTCTGCAGAAGGAGCTTCCCGGATTCGGCGAGCTCTTTCGCATGTTGAGCTACCACGAGCAGATCGGCACCGCCGCGATCATGAGCCGCGCCGTCGCCGGCGGCGCCCACGACACGCTCGTGGTCTCCCTCCCCGGCTCACGCGCCGCCGTGGAGCTCGCGCTCACACGAATCCTGCTCCCGGAACTGCGGCACCTCGTGTGGGAGTTGAGAAAATAGGTGGTTGGGAAGGGGAGCTCCGCACTCACGACCGAATACTCGCTGGCTGGAAAGAAAGAGCGGCATCCGCGCCCGCTGACGCCTCAGCCCTCGCTCGCGGTGAGCGAGAATCAGTTGCGTGGCGACAGATGCGAGTCATCCGTCATCAGAATGTCTCGGTCCAGCGCCCGCCGAGAGCGGATGGCGACCTCGAGGAGCTTCGGCCCTGTCCCCTCCCCACCGCCGGCTCATCACTGTGCTGATGACTGTCATCAGATGACTGTAACCACGCTACTGATTCTCGCCCAAAGAATCCTGATCGCCGCCCGTCCAGGCAGATCCCCGCCCAACCAACTCAGAACTCAGACCTGAGACCTGAGACCTGCAGCCTTGGGCACAGCGCTTGCCCCTCCTCTCCCCTCTCAACAGCAGCAGAGGAGCGACCACCATGCCCAAACGCAAAGGCCGCCAGAAGGGCGCGCAGCAGCACGCCGAGGGCCAGCACGGGCCCAAGACGGAGAAGGCAATTCGCCAGACCCTGCACTCCGACGGCCCCGGCCGCCGCGAGGCACTGGAGCGCGGCGAGACCGGCGAGCGGAACGTGCGCGACGTCGGGGACCGCGGCCCCGGTGAAGGGGAGCGCGGGCTCCACGAGCGCGAGGGCGATCATCGTCTCTTCGAGGAGCGCAAACAGCACGACGAGGCCGAAGCCAACAGCGAGAAGACGCGGCTGAGCCGTGACATCGACGAACACGGCCACGACCGGTCACGCTATCAGGTGCCCGGCGGCGCGGCCACGCACCCCGAGCTTCCCGACACGTGAGCGCGCGCGCCGCCGCCCCGCCGTTGCGGGGCGAGGCGCTCTGGGACGCCGCTCCGCTCATCCCGCCGCGCCCCACCCTGCCGCGGCTCCGCGCCGCCGCGGCCGACTGCCGTGCGTGCGATCTGTGGACGTGCGGCACGCAGACCGTCTTCGGTGAAGGAAAGCGCGCTGCCAAGGTCATGCTCGTTGGCGAGCAGCCGGGTGACCAGGAGGACAAGGCCGGCCGTCCCTTCGTGGGACCTTCGGGGCGCCTGCTCGATGCGGCGCTCGCATCGGCCGGCATCGACCGCGATGCCGCGTATGTCACCAACGTCGTCAAGCACTTCAAGTGGGAGCGCGGCGAGAAAGGGAAGCGTCGCATTCACAAGAAGCCCAACGACGCCGAGATCCGCGCCTGCCGGCCGTGGCTGGAGGCGGAGATCGCCGTCGTCAAGCCGCGCGTCGTTCTCTGTCTCGGCGCCACCGCGGCGCAGGCGCTCCTGGGAAAACAGTTCCGCGTCACGCGCCAGCGTGGGAAGCCGGTGGCATCGGACCTCGCACCGGTGGTGATGGCCACCGTTCATCCGTCGTCGGTGCTGCGCGCGCCGCCGGCGCGACGACAGGCCGCCGAGCGGGAGTTCATGAGCGACATCCAGCGCGCGGCGCGCGCGATGGAGCAAGCGTGAGCGCCATTGCGGCGCTACATTCCGCCCATGCACCGCAAGGCGATCGCCCATCTTCGCCGCGCCGATCCGGTGATGGCGCGCATCATCGATCAGGTAGGCACCTGCCGATTCCAACCGCGCGCCGAAGGCTCCCACTTCGACGCCGTCGTGCGCGCCATCGTGTACCAGCAACTCTCCGGCAGCGCCGCGTTCACCATCTACTCGCGCGTGCTCGCACTGTTTGACGGCGCGCCACCTCGCCCGGCGCAGCTCGCCGCCACGGCGGATGAGCGGCTGCGGTCGGTGGGACTCTCGCGCCAGAAGATCTCGTACCTCAAGGACCTGGCCGCGCACGTGGAGCGCGGCGATCTCCCCATCGACCGCCTGCACGATCTGGAGGACGATGCCATCCTGCAGGCGCTCACACGGGTGAAGGGTGTGGGGACGTGGACCGCGCAGATGTTCCTCATGTTCCGTCTCGGACGCGCCGACGTGCTCCCCACCGGCGATCTGGGCATCCGCAAGGCGATGCAGCGCGCGTACCGCATGCGCCGGCTCCCCGACGACGCGCGAATGCGCCGCGTGGCCGCGTCGTGGACGCCGTACTCCACCGTGGCTTGCTGGTATCTCTGGCGCAGTCTGGAGGTGCGCGGCGGCGGCACGCCGCCGGCCAAACGGCAGGGCGGCGACGCCAAGGCTCCATTGCCACGCAAGCGCGCCGCAGGGCGCAAACGGCCGCGCGGCGCGGCGTGACGCTGGATCTCTTCGTCTTCTGCTCCCCCGGTGTCGAGCGGCTGCTTGCTGAGGAACTGCGTACGCTCGGCCACCCCTCCGCGCGCGATGAGACGGGCGGCGTCGCGATCCAGGGAGGCATGCGTGATGTGGCCGCGATCAATCTGCGCTCGCGGCTCGCCGGCGGAGTGCTGGTGCGCGTGGGGAGCTTTCACGCCCGCGCGCTCGGCGAGCTGGAGCGGCGCGCCAGTGCGCTACCATGGGAGCGCTACGTGTCTCCGGCGGGCGCCGTGCAGCTGCGCGTCACCTGCCACAAGTCGCGGCTGTATCACACCGGAGCGGTGACCGAGCGCGTGGCGAACGCCATCGTGGCGCGCACGGGCATCCCGCCGCACCGCGTGACGCCCGCGCGCGCGTCGAGTGACGACGATGACGACCACGCCGCGCAGCGGTTCACCGTGCGCGTGATGCACGACCAATGCACCGTGAGCGCCGACAGCTCCGGCGCCCCGCTGTACCGGCGCGGCTATCGCTTGGCCACGGCCAAGGCGCCGCTGCGTGAAACCCTGGCGTCCGCCCTGCTGGCGGCGAGCGGTTGGCCCGCGGACGTGCCGCTGCTGGATCCCATGTGCGGCTCAGGCACGATCGCGATCGAAGGTGCGCTCATCGCGCGGCGGATCCCGCCCGGGGCGCATCGCCGCTTTGCGTTCATGGACTGGCCGGACATGGACGCGGCACTCTGGGAGAGCCTGCGCGCGGAGGCCATGGCCCACGTGCTCGACCGCCCGCGCGCACCCATTGTGGCCTCCGACCGCGATGCCGGAGCGGTGGAGGCCACGCGCGCCAACGCCGCGCGCGCCGGCGTGGCCGACGACATCGTGGTGCGACAGCAGGCGCTCTCCGCGTGCGCGCTCGACGATGCGCCGGTAGGCTGGCTCGTCTCCAATCCGCCGTACGGAGTGCGCGTGGGAGATGGCCGGGATCTGCGCAACCTGTACGCGCAGCTCGGCAACGTGGCGCGGAGGGCCTTCGGCGGCTGGACGGTAGCGCTCCTCTCCGCCGACCGTGCGCTCGAGCGGCAGACCCGACTTCCGCTGTCCACCGTGCTCACCACCCGCAACGGCGGACTGCCGGTGCGCCTGGTGGTGGGCACCGTTCCGCGCACGGAGCCCCGCTAGGGAGGCGTGCTCCCCGGCGGTGTCTTGAGCATGCTCGCGGGCACCCGACGTCCCAGCTTGCGCGACACCCACTGCACCAGTTGCGTCCCGGCAAATCGGAGCAGGACTGCCACGACCATGTAGCGCACCACGCGCACGGCCGCGAGCGCCAGAATGAATTCCCAGAACGGCAGCCGAAACGCGCCCGCGGCGATCGACACCAGCTTGGGCGACCCCATCGGGAGTGCGCCGATCACCACCACCATCCATCCGCGCTCGGCGAATAGGCCGCGCAGCCCCTCGAACTGCGCGTGCGTGATTCCCAGCAGGCCAAGCAGCCGGAGACCCACATCCAGAAATACGGCGCCGATGGCGTAGGCAATCACCCCGCCGATGACTGATCCCGCTACCGACCACCACGCCAGCTCGAACGCGCGTCGCGGGTCGGCCAGTCCCAGCGGCGCGAGCACCGTGTCGCTCGGGCCCGGCACCACGGAGCCGTTGAGCACGCCCCACGTGAACGTCGCCAGCGGTGCGCGCCCCGATTCGCCCCATCGATAGAGCGTTGCGATGAGGCGCAGGAGCACGCCCTGCGTGCGCGACGGTGGTCGCGGGGTGGAGGATGGCGGGGGCGTCGGCTCCGTCATCGCCGTAGCGGCCAGGAGCCGAGCACCGACAGGCCGCGCAACGACGAGAAGGGGCACGAGCCGCGCGGCCGCTTGCATGGGGCGAGGTCCAGGCAGTCGCCCAGGCAGTCGTGAAGTCCAGCCAGTCTCATCATGCGTGCATACTCGCCTCGCGCGCGGTCAGGGGACAGTGGACGGCGAGCCGCGTGGGCCATCACGGCGGGCCGGGTGTCGAGGAATCGCGCGCCGGCAGCTCCAGCGTCGCAGTGGCGGGCCCGATGCCGTGCTCGAGCGCGAGCTGGACAACCGTGAGATGCGTGGTGCCGATCACCACGGCCACCGCGAACGCAAGCGCGATCGCGCTGTGCATCGTGCGCCGAACGGGAGCGACGATGAGCGCCACCGACGCCGCCACCACCACGGCACCGCCCGCCATAGACGCGCGCGCCACGGAGTCCGGGAGAGCGCCCGGGTGTAGGAGGAAGCGAAGCACCACGAGCGCGACGCCGATCGCGGCGAACCCGATGCCCGGTGGCAGCACGTCCCAGCGCCGAACGTGGGGGTGCGAGGCGGCCAGCGCCCGGCTGGCCAGGAGCGCGGACGCCGGAAAGAGCGGCAGCAGATACTGCACATGCTTTCCGTGCAGCAGCGCGAGCCCGCCGAGCGCCGGAAGCAGCCACGCGACGGCAAGGCGCGACCCCGCGTCGAGCCCGCTGCGCCAGAGCCCGCGCAGCGCCCGCCACACCGGCGGCCACACCACCCAGGGGAACAGCGCCAGCGGGTACAGCACCAGATACCACCACACCGGCTGGGCGTGCGTGAACGGTCCGCCGTCGCGTCCCAGAAAGATGCGCCTCGCGTAGTCGCCGCCGCCTGCTCGCGCGGCAGGGATCGCCCACGCCAGCGCCAGAGCTATCCCGCCCACCACCGCCAGCGCCGCGCCCGCATACCACCCGTGCCATCGAGTGCGCTGTCCCTCGCCGCGCATCCACCACGGCGCCAGCGCCATCACCGGTCCAAGGTACAGCAGGATCACGGGTCCTTTGGCCAGCAGCCCGAATCCCACGGCCACGGCCGCCTGGACCCATCCGCTTACGGACCGAGTCCGCCATGCCCGCGCCATCCCCACCATCCCGACGAGCGTGAAGAACGTGAGCAGCAGATCGAACAGCACCAGCACCGTGAGCAGGGTCCAGAGCAGCGTACCGAGCGACAGAATCGGTGTGTACTGCCGCGCTTCCTCCTGGCCCGGCCACAGGCGACGGGCCAGATGGGTGGCCAGCGAGAGATTGGCCAGGCTGACGAGCGGAGCGATGAGACGGGGCCAGAGCGCGGTGCGCCCGAACACCCACCACCCCAGATCGAGGAGCCAGAACACCAGCGGCGGGCCCTCGCCGGGGGTCGCGCCGGGAAGATCCGGCACCAGGAACTGGTGCCGCTCCCAGAGCATGCGCGCCACGTGCAACGTGGGTGCCTGGTCGAACGGGAGCACCGGACGGGCAGCCAGGGCGGTAACCAGCAGAGCCACCCACAGCCCGCCGATCGCGAGATGGCTGCGTCTGATCTCGCTCATCGGACATGTCCGTACTGCGCGCGATGCACCATGGCCACTCTCGTTGCCATGCCCGTGCCAGGAGCTCCGCGCGTACGCTCGACGCGCGCGCCGGCGTGTGCTCCGCTCGAGACCGCGTCGATCACGTGCGTTTTGCGCGCGTATCCCTCTCTGGCGTGATACCGCGCGCGCGTACACACTTGGCCCATGCGAGACTCTGACGGCGATGCGAGACGCTGAGGAGGCGCCGCGCGCCTGGCAGCGCGTTCTGCCGGCCGTTCTGACCGTGGCCCTGGCCGCGGTCGGGATCCTGGTGCTCCATCACGAACTTCGGCGCTATCGCTATCGGGACATTGCGACGGCGGTGCAGTCGCTCCCGGCCAGCGCGGTGGCCATCGCCATTGCGCTCACCGCGTCCAGCTACGTCGTGCTCACCTGGTACGATCGTCTCGCGCTTCGCTACGTGGGTCGCCCTCTTCCGGCACCGCGCGTCACGTTCGTCTCCTTCATCGCCTACGCCTTCAGTCAGACGCTCGGCTTTCCGCTGCTCACCGGCGGCACCGTGCGCTATCGACTGTACACCGCGTCCGGATTGACCACGATCGACATCGCGCACGCGGTCACTTTCACCAGCGCCACGTTCTGGCTTGGCGTGCTGACGATCGGTGGAGGCGTACTCATTGCCGATCCCGCCACGAGCGCGACGTTGCTGCACGTGCCGCCCTCTGTCGCGCTCGTTCTTGGTCCGTTCTTCGTCGCCATTTCGGTGGCCTACCTGGCGCTGACCGCGCTGCGGCGCGCGCCGATCTCCATCCGGGGGTGGGAGCTCCCCGTTCCGCGACCGCTGCTATCCGCAGGACAACTTCTCCTCTCCACCGCCGACTGGACGCTGGCGGGCGCGGTGTTGTACGTCCTGCTGCCGGTCCACCTGCGTCCGGCGTTCCCCGGATTTCTCAGTGCCTTTCTGCTGGCGCAGGTGGCGGGACTGGTGAGTCACGTGCCCGGCGGCCTGGGCGTCTTCGACTCGATCATGCTCCTCCTCCTGGAAGACCGCATCCCGGCGTCGTCGCTCCTGGCGTCGTTGGTGGTCTTCCGCGTGGTGTACTACCTGCTGCCGTTCGCGGTCGCGGCCACGATGCTCGCCGGCGCCGAGCTGCACGAGCGGCGCGACCACGTGTGGCGTGCGGCGCGCGTGGCGGGAACGTGGGTGCTGTCCGTCACGCCGCAGGTGCTGGCGGTCACCACGTTCCTGGGCGGCATGGTGCTGCTGGTGTCGGGAGCCACGCCGGCGGTGGGGAGCCGCCTCCGCTGGTTGGATGCGTTCCTGCCGCTGGCAGTGATCGAGATGTCGCACTTCCTGGCGAGCGTCGTCGGGATGGGGCTCGTGATCGTGGCGTGGGGACTGCAGCGCCGTCTGGACGCCGCGTATCACCTCACGGTCATCCTCCTCGCCGTGGGCATCGGCACCTCGCTCCTCAAGGGACTGGACTACGAGGAAGCGGCTGCGCTCACCGTCATTCTCGCCGTCTTGCTGCCGGCGCGACGCCACTTCTATCGCCGCACCTCGCTCACCGCGGAGCCGCTGACGGCGGAATGGGTCGCCGCGATGCTCGTGGCCGTGGGCGCCACCGTGTGGCTGGGCATCTTTGCCTACAAGCGGGTCAACTATACGGACGAGATGTGGTGGCGCTTCGCGCTCCGCGGCGATGCCCCCCGGTTCCTGCGCGCCACGGTGGGCGTGCTGGCCCTTGCGGTGTCGTTCGCCATCGCGCGCCTGTTGCGGCACGCCCCCGCGGAGGCGGAGCCTCCCACGGCCGCCGACATCGAGCGCGCGAGCGCGGTCGCCATGCGCGCGGCGGATACGGCGGCACAGCTCGCGCTGCTGGGTGACAAGAGCCTGCTCTTCAGCGACAGCGGCAACGCCTTTCTCATGTACGCTGTTGCGGGGCGCAGTTGGGTAGCGCTCGGCGATCCGGTCGGTGCGAGCGACGACTGCCGCGAGCTCGCGTGGCGCTTTCGTGAGATGGTGCATCATCGCGGCGGATGGCCGGTGTTCTATCTCGTCGCCCCCGAGACGTTGCCGCTCTACATCGACCTGGGACTCACGCTGCTCAAGGTGGGCGAGCGCGCGCGCGTGCCGCTCGCCGGCTTCTCCCTGGAGGGTGGGGCGCGCAAGGGGATGCGGCGCACGCTGCGCGGTGTGGAGAAGGAGGGATGCCGCTTCGAGGTGGTGCCGGCAGCGGACGTCGCCGCCCTGCTCCCCGATCTGCGTCGCGTGTCGGATGGCTGGCTCGCCGCCAAGCGCACGCGCGAGAAGGGATTCTCGCTTGGGTTCTTCGACGAGCAGTACCTGTGCCGCTTTCCTGCCGCCATCGTCCGGCGCGGCGATCGGGTGGTGGCGTTTGCCAACGTGCTGGAGGGCGCCGAGCGCGAGGAGCTGTCGGTGGACCTCATGCGGTTCGACGCGGCCGCGCCGCCGGGCACGATGGAATATCTGTTCGCCGAGCTCATGCTGTGGGGGCACGACCGCGGCTATCAGTGGTTCGATCTGGGGATGGCGCCCCTCGCCGGCCTCGAGAACCGCGCGCTCGCGCCGTTGTGGAACCGCATGGGCGCGCTGCTGTTCCGGCATGGGGAGAACTTCTACAACTTCCAGGGACTGCGGGAATACAAGCAGAAGTTCGACCCCGTGTGGGAGCCGCGCTACCTCGCCTCCCCGGGCGGCCTCGTCCTCCCGCGCATCGTCACCAACCTGGCGACGCTCATCTCCGGCGGGATGAGGGGGTTAGTCGCGAAATAGGCGGGGAACGGCGCCCGCTGACGACTCAGCACTCGCTCGCTGGCTGAGAACTGCTGCCGGCATCTAAACTCGCTGACGCCTCAGCCCTCGCTCGCGGTGAGCGAGAACCAGTTGCGTGGTCACAGGCATCAGTCATCGGTCATCAGAATGTCTGGGGTCTGCGCGTGCCGAGAGCGGATCGCGACCTCGCTGAGCGCAGGCCCCACCCTACCGCCAACTGATCCCTGTGCTGATGACTGTGATCAGATGACAGTAACCCCGAAACTGATTCTCGCCCACCGCGAGCGAGGGGCGAGGCGTCAGCGAGCGCGGATGTTGGCCACAGTTTTCCAGCCACCGAGGGCTCAGCCGTCAGCGCCCCCCCCCGACCCCTTCCCCCCGCGACATTGACAGCCCTCAGCATCGCCGCCAGATTCCACGAAACGAGGACGACTCCTGCGGCGATTTGTTGCGATTGCGGCCGCTCTACAAATGCCGCTAAACCGCTCTCCATTGCGATCGCATTGTACGCCCGGGGGCACTCCATGGCCTGCCGGGCGGTCGTGCATCCGGGAGTGCCGCGTTCACGACTTTCTCTACCAGGGCGACATGACGCACCTCACCGGTGACTCGTACATCTTCTCCAGCGAGTCGGTGTCCGAGGGGCACCCCGACAAGCTGGCCGATCGCATCAGCGACGAGATCCTCGATCTGTATCTCGCGCGCGACCCGCGCGCGCGCGTGGCGTGCGAGGTGCTCGTCACGCGGAATCTTGTCTGCGTGGCCGGTGAGACGCGCTCGCGTGATCCGGTGGAGCGTGAGGCGGTGGAAGCCGCCGTCCGGCGCGTGCTGCTGGACGTAGGGTACAACGGCTTCGACGCGCGCTTTGGTGAGCCTACCGCCGAAATCAACGTCATCCTCCAGCCGCAGGCATCGGAGATCGGCAACGCGGTGGACGGCAAGCTGAGCGAGCGCGAGCAGGGCGCCGGTGACCAGGGGCTCATGTTTGGCTACGCCAGCAACGAGACGCCGGCGCTCATGCCGGCGCCCATCACCTACGCGCACACCATCGTCCACGAGATGGCCAGGCGTCGCAAGTCGGGCGAGGTGCCGTGGCTTCGCCCCGATGCCAAGTCGCAGGTTACCGTCCGCTACCGCGACTGCCAGCCGATCGAGATCACGCGCCTCGTCCTCTCCACACAACACACGCCCGATGTGTCGCAGCGCCAGATTCGGGAGTACATGATCGAGGAGCTGTTCCCGTCGGTGGTTCCGGAGACGCTGCTGCACCGCGGTTGGCAGGACAGCGCGCTGGTCAATCCATCGGGCTCATTCACCGAGGGCGGTCCGGCCACGGATACCGGTCTCACCGGACGAAAGATCATCGTCGACACCTACGGCGGCGCGGCGCGACACGGCGGCGGTGCCTTCAGCGGCAAGGATCCCTCCAAGGTCGATCGCTCGGCCGCGTACGCCGCGCGGTGGGTCGCCAAGAACGTCGTCGCCGCGGGGCTCGCCGACCGGTGCGAGGTGCAGCTCGCCTACGCCATTGGTGAAGCCAGGCCGGTGTCGCTCATGGCCGAGACCTTTGGCACGGGCAAGCTCCCGCGCGCGGAATTGGAGGCGCGGCTGGCAGAGGCGTTCGACTTGACGCCGTACGGCATCATCAGCGGACTCGATCTCATGCGTCCCATCTACGCGCCCACGGCGTCGTACGGGCACTTCGGGCGTCCCGCGGGAGAGGGAGGGAGCTTCACGTGGGAGGATGTCTCGCGTGCCGACGCGCTGCTCTCGGGCGACGACATGCTCTCGGCGGCAGCGGGGTGAGCGTGCGCACCGAGCGGGCGACGTGCGCGCGTGCGTCACCACCGCGCGCCACTTTGCGCGCCACGGCGCCTCCGGCGCCGCGGGTCGTCGCCAGCTATCGCGTCGCGAATCGCATGTCACCGTTGGTCTTGTGGCCGCCCGGTTATCACCGCTGCCGCCTGTCGCGTGACGGAGCGTGACGGACGCACCTCCGGCGACAGCGCGAGCTCCGCGGCCGGAACGAGCGCCGCTGCCGGAACGAGTACCGCGGCCGGCGTATCGTCGGACGCCGCCGCGCGCACGGTGCTCGCCGCGCAGCGCGTCCCCTTCCGCGTCCCCTCCGATTCGGAGATCCCAAGCGGCCCCGTGGGGGCGTCGATCGTGCGCGGACGGGCCATCCTGCGCGCCACGCGCGACAGTCTCCCGCATAACGTGGGGAACGCGTTGCGGTGCGTGAGCTGTCACCTGGACGACGGTACGCGGAAGGACGGGATGCCGTGGGTGGGCGTGGTCGCGCGGTTCCCCGCATATCAGAGCCGGAGCGCGCGCGTGATCACCATCGAAGACCGCGTGAACGGCTGCTTCCAGCGGAGCATGAACGGCCGCGCGCTCGATCCTGGCGGCGATGCCATGCGCGACATTGTGGCGTACATGACCTTTCTCTCGCGCGGCGTTCCGGTGGGCGCCACGGTGGAAGGGCAAGGGATCCCGCGCCCCGATCCGCTGCCGCCGGATACCGTGCACGGGCGACAGCTCTTTGCCGCCAACTGCGCACGCTGCCACGGCACACGTGGAGAGGGCACCACGGTGGCGCCGCCGCTGTGGGGGCCGCGCTCGTTCAACATCGGCGCCGGCATGGCGCGCCTGCGCACCGCGGCGGCGTTCATCCGTCACGAGATGCCGTTCGACCGGCCGGGCACGCTTACCGATCAGCAGGCGTACGACCTGGCAGGGTACGTGACGTCCCGTCCGCGGCCGGACTTCGCACCCAAGATCCACGACTGGCCCAACGGCGACGCGCCGCCGGACGCGGCGTACGAGACGGAGGCGGGGCGGAAGGGGAGGGGGAGCTGACCCGTGGGCCACGCGGCTGCGCCATCGCGACTTGACCGCGCCGCAAGAGTTGTACAAATTACTTGTACAATTGCAGAGGCCTACCTATGGCGGTCAAAGTCAGCTACAGTCGTGCGCGCCAGCACCTGGCGGAGATCTGGAATGATGTGGAGAACACGAGGGACGCGGCCCTCATCGAGCGCCGCGGGCATGAGGACATGGCCCTCATTCCGGCGGATGAGCTCACCAGCCTGCGTGAGACAGCGTATCTGCTCCGCTCTCCAGCCAACGCGGCGCGCCTTCTGACTGCGTTGACCCGTGCCCGGCGCGGCAAAGGAACCGCACGCGATCTCCGCACGCTTCGGCGGGAGCTGGGGCTGGAGGACGAGCGGTAGCCCGCGAGCGCGCCGCGTGACTCCCCGTAAGCGCCGCGTGGCGGTGGTCCAGGACGAGTGCTTGGAGGACCTGCGGTACTGGGTGGACAGCAACCGCAAGACGGCGCTGCGGATTCTGGACCTTATGGAAGCTGTGCTCCGCGAGCCCTTTGCCGGAATCGGGAAGCCGGAGCACCTCAAGCACATGAGTGGCAACGTATGGTCGCGCCGCATCACCGAGGCCGACCGGCTGGTGTACGAGGTGTTCGACGACCGCGTGGAGTTCCTGCAGGCGCGGTATCACTACTGACGACATATGCGCGGGGAGACGGCGCCCGCCATACGTCCAGTTTAGGCCCGTGCGCGCCGCCCTCCGGTGACGCCACTCCGCTCATTCTCGTCACTCGTCAGGGTCCCAGTGCTGCGGGCCGATAACCAAGGTTCGCGGCCACAGGGTGCGCACCATACCCGGTTGCACGTGCCGGCGTGGCTTGGGCGAGCACCGTGCGCGATCACGCGAGGTGTTCATGACGAACGGACGAAAGAAGCGCCTGTCGTGGTGGATCTTCGGCGTATCGATGGCCGTGAGTGCGCTGCTGTATGGGTACCCCGATCAGATTGCGCGCTGGATGGTCCAGCACGTCGTTGGGCGCCAGACGGTGACGTGGCACGGGGTCAGGGTACGTGTGGGTGGTGGCTACGTGATCCTTCGAAACGGCGACCAGGACCAGATCGTGGTTCACCGCTTGAGCCGCGATTCCCTCGATGTCACGGGGGACATGCTCATGTTCGCCGCACGATCTGCCCATGGCGACAGCACCTACCGCTATCAGAGGGCGCGGTGCGGCACTCAGGCAGGTTGTGGCGTCACCACGATGCACGTCGGCGTCGCGACGATCGAGTGCATGGAGCGACGGACATTCTGACTCGCACTCGTCCTTCATGATAGTGCGTTGTCCCTTCGAGGACGTCGAGGTCCGCTATGCCGGGAGCTGTGACGCCTATCTCACCTTCAAGGGCATCATGGTCACGGCGCTCGCCGACAAAGCTCGCACAAGCGGTGTGGTGCGAGCATCTCCACTGCCCTAGCCGCCGAGAATCTCGTTCAATCCCTCCAGCACCTGTGCGGTTTCCTCTGGAGTCGCGCGGCCGAGCCGTTTGCCCACACGCTCGACGGCGAGCGTACGGATCTGGCTGATCTTGACCCAGGAACGCTTTGGCAGTCGAGCGTTGGTCAACTCGAGGGTGAGCGGGAATCCGGCGCGCGGCGGCCGACTGGTGAGCGCCACCGCGATAACCGTTCCCGATCGTTCGTTGAACACATCATGGCTCAGGATCAGGACCGGACGCAGGCCTGCTTGCTCGTGTCCGCGAGTGGGATTCAGATCCGCCCAACGGATCTCGCCCCTCAGTATTCGGGCCATTCTGCCGCGTCAGCCGCCATCCCCTCTTCCGCCATTGCCCGCTCGGTATTCGGGTCGAGCTTGGCGCATTCCTCGGCCAACCGTGTCCGTTGAATCCGCTCCAATTGCGCCGCGATGGCTGCCTCGATCGCCTGGCTTCGGTTGCGATAGCGGGCATCGCGTACCAGCCGGTCTACACGGCGGAGTGTCTGGCCATCCAACGTGACGGCCACCTTGATTTTGGGCATGTCACACCTCCGGTATGATAATATGTCATACCGCAGGTTGCCGCAAGACGACCACTGGTTCGAGCCCCGACGGGTCGTCCGGTGTTCCGCTATTCCGGAGGCACCGATTGCGGAAGGCGCCTCACACGTTCTTCACCTCGCTCACCAGTTCGGTCAGGCTCTTCTTCGCATCGCCGAACAGCATGGACGTGTTGTCCCCATAGAACAGCTCGTTGTCCACGCCGGCAAAGCCCGTCCCGCGGCCGCGCTTCATCACCACCACCTGCTTGGCCTTCCACGCCTCCACCACGGGCATGCCGTACAGCGGGCTGCCCTTGTCGTTCTCGGCGGCCGGGTTCACGGTGTCGTTCGCGCCGATCACGAGCGCCACGTCGGCGCGCTCGAGCAGGGAGTTGGCCTCGTCCAGGCTGTTGATGAGCGCGTCGTAGTCCACCTGCGCCTCGGACAGGATCACGTTCATGTGCCCCGGCATGCGGCCGGCCACGGGGTGGATGGCGTATTTCACATCCACGCTGCGCTTCTCCAACAGCGACGCCAGCTCGCGCACGGTGTGCTGTCCCTGCGCCACGGCCAGTCCGTAGCCGGGGATGATGATCACCGACTGCGCGTAGGCGAGCATCACCGCGGCATCCTCGGCCGAGAGCGCGCGCATGGTGCGCGTCTCGGGCCCGCCCGCCACCGCCGTGCCGGCCTGCGCGCCGAACGCGCCGAACAGCACGTTGGTGAGTGAGCGGTTCATCGCGCGGCACATGATCTGGGTGAGGATGATCCCGCTCGCTCCCACCAGCGCGCCGGCGATGATGAGCACGTTGTTGTGCAGCACGAACCCCGCCGCTGCACCCGCCAGCCCGGAGTACGAGTTCAATAGCGAGATCACCACCGGCATGTCCGCGCCGCCGATGGGGATCACGAGCAGTACGCCCAGCACGAGCGCGATCACGGTGAGCGCCAAAAAGACGCCCGGGTGCGCGACGGATACCGTGAGCGAGACAATCGCCGCCACGGCGCCAAGGAAGAGCAGCGCGTTGATGGGTTTCTGAAGCGGGTACGTGACCGCGCGTCCGGTCACGAGCTCCTGCAGTTTGGCGAACGCCACCAGACTGCCCGTGAACGTGACGGCGCCGATGAGCATCGTGAGCGCGGTGGAGAGCGCCACGTCGGTAGTCACCACGGCCGGCGACGCCTCGATGCGATAGAACTCCGCCGCCGCTACCAGCGCCGATGCGCCCCCGCCAAATCCGTTGAGCAACGCCACCATCTGCGGCATGGCCGTCATCTTCACCGCCACCGCCAGCCACAGTCCGGCCACCCCGCCGATCAGCACGCCCAACGCAATCCACTTGAGCGTGACGATCTCCTGCTCCAGGAGTGTCGTGGCCACGGCGAGCAGCATGGCGATGGCCGCGATCATGTTTCCCCGCCGCGCCGTCGCGGCCGAGGAGAGCATCTTGAGCCCCAGAATGAAGAGGACGGCGGAGACGAGATAGGCGATCGCGATGACGATGCTTGTCCCGCTCATGGCGCTGCTCATGGCGCCGCTCATGATTCACCATCCCGGCGATGGCGGAACATGCGCAGCATCCGGTCGGTGACGGCGAAGCCCCCCACGATGTTGATCGTCGCGAATGCGACCGCAGTCACGCCCAGAATCGTGTTGAGCGGTGAGGCGAGCCGGCCGGCGACGATCATCGCGCCAATGAGGGAGATTCCGGAGATCGCGTTGGAGCCCGACATGAGCGGCGTGTGCAGCAGCGTGGGCACCTTGGTGATCACCTCGAATCCGACGAAGATCGCCAGCACGAAGATGTAGAGGGCAACGAGGAGCTCGGCCATGGTGGGCGGGGGCGGAGGATGAGGGCCGTCGGCGGGCGGGGAACGACGTACGCGTGCGCGCAGGCCGCATGGGCCGCGCGCTCTCACGTCCCCTTACCCCACCGGCTGTTTGGCGGCGGTGATGAGTGACTCCTTCACGATCTGATCTTCGTAGTCGGGCGCGAGCTGACCGTCCTTTGCAATGAGAGCGAGAAAGGCGGCCACGTTGCGCGAGAACATCTGGCTGGCGTGCACCGGCATGGTGGCCGGCAGGTTGAGCGGCGCCATGATCGTGACGGCAGATGCCGACACGGTCTCGCCGCCCTTCGACAGCTCACAGTTGCCACCGAACTCGCCGGCCAGGTCGACGATCACCGAGCCTGGTTTCATCGCGCGCACGGTGTCGGCGGTGATGAGCAGCGGAGCCCGCTTGCCGGGAATGAGCGCGGTGGTGATGACCACGTCGGCCTCGCGCGTCTTCTCGGCGATGAGCGCCAACTCGCGGCGGTGCGCGTCCTCGGAGAGCTCCTTGGCGTACCCGCCGGCCGTCTCCGTGTCCTGCGCGCCCAGGTCGATCTCCACGAACGTGCCGCCCAGGCTCTGCACCTGCTCGCGTACGGCGGGTCGGGTATCGAACGCCTGGACCACGGCGCCCAGTCGCTTGGCGGTGGCGATCGCCTGGAGGCCGGCCACGCCGGCGCCGATCACGAAGACGCGCGCCGGCGTCACCGTCCCAGCGGCCGTCATGAGAAGCGGGAAGAACCGCGGGAGCGTGGCGGCGGCGAGGAGCACGGCGCGGTAGCCGGCCACCGTGCTCATGGACGAGAGCACGTCCATGGCCTGCGCGCGCGCGATGCGCGGGATGGCGTCCAGGCTGAACGCCGTCACGCCACGCTGGTCGAGCTGCTGCGCGAGGTCGGGGTTGGCCAGCGGTTGCAGCACGGCCACCAGCGTGGTGCCGGACCGCAGGAGGGAGAGTTCGTCGATGCCGGACTCCGGTCGCACGAGCGGGCGCTGGATCTTCACCACCAGGTCGGCGCTTCCGTACAGCGCCGCCGCACTGGGTGCAATGGTGGCTCCCGCCTGCTCGTACTCCGAATCCGGGTGGAAGGCTGCGTCGCCGGCCCCATGCTCGACCGAGATCTGCAAGCCGCCGCGGACCAGCTTGGCGACCGTCTCGGGAACGAGGGCGACGCGCTGTTCGCCGGGCGCGATCTCGCGCGGAACGCCGAGGTTCATGGGGGGAGAGCTTACGCCCACAGCGGGAGCCGGTCAACCAGGGAGATCCCTGGCGGCATGTCGGGTGTTTGACCCGTGCGCGCGGATGCTGATCGCGCTATCCCTTCTTGGAGGCTTGTGATGCGCATCACAGCATGCGCGTCCGGTGCGTCACGTTCCGGTCACACGTTGTTCTGCGACGGTCGCCGGATGGCGCGCGGGTACAGTGCATGCTGGCGGACGCACCGCTGTACACCACGGCGCCCGCGAGTATATTTCCCCGCCCGCGCTGTGAGCGCGCCCTGTTCCCTTGCGTCGGGTAGGAGTCCATGCGCGCAATCTGTATCGCACGACATCCCTACCTCAGCGAGCACATTGCTGCCGTGTGCCGCGACGCTGGCATCGACGCCATGTCGGCCGCCGGTTTCGAGGAGGGAATGCGCCTGACGCGAGCACAGTCGCCTGACGCCGTACTGTGCGACTACGACCTCCTGGCCATGAGTCCGTTGCGCCAGTGGGAGGACGACCCCGAGTTGGCGCGCACGCCGGTCATCGCCGTGAGCCTCACGCGCCGTCCGGAAGAGGTGAATCTCCTGGACACCAACGGGATCGCCGGCTTTCTCTACCTGCCGCTCATGAGTCGCGACGCTGTGTCGCGCGTGATCGCGGCGGCGAGCACCACGCGCGTGCGTCCGCCGGCCGATGCGTTTCGCTGGCCCGCGCACGAGGAGCGCGCGCCCAGAGCCGAGTGAGCGGCGCCACCGCCGCGGCCTTTGCTCTGCTGGTCCTCGCTGCCTGCCGCGGCGACTCGCCCCACGCTGCTGCCGTTCCTCCCCCGTCGCGCCCCTACGCGCGCGCCATCCCGGACTCGGCGCAGATGGCGGCCGCCGAGAGCGTGGCCATGCAGCGCGACGTGTGGAACGCGGCGGAGATCGCACATCGGTTGAAGGAAGCGGGATTGGTGGTAATCGACTCCGGCCGCACCGTGCATCGCGTGGGGCTCGAGAAGGAAGGGCAGCTGCTCACGGTGAGCCGCACGCCGATGGAGATCTACGTCTACGCCAACGCTGCCGCGCGGCGCGCCGACATGGCCGCGCTCGACACCACCACGAACCCGCGCGTGGTGCTCGGCGCGCCGCCGCCGCCGCGGTACGTCATCACGAACAACCTCATTGTCGTGCTGCACACGCGGAACGAGGAGTTGATCGAGCGCGTGTCGAACGCGCTATTGGCGCGGCATCTGGGGGGAGAGGAATTGCCAATGTAGCCACATGTAGCTACATTGTCCACATGCTGTCCGCCGGGATTCGGGAGCTCAAGAACAACCTCAGCCGGTACATCCGTCGGCTGAGGCCGGGCCAGGTGATCGCCGTGACGGACCACGGGCGGGTGGTCGCCGAGTTGCGATCGCCGGCGGGGATGACGGGCCCCATCACGGCGTCGTCGGCGCGGGGGGCGACGCGGTACGCTCAGCTCATCACGAGTGGCGTGATCCGGCCTGCGGTGGAAACCGGCGATCCACTGGCCGACTGGCCGAGCGCCCGCGCGGTCTCGCTCTCTCGCGGGAGCGCGGCGGAGTTGATCGGCGAAGACCGTGGCCGCTAGCGCAACGGGACCAGGGCCGACGTCCGTGCGTCGCCCCAATGCCATCCGTTACATCGAAACCAGCGCCCTCCTGGCCGCACTGCTCGAGCAGGAGCCACGGGCCAAGCGCGCGCTGCGCGCCAAGGGGCGTCGCGTGACATCGGCGCTCACCGCTGCCGAGGCGCAACGCGCTGTGATTCGTGCGCGCGCCACGGGGCGACTCAACGCCGAGCAGGAACGATTGGCGATGCGCGCGCTCCAGACATTCGTCGTCCGCTGCGACCTCGTGGCCGTGACCGACGATGTGCTCGCGCGGGCGGGTCGGCCGTTTCCTGTCGAACCGATCCGCACGCTCGACGCCATCCATCTGGCCACGACCGAGTTGCTCGGCGAGCCCCCGGCGCTGGTCACCGTGGTAACGCGCGATGTGCGCGTGCGGGAGAACGCGCTGCGGTTGGGGTACGCGACGGAGTGAGGGGGCGGGCTGGTGGGCCGCACCTCACGGGGGCATCGCGTCATACGACCAGGTAGTTGACGGGAGCGCGTAGGGGGGGGGCACGCGCAGCCCGTGTCCGATACGGGCCGCCCCATGCCGGCACTACATGAGCACGGTCTTGACACACGGCTCACGAGCGCGATTTTGGCGGCCCCACCCGCACCACCCTCCCCTCGGAACCCCAACCATGCCCCCTGGAGACGTCCGTCGACCCGCCGGCCGCTGCTCCGTACCTGGTGACCAGCACCGTGGAGGCCGTGCTCGCGCAGCGGCTGGTGCGAAAGCTCTGTCCGGCGTGCCAGCGAACGGAGGACGCCGAGCCGCACTTGGCCGTCGCGTTCGGGCTGCCGCCTGACGCTCTGAGCACGGTGCAGCGCGGCAGTGGATGTGCCGAGTGCCGTGGCACCGGATATCGCGGGCGTGTTGGTATCTACGAGCTGCTCACGATCAGCGACGCCATCCGCGCTGCCCTGCCGGAGCGTCGCGGCGCGGTGGAGCTCCATGCGCTCGCGATACAGAACGGCATGCACACGCTGCGCGACGATGGCCTGCGCCTGGTGTTCGAGGGCGTGACGACACCGGAGGAAGTGCTGCGGGTGACGGCGGGATGATGCACGAAGGCCGGGGCGCGAGCCCCGGCCTTCGGATCATACGTTGCGAAACTCAGGCGATCACGGATCGCACTTGGGCTCGCCTTCCACCGTGGCCGTACCGATCGGGCCGGGCTCATTCTCGAAGATGTAGCACTTCTTGGCCGTCGCCGACATCGAAGCCGTGGCATCCCAGCTGACAGGCGGACCCGCAGTCACCGCGACGGCGATCGTCACGCCAGCGGACGGCACGAAGCCCGTCGTAGCGTCGAGCGGTGTCGCGACGCCGCTAAGGTTGCTGGCACTACCCGCCAGGTAGGTCTGGTTGTCCGAGAAGTACGCTTCCTCGGCGGTGACCAGATTGCGAAGATCCGACTTCATCGAGGCCAGGTACGCCTTCTCCTTCGTGCTGGCGAACTTCGGAATCGCGATCGCGGCGAGAATGCCGATGATGACCACGACGATCAGAAGCTCGATCAGCGTGAAGCCCTTCTTGCTGTGCATCTGCATGGTGGAGCTCCTCCTGGTGGTGCGGTTCGTCGCGAGCGGAATTGCTGGCGGACGGTGACGGGTATGTTCCACGGGCCGCTGAGAAAGCAGGGTCGGTGCCAATCGTGGTGTGCGCTGTAACCAACACCCATGCCAGCACTTACACCGTCACGCCGTCCCTTGGAACGCCCTAATCCGGTTGCGCTTTGCGAAAAGCCCGGCGAACTGCAACAGGCCACCAGACTTCGCTCACGCTCCCATCCTGAGACGGTTCGCACGCCGCGCGGCAACACCGCCTGCGCTCACTGTCCCGCTTCCCGACACCCGCTGCCCGTGTCGGAAACAATGCACCGGACGCCGCGACCGAATGGCATCGATTCGTGACAGCCGGCTTCGATTCATTCTTCTAGTGATCTACACGCGCTGGCCCACTGCCGGAGCGCGGCGTCGCCCCTACGCTGATGCGTGGGACCACGGATCCCGAATGCCGAAGAATGCACTCGAAGCGCGTGTGAAGTGGCCGTTCGCAACGCATGTGCTGAATGACTAAATTGCAGATGGTCTGATCCGAAGCGGGGTTCATCTCAGGTCAGGAGCCATCATGGACTGGCGCACCTACATCCATTCCGACCCCGGTGTGCTCGCGGGGAAGCCGGTGGTCCGCGGTACGCGAATCGCCGTCGACCTCATCCTGGAAAAGCTCGGTGCTGGCGAGTCTGCGGAGCAGATTGTCTCCTCTCATCCGCGACTGACCCCCGAGGCCATACAGGCGGCCCTCCTCTTCGCGGCGGATGCGCTGCGCTCCGATGTGGTCTACTCCCTCCCCGGTGAAGCTGCTTGACCCTGCTCTGCGATGAAGGCGTGGACCGCCTCATCGTGGAACGGCTGCGTAATGCGGGCTTCGACGTTCTATATGTGGCGGAGATGAGCCCGGGCATCTCGGATGAAGAGGTCCTCGCGCTCGCTCGCGCTACGAGCGCCCTGCTGATCACGCCGGATAACGATTTCGGACGGCTTGTCTTTCACCAGCGACGCGTAGTCGGCGGTGTCCTTCTCCTGCGTCTGGCGGGGCTTTCACAGGAATCCAAGGCCGCCACGGTTCTGAAGGCCGTGGAACAGCACGGGCGCGAGTTCTCTGGCGCGTTCAGCGTCTTGGCGCCGGAGAGGCTCCGAATCCGCCCGGATGCGTTCCTGCCGAATTGAGCCGCAGAGCGCACGCTGCCGGCCATACCGGCGGCACACCGGCCGTGGCAATACGCCCGTCCCCTGCGCTCCGGGCTGTTAAATTCCCTCCAGGACCCGTTCCTCCAGACTCATGAGCAGCCTTCCCATCATCAGCGCATTCAACGACGGCTACGTGGCCGAGCTGTACGAGGCCTACCGTCGCGACCCGGCGTCCGTGGACGAATCGTGGCGCCAACTGTTCCGCTTCGCCGCGAGCCTCGCCGGCGCGCCGGGTACCGCACCAGCCGCCGCCGACCCGGCCTACCTCCGCAAAGTGGCCGGCGCCGCCGGACTGCTTCAGGCCATCCGTCAGTACGGTCATCTGGACGTGCACCTGGACCCGCTGGGCGCCCCGCCCATCGGAGCGGCCGAGCTGCATCCGGAGTTTCACGGCATCGCGGAAGAGGACCTGGCGGAGATCCCTGGCGAGGCGCTGGGGTTCCCCGACGGCACGACCGCCGCCGACGCGGTGGCGCGGCTGCGCCAGCTCTACTCCTCCACCATGGGCTTCGAGTTCGAGCACATCAGCGAGGAAGGCGAGCGCGACTGGTTCCGCGCGATGATCGAAGGGAAGGAGATGCGTCGCACGCTCACCGGTGAGGAAAAGGTGGCGGTGCACCGGCGTCTCACGCAGGTAGATGGATTGGAGCGCTACCTGGGACGCGTGTACCTGGGGTACAAGCGCTTCTCCATTGAGGGGACGGACGTGCTGGTGCCGATGATCGACGCCGCGCTCGAGCAGGCGGGCGGCGCCGGCGTGCGCGAAGTGGTGATCGGGATGGCGCACCGCGGCCGCATCAACGTCCTCGCGCACATCCTCGACAAGTCATACGAGGTGATCTTCGGCGAGTTCGAAGGGAAGCACGCGATGACCAACGCCGCGAGCGGCACGGGCGACGTGAAGTACCACCTGGGCGCCGCCTCCGAGCACCAGCTCGCGCGCGGCGGGACGATCGCGGTGCGTCTCATGCCCAACCCCAGTCACCTGGAGTTCGTGAACCCGGTGCTGGAGGGCGCGGCGCGCGCGCTGCAGCGCGAGAGCGCTCCCGCCACCGAGGAGCCGCGCTACCACACCGTGCTTCCGGTGCTCGTGCACGGCGACGCGGCCTTCCCCGGCGAAGGCGTGGTGGCCGAGACGCTCAACCTGTCGCACCTGCGCGGCTACGGCACCGGCGGCACGCTGCACGTCATCGTCAACAACCAGCTCGGCTTCACCACCGATCCGCACGACGGTCGCTCCACCTACTACGCCAGCGATCTCGCCAAGGGATTCGAGATCCCCATCGTGCACGTGAACGCGGATGATGCTGAATCGTGTCTTGCCGCGGTGTGGTTGGGTGTGGCCTATCGCATGCGCTTCGGGAAAGACTTTCTGATCGACCTCGTGGGCTATCGCCGTCACGGACACAACGAGACGGACGAGCCGTCGTTCACGCAGCCGTTGCTCTACGCCAAGATCCGCTCGCACCCCACGCCGGTGCAGGTGTGGGCGCAGCGGCTGGAGCGCGAGGGCGTGATCACCCCGCAGGACGCCGCGCGCGTGGACGCCGAGGTGCAGGAGATCTTCGAGCGCGCGCACAAGTCGGTGGCGGCGGTCTCGGAGATGGTGGAGCCCGTACCCGGCCAGCCGCGCGGACACATCGAGACGGCGGTCCCCGCCGAACAGCTCATCGCGCTCAACGAGCGACTGCTCGCCTGGCCCACCGACTTTCACCCGCTGCCCAAGCAGGCCAGGCAATTCGAGCGGCGCCGGGTGGCCATGCAGGAAGGCGGCATCGACTGGGGACACGCCGAGGCGCTGGCGCTTGCGTCGCTCGTGTCGCAGGGAACGTCCGTGCGCCTCACTGGACAGGACATTGAGCGCGGCACGTTCAGTCACCGGCAGGCGGTGCTTCACGATACAGAGAGTGGCGGCACGTACACGCCGCTCGCGCACGTGGGGTCGTCGGGCGCCACGTTCGAGATCTACAACAGCCCGTTGTCGGAGACGGCGGTGCTGGGCTTCGAGTACGGCTACAGCGTGACGTGGCCGGCTGCGCTGGTGCTGTGGGAGGCGCAGTTCGGCGATTTCGTGAACGTCGCGCAGCCCATCATCGATCAGTATCTCGCCGCCGACCGCGCCAAGTGGGGGCAGGACTCCGGCCTGGTGCTCCTGCTGCCGCACGGCTACGAGGGGCAGGGCCCGGAACACTCCAGCGGGCGACTCGAGCGATTTCTCCAGTTGTGCGCGGAGGGCAACATGGAGGTGGCGTATCCGTCCACCCCCGCGCAGTACTTCCATATTCTGCGCGCGCAGGCGATGTGCCCGGCGCAGCGGCCGCTGGTGCTCATGCAGCCCAAGAGCCTGCTGCGCCTGGCTGCGGCGGCGTCGCGGCTGGAGGATCTGGCCAGCGGCCGCTTCCGTGCCGTGATCGACGATGCGCGCCTGCATCCCACGCGCGGGGGAAACGCCGACCAAGCCGAAAGCGCGGGGCGCGACGCCGTACGGCGCGTGGTTCTCTGCACGGGTAAGATCTACTACGACATGATGGCCGCCGAGCCCGGCGAGCACGTGGCGCTCGTCCGCGTGGAGCGGCTGTATCCGTGGCCGCACGAGGAGCTCACCGCGGTGCTCGACGGCTACCCGCGATTGGACGAGATTGTCTGGGCGCAGGAGGAGCCGCGCAACATGGGCGCGTGGACCTTCGCCGCGCCGCGCCTGCGTGCCGTGGTTGGGAACACCATGCCCATCCGGTACGTTGGTCGCCCGGACAGGGCGAGCCCGGCCGAAGGCTACAAGGCGGCGCACGACGCGGAACAGCAGCGCATCGTGTCCGACGCCCTTCAGCCCGTCGCGGAGTCGCCCGAAAAGCGGCGGACCGCGCGTGCCACGCGATAGCATGGCCGGCAACGGGGCCGTAAAGCGCCCGCGTTCTGTCTGCTGCACTCCGACACCCGAATGCCGATGACTCGACGACCGTTCTGTCTTCTCTTCGCCATCCTCTGTCTTGCCGCGCCGCGTTCCTCCATGGCTCAGGAGCGCGGCGCGGCCGCGCTCGGCGGCCTCGTGGAAGGATTGGACATGACTGCCCGCGTGCTCGTGATCGGCGCCCATCCGGACGACGAGGACACGCGCCTCATCGCGTATCTCGCGCGCGGCCGCCACGTGGAAACGGCGTACCTGTCGCTCACCCGCGGCGATGGCGGCCAGAACCTCATCGGCAACGAGCTGGGCGAGGCGCTCGGCATCATCCGTACGGAGGAGCTGCTGGCCGCGCGCCGCATTGATGGGGGACACCAGTTCTTCACGCGCGCGTACGACTTTGGCTTCTCCAAGACGGCGGACGAGGCGTTTTCGCACTGGCCGCACGACTCGCTGCTGGGCGACGTGGTGACGGTGATCCGTTCGTTCCGGCCGCAGGTGATCGTGTCGATCTTTTCCGGCACGCCGCGCGACGGCCACGGGCAGCATCAGGTAGCCGGGATCCTGTCGCGCGAGGCGTTCGACGCGGCGGCGGACACCGTGCGATTTCCGGTGGCGCGCTTCGGCCCCGCATGGACGCCGCTCAAGCTGTATCAGGCGGCGTGGTTCCGACGCGACGCCGCCACACTGTCGTTCGACGTGGGGGCCTACGATCCGCTGCTCGGCCGCTCGTACGCCGAGATCGCCGGGGAAAGCCGGTCGCAGCACAAATCGCAAGGGTTTGGCGTGCTGCAGCGGAAGGGGAGCACGCTGGACTACGTGGGGCGGGTGCAAACGCGCGTGGATGCGCCGCGGGATCCCAAGAACGAGCACTCCCTGTTCGACGGGGTGGACACCACCTGGACCCGGCTGCGCAGCGCGGTGCGCGCGAGCGGCAACGCCACCGCGCGCGCGGCGCTCGACTCGCTTCCGGGCGCGATCCTCGCCGCCCGGCGGCAGCTGGATCTGCAGCAACCGTCGCGCACGGTGCCGGCGCTCGTCCGCGTGCGCCGGCTCATGGACGTCGTGGCGGCCGGCACATCGCCGGCGCGCGGCGCGCAGCCGTCGGCGCAGCCCGATCTGCAGCGCACGCTCGCCGTTGGACGCGATCGCGTGAACCGGGCCATTCTCCTTGCGCTCGCCGTGGAGGCGGAAGCCACCACGCCGCACTCCGTGGTGGCCACGGGCGACTCCGCGCCGGTACGGCTGGCCATCTACGACCAGGGACAGCGCGACGTGCGCATCGTGCTCGCGCAAGACGGTGACGCACGGCGGCAGGTGGACACCGTGGCGCTCTCCGCCGGCGGTGAGGTGAACGACACGCTGTGGGTGCGCGGCACGGGGCCGCAGACGGTCGCGTCGAGCGCGGGCACCAACGCGCTGGTGACGCACGACGGCACGGCGTCCGCCTCGACGGCGCACGCGTCCCCATTGCCAACCGATGCCCGCGGCGGTGGCGGAACCGCAGGCAACGCGCCACCCCTCCCGTACAATCCGTGGTGGCTGGAGCGCCCGCGGGCCGGTGATCTGTTCGGCGTGCCGGTGACGGGGCGCGCGGAGGATGCCATTCCGGCGGGGAAGGAGCTGCACGTGGGCGTGCTCCTCGACGGCGTGGAGATTCCGCTCGACGTCCCGGTCGTGCATCAGTACGCCAACCCGGTGCGCGGCGAGATCAACGACCCGCTGGTGGAAGCGCCCGCCATCTCGGTCACGCTCGACCGCACCGAGGAGTACGCCACCGCCGGCGCACCGATCGACCGGAACGTGCGCGTCACGCTGCGCTCGGCGGCATCCGACGCGCGGCGCGTCACGGTGCGCGTGCTCCCGGCCGACGGTTTGCACAGCGACAGTGCCGCGCGCGAGATCACCGTGCCGGCGTTCGGGGAGACGCACGTGGACTTTCACGTGACCGGGCGACTCGCTGCGGGTCGCGACACGGTCCGCGTGGTGGCGGAGAGCAACGGACAGCGGTTTGCCAGCGGGTACGTCCCCATCAGCTACCCGCACATCCGTCCGGAGCGGTTGTACCGGCCGGCCACGCTGGTGCTCGACGTGGTGGATCTCACGCTCCCCCCCACGCTCACGGTGGCGTACATTCCCGGCGTGGGCGACAACGTGGCCCCGGCGCTGGAGCAACTGGGAATCCCGGTCACGGTCATCGATCCGAGCACGGCGGCGGGCGCCGATCTGCACGGCTACAGCGCCGTGGTGGTGGGCCCGCGCGCGTACGAGGCGTATCCCGAGCTGGCGGCAGCCAATCCAAACCTGTTCGGCTATGTGCGCGCAGGGGGAACGCTGGTGGTGCAATACGGCCAGTACGAGATGACGCGTCCGGGAATGATGCCGTATCCGATCACGCTCAACCGTCCGCACGATCGTGTGACGGACGAGCACGCACCGGTGCAGATCCTGGATTCATCCGCGCGGGTGCTCACCACGCCCAACCGGATCCGCCCGTCGGACTTCGATGGCTGGGTGCAGGAGCGCTCGTTGTACATGCCGCACACGTTCGCACAGCAGTACGCGCCCGTGCTCTCGATGCACGATCCCAACGAGCCGCCGAACCAGGGAGCCATCCTCGTCGCGCCGCTGGGCAAGGGGACGTACGTGTACACCACGCTCTCCTTCTTCCGCCAATTGCCGGCGGGCGTTCCGGGCGCGGCGCGCCTGTTCGTGAACCTGCTGGCGGCCGGCGGCGCCGCGAGGGCGGTCACCCCGTGACATTCCGGCCTTCGGTTGGGCGCGGAAGTGACGCGGCCGCGCGGCGGAGAGCGGCGCGCACGTCGCGTGGGCTGGCGCGCGCCGCGGCGACGTGCCGGCCGGTGGGCCGTTCTCATCGCGGCGCTCGCGCTGGGATTCATGCCGGCGGCGTGCGGCAACGGCGGGCGCACGGTGCTCACCGTCTACTCGCCGCACGGCAGCGAGCTGCTGGGCTACTACGAGAACACGTTCGAGCAGGCGCACCCCACCATCGATGTGCAATGGGTGGACATGGGATCGCAGGAGGTGCTCGAGCGCGTCCGTGCGGAGAAGGCCAACCCGCAGGCGGACGTCTGGTTCGGCGCGCCGGCCGAGATGTTCGACCGCGCGGCGCGCGAAGGGCTGCTCGCGCCGTACCGTCCCTCGTGGGCGGAGCACGTGCCCGAGGAGGCGCGCGACAGCGCCAACCGGTGGTACGGCACCTATCTCACCCCCGAGGTGATCGCCTACAACAGCGACGTCGTTCCCGACTCCGAGGCGCCTCAGGATTGGGACGACGTGCTCGATCCCAAGTGGAAGGGCAAGGTCCTCATCCGCGACCCGATCGCGTCCGGATCGATGCGCGCCATCTTTGGCGCCATCATCGCGCGCTCGGTCGCGCGCACGGGGTCGCCCGACGCGGGGTACGACTGGCTGCGCCGGCTGGACGCCAGCACCAAGGAGTACACCCTCAACCCGCCCATCCTCTACCAGAAGCTGGGGCGACGCGAAGGGTTGATCACGCTGTACAACATGCCGGACATCGCCACCCTGCAGCAGCGCTTCGGCATCCCGGTCAAGTACGTCATCCCGCGCAGCGGGACGCCCGTGCTGGTGGACGCGATCGCGATCGTGCGCGGGACGCATCATCCCGCCGAGGCGCGCGAGTTCTACGAGTTCGTCACGTCCGAGCACGCGCTCATCGAAGCGGCACGGCGCTTCATGCGGATCCCCGCGCGCACCGACATCCCGCAGGACTCCCTCCCCGACTGGATCCGCCAGGCCAACCGGGAGCTCAAGCCGATGCACATCGATCGCGCGCTCATGGCGGCACACCTGGACCAGTGGATGCAGTACTGGGACGCCAACATCCGGAATCAGAGCCGCGACCGGTGAGCGCTGGCGCTCTCTCCCTGCAGTCGCTCACGCGGCGGTTCGGGGGCAAGGCGGCAGTGGACGGGCTGTCGCTCGACGTACCGCGGGGCGAGCTCCTGGCGCTCATCGGAGCGTCGGGATCGGGCAAGACGACGACGCTCCGCATGGTGGCGGGCTACGAGCCGCCCGACGCCGGCCGCGTGGTGATCGATGGACGCGACATCACGCGCGTCCCGCCGCAGCGGCGCGACTTCGGCATGGTGTTTCAACACTACGCGCTCTTTCCGCACATGCCGGTGGGCGAGAACGTGGCGTTCGGGTTGCAGGCGCGCGGCGTTGGACGTGCGGAGCGTTCCGAACGCGCGGCCCGCGCGCTGGCCAGCGTGGGGCTCGCCGGCGCGGAGCGCCGTGCGGTGCAATCGCTCTCGGGCGGAGAACAGCAGCGCGTGGCGCTGGCGCGGGCGCTGGTGGTGGAGCCGCGCGTCCTCCTGCTCGACGAGCCGCTCTCCAACCTGGACCCCACGCTGCGTCGCACCACGCGCGCCGAGCTCCGCTCCACGCTCCACCGCCTGGGTGTCACCGCGCTGTTCGTGACGCACGATCAGGAGGACGCGTTCGCCATCGCCGACCGCGTCGCGCTCCTCAACCAGGGGCGCCTGCTGCAAGTGGGCGCCGCCGAAGAGCTGTACGACGCGCCGGCGTCGCGCGCGGTGGCCGAGTTCATCGGCCACGCCACGCTCGTGCGCGCCGAGCGGGTGTCGGAGGCGGGCGTGGAGCCGCGCACGGCGGAGGCGCCTGGCGCCGGGGCTCACCCGGGCACCACCGGCCAGCGCGCCACCGACCAGGGGCACACGGCGGCGGGCATCGCGGCGCGCGCCGCGGCCACGCTCACGCGGCGAACGCCGGGTGCGCCGCCTCGCAGCGGCACGGGCGCTGGGTTCGTCCGCATTACGATCGGAGGCGTGGCGCAGACGGTGCGCGCCACGTCGGCCACGCAGCTGGACGGCACACGGAACGTGATCGCCGTGCTGCGGCCGGACGCGCTGGAGTTCACGTCGCCCGACGGCGACGCCGTGTGGCGCGGCGAGGTGACCGAGCGTCGCTTCGCCGGCGCGCTGCTGGCCTATCGGGTACGGCTGAGCGCGGACGTGGAGGCCGAGCTCTACAGCTCCGACCGCGATGTGCGTGTGGGAGCGCAGATGGGCGTCCGCATCTCCCGCCAGCCGGTGGCGATCGTGGCGGCCGAGGGCTGACGCCACGTGAGCCCGCCCATCCTTCGCCCGGCGGACGAGCGCGGCATGCTGCCGGTGGACGCCACGCGCGCCGGGTCGGAGGGAGAGGCGCCGCGCGAGGAGGGCACGCGCGGATCCGCCGCCACGCGGGCCACGTGGCTGCTGGCCGCGCCCGTGCTCCTGCTGCTGCTGTGGGCCGTGGTGCTCCCCAACGTGTCCGTCATTGCCGGAAGCTTTGCCGACGGCCTGGCCAACTGGCGGGCGTTCGCGCACAACCCGGCGGACCGCGAAGCGCTCACCACCACGCTCATCATCGCCGCGGGCTCGGTGGTGGCTGCCGGCATCGTGGGCATCCCGCTGGCGTTTCTGCTCACGCGGTTCGAGTTTCGCGGCCGGCGCACGCTGAGCGCCATCGCCACGCTGCCGGCCGCGCTTCCTCCGCTGGTGGGCGTGGTGGCGTTTCTCTTTCTCTACGGTGAGAGCGGCGTCATCACGCGTGCCGTGCAGCGCGCACTCGGCCTGTCGCATGCACCGTGGACGCTCACCGGCATAGGAGCCATCATCTTCGTCCACGCGTACACGATGTACGTGTACGTCTTCCTCTTCGTCTCGGCCGGGCTGGAGCGGCTGGACACGAGCCTCGAGGAGGCGGCGGCCGGGCTGGGGGCGTCGCGCTGGATGCGCATCCGGCACGTCACCTTCCCGCTGCTCACGCCGTCGATCGCTGGCGCGTTGCTGTTGGTGTTCATGAGCGCGCTCGGATCGTTCTCCGCACCGTACATCTTTGGCGGCGGACTGCGCGTGCTCTCCACGCAGATCGTCGCCTCCAAGCTGAACGGCGCCACCGGGCTGGCGTACGTGGAAACCACGGTGCTCGCGCTCAGCGCCATCGCGGCGCTCGCGGTCTTCCGCCGCTTGGAGCGGCGACGGAGCTACGCCATGGTGGGCAAGGGGCAGATCGTGCGCACGCCCATCCGGTCGCGGTGGGCGCGCACGCTGGGACCCGTGGCGGCCGCGCTGCTGGTGGCGGTGCTCATCCTTCCGCACGCGATGGTGGTGCTCGTCGCCTTCGCGCGCGACGGCGCGTGGACCACCCAGGTGCTCCCGCCCGCGTACACGCTGGACAACTTTCGTCGGCTGGCCGCCGAGGCTCAGCTCTGGGTACCCATCCGGAACAGCGTGGCGATGGCGGCCCTCGCGACGGCGGCCGACGTGGTGGTCTGCCTCATCGCCGCGTATCTCATTGTATTCCGACGCTTCGCCGCGCGACGTCTGCTGGAGCTGCTGGTCGCGATCCCGTGGGCCATTCCCGCCACGGCGATCGCGATCGGGCTGGCATCCACCTTTGACCGCAACGCGCCCGCGCTGGGGCGCGTGCTGCTGGTGGGGACGTTCTGGATTCTGCCGCTGGCGTATTTCATTCGCGGCATTCCACTCGTGGCCACGGCGGTGGAGGGCTCGCTGCGGCAGATGGAACCCTCGTTGGAGGACGCCGCGCGCGGACTGGGTGCGAGCTGGTGGCTCACCATGCGGCGGGTGATCCTTCCCGCCGCACGCCCCGGCTTGGTGGCCGGCGCGATGCTGGCGTCGGTGACGGCGGTGGGCGAGTTCGTGGCCAGTATCGTGCTGTACACGCACGCCAATCGCCCCATCTCGATGGAGATCCTGGCACAGCTGCGCAACCTGGCATTTGGAACGGCCGCGGCGTACAGCGTGTTGCTCATCGGACTCGTCCTCGTGATCACGCTCCTCGCGCGGTGGTCGGAGGGACGGCTCGCGCGGTCGGAGGCAGTCACGCTGGGGTGAACGTTCGCGAGGCGGAGAGCGAGGCACATCAATGACGGCATCGCGCCCCACGCGTCCGCGCGTGGTGATCGTGGGTGGGGGATTTGGCGGCCTGCGTGCCGCGCGCGTGCTCGGCCGCGCGGCGGTGGACGTGACGGTGATCGATCGGGCCAACCATCACCTCTTCCAGCCGCTGCTCTACCAGGTGGCGACGGCGGTCCTGGCACCGAGCGACATCGCTTCTCCCATCCGGTTCCTGCTGCGCCGGTTCCGCAACGTGCGCGTGCTCCTGGGCGAGGTCGTCGCCGTGGATCCGGATGCACACCTGGTGCGCATGGACGACGGCGAGGTGCTCCCGTACGAGTACCTCCTGCTGGCGGCGGGTTCACGGCACGCGTACTTCGGACACGACGCATGGGAGCCGATCGCGCCCGGTCTCAAGACCATCGACGACGCGCTCGCCATCCGCCGCCGCTTTCTCATGGCGTTCGAGGAGGCGGAGAAGATCGAGAGCGCCGCGGCGCGCGAGCCGTATCTCACGTTCGTCATCGTGGGCGGAGGACCCACCGGCGTGGAGCTGGCCGGCATGCTCCCCGACATCGCGCGTCACTCCATGCGGGCGGACTTCCGGCGCGTAGACACGCGCGAGACGCGCGTCGATGCTGCTGGAGGGCGGTCCGCGCGTGCTCCCCGGGTTCGATGAACCGCTGTCCGTGCGTGCGCGACATGACCTGGAGTCGCTGGGCGTCGAGGTGCGCACGGGCGCGATGGTGACGCGCATCGAGCCGGACGCTGTCTATGTGGGCGACGAGCGCCTCCCCGCGCGCACGGTCTTCTGGGCCGCCGGCAACATCGCGTCCCCGCTCGGCCGCATGCTGGGGGCGCCGGTCGACCGCGCCGGCCGCGTGCACGTGGCGCCCGACCTGTCCGCGCCCGGTCACCCGGACGTGTTCGTCGTGGGCGATCTGGCGGCCGTTGTGCGGGCCGATGGCTCGTTGGTGCCAGGCGTGGCGCCCGCGGCCATCCAGGAGGGCGCGCAGGCCGCGCGGAATATTTTGCGGGACATTCGCGACGAGCCCCGACTGCCGTTTCGCTACCGCGACAAGGGCAACCTGGCCACGATCGGCCGCCACCGCGCGGTAGCCGAGTTCGGCCGGCTCCGCTTGACGGGCGCGTTCGCGTGGTGGTTCTGGCTATTCGTCCACATCCTGTACCTGGTGGGGTTCCGCAACCGGCTGAGCGTTCTGGTGGAGTGGGGCTACTCGTACTTCACGTACCAGCGCGGCTCCCGGCTAATCGAGGGCCGAGCGGAGCACGGAGGAGCGCACGGCGCGTCGCCCGCTCCGAATGCGCCGTAAGCTCGCCCGCACGATCCGCTGCGGCCGCGCCGCAACCCTCCCCCGCGCCGTGCCCGCGCTCTCGCCTCTCGCCTCTCGCATCTCGCATCCTCCCAATCACCAAGACTCCCGTCACGTCTCCCTCTGTCTTCTCTCCATCTCGCAATCGCGAAACTGGTCTCGTCCAGCGACGTCGCGATGCCCGGCGCCAGCGGGCGCAGCGCTCTTCCGGACCTCATCTCTCCAGGCTCGCCCCTCGTCTCTCAGATCTTGAGAACTCAGATCTCGGGTCTCAGATCTCTCCTGCCAGCCGTGGGTCTCCGGCCCGGCCAGATCCGAGATGCGAGGGGCGAGCCTCCAGACGTGAGGTCCGGACGAACTCTCTCGCACCTGATCGGCATCGCGATGTCGCCTGACCAGACCAGGTGCGCGATCGAGAGAGGAGAGAAACGAGATGGGAGACGGGACTCGGGGGGAGAGAGGCCCGATGTCGGAGTGTGGTGAGATGCTCGATACGAGAGCGCAGGAGCGAGAGTGGAGGTGGGCGTGGGGCGGCCGGGGCATCACTCCACGATCGCTGCTTGGCCCTTGGCTGCCTCTTCCTTGGCCGCGCGTTCCGCCGCAGCGCTGCTGTGCGACTCGATGCGACGCTCCAGGCCGGCGCCCACGGCAAGGGTGGACGCCACCGCGCCAGCCGACACCCAGAAGGGAACGCCCATGCCCAGATGATCCCACGCCAGGCCGGCCAGCGCCGGATAGATGGTGCGCGCCGTGCCCCCGTAGAATTGCTGCACGCCCATGTACGTCCCGCGCTCGTGATCGCCGACCACCTGGGAGAGCAACGCGGTGACGCTGGGGAAGAGAAGCGCGGTGCCGAGCGGGAGCAGCGCGACGGCCAGCGCCAGCGTTGCGAGGTGCTGGGTAAACGGGAGCAGCGCCAGCCCAACCGCGAGCGCCACCGCGCCCAATCGGAACGTACGGACCTCTCCCAGACGATCCACTACGGTGCCGATGAGCCCGGCGCGGAAGATGACGTTCAACGCGCCGATGTACGTGTAGAAATAGCCGATCGTCCCCACATTGACGTTGAATCGGTCCTTGAGGAAGAGCGTGAGGATGAACGTCACGCCGTAGAAGGCGCCGATGCCCATGGTGTAGATCCAGATGAGCCGGGCAGCCGGGGTGCGCGCGTTCTTCACCGCCGTGGTCCACACCAGCCGATACGGCGCGGGCGCCGACTCGCGCGCCTTCTTTCGTGCGGCCACGCCGTGGGATTCGGTGAGAAATCGCGCGGCGAAGAGGATGTTGACGATGCACAAGTCCGGCGGCCACGAGCCCGGGGGCGTGCTGCCCACCCAGCACCGCCGCGCGCGAGCCGACCACCGGGCCGAAGACCACCCCCACGTTCGTGGCGGCGGACAGCCAGCCCAGTCCGCGCGCGCGGTGTCGCGGCTCGAGCGAATCGGCTACGTACGCCTGGATCACGCCCGTCGTCCCGCCGCCCGCGCCCTGGACGAGGCGCGAGATGAGCAGCATCCAGACGGAGGTCGCGAAGCCGAAGATGACGTACGCGATGGCCGACGCGCCGAGGCCGATCAGCAACGCGGGACGGCGGCCGTAGCGGTCGGAGACGCGTCCCCAGAGTGGCGCGCTGAGGAGCTGCGCGGCGGAGAACGCCGCCACCAGCAGTCCGAGCAGCGCGGCGTTGGCGCCGAGATCGGAGGCGTAGAACGGGAGCAGGGGGATGATGATGAGCGCGCCCACCATGTCGATGAACGCGGTGGCCATCAGCACCGCCAGCTTGCCGAAATCGCCGGAGCGAAATGCCTGGAATCGGTGGTGAGGGGCGCCCGCACGGCCGCAATCTACAGCACGCCGCACCCTGGCGCACCGGCGCGAGCTGGGGTTGATTCCGGCGTGGTCGATCGCCTCCGCACGCGCATTCTCGTGATCGGCAGTGGCGTAGCCGGGCTGCACACCGCCTGGCGCGCGTCCGAGTCGTGCGACGTGCTCCTGCTCACCAAGCGCACGCTCTTCGACAGCGCCACCGCGTATGCGCAAGGCGGGATCGCGGCCGCGTTGGGGGCGGGCGATTCACCCGCGCTGCACCGCCGCGACACGCTGGCCGCCGGCGCGGCCCTGTGCGACGCGCGCGCGGTGAGCGTGCTCGTCACGGAGGGACCGGCGCGCGTGCGCGAGTTGGCCGCGGCCGGTGCGCGCTTCGATCTCGAACCGGGTGGCGACCTCCGCCTGGGGCGCGAGGGGGCGCACTCGCGCGACCGGATCGTCCACGCGCACGGCGACCGCACGGGCGCCGAGGTGGCGTCGACGCTCATCGAGCGCGTGCACGGCAGCGACCGCGTGCGGGTCCTGGAGCGCACGCGCGCGCTGGAGCTGATCGTGGAGGACGGCGAATGCCGCGGTGTGCGCGTGGCCATCGAAGGGCGCGCCGCGGAGATCGTGGCCGACACCACCGTGATCGCCGCCGGCGGCTGCGGACAGCTCTATCGCTATACCACCAATCCCATGGTGGCCACCGGCGACGGCTACGCCATGGCGTTTCGTGCCGGCGTGCAAGCTGGCCGACATGGAGTTCGTGCAGTTCCACCCTACCGCGCTCGACACCCCCGAGACGCCGCTCGCGCTCGTCTCCGAGGCGGTGCGCGGCGAGGGCGCGGTGCTGCTCAACGACCGCGGCCAGCGGTTCATGGAGCGGCGCCACCGGCTGGCGGAGCTTGCCCCGCGCGACGTCGTGGCGCGCGAGATCTTCCGCCAGCAACAGCGGGGGCAACGCGTGTGGCTCGACGCCACCGCGCTCAGCGCGCGGTTCGAGACGCGCTTTCCCGGGATCCTCGCGCTCTGCCTCGCGCGCGGCATCGACCCGCGCATCGAGCGCATTCCGGTCACGCCGGCGGCGCACTACATGATGGGCGGCATCGTCACCGACCTTTCGGGTCAGACCAGCGTGGCGCGATTGCTGGCCTGCGGCGAGGCGGCCAGTACCGGCGTGCACGGCGCCAACCGGCTGGCGTCCAACTCGCTGCTGGAGGGGCTTGGTGTTCGCCGAGCGCGTCGCGCGGGAGGCAGCCCTGGCGCCGCCGCTCGCGCGGGATCCGGCGCGCGCGCGCTGGACGCTGGCGCCCCTCGTCGACCGCGGCGCTGCCCAGGTAGCGGCGAACGCCATCCGCGACCTCATGTGGGCACACGGCGGCATCGTGCGTTCGGCGGCCGGTCTGGAGCAGTGCCTGGCGGCGCTCGCCGACATCGAGTCGCGTCTGCCGGCCGGCGCCACGGAAGAGGCGAACATGGTGCAGACGGCGCGGCTCATTGCGCCGCTCGGCGCTGCTGCGCGAGGAATCGCGCGGCGGGCACTACCGCACCGACTTCCCGCGCCCGCGGAAGGTGTGGCTGGGCCGGCACATCCTGTGGGAGCAGACGCCGCGCCTTTCCTCCTCCCCCACAACCGTGTAGACTCGATGTTCATGGGCACTGCCGTGAAGAACTCCGCCAGCCGCGGCTGACGCGCTGCGGGAGCCGGAGAGGAAGGGCGCGATTCGCTGGCGACGCGGGCGCTGCAGGAGCGCGTGCGTGCGCTGGCGCGCGAGCGGGGCGCCGTGCTGCTCGCCCACAACTACCAGCGCCCGGAAGTGCAGGACGTGGCCGACTACGTGGGCGACTCGCTCGGCCTGTCGCGCGAGGCCGCGCGCACCGACGCCGGCGTGATCGTGTTCTGCGGCGTGCACTTCATGGCGGAGACGGCCGCCATCCTGGCGCCCGATCGCACCGTGCTCCTCCCCGATCTCGATGCCGGCTGCTCGCTGGCTGACACCATCACCGCCGATCAGCTCCGCGCGTGGAAAGCCGAGCACCCGGGGGCCGTGGTGGTCTCGTACGTCAACACCACGGCCGAGGTGAAGGCGGAGACCGACTACTGCTGCACCTCCGGCAACGCGGTGGACGTGGTCCGCGCGATCCCGGAAGACAACGAGATCCTCTTCCTTCCCGATCTCTTTCTGGGCGCGCATGTGCGGCGCGTCACCGGACGGCGCAACATGCACGTGTGGATGGGAGAATGTCACGTGCATGCCGGGATCGATCCGCAGCACCTGCGCGATCAGCGCGCGCTGCACCCGAACGCGGAATTTCTCGTGCACCCGGAGTGCGGATGCACCACCAGCGTGCTGGAGGCGATGTCGGCCGGCGATGTGGCCGCGGAAGGGGTGCAGGTGCTCTCCACCGAGGGCATGGTGCGCCGCCCGGGCGAATCGGCGGCGCGCGAGTTCATCGTCGCCACCGAGGTGGGCATCCTCCATCGCCTGCGCCGCGCGCATCCGGACAAGACCTTCCACGCGGCGAACGAGCGCGCGAGCTGCTCGTTCATGAAGCTCATCACGCTTCCCAAGGTGCTCGCCTCGCTGGAACGCATGGAGCATCGCGTCACCGTGCCGCCCGAGATCGCCGCGCGTGCGCGGCTGGCGATCGACCGCATGGTGGCGATCGGCGGGCGCAACGGCGCCGCACCGCCGGCTGGCGAGCCCGGTGCGCGTGACCAGCTCCACGGCGTGCACACCAACGGCGGCGCGGCCGGGGAGCCGGTGCCTGCCCGGTGACCGCGCCGCACCTGCCGCGCGCTCGCACCATCACGCCGCACGAGGGCTCCGCCGTCGCGCCCAGCGATCCGCTGCACTTCCCGCTCGATGCGGCGGAGCTCGACGCCGTGGTCCACGCCTCGCTCGATGAGGACCGGGCGTTCGAAGATCTCACCACGCTCGCCACCATCCAGTCGGACCGGCGTGCGCGTGGATCCATCGTGGCGCGCGCGCCCGGCACCATTGCCGGCATCCCGCTGGCGGTCACCGCGTTCCGGCTCCTCGACCCGCACGCCACCGTGCGCATCGATGCCGACGATGGGACGGCGGTCGATCGCGACACGCAGGTCCTGCGCATCACCGGGTCCGCACGCGCGATCCTGTCTGCCGAGCGCGTGGCGCTCAACTGGATGCAGCGTCTGTCGGGCATCGCCACGCTCACCGCACGCTATGTGGCCGCCATTCGGGGCACGGGCGCCGTGATCGTCGATACCCGAAAGACCACACCCGGGTGGCGCCGGTTGGAGAAGTACGCCGTGCGTGCCGGCGGCGGAGGCAACCACCGCGCGCATCTCGCGGCGGCGATCCTGATCAAGGACAACCATCTGGCGGCGCTCGGCGACGTGGCCGTCGCCGTGCAGCGGGCGCGGGCGCTCGCGCCCGCCGGGACGCGCGTGGAAGTGGAGTGCGAGCGCCTCGACCAGGTCGACGCCGCGCTCGCCGCGCGCGCCGATGCGATCCTGCTGGACAACATGTCGCCCGGCGAGCTCCGCGCGTGCGTGGAGCGCATCGACGGGCGCGCCCTGGTGGAAGCGTCCGGCGGGATCAGCCTGGAGAGCGCGCACGCCGTGGCCGCGACCGGCGTGGACTGGATTTCCGTGGGTGCGCTCACGCACTCCGCGCCCGCGCTCGACCTGTCGCTGGACTTCGATCCGCCCGGATAACACCGCAGCCCCATGAGCGACCTGCTCGCCGCGCGAAGCCAGATGGGGATGTCGCTCGCATTCCACATCCTCTTCGCCGTGGTGGGCGTCGGGCTGCCCGTGCTCATGGTGCTGGCCGAGCGACGATGGCTCCGCACGGGCGACGCCACGTATCTCGAGCTCGCCAAGCGATGGGCCAAGGGATCGGCCATCCTGTTCGCCGTGGGCGCCGTGTCGGGCACCGTGCTGTCGTTCGAGCTGGGTCTTCTGTGGCCGCGCTTCATGGAGTGGGCGGGCGGCGTGATCGGGATGCCCTTCTCGCTCGAGGGCTTCGCCTTCTTTACCGAAGCCATCTTCCTGGGCGTCTACCTGTACGGATGGAATCGCATCCCGCCTCGCGCGCACCTGGCCGCCGGTGTGCTGGTGGCCCTGAGCGGCGCGCTGTCGGCCATGTTCGTCGTGACCGCCAACGCGTGGATGAACACGCCGGCCGGGTTCGATCTGGTGAACGGCCGCCCGGAGAACGTGCACCCCTTCGCCGCCATGGCCAATCCGGCGGCGCTGCAGCAGGTGCTCCACATGACCATCGCCGCGTATGTCGCCACCGGTTTTGCCGTGGCCGGCATCCACGCCTTCCTGTTGCTCCGCTCACCCACCAACGCCTTTCACCGCCGTGCGCTGGGCGTGGCGCTCGTGCTCGCCGTGCCGGCCGCCATCGCGCAACCCATCTCGGGCGACCTGAGCGGGAAGAACGTGGCGCGCTATCAGCCGGTCAAGCTGGCGGCGCTCGAGGGACAGTTTCCCACCCAGCGCGGCGCGCCGCTCCGCCTCGGCGGGCTGCCAGACCCGGATGCGCACCGCACCAACTACGCGATAGAGATCCCGTACGGCCTGAGCGTCCTGGCGCATGGCGATCCGCACGCCGTCGTGCAGGGGCTGGACGCGTTTCCGCGCGACGTGTGGCCCAACGTGCGCGCGGTCCACCTGTCGTTCCAGGTGATGGTGCTCATCGGGACGTATCTCGCGCTGCTCGCCCTCTGGATTGTCATCGTTGCACTGCGCAAGCAGGACGTGGCCGGCTCCAGGTGGCTGTTGCGCGCGATCGTGGCCGCGACGCCGCTGGGATTTCTCGCCGTCGAGGCTGGATGGATGGTGACCGAGCTCGGTCGCCAACCGTGGATCATCCAGGGCGTGCTCCGCACCGCGGACGCCGTGACGCCCATGCCCGGGCTCGTCGTCCCGTTCACCGCGTTCACGCTCCTCTACCTGGGGTTGGGGACGATCGTCGTGCTGCTGCTCGTCCGGCAGATGCGGCACAGCCCGTACATTCCCGTGCGCTCCGATGAGCCCGCCCGCAGTGCGGCTCCAACAGCATGATGCCGTCGCCAACGGCCTCGCTGTTCACCGCGCCCAAGATCGTGGCGCTCGTGATCGCCATCGCCCTCAACGCCTACGTCGTATTGGCGGGCGCGGACTTTGGCGGCGGCGTGTGGGACCTTCTCGCCACCGGCGCGCGCAAGGAGCGCCAGCGCGAGGTCATCGCGCACGCGATCGGGCCGGTGTGGGAAGCGAATCACGTCTGGCTCATTCTCGCTGTCGTCCTCCTCTTCACCTGCTTTCCGCCCGCGTTCGCCACGCTGTTCACGCTGCTCCACGTTCCGTTGGCGGCGATGCTGGTGGGGATCGTGCTCCGCGGATCGGCGTTCACCTTCCGGACGTACCGTGCCGACCCGGATGAACGGCAGGAGCGATGGGGACGCGTGTTCGCCATCGCGTCGGTGGTGACGCCCGTGCTGTTGGGCGTGTGCATCGGCGCGGTGGCGTCCGGCGCGGTGGGCGGCGTGCGGCGGGGCGGATTCGTGTCCGTCTACATCGTGCCGTGGCTCTCCCCGTTTACCGTGGCGCTGGGCGTGTTCACGCTGGCGCTGTTCGCCTTCCTCGCGGCCGTGTACCTCACGCTGGAGTCGGACGATCACGCCGTGTGCGACGACTTCCGCCGCCGCGCGCTGTGGGCCGCCGGCGCCGTATTCCTGGCCGCGTTCGCCGCGCTGCTCCTCGCCCGCACCGGCGCGCCCGCGCTGGGTCGGACGCTCACCGAGGGCCCGCTCGCGCTCGGCTTACACGTCGCCACCGGCCTGTCGGCCGTGGCCGCCATCGTGGCGCTCTGGCGACGGTGGTTCCGCTGGGCGCGGGTAGCGGCCGCGGCGCAGGTGTCGTTCATCCTGTGGGGATGGCTGGCGGCGCAGTACCCGTACCTCGTTCCCCCGCGCTGGACCATCGCGTCCGCGGCCGGCCCGGCGTCCACCATGCATCTCATTCCGTGGGTGCTGGCCGCCGGCGCGCTCGTCCTCTTGCCGTCCCTTGGATACCTCCTCTATCTCTTCAAGGGGCCGCGCCACGACGAGGCGTTCGAACGGATGCGCCAGGCCGACCCATCACGATGACGCGGGCCTTGGCCGGCGCGGACGGAGACGGCCAAAGCAGGTCAGGAGGCGCCGGCTGTAAGGATAACCCCTACGCGCCGGCGGGGATGTTGCGGACATGGCGGGTCGGGCTCCCCGACAGAGAAGTTCCGGTCGCGTGGGTTAACTTCCGTCAATATCAACCCATTCGCGCGCGTCCGGCATGGTGCCGGGCGCGGCGGTTGCGTTTGCCGCACGGGAACGCGGAGCACGGCGTCCTGGCCGACGCTGTCGGGCCTCGCTCCCCTTCCGGAGACTCGTGACGAGCACCAGTGAAGTGATGCCACAGCGTCCCGCGATCGCGCACGCCAAATCGGCGCCCGCCCGGACGTCCGGGCGGTCGCTGCCGCGGTGGATGCGGACATTTCTGCGCACGCCGCTCATCGGGAAGGTAGCCGGCGCGAACGCCGTTATCCTGGTGACGGCGATCACGGTGTCGTTCGCCATCCACGGGTTCAGCGGGTCCGGGGGGGTGGTGTTGCGCCTCATGACGGTGGCGTTGGCCGCCAGCCTGGTCGTGAACCTCGTGCTCGTCTACATTGCCCTTCGCCCGCTGCAGGCGCTGGAGGACACGGCCACGCGGGTGTGGCGCGGCGGGTTGGACGCGCGGGTGCCGCCCTCGCCGCTGGCCGACCGAAACGTGGCACGCGTGGGGCACACGCTCAACCTCCTCCTCGACGCGCTCATGAGCGAGCGTACGCGCATGCGGGCGCTCGCAACGCAGATCATCACGGCGCAGGACGAGGAGCGGGCGCGGATCGCGCGCGAGTTGCACGACTCCACGGCGCAGTCGCTGGCCGCGCTCAATCTCCAACTGGCCGCGGCCGTGCGGCAGGTCGAGAGCCCACCGCTGCTCGAACGGCTCGAGATGGTGCGCCAGATGGCGGGCGACGTGCTGGAAGAGGTCCGCACGCTCTCCCATACGGTGCACCCGCGCGTACTGGACGACCTCGGCCTTCCGGCCGCGCTGGAATGGCTGGTGCGCCGCACGCGCGAGGATGGCTCGGTGGAGCTCGACGTCGCCACGGCCGGCGTGGAGTCTGAGATCCCGCACACGGTGGGCTCCACGCTTTACCGCGTGGCGCAGGAGGCGCTGCGCAATGCGGTGCGTCACGCCGGGGCGAGCGCCATTCACGTCGCTCTGTGGACGGACGGCCAGGACGCGATGCTGCGCATCGAGGACGACGGGTGTGGCTTCGACGTGGCGGAGGCGGAATCCCGGCGCCCGGGAATGGGACTCTTCTCCATGCGCGAACGGATCGCGCTGGTGGACGGCACGTTCAGCCTCACGAGCGCGCCGGGCACGGGAACCGTCGTGGAGGCATCTGTACCTCTCCTGCAAACAGGGGCATACCATGGGTGACCTCATTCGCGTAGTACTCGCAGACGATCACGCTATCGTGCGGGCGGGGCTCAAGGCGGTGCTCGGGACCGCGCGCGACGTCGACGTGGTGGGCGAGGCGTCGAACGGGCGCGAAGCGATCACGCTCGTGGAGCGGTACAACCCCGACGTGGTCGTGATGGATCTGTCGATGGGGGAGATGGACGGCATCGCCGCCACCAAGGCGCTCTCGGCCAGGGACCCGGCGCCGCGCGTGCTGGTGCTTACGATGCATGCGGAGGAGGAGTATCTTGTGCCGTTGCTCGAGGCGGGTGCATCGGGGTATCTGGTGAAGAGCGCGGCCGACCGCGAGCTGGTGGATGCGGTGCGCACGGTAGCCCGGGGCGAGCTGTACGTTCGTCCGGCGGCCGCGCGCATTCTCGCCAAGGGGCTCAAGAAAAAGGACGAGCACGCGGACGACCGCGCACGGCTCGACAAGCTGACCGATCGCGAGCGGGACGTCCTGCGGCTCATCGCCGCCGGCTATACGGCGCCGGAAATCGGCGAGCAACTGTTCATCAGCCCCAAGACGGTCGACACGTACAAGCAACGCATCAACGAAAAGCTGGGACTGCAGCACCGCGCCGACTACGTGAAATTCGCGCTTCGGCTCGGTCTGCTCACGAGCGACGCCCCGCCTGGATAACGGCGCGCGTCGCGTCACGCGATGATCGCGACGCATGGTGCATCCCACGGCCGTCATTGTCGTCACCGCGCTCACCGCCGGAGCGCTGCACGCCTGTGGGCCGGATCACCTGGCCGCCGTGAGCGTGTTCGTCAGCCGCCGACCGTCGCGCCGCCGCGCGCTGGCGCTCGGTGCGCGGTGGGGCGCCGGCCACACCGTCTCCCTCCTGCTCCTCGGCGGCCTGGTGGCGTTGAGCGGGCTGCAGCTCCCGCAGCGCCTTGGGCCCGTTGCCGAGCGATTGGTGGGAGTGGTGCTCATCGCGCTGGGATGTGTGGGACTGCTGCGTGCCGTCCGCATCCACGGCCACTGGCACCTGCACGATGGTGAGGGCCACTGGCACCTGCACTCGCACCGCACGCAGCCCACGCACGACCACGAGCACCGTGCCCTGTTCGGGATCGGGATGCTACACGGGCTGGCCGGCACCGGAGCCGTGGTCGTGCTGGTGCCCGTGGCCGCGCTGCATTCACCGGCGCGCGCGTTCCTCTTTCTCGCGGTGTTCGGCGTCGGCACCATCGTCTCGATGGCGCTCCTGAGCGCGCTCGCCGGCTCCGTGCTGCACGCGACCGCGCGCCGCTCCCCGCGCGCGCATCAGGCGCTGGCCGTCACCGCTTCCGCGGCCAGCATCGCTGTGGGGCTGTGGTGGCTCGTGGCCGGCGGGGTGTGATGCACACCGACTGCGGGACGCGCGCGGCTGCGGCGAGCGACTGCGCCCGGGGTATCGTGTCTCCGCGCGCGTCGGCCACACTTCGCACGGACGCCCGTCTCGCCGACGCCCGTCTCGCCGACAGGCGTTTTGCCCACGCCAGCCGGCGGCCAGGCGAGGCGCCCGAGGTGTGCGACGTGTGCGGCTCCGCCGCTATCGAGTGGCGCAAGTGCAAGCTCGTCTGCACCCACTGCGGGTCGATCCTCATGACATGCGGCGACCTCTAGCCGTCTCTTGCGGGCGACCTCCCGCCAGCGATCTGTAGGCGGGCAGGCGCGCCGGCACGTGTGTGCCATGGTAGCCCACGCGCGCGGTGTCACCTCGCTCGTCTAACCGGTGGCTGCGCGCTCCAGCTGGGCGGCGAGCTGCGGCGCGGCGGTGGTGGGCTCGTCGCAGGCGTACTGGCGGCAGACGTACGCCGTGGCGCGCCCGTCGCGCGGAGTGCGGCCGTCCAATAGCGCCACGCCCGCGGAAGCGGCGTCTGCCGGGCCGCCGGCCAGCACCAGCGACGGGACGTACGTGGATGCGACCACGCGCTCCAGCTCCACGAAGTCGCGCTGCCCGGGCTGTCCCGCGAGCGCGACCTCCACCGCGCCGTGGATGGCCATGTCGGCCACGCCGAGCAGGTGCCCAAAGCCAAGAGGGTAGCGCGCCATTGGCTCGGCGAGCGTTTCGAGGATCCACGTGGCGCGCCGGCGGAGGTCCACGTCGTGGGTGAGCTCCGCCAGGCGAAGCAGGAGCTCGGCGGCCAGCGAGGAGCCCGCCGGGATGGCATTGTCGGTCACCTCGCGCGGGCGGGCGACGAGCGTCTCGTGGTCGACAGCGGTGTCGTAGAACGCGCCGGCGTCGTCGTCCCAGTAGAGCGCGATCATCCGCCGCGCGAGCGCCTGGGCGCGCTGCACCCAGCGAACGTCGAACGTGAGCTCGTAGAGCGCGATCGCGGCGAGCGCCACGCCCGCCTGGTCCTCCAGATAGCCCGGGAGCGCGGGGCGTCCGTTGGCCGGCATGCGGATCACGCGATCGTGCTGCACCATCGTGCGGAACAGGAACTCCCCGCCGGCGAGCGCCATCGCGCGATGCTCCGCGTCGCCCAGAATACGCGCCATCTCGGCCAGCGTGCACACCATGAGCGCGTTCCAGCCAGCAAGGATCTTGTCGTCGCGCGGGGGACGCGGCCGGTGATCACGCGCGGCGCGCAGGGCCGCGATCGCGCGCGTGATCCGCTGTTGCAGCTCGTCCGGCGAGATGCCCTCCCGCGCGGCAAAGTCGTCGGGGGACACGGGGACGTGCAGGATGCTCCGCCCCTCGAAATTGCCCTCGTTCGTGACGCCGAAGTAGCGCGCGATGAGCGGCGCGTCGTCGCCGAGCGCGGCGCGGAGCGCGTCCGGCGTCCAGAGATAGAACACGCCTTCTGCTCCTTCGCTGTCGGCGTCGAGCGAAGCATAGAACCCGCCCTCCGGCGACGTCATCTCCCGGCGCACCCACGACACGGTGGCCTCGGCGGCGGCGCGCATCTCGGCGTCGCCAGTGGCCTGCCAGACGTGCGTCGCGAGCCGTGCCAGGAGCGCGTTGTCGTAGAGCATTTTCTCGAAGTGGGGTACCAGCCAGTGCGCATCCACGGTGTAGCGATGGAACCCACCGCCGACCTGGTCGAAGATGCCGCCCCGCACCATGGCGCGCAGGCTGTGCACCACGATCTCCCTGGCGCGTCCGTTGCCGGTGCGCCGCCACACGCGCAGCAGGACGTCGAGCGCCATGGCGTTGGGAAACTTGGGCGCGCCGCCAAATCCGCCATGCGTGTCATCGGCGCTCGCGATGAGCGCGGTGACGGCGCGCTGCAGGATCTGCGGTGTGAGCGTGCCCGTGCTGCGCGCGGGCTCGCTCGCGCGGTCGTACAGCTCGCGCATGGAGCTCGCCGCGCGCTCCACGTCTTCACGGCGGTGGACGTACGCGTCGTGCACGGCCCGCAGCACGCGGCGAAACGACGGCAGTCCGTGGCGGTCGTCGGGGGGAAAGTACGTCCCCCCGACGAACGGCACCCCCTCGGGGGTGAGGAACACCGTCATGGGCCATCCGCCGTGCCCGGTCATCGCCTGCACGGCGTTCATGTAGATGGCGTCCACGTCCGGACGTTCCTCGCGGTCGACCTTGATGTTCACGAACAGCTCGTTCATGAGCTGCGCGGTGTCCGGATCCTCGAACGATTCGCGCTCCATCACGTGGCACCAGTGGCAGGCCGCATAGCCGATGCTCACCAGGATGGGGCGATCCTCCCGCCGCGCGCGCTCCAGCGCTTCGGCGCCCCACGGATACCAGTCCACGGGGTTGTCGGCGTGCTGCCGCAGGTAGGGGCTGGTCTCGTTGGCCAGGCGATTGGGCACCGTGGGGACTCGCGTTCGGCGTGAGCGGAGACATGGCTCCGGTGGCTGCGTTTTCCGGCTGCCGCCCTGGCGCGCGTGGAGGTGCGGCCGCGGCCGAGCGTGGAATGCGGCGGACGGGCGGTGTGCGCAGCGCCCGCAAGGAATGGTCCGGTTGCACCGCTCCGCGTGCCAGGTAAGTTAGCGCATGCTGTTTCGCATGCTGACCGCCGTCGCCCTTGGTGGAGCGGCGGGATCGGTGGCGCGCTACTGGCTGACGGGCGTGGGCCAGCGGCTCGCGTCCGGCTTTCCGTCCGGCACGCTCCTGGTGAACGTGGCCGGCTCTCTGCTGCTTGGCTTCCTGGCGCGTTTCCTCCTCGCCACAGGTGCCACGGCCGAGTTGCGGGCGGCGCTCACGATCGGCTTGTGCGGCGGGTTCACCACTTTCTCGACGTTCAGCTACGAGACGGTGCTCCTGCTGGAGAGCGGCAGCTACGCGCGCGCGGCCTGGTACGTGGTGTCGAGCGTGCTCATCTCGCTCGCCGCGGTGTGGGCGGGGTTCGTCCTCGCGCGGTCGCTGATCGCGACAGCGCGGTGACACGCGCCCGCACTGGTGCGCCGGGAGCGCCGGCTGGCGCGCCACGCCGTGTGCCAGTTGCACCACTTTCTTCTGACCGGAGTCTTTGTGACGACAGCGCTCTCTTCCGATCTGGAGCGGTATCTCGACGACCAGAACGACCGCATACACGAGCAGCTCTACGAGTTTCTCCGCATTCCGAGCGTGAGCGCCCGCAGCGAGCACCGCGGCGACACCATGCGTGCCGCCGAGTGGGTGGCCGCGGCCATGCGCCAGGCGGGCATGGAGACGGAGATCGTTCCCACCCAGGGGCACCCCATCGTGCTGGGGGAGTGGCGCGGGGCCGGCGATGGCGCGCCCACCGTGCTGGTGTACGGCCACTATGATGTGCAGCCGGTGGAGCCGGTGGAGCTGTGGACGTCGCCGCCGTTCGAGCCGACGGTGCGCGACGGAAAGATCTTTGCCCGCGGAGCCGTGGACGACAAGGGGCAGCTCTTCATGCACGTCAAGGCCATCGAGGCACATCTCGCCACGCGCGACCGGCTGCCGGTGAACATCATCGTCATGGCCGAGGGGGAAGAGGAGGTGGGGAGCGAACATCTGGCCACGTTCATCGAGGAGCACGCCGAGCGGCTGGCCGCCGACGCGGTGGTGATCTCGGATTCGTCGATGTTCGCGCCGGGGCTGCCCTCCATCCTGTTCTCGCTCCGCGGGCTGGCGTACTTCCAGATCGATGTGCAGGGGCCGTCGACCGACCTGCATTCGGGGAGCTACGGCGGTGCGGTGGTGAACCCGGCCATGGCGCTCGCGCGGCTCCTGGGCGCGTTGCACGACGAAAGCGGCCGCGTGGCCATCCCGGGCTTCTACGACCGCGTGCGCGACTGGGATGACCGCGTGCGCGCGGAGGTGCGCTCGCTCCCGTTCAGCGACGACGGCTTGCGTGACGAGACCGGCGTTCCGGCGCTGGGCGGAGAGCGCGGCTACACCACGTTGGAGCGGTTGTGGATGCGCCCCACCTGCGAGATCAATGGCCTGCTGAGCGGGTACACGGGAGAGGGGGCGAAGACGGTATTGCCGGCGAAGGCGATGGCCAAGGTGAGCTGTCGGCTGGTGCCGGAACAGGATCCGGCGGAGATCGGCACGTTGTTCGAGGCGCATGTCCGCCGGTTGAGTCCGCCGGGTGTGTCGGTGCGTGTGACGCAGTTGCACGGCGGCCGGCCCTGGCGCGCGGAGCTGGGCGGTCCGCTTTACGACGCGGCGCGCCGGGCGCTGGCGTCGGCGTTCGGGCGCGAGCCCGTCATCACCGGCGAGGGCGGCTCGATTCCGGTGGTGGACGACTTCAAGCGGGTCCTCGGCGCTCCCGTGCTGCTGATGGGGTTCGGCCTCCCCGGCGAGAACGCCCACGCGCCCGACGAGTGGCTGAGCGACGAGAATTTCGTGCGCGGCACGCGGGCGATCGCGGGCTTGTGGGACGAGTTCGGCGCCAGGAACGCGTCTACGTCTCCCGCGCGATAGGAGCGTTCGTCAGGAGCGCTCGTCGACCGTCGTTGGTTCGAGGCGCGTGTTCGAGGCGGCTGTTGGGTGCGCCTGCTCGCTGCGCCTGCTCGCTGCGCCTGCTCGCTGCGCCTGCTCGCTGCGGCCGTTGGACGCGCCTGTTAGAAGCGCCAGTCGCGCACCAGGAACAGGCCAAACACCGTGGTGGTGTTGACCGGAGGGCGGTTGGTCTCGAGCGATGGCGTGCGGAGCTGGAAGCGCGGTTCGACGCTCGACTGCAGCACGAGCCCCTCGCTGATCCGGTACTCCAGCCGCGCGCCGGGCGCGGCAAAGGTGGGGCGCGCCTGAACGGCCACGAAGGTACGCCGGTTCAGGTAGCGGCCCACTTCGACTTCCGTCCCCTTGAGCAACCCACCGACCCCGTTCACCGAGACCTCGGTGGGCACGTCGGTCGGGGTGATGTTGAACACGTCGGCGTGGAGCGACCGGGCGGCGCTGCGCTCGAACTCGTCCGCCAACTGGCCGACGGCCACGGCCGTGAGTTGCTGGGTGGCGAGCGCGGCCACCTGTCCCACCACACGGCCGTTGGCGGAGCTCTGCCCGGAGATCGACGATCCGCGGAACTGCAGGAGCGATGACGAGGAGCGCCCGAACGCGAGAAAGCTCAGCAGGTCCGATTGCGAGATGGGCGGCTGCGCGTCGCTGCGCAGCGTGACACGTGGATCGAGCATCGTGCCGCCCACGAGCACCTGCAGATCGATCGGCTCGCGTCCCGGGAGACGGATCTCGTGCGTGGCGGTGAGCTGCAGCGTGGGATCGAGCTCCGGACCGCCGGTGAAGTTGATCGTTCCATGCTGCACGTCAAAGCGCCGCGTGAGGAAGGTGTATTGGCCGCGTTCGGTGATCACCACCCCCTCCACCAGCAGCGACTGCCGGCGGCGGTCCAGCCGCACGCGAAGCTCTCCGTCGGAGTAGATCTCCACGTTTGCGTCGCTCCGCCGCACCCAGGTGTCGCGCGATATGTTCACGGTGGCATCCACCCGCAGGTGTTCCAGCAGCGGATTGGGGGTGGGCAACACCGCTTCGCTCACGCGGGCTGTGTCGATGGCGTTGTACACCGACGGATCGTTGATATTCATCACGTCCTGCGTGCCTGGCTCCGGCGCGTAGATGGTGCCCTCGAGAATAGTCGCGCGTCCGCTCACCAGCACGTCGTCGAACGGTCCGCGCACGGTGAGGTCGGCGTCCGCCACGAGGCGCCCGTAGTCGTTGTCCATCACCGTGGCGTCCCGGGCGGTGAAGGCGAGCGCAAAGCCCGGCCGGGTGAGATGCGTGACGTCGAGCCCGCCCTGCACGCGCAGCAGTCCGCCGCCGCTGTGTCCCACTAGCGAGTCCACCACCAGCGTGTCGCCCTGCATCCGCAGCATCCCGTTGACCCCGGTGACGCGATTGCCCGTGGCCGCCAGACGGAAGGAGGCGAAGTGCAGCCCCAACGCGCCGGCGACGGCGGCATGCCGCGGTGTTCCGCGAACGGCGACGGCGCCCGTGGCCTGTCCGCGCAATTCGGTGATGACATCGGTGAGACGCGGCACGGCGTCGAGCGGGAGACTGTCGAGCCGGATGTTCGCGCGCATCGGCCGATCGAGCAGACGGGGGCCCGTGTGGCCGGCCAGGGCGAGGTCGACGGGCACGCTGGCGTCCGCGGAGAGCAGCGGCGCGCCGGCGGAGCGCGATGCGGTGGCGCGCGCCTCCAGACGTTGCGCGTTGTAGGCGAACGTCGCGCGCAGATCGGGGATGTGTGATCCGCCCACCGAGCCCTGCACCAGGGCGGCGGCCCCACGTATGAGCGGCGCGCGCTGTGTGCCCTCCAGCCGACCGGAGAGCGTGAGGATGCCGGCCACGCCGAGGTCGCTCTGGAGGAGCGCGGCCACGTGCGCCACCTGCAGACCCTGCACCTGCACCGCGAGCGACGACGCACCCGCAGTGGCCAGACGGCCGTCCACGAAAATCCGGCCGCGCGATCCGCTGCGCAGGTCCATCGAGTCGATGGTTACGGCGCTCGGCCCCCACGCGATGGTTCCCGGATGCGCGGCGCGCCACACGGTGGTGTCGAAGCGCAGACGCAGTTGGCGCACGTGGAGCTCGTGGTGGGAGGGATGCAGCGCGAACGCCACCTCACCCGTGTAGTCGTGCATCGTGTCCTGCGAGACGACGAACGCCAGCGTGCCGTTGGGTGCCGCGTAGGTGGTGCGCAGCGCGACCGTGTCCAGCGCGAACCCGCCGGCGCGCACGCGCTCCAGGCGCGCGCCAACGGCCAGGTGCGACCCACGCAACCGCGGTGCACCCATCCAGGCGAACTCCGCGCGCGCCGCGTGGACCGCGTTGCCGCGCACCACCAGGTCGGAGGCGCCCACGCGCCCGCGTGCATCGAAGCGTTGGATGCGCCCGGTGAGCGTGGCCGCCAGCGCGAGCTTTCCGGACACGGAGTCCGCGCGCACTGCGCTGCTGGTGGTGTCGAGATGCACGTCGGCTACGGTCGAGCGCCGGCCGGCCATGGCCATCCGCGCCACCTCGTCGCGCGCGGCGCGCCGCGCCGAGTCCGCGCGCGCCCGCGCCATCGTGCGCGCATGTGCCGCCGGCCGCGGCGCCACCGTCGTGCTGTCCACCACCGCCACGTAGCGCGCCAGCGCGTGGAGGGAATCGACCAACGCGTGCACGCGGAGCGCCCCCGTGCGCCCGGGCGCCACGCCCAACGAGCCGCTCGCGCCCACGGTGGCAAAGTGGGAGCGTACCGTCATCGTATCCACGTGCAGCAGCCCGTCGTCCACCGCCGCGCGCACGGTCGCTCCGGTGAGTGAAAGGCTGTCGTACATCGACGCCGCCATCTCCACGGCCAGCGCGGCGTGCATGGTGGCCGGATGCACTCCGCGCCCCTGCGCCGTTGCGCGCGCGGTGAGCCGCGTGGGAGGCGCGGTGGCCACGATGGCTTGCAGATTCACCACCCGAAGCCCGAGTGTGGCGGCGTAGCCTGGCTGCGCCCCGGTGACATCCAGCGCGCCCCGCACGACGAACTCGCCCCCCTCGGGCAGCCGGAGCGCCGACGCCAGCCGCAGATCGCTGAGCGGACCGTTGGCGGTCACCGTGCCGCGCGCTCGGCCGCGGAACGCCACGCCCGGAACGAACGCGCGCAGCGTGGCGAGCGCGAGCGGGTGCACCCGGAGATCGACGTCCGCGCGCCGCGTTCCCGCCAGCACCACGCGCGCGGTGCCGGTCACGCGTGAGATGCCGGGCGCGGTGGGCACGCGGTACGCCAGATCGACCCGGGCGCGCATCGCGCTCCAGCTCGCGCCGTCCACGATGGCGGTGCCGGTGACCGCGCCATCCAGCGGGAAGGTGGGCTGCACGGCTCGCGCGAGCGCCAGCTGCAGCGGCTGGAACTGCAGATGCAACTCGCCCGCGCGCACGCCGCGCGGCGACACCCCCACGAGGCCGTTCGCCACCACCGCGCTCGTTCCGCCGCCGGCGTCGTCGAATGCCACGTTGCCGTTCACGTGCAGCGCGGCCACCGTTCCCGCCAGCTGCAGATGCCCGCCCAGCGTGCCACGGCGCGGGATCTCCACCGGTGCCAGCTGTTCCACCAGCCGCGTGTCCACGCCCCGGAAGCGGAGGTCGGTGTTCATGAAACGCACCGTGTCGTCGATCTGGATGCCGAACTGCCCCGACAGGGTCGCGCCCCGCACGCGCAGCACGGCATCCGTGGCCCGGTACACACTGGTGTCTCCGGCCAACCGCATGGAGAGATTCAGGTGTCCGCCGCCCTCGGCGGGCAGCGGTGGATAGATCCACCGCATGGAGCCGAGCGACACGGTATCGCCCTGGAGCGCGAGCCACAGGTTGCCCGACTCGAGCGCGTACGCGCCGGATCCGGTGATGCGTGTACCCGGTAGGCGCGCGTGCGCCCCACGGAACCATACCGAATCGGTGGAGATGCGAAACGTCCCCGCCAGGCGCTGCACCCGTGCGGGCGGGGGCGCGAACGGCGCGGCAAGCCCCGACAGCGAGTCGATGCGCACGAGCATCGCATCCGTTCCGGGGCGCGCCGCACGAACGAGCGGCAGGCGCCCGTCCAGCGAACGGAAGTCCATCACCTGCTGATACCCGCGCGGCACCTCCACGACGTGCACGCGCGTGGCGCCGGAGAGCGCCGCGCGGATCACGCTGTCGCGAGCCCGTCCGTGCAGCGAATCGGCCGCGCTCCACGGTGTGCGTACGACGACGTGCCCGCTCGCCATGTGCACGTCGTGCAGCACGACCCAGTCGCCAAAGCCGAACGTCGTGTCGGCGGGCGCGGCGGTGTCGATCGCGAAAATGCGCTCATAGTTCCACCGCGCGTGCGGACGGCGATCAAGAACCACGACGGGATTGACCAGCCGAAGATGCGACAGCTCGATGTGCTTCCGGAGCAACGACAGCGGATTGTATGATGCGCTCAGCGTATCGATCGCGAGAAACGGCGCTCCGGTGCTGTCGGTGATGACCAGATCCGTGAGCCGGATGTGCGTGAGGATGTCGCCCCCCACGCCGCCCAGCTGGACGTGCCCGTGCACGGCGTCTCGCAGCTGTGACAGCACGAGCCGGCGAATACGCTCGTGCCCGATCTCGCTGCGCGTGAGGACGGTGAGCGCCACGAGCACGAGCAGCACCAGCGCGCCGACGCCGATCGCTACGCCGCGGAGGATGGCCCGGGCGTTCGCCATCAGAACGCCTGACCGATGGAGAGGTGCAGCGTCAGGCGGTTCAGGATGCGGCGAATGCCGCTCTGCGAACCCTCCAGCGGGTCGAACTCCTTGTTCGTCTTGAGCGTGACGAGTCGCGTGTCGCCCGACGGCGAGGTGGTCTGCGTCACGACGGGCAGCCGTTCGACGAGTTGCGGGCGGAACCCGAGGTCCACGCGGATGGGCCCTACGGGGGACAGATACCGGATGCCGAATCCGGGCGTGATGGCGCCCGTGGAGTGCGTGATGTCGGCGAACGCCCCTTCGCCCACCAGCGCCGCGTCGACGAACACCGCGCCCCACAGCGGGCCGCTGACGGGAAAGCGCAGCTCCGCGCTCCCCTCCAGGAGCGAGGTGCCGCCCAGCGGGCGCGGCTGGAATTCACCCGACGGCACCGCCGACGGGTCGCACGTGCCGTCGGCGATCGACGCGTCGGTGCATCCGGCAACGGTATCGCCGGCGATCACGCGCGACTGCTTGAGCGCGGCCGGATCGACCGTGAGGATGCGCGGGCCGAGTTGGTTCTCGCCATAGCCGCGGACGGAGTTGGCGCCCCCCGCGTAGAAGCGCTTGCGCGGATGGATGATCGTGAGTCCATCCATCGTGCCCCCCAATCCCACGGCGTCCACGGTGCTCGGCAGTGCGTGCACCCACCCGAGGCGCACGTGCGCCGCCAGGACGGAGCCGCCCACCGGGATGTAGCGCGAGCCGTCCCCGCTCACGCGGTTGTACCGGTAGTCGGAGAGGGTGAATGCGGAGGCATGTTCCGCGTCCATGCGGAACCGGTATCCCGAGCGGGGATCGAGGGGATCGGTGGTATGGTCGCTGGATGCCGAGAGCGTGAGCGGGGACAGGAGGTTCGCGGCGCGGAGCGCGCCGATGGTGGCCGGCTGGCAGACACCGAACGTGACACAGAAGTACACCCCGTCGGCCTGCACCCTGGACCGCTCGACGTGATAGTTCAGGCTGACCGGAAGCCCCAGCTGCACCTCGCGCGTGAACGTGACGTCGCCGCCGAATCCGCGATCGATGAAGATGGCCGGCGCGCTGCGCCGGTGCGCGAATACGCCGTACGACAACGTGTTGCGCGAGGAGTGGAACCACCGCTGCGTGACGTCGGTCGACGCTTCCCAATTGGGGTCCAGAAAAGGTTGCGCCTCGCTGGCGTCGAGCGTGGCGGGCGTAACGTCCTGAAAGATCCCGCTCCCGTTGAGCTTGGGCGCGAGCAGATTGCCGAGCACCCCGCGCACATCGAGCTGTCGCGCGCCACCCAGCCAGTTGTAGTCGGTATAGCGGGCTTCCACCTGGCCAAAGTCGGCGGTGTTGAAGCCGGCGCTCGTGTGCACCTGATGCAACCGCGCCTCGCGCACCGCGACGACGACGCGCTTCAGGCTGTCGTTCCCCTCCGGGATGGGGATGCGCACCTGCGTGAAGAGGTTGGATGTGTACAGATTGCGCTGGCTCTCCACCAGATCGCTGCGCCGGAACAGCTGTCCCTGCTTGAGCGCGAGCGAATTCCGGATGGTCCGGTCGCTCAGCCGCACGTTTCCGCGGATGATGATCGTGTCGACGTACGCGTGCCATCGCGGTTCGACCGTGAATTGGATGGCTGCGGTGCGCAGCGAGTCGTTCACGACGCTCGTGTCGAGAATGCGCGCGTCGGCATAGCCCATCTCCCACAGCGCGTCTCGCAGATGGACCCGGCTGGAGTCGAGGAGGAGCAGATTGTACGGATCGCCCGCGCGCAGCTCGAGGTTGTTCTCGATGAGCGCGGTGGTGACCACGGAATCGGGGTGGAGCACGCGGATGGACGAGATGCGCGTGGGCGGTCCCTCGGTCACATGAATCGTGACGGCCACTTCATCCCCGTCCGGGGTGACCGTGGTGTCGACCGCCGCCTCGCGGTATCCCCGCCGCCAGTAGAAGACACGGATGCGGAGCATGTCGCGCGCGAGCTCGAGCCGGTCGAGCCGATGTCGCTCCACGAACACGCGGGCGTCGGTGAACAGGCAGAAGGGGACGACGATGGGGCTCCGACAGTGCGACGCCTGCGTGGCAATCACGGCGCGAAGCGCGTCCTGGCTGACGGCGTGCACCCCGTCGAAGTGGAGCGTGGTGATGCGCGGATGCTCGCCCTCATCCTGGGCGAGGAGTACGCGGATGGGGACGGAGAGCACGAGAAGACCGATCCCGACGATCCAACGCGCCCGGGAGTGCCAGTGCCACTGCCGCATGCCCCGAGGTATAGCAAAGTGCGGGCCCGGCAGAGACCACGGCTTCAGCCCGTCCTCGCGCCCTCAAGCACTGCCCGTCTCCCTCTCGCCTCTCACCCCTCCGTTCCGGTCTTCCTCGTCACGTCTCCTTCTGTCTTCTGTCCTCTCTCGATCGCGAAACTGGTCTGGTCCAGCGACGTCGCGATGCTGACCTGGTGCGAGAGAGCCCCTCCGGACCTCACGTCTGGAGGCTCGCCCCTGCCGACTCGGCGCTGCCGGGCCGGAGGCCCACGGCTGGCAGGAGAGACCTGAGACCTGAGTTCACAAGGTCTCAGAGACGAGGGGCGAGCCTGGAGAGATGAGGTCCGGACGACTTCGATGCCCGCTGGCGCCCGGGGATCGCGACGTCGCCGAACGAGACCAGCTCCGCAATTGTGAGATGGAGAGAAGACAGGTGGCAGATGGCTCGTGTGCCGTCCGGAACCGAGGCCGGACGCCGGGAGGCCGGACGCCGGATGGATCATGCCGCCACCGGCTGGTCAGCTCGGGTCCGGCGTTCAGCCGCGTCTACAATCCCGACAGCAGCGCGTCGTTGTTCGGCGTGTTCGCGATCCGCTTGATCAGCCACTCCATCGCGGACTGCGGTGGCATCTGCTGGAGCCCGCGGCGCAGGGTGAACACGGCGTCGATCTGGTCGGGACGGAAGAGCTTGTCCTCCCGACGCGTTCCACTGGTGGCGACGTCGATGGCGGGGTAGATCCGCTTGTCGGCCAGCGAGCGGTCCAGCTTGATCTCGCAGTTGCCCGTCCCCTTGAATTCCTCAAAGATCACGTCGTCCATCCGCGAGCCGGTTTCCACGAGTGCAGTCGCGATGATCGTAAGCGAGCCGCCACCGTGTTCCGGCGCCACCGAGCGCGCCGACCCGAAAAACGCCTTCGGCTTGGCCATCGCCGTCGCGTCGAGTCCGCCCGAGAGGGTACGGCCGGTGCCACGCTCCACCGTGTTGTGGGCGCGTGCGAGCCGGGTGAGCGAGTCGAGCACGATCACCACGTCCTTGCCCCCTTCCACCAGCCGCCGTGCGCGCTCCAGCACGATGTCCGCCACGTCCACGTGACGTTCGGCGGGTTGATCGAAGCTCGACGCCACCACCTCGCCACGTCCCCACGAGATCATCTCGCTCACCTCTTCGGGGCGTTCGTCCACGAGCAAGACGAGCAGCGTGGCCCCGGGGTGATTGATGGCGATCCCTTCGGTGATGGCCTGCAGGAGCATCGTTTTTCCCGCGCGCGCCGGCGCCACGATGAGGGCGCGCTGCCCGTACCCAATGGGAGCGATGAGGTCGATCGCGCGGCGGGTAAGCTCCGGTCCGCCCTTTGACGGGCGCCCGGTCTCGAGCACGAGCTTGCGCTCGGGATAGGACGCCACGAGGGAGCTGAAGTCCGGACGCCGCATCGCCGACGTCGGCTCGCCGCCGTTCAGCTCCTGTACCTCGATGGCGGTGGTACGCCCGCGATGGTCGCGCCCCACGGTGGCGCTCACGAGATCGCCGCGGCGAAGCGCGAGCTGTCGCACGAGCTGCGGCGGGACGAACACGTCGCCGGGCGTGGGGAGGTAGCTCGCCTCGTTCCGGCGGAGGAAGCCACCGTCGCGCGCCGGATCGAACCATCCAGCCTCGGTACCCTCGACCGTCACAGGAGCGGCGGGCGGAGTGCCGCCGCCCTGTTCGAAGCGCTGCCCGCGCCCGGTGCGGCCGCGCCGCCGCCGCCCGTTGCCGCTGAATCGCTGATCGCGCGACCGCGGCTGGCCGCCCGCTCGGTTGTGAGACGGTTGCCCGCCCCGGGAATCGGAGCCGTCGGTTGCGGCGGTGCCCGCGTCTTCGCGGTATGGGCTGGAGGAGGGCTCCGCGGTGTCGGCGGGCTGTTGGTGCGGCCGCGGCCCGCGGCCGCGACGGGACGAGCGTCGGCGATCGTTCATGCAAACACAGGTGTGATGGGTGAAAGCGTCACGCGAGAGAAAGACGCGCCATGGCGTGGTCGTACGCGCTGTGTCGATTCGAGTTGCTCAAGGGGATCATGGTCGATCCCACGCTGCGGCCGTGCCGCCCAAGGCGTGGAGAGACCGTTACTCAGGGTTCGCCGCGCGCGTGTCCACGTTCGTGCCGGTCAGCACGATCGCGACGCCTGCTTCGGCGAGATACTCGCGGTTCGCGAGTTGAATGTTGGCGGTCGCGCATCGCGCGCTGCCGCACCCTTAGTCCGTGGCGGTCGCTGGCGGTGGTATTGCCCGCGTTGTACCGTGTGCTCCAGATCGCGCGCCGCGGCGGCATGGCCGGTTCGCCCGATATCCCTCCTGGCGCGGCCACCCGGATTATCACCTCCGAGTGCGCTTTGCGCAACCTTTACACCAGCACGAGCGGGTCGGGAGGGTGGAGCGGCAGTGCCCCAGTGGCGCCCTCCGGCCTTGTCCGGCCCGAGCGCTATCGGTGCGCTCCGACCGTGCTCGGATCCAATTCTCGCACGAGGCGGATCACCCGTCGCGTGAGCTCCGTGATCCGCTCGACCGCCACGCGGTGCTCAACGTCCAGGCCGTCTTCCATGCCCAGGAGCTGGACTTCCGCCAAAAGCGCCGCGAGCGGATTGTTCAGCTGATGCTGAACGCGCGCGGTGAGCTGCTGAATGTCGTTCGGAGCACCGCCGTCCGGCGTCTCCGGCCCATGGGCTGAATCTGTCACGGGACGACGTCGCCTCCCGGCGGCGTGTAGCGTTAAATATAGCCATGCCATCACCCCGAATCGACCCCGCCGCGCGCCTGGCAGACGCCGCGGAAGCCTATCGCTCCGGGGGGAATATCGCCCACCTGCTGCAGTCTCTCGACGCGATCGCCGAGACCACCGACGTCGACACGCTGCGTGCCGCCGTCGAGCCCTACCGCGATGTGCCCGAGATTGCCGGGCCCGTCTACGAGCGGGTAGTGGCCGCCCATCCCGACGACGCACGCGCGCTCGTGAGTCTTGCCAACGCCTACTGGCTCGGAGGGCGTGGACCGGACCTGGTGGCCGATCTCGCTTCGCGCGCCATTGCCGCCGATCCCGACAACCGGGCTGCCTGGCATCTGTGGGCGCTCAGCGAAAGCAATCTTCGCGCTCGCGTCGCACGCTGGCAGCAAGTGTCCGACCGATTCCCCGCCGATGAGCTGGCCCGCGCCACGCTGGCGGACAACGCCGCCAGTCTCGCCTCCTCGGAGCAGGACGAACAAGCCCTGGCCGAGGCAATTCGCAATTACGAGATTCTTCTCACGTCGGCCACGCGCCCCGAACAGCGCGACGCGTTGGAGCGAGCGATCACCACGCTCAAGGGATGGCGCCTGTGACCCACGATCATGCCGCGGACAGCCTGGGTGACTTCCAGCGTTTCCGCCAGGACATGAATGCGGAGATCCTTGACGCCGGTCATCTCGTCATCAACCGGTTTTTCGCACTCGACACACGCGCCTACGAAGACGGCGTGCTCGACGCGCGCACCAAAGAAATGCTTGGTCTCGTTGCCTCACTCGTGCTGCGGTGCGACGACTGCATCACATATCATCTCCTGCGGTGTCACGAAGAGCGTGTCGAGCGCGCGCAGCTGCTGGAGGTGTTGTCGATCGGCCTCGTGGTGGGCGGGTCGATCGTCATTCCGCACCTGCGCCGCGCCGTCAGCCGCTGGTCCGAGATCGAGCGGGCGGGCAGCCACTCCGCGGACCGGTCCGCGCATCCTCCGCAGCACGATCCTCCCGACAGTCCCGCGAGTGCTCCCACGAGTGCTCCCACGGGCGGCGGCGCGGCGGCCGAAGGTGGTCCCACCGGCGCTGCCTGAGCGCAGCGCAGCCGGTGCGGCCATTCAGGCGCTCGCGTCGCGAGCGCGGCGGGTGAGCCGTCCCGCGATGGCGATCAGCTCGTTCAGGTCGAACGGCTTGGTCAACAGCGGACACTCGCAGGCACGGATGAGCTTTAGTGCCTCCTCACTCGCGTCCCCGGTGGTGAACAGGGTCGCCGCCCGGAGATGCGGCTGCTCTGAGACGGCCGTCTGAAAAACGACATCGCCGCGCGTGTCGGGAATCCGCAGGTCGAGGATGAGCAGGTCGAAATGTTCCTGCTTGAGATACGCCTCCGCCCGGTCGCCGCTCTCGGCCGACGTCACGTGGTAGCCGGCGCGCCCGAGGGCAATCGCGAGCGCGCGACAGATCGTCGATTCGTCATCGACCACCAGGACACGCAGCCGCCGCACACCCGGGGGGATCATCGAGCGGTTGTCCTCCTCGACCTGCTACAACTTGAGGCCTCCTGAGGGCGGCAGCAAGGCCGACGCCCTCCGCGCGCGCCGTCATCGTGTTCGTTCGGCTTCATGAGCCGTACGTACGAGTCACCGGCGCCGTGGGCTTCACTTGTGCCGAGGACCACCGCGCCGGGTCCGCTCCACGACGTCCCGTGGATGCGCGACCGTGTTCGGGTCCCCATCGGAGACGTAGCGGTCGCGCGAGCGATCCAGCCCGTCGAGCAGCCGAACCAACTCATCGCCAAAGACCTGCACCCTGGGCAGCGCGTGCGGATCGAACCGAGGATCGTAGGGACTCCGTGCAGGCCCGCCGGCCACTTCCAGCACTGCGTCGAAGTGGTAGGCCACCGTCCGCTGCGTGCGTGGATCGCGCCACGACCCCGACACCGCGAGCTCGCGATGCTTGGGCCACACACCCAGCGGCAGCGCCAGCGTGCGCACGCGATATCCCGGCACCGCCGAGTCGATGGCCATCGCGCCACGTGCGATCTGCTCCTGCACCACCTCGTCCGAGTATTGGGACAGCGTGGCGTGCCAGAGCGTGTGATCACAGAGCTCGAAGCCACGTTCGGCCAGGAACCGGACCTTGCGGAAGCGCCACTCCGTTCGCTGCCCCTGAATATCCTTGTCACCAAAGAACGAACGCCCGGCGGCCGCGCCCGACAACAGGCAGAAAACCGCCTTGTTCTTCCAGTCCGGGTGCGTGTCGGCGAAGCGCAGCCACACGCCCAACGCGCTCGTCGAGTCCACCACCAGCTCGCCCTTCCGTTCGACATAGCGGAATTGCGACGGCGACGCATCGTCGAATGTGATGACCACCGGCGACATCCCCGCCGGAAGGTCGATGCTGCGGTCCACCAGCTCCGACACCGTGATCGGCCGATAGCCGCGGGCGTAGAGCAACTCCAGATCCGCGCGCAGCGATGTCACCGAACGCGTCCAGCGGCTGTTGCTATCCCCGATCAGATGGTACTGCAGAATCGGGATGCGCCCCATCTCGTTCGGCTCGCGCGCGGCACTGCCGTGCGGCACCGGAGCCGCCGTCGGGGCAACGGCAGCACGCGGGTGCGGTGTCTGAGCAGAAAGCGCAACCGCGAGGAACCGAAGCGCCGCGAGCGGCGCGGAAACAGCAAGGAGACGGCGCAACATCGCATGTACCTGCAACAACCGGAGTGTCCTGCAGCCGGCTTTCACCGGCGCACGCAACCTACGTCAGGTAGCATGCTCGCACCAGTGTGCCGCGGTGGCCGGAAACCTGCCGCTGTGGATGGCGTAGTATGGGATACCGCCCTTTTCCGGACGGCACGGCCATGTCTCTAAAGACGTTTCCAGCCTTCGTCTCGCAACGGTTGCAGATCCTGCGGCAGCGGATCCGCGAGCCTTCGGCAGTTCCCGCCCGCCAGTGGATGCGCCGGCGATGGCGCTCCCTGTCCCTGCTGGCCGCGGTGATCGCGGGCGTCGTCACGCTCGACAGCTGGCTTGTCACGTGCGGCTTTGCCGGTTGTCCCACCCCGGCCGCTATCCGCCAGTTCCGACCGGTGGAAGGGAGCAAGGTCTACGATCGCACCGGCCGGCTGCTGGGGCAATTGACCCTCGTGCGGCGCGTCAACGTGCCGCTGGACGCGGTGCCGAAGGACGTGCGCCAGGCGTTCATCGCCACCGAGGACCGCCGCTTCCGCCAGCACGACGGCGTCGACTGGCACGGCGCGCTGCGCGCCCTCGTGCACGACGTCGTGGCGCTCGGCGCGCGCGAAGGGTTCAGCACCATCACCATGCAGGTGGCGCGGAACACCTTCGCATCGCGCTACATGGGAGAGCGCTCGCTCCGCCGCAAACTCCTCGAGCTGCGACTCTCCCGGCTGCTGGAGCGGTCGCTCACCAAGGACCAGATTCTCGAGTTGTATCTCAACGTCATCTATCTGGGGAACGGCACGTACGGCGTGGAGGCCGCCAGCCGCGACCTGTTCGGCAAGCACGTGGGACAGCTCACGCTGGCCGAGGGCGCCGCGCTGGCCGCGCTCCCCAAGGCGCCGTCCACGTACACGCCGCGCCGGCACCCCGCACGGGCACGCGCACGCCGCGACCTCGTGCTCGCCCTCATGGCGCGCGAGGGGTACATCACGCCCCAGCGCGCCGCCGCGGCCGCACGGCAGCCGCTACGGCTCGCGCCCGACTCCTGGCACCCCACCGTGGGCAACTCGTACGCCCTCGATGCCGTCCGCGGTGTGGTAGACTCCGTCCTCGGCCCGGATGCCCTGGACGAGATGGACGTGGTGGTCCAGTCCACCCTCGATGCAACGGCACAGCACGCCGCGGAGCGCGCCGTGCGCGATCAGGCGGCGCGGATCGACCGGGAGGCGAGTGCGCGCTCGGGACGCCGCAGCGATCGCGTGCAAGGTGCCATGGTGGCGCTCGACCCCAACACGGGCAACGTGCTTGCCCTGGTGGGTGGCCGCACGTACGAACCGGGCGGCTTCGATCGCGCGCTGCAGGCGCGCCGGCAGCCGGGCTCGGCCTTCAAGCCGTTCGTCTACGCTGCCGCGCTGGGCGCGGGCTTCACCCCGGCCACGATGGTGGAAGATGCGCCCGTGGAGGTGGAGCAGGAGGGGCGCGTGTGGACGCCGGCCAACTACGGCGACGACTACTCCGGCCGCATCACCCTGCGCACCGCGCTCGCGCATTCGTCCAACGTGGCTGCTGTGCGCGTCTCGCGTAGCGTCGGTGAGCCGCGCGTGGTGGACGTCGCGCAGCGTGCCGGCATCACGAGCACACTCACGCCCATCCCCTCCATCGCGCTCGGCGCCGAGGAGGTGACGCCCATGGAGCTCGTCACCGCGTACGCGGCATTCGCGAACGGCGGCTACCGCGTGCGCCCGCGCCTGGTGGAGCGGATCGCCACGCGCGATGGGCGCGTGCTCTGGCGTGCGCCGGAGCCCTCGCGCGTTCGCGCCCTCGACGCGCGCGATGTGTTCCAGCTCACGTCGATGCTGCGCTCGGTGGTGGACGAAGGGACCGGCCGCATCGTGCGCGATTACGGCGTGGATGGACCGGTGGCGGGAAAGACGGGGACCACGAACGATGGCAACGACGTCTGGTTCGTGGGCTTTACCCCCACGCTGGTGGCGGGCGTCTGGTTTGGCTACGACACGCCCCACTCGCTCGGCCCAGGCGCCGCGGGAGGGCGTCTGGCCGCGCCGGCCTGGATCCGCTTCTACCAGCGTGGCTGGAACGAGACGGGTTCGGAGGACGACTGGAGTCCTCCCCCTGGGCTGGTTTCACGGGTGATCGACTCCGAAACCGGGTACCTGGCCAACCCGTGGTGCCCGTCGACCCGCCGCGAGTGGTTCCGGACCGGCACCGCGCCCACCGAGTACTGTCCCGTCCACACGGAGCCCGACGTGTGGTGGGCCGAGGAACTCGGCCGACGACTCGGCACCGCGTTCAAGCGGATCTTTCACTTCTAGGGCTCGACCGTGCTGCGCGGCCCTCGCCGCGCGCACCGAGGCTCGGCCGCCCTACCTGGCGCGTACAGCTCTAGCTCCCCACAGAGAATCGGCGTCCCCGTCAGCATCTCGCGCCTGCTCTACGGTTCTGACGCCTGTCTTCTCTCCTCCGGAGCCACGTCTCCCATCTCGTTTCTCTCCTCTCTTGATCGCGCAACTGGTCTGGTCAGGCGACGTCGCGATGCCGATTCGGTACGAGAGAGCCCCTCCGGACCTCATGTCTGGAGGCTCGCTCCTCGCATCTCGGATCGGGAGTACTCAGGTCTCAGATCACTCCTGTCGGGCGTCGCCGCACCGTCCGGCCCGAGCTGAGAGACGAGGGGCGAGCCTGGAGATGTGAGGTCCGGAAGGGCGCGGCGCCCGCTGGCGCCGGGCATCGCGACGTCGCTGGACGAGACCAGCTTCGCGATTGCGAGATGGAGAGAAGACAGAGGGAGACGTCACGGGAGGGCAGACGCGAGACCTTGGCGCGATAGCTCAGCTTCCGGAGTCCGCGTCGGGAACGGCTCGCCGGATCTGCTGCGAGAAGTCGGGGGCATTGCCCGCCGCGCGCGCGCGGTCGTTCACGCGGTAGCGGCTCCGTGCATCCGCCAGCGAAACGCTGTCGTCGATCAATCCCAGGTTGTACGCCACCTCATCCGCGTAGCCAGGAAACACGGTCTTGATCCCGCGCGGGATGAGGTGCGGCGCCACCTGGTCCACATGCGCGAGCAGGTTGGTAGTGCAGTTGTTCGTGAACGTGTTGTAGAACTCCGGATGCTCGCGAAGTCGGTTCGCGCGGTGGAGCATCTCCACGAACACCGCTCGGATGCGCTCCGGCGAGGCGCGGATGGGGTACACGTACACGTCGTAGCCTCCGAACCGCGCGCGCGATCCAATGAGGTCGCGCTCGTCGCCCACCACGTAGATCACCTCGAACCGCTTGAACAGCCCGGTGAGCACGGCGTAGTGCTCACCGGGCTGGCGCCGCGCCTCCACGGAAATGGCCACGTACTGCGAGTCGGCAAAGCCAAAGCTCACGAACGTGTGCGCCGGGCCGCGAAAGCGGCGCGAGAAGGGCGTCACGATGAACCACGCCGTGCGGATGCTGTCCAGATCGACCACCCGGTCGTCGTACGCGCGCGTGAATTGCTCCGCCGAGCGCCAGCGGAAACTCCGCACGTTGTGGATGCGTGCCAGGTGACCGTCGAATTCCACCTCGGGCATGACCGCGTGCTCCGGCGCCCACACGCGGTCCGTGCGTGGCGTGATGGAGCGCCACCACGCCACGCACGAAACCACCACCAGTGCGACGGCGACGAGAACGGCCGCGCGACGGCCGCTCCGTGGCCGCATCGCAGCCATCATGAGCGTCCTACCGCTCGCCGCCGCTCGCCGCGCTCGCCGCCTTCTCTCCCGGCGCGGGCTTCACGTACGTGTCGAGCCAGGTGACCATCTCCCAGAGCACGTGCCCAATCGATTCGCGCGCGCGGTACCCGTGGGCCTCGGCCGGAAGCTGGACGTAGCGCACGATCTTGCCATTCCCCTTGAGCGCCTGGTAGAACCGCTCCGACTGGATGGGAAAGGTGCCGGAGTTGTCATCGGCCATCCCATGGATGAGGAGGATCGGTGCCGACACGCTGTCGGCGTACCAGAAGGGCGACATGCGCGCGTACACCTGCGGCGCCTTCCAGAAGGTCCGCTCCTCCGACTGGAAGCCGAACGGCGTGAGTGTGCGGTTGTACGCCCCGCTGCGCGCGATCCCCGCCCGGAAGAGATGCGAGTGCGCCAGCAGGTTGGCCGTCATAAACGCACCATACGAGTGGCCACCGATGGCGATCCGGTCGCGGTCGGCCACGCCCATCTCCACCACCTTGTCCACCGCCGCCTTGGCGCTCGCCACCAGTTGCTCCACGTAGCTGTCATTCGGTTCGGCGTTGCCCTCGCCCACGATGGGCATCGTGGGTCCGTCGAGCACGCCGTAGCCCTGCGTGAGCAGAAACAGGTGCGACGGCCCGCTGGGACGGACGAAGCGGTACGGCGATCCCACCGTCTGCGCCGCCGCGGCAGCCGATTTGAACTCGCGCGGGTACGCCCAGAAAAAGAAGGGGAGGCGCCCCCTGGTGGAGTCGTATCCGGCCGGGAGGTACAGCTTGGCGGAGAGCTCCACGCCGTCGGCCCGCCGGTAGCGGATGAGCTGCGACGTGACGCCAGCGAATTCTGGTGCGGGATCCTTGAAGTCCGTGAGCTGCGCGACGGATTTGGAACGGAGGTCACGGACGAAGTAGTTGGGCACGTCGGTCACCGACTCGCGGCGCGTCAGGATCCGGCGAGCGCCGCGGTCGAGCACCGACACGACCTCCTCGTAGTAGGGCGCCTGTGAGCGCCAGAGGCGCGCGGCCTTGCCTGTCGCCAGCTCGAGCCGGTCGAGAAACGGTCGGTCACCCTCTGGCGACGCACCGTCGCCGGCCAGATAGGCGAAGCGTCCGTCCGGGGTGGTGAGCAGCACGTCGCGCCCGTACTCGTTGGCGGTGGTCACGAAGGCGCCGGGATCGCCGTAGCGGTCCTCCGACGATCGATCGAAGAGCATCCGCGGCGTGGCGCCCGGCCGCAGCAGCCACGTGCGTGTCTGCCGCGACTTCCACCAGAACGTGCTGACGAGCGCCAGCCCGTTCGCGCCCCACGTGATGCCGCGCACCCGGTACTCCGTATCCAGGAGCGGCGTGGGCTCGGCCGAAAACGGCGCGGCGAGCTGCATCAGCCGATCGCGCTTGGCGGCGTTGACGCGCGGATCGCCCTTGTCCAGGGCTTCCACCCAGACGAGCGTCGCCGGCGCGTCGGCGCGCCAACGGACGTCCCGTGGGCCCGCCACGTCGGCGTCGAACGACACCGGGAGAAACTCCTGCAGTCCGCGGTCAGCGATCTCCTTTACCGGCTTCCCCATCGCATCCCACACCTCCATCCGCACGGGGAAACGCCCGCGCGGAACGACGTACGAGTACGGACGGTGCGTCGTCTCCACGTACAGGTATCGGCCGTCCGGCGACGGCTCCACCTGGTCGTAGATGGCAGGTGCACCCACGCGCGTGATCGTGCCGTCGGTGGACACCACCGCGAGCTGGCTCGTGAAGTAGTAGTCGAACAGCGCCTCATCGTGCGGGCTCTCGAGCAGATCCTCGTACGTGCGGTTGGGTGCCGCGCGCCCGCGCGTCTCCTGGACGATGGGGCCCACCGGCACGCGCGGCGCCGGCGGTGGCGCTCCGCGGTCGGCCGCGATCATCCGGCAGACCAGGCGCGCGGCATCCATCCATGCGCACGGCGCGCCGGTGGTGCCGTTCAACGAGGGCGGCGTGATGCGACGCGACCGTCCCGTGGCCGTGTCCGCGATCCACAGCGCGATCCCGTCGTCACTCGTGTTAGTGAACGCGATCCACCGTCCGTCCGGCGACCACATGGCACTCGAGATGCGCGCCGAATCCGGGAGCTGGATCCGCCGCTCCGTCGCACCTTCGGTGCGGCGCAGCGTGAGTCCATCGACCCCCAGCTCACGATTCCGACCATTCGTAGCCGGATTGATCCGGTCGCCTGCCAGCCGCAGCATTGGGGCGGCCACGTCGGCGATGGGTTCCAGCGACGGGCGGTCCAGGAGGAGAAGCCATGCGTTGTCGGGGCTCGGGCGCGCGAACGGAAGCGGGCGCGCGTCGAGGATCCGTGCGATGGGCTGCGGCGGCTCTCGGTATCCATGCTGCGCGGCGGCGGAGGCGGCACAGACTACGGTCGCGGCGAGCCCCAGGAGCAGCGGGCGAGCGTGAGCGGATGGACGCATGGTGATCTCCCGGCTGAAAGAACCCGCGCCCGCGTCCCGGATCGTTTGGCCAGTGACGTGCGTGGACGCGTGCCGGGCCGATACCCGGGACGATACCGGCGCGCGGCCCGCGGGGCCAGGGGCGCGCGGCTTACGTGGCGCGCGTCAGCCGATTCCGGCGAAGACCTCGCCCAGGTCGATGGGCACCACGATACTCAGCGTGGGGACCCGCCACCGGATCACGTCTCGCACCGTGCGGCGCGCAGTGGGGGACCGCCACACCTCCACACTGCGATCGTGGTGATCCACCAACCACAGCTGCGGTACGCCGAGGGCGAAGTACGCGGCGCGCTTGACCTCGCGATCGTACATCCGCGATGAGCGACTCAGAACCTCCACCGCGAGCCAGTGTTCCGTGACCTCCCGCCACTTGAGCATCGGACTGAACCGGGCGGGAAACACCAGGATGTCCGGCTCGAGTTGGGTGGCCGGTGCCACCGTAACCGCCCCTGGCCCCACCACGTGCGCGTGCCCGGCCAACGCGAGCGCCTGGGAGAGTCTCGTCTGTATGCGGCTGGCTACGAGCTGGTGCGTCAGCTGGGGCGCTGGCGTCACGAGCAGCACTCCGTCCAGCAGCTCGTATCGGTTCCCGTCGTTGGGGAATCGCTCCAGATCCTCGAGCGTATAGCGCTGAAGTGGGATGGCCATGCCCATAGCCTAATCTCGGCGGGGGGTTCTTGTCTACTCGGCACGGTCGCAACCTGCGGCGTGCTGCGGGGAGTGCGTCATTGAACCGTTGCACGTCGCATTCGGCGTACGCGTCGGGCGTGGGTGTTGGGTGCGGCTGATGTCGCGCGTTTCGGGGCTGCGCTCGTATGCCGAGGGCGGCCGACGTCACGTGGGAATGCGGCACCGGCCCCGCATTGCTCCCGCTGGCACGGTCGTCGCACGGCATGCGATCAACGACGGCGGACCGCGGATCGAGCCACGGTGCCGCACACCGATGCCATGGGAGAGAGTGGACGCCCGAACGACGAGACAGTGACGCGCGCGACAGATCGCGCCAGGACAGCGATCGGATGCGCGACCTGACGCGCGACGTCGCGGCGTACGCGGACGGAGCGGCGGTGAACGAGACGGCCCGCGCTGCGGCGCCCGGCGATGTGAAGGACGCGGAGCACGCCGGCGCGCGTGCCTCGCAGCGTGCGCACGGCGTGCACGGCGAAGGCGACGCACGTGAGCACCGGCGAGACGACGAGCGCACGCTGCCCGGCGATAGCGATGACTCGACCCCTACCAGCGACCGGACCGGCGACTATAGTGTCGCCGGGTGGGGGAGTGAAGCGGCGGGCGGGTCCGTTGCCGACAAGCGGAACCCCGGTAAGCGCGAACGGAAGCGCGACGTGTAACGAGGTTGGAGGCTGGCCCGAGCGCACGTGCGGCCGCGCTCGGCGGCCCGCGCTGCGGCGCGCGCCTCACCGACGTGGGGCGAGGAGCGCGCCGGTGTCACAACGAGGTCACCAGGCGATCCCGTAGTCCTCGCCGTGGTTGCTCGATGCACCCCACATGGTGCCGTGCGCACGGTCGAACAAAATACCATTGATGGGTCCGGACGTGCGCTCCTCTACCTCCAGCGTGTATCCCATGCGGCGGAGCGCAGCGCGTACGCTGTCGGGCGTGGACGACGCGATCAGCAGGTACCCGGGACGTGCCTCGTGCATCCCGAACGATGACCGCATTCTGGTAGCTGTTGATGTTGGGCGCCTCCGACGCCTGCTGCGGCGTCATCCCGAACTCCACGATGTTCAGGAAGAACTGCAACAGGTTCTGATCCTGCGAGTCACCGCCTTGCACGGCCATCGACAGGTACGGCTCGCCGTCCTTGAGCGCGATGGTGGGTGTGAGCGTGACGCGCGGCTTCTTGCCCGGTTCGATCACGTTGTACGGCCCGTCCCGCGCCGCGGTCACGAAGCTCTGTGCCCGCTGGCTCAGCCCGATCCCGGTGTGTCCCGCGATCACGGCCGGCACCCACCCCCCGCTCGGCGTCACCGACACCACCCACCCGTCCGCATCCGCTGCCTGGATGGATGTGGTGCCTTGGTAGAACTGCGCGTAGAAAGCCGAGTCGGTGAGCGCATGCGAGCTGCCCGCGCGCGCGTACTGCCGCCCGGTCGTATTGGAACTGTGGTCCGCCGTGCCCACCTTGTCCTGCTGTCCGCTCGGCTTCAGGGTGTCGGGAGCCGGAACGACGGTCCACTTCGCCAGCAGATCCGTGAACGGATTGCTCCCATCCTGGAACTGGTATGGATCACCCGGCTTCACGTGCGGATCGTTGTGCGTGGGGTTCATGAGCTTGATCCGCGCGGCGGCGTAGTCCTTCGACAACAGTCCCGCCACCGGCTCCACCGGCGGGACATACGGATCACCGTAGTAAAAGTCGCGGTCCGCGTAGGCGAGATTCATGACCTGATACAGCGTGTGGATGTAGAGCGGCGTGTTGTAGCCCATCGACTTCACGTCCACGTGCTCCAGCAGATTGAGCGCCTGGAGCATCACCGGCCCCTGCTGCCAGATGGGGAGTTTGTAGACGGTGATTCCCTTGTACGTGGTGGAGAGCGGCTCCTCGATTCGCACCTGCCAGGTGGCCAGATCCTCCAGCGTGAACAGTCCGCCCTGCTCGCGGGTGCTCCGCACCAGCTCTTGCGCGATGTCCCCTTTGTAGAAGCGGTCGTAGGCGGCCATGATCGCCTCCTCGCGGCTCCTCCCCGCTGCCAACGCCTGCTGTTCCGCCTCCACCAGCTTACGCCACGTGTCGGCCAGGTCCTTCTGCACGAATACCTCGCCAGGCGCCGGCGCCTCGCGCTCCGCGCCCGAATGCGTGAGCATGGTGGCCCGCGAGTACGGCCACTCTGCAGCCAATCCTTGTAATGCTCGATGGTGTTGGACAGCTGCGCCTCCATGGGATAGCCGTCCGCCATCTCGATGGCGGGGCCGAGCACGTCCTTGAGCGACAACGTGCCGTAGCGCGCCAGCATGACCATGATGCCGCCTGGCGTGCCGGGCGTCACAGCGGCCAGCGGTCCGTACTCGGGTGGATAGCGGTACCCGTGCGAGCGGTAGTACTCCGCCGTGGCGCCCGTGGGCGCCACGCCCAGCGCATTGATCCCGATCACCTTGTGGCTGTGCGGATCGTAGATGAGCGCTTGCGTCTCCCCGCCGCACGAGAGCGTGTCCCACATGGTGCATCCGGCGGCGAGCATCGCCACCGCGGCATCCACCGCGTTGCCGCCCTTGGCGAACATGAGCGCACCAGCGGTGGCGCTGAGTGGCTTGCCGGTGATCGCGATCCAGTGCTTGGCATGGAGCGGTGGCTTCTCCGTGCGCAGCGGCGGCAGCTGCTGCGCGCCGGCGGAAGTGGCGGCAGCGACGAACAAGACCGCGAGGAGCGCGGCATAGCGAGGGAGGCGCATGGCTGGGAGCGGTTGAAGTGAGGAGCGATTGCTCCGAATATGACGCACGAACGGGTACCCGGCCACCGTGGGCACTCTGCAGGTGTCGTGTGCGATCACCGTGCTCCATGGCCGTCGCCCAAGCACGCGTGCCATACCCCCGCCCTGTCCCGTTGCCGTGAACGGTGTGCGTCTACCGTCGCCGTAACGCCAGCCGCTCTGGTCCCGTAGTAGGTGCGCGTCTACATTGAGCGGAGTCCCGTCCAGGCGGAGCGCGTGCCCCCCACCCTCCAGCAGCAACTCCAGGCAAGCCTCGGCACCGCGTACACCCTCGAGCGCGAGCTCGGCGGCGGCGGCATGTCGCGCGTGTTCGTGGCCGAGGAGGAGCGCCTCAAGCGCAAGGTGGTGGTGAAGGTGCTCGCCCCGGATCTCGCCGCCGGCATCAGCGCGGAGCGCTTCGAGCGGGAGATCCAACTCGCCGCCTCGTTGCAGCAGGCCAACATCGTCCCCGTGCTGTCGGCCGGCGAATCCGACGGTCTGCCGTACTACACGATGCCGTTCGTCGATGGGGAATCGCTGCGGCTGCGCCTGGCGCACGACGGGGCGCTCCCGCTGGCGGACGTGGTTGGCATCCTGCGCGACGTGGCCCGCGCGCTGGCGTACGCGCACGAGCGCGGCGTGGTGCACCGCGACATCAAGCCGGACAACGTGCTCCTCTCCGGGGGTGCGGCGGTCGTCACCGATTTTGGCATCGCCAAGGCGCTCTCGGCGTCGCGCGCGAGTGCGGACGGGGCGGGCATCACGCAGATGGGCACGTCCATTGGGACGCCGGCGTACATGGCCCCGGAGCAAGCGGCGGGCGACCCGGACGTGGATCACCGCGCCGACATCTACGCGTTCGGCTGCCTGGCGTACGAGCTGCTGAGCGGCGGCTCGCCCTTTGCCGGCCGCACGCCGCAGCGCATGCTCGCCGCCCATTCTGGCGGAGCCGCCGCGCGACGTATCCGAGCTCCGACCCGACACGCCCCCCGCGCTGGCCGAGCTCACGATGCGGTGCCTGGCCAAGGATCCGGCGGATCGACCACAGAGCGCAACGGAGATCGTGCACACGCTCGACGCCGTGGCCAGCTCCGGCGGGCTTCCATCGCTTGGCCTTGCACGCCGTCGTGTGACCCTCGTGCGCGCGCTCGCCGTCTATGCGGCGACGCTGGTGGGAGTGGCCATCCTTGCGCGCGCGGCCGTCATCGCCGCTGGCCTTCCGGATTGGGCGTTCACGGGCGCGTTGATCGTGATGGGGCTGGGGCTCCCGGTGGTGCTCGTGGCGGGGCTGTCGCAGCACATGGCCTCGCGGGCGGCGGGCACCGCGTCCGGCGCCACGCCGCGGGAACTCACGCCGGGATCCTCCACGGGCGCAGACGCGCCGACCGTCCCGGCCGGAACGCTCCAGCGTCTGGCCATACGAACGGCGCCGGTGGTGACGTGGGAGCGCGTCGTGAAATTGGGTGCGGGGGCGTTGGGGACCTTCGCGCTTGCCGTCGGCGTCATCATGGTGCTCCGCGTGTTCGGCATGGGGCCCGCCGCGTCGCTCGTGGGCGAAGGCAAACTGGCATCCAACGACCGCGTGATCGTCACGGACTTCCACGCGGCCGGAGCCGACAGCTCGCTCGGACGGATCGCGGCGGAGGCGCTGCGCACGGAGCTGGGGCAGTCGCGCACCATTGGCGTGGTGCCGGCCAGCGCCGTGGCGGCCGCCCTCGAGCGGATGCAGCGCTCCACCGACACGACGGTAGATCTGCCGCTCGCGCGTGACATTGCGGTGCGTGAGGGGATCAAGGCCGTCGTCGATGGCGAGGTGCGCCCGCTGGGCTCGGGCTACCTCGTGGTCGTGCGGCTGGTCGCGGCCCAGTCGGGCAACGAGTTGGCGAATTTTCGCGAAACCGCGGACGCGCCGTCCGATCTCATTCACACGCTGGACAAGATCTCGCGCGCGGTGCGAGAGCGGGTGGGGGAGTCGCTCCGCTCCGTGCGCGCCACGCCGGCGCTGGCCGACGTCACCACGGGATCGCTGGAGGCGCTCCGGCGCTACGCGTCCGCTTCCCGTGCGATCGACATGGACGGAGACTACGACAAGGCCATCCCCCTGCTGCAGCAAGCGATCGAGCGCGACAGCACCTTCGCGATGGCGTACCGCAAGCTGGGCGTCGCCTACCAGAACGGCGGCTATCCACCGGCGAAGGCGGACTCGGCTCTCACGCGCGCGTTCCGCTACCGCGACCGCCTGCCGCAACGCGAGCGGCTGGCTACCGAGGGCACGTACTATGGCACCGGCCCCGGGCGTGATCGCCAGAACGGTGCGGCCGCTTACGAAGCGCTGCTGGAGATCGATCCGGACAATATCATCGCGCTCAACAATCTCGGTCTCATCTACCTGAGCCGGCGCAACCTGGAGGGTGCGGAGCGCGTGTACCGGCGCGCGGCGTCGCTCCCCGAGGGCGCGAGCGTGGCGTTCAGCAACCTGGAACGCGTGCTGGTGAGTGAGGGCAAGCTGGGCGCGGCGGATTCCGTGCACGACGCCATGGCGCGCCGCTTTCCTAACCAGGGGATGAATGCGCTGGATGGAGTCCCCGTGCTGTATGCGCGCGGAGAGCGTGACTCGATTCGCGCCCTGCTCGAGCGCTCGCGCTCCTCCGACACCATGATCATCCGTTTGCGCGCCATCAACCTGCTCTCGGACCTGGACGCCATCGAGGGGCGCCTGAAGGAGAGCATCCGACGGTTCGACGACGCGCAGGCAGCCAACGCGACCCGTGGCGGACAGGACCTACCGTGGTTGCATGCGTATCTGATGGCGACGGACGACATCGTGCTCCGTGGCGAGCCCGCGCGCGGCGTCCAGCGGCTCGACTCCCTCCGCGCGTCGGCCACGTTCGCATCCATCCCCCATGGCGACCGCCCGTACGCCGCCCTGGCAGAGTTTTACGCGCTAGCGCGTCGTGCAGACAAGGCCAGCGAGATGATGAGCCGCTACGAGGCGGAAGTGGCACAATTGGATTCCGCGGGCCGCGCGAACAGCCAGAGCACACTGCACTCGGTTCGCGGATTCGTGCGACTTGCCGAGGGTGCGCCCCAGGAGGCGTTGCGCGAGTTCCGGTTGAGCGACACCGCGCCCGACGGGCCCACCACCGCGTGCGGCATCTGCGTCGATGCCGCGGTGGGGCTGGCGTTCGATCACGCCCAGGCGCCCGACTCCGCCATCGCGTACTACGAGAGCTTTGTGAACACGCCCTTTTACGCGCGCAGCACTCGCTCGGTCGATGGTCTGTGGCTCGCCTACATCTCACGCCGCCTGGGCGAATTGTACGAGCAGAAGGGCAATCGAGAACGAGCCGCCGCCTACTACCAGAAGTTCGTGGACCTGTGGAAGGACGCCGACCCCGACCTGCAGCCGCAGGTCGCCGATGTGAAGCGGCGGCTGGCACACCTCACCGACCTCGAGCGCAGCTAGCGCGCGCGGCGCGCGTTTTCCGCCCGTCGACGTGAGCTGCGCGCCGCGCTCGCGCGTTAACTTGCACGTATGACCCACCCCCAGCTTCCGCAGCGCCGGCCGCCGGCTGCCGCGGAGGAGCGCCAGCCCACGTGGCGGGAGCGCATTGCCGCCCTGCGGTACGTGCCGCCCCTCCTCCGCATGGTGTGGCGCACCAGCCGGCCGCTCTCGGCCACCATGATCGTCATGCGGCTGCTGCGCGCCTTCATCCCGGTCGCGACGCTCTGGGTGGGAAAGCTCATCATCGACAGCGTGATCGCCATCCGCGGCGGCACCTCCGATCTCGCGCAGCTGTGGCCGCTCGTCGCGCTCGAGATCGGCATCGTGGTGGTCGGCGAGCTCCTCTCGCGCGGCTCCACCCTGGTGGAGAGTCTGCTGGGGGATCTGTTCTCCAACCACACCAGCGTGCGCCTCATGGAGCACGCGGCCACCCTCGACCTGGAGAAGTTCGAGAACCCGGACTTCTACGATCAGCTCGAGCGGGCCCGGCGCCAAACGGTGGGGCGCATCGGTCTCCTGGCGCAGCTCGTGGGCATGGGGCAGGACTCCATCACGCTCGCCTCACTGGGCGCGGCGCTGTTCGTCTACTCGCCCCTGCTGCTCCTCCTCCTCGTGGTGGCAGTGCTCCCGGCGTTTCTGGGCGAGACGCACTTCGCCTCGCTCGAGTACTCGCTCATCTTCCGCTGGACGCCGGAGCGGCGGCAGCTGGACTACCTGCGATTCCTGGGCGCGAGCGACCGCACCGCCAAGGAAGTCCAGATGTTCGGCCTCGCCCCGTGGCTCGTGGAGCGCTACCGCGTACTGGCCGACCGCTTCTATCGCGAGAACAAAAGGCTGTCCATCCGGAAGGGGATCGTCGGGAGCGTCCTCTCCGTCATCGGGACGCTCGGCTACTACACCGCATATGTGTTCATCCTGGTCCGTGCGGCCGCCGGCGCGATCACGATCGGGTCGCTCACCTTCCTGGCCGGCTCGTTCGCGCGCAGCCGGGATCTCATTCAGCGGCTCCTCATGTCCGCCAGCGACATCTACGAGCAGAGCCTCTACCTGAAGGATCTGTTCGACTTCTTCGCCATGCGCCCGTCCATCGTCTCGCGCGACGACGCGCTCGAGGTCCCGCAGCCCATCACGCAAGGATTCGTCTTTGACGACGTGGGCTTCCGATACCCGGGCAACGATCGATGGGCCGTGCGGCATGTGTCGTTCGCCCTCGAGCCCGGCGAGCGGGTGGCCTTCGTGGGAGAGAACGGGGCGGGGAAGACCACGCTCACCAAGCTGCTGGCACGCCTGTACGATCCCACCGAGGGGCGCATTCTCCTCGATGGCCGCGATCTGCGCGACTACGACGTGGCCTCCGTGCGCCGCGCTATCGGGGTCATCTTCCAGGACTTCGTTCGCTTCGACATGCGCTTCGACGAGAACATTGGAGTGGGCGAGATCGAATCCGTGCGCGACTATCTTACCCGGGAAACGGAGCCCGCCGCGCCGGTGAGCTGGCGGCGCTGGACCGGCGGAAGCGTACGCCCCCGCTCCGCCGATGGCGCGCTCCTTCCGTCCGAGAACGGCCGCCCCGTGCCCACGCCCATCGTGACCGCCGCCGAGCAATCACTCGCCACCACGCTCCTCCCGCGCATGGAAAGCGGCTACCGCCAGATGCTCGGCCGCCGCTTCGAGGGAGGCGTCGACCTGTCCGGCGGAGAGTGGCAGAAGGTCGCGCTCGCGCGCGCCTACATGCGCGACGCGCAGGTGCTCATCCTCGACGAACCCACCGCCGCCCTCGACGCGCGCGCGGAGTACGAGGTGTTTCTCCGTTTCTCCGAGCTGGTGGCCGGCCGGATGGCGGTGCTCATCTCGCACCGCTTCTCCACCGTCCGCATGGCCGACCGGATCATCGTGCTCCAGCATGGGAGCGTGGTGGAGGACGGGACGCACGAGGAGCTGGTGGCCGCGGGGAAGCTCTACGCCGAGCTCTTCTCCCTGCAGGCGGCGGGATACCGGTGAGCGCTACTCCCGGATCATGTACCCCACGCCGCGCACCGTGTGGATGAGCGGGTCCGTCTTCTCGTCCCCGATCTTCTTGCGCAGGTAGTTGATGTAGACGTCCACCACGTTCGTGAGCGGATCCTCCTGCGCTTTCCACACGTGCTCGGCGATCGCCTGCCGCGACACCGGCCGGCCGACGTGGCGCATGAGGTACTCCAGGAGCGCGTACTCCTTCTGCGTGAGGTCGATCTCGCGCGCGCCCCGCTCCACGCGCCGGGAGAGCGGATCGAGTGAGAGGTCGCGCACCTTGAGCACCGCGTTGGTGGCGGTGATCGACGCGCGGCGCAGGAGCGCCTTCACGCGCGCCAGGAGCTCCGGATACTCGAACGGCTTGGGCAGGTAGTCGTCGGCACCGGCGTCCAGCCCGCTCACCTTGTCGGTGACCGACGTGCGCGCCGTGAGCATGAGCATCGGCGAACCGAAGCCACGGCTCCGGAGCTCGCGTGTGACTTCGACCCCGTTTCGCTGCGGGAGCCCGATGTCGATGATGACGAGATCGGGTTGGACGTCCAGGGCGCGGGCCAGGCCCGTGTCTCCGTCCTTGGCCGTGTGGACGGTGAAGCCCTGTCCGGAAAGGATCCGCTGCAGGACCGCGAGGAGATCCTCGTCGTCCTCCACCACCAGCACCGTCGTCCCGGTCCCCGGGGAGGCTGTCATGCGGCCAAAATACCACGCGCGGGGCGGCGAGGCAAAGGTGGGGACGGCCGATGGCAGGCGGACACGTCGAGCGACGCGCGGGCGGTACGCTCGTTGTCCAGCACGGTGACGGCGCCGCCTCACGCACGTAGTGCATCACCGGCCCTTGAGCCGCGCGCGCCGGTTGGTTTTCTTTCGGCGCGTGCGGATAGAGAAGCGAGTGCGCGCGGGGGTATGGGCTGGCGTCGTGGCTGCGGCGGCCACGGGCGGCGTACTGCTCGAATTCGGCCGCGAGCAGGGCGCGCTCTTCCGTCCCTTCAACGCGATCGCGCACATTGTGGTTGGCCCAGGAACGCTCATCGCGTACGCGTTCGATCCCATCGCCACGCCCCTCGGCATCGTGCTCCACGTGGTGACGGTCGTCGTGTGGGGCGTCTTGTTTGCTCTCGTCGCGGGCGGGGCGCGCGGTCTCGCCCTCGTCGGCATCGCCGTGCTGTTCACCGGCGCCGTCGCGCTCGTCGATCTCGTCCTTCTCCCGCGGCGCCTGCACCCCGGATTCGACGAGGTGCTCTCCTCACCGCAATTGGTGTTCGTCTACCTCATCCTGGCGCTCGCCCTGGCTGCGGCGCTCGCGGTAGCCACCCGCCTGCTGAGCAGGAACACACCATGACGGTGTGTGCCTCGCCGGGACACTCTGCCCGGTCGCGCGGGCGTTCTGTCCGCTGTCATGCACCAGTCCAATCGTCGCGGGAGCGTCGTGCATTTCGCACGAACCGTGGCATGCGCGCCATTCCGGGGCTGTGGCGTAACACCCGCGTCACGCGTCTTCGGGATGCGGAACCTTCCATGCTGCATAGGGTTGATTCCATGAGCGGGTCGGCCGCCACATTGGCCTCGCTTTTGCCTATGTACCCTGCAAGCGCTCGCCACGCGGATGCCAACCGGCGCCGCGCACCTGAACTTTCTGGAAGGAGGTGAGATGGACTTCCTCGTCATGCTCGAGGAAAGCTCCGATACCTCGCCCGTGCTGGCTCGCGTGGACTCGGTCCCCGCGGAGCTCACCTCGGAGCGGCGTGCCCGCGACGTGGTGACGCTTTACGGAACGCCCGACTCCGAGGCATTGGCGCTCGCGCTTGCCGCCGCGGTGGAGAGTCACCGTACGGCTGGCGATGGATCGGGAGCGTTCCGGCACCTGGGTGTCTGGCCCGATCGCGGAGCGGTGGGGGACGCCGCCTGGCGCGATGTGGGCACCGGGGAGCTCGTCACCCGCGATGTGGACATCCCGTTCGACGTGCTGCTCAAGACCGCGCGTGTGCTGTTGAGCGAGTGTGGCTCGCTGTTGCAGCGGCTCGTGGCCGGACTCGTCATGCCCGACTGGCCCGAGGGCACCTGGCGCGCGATCAATCTGTCGCTCGATTCCGTCATGCTCCCGGGGCGCATCTCCGCGTCGCGGCTCGAGGGGCTCCTGGACGTCGTCCGCGAGGCGGACGCCTTGACCTACGAATTCGAGGGGGACTGACCGAAACCTGCGTCGTCAGACTCCGGCGCACTCGCGCCGCTGGGGCCGTCCCACTGGGGCGGCCCTTCGTACATGTGGACCCACCATGACCAGGAAACCAAGGGTGTCATTCTGCCGGACTCCCCATCGCGATGCAGAGACGACGGGGCAGAGACGACGGGGCGCGGCGGGATCCTAGCTCCCGCGCGCTGCGGCGCTTCGTGATGAACGTGCTGTGGCGCCACGGCAGTAGTCGGCTTCCGGTCGCCGCCCTGCCTGCAGAACCGAGCGTCAGCAGGTGCAGGTCAGGGAGTCTCCCTCACCCCGGGTCCGCCATTCCTCCCTTGACGTCCCCCCTCCTTCCGGGCGAATGTGGCGGGAAGGGAGCCACCGCCATGACGAACTCCAGCCTACCACGCCTTCGCCGCCGACCCTCAGGAGGGGAGCGCGTCTTTCAGGACCACGGCCGCCTGTGGAGCGTGGCGCCATGGAGCGGCTCGGAAGACGCGCTGGTGTTCGTCTGCCTGAGCGATGCGCGTGCCGAGTCGCGGGCGCTGGCGGTCACCGAACGCGTGGATCTCACCGCCGTTTCGGAGGGGGAACTCCGCGCCTGGCTAGCGGCCGCTCCAACGATTGGCATTCTGGAGTAAGGCGAGCAGTCCGCGCCGCAGGAGCTATCTCGTTGGCGCGGGCGACCTGACGAGCGCGGCGCCCACTCCGTCTACAGCGCGCGGCAGGATCGGATCTGCGCGCGGCACGATCGGACCCGCAATGCGGCCCCCGGCTTGCTTCGACACGCCGGGGGCCTGTTCGAATCGGATGCGACCGAGCTGGCCGCGCAAATGCCGCACACGTCCCGGTTAGCGAGACTGGCACGTCTTGCTTTCTTGGCGCCTACGTCATACGTTGTCATACATGAAGGATGCCGTCACTGTTCGCTTGGACAGAGATCTCGCCCGCCGACTGGCTCGCGTCAGCAAGCGCCTCGGCCGCACGCAAAGCGACGTGGTCCGCGACGCCCTCCGCCGCCAGCTTGCGCTCATGCAGTTCGAGGACCTGCGTCGGCGCATCGCCCCCTTTGCGGAAGCGGCGGGATACCTCACCGATGAGGACGTGTTCCGCGACGTTTCGTGAGGGTGCTCCTCGATACCAACGTCCTTGCCAGTGCGATAGCAACTCGAGGCCTCTGCGCGGATCTCCTTCGGCTGGTTGTCGCCGAGCACGATTTCGTTGTCGGCGAGGTGGTACTCGATGAGCTGCGTCGCGTGCTGGGAACGAAGTTTCGCCTGCCCACGGACCGCATCGCCGAAGTTGAGGACTTTCTTCGGCAGTATGAGGTCGCCGCACGCCCCGATGCGCCCGATGCAGTCTCCGTCCGCGATCCTGACGACCGATGGATCTTGGCCACCGCCCGCGCCGCACACGTGAATGCACTCATCACGGGCGATGATGATCTCCTCGCCGTGGCTGGGCAATTGCCCTTTCGGATTCTGTCGCCGCGTGCGTTCTGGGATGAGATTCGAAGCGACGCTCGCTAACGGAGCAATGAACCGGACAGGCCGCGCTTCGGACGCGCCGGCGCGCTTGGCGTGCTGGCGCTTTGTCGTGATCCGGCTGGAGGTATTGCAGGCGTTCGTAAGTGTTGGCAGGCTCGCGCGGCGGCTCGGTTCTACGCGTGCACGGGTGCTGCTCAGGGAATGCGGCGCGTCAGACGTGCCTCGGTGAATGCCCCAAAGGCGCCGAAGCCCGTGTTGATCCCGCCGCGGGTGCGAGTCTGGTCCTCGAGAAAACCGAAGAGATTCTGATCCAGCGCCACCACGCGAATGGTTTCCACGGTATCCGAATAGAAGAACCGTGTATGCAGCACCACGAGCGTGTCGGTCGTAAGGGAAGCGCTATTGCTACCCAAATTGGCAATGATCTGGTATCCGGCTGCGCCCGCCACCGCGGACCAATGTACCACCGTGTCGCCGGCGACCGTGTCGAGCACTGGCGCAATCTGCCCTGGCACGGTCGTCTGGCCGTGTATCGTGACGCCTTGCGTCACGATGTCGATCGTATACGTCTCCCCGGAGACGACATCCGCGCGGCTGAGCAAGGCGGGACCGTGCTGGTCATCGAGTACGAAGTTCGCGGGGATGCTGTCGGGGACCGTGCGGAGTCCGATGGGGACTCTGCCCGAAACGGGGAGCGTGCGCCATGCGAAGAGGGCGCCATCGGCGGCGCGCTTCATTTCGAACGTCTCGGCGTTACGGTACACGGATTGGACCGGAGTTCCCATAGTGGCCACAAGAGCGTGCATCGGCCGCGACGGGTCCGGGGCAGGCGACAGCGCGAGGTAGAAGAGCGGATCCGGGTTGAACGGAAAGGTGGGCAGGTCCTGGCTGCATCCGGAAAGGGCGAGCGCCAGGAGGCAGGTAAAGAGCCAGCCCAACCGGGCGCACGCACCCGTCACGGTGCCGGAGCGAACGTGCCAACGGGCGTGATCTACCATCGAATCTCCAGCCCTATGCTGGGCAGTACGGGTAGGCCGGAGGTCGTCAACCCTGCGCCCTGCGCACACTGCCCCTGCAGGCTGCACGATTCAAGCCTTTCGAAATCGAGGTCGATGGGGTTGCTACGGGCGAGCACGTTCACCACCTGGAACGAGAGTGCCCATTCTGCTCCGTGAGACTTCCACGTCCGCTGCACGCCCACGTCCACGCGCTGGAAGCCCCCAAGCCGAACGGGGTGATCGAGATCATCGACGAAGCGCGGCCCAAGCCGAAGGCTGTCGCTGGACACGCCAACTGGAATGCGGAGAAACGGCGTGACGAGTCGCCCGCTGTGCGCTTGTAGCAGCACGGTCATGCTCCAGCGGGAGCTGAGCGGCACACTGGAGAAGAGGACCAGCGTATGCGGAACGTCGAACTGTCCGGGAACTCGTCCCACCGGCAGGTACTCGAACGATCTCTCGAAGGTATAGCTCCCCTGGAAGAGCCAATCGTGTCCGAGAACGGCGCGTCCGGACACCGAAACGCCGCCGCTGCGGGCGCGGACGCGCGTGAATCTCGCATCCTCGTCCGTCACGGGTGCGAAGAGCGTCGTGTCGGGTCGGGTCTGGTCGTGGTAGAGCTTGCCGAACGCCTGCGCGTCGAACGACAGCAGCGATGAAGGACCAGGACGCGCGCTCCAGTGCGCGGCGAGCCCCAGCACGTCCACCCGACGCGGCCGGTGCAGGAGGAACATCGGAGATGCGATGCTGCCGACGACCGGATCCTCCGACTGCGCGGTGTACTGGTACCGGCGATCGTACGCCACATCCATCCCCCACCGACCGCCCGGATCGTACGACAGCGCTATGCGCGGTGCGACGTTCGGGTCTCCGTTCACGACGGTCGAGCGCGCTCCAACCGTGGCGGAGAGAGAGGCCCCCAGCTGCATGCGGCCGCTTCCAAAGGCAGCGAGCTCCGTCAGCCGGTCATCATGCGCGAAGACGGCGGCGCCGGGGGAGGAGAGCAGCTTCGGATCGATGGTGAAGAGGCGCCAGCGATCGTTGACGGTGCGCACATCCAGTCCGAGTCCGCCCTCCAGTCTCCATCGCTGCTCTGTACGTGCGATCTGTGCCGCCGCCGAGAACCAGTCGCGACGGAGTCGAACGACGTCTCCCGTTGTGTCGTCGGATGGCTCGAACCCGATCACGTGCGGCGCCGCTCCAACGTCCTCAACTCCGCGATTCGAGTGGTTGAATCCTACCCGCGCACGGAGCTCCGAGCGGCCAAGCACCGTCCGGAGATTTGCCCCAAGAAGGGACTCGCCCACCGAGAGATCCTCGAGCCGCCGTCCCCCTTCACTGTGTGTTCGCGCGTAGTCACGCGTGGTGTAGCCGAGTAGCTCGAGACGTGCCGTGGCACCGATATCTCTGCCGACCCGGACGATGCCATCGTAATAGTTTGGTAGGATGTCCGTCGCTCTGGAGGACGCCTGGTCCACTACGGTGCTGATGTAGGTGATCCTTCCGGCGGCTAGCGCATCGAAATCGCCGGGCAGTCGCGGCCAGCTCAGGACACCGTGGCTGGAGACGAGACTCACTCCCAGGTTGCCGGAGCGCGCCTGCTGCGGCTGCAGCGACTGCATGTCCACGACACCGCTGAGTGCGTCTCCGATTGACGGACTCAAGTGATGAATCCGGATGTCGGCGCGCTCGAGCGCCTCGACGTTGAATGCACCGAAGATGCCAAGCAGATGAAACGGGTCCTGCAAGGGATGACCATCCAGGCGTATCCCCGTCTCGTCGCTCGAGCCGCCTGCCAGATGGATGCGGCCATTGAGGTCGTTGGGTTGTGATACGCCGGGGAGCACGACGATCGCCCGAAAGAGGTCCGGCTCGACGAGCGCGGGCACCTGACGGATGGTTTCGCGCGTAACGGTCTGCGTGAACGGTTGATTGCCTTGTGCTTCCACGTCGATGCCCTGCAAGGCGATCGGCCGGAGTGCGACGACAGCGTGTACCGAGTTCGCGCAGCGCTCGCACACGACGACGGTGAGCGTGTCGCTCGTGAACCCGATGCGCCGGACCACCAAAGTCCACGACCCGTCGGGGAGCACGAGCCGGAAACGTCCATCCGGGCCTGATTGAGTGGACCAGTAGGCCTCGCGCACGCTCACGTCGGCATGCACCACGGCGGCACCCGTGCTGTCGGTGACCGTGCCCCGAAGGATGCGGGATGCGGTCTGGGCGTCGGCACCGCCCGCCATGACTATCTCCGCCGCGGCCAGCAGCGCGAAGGTGCAGCGAACTCCTCCCCCCGGGGCCAGCCAGGGGGGAAGCCGCGGCCTGCCGCCACTCAACAGGTTGAATCCCACTGGGGTTGTACCGCGAAGGCACCCGCGTTCACGTCTTCGAATAAGTGTCCTACGAGGAGAGTTGAGCCGACTTCCTTGGTCGCCCCATTCTCGACCGGCGTCCATGTTTCGGTCCCGAACTTGTCGCGGTTTCCGATCCGTCCGATGATCGTTCCGATGTCGTCCTTCTCCTCCATCGAATTAAGAAACCAAGTCGCTCCTGCCGTGCAGGAGAGGCTCGCGTCGAACCAACGGATCGGGCCCACGAGCGCCGTGTGCGCAAACCATGGGGAAATAGTCGGCATGGCATCCAAGTCGATACGCGCGCCTGTAATCGGATTGTCTGCCGCGTCACGCAGCGAGCCGTGTATCTCCAGCTCGCTCTTGGTATCGATGCCGCCATGATCCGTACCGAGATAGAGGACCTCGAACCGTCGAAGGTATGTGCTGCGCACGGGAGCTGAGCCCTGCGAGTCACACTCAACCAAGGAAAATGCCCCGCATTGGTCCACACCGACATCCGCAACGCGCGGCACATCCTCTTGGAGGCCCGTATTCTGGACACACCGGACTCCGGGCATATCCGCCAGTTCCTCAACGGACGTAGTGTCGCCGTGCTCGTTCCACCGCGTGACACGGCCGCCACAGTCAACCTCGCCGTCCGGCGAGATAGCGCCGTCGTCCGCGAATGGGGCTCCCGCACCGAATCGCTTATAATGGCCGTCGCGCGGCCGGAGAAGGACATGGACGTGCGCGCCGTCGCTGCGGCCGACGGAATCAACCGGCTCTCCAGTCGTCGCGAACGTCGCCGGTGCGTCGCTCGATTGCAGGATACCTTCCACAAGAAGCGAATCGCCACCGTGCCACGACCGCCGGTGCGCGGGTGACGGGACCACCACGTCGAGCGGAGGCAAGGACGCGATGCGCGCCTGCAGCTCTGATGCAGTGATGCCCATGGCAGCGGCCATCGGTCCAGCAAGCCTGTCTCCCTTTGGCCCTGCCAGCGCTGCTTGAAAGTCCACGCTGTGGTGGACGAGTGGTGATTCCCGCAAAAGTTGTAGCAGAGCGCTTCGTGCACGTTCCTCGTGGAGAGCGACGGCCAGCGCGCGCGCGACGGGTGCAATCGGAGAAGTTGATGCTACCTGCGCATCGCGCAATCCTACATCAACGGGACGCGTGGCATCCGCGCATCCCAGACAGAGCATCGCTGCTAGTGCTACCGTCCCCCCCCCACATGCGCCGGGAACCGACGAACCTGCGATCCGACGTGGCCATACCTCCCTCCTCAGACAAGGTTGAGTGGCATACGGCACAGTGCCTGCTGACAACGCACACGGCCGGATAGTCCCGCCTAGGCAAGGACGAGCTTGCATTTCCTGCCCATTGCGGCGCGGCCCACCATAGGGTCGCATACCGTCTCGCGCAAGAGGCCCAAATTGGCCACGATGCCGGTCCACTTTGGACATTCAGAAGACCGCGATCGAGCCACCGATGGGCGGCACCGGTACAGCACCGGGAGGCAATGAAAGCAGCGGTACATCAGGCGGTACAACCATGACCGCGAGCACCACGGCACGTCGTGCCATATCGCAAGATCTCAACACGACATCTTTTCAGTGTTTTCTGATGCACATGCGGCAACTCCGTCTGCATCGCCGGCTCGCGGCATTGGTCCGTGGGGCTCTCCCCGGTCGCTCGCGTCCTCAAAGCGGGGGTGGCCGCACAGGCGGCCCCACCCCTGGTGCCTGCGCTCCCCGGTACGGTGAGCGAGGAATTCCGCGGTCCACTGGACGTCGTCCATGTCCGGCTTCCGAAGGGGCCGAGCGGGTGGCCATCCTGCGGGCATCGGAGGATCCAAACCTAAATGAAGCACGCGTCAGCCTGCGGTGCACGGGCGTGGGGAGTGCCGCTCCTGCGCGGGTCACCCGCGTGGGCGCGAGGCGCAGGCCCGCAACGGAGCCGTCGCCGCATGTTCCCGTGCCCCGCGCATTTCGCACGACGCCCGCCGTCCTCCCACCCCACCTTGCTCCCCCCGCGCGCCGGGGATAGCATAGCGAAAGACAACGCCTCCCCGGAGCACGTGGTGTCCGTGCTGCCGGGGAGTGCCGTCAGCAGTTTCGCGGCGACCAGGACACGAGAGACAAGGGCGCCGCTGCACCTTTGAGGACAGAGCCATGCGGGAGTACGCCAGCTCGGACATTCGAAATGTGGCGGTCGTCGGACACGGAGCGAGCGGCAAGACCACCCTGGTCGATGCGCTCGCTTTCGTGTCCGGCACCAGTAAACGGCACGGCTCCGTGCGCGACGGCACCGCGCTCACCGACTACGGTCCCGAAGAAGTCGAACGCCAGTACTCCATCAACCTGGCCTGCGCGTACGCCGAGTGGATGGACACCAAGATCAATCTCCTCGATACACCAGGCTATCTCGACTTCCAGGGAGACGCGATCAGCGGGCTGCAGGCGGCCGATGGCGCGCTCGTGGTCGTCGGCGCCACCGCCGGCGTGGAGGTCGGCACCGAGAAGATGTTCCGCGAGGCCATCGTCCGCCGCGACCCGGTGCTGTTCGTGGTGTCGATGCTCGACAAGGAGACGGCGAGCTTCGACCGCATCTACCAGGACATCAAGACGCGGCTGACGAACAAGGTCATTCCGATCGAGATCCCCATCGGCGAGGGACCCGACTTCCGCGGCATCATGAACCTCTTCTCGCGGAAGGCGCACATCTACACGCAGGGCACCAAGACGGGGGAGTACGCGGAGGCGGACATCCCCGAATCGCACCGCGAGCAGTTCGACCGCTACTACCAGGAGCTCATCGAGACGATCGCCGCCACCGACGACACGCTTCTCGAGCGCTACCTCGAGGGCGGCGAGATCGGCCGCGACGAGGCCGTGGCCGCCATGAAAGAAGGAATGAAGCGCGCCGAGCTCTTCCCGCTCTTCTGCGTCTCCGCCGAGCTCACCTATGGCACGCGCGCCCTGCTCAGCAAGCTCGTGGAGCTCATGCCGTCGGCGTACGAAATGGAGGAGCTGCACGCGTTGACCGGCGCCGAGGGGGATGACACGGTCGAGATCCACGCCAAGGACGACCGGCCGTTCAGCGCGCTCGTCTTCAAGACGCAGTCGGAGCCGCACGTGGGGGAGGTGTCGTTCTTCCGCATCTTGTCGGGCATGGTGGAGAGCGGACAGGAGGTGTGGAACGCCACGCGCGGCATCGCCGAGAAGTTGGGACATCTGTCCATCCCGCTGGGGCGGGACCGCGTGGAGATTCCGCGCCTGCACGCCGGCGACATTGGCGTGGTGGCCAAGCTCAAGAACACGCACACCAACGACACGCTCTCCACGCAGAGCCACCCGGTGCGTCTCCCCCAGATTCATTTCCCCGAGCCGCTGGTGGCCTTTGCCGTGCACGCGTCGGCCCGCGGTGATGAGGAGAAGGTCCAGTCGGGGCTACATCGCCTGCACGACGAGGATCCCACCTTCGAGATGTCGTACAACACCGAGACGCACGAAACGGTGGTCTCGGGCTTGGGCGAGCGGCACATCGAGGTGGCCATGTCCAAGCTCGCGCGCAAGTTTGGCGCGCACGCGGAGCTCACGCGCCCCAAGATCGCCTACCGCGAGACCATCCGGGGGCGCGGGGACGGTCAGGGGCGCCACAAGAAGCAGACGGGTGGACGCGGCCAGTTCGGCGATTGCTGGATCCGCGTTGCGCCCCTGCCGCGCGGCGAGGGATACCTGTTCGAGGACAAGATCGTGGGCGGCGCGATCCCCGGAAAATTCATTCCGGCGGTAGACAAGGGCATTCAGGAGGCCGCGCTGCGTGGCGTGCTGGCCGGATGCCCAATGGTCGATTTCAAGGTGGAGCTGTACGATGGGTCGTACCACTCGGTGGACTCCAACGAAATGTCGTTCAAGATGGCCGGCATCCAGGCCTTCAAGACCGTTACGCCCAAGTGCAAGCCGGTGCTTCTCGAGCCGTTGGATGAGATCGAGATCACCACGCCCAGCGACTATCTGGGCGACGTGATGGGCGATCTATCGTCGCGGCGCGGCCAGATCCTGGGAACGGACGTGTTGGATGGCGGAACGGGCATGACCGTGGTGCGCGCCATCGTGCCGCAGGCGGAGGTGCACCTCTACGCCACGCACCTCCACTCCATCACGCACGGGCGCGGCACCTTCACGCGCCGCTTCAAGGGGTACGAGGAGGTACCGTCGGAGGTGGCGGCCAAGGTCGCCGCCGAGGCGCACAAGGAGGAAGTGCTGGCCGAGGCGTAACCCGGACGGGCGTGCGCTACAGGGCGCACGCCCGTCCGGGCGCAAAGCGACTCGCGCGACAGGACCGCCGCGTGACGCTTTCCCCACGCCCGGATGCACGCCGAGCGGCAGGAGCCCGGACTCCCACCGCCCGACGACCGGCGGCGCCACGACGACGCCCACCGCAGTTCCACGATCGTCTTGCCACCCGCGGCGTGCCGACTACGCCGCCGCGGGCCGCGCGCGTTACCCGTTGGCCGACTTCCTCCGGCGCTGTCCGGCGCCGCGCTTGGAGCCGCCCTTGGCCACCTTGCGCAACGGAACCACCCCCGTGTCGGCGCCGGTTCCGCACCCGCCCACCTCCACCGGCTGCGCGGGCTGCTTGTAGACGAACCGCTCGCCCGCGTAATTGCGGAAGATCACCTCGTCGTCCGTGATCTCCTCCACGTACTCCGGAAGCAGCGGCACCTTGCCGCCGCCGCCTGGCGCGTCGATCACGAAGTGCGGCACCGCCAACCCTGACGTCCAGCCGCGCAGTGCCTTGATGATCTCCAAACCCTTCTGCACGGTGGTACGGAAATGCTCGCCCCCCGCCACCGGGTCGCACATGTAGATGTAATACGGACGCACGCGCGCCTTCAATAGCTCGTGCATCAATCGCTTCATGATCTCCGGGTCGTCGTTCACGCCCCGCAGCAGCACGGTCTGACATCCCAACGGAATGCCCGCCTTCGATAGCCGGTCCAGCGCCTCGCGCACCTTCGGCGTGAGCTCGTCCGGGTGATTGAAGTGCGTGTTCATGAACACCGGATGATACTTCTGCACCATCTCGCAGAACTCCGGCGTAATGCGCTCCGGCAGATGCGACGTGATACGGCTTCCCAATCGGATGATCTCGATGTGTGGGATCTCGCGCAGCTTCTGGAAGATGTACTCCAACCGCCGGTCGGAAAGCATCATGGGATCGCCCCCCGACAGGATCACGTCGCGGATCTCCGTGTGCTGCCGGAGATAGTCGAACGCCGAGTCGAACTGGTTGAGCGGGATCTTCTCCGGATCCCCCACTTTGCGCCGCCGCGTGCAGAAGCGGCAGTAGCTGGCGCACACCGGACTCACCAGAAACAACGCCCGGTCCGGATACCGATGCGTGATGTTGGGAACGGGACTGTCGGCATCCTCGTCCAGTGAATCAATGATGCCGTCCACGATCTCCAGTTCCTGGACGGTGGGCACGTACTGATTCCACATCGGGTCGCCCACTTCCTTGATCTGGTCGAGGGCGGCCGGCGTGATGCGCATCTGGAAGTTGTCGAAGGCGCCCTGCAGCGCCTCCACATTGATGACGTCGCGGCCGAACTTTTCGGCCAGCGCTTCGAGCGAGGCGAGGCTCTGCTCTTTCAGGATCTGCTGCCATTCACTCATGGCGATGCACTCCCCGCCCGAGCGGGCGGTTGGAACCGTTTGGTGAGGATGATCCGATCGTCCCCGGGGGCGTAGAAGCCGCGCACGCGAGCAGCTTCGATAAACCCCCGGCGGCCGTAGAATTCACGCGTCGGCTCGTAATCGGATCGGGACGATGTTTCGACCACCAGCATGCGGGCGTGCTGTCCCAGAAGTTGACCTTCGACCTCGTGAAGGAGGGTGGTTCCAACACCTGCGCTCTGCTGCGCTGGATCGACGGCGATCCAGTACAGGTCGTGTGTTCGATCGGTGCCCGGCGTCGGGCCGTGGCAGGCGAAACCGATCAAGTCGTCGTCCGGGGTGAAGGCGCCGAGGACGACGTAGGACGCATCCGTACTTGAAGCAGGGGACGACCCGTCGCCATCGGACGGCAACGCGGCGTCTCCCGATCGGCGCCCTCCATCGGGCACCGCTTCGTCGAACACCTCCAGCGCGACGTCGATCTCGTCCGTACGAAAGACGCCCGTCGCCTGGAGGATGGCCGCCACGCGGCCGCGAGCGGCGCGCGTGAGCGGGCCGGTGCGCAACGCGTGCGCCACGTATCAGCTCTGATGCACCGCGAGGAGCGCGCTCCCCGCCACGGCTGCCGCGTCGGACGCGGCCGCTCCGGAGAGCTGCGCCGCGAGCGCCCACGCTTCACCCGGCTCGATGCTCCCGCGCTCGGACGCCAACTCGCACACGCGGAGCACGAGCTCCGCGTAGTCCTTGCCGGAAGCGCGCGCCATCCGGGCGAGCCCGGCGTCGGGCGCGATGTCAGGATTCGCGTTCACTTCCAGGATCCACGGCTTGGCGGCGGCGTCGATCCGCAGATCCACGCGCCCGTAGCCGCTGCCACCCACGGCGCGCCATGCGCTCTGTGCCAGCCGCTTCACCTGCCGGGCAACGCCGGGCGGCAGTCGCGCGGGACAGCGCGGCTGCGTGCCAATGTCCTCGTCGCTCCCGGTGATCCATTTGGAGCGGTACGACACGATGCGCCAGCAGTCGTTGGGCAGCTCGCCGAAGTCGATCTCCGCCAGCGGGAGCACCTCGTCGCCCAGGATGCCGGCGTTCACCTCGCGGCCATCGACGAATCGCTGGACGAGCACCTCGTCCCACCGCTCGTGCATTGCTTCCACACGCGCGGCCAGCTCGCGCACTGTGCGCACGACCGAGCTCTGCTCCACGCCGATGGAGGCATCCTCCGCGGCCGGCTTGCAGATGGCGGGAAAGCCCACGCTCGGCAGCGGGCCTCCGCGCGCCGCCACGCCCCACGGCGGTACCGGCAGTCCGGCGCGCTGCAAGAGAGCGTTGGTGTGTGCCTTCCGGAGACAGAGCGACGTCGTCCAGCTCGAGCTGCCGGTGTATGGAATCCCGAACAGCTCGAGGACGCCGATCACTGCCGGCTCGAGCGTCGCCAGGCCGTCGATGCCCTCGCACAGATTGAAGACCAGATCGGGGCGGGCGCGGCGCACGCGCTCCACCCATTTCCCGTCCAGGTAGACGGGGATGCGCGACGTACGATGCCCCTCGTCACGCAGCACGGCCTCGATCGCCTCGACCGTCTCGAGGATCAGGAGGTCCGGACTCGTCCCAAGGGCCGACGCACCGTCGAACAACACACTGACCTTCATGGGCAACTCCCGCTCGTGGTGAACCCGGGGACGGCCGCGCCGCGGCCACGCGCGCCAGAGCATCCTGCTCCGAACGGCGGTACCGCTCGCATGCCGACCGTCGAACCTCGGTGTCTCACCCCAGTGCGGCGGCACGCCACGAGCGCGCCGGCATCGTGCCGGCGTTACTCGAACGCGCCCCCAGGGGTGGAGGCATCTCGATTCCCAGCCGGGCGGCCGCGCCCATGAGGCACGCCCGGATGAGCTCATCGTACGTCATCCCCGCGGCGCGAGCCGCTTTGGGGAAGCAGGAGTTGTTGTCCGGATCAGGGAGGATCCCCGGCAGAGGATTGACCTCCACCACGTTCGGCGTTCCCGTCGCATCGAGTCGCACGTCCACCCGCGACCAGTCCCGGCAACCCAGCACCCCATAGGCGCTGAGCGCCACCGCCTCGATCCGTCGGTACGTCTCCTCATCGATCCGCGCCGGACACTCGAACAACGGAAGCGGGTGCTCCGGCGTATCCCACAGCCACTTGGCTTCGAACCCGTACACCGGCAACGCTCCTTCGGGGAGCGCGGAGAAGTTCATGCCGACGATGGGGAGCACACGGGCCGATGCGTCGTTGCCGAGCACCGCGCACGTGAACTCCGCGCCGGGAAGATACTCCTCCACCAACACCGGCTGTCGATACCGTTCCAGCAACTCGGCCACCTGCGTCTCGCACTCGGCCGTCGTGCGGCAGAGGTTTCGCTCCGTGATGCCCTTGGACGATCCCTCGTGCACCGGCTTGACGAATGCCGGAAGCTGAAGCAACGCGCCGCCGGTCGCGCCGGACCCCCCAGCAATGCCGTTGCGCAGCATCGGCGTCCGGCTTCCCGTTCCCTCACGGCGCGTGGCGCGCGCGCGCACGTGCGTGCGCAGACGCTCGAGATCGTCCGCCGTCCGCACGAGCACGAACGGCGCGGTGGGCACGCCGTGCGCCGCCAGCCACTCCTTGGTGCGCGCCTTGTCGAGGCACAACGACAGCGTGAACGGGTCGCTGCCGGAGTACGGAATGCCGTAGAACTCGCAGATCGCCGGCACGTGCGCTTCGCGGTTGGGGCCGTTCCACCCCTCCGCCATGTTGAACACGATCGCCGGCTGCTGCGTGCGGAGTCGCATGGGGAAGTCGGCGTCCGCCTCCAGCCGCACCACCTCACCCAGCGCGCCGAGCGCGTGCTCCACGGCCGCGATCGTCTCCTCCTCATCCCATTCGGCGTACGCATCGCTCGGCGCCGGGAGTGCTGGTGACGATGGGACGGCGGCTGCCCGCGGCGTGGTCGCATCGCCATGCGAATGTGCCGGCGATCCTGATGCGGCGGGCGGTGCGGAGCGGGAGTGGTGGGGCCGAGCGGCGGTGCGGGAGAGTGCCGCCGAGGCGGGAGCGTCCTCGCCGGCGTGCGCCGGCGAGCGGGAGGTCCGGGACGGATCGTCCCGGCGCTTACTGGGAGGCTCGTCGTCGGCCCGACTCCCCCCGTCGGAGTCGTCCGACAGGAGCTGCGGTGCCGCGTCCGGCTTCCGGTTGTACGCGAGACCGATGCGCATCATCCGATGCCGAGTCCCTCCGCCCACGCATGGCTCTGATTAGGATCTCCGCCCAAGCGCCACTCGTGCGGAGTCGTCGAGGTGCTCTCACCGTGCACTGCAAGTGAGATGCCTCGTGAATTGCCGCGCAAGATAAAAGTGGCGACCAAGCTACGCAATGAGCGCCGGCGCATCGGAGCACGACTCACTGCAAACGGCGACGCGTCCGGATCAGCGCGACGCTCCACTCGTACCCGAGCGACAAACACGGGGGCGGGATCGCGGATGGGCCGGCGCAGGCTCGGCCGTCTTCACCTGGCTCGGTGCCACCGCGTGCGAACTCTCGCCGGCCGCGTGTTACACCTTGTGGTATGTCACGCGCGCGGCTTCCAGCCGGTCGGCGGCCTGGTAGACCTCGAAGTCGTTGAAGAATCCGCTCGCCTCGCCCTCCAACAGGCGCAGGATGGCCAACGCCGCGCGGCGGATCTCGAGCTCGGCACCCTCACTCGCGCGGAGCTCCAGCATGGTGCGCCACGCGCGCGCGTTGGCCGTCACGACGATCTTCGTCTCGGTGGCGTTGGGGAGCACCGCGCGCGCCGCCTCGCGCGCCATCTTCCGCCGGTGCACCTTGTCGGCCACCCACGCGTAGCGCTCCATGAGCGCCTCCACCATCCCGACGTAGGTGGCCAGCGCGTCACGCATCTGCTTCTTCCACTGCTCCTCCAGCTCGGCGTCGCCGATGAGTGCGGGCGGCACCACGAACGCCGCCGCGGACTCGTCCACGTAGCGCTGGGAGAGCTGCGAGTAGGCGAAGCCGGCGCGATGGCGCACCAGCTCGTGCGTGAGTGACCGGCTCACCCCCTCCAGGAGTAGGCTGTAGTACGCGTGCTCCAGCACGCTGCCGTGGCCCTGCTTCTTGATGTTCTCTATGTAGTCGCGCGTGGCTCGGCTGGCCGGATTGCGCTGACTCATGTAGCACAGCCGTCCGGCGAACTCGGCCAGCCGCTCGCCGTCGCTGCTCTCGCCCATCCAGTTGACGCTCAGGTGCTCCGGCTGGGTGAACTGCGGCCGCGCGAGCAGCGTGATGCGGGGCGCATAGTAGAATTCGGTGTCGGCTGGTGTGGACGTGGGCATCACGGTTCGATTGGGAATGGCTGCGACGCGGACGGACAGATCGCTGGCGAGGTGGGGAAGAGACGAGGCGTCACCGACAGACAGCGCCGTCTCCGCGCCGCCCGCGCCGGGAAATGTGCACCCGTCACGCTCGACGCGCTACGCGGCCCACACGACGCGCTCGCCACGAGACGCGCGCGCCACGATCGAAGCGGCCGCGGCGCGCCGCGAGCAGACGCCGCCTACGCACCGTGCGCCGCGCCTTCGCCTCCCTCCGCCTCCGCCTCCGCGAGTGCGTCCAGACGAAAGGTGTTCCACGCCCGCTCCCGCTCGATGCGTCCGAGCGCCACGCGGGCGGCCTCGGGCAAGGGAGGGAGCGCGGGGTCGTAGCGGATGTCACCCAACGCGCGCTGACCGGCGAGCGGCACCTTGACGCCGGGGTTCAGGATGCCGGTGGGATCGAACGCGCGCTTCACCACCACGAACCGCTCCAGCGCGTCAGCCCGCGGGCCGCTCCACATCCGGTCGAGCAGCGGAGTGCGCAACCGCCCGTCGCCATGCTCGCCGCTCAGGCTGCCGTCCAGTCGCGCCACGAGCGCCGTCACCTCGTCCAAGACGCGCTGCATCCGGTCGCGCCAGTCGGCGTGCCGGACATCCACCAGCGGGTTCACGTGGACGTTCGCGTCTCCCGCGTGCCCAAAGATCACGCCGCGCATGCCCTGGCGCGCGAGCGCGGCGCGCACCCCGCGCACGTACGCCGCCAGCTCGTGCGGCGGCACGCACGCGTCCTCGATGAACTGCATCGACCGGAGCGCGGGGTCGAGCGTTGCGAGCAGGGGACTGGCGGCATGGCGCAGCGCCCAGATGGTGCGCTCCGTGTCCGCATCGAGCGCGAGCGTCACCCGTCCGCCCACCTGTTCCATCGCGCGCCCCAGCTCCCGCGCGCTCGCAACGGCCGCCTCGCGCGAACGCCCCTCCACCTCCGCCACCAGCACCGCTTCCGTGTTCGCCGGCACCGACATGGGTGAGCGGTCCGCCACGAACTCCAGGAAGGTGCGATCCAGCAGCTCGCACGCGGCGGCCTCTGCCTCCCGCGCACGCGCGGCCCCGTCGACGGCCGCGTCGAGCGACGCGAACGCGGCCAGCAGCGTACTGGTGGCGCCTGCCGTCGGCACGAGCGCCAGCTCCACCGCCACGAATACGGCCAGCGTGCCCTCGCTCCCCACCAGCAGGTCCACCAACTCTCCCGAGCGCGCGTAGGCACCCAGCGCGTACCCGGATGAGTTCTTGCGCACCGGCGGCGCGCTCGGCCGCGCGCGCTCCGCCTCGCGCAGCGGACCAGCCACCTCACGCACGAACCGCGCAACGGCCGGCGCCTCCATGGGCGGCGCCGCCCCGCGCCGCACCGTGGCCAGCGTGCCGTCGTCGAACACACACTCCAGCGCGGTCACCCACGCGCGCGTGGAGCCGTAGCGCAGCGTGCGCGCGCCGGCGGCGTTGGTGGCCGCCATGCCCCCGACCGTGCAGAATGCGCCGCTGGACGGGTCCACGGGGAAGCGCAGCCCGTGAGCCGCGGCCGCGTCGTTCACCGCGTCGCGCACCGCGCCCACCTGCGCTCGCACGCGCTGCCGCTCCACGTCCACCGCATCGATTGCTCTGAGACGCGACAGATCCACGAGCGTGCCAGCCCCCACCGCGCCCCCCGCCATTCCGCTCCCCGACCCGCGCGGGACGATCGGCGTGCGCCCCGCGTGTGCGTCACGCACGAGCCGCACCACATCGCCCGCGGTGGCCGGCACCACGATGCGCTGAGGGATCGCACGCGCGATCCCCGCTCCCTCGGCATACACCGAGCGGGCGGGGAGGTCGTCGCGCACGATCCCTCCCTGCCGTGCCTCCATCAACACACCCCCGCGGCGCCAGCGCGCGTGCCGCGCGGCGTCAGAGCCCCAGCTGGTTCACGCGCGGGGGGTCGACGGTGTAATCGTAGAATCCCTTGCCCGACTTCCGGCCGTACATCCCGGCCAGCACCATCCGCTTGAGCAGCGGCGGCGGCGCGTAGCGCCGCTCGCGGTACTCATCGAACATGATCTCGGCAATCTTGTACGTGGTATCGAGCCCCACGAAGTCCAGGAGCGTGAACGGACCCATGGGGTACCCGGTGCCGAGCACCATCCCCTTGTCGATGTCCTCCACCGACGCCACGCCCTGCTCCAGCGCGCGAATGGCATCGATGAGGTAGGGTACCAGCAGCAGGTTCACCACGAACCCCGAGTTGTCCTTGGCCGCGATGGGCTCCTTGCCCAGCCGCTTGGCAAAGCGGAACGCGGCGTCGAACGTTTCATCGCTCGTGGTCACCGTGCGTACCACCTCCACCAGCTTCATGACCGGCACGGGATTGAAGAAGTGGAGCCCCACCACGCGGTCGGAGCGCGCCGTGGCGGCGGCCATGGCCGCGATCGTGAGGCTGGACGTGTTCGAGGCGAAGATCGTCGACGCCGGGCAGAGCCCGTCCAGCTCCTTCCACATGGCGTTCTTGACCTCCAGGTCCTCCACCACGGCCTCGATCACGATGCCGCACTGTGCGAGATCGCTCACCTTGGTGGTGAAGGTGAGATGGCCGAGCGTCTTCTCGCGCTGGTCGGCGGTGAGCTTGCCCTTTTCCACCGCTTTGGCGAGTTGCTTCTCGATCGCCGTGCGGCCCTTCTGACAGAGCGCGTCGGACACCTCGCGCACGGTGGTCGGCAGCCCTGCCTGCGCCGCCACCTGCGCGATGCCGCTTCCCATGAGTCCCGCACCCAGCACCCCAACGGAGTCGATGTCAGCCATGATCCTCGATGTGTGAAAGTCAGCCCGCGTGCTGCGCGGGCGGGTCGGCGGCGTCATGCCCGTTCGGCGCGCCGCCGTCGATCTCCTCCCTCACGGAATGAGCCGTCCGCCGGGGTACCCCGCGAACAGCGAGGGACGAGGTGTCTCTCCCCGCTCCAACCGATCCAACACCTGCTCCAGCGCCAGCTGCACGCGCGCGACGACGGGGAGATGCCGGTGCGCGATCCAGTAGCCCATCGCCAATCCTCCCGCCACGGGGACCGCGGCCAGGTAGGCCACGAACCCCAACGCCAGGAGCACCACACTCGCCGCCGCTCCCCCGCCCGCCGTCACGCCCGCTCCGGTAAGATACGCCTGCCGCGTGGGGGAGACATCCGCGTCCAACGAGACCATCACGCGCGCGTCATCCACCGCGACCACCGTGGCGCCCACCTCGCCCGCGCGCGACAGGTGATAGCCGCGACCGCCCACGTTCATGATGCGGCGGAAATCGCTGGCCAGTCCCGGACGCCGCTCCCAGAGTATCCGATCGGCGAACTGCCGCTTCACCTGCAGCAGCTCCTCGCGCTGCATCCACTGATCCAGCGACACGAGCGCACTCGCCACCGAGCCGCGCATGACCCGGCGTGCCGTCACGCGCGCGGCCCCTACCAGCTCGGATAGCGCGCCGCCGGAGCGCACCTCGGGCGGCCGTGTACGCTCCTCGGCCAGCGCTTGCCGGATGTGCTCCGGTGCGATCCCTACCTCGCGCGCGATCGCCACGAGCTGTTCCTCGGAGAGCCCCGGTTCGGTGGCGTCGGGTTGCGCCGTTTGCAGCTCCGCCGCGCGCGCCAGGACGCGCTCCAACGCGCTCCGGTCCAGCACGCGTGGAGTGAGGGAGACGTTCGGGCTTGCCTCTCGCGGGGGTGGGTGCGGCATGTCCACCATGGTCTCAGATCCCGCCAAGTACCACGTCCAACTGGCGAGCGATGGCGGCCGTGATCGTGTCGGGAAGAGCGAAGATGCGAGCGAACGTGCCCGTCACATTGGCGGCTGGCGCGGCCCCGGCGGCGTGCACGTAGTAGCGCTCGTAGCTGTCCACCAGGTCGGGAGCGACGCGCTGCAGCAGCAGCGCGCCGCCGCGCACCAGGCCATTGGCCGTGTACCGATCGGCCAGCCCCTGCCGCTTCTCCACCGGCGTGGTGTTGTCGTTCACCGCGCTCGCGACTACCGGTGCGCTCACCTCGTGCGCAAAGGCGTAGATGGCCGTGACGGCCGAGTCCGGCGTACTCGGAAAGCCCACCGCCACGCCGTTCGAGCGCGGTCCTTCGGTGAGCGTCCGTCCCTCGCCGTCGAGCGGGAGTGACACGTAAAAGTCGCCGCCCAGAAGTTGTGTATTCCGCAGGTAGGGATGGAACTTGGAGAAGTACACCCGCGTCCAGAGGGAATCGAGCCGTCCGAGCACGGGAGCGAGCTGCTGTTGCCGCTGCACCCAGTACGCATGATAAAACCGGTCGTATTCGTCGCGGAGCGAGACGATGAACCGACGCAGCCAGTCGCGGTCCGCCGCCGACGGGAATACGCCTGCAAAGGTGGCGATCATGGCCCGTGTGCTGGCGTCGTTCACGCGCCGCGCGTCGCCGTCGACGTCGAGAAAGACGTCGATGGCGTTGTTCATCTCCGTCCACGAGCCAAAGTAGAGCGGGAGAAACTGCGCGGCCTGCAGCCCCGGGTTCGCGTGCAGCCGGGCGGCGAGCGCGGTGCGGTTGAGGTCGAGCTGGGTGGTGACGTTCGACCGGTTCTTGAGCACCACCAGATCGTCGTGGTATCCGCGGCGGAAGAGTGGCACCAGAGCGGTCGCGGTGTCGCCCTGCAGCAAGGCGAATCCGTGCAGCCACACATCCAGATGCTCGCGCGTCTTGAGCGGCCACGCGATGGCGGCGCCGCCGGACGCCTCTCCAGGCGGTGCGGCGGGCGCCGGGGTGGTCGGCACCGTCTCCACGGTCGGACCCATGTTGCACGCGGCGGCGACACAGGCCGCCGCCCCGAGTGCGGCGGCGCGGCGCGCCCAGCCGACGCGCGTCGCCACTGCCGTCACATCGACTCCACGATGACGGCGATCCCCTGTCCCCCGCCGATGCACGCCGACCCCAGCCCGTAGCGCTTGCCGGCCGCGCGCAAAGCGTGGAGCAGGTGCGCGGTGATCCGCGCGCCGGACGCCGCCAACGGATGGCTGAGCGCGATCGCGCCGCCGTGCACGTTGAGCTTGTCCATGGGGAGCCCGAGTTCCTTCACCACGGCGCACGCCTGCGGCGCGAACGCCTCGTTCACCTCGATGAGGTCCATCTGGTCCAGCGACAGCTGCGCCCGATCGAGCGCGATCCGCGACGCCGGCGCGGGACCGATGCCCATGTACTTGGGCTCCACTCCGGCAACGCCCCAGCTCACCAGTCTGCCCAGCGGCTCAAGCCCGCGCTCGTTGGCGAACGCCGCGCTCGAGATCACCAGCGCGGCCGCGCCATCGCCGATTCCCGACGCGTTGCCGGCCGTCACCATGCCGTCCTTCTTGAAGTACGGCTTGAGCGACATGAGCACGTCGAGCGTGGTGTTGGGGCGCATGTGCTCGTCGCGCCGGAACTCTTCCACCTCGCGCGTCTTGGGGTTCTTCACCGGCACGGAAATCACTTCGTCGTCAAAGACGCCGCTGTCCCAGGCCGCCTTGGCCGTCTGCTGCGAGCGCAATGCCAGTTCGTTCACTTCGCGACGGTCCAGCTTGTATTTCTCCGCCAGGTTCTCCGCTGTCTCGGCCATCGAGAAGCCGCACACAGGGTCTTTGAGCGATTCCCACAGCAGATCCTCGAGGACTGGTGCCTTGCCCAGCGGCGTTCCCCAGCGCAGCCCGCGCGCCACATGCGGCGCCTGCGACATCGACTCGCCGCCGCCTACGAGCGCCGCCTGCGCGTCGCCAAGCATGATCTCCTGCGCACCGCTAATGATGGCTTGAAAGCCGGAACCGCACAGCCGATTGATCGTGAGCGCCGGCTTCTCCACCGGCACGCCCGCCTTGAGCGCCACGTGGCGCGCAAAGTAGATGGCGTCGGCCGACGTTTGCAGGGCGTTGCCAAAGATGCTGTGATCGATGTCCCCGCCCTCGATCCCCGCGCGCTGCATGGCGCAGTTGGCGGCGCGCGCCGTGAGATCGATGGCCGTGTAGTCTTTGAGCGATCCGCCAAAGGTGCCAAAGGGGGTCCGCACCCCCGAGAGGAAAACGATGTCGGTGCCCGAGCGCTGCGTGGTCACGATAGAATCCGGTTCGGGTGAAGACGGCCGAAACGCAAAGCGGCCGCGCATCGTGAAAGATGCGCGGCCGCGAACGACCGTTCAAGCGCGATGTCGTGATCGCCGGCCGCAGGCCGGCGGCTCGCCCCGGTCAGTCTCAGCTGCTGCCGGTGATGATCAGGATGGCACCCGAGTCATAGCCGGTGCCGTACAGCGTCGTAGATTTCCGGGCGTCCAGAAACCGCATCTCCTTGATGACAGCCGGGTTGATGCCGCGCAGGGCGTTGATGTCGCCCACCGGAACGTCGTCCCGCAACACGCGCGGCGTGTTGGGCGGTGCGGCTGACCCACCGTTGGTGCGTATCCCCGTCCCGGCCCCGACGGGGCGCAGCCCCGTGGACCCGTGCGTCCGAAGCCACTGCGGGCGCAGGCGCTGCACCAGCTCGTAGGCGTCGGTGACGTCGGATCGGACGTCGTCGATTTCCTCACTCGTGACCAGGTTTGGGTCGCGGCGGACTTTCTTCTTTTTGGGCTTGGCGTTGTTCTGCGCTACTGACGCGGCGCTGTCCTGGGCTGCGGCGCGTTCGGAACTCACGCTCGTCAGTAGGATCGCGCCCATGACGGCCACTATGGCGAGCATCAACCTGCGCTGCATGGCTCCTCCCGTGTGAGACAACTGAGTCCAGGCGCCCGCGTCCGGCGTGCCTGCCGACACGCGGACGCTACGATCCCTGCTTTGTGGTGATCACAAGAAGGGCGCCACGTTCATGCCCCGGTCCCCACCGTGATGTGGCGTGCGGGCCGTCGAAATACTCGATCCGCTGGACGGTCGACAGATCCACGTCTCGAAGCGCCATGATCCCACCCACCGGCACGCTATTCACGTACACGATCAACGCGACCTGGTTCCCCGCGGCACCAGCTGGAGCCAGGAGATAGCGTGGGCGCAGCTTGGCTACGGCGTCGAAGGCGGTCTTTCCGGTGATCGTCTCGATCTCGTTCCGCGTGATGACGTCCACGGGGGTCGGAGGTGGCAGGGGTGCCGGCGCTGCCGACTGCGGATGTGACCCGCAGCCGGCCACTGACAGCACCGCCAGACAACACGCCAATCGCCTCGACCGTAGCAGACGTCTCATGGCTCCAAGCTGCGCAATGGCACCGCGTCACCCGGCCGAGCTGCCCGTCGCAACCCGCTCCGCGATCCAGTCCCCGACTCCCCGCGTTCCCAGACTCCCCCCAATGTCCTCCGTCCCCACCCCCGCCGCCACCGCGTCCCGGACCGCCCCCTCCACCGCCGCGGCCGCCTCCGCGTGGTCCACCGTATCCAGAAGCATCGCAACCGTCAAGATGGCCGCCATCGGATTGGCCACGTCGCGCCCCGCCAGCGGAGGCGCGCTCCCGTGGACCGGCTCGAACATCGCCAGCCGCCCGGGATGCCGGTTCGCGCTGGGCGCCAACCCAAGCCCGCCCACCAGCATCGATGCCAGATCCGACAGGATGTCGCCGAACAGGTTTCCCGTGACCACGACCTGGAACGACTCCGGCGTCCGGATGAGATCCATGGCCATCGCGTCCACATAGCGCGTGTCCCGGCGAATCGCAGCGTACTCCGAGCCCACCTCCTCGAACACCCGACGCCACAGGCGGTGCGCGGGGACGGCGTTGGCCTTGTCCACCATCGTCACGTGGTCTTTCCCGTTCGCCTCCGCCCACGCAAAGGCGTGACGAACGATCCGCTCTACCCCCTGCCTGGTGTGCAGTTCCTCGGCGATGGCGATCTCGTGCGGTGTCCCTTCCTTGAATGTTCCGCCCATCGATACGTAGATCCCCTCCGTGTTCTCGCGGAAGATCACGAGATCGATGTCGCGTGTGGTCTTGCCCTTGAGCGGTGTGAGACGGTCGGCCATGAGTCGTGCCGGGCGCTCGTTCACGTACAGATCGAGCTGAAAGCGCATGCCCAACAGGATGTCGCGCGCGTGCTCGTTGCCGGGAACTCGCGGGTCGCCCAACGCGCCCACCAGTATGGCGTCGTAGTCGCGCCCCAGGCGTTGCATCTCCCCCGCGGGAAGCGTTTCGCCCGTGGCGAGGTAGTGATCGGCACCATACGGAAGCGGGTCCACCTGCATCTCCACGCCAAAACGCTCGCGCGCCGCGTCCAGTACCTTGAGCGCCTCGGTCACGACTTCGGGGCCGATCCCATCGCCAGCAATCACCGCGAGCTTCGACATATGTCTAGGAATGAGAGCGCGCGCGTGCGGAGCCACGCCGCGTGCGGCGCGACCCAAGGCCGCCGGGTCGCGCGGTGGCTCGCCAAGCTCCGCGCCGGGAGGTGCCGGGGCGTGGCGACCGAAACCGATTCGCCAGTGGAGCGAGCGCGTCGACCGTATGTGCGTCGGCAGGGATGGTGGCAGCGAACGAATCGGCAGCGAGCGCATCGGCAGGGCGCAGCTTGCCGGGGAGCGTATCGGCGGGGAGCGTATCGGCCACCACCGAGTCAGGGTGCGACAGCGCGTACACGTACGCCGCCACCTGGCGAACGTCGTCCGCGGACAACTGCGCGCCAAAGGCGGGCATGGGCGCGGTGGACCCACCTGGTGGGATGCCCTCCCGCACGATCCGCGCGATGGCGGCCAGGCTGCCGCTGCCGCTCGCCCAAGTGCTGTCTTGCAGATTCGAGCCCAGTCCGTCCAGCCCGGCACCGTTCTGACCGTGACAGGTGAAGCACCGCCCCGATCGATGAAAGATCACCGCGCCCGCCGCGCTATCGGCGCGCAACACCAGGCCGCTCTCGACTGGCGCGCTGTCGGCGGTGCCCGGGCCGGGACGCGCGGTGCTGTCCGCGCCAATGGTGCTGTCCGCGCGAGTGCTATCCGGTAGTGAGTAGGCCACGGCGGTGTCTACGGGTCCGGCACTCCGCCGCACCACGCGATCGCCGCGGCCGCATGCAAGCGCGGTGAGGGCCAGCGCGCCAAGCGCCACCCACCCCGCCGCGCACCTCGAGCGCCGCGCCGGTGGGAAAGGCTCGCTCACTCCGCCGCCACCGCGCGCCCGCAGGTGATGCAGAACTTCCAGCTCTGATCGAGCTCCGCTCCGCAGGCGGGACAATGCTGCACGGTGACGTTCTGCCCGCAATGAGGACAGAACATCACGCGCCGATCCTCCGGGAGATCGCCGTTGCAGTACCGGCACGCGCCACCCGTAACGCCGGTACTCTGTGTGCCGGACCGCACGCCACCGACGGGCGTGTGGATGCTCTGGGACGGCGACGCGGGTGCGCTGGGGCGCGTCGGCGCGCGCAACGACGGCGGAGGTGGCGGTGTGGGAGGACGCGGGGGTGGGGGATTGGGCGGAAGCGGATGCGCCTCGCGCATGCCCGCGCGTTGCGCACCGCTTCCCGGCTCGCGATCGGGCGCGGCCGCCGCGCTCTCCACGGACAACTGGCGCAACGGCTCCGGCGCGAGCGCCACGCGCGCGGCCGCGAAGTCGCGAAAGACGGCGGTATTGGGATTGGCCAAGGCGAGCTCCTGGCGAACGGTGCTCTGCATGGCGTCGTCTCCCGTGACGTAGCCGCGCTCCCCTGCGATCAGCCGGCAGAGCGCCAGTTCATAGTCCTGATTGGTCTCGATGCCGAGCTCGCGCCGGTTGTGCCGGTATGGGACGATGCTCTGATAGACTTCCGCCACCTCGAACGGGCGCGACAGGTAGTCGGGGAACCCGTTCCGGATGTTCTGCACGAGCCGGCGATAGAGCCGGTCGAGGTCGTCCATGTGGATGTGCCGCAGGGCGATAGGTGGATGGCGTGCTGACGCCGGCGCCTGGCCGACGAACGGACCCTATTAGGTGTGCGCGGGAAGGGAGGAATGCAAGGGGGTCTCAGGTCTCAGTGCTCAGTTCTCGGTGGTGAGTTGGTTGGGCGGGGATCTGCGTGGGCGGGTGGAGATCAGGATTCTGTAGGCGAGAATCAGTAGCGTGGTTACTGTCATCTGATGACAGTCATCAGCCCAGTGATGAGCCGGCGGTGGGGGGGAGCGGCCGAAGCCCTTTCAGGTCGCCATCCGCTCTCGGCGCGCGCAGGACCGAGACATCCGATGACCGATGACTCGCATCTGTCACCACGCACCTGATTCTCGCTTACCAGCGAGCGAGGGATCAGGCGTCGGCGGGCGCCGATGCCGGTCTGTCTTTCCAGCGAACGAGCGCTCAGGCGCCAGCGCGCCCCGATGCCCATCTTCACTGCCTATCTCCCCTCGACACTATCCATCTGCTTGTCCACATCGTTCGCCACCGCGTCGCGGTGCGAGCCGCCTACGCGGTCGACCATGCGCGCCACCACGTTCTGTCGGTGTACGCGTCCGTCGCTGAAACCCATGAAGTAGCCCAAGCACAGGCCGACGACGATGAGCATGAGCGTCTTGAACATGAGGGTGGCTCCGGCGAGAGTCTCAGAGCAGACGCCCCGTCGAGGGGGTGCGTAACGTACAGCCGCGCTTGAAGTCTTGGAGCGAGAGCTCCCCCTCGGCGTCCCCCACCATGGCTCCGCGCGCGCGCTGGCCGGCCAGCCATGCCGAGAACTCCGACGGCACTGCACCAGCCGACTGCGTCTGCGCGGCCGCGGCGCGCACCGCGAGCGCGTCGGCATACTCGTTCTGCGCGTGCCCCGCGTGTCCGCGAACCCAGCGCCAGTGATGCTCGTGCGCGGCCGCCACCCCCACCAGCTCCTTCCACAGCTCCACGTTCTCAATGGCGCCCGTCTTCCGCCGCCAGTTGCGCGCAATCCAATCGAACGTCCACGCCGTCATGCCGTCCACCAGATAGCGCGAATCGCTGGTGAACAGCACGCGCAACCGCCGCCCCTTGGCCGACAGCACGCGAAAGGCCTCGATGGCCGAGCGGAGCGCCATGCGGTTGTTCGTCGTGGCCGGCTCGGAGATCCAGTAGTCGCGCCGTCGCACGGTACTGCTCCCCAGCGCACGGTACTCGATCACTCCGGCCGCGCCCCCGGGGTTTTCTCCCTCGCGTCCGTTCCCCAGGCACGATTCGTCCGCGTACACGGCGACCGTCGGCTGGGCGTCGTTAGAGGTGGGGGTAGGCAAAGCCTCGGCGCGTGCTTCATCGCGTTCCGCGCTGACGTCACGCGCCCTGCCAATGTTCGTCGTGTTGCGCGCTCTGCGCCGCGACGGTGGGATCACCGGATCACCTCTACCGCGTCGACATCGTCGAGGTCGAACAGGAGCGGCTCGCCGGTGGTGGGATGCTCGCACGACAGCATCTCGTGACCGTCCACCATCTCGATCGCGGTGGGAATCACCACGAACTCGCTCCCGCGGCGGTAGACGGCCACCCGCACGCCCGCGGCGACCGCCCGCTCCAGCCGGTCCATCTCGTCAGGGGAGAAGTGCGCCATCACGCGCGCTCCGCGCACCAGCGTGTCGCGAGCACGGTGAGCACCTCCGTGGCGCGGCGAATCTCGTCCACGCTCACCCATTCCTCCGCCGCGTGCGCGAGCGTGATGTCGCCCGGGCCGTAGCAGATGGCCGGGATCCCGGCGTCGTTCAACAACGCGGCGTCCGTCCACGCGCTCAACCCCTCGACGGCCACCGGATCGCCACATGCGCGCGCCGCATCCGCCACCGCGCGCACGATGGCGTGGTCGGTGGCCACATCGCTCGGCCCTTGATGAAACGTGAGTGCCGCATCCGCGCGCAGCTCGGGGCGTCGCTCCGCCACGCGCGCGCAGCACGCGCGCACTTCCGCCAGCGCATCCTCCGCGGTCTCGCCAGGCACCGTGCGCCGCTCCAGGCGCAGCAGGCACCGGTCGGGGTACGTGGACATCCCGGTGCCCCCTTCGATGAGCGAGGCGTGCAACGAGGCGCGCCCCAACAGCGGGTGTGTGCGCGTGGGGAGCACGGTGGCATCCAGCGCGTCGAGCTCGGCAAGTATGAGCCCCGCCAACCGGATGGCGTCCACCCCCAGGTCGTAGCGGCTGCCGTGCGCGGCGCGCCCGTGCACCTCCACGTCCATCCATGCGAACCCGCGATGCGCGGGAGCGATGGCCAGCCGCGTGGGCTCCGTCACCACGGACGCGTCCGCGCGCACGCCGCTCTCGATGAGCGCGCGCGTCCCCAGGCTCTCGCATTCCTCGTCGATCACTGCGGCCACGATCAGCTCGCCGTCCAACCCGGCGTCCGCCGCGCGCACCGCGGCCGCGCACATGGCCGCCACGCCGCCCTTCATGTCGGTCGCGCCACGGCCGTACATGCGCCCGTTCCGCTCCAGCGCGTCGAACGGGGCGTGCGTCATCCCGTGTGTCCCCACCACGTCCAGATGCCCGTTGAAGAGGAGGCTGCGCGCGATCGCGCCGCCAAAGCGCGCGATCACGTTGGGGCGCCCCGCGGCCACCTCGCACACCTCTACGCGCGCGCCCCATCCTTGCAGCACGCTGGCCAGTGTGCGTGCCACCGCGCCCTCGGCCGGCGCGCCCGGCACCAGAGATGGATTGCGCGAGTCCACCCGCACCAACTCGCGCGTGAGTGCCACAGCGTCGCCACGCTCGATCGACATCCCCACAACCTAGCCGTGCCGCGCACGCGTGCAACGCTCCGTTGCCCGTGGGCGCGCGAGCGCTCGAACGGAGGGTCGCGCCGCTCCTCCGCGCTCCGTCGACCCTCCAGTGCAGGATCGGCCGGCACAGTCGCACGCGTGACTTGCACTCGGCACGGCTTCTGCCCATCTACACAGGGATGTCCAGCCTGGCGCGTCACCTGGAGGATCGCACGCTCATTCTCCTGTCCAACCGGGAGCCGTACGAACATCGCAGCCTGGACGGTGCGGTGGACGTCCGTCAGCCGCCCGGGGGGCTGGTGTCGGCCCTCGATCCCACCATGCAGACCACCCACGGCGTGTGGGTGGCGTGGGGATCGGGGAGCGCGGACCAGCGTACCGCTGACGACGCGGGCAGGCTCCAGGTGCCCCCCGAGCATCCGGCGTACACGCTGCACCGCGTGTTCCTGGAAGATGCCGACGTCAACGGCTATTACCTGGGCTTCGCCAATCGATCGCTCTGGCCGCTGTGCCACATGCTCGTGCAACACTTCGAGTTCCGCGGCGATCACTGGGAGCGCTACCGCAATGTGAACCTCAAGTTCGCCGAAGCGGTGGCCAGCGAGATCGAGCGCGCACCGCGCAAGCCCGTGGTATGGATTCAGGATTATCACTTTGGGCTCGCCGCCGAGATGATCCGGTCCATCCATGCGCCCATGCTGCTGCACCAGTTCTGGCACATCCCCTTCCCACCGGTGGACATCCTGAGCTTCCTCCCCACCGGCGTGCACGACGCGCTGCTGCGCGGGATGCTGGGCAACGATCTCATCGAGTTCCAGACCGAGCGCTACGCGCTGAATTTCCTGGGGTGTGTGGCCGAGCTCATCCCGGATGCGGACATCGATGCCGACACGCTGCGCATCTTCTATCAGGGCCGCAGCATCGAGATCGCGTCGTTCCCCATCAGCATCGACGTCGATCACTATGAAGGCCTGGCGAACGCCCAGGGCAGCGCCGAGCTCACGCAGCGACTGCGCCAGCGCTACACCGGGGATGGATGTCAGCTTGGTCTCGGCGTGGATCGGCTGGACTACACCAAGGGCATTCCCGAGCGACTGCGGGCGCTGCGCATGCTGTGGCAGCAGAACCCCGAGCTGCGCGAGAAGTTCACCTTCCTCCTCGTCGCCACCCCGTCGCGCTCCGAGCTGCCCGCCTATCGCGCCCTCGAGGAGGAGATGCTCGGCCTGGTGGTCGAGATCAACGATCGATGGCGCACCAACAGCGTGGACGCCCATCGTGCTCATCCACGAGAACATCAGCGCCGAGGTGCTGGCTGGTGTTTTCCGTGCGGCGGACATCTGCCTGGTGTCGTCGCTGCAGGACGGAATGAATCTCGTGGCCAAGGAATTCGTGGCCTGTCAGGTGGAGGAACGGGGCGTGCTGGTGTTGAGTCGATTCACGGGTGCGGCGGAAGAGATCGACGGCGCGATCCTCATCAACCCGTTCAACATCGATGGCTTCGTGGCGGGGATCCGGCGCGCGCTCGAGATGGGAGAGGCGGAGCGGCGCGTGCGGATGCACCGCATGCGCTCGCAGCTCCGCTCGCGCACGATCTTCGACTGGCTGGAGGCCATCCTCTCTCGCGTGGAGGGCTTGATCGCGGCGCGGGAGCAGGGGCCGGCACCGGTGTCGTGACGGCATCGCTCCTTCCGGTTCCGGAGGAGACGGTGCGCCGCCTCTCGGAGTCGCCGCTCGTGGTGCTGCTCGACGTGGACGGAACGCTCGCGCCCATCGCACCTCGCCCCGAAGAGGCGGAGGTTCCGCTGGAGACGCGCCGCGCGGTGGCCGCGCTCACCGTGCGCTCGGGCGTGCAGGTAGTGCTCGTCTCCGGACGCGCCGCCGCCGATGCGCGGCGGCTGGTGTCCGTGGCCAACGTGTGGGTCATTGGCAATCACGGCTACGAAGTGCTCGGCCCCAATGGCGAAGAAGTGGTGGATCCGCATCTGGCGCCCTATCGGGCGGCGGTGGCGCATGCGGCGCGGCGACTGGAGCCGCAACTGTCTCCCGTGCCCGGGGTGATCCTGGAGGACAAGGGGTGGACGCTCAGCATCCACTACCGTCTGGCCGATCGCGCCGTGGTGCCGCGCGTGCGAGGCATCGTGGAGGAGGTGGCGCTCTCGCTCGGCCTCAAGATGACGGACGGAAAGGAGGTGCTGGAGGTCCGCCCCCCCGCCAGCGTGGACAAGGGAACGGCGGTCCTTTCGCTCGTCACCCGATTGGGGCTGCGACGCGACCATGGTGCCGCGGTATTTCTGGGCGACGATCGCACCGACGAGGATGCCTTTCGGGCGCTCCGCGCGTGGAGCGCGGCGACGGTGACGGCGCGCGTGGGGCAGAACGGCGCTACGCCGCCCATGCAGACGGCGGCGGAGTACGTGCTGGACTCTCCCGCAGAGGTGCGCGCCTTTCTGGAGTGGCTGGCAGCCGCGCGGCGTTGAGTGCTCCCGGTTCGCGCGGCGGCGCGGCGAGCGCCGGTCGAGCGCTACTTCTTTTTCTTGCTTCTCGAGGCGCTGGAACTGCTTCGCTTGGAGGAGCTCTTGCGGACCGACGCCCCTTTCTTGGGCGCGCTCTTGCCGGACGCCTTCGCGCCGCTCTTCCTGGCCGACGCTCCCGATTTGCGCGGCGCGGGCTTGGAGGCACGCCGCTTTTTCTTGCTGGCGCTGCTCGCGCTCCCGGTCGTCCTGGGCGGCGCTTTGGCCGCCTTGGCGGTGGACGACGAACTGCTCGTTTGCGCCGCCGGCGGAGCGTGTGACGCGGTATGTGACGCCGCGCGCGGCGCAGCGCGCGGCGCAGCGTGCGACGCGCCGTGCGTGGACCCGCCGTTCGTGCCCGCAGCGCGGGCCGGCCGCTTGCCGCCGGCCGATTCCACCTCGCGCATCAGCTTGTCCGCCTCTTCCTGCGTCATCTGACCGCGACGTACCATGTACTGCACCAGATCGCGGGCGCTTTCCACGGCAAAGGTGGCCAGGCCGGCGCCGGCGTTGATGACGTCCTTCATCGCCTGCCCGATCCGGCTTCCCGCTTCCTGACTGATCTCCTGCGCGCGCGCGGCCATCTCGGCCACCGCGTCCCGCACATTGGTGTGGCGATGCCCCGACCGCTTGGGAGGAGTACTGTCCGTGGTGCCGGTTTCCTGGGAGCTGCCTGCCGCTGTGGGCATTTCGGCCGTCATCAAAGGGTGCGCTCCGTGGCGGAGGAGAAGGGACGACAGGGCGCCGGTATGCCGCGATGCAGCCCCCCCGCGGCCGCCCGCGAGCGCCGTTGTTGGGAGGACGTCTATCCACTAGCTTCGCGCGGCGGCGGGCGGAGCCCGTCTCAAGCGACGCTAAGTATATGAATTGCCAACAGCTATGCAAGGGACGCCACCGATCCAACGCCGGTCCCGTATCCGCCGCTGCCGGCTGAAGATGTAGCGCCACTATCACGCTAACATAGCGCCTGGAACGCGACAAAACTATGCTGACAGGCGTCAACGTACTGGATCTTTCGAGAGTGCTCGCCGGGCCGGTCTGCACCATGGCCCTCGGTGACATGGGCGCGAACGTCATCAAGATCGAGCGACCAGGGCGTGGCGACGACACCAGGGGGTGGGGACCGCCGTTCGACGAGCGTGGGCAGAGCGCCTATTTCCTGAGCGTCAACCGGAACAAGTTGAGCGTGGCGGCGCACCTGGAGCGCGACCGCGACCTCCTCCGCCAGCTCATGGACGACGCCGATGTGGTGGTGGAGAACTTCCGACCGGGCGTCCTGGAGCACTTTCGGCTGGGGCCGCGCGAGATGCTCGCCTCGCATCGGGATCTGGTCTGGTGCACCATCACGGGCTTCGGGCTCGCCAACCCCCGCCTGGGATACGATGCCGTTGTGCAGGCCGAGCGTGGCTGGATGGCGATCACGGGGGAGCGGGGCGGCCCGCCCACCAAGGTGGGCGTGGCCCTGGCCGATGTGCTCGCCGGAAAGGACGCCGCCATCGGCGTACTCGGAGCGCTGCTCGCCCGCGCCCGCGGAACTCCGGGCGCCCCGGACGAGCGGCGAGTGGTGGTCTCGCTGGCGCGCAGCGCCACCGCGGCGTTGGTGAACGTGGCGCAGAACGCGCTCGTTACCGGGCAGGACGCCGAGCGATGGGGGAACGCGCATCCGAGCCTCGTGCCGTATCAGCTCTTTCAGACCGCGGATCGCGACATCGTGATAGCGGTGGGAACCGACGAACAGTGGCGCGCGTGCGTGCGCGTGCTCGACATCCTTTCATTCGCCGGCTCTTCCGCCCTGCAACGCAACGCCGAGCGCGTGCAGCAGCGCGAGCGCGTGGTGCGGCAGATGCAGGACCGACTGCGTACGCGCAGCGCCCGCGAGTGGTTGGATACGCTGCAGAGCGCCGGCGTCCCCTGCGGGCTGGTGAAGACTGTGCTCGAGGCGGTGCGCGAGGAGGCGGGCTCTCCTCTCACCGGCGTTCCGCCCAGTGTTCCGGGCGCGGTACGGCTGCCGCCTCCCGCCCTTGACCAGCACGGCGCCCTGGTGCGCCGCTTCGGCTGGGACGCCTTCGCGCGCATCGACGCGCTCGCGGGTGCTGAGGGCGGCGCCAAGGACGACGGGCGGTGAGATACATCGGGAACAAGACCCGCCTTCTGGATTTTCTCATGCGCACGGTGCGGCGCGTGGTTCCCACGCCCGAGGGGCGGCCCCCCGTGGCGCACGATGCCTTTGCCGGCACGGCGGCTGTTGGGCGCGCGCTCAAGGAGGGCGGATGGCGCGTGATCTCGAGCGATCTCATGACGTACTCGTACGTCTTCCAGCAGGCGTACGTGGTGGCGCAGCGGGTGCCGTCCTTTGCCGCGGTGCGTGCGGGAGACGCGGAGCTGGGGCGCGCGCTTCGATCGGCCCGCTTTCGCGCCGCCGTGCGGCAACGTGGCGGCGGTGCCCTGGCGGAGATGGCCGAATTTCTGGAGCACTGGCTCGACGTGGAGAGCGGCTTCATGACGGCCAACTTCGCTCCCGCGCGCGGTGGGTCAGGGCGGAGGTACTTCACGCGCGAGAACGCGCGGCGGATCGACGCGGTGCGCCGCGTCCTGCATGAGTGGCAACGGCGGGAGCTACTGGGAAGCGCCGCCTACTATCTGCTGCTTGCCGCCCTCATCGAGGGGGCCGACCGGGTGGCCAACACGGCGGGGGTGTACGCGGCCTACATAAAGGAGTGGCAGCCCAACGCGTTGCGGCCGCTCCCCATCCTGCCGGTGGTCCCGGTTCGCGGGCCGGCGGGGAGCGCAGCCCACTGCGCGGACGCGACGCGCGTGGCGGCGGAGGTAGGGGAGGTGGACCTCCTGTACGTCGATCCGCCGTACAATGCGCGCCAGTACGCCAACTACTATCACGTCCCCGAGATCATCGCGCGGGGGTGGTTCGACGTGCCGCTCGAGCTCCGGGGCAAGACCGGGCTGTTGTGCGAGCCGGGCGGAACGGACGTGGCGGGCGAGGCCGCCGGAACGGACGCGGCGCGCTTACCCGACGCGACGCGCGCGACGGGCGCGGAGCGCGGAACCGACGTGGCGCGCGGCAAGGGGAGTCCGCAGCGAAGCGACTGGTGCTCGCCCGCCCGGGTGGGAAACGCGCTGGAGGAGCTGCTGGCCGCGTCGCGCGCGCGCTCGGTGGTGGTGAGCTACAACTCCGAGGGGCTGTTGGACGCACGCGAGCTGGCGCGTCTGGTGGGGAGTGCCATGGGCAAGGGGGCTCGGGCGCGCGTGCTCACCCGGCCGTACCGCCGGTATCGCGCCGACAGCGACCACGACCGTCGCCGTTACCGATCTGACGGGCTCCGGGAGCTCCTGGTGTACGCCACGAAGCCCTCGGGACGACGGTTATGAGAACTTTGTTACCTTCTGCCGGCCGCCTCGTCCAGTAGGCATGGCCACCCTCGCTCGGCCGCTTCCCAGCCTGTCAGGGCTGTTCCAGGAGCGTGAAAAGCGTTACACTGCCGCCGTGAAAATAACGGCGCCGGTCGAGATCGCCGATCAACAGGCGGCCGACCATGACATCATCTCCCGCGTGCTGGCGGGGGACCGCAACGCGTTCGGGACGCTGATCAAGCGGTATAGCGATCCGCTGTACCGGCATGCCCTGGGCATGACGGGGAGCCCCGACGTGGCGGAGGACATCCTCCAGGCCTCGTTCATCAAGGCGTACCAGCACCTGGCAGAAGTCCACGGCCGGTTTGACGCGTGGATCTTCCGTATCGTGGCGAACGGGTGCAAGGACTGGCTGAAGAACATTCGCCGGACGCACCTGAGCTACGAGGAAGACGATCAGCCATCCGGGTTTGCTACCCCGGATGAGGAGCTCGACCGTACGGAGCTTCGCACCGATCTGGATGGGGCGCTCGCGCAATTGGCGCCCTCGCTTCGCGAGGCGTTCGTGATGAAGCACGTTGAAGGACGGTCGTACGAGGAGATGGCTGACCTGTTGTCCACCACTGTCGGAGCGCTGAAGATGCGCGTACACCGCGCGCGGGAAGCACTCCAGGCACTGCTCGAGGAAAAGTACGCCTGATGTATGAGAATCATGACGCGCGTGAGCACCGGCCGGAGGTAGGCCGCGAGCAGGCACGCGAAACGCCTGTGTCCCGCCCGCTGGCGGACCGCGAGGTCCCGCTCAAGCGGCGCCATACTCCCGCGTCCGTCCATGCGTGGCTCGACGGCGATCTGCCCGAGGCTGCCGTGCGCCGTGGCGAGACCACGCGCGACGTCGACTTCTGGAAGCAGATCGGTACCGAAGTCGACAAGCGGCGCCACATGCGCACGCCCGTTCACGTGTACGAGGACATCATGAACGCGCTGCCGCAGACTACCCCGCGGGTGATCACCCCCTGGTGGAGGCGTCCGTTCGAGCTGACGCCGACCAACGCGCTCATCTTCGGCGCCGCGATCCTGGCGGCCGGCCTGGTGATCGGAGCGATCATCGGCGGCTGAGCCCGGCGACGTTCCCGGCGCGCTCGGACTGTGACGCGGGCGTGGCGGGGCCGAAGGAGTCAGAACGAGATCGGCGTCGGCGCCCCGTATCCGGGGGCGCCGGCGCCGATTGTTCATGGGCCGCGATCGATCTAGCCCACCCGTGGCTCCCGGGGAGTCTCCCCCCGCGTCTGTGGGCCGTGACTCTCCCCAGGCGTTTCCCCCCGGCGTTTCCGGCGCCCGTCTCGCGCCGGGCATCACCCGCCCACGTCTCCGCCGCGGCGTCTCGCGTCCGGGCGTGGGGCCCGCCGCCGTTACCGCCTACGGCCCCCGCACATGCGCCGTGGTTCCCCTGATTGGCATCTTGAAACGTGGTATTACCGGCGATACCACAAAACGCGATGCTGTCGGGGACAGATTCGTGCTGGTCTTCCGGAGCGGAGTGTTTAGAAATGCGGTGCCCTCAGTCGCGGCATGCCTGCGCGACCGAGACGCCAGGCCCAAGGGACCAACCGACCCAAGGGATCAACCGACCCGAAGGACCACTGGGCCAGAGGGACCACCAGACCAGAGGGACGACCAGGCCACACCGACCCCGCGCACCAGGCTGACCAGCGCCCCCGACCGACCGGCGCACCCGATTGACCAGCACACCCGACGAGGCACGATGCCGTGGGAAACGCCACGCCGCCCAACACACCACGCCCCGTAAGCGATCCCTGCGTGACACGTACGACCCGCCTTGCGACGCGCACCCGCGCCACGTGCACGATCGAATGACTCTCGTCATGATGGACGCCAACCCCGGTGCGACCGAATCGAAGCCGGTCGTGATCGATGTCAGCGTGGTGGGGAGCGCCCTGTGGTCGCGTCGCGGAGCATCGTTCCGCTTCCTGCAACTTGTGCGCGACGGGCGGGTGACGATCGTGCTCTCAGCGCCGTTGCTGTTGGAGTACGAGGAAGCCCTCAACCGGCAGGCGGCAACGCTCGGCCTTGCGGCCGGCGATATTGCCGCGGCGCTCGACTATCTGGCCGCGATCGCGCTGCACCGCACGCTCCATTGTCTTTGGCGCCCGCTGCTGCGCCGCGCTACGGCGGATCTGGCGCTCGAGCTCGCGGTCGCCGCCGAATGCGCGCACATTGTCGCGCGTCACGTGAAGGACTTTGCGGGGGCCGAAGCGGTCGGCGTCCAGGTGCTCCGTCCGGCACAGTTCCTCCGCCAAGTGGGAGAGTAACCGTGGGAACGCTCAGCCTCCGTCTCCCTGACTCGTTCCACCACCAGGTGCGAACGCTCGCGGGGCGTGACGACATCTCGATCAATCAGTTCATTACCACGGCTGTCGCTGAGAAGATTGCGGCGCTGCTCACGGGGCAGTACCTCGCCACGCGCGCCGCAGAGGGCGATCGTGCGGCGTTCGATGCAGTCCTGCGCGAGGTGCACAACCGGCCGCCGCTAGCGGGCGACGGGTGGGCGCCAAGCGCGCCCCACGAACGTGCCCATCGCGAACGGGCGGCGCGACTGCACGCGTGGCGGAACGCGCTGGGAGGCGACACGTGACATCGGCGGCCAACGCGCCATCGCACGTCCGCCGATCCCACGGCTACGGCGCGACGTCTCTCCGCAGGATCATCATCGGCACCCCGTCCCGGTAGAAATCGGCGATCTCGCCCTCTTGGCTGAATCCTCGCTGCCGAAGTACCTCCACCATCGCGGCGAGGGTGGGATCTCCCGGAAGCTCGGCGATCACGAGCCGAGCACCGTCGTCGCGAAGCGCGTCGATCGCGCGCTCGAGGAGCTCGGCTGCCACGGTGATGCCGGGCTCTGTCCCCGCGCGATGTCCGACTGACGCCGCGGATTCCACGCGCTCTGCCGCGCGCGGCAGGAAGCGCGCTACCGCGCGATCGACCGCGATCGCGCGGATGCGCCCGGTGCCCTGCGTGCCCGAGTACATGCCGAACAGGATGACGCCCACCACGCCACCGTCACTCTCGGCGACGATACCGCGCGACTCGGCGGCCGACTCGGCGCTGGTGGCGCCGCGTGCGGCCTCGTCCAGCGCGTCCAGCGGAGCCGCGCGCCAGGGCGTGGCGCCCAACTCCGCCAGGAGGAGCGTGCGCGCGGCGCGTATGTCGTCTGGGGTGAGCGGTCGGAAGCGCGTGTCCACGGGGTGGCTGTCGGCGGGTACGCGCGGCGGCGTGCTCGGCCGCTAAATGTGCAGCGAGCGGCCGAGCACGCCGAGCGCGGCTTCCTTGGTGGTCTCCGAGAGCGTGGGGTGCGCGTGCACGGTGATGCCCACGTCCTCGGCCGACGCGCGGAACTCCATGCCCAGCACCAATTCGCTCACCAACTCGGAGACGTGCGGGCCGATGAGATGCGCGCCGAGGATCTCGTCGGAGTCGGCGTCGGCGATGATCTTGATGAAGCCGGTGGTCTCGCCCGCCGTGCGCGCGCGGCCGTTGGCGGAGAAGGGGAACTTCCCCACGCGGATCTCGCGTCCCGCGTCCTTGGCCTGCTGCTCCGTGATGCCCAGCGCGGCGATCTCGGGCCAGGTGTAGACTACCGACGGGATCGTGTTGTAGTGCATGTGCACCGGCTGTCCCGCGATCACCTCGGCGGCTATCACGCCCTCTTCCTCGGCCTTGTGCGCCAGGAGCATCCCGCCCACGCAGTCGCCAACGGCGTAGACGTTGGGGATGTTGGTGCGCATCTGGTCGTCCACCAGGATCTCGCCGCGCTTGCCCAGCTCGAGCGCCAGCGCCGGGGCGTCGATTCCGGTGAGGGACGGCCGCCGTCCCACGGATACGAGAACATAGTCGGCGTCGAGTGTTTCGCTGGCGCCGTTCTTCTCGACGTCCACCAGCACGCGGTCGCCGTTGCGGCGCGCGCCGGTGACGCGCGTGCCCGTGCGCAGCTGCAGCCCCTGCTTCTTGAACACGCGCTCGGCCTCGCGGACCACGTCGGCGTCGTTGCCGGCGAGGATGCTGGGGAGCATCTCGACCACGGTGACCTTCGCGCCCAGCCGCCGCCACACCGATCCCAGCTCGAGCCCGATCACGCCGCCGCCGATCACGACCAGATGCTCGGGCACGCGCGGGATCTTGAGGGCGCCCACGTTGGAGAGCACGCGCTCCTCGTCGAACGCGAGGAACGGGAGCTCGATGGGCACCGAGCCGGTGGCGATGATCACCGCGCGCGGGCGGAGCGTGAACGTCTCGCCGTTGGGCGGTGCGACGTCCACCAGCAGATGCTCGCCCTCGCGGCGCAGCGTGCCGCGCGCGCGCGCCCACGTGATGCGGTTCTTCTTGAAGAGGAACTCGATGCCCTTGGTGTTCTGCCCCACCACCGTGTCCTTGCGCGCCATCATGCGCGCGAGGTCGAGCGCGATGTCGCCCAGCATCACGCCGTGCTCGGCGGCGTGCTGCTTGGCGAACTCGAAGTGCTCCGACGACTCGAGCAGCGCCTTGCTCGGGATGCACCCCACGTTCACGCACGTGCCGCCGAGTGTGTCGTCCATCTCGACGCACGTGGTGGCGAGGCCCAGCTGCGCGGCGCGGAGCGCGGCCACATAGCCGCCCGGTCCGCCGCCGATGATGACGACGTCGGGGGCCTGCTGCTCCGCTGGCGCGGCGGAGCTCATGGCGCGTGCGTGCGGCGCGTGCCGCGGCCGGCGCGTCGCGTCACGCGATCAGCATGGCGGCGGGGTCTTCCATCAACTGCTTCACGCGGACGAGAAAGAGCACCGCCTGCTGTCCGTCCACGATGCGATGATCGTACGTGAGCGCCACGTACATCATCGGGCGCACCTGCACCTGCCCGTCGATGGCCACGGGACGATCCTGAATGGCGTGGAGGCCCAGGATCCCCACCTGCGGATAATTGAGGATCGGCGTCGACACCAGCGAACCGAACACGCCGCCGTTGGTGATGGTGAACGTTCCTCCGGTGAGATCATCCATGGTGAGCTTGCCGTCGCGCGCGCGGCGGGCCAGGTCGCCCATCTCGGCGCTCACCTCGAGCATCGCCTTGCGGTCGGCGTCCTTGATGACCGGGACGACCAATCCCTGATCCGACGCGACCGCGATGCCCATGTTGACGTAGTGGTGATAGACGATGCTGTCGCCATCCACCTGCGCGTTCACCACCGGGTGCGACTCGAGCGCCATTGCCGTCGCGCGCACGAAGAAGGGCATGAAGGTGAGCTTCACGCCGTGTTCCTTCTCCACGCGCTCGCGCCACCGCGCGCGCAGCTCCGAGACCGCCATCATGTCGATCTCGTTGAACGTGGTCAGATGCGCGGTGGCGTTGGACGACTGCAGCAGATTCTCCGCGATGCGCTTGCGGCGCGTGGACATCTTCTCGCGCGTCTCGCGCTCGCCCGGCGCGGCTGTGGCGCGCGGCGCGGAGGGAAGCGGCGACGGAAACGCGGGCGCGGGCCGAGCGGGCGCCGCCGGTGCAGCAGCAGTTGACGATTGGGGGGCACGCGTCGCCCCCTGCTCCCCCCGCGCCGCATGCTCCAGTACGTCGCCCTTCGTGATGCGCCCGTCTCGACCGGTTCCCGCCACACTCACGAGATCCACCCCACGCTCCGCCGCCGCCCGCCGCGCCGCCGGAGCAGCCACCGGCTCGCCGTTGTCGCTCTCCGCACCCTCCGCACCCTCCGCGCTCTCCGCACCCTCCGCACCCTCCGCACCCTCCGCGCCTTTGACGCCTTTGACGCCTTTGACGCCTTTGGCGCCTTTGGCGCCCGCCTTTGCCGCCCCCGCCGCGCTCTCGTCCAGCTCGGCCAGCGGCTGGTCGAGTGTGACCGTGTCGCCTTCGTTCACCAGGCGCTTCGTGAGCACACCGGCGCTGGGCGCGGGGACCTCGACGTTGATCTTGTCCGTCTCCAGCTCCACCAGCGGTTCGCCGGCGGCGACTGCCTGTCCTTCGTCCTTCAGCCAGCGCCCGACGGTGGCCTCGACGATCGACTCGCCGAGCGGTGGCACCTTGATCGAGATCATATCCGCGTGGTGCGAGAGGTGGGCGGGTACGCGCGTTGCTGCTCGTGCGGTCCGCCAGTAGGTTCAGCGTCAAAATATAACTCCCAACGAGACCCGTGCGAGCACTCACTATATCGGACCACGGCGGACTGGAGCAGCTGGAAGTCCGCGACGACGTTCCCACGCCCGAGCTGCGGAGCGCGAGCGATGTGCGCGTGCGCATCCGCACCGCAGGGCTCAATCATCTGGATCTGTTCGTGCTGCCGGGGCTGCCCAAGGTGGAGATCACGCCGCCGTGGGTGATGGGGGGTGACGGTGCCGGGGTCATCAACGCGGTGGGGAGCGACGTGCAGCACGTGCAGCCCGGCGACCGCGTGATCTTGAACCCCGGCATCAGCGACCGCACCTGCGAGTACTGCCAGGCGGGCGAACATTCGTTGTGCATCAACTACGCGTTGCTGGGGGAGCACATGCCAGGCACCATCGCGGACTACGTGGTGGTGCCGGGCGACAACGTGTACACCATTCCGGCGAGCGTGCCGTGGGACGTGGCCGGCGCGTTCGGTCTGGCAACGCTCACCGCGTGGCGCATGATCGTGACGCGCGCTGCGGTGCGCGCGGGCGAGGACGTGCTCATCTGGGGCATCGGCGGCGGCGTGGCCATCGCCGCGCTGCAGATCGCCAAGATGCTCGGCGCGCGCGTGTGGGTGACCTCGAGCAGCGACGAGAAGCTCGCGCGCGCGCGGGAGTTGGGCGCGGACGAAACGCTCAACCACCGCACGCAGGACGTGGCCAGGGAGGTCCGCGCGCGCACGGGCAAGCGCGGCGTGGACGTGGTGATCGACAACGTGGGCGAAGACACGTGGCAGCAGTCGCTGGGCGCTCTCGGACGCGCGGGGCGGCTGGTGACCTGCGGCGCGACCAGCGGCCCCATGGTGACGACGGATGTGCGCCGCCTGTTCTGGAATCAGTGGACCATCATGGGCTCCACGATGGGGAACGACGCCGAGTTTCGCGCGATCACGGAGGAACTGCGGAAGGGAAAGTTGTATCCGCCGGTGGATTCCGTGTGGGAGCTGGACGACGCGCCCAGGGCGTTCGAGCGGCTGGCCGCCGCGGAGCAGTTTGGGAAAGTGGTGATCCGCGTGTCGGACGATGAGGAAGAGGAGGACATCCGGTCTGGCGCACCATTGCGCGCGCGGTCGCGGCTGGAGTCAGACGTAGACGCTGCCGCGGCGCGCGGAGCGATGCACGGCAGGACGGGCGATGTGGCGGTGCAGGCGGGTGGAATGACACACGGGGGGAGCGCGTGATGCGATTTCCCATCGCGACGCGCTACCCCGACTATGACACCAAGGGGCACGTGAACAACGCCGTGTTCCTGACGTACTTCGAGGTCGCGCGCGCCCGCGCTTGGCTGGAGGCGGTGCATGGCGACCCCGATTTTCCCTTCATCCTGGCCGAAGCGACCGTGACCTACGTGAGCGAGGCAAAGATCGGGGAGGAGCTGGAGATCGAGATCACCACCGGCGAGGTGCGCACCAAGGCGTGGGTGTGGGAGTACGTAATCCGCGCGGTGGCAGGCGGGCGCGAGGTGGCGCGCGGGAAGACCGTGCAGGTGATGTTCGACTACGGGGCGGGGAAGACGATGGAGATTCCGCGCGCGGTGCGCGAGGCGTTGGCGCGCGAATAGCGTGTGCGTGGGCGGAGGAGTGCAGGCGGAGCGCGGCATGCAGCGGGAGGAACTGGCGATGAGCGACGTGAGTGCAATGACGGCGGTGCGCAGCACACCGCAGCGGGCCAGGGAAGTGCTGCTCACGGTGGCGAGGTTCGGCGCGTGGATGTCCCCCGAGCTCACGCTGCGCGTGCGCGGAGGTGCGACCAAGTTCAAGCCCGGCGATCACTTTCGCGTGGAGGTGCCCGGCGGGATGGGGTTCGACTACGAGGTGGAAGTGGTGAGCGACCGCGAGGTGGTGTTCTCGTTCCGCGGACCGTGGAGCGGGCGCGAGCGGTGGAGCTTCATCGCCGACGGCGCGGAGACCATCGTGCGTCGCGTGCACGATGTGGTGGAAGAGAGCGGCGTGGACGGTCTGTTGTGGCGTGTGGTGGGACGCCCGCTGGTGGCGGCGCACTTTGCGTGGGAGATGGCGCGGTTCCGCGCCACGGTGGAGCGGGAGCCGGGCGTGCGCGGGGAGATCGAGCCGCGCGGATCGCGGGCGCCGAGTGCGGGTGCCGCAAAGGGCGAAGCCGGCGCGTCTCAAGCTGCCGGCTCGAGCGCCGCTGCGTCTGATAGCACGGCGCCCGATGCCGCCGCTCCAGAGCGGGAGCGCGAGGTGCCGCGTGCGGCGGAGCCTCGTACGTCGCGTGAAACGCCGGGTGATGTACCGCGCGAACGGCCGAGTGTGGGCGACGTGGAGCGCGAATCGGCGGGCGAGGCGGAGGCGGAGGCGGGGAGCGGAGGTCCGGGGTTCCCGGTGGACGAGGGATAGCGCGCGGTGGCGGAGCGAGCGAGCTACGAGCCGGCGGAGGAGCACGCGTTGCGCGAGGCGTTTGCGCGGGGGGAGGAGGTGCGATGCCCGCGGTGCGGCGTGGTCATGACCGTGCGCGGGATCGGCGGCGGGTCGTTCGGGCTGGGGTACGCGCGGAGAAGGACGTGGTTGTTGTGTTCGGAGTGTCGGAGGAGTGTGATCTTCGACGTGAGGCGGGGGACGCGGACGTGAGAGGGGGTGATGCTGCGTAGTTCGCATGCCTGGGCAATGCCCGACCAGGCACGGTGGGGCTAACTGGTGCGGGCCGTGGAGCGACTGATGTCACCAGCGTCGCCCAGTGATGTGGCCGAGCGTCGAAAAGCGATGTCGTCTGCTGGACGGTGGATCTCGACTGGCCGCGTAGTCACGACGCCAACCGAAGCGGGGTATGCGGTGCAGTCTTTGTGGGAGTACCCCGGCCGCGTAGTGAAGAAGATCGAACTGCCGAACGCATGGCGGCGTGAGGCGCTAGCGTCGCTAGCTCGCATGAACTTCACTGCTGATTCGTTGTTCCCGAGACTGGACGGCGTCGGACGCACAATGGGGCTGTACCTGCAGACCGGCGCGCCAACTTCCATGCGCGAGTACCTCGGGCTGTAAGTCTGCTTGCGGCACGACTATTTGCCGTAGGCAACGAACCACGTGATCCTGAACGTCGAAACTGCACGGGAGAGACGGCCGAACCTTCAGCTGAACGGTCCGGCTGAGACTGCCCTCGGGGGCTGACCAACAGCGCTGCACGCGAAGACCGGCCTCAGCCCCACTTGTCGAAGCCCCATCGCCTTAATCGCATTCATGCGACATGCTGACGTCAAGACGTGATTGGACAGACTGGTGGCAGAACGATCTGCCGTCTCAGTTTTCCCAAGACCGCACATGGGAGAATCGGGAGTTCTTGGTCACTGCACTTGGTCGAGCATGGTTGGATCGGACGGTCGGTGCGCTCGGTGCCACTGCGCACCCACTGGCGCAACGTTGGAGGACAACTGGTGCGAATGCATTCTTCGAACTCAATGGCCTGGCGGAGGACCTGCGAGAGATTATCACGACAACAGGAATGGAGGCCGTCTTACGCGACCTGCGAGATGCGTCGCTCTGTATGCCGACCTGGTTGGTCATTCACACCGCAGCTCTGTTTGCACGAGGGGCGGGCCAAGAGGTGGCGGAGTTTTTCATGCAGGATGATCAGGCGAGGCCCGACTTTGCTGTCGCCGCCGAAGGCGAGCGCCTGGCCGTTGAGGTGAAGCGTTTCATGTCCTCGCGCCAGGAGCAGGACTTTCAGAGCTCCGCGCAGCCGATTTGCGATGCCGTGTTGAGTGATGTCCTGCCGGGCGACGGCGTACAACCGCTCGTCTATGTGGTAATAAAGAACGCAATTGAGCGACTGGACGGCGCCAGCGTGATCGCGGCTGCACGAGCGGCATTTTGTTCATTCACGGGTGAGACGGTTCGGCTGCAAATGCCACAGATGAACGTGTTTGTTGAACACGTGGCGCCTGCTCCCGAGGGCGTGAGTAGCTATCGAGGATGCGTGATCCTATGCCCGCGAGCCGAATCCGAGAATTTGCGGGTGCAGGATCGAAGCAGAAGGGCGTCGGGGCAGTTGCAGGAGCTAGCCGCCGACGGGCATGTGGGCATTCTCTGTCTCGGACTGAACGACAAACAAGATCCGTCGATGGTCGCGCGGCTCATCGAGAGCAGATTTCAGAGACACCAGTATCGGTCGATCTCTGGGGTGCTGATGGTCCGAGCAGGTGTGCATCTGGCGCCACCAAGGCGCTGTCTATTGGATCTGGTATGTACTCTCAGAAATGAGGGCGCGGTAACCCCGTTGCGCGGGAATCCTTCGCTCGGTGCTACCGGGGAGATGGTGCAGATCCAGGGGGCGGTGCCACCAGAAGGCGAAGTCCCCGCTTACCGTGTTAGTAACGTCGTGAGCGTAGTGAGCAATCCGCAATCCGTCTCCATTCCTTCACCGGACGTACGCAGCCTGCGGCCGGAGCTCCTTGAATAGGCTTTTGTGCGGGGAACACGGCCGGACGTGTTCGGAGAACGCCTCGCTGACCGTAGCATTGGTATTGGTGCGCGGCTCCTGAGACGTTCACGGACGGTAGGGCGACTCAATCGGTGGCCGGCAAGACGACTCGTCGTTGGTTGCCGCCAAACGCGCGCGTGAATTCCCGGAGGACGGCACCTGATTCACGGTGGAGGTCCGCCGCCCGGCAACAATCCGTGTACTGCCGATCCGATCCGCATCCGCACAGTTCGCCAGGAAGGTGCTCCGTGAGGCGTTCGAAAGCGGTGTGAAGGATTTGTCTGCCCGGCCATCGCCCATACGCGCGGAGGTATAGCTGCTTGACCACCCAAACGCAGTGGAGGTCGAGAAGCGGGAGGAGTCCTCTCGAAGGCCCCCAGGTTGCGTCACGAGGCTCGAACGCACAGATGCTGCCGTCGGCATGGTTTGTGTGGCGCGGGCCGATCCATACTCCGCCGTCCCACCAGGCCCATGCCGCCGCTCCGGGCGCGCTCTCTACACCGAAAGACACATATAAGGCGATGGTGACACGTACTGGCAGGTCGGCGACCGGCTGGACTGGACCGGCAATCCAGAGCCCTGACGAGGCACTGCGCGCGGTGAACTGAGGATATGCGCGCAGTGCCGCGTCCGTGGATTGCAGCAGAGCACTGTTATTGCCATTTCCCCTCAAACCGCTGAAGATCGGTGCGGGGGAACACTGCGCGGCGGGCTCTTGGGCGGGACCACCGGCGGCGGCCCGTGGCCGTGCCCCGGCTGCGGATCTGGCGGACCGGGTTGCTCTTTCCGTTCTTTCTGCTCCATTGCGTCTCACCTCCTGGAGAAGCGTGCCTGCCTTGGAAGCGTCCTCCGGCTCGGCGGCGGGCCATACCGAGCCTTTGTCGTATACCGCACACGCGAGGCCCTTATCGAGCGCAGCGCCGATGCGGTTTAGCAGCGGAGAAGACGGCCAACCGGGAGGCAATCGATGATGCTGTCGCGCAGGATCCATCGTAAGATCTAGTATCGACAACGACTTACCTCCGCACGTTGACACGCAAGTCGTAGATGGACATATTGCTGTACCACGATGTACGAAATACGTACAATAGATGGTACGGTAATGTGAAGATGTCAAGGGGGGGCGTATGGCATCTGATCAGACGACCTTGGGCGAGCGGCTACGCCAGGCGCGTGAAGCGGTCGCACTTACGCAACAACAAGTGGCCGAATGGCTCGGCATCCGCCGGCCCGCCGTCGTCGACATGGAGAGTGGAAAGCGCGGTGTGAAGAGCGAGGAGCTCGCGCGACTCGCCGTGCTGTACGGTCGGAGCGTGCTCTGGTTCACCACAGGAGAAGTCGCGCCGGAAGACGCGGTTGCCGCGGCGCTGTATCGCGCCGGGACGGATCACTCGGACCCCTTACTTCAGCGCCAGGTGAGCGCGCTGGCACGACGTTGCCATCTGATCGCCGATCTCGAGAGCTGTCTCGCCGATGGTCGTCACCACTCACCCGCGGTGCGGCGTGCACCGCCGCTTCCCAGCTACGCTGACGAGCTGGCTCTCGAGGATCAAACAGCCGCACACGCACACGGCCGTAGGGTGGCTTACGCGGAACGGAACCGATTGGGACTCGGACTCACCTCTCCGCTGCGCGACGCGTGGGGCATCGTCGAAGGATCCGGGCTGCACGTGCTTCCGCTGCAGTTGGGCAACGATCATCCGGTCGATGGCATCTTCACGCGCCTCGGGAACGGACGGGCGTGCGTCGGCGTGAACGTGGACAAATGGGTGTTTCGACAAGCCTTTACTGCGGTCCATGAGTACGGCCACGCACTCATGGACACCGACCTTCAGAGTGAGCTCTGCGAGACGTCGCGCGGATGGGATCATGGTGCACAGCGCCGGTATGCCCGTCGCGAACTGCGCGCAAACCAGTTTGCCGCTGTCTTTCTCATCCCACGCGAGGCGCTTCTCGCGTACCTGGAAAGCCGGGGGATGATGCGGCAGTCACCGGCAGCGGGCCTCACGGCGCTTGAACTGGTGAGGGCGCAGGACCATTTCGGGGTAAGCAGCGAGATGCTTTTGTGGCGGCTGCAGAACGAAAATTTTCTAAGTGCTCGCGAGCGTCGAGCCCTACGCGATGCGCTCGCGCATCAGGGTGTCACCACGCTGGCTCGATCCCTCGGCTACAACTGGCGTGCCCGGGCGCAGCCGTTCCCCCGCGCACACCAGCTGGCACTGGAAGGTTACACCAAGGGGTGCATTACGCTTGGCGGACTAGCCGAGATCTTCGGGATGGACAAGGCGGAAATGCACCAACACCTGCGCGAGTGGGAGGTGTCGCAGGAGTTCACCGGTGAGGATGCGTTGGTAGGGCATCCTCGCTAGCGCACGAGATTCTCGATGGCCGGCCGCCGGTGCGTGATCGATACATCGCTCATTCTGACACTGGCGGCCGCTGAGTCACTGGAGCTGATGTTCTCCAGATCCAGGTACCGCTGGCACATCACACCACTCGTGCGCGGCGAGTTGACGCGGCGCGAGACCAGGATGGAAGTAGATCGTTCGATCACGCAAGGTCGGCTCCATGTGGCCGAACTGGATACATCGGCCGAGGACGAGCTTCGCCTGTGGGGCGAGTGGAGCCGGCGGGTGGATGCCGGCGAAGCGGAGGCCATCGCCATTGCGCTCTCGCGCGACTGGCTCGTCGGGCTCGAAGATCGCAGGGCTCAGCGGGTCCTGGATCGTGTGGCTGGAGCGGGACACTGGATCAACGCGGCGAATCTGCTGCTCGACGCGGTTAACGATCGCGTGCTGTCTCTGGTGGAGGCGGATGCGGTGTTCTGCGCGCTAGACTGCTATCCGGGGTACCGGAAGCGGGGAGTGGCCTCGCTGGCGGATCTCAGAAGATCCTCGGAGCCGTAGCGGCTCACGGCGTGCGCAACACGATCAGCCCTTATGAACATGCCATCCAGCCTCGGCGAGCAGGATTTCGACATCAACGCGACCAATGTTGGCAAGGTGCGCGTCCTCTCCATTCAGGCGCCGTCCGACGGCATCTACCCAAATCTCCGATTCCAACTCGGCGTTACGCTCGAGAAGCGCCGCGGCTCGGCTGATCCGCTACCGAAGCATGCCTTTGAGGTCAGGGACCTGCGCGGCGAACCTGTTTTCACGCGAGCCCTGTCGCCCGTGTTTCGAACTGGCACTCGCCGGCCACAGAGTTCGTTCGGGAACGAAGGACCCACCGGCTCGTGGCTGACGGAGTGGGTATCGGTGACACGAGCAGACACTTGCCACGCAGGTCCCCGTTGCGAGCAGCTTGCGGGGAGACACCCGCAGCTCCTTTCCGCGCCCAATCGCGGCACCATAGCCGGCCACTGCGCCCGGAGAATGTTCGACTGGCGTACTGCCAGCCCTCGCCGCCAGACATTGCTTTGGATAGCTGGAGCCATCGCGCACATTGCCGCCGACGCGACAGCAACGCGTGCGCGTCCTCCGTATTGTTCCGTAGCTCGGCCTCGAGAAACTGATTCGATGCGCGTCTCGTCATGACTGACTCATTCCAAGCGGCGGTCATTGGTGCCGCGGCTGGGCTCATAAGTGGAACTGTCGGAAGTCTCGTGGCCCCATGGATCCATTGGGGCATCGAGCGGCGTCGTCGCGTGCTCGACGCACGACGTGTATTGGTCGACGAATGGCGAACTGCAGTTGGGAAGGAACCTTTCGACAAGGGGGAATTCCGCAATTCCGGTGCGTACGCCAGCTTGCGGCCTCACCTTACGGTGAAATTGGTGCGGCAGATTGAGAGTGATAGCATTGTGGTGCGGACGGGCGGGCGTGGTGCTGGTGCCGATAATCTTGCGCCCCAGCTGCATGACGCAATCGTCGGTATCGAACGACGTTGGCGGATGGTCTAGTGATGAAGGACCGAGCAACCGGCTTCGGAGCATCGACTCAAGGGGCTACGGGATTGACTGGCAGCTAGACCTCCTGACGGTTTGGATTGCGAGTGTGGGTTCTCCTAAATATGTCGCACTTTTTCTCTAAATTCTGTCGCATCTGAGAGCCTTCCCGTTTCGTTGGGCCATTCACGGTGGGATGAGGAATCCCGATCACCGGAAGCCCGAGGAGGATGCTCAGCATGTTGGATCGCCATGCAGTTCAGAAGTTGTTGGATGCCGGGGTGAAGCCTCGCGCCGTCGCGGAGCAGTTCCGTGTCTCGCGACGGACCATTGAGCGGATTGCTCGCGAGGAGCAGATGCGGAGTGAGGCCGACGGGCTCCTTCGTCGGGATGGTACGTCGGGACGGCCCGTCGGTCGTCCGCGTGTAACGGAGGTGATTCGCACGCGCGTTCAGGCGCTCGTGCTCGAGGACCCAGAGGCACCGCTCGGTGAGATCTGTCGCTTGCTGCGCGCTGAAGGCACGCCGCTCGGCCTGAGCACCGCGTACCGCGTGCTCCGCGACGTCCGCGCGACGATTCCGGCGGCGCTCCAGGTGCGCTTCGAGGGTGTGGCCGGTGAGTTCGCCCAATTCGATTTCGGCGAAGTGAGTGTGCGGCTCGCCGAGCGCCAGCGGCGCACGGTGCACCTTGCTGCGTATCGCCTCAAGTACTCGCGCTGGATCCACGTCGTCCTCGTGCCGAATGAGCGTGTCGAGGCGCTGATCCGCAGCCTGCTCGACAGCTTCGCCGCGAGCGGCGGCTCATCCGGCCATGGCGTGCCGCTGCGCGTCGTGTTCGACAATCCGAAGACCGTCGTCGTGCGCCATGAAGACGGCCGGCCCGTGTGGAATGCGGTGCTCGCACCCGTGGCGATCGACTACGGCTTCACGATTGAGCTGTGCACGCCGCGGCAGCCGCAGCAGAAAGGCGCGGTCGAGAATCTCGTGGGCTACGTGAAGCGCGCGTTCTTCCGCGCGCGCCGCTTCCACGATCTCACGACCGACCTGCCGCAGCAGCTCGCGGAGTGGCTCGTCGACGTGAACACGACCCGGCGGCATCGCGCGACGAAGGAGATTCCCGCGGTCCGGCTCGCGGCGGAGCAGGCGCGCATAAAACCCCTCGCGATCACGCCCAATATGTACGGCCTGCGCATCGCGGTCACCGTCGGCCCGACGGCCATGGTCACGTACCAGGGGCTTCGCTATGCCATGCCGGCCGCGGCGTGCGGGATGCCCGCGACGCTCTGGCTCTATCCCGATCGGGTCCCGATCGGGTGAAGATTGTCACGGCCGGCAGCAACCACAGCTGGGATACCTCTCCCACGCCGCCGACGCGGCGAACGTCCTCTACCGCGTCATCAACGAATGTTATCTCCAGCGGCGGTCCATGCTCTTGACGACCAACAAACCCCTGGCGGCGCTCGGCGACGTCGTGCATGATGGCGAGCTCGCGGAAGCGATTCTCGATCGCCTCCTCGAGCGGTGCGTGCACTTCGCGCTCCGCGGCCGCTCATATCGCACTCGCCACTTATCCGAGGAGGACCAGCCGACCCGGCGCAAAACCGCTTGATCGCCGCCGCAAATATCGAGCACCGTATCTGGCCGCTGCGGCCCGATCGTTACCCCGGCAGGGCTCGGTACCCCTGAATTCTTGCCAATCACCCAGCTCTGAATGCGATAGAATTGAGAGAAAAACAGCGACAGAATGTAGAGAACCCACAGTTCGGAGTTCTTCAAGTCCCGACTAGCAGGACAACAAGCGGCGGCGCCACCATAGCGACTAGATAGGGCCCAACGATCTGGAGTTGAGACCGCCACCACAAGAACCACCGATGCAGCAACAGCATCGGGAAGTCCTTGGGATGCTGGATGCGAAAAATGTCGAAGTCGACGTTGTCGTGGTTGTCGGGGCAACTTTGCAGGATGCGGTTGTACTCTCCTGCCAGTGCCGTCGCCCTCGAATGCTCCATTTGCCCATGTGTTGCCGTCTGTTCTATGGAAATCTCCAGCTCGAGGTGCCCAAGCTCCACAGCGCACGCGTGCAGGTGCGATGCACGGAGCTGGTGGTTTCTGGAGCTTTCGATCAGGGAAAGAACAAGTATCAGAACAGACGCCATGACGAACGCGGCGGTCCCACTTCGCTGATCCGTGGTGCTCCTCACCACAACGGGCGCGAATAGAGATGCGCCGATTGTGTACGTGGACAGAACTGCAATGGCCCACGTCGACCATACATGCTTCCTACCTAACCGTCGATGCGCGGCGAATCGCGTTCCCCTTGTGATCCACACACGCCTCCGGAGTTCGGCTAGTGGATCATTGGCTTCGTCCATTTGGCTCAGATCGTATGGGTTGCCGAAGGATACAGGTCACGTGGTCGCAGCCCTTGCAACAGCTGCGACGTCAAAGCCCTTGCGGTGCTGACTACAGATGCGCTCTGAGATGAGAATCGGAGCGCTTCCTAAGGCATGCCCGTGCACGCATTAGGGCGGCAACCCTACGATATGCGCCCCACGTCGCGCTCGAGGCGCTGCAGCTGATCATTCTTGTACTGGTTATACTGGCTTTCGATTTGATCCTCAGTAAGCCTTTCGGCCTCCTGTGGGTCGATCCGGCCGCGGGACACGAGGAACGACAGTTTGTCGGCTACTGTGGAGATGTCGTTGTAGTTGTGGACGTACCCGCATCCGGGCGCATAGCGCGTCTCGAAATAGGCTCGGCTGAGCCTCTTCAGTTCAGCGGGAGCCCGTTGGCCGAAGTCTTGAAGGCGTCTGAACATCCGGGCTACTGCGACGTCCATGCTGTGTAGGAGGTGAGAATCATTGATTTCGCTGAAATAGAAGAGCCACCCGTAGCGCCTCGTGTCGCTTATGGCTCCAGTGATCTTCTCGTTCACTTCCGCGAGAAACGCCTGGCGCCTCGCGGTTCCAACTAGGTACGCTGGGAAGCGATTTGTCGCTGACCGGTGGTGATAATTGCTGATCAGAGCGGCGATACCACAAAGAAAGTTTTCGACCGAGCGCTTGCGCACAGAGACGCGGGGCCACTGGATAAGGTACCCTAGATAGTCGAACGGCCTCGCGAGTCCGCCAGTATGCTGTTTTTCCGCGTTCAATCTTGACTGCCGTGCTGCGAGGGTATCGCGGAGCCGCTCTACGGTTCGCGCGAGGTCCTTCGCAGGCACTAATATGAGAATGTCGTCTACGTAGCGTAGGTAGAGCAGTGTGTCTGCACGCATCACTTGGTCGACCGGTGCCAAGTAGAGATTCGCGAGAACGTTGGAGATTGCCAAATCCTGGGGAATTCCCAAGCGGTTGCGCGACCATCCCTTCGGGGGGCGATGCGCCAAGGCCGCGACCGTCGGTGTCCGAACGGCTTTACGTAGGAGCGTCACAACAGGTGCTTCAAGTGCGAGCTGACCAAGCTGCTGAAACAAAGCAACGTGCGGCACGGTGTCATAGAACGATCTAATGTCCGCGCGGATCACTGAGGTTGCACGATGATCCACGTGTTCGAGTACAGCCTTAAGCTTCCTGATGTAGTCATTGGGGAGAGTGCGCTCGGTAGCGCCGGGGACGTTTGCGTGGAGGTACTCCTTAAGTTGGTGCAGGAGAAGCCTATCACGCAGGTTCGGTACTGAGAGTACGCGAGGAGGTTTGCCGCGACCCTTGAGTACCAACTTCTCTAAGTAGGGGGCGAACCGGTACTCCGATGTGCGCGATTTGCGCTCGAGCGTATCGGCTTCGGTATCGAGCCTATTGCTGAGTGATTCGGCGGACAGTCTGTCTAGCCCGCGCACTCGGGAGCTGGCGAAGCGACGCGCGAAGAGGTCTCTGAAAGCCCCGGCAGAGGTGAGGTCTGTCCATGCCACCGGAGCGATGTCTTCGGTTTGAAGCTGGAGCACTCTTCCGTCCATCTGGTGGTTGGGCCGCCCGCGCGGTTTCACGTTGCAGACGAGGTTACGGCAGGTGTGTCACACAAGATGAAGAGTCAGCTGGCTCTCCGCCCGCGCAGCCCCTCCGCCGGCATTCATGTCCAGGGGGATGTGTGTCCGGTACGGGCCCATCCCCAAGAGCACATTCGCCGACCAAGTCCTATATTCCCCCCAGGCGCTCCACCCGCAGCCCCTCGGCTGTTGAACTCCCCCGACCTGGGAGCTCGGCCAATCGTGGCGCCGCTCCTCCAATCCGCAGCCGTACTGACTGCCACATGAGTGAGGTCTGCCCCCCGGCCCGCCCAGCCACGCTGCCCGGCTGAGGGTTCCCGCAGACTCGGCGTTCCCCGGAGCTGCACCCGCACGTGCCTATGACGCTCGAAGACCTGCAGCCCGACGCCGCCGTGCGCGGCCTCCTGCCCGACGGGGCTGTCACGGTCGTGAGCGTCGAATGGCACGGCAGGGGCGCGCTCACGCTGATCTACCGGACGCCCGAGGGTGGCGTCGCGGACGAGATCCTCTACCGCGACGACGAGCCGCGGCTGGAGATTGTCGAGCAGGGGCGGCCCTGGAGCTTCGACGGCGACGGCGCGCTGTTCCGCCTGGTCTCCGAAGCGCACCGCATCCACCTGGCGCACCTGTTTGACCCCGTGCTGGCGGTCCACACCTCGCTCGTCGAGCCGCTGCCCCACCAGATCACGGCGGTCTACGAGGCGATGCTGCCGCGCCAGCCGCTGCGCTTTCTGCTGGCCGACGACCCCGGCGCGGGCAAGACGATCATGGCCGGGCTGCTGATCAAGGAGCTGATCGCCCGCGGCGACCTGCAAGCGCTGCCTCATCGTCTGCCCCGGCAGCCTGGCCGAGCAGTGGCAGGACGAGCTGTACCGCCGCTTCAACCTGCCGTTCGAGATCCTCACGAACGACAAGCTGGAGGCGGCCCGCACGGGCAACTGGTTCCTGGAGAACGACCTCGTCATCGCGCGCCTCGACAAGCTGGCGCGCAACGAGGACGTGCAGGAGAAGCTCAGGCGCCCGACTGCGGTTGGACCTGGTGGTCTGCGACGAGGCGCACAAGCTGTCGGCCACCTTCTTCGGCGGCGAGATCAAGTACACCAAGCGCTACCGGCTCGGGCAGCTGCTCTCGGGCCTCACCCGCCATTTCCTGCTGATGACGGCTACCCCGCACAACGGCAAGGAAGAGGACTTCCAGCTCTTCCTGGCGCTGCTCGACGGCGACCGCTTCGAGGGACGGTTCCGCGACGGCGTGCATCAGGTCGATGTGTCGGACCTGATGCGGCGCATGGTGAAGGAGAAGCTGCTCAAGTTCGACGGCACGCCGCTCTTCCCCGAGCGCATCGCCTACACCGTGCCCTACAAGCTGTCCGACGCCGAGGCCCAGCTCTACAAGGAAGTCACCGAGTACGTGCGCGAGGAGTTCAACCGGGCCGAGGCGCTGCAGAACGACAAGCGGACGCGGCACGGTGGGCTTCGCCCTCACCATCCTGCAGCGGCGCCTGGCCTCGTCACCGGAGGCGATCTACCAGTCGCTCCGGCGCCGGCGCGAGCGGCTGGAGAAGCGGCTGCGCGAGCTGGAGCTCATGCAGCGTGAGCGGAGCAGCGCCCGTGCCCTCGTTGAGCGCTGGCCGGTTCTCGACGACGAAGACATGGAGGATCTGGAGGACGCACCGGAAAACGAGGTCGAGGCGCCGAGGAAGAGTACTCGACCAGGCCACCGCCGCCGCGACGGTCACCGAACTGAGCCGAGATCGCGACGCTCAACGGCTCGAAGCCCTGGCGCTGCAGGTGCGCCGGAGCGGCGAGGATCGCAAATGGCGGGAACTGGCCAGTCTGCTGGGTGAGATCTTCACGCCGGCGGCGATTGACCGGTCGAGATGGCCGAAGCGTACGCGCCGTATGGCGCCGGCCCGATGCCCAAACCGCCCCGTCCCCGCATCAGAAGCTCGTCATCTTCACCGAGCACCGGGACACGCTCAACTATCTCGAACGGCAGATCAGCACGCTGCTGGGGCGCAGGAGGCCGTCGTGCGATCCACGGCGGCATGGGCCGCGAGGAGCGCCGCAAGCGCAGGAAGCTTCCGCCACGATCCCGAGGTGCAGGTGCTGGTCGCCACCGACGCCGCCGGCGAAGGCATCAACCTCCAGCGCGCGCACCTGATGGTGAACTACGACCTGCCCTGGAATCCGAACCGGCTGGAACAGCGCTTCGGCCGCATCCACCGCATCGGCCAGACCGAGGTCTGCCACCTGTGGAACCTGGTGGCGGAGGAGACGCGCGAGGGCGACGTCTACCGCACGCTCCTGGAAAAGCTGGAGCAGGCGCGAAGGCGCTGGGCGGCCAGGTCTTCGACGTGCTGGGCAAGCTGCAGTTCGAGGGCAAGCCGCTGCGCGACCTGCTGATCGAGGCCATCCGCTACGGCGACCAGCCGGAAGTGCGCGCCCGCCTCACCCAGCAGATCGTCGAACGCCTTGGACCGGGCACAGCTTCAGGATCTGCTCGAAGAGCAGGCGCTGGCCCACGACGCCATGGACGTCGAGCCGCGTGCACGCGTGCGCGAGGAGATGGAGCGCGCCGAGGCTCGGCGCCTGCAGCCACACTTCATCGAATCCTTCTTCCTCGAAGCCTTCAAGCGCCTTGGCGGCACTGCTCGGCAGCGCGAGCCGCGCCGCTACGAGGTCACCAACGTGCCCGCGCCATACGCAACCGCGACCGGCTGATCGGCATGGCGAGCCGGTTCTGCCGCGCTACGAGCGCATCGCCTTCGAGAAGGATCTGATCTCGCCGCCAGGCCAGCCGCTGGCCGCGTTCGTCTGCCCCGGCCATCCGCTGCTGGATGCCGTCTCGATCTGACGCTGGAGCGCCACCGCGACCTGCTGAAGCGCGGCACCGTGCTGGTGGACGAGCGTGATCCGGGCACGGCGCCGCGGGTGCTCTTCTACCTGGAGCACGCCATCCAGGACGCGCAGCCTGACCCGTCCGGCGAACGCCGCATCATCTCGCAGGCGCATGCTCTACGTGGAAATGGATGCCGAGGGACAACGCGCGTCACCTCAACTATGCGCCCTATCTCGACTACCGCCCCCTTACGCGAGGACGAGCCTGACCGTCGAGCAGTTGCTCGCCGGCCCGAGTGCGCCTGGATCACGCGAGACCTGGAGCAGAAGGCGCAGGGCCATGCCATCGCCAACGTCGTGCCCGAACATATGACAGGAGGTGCGCGACCGCGGCTCGCGCTGATCGACAAGACCGGGCCGCCGTCAAGGACCGGCTGACCAAGGAGATCAACTACTGGGACCACCGCGCCGAGCACTCAAGCTGCAGGAACAGGCAGGCAAGGCCAACGCCCGCCTCAACTCGAGGAAGCCCGCCGGCGCGCCGACGAGCTGCAGGCGCGGCTGCAGAAGCGGCTGGACGAGTTGGACGCGAAGCGCAGATCTCAGCGCTGCCGCCGGTGGTGCTGGGTGGGCTGGTGGTGGTCCCGCTGGGCCTGTTGCGCCGCCATGACAGGCCGCGCGGCACCGGTGCGATCACCGTCGACACGCAGGCGTGCCGCGGCCCGCGCTCGCGCCATCGTCATGGACGTGGAGCGTGCCTTGGCTTTGACCCGATCGATCGCGAGTTCGAGAAGCTCGGCTACGACATCGAGAGCCGGATCTTCCGGCGAACGACGGCCGCCTGCGCTTCATCGAGGTCAAGGGCCGCATGACGGGCGCAGACACCATCACGGTCACCAAGAACGAGATCCTGTACTCGCTCAACAAGCCCGACGACTTCATCCTGGCGATCGTCGAGTTCCTGGACGGGGACGATCACCGGGTGCACTATGTCCGGCACCGTTCCAGCGCGAGCCGGACTTCGGCGTGACCAGCGTGAACTACGATTTCGCCGAGCTGCTGGAGCGCGCCAGCGAGCCCTCTTGAGTCTAGATTGCCGTCAATGATCAGAGCCGCTGTTCGACCAGAGATGCTGCAATGGGCTCGCGAGCGCGCCGGCATGACCGTGGACGCCCTGCGTGCTCGTTTTCCGCGGATCGACAAATGGGAGCGTGGAGATGGCGCGCCCACGCTCAAGCAGCTCGAGGCATTTGCCAGGACAGTGTGGGCGCCGGTAGGCTATCTGTTCCTCGACAAGCCGCCAGTGGAGTCCGTCCCGCTCCCCGACTTCCGATCCGGCCACGCGCGCCGGGATCGGCCGAGCCCTAATCTGCTGGACACCCTATACCTCTGTCAGGCTCGACAGGCGTGGTATCAGGACTATGCACGTGCTGCGGGCGAAGCGCCGCGGGCATTCGTTGGCTCGCTCACGCTCGCCGCACCAATCAATGTTGCCGCAGCTACCATCCGCGATAGCCTTGGCTTTGACCTTGAATCCCGGCGCCTGGCCCCGACGTGGACGGATGCGTTGCGACAGTTTATCGCACAAGCGGACGCACTCGGCGTCATGGTCATGTGTAGCGGTGTCGTATTCAACAACAACCGCCGCAAGCTTGACCCTGCTGAGTTTCGTGGCTTTGCCATTGCAGACGAACTCGCGCCGCTGGTGTTCATCAACGGCGCGGACTCGAAGGCTGCGCAGATGTTTACTCTAGCGCACGAACTGGGGCGCCTATGGCTTGGCGAGTCGGCTCTTTCGGATGCCGACATTGCACGTCCCACTGACGGCCAGGTGGAGACATGGTGCAATCGCGTGGCGGCGGAGTTGCTCGTCCCGCAGGCTGTGCTGCGAGAGGAGCTGCGGGCGCGCGAGGACGTGGGCGCGGCGATGGCGCGGCTCGCCCGACGCTTCAAGGTTAGTACGTTGGTAGTGCTCCGACGGATGCATGACGTTGGCGCCATTACTCGCGCGTCCTTTGACAAGGTTTACAAGGCTGAGCTTGCCCGCCTCGCTGATCGCCCTGTGTCTGGCGGCGGTGACTTTTACCTCACTCAATCGGCCCGGGTGAGCAAGCGGTTCGCCTCCGCGTTGGTGGAGAGCACTCTCGAAGGGCGGACGCTCTATCGAGACGCGCTTTCGATGCTTGGGATCAAGAAGGTCGAGACGTTTCGCGAGCTCGGCCGTCAGCTTCACTTCCCGGTCTGATGGCATACCTGCTCCATGCGTGGGTACCCGCGCAGAGTTGGTCGCCGGGAGCCGTCAACACATTCTTTCAGGTGGCCGACTACTACCTTGTGTCGCACGCGCTTGCCAGGGGAGACATCGTGGTAACCAACGAGGTGGCAGCCAATTCGTCGACCAAGGTGAAGATTCCAAACGTGTGCATCGGGATGGGAGTCCAGTGCATGACTCCATTCGAATGTTGCGCGCAGCGCGTGCGCGTTTCGTCCTTGCGGAGAGACAGTGAAGTCGCCAAAGAAGCTCATCGAGGTCGCCCTCCCGCTCGACGCCATCAACAAGGCCTCCGCGCGGGAGAAGTCGATCCGGCACGGCCACCCGAGCACGCTGCACCTGTGGTGGGCGCGGCGGCCGCTGGCGGCGGCGCGGGCGGTGATCTTCGCGCAGATGGTGGACGATCCGTCGGCGCATCCCGGACCTTTCCCCACCGAGAAGAAGCAGGAGAAGGAGCGCCAGCGGCTGTTCCGGATCATCGAGGACCTGGTGCTGTGGGAGAACACGACCAACGAGGCGGTGCTGCAGGAGGCGCGCGACGAGATCTGGCAGAGCTGGCGGCGCACCTGCGCCGAGAACGCCGACCATCCGCGAGCGAAGGAGCTGTTCGACCGCAACAAGCTGCCGGCCTTCCACGATCCCTTCGCCGGCGGCGGCGCGCTGCCGCTGGAGGCGCAGCGGCTGGGGCTGGAGAGCTACGCCAGCGACCTCAACCCGGTGGCGGTGCTGATCAACAAGGCGATGATCGAGATCCCGCCGAAGTTCGCCGGGCAAGCCGCCGGTGAACCCGGAGGCGCGCAAGGACAACGCGTTCATCGCGCGGGAGTGGAAGGGCGCGCAGGGGCTGGCCGAGGACGTGCGCTACTACGGCCAGTGGATGCGCGACGAGGCGGAGAAGCGCATCGGCCACCTCTACCCGAAGTCGAGGTCACGGCCGAGATGGCGAAGGAGCGGCCGGACCTGAAGCCGTACGTCGGGCGGAAGCTCACCGTGATCGCCTGGCTCTGGGCGCGCACGGTGAAGAGCCCGAACCCGGCCTTCGCGCAGGTGGACGTGCCGCTCGCCTCCACCTTCATGCTCTCCACCAAGGCGGGCAAGGAGGCGTACGTCGAGCCGGTGATCGAGGACGGCGGCTACCGCTTCACGGTGAAGGTGGGGAAGCCGAAGGATGCGGAGGCGGCGAAGAACGGGACGAAGCTGGCACGCGGCGCGAACTTCCAGTGCCTGATGTCGGGCTCGCCGATCGCGGGCGACTACATCAAGGCGAGGGCAAGGCCGGTCGCATGGGCGCGCGGCTGATGGCGATCGTGGCCGAGGGCGACCGCGGGCGGGTCTATCTCGCGCCGACGCCGGAGCACGAGGCGGTGGCGCTCAAGGCGAAGCCGAGTGGAAGCCGGAGGTCGCGACTGCCCGAAGACCCGCGCAACTTCTGGACGGTGCACTACGGCCTGACGACCTTCGGTGACCTCTTCACCCCCCGCCAGCTCGTGGCGCTGACGACCTTCTCCGACCTGGTGCAGGAAGCGCGCGAGCGGGTGCAACGCGACGCCCTCGCCGCCGGCCTGCCGACGACCGAAGCCTGCGTGATGGCGGCACCGGCGCGACGGCTACGCGGAGGCTGTGGGAGTATATCTGGGATTCGCAGTGAGCAAAGCCGACGATCGCAACTCGTCGCTATGCGTTTGGGAGAGCCGGATGGACAGAATGCGTCGGTACATTCGGGCGGCAAGCGCTCCCGATGGTGTGGGACTTCGCGGAAGTGAATCCTTTCGCCGGGGCCGGCAGGAGATTTCGACGGCAGCGCGCATCGCTTGTGCGAGGTTCTGGACAACATTCGACAGTGGCGTACCTGGATGCGCTCGCAAGACGATGCGCGACAGCAGAGTGTCTCGATCAACAGCGTTGTCTCTACCGATCCGCCCTACTACGACAACATTGGCTACGCCGACCTGTCGGACTTCTTCTACGTCTGGCTTCGCCGCTCACTGAGCCGTCTTCCCCGATCTCTTCGCGACGCTCGCCGTGCCTAAGGCCGAGGAGCTGGTCGCCACGCCCTATCGTCACGGCGGTAAGGAGCAGGCGGAGACGTTCTTCCTCGACGGGATGACGCAGGCGATGCACCGCCTTGCCGAGCAGGCGCACCCGGCCTTCCCGGTCACGATCTACTATGCGTTCAAGCAGTCCGAGAGCGAGAAGGCCGACGGAACCGCGAGCACTGGCTGGGAGACATTTCTCGACGCCGTCATCCGCGCCGGCTTCGCGATCAGCGGCACTTGGCCGATGCGAACGGAGCTTGCGACCGCAACGATCGGTCTCGGCACCAACGCCCTCGCCTCCAGCATCATCCTCGTCTGCCGCCCGCGCGCCAGCCGACGCGCCACCGCCACACGCCGCGAGTTCGTCACCGCGCTCAAGGCCGAGCTTCCCGCAGGCGCTCGCGCACCTCCAGCGCGGCAACATCGCGCCGGTGGACCTGGCGCAGGCGGCCATCGGCCCGGGCATGGCGGTCTACACCCGCTACGCCAAGGTGCTCGACGCCGAGGGCAAGCCGCTCAGCGTGCGCGAGGCGCTGGCGCTCATCAACCAGACCCTCGACGAGGCGCTGGCCGAGCAGGAGGGCGACTTCGACGCCGACACCCGCTGGGCGCTCACCTGGTTCGAGCAGTCCGGCTTCGCCGAGGGCGAGTACGGCGTGGCCGAGCAGCTCTCCAAGTCCAAGAACACCAGCGTCGGCGGCATGGTCGAGGCCGGCATCCTCGAATCGAAGCGCGGCAAGGTGCGGCTGCTCAGGCCCGAGGAGCTTCCCGCCGACTGGGACCCGGCCACCGACCCGCGCCTCACCGCCTGGGAGATCGTCCACCACCTGATCCGTGTGCTCGAAGCCGGCGGCGAGAGCGCGGCGGCGCGCGCTGGTCGCGAAGCTCGGCGCCACGGCCGAGACCGCCCGCGAGCTGGCCTACCGCCTCTACACGCTCTGCGAGCGGAAGAAGCGCGCGGCCGAGGCGCTCGCCTACAACGGCCTGGTGCAGAGCTGGCCCGAGATCACACGCCTGGCGCGCGAAGGCGCAACCTGAGCAAGCAGGTGGAGCTGGCAGGGAGAACATGAATTCCGGCTGACACAGTACCGCCCCATGATCCGACCGACAGATGCGGCCGGACCTCTGGTGATCGAGCACGTGCGGGACTCCGGCGCACCGCGCCGGAGATCGAGGCGTGCAGCGCCCAGCAGAATCCCAGTTCGAGGCCGCGGTAATGAAAGAGGCGCTGCTGTTCCGGCTATCGGGTTGAGCCACAGGTGTGGGTCGGGAGCTACCGCCTCGCGCTCGTTGTCTCGAAGGTAGCGCCCGCCCAGTGGCGGTGGAGAGCGATGGCGACCTGCTATTTACGGAGTTCGACCAGATTCCCAATGACGTGGCCCCGCAGGCGGTGCTGGGTACTTGACCATGATACGTGACCATGGTACGTTCACCCAATGACCAAGCCGCCGCCGAGCGTATTCCCGTCTCGAAGTTCAAGGCGCGCAGCCTCGCCCTCCTCGAACGCGTCCGCCGCTCGGGACGCTCCGTCGTCATCACCAAACGCGGCGAACCCATTGCCGAAGTCTATCCCCCCCTTTCCGTCGCCGCACTCGGTACGGATCTGCGAACGGATCGCTGCGCGGATCCATCGCCTTCAACTTCCGCGACGAGTAGTGCGCGAGCGCGGTCCTGTATGCGGTCCGACTGGGACGCACTCGGCCCGTGAGACTCCTGCTCGCTACGCACATCTGGATATGGAGTCTGCTCGCTCCCGAACGGTTGGGCACTCGCGTCTCGCTTGCGCTCCGAGATCCGCAGTACGCGCTGATGGCTCTCGCCAATCAGTGTGTGGGAAGCTCTCCTGCTCGCCCGTGCGCGAGTCGAGTGCCGGTCGGCGGAGGCGCCAGCCGCGTGAGTCGATCAGCACGTCCTCGTAGCGCTGCCCGCACGAGAGCCTCTGCTCCCGCATGAGGTCTCCATGCGCAATCGCCTCATTCACTTGTCCATCGACATCGATCTGGCCGATCGCTTCTCTCGCAGACAGTGCCCTGGTGCAGGATCTCCCACTCGTGACTGCCCAGCCCCCGGTTGCTCCACCTGCCGAGCATTCGCAACCTGGCCGACTAACGCTCATGGCCATCACCAACCACGAACGCGTCGGCAAGGCACTCGATCTACTGAGGTCGGCCTTGCCCCCTTCGTGGAGCGCGAGCTCAAGCGGAGGAGCACAGCGCGGCTGGACGTAAAGCAGTCCGTGGCCGACTCACAAGTACGCCGCCAGGCGACAGCTCCCCGACTGGGATGCCGCGCTCCTCCTGCCTCATGTGGGATGATGGAACAACGTGTTCCGCAAAACGCTCGGCCAGGCGGAGCGCTCGCTCGTGCAGGAGCTGCGCGACTTGCGCAACAAGTGGGCGCACCAAGAGCCGTTCTCGAGCGACGACGCCGACCGCGCGCTCGACTCGATGGCGCGGCTGCTCACCGCCGTGTCCGCGCCGCAGGCGGACGATGTCAACAAGATGAAGATGGAGCTGCGCCGGCTCATCTTCGACGAGCAGGTGCGCGGCGAGAAGCGCAAGGCGGGCGGATCGCTGATCGAGGCGTCCGCCACGGCGCTGAAGCCATGGCGCGAAGTCGTCACGCCGCACGCCGACGTCGCCAGCGGCCGCTACCAGCAGGCCGAGTTCGCGGCCGACCTGTGGCAGGTGCACCTGGGCGAAGGGTCCGACGAATACCGCAAGCCGGCGGAGTTCTTCCGCCGCACCTACCTCACCGAGAGCCTCAAGCGACTGCTGGTCGGAGGCGTGCAGCGCCTGTCCGGAGAGGGCGGCGACCCCGTCGTCCAGCTCCAAACGAACTTCGGCGGCGGGAAGACGCACTCGATGCTGGCGCTCTACCACCTCTTCTCCGGCGTCAGCCCCAGCGAGCTGGCGGGCGTCGACACGGTGCTGGCCGAGGCCGGTGTGAAGAAGCTGCCCAAGGCGCGGCGCGTCGTGCTGGTGGGGAACAAGATCTCGCCCGGCAATCCGGTCACGAAGCCTGACGGCACGGTGGTCCGCACGCTGTGGGGCGAGCTCGCGTGGCAGCTCGGCGGCAAGAAGGCGTTCGCGCGGATTGCGGCGCGACGACGAGAAGCGCCACCAGCCCGGGCGACGTGCTGCGCGAGCTGTTCGTGGAGTACGGGCCCTGCCTGATCCTGATCGACGAGTGGGTGGCGTACGCGCGGCAGCTCCACGATCAGAGCGATCTGCCTGGCGGCAGCTTCGAGACGCATGTTCACATTTGCGCAGGCGCTCACCGAGTCGGCGAAGCTGGCAAAGAACTGCCTGCTCGTGGTCGTCGCTGCCGGCGTCCGACACGCAGGGATCGCCCCACACGCAGGCGGACGACGTGGAGGTGGGCGGATTCGCGGCCGCGAGGCGCTGGACCGGCTGCGGAACGTGGTGGGACGGCGTGGAATCCTCGTGGCGGCCGGCGACGCGCCGAGGAAGGCTTCGAGATCGTGCGGCGGCGGCTGTTCGAGCCGCTCGCCGGCCAGATGCACTTCAAGCAGCGCGACGTGACGGCGCGCGCGTTCGCCGATCTCTATCGCGCGCAGGTCAGCGGAGTTCCCGCCGGAGTGCCGGAGCGTGGACTACGAGAAGCGCATGCAGGCGGCGTATCCCATCCATCCGGAGATCTTCGACCGGCTCTACACCGACTGGTCCACGCTGGTGAAGTTCCAGCGCACGCGCGGCGTGCTGCGCCTGATGGCGGCGGTGATCCACAGCCTGTGGGAGAAGGGGGACCGAATCCGCTGATCCTGCCGTCGACGATTCCCGATCGACGACGCGCGCGTGCAGTCCGAGCTCACGCGGTATCTGTCCGACAACTGGGCCCCGATCATCGAGAAGGACGTGGACGGTCCCAGCTCGCTGCCGCTCCAGATCGACGGCGAGTAGCCGAACCTCGGCAAGCTCCACGCCACGCGCCGAGTTGCGCGCACGATCTACCTGGGCTCCGCGCCCACGGCGGCTGCGGCGCACCGCGGGCTCGAGGATCGCCGGGTGAAGCTCGGCTGCGTGATGCCAGGCGAGTCACCCGCGGTATTCGGCGATGCGCTGCGACGTCTGGCGGCCGCGCGACGTACCTCTACCAGGACGGGCCGCGCGCTGGTATTCCACGCAGCCGACCGTTACCAAGCTTGCCGAGGACCGAGCCGAGCAGCTCAAGCGCGATCCCGACAAGACCGCGGCTGAGCTGGAGGAGCGGCTGCGTGAGGACCTGCGCCGGACCGGGGGATTTCGCGCTGGTGCATCCGCTGCCGCGAATCGGGGCGGACGTGCCGGACGATCTCGACGCGCGGCTCGTGGTGCTGCCGCCGGAGCAGCCGTACGGCAAGGAACCAGGAAGCGCGGCGGAAGTCGCGGCCAGGGCGATCCTGGAGTCGCGCGGCAACACGCCACGCCATCTACCGCAACACGCTCGTGTTTCTGGCCGCCGACAAGGTGCGCTTGCAGGATCTCGACGAGGCGCTGCGGAAGTATCTCGCCTGGTCGTCGATCCTGGACGAGAAGGAGACGCTCAACCTCGATCCGCACCAGGTGCGACAGGCCGAGACGCAGCGCCAGGTCGCCGACGGAGCCGTCACCGCTCGACTGCCGGAGACGTATCAGTGGCTGCTCGTACCCGAGCAGAAGTCTCCCACCGCGCCGGTGACATGGACGGCAGTGAGACTGACGGGCAGCGGTGAGCTCGCGGTGCGAGCCAGCAAGAGCCTTCGCAGCGACGAGCTGCTTGTGACATCGCTCGGATCAACGATGCTCCGCAAGTACCTGGACGACGTTCCGCTCTGGCGAAGCGACCACGTCCCCATCCGGCAGCTCGTGGAGGACTTCGCGTGCTACATCTACCTGCCGCGGCTGCAATCGCCCGGCGTTCTGATGCAGGCCATCCGCGACGGCGTGTCGTTGCTCACCTGGCAGTCGGACACCTTCGCCTACGCCGAGAGTTACGACGAAGGGGCCGGGAGATATCGCGGGCTGCGCGCGGGGAAGCTGGTGAGCGTGCTGCCGGAGGACCCCGGACTGTTGGTGAAACCGGACGTGGCGCGGCGGCAGATCGAAGCGGAGAGGGCGGCGCGAGAGGAGAACACCGGGGCTGGCACGATTGTCGACGGCGGTGTTGCTCCGCCGGAAGACGGACCTCGCGGCCCCGGCTCTCAAGAACCGGAGGGCGCGCCGCCCGCGGGATCAGTGTTGCCGCGGCGGTTTCACGGCGCGGTGGCGCTCGACCCCACGCGGGTGGGGCGCGATGCAGGTCGGATTGCGGAGGAGGTCATCGCGCATCTCACCGGCCTCGTGGGCGCCGATGTGCGCGTGACGCTCGAGATCGAGGCCGATATCCCGTCTGGCGCGCCGGAGAACGTGGTGCGGACGGTGACGGAGAATAGCCGGACGTTGAAGTTTAGGAGTCAGGGGTTTGAGAGGGAGTGAGAAACGGGGGGCGGCGTATGCCCAGGACGGGCCCGACGCGCGTTCGAAACGGTGGGCGTGGCAGAAGGTGTGTGACCTGTAATTTACTGACACCGGGCAGTGAGCTGCCCCTTTTCTTGAACATCACGTCCAGCGGGCCTCTTGGCGCTCGCGAGATCTTGCTTGATCGATCTCGCTGCGCGTCCCGTGCGGAATACCTGTATGCCGTCGGCGACGTCAACCAACTCGTCGAGAAACGCCTCGTGAGCGCCAAGGGCGGGATCCTCGCTTGTCCCCTCTACGAAGAGAACAACAAACTTGCCCCTGCCGTGATCTTTCTTGACCCGTAGCACTCGGCCCATCCGCTGTATCATTTGCCGCCGACTCTGACTCGCAGCAACAATGATCCCCAGATCTGCTTCGGGCACGTCGATTCCTTCATCCAACACGCGTGGAGCAGCGAGCACAGCAATTTCACCCGACCTGAAGTTTTCGAGCATTTCGTGACGCGCGGACCTGGAAATCCCGCTGTGAATGGCTGCGCACCGAAGGCCGAGTCGCGTCAGATGTTGTACGGCCAACGCGGCGCCGTTTTTGGTTTCAGTGAAGACTAGAGTGCTCGTCGCGTTTCGAATGGTGGATCCAAGACTCGAGAGCGCGCTGAATTTCGCGGGAACTTCGGCGAGCAATTGTCTTCGCTCGGTGAAGGCCCCCATGAATTGAGCTGCGACTCTTCCCTCTGGCGAAAAGGATGCTCGTCGCGCGAGTAGTGCGACGCTTTGGAGGAACTCGCCGATAGGTTCCACGGAGAGGCCATAGCGCTCTGTAAGTATCTTCGTCGCTCTGCCGATGGCCGTTGACAGTTCTGCATATCGGGCGCTGTCGGCGGGCGAGAACTGAACGCCCACCAGCGCCACTGTAAAGCGTGCGATGATACCATCCGCGAGTGCCCGCCTGTACGTCATTTCGAAGACTCGGCTCCCAAAGTAGGGCACGAGCCACTTTTCGTGGCCATAGTCGGCTCTTTCGAAGGTGGCGGTAAGTCCCAGCCTGCGGGGGAAGGAGCCTATCAGCGCTTTGCTATTGGCCCGAGATCCGTAACGGTGGCACTCGTCGGCAATGATCAATGCGCCCTGCTTGGGTGACGAGATCGGCTTGGTGCGCGCGGAATTGACGATCGCCACCAGAATGTCACACGTCGTAAAGTCAGCATGGCTGCCACCGCCCAAGCAACGCACGATTGCACCTGGGATGTGCTGCACAAGTGCTGTCCGCCATTGATGTTGGAGTTCAATTGTCGGAGTCAGGATGAGCACTTTGCCACCGTAGCGTAGTTCCTCTTCCGCCGCAGCGATGGCGAGCATGGTCTTGCCGGTGCCAGTTACGGCTTCGACGACCCCGCAACTGTGTGCGCTGCGCCACGCCGCAAGGGCTTGCCGTTGCCATGAATAGAGTTTTGGCAGCCGCGGATTTAGATCGCGTCGAACGACGATGGATGGGCGTGGTGTCGGCGGCGTTACGCGCACCGTAGCCCGAGCAAGGGGTCGTCTGGGCGGCGCGAGGCGCGTTGCGACTCGTGCCTTGAGTGCTGCCGCGGCCATGTCGATGGATTGCGAGCACAAGCGCCAGCGCGGCGGCGGGCCTGGGTCTTGTGCGAAGTCGCTGTGCACCCGGGTGTAGAGGATGCTGTTCACCCGTCGTTTGCCCTCGCTATGCGGTTCCGGGAGCTGCAAGGCGATCGCTATCTCTCGCGCGGTGCAATGGGGCGCGAGGCGCAAATGGCCGATAATGCTCTGCAGCAGCGGATCGTGGTACTCGGAACGACCGGGCGGATGTTCCGCCGCGCCGTTCATCCGCCGAAGCACGCCGAGGTAGTCATCCCCTGAGGTCAGCCGCATATGAGCCTCATGATGGACTCTGAGGGACCGCGCTTAATGGGGTGCATCGATAGGCGACGACGGGATCCGAACACACCTGCACCACGGTGCCGCATCACATTCACACGGGCGGGACTTCACCCGAGTTGCTTGGGGACTCCGCCAGCCAGGGCTGACGATTGCATATTATGGCGTAAAGGCAGGCAAGGCACCAGCGTGCCACGCGGAGGCCGGTGGACCGGAGACTCCCCCATCAGGAGTTAGGGGACACACTGCGGCCACCTACCCGCTCCGATGCAGCCCATCGCAGTGCGTCAAGAGTTGCCGCATGAACGCGGCCGCGAGAGGCGCCGTAACACAACCCACCTCTCCATCGGGTGGACTCGGCGCTGGCGCTATTGAGTCTTCCGCAGCAAGTGCGGCAGGTGCTGCGTGGTGGCGCTGCTGACGGGCCGATCGAGTTCTGTCCGGTCGCCTTGAGGGTTCCGAAAAGCGGTATTGCCGGGGCTGGGGCACTGCGCTAGGCTGTTGCCGCCGACGGCCGGGGTGAGGGCCCCGGCCGAATGTGGCGTCGCATGAACGGCGTCGCTGCGAAGTGGCAACGTGTTGGCGAGAAGACTGCCCAGTACTCCCTGGAAGAGCGGGACAACGTCATTGCAGATGTCGCACGTAAAGCCTGCGCCGTAGCGGCGGCGCGGGGCGTTCGGCCGTTGGGGGTTCCCGTCGTCTCGGCCCACCTCTTGCCCCTCCCTCGCTCCGTACCCCCACTCGGAGCCCCCCCCATGCGCTGGACCCCTGGCGGACGAAGCCCCAACCTGGAAGACCGGCGCGGCCGCGGCGGGATGGGGATGAAACTCGGCGGCGCCGGCGTCGTCATCCTGCTCGTCCTCAGTCTGCTCACCGGACGCAATCTGTTCGAGGAGACCGACACGGGCGCCGTCACCGATCAGCCGTCCACGCTCACCCCCGAGGACTCCGCGCGCGAGGAGCGTGAGGTGCAGTTCGTGTCGTTCGTGCTGGACGACGCGCAGGGTGCGTTCGCGCGGCTGGTGAACGGGGCCGGCGGCGACTACCGCGACGCGGGGCTCGTGCTCTTCCGCGAAGCCGTGCAGTCGGGGTGCGGCGCGGCGCAGTCGGCCATGGGGCCGTTCTACTGTCCCGCGGACGAGAAGGTCTACCTGGACCTCGGCTTCTTCGACGAGCTGCACCAGCGCTTCGGCGCGCCGGGGGATTTCGCCGAGGCGTACGTGATCGCGCACGAGCTGGGGCACCACGTGCAGGATCTGCTCGGCACGGAGGCGCGCGTGCGCCAGGCGCTGCAACGCGACCCGGAGCATGCCAACGAGTACTCGGTGCGTCTCGAGCTGCAGGCCGACTGCTACGCCGGCGTGTGGGGCAACACCACCGCGCGCCGCGACATTCTGGACCCGGGCGATGTGGACGAAGGCTTGAACGCCGCCGCGTCCGTGGGCGACGATCGCCTGCAGCGGCAGACGGAAGGGACGGTGCACCCGGAGTCATTCACGCACGGTACGGCGGCGCAGCGGGCGGCGTGGTTCCGGCGCGGGTTGGAGAGTGGACGGTTGGAGGCGTGTGATACGTTCGGGCAGTAGGGGCTCCTACTGGCTCTGACAGCGCAGAAAAGCCCGCTCGAGCCGTTCCGACAGGATCCTGTCGTGCTCGTCCGTTGGGCAACGGGAGCGGCCCGCGGCACTGCGGTTCGAGATCGACGAGAACGTCGCCCGAAATTCAGCGGGGTTGTTCCGGACCGCCGGCCACGACGTGCACACGGTTCAGGAGGAGCGCCTGTCGGGAGTGGCCGAGGTGTTCAGTCCCGTGGTGCCGGCGTCCCGGTCAGCATCCCCCGGATGCTGATGTCCTCATCGATCTCGGGCCAACGCACACCCGTCCCCTCGCCGATGATCTCATAGCGCGAACGTTGTTCGGGCGTGGCCTTGGACAGCCGCCACGACCAGGAAAGAGGGACACTGATCGTGCGCCCGTCGGAGAGTTGGGCCGTAATGCGTTGGTCCGTCACTTCGATTGACCGCGCGCGCGGGTCGCTACTATCTGGTTGGGCCGCAGTGTGCACGCCACGCCTCCAGGACCCGGTGTCTGTGCCCAAAGATAATGCGCCTCACTTTGGCGAGCTCTCGTGGGCGAGCTCTCGCGGCGCCATTCCATGGTTGTTGGCGAGGAAGATGGGATCCAGCCAGAACTTGCATGTCCACCGCTCCCGCTGTGCATGGACGTGAATTGGCTCGTTACAATCGAAGCTGTAGAAGAATAGCCGGTATGGGCCCGGGATCCCTTTGATCGTCGGCATGACCAGTTTGGCGGCGGTGGCAGACGAGGCAGGGTTCACGCAGTACGCACCGCAAGCACGTGAGCCGCATCTCCGTGCGACAATAGATGCGTCCCTGTCGCGCGGGATTGCATCCGTTCCCTGCGCGACGTACCGTGATGCGGCACGGCGGACATAGCGCCGAGAAGCCGTTCGGCGCGATCAGCTCTCCGCGAATCGCCTTCTCGCGATCAGCCTCACGATGAGTCCCATGCACGGCACCATTGCCGTGACCGACTACGGCTGGTACACGTTCCTCTCCCAGCGCGCGCTGCCAGAGGTGAATTTTTGGACGCCTTCCGATCGACGGCGGTTCTCGGCGCCTGCGTTCTCTCCGTTCCTGTTCAAGCTCAAGGCGCCGCACCGTGCTGTTTGTGGCTTTGGCTACTTCGCCACGTGGAGCTCGCTTCCGGATTGGCTGGCGTGGGAGTGCTTTGGCGAGGGGAACGGGTGCGAATCGCTGGCCGCGCTGCAGGAGCGGTTGGCGGACATTCGATCTCGCATCAAGTACGTGCCCACCGGTGCGGTGCCGAGCATTGGGTGCATCCTGCTCGTCGAGCCCACGTTCTTTCCGCCGGACGCGTGGGTGCGGCAGCCGTCGGACTGGCACGATCGCACGGTCTCGAGCACGCGGTACGATCTTTCCGTCGGCGAGGGACGCCGAGTGTGGGAGGAGTGTCTCGAGCGCGCCGATGGCCAGACGGTCCAGCCGTCAGTGTTGCCGCGCGTGGCCGGTCCCGTGGCTCCGCGCTATGGTCCGGCGCGCGAGATCAGACCACGGCTGGGGCAGGGGACGTTCAAGGTGAGCATCATCGACGCGTACGGCAGGGCCTGCGCTGTCACCGGCGAACATTCACTACCGGCGCTCGAGGCGGCGCACATCCGCGCGTACGCGAAGGACGGTCCGCACGAGGTGCGGAACGGGCTGCTCCTGCGCGCGGACCTGCACCGTCTCTTTGACAAAGGATACGTCACCGTCACGCCGGAACATCGTCTGGAAATCAGCGCTCGCCTCCGGGCGGACTACGCCAATGGGCGGAGCTACTACCCGCTGCACGGGCACGAGCTGCGCGTGCCTGACGCCGTGCGGGATAGGCCGGCGGCGGAGTTTCTGGAGTGGCACAACGAGCAGGTCTACCTCGGGTGAGCGGCGCAGCCTCGACACTCGAGCTGCTCTCGATGGTGCAGCCGCTCGATCGGCACCCGCGGCTCGCTCACCCGGGCCCCACGACCTCCGCGAAGTACGCTGCCAACTCGATCTCCAACGCCGCCCCCACATTGTCCGCCTGCCACAACAGCCGCTCGCTCACGATTTCCGGCCGCGTGTCCTCGGGCCGCCACCGCTCCACGAGGCGCGCGTCAACGTCCACGATCCAGTAGTCGGGCACGCCTTGCTGCTGGTACAGTCTGCGCTTGAGCTGTCGATCCGCGCGCGCCGTGCTGGGGGAGAGGACCTCGACGGCGAGCAGGAGACGACCTACATCCTCCCACGTGCGCGACTCGCGACCGTCGACGAGCGGAACGACGAACAGGTCCGGCTGCACCATCCGCGTTTCACTGAAGGTCACGTCGGCGGGAGCCCAGATCGCCTGGCCGATGCGGTGTTCCACGAGATACGGGTGCAGTCTGACAAATAGTGCGCGGACGGCGCGCTGGTGGTCCCACGTGGGCGCGCGCGTCACCAGCAGCTCCCCGTCCACCACCTCGTAGCGGTTGCCGTCGTGGGGGAGGGCGCGCACCACCTCGACCGTCCAGGAACGCTCAGTGGCGGGCATACCCATATAGCTACCCCTCGCTCGGCGGCGCTGCAACGGAGCATCGCCGAGCGTGGGGGCGGGCGCTCGCGCGGGTGGCATCACGGCGTTGTGGCGCGAGCCGTTTCGCCCATGATGCTCTCCCTTCCGAAAACCGACGGTGCGCCGCCGCGCGCGGCGCGGCAGCAGTTGCGGCCCGTCCCGGCCACCATTTGACGCGGACGGTTCGCGCCCCCTATTCTCACTCAGAACCTCCCGCGCCGAACTCCGCTCCCGGAGCACCGCTCCACCGCGCACCGCCCCGTCTCGTCACTCCGCCTCGCCCTCGCGCGAGGAGCACGCATACGCAGGTCAACCAGCCGCGCCTCGCGCCGCCTTCGCACACGTAGAGCGGCAGCCCCGCCGTTCGGGGCTCACGCGGGCGCGCCGAGCAGGGTGTACTGATCATGAGCGACGCGCACACGGGCCACGCCGGGCCCACCAATCCGTACACAAGAGAGCGCTCCGCAGCCGGCGGCAGGGCTGAAGCCACCTACGTCGATAAGCGCCAGTTCCTGGCCGGCGCGGTGTGCCGCACGCAGGGGTGGTATTGCTGTCACGAGCCGGAGGCGCCGGTGTCGCCGGGGCTGCGCTGGCGCTTCTACGCGGGGGCCGAGGTGGGGCGCAGGGCGCGCACGTGGCTGGGAGACGGTCGGCTGCTGCCGCGCACGCCGCGCGACGACGCGCTGCGCATCACGCAGGACGCTATCGGGAGCGCGGAGTCGCGGCTGCTCTTCGAGGCGTCGTTCGCGTGGAATGGATTGATCGCGCGCGCCGATGCCATTCGCCGATCGGCCAACGGATGGACCGTGATCGAGGTGAAGCAGGCAAAGTTGCCGCGCGACGGCAAGCCGGACGGCAATCATGTGGACGACCTGGCGTACACGGCGCTCGTCGCCATGAAGTGCGGTCTTCCGGTGGACCGGGCGGTGCTGGCGCTGCTCAACCCGGAGTACACGCTGGACGGCGACGCCGAGCTCATGGTGGAGCTGGACATCACCGAGCGGGCGCTCGCGCGTGCGGAGGAGCTCGAGCGCATCGCGCGCGAGGTCGAGGTGGTGATCACCGCGAACACACGCCCGGAGCCGGCGCTCAAGTACGCCTGCAGGAAGTGCGACTACTACCGCACGCAGTGCGTGGGGAAGGGGGTGACGGATCCGTTGTTTCTCATCCCCTATCTCCGGCAGAAGCGGTTCGAGGAGCTGCGACCGTACGAACGGATCTCGCGTCTCCCGCCCGATGTGCAGCTCACGGAGGGACAGATGCGCGTGGTGGATGCCATCCGTTCGGGTGAGCCGTGCGCGGACGTCCACGCGCTACGCGCGCTGGACAGCGTGGTGTGGCCGGCGTACTACCTGGACTTCGAGGCGGTCACGCCGCCGCTCCCATGGTTTGGCGGCCGGCCACCGCACGACGTCACGCCGTTCCAGTATTCGCTCCACATCTGCAGCACGCCCGATTCGGACCCGGAGCATCGGGAGTTCCTGGCGCCGCTGGCCGACGACTGGCGGCGCGTGCTCACCGAGCGGCTGCTCGAAGATCTCGGCAGCACGGGGTCGATCATGGTCTACTCGTCGTACGAGAAGAAGTGCCTGGAGCGATTCGCGGATCTCTTCCCCGACCTGCGTACCGATCTCGAGCGGATCGTCGGTCGACTGTTCGATCTGCACGAGATCTTCAAGAAGGGCTACTGCCATCCCGGCTTCGCCGGCAGTACATCCATCAAGAAGGTGCTTCCGGTGCTGGTGCCCGATCTCACCTACGAGGTGCTCGAGGTGAACAACGGCGAGGACGCGGCCGGGGTGTTTGCGCTGATGCGCGTGGGCGAATACGCGATCGAGACGTGCGACGCGCACTGCCAGCGGCTGCGCGAGTACTGCAAGATGGACACGCTCGCCATGCTGCGGCTGCACGAGGCGATCAACGAAATCCGGGTGGCGCATGGCCGATAGGCCTCCACGCGCAGGTTTGGCGTCTTTCGCCAATGTGCCAAGCACAGGGATCCGTGGACGATGACATTCTCGATCCCCGATCTGTCGCAACGCACCGTGCGCGACGATGCTCGGTGCTGACGGCGAACCGGGACCGCATCCACCGGGATATTTCTGCATGGTGCGAGCGCCGGGCCGTCCGCCCCAGTGACGGCGCAGAGGAAGACGTGAAGAGTCGCCTGCGTGTTGGGACGTCGCGTATGATTGGTCGTGTCGATGGGTGGTTAGACCGTCGACCCCGATTGATGCGCGGTATTTTGGGCGGCGCGGCGGTCGGCTTCGTGATGGCGTTGTTGCTTCTCGCCGCGGGTTTGGCGAGCATGCTGTGGTTCATGTATCATGACGTCGTTGTCACGCCGCCCGGCGCCGCGGATCTGCCGGCGTTCGCGGCGTACGCGGGCGCGTTCACGGCGGGCGGCGCGCTGGTGGGACTGATGTGGGTACTGGCCGACAGCCGGGTCGTGACCTGGCTCGCATTCGGAGCCGCGGGCGTTGTCGTGACGAGCACGATCTTCGTCACGGACCAGGGGTGGTCGTCGATGCACGTTGCGGACTGGACCGCAGCGTCGGCATTGGGCGCGCTGTTCGGCCTGACTCTGGGTTACGTGGCGCTTAGAGGTCGATAGCTCAGGTGACCGCATTCGCCGTTGCCGTCGTCCTCGTCGCCGTGGCCGGCGTGCTCGCGTTCGGCTCGACGCGGTGGTCGGCGCGCGGGGCCTCGCTCCGCGATGCGCTCCTGGCCGCGCGGAAGCCGATCGTCCCAGCCACGTACCGTGCGAGCGATCTCGACGCGCTCCCCGCACCGGTGCAGCGTTACTTCCGCGCGGTGCTCACGGACGGGCAACGGCGCGTGGCCGTCGCACGGCTGACGCACGTGGGCGAGTTCAACATGAGCGATGCGGCGCCATCATGGCGTCGCTTCCGATCGTCGCAGCTCGTGACGACGCGACGTCCCGGATTCGTGTGGGACGCGCGCATCCGCCTGGCGCCCGCGGTCACCGTGTACGTCCACGATGCGTACGTGGCCGGCGAGGGAATTCTGCGAGCCGAGCTGCTGCGGCTGTTCGGGGTGGCGTCGTTGCGCGGCACGCCGGAGGCGGCGGCGGGGGAGCTCATGCGCTATCTGGCCGAGGCAGTGTGGTATCCCACGGCGCTCTTGCCGGGCGAGGGGCTACGGTGGGACGGGGTCGATGATGATACGGCGCGGGCCACGCTCAGCGATGGCGCCACGACCGTGGCGCTGGACTATCACTTCGACGCCGACGGACTCGTCTCGCGCGTGGCGACGAACTCGCGCTGGCGTTCGGTGAAAGGCGCGATGGTGCCGACGCCGTGGGAAGGGCGCTTCTGGTCGTACGACACGCGCGACGGGATGCGCATCCCGTTGGAGGGCGAGGTTGCGTGGGTGCTCCCCGACGGCGCGCGCCCCTACTGGCGCGGGCGCGTGCGGAGCGCGCGGTACGAGTGGGCGGGGTGACGGACGCACCGGACTGAGACCGTCATGGCGCCCGTGGCGCCGTCCCCTTCCCGGTGGTATCGTGCGTCGGCTGCACTTGCAGTGATGCGTACCGCGATTTCGAGAGCGTGTTCATGGCCCTCCACCGTACCAACGACGGCGCCCCGACATCCACGGGGAACTTCGGTACCTGCTGCACCGATCTTCGTCTGGCGCTCGCGCCGGGCGTGACGCCGCTGCTTCGCGTGCAGCCGGACGGCGTGCTCTACCTGGCGGTGGGTGCGATGGAGACGGCGGACGGCACCGCCTGGTTCGATCAGCCGGTGCTCTTCTGTCCGTTCTGCGGGTCGCAGCTGCAGAATCGGGAGGAGATCGCGCGGCGTACGGCGGGCAGCGGGGGCGCCGGGTGATGGGCTGGACGCGAATGGCGTATGAGAGTACGGCGGCGCCCTTGTGCGCGTGGGGGGGAGATCTTCAGGTTAGGAACGCCGGGCCAATGCGGCGCACACCATTCCCCCACGGAGGATCATCATGCCGAAATACGTGATCGAGCGCGAGCTTCCGGGCGCAGGAAAGTTGTCCCAAGACGACCTGCAGAGCATCTCGCAGAAGTCGTGTAGCGTGTTGGAGAAGATGGGGCCGCAAATTCAGTGGGTGCAGAGCTTCGTGACGGACGACAAGATCTATTGCGTCTACATCGCGCCCGATGAAGCATCCGTGCGACAGCACGCGCAGCAGGGTGGCTTTCCGGCCAACGTGGTGGCACGCGTGCACAACGTGATCGACCCCACCACGGCCGAATAACGACATCCGCCGCCGCGCCGCGCACGCGGTGGGTCGCCACTCATCTGCGCGTGCGGAGAGAGACTTTGCGGTGCCGAGTCGCGTACCGAGCCCCATGACGGGCTCCCGCGAGCATCGCTACGCTGTCCAGGTCCGGTGGACCGGCAACCTGGGGCCCGGAACGCGTGACTACCGCGCGTATGCACGGGACCACGAGATCTCCGCGCCAGGGAAGGCGATCGTGGCGGGCTCCGCGGATCCGGCATTCCGTGGCGATGCGGCGCGCTACAACCCCGAGGAGCTGCTGGTGAGCTCGGTTTCGGCCTGTCACATGCTGTGGTTCCTGCACCTCTGTGCCCAGGCGGGGATCGTGGTGGTGAGCTACGTGGATCATGCATCCGGAACGATGCTGGAAACGCCGGACGGCGGCGGCCGATTTCGGGACGTGGTGCTCGCGCCGGAGGTCGAAATCGAAACGGGCGGGGATGTGGGGCTCGCCACGCGACTGCACGATCGTGCGCACGAGCTCTGTTTCGTAGCGCGTTCCGTGAACTTCCCCGTTCACTGCCACGCGCGCGTGCGCGAAGGGCGCGCGTCGTGATGCCCGTTTCGCCGCGAGTGCGGATGACGAATGTCTCGTTGGGCGGTTGCACGCGTGCTCACGGCCTGCGCGACCGACGGCCGCTGGTGCTGGTGGTCGCGACAGTGATGGCGTGTCACCCGACCGCCAGCGCCATGTCCAACACCGTCGCTCCCGCGAGCGCTGCCGCCCCGCCAACTGCCGACCTCCCCGTGCCGGCTCGCCTCCAGGGATACACGCTCCGGGGTTCGGAGCCGGTGGGGGAATCCTATCCCGGCACCGTCTACCACTTTGGCAACGGATCGGACACGGACGTGGGCGTCATCGTCTACCCGGTGACGCGCGAGGCGCGCCGCGGATCGGATGCGCAACACTGGGTGACCCACGAGGGCGAGCTCTTTCAGCAAGTGCTGCCGGACGAAGTGCAGCGAGGCTGGATCGAGGGCTACCACGTGGTACGTATCGCGCCGGCTCCCGTCACCTCCCGCACGCTCACGATTCCCGGGCACGTCACCACCGTGGTGACGCGCCGGCCGGCAGGAGACGTCTGGGTGGAGTTCCAGTATCTCTATATGATCCGCGGCAGCTTCCTCAAGGTGCGCGCGAGTGTCCCCGAGCGGGCTTGGCCGCAAACGGACGTGCCGCAGTTCGCCAAAACGCTGGCCCTCGCAGTGGCGGGCCGCGACTGAGGATCCCCCTCCTCTTGACTTCCGACAGGAACGCCGCCATCCTCCTGTAGGATTCCTAAAGAACAGATGGCCGCATGACCGGTGACACCAGCGAAGTCCTCCGCGGCACGCTCGATTTGCTCGTGCTCCGCACACTCTCCCTCGAGCCCATGCACGGGTGGGGGATCAGCCAGCGCATCCAGCAGATGTCGCGCGGCGTGTTGGACGTGAATCAGGGATCCCTCTACCCGGCGCTCCAACGTCTGGCGCAGTACGGGTGGATTCAGAGCGAGTGGCGCACAAGCGAGCACAACCGCCGCGCCAAGTACTACGCGCTCACGGCGGCCGGGCGGCGCGCGCTGGGGCAGGAGACGGCGAGCTGGCGGCGGTACGTGGAGGCGGTGGAGTTCATCCTCGGGACGGCCTGACACCACGAGATGCGTATGCGCACCCTGTCGGGAATCGCTACGCGCCTGCGCGCGCTCGTTTCCCGCGGCGCTGCGGATGCGGAATTGGATGAGGAGATCCGGTTCCATCTCGAGCACGAGACCGAGCGCCTGATCCAATCGGGCCTGCCGCCGGACGAAGCGCGCCGCCGCGCGATGGTGGCCTTTGGCGGTGTGCAGCGCACGCGCGAGGCACACCGCGAGGTGCGTGGTCTGCCCGCGATCGAGCGCGTGGTGGCGGACGTACGGCACGCGCTGCGCGTCTTGCGCCGCGCGCCGGCCATGACGGGGGCGGCCGTGCTGACGCTCGCGCTGGGCATCGGTGCCAACACGGCCATCTTCTCCGCAGTGAGTGCCGTGCTGCTGCGCCCGCTGCCGTACACGTCGCCGGATCGCCTGGTGATGTTATGGGACGTGAATCCGGAAAAGGGGTGGTATCAGGAGACATCCTCGCCGGCGAACGTGCTCGATTGGACGGCGGGCGTGCACGCGTTCCGCGACGTGGCGATGGCCAACGGCTTCCCCGCATCCGTGTCGCTCGCCGCCGGCGACGAACCTCGCATGGTGAGCATTCTGCGTGTGACCGGGAACTTCTTCGATCTCCTAGGCGTGCGGGCGCGGTACGGCCGCGTGTTCCGCGCCGAGGAAACTTGGGACAGTGCGAGCCACGTCGTCGTCCTCGGCGACCGCCTGTTCCGGTCGCGCTTTGGCGGCGACCCGCACGTGGTGGGGCGAGTGGTCGACCTGGACGGCGCGCCCACGCGCATCGTTGGCGTCATGCCACCGGGGTTCGTCTACCCAACCGCAGACGTGGACGGGTGGCGGCCCATGGGATGGCGCGTGGGCGTCAAGTCTCAACCGTTCTTCCGCCGCGCACATTGGGTGCGCCCCATCGCGCGGCTGCGTGCGGGTGCGACCGTGGAGCAGGCGCGCGCGCAGCTCGCCACCGTCGCCCATCGCCTGCAGCGCGACTACCCGGAGCTCGACCGGAACATGGATGCGGGTCTCACGCCGCTGCACCGATTTCTGGTGGGCGACACGCGCACGCCGCTCCTGGTGCTGTTGGCGGCGGTGGGCGTATTGCTGCTCATCGCGTGTGCGAACGTGGGCAACCTGCTGCTTGTGCACGCGCTGGGACGCGAGCGCGAGTCGGCGCTGCGTCTCGCCCTCGGCGCGGGGCGCGCGCGGCTGGTGCGCACGGCGCTCACGGAGAGCCTCCTCATCGCCGTCGCTGGCGCGGCGATCGGGATGGCACTCGGCGTATGGGGGACGCACATGCTGGTCGCCATGCGCCCGCCCGGACTGCAGTCGGTGGCGCAGGTGGGGATGGACTGGCGTGTGTTCGTGTTCGTGGCGGCCGCCGCCGTGGGCAGCGGGCTGCTGCTCGGCACGTTGCCGGCCATCTGGTCGGCCGAGCGCAGTCCGGCGGAGACCATGAGTTCGGCGGGCCGGAGCGGTGGGGCAACGCGTCGCATGCGCCGATGGGGCGAGGGATTGGCCGTGATCGAGCTGGCACTGTCGCTCGTGCTGACCATCGGGGCGGGGCTGCTCGTACGGAGCATGCACGCGCTGCAACATGTCTCGCCCGGATTCGAAGCCGCCGGTGTGGAGACGATGACCGTCGATCTGCCGACCGGGCGTTACAACACCGCCACGAAGTCGAGAGCGTTCTTCGATGCCGTGCGCACGCGTGTGCAGGCGTTGCCCGGCGTGACGGCGGTGGCCACGGTGGGCGCCCTGCCCATGGCGGCGGACAACTTCACGAGCACCCTCGTTGCGGCGGGGCGCCCAACGGACGACTTCATTCCGGAGATCATGCACCAGCAGATCTCGCCGGAATACTTTCGCGTGATGCGCGTCCCGCTGCTGCGTGGTCGCGCCTTTGGACCCGAGGATGACGCCGAGGCTCCGAACGTCGTTATCGTCAATGACGAAGTGGTACGGACGTACTTCCGCGGGCAGGACCCGCTGGGGCAGCGCATCGCCTTCGACCGAGTGCCCGATTCCACCACGATCTGGTCGACCATCGTTGGCGTGGTGGGGAACGAGCGGCAGCACACGCTGGCCGAGCCGGCGAGGGTGGAGGCATACGTTCCCGTGGCGCAGGAGGCACAGACCGGCATGTCAGTGGTGGCGCGAACCACGGGCGACCCGGTGGCACTCGGCGCCGCGATGCGCAGCGCGGTGCACGATGTGGATGCCGCGCTGGCGATCAGCACCGTCGCGCCGATGACCGAGGTGTTACGCGACTCGCTGGATCGCGAGCGCTTCTTGATGACCCTCCTTTTTGGATTCGCGGGCGTGGGGCTCGTGCTTGCGATCGTGGGCATCTACGGCGTACTCGCGCAGCTGGCCAGCCGGCGGCGGCGCGAGATGGGGATCCGGATGGCGCTGGGCGCGGCCGCGGGGCGCGTGCGCTGGCTGGTCGTCATGCACGCGTTACGTCTGGTGGCGATGGCCGTGGTCATCGGCGCGGGCACGGCGCTCCTGGCATCACGGGCGCTGCACAGCGTGCTCTACGGCGTGCAGCCGGCCGATCCGCTCACGTTTGTGGTGGTGAGCGTGCTCCTGGCGGGCACAGCGGTGCTGGCGAGCTGGATCCCGGCGCTCCGCGCGAGCCGGGCAGATCCGGCGGAAACGTTGCGGCAGGAGTAGCGGGTCCGAACCCGCGGGGCGCGCCCACCGCGCGGCTGGCCGCGGCGCGCGAGGGATGGTGTTGCCCCAGCATGGTCCGCCGGGCATACTCGGACGCGCACCGTGCGCCCGATCTCACACGGACGCGCGTCGACCTGCTGACCATCCACGTGGACACCCATGTTCACCGAGTCCGCCGACCTGTACGACCTGATCTACCGCGACAAGAAGGACTACGCCGCCGAGGCGGCCGCGGTGGCGCTCCGCCACCGGGCGGTGCATCCAGCGGCGGCCACCGTGCTCGATGTGGCATGCGGCACGGGAGAGCACGCGCGGTGTCTGACGCACGATCACGGACTGCACGTGGACGGTCTGGACATTGAGCAGGGATTCGTGGATGTTGCCCGGCGGAAGGTGCCCGGCGCGACGTTCTGGCGCGCGGATATGACCGACTTTCATCTGGGGCGGACCTACGACGCGGTGCTCTGCCTGTTCAGCGCGATCGGATATGTGCGGCGTATCGAGAAGGTGCGCGAGACGATGCGATGCGTTCGCGAGCATCTCGCGCCCGGCGGCGTGGTGATGGTGGAGCCATGGTTCGCCCCGGGAGAGATGGAGTCGGGGCGCGTATTCATGCACACGGCGGAGGGAGACGGGGTGAGCGTCTGCCGCATGAGCCTGACCACGATTGCCGGCTCCATCTCCCGCCTCGAGTTCGAGTATCTGATCGGCCGCCCCGACGGGATCACGCACGCGTCGGAGACGCACGAGCTGGGCCTCTTCACGCGCGACGAGATGACGGACGCGTTCGCGCGGGCGCGACTCCCCTGCACGTATGATGAGGTGGGGCTCACGGGGCGCGGGCTGTACGTGGCGCGGGCCGCATGAGGACGCCCTGCGACGCAGCCGAGCACGCGGAGCATTGCTCCCCGTGCGCCGCGGAGGCATTGTCCTCCCTCGCGCCGTGACGGCACGCCCGCCCCCTTTATCACGCTTCTGGTCATGATCCCGTGCGCACACTGAACCATCTCTTCGTAAACAACCGCGCCTGGGCGGCGGACGTCGCGCGTCAAGATCCCGAGTTCTTCGCGCGCCTCGTCAGCCAGCAGGCGCCGCCGTACTTCTGGATCGGCTGCTCCGACAGCCGGGTGCCGGCCAACCAGATCGTCGGGCTGCTCCCGGGCGACATGTTCGTGCACCGCAACGTGGCCAACGTCGTGGTGCACACCGACCTCAACTGTCTGTCCGCGATGCAGTTCGCGGTGGACGTGCTGCGCGTGGAGCACGTCATCGTGTGCGGGCACTACGGCTGCGGCGGTGTGCTCGCCGCGCTGCGGGACGACCGGCTCGGCCTGGTGGACAACTGGATCCGCCACGTACAGGACGTGCGGCGCAAACACCAGGGGCAGCTCGACGCGCTTCCCGACGAGCGCGCGCGCCACCGCAGGCTGTGCGAGCTGAACGTGATCGAGCAGGTGGTGAACGCCAGCCAGACCACCGCGGTGCGCGACGCGTGGGCGCGGGGGCAGTCGTTGGCCGTGCACGGGTGGATCTACGATCTGGCGGACGGGCTGCTGCGCGACCTGGGCGTGTGTGTCATGGCGGAAGGAGAACTGGGCGCATGTATCGAGGCCGCCGGCGCCGGCGTGCGGGCGGAGGAGTAGGCGACGGCCGTCCGGTGGTATCGCGTGGCGAGACCGGGCTTTGCGCCACGGCGTCGCGTCGTCATTTTTCGTGTGAGACCGCCGATCGCTGCTGAGTGGAGACACGATCACGATGTTCTCGCTGGAACGCTGGCGTCCTGGGCATCTCCTGGCTGCATGGGGGGCGTACTGGCTCGCGCTCGCCGGTGTGACGCTGGGGCCGGTGCTGGCGCACGTGCTCCCTCTCATCGGTGACCCGACAAGTCACGGGACCGTGAGTGTGAGCATGGTGGACGCGCGCCTTGCCATCCACGTGGCGAACGCCACGGGCGCGTTCGCGGTGTCCGCATCGTTGTTGCCGCTGGCGGTGGCGATTGCCGCTCCGCCCCTCGCGCTGTGGGCCACGTGGTTGGTGCGGACGCGGCGGGCGCCAGTTGAGCTGCGCGCCGCACCCGAGGCGGACGAGCTTCCGCCCCCGCACGTCGACGTGCCGCAGCGCCCGCCCGCCGACCGAGCCGCAAGCCGGCCGGGCATGCCTGGACCACCGCCGGGCGCGCGACCGCCTCGATGAGCGAGGTGGCGCGGCAACCGAAGCTCGAGACCGACCGTCTGATCCTCCGCCCCTTCGTTCCGGATGACGCGCCGGCCGTGCAGGCGATGTGCAGCGCGTTCGAGATCGCCGACACGACGCTCAGCATCCCGCATCCCTATCCGGAGGAAGCGGCGCCGATGTGGATCGACACCCACGCCCCCACGTGGGAGGAGGGCACCGGCGTCACGTACGCAGTCACCAACCGGGCGGACGGAACGCTGATCGGCGCGATCGGGTTGTCGCTCGCGCGGGAGCACGCGCGCGCGGAGATGGGGTACTGGATTGCCGTGCCGCGTTGGGGACAGGGATATTGCACCGAAGCCGGCCGGGCTTTGCTCGCGTTCGCGTTCGATGTGATGGGCATCCACCGTGTTCAGGCGCGGCACTTCGTTCGGAACCCCGCGTCCGGGCGCGTGATGCAGAAGCTCGGCATGCGGCTGGAAGGCGTGCACCGCGGCGCCATGAAGAAGTGGGACGTGTTCGAGGATCTGGCGGTGTACGCGGTGCTCGCGGACGAATGGCGGGAGATCGCCGTCGGCGCGGCCGGTTCGTCCGATGCGACGGCGGCGCGCCACCAGCACGGCCGCTCGTGATCGGCACCCGCCCTCCGGCGCCCCTCGAGCTGGACGACATCCGCGCCTACTTCGAGCTTCGCGCCCGCGATCAGACGGGCGGGGTGGTGGACGACCGTACCTGGGCCGATCTCGACATGGACCAGGTGGTGCGCGCCATCGACCGCACCGCGAGCACGCCTGGCGTGCAGTGTCTGTACGACCGCTTGCGCGCGCCGCCGGAGACGGTGACCGACGACGCACGCTTCGACACCGCGGTCGAGCGCCTGCGGGGCGATCCGGATCTCGCCGCGCGCATCCGCCGCGTGTTGGCGCCGCTCCGCCAGCGGGGCGCCGAGGCGCTGCCGACGTTGTTGTTGGGCGCGCTGCCGGCGCGCTCGGCGGCACGATGGCTCTATCCCGTGATGCCCATGGCCATGATCGCGTCCATCGCGGCCATCGCCGTCGTCCCGCGCGCCTTCTTTGTGGCGTTGGCCATCCTGCTCATCAACCACGGCATCACGCTCGCCCACAAGGGCCGCATCACCGCGTTCGTCCCCGCGCTCCGCGCGGTGCCCCGCTTCGCGCGCGCGGCCCATCGGCTCGCGTCGTTCGACGCGCCCGAGCTCGCGCCGGACGTTGGCGTCCTCCGCGAGCACGTGCACGCACTGCGCCCGCTGCGGAGCGCGGCGCGATGGCTCCTGTTCGAGCCGGACGCGTCCCCCGATCCGCTGTTGGGCATCCTGCCAGTGCTCTACGAGTGGATCAACTCCATGCTGCTGCTCAACGTGAACGCGTACACGGTGGGAGTGGAGCAGGTGCGCTCGCGGCGCGCCGAACTCGTGGCGATGTTCGAAGCGGTGGGCACGCTGGACATGTACCAGGCCGTGGCATTGCTGCGGTCGGGGCGACGGCGCTGGTGTACGCCCGAATTTCTGGAGGGGCGCAAGCACGTGGACGCCACGGACGTGTGGCACCCGCTGCTGCAGGAGCCGGTGGCCAACAGCATCGCCCTCGACGGCAGTCTGCTCATCACCGGGTCCAACATGTCGGGCAAGACGACGTTCGTCCGCACGTTGGGCGTGGCCGCGCTCATGGCCCGCGGCATTCAGACCGTGCCGGCCGGCGCGTGGCGTGCGCCGCGGTTCGTGGTCCGTTCGTCCATCGGACGCTCCGACAACCTGGTGGAGGGAAAGAGCTACTACCTGGCGGAAGTCGAGCGCATCGGAGTTCTGCTGGAGAGTATGGCGGACGATCATCAGCATCTCTTTCTGCTGGACGAGATTTTTCGCGGGACGAACACCGACGAGCGCGTGGCCGCTGGGAAGGCCGTGCTGTCAGAGCTGGACAGCGGATGGGACGTCGTCGTGGTCGCCACGCACGATCTGGAACTGCTTCCGCTGCTCGACGCGCGCTACACACCGGCGCACTTTCGAGAGCAGATCCGCGGCGGCGAGCTGACATTCGACTACCGGCTGCGCCCTGGGCCGTCGTCCACGCGCAATGCGATCGAGCTTCTGCGTGTAATGCACTATCCCGCGCGCGTGGTCGAGGACGCGCTGCGCACGGTGGGGCGGACCGGCGGAGTGGTGGACGGGCCGACGGCGGATGGCGCGGACGGAGTCGCGGACGGCGGCTCGGACGGCGGCTCGGACGGCGCCGCGGAGGGAGTGGAGGAGCGGGCGACGGACGCGACCGGGCAAGAGTGAGGCGACCGGCCGAACGCGTTCCTTGCGCGTCTGGCTAAACCGGCGCGGCGTGCCGCTACCCCCTCGCGCGCGTCGCCGCGCGGCCATAAGCTACAGCACACCCCCACGCTTGGGGCGCCGCGCGTCGCGCGCGCCGTGCAGGCGCCTCTGTCGCCACCGCCATCATCCTGCGTGCACCCGTGGATTTCGCCACCCGCCTTCGCGAGAGCTTCCTCCAACTCGTCCAGTATCTGCCCGCGCTCGTGGGCGCACTGGTCATCGTGTTCGCCGGCTACCTGCTGGCCAAGCTGCTGGAGCGCGCCACCGACCGCGCGCTCGCCAAGCTGGGGCTCAACCGATGGCTGGAGCGGGGCGGGGTGCTCGAGGCGGTGGAGCGCACCGGGTGGCGCGCGGCGCCGTCGCGCGTATTCGCCGCGATTCTCTTCTGGCTCACGATGTTCGTGGTGATCATCATCGCCGCCAACGCACTGGGCCTCACCGCGCTGGCCGATGTGTTCCAGCAGCTCGTGAGCTACGTGCCGAGCGTGATCGCGGCGCTCGTGATCGTGCTGGTGGGGATCGTGCTGGGTGAGTTCGTGGACGGGTTGATCATGGCGTCGGCGGGGGCGATCCCGGGGGGGCCCACGCTGGCGCGCGTAGGGCGCGCGGGCGTGGTGATCCTGGCGATCTTCATGGCGCTGCAGACGCTCGGCGTGGCCTCTGACATCGTGACGCTGGCGTTCGGGATCATCTTTGGCGCGGTGGCCATCGCGGCCGCCCTCGCGTTCGGGCTGGGGAACCGCGAGCTGGCGGGGGAGATCACGCGTGCGTGGTACGAGCGCGTGCGCGCGCAGCGCGACGCCATTGCGCGCGAGCTCGCCGCGCGCAAGGCGCGCGAGGAGGCGGACGCCATCCGTGCGGCCGCGCGCGGGAATGTGCGTTCGGCGTCGCCCGCGTCCGAGGATGTCGCCGCACGCGGGGAGCTTTCGCGCGACACCCGGCCCCCCGAGCGATGAGCACGCCAGATTCCTCCCGGCGCACCTTCCTCCAGCGGCTCGCCGCCGCGGCGCTCGTTCCGGCGGCGCACCCCCTGCTGGCACGCGAGATCTCGCGTGCGCGCACGGACGCGACGTACGACACCACGCCCGCGCGGCCGGAGCGCGACGCCGGGCAGCGAGCGCCGCACGCACGAGGAGCCCGCCCGTTCCGCGTGCGCACCATCACGGCCGGCGTCACCCTGCGGGATGCCGGCGACCTCGCCACGCTCCACGCCGCGCTCGACGTGCTCGCGCGCGCCAAGGCGCGCTTCGAGAAGGAAGGCTACGAGGTGGAGACGGTTCGGGTGGCCACGCAGCCGTTCGTCGCGCGTGCCGATGGGGCGCCAACGCGCGCACTGCTCGCGCAGATCGTGGCGCTCGATCAGGCGGTGGCCGCCAGGGGCGCCCTGCTCGCGGTGGGCTCCATCGTTCCCGACCAGGATGCACCGGTGGACGCCGGCCTTCCGCCGTGGGCAGGGGACGTGGCCGCCGCCACGAAGAGCACGAACATGAGCGTGGCCGTGGCGAGCCCCGATGACGGCGTCCACCCGAACGCCGTGCGCGCGGCCGCGCAGGTGATGAGCGCCATCGCGCGCGCCACACCGGCGGGCGCGGGCAACTTTCGCTTTGCCGCTGCCGCGAGCGTTCCGGCCGGGACGCCGTTCTTTCCCGTGGCGTATCACGACGGTCCCGCGTCGCTGGCCGTCGGGTTGGAATCGGCGTCGCTCGTGCACCACGCGTTCGATGGCGCGACCACTCCCGCCGAAGGCGCGGACCGGCTGCGCACGCTCATGAACACCGAGCTGGCCGTGGTGGAGCGCATCGCGATGGACGTAGCGCGCGAAGAGCGCCGCGCTTATCTGGGCATCGACACGTCCCCCGCCCCCATTGGCGACGTGAGCATTGGCGCCGCCATCGAGGCGCTCACGCACGTTCCGTTTGGCGGCGCTGCCACGCTGAGTGCGTGCGCAGCCATCACCGGCGTCCTCAAGTCGCTCCAGGTCCGCACGTGCGGATACTGTGGCCTCATGCTCCCCGTGCTCGAGGATGCCGTGCTCGCCCGGCGCGCGGTGGAGGGGCGCTACGGGTGGCGCGAGCTGCTCCTCTTTTCGAGCGTGTGCGGGACGGGCATCGACGTCGTCCCGGTGCCGGGCAACACGAGCGTGGACGCGCTGTCGCGCGTGATCGGCGATGTGGCCACGATGGCCGCGCGGCTCAGGAAGCCCCTGTCGGCCCGTCTCTTTCCCGTACCCGGCCGCGCCGCGGGAGCCCCGGTGCACTTCGACGATCCGCTGCTCACGGACTCCGTCGTGTTCGGCGTGGAGTGATGGCGTGAAGGCGTCGCTCATTCGCTCGGAGGACGAGCATCACTGGGTGCTGCTCGAGCATCGCATCGTGCAGGTGATCGTCGACCCGACCGCCGTGCGTCTGCAGAGCTGGGGGCTGGACGGGTCGATCGAGATCCGGCTCGCCGCATTGTTCACCCTCGTGCTCCCCTCCGGCACGCGGCGCGAGATGGACCCGCACACGAGCGAGTCGCTGGCGCCCCTGCTCACGCTCCTACGCCGGCCGCTCAAGGCGCTCACCATCACGCGCGCGGGAGAGCTCACGTCCGACTTCGGCGACGGGACCACACTCGTTGCGGCGCCGAGCACGCGGGCCGAGGGATGGGAGGTGCAGGGGGCGGGCGTGTTGGAAGGGATGTCCTATCGCAGCGACGCCGACGGTGCGATCTGGAGCGATCCGGGGCTGTAGCGCGCGCCTGCAGGATGCTGGTGCGCGGTCGCGAGCGACCGCCGAGCGTGGTGCAAGACGCGTGGTGCGGGGTGCGTGTCGCGCGGCGACGGTCGCGGCTCAGCCCTGCTCGGCCGGTGGTCCACCATTCCCGTCGCCGCGCGCGCGCGCGCGGAGGTCCAGCTGCTCCAGCCAGGCGCGCACCGCGTCGCGCTCGGCGGCCGCGTCGAGTTCGGCGAAAATCGCGAGCGCGGCGATGGCCTGGTGCAGCGCGCTCTCCAGATCCCCGCGCGCGGCGGCCAACTCGGACGTGGCGCGGAGCGTCTCCGCCTCGTTGAGCGCGGCGCCGTGCGCCTGCGCGAGCGAGAGCGCCTGGTCCAGCACGGTCGCGGCGCGATCCAGCTCGCCCTGCGCCACGCTGGCCACCCCGGCCAGACGCAGCGCGTCTGCCTGGCTCACGGGATCGGGAATGCCGGCAAAGATCTCCGCCGCGCGCCGCGCCGCCGCCTCGGCCAGCGCGGCGTCGCCGCGCCGGAGCGTGACCTCCGCACGCCCCAGCTGCGCGAGCGCCAGAAGACTGGGGCTCGATGCCTCGCGCGCGAATTCCATCGCGCGCCGCTCGTACTCGTCGGCCGCGTCCAGGTGCCCCGTGTCGCGGAAGGTGATGGCCATGTTGTGGTAGCACTGAGCGAGGCCGAGCGCGCTCCCCAGCCGCTGGTAGGCGGGAATGGCCAGCTGGTACAGCGCGAGCGCGGACTCCCGCTGCCCCCGGATGTTCGCGATCGCGCCCAGGTTGTTGGTGGCGCGCGCGACGAGGAGATGGTCGTGGTCCACCCGCGCCAGCTCGGCGGCGCGCTGGAAGGCACGCTGCGCCGCATCCAGTGCGCCCAACTCGAATTGCGACGCGCCCAACAGATTCACCGCGCGCCGCATCTCCGCGCGATCGCCCGACCGGTCCAACGGCTCCAGCGAGTCGGCGAGCCAGTGCTGCGCGTCGCGCGCGTTGCCCGTGCGGAGATACGCCTCCGCCAGCAACGTCACGAGCTCTGGCTGCGCCCGCGCCGCCTGCGTGCGATTGGCCAGGAGCGCGCACACGTCCCCCCACGTGCCGGCATTCGCCAGCGCCCGCGCTCGCTCGCGCAGGCCGTCGGAAGGGCGCTCGGCAGGGCGCGTCGAGGTCATGCCTCCAGCTCCGCGGTACTGTCGCGTGGCGTACCGCTCCGTGTGATGCCGTTGCGTGTGGTGCCGTCCCGCGCCGCGCTGTCCTGCGCGTTGCCCTCGTCCACGTCGAGCACGCGGAGGAGCCGCGTGCGCGAGATCTCCAGCCGTCGCGCGGCCTCGCTCTTGTTCCCGCCGCACAGCTCGAGCATTTCCGACACGGCCGAGCGCACCACGTCGGCCAGCGGCGCGGGGAAGGGAATGCGGTCGGAGGTCGTGGGGGATGTGTTTTCGAAGAGAAAGTCCTCGGCATCGAGCACCGCGCCGTGCGCCAGGAGCACCGCGCGCTCGATCGCGTTGCGCAATTCCCGCACGTTGCCCGGCCAGTCGTAGCCGTGCAGGGCGCGCTCGGCGCTGGCGGAGAGGCGGAGGGTGGCGCCGTACTCGCCCGCAAACCGCGCCAGGAAGTGCTGCGCGAGGGGAACGATGTCGTCCCGCCGCGCCCGCAAGGATGGGAGCTGGAGCGGGACCACGTTCAGCCGGTAGTACAGATCTTCGCGGAACTCACCGCGGCGCACGGCCTGGGCCAGGTTCACGTGTGTGGCAGCGATGATCCGGACATCGACGGCGATCGAGCGCGAACCGCCGAGCCGTCGGATCTGTCGTTCCTCCAGTGCGCGCAGGAGCTTGCCCTGCAGCCCCATGGGCAGGTGGCCGATCTCGTCGAGGAACAGCGTACCGCCGTGCGCCTCCTCGAACAGGCCGGGCTTGGTGGTGGAGGCGTCGGTGAAGGCGCCCTTTTCGTGTCCGAAGAGCTCGCTCTCCAGGAGCTGCTCGGGGATGGCCGCGCAGTTGATGTCCACGAACGGGGCCTCCCGCCGCGGGCCGTTGTAGTGGATGGCCCGCGCCATGAGCTCCTTGCCCGTTCCCGTCTCCCCTGTGATGAGCACCGTGACATGGGGGTGCGGGATGATGCGGGACGCCTGCTCGAGCGCCGTCGCGAGGGCGGGACTCTGCCCCAGGATGTCGTCGAAGCGGTACTTGCGCGCCTCGCCGTCGGCAAACGCGCTGCGCCGGTCGCCCATGCGCAGCCGATTCGCGAGGTCGCGCAAACACGACCGCAGGAGATCGTGATCTTCAGCGAGCGCGAAGTAGTCCGACGCGCCCGCACGCACCACGCGCGTGGCGAGATGCCGGTCAGGGAGCGCGCCGACGGCGACAATCTCCGTGCCAGTGGGGGCGAGCTCTCGCACGACGTCCTCCAACCGTCCTTCCTCTCCCCCGGCCGCCACCAGCACCACCCCCAGCCGGCGCCGGTCGAGCTCGGCAGCCTCGGATACGACCTCGAGTGCGACGTCACACTCCTCCGCGAGGGCAGGCCACGCGGACGAGAACGAATCGCTCAGCTGCAGGACGAACAGCGTGGTCACGCTCAGTACGCGATCGCGTAGCGGGTGAAGCCAAAGATGTCCGCTTCCACCTCGTGATCGTTGATGAGGACGGCGCTCGGAAGCGGCGCCCACGGGTCGCTCACCGTCTCGCTCTTCCAGATCTGGAATTGCCGCGCGATCGAGGTGTCCTTTCCGTTGACGGCGCCGTCGTCGTTGAAGTCGTTGTCCGCCTCGAGGTAGCTCAAGCGAAGGTCAGCCGGATGGTCGGACGAGAAGCGCATTCCCGCTGGCTGGAAGTCCACCACCAGATGCGCGGCGTCGGAGAGCGTCAGCGTGATGAGCACGGAGTCGCCGTCGGCGATGGGTGTTCCGTCCGGCAGACTCTCGAGCGAGCGCGCGCGCACGCGGAAGCGGACGAAGTCCACGGAGTCCCGATCACCGGGTGCGGCGTGATAGTACATGAATGCCGTATGGTCCTCGCCCTTCACGGCATAGAAGCTCACCACCGGGTTGGCGATCGTCGGGGCGCCGGCCGCGGCGTCCAGGAAGGTGGGATCGTCGCCCGCAGAACTCACCGCGGCGTTGGGCGCCGCCGCGTCGGGCGCCGTCGGGGCCGTGAGGTCGGACTGGCACGCGGACGCGGCCAGAAACGCAAGCAGCGGAGTGAGCCAACCTGCGCGGAAAGAGCGGTTCATGCGTGCCTCCGAGTGTGATGCGACGTCGTGCGATCTCGTGTGGTCCGGTACGGTGGGGCGCGGTCTCGTGTGGTGTCCTGCGATCTCGTGCAATCTCGCCCCCTCTCGACGGCGTGTGGAAGCTGTGAGGGAGCGATGGTTGGATCGGCGGTCGTGCGGGCGACAGGAGTTCTGTGGTGCGTTATCTGCGCGCGATGCACGCAAGAACGGGAATGCCGGCATGGCCCCTTTGAAGCATCGGACCTCGGTGATCTCACCATTGGATACTCCAGTCCGATTCCCTGCTTGAGCACATGCCAGGCCGTGAGCCCGCACCCGTAGCCGAAGGTGTAACGTATTCACCGACAACGTATTACGCATGTCGGGAGAAAACCTGCCCGGGAGAGTGCCTGTATCGAAACGCTACAGGGCTCACTCAAGACGCTACAGGTGCGCGAGGAGCTGGGGCTGATCGGAGCAGCCGGCTTGCGAGTGGCGAACCAGAGCGTAAGTAGATGGGCGGGGATCGAGACATCGACCATTGGCCGGCAGCCGACGGATGTGCGCAATGCAAACGGCGGCTGCTCACGTCCAGTCGCGATCGCGTTACTCGACGACAGGCTCGCCCTCGCCCGATTGTGCGACGAGTTGGGAGGCGGTTTCCGCGTGGTGGAATGCAGCAGCGCCTTCTCGCTCGGACGTATGGTCGCGCGCTGTCAGCCAGTTGTGCTCATCGTCGGACCCCAGGGCGTCGGCGGCGAGCGAGTTGCCCCGCTGGTGAGGCGCATCCGTCGGTCGTGGCCGTGGCTCCCCATTGTCGTGTACATGCGCATGGCTGCACCATTGACCGACGGATTGCTGGCCATGTATGGCGCGGGCGTCTCGGCGGTGGCGTTCGAACAAGCCGGCGACGTTTGCGCGCATGTGCGCGAGGCGACCGCTCGGGCCGCGAATCGGATGCTGGCGGCGCGCGTGCGGCAGGCACTCCGAAACGTGCTACCGGAGCGCACCCTCGCGGTGCTTGAGTGCTGCCTGCAAGAAGGCCAGAGAGAGTTGACTGTATTGAGGGTAGCGCGGGAGTTGGGCGTGCATCGCAAGACGGTCGCGTCCTGGCTAAAGCACGATCGATCTCCACCAGCCTCGGAGCTGGTCGCGTGGGCGTGTGTGTTCCGAGCCGCGTCGGCGCTCTCGGGGTCGGCTCGCCCGGCGGACCACATTGCGATGGACCTCGGATTCGCGTCGGGGACGGCCATGCGGAACCTGCTTCGCAAGCGGCTGGGGCGACGTCCGAGGGAACTGCGCACGGGTGACGGGATGGAGACGGCTGTGGAGGCGTTCAGAGCATACTACGCGCTCCACGTCGAGAGCCAGCACGACGCCAAACAGAGAGGGGGCATCGCGGTCCAAGAGTTGTAGATCGGTTGAGAGGAGGCGATGTGCCGCTCCTGCGCGGAAGAGCGGAGCGGAAGGGTGACGTGACGTAACCCTCTCTGCCAATATGAGTGAGACACCGATCTTCCCCGGAGTTTAGTGTACGAGGGTGATCGAGGTTGTCTCTGTGTCGGCTTCTCTTGCTCCTCCCCCTTTGCTTGTTCAAGAGGTGGGCGTGTCCGCGAAACGCGACCGCCGCCGGTTCGCCGCTGCCTACAAGCTGCGCATTCTCCAAGAGGTCGAGCGGTGTCGCGCGCCCGGCGAAGTTGGGGCGTTGCTCCGGCGCGAAGGCTTGTACTCGTCCCACCTGGCCCGTTGGCGCGCGGCCCGTCGCCGCGGCGAGCTCGCCGGCCTCGCGCAGCGCCGCGGCCCGAAGTCCGCGCCGCCAGATCCCCGCGCCAAGCGGATCGCCGAGTTGGAACGCCAGCTCGCCAAGGTGACCGCGCGGGCCGAGCGCGCCGAAGCGATCGTCGAGGTTCAAAAAAAAAGTCTCACAGCTCTTGGGAATCGCCCTGCCGCCGAGCGACGAGCCCAGCGAGCGGCACAGATGACCACCATCGCGACGTACGGGCCCCACTGCGGCACCACGGCCCTCTGCCGGGCGCTCGGCGTGGCCCCCGCCACCTACTACCGGCAGCAGCGCGCGCCGGTGCTCGGGCCCCGACCGCGCCGCCGGAGCGCGCGGGCCTTGAGCCCGGGCGAGCAGCAGACGGTGCTAGACGTCTTGCATGCGCCTCGGTTCGTCGACCTCGCGCCGGCGGAGGTCTATGCCACGCTGCTGGACGAGGGGATCTACCACTGCGCCGAGCGCACGATGTACCGCGTGTTGGCCGCGCACGACGAGGTGCGCGAGCGGCGCGCGCGGGGGCGGCGGCCGCCCTCCGCCGCCCCCGAGTTGCTCGCCACCGGCCCGAACCAACTCTGGAGTTGGGATATCACCAAGCTCAAGGGCCCGGCCAAGTGGACGTGGTATCACCTGTACGTGCTGCTCGACGTGTTCAGTCGCTACGTGGTGGGCTGGCTCGTTGCCCCGCGCGAATCGGCGATGCTCGCCGAGCGCCTGCTCGCGACCAGCTGTGAACGTCAGGGCATCGCGCCCGGCCAACTCACGGTGCACGCCGATCGCGGGAACGCGATGGTGGCGAAGTCCGTGGCGTTCCTGCTCGCCGACCTGGGCGTCACGAAGACCCACTCGCGGCCGCACGTTTCGAACGACAATCCCTACTCCGAGGCCCAGTTCAAAACGCTCAAGTACCGGCCCGACTTCCCGGAACGCTTCGGTTCGCTGGAGGATGCGCGCGCGCACAGCACGGCGTTCTTCACCTGGTACAACACCGCGCACCGGCACAGCGGCCTCGGGCTCCACACGCCGGCCGACGTGCACTTCGGAATCGCGCCGACGCGTCGGGACGCCCGCGCCGCCGTGCTCGCGGCCGCCTAGGCCCGCACGCCGGAACGCTTCGTCCGTCAGCTCCCCCACCCGCCCGCGCTGCCGACGGCGGCGTGGATCAATCCACCCAAACCCCTCGCGCTCTCAGAGGCCGCTGCTCAGTAATCTCACGTCCCCCGGTGTCTCAAACTCGTTGACAGGTTCCGATCCGGGTTCATAGAACCGGGTTAGGCGCATCCGTGATGGGCTGAGTAAACCTCCAGCACTGTCCGGCATATATAACACATTCCTGAGTCACACTTCCGCTGAACCACTACAGGGGGGACCATGCAAAAGAAAGCGGCGGTATGTATACTCGGTATTCTGGTGAACGGACTGGGAGTCGCTTCGCTCCTCCGGCCCAGCGAGGCTGCGGCCGCACCCGCTGCGGCAGGGTGCAGCCTGCTCGAGGCGGTATACGCCGGTGGCTATGCGGACGGAAGATGCGGGTGTGCAGGCTGCGGTCACGTTGTGGGGTGTGAAGAATCTGGAGAGTACCTGATCATCTCGTACTATTGCGACTAACGCCGACCGGCCCTCCCCATGTGGCGGCGCTCCGATCGGTGAGCCGCCACACGGGGAGGGGAAGCCGGAGCGTGCAATACTGGTTCCCCGCGGCCTCTGGTGCCCACCGACCGGACTCGGGAACACGTTCGCAATCCACAGCCGGAGCTACAGGCGCGCGGCTGCGGCAGCGTTGTCCTCCTAACTTGAGGTCCTATGCTAACTCATACCAGCTCGGTATCCGTGTGCTTGCTCGCGACGCTGTGGACTGCCGGGTGTGCGCACGCGCAAGCACGTAACGGAACGGATGCCCCCATGGTCAAAGAGCGCGTACAACCACCCATGGCTGTCCAGCCCAAGAGAGGATACACGGGACTCATCTTTCGGGAGGCTATCCCCGTATCACGCGCCCAGAGCACACAAGTGAGCTATCCAACCATCGCCCAGGTCGAGCGCGGATCTCCGGGAGAGGAGGCAGGAATACGACCTGGCGATGTTCTGTTGGCGGTGAACGGAGTGGATGCCGGAACCGGACCGATCGGCATCTTCACTCCACAGGTTGCATACACTCTGCGACTCCGCCGCGGCCAGGAGGAAGTTGAGGTGCGCCTCATCCCGGCGAGCACGCGACCCACGCCATAGGCAACTTTCTCCTGAGGGAACGAATGCGCAAAGACACGTTGCTGACAAGCGCAGTGATCGTGCTGACGATCTGCGCCCTCGTGACGACATTGCTCTTGGTCCGCAGAGAGTTCTCCTCTCCTCGTGCAACAGCACCTCGCGCTCGCACAGTCAAGGCTTGGCGGCAGTTTGCGAGCGGCGGGCACCGATTCGGACCGGCGCATGCGACCGTCACGATCGTTGAGTTTGCGGATTTTGAGTGCCCCTACTGCGCAACGCTTGCGCAGGAACTTCGAGCCGTAAGAGCCACGCATCCGGACAATGTTGCCGTGCTGTATCGGCACTATCCTCTCCCGAGCCATCCGCTCGCAATCGCCGCCGTGCGAGCAAGCGAATGTGCGGCGGCACAAGGACGGTTCGAGGCCATGCACGATGCGCTCTTCGCCCATCAGGATTCCATCGTGCCCACCGGATGGCGTCGGTTTGCGGAGCTGGCGAATATCCCGGATACGGTGGCGTTCCTGGGCTGCTTGCATGCCAAGGACGCAATTGCAGCGCTTACCCGCGACACAAGTGCTGCCAGGTTACTGGGGGTGCGTATCACACCGACGTTTCTTATCAATGAGACGCGTCTGGAAGGTACGCCGCCGTTGGACACCCTGGAGGCGTATATCTCGCGTGCCCTGCGCGGCACGCACTAGGGCCGGACATCGGCAGGGCAGACGTGATGGCATGAGTTGGTAGTCCGGCACACGTTCCTCTCACGGCGGCCGGACCGCAATGCCAAGCGCTCCCATGCGGACCTCGATCTGGAGGCATTGTCAGGTGCGCCGCCGTCCGAGGTGACGGCGTTGGTGATACGGCGTTCGGCCAAACACGATGCTTCCGCGCCATCAGAGGGCCACACGTGGGAGTGAGCTCGGATTTTCCGGCCGGGATGCCGCGTCGGCCGAAGCTGCGGCTCGGGCGTACACGTCGATCCAGCGTCGAGACGCTGTGACGCTCCACCCGTGCCATTCAATTCACCTAGCCATACACGCTATCGTGAGATCTTTGGCGAGATTGACGATTCTCACTACGCTGCAGGGCCTGTCCGCCATAGCGGGCACCGCTAGCGCCCAGCAATCTCCCGTGGCGGATACGATCCGAGGCACCGTAGTCGCGACCGACGGCGCTCCTGTGCGCGCGGCCCAGATCGTTGTGCGAAGCGAGGATGGACACGCGTACACAGCTACGTCGAGCAGCGCTGGGCGCTACTTTGTGGTCGTGCAGGGAGGCAGCGGTATTTACGAGCTACGCGTTCGCGCCTTCGGCTATGTCCCGCTCTCCATGATCGTCGAGCGAGCCCACGACGCATGTACGGCTGGCTCGACTTGTGGCCTCATCCGGCGCGACCTGCGCATGAATCCCCTGCCGATCGCACTGGACACGGTAACCGTGACCGCCCTCCCCCCCTCGCTTCATCATCGTGCGCCGGCGGACCTGGCAACAGTCATTGATGCAACTGTCGGCGAAGCGTTGTCGATTGATGCGGACGATTTCAACTCCTTGGCACGCCTTCAACCTGGCGTCGTTGCCGCCGGACCGAACACGGCTACACCCTCCATTGCCGGCCAGCCGGGAGATCAAACCCGCGTCACAGTCGACGGCGCGACGTACTCGGGCTCCAGCCTTCCGGCCGAGGGACTGCGCAGCAGCGGCGTCATCACTAATACGTACGATGTGGCGCGCGGCCGCTTTTCTGGGGGAGAGATCTTCGCCACCACCATAAGTGGCACGAATCTCTGGGGCGGTGCCCTCAGCGCGCGAATTCTCAACCCAGCGTTACAATACGGGTCGTCACCCGAGGCAACGGGTAGTGACCAGCGCACGACCGTCCTCAATGGCGGCGGTGGCGGAGCAATCGCTAAAGACCGGTTATTCGTATACGGTGCGTTTGCAAGTTCGATGAGTACGGCGGCCAGTCCAACGCTGCCTGCTCTCGATCAGGCGACGCTGGAACATCTGCAGATAGCTCCTGACTCTTTGCGACGTTTTCTAGACATTGCGGCGGCCTTGCGACTACCTGGGGCGACGCCGTCGCAGGTCAATCATCCGCAGAGTCGCTCCACATCCCTGTTCACCCGCCTGGACTACAGCTTGTCGCCGCGGCACTCGCTTACCGCGCGACTGGACTGGCGTGATGCCGTTCTCCAGAGCAGCACCGAACCGCTTTCGTTGCGCGCGTCTAGCGGCCCCACAACCCAGCACAGCGGCGGAGGCGTCACGGCACTTACAAGCGATTGGCAAGGATGGACCAATCAGCTCCGGCTCGCCTATTCGGAGGGCAACACACAGATTGCTAGCGGCGCGGCAGCTCCCACTGGGCACGTACAAGTACTGTCATCGCTCCAAACGGGCGTCGTGGCTCCCGCATTGCTGACGTTTGGCGGGGGAGGGCCGGTGCAGCCGCAGCGGCGGTCGTTGCTGGAGGTTGCCGACGAATTCGTGCATTCATCATCGTCGTCACGTCATCGAATTGAGGCTGGAATTCTGGGCCAAGAGGAGCAGACGTCGGCACCTCCATCCAGTAACACCAACGGGTTGTTCCTCTTCAACAGTCTTGCCGACCTGGAAGCACAGCGTCCCGCGCTCTTCACACGGGATTTGCTATCGTCTGAGGGTCGCCCGCGGCGGCAGTACATTGGCGCATACCTGGGTGACACCTGGCACAGTTCGAGCGGCAGCTTGGCTCTGCTTGGTGGCGTGCGTTTGGACGCCGAACGCTACTCCCGGCGACAACCTCTTACGTCCGCTGCCCAATCACTCTCGAGTGGTGGACATGCTGACGTTCCGTCAGATCTAGATTTGGTGCCGCGTCTGGGCATCGAATTCGACCGTGGGCACTGGTTGGTCGACGCAGGGATCGGCGGATTCGTCGGTGCGCCGAACCTGCAGTCACTCGCATTATCCTGGCGGCAATCAGGCGCCGACCCGTCGACGCTGGTGTGCATTGGCCAAGCCGCCCCTCGTCCGGACTGGCCGGCATACGCAAGAGACGCCAGCATGATTCCGACAACCTGCGCCGACGGCGCTGCTACCTTCGCCAGCTCCGCGCCCTCCGCAGCACTCTTCGACCGCAACTTCGGATCGCCGCGCACGTGGCGGGCGTCTCTGGCTATCCAGCGCGAGCTTCCATCGCGGTTCGTCTTGCGAGTGGACAACATAGTTGTCCACGGCACCCATCTGCCGAGTGCACAGGATCTCAACCGATTGCCGTCACCAGTCTTCGCCATCGCGTCGGAATTGGATCGCCCAGTCTACGCCCCACCAAGCGCCATTGATACTGCATCTGGAGCAATCGCACCGTCGGCATCCCGGATTCAGCCGTCGCTCGGCACCGTGCGACTGTTCGCGTCCAAGAGCGAATCATGGAGTCGATTCTTTGAGGTGAATATCTCTGGCCCCGTGGCCGGTAACCTCCTCTCGCTGGCCTACGTTCGAGCGCACTCGCGCCAGTACGAGAGCGGGATTCCCGCACTGGATGCCGGTGGAACAACCGCGGGTAATCCTGACCGTTTCGACTGGACGGACAACCGTCTCCTGTCGGAGCACGTATTTCAGTTTCTTATCAGTCGGAGTTTCGCGAGAAGACTTCGACTCGCCGCGATTGGCCGTCTTTCTTCCGGCCTTCCGTTTACACCGATTGTCGGAAGCGACATCAACGGCGATGGCTTCGTCAACGATCGCGCATTCGTGCCTGACCCTCAAACAACCCATGATACTCTTGTGAGCGCCGGGATGCAGCAGCTTCTCAGTGCGGCGTCGCCGCGTATCGGGGCCTGCTTGCAGCGCCAGGTTGGTCGTCTTGCCGAAGCAAGCAGTTGTCGAACGGGATGGACGCCATTGCTCGACGTCAGCCTTGAAGTATTTGCATTGGGGTCGATCAATGCGAGGCGACTCATCCTCACACTTCGAGCGTCGAACGTGACCGCTGGCCTGGACTATCTCCTCCACGGTCCAGACCGGCTACGTGGCTGGGGCCAATTCCCCAATCCAGACGCGAGATTGCTTGAGGTCCGCGGGTTCGATCCGACTCGTCAGGAGTTCAACTACGCGGTGAATGCACACTTTGGCCAACCCATCGGAGGAACGTTGCTGCGTCAACCGTTTCAGCTCGTGCTCCAAGCACGGGTGACGCTGGGGGCAGACCCGAGATACCAGCCCATGAAGCAAGCGATCGAAGCAGGAACGCTTGCCTCGCCCACAGTGGCTCGAGGGATTCTGGTGCGCCTCGTGCACAACGTTCCGGCCATCGTGCTGGCTCTCGTGAGTAGAGATACGAGCTCGCTCCATCTGACGTTTGAGCAGCGTGCGCGGTTGAAGAATCTCGCAGATTCCCTCGAACCAAGTGTCAGCGCGGCACTTGACCGTCTCGTCGAATTTTGGACCGATGCTGGCCCCATGACTGCCAGAAGAACGGCAGGGTTGCAGGAAGCGTCGCTGCAATCGGTTGCCGTAATGCGATCGGTGATCGTGCGCACACGAGAAGTCCTTACCGGCCAGCAGTGGCAACTCCTACCAGCTTGGGTAGTACGCGAGCCGGATCTCGCCGTCCTCCGGAGCCCTCGGCTAAGCGCAACACTGCCGGTAGCGACACCGTAAGGCCCACCCTCTTAAGCTCGACCTCGGCGCGGCACGCCGCCCGCGCGAACGTGCGCGTGACCAGCAGCAGGCCGCGGCCGGTGGGGGAGACCGCCAGCCGCGCGACGCGCTCTTCGTTGCCAAGGTACAGGGTCTTGGCGTGCGCGGAGTCGAGTCGCGCCCGTTCGGCCTTCTGCATGCTGTCGCGTGCCTCGCGGTCGCGAATCACCTGAAATAGCTGGCGCTGCTGCTCCTCCAAGAACCCGCGCTGTCCCTTGGGCGGGGCGCTGTCCTTGGGGGCGGGACCACGCCGGATGTCGGTGAGCTGCCGCTCCGCGCCGTGGGCCAGATCGATGGCGAACACGTTGTTGTCGCGCACAAAGAACAGCTGCCGTCCATCGGCGGAAAAGTCGGGATCCTCCTCGCGTGCAACCGTCTGCGTGATTCGGCGCGCGCGGTTGGCGCGCAGATCCACCACGTAGATGTCGCCCTCGTACGCCACGGCGCGAGAGCGTCCGTCGCGCGAGCGTGCGCCCGGCTGCACCAACGGACCCGCGCTGTCCATCTGCGCGGGGGTGAGACGCTCCGGCGTGGCGCCCGGCGTGGCTCGCACCCGGAACGGCTCGAGCTCCCTTCGCCAATCGGCTCCCGGCTCCAGCCACTGGAAGTAGATCCACTTCCCATCCGGCGTCCACCGCACGCGCTCCGGCGGCCGTCCCACGAGCTCCGGGCCGCGCATGATGCTCGGCACCGTGAGCGCAAAGGACGAGGCTCCTGCTGCAGTTCGCCACGCCGGAGCCCAAAGTCGGCCAGACCGCGCAGGATCTGCTGGCGTTGCACTCGCGCTTCTACGCGTTGCAGACCGGAGAGGAGCTGTTGGCCACGGATGCGTTCCCGCGGATCGACGCCGTCGGGCGACATCGCGCGTACGCGCGCGGCGACGACCCGTTTCCACGGGTCAGGATTTACCGGCTGACGTGGAGCGCCGACTCGCGTTCGACGTCCGATCAGCCGTAGCGACGCCCGCCTGTGGCCGGCAGGGGCCGCTCGTGGGAACTGCGTTTCGTTCGGCGTCACCAGTCTCCCTTGCACCGCCGGTGCACCGGGGCCAAGTTGCGCAAAGCGCCCAGGCAGCTCGCAGCGTCGGTGTGATGGAGCGAGATGCGTTGACGCCAGTCGCGTGGAGACGGATCCGATGGCCCTCGATCGCTCTGGTCCTGCCAGGCACTTCCCCCCCCCCGCGCACAACGAGCCGCACGGAGTGGCCGGCCAGAGCAACAGTGCTCCTGATCTGGCGGATCATGGTTTCAACGCGCAGGAATTCGATCGAATTGTCGCCGGAGCATGGGCGCGGTGGGTAGAGCACTGTGCAGCGCGGGTGGGGGACAGGGACATCGCCAAGGACGTCGTGCAGGAGGCGCTGGCGTTGGCGTGGGAGCGGCGTCAGCGCTACAGCAAGCGTCGGGGACCTCTGGAAACATGGCTGGCACAATGCTGCTACCGCCGGTCCCTTCAGTGGCTTCGTGACACCGTGCGGGCACGTCGAAGAGAGCAGCGGGTAAGGGCAGGCCTGACCAGTGCGGCAGCAACTTGCCCGGCGTCAGACCAGATCGCATGCAGATCCTCGGTGTTACACCAGGAACGGGAGGAGGTCGTCTGGGATGCGATCATGCAGCTTCCGGAAAGACAGCGCATCGTGGCCATCATGCGGCTGCGCTTTGCCCGTCCCGTCGCCGAAGTGGCGGCCCGCCTCGGTGTCCGGCCCGGGACGGTCAAGGCGTTGCTCCACATGGCCAGGCGGAATCTGCGCGCTTATCTGCTCGATCGCGGAATTGACCCGAGCCAGTCGACTGATGTTCTCGACATCCTCGGCGCCTCGGATCCGGAGCTGCCTGCCCAGCCGCGCTGGAATGGCGGGTCGCTGCTGGCGGAGTTCGGAGAGCGGTAGAATGCTCCAAGGCCGCAGCACATTGCACCCACGTGAAACAGAGATAGGCACTCAACGAGACCTATACGTCGCATAAGCCGGATCGGGGTGCATGCAGCGCGGCACGCGGCTGGCCGAGGGGGCGTCCTGGTGAGGGCCCGCCAGCTACTTTCGGACTGCACTCACACGTGCTAGGGCGCCAGAGTGGCGCGGAATAAACCTTGTAGTGGTTCAGCGGAAACCGAGCTTTAGGACGGCGTGAGAAAGTTGCACCTTTCCTCGACCCACGGGAGGAAAGGCGATGAGTGCGAAGGGCAAGGGACGGCGCCGGCTGAGCGCCGACGAGAAGCTCAAGATTCTCGAGGAGGCGCGCCAGCCGAACACCACGGTGGCAGAAGTCCTCCGGCGGCACCAGCTGGATGCGACGACGTTCTACCGCTGGGAGCGCGAGGTCAAGGCAGCGATGTTCGGCATATATAAGGCACACCCGGACCACAGGGTCGCGACGGTTGAAGTACAACGAGGTTGCGGTGCCGGTGCGTGCGATTTACCACGCCCCCAGTATGCCGGATGCGGCGCAACGTACCCTCAACCTGAGCTTGCCCCGATTTAGTGGACGCGTGAGTGATAGGCCCTATGCGGCCTCTTGCAACAGCTCTTTCTGCAACTGCTCTTCGTACGCCGCCGGGCTGAGATAGCCCAACGTCGAATGCCGGCGCTTCGGATTATACCAAGTCTCGATGTAGCGAAAGATCGCGCGCCGCGCCTCGGCTTTGGTGTGCCAATCGTGCCGCATCACCAGCTCGCACTCCAGCGTCGAGAGGAAACTCTCCGCCACGGCGTTGTCGTAACAATCGCCCTTCCGGCTCATGCTCGCCACCATGCCGTGCGCGGCGGGCGTCCACGAAATCGGGTGAGGCTCAATGCGACTGGAGCCAGTGCTACTCTTCGCCGCGACACTGTTTGCAGCGCCAGCCGCGTCAGCGCAGCCCGTGAGGCATGCGGTGGCGGGGTACGTGCGGGACACCGCGGGCACGGGGATAGACGAAGCGACGATCACCGTGCGCGGCACGTACTGGTCCGTCATATCCCGCGCCGACGGTCGCTTTGCGCTTGCGCTGCCGGCGGGGACGTGGACGCTGCTCGTGCGCCGGATCGGATTTGCCAGCTCTGCGGTGCACGTCATCGTGTGTGATACCTGTAGAACGGACATGCTGCGGCTCATTCTGGTGCCGCGCGCCGTGGCGCTGGAAGGGATCACCGTAGAGGCGGAAGGAGCGCACCCGTTCACCGAGGCGGTTACACGCGAGACCATTCGGCAGCTTCCAGCGCTCATCGAGCCCGATCTCTTTCGCGCCATCGTCGTGCTCCCGGGGGTGTCGCAGCCCAACGACCTGAACGGCCGCGTTCACCTGGCCGGCGGTGCCAGTGACGAGACGGCGATTCGCCTGGACGGCCACCCGCTGCAGGATCCCTTTCATCTGCTCGGGATCTTTGGCGCGTTCAACACCGAAGCCCTGGAACGGGCGGACATCCACATCCACCACCTCGACGCATTGGTCGGGGATGCGTTGAGCGGGACGATCGAGATGTTTACGCGCCAACCGCGTGGGAGGCCGAGTGGGGGGGTGGGTGCCAGCCTCCTGGCCGCCCACGGCGTCGTGACGTGGCCGGCTCTCCCAGGCAGCATGGATGTGCTCGCGGCTGGCCGCATCACCTACATTGGCACCATTGCCGATGCCGTTGCATCGCGTGCAAGCGATCTTCCCATACCGAACTACTTCGACGGCATCGTTCGTCTCGGGCGCTCTCTGGGCGCGAATGGCCGCGTCGAACTCCTGGGCTTCACCACGCATGACGACATCCACACGGCCAACGAAGCGGGAGTACCGATTTCGTGGGGTGAGGCGCTCATCGGAGCGAGGCTGACCTCCGCGGTCGGAGGCGCACAGGTGGCCGCGCGCGTGGGATTCAACCACGCCTCCACGAAGTTCGACCGGCCCCCGGACGCTGCGGGCGGCGACACCCTGCGTCTTGGCCGGGATTGGCTCTCGGCGGCCGTCGCGGTCACCCGAACGGCGCGCCGGTGGCGGGCCACGAGCGGGATCGATCTGGACGTGCGACGCATAGATGATCATTGGCGGCTCGTCACGCTGGACAGAAAGATCATATCCGCCCCGGCGCGCTCGGCGTTCGCGTTGCGCGACGCTCTGACAATGGGGGCGGCGTTCGGCAGTGGCAGCTTCGATGCCGGCGCACACCTGGCCGCGACCGTGGGCGCGCGGGCCATTGCCGTGGACGGTCAGGTGCGGCTTGCTCCACGAGTCGCGCTCTGGTACCGACCGGCCGCTACGTGGAACGCTGAACTGGCGTACGATCGCAGGTACCAGTTTTCGGCGCAGGCGGAGGACCCGGTCGTCGGTAGCATCACCTGACCGACGTTCCTGCTCCACCGTCCTCGGAGGGTAGATGTGGTGGGGCTCGCGCTGCATTGGGCGCCAAGGCTGGAGCAGCCAAGGCGGCTTTCGCTTGAAGCGCAGAGTTTCGGGAAGGTGTACCATGACCAAACCGAGCCAGCCACTTCGCTCTTGGCCGCCGTCGCGGGCGAGGATGAGCGGTTCAAGCGTGTCTCTGCGCGAAGTGGCGGCGTGGCAGTGGCCGCGCGTGCCGAACTCGGCGATCGTTGGCTCGTCCAGGGGAACTACACGTTCCAGCGTATCTTCGAGTATCAAGAGGGCGGCCGGATTCCAGGGACGTTTGACGTTCCGCATTCGCTCGTACTCTACATAAGCGCTCCGATCCGTGGGCGATGGACGATGACCGCCCTGTTCCAAGCGCACAGCGGGCTGCTGACGACCCCCGTTCTGCGAATTCTCTCTGGAGTTTCGAGCGACAGTGTGAGGTTGGGGCCGCGATTTCTTGAGGATCGCGAACATCCGGTGCGGGTGCCGGGCTATGGCCGGGTGGACCTGGGTGTCCGGCGCACGTGGCAATCGCGCGGAGCAGAATGGGCGTTGTCGTTCCAGGTACTCAACCTGTTAGCACGGCGGAATCCCATCGACTTCGACTGGGAGACGGTCGCATGCATTCGGCAGGGCATTCTGTTCCGCGAATGCCGCAATCACGACATTCGGTCTCCCCATACTGCCAAGCGTCGGTCTGGAGATTCGGTGGTGAGAGTGCCCGGCGCCGAAAGCGTGTTGGAGCGCGGCAGGTGCACGCACGATGCCCGGATGGTGGCGGTCGTCGCCTGCCTCGTCGTCAGCGCGTCCGCATGTGGGCGAGACCTTCCCACGTTTCCCCAGAATGCCGATCCGCTCTTTTACTTGGCGCTCTCGGCCACGCCGCCCGACTCGGCGCCAATCCGGGCGCTGCTCGTTACGGTCGGGACGCCCGTGCGTTCCGAGTACCGAGATGCCGAACGCTTCGAGATGCGGCGCGTTCGGGACGGGATGCGCTTTGCCTGGCGGCACCTCCCCGTCTCGGGCACGGCACCGATCGGCTTCTTGGGGACGCTTCGTGATAGCATTGCGGCCAACTTCGTTTTGGATGACCAGGCGGGGACGGGCACGCTTGGCCGACCGGACGTGGTGGCGGGGGAGACTTACACGATCGACATCGTGACACTGGGCGTACCAATGCACGGGCAGACCACGCTACCGGAGCAAGTAGTTCCGATGCTCGATACGGTTGCCGGCGAGCCGGTGGTGCATTGGCCCCCCGTGGTGAATGCAGCAGGCTACACGGTGCTGTCAAGCCTCTCAACGGGGGTGAACATTGTCACTACCGATACGATCGTCACGCTCCCCCAACCCATCTTCCTGACCGACAGCATAGAGACCATCCGTGTCGTTGCGCTGGATGCGAATCTGTTCGAGTTCCTCAACGACCCCGTTGCTGCACGTGCCGGCATAGAGGCGGGGTTCGGTGTATTTGGAGCGTTCAGCGAGGCACGGGTGAATCGGCCCGTCCGCTAGCGATTCGCGGAGTCTCTCGCAAACGAGGCGACACGCTCGAACGGCGTTCGCCGTGTTCCGCCAGTTACCGTGGCGATCCGAAGCGAGTACCCGATACGTAGCCGCTCCCCTCGCGCCCCCTTGCCTTTCCCGCCCGCCCGGGCGTTCGTGAAGGCATGAGCCAACCGTCTCGTCCGCCCGAACAGTACGCTGCGTCCGACGGCCCCCGCCGCGAGACTGCTACCCTTGCCGGCGGATGCTTCTGGTGCCTCGATGCCGTGTACCGCCAACTGCGCGGTTTGGAACGTGTGGTCTCCGGCTACGAGGGCGGTACGGTGGAGAGCCCGAGTTACGAGCAGGTCTGCTCCGGGCGCACCGGACATGCGGAGGCGGTCCAGATCACCTTCGATCCGAGCGTGATCAGCTACCGTGACATCCTGGACGTCTTCTTCACCATCCACGATCCCACCACGCCCAACCGCCAGGGCGCCGACGTGGGCACGCAGTACCGCTCGGCCATCTTCTACCACTCGCCGGATCAGCAGCATACCGCGGAGCAGGTGATGGCCGATCTGGAGGGCGCGCACGTGTGGAACGCGCCGCTCGTAACGCAGCTCGTGCCGGCGGAAAGGTTCTATCCTGCCGAGGAGTACCACCAGGACTACTTCGCCCGGAATCCGGGGCAGGGCTACTGCCAGATCGTGATCGCGCCCAAGGTGTCCAAGCTCCGGAAGGCGCACCTGGAGAAGCTCGCGAAGTAGCTGGACGGACCGTCTCCCAGCGCTCGACAGCGCTCCACGCGTCGCATCCGGAAAGCGGCGCCGCAAACCGTCCGTCTCGACACGGTTAAATCCTTGCCGGGAACAGCCTTAGGTATGCCCGCAGGCGTTGATTCTCGCCGTTCGTTCGGGTATATTTCTAAGGCTGTACAAGCCTCGCTCCGATCCTCCCACCGCCAGGCGTCATGACCGCTCCCAACAACCGGGAACGCATCCTCTCCCGTCTCATTGACGAGGAGATCAAGGAGTCGTTCATCAACTACTCGATGAGCGTCATCGTGTCGCGCGCGCTCCCCGATGTGCGCGACGGGCTCAAGCCGGTGCATTGGCGCGTGCTCTACTCGATGCTCAACGACCTGGGGCTCGTCCCCGGCCGTCCGTACAAGAAGTCGGCGACGGTGGTTGGCGACGTGCTCGGCAAGTACCACCCGCACGGCGACACGAGCGTGTATGACGCGCTCGTGCGCATGGTGCAGGTGTTCTCCCTTCGCTACCCGCTGGTGGACGGCCAGGGGAACTTCGGCTCGCTCGACGGCGATCCCGCGGCGGCGTACCGCTACACCGAGGCGCGGCTCACGCCCATCGCGATGGAGTTGCTGGCGGACATCGACAAGAACACGGTCGACTTCGCGCCCAACTTCGACGACCGGCTCGTGGAGCCCACCGTGCTCCCGGCCGGCATTCCGAATCTCGTGGTGAATGGGTCGTCCGGCATCGCGGTGGGCATGGCCACCAACATCCCGCCGCACAACCTGCGCGAAGTGGCCACCGCGCTGGTGCACCTCATCGACCATCCCGAGACCACTCCCAGCGAGCTGCGGAAGTTCATCAAGGGTCCCGACTTTCCCACCGGCGGCTACATCTACGGCCGCGAGGGCATCAAGGACTACCAGGAGACGGGACGCGGGCGCGTGGTGATGCGCGCGCGCGCGGTCATCGAGGAAAAGGAGAGCAGCGGCAAGGCGCAGATCGTGGTGACCGAGGTTCCCTACCAGGTGAATCCCGCCAAGGTGGTAGAGGACATCGCGCACCTGGTGCGCGACGGCAAGCTCCAGGGGATTTCCGATCTGCGCAACGAGTCTGATCGCGAAGGCATCCGCGTGGTGATCGAGCTCAAGCGCGACGCCATTCCGCGCGTGGTGCTCAATCAGCTGTACAAGCACACGCAGATGCAGGCCACCTTTGGCGTGATCATGCTCGCGCTGGTGCCAGACCCCACCACGCGCCAGCTCGTGCCCAAGGTGATGCCGCTGCGCGAGATCCTGCAGCACTACATCGATCACCGTCACGAGGTGATCACGCGGCGGACGCAGTTCGATCTGGACAAGGCGCTGGACCGCGAGCACATCCTCGAGGGGCTCAAGATCGCCGTCGACAACATTGACGAGGTGATCAAGCTCATCCGCAAAGCGCAGGACACGCCGCAGGCCAGTGCGCAGCTACAGAAGCGGTTCAAGCTGAGCGAGCGGCAGGCCGAGGCCATCCTCAACATGCGCCTCGCCAAGCTCACCGGACTGGAGATCGAGAAGCTCGAGGCCGAGCTGAAGGAGATCCGCGCGCAGATCAAGGAGCTCCGCGGCATCCTCGCGTCGCGCGAGCGCCGGATGCAGATCCTCAAGGACGAGTTGCAGAGCGCGTCCACCAAGTACGGGAACGACCGCCGCACCGAGATCACCGGCGATCAGGGCGAGTTCACGATCGAGGATCTGATCGCCGAGGAAGACATGGTCGTTACCGTGTCGCACTCGGGCTACATCAAGCGGACGGCGGTCACCACGTACAAGCGGCAGCGGCGCGGCGGGCGCGGACTCAACGGGCAGGGGCTCAAGGACGAGGACTTCATCGAGCACCTGTTCATCGCGTCCACGCACGACTATCTGCTCTTCTTTACGGGCGACGGGCGCTGCTTCTGGCTCAAGGTGCACGAGATCCCGCAGGCGGGGCGCGCCGCCAAGGGGAAACCGGTGGTCAACCTGATCAACGTCACGCCGGATACCACGCTGTCGGCCATGGTACCGGTGCGCGAGTTCAGCGCATTGGAGTACCTGCTCTTCGCTACCAAGAACGGCACGGTGAAGAAGACGGCGCTGTCGCAGTACTCCAACCCCCGCACCACCGGAATCAAGGCGATCAAGATCGAGTCGGGCGACGAGCTGATCGACGTCCAGATCACCAACGGCACCAACGACGTGGTGCTGGCCACGCGCGGCGGTCTCTCCATCCGGTTCCACGAATCGGACGTGCGCGAGATGGGGCGCGACACCACCGGCGTGAAGGGCATTCAGCTCAAGGCCAAGGACCGCATGATCGGCATGGTGGTGCTCAAGCGCGAGGCCAACCTGCTGGTCGTCACCGAAAAGGGGATGGGCAAGTGCTCTCCCATCGACGAGTACCGCGTGCAGAAGCGCGGCGGCAAGGGGATCATCACGCTCAAGCTCACCGACAAGACCGGGAACGCCGTCACGATCAAGGAAGTGCTTCCCGACGACGAGCTGATGCTCATCACCAAGCACGGCGTCGTGATCCGGATGCCGGTGAAGGGGATCCGCGTGAGCGGGCGCAACACGCAAGGCGTGAAGCTGGTGAACCTGGACGGCGGCGACTACGTGTGCGACGTGGCGCGCGTGGTCACGGAGGATGACGAACAGGCCGGCGACGACGAGACGGACGAGCCGGCGCTCGTTGCTCCGGAGGACGAGGACGAGGAGTAACCGGCGGGAGGGGCGTAGATGAGAACGCGGACGGCTGGCCATTGCGTGATGCCAGCCGTTCGCGCATCCGGGCCATTGCCCGCCGGTCGGAGATACGCCCGGGCGCCCGGCCCTCATGTCGTTTGTGCCGAGCATGTGCACTGCCGGGCGCGCGCGACAGCGATGTGGCGCATCTGCCCGGCGGGCGGAGTCCCTTGCCCCGCCCCGCGGGCGCGGAGCACCGGCCCGAACCGACCGCCCGGGTCAAACACCATAACGGACAACGATTTGTGCGGCTTCCACGTACTCCGGTAAATGTTCGGGTGGGGTGGCCCATCCCGTGCTTCGCATGCACTCGCCGTCTCCCGTTTCAGGACACGCTGTGCGTGGAGCGCTTGCTCTCCGCGCCGCGTGGCCACGTCCCCATGACCGCGTGAACGCCACCGCATTCCATCCCGCACTCGTCTCGCTGGACGAGATCCGGGCGGCCGCCGCGATCTTGCGTGGCGTGGCCGTGCGCACGCCGCTCCTCCCCGTGCCCGGGGGCGACGGCGTGCCCGAGTGCGCGCTCTGGCTCAAGCCGGAGATGCTCCAGCGCGGGGGCGCGTTCAAGTTCCGCGGCGCGTACACGTACCTGTCGCGCCTGCCGGCCGACGTACGCGCGCGCGGAGTGATCGCGCCGTCGTCCGGGAACCACGCACAGGCGGTGGCGCTCGCGGCACAGTTGTTCGGCGTCGCTGCCACGGCCGTGATGCCCACCACCGTCACCGCGCCCAAGCGCGCCGGCGTCGAGCGGCTGGGCGCGCGCGTGGAGTTGGCGGGCACCACGACGGACGATCGAATGGAGCGTGCCCGGGAGATCGCCACCGTCCATGGGAGCACGATCGTCCCGCCCTACGATGACGCGACGATCATCGCGGGGCAGGGGACGGCGGGGCTCGAGCTCGTGGATGATCTGCCGGACGTGGACACGGTGCTCGTCCCCGTGGGCGGCGGAGGCTTAAGCGCGGGCGTGGCCACGGCCGTCAAGCTGCTCGCGCCGCGTGCGCGCGTGGTGGGCGTGGAGCCCGTGAACGCGCCCAAGCTCTCACGCGCGCGCGAGGCGGGCGAACCGGTGACCCTGGACGCCACCGCGGGATTGGCCGACGGACTGCTGGCGGTGCGCGTGGGAGCGCTGCCGTTCGCGCACCATCAGGCGTACGTGGACGACGTGGTGCGCGTGGAGGACGGCGTCATCCCGGCCGCGATGCGCTTTCTGCTCGATCGCATGAAGCTCGTGGCCGAGCCGAGCGGCGCCATCACGATGGCGGCGCTGCTGAGCGGTGCGGTGCATCCCACCGGACGCACCGTGGCGTTTCTGAGCGGCGGCAACATTGACTGGCGCGGGCTGCGCGCGCTGTTGGACGGAGCGAGCGCGTGAGCGGCGCTCCGCTGGGGCCGTCCGACGGTGATTGGGAGGAGAACGGTCCGCGGAGCGGCGGCGTGGGCGGCCCGCCGACCGCGGACACCGGCGAACGTCCGTCGCGCGGGCGCGTGCTCATTGCCGAAGGCGACGAGGTGCTGCTGCGGACCACCGCGTGGCTCCTCAAGGCGGAGGGCTACGAGGTGGAAGTGGCGCCCTGCGGGGCGCGCTTCTTCGAGCGGGTGGACACGTTCGCGCCCGACGTGGTGCTCATCGACGTGATGATGCCCGGCGTGGAGGGCACGGCGGTCATCGAGCGGCTGGCGCGCGACAACGAGAACGGAGAGCGGCGGATTCTCGTCACGTCCAGCCTCCCCGACGACCGTACCGCCAACCGACTCCTCCTGCTCGGCGCGCACGATCTGTTGCGCAAGCCGTTTCACATGCGCGAGCTGCTGGCACGGCTGCACGTACAACTGCGCATCCGGAGCGAGTTGCGGCGCGCGCGCGAGGAGCTGCGCACCGCGGAGGCGGAGCTGCAGCGCGTGCGCGCGGAGGTGGAGAGCCGGCGGAAACTGGTGGACATCCTGCACGAGGTGTCGGGCGACTTCACCGCCGACGAGCTGTCGCATCTGCTGGTGCGCCGCGTCGCGCGCGCGCTCAACATCACGCACTGCTCGCTCGTTCTCGCGCACCCCGGCGACCGGCGCGGCATCGTGGCCACGTCGTATGAGAACCCGGGGGTGCGGAACCTGGAGATCAGTCTGGGTCGCTACCCGGAGATCCGACGTGCGCTGGAGCGCCGCGAGCCGGTGCTCATATCCGACGTGCGCGAGAGCCCGCTGTACGCCGAGATACGCGCCGAGTGGGAAGAGGAGGGCGTCGAGGTGGCGATCCGGTCGGTCGTGGCGCTTCCGTTCGTCATCGACGGGCGACAGTCGGGCGTGTTCCTGCTGCGCACCACGCGCGAGGAGCCGTCGCTCACGCGCGAGGACGCCGAGTTCGCCGACGAGGTGGTGCGCGCCGCGGTCTCCGCGCTCCGCCGGGCGCGGGCGATCGAGCTCTCGCGCGCGGATAACGCGCGGCTCGAGATGCTCGCGCTCACCGATCCGCTCACGCAGGCGCTCAACCGGCGCGCGCTCATGGACGGGATGGGGGCCGAGTTGGAGCGCGCGCGCCGCTATGGGTTGGTGATGTCGATTCTCATGGTGGACATCGACCACTTCAAGGTAGTGAACGACCGCTACGGCCATCTCACCGGGGACGACGTGCTGCGCAACGTGGTGCGCGTGCTCCAGCGCGAGGCCCGCTCGGTGGACTTCGTGGCACGCTACGGCGGTGAGGAGTTCGTGGTCGTCCTCCCCGAGACGTCGGCGGAGGGGGCGTTCTCGCTGGCCGAGCGCATCTGCGCGCGCGTGCGCGAGGAGCCGATGGCCGCGTCGCCGCTGGCGGAGCCACTGCATGTGACCGTGAGCATCGGCGTGGCCACGGTGCCATTGTCGGATGTGGAGACCACGGACGATCTCATTGCGCTCGCCGACGCGGCGCTTTACCGGGCCAAGAACGAGGGCCGCGATCGGGTATGCGCGTGAGCGTGGCGTGAGTGCCCGCCGCTGTCCGCTCTGCGGCGCGAGCTACGGTGGCGACGCGCCATTGCCGCTCTTGCGCGCGCACGCGAGATTCCCTGCATGAAGCGCTTTCCCGCCTACGATCCCCCGGAGTACGTGGCGTGGCAGCCGGATGCCGCCGTGCTCGAGGCGTTCCGTACGACGCTCACGCGCGACCCCGCGCGTGCGCGGGTGATCCGCGCGCTGGGCGAGGACGAGCTACTGGCGCTCTACGCCGGGATGGTGCGCAACCGGCTGGTGGATGTCGGACTCAAGCGGATGGTGCGTCAGGGGGTCATCTCCAAGGCATGGCTCGGCACCGGCGAGGAGGCTACGACGATCGGCCCCGTGCACGCGCTGCGGCGGGGACCGGTGGTGGATGGGCGGTGGATGGGCGACGTGGTGGCGCCGATGATCCGCAACAGCGGCGCCTGCCACGAGATGGGGATGCCGCTGGCCGACATCTTCCGCGCGTACATGGGGACGAGCGACAGTCCTTCGCACGGGCGCGATGGACACTACGGCGACATGACGCATGGCGTGCTCCCGCCCATCAGTCACGTGGGCGATGTGGTGCCCGTGGTGACGGGGATCGCGCTGAGTTTTCGCATGCGCGCCGAGGATCGCGTGGCGCTCACGTGGATTGGCGACGGGAGCACCAAGGCCGGCGTGACGCACGAAGGGTTGAACTTCGCCGCCGTCCGCCACGTCCCGGCCATCTTCATCATCCAGAACAACCAGGTGGCGCTGGGGACGCGGCTCGAGCAGCACCACGCGGCCGCGGGCAACGGCAACTTTGCCGACTGGCCGCGGGCGTACGGCGTGTGGGGGGGCGTGTGCGACGGGAACAACGTGCTCGACACGTACGCGCTCACCGCGTTGGCCGTCGAGCGGTGCCGCGACACGAAACGTGGCGGTCCGGTGATCCTCGCGGCAGAGACGTTCCGCATGGGCGGCCACGCCACGCACGACGAGGCCGAGGCGCGCCGGACCTTTCCCGCCGAGCTGTTCGCGCGCTGGGGGAAGCGCGATCCGATCGGGCTGTACGAGGAGTATCTGGTGGGCGAAGGGATCGCGCGCGCGCGGCTGGCCGACATCGAGGCACAGGTGGAGCGTGAGGTGGATCGCGCGCAGGAGGAGGCGGTGTCCAGCCGCGCGCGCGACATGCCCACGGGCGCGAGCGCCACGGCGGGCGTGTACGCGCTCGCGCCCGCCGACGAGTGAACGGGCACGGGCACTTCACGGTGCTGGCCCGCTCGCGATGTATGCAGGGGGTCGCGTCGGCGCTCGGACTGGTGCTCTGCGCGCTCGTGGCTGCCTGCGGGGAGCGCGGCGCGCCGATGCGGGCCGACAGCGCGCGGGATTCGATGTCCACGCGGCGCTCCGGGGAGCGGACGGCCGTCTATGTCGCCCAGATCACGGCGCTCTCGGACTCCGCGGGGGCGGTGCGGTTGCGCGACTCGCTGCGGAGCCAGGGCTTCCGCGCCTATCTTACGCGCGCGCCGCTGCCCGCTGCGCGCAGCGATACCTCGCCCCGCCCGACGCAAAGCGCATCCGGCGCGCTCTGGCGCGTGCGCGTGCAGCCGGCCACCGACAGCGCGGTCGCGCGCGCGACGGTGTTCGCCCTCCGCCGCGTCGTGTCGGGTGCCGAACCCGCCATGGTGCAGGACACGGTCGCCCTGGGCGCCGCGGCGCCGGGCGGCGTCCGCGCTCTGGAGATGCTGCGCGTGAACCGTGGCGCGGGCGGTATGCTCGCGCGCGCGCGGTGGGCGTTGTCGGCCGACCGGAGGACGATACTCGTGGTGGATGACCCCGCTGGCGTGGAGAACGATCCCGTCCCCAACGGGTTCGTCTTCGCCACCGAGCGCGGGATGCGGCGCGTGCAGGTGGACAGCGTGTGGGACGTGGCGCCGTCGCCGGACTGGACGCGCGCGGCGTATGGCCGCGCGTACGTGGTAGTCGCGCGTGGCGCCGACACACTGCCTGCTGCCGCGTGGGAGTCGCTCGCCAGCCGCGTGGGGCTCAGTACCGCGCGCGTGCGGAGCGCGTCGTTTCCAGCGAGCGGGATGTCGATCGCCTTCGGCCTGGCGCAACCGGGTGTGGTGGAACTGGAGACGGGAGAGCGGCGCGCACTTCCCACCACCGGCGGCTGGCGCGTGCTGTGGAGCGCGCACGGGGACAGCCTGTTCGCGGGCCTCGCGCCGCGGCGCGTGCTGGACGATGCACCCTCAGCGCGGTGGGTGGCGCTCGACCCCGCCACCGGAGCGCGCGTCGGGACGCTCATCGGCGAGCCAGCGGCTGCCGACGTGGCGTGGGTGGATGGCCCCACCCTCGACATCTCCGTGCCGCTCGACACCGGCGCGCGCGTGGCGCTGCCCATCGCGGGCGGGCAGGTGGAGAGCCGTGGCGGCTGGATCCGCGTGCGCGGGCAGGTGATCGGCCCCGGCATCGCGCTCGCCGCCACGCACGCCGGGCGCTTCGTGGCGGCCCTCGTGCCCGACCCCTCCGCGCGCGAGTTCGAGGCGTCGCACATGCTGGTGGTCTACACCGTCGGAGGGTGAGATGCGGCCGATGCGATGCGCGTCCGTACCGGCCCTCGTGCCGGCGCTCGTGATGGCGCTCGTGGTGGTGCTCGCGATGCCGTCCGCGCTGCGCGCGCAGGGCGGAGCGGCGACCGCCGCCGCGAGGGTGGTGAGCGGCGCGCAGCCGGACAGTTTGCTCGTCTACGAGCCGGGGATCGATGTGCTGGACTACGAGCTGCTGCTCGATCTCCCGGACACGGGGCGGCTCATCGCCGCGCGCGCCGAGCTCACGGTGCGACGCTTTGCCGAGCGCGACACGCTGCGCCTCGATCTGTTGGATCTCACGGTCGACAGCGTGACGGTGGGCGGACGCGGCGTGCGCTTCGGGCGCGACAGCGCATCGATCCGCATTCCGCTCCCGCCGCAACGCGGCGCACGCGTCGGATCCGGTACCGGGGGCGCGAGCGCGACCATGACCGCGAGCGACACCTTGCGGGTGGTCGTCCGGTATCACGGGCGCGTACGCGACGGGCTGGTGATCCACGATAACGGGCCTGCGGGGTGGACAGCGTTTGGCGACAACTGGCCCGATCGCGCGCGCCACTGGATTCCGAGCGTAGACCATCCGAGCGACAAGGCGACGGTCACGTGGGTGGTGCTCGCGCCCGTGGGGCGGCGCGTGGTGGCCAACGGTGAGCTGCTGGAGGAGTCGCCGCTGGCGCCGCGCCGCGCGGGGGAGCGTCCGCGCATGCTCACACGGTGGCGCATGGACCGGCCGATTCCCGTTTACCTCATGGTCGTGACCGCGGCGCCGCTGGCGTACGTGGACGAGGGACGCACGGCGTGCGGGCTGGCCGAGCAGCCGGGGTGCGTGCCGCAAGCGGTGTATGTGTTCCCCGATGCGCGCGACTCGCTCCCGGGTCCGTTCGCGCGGGTGGGCGACATTCTGTCGTTCTACGCTCTCCTGGTGGCACCCTTTCCCTACGACAAGCTGGCGCACGTGCAATCATCCACGCGCTTTGGCGGGATGGAGAACGCCACGGCCATCTTCTACGACAGCGTGGCCGTCGCCAACGGCCGGCTCTCCGAGGGGACCGTGGCGCACGAGATGGCGCACCAGTGGTTCGGCGATGCGGTGACCGAGCGTGTCTGGGCGCATCTGTGGCTGTCGGAGGGGTTCGCGACCTACTTTGCCGCGCTGTGGACGCAGCACGCGCGGGGCGACAGCGCCTTCCGCGCCGAGATGGCCGCGTCGCGCGCGCGCGTGATCGCCTCGCCGGTCACCGCCGCGCGTCCGGTGATCGACACGGTCGAAACGCACTACCTCCAACTCCTGAACACGAACAGCTATCAGAAGGGGGCGTGGACGCTGCACATGCTGCGCTCGCTCGTGGGAGACTCGGCGTTCTTCACGGGCATCCGGAGCTACTATCTGGCGCACCGCCACGGGACGGCGCTCACCGAGGACCTGCGTCGCGCGATGGAGGGCGCCACGGGCGACTCGCTTTCCTGGTTCTTCGACCAGTGGCTGCGGCGTCCCGGTTTCGCGGAGCTCACAACCTCGTGGCGGTACGCCGCCGCCGCGCATCGCGTGGTGCTCACGGTGGAGCAGGGGACGCGATTCGCGCCCTATCGCTTTCCGCTCGTGGTGGCGGTGCGCGATGCCTCGGGAGCGGAGCACCGGGCGCGTGTGATGATCGCGGCCGAGCACAGCACGCGCGTGACGGTACCCGTGGCGCTGGAGGCGGCGCCGCGCGGGGTGATGGTGGATCCGGACGTGGAGCTGTTGGCGGAGGTGCATGCGCGGTGAGGGTGCCGGTGCGTGTCGTCGGTCTGGCGCTGCTCCTGGCCGCGGCGCCGCGCGCCGCTCTCGCTCAGCGCTCCGCGATGGCGCGCGCCGACACACTGCTCCGCGCCGGCCATCTGCATGCGGCCGACTCGCTCTACTGGCGCGGATGGCGCCGGGCCCCACGCGATCCGGCGGTGCGGGCCGCGCTGGGACGGTATCTGGCCGGCCGCGGTGCACTCAAGGTGGGAGCGGTGCTGATGGAGGAGGCGCTGTTCTTTGGCGGTGACACCGCCGCGGTGGGACGGGAGCTCGCGCGACTGTACGAGCGGTTGGGCGACTACGGCGCGCTGGCCGATCTCCCCGCCCCCGCCGTCCCGCCGGCCAGGCGCGCGCGTGCGCGATGGCTGCAGCGACACCCGCCCACGGCCAACGGACCTGACTCCAGCATCGTGCCCTACCGTGCCGCCGCCGCGGGTGAGAGCACGCTTGGCACGATGCTCATCGTCGTCGGCGGCGACAGCATGCGCGTGGGGATCGACCCGCGCGCGAGCGGCGTGGTGCTCGACGCGGCGACGGGGGCGCGCGCTGGAGCGCGCACGTTCGGCGCGCTGAACGAGAGCGGGTCGGCGCGCGCCGGAGTGATCCCGACGCTTCGCGTGGGCGCGATCACACTGCACAACGTGCCGGCCACGATCGTCTCGGGGAGGAGCGCCACCACGGGCCCCAGCGGCGCCGCCAACCCACGGTGGCGGGCGACGCTGGGGCTCGATGTCCTGGCGCGGCTGGCGGCAACGGTGGACGCGTCACGTGGAACGATCCTCCTGCGCCGCGGCGGCCACGTGCCGCGTGGGATGCCGGGAACGCGCGCGCCGTTCGTGATCCTGCCCGGCGCGGCGTGGATCGCGCGCGGCGACGCGCTCCTCCTGCTGGGCGGAGAGGATGCCGCTGCGATGCTCCTCGGCGCGGCGTGGACGCTGGACGAGCGCCGCGGCGTCTTCGTGCTGGACGCGCGCTGAGTCGCTACGCGCCCATCCCGCGGAGCTCGAGCTCCGACAACAGGCAGCGATCCTGCACCACATCGATCCCCGCGCGCGCGAGTCGCTCGGCCGCCGCGTCGTGGCGGATGCCGAGCTGAAACCACACGCACGCGGGGCGGGCCGCCAGGAGGTCGTCCACGTGCGCAGGGATGTCGTGGGAGCGGCGGAAGACATCCACCATGTCCACCGGATCCGGAATGGCGGATACCGAGCGAAAAACCGGGCGGCCCATGATCTCGGTGACGCCCGGGTAGTAGACCGGGACGGGGATGATCTCGTAGCCGGCGCGGGCCGCGAAGGCGGGCACGAAGGCGGCGGGCTGCCATGGCTCGACTTTGATGCCGAGCACGGCAATGCGCCTGGTGGCGTGGAGAATGCGCGTGATCCCCGCGTCGTCGTCCACCAGGTGGCGCCGCCACTCGTCCGATGCGCTGGATGCAGATGACACCGGTCTTACCGTCGCGCCTCCTTTCTCGTGGTGTTGTTCGGCGATTCCCGCGCCGCGCGCGGGCGGACCGCGCCAGTGCCGCCGCCCTCACGGCGCCTCCCCGTATGGGCTAACATTGTAGCACCTTTCTTGACTTCAGGGAGATCGATCGGATGCGGATGCTCGTGCTGGGCGCCGGGCTGCAGGGGTCGGCCGCGGCGTACGACTTACTGCAGAATCGGGAGGTCACGGAGGTCCGGCTTGCCGACCTCCACAGCGACGACCTGCCGGGATTTCTGGCGCCCTACTCCGGGAGCCGGCTCCTTCCAACGGCGGTCGACGTGCGCGACCACGATGCCGTGCTCGCGCTGATGCGGGAGAGCGACGCCGTGCTGAGCGCCATCCCGTACTACTTCAACTTCGAGATGGCCAAGCTGGCCGTCGAGGCCGGCACCCACTTCTGCGATCTGGGTGGGAACACGGAGATCGTGTTTCAGCAGAAGCGGCTGCACGACCGTGCGGCGAGCAAGGGGATCACCGTCGTCCCCGACTGCGGGTTGGCGCCGGGGATGGTGAACATCCTGGCGCAGCTCGGGATCGCGCAACTGGATGAAACGCGCGCGGTGCGCATTTACGTGGGTGGGCTGCCGCAGCAGCCGGAGCCGCCGCTCAACTACCAGATCGTCTATTCGCTGGAGGGCGTGCTGGACTACTACACCACGCGCTCATGGGTGCTGCGCGGCGGGAACCGCGCGCAGGTGGCCGCGCTCTCCGAGCGTGAGGCGATCGACTTCGCCAAACCGGTCGGGACGCTCGAGGCCTTTCACACGGCGGGTGGGTTGTCGACGATGGCGTTTCGCTACGAGGGGCGCGTCCCCACGATGGAGTACAAGACGCTCCGGTATCCGGGGCACGCGCACATCATGGAAGCGGTGCGCGAGATGGGGCTCCTGGATCTCAAGCCTGTGGACGTGAAGGGGATGAAGGTGGTCCCGCGCGACGTGTTCGTTTCGGTGGTGGGACCGCATCTCACCAAGCCGGACGGACGCGACCTCGTGGCGATGCGCGTGATCGTGGACGGCGTGAACGATGGCACGCCGGTCCGCCTGGAGTGGGAACTGCTGGACTACTACGATGGCGCGCGCGGGATCAGCGCCATGATGCGCACCACCGGCTACTCGCTCTCGATCACCGCGCAGATGCAGGCGCGCGGCGAGATTGCTCCACCGGGCGTGTGGACGCCGGACGAGTGCATGCCCGCCGAGCGCTACATCGCAGAACTGGATCGGCGGGGCGTGCACATCCGCGAGGTCGTCGCGCCGCCGGAGTGATTGCTGCGCCGTCGGTCAGGCGATCCCACCTCGCGGGAACGCGCGCGCGAGAGGGCGAGAGCGCGCGGAGGCGGCGCTACCGCGTGAGCCCTGCCAGGCTGGCGCCCATGTCGTCCATCGTGGTACGCGCCCGCCAGCGGTCGTGGCCGTTGTAGATGAACGCGAACGCCAGCAGCTCGCCGTCGCGCGCGGTCACGTAGCCGGCGAGCGAGATGATGTCGTTCGTGGTCCCGGTCTTGGCGTGGAGGTTTCCCTCCGCCGGCGTGTGGCGCATGCGCGCGCGCAGCAGTTCCGATTCACCGGCCACCGGCAGCGACGCGTGCAGCGCGTCGCCCCACGGCGCGCGGTGCGCAAAGGCGAGAAGCTGTACGAGCGCGCGCGGCGTGGTCCGGTCGAGGACCGACAACCCGCTTCCGTCGGTGGTATACACCGCCCCGCGCGCCGCTCCCACGTGCTCGGTCAGGAAGCGCTGGAGAAGCGCGTTGCCTGCCGTCGCCGAGCCCGGATCATCGGGCGCGCGCGCAGCGTCGCGGAAGAGGAGCTCCGCGTAGTGGTTGATGCTCTCGCGGTTCATGGCGGCGAGGAGACGATCCAGCGGCGGGGATGCGAGCGTGGTGACCTGCGCTGCGTTCGGCGGCGTGCTCCCGGTGCGCGTGTGTCCCTCGACGACGATCCCGCGCTTGGCGAGCGCACGGCGCAGCGCACCCGCCGCGAACAACGGCGGATTCTCGACCACGATCTGGTAGCGCCGCTCCCCCGCGTTCGCACCGATGAAGCCGCGCACCCACACGGTGCCATCCTCCCGGCTCTGCGCCACGATCCGCGCCGCCGAGCTCCCGGGCACCGTCCGCACCGCCGCCTCGATGGGAAGTTCCGTGGCCGGGTCGAGCGATAGCATGGCGGCGCGTCCGCTGCTGGACGGGCGCACGACGATCCACAGGAGATTCTCGTCGAGCGAGAGCGCCGACACACGCGCCGCGTACCCGGACTGCAGGTACCGGCTGAGCCATCCTTCGGGAATGGGGCTGTCGTTGAATGCCGACGCATCGGCCACGAGCGCGCCCGTCACACGGCGCACGCCCGCGCCCTCCACGAGCTGCGCCAGCAGATCCATGGCCCCGTCGGGGCCGCCATTGATGAACCGGCCGGAGAGCGACGGGTCGCCGTCCCCCCGCAAGACGAGGTCGCCATGGACGACGCCCTGCGCGTCGATGGGGCCGTCGCGCAGCACCGTGGTGTGGAAGCGGTGCAGCGGACCCAACGTTTGCAGCGCCAACGCCGTGGTGAACAGCTTCATGTTGGACGCGGGCTGGAGCGGCGCGTCCGGGTTTGTGGAGAACAGCGTGTCGCCGCGCGAGAGTGAGACGACGATCGCCCCCCACGTCCCGCTGCGAACGCGGCGTCCCAGCATTCCGGAGAGGTCGTTCTCCACTTCCGCCGTGCTACTCGGCGCCGTGTACGACACGCCGCGCCGGACCGCCCGCCGCGAGGCGCTGTGCACCGGGGTGGGCACCAGCAACGAAGCGCCCGCGAGGAGCGCCGCGCCAAGCGCCAGTGACCGGAAGGACGGAGAGGGCAGGAACGACATCACGACAGCTCCAGGGGCAACTCGTGTTCCAATGATCCTACGTAAGGGAGACGGCAGGCGCAGCGGGAGGGTCACGGATGGCCGCCGCAGGTGCGTGTAGCGGCGACCGGCGGTCGCAATGGCGCGACGCCCGTCGCCAGCGGCACCGCCGGCGCGGGGTGCCGGTCAGGATAATCGCTTGCCGCTGAACGCGCTACACTCCGCTTGCGCGCGCGTGCCACCACCTGGACGCCAGGGAGCCAACTCGGTCCTGTCTGCGGCGTGTGCGCTCCCCCGCGTCGTCGCCAGGTGGCGCGCACGCCGCGCGTGACGCACGGTCACACCTTGAGGAAGATGCGGCGCCGGTAAAGGATCCACATGATACCCAGCCACAAGGCCACGTAGGCGAGCGCGAAAACGAGCGACGCCGCGCGGACGGGCAGCCATGGCGAGAACGCGTGCTCGAAGATGGCCGTCTGCAGCGGGACGGTGTGCCCGCCACTCGCCACGTGCGTGGTGGTGTACAGCAGCCGGGCCATGGCCTGCGACCCCACGTAGGCGGCGATGGGGTTCACACCGAACACCACAAACGGAGTGGTCCAGCGCCGCCATCCCCGTACATCCACCAGCCACATGCAGGTGGCCACCGTGGCCGCGGCGGCGCCGGCCGTAAAGAGCACGTACGAGCTGGTCCACAGGTTCTTGTTGATGGGGAACGCCCAGTTCCACACCAGTCCGGCCACCATCGCCATCGAGCCGACCGCGAACAGTGCGGCCACGCGCTCCGCGAGCGGGGCGCTCCGGGCGATCGTGCGTCCGGCCATGACGCCCAGGATCGCGGTCGCGATGGCCGGCACGGTGGTGAGGATGCCCTCCGGGTCCCACGTGCGCGTGCTCTGCCAGAGGTGTCCGCCGAGCAGGAGCCGGTCGAGCCATGCGGACAGGGTGGCGCTCGGCGTGTCGAGCGTCTGCCAGCCAACGAGCCCGGTGCCGGGCACCGGGAGCAGCGTCATGGCCGCCCAGTACGCCAAGAGGATGGCGGCCACCATGGCGCCCTGCGTGCGGAGCGACGCCCGTCGGGTGAGGAGCGCCGCCGCCACGTAGGCCACCGCGATCCGCTGCAGAACGCCGGGGATGCGCAACGCGTGCAGCTGCGCAGGGTAGCGTGACAGGTCGTACGACATGGGGACGGCGGCGAGCGCGAGGCCCAGGAGAAAGATCACCGCCCCGCGCCGGAGCGTCTGCCACACGATGGCGCGCTCGTCGTCTCCCCGCGCGCGGCGCGCCTCACGGGACAGGTGGGTGGTGATCCCGACGATGAAGAGGAAGAACGGGAAGATGAGATCGGTGGGCGTCCACCCGTTCCACGCCGCATGCTCGAGTGGCGGGTAGATGGCGCTCCACGTTCCCGGCGTGTTGACCAGGAGCATGCCCGCGATCGTGAGACCGCGGAAGACGTCGAGAGAGAGGAGCCGCTCGCGCGGTGGATGGCCGGCGAGCGGTGGGTGTGGGATGGTGGGCGCCGCGGCAGGTGCGGGGGAGGCGACGTGTATCGCCTCCCCCTGCACCGGCGTGGTCACGGCGTACCGGCGGCTGTCACGTCCGGCTCCCACATTCCGTTGTTGCAGTGGAAGCGCGTGGCGGCCACTGGGATCGCCTTGCCGTCGTCGGCTCCGCCCACGAACTGGCCGTCGAACCGGATGACGAGACTATCGGGCGACGGGCGCGCCGAGCCGCGATAGTTGAGGAGCAGGGTAGGGGCGCTGCCGTACGACTTGAGCATCGTCGTCACCTTCCATCGCCCCGCGGAGTCGGCCGGATAGATGTACGTGGGGCCGATGTCCTGCATCGCCTGGCGGGCACCGTCGGGGACGGTGGAATCCGCCTTGACCGCAACGAGAAATCGGTGCGGCGGAGGATCCACCGAGGAGAGGAAATTGGCCGCGGCCAGGTGGAAGACCGTGTCGCGCGGAGGGTTGCATGCGACGAGCGAGTGTCGGCGCGAGCCTTCGGCGCACGCCGCCACTGCGAGCCACGTCGCGCAGAGGAGGATCCACGAATGACGAGGCATAATGGGCAAACTGGCATCGGCGTGGCGCTTTGTCAAAAGCGTCGCACGGGGCGGTATGGCCGCCGTCTGTGCTGCCCTGCGGCGGGTACTGCCGTCGCGGGCGGTCCGACGTTAGGAGACGACTTGCGGTCCCGGACCCGGTGCGGCCTGGGCGCCGCGCTCCGCCGCGTCTGCCCGCTCCGCGGCCCCCGCCCAGCGGAAGAAGATCACCGTGACGACGGTGACGACGATGAGGCTGCCCGGGATCCACATGATGAGCCCACCAAGCCGCTGGTCCTGTAGCGCGGAGAGGGAGGTGACGCGTGGCGCGGCGGCATAGGCCGGATACAGCACGACGTCGGCATAGGTGACGAAGATGCTGACCGCCGTCATGGGGGCCATCATGGCGAGCGCGTACAGCATCTGCTTGGGGTGGCTGAGCCGCGGGAGCTCCGGCATGGTGCTCATGAGCGGCCACCACAGGAGCGTCGATGCCACCAGAAAGCAGAGGTGCTGGACGATGTGGATGGGGTGGTGCGCCATCGCCGTGTTGTACAGCACGGGCAGGTGCCACGCGATGAGCGTGACGCTGAAGATGACGAACGCGTGGACGGGGTGCGTGACCCAGCGCGCCGCGGCCGCCACGGCGCGGGAGCGAAGCGCGGGACGCAGCATCCAGCCCGGCGTCCCGGCGATGAGCAGGGGCGTGACGACCATGGCGAGGAGCATGTGCTGCGCCATGTGCGCGCTGAACAGCGCATCGTCGCTCAGATCGTGCAGCGGTCCGTTGAGCGAGAGGAACAGGATGGCGAGCCCGGAGGCGAACGCCACCCGCTGGCCCAGCGACGGCGTATGCGGCTCCACGCGTGCGCGCCACACGTAGAGGGCCACGAGCGCGGCGATCCCGACGACGGTGCTCCCATGCACGCTGAAGTGGGCGAGGTTCAGCCCGGCGTCCTCGTGCAGCAGGATTGACAGCACCCGCATCCCGTCAGCCATCGCCACGTCCTGCCTGCCCGATCACGACCCGCGGAGGCGGATGGCGAGGTGGCCGAAGAGAAAGAGGAGCGACACGACGACGGTGATCGCCACCGCCAGGGGTCCGGTGAACAGCGCGCGGAACACCTTGCTGTCGTACTTGAGATGCATGTAGAACATGACGACGATCGCGAACTTGGCCGTCGAGAGGATGAGCAGGGTCGGCACGAAGAACGGCGAGTTGAAGACCGCCGGCACGTAGTAGATCCACACCTCACCCACCGTGATGAGGGTGAGGATGAGCGCGACCCACCGGTACGTCTTCCAGGTGGGGTGGACGTGCTCGAAGTGTTCCGCGGTGGCCTCGGCGGCGAGGTCGCCGCCCGTGGCGGCGTGGGAATGATCGGCGGTCATATCACTTGATGAGGTAGACGAGCGTGAAGATCGCGATCCAGACGACATCGACGAAGTGCCAGTACAGCGCGCAGACATCCACGTTGATCGCGTCCCGCGGCTGGAGCCCCCGCTTCATGTCGATCGAGAACAGGGTCAGCAGCCAGATCACGCCCGCCGTAACGTGCGCGCCGTGGAAGCCGGTGAGGATGAAGAACGACGAGCCGAACAGGTTCGTCTTGATCGTCAAGCCTTCGTGCACGAACGACGTGAACTCGTAGCACTGAAAGCCGAGAAACGTCGCGCCCAACAGGGCGGTGGCGAGCAGCCAGATGCGGGAATACTTCCGGTCGCCGCGCACCACGGCGCCGTGCGCGAGCACCATCGCCAGCGACGACATGAGCAGCACGAAGGTCGACACCGACGTGACCGGGATGTTCAGAATCGCGTGCAGCGTCTGACCGGTGGCGGGGTTGGTCCACGCCTCGTGGGGAAAGGGGCCGACGGCGCTCCGTCCCTTGTAGATCAGATACGTCGAGATCAGCGATCCGAAAAAGAAACACTCCGACCCGATGAACGCCCAGATGGCGATCTTGATGTTCGCGAGCCCGGTGCTCGAGTAGTGGTGCTCGGCTGCCGGGTGTGCGCCGGCAGGAATAGCGGTTGCCACGAGAAAGCTCTCCCGGTCGGATCTAGTGTTCGGGCTCCACAGGCGTGAGGAGCCAACTGTAGAGCGAGATGAGAAAGATCGCCACGCCCAGGAACATGATGGGGAGCGTCTTGTGGTGGATGAGTCCGGTGAACATCACCGCCAACCCCAGCGCCGCCGTGAACGGCTTGATGGTGGGCGTCGGCATGTGGATGCCGAGCTGCGCCGCGGTGAGCGGCACCGACGGCGCGTTGCGCTCCGTGTCGGCCGGGAACTTGGCGTCTCCCGCTTCCTTGCCCGCCACGCGGACGTCCACGTCCTGCTCACCCGTCAGCGTGTGCGGAACATTGGCCGTGAGCGCGGGCGACGTGACGTCCCACAGCGGATACCGTGACGTCACGACGGGGATGGTGGCGAAGTTGTACTCTGGCGGTGGGGACGGGATCGACCACTCGAGCGTGGCGGCGCCCCACGGATCGTTGCCGGCGATGGCGCCCCGGCGGCGGCTCCAGAGGAAGTTCACCACGAAGATGATGACCGACACGGCGAGGATGAACGAACCCCACGTGGAGAGGTTGTTCCACAGGTCCCACCCCTGGTTGGCATCGTAGCGATAGATGCGCCGCGGCATGCCCTCGAGTCCGGCGAAGTGCATGGGGAAGAACGTGAGGTTCATCCCGATGAACGTCAGCCAGAAATGCCACTTCCCCCACCGCTCGCTCATCAACCGGCCGGTGATCTTCGGGTAAAAATAGTACAGGCCGGCGAACAGCCCCATCATCGAGCCGCCGAACAGCACGTAGTGAAAGTGCGCGACGATGAAATACGAGTCGGTCTGCGCCAAGTCGGACGGCGGTGAGGAGTGCATCACGCCCGACAGGCCGCCAATGGTGAACAGTCCCACCAGCCCGATCGCGAACAGCATGGGCGTGGTGAAGCGCAGCGATCCCCCCCACATGGTGCCCAACCAGTTGAAGATCTTGACCCCCGTGGGGATCGCGATGAGCATCGTCGTGATGCCGAAGATCGAATCCGCGATGGGACCCATGCCGACGGCGAACATGTGGTGGGCCCACACGCCGTAGCCCAGGAAGGCGATGAGGATCCCCGAATACACCATCACCGGATAGCCGAACAGCGGTTTCCGCGAGAAGACGGGGAGCACTTCGGAGACGAGCCCGAACGCGGGCAAAATCAGGATGTAGACCTCGGGGTGGCCGAACAGCCAGAACAGGTGCTGCCAGAGCAGCGGGTCGGCGTTGGCCGAGATCTCGTAGAACTTCGTCCCGAAGAAGCGGTCGAGCATCAGGAACGTGACGGCGACCGTGATGATTGGGAAGGCGAGCGCGAGCAGGAACTGCGTGATGAACGACATCCAGGTGAAGATCGGCATACGCATGAAGTGCATGCCGGGCGCCCGCATGTTGATGATCGTCGTGAGGAAGTTGAACGCGGCGGCCAGCGACGACACGCCGAGGATCTGGAGCCCGATCACCCAGAAGTCGATGTGCAATCCCGGCGAGAAGGCGGGTGTGGTGAGCGGCGCGTAGCCGAACCATCCGCCGTCGGGCGCGGCGTTCACGAACCATCCCGCGTTCATGAACAGCGCGCCCATGATGAACACCCAGTAGCTGAACGCGTTCAGCCGCGGGAACGCCACATCGCGCGCGCCGATCTGGAGCGGGATGAGATAGTTGAAGAACGCCGCCGACAGTGGCATGACGACCATGAAGATCATCGTCGTGCCATGCATCGTGAACAGCTCGTTGTAGAGCTGCGCGTTCACGAACGTGCCGTTCGGGTGCCAGAGCTGGATGCGGATGAGGAGCGCTTCCAGTCCGCCGACCAGAAAGAAGAACAGCGCGCTATAGAGGTAGAGCTGACCGATCCGCTTATGGTCGACCGTGGTCAGCCATCCCCAGATCCCGCCAGGCGCCGTCTCGTACCGCGCCGGATGGGAGGGAACCGCAACGGTGGTTGCCATCGTGCTCTCCGGTTACTTCAAGGACTGGAGATAGGCGGCAATGTCGGCGATCTGCTGATCGTCGAGTGCGCCCATCGCGCCGGGGAGGCCCTTGCCCATGGGAGGCATGAGACTGCCCGGCTTCATCGCGCGCGAGTTCTTGATCCAGAGCGCGAGGTGGGTGAGATCGTTGGGGTACAGTCCGGCGCCGATCGTGGTGCGCGACCCCACGTGCGTGAGGTTGGGCCCCACCACGCCGGGAGAAACGCCCTGGATGGTATGGCAGCCGATGCACGCGTTGGTGCGGAACAGCTGCGCGCCCTTGTGTGGATCCCCCGCCGACGCCTGCACCGTGAGCCCGGCGGGCGTGGGGGTGTTGGGGACCACGTAGCCCGGCAACTGCGCCACGGGGAAGGTGCCCGTGGCAGCCTCGGCCACCGGCACGGGCGCCGCCGGCCCGGGTGCGGCCAGCGAGTCACCCGGCGAGACGGGATTCGTCGCCGCCATGGCCGGTCCGCTCTTCTGGTGCGCCACCCACTGCTCGAACTGGGCGGGCGGCACCGTGAACACGCGGAAGCGCATGTTCGCGTGCGACGCCCCGCAATACTCGGCGCAGAAGCCGTTCCACACGTACGTGGACTCCGGCTTGAACCACATGTGATTCACGTGATTGCTGATGAGGTCGCGCTTGCCGCCCGCCAACTGGGGAATCCAGAAGGAGTGCAGCACGTCCGCCGTCTTGAGATCCAGCGCCACCGTCCGCCCCACGGGCAAGTAGAGCTCGTTGGCGGTCACGATGCCGAGATCGGGGTAGCGGAACTCCCACCACCACTGGTGCCCGGTTACCTCCACCCGCAATGCGCCCGCCGGCGCGGGCGCTTGCGTACGGAAGATCGTCCGGATGGTGGGGACGGCGATGAACGCGAGCACGATGGCCGGCACCATGGTCCAGGCGATTTCCAGCCGCGTGTTGCCGTGCACCTGCTTGGCCTCGGTGTTCCCCGGGCGCGCGCGATACCGCCAGAGGATGACGAGCAGCAAACCCTCCACCAGCACGAACACGATCGCCGCCAGGAACAGCAGCCGGTTCGTGAGCGCATCGATGGCCTGCCCGAGATCGGAGTGCGCGTTGAATATGCTGTTCGGGGCCTGTTGGGAGCAGGCAGTGGCTAGCAGGGCGAACACGGCCGTCAGCGCGGCAGCGCAGCACCGTCGCGAGCGGTGAGCTGTCATCCCGAATCCTGAAAGTACGTTCGTAGGTGAAGCGCTCCGATGGCGGGTGGCGGGCGCTCCCGGAACTCAAGGGTCGCGCGGAAGCTACGGCGCCCGCCGGGGCAAATCAAGCGCGCCAATCCGCGCTACACCACGCGCTCCAGACGTGCGTTGGGGCGGAAGCCGCGTCCCACCTTGGACTGCGGCGTACCGTTGACCGTCACCACGTCGGCGGTGAAGTCGAAGCGCCCGGCAAAGAGCGACGATCCCACGCCGTACGAGTCCACCGGCACGCCGATCGCCTCGAAGGCGCGGATCTTCTCCGCGGTGAACCCGCCCGACGCCACGATCCTCACCTGCGGATACCCCGCCTCGTCCAGCGCCGCGCGTACGTTGCGTACCAGTTGCGGGTTCACGCCGGTGGGTGGGAAGGTGCCCATCTGAGGGATGATGGACTGGTCCACCAGATTCTCCGACGTATCCAGCCGCACACCCCACAACCGATCGCCCACCGCGCGCGCCACAGCCAGGCTCGTCCCCACGCAGTCGTTGTCGTAGTCCACGAGGGTGATGATCTGCACCGCCGGATCCACGTACTGCGCGAACTTCCGCGTGGCCAGCACGGTGTCGCCGCCGTACGCGGCGATGAGCGCGTGCGGCACGGTGCCCATGCCGCTCGAACCCCACCAGCTGGCCTGCGCATCGGTCGAGACGCCGATGGCGCCGGCGATGTGGGCGGCGTAGCCGTCGCCCGTCTGCACGAGCCAATGGTCGTGCCGGGCGGGAAAGAACATCACCGTCTTGGGGCGTGCGGCGTCCACCACCATCCGCGTGTTGGTCCCCACGCGCGTGCGCCGCGCCAGCACGCCCAGGTACAACGTCTCCAGATGGGCGAACGCCTGGTACGGCCCCTCGATCGTGAGCACCGTCTCCCACGGCGCGATCTCGTCGCCGTCGTACAGGGCGCGCACGCGGAGCGCGGGCCAGTTGGCGGAGCAGAGCTTCAGGATGGCGATCGCCTCGTCCATGCCGCCCAGGAACGCGCGTTGCTTGCCGAACACCTGCATCGTGACCCGGGCGTCGTTGCCGTCGAGCGCCAAAATCTCTCGCGCGCGCACGAAGTACTTGTCCGAGTAGTACCCGTCGCGCATCCGCTGCACGGGCAGGTTGAATACCGCCGGATCCAGTCGCTCGCGCCGCGCCGCGTCCATCCCCGCTCCGCGTGTCACGTCAGACCATGCGCGCCGGATCGAGCAGGGCATCCAGCGCCGCGCGCGTCATGAGCCCGCGTTCGCTCACCACGTCGTACACGCTGCGCCCGCTCTCCAGCGCTTCCTTGGCCACCGACGTGGCCGCCTCGTAGCCCAACGCGGGCACGAGCGCGGTCACGATCCCAATGGAGTGCTCCACGTACCAGCGCAACCGGTCGGGGTTGGCCGTGATCCCCGCCACGCACCGCTCGCGCAGCACGTCGCAGGCATTGCGCAGCGACTCGATACCGCGCAGCAGGCGGAACGCGATCACCGGCTCGAACACGTTGAGCTGTAGCTGTCCCGCCTCGGCGGCGATCGTGACCGTCACGTCGCCGCCGATCACGTCGAAGCACACCTGGTTCACCACTTCGGGGATGACGGGATTCACCTTTCCCGGCATGATCGAGCTTCCGGGCTGCATGGCGGGCAGATTGATCTCATTCAGCCCGGCACGCGGGCCGGAGCTCAGCAGACGGAGATCGTTGCAGATCTTGGAGAGCTTCACGGCGCAGCGCTTGAGGACGCCCGAGAGTTGCACGAACACGCCCGTGTCCGCCGTGGCCTCCACCAGATCCGGCGCCGTGATGAGCGGCAGCTCCGTGAGCGCCGCCAGGTGCGCACGCACGCGCTCGGCGTATCCCGGCGGCGCGGTGATCCCCGTGCCGATGGCCGTCGCCCCCATGTTGATCTCGCGCAGCAGCGCCTGTGTCTCGCGCAGCCGCTCCACGTCCTCCAGCATGGTGTGTCCGTACGCCTGCATCTCCTGGCCAAGCGTCATCGGGACGGCGTCCTGCAGCTGCGTGCGTCCCATCTTGAGCAGTCCCGCGAACTCGCTCCCCTTGCGAACGAAACTCGCTGCCAACGCGTCCATGGCGCGCATCAGACCGTCGACGGCGGCGTGCAGCGCGAGCTTGACGGCCGTGGGATACACGTCGTTGGTGGACTGCGACAGGTTGACGTGGCTGTTGGGGTGCATCACCTCATAGTGCCCGCGCGGCTCTCCCAGCAGCTCGAGCGCGCGGTTGGCGATCACCTCGTTGGCGTTCATGTTGGTGGAGGTGCCCGCGCCGCCCTGGATCATGTCCACCACGAAATGCTCGTGGTGGCGCCCGATCCGCACCTCGCGCGCCGCGCCGATGATGGCCTCCGCCGCGCGCGGGTCCAGCAGTCCCAGGTCGGCGTTGGCGCGCGCCGCCGCTTCCTTCACCGTCGCCAGCGCCTCCACCAGCTGCGGAAACTCGCGCAGCGGCACGCCGGTGATGGGGAAGTTTTCCAGCGCGCGCAGCGTCTGCACGCCATAGAGCGCTTCCTCCGGCACCTCGCGCGCGCCCAGCAGGTCGTGCTCCTCGCGGCGGCGCCCCTCGCCAAAGCCCACCACGCGCCCGCGTCCAACCAGGGTCGCGTCGGCGGCGCGCAGCCGGCGCGAGATGGCCCGCGCCGCGCGGGAGACGAGCCGGGCGTACAGCGCGGGCCGGTCGGCCAGGAGAGCGCGCACGTCGTCACCGGCGAGGATCAGGAGGGTGCACGGCTCGAGCGCGCGGGCGCCGGTGCCGTGGAGCGACGACCCTTCCAGAAGAATGCCTTCCCCCAGCACCTCGCCGGCGCCGAGGGTGGCGAGCCGGACCGTGCGCGGAGGCGCGCCCTTCTCCACGGCCACGCTGCCCTCGGCCAGCACCGCCAGCACCCGCCGCGCATCTCCCTCCTGGAACAGGAACGTGCCGGTGCTCACGGTGCGCGGTTGCATGAGCCTCGCCACGTGCGCCAGCTCCTCCTCGGTGAGACCTGAGAGGAACGGGGACTGCTGCGCAATGGGAAGGACGGCGTCGATCTGCATGGGGGCGGAGAGCAAACTACCGCCTCGACCGGCGGCGCGCGAGCGCGTATTCTGCAGTATGACGCCGACGATGATCTTCTGGGACGTCGACACGCAACACGACTTCATGGCGGCCGGCGGGCGTCTGTACGTGCCGGACGCGGAGTCGATCAGGCCGGAGCTGCGCCGGCTCACCGAGCACGCCCACGCCCATGGCATCCGCATCGTGGCCTCGGCCGACGATCACGTGCCGGGGCACCGTGAGCTCTCCGCGCAGCCCGACTGGCGCGAGACGTTTCCCGAGCACTGCATGCGCGGGACGCCCGGCGCGGCCAAGATCCCCGAGACCGCGCTCGCCAATCCCATCGTGGTGGAGCCGGAGCCCACGCCCGCGCCGGAGCTGGCCCGCCTGGTCCGCACGCGGCAGGGAGACGTGCTCATCCGCAAGCACTGGTTCGACGTCTTCACGAACCCCAATGCGGAGGTCGTGCTCGACGCCCTGGCGCCCGACCATATCGTGGTCTACGGCGTCGCGCTGGACGTGTGCAATCGCTACGCGGTCGAGGGGTTTCTGGAACGCGGCGTTCCGCGGATTACCGCGGTCGTGGACGCCACCAGGGCGATCCATCCGGAGGAGGGCGACGCGCTGCTGGCGGACTGGCGTTCGCGCGGAGTTGCGCTGGTCACTACCGAGCAGGTGCTCACCGGCCAACTGCGCTAGCGCGCCCGCGAACGCGCCCGCGCGCGACAGGCGGCGCGCGTCGGAGCGGCCCGGCGCGGGGCCGCACCCGCGCGCTACACGCCCACCAGCTCGCCGCGCGCGGCCGATCCGCGCGCGGCGGCCGGCGCCTCCGCGCCCGCGTCATTCTCCGGCCCGTCGCGCGGCGCCTGATCCTCCTGCATCTCGCCCAGATTGAACGTGGAGACGATGGTCGTGAGACGCTCGGCGGCATCGGCCAACTGCGCGGCCGTGGCCGCGATCTGCTGCGTGCTCGCGCTCTGCTCCTCGGCCGACGCGGCCACTTCCTCCATGGCGGCGGCAAAGGACTCCGTGCCGCGCGCGAGCGCTTCCAGCCGCTCCGACGTGGAGGAGATGAGCGTGCGCGAGTCGCGCGCCGACTCGTCGATCGACGTTGTCCACCGTTCGAGCTCCGCGACGGCCTGCTCCACCTGCGTGAACGAATCGAGCGCAAGCTGCGTGGCGCGCTGCACCGAACCCACGGTCTCGGCCGTGCGCTGACTGGACGCACGCGCCGCGTCCACGCGCGAGAGCACTTCCTGCACCGTCTTCTCCGTGCGGTCGGCGGCGTCGGACGCACCGGCGGCGAGCTTCCGAATCTCGCTGGCTACCACGGCAAAGCCTTCGCCGCGCTCCCCGGCGCGCGCCGCCTCCATGGACGCGTTGAGCGAGAGCAGCTTCGACTGCCGGGCGATCTTGCGCACCAGTGTCACGAACGCGCGGATCTCCTCGGAGGCGGCGACGAGCGCTTCTGCCGACTCCGTGCCCAGCTTGGCGTCCTCCGCCAGCACGGCAAGGCCGTGTGCGCTCTCGTCCAGGCGCTCGCGATTCTGCAATGCGAGCGATCGCAGCTGCGCGTTGCGCGCGACGCCTTCCTGTGATCCCTCGCCCAACCGGCCAGCGATCTCCATCAGGCGACCGGCATCGGCGGCCGTGTGCTGGATGGTGTCCGCCATCCCGCTGGACTGATGGCTCAGCTCGTTCGATGTGGACGCCATCTCCGACGCGGCGGCCGACATCTCCTCCGTGGCGGCAGTAATCTCCGCTGCCATGGCGGATGTCTCGGTGGACGCATCGTTGATGGCCGACACCAGCCGCCGGAGCTCGTGCACCATGGCGCGCGTGGCGCGGCTCAACCGTCCCAGCTCGTCGTTGCTCTCACTGCCGGTCACCTCGACCGAGAGATCTCCGCCGCTCACGCGCTCGGCGAGCACCGCCAGCCGTTCCGCCGGTTGACTCACGCGGCGCGACACGAATCGGCCGATCAATGCGAGCAACACGCCCAGCACCAGGAGCGCGAAGCCGGTAACGCCCAGGATCATGTAGCGCGCGGCGCGCAAGGGCGCGAGTGCCGTATCCTCCGGCATGTGCGCCACGACGTGCCAGTGCGCGCCGTAGGCACTGGCGAGCGCGCCGAGTTGCGCGGCCTGCGCGGTCCCGAAGGTCACCGTGCTGTCGCTTCCGGCCAGCATCTGCACGGGGAAGTCCGGAATGGGACGCAGCCGGGGCAGGTTTCCCGATCCAGCAATGACGTCGCCCGCCGAATCGACCAGCTGCACGGCCACGCCCGACGTGGACGCCGCGCGCGCGAGCTGCCCGTCCAGGTCGTCCACGTCGAACACCACCTTGATCACTCCCACCGGCGCGCTCGCGCTGTCCTCACGCACCGCGGCCGCCATGGCCACCGACACCACCCGCGCCGACTCGTCGTACGCCGGCGTGACCGCGCCAAACCCGTTGTGGTACGCGTCCGTCCACCACCCCTCGTCGCTCTGCACGAAATCGGAGGAGAGCTCCGTGGTGACGGCGTTCAGGCCGTAGGCATCGGTCAGCAGCACCTCCACCATGTCGCCGTCGGACAGGAGCTGGCGCAGGTAGCCCTTGGTGCGCGGATCAACGTCCAGCGAACGGGCCACGTGCAGTTGACGCTCCAGGTCCGCGACGGGCGGGCATCCGGCGGATGCCGCGACGAGCGCGTTCCAGCCGGGGCAGCGCGCGCTCACGAGGCCGAGCGACCGTGCGCGCTCGGTGCCCGCCAGGCTGGCGTCGACCACGCGCGGGTTGCTTGCCAGCGCGCGCACGAGATGCTCGCGGTATTGGACGTACGCATCGACGAGCGCCGCCGACCGGTTGGCCGCGTCCAGGAGCTGCGAGTTGACCTGGTTCTCCACGGAACCGGAAATCCAGCGGAGGCTCACGTAGGCGGCGATGGCCACGATGACCAGCGCGACTCCTCCGGTGTACAGGACGAGCCGCTCCTGGATGCGCTTGTGTCTCTGCCCGTCCCGGGACGGGTGATCGGTCGGTCGGTTGGAGTGTGTCACGGCGGGCTATGGCGATCGAGGTGCGATCGGTGAGGGGATGGAAGATGTCCGCGGTACCGCGCTGCGCGGTTGTGTGCCCTGTGGTGACTGCTACATTTACGAGAGTGGGGCGAGCGCGAATTCCGCCGGACGCGACCCGCGCGCCAACCCGGACACCAATCCGGACACCGGACGATCCGCCCCCTCCTCTTCTCCACGCATGAAAGTGTCGACAGCGCATCCCCCCGCCGGCGGCACGGCGGCGTACGACCCGCAGGCCATCGAGCGGAAGTGGCAGGCGCGTTGGGAGGAGGCGGGCACCAACGCGCCCAACCTGGATCAGCCCACGCGTCCTTTCTACCAGCTCATGATGTTCCCGTATCCGTCCGCTGAGGGGCTGCACATCGGCAACCTCTACGCGTTCACGGGGAACGACATCCAAGGACGATTCCACCGGCTCCAAGGGCACACGGTGTTCGAGCCCATCGGCTTCGATGCCTTCGGGATCCACTCCGAAAACCATGCGCTCAAGGTGGGCATCCATCCCATGGAGCTCATCCCGCGGAACATCGAGAACTTCCGCCGGCAGCTCCGTCGCGCCGGGCTCATGGTGGATTGGCGGCATCAGCTCGCCACCACCGATCCCGACTACTACCGCTGGACGCAGTGGATCTTCCTCCAGCTGCTGGAGCGCGGCCTCGCCTACAAGAAGCAGGCGGCCGTGAACTGGTGTCCCGAATGCAAGACCGTGCTCGCCAACGAGCAGGTGATCAACGGGGAGTGCGAGCGGCACCGCGGCGTGCGCGTGGAGCAGCGGTTTCTGGAGCAGTGGTTCTTCCGCATTACGGCCTACGCCGAGCGGCTGCTGGACGAACTGGACACGATGGACTGGTCGGAGTCGACGAAGGCGCTGCAGCGCAACTGGATTGGCCGGTCGGAGGGGGCGGAGATCGAGTTCCTGGCCGCTCCGGGGGACGTGCGCGGACTGGCCGAGATGGTGCGGCATCCCGATCGGCATCGGCGCGTGGATGCGCGTGCGATCCCGGTCTTCACCACGCGTCCCGACACTATCTTCGGCGCCACGTATCTCGTCCTGGCGCCCGAGCACCCGTTGGTGGACGCGCTCACGGTGCGCGAACAGCGCGCGGCGGTGGACGCCTATCGCGAGCGCACCGCGCACCGCGATCTCGTCTCGCGCAAGGTGGGGGAGAAGGACAAGACCGGCGTCGCCACGGGGGCGTACGCCATCAATCCGGCCACGCTCGAGCCAATCCCGGTCTGGATCGCCGACTACGTGCTCATGGAATACGGGACGGGCGCGATCATGGCGGTCCCCGGGCACGACGCGCGCGACTTCGACTTTGCGCGGACGTTCGGGCTGCCGGTGGTACGCGTGGTGGCCGCGGAGGGACAGGACGGGTCCACGCCGCTCGACGAGGCCCTCACCGCCAGCGAAAACGTCCATCTGGTGAACTCGGCCGAGTTCGACGGACTCACGGTGGACGAGGGAATTCGCCGCATCACGACGTGGCTGGAGGCGCGCGGGGCGGGGAAGCCGGTGGTCAACTACCGCCTGCACGACTGGTGCATCTCGCGCCAGCGCTACTGGGGGCCGCCCATTCCGATCATCTACTGCGATCGGTGTGGCCTGCAGCAGGTGCCGGCGGATCAGCTTCCGGTGCTGCTGCCGTTCATCGAGGACTTCCGGCCGGACGACACGGGTGTGTCGCCGCTCGCGCGGCATGAAGAGTGGTACCGCGTCCCGTGCCCGGAGTGTGGCCGGATGGCACGGCGGGAGACGGACGTGTCGGACACGTTCCTCGACAGCGCGTGGTACTTCCTGCGTTACCCCAGCACCGAGTTCGACGACCGGCCGTTCGATGCCGAGCGCACGGCGACGTGGCTCCCGGTGGATTCGTACATCGGCGGCAACGAGCACGCCGTGCTGCACCTGCTCTACTGCCGGTTCGTCACGATGGTGCTGCACGACATGGGCTATGTGGGGTTCGAGAGTCCGTTCAAGCAGTTTCGCGCCCATGGGATGATCATCCGCGAGGGCGCGAAGATGTCGAAGAGCCGCGGCAACGTGGTGAATCCGGATGCGTACATGGAGGAGTGGGGCGCGGACGCATTCCGCATGTATCTCATGTACCTCGGTCCGTACGAGGAGGGAGGAGATTTCCGCGATCAGGCGATCTCCGGAACCCGGCGGTTCCTCGACCGCCTGTGGGCCACCGTGCACGAGATGGCCGACGCCGGCGAACCGGACCCCATGGTCATGCGCCGGCTCCACCAGACGATCCGCAAGGTGGGCGAAGACACGCTGCGCCTGAGTTACAACACCGCGATCGCGGCGATGATGGAATACATGAACCTGCTCCGCGCCGGCGAGCGTACGCCACATCGCGCGGAGACACTGCCGCTGGTGCGCCTCGTCGCGCCGTACGCGCCGCACTTGGCGGAGGAGCTGTGGGAGCAGTTGGGACACGCGACGACGATCTTCGATGCCGAGTGGCCGAGCTTCGATCCCGAGCTGGCGCGGGAGGAAGAGATCGAGCTGGTGGTGCAGGTGAACGGAAAGACGCGCGCCAAGCTCCACGTGCAGCGCGATGTCACCAAGGACGCCGCGCTCGCGGCCGCGCTGGCATTACCGGCGGTGGCGCGGTTCGTGGGCGGCGAGCCGAGGAGGGTGGTGTTCGTGCCGGGGCGGCTGCTCAACATCGTGGGAGGTCTCAGTCCTCAGGAGTGAGTGCTGAGTTGGTTGGGCGGGGATCTGCGTGATTGGGTGGGATCAGGATTCGTTGGGGCGAGAATCAGTTTCGGGGGTACAGTCATCTGAGGACAGTCATCAGCCCAGTGGTCAGTCGGCGGTAGGGTGGGGCCCCAGGCCAGCGAGGTCGCGATCCGCTCTCGGTGTGGGCAGGACCCAGACGTCTGATGACCGATGACCGATGGCTGTGCCCACGAAACTGATTCTCGCTCACCGCGAGCGAGGGGTGAGGCGTCAGCGCGGACCGATGCCGGTGGCAGTTGTCCAGCCAGCGAGGGCTGAGGCGTCAGCGGGCGCTCGACTCGCCCTGCAGACTGAGACCTCAGACCTGAGAACTCAGAACGCCCTCCCAACCCACTCCCCCGCGAAGTACCCCACCACCGCCACGCCCAGCCCCACCACGAACATGTCGAGACCGGAGCGCCACATGCCGCGGCCGGTGAAGACGGAGCGAGCGGCGCCCACCAGGAAGTGGGACAGCATGGCGACGACGAAGGCCACCACGATGGCCGTCCGTCCCTCGAACAGGAAGAACGGGAAGACCGGGATGAGTGCGCCGACGGCGGTGGCGAGGCCGGTGATCCATCCCTCGCGGAGCGGCGAGGCGGCCAACTCACCGATACCGAGCTCCTCCTGGACCTGCTCCTGAAGCATCCGGGCGGGGTCCTGCATCACGTCGGTGGCGAGCTGGCGCGCGGCGTTGGGGTCCATTCCCTTGGCCTCGTACAGGAGCGCGAGCTCGTCCCGCTCCACCTCCGGCATCATCTCGATTTCCTGCCGTTCCATCGAGATCTCGTGCTGGTACACCTCGCGCTCGCTCTGCGCTGCCAGGTATCCGCTGGCGCCCATGGAGAGCGAGTCCGCCAGGATCCCGGCCACTCCGGCCACTACCACAAACGCGTGTTGCTGCATGGCCGACGCGCCGATCACGCCGGCCACCAGGCCAAAGTTCGCCGTCAGTCCGTCGTTGAAACCGTAGACCACGTTTCGCAGAAAGCCGCCCGACTCGGTTCGATGCCACGGTTCGGGCCCCTGCCCGGCGATGCGGGCCAGGGTGGAGGCGTGCTCGGCGGACTCGCGCGCCAGGACGAGCGCTTCGTCGCGCCCCGGCATCCCGCTGGGCATGTCGCGATGCATCGCGAAGTACCCCTTCACCTCGCGCCCCTCTTCGGCCAGGAGCAGCGGGAGCAGAAAACGCGATCCGAAGTGCCGTCCCAGGAAGGCCAGGAGACGAGCGCGGGCACTGGGCTGGAACTCGCCCGGGGTACGCCCGTTCTGCGCCAGCAGGTCTCCCCATATGGTGACGTGCCGGTCCTCCACCGACGCGAGACGGCGGAACAGATCGGCGCGCTTGGTATCGGGCTCCCGCTCCGCCAACTGCCGGTACAGGAACGCCGCGTCCGCCTCGTCCTGCCAATGGTCGGCGAACTCGTCGACGCTCGGCGCGCCGGCGGGATGTGGCTCGGTCGTGGTCATGGCCTCAATATCGGGCTTGGAGGACGCGTGCGAAACGTTCGGGGCCGGCGGGAGCGTGGAACGCGATCCGGACCGCCGCTCGGCCAGCCTCACCCGGCCATGCGGTGTGGAGCGGCCGTCGGGCGGGCCGCCGCCGCGCGGAGGGGTGTCGTGCGGAGCGGAGACTGCGCAGGGACCGCGCGCAGGGACCGCGCGCAGGTTGCGCGGAGCGTTGGTCGCCGGCATTTTTTGCCTGCGAGGATCGTGCTTGCCCCGGGGGAGCCCGTCCGGCGGTCGTATTCTTTCCGCACGCTCCGGCGCTCCTCTATCACGTCTGCCCTGCGACCTTGCGGGCACGCGCGGCGAGTGCATATGTTCATTGCCTTGCCGCGCTGCGCGGTCCTGCGTCGCCTCGCGCCGGCACGGCCAGCCCAACCCACGGAGTTCCGGTGGACGATACCGTCGCGAAGCTCCAGACGGGTGTCGGACCGCGTTACCAGATCGAACGCGAGATCGGGCGCGGGGGGATGGCGACCGTCTACCTGGGCATCGACCTCCAGACCAATCGACAGGTAGCCATCAAGGTCCTCCTCCAGGACCTGTCCATGGCGCTCGGTGCGGAGCGGTTTCGGCGCGAAATCCAGCTGGCCAGCAGCTTGAGCCATCCCCACATCCTCACGCTCAACGACTGGGGAGAGGCCAACGGATCACTGTACTACGTGATGCCGTTCGTGCCGGGGGAATCGCTGGCCGCGCGTCTCAAGCACGAGCGCCAGCTGGGCGTGGACGAGGCCATTCTCATCACCTGCCAGGTGGCCGAGGCGCTCGACTACGCGCACCGGCAGGGGATCATCCATCGCGACATCAAACCTGACAACATCCTGCTCCAGGACGGTCAGGCGCTGGTGGCGGATTTCGGCATCGCGCGCGCGATCTCCGAATCGGGTGACGAAAAGCTCACGCAGACCGGACTCACCCTGGGCACGCCGACGTACATGAGTCCGGAGCAGGCGCTGGCCGAGCGTCAGTTGGACGGTCGCAGCGACGTGTACAGCCTGGGCTGCGTGCTGTACGAGATGCTTGCCGGCCAACCGCCATTCGTGGGGCCTACCGCCCAGGCCATCATCGCGCGGCAGATGCTCGACGAGGTCCCGTCGCTCACCGTCGTGCGCGGGGCGATTCCGGACGACATCGAGGACGCGGTGCTCCGCGCGCTGTCCAAAGTTCCCGCCGATCGGTTTGCCACCGCAGCGGAGTTCGCCGAGGCGCTGCGCGCGGCACGCGCCAGTGGTGGGCAAAGCTTGGGGCGCCGCGATCGGCGTGCGCGGCCCAGGCGCACCCGGGGCTCCCGGGCAGGAGGACGCCAACAGCGGTCGCGCTGGATGATCGCCGCCGCCGCCGTGCTGCCGGTGCTCGGCGCCGCGGGCTGGGTAGGTTGGCACAGCTGGCGCCCGCGATCCACATCGGGCGTGTCCGTGGCTAACGGCGCGGTAGCGCTCGCGAACAAGCCGGTCGCCGTGCTCTACTTCGAAGACGGAAGCCCGGACCACTCCCTCGGCGCGCTCGCTGATGGACTGACGGAGTCGCTCATCGCGACGCTCCGGCACGTCTCCTCGCTGCACGTGATTTCGGCGGACGGCGTCGCGCCGTATCGCGGGAGCTCGCTCCGCCCCGACAGCATCGCCTCCGCGCTCGATGCGGGTGCGCTGGTGCGGGGGAGCGTGGAGAAAGCGGGCGACAGCGTGCGCGTCTCGTTCCATCTCCTGAGCGGCGCGACGGGCAACGATTTCGCCGAGGGCAGTTTCTATCGGCCGGCCAGCGATGTGCTGGGCATTCGCGACAGCCTGGCGCAGCAGGTAGCGAGCACGGTGCGTACACAGTTGGGCGTGGAGATCCAGGCGCGTGAAGAGCGCGCGGGGACGCGGAACGTCACGGCGTGGCTGCTTCTGCAACAGGCCAAGCGTGCGGAGAAGGACGGAGATGCTCGCGTCCACGCCGGTGATGCCGCCGGTGCGGTGACGCACTTTGCCGCGGCGGATTCCATGCTCGCCGACGCGGAAGGCGCAGATCCGCACTGGACGGCGCCCATCGTGGCGCGTGCCGAGTTGGCCTACCATCGGTCTCGACTGGCCGAAGAGCCGCCTGAAATCGTTCGGTGGATCGGCGTGGGGTTGGATCACGCCGCGCGCGCGCTGGCGCTCGACTCGCTCGATGCCGCGGCGCTCGAGGTGCGCGGCACGCTCCACTACTGGAAGATGGTGCGCGGGCTCGCTCCCGACCCGGCCGAACAGCAGCAGCTTCTCGCCTCGGCACAGAGTGATCTCGAGGAATCTGTACGCCTCGATCCCACGCGCGCGAGCGCGCTCAGCGTGCTGAGCAGTCTTTATTATCGAAAGGACGACGTCTCCGATGCCAAGATCGCGGCGCAGCGTGCCTACGAGCAGGACGCGTATCTTGCGGCCGCTGCGGACGTGCTGTGGCGGTTGCAACAGACCTCGTACGACCTGCAGAACTTCCCACAGGCGGCGCACTGGTGCGACGTGGGGCACCAGCGATTCCCGCAGAACCCGCGGTTCGTGGAGTGTCAGCTCTGGGTCATGGGGACGAACGCCGTGCCGGCCGACCCGGTGCGCGCGTGGAGTCTGGTCGATTCCCTGGTCGCGCTCACCGCTCCGCGCGAGCGCGACTACCGCCGCAGCGAGGCGCAGATGCTCGTGGGCGGAGTGCTGGCGCGGGCGGGGCTGGTGGACAGCGCCAAGCGCGTGATGGTACGCGCTCGTGCCACGCCCGCCGTGGATCCGGCGCTCGACCTGGTGGCCATCGAGGCGGCGGTGCGCACGATGATCGGCGACAAGGACGAAGCGATCAGGCTTCTCAGCCGGTACATCGCCGCCAATCCGGAGCATCGAGAGGGCTTCGCCACCCAGAATTACTGGTGGTGGCAACCCTTGCACGACGATCAGCGGTTCGCCGCACTGGTAGGCCTCAAGCGCTGAGGTGTTGGGCGCGGCCAGCGTGCAGTGTGGCCGCGCGTCGTTTGCGAACTTTGCTGTCCGCTGGCCGCCTTCACCGCAGCGGATGCCCTGCTTCCACCGGAGACCGTTCATGCGTTTCTCGCCCGTGCTCTGGCTCGGCACCGCGCTCGCGCTCGCCGCGTGCTCGCGCGATGCCGCGCCACCCGGTCCCACCGAGCCGCTCCAATCGGCGGCCATCACCACCACCGCGTGCAGCTCCACGGTGGCCGATCAGATCTCGACCCAGATCGATGCCCTGTTCAGCGGCGGTGTGCGTTCATCGGCGCGCCGCCAATTCCGCGACATCCAGACTGCGTGCCCCACCGATCCGGCGCAGGCGCTGACCCTCACGGTCGGGTTGATCGATTTTTCGCTGGGACAGTACCCGCCAGGTCCATCGCAGACCCGCGCGGCGGATGTCGTGGACTTCTGGCATTCTCTGTCGGTGTTCGTCACGCCGGAGACGCCGATCTCCGTTCCCGGGACGTTACTCACGCAGGGCACCGCGGCGGTCTGCGGCGCGGCGGGATGTCCGGACATCCTGCGGGCGGTGAACGGCCTGGCGGGGCTGCTCGTCCCGCCTGGAGCGGTTGAGAGCCCGCACCTGTTTGGGTTTTTCCCGGCCACCTGCTTCAGCACCACGCTCGACGTACGGCCGCACTGCTTCGACTACTTCGTGTACTCCCCGAACGCCATCCCGTTCGCCGTGCCGGTCACCGTGATCAGCTGTCCGGCCATCAACGTGGACGCGGCGGTGCAGGCCCGCGCGCTCGGTGCACATCCGGCGCCATCCGGGAACGGGCAGGTGCTCGTGGCGCCCCCCAATGACGATGTGGCGTTCCACTGCGCGGATGTCACGGCGGTCTTCAGCGCCGGGAGTTCGTTCTTCGACCGAATGTCGCGTTGGGCGTCCGCGCTGTTCTCGCCCCGACCGGCCTATGCGGCGCACTTGGGGCAGGGATCCCTGGCGGGCGGCTTTAGCATCTGGGGTCTCGTGGACCCGCTGGTGTTCTCCGCCAACTTCGAGAAGGACGCCGTGGGCGCGCCGCCCCAGACGCCCGACCGCGGGTTGGCCTGGCTGCTCTCCACCACCCATCCGGGGAGCATCGCCATCCAGGCCGGATTGGGGGACGATCAGACCAAGCTTGTCGTCCTGGACCAGAAGGGAGGCGCGAGTTCCAACAGCGGAGGGTTGTTCATCCGCGGACGGTTGACGGCGCCGCAGACCTCCGGCGTCTTCCGCGTCCGCTGGCGGTCTCTCGTTTCCACGCCCACGGTCAAGCTCGCACCGTTCTTTCTTCGCGCCTCGAACGGTGCGACGGTGGCGCAGCTCTCGTACCGGGCGCCGCTCACGGGCGCGCACGACGGCATTCTGACCTTCGATGGCGACACCCTGAGTGTCGGCTGGACGCAGAATGTGTCGCAACTGTTCGAGTTTCTGGTGGACGTCAACGCGCACACTGTCCGTCTGGTGAGCATCAACGGGCGGCCCGTGACGCGCGCCAACGGGCAGGCGCTCGGCGCAAAGCCGTTCGTCTCCGCCTTGGCGGTCGATCTCGCGCAGATCAGCGTGGAACTTACCGGCATCGACGCACAGATCTTGGGATGGGACGACATCGACGTTGCTCGGCAGCCGGATCCGGTGCAGGCGCCGTAGCGCCCGACGTTGCGGCGCGCTGCCGCGTACCCATGGGCGCGCGGCAGGATTGACTGCAACGGCCACCGCGTAACGGTGGCACTCTGGGGTCGGCACCGACGGGGAGGGCCATGTGGCCCTCCCCGTCGGTGTTGGCAACCGTCGCTCCCCGGCACGTGACTGATCCGGTAGCACCCCCACTCTCACACGTGCAGTGAGGTCGTCATGTTCTACCGGTCCGCCTGTATCGTATCGCTTGCACTGGGGATGGCCGCGTCGTCCCTGGCTGCCCAGACTCCCGCGCCACGCCCCCGCGCGCCACGCGCTTCGACGAACGGAGTCACCATCTACACCGCAACCCGGGGCGATCAGTCGCGGGCCCTCGTCGGCATCACCACGGGTTCGGGCGGCGAGCGCGACACGCTGGGACTTCTCATCACCAGCATCGAGCCGGGTAGTCCGGCGGAGCAGGCGGGGTTGGAGGAGGGGAATCGCATCACGTCCATCAACGGCACGTCGCTCCGGCTCTCCGCCATGGACGCGGGTGAGCCCGACATGCGCGGCATCCTGTCGCGCCGCCTCACGCGCGAGATGCGGAAGGTGAAACCGGGCGACGAGGTCACCCTGGAGATCTTCGACGGCGGGCGCACGCGCACGGTGCGCGTGACGACCGTGGAAGCGAGCGAGCTGCAGCCTGCCAAGGACCTTGATGATCTGCGTGATGACATGCGTTCGCGTCCCGTGTTGGGACTGAGTCTCGGTGGCGCGAGCGCGCGCGACACCCTGGGCCTGTTCATCGAGAGCGTCCAATCCGGTGGTCCGGCGGAACAGGCAGGGATCTACGAGGGCGACCGCATTGCGGCGATCAACGGCGTGGACTTGCGCATCGGGAAGGAAGACGCGGGCGATCCCGAAGTGGCCTCCGCCAAGGCGCAGCGCCTCCAGCGCGAGATGCAGAAACTCGGCGTCGACGGCACGGCCGAGTTGCGCGTGTACTCGGATGGGCAGTACAAGACCGTGCGCGTGCAGCCCAAGCCGTATGCCGACGTATACGGCGACACCGGCGGCGTTCGGATCTTTGGCAATGGCAACAGCATCGTGGTGCCGAATTTCCGCTTTTCGCTTCCCATGGCGCCTGCGGCTCCCGTTGCGCCGTTCGTGCAACGGTTCAATCAGCTCCAACTCGACATGCGCGGCACGGAGGAGCGGAACGCCGCGCTGGCGCGGGCGATGGCCACGCAGGAGCAGACGATGCAGCGGGTGCGTGCGCAGATGGCGTCGCAGCAGCGACAGTGGACCGAGCAGCAGCACGCCGTGCAGGAGGGGGTGCAAGCGAGGCTGGCCACCGTCCAGGCACGTCTCGAGCAGCAGCGGGCGCTCCAACTGGATGCGCTCCGCCGCGCCGCGCTCATGTCGCAGCACTACCGCTTCTGAAGTCTCACGGCACGCGAAGCATCACGGCATGCCAAACATCACGGCATGACAGACATCACGGCACGGCGTGCGAGCGGCGCCAGGACGACCGCGTCCTCCTGCCATGCCGCCGTCGAGATGGCCGCACTCGGCTGACGCCGAGTGCGGCAGCGGGTCAGAAAGCGGGGCCCAGCAGCATCGCGTTCAGCACCATGCCGTCGAGCGCGCGCCACCAGCCGCGGAACATGGGCTCGTTGGCAAAGAGCACCACGTGTCCGGCGCCGCGCGACTCCTCCACCAGGAAGGCGGTGCCGTGCAGCAACCGCTCGGTGTTGCCGGGCCACTCGAACCCGCCGCGGCGGAGTGTGCCCGTGCGGGGGAACATCGCCACATTGGATCCTGTCTTGGACAGGGTGAAGAACGTAGCGCCATCCATCATGACGGTCATCCGCGGGCGGTCATACCCGTAGGTGAGCCAGTGCGTGCGGTCGAGCGCGACGTCGAAGAACGCTCCGGGCACGGGCGCTGGGGTGCTGTTGTCGGCCGACGGACTGCGGAAGGGCAGCGCATGGGCGGTGTCGGCGGCGGCGCTGTCCGTGGCGGGCAGCCCGGTCGTGTCGCGCTCGTCGCCGTGCCCCACCGCGCGCGCGCTCGTGAGGCTCACGTTCGCCGTGGCGGCCCACGCACTGGCGCCGCCCATCGTGATGAGCGTTCCGCCGCGCTCCACCCACTGGCCGAGATGGTCCGCTCCCGCTTTGCCCAGGCGCGTCGCGAGTGCGCCGGGTGACGCATCGGGCAGGAGGATCACGTTGAACGCCGAGAGATCGCTGCGCCCCAGCGATGCGACCGACAGCGGTGTGAACGGAATACCGTAGCGCTGTTCCAGACTCCACCAAATCGCTCCGTACGATGTCTGCGAGATCCCGTCATCGCCCACGAGCGCGATGCGCGGAAGATCGAGCGACACGATCGGCTCCGATCCCACCCCGTACTGTCCCTCGTGGGTGAACGCGGTATTGACCGGCGTCACCACGACGCCGCTCACGCGCGCCAGCGAATCCAGATCGTGGCTGAGCGTGCTCGGGTTGCGTGACACCCGCACGACGAACGTCCCGCGCGGCCATTGCCGTCCGGCGGCTTCCAGCGGCACGGTCGCGACGCTCACGCGGTCGCCGCGGGCCAGCAGATCATACGCCAGCCGCCGCGCCTCCGTTCGCTCCGGGGCGAACAGGTAGGCCGTGCGGGCGGGCGCGCTGCCTACCACGCCGCCCTCCACCGGCGCGCCCAAGGCGGCGCCCGCCGCCCGCGCTGTGGAGACGGTTGGCGGCGGCGCGGTGTCGGCTGGTGGGGGAGGGAGCAACTCCCCGTTTACCGGCGGCGCGTCTTCCGTCCAGTATGCCTCCACCCCGAACGTGACCGGCAGTGCCCACGCGGTGACGTCGTAGAACTCGTAGCCCTCGTGTTGCCCGCTGTCGCCGCGCAGCAGGTTGCGGCGAAACTTGGCGAGCTGCGCGCGCGTGAACACGGAGTCTTCCTCCGGGTCGAGCTCGAGGATGGCGCGCGCCACGCGTCCCTGCGGCTGCGCCAGGTCCACCACGTACGCCCCCGGCGCAAAGCGGTGCGCTCCGACGCTGCCATCCCCGTAGGAGTGCGCGTGTGCGGACGTGAATGGCGCGGAGGCGCGTCGCACTTCGATGCCCGCGCGGAGCAGCGTGGCCGCGAGCTCCTGCGCGCGTGCGGGATCCGTGCCGGGGAGAATCACCACGCGCTTCATGGCGAGCGTCCGTCCCGCCTCCACCGCACCCTGCCGGAAGCCCGCGTAGTCGCGCAGCCGTTCCGCGCGGTGGTCCGCCGTGGCGGCCACCGTGGCAAGCGCAGCCACGAAGTGCTTGGAGATCCCGTCGCGGAAGGAGAGAATCGTTCCGTCGTCGCGGCGCCAGCGAATGCCCTTCCACCCTCCACCGTCGGTCTCGTACGTCATCCCGGTGGCGCCGGTGAGCGACGGCCACGTGTCCCAGTATCCCGGGTAGTACAGATCGAACACGTCGCGCACGTAGTACAACCAGCCATGCGCGTCGAACGCCGCGGCGTTGGCGCTGCCGATGATGTCCAGCCATTTTTCGGACTGTGCTCCGATGTTGGCGTTCACCGGGCGCGCGGCGGGCGGGAAGAAGAACTGTTCCGTCATCCCGTGCAGATCGGCGGTGACCTGCGGGTGCCAGCGGAGCATCTCGCGCATCATGGCCTGCACCTCGCGCTGGGTGCTCGCGATCACGTCGCGGTTCATGTCGAACCGATAGTGATTGAACCGGCCCTGGATGCTCCACGGCTCGTCGTGCTCCATCGCCGCGTGGTCGGGATCGCCCACCGCCAGGGAATTGTACCACACGGTGAAACGCTCGTGCCCGTCGGGGTTGGCGCTGGGATTGATGATGACGACGGCGTTCCGCAGCGCGTCCAGGGTGGCCGGCTCTTGGCTGGCCGCCAGTTGATAGAGCACGGGCATGGCCGCCTCGAAGCCCGGACTCTCGTTGCCATGCACGGAGAACGAGAGCCACACCACGGCGGGCGTCCGTGCCACGATCCGCTCGCGCTCCCCGGCCGACAGGCCGCGCGGATCGGCCAGCCGATCCAGATCCGCGCGGATGGAGTCCAGACGCGCGATGTTCTCGGGTGCCGATACGATGAACACGCGTAGCGGGCGGCGCTCGCTGGTGAATCCGAACGGCTCCACGCGTACGCGGTCGTGGGCCGCCCGCGCGATGGCCAGCAACGTCTGCTGCTGTTCCGCGTACTGGGTGTTGCGTTGCCCGATCGCGTACCCCAGGAGCGAGTCAGGACGCGGAATGCCGGGCCGGTATGGACCGCGGTCGTAGAACGAGAAGCCGCGGTCGTCGCGCACCGAATCGGCGGCCGTCGTGCGCTGTGCTTGCGTCGCGCTCACGGCGGCGAGCACGGCCAGGGCGGCCGCCATCGCGCCACGACGCAGGGCCCGCGCGCGCGATGACACCGGTCCAATGGAAGCGTACGAAAGTGAGGACATGGTCCGGGTTGTGTGAAGGTGGCGCGCGCGCCGCTCGGCGCGCGCACGGCTGGAAGGTGATGCCGGCGGGGATCTCAAAACTCGATCTGCGCTCCGAGCTCGACCACGCGATTGGGGGGAATGCCAAAGAACTGCGTTGCGCTCCGCGCGTTCCGGGACATGAACGCAAACAGAATCTTGCGCCACCGATACATGGGGGCGGCGCCGATGGCGATCAGTCGCTCCCGCCCCAGGTAGAACGTGGTCCCCATCGGACGCGTCTCGACCCCAGCCGCACGCGCGTGCTCCATGATCTCCGGCACGTCAGGTGATTCCATGAAGCCGTAGTGCGCGTCGATCCGGTAAAACCCCTGGCCGAGCTTCGCTACCTGCAAGCGCTCCTCATCCGACAGGTACGGCACCTCGGCCGTGTGCACGGACAGCAGAACCACCTGCTCGTGCAGCACCTTGTTGTGCTTGAGATGGTGCAGCAGGACGACCGGCGTGCTCTGCGGACTGGACGTCATGAAGACGGCCGTACCCGGTACGCGTGGCGGCTGCCGCCGTTGCACATCGGCCAGGAACAGGTCCAGCGGCATCCCGCCGGTCACCAGGATGTCGTACAGCGCCGCACGTCCCTGCTTCCAGGTGGTCATCATGAGATAGATGATGCCCGCCACCACCAGCGGAAACCAGCCGCCGCTGGCGAACTTGAGGAGGTTCGCGCCAAAGAACAACAGATCGATGGCCAGGAAGACGGCGGCGAACACGATCGAGCGCCACAGCGGCCAGCCGAACCGCGACCGCGCCACGACGGCAAAGAGAAGCGTGGTGATCGTGAGCGTCCCGGTGACGGCGATTCCGTACGCGGCGGCCAACGCCGACACGGAGCCGAACGCGATCACCAGCCCGATGCACAGCACCATGAGCGCGGCGTTGACCTCCGGCACATAGATCTGCCCCACCCGGCTGGCCGACGTGTGCAGAACCGTCACGCGCGGCAGATATCCGAGCTGCATCGCCTGTTGCGCCAGCGAGAACGAGGCGGAGATCATCGCCTGCGAAGCGATGACCGCCGCCGCGGTCGCCAACGCCACCATGGGATACAGCAGGACCGTCGGCACGAGCAAGAAGAACGGGTTCGCCGCCGTCGTGGCGTCGCGAACGAGGAGCGCGCCCTGCCCAAAGTAGTTCAACAACATGGCGGGGAACACGAGGGCGAACCAGGCCATCCGGATGGGGCGTGTCCCAAAGTGGCCGAGATCCGCGTAGAGCGCCTCCGTTCCGGTGATCACCAGCACCACGGCACCCAGGATGACGAACCCCGCCGTGCCATGCGCCGCGAAGAAGCGTACGGCGTACCATGGATTCACCGCCAGCAGAATCCGCGGTTCGTGCGCGATCTCGACGATCCCCAACAGCGCGATGCTCGCGAACCAGAGCAGCATCACCGGGCCGAACAGGCGCCCCACGCTGGCCGTGCCGCGCCGCTGAAGCATGAACAGCGCGAACAGCACTCCCACCGTGAGCGGAACGAGATACGGCTCCAGCGCGGGAGTGGCCACCTGAAGGCCGTCGATGGCGCCGAGCACCGTGATGGCCGGGGTGATGATCCCGTCGCCAAACATGAGCGCCGTACCGAACAGTCCGAGCGCCACCAGTACGCCGCGTCGCCAGCGCTCGGGCCGCTCTCCCACGCGCCGTTGGATGAGCGCGAGCAGCGCCAGCGTGCCGCCCTCGCCGCGATTGTCCGCGCGCAGAACGAACACCAGGTACTTCACGCTCACCACGAGCGTGAGCGCCCACACGATGAGCGACAGCACCCCGTACACGTTCGCGACCGACGGCGCGAATCCCGTCTGGCCACTGAACGACTGCTTCATCGCATACAGCGGGCTCGTCCCGATGTCACCGAACACCACGCCAAGCGCCGTCAGGCCGAGGAGGGCCAACCGGCGGCCCGTTGCGTGCTCAGGCGGACGGTGCTCACCCAGCCGCGGCGGCGCGATCATCCGCTCCCCGCCCATCTCGCCGGTGGCGGAATCCGTCTCGGCGGCCGCGCCGGGGGATCCTGCATCGGGGACAGGCGACTCGGATTGGGGGGACGGACTCGGACGCCCGTCTGTCGGCGTGTCGGCGTCGTGACTCATGCACACGCGGAGGAGGGAAGCGCTTCGTCAGCGGATACGCACGGACCGGGTCCGACCGCCGCGAAGCTCCAAGCGGGCACGAACCCTGTCGCGCCCGCGTCAAACTTACCGCGGCGCGGGCGGGCGTCCAGCGGTGCCGCACCGCAAGCGTCGCGCACCGCCTTGACGGATCGCCGTTTCACGCGCAGCATCCTCGCGCCACCGCACATCCCCCGCGCTGCCAGGAGGCCCCGGTTGAGAGTCGTCGACGTGCACAACCACTTCTATCCCCCGGCGTACCTCGACGCGCTGCGCTCTGGCGACAGCGCCGTGCGCGTCACGGTGGAGGAGGACGGAAATCCGCACATCCACTATCCCGGCGACTACAACGTAGCGGTCCCCGGCCATCGCGACATTGACTATCGCACGGACGTGCTCGAGCGAGAGCGGATCGACACGCAGGTGATCACGCTCACCACTCCCGGCACGCACATTGAGACGCCCGAGCGCGCCGTGCGCCTGGCACGTCTGGTGAACGACGCGTTCGCGACCATCGTCTCCGACCGTGCGCCGCGCTACAGCGCGCTCGCCACACTGCCGCTCAACGATCCCCCGGCCGCGGCATCCGAGCTGCGTCGTGCCGTCCAGGAGCTCCGACTCCCCGGCGCCATGCTGTTCAGCAACGTGAATGGCGTCGCACTCAGCGACGAGCGCTTCTGGCCGGTCTACGAGACGGCCAACGAACTGGGGGCCGTGCTGCACATCCACCCCACCAATCCGGTGGGGGTGGAGGCGATGACCGACTACTGGCTCATGCCGTTGGTGGGGTTCCCGTTCGATACGACGCTCGCCGCCGCCAAACTGGTGTTCAGCGGCGTGGCGGAGCGGTTCCCGCGCATCCCCTGGGTTCTCTCCCACCTTGGCGGTGCGATACCGTATGTGGCCGAGCGCCTCGATCGGGGCTTTCACGCCTTTCGCGAATGCCGTGCGCACATCGACCGGCCGCCCAGTGAGTACCTGAAGACCTGGTACTACGACACGGTGAACTTCGATCCGGCGGCGCTGCGGCTGGCCGTGGAGTTCGCCGGTGCGGAGCACGTGCTCGCGGGCAGCGACTACCCCCACCAGATCGGCAGCCTCACCTCGATGCGCGAGAGCATCGCGGCCATCGGGCTCTCCGATGCGGATCAGGAGAAGGTGCTGGGCGGCAACGCGGCAGCGCTCATGGGACTGTAGATCTCGCACGCCCAGCGCGCCATCCGGGCGCTTTTCCGTCGCCTGGATCCGTATCTCACGGCGCACGGGATCGGGCAGGCCATCTGGGCCCCCGCCGACGTCACGTTCAGCGAGTCGCGCATGGTGGAGCCAGACCTGTTCGTCGTGCCGCTCGTGGACGGTCGCGAGCCGCGCACGTGGGAAGAGGCCGGCCGTCTCCTGCTTGCCGTCGAGATCCTCTCCCCCAGCACAGCGCGCGCGGACAGGCAGGTGAAGCGCAGGCTCTACCAGCGCGAGGCGGTTCCCGAGTACTGGATCGTGGACGTGGACGCGCGGCTCGTGGAGCGCTGGCGGCCCGAGGACACGCGTCCCGAGATTCTCTCGGAGCGGCTGCTGTGGCAGCCGGACACCGCGCATCCAGCGCTGGAGATGGATCTGCCGCGGTACTTTGTCGAGCTGTGCGGAGACTAATTCCGCCTCGATACGCGACCACGAACAGGCACCAAAACCCGTGCATCGCAACGTGACGCGGCTGTATCGACTCGATGCAGCCGCGCGCCGAGTGATCTGCGTCACACATCGCAAGACGTTGTCCCACAACGCCTTATAGCTAGTCCCGGCGCGCCGCGTTCCGGAACGCGGCCTGCCCCCTCCTCGCTCCGGGTCGACGCTCCGTCGGCTCGTGACCCAAACACCGGGAGGAGGCATGAGACCACATCGCTCGTTCGTGCGCAGTACGCTCTGGGCCGCATACCGAGGCCGCCGCCCGTGCATGTTCGCGCTCGCCGCGACGGTCATCGGCGGGGCGTGGACCACCGCACACGCGCAGAGCGCGACGTTCGGCGCCTCCGCTGCCAGCTTCCACTTCGACAACGGAACAGACGAGCAGGCGCTCGGCGGCATCGTGCAAGTGGCCCCCACGCACTGGCTGGTGCTCGGCGCCGTGCCCACGCTCCTGCGCGTCTCCGCGTCACCGGGAAGCGACGCGGTGCGTGGCATTGCCGATCTGCCGCTCTACGCCGGCGTCGCGCACGCGCTCGCGCTGCCATGGCATCCGGTGCTTGGCGCGACGGGTGTGGTGTCGCTCCCCACGGGCGACTCGGCGCGCGGACTTGGCAGCGGCGCGTCGGTGTTCGGCGCCGAGGGCTCGGTGTCGCTCGCGCCGCTCCCGGTGCTCGCGCTCCGTGCGGGCGCGGCGCGCGTGTTGCGCGTTGGCGGCGAGCCGACGCAGGGCGTACCGACCACCACGCTCTTTGGTGACGCCGTGCTGCTCTCCAGCGCGCGCACCAACGTGGGTGTCGGGCTCGCGGCGGAGCTGCCCGGCAACGCCCCGACGACCTACACGCCGGCGCGCAGCGTGAGCGCGACCGTCGTCCACACGCTCTTCGGCTCGACGGCGCTCATGATGAGTGCTGCCCGCACGATGCGCGGCGCGGGCCAGGGATGGTCCTTCGCGCTCGGGTTCGGGAGCGCGTTCGCCGGCCTGTCGCCGGTGGGCGCGACGTCGCCGGGCGCGCGCTCGGTGGGCGGTCTGTCGCGTCCGGGTGCGGGCGCGCTCGCACCACTCAGCCGTCCGCTGTGCGGGGTCGCGGGCGGCTGTTGATCCCGACCGGCCGCCGCGGCACGCAGAAGCGTCGGCTCAGTGCCCTTTGTAACCATCATGTCTTACTCGTACCAGGAGGAGTACCATGTCTGCACTACGCTATGCGACGATTGCAATGACAGGGTTTGTGATGATGACGACAGCATCCGCCGCGGCGGCGCAGGTGCGCGGCTCGGTTGGCGGTGCGGCGCATGTGCGCGTGGGAACCACGGTCCCGGTACCTCGCGTACCGGTGGCGGCGCCACGCCGCGTCACAAAATGCAGCCACGGCGCGCTCGGCCGGTCTGGCCACCGCTCATATTGCCACCGCCACGGCCACGTCCATCCGACAGGCGGTGGACGCGGGGACGCGCGATCTGCTGAAGGGGATCGCCCTCACGGCCGAGCAGAGCGCGCAGGTGGACGCGTCGGCGGAGGCGTACGCTCGCGTCATCACGCGCGACGCGGACGTCGGTGCCGCCACGGGCACGGCAGCCTCTGCGGAAGCTGTGGCGCACGCCGGCGCGGGGACTACCGCGGCAGATCATGCTGCGGGTGCCGCGGAATCGGGACGCGCGGCGGCGTACCGCACGCGCGTGCGCTCCGTACTGACCGCCGCGCAGCAGAAGCGTTTCGATCGCAACGTCGAGGCGGGGGCGTCGGCGGAGGTGACGGTGCAGGGTAACGCTGGCGCGCAGACTGGTGGCAACGACGGATCGGACAAGGGCACCGCACAGGAGTCCGACCACAGCAGCTCGAGCGGGTCGGGGAGCGCTGCGTCCGGCGCGCAGAGTAATGGGAGCGGGAGCGACGCGTCGCGCGTGACGTCCCGTCCGTCGGGCGAGCGGTAATGGTCCCTTGCGGGCACCTACCACAACCGAGCCCCGGTGTGCATCGATGCACACCGGGGCTCACGTCATCAGATTCGAATGCCGATTGGCCAAGGTGCGGATCGGGCGACCGGGAGCCGCTGCCGAACGGAGAGTGGTCGTGCGCGCGCCGTCGCGCCAGCGCACGATTGACGCCTACGCCGTCACCGCCGCCGGCAGATGGTCAAAGCGCTCGATCACCTTGCCCGTGAGCCCGTAGCGCACCGACGCCTCGGCGTCCAGCCAGAAGTTGCGGTGCGTGTCCTCCTCGATCCGCTCCAGCGGCTGTCCGGTGGCTTTGGCGAAGATGCGGTTCAGGCGCTCGCGCATGCGGATGATCTCGCGCGCCTCGATCTCGATGTCGCTCGCGGTGCCCCCCATCCCTCCCTGCGGCTGGTGGAGGAGAAAGCGCGTGTTGGGGAGGCAGAATCGCCGCTCGCGCGGCACGGAGCAGTAGATGAGCGCGCCCGCGCTGGCCACCCATCCGGTGCCGACGATACGAACCGGCGGGTGAATGAACCGGATCATGTCGTGGATGGTGTCGCCCGCCTCCACGTGGCCGCCCTGCGAGTTCACGTAGACCGTGATCGGGTCATCCGCTTCGGCAGCCAACGCCAGAAGCTGCGCGATGACGCTCGCGGCAAGCTTCTGCGTGATCTCGCCGCTTATGACGATCACACGCGCGCGGAGGAGGCGGCTGGTAAGGAGCTCGGAATGCTCCGTGGGGTCGACGGTCTGTTGTTCGGTGTGCGGCATGTTGCCAGTCTCGTGGATGGGGAGTGTCCACGAAAGGTAGGGGAGGGAAGCGGGGTGGAGGAAGGGGCGCGGGACGCGGTGCGGCCACACGCCGGTTCACGTGCGGGCGTGTGACTGCCGGTCCTGCGATCGAGCCATGTCGCTCGGCTACTCGTGCCGGAGTGCGTCCACGGGGTCGACACGCGTAGCGGCGCGCGCGGGGATGGCGCTGGCGAGGACCGTGAGGGCGAGCGCGATGACCACGGCTGCCACGTGCGTGGGGACATCCCACGCCTGCACCCCGTACAGATGACTCTGCAACAGCCGGGAGAGGACGAGCGCGACGCCTGTGCCGAGTGCCAGCCCGGCAACCACGAGCCCCACGGCTCGGCGCACGACGCTCCCCACGATGGCGCGGCTCTGCGCACCGAGCGCCATGCGCAGGCCGATCTCGCGGGTGCGTTCGGCCACGGTGTAGGCCACCAGGGAGTAGAGGCCGACGGCGGCGAGCGCGGCGGCGAGCGCCGCCAGGATCCCGACGAGGCGCGCGAAGAGCCGCTCGTCGCTCGTGGCGGCGTCCACATCGTCTTGCAGCGGCTGGACGCGCTCGAGGGGCAGCGACGGGTCGAAGGCATCCACCGCGGCGCGCGCGAGCGCCTGCACGTCGTTTGTGGAGAGGGGGGATCGAATGAGCAGGAACGCTTCCTCCGACCCCGCGAGCTGCTGGCCGAGCACATTGTCGCGGCCAAACAGCGCGCGCGCGGCGGCCCGGTTCACTACGACGACGTTCCTGGCACCGCGGGCAAACTCTGCTTCGCTAAACGGCCGCCCGGCGGCGATCGGAAGGCGGAGCGTGGCGAAGTATCCAGGTGAGACGAAGAACGTGTTCGCAAACAACAGCCAATGATCTGGCGCGTCGCTCGGACGACGGTACGCGCCCCCGACCGTCGAACCGAGGAACGGAATCGGAGTCGCCAGGCTGGCGCTCTGCACGGCACGGGCGCGAGAGAGCTGTGACCACACGTTCTGGCGCAGCGCCGCAACGCGCTCGGGGGTGTAGCCTTGTGGGCTGGGATCCACCATGGCCGTGAGCACCTGATGGGCATCGAACCCCAGCGGGAGCTGCTGCACCGACAGCAGTGTGCGCGTGAGAAGCAGTGCGTCGGCCACCAGTCCCACCGCGACCGCGATCTGGAGCGCGGCGAGCGCGCTGCGGAGGCGCGACTGCGAGTGCGACTCCGCACGTCCCGCATCGCCCAGGTGCGCCAGGTAGCCACCGCGAACGGCGAACGCTCCCGGAACGAGGCCGAACACGACGCCCGTGCCGATGCACAGCAGCACGGCAAAGCGCACCACGTGCCCGTCGACGGCCACGGCTCCGGGCGACCAGCGCGTCACGAGCGTGGAGCCGTTGGACAACCGCGCCAGGGCAAACGCCAATCCCGTCGCCAACACGCCGCCCAGGAGCGCGAGGACGATCCCCTCGGCCACGTGCTGTCGCAGCAGGCGGCCCACCGAACCGCCCAGCGCGCGGCGTACGGCAAACTCGCCGCGACGGTGAACGCCGCGCAGGAGGAGCAGGTTGGCGGTATTGGCGCTGGCTACGATGAGGACGAGCAGCGCGATCGCGAAGAGGAGCCGCACCGTCGTGACCAGCCGATGATGCCACGCAGGGTTCGGTTGCCCTCCGAGCGGGTAGACGGTGGGCGGGTTGGTTCGCAGGTGGCCGCTCGCTTCTGGGTAAGCTTCCGCGAGTGTCGCTGCCGCCGCATCCAGTTGCTCCTGCGCCTGCTCCCGCGTCGCACCGGGACGCAGACGGCCAACCAGATAGGCCAAGCTGCTCATGCTGCGATCACGCGGATCGAATGCGCGGAAGTGCTGCACCGCGCCCTCGGCGGCGAGCGGAATCCAGGTGTCGACGGTGAGTGTCCGATGGGTACCCCGAAAGCGCGGCGGAGCGACCCCGATGATCGTGAAGTCGACCGCATTCACCCACACGTGGCGACCCAGCACCGCGGAATCCGCGCCGAACGCCGTGCGCCAGAGTGCATCACTGATCACCATGCCCGGAGTCGCACCGGGACGGTCGAGTTCGTCGGGGAGGAAAAATCTTCCCACTTCCGGCCGGAGGCCTAAAGCCCCAAAGTAGTCTCCGGCTATGTACACGCCCTCGACGGATCGCGCGGCCATGTCGGAGCGCCCCAGTTGCAGCGATACGAAGCCGGCGCCGCCGAGCGCCGTCAGCGCCGGCGTGCCGCGCGCCAGGTCCGCCAGATCCGGCGCCGACACGCCGGCCATCCCCATGCTGTGCGCTTTGATCTGAACGAATTGAATCCCCACCGCCCGATCCGGATCACGCACGCCCGGCACCGGCCGCAGCAGAATCCAGTTCGCTACGCTGTAGACCGCCACCGTGGCACCCATGCCGATCGCGAGCGTGATCGCCGCGAGCAGCGCGAACCCTGGCCGCCGTCGGAGCGATCGCACGGCGAGCCGCATATCGGCCACGAGGTCCTCCAGCCACCGCGTGCCGCGCTGGTCGCGCACGCTCTCGCGGTGGCGCTCCACGCCGCCAAAGGCCAGCAACGCCTGTCGGCGCGCCTCGGCCGGCGCGAGCCCCCGTCGGAGGTTCTCTTGGGTCTCTCGCTCGATGTGAAATTGGAGCTCGCGCTCCAGATCGCGCTCCACGGAGCGGCGTGCCACGAGCGCGCGGAGCCACATGCGTACGCGGTGCATTCGGATCGATCTCGTCCGGCGCACGGGGCACGGCCGAGCACCGCCCGCCAAGTCGCTCACCTCGCTTCCCCTACGCCAACGCGACCAGGCTCACCCCGTGGTGCGCAGCACCAGCTCCACCGCGCTCACGAACCGCTGCCAGCTCTCCATCTCCTCGCCCAGCGCGCGACGGCCGGCGCGGGTGAGCTCGTAGTACTTGGCCTCGCGGTTGTTCTCGGTCGTCCGCCACCGGCTACGCACGAGTCCCTTTTTCTCGAGCCGGTAGAGGGCGGGATAGAGCGACCCCTGTCCGATCTGCAGCGCATCGCGCGAGAGCTGCTGGATGCGCTGGCTGATCCCCCACCCGTGCATGGGCGCGAGGTCGAGCGCTTTCAGGACGAGGAGGTCGAGGGTCCCCTGCAGGACATCGGTGGTGGGCGCGGGCGTAGGGCGCTCCTGTCGAGTGACAGAGGGAACCTAGCTTGGTCCTGTCGAATGGTCAAGGGACCGTCCGGGTGCCGCCGCGCGCGGCGCAACCGGCGCCGCGCGCCCTACGCCCCAGGGCGCTCTCCCCGTACCGCCCGCAACGCCCGCCCCACGTACACCCGCACCATCTCCTTCCGCCACGCGAGAGTGAAGTCGGTATTGTCCATCGGCTTGGCCGGCCGGAACGCCGCGTCGGCCGCGGCGTCGATCGCGTTGTCGTCCAGGCGAGAACCGATGATCGCTGCGGCCGCTTCGGGGATCTCCTGCGGGTACGACGCCACCGCGCCGAGCACGATGCGCGCGTCCTTTACCGTGCCGTCGGCCGCGCGATCCACCCACGCCGCCACCCCCAGCACCGGGAAGTCGAACGACCCGCGCCGCCGGAGCTTCTCGTACGAGGCGCGCCACCCGTTCACCGGCGGCAGGTGATATGACACGAGCAGCTCGTCCGGCGCCTTGGCGAGATACTCGATCCCGTCGTTCCGGTAGAGCGCGGCCGCAGGAATGCGCCGCTCCCCGCGCTCGCTCGCGAGCGTGACCTCAGCGCCGATCGCGACGGCCACCGGCACGCCGTCCGACGACTGCACCGCCCAGCAGCGCGGGCTCGACGGCGCCACCCAGCAGATGGCGCCGTCCTTCTTCATGCAGAAGTCGATGGCCTTCCGCCACTCGTACGTCTGGTCGTAGTAGTTGCACCGCGTGTCGAGCAGCAGATTGCCGCCGATCGTCCCCATGTTGCGCAACAGCGGAGTGGAGACGGCGTACGCCGCGTGCGCCACCGCCGGGTAGTGCTCGGCGATCACGGGATGCGCGGCAAGATCTGTGAGCGTGACGCCGGCGCCGATGGTCACGCCGCGTTCCGGCGTGCCGCTCACCTGGTGCAGTTCCGGAATACGCGCGAGCGAGATCACCGTGGCCGGCGTCTGCTGCCGCCGCTTCATGTTCGGGTAGAGATCCGTCCCGCCCGCCACGTAGGCGGCGTCGGGCCCGGCGTCGCTGCGCGTGCGGAGCGCCTCGTCCATGGTGGACGGTTGCACGAACCGGAATCGCGGAAGGCGCAACATCAGTGCTTCCCCCCGGTACGCGTGCCGGTATCGCCGGATGATCCGGCCGGCGCGACGGTATGTGCCGAGCCCGCCGCCGAAGCCGCGGCGGCGGCGTTGGCCGACGGTCCACCCACCTCGCTGTGCGCGCGCCCGTCCATCTCACGCCCGTTCCCCCCCTGCGCCGGCGTGAGCACGCGCGCCGGTTCGGGGAACGCGTACTCCGGCACGCGCGTGGGACCGTAGCGGCCCTCCTTGCCCTTCATCTTGTCCTTGAGCGCCTTCAACACCTTGTGCGGCGAGCACGGGACCTCGTCCACGCGTACGCCCACGGCGTCGTACACGGCGTTCACCACGGCCGGTGGAATGGGCAAAAGCGGCCCTTGTCCCGCCTCCTTGGCGCCGAACGGCCCGTTGGGATCGGGCTCCTCGATCAAGAACGTCTCCACGTCGCACATCTCGAGCGTGGTGGGGCTCTTGTACTCGAGCATGCTCGGGTGATGATGCACCACGCTCCGCTCGGCGTCGCGGTAGGTCATCTCTTCCATCAGCGCCTCGCCGAGCCCCATGTAGACGGAGCCCTCCACCTGGCCGATCACCAACAGTGGGTTGATCGCGCGTCCCACGTCGTGCGCGATCCACACCTTGGGCACGCGCACGATCCCGGTGTCGGGCTCCACTTCCACCTCCGCCACCGCGCACGAGTACGAGTAGGCGGGAGACGGACCCACGCCCGCACCCTTGTAGCGTCCCGGCGAGCGCGGCGGCGTGTAAGACCCCACCGTGCCGATCGTCCCATGCATCGCTTCGGCGTACTGCACCGCTTCGGCGAATGACATCCCGTGCTCCGCGTCCTCCGCGTCGAACACGCGCCCGTCGGCGAACACCACGCGCTCATCCGGAACGCCGAGCTTCTTCGCAACCGCTTCCGCCACGAGATCACGTGCCCGCTCGGCCGCCTGGATGGCGGCGTGGCCCGTCATCATCGTCACACGGCTGGAGTACGAGCCCAGGTCGACCGGTGTGAGACTCGTGTCTCCGGTAACCACGTGCACGTACACCTGCTGTAGGCCGAGCACATCGGCCACGAACGCGGCGAGCATGGTGTCGGAGCCTTGGCCGATGTCGGTGGAGCCGCAGAACGCGGTCACGCCCCCCGACCGGTCGAGCTTGAGCTGCACGCCGGAGTGCGGCATTTGGTTCCAGTAGATGGGAAGTCCCGCGCCGGAGATGTACGACGAGCAGGCGATTCCCACACCGCGTCCGAACGGCATCTTGCGGAACTTGTCGCGCCAGCCGCTGGCCTCGACCACGGCATCGAGGCAGGCACCGAGCTCCATGGTGCCGATGCGAAGCCAGTTGGCGGTGACCGAGTGCGCAGGTTGCAAGATGCGCTTCCGCATCTGGGCCGGGTCGAGCTCCAGCCGCTCGGCGATCTTGTCGAGCTGCACCTCGAGTGCGAAGCGCGGCTGCGGGGTACCGTGGCCGCGCTTGGGGCCGCAGGGCGGCTTGTTGGTGAACGCGCGCAATCCGCGAAAGCGATAGTGCGGCACCTCGTAGGTGACCGTTTGTAGCGCGCCTGTGTAGTACGTGCTCGCCACGCCGTACGAGCCGTAGGCGCCGCCGTCCAGGTACGACTCGAAGTCGAGCGACACGATGGAGCCGTCCTTCTTCACCCCCATCCGCGAGCGCATGAGCACCTGGTGCCGCCCGCGGTGGCAGTAGAACACTTCCTCACGCGAGAGCGCGATCTTCACCGGGCGGCCTGTCATGCGCGCCAGGTGCGCGACCACGATTTCGTGCGAGAACGGATCCGACTTGCCGCCAAAGCCCCCACCGTTGGGCGTGGCAATCACGCGGATGTGGCCGGCCGGGATCTCGAGCACCTTGGCGAGCGCACGGTGCACGTAGTGCGGCGTCTGCGTGCTGGACCACAAGGTGAGCCGCCCGTCCGGCGACCAGTGCGCCAGCGCCGCGTGCTGTTCCATGGGGAGATGCGTGTTCCCCTCGTAGAGAAAGATGTCGTCCTGAACGAGTTCCGCTTCGCCCATCGCGTCGTCCACGCTTCCGAACTCGAGCGCGATGGCCTTGTGCACGTTGCCGTCGTCACCGTAGTCGTGGATGAGCGGGTCGCGTGTGGCGATGGCGACGTCGACGCTGTCGATGGGCGTGAGCGGTTCGTACTCGATCTCGATCAGATCGCACGCCGCGGCCGCGGTCTCCTCGTCCAGCGCCGCCACCGCGGCCACCGGATCGCCCACGAATCGCACCACGTCGCGGCAGAGCGCGTGCTCATCCTGCGAGATGGGGAGGATCCCGAACGGGATGGGGAGCGCGTCGCCCGTCATCACGGCCACCACGCCCGGGTACGCCGCCGCCCGCTCGGTGTCGAGGCGCACAATGCGCGCATGCGGAAGCCGCGCGCGCAGCAGCTTGCAGTGCAGCATGCGCGGCAGCGCCAGGTCGTCGGCAAAGCGGAGCTCGCCGGTGACCTTGGCGGCGGCGTCGACTTTGCGCGGCGAGGTGCCGACCACGCCGTGCGAACGGTGGGCGTCAGCCACGGCGGGGCTCCGTGGATGGGCGCGGGTCCGGCACGGGCGCCGAACGCGACGCATCGGCGCGCGCGTCACGCTCCGCGCCGGAGCCGCGATCGTCTGCGGAGGCCACGCGCTCCACCGCCTCGTAGATCTTGAGGTATCCGGTGCACCGGCAGAGGTTGCCGCTCAGCGCGTCCACGATCTCGGTGCGCGTGGGGCGCGGGTTGCGGTCGAGGAGCGCGCGCGCGGTGAGCAGGAACCCGGGTGTGCAGTAGCCGCACTGCGCGGCGCCCAGATCGGCGAACGCTTCCTGCAGCGGATCCAGCTGCCCACCGTTCGCCATCCCTTCCACGGTATCGATGCGACGCCCGTCACACGCGACGGCCAGGAGCAGACAGGAAAGCACCGGCGTGTCGTCGACCAGCACGGTGCAGGTGCCGCACTCGCCCAGCTCGCAGCCGTGCTTGGTGCCCGTGAGTGCCAGCTCCTCGCGCAACACCTCGAGGAGCGTCTTGTTGGGGGCGAACGCCACGTCGTGCGGCTCGCCGTTGATCACGAATCGCGCCGTGGCGGAGCGGCGCTCCGGCGGCTCGATGGGAATGCGCGGGGGGGCGGAGTGAGACACGCGTCCTGGGTCCGGGGTGAGCGACACGCGGACGGGCGCGGCTCGTGCCGCCGGGGCAGCCGCTCGCGGCCACGTTCGCGCGATGCGGCCGCCGTCGGGCCGCATCTCCTTCACGATGCGCGGGAGGATGCCCTTCACGCAAGGCGCTGCGCGGCGGTGTCGGTGCGGAGTGCACGTCTCCGCGCGGTGGTGTCCTCCACGAGGCTTTCCTCAGCCGTCGGCACGTCCCTTGCCCGTTGGCATGCGCGCGCCATGCTTCGAGGCATGGGCGCTCTATCCGTGAGCGAAGGAGACTCTATGAGTGACCGAGACAAGGACCTGTCGCAGCGAGGGGTGGAGAACGAGGTGAAGGGGGCGGCGAAGGAAGTCGAAGGACGGGCGCGCAACGCCTTTGGCGGCGCGACGGGTGACACGAGCGAACAGCTGAAGGGGAAGGCCAAGGAGATGGAGGGGAAGACGCAGCGCAAATTCGGCGAGGCCGAGGTCGACGCCGACGATGCGGACGACGATCTGGACGACGATCGCTAATCGCTGCTGGGGCCGGCCCTGACGCGCGGTCCGACGACGAACCGCCCGGCGTGCATGGTGCGCGCCGGGCGGTTCCGCGTCTGGTCAGCCACGAGAGGCTGACGCCCGCTACTCGTACCGCAGCGCCGCGATGGGATCGAGCTGGGCAGCGCGGCGCGCCGGCCACACGCCAAAGATCACGCCCACCAGCGCCGAGAAGATGAACGCGAGGGCGATCGACCCGACCGAGACGTCCGTGTTCCAGTGGAGACCGTCCCGCATCACCATGGCACCGCCCGCACCGAGGAAGATGCCGATGATCCCGCCCAGGACGCAGAGTACGATGGCCTCGATGAGGAACTGGAGTAGGATGTTGAACCGCGACGCCCCCAGCGCCTTGCGGATGCCCACCTCGCGCGTGCGCTCGGTGACGGAGACGAGCATGATGTTCATGATGCCGATCCCCCCCACCAGCAGGCTCACCGTCGCGATGCCCGCCAGCAGGAGGCCGAACACCTGCGTGGTCTGCTGAAACGCGTTCAGGAAGTCGGCGCGGTTCCGGATGTCGAAGTCGCTGTCGCGCCCGGGAGGGATGCGATGTTCGCGGCGCAGAATCCGGTCGATCTCCGTCATCGTTTGCGGAATCATCGCCTCCGACGCCGCCTGCACGTTGATCACGCGGAGATCCTTGGTGTCCATCACGCGGAAGCGCGCCGTGTTCAGCGGGATCACCACCTGATCATCCGGATCCGAGAACCCGCTCGCCCCGCCCTTGGACTGGAACACGCCCACCACTTCGAAGCGAATGCCGCGGATCCGAATGGTCTGTCCCACGATGTTGGCCGCGCCGCCCGCGAGATTCTCCGCGGTGGCCGAGCCCAGCACCGCCACGCGCTGCCGCCCCCGCTCCTCGGCTTCGGTGAACATGCGTCCCGTTGCGACCGTGTACTTGGCCACGTCCGCATAGTTGGGCGTGGTGCCGATGATCTGCGTGTTCGTGTTGGCGTTGAGGTACTGCACCTGGAGCTGGCGTGTCATCTCCGGCTCCACGGCGGCGAACGTCTTGCCCTGCTGCTGCAGCGCCTCGGCGTCGGACACTTCCAACCGGGCGCGGTCGGCGGCGGAGGCGACGCCGCCGGCGAACACGCGGCTGGGAACGACCGACAACAGCGTGGTGCCGAGCGAGGAGAGACGCTCGTTGACGGCGTTCTGCGCGCCACGGCCGAGCGCCACCATCGCGATCACCGCCGCGACACCGATCACGATGCCGAGCATCGTGAGCACGGACCGGAGCTTGTTGGCGCGGAGTGCCGCCAGCGCGACGCGAATGATCTCGACGAAGAGCATGCTACCGTCCCGGCCTCCCGCCGCGTTGTGCGTTTCCGCCGGTCCGCTGCTGCCCGTTGGTCCGGTTGTTGGGCTGTTCCTGCCGGACGCCGGGCAGTCCGACGCGACTCTGAATGCGCTGCTGGAACTCCTGGCGTGCCTGCTGGAGCATCGCGGCACTGATGAGCGCCACCTGGTCGCCCTCCTTGAGCCCCGACAGCACTTCCGTGACGTCGTAGTTGCCGACGCCGAGCATGACCATGCGCGGCTCGAACGAGTCGGCCTGCTTCACGAACACCAGGCCGGCATGCGGGCGCGTATTCCCGATCGCGAACGTCTCTTCGGCGCCCTCGCCAAAGGTCGGATTTCCGGCGCCGGGTGTGAGACCCGCCTGGGCGCGAGCGCCGCCCTGGCCCTGGCGCTGGCAGGCGCGCACGACCGCCGCGTTCACGTGCAGCGAGTCGTACACGGCTCGCATCTGCTCGCGCACCTGCGCGAAGTCGGCCGTGCCGCTCTGCATCTGCTGCCGGATCGCGTCGAGCTTGGCCTGCGCCTCGGGATGCTTGGCCATCACCGCCTTCACCGAGTCACATTGTGCCGTCGTGGGCGCGGCGAATTGCGCCGTCCGTGCACCCGGAGTGGCCGCGCCGCGCGGGGCGGCTGCGTTGGCGGGGGCATCCGCTACCGCGCCGCCCGCGTCGGCAGTCCCACCCGGAGCCGCGCCGCCGCCGCGCCCGCCGAACTGCCCGCGCAGCTTCGCGCGCACCGAGTCGGGATCGAGGCCGAGCGCCAGCGCCGCCGTCATGGCGTCGCGCGGCGAGCGCACCGCGTCGTTCGGCACCGCCAGCGCGTTGTCCCGCTGCTCCACCAGCACCGACACATCGCTGTTCATCCCCGGCATGAGCGCGCCATCCTCGTTGGCGATGCGGATGATGACGGGGAACATCGTCACACTCTGCTGGATCGTGGCCTGCGGCTCGATCTTCTCCACCGTGCCCGTGAAGTTGCGATTCGGGTACGCGTCGACGTGGACCGTGGCCGTCTGCCCCGGATGCACGTTGCCGATGTCGCTCTCGTTCACGAGCGTGCTGTCCACCACGCTCTTGAGGTTCGCCATGGTGAGCAGGATGGTTCCACCGCTGGGCGAGTTGATGGCCGAGCTGATGACCTGTCCCAACGAGACGTTCTTGGAGATCACCGTACCGGCGATCGGCGCCCGGATCGTCACGTCTTCGAGTGCCACGCGAGCGAGCTCGAGATTGGTGCGTGCCGCCGCCAACTGCGACTCGGCGTTGGCCCGCGCGATTCGGGCGCTCTCCAGCTCGGGCGCGGTGATGACGCCCTGCTTGGCGAGCGACTCGGCGCGTTCATCCTGCGCCTTGGTGACCTGAAGGTTGGCCTCCGCCGCCTTGAGCGCCGCCGCGGATTGGTTGTAACGGTTGCTGGCGTCGCGCGCGTCGATCTGTACTAGCAGATCGCCAGGGGTCACGTGCGAGCCCGTCTCCACCGGCATCTTGGTGATGAGACCGGACGCCTTGGACCGCACCTCGACCGCGTTGATCGGGGCGATCACGCCCGTGGCTTCCACGTCGACCACGATGTTCTGGCGCGTGATCGGCACGGTTTCCACCGTGGACGCTTCGGCTTTCTTGTTCTTGCAGCCGGCCACGCTGAGGGCCGCGAGGACGAGCGCCGCGGCGCCCAGCACTCTGCCGGAGGGCATGCGATGAGAGGAGACCATGGTCGGTATCATGTCTAGAGGCTGCGCCCGATGAGCGCTTCGAGTTGGGCCTTGGCCACGCGATAGTTGAAGCGCGCCTGGATGAGCGCCGCCCGGGCCTGGTTGAGCGTCGTCTGTGACGTGAGCACATCCAGAATGGTGGACATGCCCAGGCTGTACCGTTGCTGCTGGACCCGCAGGTCCTCCTCCGCGGCGGCCACCGACGCCGTCTGGATGTCGATCTGTTGTTGCGCGGTGCGGAGCGCACCGAGCGCCTGCACGAACGTTTCCTGCGCCGCCAACCGCGCGTCGCGCAGCGCCGCGTCCGCGTTCTCACGACTCACATCCGCGCGCGCCACGTTCTCCTCGCGCGTGAAGCCATTGAAGATCGGATAGCTGAGGGAGAACCGCAGCCGTCCGCTGTAGCTGAAGTCGTTCGGGTTCACGGCGAAGTCGGGACTGCTGCCGTTGCGACTGCGCCCGTAGCTCAGCGACACGGTCGGGAGGTACGGTGCGCGGGCGGCACGGGCGCTGGCCTGAGCCGCACTGAGCGACGCGGCGGCCTGCTTGACGCCGGGCCCCTGCTCGACGAACTGGGCCAGGGCAGCGCTGTCCACGGGCGTGATTTCCCCCACCGTGTCCTGCGGGCTGGCCGTCACGAGAAAGGGCGTGGCGACGAGCCGCGTGAGCGACGCTTCCGCCGTCTGCCGGTCGTTCCGTGCGGTAAGGAGCGCTAGCTGCGCATTGCCTACCTGAATGAGCGCGCGCAGAGAATCCGACTTGGTGGCGGTCTGCGCGTGTACCTTGACGACGGCGTCGTTGAGTTGCCGTTGCGCCTGTTCGAGCTGCGCCAGCGCGGCCGCCTCGCTTTCCCGCGCGGCCAATACGGCGTAGAACTGCTGCTTGACCTGCAGCGCGATCTGGAACCGCTGCGCCAGCTCGGTGGACTCGGCGGCCCCCTCCTGGGCTTTGGCCGCGCTCAGATTGTAGAAGCGCCGCCCTCCCGCAAACAGGTCCGTGCTGAACGACAGATCCTGAGACGCCACCCACCGCCCGCTGATCAACTCGCCCGTGGGCGTGGTGCGCGTGGTGACGGGCGAGTTCTGCGTTGTCGACGCGGAGACGGTGAACGATGGGATGAACGCCCCGTAGGCCGACCGCAGCGCCGCTGCGCTGCTCCGCAGCTGGCCGCGCGCCTGCACGGCCGCTGGCGCGTTCCGCTGCGCCAGTTCGACCGCCTCGTCCAAACGGATGGGACGTGCTCCCGTGTCGGCCGGGACGGTTGAGCCCGGCGTCTGCGCGAGCAGACACGCCGGAACCAGGATGGGTGCGAGAAGCGCCCCCAGCATACTCTTCATCGCTGCGTCCCCCGGCCGTCATGCTCGTGCGATTCGCGGAGCAGCGCCTCGAACTTGGCGCGCTGTTGCGGATTCAGCATGGCGGCGATCTCCTGCCGCGTCCGATCGCGGACGGAATCCATCCTTGGCCGGATCTCCTTGAACACGGCGCTCATCTGCTCGTGCCGGCGGTCGAGCACGCTGTCGAGCGCGGCGCGCTGCACGGCCGTCAGTTCCAGATCGTTGGCCAGTCGCTGTCGCGCGGCCGTCCGGTCGTTGTATTCTCTGCAGGCGTTCTCACGCAGGAAGACGCGGTCGGCGGTGAATCCCAATCCGCCGCCCACCACCAGCGCGCCGAGCAGAAACGCGAACGCTACGCTCTTCGAGCGCTGCATCGCTGACTCCAGTTCAGGGTGACAGCACGTACCGGAGCGTCGCTTCGCGCGCCGGCAAGGTGCCTGATTCCGTGGCGATCTGCTGCGGAAGCGTGCGCGGTGTTTCGATCACCGTCTCGTACGCCACCTGCGCTTCCTCTTCGTGCGCCCGCGCCAACGCGATCCCCATGAGCACCGCCGCCGCGCACGCGGCCACGAAGCCCGCGCGCACCCAGGCGCCAAACGGCTCCCACCACGAGGGGGCCTCGGCCACGCGGGCCATGATGCGACGCTCCAGCCCGCGCCAGTATCCCGCGTCCGTCGGCGGCGCATACAACTGCCGCAGCGCTCGGGTGATGCCAGGGTCCTCTCGACCCTCTCCAGTCACGCGCTCTCTCGTCATGGTGTGTTCCTCAGATCGCGCAACGCCGTGCGCAGTGCCAACCGGGCATGGTGCAGATCCGACCGTGCCGTCCCCTCAGGCATGTCCAGCATGGCGCCGATCTCCGCGTGCGTGAACCCTTCTACATCGTGCATCACAAGGACCGACCGCTGCCGGTCCGGTAACTCCGCCATCGCCTCCTGCAAACGCTGCCGCAACTCGCCGTGCTCGGCCGGATCGCGAAACGGAGCCGAGATGCTCTCCGGCAGCGATTCCGCGGCGCGTACCCGCCGCCGCCGCCGCACGTCCAGCGCGGCGTTGGCCACGATCCGGTGCAACCAGGCGCCGAACGGCTGTTCCGGCCGAAAGCGGCCAAGCGCACGGAACGCGTTCAGAAAGCCATCCTGCACCGCGTCCTCGGCATCCTCGTGCGTCACCGTGATCGCTCGCGCCGCCGCGTACGCCCGCCGTTCGTGCAGGCGGACCAGGGCGGCGAACGCGTCCCGGTCCCCGCGCTGAGCGCCGACGACCAGCATGCGCTCGCGCTCACGCGCGTCCCGGTCAGCGTCGCTACGGGCCACGAACGGCACGTGCACAGGTTGGGAAACCGCGGTCATGACCCTCACGAGTTGTGCCTCGTCTCATAACGCGCGGTCCCCGTCCAGCGTTGAGCGGTTGTGGGTCGGTGCAGCGCACGGTGGCGCAGGGGCGCCGGACCGGCTCAGGTGGTCGCCGTCCCCGCCAGGCCGAGTGCGCCCGCGCACGCCCGCATGGCGGCGATCACGGCCTCGATGTGCGCGTCCAACTCCACGCCCAACTCGGCCGCACCCTGGCGAATGTCGTCGCGATTCACGCCCCGCGCGAACGCTTTGTCCTTCATCTTCTTGCGGACGGAACGGGCCTCGACGTCGGCCAGACTCTTCGATGGCTTCACGAGCGCCGTGGCGGTGATGAGACCGGTGAGCTCGTCGACGGCGAACAGGGCGGCCGCCATCCGCGTCCGCCGTGGCACACCGGTGTATGTCGCGTGACCCAGAATGGCCTCGCAGACATCGTCCGGGTAGCCGCGTTCGCGCAGCACGCTCACCCCGTGCGTGGGGTGGCCGTCCGTGGGGGACTGTGACTCGTTGGGATAGCGCTCATAGTCGAAGTCGTGCATCAAACCGGTCAGCCCCCACCGCTCTTCGTCTTCGGCAAAGTGACACGCGTACGCCCGCATGGCCGCCTCCACGGCGTACATGTGACGGCGCAACGACTCGCTGGCCGTGTACTCGTGCATGAGCGCGAGTGCGTCGTCGCGCGCGGGGAGGTCGGAAGCCATGATCCGGACGTGAGAGGAGGCCAGAGCCGGAGCGGCGCGGCGTGTCCGCACCGATGCCAAAGATGCGCTACTGCGTTGCGACGTGCACCTCGACCGACATCCCCGGGCGCAGCGGACGCTCCCGGCCGCACCCTTCCGTTACCGCGATCCGTACCGGGACACGTTGTACGACCTTGGTGAAGTTGCCGGTCGCGTTGTCCGGCGGGATGAGCGCGAACGTCGCGCCGGTGGCCGGGCTCAGGCTCTCCACCCGACCCGTCGCCTCACACCCGGAGTAGGCGTCGATGTCGATCGTGGCCTTCGCGCCCAACCGGATGTCCCCGAGCTGCGTCTCCTTGAAGTTGGCCGTGATCCACACGCCGGAATCCGCCACGATGCTCATGAGCGGCTGCCCCGGCTGCACGAGCTGTCCCACCTCGACGCTCTTGCGCGCCACGATACCCGCTTCCGGGGCGGTCATCCTGGTGTACGACAGTTGGAGCGCCGCATTGGCGCGTGCGGCGCGCGCGCCTTCCAGCCGCGCCTCCGCCAGCCGCACTCCGGCCCGCGCCGTCGTGACCGCCGAACCCGCGACGGCCGCCTGCCGCTCCGCGGCCTCCAGGTTGGCGTCGGCCGCGGCAGCGGCTGCTTCGGCCGCGTCCAACTGCTGCCGGGACACGATCTGCTTCGCGGCCAGCTCGCGCATCCGCGTGAGGTCAGCCGCCGCGCGCTGCGCATCCGCGCGCGCGGCGGCAATGCGCGCGTCGAGCGACGCGCGTTCGCTGGCCGCCCCCTGCAACTGCGACTGCGCTTGCCCCGTCTGCCCCCCGCTTCCCGCCGCTGCCAGCGCACCCTGCAAATCGGCCTCCGCTTCGGCCAGCTTCACGCGGTACTCCGCATCGTCGAGCTGCACGAGCGCCTGGCCGGCCTTCACATGGTCGTTTTCCTCGACGGAGACCGACGCCACATAGCCGCCAATTTTCGCCAGGACGGGCACGATGCGCCCGTCCACCTGCGCGTTGTCCGTCGACTCGTGCCCGCGGGCGTACAGATACCGCTTGACGCCCCACGCGCCGAGCGCGATGGCGACGATGATCACCGCCGGCCACATGTACCGCCGCCGGCCGCGTGGTGCCGCACGCCGCCCCTCTTCTCGCTTCGTATCCGCAGCCTCGTCCGCATCGCGATCCAACACTGTTGCCATCGTTCATCGTCCTCGAGTATGTGCCTGTCCGCCCGGGCGGGACACGGTGCCGGATGAACGCCATCCATCCAGGATCGTTCCGTTGGCGATCATCGGCGTGACCTCCCGGCCGTCGTCGAACGTCATGGGAGCTGCTCGACCTGTCCTTTGGCTTGCGCGAGCTCGATCTGCGCCTGGCGATACGCGGTGAGCGCGTCGATGAGCAGCGTGCGGGACGCCGTGAGCGCCAGTGAGGCGGTGATCACATTGGCGTTCCCCGCCACCCCGGCGCGGAACCGTTCGCCCGCCTGTGCCAGCTCCTGCTCCGCCAACCGCAGCCGCTCGCGCGCGGCCTCCACCTGCTCGGCGGCCGCCGCGAGGTCCAGGACCGCGGTGCGTACGTCCACGGCCACCTGGCGCTGGAGATCGCGATACCGCACGTCCAGCTCCTCCACGCGTGCCCGCTGCTGTTCCGTCCGCGCCTGGCGACGAAGCCCGTCGAAAACCGGCACCGACAGCTCCACGCCCCAGGTGTACGTGCGCAAGAGGTTGTCGTACCCCGTGCCGATCGCGCCTGCATCGGCCATTACGCCCAGCCGTGGCAGCCGCTCCGAGCGCACCGCCGTAACGGAGCGCGCCGCCGCGTCGCGCTGGGCCGCGAGGGAGCGCAGGTCCGCACGCTCCGCCACAGCCGCTGCGAGCGCCGAGGACTCGTCAGGCGGCGGCTGGATGACGACGGTCGCGAGCGAGTCGGTGAGTCGGAGCGGAGCGTCGAGTGGCAGATCCAGCAGGCGCAGGAGAAGCAGGCGCGACCGCGCCACATTGCTCCGGGCCGCGATCAGATCGGCGCGCACGCCCGCCGCCCGCGCCTGGGCACGGGTGACGTCGAGCGCCACGCCCACTCCGGCCTGGAGCTGGTCGCGCGCGATGATCACCAGCGAATCCGCGAGCACCGAATCGGCTTCCCGCGCTTGGAGCGTGGCGGCTGCGCGCTGCGCACGTACGTAGGCCGCCGCCGCGGTCGCGGCCGCGTCCTCGGCGGCTGCTGCTGCGGCCGCATCGCCCGCCCGTGCGCCCGCCCGTGCGCTCCGCACACGCTCGATCGCGGCGAAATCCAGCAACGTCTGCGACGCGTGGCCGCGGACGTCCACCGTGTGCACGGGACCAAGCACCTGCCCGTTGGGATCGAACAGCGGTGGTTGGCCGGGCGCGGGCGGAATGTCGAAGCCAAAGGTAGCCGTGTTGAACGTGCGCTGCCCCTCGTCCAGCGACGCGCTGAACGATGGCAGAAGATCGGCGCGCTGCTCCCGAACGCGCGCCCGCGCCTGAGCGGCCACGTAGTGCGCCGCGCGTGCCGTGGCGCTCTGCCGCGCGGCGAGCCGTGCCGCGTCGCCGAGGCTGAGGGCCAGCGGCGCGGTGCTGTCCGGCCGGTCGCGTCCCTGTTGTGCGTGGGCCGCAACGGGCGCGAGGACGCTGAACGCGGCGCCGCCCGCCACGAACAGCGACGCGGCGGCGGCCGTGATCGCGCGCCTGATCGCGCGCGCGATCACGACGGCGAGCGGACATGGCAGGGCAGGGTGCCGACGCATCATCGGCGGCCCTCCGTGCGGTGCGATCCGTGCGCGCGGCGCGCGGGCGCATCCACCAACAGATTGTCGAGAAAGAACGTCATCACCTGGTCCAGAACGGCGTCGTCATCGAGACGGGGCAGGAGCACGTACCGCACTTCCTGATTGCACCACACGCCGTGCTTGACGAGCAGTGCGTAGAGCATGCGGGCAGACGTCTCCGGGTCCACCGGGCGGAACTCGCCCGAGGTGACGCCACGATGCACGATTCGGGCAAAGCCGCGCATCGTGCGCAGCGCGATTTCCTGGACGAAGAACCGGCTGAGCGCGGGCAGGGAGTGGAGCTCGCCGATGGTCAGGCGGTAGACCGCCTCGAAGTTTGGCGAGCGCACGAATGCCCAAATGCGCGCGGCGTACTCGCGCAGCTCGTCCGTGGCCGACGCCGCATCCAGCTCGCGCTCGGCGCGGTCGATGTTTTCCGCCACGAGGTGACGGATCACCGCACCGAACAGCTCTTCCTTGTTGGGGAAGTAGAGATAGATCGTTCCCTTGGAGACGCCGGCGCGGCGGGCGATATCCTCGAGGCGGGCGTGCGCGAGACCCTTTTCGCTGAACACGTCGAAGGCGGCGTCGAGGATCTGCCGGGGTCGTTCCTCGGGCAGGCGCCTCCAGCGGGGGCCGCGTGGGGGACGGCTCACGCGGCGCGCGCGCGAATTGTGAACAGGCACCATTGGCTCCCGGTGGCGTTGACGGTAAGTAACTGACTCGTCAGTATCCTCCGCGACGCAGCGAACGCCGCCCGCGGTCGCCCGCTCGGCGGCGTTCGCTAATGACCGACTAGTCAGTAATCTAGCCGGGCCCGTTTCGCCCGTCAATGCGGGAGCCACCGCTTCATGCGCCTCGCCCCGCTTTCCGGCCCCCCTTTCCGCCTCGCCCCGCTTTCCGCCTCGCCCCGCTTCCCGGCTCGCCCCCCTTCCCGGCTCGCCCCCCTTTCCGCCTCGCCCCGCGCTGCCTGCTCCGCGGTAGCGCCGGGTGCGCTAGTGCGAGCTCTCCTCGTGGGCGCCCTGCTCGCTGCCGTGCTGGTACTTCGCGTTCGTCAACATGACGATCGTCGTCGCCATGCCCAGCAGGAAGATCAACGCCACGACCAGTCCGGTGAACCCGGCCATCTTGTCTCCCGGCTCCGGTGCCGTCATTTCGATTCCCCTCCGTTCATCCCCGTCGCGAGCGCGGCCGTTGTGCCGCGCCACTCGCAGCCGCTCAGGCCACGCGCACGCGTGACATCGTGTCGCCCTTGCGAATCTGTTTCATCACGTCCAGGCCCTCCGTCACCTTGCCGAACACCGTGTGCACGCCGTTCAGGTGCCGCGTGTTGCTCTCGCTCAGCACGACGAAGAACTGGCTCCCTCCCGTATCCTTCCCGGCGTGCGCCATCGACAGGGCCCCGATTTCGTGCGTGCGCGGATTACCCGCGGTCTCGCACTTGATCTTGTAGCCCGGTCCACCCGTCCCGATGCTGGGATCGTCCGGCGGGAGATCGCGCGACAGGGGATCCCCGCCCTGCACCACGAAGTCGGGTATCACGCGATGAAAGCGGACCCCATCGTAGAATCCGCTGTTGGCCAGCTTCTCGAAGTTCTCCACGGTCTTGGGCGCGTCGCCGTCATAGAGCTCGGCCACCATGGTGCCCCGGTTCGTCTCGATCGTTGCGTGTTTGGTCACGGTCCCTCTCCCGGTTCGACGCGCGCTCGGGCGCGCAGGTAAGAACGCCGCGCGCGTGCGCCCCCGACACTCCCGCCCCGCTCGGGGCACCAGCGCACGGTGCGACGCCCCCCGGCGCCCGTCTCTCCGCGGCGGAACTTAGTCGATCCGTCCGCGCACCGCACGGGCGCGCAGTCGCGTCTGCTCAGTCGCACCTGCTCAGACTCGCCCGCTCAGTCTCACCTGCTCAATCTCACCTGCTCAATCTCACCTGCTCAATCTCACCTGCTCGGTCTCACCTGCTTAGTCGGCGGACGCCTGTTCCAGCGCGAGTACCGCCTGCCACTCCTGAGCGGTGACGGGCTGCACGGAGAGGCGGCTCCCTCTCTGCAACAGGACCATGCGCTCCAATGCCGGCGCGCGCCGCAGCTCGGCGAGGGGGATCGGACGCGCCAGCGGGCGCACCGCCCGGAGCCGCACCCCGAACCAGCGTGGCGCGTCCGGATCGCTGGCCGGGTCGAAATGATCTTCCCGCGGATCGAAGGCCGTGGGATCCGGCGCTCCTTCGCCCACCACCTGGGCAATGCCGACGATCGCCGGCGGATCGACGCTCGAGTGGTAGTAGAACACCTGGTCCCCACGCCGCATCTGGTCGCGCAGGATGTTGCGTGCCTGGTAGTTCCGCACGCCGTCCCAGAAGGTGGTGCGCTTGGGCGCGCGCCACAGGTCATCGAACGAGAAGCAGTCCGGCTCGGACTTGACCAGCCAATAGCGGCCGGCCGACGCGGGTGTCTTGGATGGCATCGACGGTGCGGGAAGACCGGTCAGGTGGGTACGCGCGACGACGGACAGAGGTCGTTCACCACACACTCCCCGCAGCGCGGGGTGCGGGCGACGCATACGGAGCGTCCGTGCTCGATGAACAGAATGCGGCAGCAGCGTCCATCGTGCGCGGGGCACGAGCGCGACGAGATCGTGTTCGATCTTCACGGGATCGGTGTGACGCGTGAGTCCCAGCCGTGCGCTGAGCCGCGCGACGTGCGTGTCCACCACGATCCCCTCGTCGATGCCGAACGCGTTGCCCAGCACGACATTCGCCGTCTTCCGCCCCACACCGGGAAGCGCCACCAGCTCATCCATGGTACGCGGTACCCATCCTCCGTGGCGCTCCTCCACGGCACGGGCCATCCCCAGGAGATTCCGCGTCTTGCTGCGAAAGAACCCGGTGCTCTGGATGATGCCCTCGAGTTCGCCCGGATCGGCGTCCGCCAGCGCGCGTGCGGAGGGGTAGCGCGCGAACAACGTGGGCGTCACGAGGTTGACGCGCGCATCGGTACACTGTGCGCTCAGGATGGTGGCGACCAGCAGTTGGAACGGATCCGCGTGGGTGAGCGAGCACCGCGCGTCGGGGTAGGTCATCTCCAGGCGCGCGACAATCTCGTCGGCGCGCGCCTGCAGCTTCGCACGGGATTCGCGCGCCCGCCCGCGCGTTGTCACGCGCGCGCTCCGGCACGCCGCCGGCGGGCGAACTCCACTACGGCGTCCGCCGGTCGCGTATTGAGCACGTCGTCCGACGACAACCACCCTTTGCGGGCGATCCCCACGCCCACCTGCACGTTGTCCAGACCGTGCACGGAGTGCGCATCGGGCCCGATCTCCACGGTCACGCCAAGCGCGCGCGCGCGCTGGCAGTACGTCCAGTCCAGGTCCAGACGGTGCGGGTCCGCGTTGAGCTCCACGGCGGCTCCGGTCTCCGCCGCCTTCTCCAACACCGCATCCACGTCCAGCGCGTACGGCTCGCGCGTGAGGAGGAGGCGGCCCGTGGGATGGCCCAGGATGGTGAGGTGCGGGTCCTCCAGCGCGCGCATCACGCGCGCCGTCATGGCGTGGCGGTCCATCCCGAATCGCGAGTGCACCGAGCCGATCACGAAGTCAAACTGGTCCAGCAGCTCGGGCTCGTAGTCCAGCCGTCCGCAGGCCAGGATGTCCGCCTCGATGCCCTTCAGCACGCGCACGCCGTCCATCTCCGCGTTCACGCGGTCGATCTCGGCGTGTTGTGCCGTCACCGCGTCGCGCGACAATCCGCCTGCATAAAACGCCGACTGCGAGTGGTCGGAGATACCGATATAGCTCCAGCCGCGCTCTCGCGCCGCGACGGCCATCTCGGCGATGGTCGCCTTGCCGTCGGAGTACTGCGAGTGACAGTGCAGCACGCCACGCAGATCGTGCAACGTGATGAGCGACGGCAGCGTTCCGGCGCGCGCCGCCTCCACTTCACCCCGCCCTTCCCGGAGCTCGGGCTCGATGTACGGCAATCCCAGCGCACGGTAGAGCGCCTGCTCGTCGGGCACGGGCATCGCGGCGCCATCGCCGTCGGCCAGCACATCGTCGGCCAGCGTCAGGCCGCGCGCGGCGGCCAGCGCGCCCACCTCGCGTTCGTGGGCCGCACTTCCGGTGGCGCGCCACAACGCCACGGCAAATCGCGCCGGCTCCACGCAGTGCAGATCGAGCAGCGTACCGTCCACGAAGCGCAGCGTGACCGATGCGCCGCCGGCACCGAGCGCATCGCGCACCCCGGGCGCGTGCGCGAACGCGCTGGCCACGGCCGCCGGATCCCGCTGGCACGCGGCCACGATGTCGATATCGCGAATCACCTCGCGGCGGCGCCGCACGGAGCCCGCCACCTCGGCGCGCACCACATCCGGATGCGCGCGCACCATCCGGAGCAGCCGCGCCGCCTCGGCCGCGGCATGCGGGAACAGAACGTACGCGCTCGTCTCGCGCAGGTAGGCGATGCCCTTCAGGATCTTGGCTGCGGTCCTGGGGCCAAACGTGGGGAGCGCGGCCAGTCGTCCGTCGCGCGCCGCCTCCTCCAGCTCGTGCAGCGTCTCCACGCCCAGCCCGGCGTGGATCCGGTGGATCTTGGCCGTGCCCAGGCCGGGCACGCGCATCATATCGAACAACCCCTCCGGCGTGTCCTCGCGGAGCTGCTCCAGATAGGCCGACTCTCCCGTCTCCACGAGGTCGCGCAGCACCGCGATCGTGGCGGGGCCGAGCCCGCGCAGCGCGTGCAGACGACCGGCTTGGTAGAGCGGTACGAGGTCGTCCACCTCGAGCGCCGAAAGCGCGCGCGCGGCGTTGCGGTATGCCAGTGGCTTGAACCGGCTCTCTCCCCGGAGCTCCAGCAAGTCCGCGATGCGCGAAAGCGTGTGGGCGGCCGTGCGCGGGTCCATGGCGAAAGATACCCTCTCCGCCGCGTGCCGGCAGCCGCGCGTGCTCAGGGTGCCGCGTGCACTGCTGTGTACGGAAGATGGGTGCGCTCATCCCCGCCGGGCGCGGGTTGCGCCACGAGTGTCCGGCTGTGTCGATCCAGGTGGTGCAGTGCGCGCAAGACGAGCGCCTCGAGTTCGGAGACGGTCGCGATCGTGCGATATCCCATCCGCTCGCCACCGGGAATGGCGTTGGCGAACGGTTCGCCGTCCTGGCGCCACGGCGCCTGCGCGTGCTGTGGCGCCGCGGCGGGCGGCAGATCGGTGCGGTACGAGACGAGCGACGCGCCCGCACGATCGGGCCGCAGCCCGAGCACCGCTTGACATCGGAGGTGCGCTCCGCTGCCGGGAACCGGTTCCGTCTCGTCCACCACCACGAAGCATCCGTCCACCGGCTCGAAGGGCGCCTCGCTGGCCACGCGCGCCCACAGCCGCTGATAGGGGAATCGCAGATAGCACGAGGGCGGTCCGGCCAGCTCCCATCCGTCCAGGTCCACCCGCGGCGCGGTGAGCTGCGCGGTGACGGCTTCGTCGAACACGTAGAGCCGTCGTCCCCATGTCCAGAACTGGAAGCCGTGGTACAGCAGCTCGGCGTACTCCTCGAGCGTTTCGGGTGGCGCGTGCTCCGGTTGCATCGCGCCCAGCGTGGCGCCCACGTGTCCCAGCAACACGAACTGGTCGCGACGACGGGTGTCGCTGCCACGGTGCTCCGCTTCCGCCCGGATCTCCGGAAACACGGATGTCTCGAACGGCTCGAGGAACGATTCGTACGGCGTGGGCGTGAGATTCACGACGCCGGTTTCCCAGCGGGGCGCGCGGGCAGCCGCGCTTCGGTGGCGCGCAGGAAGTGCTCGATCGCGTCGAACAACGGCTCCGGTGCTTCGACGTACGGCACGTGCCCGCTCCCGACGATGGGCACCAGATCGGCGTGCGGGAGACGGCGGGCCAACTCCTCGGACGCCGAGAGCGGAATGGGATCCTCACGCCCGTGCGCGATCAGCGTGGGACAGTCCACCGCGTGCAGGTGCGCGAGGAGATCGTAATCGCCCAGGCTGTTCCACACCGACTGCTGTACGCGCGAGGTCACGCGAAACGGGGTGAGATCGCGCGCGCGTTCGGGATCCGCGAAGTACCCGGCCACGCTCAGCTCGAACTGCCGCTGCCGGTACGCCTCCGCGTCCCGCTCGCGAAGTCCCGAATCGGCCAGAGCCGCACGCATCCGCTGCACGGCGTCGGAGCGCTGCCGTCGCGCGAACTCTTCCTCGAACACGTGGCGCATCGCCCGCGTAGGGGGCGCCGGGTCGATCAGGACCAAGCGCGCCGGCGCCCTCGGGCGGGAGCGCGCACGGTCGCCGGCCGCACCAGCGCCCGGCTCCGCGGCATCCAACTCGCCAGCGGCGACGAGCGCGTACAGCAGCGCCAGCAACCCTCCCCACGAGTACCCCACCACCGACAGCGGTGTGAGCGCAAGCTCATCCACCACCGCCGCCATGTCGCGCACCTGCGTGCGCCACGTGATGGGCGCACGATCGTCGGTGCGCGATCGCCCGCCGCCCCGCTGATCGTAGAACACCAACTCGTGATGGTCGGCCAACCGGAGCATCTGCGGCAGGAGATAGTCGTGCTGCGCACCCGGGCCGCCGTGCAGCACGAGCAGCGGCGAGACACCGGCGGGACCGTACGCCGTCCAGAAGAGAGGCACCGGCGTCGTGGCCGTGGTGCCGGATGTGCGCGGTGGTGGAATGTGTGCTTGCACGCTACTCCGTTCGAAACGAGATGGCGGCGCGCGATCGAGCCACTGCGCCCACGTTGTCCGCGTCCCCAGCGAACGACGCTGCCACGCGCACGGTCGCGACGTGGGCGATCACGGTGACGCCGATATCACGTCCATACCCGCCGCCCACGACCACCGCAACCGGGATGCCGACCTCGCGGCAGAGCGACAGGACCATGGCATCGCGACGTGCCAGTCCGTCGAGTGTGAGACGCATGCGGCCCAGGCGGTCCCCCTCATGCGGGTCGGCGCCGGCGATGTAGACCACCAGATCGGGGGACGACCGGCGCACCACGCCCGGCAGGGCGTTGCACAGCCGGTCGAGATAGACCTCGTCTCCGGTGCCATTGTCGAGAGGGATGTCCAGGTCTCCCGCGATGCGGTGGCCGAATCCGGCCGGAGCTCCACCCGCCGCACCGGCGCTGCGCCCGGTGGGGCCACGCGCGTACGCGCCAGTCTCCGTCCCAGCTTCATCCGATGATGGAGGTGCGCGAAAGGGATAGTTCCGTGCGCCGTGCATGCTGAAGGTGAACACGCTGGCGTCGCCCGCGAAAATCGCGTGCGTTCCGTTCCCCTGGTGGACATCGAGGTCGATGATGGCCGCGCGCTCGATGCGTGTCTCGCGCTGCAGTACGCGGATGGCCACCGCGACGTCGTTGAACACGCAGAAGCCTTCACCGTGATCCGGAAACGCGTGGTGCGTTCCGCCGGCCAGGTTCACCGCCACGCCGTCGTCCAGTGCCGCTCGGGCGGCGGCAATCGTCCCGCCCACGGCGCGATACGATCGCTCCACCAGCTGCGGCGACCAGGGAAACCCGATGCGCCGCATCTCGTCCGGGCCCAGTACGCCGCGGGTGAACCGGTCGACGTATCTGGATGTATGCACGAGATGCAGCGCGTCCATGGAAACACGGGCGGGATCGCCCAGCCCAGCCGCCGTCACGAGCCCTTCCGCCAGTGCCCGGTCGCGTAGCAAGGCGTATTTTTCGATCGGAAACCGGTGCCCCGGCGGGAGCGGAATGACGTACCCGGCAGAGCTCCACGCGCGCATCGTTCGGCTCCCGGCCACCGCTCAGGGCGTGAGCTCCCGCTGCGGCGCGCGGTAGACCACGCCGTCCTTCATCACGAACAGGGGATGCTCGGTGGCGTGGATGTCCTTCAGCGGATCGCCGGCGACGGCCACCACATCCGCCAACTTGCCCGGCGCCAGCGAGCCAATGCGGCTGTCCCAGCCGAGCAGCTTGGCGGCGCTCGACGTGCCGGCCACCAGCGCATCCATGGGTGACATGCCGCCCCACTCCACCATGAGCGCAAACTCGCGCGCGTTGGTGCCGTGCGGGATCACGCCGGCGTCGGTGCCGAGCGCGATGGGTACCTTGTGCGCGATCGCCAGCCGGATGGCGTGCCGCATGGCCTGAGCCGCGGCGCGCGCCTTCTCGGCACGCAGTCCGGTGAGCACTCCCGTCTGCGCCAACCGCTCCACGGCTTCCCCCGCCATGAGCGTCGGTACGAGATACGTCCCGCGCTCGGCCATCATCCGTGCGCCCTCCTCGTCCAGAAAGGAGCCGTGTTCGATGGACGTCACGCCCGCGCGTACGGCGATCTTGATCCCCTCCGTTCCGTGCGCGTGCGCGGCGACTTTGCGTCCCAGCTTGTTCGCCTCCTGCACGAGCGCCTGCAACTCCTCGAGCGTGTACTGCGTCGCACCCACCGCGTCGCCCTCCGACAGCACGCCGCCCGTCGCGCAGGTCTTGATCACGTCGGCGCCGTACTTGGCCTGATAGCGTACCGCGGCGCGCACCTCGTCGGTGCCGTTCGCGATGCCATCCATGGGCCCGCCTTCGACCAGTCCCGGCCGAAAGCCGTTCTCGTCGCAGTGGCCCCCGGTGATCCCGATCGCGTGACCGGCGCTCTCCATCCGCGGCCCCGGCACGCGTCCCTCATCGATGGCCTTGCGCAGGGCGAGATCGTCGAAGTTGGGCGCGCCCACGTTGCGCACCGTCGTGAAGCCGGCCAGGAGCGTCTTCCGCGCGTTCGCCACCCCCAGAATCGCGCCGTACGACGCCAGGTCGCGCACGGGCGCGTCGTCCCAACCTGGGTCGCCGAGCACGCGGCCAATGAGATGCGTGTGCGCGTCGATGAAACCGGGAAGCAGGGTGGCATCGCCCAACTCCACCACGCGCGCCCCGGCCGGGATGCGCACGGCGCGCTCAGGGCCCACGGCCACGATGTGGTTGCCGCGCACGACCACCAACGCATTCTCCACGGGTGGCGCGCCGGTGCCGTCGATGAGACGAGCGGCGTGGAGCACGACGATACTGCTGTCCGGCACGGGCGATTGCGCGGCCGCGGCGCCGATTGGGCCGAACGACACGACGATCGCGGCGACGAGCGCCAACACTCTGGGCATGGTCATCCTCGTGGGGCACGGCCGGTCGCCGCGCGTGGAGAGAGAGTGGCGGTGAGCGTGAGCCGGAGAATGTTATACCACGCGCGGAGCGGCTGCAAAGACGTAACACTCTCGCCCCGTTGCGTGATAGTGGTGCGTGGTGGCCGCGTTACTATTCCGCCCCTGAGGATCGTCTAATCAGACGAGGCTAAGTGCGTCAGCCACAGTTACATCCGTGCATGGCGCGCGTGCTCAGGCAGGCTGACCGAACCACCCGGCGAGCTCCCTTGATCCGAAGTCACGATGACACAATCACTCGCGTTCGTCCGCCACTTCGCCCGATTGGCCTGGCTCTTTCTCTATGAGCCCGACGCGTATGACGCGCAGTTGTCCACGCTGCGAGCCACTGTAGCTGCCTCGCGCGAGGGTGGCGTCACACTGGGTCACGACGAGGGTCGGCTCACGGTCAACGGAACGGTGGTGACCGACGGGGTCATGGGAGCGCGGGACCTCGCTGCCCAGCTCGTGCGGCACGGTGTGGGAGAGGTGGCGGTGGAGGCCAGCGCGGCGCCCGGGGACCTCCTGCTTGCCGCGCGCCTTCTGGCTAACGACCCGGCGCCGGATCCGGCCGCCGCCACAGTGTCGGATTTACTGCGCGCCGTCGGCTCCGGCAGCGTGTCGTGCGCGGCGCAGTGCCCCGTGTTCTCTGCTGCCGCTGTTGGGGCGGGTTCGACGGCGGTCGCCGCGCCGGACACGTGGGTGGCGGAGCCACGCCCGGAGCTGGTCCGTGAGCAGGACCCGCAGTCGATGTACCACGCCTTCACCACCGCCGCGATGCCCACCGGCTCCCCTGTGACGCTGCTGACGGAACTGGATGCGGCACCGAGCGAGGCCGATCGCTTGCGCACTCTCGATGCGCTCGTGAAGCTTGCCACCGAGTCGGCCGCCACTGAACGGCACGACATCGTGGCCGACATCCTGTCGGGCCTGGTGGATCGGGAGGCGTCGTCCAACGATCCCGCGCAACGGCGTGCGCCGGGGCTCACGCTGCGCCGCCTCTGCAAGCCGCCGGTGCTGCGGTCCGTAGCTGCGCTCCTGGCGCGCCGCGGCGAGGACTACGAGCGCCACATGCGCATCATGCGCCGCGCGGAAGATGCCGGTGTCGAGACGCTGGTCGACGCCCTCGTCTCAGCCTCGTCGCTGGCCGATCGCCGCACCTACTTCGACGCGCTCCACACGCTGAACAGCGGTTTCCGCGCGCTGCTGCACATGCTCGGGGACACGCGGTGGTACGTGGTCCGCAACGCGGCCGAGCTCGTAGGGGAACTCCGCGTGGAGGAAGCCGAGCCGGAGCTGATGAAACTTCTGGATCACGAGGACGAACGCGTACGCTCCGCGGCAGCCGGCGCGCTGTCCAGGCTGGGCGTCACTCCTGGCGCCCGCGGGCTCCGTGCCGTGCTGCGCAACATCCACTCCAGCGTGCTCCGCCACAGTGCGGTGAATGCCACGGCGGCGGACGCCCTCGGGACGGCCGAGGCATTGATCCGCGCACTCGCCAGGGAACCGGACCTCCAGGCGCAGCTTGCCCTCGTCACGGCCCTCGGCCAGATCGGCACGCGCGCCGCGATCGACAAGTTGACCGATCTCGCGAACGGGAGGAGTGGACTCATGCGGCGCGCGGCGCCGGCGTTGCGCGTGGCGGCAGTGCACGCGCTCGCCGCGACGTCGGACACGGCTGCGATGGCGGCCATCTGCGCGCTCGCTCACGACAAGCAGAAGGAAGTGCGCGGCGCCGCGGCGTGGGTGATGCTCGGGCAGCGACACCGCCGGCCAAGAGAAGTCGAACCCGGCTGAACGCCCCGCCCGCTGATGCGCCGGCCGGCCGATGGCCGCGCGCTGCGGACGCGGCGACGGCCGCCCGCAGTATCGTTCAGCGTGCCGTAAAGTCCGTTGTCTCGGCGACGCGCCGGCACGTCTCGGCAATGAGCCCCGCCACGCGGTCGAGATCCTCCAGGCTCACCATCTCGTTGGGCGAGTGCATGTACCGGTTGGGCACCGACACCAGCCCGGTCGCCACGCCCTGGCGCGCCACATGGATCGCGTCCGCGTCCGTTCCCGTATAGCGGCCGATGGCGTGCACGGAGTGTGAGATGCCCATCGCCGTGGCCGTGTCGCGCAGCAGGCGGAACACCACGGGTGAAATCACCGCGCCGCGCGCGAGCACCGGACCGCTTCCGATCTTGTGGTCACCGATCTCCTTCTTCTCCAGCCCCGGGTGATCGGTGGCGATGGTGACGTCGACCACCAGCGCCATGCGTGCGTTGACCGCCGATGCACAGACAAGCGCACCGCCGCCGTGCGAGGCGATCTCTTCCTGTGTCGTGGCCGCCGCGACGACGCGCGCCGCTCCCGGACTCTCGGCGTATCGCCGCAGCGCCTCGAGCACCACGAATGCCCCGATGCGATTGTCGATGGAGCGCGAGACGATGCGCGCGTTCGGAAGGTCCACCGCCATGCCATCGATCACCCCCGCATCACCCACCGACAGGCGCTCCTCCGCTTCTGCGCGGGAGCGGGCGCCGAGGTCCACCCACAGATCGGTGATCTTGCTGGCCGTCTCGCGATCCGACTGGTTCATGAGGTGGATGGGACGCTTGCCCACCACGCCGATGACGTCGCCTCCCTCCGCCGCAAACCGGAGGCGCTGCCCGACCAGCACCTGCGGGTCCCATCCGCCAATGGGCTGCACGTACGCAAACCCATCGTCGTCGATGTACGTCACGATGACGCCGATCTCGTCGATATGGCCGGCCAACAGAATGCCCGGCCCGTGGGAGGGGCCGGCGAAGGCCAGACTGTTGCCGGCCACGTCGCCGTGTACGTCCTCCGCAAACTGCGCGGCCTCCTCGCGCCACACGCGGGCCGGGCGCGATTCGAATCCCGATGGCCCGGGCGCGTCGAGCAACCGCTTGAGGAAGGTGATGGAGGTTTCGGAAAGCATTGCGACTGCTCGCGAGTGACCGTGATGGACGGCGTCGGCTGCGCCTGTCGCGGAAGGGCGTCCAACCGCGCCTCCAGGATAGAGACGGCGCGTCAGCGACGCGTCAGCGCCGCTCGTAGACCGGTGTTCCACCCACGTAGGTGGCCACAACCTGTGTCTCGAGGATCTGCTCAGCCGGCATGGTCATGATGTCGTGATCCAGAATGACGAAATCGGCGTACTTGCCCGGCGTAAGCGAGCCCAGCATGTCTTCCTGGAACGCCGCGTACGCCGGCCAGAGGGTTATCGACTCGAGAGCCTCCTCGCGCGTCATCCGTTGCTCGGGGTACCACCCGCCCGCTGGCCAGTTGTCGGCGTCCTGCCGGGTGACGGCCGAGTGGAAGGTGATCATGGGATTCACGGCTTCCACCGGGAAGTCGGTGCCATTGGGGATCACGACACCCGTCTGGAGCAGCGAGCGCCACGCGTAGGCTCCCCGGATCCGTGCCGGCCCCAGCCGCCGCACCGCCCAGTACATGTCGCTCGTCTGATGGCTGGTCTGCATGGAGGGTATCACCCCCAACTGCGCAAACCGCGGAATGTCGTCGTGGTCGAGCACCTGTGCGTGCTCGATCCGGAAGCGCGGATCGGCCACCGGGACTTCCTTGAAGGCGGACTCGTACGCGTCGAGCACCACGCGGTTGCCGCGGTCGCCGATGGCGTGCGTGTTCACTTGAAAGCCGTGGCGAAGCGCTTCGACCGCCACCCGGCGAATGTGTTCCGGTGCCGACACCAGCAACCCGGTGTTGCCGGGATCGTCGCTGTACGGATCCAGCAGCGCCGCGCCGCGCGAGCCAAGCGCGCCATCGGCGTAGAGCTTGATGGCGCGCACCCACAGGTGCCCGTCGAACATGGCGCTCCGCGGGCCGATGGCGAAGTAATGCTGCAGCGCCGCCGAATCGTCGGCGATCATCACGTACGCACGCAGATGGAGCTGGCCGGCGCGGCCGAGCTCCTCGTAGAGATCGATGATCGACCGCGGCTCCCCCGGATCGTCCACGCCGGTGAGCCCCCACCGGTTGGCCTCGGCCACGGCCGCCAGAAGCTCCTCGCGCCGCTCATCGCGCGTGGGACTCGGCACCACGCGACGGATCAAGGACTGCGCGTTGTCCACGAACACGCCCGACGGCGACCCGTCTGCCAGACGCAGGACGCGTCCGCCCTCCGGATCGCGCGTGCGCGCCGTGATGCCTGCCAGCTGCATGGCCCGGGCGTTGGCCAGGAGCGCGTGGCCATCCACCCGGGTGAGCACCACCGGATGATCGGGAACCGCGCGCGAGAGCGCCTCGTGCGTGGGAAAGCGGGTGTCGCCCCAGTCGTTCTGATCCCAGCCACGTCCGGAAATCCAGCTGCCGGCCGGCCGCTCCTTGGCGCGGGCGGCCACGCGCGCGATCACCTCCTCGTACGACCGGGTGCCCACCAGGTCCACCGATCGGAGCGATTCCCCGAGCCCCGCCAGGTGACCGTGCGCATCGATGATGCCGGGGATGATGGTCCGTCCCGCGGCGTCGAGCATGCGCGTGGACGGGCCGCGAAGGGCCAGTGCTCCCCGCGTGGAGCCCACGAGCAGCACCCGCCCGTCTCGCACGGCCAGCGCCGTGGCCATCGGCCGCGTGGGATCGACCGTGTAGATCCGCGCGCCAGTGACGATGAGGTCAGCGCGCCCCGAATCGGGCGATGCAGACTGCGCGTTCGCCGCGTTCGCCACGAGGACAAGGGCGGCGAGGATGAGAAGCGGGGTCTGAGAGGACATGGCTTGCGAGCGGGGAAGGGACGTCCGGCAGCGTGAGGGGCGCGGTGCGCCGCGCCCGCCTCTCCGGTGCGCGCGTGTTGGCAGCACCGGAGGCAGCACGTAATATGTGCCCTCAGCTTGACCGTTCGCCAGCCGACGGAATGCGCACCGTCGGGGAGGCGTCGCGGCGTGCGGGGAGCCGGTGGCGGATGGCGAGCCAGACCAGGGCGCCGAGCCCCACCAGGGCGCTCACCGGGATCAGCACGCCCAGCGCCGCGATGAACCAGGCTGTGAATCGCACGAAGTTCCGCCACGCATTGCGAAACGCTTCCGCCAGCACGTTCCCTCCCGGCGCGCCGGCGATGATGGGGAAGGGCTCGTGCGCGGTCACGCTCAAGGTGCTCATGGCCACCTGGGTGCGCAGGTAGCGCATCCGCCCCTCGTAGCGCTCGATCTCCTCGCGCACGCGCGCCAACTCGCGCTCCACCGACAACACATCCTGCAGCTTCCCCGTGCGTTGGGCGAGCAGATCCAGCAGCCGCGACTCCAGCCGGCGCGCGTTCTCCAGTCGCGCGGCCACATCCACATACTCTTCACCCACGTCCTGCGCGGCGATCTGCACCGACTCCACTTTGCCGATCGCGTCCAGCCCCGAACGCGCCTGGTCGAACCGCGCACTCGGGATGCGGAGGTCGAGCGTGGCGCTCCGCACCTGGTGCGCGCCCGTCTGCATCGTGGTGCCCACCACGTACCCACCGGCTGCGCGCGCCAGGTCGCGCAATGCGCTGACCGCCCGCTCCAGCGAATCCACTTGCAGGCTGGCCTGTCCCGTCTTGATGAGCATTGGCCCGCTCGTGCTGTCGACCGCCTGCGGGAGCGGGATGTCGGCGGTCGGGCCCGCGGAAACGAAGCTGCCGCGTGCGGGAGCCGCTGCCGACCGTGGGGTGGGCGACGTGAGCGCGACGTCCTCCGCGTGACTTCCGCTGGTGGCGACCGGCGCGTTGGAGTCGCACGACAGGGACGCAAACGAGCAAAGGAGCAGCAGCGGCAGCACGGCACGGGAGCGCAACATGGCGACCTCGCGAAACGGGAGTTATCGACGGATACCACGCAGGGCATGACACCACGCGCTTCCAGAGTGACGTCGCGGCCAGGGAAGCGAGCACATTGTACCCCGCATCCACGGAACCGTCCCCCGGGCGGTGCCAACGCGGCGCTACCGGGACATCGCGAGACTGGCCAGGGCGTCCCGCAGCTTGTCGAGCAGCTCGTCGGGTCGTTCTGCCTGCGCATCGAGGAGCGTGCTCTCCACACCGGGCGGAAGCGGGGGACGCTCGTGTCTGCCGTGCGTCAGCAGGACCACGCTCACTCCGCCGAGCGCCTCCTCTGAGGCCAGCGCGCCCAGCACCTGCTGCACTCCGGAGTTCGGCAGGCCAGTGTCCAGGAAAAGGACGTCAGGGGCCTCCTCGCGAAGCAGGGCCAGCGCCTGGTCCACGGTGCGAGCTGATCGCGTGGAGTGGTCCAGCGAGCGAAGGAGATCGCAAAGCTGCGTGCGCCCGTCGTCGTCCGCTTCCAGCACGAGGGCGCTTCGCATCGTATGCTCCTCGCGCAGCCGCCGCAGGACATCCAGGAGGACCCTGCGATCCACGGGCTTCACCAGGTAGTCCGCCGCCCCCAGCGAGAATCCGAGCGCGCGCTCGGAGACGATCGACATCACGATCACCGGAACGTGCTGGAGCGTCCGATCGCGCTTCAGCTCGCGCAGCACCTGCCAGCCGTCCTTCCCTGGCATCATGATGTCCAGGATGATCGCGAACGGGTCGAGCATGTGCGCGAGCTCGATCCCGCGGTCGCCGGTCAGCGCGCCCACGACGCGAAAGCCATCCGACGCCAGCGACTCCCGGAGCAGGGAGATAACTTCGGGGTCATCGTCGATCACGAGGACCAGGGTTGCGCCGGGATCCACATCCTTGGGCGGCTCTTCCACCATTTCGGCCGATACGCTCTCTCCTGCAGCCAGCGGCAGCCGCACGAGCACCGTCGTCCCCTCCTGCGGAGCGCTCTCCACCGTCACGGAGCCGGCCATCAGCTCGGCGCCCCGTCTGGCGAGCGCGAGCCCCACGCCAATGCCAGCGTAGCGCCGCGTGGGTCCGGTATCGAGCTGGCGGAAGTCGTCGAAGATGAGTCCCATCTGGTCGGGGGGAATACCGATCCCCGTGTCACGCACGCGCGTGATGAACGTGTCGTGGCCGCCCTGGCCGAGGGCGATCTCCACTTCGCCATGTGGCGGAGTGAACTTCACGGCGTTCGAGGCGAGACTGGCCAGGATGTGCTTGTAGCGAGCGCGGTCGCCGCGAACGCTGCGCCGCAGGTCGTAGCGCACCACCACCGAGAGCGACTTTTCGGCCGCCGCGCCGGCAATGGCGTCTCGCACTTCGTTTACGACCGCGGCGGGGTCGAAGCTTCCCAGACGGAGCTCGGCGCGTCCGGTCTCCAGGCGGGAGAGGTCCAGCACGTCATCGATCATGAGCTGCAGATCATGCGTGCGGCGGATGATGGCGTGCACCGCGCGCGCCTGTTCCGGCGACAGCTGGCCGTACACGCCGTCCCGGAGCAGCCCGGCATAGCCGAGGACCGCGTTGAGCGGTGTGCGGAGCTCGTGCGACATCGTCGCCAGAAAGCGGGTGCGAGCTTCGCTGGCGTCGGCCAGCTCGGCGGCGCGGCGCGCGAGCTCGTTGCGCGCCTCGCTCAGCTCGGCGCGCAGCGCGGCCCCGTCCAGCGGGGCGTCGGCCGGTCTGTTCTCCCCGGTGGCCGACACGGGTCGTACGACCTCTCCGCGGTGCCCAGCGGGTCGCTGCTCCGACGATCCATCACCGGAGAGCGAGCGCTTCATCTCTGCTTCCTGCTCTGGGCTCGCCATGTCGACATCCGTTAGGTCACGTTGACGGCTCGAACATCCGTCCGAGGCCACCGCTACCGGGTGCAAGTCGCTTGCCGACATTCGCCCGCGCGGGGGGGCCGCCGTTATCTTGTTGGACCAACGGAGCCCACCACGAGGAATCGATGCCCGCACCGATGCAGCTGGTCCTTTCTCTGGCCGCAACGCTGGGCCTCCTCTCGCCTGCTGGCACGCTCGCGCAGCGCCGGCCGGCCGCTCCGATCCCCCCGGCCGCCGCCCCTTCGCCGCCGGTGTCTGCGCCGGTGTCTGGCATTCACTACACCGTCACCTTCGACCGGCCGGACGCGCGCCGGCGGAGCGTTCGCGTCGGGATGTCCTTCGCCACCACTGGCGATTCCGCGGTGGTGCTCTCGCTTCCCGCGTGGACGCCGGGCGCGTACGAGCTGAGCTACTTCGCGCGATGGGTCACGGACTTTGCCGTGGTAGGTGGTGACGGACGAGCGCTGCGGTGGGACAAGGTCGACTACGACACCTGGCGCATCGATCCGGCGGGCGCGCGCGCGGTCACCGTCACCTTCCGCTACCTGGCCGACTCGCTCGACAACGCCATGACGTGGGCTACCTCCGATTTCCTCCTCTTCAATGGCACCAATCTGTTCCTCTATCCGGAGGGCCGCGGTCTCGACTTCCCGTCCACCGTCACCATCCAGACGTCACGTGAATGGCACATCGCCACCGGCATGCGCCCCGCCGCTACCCCGGGGACGTTCACGGCGTCCACCTATCATGATCTGGTCGACATGCCCGCCTTCGTGGGGCGGTTCGATTTCGACAGCGCCCGGGTGGGCGAGCACTGGATCCGGTTCGCGTCCTATCCCCAGGGGAGCGTGACGGGTTCGGACCGGCAGCACGTGTGGCGCGACTTGCTCGAGATGATTCCGCCCATGGCCGCCGTGTGGCAGGACGTGCCGTTCGACAACTACACGGTGATGCAGATCGCCGACTCGAGCTTTGGCGGTGCGAGTGGGCTGGAGCACCAGAATTCGCATGTCGACGTGGTCTCTCCGCTCGCCATCGGCGATCCGTTCATGCCCTCGCTCTATGCGCACGAGATCTTCCACGCGTGGAACGTGAAGCGGCTTCGTCCCGCCGATCTGTGGCCCTACCAGTACGCGGATGAGCAGCCCACCCCCTGGTTGTGGGAGGCGGAGGGAGTCACGGACTATTACGCCGACCTGATGCTCGTACGCGGCGGCGTCACCGATTCCGCCGGCTTCTTCGCGTCCACCGCTGGCAAGATCCAGGAAGTGGCGCAGGCGGAGCCGGTGGCGCTCGACGACGCCTCACTCTCCACCTGGATTCATCCGGTGGATGGGACGGCGTTCGTCTACTATCCCAAGGGCTCGCTGGCCGGTCTGGCGCTGGACATCCTCATTCGCAACGCGAGCGACAACCGCCGCTCCCTGGACGACGTCCTCCGCCAGCTCTACGTGCGGGACTACAAGGCGGGGCGCGGCTTTACGGCCGCCGACTGGTGGCGCGCCGTCACCGCCGCCGCCGGTGGATCGGACACGGAAGACGGGGCGGCGCGCGCGCGGATGTTCTCCGACTTCGACGCGCGCTACATTGCCGGCCGCGATCCCTTTCCCTGGGACTCGCTGCTCGCGCTGGCGGGGATGCGGCTTGTGGTGGACACCGTTCCGGAACCGCGCTTCGGCGTGTCCACGGTACCCGACTCGGCGGGCGTGCGCGTGGTGGCGGTGGACCCGGAAGGAGCGGCCGCGGAAGCGGGGGTGCAGCCGGGCGACTACCTGATCGCCATCGGCGACATTCCGGTGGACGACCGCTTCGGCGCGCGCTTCCGTGCCGCGTTCCATGGAAAGAACGGCGCGCCGTTGGCCATCCGGGTGCGCCGCGACGGACGAGAGATGATGCTCGCCGGCCAGCTGCGCATCGCCAATCGCTACGCCTATCGCATCCAGCCCAACCCCGGCGCCTCCGAGCGCGCCGTGCGCATTCGCGGGGGGATCCTGCACGGGCGCGTGGACGGCGGGACTGGCTGACGGCGTTCTTCGGCTGACGGCGTTCTTGGGTGAGGGCGTTCCTCGGCTGACGGCGGTCGCCTGGTGACGGCACGCGGCCGTGCGCGTGCGAGACGCGCTCGCGCGCGGACGAAGGGAGGACCTATATTCGGGGCGCCTGTCCTCCTCCTTCCATCCATCCCCGCGAGGATACCGTGACCGCACCAACCCCTCCTGGTGACAGCACGCCCCCACCGGAGCCGGCAAAGATCAGCCGTTGGGAAGATCTGGTCGACATCTTCGTTTCGCCGGCCGAGGTGTTCCAACGCCGGCGGAACAGTAGCCCGTGGTTCCCGTTGATCGTGGTGACGGTCGTCAGCTTCGTGCTATACCTGGCCACGAAGTCGCTGTTGCAGCCTGTCTACGACGCGATGTTCGCGAAGGCGATGGCGGCCGCACAGGCGGCCAATCCGCAGGTGAACCCGGAGCAGATGGAGCGCGGACGTTCGATCGGCGGGATCTTCGCGGCGCTGGGCCAGCTGCTGGGCGCCCCGATCTTCATCGCCATCACCGGCATCCTCTTGTGGATCGCCGGCAAACTTGTGGACGCCAAGGAGTCCATCGGTGCCGCCATCATGGTGGCCGCGTTCGCCGCGTTCCCCGCCATCCTGCAGTGGGTGGTATTCGGCGTGGAGGCCGTGTTGATGGATGCCTCGCGCCTCACGTCCATGCGCGCGATCTCTCTCAACCTGGCGCGCCTCGTCGACCCGGCTACCACGTCGCCGGTGGTCGTGGCGTTGCTCTCGCGCGTGGATCTGTTCGTGATCTGGTCCCTGGTGCTCATGGCGATTGGCCTTGCCGTGACGGGCAAGATTCCGCGCGCGCGTGCCGCGGTGGCCGCCGTGGTGGTGTGGGTGCTGGCGTCCGTGTTCACGCTCTGGGGGGCGATGAGCGGCCGCGTGCCCATGTAGAGAGAGAGGACCTGCTGCGCGATGTCGGCGCAGCAGATCCTCTCTGGCGGGCCGCAACCGACGGCTGTCCGACGACCGCGCAGTACACGGTTACACTCCGCCTCGCGCGCAACCTGTTCCGCGGCGAGTCTCGCCCCGTCCGCGCGCCGCCTCTACTTCAGCAGCATCTTGGCGATCGTCTGCAGCTGCATGTTGGATGTTCCCTCGTAAATCGCCCCGATCTTGGCGTCGCGGTAGAACTTCTCTACAGGGTAGTCCTTGGTATACCCATAGCCGCCGTACAGCTCCACGCACACCGACGTCACACGCTCGGCCACCTGCGACGAGAAGAGCTTGGCCATTGCCGCCTCCTGCGTGAACGGCTGGCCGGCGTCCTTCAATCGCGACGCGTTGTAGACCATCAACCGTGCTGCCTCGAGCTCCGTGGCCGCTTGCGCGAGCTGGAACTGCACTCCCTGAAAGTCGGCGATCGGCTGACCGAACTGCTGGCGCTCCTTCACGTATCCCAGCGCCGCGTTCAGCGCACCGCCGGCCACGCCGATCATCTGCGCGCCGATGCCGATGCGTCCCTCGTTCAACGTCTCGATGGCCACCTTGTAGCCCTGTCCCACCGGACCCAGCACGTTCTCCGCCGGCACCTCGCAGTCGTCGAGGATGAGCTCCGTGGTGCTCGAGGCGCGGATCCCCAGCTTGTCCTCTTTCTTGCCCACGGCAAAGCCGGGAAACCCCCGCTCCACGATGAACGCGGTGATGCCCCGGTATCCGGCGTCCGGGTTGGCATTGGCGAACACGATGTAGATGCTCGCTTCCGCGCCATTGGTGATCCACAGCTTGCGGCCGTTCAGAATCCAACGGTCGCCGCGCTGCTCGGCACGCGCCGCCATGCCGAACGCGTCCGACCCCGAGCCGGGCTCCGACAGTGCGTAGGCACCCACGGTCCCGCTCGTGAGCTGGCGCAGGTACTTTTCGCGCTGCGCATCGCTCCCGTAGCGCATCACGGGGTAATTGACGAGCGTGTTCTGCACGTCCACGAGGATCGCCGCGGACGCATCCACGCGGCTGATCGCTTCGACGGCCAGCGTGACCATGAGCAGCGAGCCATCCGCGCCGCCGTACCGCTCGGGTACCTCGATGCCCATGAGCCCCAGCTCGAACATCATTGGGAAGAGCGCCGGGTCGAGCTTGGCGGCGCGCTCCATCTCCGGAGTGCGCGGACGGATCTCTTCCTCGGCAAAGCCGGCCACGGCGTCGCGGAACATGATCTCCTCGTCGGAGAGCGTGGTCAGCGCGGGGCGGCTGGTGGTGAGTTCGGTCGACATGCCACCGAAGATAACACGCGCGGACGCGCCTTGCGCGCCCGGTGCGGGGGCCTGCGCCCGGCGTGATGGGGTTGCGCGTGGGCCCCGTGGAACGTCGTGATCGCAGATGGCAACCGGCTCTGGCGCGGTGGCCACACGAGCCCGTTGCGCGCGTTCTGTTACCGGATCGTCTGCCAGGCCATACGCCAGCGAAGCAGGAGAAGAGACCGTGCAGATCCTCGTAACGGGTGGCACCGGATTCACCGGGTCGGCTCTGGCACAACGGCTCGCGCAGGACGGCCATCGCGTGCGTGTGCTCGATCAGGCTCGCGGCATCGCCGACGATCATCTGCGGCAGCTTGGCGTCCAGATCACCTACGGGTCCGTTGCCGATCGGGATCTGGTGCACCGTCTTACCGCGGGATGCGAACGCGTGTATCACCTGGCGGCCGCGTTCCGGCGCGTGAACCTGGGGCGCCACGCCTACTACGACGCGAACGTCAACGGAACACGGTGGGTGATGAGCGCGGCGCTGGCGCACGACGTGGCGCGCGTGGTCTATTGCAGCACCTGCGGCGTGCATGGGAACGTGGCGCATCCGCCGGCCGCCGAAGACGCGCCGATTGCACCGTCCGACTACTATCAGCGCACCAAGTGGGAAGGCGAACTCGTGGCGCACGACTTCATGGAGCGTGGACTCCCGGTGACCGTGGTGCGTCCCACTGCGATCTACGGTCCGGGCGATCCGGAGCGGTTTCTGCACATCTTCCGGCGCGTGGCGCGCGGGCGGTTTGTCTTTCTGGGGGACGGCGAGCCACACTACCACCCGGTCTACATCGACAACCTGATCGATGGCTTCCTGCTGGCCGCCGAGCGCGACGAGGCAGTGGGACAGACGTATCTGCTGGGTGACGCGCGCTCGCTCCCCATTCGCGACCTCGTGGTGGAGGTTTCCAACGCGCTCGACGCGAGCGTGACGATGGTGTTCCTCCCCTTCGCACCGGCGTACGCTGTGGCCACGCTGGTGGAACTGGCGTATCGGCCTCTGCCAGCGGAGCCGCCCATCTTCCGCCGTCGGTTGGACTGGTTCCGGCAGCATCGCGCGTTCGACATCGGCAAGGCGTGCCGCGAGCTGGGTTACGAGCCGCGCGTGGACCTGGCGGACGGCCTGCGCCGCACGGCGGCCTGGTACCGCGAGCGTGGATTTCTTGCCGCACCGGCCTCGCACGCGGGGGTGCGCGGCGATCGGCCCGCGCTCGAGGAGTCGTGAACGGGTGACCTCGCCTCCGGTGGCGGTTGCCACGGCGGCACGGGCCCGGCGCGTTGCGCGCACGCTGTGGACGTCGCCGGCGTTGCGCGTGGCCATCGTGCAGGCGCTGTCCGGCCTCGGCTTCGCCGTGGGGAACCTGCTGCTGGCGCGTACGCTCTCGCCGCACGAGTTCGGCAGCTTCTCGCTGGTGGTCGCGCTGCTGAACGTGACGGTGGGGCTCGCTCCACTGGGTGCCGACGGCGCGGTGAATCGCCGCACCATCGATCCCGGCGTTCGCCTCCTGCGCCGCGTCGCGGCCAGCGCCGTCCTGGTGGGCGGTGTGACGGCGGTCCTGGCGCACGTGCTCTATCCCGAGCTCCCGTCCACGCTGCTCCCGCTTCTCTGGGTCGCGATCGTCTTTGGCGGGCTGAACTTCGTGGCGGCGGCGCAGTTCCAGAGTCTGCACCGCTTTCGCATCTCGCTCGTGCTGCTGCAGACGGTGAATCTCTCCGCGGCCGTAGCCGCGGTGCTCACCATGGTCACCGGCATCCGCCGCGCCGAGCTACCGGTGGCGTTCATCGGTGGCGCGTTCCTCGTCTCGGCGACGTACGGCTGGGCACGGCTCCGACGCCGGCATCGCGTGCCGCGCGAGCGGCGCGATCCGTTTCTCTGGGGCGAGGCGCTGTCGTTCGTGGGGCTGCAGGCCAGCGCCGCGCTCCTCAGTCAGCTCGAGCGTCTGGTCACCGGCCGCGCCCTCGGCTTCGCCGATCTCGCCACCTACAGCGTGCTGGCCGCCGTGGCCACGTCGCCCTATCGCATGCTGCGGCTGGGGATCGGGTACACGATGCTCCCCCGGCTGCGGGCGGCCGACTCGGTGCGCGAGCGGCGCCGTCTCGTGCGCCACGAGCTCTTGACCGTCCTCGGCGTGGTGGCCGCCGGCTCCGTGGCGGTGTGGTTTCTCACACCACTGGTGCTCGGCGTCGTCGTTCCCGGAAAGTATGTGATTCCGGGCGCGCTGCTGTTCGCGGCCATCGCGACGGGGATCCTCAAAGCGCTGGAAGCGTTCCCGCGAAGCGTCGTGAACGCGCTTGCCTCGCCGCGCGAGCTGGCGTGGCTGAATGGCATGGGCTGGGCCGCGATCGCGAGCGGTGCGCTGGCTGCCGGGTGGGCGAGCCGCTGGGGACTCCTGGGGATCGTCTACGGGGCAGGAGTCGGCTGGATCCTGCGGCTCACCGTTTCGTCGACGATCGCGGTGCGGCACCTGCGCCACCGTCCGCAGCGCTGACGGGAGCTCGATCCGCGGCGTCGGCGGAGCGCTGCTCCGCGCTGCGATCTTCCACGCCGCTCGCTCCAATGGTGGTGTCCTCCGCGCGGCAGCCGGCGCCGCAATAGCCGCGCGCTGTCCCCGCCGGCCGCGTGCATCCTCCGTCGGCGCGCGGCGCCGCGCGCGTCGACGCCACGCCGGCGCGCTCCAGAATCACCGCCGCCAGCCGGTCATTCACGCCAAAGGCCGACGTCACCCGATACCGGACGTGCGGGAATGCCGCGGCGGCCTCGCTCACCAGCCGCGGGATGTCGCGCGTGGAATGTTTGCCCGGCGACAGCATGTAGGGAAAGGCCACCACTTCGCTCGCCCCCGCGGCTACACATGCGGCGAATCCCTGCGCGATCGTGGGTTCCGCCAGCTCCATGTGTGCCACGCGCACCAGCACGTCGGGGCCGGCCATCCCCTGCACGAGCGTCCCCACGCACTCGAGCATCCGGTTGGCTTCGTCGCGGACCGAGCCGTGATCGATGATGAGAATGGCCTTCATGGCGCGACGCCACGGTGCACGCGACCCACCGCTCCCGCGGCACGGCGGAAATCAATCGCCGGCCGAGGGCCCACGGCCGCACTACGGGAGAGCACGGGAGCATGCATCATGGACGGGAATATGCGCGCGCGTTCCCCGGTTGAGAACCGCCCGCCTCGTCGGTGCCGTTGTCGGAGCACACCTGGACGGCCAGCTCCACCTTCCCGAACGGAGCCGACACCTGCACGCCCTGCACCGCGTGTCGTACGCGCGCGAGCAATTCGCGCGCGATCGCGACGCCCTCGGCCACGCCCGCCTCCTTGGAGCGCTTGCTCGCCGCGCGCATGCGCTCGATCACCGCAGGCGGCACGACCACTCCCGGCACCTCGTTGGCCAGAAACTCCGCGTTCCGCGCCGAGACGAGCGGCCAGATGCCGGCCACGATCGGGATGCGTACATGGGCGATCCGCTCCAGAAACCGCTCCAGTTGATCGGCGTCGAACACCGGCTGCGTGATGGCGAACTCGGCGCCCGCGTCCACCTTCCACTCGAATCGCCGCACCTCCTGCGCCACGTCGATCGCCGCCGGGTTCACGCCCACGCCGATCGCGAACGCCGTCGGCTGTCCGATCCGGTGGCCCCCGGGGTCGAGCCCGTGGTTGAGGCGATTGACCAGATTGGTGAGCCCAATGGAGTCGATGTCGAAGACCGCCGTCGCGTCGGGGTACGGCCCCATCTTGGGCGGATCGCCCGTGATGATGAGCAGGTTGTGCAGCCCCATGGCGGACGCGCCCAGGAGATCGCTCAGCATGCCCAGCAGGTTGCGGTCGCGACAGCAGTAGTGCGTGACGGTCTCGATGCCCACCTGCTGCTCGATCAGCAGGCTCGTCATGAGAGCGCCCATGCGGCTCTGCGCGCGCGGGCCGTCGGGAACGTTCACCGCATCGACCCCCGCCTGCTTCAGCAGGCGAATGCCCTCCAGCATAGCCGTCGCGTCCACGCCGCGTGGCGGCACGATCTCCACCGAGGTCACGAACCGTCCCGCCGCGATCGCTCCGGCCCAGTGCGATCGCGCCGCGAACGGCACCGGCTCCGCGTGGTCCTCCTCCACCAGCGCGATCTGCGGCGCGCCTCGCGCGCCCTGGTGCCCTGCGCGCCCCCGCGCGCGCGTGGATGGCCGCGTGCGACGAGATGCCGGGTCGTGATCCCGCGCGGCGTGGTCGCCTCCCTGGTACACGTGACGCGGAGCGAAGGGTCTAATCCCCGAGCACATCGCCGCGATGTGCTCGGGGGTGGTGCCGCAGCATCCGCCCAGCAACTTGGCACCCGCCTTGAGCAGATGCCGCGCGTACGAGCTCATGTACTCGGGACTCGCCATGTACATCGAGCGTCCACCCACATCGCGCGGCATGCCGGCGTTGGGCTGCGCGCTGAGCTTCCGATCCGTCACCGCGGCCATCCGCTCGATCGCTTCGAGGATCGCCTGCGGACCTACCGAGCAGTTGAGCCCGATCACATCCGCGCCCCACGTGTCGAGCGACCGAGCCACATCCTCGGGGGTCGCGCCAAAGGGTGTCACGCCGTCCATGCCGATCGTCATCTGCGCGATCACGGGCGTGGCCGCGTCCACGTCGCGCGCGGCGAGCAGCGCCTGGTGAATCTCCTCCAGGTCGCCGAACGTCTCGAGCACAAAGGCATCCGCGCCCCCGTCGCGCAGCGCCGTCAGTTGCGCGCGGAACACGGAGCGGGCGTCGTCGCGGCTGGTTGGCCCAAACGGCTCGAGCCGGACGCCGAGCGGTCCTACCGCGCCCGCCACCAGCACGTGATCGCCCGCCACCTCGCGCGCGATCTCGGCCGCGCGGCGGTTGATCGCCTCCACCTGCGACTCCAGCCCGTGCTGTGCCAGCTTGATGCGGTTCGCGCCGAAGCTGTTGGTTTCGAGCACCGCGGCGCCCGCATCCACGTACGCGCGGTGCACGTCGCGCACGAGTTCGGCCGCGCGGATGTTCAATTCGTCGTAGCACTGGTTGATGAACACGCCGCGCGCGTAGAGCATGGTGCCCATGGCGCCATCGAACAGCACGACGCGCTCGGGATCGACCAGCCAGCCGACCTCGCGGGTCGTCATGATCGCGCTCCCGCCGCGGCGGCCGGCGCGGTGCGCGCCGCGGCCGCGCTCGCCCCGCCGCCGTCCCGCACGGCGTAGTACTTGGCCTCCGGATGGTGCACCACGATCGCCGCCGTCGATTGCTCCGGAATCAGCTGATACGCCTCGCTCAACTCCATTCCCAGTGCGTCGACCGCCGGCAGGAGCCGGAACAGTGTGCCGTGCCCCTCCAGATCCGGACACGCGGGATAGCCCCACGAGTAGCGCTTCCCCTGCCCGTCCGCGAGCTGAAGCTCCCGGCGCACGCGCCGGTGCATCCATTCCGCCACCGCCTCGGCCGTCTCCACGGCCAGGCCGTGCAGGTAGTACGCCTCGCTGTACTCTCCCCGCGCTTGCAACGCATCGAAGCGGCGCGTCGCCTCGTCTCCCACCGTCACGATCTGCAGCGCCGCCACGTCCACCTCCTCGCTGTCGAGGCTCCGAAAGTAGTCGGCCAGGCACAGCCGATCGCGCGCCGGCTGACGCGGAAAGGCAAAGCGCGCGACCTCGCGCAGCGATCCGCCGTCGCTGGCGAACGCCGCCGGATCGTAGATCACCAGCGCGTTGCCGTCTGCCTGCACCGGGAAGTAGCCGTACACCGCGCGCGGCGTCAGCCACCCCTCGCGCGCGGCACTCCCGCGGAGCCGGTCCAGCACCGGGCGGAACTCGTCGCGCACCGTGGCCTCGTACTGCGCGCCGGATCCGCGCGCGCCCCACTGCAGGCGAAACAGCTCGTCCAGATCCAGCAGATCGAACACGTCGTCGAGCGGAAGGTCGCGCAGCACCCGCGTGCCCCAGAACGGCGGCGCGGGCACCGGCACATCGGGCGCGACATCGCTACGCCCCCTGGCGTCGGTGCCGGTCGAGACGTCCTTGCCGGTGGTAGACCGGAGGAACACGTCCTGGCGCGCTTCGTCGACCAGGCGTTCGGTGAGCGGGATGCGTCGCGCGTCATCCACCAACGCCTCCATCGTCTCCAGGCCCTCGAACGCATCCTTGCAGTAGAACACGCCCGGGGCGTAGGCCCGTTCCCCGTCCACGAACATCGCGCGGCGACCGAACCGACGGTTGATCGCGGCGCCCCCGATCAGCACCGGGAACGACAGCCCGCGCCGGTCGAGCTCCTGCACGCAGATGGGCATCTGCTTGGACGTGCTCACGAGCAGCGCCGACAGCCCGATGGCGTTTGCGCCCACCTCCACGGCCCGCTCGATGATCGTGTTCACCGGCACCTGTTTGCCCAGGTCGTGCACCGTGTAGCCGTTGTTCGACAGAATGGTGTTGACCAGCGATTTGCCGATGTCGTGCACGTCGCCGTACACGGTGGCCAGTACGATCGTGCCCTTGGTGTGCCCCTCCTTGCGCTCCAGAAACTGTTCCAGGTGCCGGACGGCGCGCTTCATCACCTCCGCCGACTGCAGCACGAACGGCAAGATCAACTCGCCCGCGCCGAACTTGTCGCCCACCTCCTTCATGGCGGGCAGCAGCACGTCGTTGAGCAGCCGCACCGGTTCGCCACGCACCCCCGCCTCGTCCAGCAGCTCTTCGATGCCGTCCTTCTTTCGGTGCACGATCTGCCAGTGGATCCGCTGCTCGGCGGTCATCCCGGTAGTGGGATCGGTCGCCGCGTCCTGCGCCCCGGTGCCGTCCGCGCCCAGGTCGGTGACGCCTTCGATGAAGCGCTGGAGGGCATCGGGATGGCGATTGAACACCAGATCGTCCGCCAGCGCGCGCTCGCGCTCCGGGATCTCGCCGTACGGACGCACGTGCGCGGGATGCACGATCGCGAGATCGAGCCCGGCCTGCACGCAGTGATGCAGGAAGACCGAGTTGAGCACCGCCCGCGCCGGCGGCGTGAGTCCGAAGCTCACGTTGGAGACGCCCAGCACGGTGAACACGCCCGGGAGCTCCCGCTTGATGGCGCGGATCCCATCGATGGTCTCGTGCGCCGAGTCCACCCATTCCTGCTCGCCGGTGGCGAGCGTGAAGGTGAGCGCGTCGAAGATGAGGTCTTCCGGCGCCAGGCCGTACTCGCCCACGGCGATGTCGTGCATGCGGCGCGCGACCTCGAGCTTGCGCGCGCACGTCTTGGCCATCCCCTGCTCGTCGATGGTGAGCGCCACCACGGCCGCCCCATGACGCTTGACGATGGGCAGCACGGCTTCGATGCGCGCGCGTTTATTCTCCATGTTGATGGAGTTGACGATGGCGCGTCCCGGCACGTGCTCGAGCGCACGCGCAATGACGTCGGGTTCGGTGGAGTCGATCATGAGCGGCGCCTCGACGCTCATCGAGAGCAGCTTGGCCACGCGCGCCATCTGCTCCGCCTCGTCGCCGCGCTCGGTGAGCGCCACGCACACGTCCAGCACGTGCGCCCCCGACTCCACCTGCTCGCGCGCGACGCCCACGATCCCGTCGTAATCGTCGGCCAGGAGCAGGCGCTTCACGCGTCGCGAGCCCTGCGCGTTCACGCGTTCCCCCACCAGGAGCGGGGGCGGATCCTGGTGCAGCGTGATGGCCCGCATGGCCGATGACACGCGCGGCGCGTGCGTGCTGGCGTGCGGCCGACGCGCCGTGACACCGCTCTGTGCCGCCTCGCGCACGGCCGTCACCACGGCCGCGAGATGCGCCGGCGTGGTGCCGCAGCAGCCGCCCACCACGCGCACGCCAAAGTCGCGCACGAACTCGGCCAGCGCGGCCGCCATGGGCGCGGGCTCCAGCGGGTAGACGGCCTCTCCGTCTCCCGTGTTGAGCGGCAACCCCGCGTTGGGAATGCACGAGATGGGACGGCGTGCATGTGTGCTGAGAAAGCGGACCGGCTCGCGCATGTGCTCCGGGCCGGTGGAGCAGTTGAGGCCGATCACATCGGCGCCCAGCGCCTCGAGCGTGGTCATGGCGCTGGCCACGTCGGTCCCGAGCAGCATGCGCCCGCTGGTGTCGAGCGTGACCTGCGCCTGCACCGGCACGCGCCGTCCCAGTTCGGCGAACAGCCGCTCGAATCCCACCATGGCGGCCTTGACCTCCAGGATGTCCTGCGAGGTCTCGACCAGCAACACGTCCACGCCCCCCTCCACGAGGGCGCGCGCCTGGCGATAGAAGTTCTCGCTCAGCTCGTCGAACGACACCGCCGAGAGCGCGGGATCGTCGCTCGACGGGAGCATCCCCGTGGGCCCGATGGAGCCGGCCACGAAGCGCGGGTGTTCTGGAGTCGCGAACTCGTCGCACGCCGCGCGGGCCAGCTGTGCCGCGCGGACGTTCAGCTCGTGCGCCACCGCCTCCAGCCCCCACTCCGCCAACCGGCGCGGCGTGCTCTGGAAGGTGCACGTCTCCACGACGTCGCACCCCACGGCCAAGAAGGACTCGTGGATGCTCCGAATCACGTCCGGCCGCGTGAGCACGAGGTAGTCGTTACATCCCTCGGTGGCCTCCCCGCCGTAGTCCGCGGCGGTGAGTGCCTGGCGCTGGATGTTGGTGCCCATCGCGCCGTCGAAGATCAGCACGCGATCGGCGAGCGCGGCCAGATACGGCGCGAGCGGCGGCGGTTGGCGAAGCGGATCAGTCATCGTCATCCTGGAAAACAAAGTACCCCACGCGTCGGACACGGGGGCCGGCGCTTTAGCGGAATGTTTAACGTGGCCGCAAGTTGCCTGAAATCGCCACGATCGATTGTCGGTGCGCCGGCCGAGTAACGCTACCAGGGTAGCGCTCCACAGTTTCTCATTTCGGCTCGATCACTCTGCAGATCCTATAGCGCGTGAAATCTACGAATACTATCGCCAGCAGGCAACAAGCGGACGGGCATCCCGTCTGGATGCGGCGCCCTCACGGCGCGGCCAAGAGAGGGCCAGAATGGGTGCCATCTGCCACTAGGTGGCGGCGCACGGCGCGAGCGAGCGAAACAGTCAGTCGTGCCGCGTCTACATGGTCAACGTGAGAGCCGTCCGCACAGCGGTAACGCTGCGGAGCGAGCGCGGGCTCCGATGCGTCGAGAAAAATAGCATTGACATGTCGGATCACCTCCTCCCAGTACCGGGTGCGCGGGTAACGTGCTTCCTCGATCTCATGTCGCTCGCCGCACGTGGGCATCTCAATGAGCACCACCCGTCCGCCACGCTGCTGGATCCGCCGCACGGCAGTCGCAACGACGCCGATGATGCTGTCGCGCTGTTGATTGGTGGCCGCTCTTCCCCCTCTCCGGACGGCCTGATACTCTGTCTCGGATGGCCTTCCATTGCGCGAAAAAACGAATGGTCCAAACCGATCGGCGCGCATGTTGAATGCCGGCGGCAGCGGCCTTCTGAGATTGACGACGTCTTCCAAGAGATTAGCCGGCGTGAGATCAGGATGGCGGAGCGGGTACCACGCTGGCCACCGGCGCCTGAGCCATGCTTCCCACTGCTTGGCGGGGCTGGTGCGCATCTCGGAGAAGGCGTGCTCTACCTCGTTGGCCTTGGCTTGGTTCGCTGCCACGTTGAACACAAAATACGGAGGAAAGTCCACCACGACCAAGCCGTGGTAGCTCGCGTCCTCCGCAAGATGCGCGAGGACCGGCACAGGAGACGTTCCCACGAGCGTGAGCATTACGACCGAATGTCCCGGCCACGTACGCTCCCACACCAGCGGGTCAATCCCAGCCTGGGCCCGTGACGTGCCGAGTACCACCGTCGACTGCGGTGCCAGGAAGTACCGGTTTCGGGCCCACCCCTGCACACCGTCGGTGACGGCTGGTTCGAAGCCACTCGCTCGCCAGGTGAGCGTCCAGAGTGCGCATGACAGCACGACCAGCGGCGGAGTCCAGAGCCAGATCAGTCTCCAGCGTGCGCGGGGCACGCGCTCACTAGAACTGGAAGTAGATGAAGGCACGATCGTTTCCGGAAAACAGTACGAGGCACACGATCATAACGGTTAGGAGTCCCACCTGAATCCAGGCGGGACTTCGTTGCCATCGTCCTTCGAAGCTGTCATCGCGGTGCCACCAGTGCCACACCAGCATCAGTACGGTCACGAGCGCAACAGACAAGACGTGCCCCTCCCCCAGCGCAAGCGTGTCGGCCGGTGCGAAGCCACTCATCGCACGCAGCATGAGCCGCGCGGCACGCCAGTCACTGGCGCGGAAGAACACCCAGGTATAGCAGACGCCCACGTAGGTTCCGAGCGCAAGCACTGGTGCGGCCCAAGCCGCCTCCGCGAGGCGCCGCAGCTCCGCGGTGCGCTGGGCGTGCCGCTCGCCCGAGAGATAGGCGCCGTGCAGGCCTCCCCACGCTACGAAGCGCCAGGCGGCGCCGTGCCAGAGCCCACCCAGCAGCATCGTCAGCATGAGATTGATCTGCGTACGGCGCGGGCCGCGACGATTGCCACCCAGCGGGATGTAGAGATAGTCGCGCAACCAGGTTGACAGCGAGATGTGCCATCGCCGCCAGAAGTCGGAGAATCCCGTCGAGGCGTATGGGTAGCGAAAATTGTCGGGCAAGGCAAATCCCAGCATGAGCGCCACGCCAATGGCACATGTGGAATATCCGGCGAAATCGAAGAAGATCTGACCGGAGAAGGCGAGCGTGCCGGTCCACGCGTCTAGAAATCCGGCACGATCCGGCGCGGCGAATACCATGTCCGCCACGGGCCCGACGATCGCGTCGGCCACGACTACTTTCTGGAAGAGGCCAGTGACCAGAAGTACGACGCCCCACGCCATCTGATCCCGGCTGGCGCGACGCGGGCGCGTGCACTGGGGCAGAAAGTCTACTGCCCGCACGATCGGTCCGGCTACTAGTTGCGGAAAGAACGAGACGAACAGCGCAAAGTCGACGAACGCCGGCCATGGCTTGAGCTCGCGGCGGTACACGTCGATCGTGTAAGAAAGGGTTTGAAAGGTATAGAACGATATGCCAACGGGAAGCACAATGTTCAATGCCGGAGGTGTGTACGCCACGTGCACCTGCCGCAGCAGCCACTCAAAATTGGTGAGTAGGAAGTTTCCGTACTTGAAGCCCGCAAGGATGCCGAGGTTACTCAGCAGACTCAGTACGAGGAAGCGCTTACGCGACGTGGGCAATGAGGCCGACCCGATCCGCCTCGCCAGGTGCCAATCAATAAGGGTCGACGCCATGAGCAGCAGGGCAAATGGCGGATTCCACGCGCCGTAGAACACGTACGAGGCCATGACCAAGAACCACTTTCGCGCGTTCCACAACAGGCTTGCGTGGTGGACCAACAGCACCACACCCAGGAAGATCAGGAAGACGAGGGAGTTAAATACCATGAGCTGTGGCTCTGGGAGCTGAGCAGTGCTGAATGCCGTCCACCCGAGACGAACCGCCACTGCGCACCGTCACGCCGATGCGCAGGGATGAAACAGCTCTACGATACGAGCTTGGGGAGGCGGGGAGTGAGCAGTTGGCCGAGTGATAACGGCTGAGAATCCGTGTGGCGGCCGCGCGGGGAGGGTGAATGAGCGGGCAACGGGCATGGAGGACTGTGCCTGATTACTTGCGATCGCGCTACGCAGTTGCACGCCGCCCGAGGTCCAGTCGCGCCAGAACCTCCGTGGTCCGGTCCTACCGTCCCGCTGGCACTTCTTACGGCGCCCGCGGCTCCGGTGTGTCGTGCCGGCCACCCCCGCGCCCGGTCAGCCGCAGGCGCTCCTCCACGCGCGATACCAGAGCGAGCAGACGATGCCGCTCGAGCGGGAGCGTGAGCTCGGCCATGACGGCGCGCTGCAGTGAGACGGGAGGCGCAGAATGCGGTGTGTCGTTCACGCCATGGTACAGGAGCAACGCTCCGCCCGTGGCGATCGGGAGGCGCAACACCGTGCGCGCGTCGTCCTCCGCCACCGCACGCTCGGCCACACACACCAGCGGGCGCAGCGCTGCGGCCTGCTCCTCCGCCTCTGCCAGCGTGGTCGCGATGCGGGGCTCGTGTCCCGCCGCCGCGAGCGACTGCGCCAGCCCTTCCAGCAGGGCCTCGTCGCTGCCGATGAGGAGCACGTGAGCCATCGTCGTCCCTCTACTTCGGCACGGTGGGTGCCAGCGCGAGAACGCGCGATGGCTCCACTCCGTGCACCTCGATCGTCTTGGTCCGGGAGCTCGCCCCGGTGCGGATCTCCACGGCGCCGCGGGGAACCTGCAAGAGCTCGGCCAGGAGTGACACCAGCGCGGCGTTGGCGGCGCCATCGATCGGCGGTGCGGTGAGGCGCACCTTGAGCGCGCCCGCGTGGACGCCCACCACCCCGGCGCGGACCGCGCGCGGTTGCACGCGCACCGTGAACCGCACACCGTTTGTACGCTCCTGCACCACGAGCCCGCTCACGGGCGCGTACGCGTGGGAGCGTGGACCGTCACGCTCATCCCACCGTCCGAATCGCGCTCGCGAGCCCCTGCAGGAGCAATCCGCCCACGATCTTGATCGCGAACCACGCCACGAGCGGCGTGATGTCCAGCGTTCCGAATGGCGGGATGACACGACGCAGCGGGCGCAACAGCCATTCGGTGAGCACCACCGACCAGCGGATCCACGGCGACCACTCGGAGAGGCGCAGCCACGACGCCACGACCCGCACCAGCAGTGCGATCTGCAGCAGGCCGAGCGCCCACGAGGCCACCACCAGCACGAGGCCGCCCACGCCCGCACTTCCGGCGTAGCCCAGCGCGATGAGCTGCGTGCGAAGGAAGCCCAGCACGATGAGAAGGAGGATGCCGCCCACCACCACCACGGCGAGCATCCACAGGGCGGCGTTGGAGGGCAGGCCGCCGGCGCGCACCACGCGTCGTTCCATGGGCGCGAGCATGGGCTGGATCATGCGCCGGTGCATCCGCGCGACGCCGCCGAACGGGTTCACCCGTCGCGTCCTCACCAGCCAGTCGACGAGTGCCACGAACCCGAACACCACGGCGGCGGCCAACACCACCACGCGCACCACGGCCAACAGCAGAGCGTACCCGGCGAGAAGACTCGTCACGCCGATATATTCGCTCCCCGACCATCACGACGGAAGAGGCGCGCAGCTCGCGCCGCGGGGGGCGTCATGGCATGCCGAAGTTGCGAACCACGAACGCCAGGATGTCCGCGCTCTCGTCGATCTGCTTCGCGGTGGGTTTCCCTCCGCCGTGTCCGGCCTTGGTCTCGATCCGGATGAGCACGGGCGCCGAGCCGCCCTGTGCCGCTTGCAGAGTGGCGGCGAACTTGAACGAATGCCCCGGCACCACACGGTCGTCATGATCCGCCGTGCTCACCAGCGTGGCCGGATAGTGCGTGCCGGCGTGGATGTTGTGCAGCGGGGAGTAGCGGCGCAGCACGTCGAACTGGGTCGAGTCGTCCGACGAGCCGTAGTCCGGTACCCACGCCCAGCCGATGGTGAACTTCTGGAAGCGCAGCATGTCCATCACGCCCACCGCCGGCAGCGCCACGCCGAACAGCTCCGGCCGCTGCGTCATCACCGCGCCGACGAGCAGCCCGCCGTTGGACGCCCCCTGAATGGCCAGACGCGACGGCGATGTGTACTTGTTGGACTCCAGGTATTCCGCCGCCGCGATGAAGTCGTCGAACACGTTCTGCTTCTGCGCCTTCGTCCCCGCTTCGTGCCACGCTTCGCCGTACTCGCCCCCGCCGCGGATGTTGGCCACCGCGTAGATCCCGCCCATCTCCAGCCACACGAGATTCACCGGCGAGAACGAGGGCGTGATCGAGATGTCGAAGCCGCCGTAGCCGTACAGCAGCGTGGGATTGGTGCCATCGAGCTTCACGTCCTTCCGGGCGGTGATGAACATCGGGACGCGCGTCCCGTCTTTGCTCGTGTAGAACACCTGCGTCGTCTGATACGGGCTCGCATCGAAGGACAGCGTCGGCGCGCGCCACACCGACCCCGTCTCGCGCTCCAGATCGTAGCGGTAGATCGTGGGCGGCTGCAGGAACGAGGTGAACGCGTAGTACATCTCCGTGTCCATCGACCGGCCGCTGGGGCCGCCCACGGTGCCGATCCCCGGAAGCTCCAGCTCCCCCGTGGGAGCGCCGCCGATGGCGAAGAAGCGGACCACCGAATGCGCATCGTGCAGGTACGTGACGACGAGCCGGTTGTCGATCACGCTCACGTTCTGCAGCGCGTCCTGCGCTTCCGGGATCACCGTCCGCCAGAAGCGCCGCTCCCGGCGATTGATGTCGATCGCCACCACGCGCCCATTGGGTGCGTCCAGGTCCGTCTGGACGTAGAAGACCTGTCCCCCGTTGTCGATGAACGAATACGACGCATTGGCATCGTCCAGCAGCCGCACGATGGGATTGTTCACCTTGGGAGAGCGCGGCGTGCCGAGGTCGATGTAGTAGAGGCGATTCCGCGGGTCGGTGCCCTCGCGAACGGTTACCAGCACGTACTCGCCGTCCTCGCTCACCTGCGCGTCGAACAACCAGTCGGGGTGGTCCGGCTGCTCGTGGATCAGCAGGTCGCGCGCTTGCGGCGTTCCCAGCCGGTGATAGTAGAGCTTCTGGTTGCGGTTCACGCCGCGCATGGCGCTGTCCGATGCCGGCGCGTCGTAGCCGGAGTAGAAGAACCCCTTCTCGTCGTGCGTCCACGCGATCCCGGAGAATTTCACCCATCGCAGCGTGTCGGGAAGGTCCGTTCCCCTCCGCACGTCGCGCACGTGCAGCTCTTCCCAGTCAGACCCGCTGGCCTGGGTGCCGTAGCCCAGGTAGCGTCCCCGCTCGGACGCCGACACGGCCGACAAAGCGACCGTCCCGTCGCTCGATAACGTGTTGGGATCCAGCAGGACGCGCGGAGCGTCGTGGTTGTGCTGCACGTACAGCACCGATTGGTTCTGCAGACCGCTGTTCTGGGTGAAGAACGTCTCGTGGCCGCGCGTGAAGGGGAGCCCGTACTTGGGGTAATTCCACAGCTCCGTGAGCCGCTGCCGGATGCGCTCGCGTTGCGGGATCGCGTCCAGATACGCCGTGGTCAGCCGGTTCTCGGCGTCGATCCACGCGCGCGTCTCGGGTGAGTCGGTGTCCTCCAGCCAGCGATACGGGTCCGGGATCCGTGTTCCGAAGTAGTCGTCCACCGTGTCGGAACGGCGCGCCTTTGGGTAGTTGAGGCGCTGTGCGCCGGTATCGGCCGCGGCGAGCGCCTGGGCGGCGGCGCGTGAACACAGTCCGGGGCTGGTGACCAAAGACATTGTGGTGGCGATCGCCGCAGCCAGTCCGGCGGCGGCACGCGGGGGATGAAGAGCGTTCATGGCTGCGGAACCGCGAGGGGATGCGCGAGAGGAAGATGTGCGAAACCGAGAGTGCACCGACAGGGCTTGTGCCAATGTAGCGGGCGGGTCGCCGCGCGGGCCAGGCGCCGCGTGCGCCGGGCGGGTGCCCGCGCCTCGCCCCCGCTGCCCCGCGCCTGCCAGCGCTAGGTGGCCGCGCCTGCGCCCTTCCGCGCCGCCGTGCGCGTGCTGACCGCGGCCGCGGCGGCTCCGGCCAGCACGCCGAGCAGCGCCCCGCCCCATTCGCTCCAACGCGCCGGCGGTGTACCAGAGAGTGCCGGCACCACGGCCAGGCCGGCCGCCGCCACCATCGCGGACATGCCAAGGTGTGCGATCGCGCCCGTGCGAGCGCGGGACGCCCCGCTCTTTCCGCGCGCCCACCAGTACGCTCCGGGAAAGACGAGCGCGGCCAGCCACAGCGCGCTCCACAGCGCGCCGCCCGATGTCCCACGGTCATCCAGCGCATAGCTGAACGGCACGAGCAGCGTCCAGCCCAACCATGGGCCCAGGTGGATAGAGCCCCATCGCCCCGGCGCCGCGCCAAGGCGCACCATCCCGTCGCGCCACACCGCGCACAGGCGCACCGCGCCGGCGGGGCTCGCGTGGCCAGGTCCACGGCACCAGGTGCTGCTCCTGTCCGCCGGAGTCGCTGTCGCGTGTGCGAGCGCGGACCGTGTGCCCGCCGCGGCGGACGCCGGAGCGAAGGCATCGCGCAGAACGATGCGTGGCGCGTTGAGTGTGAGCGCGCGCGCGTGCGTGCGCTCGTCGAACAGCAGGTCCGTCCCACGCTGCGACAGCATGAACAGATGTCGCTCGTGCAGGTCCGCCACCGCTACGATCGGCGCCGCGCCGCGTGCATCTGGATCGGGCGTGGCCAGCACGCGCAGCGTCTCTCCACGTGCCAGCAGCCGGCGGACGCTGGCGCCATTGCGCAGGAGTCCCGATCCCACCTCGTCGCCGTCGATGTGGGCCGACAGCACGTGTCCCTCGAAATGCGAGAAGCCGCCGAGCGTCGGGGCCCATTGTCCGTACAGAACGTCGTGCGGCAGCGCGGGCTGCAGGGCCCACGCCGTAAAGACGAGCGCCAGCACCCACCCCAGCGCGGCCGCGGCTGCAAGACGACGGGCGCCGCGCGCGGTAGGAAACACCCACGCACGCCACGACCGCGCCAGTGCGATCCCCAGGAGCGCGCCGGCGCTGTTGGCCAACACGTCCCCGGGCGTGGCACTCCGACCCGGCACCACCGCCCACTGCACCAGTTCGATTGCCGCGCTCAACGCCGCTGCTGTCGCGAAGGCACGCCCGCTCGGCACGCCGGCGAGCAGCAGTCCCGCGCCCAACGGCACGAACAGCAGCACGTTGAGCACCACGTCCCGCAACCCGAAGCTCCCACACAGCACGCACCACATCACCGGCGGCACGGAGCTCGAGTACGAGGGCCGCAGTGTGAGCGCGGCCACCGCCAGCGCACCGACACTGGCGAGGACGACTCCAATCCTCTCTTGTTGCACGGCCGCTACACGCGATGGTGCATGTATTCGCTGCCTCTCACAGCAATCGCCAAAGGCTCGCCGCGTGCCGAGCCGGGCCACGGAAAACACGCGGTTGCCACGGATGACGCGGTGCGTCCGCAGAGGGAGGTCGTGGCACCGGAAGTGCAAAAAGATGCGACGCACCTCCCCGTGTTGTACTCTCCTCCGGGGTCATCAATCTACAACGGCAGCAAATGACCGGATTGTCGGCCGCGACGTCACATATCTTTACAGTCGACGTGGAGGAGTACTTTCAGGTCCGCGCCCTGGAGCACGCCGTGCCACGGGAGCGGTGGGAGACGCTTCCCAGCCGCGTCGAGGCGAGCGTCAACCTGCTCCTCGAGTTGATGGCGCGCCACGACGCCACCGGCACCTTCTTCACGCTGGGATGGGTGGCCGAACGGTACCCGCACATCGTGCGGGCGATCGCCGACGGCGGACATGAGCTTGCCTCCCACGGGTGGTCGCATTGCCCCGTCAACAAGCTCGACCCGCAGGAATTCCGTCGTGAGGTGCGCGCGTCGAAGGCAATCCTGGAGGAATTGACGGGGCAGGTGGTCTCCGGCTACCGCGCTCCCAATTTCTCCATCACCCCGGGTACCGAGTGGGCATTCGACGTTCTGTGCGAGGAAGGATACCGCTATGATTCGAGCCTCTTCCCCATCCGTCGCCCGGGATACGGGTATCCATCCTGCCCTCCACTGCCGCACGTGATCTCGCGCCAGTCAGGAACGCTGTGCGAGTTCCCCCTGGCCACTACGGTGTGGTGCGGCCTCCGTCTGCCGGCGGCTGGCGGCGGGTACTTCAGGCATCTCCCATACGCCCTCACGCGTCGCGCGTTTCGCGAGCACTCCGACAACGCGATCCCGGCGGTCTTCTACCTCCATCCGTGGGAGCTCGACCCCGGTCAGCCGCGTCTCACCACCTCCATGGTGACCCGTTTCCGTCACTACCGCGGCCTCGGCAAGACCGCGAAGCGTCTGGAGAGACTGCTCGCTGAATTCCGGTTCACGACCGCGGCCAGCCGCCTCGGACGCCAGTGGGCGGCGGGCGCGAGTGGGCGCCCGCGGCGGGACACGCCGGTCTCCACCGTGCCGGAATGACCTTGCGCGTTGCCCCTTTCGACCGTACGGCGCAGGAGTGGAACGACTTTGTCCGCACACAGCGAGGCTGGTCGCACTTTCACCTGTGGGGCTGGCGCGCACTCATGCAGGACGTGTTCGGCCACGAGTGCCTCTACATGGTCGCCCGCGACGACACCGGGCCCGCCATCCGGGGCGTCCTCCCGCTCGTGCGAGTCCGGAGCGTGCTGTTCGGACACTACCTGGTGTCCATGCCCTTCCTCAACTACGGAGGGCCGCTGGGCGACGACCAGGCGGTGGAGGCGCTCGTCCAGTGGGCCGCCGATCACGCCAGCCAGAGCGACGCCAAGCTGCTGGAGCTGCGCAGCCGGCACCCGCTGCCGGTGGAGCTCCCGGTGTCGCACCGCAAGATCACCGTCACGCTCGACCTCCCCCGCGATCCCGACGAGCTCTGGCACTCCCTCCCGGCCAAGGTGCGAAGCCAGATCAGGCGGCCTCGCAAGGAAGGCGTAACGGTGCGCTTCGGGGCCGATCAGATCGCGCCGTTTTACGACGTATTCAGCGCGCACATGCGCGACCTGGGTACGCCGGCGCAGCCGCGGCGGCTGTTCGAGGCCATCGTGGAGGCGTTCCCCGACGATGCGCACGTGGGATGCGCCTACCTCGATGGACGCGCCATCGCATGTGGCTTCGGCATCCGTTGGGGAGACGAAATCGAGATGACGTGGGCCTCGGCGCTCCGCGCCTACAAGCAGGTGGCTGCCAACATGCTGCTGTACTGGTCGCTGATGGAGCGCGCCATGGGCCAGGGGGTGCAGACGTTCAACTTTGGCCGGTGTACTCCGGGCGGCGGCACGCACCGCTTCAAGCAGCAGTGGGGAGGACGCGACGAACCGCTGTGGTGGTACACGCAGGCGCGCGGCGCGGTGGCGGCCACCCCGTCGCCCGATCGCGGCGCCTACGCGTGGGGGGCCCGCCTCTGGCGGCACCTCCCCGTGGCGGCCACGCGCGTCCTCGGTCCCCCGATCGTGCGATGCATCCCGTGACCACGCGCGGCGGAGACCGCGCGATCTCGGCCACGCGCTACGTGCCGCCGGTCTACTCCACCGTGGAGCCGCGCGCCGTCGCGCGCGCTCTCTGGCGCTCGGTGAGCGACGGCGCGCGTGCGGCCGATGACCTGCGGCAGGCACTCGCGCGGCACTTTGGGGCCGACCACGTGGTGCTGACCGACAGCGGCACGTCGGCGCTCGTGCTCGCCCTCCGCGCCGTGTCTGCCGGCGCCGTACACGGCACGGTGGCGATGCCTGCGTACGCCTGCGTGGACATCATCGCCGCTGCGTGCTATGCGGGCATCCGCGTGCATCTGTATGACGTCGATCCGCTCACCCTCAACCCCGACCATCGCTCCCTCGAGCGCGTGCTGCATCGCGGCGTCGATGCGGTGGTCGTGGCGCACCTGTTCGGCTACGCGGTGGACGTCCCCGCCGTCGCCTCGCTGTGCGCCGAGCATGGGGTGGCGGTCATTGAAGATGCGGCGCAGGGCGCCGCCGGCCGGTTGCTCCAGACGCCCCTTGGCGGGTTCGGCCCCTGGTCCGTGCTCAGCTTTGGACGCGGCAAGGGGATCACCGGCGGCGGCGGGGGCGCCCTCCTGCGGTACGGACCGGCGCGGGCGGCCCAGGACCCGAGTGCCACCATGGAGCGGCACCGGCCCGGGTTCCGGGACGTCGCGTCCGCCGGGGTCCAGTGGTTACTGGCGCGCCCCGCGCTGTACGGCGTTCCCGCGCGTGTCCCGATGCTCCGCCTTGGCGAAATGGTCTATCATCCGGCGCACGAACCGGGTCCCATCTCCACCGGTGCCGCGATGTTGGCGCGCGGCGCGCTGGAGCGATCGGCGAGCGACGCCGCATCGCGGCGGCATGTGGCGGAGCGGCTCCTGAGCACTGTCCTTGCTGCCGACAGCGCGGAGCTGGTGCGTCCCATTGCCGGTGCGGAGCCGGGATATCTGCGGCTTCCCGTACGGTTGCGGAGACCGCGGCCTTCGGCGCCGCATCTTGGCGTCCTGCGGCCGTACCCGGTGGGACTGTGGGAGCACGCCGACGCGCGGCCGTGCCTGCAGGCGGATGGCGCCGATTTTCGCGGCGCCACCGAGCTGCGCGACCGGCTCGTGACGCTTCCGGTGCACGAGCGGGTCGCCGAGCGCGACGTGGAGCGCATCGAATCGTGGTTGCGCGCGTGACCGCCACTCCACGCGCGCTGGTGCGCGCGGCGGCCCGCGCTCCGGCGGCCCGCGCTCCGGCGGCCCGCGCTCTCGCGGTCTGCGCGCTGGCGGCGAGCGCGTTCGCGTGCGGCGGCGATCTGGCCGCGCGCGGGGCTGCGTCGCCGGCCAGTGCGCAGGCGCGTGCCGCCGCGGAATGTGAGGCGCCCCGGTCCGGGTGGATCTGGTGCGACGACTTCGAGCGCGATCGGCTGGCCCGCTACTTCGAGTACGACAACGCAAGGGGCGCGTTTGCGCGGTTGTCGGGCGTGGGGGTGGACAGTTCCACGGGCATGCGCGTCCGCTACGATTCCGGCCAGGTCTCGGTGGGCTCACTGCACCTGGCCTTTGGCGCAACGCCCAGCTCCTACATTCGTCCCGTGGATGCCGGCACGGCGCGCTACACCGATCTCTACTGGCGGCTGTATCTTCGGCTCCAGCCCGGGTGGACCGGTGGGGGAGGGGACAAGTTGAGCCGTGCCCTGGTGCTGGCCTCGCCCCAATGGGCGGAGGCCGTTGTAGCGCCAGTATGGTCGGGCAAGAAGAAGGACCGGAACTATCTCCTGGTCGATCCGGCATCCGGCACGGACGCCCGTGGTGATCTGATGACCACCAAGTACAACGACACGCCGCGCATTCGCTTTCTGGGACTGGCTCCGAGCCGGACGGCCATCTTCGCCGACGCCTCCGCGGGGCGCTGGCACTGCATCGAGGCCCACGTCCGTCTCAATACGCCTGGCGTGGCCGACGGCGTGTTCGAGCTTTGGATCGATGACGCTGCCGAGGCGCGGCGCGACCGACTCAACTGGCGAGGGGAATACACGGCCTACGGACTCAACGCGCTGTTCGTCGAGAACTACTGGAACCGCGGCTCTCCGGCGCGGCAGGAGCGCTATATCGACAACCTCGTGGTGAGTACGAGTCGGATCGGATGTCTCGCGCGGGGCGGGGCGGAGGAGCGGTGAGAAGCGATACGTCCGCCGCCGAGGGGCGGCCGGCAGTCGACCTGCCGCGTGACAGCGCGCGGTCTGGCGAACGAGATGGTCTGCGCATCGTGTACGTGTGGGATGCTGACTACCCGTGGGACGTGCGGACGGAGAAGGTGTGTCGAGCGTTGACGGATGCAGGGCACGAGGTGCACATTGTGGCACGCAACCGTGCGTGGCGGCCGCCGGAGGAGCAGCTCCCGGAGGGGCGCGTGCATCGGATGCATCCGTGGCGTCCGGTTGGGCGGCGCGCCGACGGAGTGTTGGGGTTCCCCGCCTTCTTCAGTCCGCGGTGGCGCCGACTGGTGGACCGGGTGGTACGTACGACGCGCGCTGACGTGGTCGTCGCGCGCGACCTCCCGCTGTGCCCGACTGCCATTCGGAGCGCCCGCCGTGCCGGCATCCCCGTGCTCTTCGACATGGCGGAGAACTATCCGGCAATGATGCGCAGCATCTGGGAGGCAGGTCGGCAGCGGTGGACGGACGTGCTGGTCCGCAACCCGCGGGCAACGGCGGCGGTAGAGCGCTACTGTCTCAGCCGCGTTGCCCACATCGTGGTCGTGGTGGAAGAATCACGCGACCGGTTGATCGAGATGGGGGTTTCGCCGGAGCGCATCACCGTGGTATCGAACACACCGCCGCGCGCACGCGCGGCCGGTTCGTCTGTGCTGCGGGATCGCCCACCAGGGGCGTCCATCGAGATAGCCTACCTCGGACGCATGGAGATCCCATGCGGGATTCTCGATCTCATCGAGGCCATGGCTCTGCTGCGGGACCACCATCCTTCCTTCCAACTCAAACTGTTGGGCAAGGGGCGTGACCTCGAGCTGTTCAGGGCGCGCGCGCGCGCCTTGGGACTGGGCGAGGACCGGGTACGCTTCTACGGTTTCGTCCCCTCGCATGCGGAGGCACTGCGCGTCGTTGCCGAGTCGGACATTGGCGCTGCTCCGCACCGCGCATCGGAGGCGGCCGAGACGACCATCTCGAACAAGCTGTTCGACTACATGGCGGCTGGACTGGCGGTACTGAGCTCGGACATCGCCCCCTGCGCCCGGGTAGTGGATGAGACGGCAGCGGGCGAGGTCTTCCGGGCCGACGACGCCGCGTCTCTGGCCGCCGCACTGCGGCGCTTGTCGGATCCTGCGCATCGCGCACGCTGTGGTGAGGCGGGTCGACGCGCCATTCTCGACTGGTACAACTGGGAGCGGGAATCTGCTGTCTTCGTGAATGCGATCGAAGAGGTGTGCGCTGCCTGGAGTCGCCGGTGAGTGAAGGGCTGACGTCGCGACTTCGCGTGTACCTCCGACTCGCGGCCGGCGCGCTCCTGCTGGCGTTTATCGCATGGCGCGTCCACCTCGGCCAACTCACGGTGCGATCGTGGCCCCTGCTGCTGAGCGCTGCGGCGGGCGCGGTCGTCTTGTTGCTCGTAGCGCAAGCGTTGAGCGCCGTTCGGTGGCGCGCCGTCCTGGGCTCTCACGAAGTGACCTGGGTCCATCTCTGGCGGCTGTTTCTGATCGGTCAGTTTTTCGGACTGTTCTTACCGAGTTTGGTCGGGGGTGACGCCGTGCGGGCGATCGCGCTCACGCGCGAAATCCGCGACGCGTCTCGCAGTGTGACGAGCATCATCGTGGACCGGCTGCTTGGGCTGCTGGCCATGGGGATCTATCTCCTCTTCGGGCTACTGCTGGTTCCAGTGGGAACGATACCCAGGCTCCGCCTCTCGGGGCCCCATCCGTCGACCCGCACGGTCGTGCTCGGTGCCATCGTCGTGACAATCGTTGCGGTCGGCGTTGGCATTGCTCTGCGGAGCTCCGAGCGCATCCGCGCCGCCATCGGTGGCAAACTCCGGGTGCTCCGGATGATCCGGCAACCGCCGAGAGTCATCGCTCGGTGGGTTGCCTTGTCGCTGCTCGTGCAGGGCACGTACATCGTCATCTGGTGGACGCTGGACGTCGGAATGCAACTCGGCGTGAGCGTGCGATATCTCCTGTTCGCGGTTCCGCTGGTGAACGTCGTCGCTATGCTCCCCATCACTTTCTCGGGCATTGGCGTGCGCGAGGGAGCTTGGGTGGTCCTGCTCGCCCCCCTGGGTGTGGCGGGTGCGGATGCCGTCGCCTTCAGCGTGTTGTACTTCGTGTGCTACACCATCGTGGGTGGGGTAGGCGGGGTGCTCTTCGTGTGGTATGGTACGTCAGCGCGACGCGGCACAGACGGGGTCGCGGGCGACGCCGGTTCCACGGCCAGCTCGGGTCCGTCCGCACTCCCGAGTATCTCGTTTCCACCCCCGTCGCGCGTCTCTCGCGCGGAGTGAGCATGCAGCCAGCAGCGACCAACGTGCAACGGAATCAGATCTCGAAAGACGACGCGGCCTTCGATCGCCCCGCACCCGTATTGCGGGACATCACCGTGTCCGTGATCGTGCCCGTGTACAACGAGCGGGGCACGCTCGAGCAGCTCCACGCCGAGGTTTCGGCCGTGCTGGAGCATCTGGTGCGCGCTTTCGAGATCATCATCATCGACGACGGATCTACGGACGGCAGCACGGAGGTGCTCTCTGCCATCGCGGCTCGTGATCCTCGGGTGCGTCTGTATTGCTTTCGTTCCAACCAGGGGAAGGCGGCTGCTTTGAATTGGGGCTTTCGCCAGGTCGAGGGCGATATTGTCGTCACCATGGATGCCGACCTACAGGACGTGCCCAGCGAGATCCCGCGGCTTCTGGACGGCCTGGAAGGCGTGGATCTGGCCTCCGGCTGGAAGCGGCAGCGCCATGATCCCATTGGCAAGCGGCTGCCGAGCAAGTTCTTCAATCTGGTGACGCGCGCCGTGTCCGGCGTGTCGCTCAACGACTTCAACTGCGGCTTCAAGGCGTATCGCCGCGAGGTGGTGCAGGAACTCGACCTCTACGGCGAGTTGCATCGCTTTATCCCGGTGCTTGCCGCGTTCCGTGGATTTCGCACGCGCGAGGTACCCGTGGAGCACGCCCCGCGCGTCTGGGGAAAGAGCAAGTATGGATGGTCGCGCCTATTCAAGGGGGCATACGATCTCCTGACCGTCGTCCTTCTCACTCGTTTTGAGACGCGCCCGCTGCACTTCTTCGGCAGCATCGGGGCGGCGCTCGGCGCGCTTGGCTTTGGTGTGCTCCTGTATATGAGCTACCTGCGCCTGGTGCTCGACGAGGTCATCGGGCGACGGCCGATGCTTTTTCTCGGGATCGTACTCTTCCTCACAGGGGTGCAGTTGCTGTCGGTAGGTTTGGTGGGCGAGCTCATCGTGCGGCGCACGCGTCTGGGAGAGATGCAACCGCCACTCCGCGTGCGCCCTGCCGGTCCGTCACCGCTGCGCGGCACCCGGTGGGCTAGTGGGGCATCGGAGATTCCGGGCTCCGCTGCGACCTCCTGACGCTTCTCGTCCGCGTCTATGCCGAAACCCGATGGCGACGCGCGGCAGCCGGCGCGCCAGTGGGCGCCCTGGCTGCTCGCGGGGATCCTTGTAGTGGCGGTCGCATTGCGGCTGTACCACCTTGGCCAGTGGCCGCTGGAGCAGGACGAATTGTACACACTGCGCGACGCCACGGATCTGGGTGCCAGCAGCACCGGGCCCGGCATCGCGGCACGACCCGTGTACTACCTCATGCAGCACCTTCTGCTTGGGGTATTTCCGGCAACACCGCTGGCGCTGAGAATACCAGCGGTTCTCTTCGGCGTCGCGGGTGTGTGGCTCACCTGGATTGTCGCTGGCAGGTTGGGCGGAGTGACGGCGGCGGCGGTCGCGGCAGTTCTGGTTGCTATTTCACCATGGCATCTGTACGCGAGTCAGTTCGCCCGTTACTGGACCCTGGTGTACTTGCTAGCGCTTGTCGCCTACTGGCTGCTTCCCCTGGCGCTCGCCTCCGACCGACCGTCACGACTGGCCATGGCCGCTGGCCTGCTGGCACTTGGGATCTTAACCCATCCCACGTTCCTGTTCCCGCTGCCGGGAGTCGTTGTCGCGCTCGGTCTCACCCGCGAGAGTGGCGAGTGGCAATGGCGTTGGCCCTCCGTGAACGCGTGGAGATGGCTGTGGGGGCCACTCGTCTTGTTTGGTGGCGCAGGTATCCTGGCACTGCGCGTCACGGGCCATAGTCATGCCCTCAATAATTGGAGCGGTCGCGGCATCGGCACGTCGTTGCGTCTTGTCCCCGGAATGGTGCAGTGGGTTGCACCCGCCGTAGCGATAGCGGCCGTTCTATCTGCGCTGTGGCTCGCGCTTCGCTCGACCGATCGCCGACGGGCCAGCTGGGGACACATGACTATGCTGGGTGGCGTCAGCGGCGTCGTCGCGCTCCTTGCCGCCAGCGCGCGCACAGACGTGTACGCCGACTATGGAATGGCACTCCTGCCGTTGCTCTACGTAGCGGTCGGACTCGGTGTTGCTTCCGTCGCGTCGCGCGTCGGCCGGGATAGAGCGGCCGTGGCGTGGGGGCTCAGCCTCCTCCTGGTCGCCGCGTCTCTCCCTGGCACCGTCTCTCATGTTATCGACGGCACCCGGTTCGACTATCGGCCAGCGTATCGGTACGCTGCGCGCAAGGCGCCTGGCAGGCTCGTCGTGGGCTGGCCGGTAATCGTCCACCAGTATTACTCGCCGAAAGCACGATTCGCGGAACTTCGGCCGGACACGGTCTGGTTGAACGGAATCGTCGCCCGTGAGGGGTCGGATGGTATCTGGCTGATCACGTCGTTCCGCCGTAGCGGCCGCGTCATGGACCAGGGGGGGATGAACGCGTGGATGCTCACGCATTGCAGGCCGATTATCCTGACCGAACGGCCAAGGCTGGACTACAGGCAGTATACCGTCGAACTAAGTCAATGCCGCCCGCAACTTACTACTGTTAGACGATAGAGATTCATCCGCGGGGGGTGAAGCGGCCGCATACGAGCTGGCTGCGCAGTCAGGAATGCAGTAAAAAAATATTGCAGTCCCCGTTGCGTCCTGAAAGGCTGGCCAATAGGTTCTCCCCGTCGCCAGTGCGGATGTCTGCGCGCTGCTTGCAGGCCCCACCCCGCCATTCGGCCGACTTCCGCTCTTTCACGGGCCATTCGCCCAAACACCACCCGCGCGTCACAACTGTGGCATGATCGCTCGCCCGCGCCGGGCAGCGACAAAGGCAAAGCCGTCGAAAGACGGTGACGCAAAGCTACGAGGCTACTGCTCCCTATGCGGAGCCACGCCAGTCGGGCCGCCGAACCGGACGCCTCAAAGCGAGCTGCATCGTGCGAGTTCCGGCCTTCGTTGCCTCGACTCTCGTGCTGGCTGCTGCCGCCTGCACGCAGGACGCCCCAACCCTCCTGGGTCCAGACCCTCTCCACTCACCCTCCCACTCGCTCGTCGACGCCCACAGCGCCACGGGATTCTCCATCGTCCCGGACAGCGGAACTTACGGCGTTGGCGACGCTATAACCTTTCAGGTGGTCTCGCTGATCGCGGGCGCTGCCCCGGCCCCGGCCTTGCTGCGGTGGTTTAGCAGCGACTCCACCGTCGTTCAGATGACGGGATCGGGCACCGCGGTTGCGCGCGGCCCAGGATCGGCCATTGTTACGGCGAGCAGTTCCGCTGGTGCGGATTCCATGGAGATTACGGTTTCCAGGGGTTTCGGTCAGCACTGGCTCATCTCGATCGTTACCGTGCAGCCCGCCCATCTCACACTGGCGCCGGGCGAGATGGCACAACTCACTGCCGCGACTCTCGGTCGATCGGGACGCCGCCTTCCAACGTGTAACATGACCTGGACCATCTCCGACAGCCTGGTCGCAAGAGTGAGCGCGCTCGGTCTCGTGACAGCCGTGGGTGTTGGGACGGCGACGGTGACGGCGCAGTGCGATGGCCGCGCGGGCTCGGCGCAGGTGGACGTCCGAAAGACTGAGCTGATAACGCCGGCATCTCCACGGGGCTCCGGTCCTCACACCAGCGGCGAGGCGTTGGTGTCGGACGATTTTGCGGGGTATACGAGCGATGCGGGGCTGTTGAGTGCGTACACGGTGGAGTACGCCCCGGAGTTGGTGCATCTGGACACGCAGGTCCGGTATGCCGGGCATCCGACGATGCGCTACGACCAGCCGGGGGGCAGCTCGGCGACGCCACAGGTACATGTGGCACTGCCGCAGACGCTGACGAATCTCTGGTATCGCGCCAAGATCCGCTTCAGCCCGGGCTGGAGCACCAAGGGTTCGCGTCCGCCCTCGGAGACGGCCGAAGCCTACAAACTCTTCGGCATTGGCTGGGCGGGCTATGATGGGCGCTTCACCTTCGACTACACCAACACCAGCCAGTACGAGACGTCGATCAACATCAAGAACCGGGCGACCGGGGCGTTCCCGATCCTGGTGTACGGCACGGCCGGCATGGTGCACAACGAGTGGACGGACGGCGGCTGGTATGACTTCATCGTTCATCTCTGGCAGCCGACGCCGACGAGCTACCGGGCGGAGATGTGGATCGCCGCGGACGGGCAGGTGCCACAGTTGCGCGGGACACTTGCGGGAACGATGAACAATGGGGAGCCGGCACCGGGGATGAACCGGATCATGCTGGGGTTGAATTTCAACGACACACGCTACCCCGACCAGAGTCAATCGCTCTGGTACGGCGAGTGGCAGGTGATCGATGGCCTGGCCCACCCCAACCCATTCAACCTCCCCTAAGAGCCGCCAGGACCCAGGCATCCGCCTCAAGGGAACCACGCACCGGCGGGAGCATCGCGGGGGTGCATTGGTGGCGCGGAGCGGAACTTCTGATGCCGGTGGAGCGCGTCGCGCTCCACCGGGCCGCTCCTATTGCGGTTCATCTCGGTGCCTGACGCAACGTTGGTGGACTGTTGCCTATTCGCGTGCACCAGGGAACGCCGTTCCGTCCCGCCGTATACCTGCCACGCTGGCGGCAGCGAGCCGCGACCGTATAACGACGCGATGTAGTTGTGACTCAGCATGTATCGCGCGAGTGGCGACTGGAAGCGGTCGCGGTGATTTCCTGATCCCGAGGACGGGGTTGGCGTCAAACGCTCACACGTGCGCTGCGGACAGGGTGACCGAATCTGGCTCGATTCGGACCACCAATCGGGCATCGAGCCGCAAGCGAGTTAGGAATGGCCAACAGTTTGTTATAGCGCACCTTACGCGACTTTTCCTGGCGTGACCAGCTGCCCAATCTGGTCGTCGTGAGCACGAAGCCAGCAGAGCCGCCGGTCGTCCTGGCAAGATGACCGTATGCTCCGCCACCGAGGCCCTTCAGGGGCCGCGATAACGGCAAAGCCGTCGAAAGACGGTGACGCAAAGCCACGAGGCTACCGCTCCCATGGGGAGCCATGCCAGTCGGGCCGCCGAACGGTTGTCTCTGGAGGGAATGATGCCACGTACCTTCCACCCGCGTTCGATCCTCGCCCTCGCCGCCGGTGCTACGTTGTTTTGGGGCTGTTCCGACAACGCATCGCAGATCACCGGCACCCAACTCGCCGCGGCAGCTGTGCGAGCGAGTAGATCCGCCCCCGACAGCCAGGGGAGCACAAGATCGTCGCGCACGCGGTTAGTCCTGGCCCCGGATAAGCTCTCGCTTGGGATAGCCAAGTCCGCCACGATAAGTCCGGAGCTGGTAAACTCCGACGGTGACACAACCGCCGTCACGTTGGGCGTACGATGGTCTACCGGCGACACGACCGTCGCACAAGTGTCGCGCGACGGTGTGGTGACCGCGGCGCGGTCCGGCTCGACCAAGGTCACCGCGTCCTGGCACGGCGCCACAGCAAGCGCCACGCTCACCGTCAGCGCTCCCACATCGACGTCCACTACGGTCACGACCACCAGTACGGCGGCTTCCGTGTCGATTTCGCCAAGTTCGGTCACGCTTGATGTCGGCCAAGAGGGACGACTCTCCGTCTCCGTGACCGACGGCGCTGGCAATCCAATGTCCGGCGTTCCCGTCACTTGGTCCAGCTCCGACCCGGGTGTCGCCACGGTCAGCGGCGGCCTGGTAACGGCCGTATCGGCTGGAGAGGCGGTCATCAAGTCGACCGCCGACGGCGTGAGTGGCACCGCAACAGTTACTGTCAATGCACCGCCAACATCCGCACCCACGAGCTCGGGAAGCACGTCGATTCTCACCCGTGCGTTGGTGTCGGACGATTTTGCGGGGTATACGAGCGATGCGGGGCTGTTGAGTGCGTACACGGTGGAGTACGCCCCGGAGTTGGTGCATCTGGACACGCAGGTCCGGTATGCCGGGCATCCGACGATGCGCTACGACCAGCCGGGGGGCAGCTCGGCGACGCCACAGGTACATGTGGCACTGCCGCAGACGCTGACGAATCTCTGGTATCGCGCCAAGATCCGCTTCAGCCCGGGCTGGAGCACCAAGGGTTCGCGTCCGCCCTCGGAGACGGCCGAAGCCTACAAACTCTTCGGCATTGGCTGGGCGGGCTATGATGGGCGCTTCACCTTCGACTACACCAACACCAGCCAGTACGAGACGTCGATCAACATCAAGAACCGGGCGACCGGGGCGTTCCCGATCCTGGTGTACGGCACGGCCGGCATGGTGCACAACGAGTGGACGGACGGCGGCTGGTATGACTTCATCGTTCATCTCTGGCAGCCGACGCCGACGAGCTACCGGGCGGAGATGTGGATCGCCGCGGACGGGCAGGTGCCACAGTTGCGCGGGACACTTGCGGGAACGATGAACAATGGGGAGCCGGCACCGGGGATGAACCGGATCATGCTGGGGTTGAATTTCAACGACACACGCTACCCCGACCAGAGTCAATCGCTCTGGTACGGCGAGTGGCAGGTGATCGATGGCCTGGCCCACCCCAACCCATTCAACCTCCCCTAAGAGCCGCCAGGACGCTTGGTCCACGCCCCGCGAGGGCGCGGGATGCTGTGTGGGCCCGGGAGCGCGGACGCCGCGCTCCCGGGCCTGTACGTGTCCTTCGGCCTTGTACCGCCGCAGAAACGCGCGCAGGGCACGTGTGCGGGGCACAGGACTCGCATAGCTTGCAGCACGCCGGCCGCGATATCCGTCCCGGAGCCACGAACTGTCGGGTCCTGACCACGACATGTGGTGGCTCTCCCACACGCCCGCACCGTCTGCATGTCCGAAGAAGCCATCTATCAACGCTCGCCGATATGGCTGCAAACGCTCCTCCTCAATGCGCACGCGTGGCGTATCCAGCGCGAACGCTACGGCCCGGCGTTTCGCGCGCTGCAGATGCAGTGGGACCGCCTTGAGTGCGAGCAGGCCGAGTTGCGTCGGAACTGGCAGGACGAGCGCCTCGTCGAACTGGTGCGCCTAGCCTATGAGCGGGTGCCGTTCTATCGCCGACGCTACCGGGACCACGGCGTTTCCCCGGCTGACGTGCAGGGGATGGACGACCTATATAAGCTCCCAATCGTGACGAAGGAGGACGTGCGGTCGGCCACGGCAGCCATGTGCGTCGACGGCGCGCATGACACGCTGGTCCACGGCCATACCAGCGGCACAACGGGTTCCCCGCTGGGAGTATGGTACGACCGCGGGATGAGCGTGGCGAATGCGGTGGCCGATTGGCGGCAGAAGCGATGGGGGGGTATGGACCGCGGCGACTGGTGTGGGATGTTTCTGGGACGCGTCGTCGTTCCGCTGGATCAGGAGCGCCCGCCATTCTGGCGCGTCAACCTCGTGCATCATCAGGTATGGTACTCGGCATTCCACATGCAACCCGCACATCTGGATGCTTACACGCGCGATATTCGCTGCCGGCGGCTACGCTTTCTAGAGGGCTACCCCTCCACAATCCACATCCTGGCGCAGCACCTGCTCGAGCGGGGGGAGCAGCTACGACTGCAGGCGGTGTTCACGTCGTCCGAGACATTGCACGACGTACAGCGTGAGGCTATCCAGTCGGCATTTAAGTGTCCGATCTTCGACTTCTACGGGCTCGCCGAGCGCGTGATCTTCGCCGCCGAGTGCGACGCGCACGACGGCAAGCACGTTTTCGAGGAGTATGGGATCGCCGAAATCGTCGCGGATGATGGGCAGGTCGTGGAGGGCACCAAACCGGGGTGGCTCGTGGGCACCAGTCTCTGGAATCGGGGCATGCCGCTCATCCGGTACCGAACCAGTGACCTGTCCTCGTGGGTGCCGGGGGTGTGTGCGTGCGGGCGAACGCTGCGCCGCATCGCCAGTGTGACCACCAAGGCAGAGGACGTCGTCATCACCCCGGATGGACGCTTTATCTCACCCTCCGTCCTCACGCACCCGTTCAAGCCGTTCGACACGCTGGTGAAGTCCCAATTGGTGCAGGACGCGGAAGATCACCTTCTGGTGAAGTTGGTGCCATCGTCCGCTTTTACCGCGAGTGAGCAGGAGGCGCTCCTGTCCGGGCTGCGGGCTCGCTTGGGGGAGGCTATGCGCATCGATGTGGTGATCGTCGACGACATTCCGCCCGAGAAGTCGGGGAAGTACCGTTGGGTCATTTCCAAGGTCCCGCACGCGTGCCGGGTGGCCTGGGGGGCGTGAGGTGTTTGTGGCACGCATGATTCACACGTCAAATGCCGGCTCTTGCACGCGGGGGACGCACCTGAAGTGCGAGGACGTATGCGAGGAATGACCGCTGTCGAGAATGCATCGCTGGATGTCGTCCGGGCGGCACCCGCCTCGGCGGCCGCCAGCGGCCAGACGAGCGTGCCTGCTAGCCCGCGTCCAGACACGCTCATTCTTATGCTTCCTCTCGTCATCGCGACGTACGTCTGGCGCGTACAGGACCTGTTTCCGATCCTCGGGAAGGTCAAACTCCCTCTGTTCGTCGGGTTGGCGACGCTCGCCATCTTTTTCAGCGTGGTGCGCGGGCCGCGTCGTCTCCAGGCCATCGACTCTCCGCTGAGTCGGATGCTTCTGGGCTTGTTTGCCATCATGTTTCTCGGTATTCCCACAAGCCTTGCCCAGGGCGCCAGTCTGTCTTTTCTCCTCAAGGACTTCATGCCAAACCTGTTGCTCGCCATGATGGTGGCGGCAGGTGTGCGCAACATGCGCGACCTTGAATGGGTGATGCGCGGCACGGTGGTCGGTGGGGCGCTGTACTGCCTGTACATTTACATGCGCTTCCACGTCGGGGCCGACGGCCGGTTGGCCGAGCTGATCTATTATGACTCGAACGATATCTCCGTCCTGATCGTTTGCACGCTGCCGCTGGCCGTTTACTTCATACGGCCGGGCATGAAGTTGATGGACCGCATTGTGGCCGCTGCGGCGTTCGTGGTGTTCCTTCTCACTCTCATCAAGGGTGGATCGCGGGGTGGATTTCTGGGACTGCTCGTTGTGGGGACCGTCCTCCTTGTCTGGTATCGAGGCATACCGCGTCGGCAGATGATTCTGGTCGCCGTGGCTGGTGCTGCTCTCCTGGCGCTTCGCGGGAGCGACACCTACTGGGCCAACATGAAGACGCTGCTCCATCCCACCAATGACTACAACTGGACGGGGAAGGGGGCCACCTCGGGCGGACGCCGCGCAATCTGGACACGCGGGATCGGCTACATGCTGCACCATCCCCTGGTCGGTCTGGGCGTGCGCACGTTCAGTCGGGCGGAGGGGACGCTGTCGCCAGGCGGACAGCTGAATCTGATCGGGGGACCGGGGTACAAGTGGTCCGCGGCCCACAACTCGTTCGTCGAGATCGGCGCTGAGACCGGGGTGATCGGCCTCGTGCTGTTTACCGGGTTGTTTGTCTATTCCATCCGCGCCATGATGCGACTGCATCGTCGGCGCGGGCCTCCGGGATCCGTCATCGGCCCGCGCGAGTCGGCCATGGCGCAGTCGATCGCCGTCGCGATCATTGGGTTCTGCGTGTCTGGGTCGTTCGTATCGGCCAACTACTTTGCGTATCCCTATTTGCTGATCGCCATGGCGGCGGGGCTGCTCAAGCTGACGCGCCTGAATCCCACAGGCGCGGCCCGGGGTGCGGTTACTCCCGTTCCCCTCCGCGGACCGGTAGGTGCGCGCCGCATTGCCGGGATGCGCGGTGGGGCGGCGGTGACTACATCGGCGCACCGCTCCAACCGCTGAGGAGGCACATCGGTGTCGACGCTGACTCAGCGCGTCCGCCGGATCGTCAAGCGGGCCGCTGAACGCAGTCTGATGTGGTCCGGAGCGGCACGGTACACCCGCCGCCGCCGAGGCCGGAACGTGCTGATCCTAGGCTACCACAACATCGTTCCGCGAGGGGAGCCCGTGACGGGCGATGTGTCCCTCCATCTCCCGCAAGAAGCATTCGGCGACCAACTCGATTGTCTTACCGAGGCGTTTACCGTCGTAGCCCTCACCGACGCCCTGACTGCGTGCGGTGAGGAGGTGCTCGCGGACACCAAGCCGCGCGTGGCGATAACGTTTGACGACGCCTACCGCGGCGCGGCGACCGCGGGCGTGCACGAGCTGCGCGCGCGGGGACTCCCCGCAACGCTGTTTGTCGCGCCCGCGTTCGTCGGGGATCGCTCCTTCTGGTGGGATGCGATCCTCCCGAACATTATCGAGCGTGAGCGCGATGTGTTCCGGCGGCGGGCGCTTGAGGAATGGAACGGCCAGGACGAGCGCATCCGGCGCGAAGCGGCCGGCCTCGGCATCGCGTCGTCTGAGCCGCCGCCGCACGCGCGCTGCATAACGGAAGCGGAATTGGCGGATGCGCTCACATGCCCCGAGATGGCTATCGCGTCCCACACGTGGACGCATCCCAACCTGACTCGTTTGCACGGCCCTACGCTGGATGCGGAACTCGCTCGTCCTCTCGCCTGGCTTCGCGAACGGTGTTCGGGCGCGCTTCCGGTCCTGTCGTATCCATACGGACGGTACAATCCAGACGTCGCGGCGCGGGCAGCTGACGTCGGGTATGTGGCCGCATTGTGCATCGACGGCGGCTGGGTCGATCCGACATGCCCGAGGCCGCACGCACTGCCGAGGCTTAATGTGCCCGCAGGGCTGTCGCGCGACGGCTTCGTACTGCGCGCGTCGGGAGCGTGGCGCTGATGTCGCCGCGATCGGACCGCCAACGGCGACTGCGTATCCTGCACATTGTCCGCAATCTCCACTACGGCGGTCTCGAACGCATGCTGGCCGACCTCATCCGGCTCTCCGATCACGCTCGCCACGAAGTGCACGTGCTGGCGCTCCAATATCTGGGAGTGTTTGCGGACGGACTCGATACCGTCGCCGCCTTGCACACGGCACCTCGCCTGCCCAAGTGGACCATGTTGTGGCCGCGTCCCCTCACGCGGCAGGTCTGCGCCATCGCACCCGACATCGTGCACACACATACGGGCGTCTGGTATAAGGGATCCCTCGCGGCGCGGCAGGCCGGGGTGCCTGTGCTGGTGCATACGGAGCACGGCCGCCGCCGGCCGGACCCGTGGGACATGCGTTTGGTGGACGGGCTCGCATCCCGACGCACAGATGCGGTGGTTGCCGTCTCCGATTCGTTGTCCGACCAGCTGGCCAAGCACGTGGTGGCGCGCGGCACGCGCATCGAGGTCATTATCAACGGCGTGGATACGGAGCGGTTCCGGCCCCGCGCGCGCTCTGATATTGTGCGTGCGGAGCACGGGATCGCGCTAGACGCACCGATTATTGGCAGCATTGGTCGGCTGGAACATATAAAGGGCTATGATGTCATGGTGCACGCGTTCGGGCGGCTACTCAGCCAGTGGAGCACCGGGCCCGCGCCGGTTCTGCTCCTCTGTGGGGAGGGGTCACTGCGGCCGGAGCTGGAGCGCCTGGTCGCCAGCTACGGGATCGGCCACGCTGTGCACTTCCTCGGCTGGCGGAACGACATCGAAACGTTACATGCCACGTTCGATCTCTTCTCGCTCGGCTCGCGGAGCGAGGGAACCTCGATCGGATTGCTGGAGGCAATGAGCGCAGGGCTCTGCCCCGTCGTCACCGATGTGGGCGGCAATCCGGTCGTGCTCGGCGCGAACCTACGCCATCGCATGGTGCCGGCCGAATCTGTGGAGGCCCTCGCGGCGGCCTGGCGCGATGCGCTCTCAGACGGAGATCGCCGGCAGCGGGATGGCGTCCTCGCGCGCGAACGGGTGGAGGCGCATTTCGGCGTCCAGCGAATGGTGCAAGCGTACGCAGCGCTTTACGAGGACTTGGCTGGCGTTCGCGCCACGATTCCCGGTGTCGCGCCGCCGCCGCTGCGGTCGTCGATATCGCAGTAGCGCTGCAGCGCACGCCACAGGGTGGCGGCCTGATGGCGGCGGCTGAACCGGGTGTCCTGGGAAACCGGTGTGGGTCGTGCGCCAGCCTGATACTCCTCGACGCGACGGGCAATGGCCGAAGCGATGGCGTCCACATCGTGCGGATCGACGACGTCCGCGTTCGTGCTGCGGAGTAGCTGTCCGGTGGCACTATCGCGCCCGGCGAGAATGAGTAGCCAAGCCGGGAAGCGCATGTACTCGAAGACCTTCGAAGGAATCGCGCTGACGCTGTCCTGCGGCAAGCTGACCAGCATCGTCGCGCGTGCCAAGAAGTCGAACGCATCGCGCCGCACGCGAGGCGGCCCGGTTTGCACGAACGACGCGATCCCTTCCTCCCGTGCGATGACGTCCACGGGGACGCCGCCGTAGCTGTCGACGTTGCCAATGAGTTCGATTCCGAACTCGTGCGGGGTCAGCGCGAGCGAGCGGACGACGTGTGACGCTGCGCGGAAAAGAAGACGCGGATCGCGATCGATGTAAATCGAGCCGGCATAGGCGATCACAAAGCGCCCGGTGGGCGCGGCAGCGGGCAGCGTCTCGTCGTCATCGTATCCGTTGGTGACCGTGATGATCCGTGTCGACAACTCGGGATACTGCGCGCGCATGGCCGTCGCGGCTTGCTCCGTATTCGCGACGATGAGCGCCGCCTGCCTGAACACGCGACGCTCATCGCGCGCGGCGTGTGCCCACCATCGCGGGCTGGCGATGTCGTCTGGGAGTCGTTCCACGAGACTCCACGGATCTCGAAGATCCACCACCAGCGGCCGCCCAGTGCTCCGCGCCACGCGCCGTGCGGCTTCGTGAACTTTGTGGGGTGGCCCGCAGGAGACGACGGCGTCGTAGCGCCTCGATGCGGCCAAGCGTCCGCCGATGGAACCCGCCGCGTTCGCCCACGCGGCGTCGTGCGAGCTCTCAACCCAGACGTGTACGGCACGCGCGAGTTCGCGACGATCGAAGCGATGCGCGTGCGCCTCAGCTCGCGAGCGCGACGACGCGCGGGCGGAGTGACGATCCGCTGCGCTCGCAGTCTCTTCGTGCGGCGTGGGCGGGGTCGGTCGGATCCTCGCCTTTGCCCAACGTAGCCCTCGCACCGTCAGCCACAGGCCGTACTCGATCCGCTCGGCCACGGGTCGAGGAGCGTGCACGCCGAAGACGCGTGTCCCCGCAGGGAGGTCGTAAAGCCGCGACAGATCTGGGCGGGGAACCGCGTCGGGATGCAGGGTCACGACATCCAACGCACAGCCTCTTGCGGCCAAATGGCGCGCGAACTTCTGCCATCGCAGCGCGCCCACCTCCTGGCCCGGCGGAAAGTGGTATGTGAGCAGCAGCAGGCGGTGCGCTGCGGTCGCTGTGGCCGCGATTTCGAAGCTCGGGTGCGGCGTGCGGGGACTCACGTGGTCGCCGCCTCGACGTCCTGGTGAGGGTAGGTCGTCGCCGGGGCGAGCACTTGGGAGAGAACCTGCGGCCCGATCCGCTCCGCCATTCGAGCCGCGACCCGCGTGACGAGCGCGTCCCAATCGTGCGAGCGTGCGACGGCACGTCGGAGCTCGCGCAGCGCGGCGGTGTCGGCCCCCGCTTGCAGCGCCTCCGTCAGGGCATCGGACCACTCGTCGATGCCGCTGGCAAGGCGCACCACGCTGTCGAAGTCCTCCAATGTACGAATCCGCGCGCCCACGACCGGCCGTCCGGACGCCAGATACTCGTGCAGCTTCATGGGATAGATGTAGCGCGTGTAGTCGTCGACGCGGTAGGGCATAATGCAAACGTCACAGTGCTGCGGATAGTCCGCCAATTCTTCCCACGTCTTCGCTCCGAGCAGGAACACGTTCTCACGGGACCGCAATGCTTCGCATGCCGCCCGGACATGAGGATCGTCCCGGATCGCGCCGCAGAGAACGAACGACCACTCCGGGTGCCGGTCCGCCAGCGCCGCGAGCAGTGCGAAGTCCATCTGCGGCTTCACGTGCCCCGTGTACCCGATGCGCGGGTGCGGGATCGCCGCCAGGTCCGCGGGCTCCGGTGCCGCGCGCGCGTACAGATCGTAGTCCACTCCGTTCGGCACGAGCGCCGTATGCGGATTGATGGCGCCCTTTTTTTCCATGAGCGCGGCCGAGTGGATGAATACCTGATCGGCATGGCGGAGCAGGTCCAATTCGGGCGGCGAGATGGGAGCGTCGTTCGTACTGAAGGAGTACTCGTCGTCAATGTGATAGCACAGCAGATCGTGGTGCACCACGTGCCGCGCGTCGGCGAATTCCGGGCGCCAGACGTAGAGGATGATTCGGGTACAGCCGGCCCGGCGCAACCGTTCCGCGGCCCCGCGCAACCGGCGCGAGCGCATGCGTTTCGCCAGCCATGCTGGCTTGTAGAGCAAGGGGAGCCGATAGTCGGGGCTATGCACGTGCATCCCGGGCACCGGCTCCGCGTCCGGCTCCCGGTACGCGCCCGGATGCCGGAGCACGTCACGAAACTCCGGAGCCGGGTTGACCCACACCACCGGGAAGTAGCGCGCGAGACGGGAGAGTACGTGATGGCGCGGCTGCCAGCGCGACCCCCAGCGATCGGGGACGAGCGCCACGACTCCTACGTCGGGGCACAGGGGCGCGCGGACTGCCTCCGCGGCGCCCGTGGGGCGTGATGCACTCACCTGGGCGGCCATCAGCGCTGCCCTCCCGCGCCCGTCGTCATGGTGGACGGCGAGAGCGGTGTCTGTCGAGCGACGGGACGTCTGCGTGCCACCTCGTACAACTGTCCTAGCGTCGTCGCCGCGGCCATGACCCCGTGAAAGCGATCCGCGGGATCGCGTCGGACACTCGCCGCCGCCGCCGAGGCCCCCCGCCGCACGAGTTGGCGACCCAACCGCCACGCGGCTGTCACGCGGCTGCCCGTCGCGGCGTCCTCCCGCTGCCGGAATCCCAGCATGCGTCCGTATCGAAAGGCCCGCCGCCGGAGCCACGCGGAGGAGAGCTGATCCGGGCGGATCTTGTGCAGCACGATGGCGTCGCGCACGTACACCGGAGCGCAGCCGTCCTGGATGAGGCGCCGCGTGAACGATGTCTCGCTCCCCATGATGTAGCTGCCCACCCGCGGACCGACGGCGGTGTCGAATCGATGCCCTTGCTCGAACACGGCGCGCCGCACGGCCATGTTTGGACCAAAGGGGAGAAAGCGCGCGTCCGGGCCATCGGCGGTGGAACGATCGAGCACGCTGAAGCAGGGGCCCAGATAGCGTTCGTCGCGCAGGTGCTCTGGCACGGGCCCGGGCCATTGTGGCAGCACGCGGCCGCCAAAGAGCACGTGATCGGGCCAGCGCAGCGCGGCGTGCCACAGCGCCTCCAACCAGTCCCGTTCGGCAATGACGTCGTCGTCCGTGAACACGTACAGCTCCCCTGCCGCACGGGCCAACGCCGCGTTGAGGGCGGCGTTCTTTCCAGGAGTGGTCTCGACGAGGTACTGCACGTGAAACTCCCCCGACCACCGGGTGCAGACATTGTGCGTGGCGGCGTCGTCGGCGTTGTCCGCGACCACCACCTCGAACCGGTCCCGCGCGACGGACGAGGCGGCAAGGCTGCGCAGCGTGTCGTCCAACGATGCCGCGCGGCGGTGGGTGGCGATGATGACGCTGATGTCCACGTGGCCTGTCATGGGTGGTGGCCCGTCGTTCGTCGGGGCGCAAGCGCGCGGGGGGACGGCGCGCGGGCTGTCGCAAGCAAGATAGTCGCCACGAGGTCCGGCGTGAGGCCGCGCGCTTCCTGCCATGGCGCGGCACGCTCAGAGCCCTGGCCGGAGCGGCGCGCACCCGTGACGGCGCCAGTGATTCCTTCGGCTGTCGCGCCCCCGCAACAATGACGTTTCGTTGGAGACAAGCGTCTGCCGTAAGCGATCCTGGCGACCGGTTATCTTTGCTGGACTTGGAGCCCGTGAGACGATCCGGCGCCGCAGGCGGCACGGGAGGTGCAACCGGGGGACGACCGGTCCACACCGCGTTCCCGCACGCCCGTGCGGGAGGGCGCAGTCTCACGGTGGACAGAATCAAGGAACCGATGGCCACAGCAGGACATGTCGGCAAACGTTGAGCTGGAGCGGCCCGGCGTGGTGCCACAGGCACCGTCGGAGCACGAGACGCGCGTGCACCGCGACGCGACCACGACGATCATCGAGCCCGCGCGTGCGTGGCCCTCCCTCAATCTGCGGGAGATCTGGACGCATCGTGGCCTGTTCTTCTTCCTGGTCTGGCGCGATATCAAGGTGCGCTACGCGCAGACCGTGCTGGGAGTCGGATGGGCGATCCTGCAGCCGGCGGTAAGCGCGGCCATTTTCACCATCATCTTTGGCCGCATCGCCAAGATGGGCTCGGACGGGGTGCCGTACCCGGTGTTCTCGTTCGCCGCGATGGTGCCGTGGAGCTTCTTCGCTGCCGCGCTCGCCGGCTCCGCCAACAGCCTCATCACCAATCCGGAGCTCATCACCAAAGTGTACTTTCCGCGGCTGGTGATCCCCATCGCGCCGGTCCTCGCGTCGATGGTGGACTTCTGCCTGTCCACGGTCGTGCTCCTGGTGATCATGCTGGGCTTCGGGATGGTGCCCACGCCGTGGGCTGTCATCGTGCTCCCTATCGTGGCGCTGCTGGCCGCGCTCGCGGCGGCGGGCGCGGGCACCTGGCTCTCCGCTCTCAACGTCCAGTATCGCGACATCAAGCACGTGACGCCGTTTCTCGTGCAGATCTGGATGTATTCGTCGCCGGTGGTGTTTCCGCTCTCCAAGGTGCCGGCCAAGTATCAGCCGTTCTACGCGCTCAACCCCATGGTGGGGGCCATCGAGGGGATGCGCACCGCGCTCTTGGGGACGGGCCCGGTGCGGTGGGAGCTTATCGGCATCTCGGCGCTCTCGGCGCTGGCGCTCCTCGTGACCGGCGCGCTGTACTTCCGCCACACCGAGCGGGTGTTCGCCGATGTGGCCTGAGCCGCGTTGCGCCGGGAGCGCCGCATGAGCGAGATCGCCGTCCGGGCCGAGGGGCTGGGCAAGCGCTATCGCATTGGCCAGGCCCGCCGGCGGGCGGACACGCTGGGCGAGGTGATGATGAACGTGCTCAAGGCGCCGGTCAGGAACCTCCAGCGCTTGCGCAACGCCACGCGTCACGATGACGCCAATGCATCCGACGTGGTGTGGGCGTTGCGCGATGTCTCTTTCGAGCTGCCCGAAGGCGAGGTGCTGGGGATCGTCGGGCGCAACGGGGCAGGGAAGAGCACCCTGCTCAAGGTGCTCACGCGGATCACCCGCCCCACCACCGGGCGTGCCGTGGTGACCGGCCACGTGGGCTCGCTGCTCGAGGTCGGCACGGGGTTTCACAACGAGCTCACGGGGCGGGAGAACATTTTTCTCAACGGCGCCATTCTGGGGATGGACCGCAGCTACATCGCCAACCACTTCGACGAAATCGTCGAGTTCTCCGGGATCGAGCGCTTCATCGACACGCCGGTCAAGCGGTACTCTAGTGGCATGAAGGTGCGCCTGGCGTTCGCGGTCGCGGCGCATCTGCAGCCCGAGGTCCTCATCATCGACGAGGTCCTGGCGGTCGGCGACGCGGCCTTTCAGAAGAAGTGTCTCGGGAAGATGCACGACGTGGCGAGCGGGGGGCGTACGGTCCTGTTCGTGAGCCACAACATGGCGGCGGTCCGGTCGCTCTGCTCGCGCTGTCTGCTGATCGACAACGGTTCCGTCCTTACGGACGGCCCGGCCGACGCGGTGGTGCAGCGCTATCTCGATCTGTTCGAGGAAGTGGACGCCGGTCCCACGCCCACCAGCATTGCGGGAGAGCCCGGCTTCGGCCGCGACTACGTGCTGCACTACACCGACACGGCGCCGCGTGTCAGCATGGCCTGCGGCGAGCCGCTCGTGCTGCGCTTCGATCTCCAGGCGCCCAAGCCCCTGTCTCGCGCCACCATCGACATCCGCGTGGTGAACGCGGCCGGAGAGATCGTGCTGGGCATGAGCAACAAGGTGCAGAATGTGCCAAGTGCGCCGGGGCGATCGGAGCGGTGGCGCGTGCGCTGTGACCTGGGGCGCATTCCCCTCAATGCGGGCACGTACGCCATCCGTGTGCAGGCGGGGGACGGGGTGAGTGACTTTGCGCGCTTCGCCCACGCCTTCACCATCCAGGTGCTGGAAAACGACGTGTTCGGCTGGGGGAAGGGGCTCCCGCCCCCACGCGTCTGGGGGGCCGTGTTCTGGGCGCCCTCCTGGGACATCCGCCCCGCGTGACGCGCGGGCGCCGCCCCGCATCCGGGATGCGCATTGCCGCGTTCGTCGAATCGTTCCCGGAGGTCTCGGAGACGTTCATCATCCGGCAGATCGTGGGCCTGCAGCAGCGCGGTCACGAGGTGGACATCTTCGCGCACCGGCTGCCCGCGAGCCGGCACGTGCATCCCGCGGTGGCCGCGCACGGGCTGGATCGGTCTCTCACCTACGTGCATGGCCGCGGCGTGTCCGAGCATCCGGCGCCGGCGCGCGCCGCCATGCTGGCGGGGCGTCTTCTCCTCCGGGCGCCACGTGCGCTCCGCTGGGTGGGGACACGCGCGAGCGCGCCGTACGGTGGACGTCGGGCGCTGATCACGCGTCTGCAGGTGCTTGCCACGCGGCGGCGCTACGATCTGGTGCACTGTCACTTCGGTCCCGTGGGACTACGCTATCGCTTTGCGGCCGAGCACTGGCGCGTCCCCCTGGTGGTATCCTTTTACGGACACGACTTCTCGGGATACCCGCGGCTGGCGGGTCCGCGGTGCTATGATCCACTCTTCCGCGCCGCCGATGGCGTGATCGCGCTCAGCCCGTACTCGGCGCGGCGGCTCGAAGCGCTGGGCTGTCCCCCCGAACGGCTCCACATGCTCGCGCTCGGTGTGGACACGCGATCCTTCGCGTTCGTGGATCGCACGGATCGGCCGGCCGAGGGACCACTACACGTCCTGTCCGTCGCTCGACTCACCGAAAAGAAAGGCATCGAACACGGCATTCGCGCGGTCGCGCAACTGACCGAGGCCGGGCGCGATGTGCAGTACGACGTCATTGGCGATGGTCCGCTGCGAGAGCACCTGGGCTCGCTCGTCCGTCAGCTGAACATGGAAAGCCGCGTGCGCTTTCACGGCGCGCAGGCGGAGCCGTACGTGCGTACCGCCATGGCCCGTGCCGATGCCTTTCTCCTGCCGAGCATCACGGCGGCCGACGGGGATGAGGAGGGAACTCCCACGGTGCTGGAGGAAGCCGCCAGTTCCGGGCTGCCGGTGGTGAGCACGTTCCACAGTGGCATCCCCGATATCGTGACGCACGGCGAAACGGGTCTACTGGTGCCGGAGGGCGATGTGGGCGCGCTGGCCACGCAAATCCGGCGCTTGGCGGATGACCCCGCGTTGCGCTACCGGCTGGGATCGGCAGCGCGTCGGCGTGCGGAGCGAGAGTTCGACATCGACGTGCTCAGCGGTGCACTGGAACGGCTGTATGCGGAGGTACTGGACAGCCGCTGAGGCGCCGCCGCTGCTCGCCCGGCGCTGTCGTTCAACAGATATACCTCCACCGGGTACCGCGATCCCGCGAACGTCGCCGCGCGCGTGTAATGCGTGCGCAAGAAGCTGCTGTCGGCGTCGATGTGCGCGAGCAGGGTGCGGAACGTATAGCCGTCCAATACCACCACACGGGGCGGGGAATGCTCCAATTGGGCGCGCATGGATGCCGCCCGTTCGGGTGATATCGACCCCTCGTACGCCAGCGGGTGCGGATCGTTCATAAACGGACGCCGGCCCGCGGCCACGCTCCAGATCACCCCGCCCGACATGACTTCGTCGTCCGGCCGTGAATGCGAACGGATGAACGCGGACGCTTCGCGCACGGTCTGGGGCGTCCAGAATGCACTCGTACGCGAGCGACAGCAGCCTGCCCGACGTGGCAAACGCGCTCAGCGCAGTGGCTACGATGGCGACGAGTGCCACGTAGGCTACGGGACGGTACACGTCGAGTCTTCCTTCCCCACGCGCGCTGCCGGCCAGCGCGATCCCGAGGACCAGCACCGCGGTGACGGCCAGTTTGGCGACGGACAGGCCCGTCGCCGAGAAGCCGGCCAGCGCGGCGAGCGCGGCTCCGGCCACCACGAGCGGGTACACCCTTGCGCCGCGCGATCGCGCGGGATGGTGGACGTCCAAGAGGTACGGTACCGCGAGCGCGAGCGCTGGTACGGCTACGAACAGCGGGCGCGGTAGCTCCAGCATGGGGTTCACGCGGTAGGCCACGAAATCCAGCAGCAGAGCGATGGCCGTCGCCAGGGCCGCGGTGGCGAGCGGACGCGGCCGCGCCAGAAGTACCTCGCCGCACGTGACGAGCAGAAAGGCGCTGAGCAGCACGAGCGGGGGGACCACCTCGCCAAAGTACTGTGTGAAGAACCCGCGCTGAATGCTCCACAGCCCATAGGCCAGGAGCAGCGCGAGCGACCACGCGTAGCACACGGCCAGGCCGAGCGCGGACGCCGCGAGCTGGTCGCGCTTTCGGAACCGCAGCACGACCGCCACAAGGACGCCCACAGCGAGCGCGGCGAAGAGGTGCGCGTCGAGTGCCACCGTCTCGCGGATGTTCGCCAGCGTGACGGAGAATCCCTGCCCGCCGTGACGTGGTGCGGCGGCGACATTCGCGGCCGTGACCGCGCTGGCCGTCGCCACGCGATGGCTCATGGTGAGCACCGCGCCGATCGGGAGCCGCAGCGGATCGAGGCTGCTCCGGAGAAACCAGTCCCAGGACATCCAGCGGAGAAAATACGCTGCGATCACCGCCACTACGGCAAAGAATCCGCTGGCCAGGAGCGCGTACGCGCGTCCCACCGGCCGAGGCCCGAACCGCAGGCCCACCGTCACGATCATCACGGCCGCGAGCACCACCGCGAGCGCCGATTCGCGCACGTAGAACGACACTCCGAGCGCCACGCCAGCCAGCATGAACGAGACGAACCGCTCGCGGTGTTCGCTCTGAATGCCCCGCACCGCGAGGTAGATGGCAAGCGTGGCGACGAACGTATTGAGCGGCTCCGTCTTCACCACCGGTGACCAGATGACGGCCAGCGGATGCAGCCAGTAGATGACGGCGGCCACGGCGCCAACCCGCGCGCTGAACAGGCGCCGGCCGAGCACGAACAGCAGGCCCGTGGTGCCCAGCATGGCGACAATGGGCAGCAGGCGCGCGAGCAAATGTGCCCACCCACCATCGAGACGATCGCGGCCTGGATATACGCGTAGATGGGCTGTCTGGACGTGAACTGTACCGTGGGGACCAGTCCGCGCAGGATGAGCAACCCGTCGCTCAGGTGCGCGCCCTCGTCCGGGTTGATCCACCGGTGCGGCAGCATGGCCAGACGAAGGACCAGTCCCGCCAGCACGAGCGCCACCACCGCCACGGCGCCACGGTTGGCGCGCGTGCCGCCCTCCATGCGTCTCATTGCCGGCCTGGGGCGGCGCTCCGCTCCGCGCACGCCGTACTCGCCGCCCGTAACCAGCGACGAGACCGGCGGTGTTGGCGAAGCGACCATTGGGGCGATGCGTTCACGCTTGGCTGTCGCGATCGGGTGGGCGCAGTCGGTAGCCGCGACGCTTCGACGCGTTGAAGTGCACCACGATCTCACCGATCAGGCCGAGCGCGATGGCCTGCATCCCGAGCGTGAGGAACAGCACGCCCAGCAGCAGCAGCGGCCGCTGACTGATGGGGCTCCCGGTCACCCGCTGTGCGAACAGGAGCAGTAGGAGCAGCCCTCCCACGCCGGACAGCGCCGCCCCCACCAGTCCGAAGAACCGCAGCGGCTTGTCGGTGAAGCGCAGCAGGAAGAACAGCCCCAGCACGTCCACCAGCCGGCGCACGTAGACGCCGGGGCCATACACGCGCGGACGCCGGTTCAGCGGGTGCTGTGGACTCGCGAGCTCCTCCACGCGGTACCCACCGTGCAGCGCGAGGAGGGGCAGGAAGCGCGCGAAGTCGCCGTACAGCGGCAGCTCCTCCAGCACCTCGCGTCGCATCACGCGAACGCCGCAGGCGGCGTCGTGCATTCTGATGACCGCCCAGCCGGCCGATCATGAAATGCAGCGCCCAGTTCTGCAGACGGTTGATGAGCGAATCTTGACGGCGGGGCCAGCGATGCGCGACCACCACGTCGGCCCCCGCCTCGAGCCGCGCCACCAGCGCTGGAACGGCGGCAGCATCCACTTGATGGTACGCCGGCAGCGTGACCACGATCCGCCCGCGGCTCTCGGCGGCGCCGATGCGGAGCAGCGTCGTCTCGCCCACCGCGGTGGGTGTCTGAATGACGCGCAGCAGCGGATCGCTGGCGGCGCGGGCGCGGACGGGGGCCAGGAGAGCATCGAAGTACGGATGGGCGACGAAGAGAAACTCCACGCGATACCCTGCGTCGCGCACCGGAGCCGCATACTCCTCGTACAGCGGGAGCAGGGCCTCCGGCCGTTCGATGACCGGGACGATGACGGATAGATCGACACCGCTCCCCGTCTCCACGGCGGATTCGCCGTGTTGTCGAACGATCGACTCCGAGATCAGATCACGTTCCATGGTGTGTGCCATACGCTTACGTCCGCACCAACGGGCTGCCCCGGTCTTCGCTCGACTTGCGCAAGATAACCTCGCCAATGAGCCCTAACATCACGAGATACGCCGCTAACGCCAACCAGAGCATCGCCGCGGCTGGGAGCACGTACGTCCCCGCTTCGGCCACGCCGTAGCGGTAGAGTGTCCACAGCCAGTACAGCGCGACACCCACCGCCACCAGCAGCGCCCCGATCGACGCGGTACCGAACAGAGTCAGAGGACGATCGCGGAACGAGCTGATCATCTTGATCGTGATCAGGTCGGCCAGCAGCTTGGCAATGCGCGACAGTCCGTACTTGCTGGTCCCGAACCGGCGTGCATGGTGCCGCACCGGAACCTCGGTAATGCGCGACCGCGCCGTGGCTGCTGCGAGTGCGGGCAGAAACCGGTGCATGTCCGAGTACAATCGCATTTCCTGCAACAGCGCGCGGCGGTACGCCTTCAGCGAGCAGCCGTTGTCGCGGATGCGCACGCCGGTCAGCCAGGCGATGATGCGGTTGGCCACCCACGATGGGACTTTCCGTGTCAACAACCGGTCCTGGCGTCGCACGCGATATCCGGCCACCAGGTCGTAACCGCGATGGAGCTCGGCGACTACGAGCGGGATGTCACGCGGATCGTTCTGCAGGTCGCCATCCATGCTCACCACCACCTCGCCGCGCGCCGCGTCGAAGCCGGCCTGCATCGCCTGCGTCTGCCCGTAGTTCCGGGCCAGTCGGACGAGGCGGATGCGATCGTCACCTGCCGCAACGGCCGCCGCCGTGGCCGCCGTGCGGTCCGTGCTCCCGTCGTCCACCAGCACGAGCTCCCAGCCGGTGTCCCACTCCGTCAGGGCGTCACGCACGGCCGTGACCAACGGCAGCACGTTGTCCACCTCGTTAAAGAGCGGGACGACCACCGACAGCGCAACGGGTGAATCGAGTGACATCACGAATCCTCGACGGCTCTTGGTGCCGTAACAAGGGGGGCCGTTCCTGCGTTCGCGGTGGCCTACACAGGCCAGTGGCAGGGCGTGGGCAGTGCCCACGCCGGCGTGTGGTTCCCTTCCGGTTCTGAGACCGTCAAGCGCCCCAACGTGCGACGCGCAGTGGGCACCGTGGCTGGACCCCAAAATGGGCATCGAGAGCCCTGGCACGTGGAACCCGTCGGCCGCACGTAGGTTCAGAATTCATGCCACCTTCGGCCACTTCTCCGAGCCGGCCAGACACGGTAGAGCGGCGCCATCCCGCGACGGGACGCGGCATCGAGACGACAGCTGTCGCTGCCGCACGACGCTGCTGCGCAACCGACTGCTCTGCAATGTTTTGGGTAAAATCCGAGCGGTCGCTGATCTTCGCGGCGACGCCTTCGGCGGAACCGGGCAAAGGCCCCCGTCCGACGCTCCGTCGAAGTGCGTTCACGCGGCATCATTCGGCACAGCTATTGCGCCTCCTGTGGCTGCTGTGCAACTGCTCTGGGGACCTTCGGCTGAAGTAACGACCAGCGGTGTGAAGAGCGTCCCCGTTCCCGGTACGGATAGCCATGCCTCAAAAAACGCGGCAGCGCGCGCCACGTGTGTTGATCGTCGCGCCACAGCCGTTTTTCGAACTGCGCGGAACTCCACTGAACGTCCTCCAAGTCGCACGCGCCCTGCGGGCGGCTGGCTTTGAAGTGCACCTGGCGAGCTTTGGATTGGGCCGACCGCTCGACGTTCCGGGCATCCGCCACCACCGCGCACTGGTCCCTCCCGGCATTGGCTCCGTTCCGATTGGATTCTCGCGTCGAAAGATCGTGATGGATATGTGCCTCGCGGCCACGGTCACCCGGCTGCTCCTGCTGCACCGGTTCGATGTGGTGCACGCGGTGGAAGAGTCGGTGTTCTACGCATTGCCCCTGGCCCGCGCGCTCAGGGTGCCCGTGATATACGATCTGGACTCGTGCATCTCGGACCAGCTGGTCTGCGCGGGTGTGCTGCGCCCAGGACGGAGGCTCCAGGCTGTCCGCTGGCTCGAGCGATTCGCGTTGCGCCGCGCGCAGTTGGCCATCACGGTGTGCCATTCGCTCACGCAGCGCGTGCGGGAACTCGCGCCGCGGACGCCCGTGGCGCAGATCGAGGACTGCCCTCTGGAGGAGCTGGAGCGTCCCGCCGATCCGCAGGTGCTGCGACGGCTGCGTTCGGAGCTGCACCTGCGTGGCCATCCCACGGTGGTCTACACGGGCAACATGGCGTCGTACCAGGGAGTGGACCTGTTACTCGCCGCCGTCCCCGCCCTCGCGTCCAAACGCCCCGACGCGCGCGTGGTCGTCGTCGGCGGCTCCCCTGATCGGATCGCCAGGGCCCGCAACCGCGTGAAGGCGCTGGGGTGCGTCGAGCAGGTGGTGTTCACGGGGCAGCAACCGCCGCAGCGAATGCCGGAGTACATGGCGATGGCAGACGTGCTGGTGAGCCCGCGGCGAGCCGGCACCAACACACCGCTCAAGTTGTACAGCTACATGGCATCGGGCGTCCCGATCGTGGCGACCGATCTGCCCATGCACACGCAGGTGCTTAGCGAGGACACGGCGGTGCTATGCCCGCCGGAGCCTCGCGCGCTCGGCCGTGCGCTGGCCACGGTGCTCGATTCCCCGGATCGCTTCCGTACGCGCGCGGCGGCCGCCAAGCGGTTGGTGAGCGAGCGTTTCTCGCGCGAGGTGTTTGCCCGCAGAGTGGTGGAGTGCTATCGCGCCATGTTGGCCGATCACGCGGATACTCCCGGCACCTTCTCCATCTCCGCTACCAGCAGATATCCGTCGGTCCAGAACACCAACCGGTCCAGCCAGACGAACGTCCGCATCGCCGGATAGAGCGCTCGCGCGATGCGGCTCCCCGTGGCACCGACTCCGGCGTTCTCATCCCCGCCCATGAGCACCATGCCCTTGGCGGTGGAGGCGGCACGCCCGCGCGCGCTCCGCAGAAGGCTCCAGTTGAGCGCGGTGTCCAGCAGGTGCGAGAAGAAGCGGGAGTAGGTGAACGCCCCCCGCATACGGAGCGTGGGCGGCAGCAAGCGCCGGAGTGTCGCGTGCGTATAGCCGGAGCGCCGATGACCGTGCCACGCGTCGGTGAGGCCCAGCGCGTGACGGAGTGGCGGCAGCACCCCCCACCGCTTGGCGTGTGGCACGTGCACGATGGCCCGCCCGCCCGGGCGCAGGCAGCGCGCGATCTCGGCCAGCAGGAGACCGTCGTCCTCCACATGCTCGAGTAGGTCCACCACCACCACCAGATCCAGCACTTCGTCGCCGAGTGGGAGCGCGCCCTCCTGGCCCAACCGCAGTACGTTGTCGCCAACCATGCGGTGGATGGCGTCCACCGTGTCCGACGTGATGTCGGCGCTGATCCATTGCCCTCCCGTGCCGCGGAGGAGCCAGCTCACGACGCCATTGTCCGAGCCGAGATCCAGGGCAGTGAAGTGTGGCTGCGCGCCGCCGCGCCGCGCGCGCGGCATGGCACCGGAGAGCGCGCGCCACTTTGCCTGCTTGAGAACGGAGCTCTCGTAGAGCGCGAGTTGCGCCGCGCGAAAAGTGTCGTTGGGATGGGCCGTCATGGCTCCACGCTGCCGCCGGTGTCCCTCGCCGCCCACGGGACAGCCAGCCGCTCACGAAGCGCCGTCGTCTCGGCACGCTCGCGGTCCGCACTCCAAGCGAGTTCGGCCGACGCCAGACGCGCGGCGGCGGCTACGGCCTCGTCTCCCGGCCAGCCGGTGACTGCCAGAGTGGTACGTCGCAGCGCAATGTCGCTCAGGTGCACCGCCATTTCATTTCGCACCGCGTGCACCACTTCGGCGCCGATCGTGCGCGTGCCGGACGCGAGGGGGAGCCGCCATTCGGGCCGGCCGGCGGCAAGGCGGGCGATGGTGGTCCAGCCCGTGCCGTGCTGCAGGGCCAGCTCCCGCGCGATGTCCGGCGCCAGGCCGTACTCCCGTGCCGCGCCAGAAAGACCACCGAAAAACGAGCCCAGGTCCTCCATCTCTGCTCCCGCTACCCGTGCGTCGCGCGTTTGGGGCGGCGAAGGGGTGCGCTCCAACACCCGCTCGCACAGGTCCACCGCCCGCTCGGCCAGGCTGCGCGCGGTCGTCCACTTGACCCCCTGCATCACGACCAGATTGGAGACGTCGTGCGCGCCCCGCCGCAGCACCGGCCGCTCGCGCAGCGTCACGTCCCCACGCGCGGACGGCGCGAGTGCCGGCAGGAAACCGGCGTGGACGGCGGCCACTTCTTCCCGACCGAGGGCGAGCGCCGGAAGCGCCGCGTTGAACGCCGTCAGGAGCTCGATCTCATCGCCAGCCAGCGCGTGCCGTGGCTGGCGAGTGAGATCGCCGGGACGGTAGGCGGTACCCAGGATGAGCACGTCGCGCCATGGCACGGCAAAGAGCATGCGACGCCCGACGGCATCGGGCACGGCCGCGGCAGCCGGTCCGTAGTGGCGCCGCACCAGGACGGCGGTGGCGCGAGCAACGGGGGGCGGCGGCACAGGCGTGGCCGGCCTGTCGTCCCGCGGCCGCAACCCGCCGCACCATGGCCCTGTAGCGTCCAGCACGGCACGTGCACGCACGACAAGAGGCGTGGAGAGTTCGCCAGTTCGGTCGTGCAGCAACACGCCAGTCGCGGTGCCGTGGCGCACCACGAGTTGCGCGGCCAGCGCGTGGTTGAGCACCACGGCCCCCGCGGCCGCTGCCGACGTCAGCACCGCGAGCAGTAATCTGGCGGGAAGCTCCATCACACCGTCGGACCAGAGTGCGGCGCCCGTCGCGTCCGGCACCGCAAGTGGACCCGCCAACATCCGGTAACGGTCGCGCGTCAGGAGGCGGCCGGGCGTGGTGCGTCGCAGCGGGTCCACCTCAACGGCGTCGGCGTGGAGAATGGCACCGGCGACGGCGAGCGCGGCTCTGAGGACGAGCGGATGTCGCGCGCCCACACTCCGGGTCGTTGGGAGCACGACGGGCAGCGGGCGGACGAGGTGCGGCGCGGCGCGCGCCAGGATGGCACGTTCCCGACTGGACTCCCGCATCCGGCGAACGTCCAAACTCCGCAGATAGCGAAAACCCCCGTGCACGACGTGCTGACTGTTCTCCGACGTCGCGCTCGCAAAATCGTCGCGTTCCACGAGTGCCACGCGCAGCCCGCGCAGCGCTGCTTCCCACGCGGCAAACGCGCCATGGGATCCACCGCCCACCACGAGCAGATCGTACTCCGTGTCGGCCAGGGCGCGAAGGCGATCTCGCCGGGTTTCCGCTGTTCCGGAGCCGAGCATGGTGTGAGGGTGAGCGTGAGAGGGGCGTCGCTGGGGTGGTGCGCTTCCGATGATGGAGCCAACGTGAAGCGCTGCCGCGGCGGGCGAGCGGTTGCGTGGCCAGCACCCGTCGTGCGTAATTATACCGCGTTCGCTCACCCGTGGGCCGATGGTCATTCGGCCCAGCCGCGGCGCCGGGTTCCCGTGCCCGGACGGCCTCGCGGGGCTCCCGGCGGCCAGCCGGGCGCCGGCGCGCTCCGATGCACGCCCGTCCACAGGCTTGAATTCCCGTGTCCGCGCAACGTCCGTCCGAGCCACTGTGCGTACTCCACGTGGTCGCCCCCGCGCGTGTGGGCGGACTGGAGACCGTGGTACGCTCCCTCACCGCCGGTCTCCGCGAGCGAGGGCACGATGCGCGTGTCGCCGCCGTGTTGTCGGCGGATGAGGCAGCCCATCCCTGGTGCGAGCAACTGCGCACGAGCGGTGTTCCGGTAGACGAAATTCGCGTGTCTGGTCGTGCGTACCTCCGCGAGCGCGCGGCGGTGCGTTCACTGTGCGCGCGCCATGGCGCACGGATTCTCCACACCCACGGATACCGCCCCGATGTGATCGACGCCGGTGTGGGCCGGCGCCTCGGCATTCCGCGCGTCACCACGGTACACGGTCGTATCGGCGGCGATTGGCGCAATCGGCTCTATGAGCGGCTGCAATTGGCCGCGTTTCGTTCGATGGATGCGGTGGTGGCGGTCTCACGGCCGCTGGCCGAGGAGCTAAGCCGGGATGGCGTGCGGAGCAGTCGGTTGCGCGTGCTTCCCAACGCCTACGCGGCCGATCGCCCGCTCTTAGAGCGCGAAGCGGCCAGCGCAGAGCTCAACCTGCCGTTGCTCCACGGATCGCCGCCGCGGATCGGCTGGGTGGGGCGGCTGAGTGCCGAGAAAGGGCTGGACGTCCTTCTGGACGCCCTCGCACTTGTCGGTGACCACGGGCCCACGCTCTCCGTCGTGGGGACGGGGAGGGACGAGCGTGTGCTTCGCGAGCGCGCCGAACGCCTGGGCATCGCGGGCCGCGTAACGTGGCACGGGAACGTGCCCGATGCGGGCCGGCTGCTTGGCGCGTTCGATCTGTTCGTCCTGAGCTCGCGCACGGAGGGAACCCCCATGGTGTTGTTGGAGGCCATGGCGGCGGGTGTGCCGATCGTCGCGGCCGCCGTGGGAGGGGTGCCGGACGTTGTCACGGAGGAGGAAGCGTACTTGGTGCCACCCGATAATATTGCGGCGCTCGCCGCCGCCGTGAGGACGGCGCTGGCAGAGCGGAGCGACGCCGCGGCGCGCGTCGTGGCCGCCACGAACCGGCTGACTGCGACCTTTGCCGTGGAGCCCTGGCTGGCGGGCTACGAGCGGCTGTACCGCACTCTGCTTGCCGCTCCAGTTGGCGGCGCGGGCGGGGTGCCGCGATGACCTGGCTTGCCGTCGCGATCGCCGTGGTGCCCGCTGCGTTTTTTGGCTACGCCTATGTTTTCTATCCGGCCATTCTGCGCGTGATGGCGGCACTGCGTCCGCCGGTGCACCCTCCCCCCATGCCGGCTGATGACGGATGGCCGTTCATCAGCATCACCGTGCCCGCGTACAACGAGGAGCGCTCGATCCGGCGCACCCTCGAGGAGCTCTTGCGCGTGGACTATCCCGCCGATCGGCGGCAGATCCTCGTGATCTCCGACGGCTCGACGGACGGGACGGACAACATTGTTGGCGAGTTTGCGGCGCGGGGCGTCGAGCTGCTGCGCATTTCCGAGCGGTCGGGGAAGACGGCGGCCGAAAACGCGGCCGGCAGGACGGTGCGGCACGACCTTATCGTCAACATCGACGCCAGTGTGCGCATCCTCCCCACGTCGCTCAAGCCGCTGGTGCGGGCGCTCGGCGATCCAACGGTGGGGGTGGCCTCTGGTCGCGACGTGAGCGTGGGCGATGAGGCGCGCGAAGCCAACCGCGCCGAGTCGGGCTACGTGGGCTACGAGATGCACATTCGCGACCTGGAAACGCGCGTAGGCTCGATCGTGGGAGCGAGCGGCTGCTTTTTTGGATTCCGGCGTGCGGTGAACGATACCGAGTTCCCCGAAGGGCTGAGTCGCGACTTTGCCAGCGCGCTGCTGGCGCGCGAGCGCGGATACCGCGCGGTGTCGGTGGACGAAGCGCTCGTCGTCGTCCCACGCACGACATCGCTCCGAGCCGAATACCGCCGAAAGATCCGCACGATGGCGCGCGGGATCCAGACGCTCTGGTACAAGCGGCATCTCATGAATCCGCTGCGGCACGGTGCATTTGCGTTCATGCTCGTGAGCCACAAGCTCTGCCGCTGGCTGGTGTATCTGAGCGTGCCGCCGGCGCTCCTGGCGCTCGGCGTGCTGGCGCTGCGCTGGCCGCCGGCCGCGGTGCTTCTGGGACTGGGCGCCGTGGCAGCGGCGATGGGCATCGTGGCGCTCCGTTGGCCGGAGGAGCGGCGCATGCCGCGCCCCTTGGCGCTGGTCGGTTTCGCCGCCGTGTCCATCCTCGCGGGCGTGATGGCATGGGCGCGCGTGCTGCGCCGGCAGCACGACGTGAAATGGGAGCCCACCCGGCGGCCGGGCGATGCCACCGCTTCGTGAACGTGCGGGCGGAGTGCGCCGGCTGATCGCGTGCGTGGCGACGCCCGTTGCAGCGCCTTGATGCACCACGCGCACCGATCGAAGGAGCGGTGCGCGTTGACGACAACTGCGGTGCGGTGGTTGGGCGTCGTGCCTACCAGCCGCCACGACGGAAGAGCATCACCGGAACCGTACGAAGCATGATCTTGAAATCTTCGGTGAGGCTCTGACGCGCGATGTAGTCCAGATCGTAGCGCACCTTCAGCCGCACGTCATCCAACGAGGCGTCGTAGCTGTTGTTGACCTGCGCCCATCCGGTGATACCCGGCCGCGCGCGCTGGCGCAGCGGGTACTCGCTGATGTCCTCACACAGCCGCGCGAAGATGCTCGGCCGCTCCGGCCGCGGGCCGACGATGTTCATGTCGCCGCGCAGCACGTTGAACAGCTGCGGGAGCTCATCCAGGCGGTACGTGCGCAGCACCCGTCCCACCGGCGTGACGCGCGGGTCGTCCCTGGCGGCCCACACGGGACCCGTCTGCTCCTCGGCGTCCACGTACATCGATCGGAACTTGTAGATCGTGAACATCCGGCCGCCATGGTCGTGCAGACGGCGGTCATAGAGCGCCGTCACCGGCATGTCGCGGCGGTCGAGACCCACGCGGGTCTGCGTGTAGAGCACGGGGCCACGGGACGTCAGCTTGACGACCAGCGCGACGACGAGCATGACCGGCCACACTACGAGCAGGGCGACCGAGGCCAGAAGGACGTTCACGAGGCGATTCAGCATCTCCGCGCGCGGGCGGGGCACCACGTGAATGCCAGTTACGGCGCGTATGGGAACGACGTCGGCGTCACGCACCAGCGCGATTGGCCGGGTGATCTCGCGCGCGGTCTGCGGTGCGTCATCGGTGATGCGGCGCCGACGCTCGCGCAGCGGCCGCGTTCCCGCGGCGCGCGCGTCGCCGCGTCGCACGTCCGTCATGTTGCCAAAACCGCCCAGAGGCTCACTCATAAGTCCGTCAGGCCCGTTCGCGCCCGCAGGCGCGTTAAGGAATGCATGCTCAATGGAACACCGCGATCAACGTGCCGGTCAGGGCAAGTCCGAGGCTCACCGTGCGCAGGACCGTATACCAGTTCTTGTCGTTCCGTTTGCCGATGTCGATCTGGTCCCCCGCACGCAGGTCCATTTGGTCCAGGGTCTTTCCCGCCGTGACCGCCTCCTTGAACTGGTCCTTCTCGATGAACTCGTCGTCGCCGCGACGGACCAGCGACTTCCCCATATCGGCGTCCCCTGACGGCCCCCCGGCGTACATGATTGCGTCGCTGATCAACAGGTCCGCCGGGAGCGCGTAGAAGCCCGGTCGCCCCACCGACCCCGTGATCTCAAGTCGGATGAGCGGCGTTACCTCGGTGAGCTCCGGATCACGCACGTAACGCCCGAGCTGCTCGGTGAGATGGTTCTTCAGCTCCGAGCGCAGTACCCCGGCCACCGGGATCTGCGGCAGCCCTGGGATCTCGATCACCCGGCCGGCGCGCACCGCAAAGGTATCCGTCAGCGCCGGCTGCCCGCGCACCTGGAGCGCAATCCGGTCGCCCACCTGAAGGTCCCCTTCCCGGAGGCGCCGCTGGATGGCCTCGGCGCGATCGGGATGCGATGCGGCCTCGGCCTCGAGCTGCGCGCGCGTGGCGTAGTCCCCAGTGCCAGCCGGCGGCTGGACCGGCGTCTGGGTTTGCGCGGCCGCTGTGCTCCCTGCCAGGAGTGCCGCACTCGCCATGGCTGCCATGAGCGCGCGTGCCACCCGCTGGGCAGGTATGCGATTTCTGGTCACGGTCATGCCGCGCCCTAATGCACTACCCGTGCTAACGGGGTTGGCGAGGTTCCTGGAGGATAAAACGCTACGGCACATGAGCTTTGGGTTCGTGGTCCCGGTCTGTCGGTCACACCGCCGGCAGGAAATGTGGCGCTGGCGCGGCAAAGGCGTGGTCGGCTGTCCCCAACCGATACGGGCTCGAATCGCAACATGTTGCCGATCCGGGCCGCCGGCCATGCGCTCCTCTGTCGCAAGTTCGGCGCCCGGAGTCTCGTTCGGTATGGCTCCCGTGTTTCGATCCGCAGCGGGAGCGAATATACCCGAGACGCACCGCAGCTGTGGACATTGGCCGTGTCGCGCCCACGTAACGCGAGCGCATCGAAGATGTTGCGCGGCTGCCGCACCGGGGTGAGAGATGGTCGGGGGGGAGTTTCCATAACATGTTGCCGTATCGTGACATGACGCGCGGACGTCCTGCTGCATGAGTTCTGCATGCGTTCGCATGCGTTCGGCATCGGCCCCAGCGGACGACGATCCGTCTCTAGGCAGCCTTTTTCCGCCCAACTGCGTCCTCACACCCACTCCGCGTCCGCATGCATGTCTGACTCCGACTCGCCCTCGCGACCCTCTCTGGTCCTGCTGGTCAACGATCAGGAGTGGGCTGCCCGATCGCTGGAGAGCGTGTTGGGCCCCAACGGCTACGCCGTACTGCGAGCCTTCACGGGGCGGCAAGGCATCGACATGGCGCGAAGCACCCAGCCGGATCTGGTGATCGTCGACGTGCACCTGCCGGACATGCCCGGGGCGGAAGTCTGTCAAGCGCTGCGACTTCCCATGCGTGCGGGGTTCACCACGCCCATCCTCATGACCTCGTCTGGCGCGGCGGATCGGGCGGAGCGCATTGCCGCCTACCAGGCCGGCGTTTGGGAACTGTTTGGCTACCCTCTGGATGTCGAGGTGTTGCTCGCCAAGATGGCCACGTTCATCCGGGCCAAACGGGAGTCGGATGTCCTGCGCGACGACAGCCTGCTGGACACCGTGACCGGCCTGTACAACATGCGAGGGCTCACTCGCCGCGCGCGAGAAATTGGTGCCCAGGCTCAGCGGACCCACGCTGCCCTCTCGTGCGTGGCGCTCTCGCCCGAAGCTGACACGGCCGAGTCGCAGCGCGATCTGGACGGTGACAGTGCGGCGCTCCTGGCGGCTCAGCTCGGCGCGCTCATGCGGCGTACCAGTCGTTCGTCCGACGCGGTGGGACGACTGGGGCAGTCAGAGTTCGCGATCATCGCGCCCGCCACCCCGGCTGCAGGAGCGCTCCGCATGGTGGAGCGGCTCCGCACGCGCGTGGAAAGTGAATCGTTCAGCGTCGGCGGCCTCGAGCGGCGGCTGCGGCTCCGTGCCGGCTACTGCGCGGTGGCGGACTTTGCGGATTCGTCCGTGGATGGCGAGGAGATCCTCCTGCGTGCCACGGTCGCGCTCCACCATGTACCCGTCGACGACTTCGAGCCACGCATCCGCGCCTTCGACCCCACGGCAGTTCGCCCCGTGGGCTGACGCACCACACCGGGGTTCCTGCCCCCGGCGGTCCTGTGCACCGCCACACCACTCAACAAAACAAAGCGCCGCAGACGAACGGGATTTCGTCTGCGGCGCTTTGGTAATCCACCCCGCCCATGCGCGGCGGACGCGTCGGTTGGCTTTCGCCCCCGACGGCTGCGGCCCGGTGGCGCTCAGGTGGTGCTCAGGTGGTATTGGTGAGCTCGCCCACACCCGAGCCCAGGCGTGGCGTATCCTCGTCCGCCGACGTGTATCCGTACAGGTACGAGTAGTACCGGTACACGCCCTCGGCGCGCACGTCGTTGAGCACGGCTCCCAGCACACGCACCGGCAGTCGATCGATGAGCTGAAGTTTGCTGTCCGCCATCTTCCGGTCGCTCACACCCGTCCGGAAGACGAGCATCATGTTCTTCGTCGCCGTGCCGAGGAGGAATGGATCCACACCGGCGCCGAGCGGTGGGCTGTCCACGACGATGGCGTCGTAGCGGCCCTTGAGCAGCTCGATCAGTTGCACGAGGGCCTCGGAGACGAGCAGCTCCGGCCCGCTGTGGCGGCGCGTGCCGCACGGCAGGATCGTGAGATTCTGATAGCTCGTCTCGCGCAGCACGACGTCCAGCGGCACCTCGCCGCTGAGATGATCGGTCAGTCCAGGACGCCGGTTGACGCCAAACATGGCGTGCAGCTCCCCGCGGCGGGTATCGCCATCGATGAGCAGCGTGCGGTGTCCGGCCTCGGCGAACGACAGTGCCAGGTTGGCCGAGACCATCGACTTCCCATTGCCTGCCCCGGGACTGGAAATCGTGAGTGTCACCGGTCCCACGCCGGCGAAGGCATGCGTGACGTTGAGCCGGATCGTTCGGAACGCCTCGATGACCTGCGCCGCCTCCTCGGGATCTGTCTCCCCGTTCCGGCGGCTGCGGATGGTGGGGACGGCACCGAGAATCGCCAGACCCAACTCTCCCGTGACCTGCTGCGGGTAGCGGACACGCGGATCGACGTGGTCGAGCAGGATCGCGAGCCCCACCCCGCCCACCAGGCTCGCCATCACCGCCATGATGAGGAGGCGAATGGTCTGGTTCGCGTTGCTGGGCAGCAGCGGGGGCACCGCCCAGTCCACCACCTGCACGTCGGACGTGGTGCTGAGCTTGGCCAGCAGTGCCTGGTTATAGCGGCTCCGCGCGTCCATGTACTGTCGTTCGAGCAGATCGTTGTCCGTTGTCAGCTGGCGCTCGCGGATGGTACGCCCGGGGATCTGTCGCAGTTCGTTCTCGCGCTGCTTCACCCGGGTCTGCATCTGATTGGCGGTCGTGCGCAGCTGCGCCACGGTCTGCTCCGTGACGGCCGGCAGTGTTTCCGTGCGCAGCCGATGGAGGTCGCGCTGCAGCGCGACGACGGCCGGATGCTGCGGTGTGTACGTCACGAGCAGCTTGCGCAGCGAGTCGTCGGCCGCCGAGATCTGCGCCAGGACGCCCTGCAACTCCGTTTTGTTCGTGGACGGTACCATGTTGTACGCGTCCACCACGGCGGTGCGACCGCCGCGTGCCTGTGCCGCCAGGTTGTCCAGCAGATCGGCGTCCTGCCGCAGGCTCGTGACCTGCTCCTTCATGGTGAAGTAGTCGCTCACCACGGAGCCGGTGGTGGTTTGCAGACCCGCGGGGACCGGATTCTCGTCGCGTGTAGGCTCCGTGATGGTGTTCGTCAGGAACTGCTGATACTCCTGCTCCTTGGCCCGCAGCTGCTGTTCGGCTTCGGAGACCTGCTTTTGCAGCGCCTCCATCTGCTGGTCGAACTGCTTGGTCTTGAGACCCACCGCCTTGTTCTCGAAGGCGCGGAGCAACGCATTCAGATTGGAGGCGGCCAGATTCGGATCGTACGCGGTAAGGCGCAACTGCAGGTTATTGCTGCCGCGGGGCGGCGGTGCGACCTCCAGCCAACTCTTGAGGCCGATCGCGGCGCGCTCCGGTGTAGTGACCTGGAAGGCGATCTGGCTGCCCGCCGGCAGGAGTGACGCCGAGGGCGCCCACTGCCATCCGAGCGGGCGGCCAATGGAGTCTCCCACCTGCCCCCGGTCCACCACCACGCCGTCAGTCGTGGCGAGCGTGAAGGTGTTGCCGCCGGGAGCGATGCGCAGCACGTACCCGCCGGTCCGGAAGTCCGTATCCGGAGTGAAGTCGCCGAAGAGGGCCGAGTCGACCGGCGACTCCGGCGTGATGTAGAGATGCCGCTCGCGCACGATCTCCGTGATCATGTCGCGACTCGTGAGCAGGGCAACCCAGTCGCCCGTGTTGAGCGGATCCTCGGCCTCGATGGGCCCGGAGCGCGTTGGGCGTTGGTCGGCCATGATCAGGACCGACGCATTGGCGGTGTACTCGGGGGTGTAGAAGCGCATGAGGAAGATCCCGACCGCCGTCCCGATGGCGGTGAGGACCAGAATCAGCCACTTGTAGCGCTTCAGGGCGGCGATGTAGCGGCCCCAGTTGACCCCCTGCTCGCCCCCTTCCGAATCTGCAGACCAGCCCTGCCATTCCTGCGCGGGGACCGGCGAGGGCGACGCGGATGCCCGGTCGACCGCGGTTTCCGCGTTGAACTTGGCTGGCGTGAGGTGACCGGACATATGAGTAGGTGCTCGTCGTTGCGTGAAGTCGCTGTTCCGGCCCCCCAAGATGGGGGTGTTGCCGGGCGCGCGAAAGCCGGAAAAACCCGGATGTGGCGCGGTGGCATAGACCGTCGTCAGCTATGCAATAATGGGCCCATGCCTCGTTCCCAAAAACGCGGGAGCAATGCAGCACTTTGCAGCACCCGCGCCAGAGTTCTACCCTCCGCGCCGGGGGAGTTGTTGAGGGCAGCCGACAGATCCCGGCAATGTTACCCTGGCGACTGTTGTGGTGGTGCAACGCTCGTTCTTGACACCCGCAACACCGGGTGCTAGACAACAGGGTCCCACGGCCGGACAGAGTCGGCGAGCCGGGGCGGGGAATCGACGACACGAGACTACCGGATGGCACCGCGACCGGCGGCGCCATCCCCGCGATCCAGGAGCCTATCGGATGTTCACACCCTCGGCCGTCGACAGCCCGGATTCGTCCGCGCTCACGCCGGTCACGCGCGATCCGCTCTCCATTCCGCCAGATGTAAAGTCGAGCATTCGCGTGCTCCTGGTGGACGACGACCGCACGCTGCGCGAAGGCTGCGCGAGCGTGCTGCAGCTCGAAGGCTTCAGCGTGACGTCCACCGGGCGCGGCGACGAAGCGCTGGACCTGGTACGCCGGCGCAAGTTCGACATCATCTTGGTCGATTTGTATATGACGCCGGTCTCCGGGATGGACATCCTGCGGGAGACGCTCGAAGCCCATCGCGATACCATCGTCGTGGTGATGACCGGGAACCCGAGCGTGACGTCGAGCATCGAGGCGCTGCGCGTCGGCGCGTGGGACTATCTGCCCAAGCCGTTCTCGGCCACGCATCTCCAGGTCCTCATCGGGCGTGCATCGCACGCCGTGATGGTGGCGCGCGAGACCAACGACCTCCGTCTACAGTTGGTACAGCAGAGCGGGAACAGCGACAAGATCACGCTCCTCGGCATCTCGCCAGCATTTCGGAAAGCCGTGGAGCTGGCACGCAAGGTGGCACCCACCGATGCCTCGGTGATGATCACCGGCGAGAGCGGAACGGGAAAGGAGGTCATCGCGCAGTTCATCCACCATCACAGCCGGCGTGCCAGTCGGGCCATGGTGCCCATCAACTGCGCCGCGCTTCCGGAACCACTGCTGGAGTCCGAGATGTTCGGACATCGCAAGGGTGCGTTTACCGGCGCGGATCGGGACAAGCCCGGCTTGCTCGAGACGGCCAACGGGGGCACGCTGTTCCTGGACGAACTGACGGAGACGTCGCATCCGATCCAGGCCAAGCTGCTGCGCGTGTTGCAGGACGGGGTGGTGCGGCGCGTGGGGAGCGAGCAGCAGGACGCCATCGTCGACATCCGATTCATCTCCGCGACCAACCGCGATCCACAGGAAGCGGTCAACGGTGGGATCCTTCGCGAGGATCTCTTCTATCGCCTGCGCGTAGTGCCCATCAAGCTTCCGCCGTTGCGCCAGCGATTGGAGGACATCCCCCTGCTCGCGAACCACTTCCTGTCGCACTACTGGGAGCGGCACCGTCTGGCGTCCGATGCGCAGCCCAAGCTCACGGAGCAGGCGATGGATTTCCTGCGCTCACGCCCGTGGCGCGGCAACGTGCGCGAGCTGCAGAACGTGATCGAGCACGTGGCGGTGTTGTCCGAGCCAGGGCAGCCCATCCGGCCCGAGGACATTCCGGTGTACGACGAAGCGCCGTCGCGTCCCACCAACGGCTCGCTCACGGCCGGGCTGCTGGAAGAGCCGTATCATCCGGCAAAGGACCGGTTGCTGGCGGAGTTCGAAAAGGAATACCTGAGCCGGTTGGTGGTGCGTGCGGGGGGAAACATGTCGAAGGCCGCCCGGCTGGCGAACATCGACCGCACTACGCTCTACCGGCTGATGGAGAAGCACAATGTGCGCCGGGCGGAGCTCGACGGAGGTGGTGAGTGAGGCTCGGCGGGGCGTGACTCGACGGGGGCTGTCCCTCCCGGACGCGGTTCCGCCCGTTCGGGAAGACGCGTCTGCCGCGGCACAGGCCACATCCCCGGCCGCGACGTTGTTCCCGAAGATCGCGTCGTGGGGGGCCCCACCGGAGGGAGAGGCCGGGATGGCGCCGCCGTTGCTGGAGGCGCTCCGTTGTGCCGCGATGAGCGCGTACGAGGAGTGGGCCGCCGACCCGGAGAACACCGACGGGCCCGAGATCGCCGCCCAGTTTGACGAGCTCATGGCTGCCGTGCGCATGGTGGAGGACGGGGCGCCCTGTCGGCTGCGCGTCCCCCCCGGTTCACCCGTGCGCACGCTCCTCGACCGCGTGCACTCGGCGTTTCTGGAGCGCGTGGATGCACTTCCGTCGCTCCCCGAGAGCGCGGCGTTGCTGCGGGTGCTTCGAGCCATCGATGCGGTGGCACGCCATCTCGATGGGGACGCGGCCCATCGCTTTACGAGGCGGCTGGAGGGTCCGCAGGGACTCGAGCTCCTGGTCGAGGTCGCACACGATCTCCGCTCACCGCTCGCCTCGGTGTTGTTCCTGGCCGAGACGCTGCGCAAAGGGCAGAGCGGGCCGATTACGCCGGTACAGGAACGTCAGCTCGGCCTGGTCTATAGCGCCGCGTTTGGGCTGAGTGCGCTGGCGAGCGATATGATCGAGCTGGCCCGCGGCGGCGATCGTCTGGTCGACCGGAATCCGGCGCCGTTCTCGATCGCGAGCATCCTGAGAGCGGTGCACGACATCGTGCAGCCGATGGCCGAAGAGAAAGGCATCGCCGTGCGACTGACCGGCCCGGATGCGGACTTTCGGATCGGTCACCCCGCGGCGCTCCATCGCGTGCTGCTCAACCTGACCACGAACGCGCTCAAGTTCACGGCCGAGGGCTACGTGGAGGTGACAGCGGAGCAGGTGTCGCGCACGCAGTTGCGCTTCGCCGTGCGCGATACGGGGCGTGGCATCCCCCCCGACGTCATCACGTCGCTGTTCGAAACCTTCCGCCGCCGCTCCAAGCCGGGCGACTACACGTTCTCCAGCGCGGGGCTGGGTCTGGTAATCTGCCGCAAATTGATCGCGGCCATGGGCGGCGAGCTGGAGGTGGAGACGGCGCCCGACTACGGAACGCGTTTCCACTTCGTGCTCGACCTCCCGCTCACGTCGCGCATCTGAGTGCACCGCCGCCTATTCGCGGCTGCCGATCTCCACTCCATGTGCGACGGCGATGTCGATGACCTCGGCGGCGGGGAGCACGTTGTGCTGCACGAGCGCGTCGGCCACGGCCTGCACGGCGGTGCGGTAGCGGCGGACGATCCGTTCGGCGCGTGCTCCTTGGGTGGCGAGCAGCGCCCGAATGGCCCCATCGATCTGGGACTGCAGCTGCGCGCTGGGGGCGCCGCCCTGCGCATTGGGGTCCGCGCTGATGAGACCCACTTCGTCGCTCATGCCGAACTCGCCCACCATGCGCCGCGCGATGCTGGTGGCGTGCACCAGGTCGCTCCCCGCGCCGGACGTGATGGAGCTGGGGCCGCAGAAGACCAGTTCGGCGGCACGGCCGCCGAGCGCCTTGGCGATCACGCCTTCGAGATAGTGGCGTGGGTGGAGATGCCGGTCCGCTTCGGGCGCGAAGTGCGCAGCGCCGAGTGAGCGGCCACGGGCCTCGATGGTGACCTTGTGCAGCTTGTCCTCGGGACAGGTGACGAGCCCCACGATCGCGTGTCCAGCCTCGTGCACGGCAATGAGCTGGCGTTCCGCCTCGGCGATCACCACCCCCGAACGCACGCGCCCCAGCAGCACCTTGTCGCGCGCCTGCTCGACGTGGACGTCGCGAATGACATCGCTGTCCTGCTGTACCGCGATGATCGCCGCCTCATTCAGCAGGTTGGCGAGCTCGGCACCCGAGTGGCCCACCGTGAGCTGTGCCAGACGCTCCAGGTCCACGTCATCGGCCAGCCGCGATTGGGCTGCCTGAATGCGCAGAATCTCCAATCGGTCGGTGGCGGTGGGAAGGGGGACCTCGACCACGCGATCGAAGCGCCCGGGGCGCCGCACGGCGGGATCGAGCATGTCTTCGCGGTTCGTGGCGGCCATCCAGATCACGCCTTCGTTCGCCGCCATACCGTCCATCTCGACGAGGAGCTGATTGAGCGTCACCTCCTCCTCACCCGACCGATTGGGCCGTCCCCGCCGTCCGCCCAGCGAGTCGAACTCGTCGACGAACACGATGCAGGGGGCCATCTCGCGCGCCTGCTTGGCGAGCGCGCGGATGCGCCGCGAGCCGACGCCGACGTAGACCTCGTTGAAGTCGGAGCCCGCGGCCATGATGACCGGGCAGCCCGCCTCGCCGGCCACGGCGCGGGCGAGGAGCGTCTTTCCCGTGCCAGGCGGTCCGATGAGCAGGATACCCTTGGGGCAGCGGGCGCCGAGGGCGCGGAAGCGTGCCGGATCGCGCAGGTAGGCGATCACGTCACGCAGGTCGGCCTGCGCTTCGCGTGCGCCGCCCACCTGGGCCAGGGTGATCTGTCGATCCGGAGGGGTGGGGAGGAATCGGCCGGAGGCGATGCCCCCACGCTGGTGGCGTACGACGACGAAGCCCAGCAGTCCCGCCACGAGCAGCACACCAAGAAGCTGGACGGCCAGCTGTGCGGACGGTGCGGAGCCTGTGGAAGTCACCTCCACTTCCGCTCCGGAGGCGCTCCACCGCTCGAGGTCCGCCAACGAGACGCCGCGTGCGGGGACCGCGCTAGCGATCTGGCGCTGCGGTGTGCCGTGGACGACCACGGGCGCTCGGAGCGTCACGACAATCTGCGCACCCCCATCCTGAACCGTGAGGCGGGCGACGTGGTGCTCGGCGATCGCCTCCGCCACCATGGAGTAGGGGACCTGCGCCACCGCGCCGGGGGTGGGACGTAGGACGGCCCACAGCACGATTCCCACCACCGCCACCGCAACGACCGCTGCCGCGAGCGGCCAGTATCGCACCGGACCGCGGCGCTGCGAGATGGCAAAGAATGCGCGCAGGCGCCAGTTGCGGCGCTCACGCCGTGCGGGGCGTGCGTCCTGATCGATGCGCGGGGTGGAAGACGGCGTGGGGGACGGCTGGGAGGGAGGGGACGACACAGGCAATTCACCAGCGATACGGTCGACGACTCATTGGCACGCCGGGCGAGGGGGACGCTGCGGCGGCCGTACGGAATCCAAGGGCGTGGAAGCGCATGGGAGGGCAGTACACCCGTGCGGCACCCGGGTGCCCACGGCGAGCGGGAGACGTCACACCCGGGTCGTCTCCCACGTTCTCCTGACGGCGTTACGACGCGGAACGTAACCGCCACATGGACCAGTGTGGGCGGCTGCATCTCGCACGCGCGGCGGGGGCGTGGTCGCGCCGCGTTCTCCCGCCGCGCTGCTCGAAATGTAGCGGCGGCCGCGACGCGGACCAACAGCGCGGGTGCCGGCCGGCCGCGGAGCGCGTGGACGGCGCCGTCAGGACACGCGGCGCGTCTTGTGGCGCAGGAAGTCCATCAGGATGAATTGGCCCAGCGTCATGGTATTCGTGAAGTACGCCTTGCCGCGGCTGATGGCCGCCACGCGTTTGACGAACTCCACCAGCGCGCGGTCGCGGGCCAGCATGAACGTGTTGATCATGATCCCCGCGCGGCGGCACTCGGCCACCTCGCGCAGCGTGCGCGCGGTGATCATCGCGTCCAGCCCCATCGAGTTCTTGTAAATGGCACCGTTGGGCATGGTGAGCGCGCTCGGCTTGCCATCGGTGATCATCACGATCTGCCGCATGTCCTTCTTCTGGCCCAGCAGGATGCGGCGCGCGAGCGTGAGCCCTTCGGCCGTGTTGGTGTGATACGGACCCACCTGCGCGCGCGCCAGCTGCGCCAGTGGAATCTCCTCCGCCGCATCGTGGAAGAGCACCACGCGCAGGCTGTCGCCGGGAAACTGGGTGCGGATGAGATGCGTGAGCGCGAGCGCCACTTTCTTGGCCGGCGTGAAGCGGTCCTCGCCGTAGAGGATCATGGAGTGCGAGGTGTCCAGCATGAGCACGGTGGCGCAGGACGAGCGGAACTCCGCCTGGTGCACCATGAGGTCGGGGTAATCGATATCCTCCACGCGTCCCGTGCGGGCGAGCGTGTTCCGCAACGTGGCACTCACGTCCAGGTTGAGCGTGTCGCCAAACTCGTACGGCTTGCTGGCGGCATCGGCCTCCACGCCGGTGGCGAGATACGGCGTGTCGTGACTGCCCAGGCTCGACTTGCCGAGCGAGCCGAGCAGGTGCCGCAGCGTCTTGAATCCCAGAAAGTCGATGCCCTTCTCGGTGAGCTGGAACTGGACGTCACGCGACGCGGCGCGGGCGAGGCCCCCCGGTCCGGTGACCGCCTGGTGGCCGGCCGGCATCTGCGGGGGCGCATCCACGGTGAGATATCCTTCCTGCACGAGGCGCTCGATCAACTGGTCCAACATGCGCGCGAGCTGTTGGGTGCCATCCGGGTCGTCGGCATCGCCGCGCAAGGCGTTGAGCATCTCGGGCGTGAACTGTCCGCCGTCGAGCAGGGCATCGAGAATGGCCTGACGCAACGCATCCAGCGAATGATCGGCCTCGTCCTCTGGATCGCCCCAGGAGGCGTGCCGTCCCGGCGTTCCGGCAAAGCCCGACTGGAGCAGGAAGTCCGCGAGCCGATCGAGCAGTGCCTGCAGATCGACGGCGTCCGCGGCTTCGTCGCTGAATTTCGTGTAGGTGTGGTGACGCACGACGGAGGCTCCCGAATGTGATGGGGGACGCCCTCGCATCCCCGATCGTGAACGTGTCCTGTGATTGGCGCGCGCGCCTCGTCAGGAAATGGAGCGAACGCGCAGGTGCTCGGCGATCTCGAACCCGAGCGTCTCCCACGCCCCATTGGCATCGGCCGCGTGCGCCACACTGTGGAGGCGCAGTTGGGTGAGTCCGCGTCCACGGCACCAGTCCACCGCCACCTCGAGCATCTGCCGCAAGATTCCGGCGCGGCGTAAGCTCGGACGGACGTAGGCGGACGTGAGATAGCCGTAGCGCGCCGGGTGCATGAGCGGGTAGCCCTCACTGTCCACGCATCGGAGGACCGCCACCGGCGCGTCGTCCTGAAAGGCCAGCAGCGTGACCTCGCGGGTGGACGCAAGCTGGCGTGCGAACAGGTGACGCGCGCGGGTGCGGAGCGCGGTCCGCGGTCGTGCATACAACGGGTTGGCGCGGTGCTCGCTCAGCAGCGCCAACCGCAGCTCGGTGACGGCGTCCAGGTCGGCGGCGGTAGCGGCACGGACGGTGATCGCGTGCGGCGTGGGCGTCGGCGTGGGCGAAGCTGTGCGGTCCGCCTGTGGCGGGACCGTCTCCCGCGGCGAGACCAGGCGCGCATTCCCGGCAGACGTGGGCTGGTGCGACACGGCGCTCAGGCCGAAAGGCCGCCGCCAAAGAGATCCTGCCCCGGGCGGCGGCGCTCCGGTGGGGCAGCGCGGCCGTACTCACCGGCGTCGGACCGCGATAACTTGCGCCGTGCGACGAGGGCCTCGAGCACCAGCTCACAGGCGGCCACGGTTCCCTCGGTGTCGTCCTCCGGGGCGAGCCCCACGTGGTGGACCAGCGGAACCAGTCCGGGAACGCGCGCAAAGCCATCGAGCAGCGCTGGGCCCGCGACGTCGTCGGTCACCTGCAGCGCGTTGCCGCTGTCGAACCACATCACCATGTCATCCGTGTCCAGCGGGCCGGCGCGCTCGCGCAGCGTGGCGTCCGCCGCGCGCCGGATGAGCTCCTGGGCGATGGCGTGCGCGCCGACGAGCTCGCCCTCGTACTCGAGCTCGATCTTGCCGGTGATCGCGGGGAGCGCGGCGTACACGTCCGAGATGCGCGGCACCACCTCGGATGCGCCGGTCCGCAGGACGCGCTGCTCGGCGCTGGAAATGGCGTTCTCCAGTACGGCGATGGGCATGCGCTGCGAGACGCCCGAGCGCTTGTCGACGCGCTTGTCCGCGCGCGCCTCGAAGGCGACGCGCTCGATGAGCTCGGCCACGATGTCCGGCACGCGCACCGGCGCGCCGTTGCGCTCCTGCCAGGACTCGCTGCTCGTGATCTCCATGCCGAGCGCGACGGAGGCTGGGTAGTGGGTGACGATCTCGCTGCCGATGCGATCCTTGAGGGGCGTGATGATCTTGCCGCGCGCGGTGTAGTCTTCCGGGTTGGCAGTGAAGCAGAGCAGCACATCGAGCGGGAGACGCACCGGGTACCCTTTGATCTGCACGTCTCCCTCCTGCATGATGTTGAACAGCCCCACCTGGATCTTGCCGGCCAGGTCGGGCAACTCGTTCAGCGCGAAGATGCCGCGATGCGCGCGCGGCAGCATGCCATAGTGAATCGTCAACTCGTCCGACAGGAGATGTCCGCCGCGCGCGGCCTTGATGGGATCCACGTCGCCGATGATGTCGGCGATGGTGACGTCGGGCGTGGCGAGCTTTTCCACGTAGCGCTCGTCACGGCCCACCCAGGCGATGGGCGTGTCGTCGCCGGCTTCGGCCATGAGCGCGCGTGCAAACTTGGAGATGGGAGCGAATGGGCTGTCGTTCACTTCGCTCCCGGCCACGATGGGCATCACGTCGTCCAGCAGGGTGGCGAGCGAGCGGAGCATCCGCGATTTCGCCTGACCGCGAAGGCCGAGCAGGATGAAGTTGTGTCGCGAAAGGAGCGCGTTGACGACCTGCGGGACGACGGTGTCGTCGTAGCCGACGATCCCGGGAAACACCCGCTGTCCGCTGCACAATCGGGTGAGGAGGTTGGCGCGGATCTCGTCCTTGACGGACCGGGCGTAATCGTGGCGTGCGGCGTATGGGGAGCGCTTGAGCGCACCCAGAGTCTGGGGCAGAGAAGACGACACGAACGACTCCGGCGATGGGGCGAAGAGTGGGTGCGCGTGCGGCCGGCGGCGGGCGCGAGGGCACCTGTGTCAGCCTACACGGAGGGGACGGCCGCGCGCCAGGGGGTGCTGGAAGATCGCCGACGCGGCGGCGACGTGGGCGCCAGCGTGCAACTTGCGGTGTCGCAAGCATTTGGGTCCTCTATTGCGGGAGCGGATTCTGTGCTGGCACGCCGCGCTCGGCGAGCGGGGCTGTGCCGGGGGCTCTTTGGCGTGCGCGCATGCAATCTGCAATGCCCCGCAGCATGGAGTTGACCACGGTGGTACGGCACGTTGCCGTTGGCGGAGGGCGGGGTTTGAAGGCGCACACCCTTGACACTGCCCCGCGATGCGGCATAATAGACCGCTTACGCCACCACGCTGTGCAGGATGGAGCGCGTGCATGGCAGAGCGGTTCGGATCTCATCCCCCCACAAGGAGCGAATTGATGAAGCGCCTGGCTCTTGCTGCTGTCATCCTCACGGTAGCTGTTGCGTGTAAAGCAAAGGACGAGAACGCGGCGATGGATACGAGCGCAGCGCCCGCGATGGCTCCTGCGCCCGCGGCCGACACGGCGATGCACGACACCACGATGATGATGCACGACACGACGGACACGTCGAAAGCGCCCTGATCGGCAGTTCGCCATTCGCGCGACGAGGGCGCGCTCCGACCGATCGGAGCGCGCCCTCGGTGCATCCGGGGCGGCGGCGTGGCGACGCGCCCGACCGGTCAGCGTGGGTGGTCTCGCCACCACCGGAAGGCGCCCGGTATGGCCTGGTCGGCAGGGGCGGGAGGGTTCCAGCCCAGCTCGCGCCGCGCCCGTTCGGACGAGAACGGGTTGTCGCGCGTGAGAAAGGCGGCGGTGGTGCGTACACTGCGGGCGAGGTCGCGGGCTCCGGTGGCGAACACGGCAGCCGCGACGATCGCCGCCAGCGCTGAGACGGCGGCGGCGGGCACGGCCACGCGCACGATGCGCCGGTCGAGGCCGAGGGACGCGAGGGCCACGAACCGTGCGAGTGTGACATTGTCGTCGTTGGCGAGGTTGTACGCCCGCCCGCCGGCGGACGGCACGCCGAGAGCCCGTGCGATACCGTCGGCCACGTTCGCGGCGTGGACGATGGCCAGCGTATGACGGCCGCGGTCGGGAAGCGGCAGCACACCGTGGCAGAGCAGGCGTGCGGCGCGCGGAACGAACTGCCGGTCGCGTGCGCCGTAGATCACGGCGGGCCGGACCGCCGTGGCCCAGATGCGTCCCGTCGCGTGCGCCTGCATGACGAGCGCTTCGGCCTCACGTTTGGAGCGTGCGTAATAGCTGTCGCGCTCGCCCGCCGAGGGCGGGACGCGCTCATCGGTGGGGCCCTGGTGATAGCGGCCACGCGCGCCGTACACGGCCACGCTACTCACATGGACGAGCCGCGCCCCGGCGGTCTCCGCGGCCCGGATCACGTGCTCGGTGCCGCGGACGTTCGCCTGCCGGAAGGCATCCCATGATGCGTGCGCGGTGATGAGCGCGGCCGCGTGGACGATGGCATCGCACCCCGAGGCCGCGAGCTCCAGCGACGACGCGGATGTCAGATCTGCCGTGGCGATCTCCGCGCCGGCGGCGGCAAGCCACTGGGCGCGTGCGGGGTCGCGGACCATCGCGCGCACGTTCCAGCCGTCGTGCAGCAAGCGTTGCACGACGTGCGATCCCACGAGACCGGTGGCGCCCGTGACGAGGGCGCGGGACATGTCAGAGGGGAAAGGGCAGCGTGGTCACGTCGCCGCGCGCTTCGCCGCCATCCCATCGCACGACCAGCGTGGTGCCGGGCTCCACCTCGCGGCGCACCATGGCGAGCGCCACCGCGCCGAGCCGCGGCGAAACGGCCGAGCTGCGAACGTCTCCCACCGTCTTGCCGGCGTCGCTCAGCAGGACGGCTCCGCTGGGAGGGGGCGTACCGTCGCCGCACAACAGACCGCGCAGATGTCGGTTGACATGTCCGCGGAAGTGCACACGGGCGACGACCTCCTGACCGATGTAGCACCCCTTGGTGTACGAGATCGCGCCCAACTCGTCGAGATTGGCTTCCTGTGGGATCGTGGTCTCGTTCATGTCGATCCCCCAGGCGGGCGTGCCGGCCTCGATGCGCGCGATCTCCCACGCCAGATGTCCGGCCGGCGTTGCACCAGCGTCCACGAGATGACGCCAGGTGTCGGCAAAGCTCGCGGGGGGGAGGAGGAGGAGAAATCCGTCCAGTGCCACGGCCGGCCAATGCACCAGGATGGCGGATTTCCCGCCCACGGCGATATGCCGATGCCCCCAGCGGGCGAGCGCGTTCAGCGTGCCCGTGTCGAGGGCGAGGGCGCTGGCGAGCAGGCGGGCAGTACGCACGCCGACCATCGCCACCGCACGCCACTGCTCGGATTCGTCGCTCACCCGCGCGAACCGCGGGTTGACGTACTTGCGGACGGCTTCCTGCCAGCCTGGACCGGCCGCGGACGAGGTGATGGTGAGCAATGCCCCGTCGAGCGCCAGCACGCGGACATCCGCGATGATCTTTCCCTTGGGATTGAGCGCGACGGCATTCTGCCCCGTCCCCGGCGCGAGCGAGAGCACGTCATTGGTGAGGAGCCCCGCCAGGCTCTGCACTGCCTGCGGCCCCTCGAAGCGCAGGATGGTGTGCCCGGATCGATCGACCAGCATCGCCCCGGTGCGGAGCGCATCGTACTCCCCGGCCACGTTCCCGTAATGCAGGACGGTGGGTCGGCCGCCCACCTCGCCAATCGCGGCGCCGACGGGGCGAGCGAGCTCCGCGCTCACGATGCGCTCACGATGGGGTCGAAGGACCATCGGCACCCCACGCCAGAGGGTGGCGCAGTGCGCACCACGCGTTCTCGCGGCGTGCCGAACTCGAGACCCAGCATACCTGCAACCTAACGGCGAGCGGCGAGCGCGCGCTACGGCTCGCCCGCCCGATAGGCGGCGTCCAGCAGGTCCACCGGGTGCATGACGCGCGCGTGATGTCCGCTGCGCCGCAGGCCCGCGCCGATCTGCATGAGACATCCAGGATTGCCGGTGGCGACGATGTCCGCGCCGGTGCTCGCGATGTGCTCGAGCTTCCGCTCGAGGACGTCCAACGCGAGCGCCGGCTGCAGCAGATTGTAGATCCCCGCGCTGCCGCAGCACTGATCCGCATCGGCGAGCGGCTCCAGAGTCAGCTCGGCGATGGCGGCCAACATCTGCATGGGCGCATTGGTCACCCGCTGGGCATGGTGCAGGTGGCAGGGGGCATCGTACGTCACGCGGACGCGTTGTGGCAGCGCGGATGCGCGGCGCGGTCCGGCGTCCGCCAGCACCTCGCTCACGTCGCGCACCCGCGCCGCGGCGGCGGCCGCACGGTGGCGCCACACCGGGTCGTGGTGCAGAAGATGGCCGTACTCCTTCATGGCGGCACCGCAGCCGGCGGCGTTCACCACGATGACATTGGCGTTGGAGCGCTCGAAGGCCGCGATGTTCACGCGGGCCAGGCGGCGCGCGGTGTCGAGGTCCCCCGCGTGCGCGTGCAACGCGCCGCAGCACTGCTGACCGGACGCGGCGTGCACGTGGTAACCGTTCGCGGCGAGCACACGCGCGGTCGCGCGATTGGTTCCGGCAAAGAGGCCGCGCATGACGCACCCTTGGAGGATCGCGACACGGGTCGCGTGCGATTCCGGCGACGGATCCCGCGCTGCGGGCTGCGGCTGTGCCTGGCTGGGCGGCGCCGCCTTACGCGGTGCGGCAGGCAGTGCGCCGCGCGTGCGCTCACGCCCGCGGGTTGCACCGAGGCGCACCGGCGCGGTGGCGGCGAGCATGGCGGCGGCAAAGCCCCCGCGACCGGGGAGATGCGCGAGCAGGGCGGCCAGCCGGGTCGCGCGAGCCATGCGTGCCAGCGCGAGGACCGCCGCCAGGACGCGAGGCCGCGCGAACACCCACAGGACCGCGCGCGCGGTGCGGGGCGTGCGCCCGCGTTCGTGCTCGCCAGCCCGCGCTGCCTCGAGCAGCGTGCCGTACGGAACGCCCGACGGACAGGCCGTTTCGCACCCGCGGCAACCGAGACATTGATCCAGGTGCCGCATTGCGATCGGGTCGTCGGACGCCAACTCGCCGTCCGCCATCGCGCGCATGAGCAGGATGCGCCCGCGCGGACTGTCATTCTCCTCGCCGACCGCCAGGTAGGTGGGACACGCCTGCAGGCAGAAGCCGCAGTGCACGCACAGTCCGATCTCATCGCGCAAGGCAGCGAGTGGCGACGGGTGGCTGACGGGCGGCTCGCTCACGGCGCCGATGCCCCGGGGCGCACGGGATCTCCCTCGTGGTGCGCGGCCACTGCGTCCAGGATACCCGGGTTGAGAATCCCTTCCGGATCGAACGCCGCCCGCGTGCGCGCGGCCAGCGGGTGTGCCAGTGGCGCCGGGTGCAGACAGGCCCACGCGCAAGCTGGGAGGCGCTCGCCGATACACACGGGCACCGCAGCGCGTACATCCCCCACGGCGCGCGCAACGAGATCGTCGAAGCCCGCGTCGAGTTCTGGTGCATCCGACATCGCTGCGGCGGCGGCCATGGGCCCGGGGGTGGCCGCCGGTGTGGCCGCGGGTGTGGCCGCGGGGGTAGGCGCGACGGTCGGATGCGCCTCCCCACGGGCGATGATCACGCGCACGATGCCGGAACCGATGGCCGCGTGCATCCACACACGATCGATCGCGGCGAACGCGTGTCGCGCCGCGTCCCACGTGCACATCAGCTCGGACGGACGCGCCGAGAGGCGGAGCGTCCACGCGCGGGCGGGCTCGTCCCGCTGAAGGCGCGCCCACACGCCCTCCGGCGCCGGCGCGACGTCGCCCAGTTCGCACAGTGTCCGGTGCTGCGCGTCCACGGTCTGCGCGTTTCCGGCGACGCGGGCGAGCACGCATGGGCGCGCCTCCATGCCAAGACGCCGTGCGAGCGCGGCGTCCACCAACTCCAGGGCAAGCGGGTAGAGGGGCGCGGCTCGAAGCGCGCGGACCATAGCATCCCGTGCTTCGAGCTCGGCGGGAAGCGCCAGCGCGTAGGTGGCGTCGACCTCGGGCGCCGCGTGCAGCCGGAGCGAGAGCTCGGTGACGATCGCAAGCGTCCCCCACGCGCCCGTCAGGAGCCGCGTGAGATCGAAGCCGACCACGTTCTTCACCACGCGCCCTCCGGCGCGGATGGCATCGCCCGTGCCCGTGACCGCTTCCATGCCAAGCACGAGGTCGCGCGGCGTTCCGCGCGCATGGGCGAGCGGTCCGCTGGACGCGGTCGCCACCGTGGCGCCCGTCGTGCCGGTGGGCGCGCCGACGGGGTCGAGCCGCAGCACTTGCCGCTCGCGTGCCGCCACCTGCTGGATCTCAGCCAGCGGTGTTCCGGCGCGTACGGTCATGGTGAGGTCGCCCGGCACGTAGTCGACGACGCCCGTGAGCGCGGCCACGCTCACGGGCTGCGCGCGTGCGACCGGCCGGCCGGCATCGAGCCACGTGCCGGCGCCCACGATGCGCAGCCCAGTGCGGGAGGCTCGCGCCGCCCGAACCACATCGGACAGCTCCGACGTGCTGGTGGGCAGGGCGCGGACGGTGTCACGCATCGTGCGCGAAGCCGTCCACGTGTGCGAGAGACGGCGCACGCGCCGCCGGTGTCATACGCCACTCCCGGCAGCTATGGACGGGCACCACCTTGGCCGGATTCGCGCGGTGGGCGGGATCGAACACGTCGCGCAGCCGGCACATCGCGCCGAGCGACGGCGTGTCGAAGGCCATCGGCATGTAGCGCACCTTGTCGATGCCCACGCCATGCTCGCCGGTCACGCTGCCGCCCGCGTCGAGACAGGCCTGCATGATGTCCGTCATGGCGCGCTCCACACGTTCCCGTTGCGCGGGATCGCGGCCATCGAATCCGATGTTCGGATGAAGGTTGCCGTCGCCGGCGTGGAACACGTTGCACACCTGGATCCCATACCGTTGGGCGATGACGGCGATGCGCTCGAGGACGTGGGGGAGGCGCGTGCGCGGAATGACCGCGTCCTGCACCACCAGGTCGGGGGCCACGCGCCCCATGGCGCCGAACGCCTTCTTGCGGCCCTGCCACAACCGTGCGCGCTCGCCCTCGTCGCGTGCCACGCGCACGGCGCGCGCGCCGGAAGCGCGACACAGCTCCTCCACCGCGCGCACGTCGGCATCGAGGCCGGCCTCGATGCCGTCGAGCTCGATGAGCAGCACGGCGTCCGCATCCGCCGGGTAGCCGGCGGCATAGATGGACGCTTCGATGGCGCGCACCGTGGGTCCGTCCATCATCTCCAATGCCGCCGGCAAGATGCCGTGCGCGATGATGGCCGACACGGCGCGCGCGCCATTGGCGATGGCGGTGAAGTCCGCGAGCAGCGTCCGCACGGCGGGCGGATTGGGGAGCAGTCGGACCGTGATCTCGACCGCGATGCCGAAGCAGCCCTCGGACCCGATGAAAGCGCCGAGCAGGTCGTACCCCTCGCATTCGCCATCGGCGTTGCCGAGCTGCACCAGCTCGCCGTCCGGGAGCACGACGGTGAGCGCCACCACGTGGTTGAGTGTGACCCCGTACTTGAGGCAGTGCGGGCCGCCGGAGTTCTCGGCCACGTTCCCGCCGATGGTGCATGCCGTCTGGCTGGACGGATCGGGCGCGTAGTGCAGACCGAAGCGCGCGGCGGCGCGCGTGAGGGCGGCATTCACCGCACCCGGCTCCACGACGGCGATGCGGTTGTCCGGATCGATGCGCAGAATCCGCGAAAGGCGGTTGAGCGCGACCACCACGGTGTTCGCATCGCCCAGCGCTCCTCCCGAGAGGCCGGTCCCTGCCCCGCGCGGAACGAACGGCGTGCCGGAGCGGGCGAGCGCGCGGATGACGCCGATGAGCTGATCGCGCGTGGTCGGGAAGACGACCAGCCGGGGAGGCATGCGATAGGTGGGGAGTCCGTCAGCGCCGTACGCCAGCAACTCGGCGGCGCGGGTGAGGACGTTGGCGGGGCCGACGATGCGGGCAAGCTCGCGCGCGAGCGTCTGACCGCCATCGGGGGGCGCGGCCAGGCGCGAGGCGGCCGGCAACTGCGATGCGGACACGGTGGCAATCTACATCGTGCCGCGGTTGGATATCCAGCATCGCGGCATGGAGCGCTACCCAGCGACCCGGAGGGTTGCGCTCCGCTTCGCCGCGCGGGCGCGCGGCGTCAGGCGGCCGGCGTCTTGACGGCGGGCACGACGGTGACGCGGGGGGACGCGTCGCCGTTCGCGTCGCCGTTCGCGTCGCCGTTCGCGTCGCCGTTCGCGTTACCGTTCGCGTGGCCGTTCGCGTCGCCGTTCGCGGCGTGGATGCGGGTGAGCGCTTCGTCCAGCGTGGAGAGCGCGAAGGGTTTCTCGAGGACCACGCAGGTCGTGCGGGCGATGAAGGCGCGCGCCTCGCTCGAGGCCACGTCCCCCGTGGAAAAGATCATGTGATCGAGCATGCCGGGGCGTTCGGCCACGAGTCGGTCGTGGAGCTCGAACCCCGATAGTCCTGGCATACGGAGGTCGGCCATGATGAGGGCGAATCGCTGGGCAGCGTGCGGCTGCCGGAGGCGCGACAGCGCCGCGGCTCCGTCGGTGGCCTCCTCCACGTCCCAGCCGCGCCGCGTGAAGTAGCGGCGCAGCGCGGAGCGGATGCTGTCTTCGTCGTCGATGATGAGCACGCGCGGGCGGACACCGGCTTGTGGGGAAGGCGGCGGAGCGACCGCGGTGCCGTTCGTGGCCGGCTGCTCGGGCACGGCGGGGAGCTGGGCCTCCGGAAGTCGCACGGTGAAGCGCGCGCCGCCGCGCGCGCCGCCGATGTTTTCGGCGGTGATGGTGCCGCCATGTTGCTGTACGATGCCCAGGGAGACGGAGAGTCCCAGGCCGGTTCCTTCCCCGGTGGCCTTGGTGGTGAAGAACGGCTCGAAGATGCGCGGCAACACGTTGTCCGGAAGGCCGGCGCCCGTGTCCTCCACGACGATCTCGCACTCGGCGTGGCGGCGGCACGCGCGGAGGGTGACGGTGCCCCCACGCCCGGCGGCGAACGCGGCGTTGGCCACGAGGTTCGTGATCACCTGCTCGATGCCGGCGCGATCGATATCCAGCGTGGGCAGATCGGGAGCGAGGATCACCTGCAACGTGGCGCCCTGAGCTTCCACCGCCGGGTTCAGCGCGCGCGCACAGCGCTCGAGCAGGGTGAGGGCGCCCATGCATTCGCGCTGCTCTTGCCGGCTGCGCGCAAAGGCGAGCAGGTCGCGCACAATGGCGCGCGACCGCTGCGCCTGGTCCCGGATCACGCCTAGCGCCTCCAGATCGGACGGGGTGCGCTCGTCGAGCAGCAGGTCCTCCACAAAGTGGAGCATGGCGGCGAGCGGATTATTGAGCTCATGCGCCACGCCGCTCACCAGCTGTCCCACCGCCGCCAGCTTTTCCGACTCGCGCAGAGCGCGCTCGGCAGCGCGCAGCGGGGTCACGTCTTCCACGAACCCCTCCCAGTAGCGCCGCTCGCCGTTAGGCCCGCGCACCTGTGCAACGCGCAGCCGCACGGTGATGGGGGATCCGTCGCGCCGCTTCCAGACGGTGTCGGCCGAGTTGACCAGCAGCGTGTCACGGTGCGTGGCGATCAGGCGGGCGCGCTCCTGCGGGTCGAGATAGATGCCGTTCACCCCGGCGGCGATCAGCTCCTCTTCCGACTCGTAGCCGAGCATGTCGATCAGCGCCCGGTTGACGGTGAGAAGGCGGTCGGCGGTGCTGCGGTAGATGCCGTACGGCGAGTTGTCGATAAAGGAACGAAGGCTCTCGGCGGTGCGTTGTACGGCCTCCTCGGCGCGACGACGGGTGGTGACATCCTCACGCTCGAAAACCACCCGGAGCGCGCCGGCGCTCGTGAAGTGCGTGAGCCGCAGGTGAAACCATCGCTGGAGGCCGCTCGACGCGTCGCGCTGCTCCATGGTGAACGTCTCGCAGCGGCGCGACAGGACGGCGCGGGCTCCCTCGAGAAGGCGCTCTGCGTCCATGCTTCCGTCGCGCGCGGCGGCGGTGCACACGTCCAGAAAATTCATGCCGACGGTGCACTCGGGAACGGGAGCGCGCCGGGCGCGCACCGTGCGCCGCCAGCTCTCATTGACCGATAGCACCACGCCGTTCTCGTCCAGGATGGCGATCTCGGCCGACAGCGCATCCAGTGTGGCGTTCAGGAGGCGCGCCGAGTCCATGAGGGCCCGTTCGGCGCGCTTCCGGGCGGAGATGTCGCGGAAGAAGGCGCAGAAGAGCGGATCGTCAGCCGGCAGTCTGGTGACACTGGCTTCGATGTCGATCGTGCCGCCGTCACGACAGCGATGCCGCGTCTCGAACCGCCGGGCACCGTGTTGTCCCAGGTAGGCGTCGTGCGACTCAACATTGTGCGCATTGTCCTTGGCTTCGAGGTCGCACACGCCCATCGTGAGTAGCTCGTCGCGAGCGAAGCCGGTCATGTCGCAGTAGGCGTCGTTGACGTCGAGGATGCGCCCCGTGCCGTCGACGAGCCAGAAGCCGTCGAGGGTGGAGCGGACTACGGTGTCGTAGCGCATCTCGGCGCGACGCCGTTCCACGGCGGCGCGCACCACGCGCGTAATGACGCCTCCGTGGATGCGCCCGCGCACGAGGCAGTCCTGGGCACCGGCGGCCACGACGCGCAGCCCTTGTTCCTCATCGGGGTCGTCGCTGAGGACAATGACGGGGATCTCCGCGGCTTGCGCGCGGACGTCGCGCAGCCGCTCCAGGCCCGCATCGTTCAACACCGGGAGTTGGAGCAGAACGACGTCCACGTCCGGGCTTGCCAGACGCGTGGCGGCGGTCTCGGGTGCCTGGACCGGCTCGATCTCGATCTGCGTGCGCTCCGCCGCACCGCGCGGCACGGCCTGCAGCGTCGCGCGCAGCCAGTCGGCGTCGGACGGGAGATCGCTGATGAGCAGAGCGTGGATGGTCACGAAGAATCCGGGCAGCGGGACCACAGGGCGACGCGGTCGGATCGCCCTGGGCATGCCGAGAATGACGACCGGCGCAGGGCCCGGTTGCGAAAATTACAGCCTTCTCATGTGCCCGCGGCCGGAGAGGCGGCGGGAGGTGGTGGCACGGATGCAAGCGGGGCGGTGACCGTTCCCAGGTCACCGCCCCGCAGCGTGCCGCAGCCGTCTACCGGGTCAGGCTGCGTTCCAGAACCCCTGCAGTGCAGCGCCATCGGGCGACTCGCGCAGCTTCTCGAACGCGCGCTCGCGGATCTGGCGAATGCGTTCCCGCGTGACGCCCATGAGCGCGCCGATCTTTTCGAGCGTCATGGCCTCGGAGCCTTCTTCCAGCCCGTAATACAGGTACAGGATCTTCCGCTCGCGCGGGGTGAGATACTTCCGGAAGAGCCGGTCGATGAACGACCGCATGAGCTTGTAGTCGGTGGACTCCTCGATTTCCGCTCCGTCCACCCCCACGAACCGCTCGCCGAGTGTCGCCGCTTCGCGATCGGAGCGGTCGATCGGTGCGTCCAGGGAGATCTCGGTGGCCGACATCTGCTTGGCCGCGCGAACCGCGTCCGGGGTCTCCTCAATGAGGCGGCCGATCTCGGAATCCGTGGGATCGCGCTTGAGCACCTGCGCCAGCACCGTTTCGGCGCGGGCGAGCTTGATGAGCTGTGAGTTCTGGTTGAGCGGAATGCGCACGGAGCGCGTCTGCTCTGCCAGTGCCTTGAGGACAGCCTGCCGAACCCACCAGACGGCGTACGAAATAAATTTGACCCCCTGATCCGGGTCGAACTTCTTGACCGCTTTCAGGAGGCCTTCGTTACCGATCGCCACGAGTTCACTCAGGTCGAGTCCGTGGCCCTGGTACTTTTTCACGTAGGAGATGACGAACCGGAGGTTGGCCGTCACAAGCCGTTCGGCGGCTTTTTCGTCCCCCTTTTGTGCCCGACGGGCCAGTCGCCGCTCTTCGGCGGGATCATTGATGAGGGGGAGTTTTTGTATGTCCTGAAGGTACTGATCGAAAGCAGTGGAGGGAGACGAGCGAAAGAACCCTTTGGACCTGCTCTCGGTCACGTGTTCCATACACGCCCCTCGTGGTGGCAGGGAGAAACGCAGTCCGGCGGGCTGTTCCAGCCCGACCGACCCGAAGTCTGGTAGGGACGCGCAGGATAATGTGACGTAGGCGGGAGTGTCAACAGCCACGAACCGTGCCATTGCATGCAGGATCGCAGTATTGCCTGCTATTTCGTTGACACACAACGTGTTGCTATGGTCGAGCTGGCGCGGCCCTGGTCAGCGCCTGGGCGTAACCTCCGTAAGTAGATTTGAGGGTTAGCGAGGCGCATCTGAGCGACCGCCGACGGGCTCTGCGGGCGGGTGAGCGTGGTGGTGCAATCATCCCGTGCGAGGCGGCACGGCTGGGGCTGTCAACCGTTGGGCGGATCCTTCTGCTTCGTACGGCTCGTCGCCGTCACGATCCCGATGCCAAGAAGCACCAGCACGCCCACGGCGATCCACGTACCCGACACGTTCAGCAGGTAGGCAGCGATGGCCAGGCCCACGATGACCACCAGGAAGCCAACGATGTAGGTGCCAAAGGCCGACATGTCCTTTACCTCGCGTAGCGGTTGCGCCCGTCGAGTGCAAGCGCAGTGCCCAACACCTCCAGGACCGGCTCGTCCGGCACCGGCACGCTCCAACCACCGGGGCCGGCGGCCATGGCCCCGATGCGCGCGGGAAGCGCGTACTCCACGCGCCCGGCACGAGCCTTCTTGTCGTCGCGCGTGGCACGCACGATCGCCTCGGGGTCCATGGCCGCCGGCGGTGTCGACGGGAGCGTGGCAGCCTCGACGGCGTCGGCGATGCGCGCGCTCGTGCCCGAGGCCGTGATGCCCAACGACTCTCCCACACGGGCTTCCAGCACCATCCCGATCGCGACGGCCTCGCCGTGCGCGATGGCGTAGCCGCTCACGCGTTCCAGCGCGTGCGCGATGGTGTGTCCGAAGTTGAGGGTGCGGCGGCGGCCGCCGCCTTCTTCCCGCTCGTCCTCGCGAACCACCGCCGCCTTGATTCTCACGCTGCCCTCCACCAGCGACCGGAGCGCGGCCTCGCGCCCGGAGAGAGTGGGCAGCTGCGGAAGCAACGTCCGCACCTGCTCGAAGTACTGGGCGTCGGCGATGACGCCGTGTTTGATCGCCTCCGCCGCGCCGCACCGGCGGTGCAGCGCAGGAAGGGTCGACAGCGTGCACGGGTCGATGATCACCGCGTGTGGCCGGTGAAAGGCGCCCACGAGATTCTTGCCGGCCGGGGTATCGACCCCGGTCTTGCCGCCCACCGATGCATCCACCATGGCCAGCAGCGTGGTCGGCACCTGCACGTACGGCACGCCGCGCATGAACGTCGCCGCCACGAAGCCGGCGAGGTCACCCACCACGCCGCCGCCGAGGGCAATAACGGCCGAGTCGCGGCCGAAGCCGCGCTCCACGAGTTGGTCTGTGACCCGGGCCCACGTCTCGCGGGTCTTGTGCACCTCGCCGCTGGGCACGCGCACGATCTCGGCGCGCGCGCCCAGCGCTCCGCGCACCCGCTCCCCGTAGAGCGGACCCACGACATTGTCGGTCACGATGGCGTAGCGGTAGGCCGGCGCGCACCGTTCCACCGTTTCGCCAAGGAGATCGAGCGCGTCGGTGGCCACGAGCACGTCGTAGCCCGGCAGCGCGATCATTGTTGGTGCGTCGCTCAGAATTCGACCCCCGGCACCGGGATGCCGGCAGCGCACCGGCGCGGCGACCAATGCCCCTCGGGTGGGGTGGGCGCACGGCTGGCCGCAATCACCATGTCACCTCGGCCGTGCGCGCTTCGTGATTCGCCAACCGCGCCAGCACGAACAGCACATCCGAGAGGCGATTCAGGTAGACGAGCACCACGCTCGGGATTTCCGTGTGGCGGCCGAGCGTGACGACACTCCGCTCGGCACGACGACACACCGTGCGGGCAACGTGCAGCGCAGCGGCCTTGGGCGTTCCCCCGGGCAAGACGAACGCACGGAGCGGGGTGAGATCGTGTTCGGCCGTGTCGATGCTCTCCTCGAGCTGCGCGATCCGCGCGTCGTCCACGCGGGCCTTGGCAAGCTGCTCGTGCATCTTCTCCCGATCGGGCGTGGCCAGCAGCGCGCCGAGCGACAGGAGGTCGCGCTGCACGGCGACGAGTATCTCGTCGATGCGCGGAAGGGCGGTCGCCGCGCGCGCGGCGCCGATCACGGCGTTGAGCTCGTCGACCGTGCCGTATGCCGCGACGCGCGCATCGTCCTTGGGCACGCGTCCGCCGCCGAAGAGTCCCGTCTCGCCGCGATCGCCGGTCCTGGTATAGATACGCATGCCAACGAATCTACTCGGACGGCGGTCTGGTGCGAGACGCGGGCGTGCTCGCCGGCGTTCGCCAATGTATCCGCGGCGCCCGCGGTGCGACGGCCGCGGCCTCTCAGCGGCGCAGCAGCCGTGTGAACAGGCTGCGGCGCGGCGCGGGTCCCGCGCGCAGGCCGCGGCGGAACGCCGAGAAGCGGGTCACCTCGTGCTCTCCCCCTTGGGCGTGCGGGTGGCTCCACGGGGACGCCGAGGGAAAGAGCGCCGCCAGATGTTCTTGCAGCCGGTCGGGCGAGGCCACGATCGGTTGCTCCTCGCACCACCGGTCGAGCACCGCGCCCATGATGGCGGCGCTGGGCCGGCGGGCAGGGTCGCGGTCGAGCGCGGCGGCGATGACGCGCTCGATCGCCGTCGGCGCCCCGGCCACGCGGCTGCGCAGGAGCGGGATGGGTCGTGTGGTCACTTCATCGATGGCCAGCTCGGTTACGTCTTCGGCAAACACCTGCTCCAGGGACAGCATCTCGAACAACACCAGCCCCACGGCAAAGACATTGCTCCGCGCGTCCACCTCGAGGCCGAGGATCTGCTCCGGGCTCATGTAGTGCTTCTTTCCCAGCGCCATCGTGCGCGACGCCGCGGGATCGATGGAGCTGTTCGCCTTGGCGATGCCGAAATCGGCGAGCTTGATGTGTCCGTCCCACGACGCCATGATGTTCCGCGGCGACACGTCGCGGTGGACGATGTCCAGACGGCCGCCGTCCGGGGCGGTGAAGTTGTGGGCGTAGTCCAGGGCCCGGCAGACACGGCTGGCAATGTAGGCGGCGATGGTCGTCGGCATGGGCCAGTCCAGTTCCCGGTGCCGGTCGATCATGGAGCGCAGCGTGGGGCCGCGAATGTATTCCATTGTGATGTAGTACTGCCCTTCCACCTCGCCCAATTGATAGATCTGCACGATATTGCCGTGCAGGAGGTCGGCCGAAAGCTTGGCTTCGTTGATGAACAACTGGAGCCACTGTTTTTCCCGCGCGTAGCGCGGGTGGATGACCTTCATCGCCACGCGCTTGGCGAAACCGTCGGGCCCCAGATGCTGCGCCTCGTATACGGTCGCCATGCCGCCCGTGGCGATTTTCTGCACGAGACGGAACTCACCGGCATATTCGAGAAAGCGCTCGTCCCCATCCATGACCCAGTCTCGCTCCCGGTACGGGGGAGGCAACATTCGTTCATGATTCACGACGCGACGGACATCACGATCATCGGCGCTGGCCCCACGGGGCTCTTCGCCGCCTTTTACGCCGGCATGCGCGGCGCGAGCGCGCGCATCATCGACGCGTTGGCCGAGCCGGGCGGGCAGGTGACCGCCCTGTACCCGGAGAAGTACATCTTCGACGTCGCCGGTATTCCGAAGATCCTGGGAAAGGATCTCGTACGCGATCTCGTCCAGCAAACCGCGCAGTTCCAACCCGTCTACCGGCTGGGCGAGCGAGTGATCGCCCTGGAGGAAGACGGGGGGCAATTCGTTCTGGTCACGGCCCGCGAGGGATCGGAGGGGGAAAGCGAAGGGGAACGCTATCCTACGCGATCCATCCTGATCGCCGCCGGGATCGGCGCCTTCGCGCCGCGCCGACTGCCGCAGCGGAGCGCCGAACCATGGTACGGGCGCGGCATCTACGACCGCGTGACGGATCCGGAGGCCTTTCGCGGGAAAAACGTGCTGCTCATCGGCGGCGGCGACTCGGCGTTCGACTGGGCGCAGCAGCTCGTCGATCGCGCCGCGTCGCTCACGCAGATCCATCGCAGCGACCGCTTCCGCGCGCACGCCGCCACGGTGCGCGACGTGGGTGCCGCGGCGGAGTCGGGGCAGATGCGCCTGCTGACCTTCCACGAGTTGGAGGAGGTGCACGGCGAGGACGATTGCGTGGTGGGTGCGACGATCAAGGGCACCAAGACGAAGGCCAGCGAGCGTGTGGCGTGCGACGTCATTCTCCCGATGCTGGGCTTCGTGAGCGACATGTCGGCCATGACCGATTGGGGGATCGCGCTCGAGAAGGACGAGATCCTGGTGAACAGTCAGATGGAGACGGGGCGGCCGGGCATTTACGCCGCGGGCGACGTGGCAACGTACCCGGGAAAGCTCAAGCTCATCGCCACTGGCTTTGCCGAAGCCGCCGTGGCCGTGAACCAGGCGGTACACTGGATCTACCCCGACAAGAAGGTCGCGCCGGGGCACAGCTCCAACATGGCGATCTTCGGGCAGAGCGAGTAGCGCGCGGCGCGTGGCGGCGGCCCCTGCGGCGGCTCTGCGCCGGCTCCCTGCGGCGCCGCGATTGCGCGGCGCGTTTGCGCGCCGCGTGGGCGTCAGGAGTACTCGATCCGGGGATCCGCCTTGGCGTAGGCAAGATCGGTGAGCAGGTTCACGAGCACGAACACCAGGCTCATGAACAGCACCGTGCCCTGGATGGCGGGGAGATCGCGCCGGGCGATCGCGTTCACGATGTAGCGCCCGAGTCCCGGCCAGCCGAACACGGTCTCGGTGAGGATGCTGCCGGTGAGATAGTAGCCGAAGTCGAGTCCCAGGACGGTGATGACGGGAATGAGCGCGTTGCGCAGCGCGTGGCGGATGAGCACCACGCGCTCGGAGAGCCCCTTGGCGCGCGCGGTGCGCACGAAGTCGCTGCCGAGCACGTCGAGCATGGCGGACCGTGTCATGCGCGTGAGGATGGCCACCGAGCGGGAGCCGAGGGCGAGCGCCGGGAGCGCGAGGTAGGCGAGTCCACCGTATCCGGAGGGTGGCAGCCATTGCAGCTCGACGGCGAAGATCACGATGAGGATCAGTCCCACCCAGTAGACGGGGAAGGACACCCCCAGATACGCCACGAGCAGCGCACCGCGGTCCAGCCATCCGTCAGGGTGCCGAGCGGTGAGCACGCCCAGCGTGATCCCCACGAGCGCCGCGAACAGCATGGCCGTGAGCGCAAGCTCGAGGGTGCGCGGGAATCGCTCGGCGATGTCGCGCGCGATGGGACGTCCCGTGGAGTACGACTCGCCCAGATCGCCGCGGAGAATGCCGGCCGCGTAGTGGGCGAACTGCGCCGGGAGTGGCTCGTCCAGGTGCAGCTCCGCGCGGAGGCGCGCCACGGTGGCGGAATCGGCGCGCTCGCCCACCATGCCCGCCACCGGGTCGCCTGGAGCGACGTACAGCAGCAGGAAGACCACCACGAGCACGCCCACGAGCGTCGGGATCGCCAGCAGGAGCCGCCGAACGATGTACGTGGTCACGGGCCGCGCGGCGCTCCGACGGCGCGCGCTACGGGGTGGGTGCGCCGATGCGCACGTGCGTCCACCGCTGGCCGTTGAAGATCACGGGCACGTCGAAACCATGGATCCACGGCTGCAGCGCGAACAGCTCGTTGTAGAAGAAGAGATAGATCATGGGCGCGTCGCGGAACTGCACGGCATCGGCGCGGCGGTACATGTCGGCGCGGACGGAGTCGTTCTGCTCTGCGCGCGCGCTGTCGACGAGGCGGTCGTAGGCCGGATTGCTGTAGAACGAAACGTTGCCACCCTCGCCCAGGTTCGCGGTGGCGAGCAGCGGATAGAGGAAGTCCTCCGCGTCCGGATAATCGGCATACCAGTCCTTGAGAACCAGGTCGGCGTCGCCGTTGCGCGCCGCCTGTCGCACGGAGTTGGCGTCGCGCTGCACGATGCGGGCGCGGATCCCCGCCTCGGCCAGATAGGCCTGGATCGACTGCGCCACGCGCGCGAACGTTTCGTCCTGCGAGTGCCAGAGATCGACGTCGATGCCGTTGGGGTAGCCGGCCGCCGCGAGGAGCGTCCGCGCGCGTGCCGGGTCGTGGCCGTACGGCGCGCGCGTGGTGTCGCTGCCATCGAGCGTGGGCGGAATGACGCCAGCGGCCAGGCTGCCGCGTCCGCCCATCAGTTGTCGCAGCAGCGTGGGCACGTCCACCGCCAGGTTGAGGGCCTGGCGCACGCGGACATCCTTGAGGGGTCCACGCCGCGTGTTGACGGCCACGTACCACAGGCGGAGCGCCGGCCCGGCGGTGAGGAATGCTTTCTTCTCGTCCGTGTTCTCCCACTGCTGCGTCTCGGCTTCCGGCACATAGAGCAGGTCCACGTTCCCCCGCTCGAACTCCGCCACCGCGGTGCTGGGATCGGGAACGATGCGGGCGAGCAGCGAATCTTCCAGCGGCACATCGCCAAAATAGTGCTCGTTGCGGGCGAACAGCAGGAAGTCGTCGTGCTCCCAATCCACGAGCTTCCACGGTCCGGTGCCCACCGGATGCTCGGAGAAGTTGGGGGGAATGACGTCGGGCACGATGGAGGCGACCGGCATGGCGAGCAGCTTGGGGAAGATGGCGAGCGGCTGGTCGAGCCGGATGCGTACCGTGGAGTCGTCCAGCACCGTGATGCCGGAGACCCTGCGGGTGCGGCCGTCGGCCACGGCGCGTGCACCAGTGATGGGGTACAGCGGCCACACCGTGCCGGAGCGCGTGGCGGGCGCCAGCACGCGCTCGAAGCTCGTCTTCACCAGCGGCGCACGGAACGGCGTTCCGTCGTGGAAGAGCACGCCCTGCCGCAGGTGGAACGTGTAGACGCGTCCGCTGTCCGACACGTCCCAGCGCTGGGCGAGGCCGGGCACGATGTTTCCTCTTGGTGTGACGCGCGTGAGCCCGTCGAACACGTATGTCACGGCGCGTCCGCTCGGCACGTCGGAGGCGCGTGCGGGATCGAGCGTCCGCGGATCGTAGCGGTCGCGCGAATCGATGAGCGTGTGTCGCTCTGGCGTCGACGCGGTTCCGCGGCACGCGGAGGCCACGACGAGTGTATACAGCAGAGCCACGCGCCATCTCCGGGCCAGCATGGGGAGCGGGACCGGAACGTGAACGCGGGTGATGGAGGAAGCCGGCATGGAGAGCGGGGCGAGGACACGGAGCCGGGGCGCCGGCGAGCGGCGGCGGGTGGCGGAGCGACGGCGAGCGTGCAGTCCGCCATGTTGACACGTGCCGCGCAACGAGTGAACTTATCGGGCCACAAGTGAAGCGTCAATCGTGAGTTACGTCCTGTGCGCCGACGACAACGAGGACATGCGTCGGATGCTGCGCGAGGTCCTCGTGTCGGCAGGGCACGAGGTGTCTCTGGCGCCGGACGGCGCATTGGCTCTGACGTCCATCCAACAGCGCGAGCCGGATCTCCTCGTGCTTGACCTCATCATGCCGGGACTGTCCGGAATCGACGTGTGCCGGGCCATCAAGCGCAATCCGTTCACGGCGCGCATTCCGGTGTTGATGCTCACCGCGCGCGCGGACATCCAGCACAAGGTGGCGGGCTTCGACGCTGGCGCGGACGACTACCTGGCGAAGCCGTTCGATCCGCGCGAGCTCCGCACGCGGATCATCGCGCTCCTGCGGCTGGTGCGGCGCGAGGGAGATCGGAATCCCACCAGCGGCCTCCCGGGCGGAAAGGCGATCGAGGACCACATTGGGTACCGCGCGTCGCTGCGCGAGCCTTTTGCCGTCTGTTACATCGATCTCGACAACTTCAAGGCGTTCGCCGATACGTTCGGGTTCACGGCGGCGGACCTTGTGATTCGCGGCATGGGAGCAGCGATTCTGGGCGCGGTGGAGGCAGTGGGAGGCCCGCGCGACTTCGTGGGGCACATTGGCGGCGACGACTTCCTCGTGGTCACCACGCCGGAGCACGCCGACACGGTGGCGCAGGAGTGTGCGCGTCGGTTCGTGGCAGTCGCGGAGCGTGCCGTGGGGGCGGAGGCCGTACGGCGCGGGAGCTTTACGGGGTTGGATCGCGACGGCCGGTCGCGGGAATTTCCGATCGCCAGCCTCTCGACCGCGGTGCTCCTGATCGACGGAGGCCAGCCGGTCACGACCAGCCAGGTGGGGGCACTCGCGGCCGAGGTGAAACGGCGCGCCAAACAGCGCGGTCCTGGCACCATCCTCATTGAGTCGGTGTAGGCACGGCATGCGCGACGAGACACCCGCCAATGCGGCGCCCGGCGCGGCCCCCCTGCCGCGGTACGTCTATCGCTCGCACCGCCTCGCACCGGGCGAGCGCGCCAGCGCGATCGCCATCGCGGCCGGCGTGGGGCTCGTCACCTTCTATCTGGCGCGGATCCTCTCGCAGCGGCGTGTGCTGCCCGGTGCGCCCGGCAGACGGGTCCGCCGACGGAGCGGTGGACGGGTCCGCGTCGTTCGAGGATCCCGTACCGGCTCGGTCGCGATCCGCGTCCCAGGCGTGGGGGGTCGGGCGCGGGTGATCCGCTCGCGGTCCCGCCTCGCCATTGCCCTGTGTGCCGCCGTCGGGCTCGCGCATCCACGTGCCGCCGCCGCACAGGATGTCCTCTGCGACGCCGGCGACACCGAGGTGCGCCGCGTCGACTTCCAGGGGAATAAGGCGTACGACGACGCAACGCTCGAGCGGCAGGTCGCCACGACGCCCTCCTCCTGGTCGCGGCGCCATGGCTTGCCGCTGGGGCAGCGGCGATGTCTCGACTCGCTGGAGTTCCAGCGCGACATCCTCCGTCTGCGCAGCTTCTATTACCAGCATGGATACCGCAACGCGGCCGTTGACACATCGCTCAGTGTGCTGGGGCCCGACGTCGTGGGACTCACCTTCCAGGTGCGGGAGGGGGAGCCAATGCGCATCGACACGCTCAACGTGTTGGGGCTCGATTCGGTGGTGGGGGGCGACCGGTTGGAGCGGCGCGTGCGCACGCTGGAAGGGCAGCCGCTGGATCTCGTGCGCATCCAGGCCATGGCCGATACCGTACGGGCCCGGCTCCGCAATTCCGGCTACGCGCTGGCACAACAGCCGCTCCGGAGCTTTCAGGCGCACGGGGCCACCAACAGTGCGTCGGTCACGCTGGAGTTTCTGCCGGGGCCGCGCTATCACCTCGGCCCGGTGCTGGTGGACGTCTTTCCGCTGGACAGTGCGGACGGCCCACAGCTTTCTCCGGACGTGGTGCGACAGCTTCTGGCGTTCAAGCCGGGCGACCTGTATCGCGAGGAGGATCTCGTGCGGAGCCGGCGCACGCTCTACCAGTTGGAGACGTTTCAGCACGTCGACATTGACGTTGCGCCGGATAGCCTCCAACCGCCCGGCGACTCTCTCCTGGCCATCCAGGTGCGCGTCAGCGAAGCGCCCATGCGCTCGGTCCGCTTGGGGATCGGCTGGGCCACACTCGATTGCATCCGTGCGCAGGCACGCATCACTCATCGGAACTTTCTGGGCGGGGCGCGGCGGCTGGAGCTTACCTCGCGCGTGTCCAAGGTGGGGGTGGGACACCCGCTCGCGGGTGCGGAGGCGCTCTGCGCCGATCGCGTGCGGCGCGACCGCTTCAGCGACACGCTCAACTACTACCTGGGCGCCACGCTGCGCACGCCCACTCTGTTCGGGCCGCGGAACGTGCCGTCGCTCACGCTGTACAGCGAACGCCGCTCCGAGCTGGACGCGTACCTGCGCTACACCCCGTTTGGCGGCGCCCTCTCGGTCACACGTGAGCAGCGTCCGAGTAACCCCATCACGCTCGCCTACTCCATCGAATTCGGAAAGACGGTGGCGGATCCGGCCGTCTTCTGCTCGGCGTTCAACGTTTGCAACCTCGAGGACATCGGCGCGCTCAACGGCCGCACCAACCGCCTGGCCGTGGTGAGTGCCACGGTCGGGTGGCAGGGAGTGCAGAACGTCTTCGATCCGCGCGGCGGATACCAGGCCACCCTCGACCTTCGCCACGCGTCCAAGGCGATCGGTTCCGACGAGAAACTGCAGTTCAACAAGGCGGGGGGCGCGGTGGCGCTGTACCGCCCGGTGGGCGCTGCTTCCGTGCTCGCCGTGCGCCTCCAATTGGCCGCGGTCTTCGCGCGCGGTTCGTTGCGCGGCACCGAGGGCGGCGATCGTTTCGTTCCGCCGCAGGAGCGTCTCTATGCCGGCGGTCCCAACTCGGTGCGCGGGTTCAACCAGAACCAGCTCGGCCCCGTGGTGTATGTCGTCGATAGCGTCAAGAAGGTGCAGGTGGGGACGACGACCGATTCCATCGAGGTGGCGGACGACCCGCGGCCGCGCGTGTCGGCCACCGGTGGCGACGCGCTGGCGGTAGCGAACCTGGAGCTCCGCTCGCGCGGTCCGATCCTGCGTGACCTCGTGGAGTGGGCGCTCTTCATGGATGTGGGACAGGTGTGGAACCGGCGCCAGCAGTCGGTGAGCATTTCGGATTTGCAGTGGACCCCTGGTGTGGGGCTGCGTATCGGCTCGCCTGTGGGGCCGGTGCGGGTGGACGTGGCGTACAACCCGTACCAGGGACGCCGGGGCGCCGCGTTCAAGGAAGTGGTGGTCGACGGTCAGCGGGAGCTGGTGTGCGTGAGTCCGCGCAGTACGCTGCCGCCGCCGGACGCATCGAGTGCGGACTGCCCGGCCACCTTTGCCCCACCGGCGCCCAATAATTTCGTCTCGCGGTTGACCTTTCACTTCAGCATCGGACAAGCATTCTGACGCGTGCGCCGCGAAGCCGACGGGTGTGGGGCGCGCCGCGCGTGCCGCGCCTCCTGGCGTCATCCGCCGTGCCACCGATCCCCCGCTCATGACCCGCCGCCGTACCGTCGCGCTTCTCAGTGCCGCACTGATCTTCGGGATCGCTGTGGTGCTGGCGGCTGTCGTGGTGGCGGTGACGCAGACGGATTTCGGGCGCCATCGCGTCCGGCAGCTGCTGGTCTCGCGCATTGCCGCCGCCATGGGCGGGCGCGGTTCGATGTACATCGGGCCTATCCGCGGCGATCTGCTGAGTGGGGTCGTCATCGATTCGATCGCCATTCGCGACGAGGAAGATTCGCTGTTCGTGAGCGCGGCGCAGCTGCGGTTGCGGTACGATCCGCGCGATCTCATTGACAAGCGCATCCTGCTCTCCGAACTCCAGGTCGAGCGCCCCGTCGTGAATCTTCGCCGTCACGCCGACGGCACGTGGAACTTCAAGCACATCTTCCCCTCGGGCGGGCCGCGAACGTCTCCAGAGATGCGCTTCGGCGACTTCGTCGTGGCGGACAGCGTGATCCTGCACGACGGCCGGGTCACGCTGACGCTCCCGTGGGCCCCGCCGGACTCGCTGCACGGGGCGCGACGCGACAGCGCGGTGGCGGCGGCGCTGGCCGACAGCACCATTGAGGTGCGCCGGACGGCCGAGGGGCTCAAGCGGACGTATCGCTGGTCCGCGCTCGATCTGCACTCGCCCTACGTCCGCTTTGCCGACCCGGACAGTGCGGGACGGCTGGTCTCGGTCGGACGCCTGGACGTCGACGAGGCCAACCCGCCGTTTGCCTTTCGCCATATCACCGGGCCCGTGCGCATCCTGGGGGATACGCTCTGGTTTCGCTTTCCGCACTTCGATCTCCCCGGGTCCACCGGATCGGCGATCGGGCGGGTGATGTGGGGATTCGCGGGGCCCGTTCGTTACGACATTGACATCACGGGGGATTCCGTCTCGTTGCGCGACGTGGCCTGGGTCTACCCCACGCTTCCGCGCACCGGCGGCGGGCGGATGCGGCTGCGCATCATCAACGATCCCGGCGATCCGCACATCCTGCAGTACGTCATCCACGACATGGATGTGCGGTCCACCCGGTCGCACCTCACGGGGGCCATGACGTTTGCCGTGGGCGCGCCCGTGCTGATCGTGAAGGACGTGGCGCTCGTGGCCGCTCCGGTGAATTTCGATCTGCTGCGCACGCTCAACGGGGGTCCGTTCCCCGTGGACTGGCAGGGCGATCTGCTGGGATCGGTGAACGCCAGCGGCGGTCCCGTGACGCGCTGGCAGGTGAATGACGCGCAGTTCGTCTTCCGCGACGCGCACGTTCCGGGCGCGGTGACGCGTGGGAGCGCACGAGGCGGACTCGACATCCTCGATCCTGGCTTCACGGTCTTCCGTGGACTCGCGGTGCAGATGGAGACGCTCGATCTTCGCTCCATCGAGTATCTCTTTCCCGATTTCCCCGCGCTCGGCGGCACGCTGGCCGGCTCGGCCACGTTGGATTCGGTGTGGACGGACGTCCGCTTTCGCGACGCCGACATCACGCACCAGGACGGGCCAGGCACGCCCACGCACGTCACCGGCGCCGGTCGCATCACGTATGGCGATCTGATGCGGTTCGACGTGGAGATGGCCGCCTCGCCGCTCTCGTTCACCACGCTGGCGCGTTCGTATCCCGTGCTGCCGGTGCGTGGACCGTACGCGGGGCGGTTCCGCATTCGCGGCACTACCGCCGATCTCTTCCTGGGCGGCGGCCTCACCGGACCGGCGGGCACGCTCACCCTCGATGGCAACTTCGACTTCCGTGCACCCGTGCTGGCGGGGCGCGGCACGGGAAGCGTGCGCGACCTGAACATCGCCGCGCTCCTGGATCGCCCCACGCTTCCCGCCACGCGTCTGACGGGGACCTTCGCCGGCGTGCTGCGGGGCGACTCGCTGGCCGACCTGGACGGTCGCCTCGCGCTCGCGCTGGATCCGTCGAGCGTGGACTCGCTCGCCATCTATCCTTCGGCGGCAGGGTTCCGCGTGGCCGGCGGACGCGCGGTGGTGGACTCGCTGCGCCTGGAGACCGCGGCCGCGACACTCACGGCCACCGGGTCGCTCGGCCTGGTGCGGGACAGCGTGGCAGCGGACACGATCCACTACCTGCTGGCCGTGCCCGACCTCGCCGCGCTCGCCCCGTGGATGCATGGCCTGCGCTCGGCGAGCGCGGAGGCCGGCGACTCGGCGAATGCCGCTCGCGACTCCGCCACGCTCCGCGTGGCCGCGAGCGGAGCGCGCGCGTCCCCGGCGGCCGCGCCGGAGACCGATGCGTTAGACACGGCGCGGGCGGCGCAAGAGACGGTGACGGGTACGCTGAGCGTGGGCGGTATCGTCACGGGCTCGCTGGACTCACTCGTGCTCGACGGAGCGTTACGCGGCCGCACGCTGTCGGTCCGCCAATTTGCGGCGACCGACGTGAACGGATCGTTCGCGTTCACCGGCGCGCCGCGCACCCTGCACGGCGACGTCGATCTGCGGATCGACAGCGCCCATGTGGGCGGCGCCCGGTTTGCCTCGGTGTCTGGGGCGCTGCGAATGCCGGACCGGACCTCCGGTCGCGTCCACCTGGCCATGCAGAGCGGCGATGGCGGTGCGGCCGCGGCGGCGTTCGGCTTCGCGCGCGTGGGCGATACCGTCGCCGTCCGGCTCGACACGCTGAATGCCACCATGGGCGGCCACCCGTGGTCGCTCGACCGTGCCGCGACGATCCTCCTGCGCCCCGGCGCCACGGCCATCGACTCGCTCATGCTGCACGACGGCGGCGGCGCGCACCTCACCCTGGCCGCGTCGCTCCCCGACTCCGGAGCCATCCAGGCGGCGCTCGCGCTGGACAGCGTTGCGCTCGCGGATCTGGGCGCGCTCGTGCAGACCGACGCGCGACTGGACGGACGCGTGCAGCTGGATCTGCAGGTGGGCGGCACGCGTTGGGCGCCCGTGATGCGGCTCGGCGCCACGCTCACCGATGCGCGCATGAACGACATGCACTTTCCCCTCACGCGCGTCGACGGACGGTATGGGGATCGCCGCATGGCCATGGATGCCGTGCTGCTGCGCGACGGGCGGCCCGCGCTCACGATGCGCGGCAACGTTCCCATTGATCTCGCCCTCGCGCCGGTGGCGCACCGTCTGGTGGGCGATTCGCTGGATGTCGAGCTGCGGACCGACAGCGTGAGCCTGGCGTTGCTCGAGACGCTCACCACGGAGCTGCAGCATGCGTCCGGTGCGCTGGCCGCCGATCTGCGCCTCCGCGGCACCTGGGACGCGCCGCAACTCATCGGACGGTTGAGCGTGACCGACGGGGACGCGGTCATCCCGCGGCTGGGAATCCGGCTCCGGCGGATCGGCGCGGATGTGCTGCTCCGTAATGACAGCCTCATCGTGCGACGTCTGGCGGCAGCGAGCGGCGACGATCGCACCGACACGCTGGCCATCACCGGCGCCGTGGCGCTCTCGCCACGCAGCGCCGAGTCGTGGCTCAACCCGCGCAGCGTGGATCTGTCGCTGTTCGCGCGGCAGTTCCAGGCGGTGCGGACACGGCGCATCGCCGACGCCACCATCTCCGGGCGGCTCCATCTGTTCGGCCCCACGCCGGGGGCGCATCTGGAAGGCGCACTCACGGTGGACCGCGGCAGCATCTACCTGCCGGAGCGCATCCAGAAGGATCTTCCGGACGTGGGGGACACGCTGCGCTTTCGCCTCGACACGGGCGCGGACTGGCTGAATGGTGTGGGGGCGGCGGGGGCGGCACCCGACACGACCTTCGCGCTGCTGCGCAACGTCGCGGTGGACAACGTGACGATCGGGATCGGCGACGAGGTGTGGCTCCGTTCGTCCGAGGCCAATGTGCGCCTGGGCGGACGTGTGGACGTCACGCGGAGCGGGGACCAGCTGGCGCTGAGTGGCACGCTCGAGGCCAATCGCGGGACGTACCGGCTGGACCTGGGGCTCGTGCAACGCACGTTCCAGGTGGACAGCGGATCGGTGACGTTTTTTGGCGAGCCGCAGATCAACCCCGGGCTCGACATCTGGGCGTCGTACACCGTGCGGCAGGCCAATCGCCAGGACGTGCGGATCCGCGCGCATCTTGGGGGAACACTCAACAACATGCAGCTGTCGCTGTCGAGCGATGAGCGCATCCCGCTCTCCACGACGGAGATCCTGAGCTATCTGGTGTTCGGCGCGCCGAGCTTCGCGGTGGGACAGGCGAACGAGAGCGCGTTGCGCCCCGTGGCGGCCGCCCTGCTCCCCACGTTGGGCGGCGTGCTGGAAAAGGCGCTGTCCGACCAGCTCGGCTTCTTCGACACCTTCCAGATCACCGCCGGCGCGTACGGTGAGCAGGACCGCACGCCGGGGCAGCAGGGGCGAAGCGTGCTCTCGGGCTCGCGCATTGGGGTGGGGAAGCAGCTTGGGGACCGCACCTTCGTGACCGCGAACGCCGGCCTCTGCTCGCTGGGAGCCAATTCTTCGCAGTCGTTCACGTCGGCGCTGGGCCTCACCGTGGAGCATCGTCTCAACCACGGGTATTCGCTGCAGCTGTCGGTGGAGCCCGCCACGCAGGCGTTGCTGTGCCGGGCGGGACCGGCGGACTTCGCCACGCCGGCGCAGCTGGGCGTGGATCTCTTTCGCGAATGGAGCTTCTAGCCCGGCGCGTGCTGCTGGTGGTGAATCCGGCCGCGCGGCGCGCGGCGCGGCTCGAGCATCGCGCACTGGCCGCGTTCCGCGCGCTCGGCGTGGAGTGTCATGTCGCTCGGACCGCGTGCCCGGGACACGCCGCGCAGCTGGCGCGTGGGGCGCGCGATCCGGGTCCCGGTCCGTACGATGCTATCTTCCCACTGGGGGGAGATGGGACGGCGATGGAGGTGGTGGGTGCGTTGGCGGGGACGCACATTGCGGTGGGGGTGCTTGCCGGCGGCACGGGAAACCTCGTTGCTCGTGCCCTGGGTATTCCGCTCCGGGTGGAGCGCGCCGTGCCCGCGTTGCTCACGGGAGCCGTTCGCGATGTCGACCTGGGACGGTTGGCCGACGGTCGTCACTTCCTGTTCGCCGCCGGCGTCGGGGTGGACGTGCGGATGTTGCGGGGAACTCCTCCCATGCTCAAGGCGCGTGCGGGGGTGCTGGCCTACACCACGGCCGGCGTGCTGGCGGTCCTGCGGCATTGTCCTTTTCTCGTCCGGGCGTGGGTGGATGGCGTGCCGGTGGAGCGCCGCGCGGTGTCGGTCCTGGTGGCCAACTTCGGCACGGTGCTCAGCGGGCTTCTGTCGCTGGGGCCGGACATTCGCGAAGATGACGGATCGCTGGACTTGTGCGTCTTCTCTCCGGGAGGGGTGGCCGCCGCGGCGCGGCTGGGCTGGCGTCTCCTGCGGCGAGACTTCCGTTCTCATCCCGGATTTCTTTTCCTGCGCGGAACGCGCATCCGCGTCGACTGCGAACCGACGCAGCACTTCCAGGCAGATGGCGAGCTCCTCGGCACGACACCATTCCAGGTTGACGTGGTTCCGCGCGCGGCCCGGCTCCTCTGTCCGGCCATGCGGCGGGGCTAGTTTCGCGCTCGCCCCGTCTCCGGCGTGTGCGGCTACCGGGTGCGCGCCGTGACCGATACCGGAGCCCCGGTGCGCCACGAACCCTCGTGGCGGTCGGAACTGCTGCATACCAGTGCGCTGGACGAGGCAGCGCATCTGGGGGGGTTCTCGTGGGCGTGCATCCTCCAGTTGCGGGATGCGCGGCCGGGGTGGGGCGGAGGACCGATGGCCCACGAAGCGCCGCCGTGGGACGAGCGCCTTGCGAGCACCGCTCCGCTGGTCCTTCATGCGGACCCGTCCACGGACTCGCTGTACATGTGGATTGCGCGGCAGTGCGCGAGCATGTGGGCCGACGACGTGCGCGAACACGATCTGGTGCTTTCCGCACTGGGGACCGGCATCGTGCATCCGTGGACCGGTCCGGTGCTGGTGGCCGCGCGTGCGGCGTACGCGGCGGCAGACAAGCGAGACACGGCGGAACGCGTCGAGACGGGGGAGCGCGTCCTCTCCATGCTGGCGCTCGTGGCGTCGCTGGTGCTGCGGTCGCGGACGGCGGCGGCGGCCACGAGCGCCGCCTCGCATCGCGCCGACCGCTTCCGCGCGCTCCAGCAGATCGCGGCCCTGCTGACCCGCTCGCTGCAGGAGGGCGAGATCATCGAGGCGTTGGCCTCGCACGCGCCTCGCCTGTTGGACGCGGCGTCCATCATCGTGGGACTGATCGATCGGCGCGGGGCATCGCCCGTGCTGCGCGTCGTGCATGGGGAGCTTCCCGGCGGGCCGGAGCTTCCGCTCGACGCGTCACATCCGCTCTCCCAGGCGGCTCGGGAGGGCCGGCCGCGCATCGTCCCGATGGCCGCGCTGTGGACCAGTCCGGGCGACGACGCGCGCGCCCGGCCCGGCCCGGCGGCGGACCGCCCGGACACACAAGCGGAGCTCTTGGTGGCGCCCATGCGGTCGGTCAACGGGCTCATGGGCGTACTGGCCACGGAACGGCAGCCCGGAACGCGCGATACGCAGGAACTGGACGTGCTGGCGGCGCTGGCGGCACAGGCGGCGATCGCGATCGACAACGCGCGCCTGTACGAATCCAGCCAGCGCGAACGGCGGCAGAGCGAGGCGCTGGCCGACATCACGCGCGCCGTGAGCGAGTCGCTGCGGCTGCAGGAAGTGCTCGCGCTCATCATGCGCCACGCCACCGCGCTGCTCCGGGTCGAGGGAGCCTGCATGACACTCCGCGACGGCGACGCCATCGAGGTGGTCTCGGGCACGGGCGTCGCTCACGCGCTCGAGGGGATGCGGCTGCCGATCGACGCGAGTCTCACCGGACGCGCAATCCAGAGCAGCCGCCCGCTGATCGTGAACGAATTGGGCGGTGACGAGCAGGGCTTCGCGCCCGCGGTGGAACGCGCGGGGGTGGTGCGGACGCTCATCGTCCCCATGTACAACGCGCAGGGCGCGATCGGCACGCTGTCCGTCGTCAATCGCGCCACGCCGTTTGATGAGGAGGACGCGCGGGTGCTGCAGCGCCTGGCGGATCAGATCGCCGTGGCCGTGGTGAACGCGCGGTTGTTCGAGGACGTGGAGAGCGCCACGCTGGAATGGCAGGTGGCGTTCGACGCGATCGGGGCGGGTATGGTGGTGCTCGACGCCGCGGGCGGCATTCGCCGGAGCAATGCCCGCGCGGCGCGTCTGGCGGGTGTGCAGCGGCGCGAGCAGCTGATCGGGCAGACGTTTGCCGAGGCCATCCTGCAGGAACCCGTCGGTGCGACCAACCCCACCATGCAGCGCGTCCTCACGGCGCGCGAGCAGGTCCGTCTTACCGTCCGGTCGGCGGCGCGAGGGCGGATCTTCGACGTCCTGGCGGCACCGCATCCGGCGGGTGGGGCCGTCGTGACCTTCGATGACGTGACATCGCACCATCTGCTGGCGGAGCGCCATCGGCGGGTGATCGAGACGACGCGGGACGCCATCGTGATCACCGACATGCATCGCCGCATCGTGTTCGCCAATCCGGCGGCGTGTACGCTGCTCGGCCATGCGCACGAGACCCTGCTCGGCATGGCCGTGGCGGAGCTCGTGGCGCCGGAGCAGGTGGAGGAGATCCGCCGGCGTCACGAGGTGGCCATGGCGGGTGAGCCGCAGCGCTACGAGACCGTCGTCGCGCGCCCCGATGGCTCGCGGCGCATCGTGTCGGTGAGCACGGCGCCCCTCGACGAGCTGGGTGAGGTGACGGGGGTGCTCGCGTCGCTCCGCGACGTTACGGAGGAACGACTGGCTCGTGACGCGGTGGCGCGCTCCGAAACGCGGTATCGCAACCTGGTCGAGACGGCGAGCGACGCCATCTTCACGCTCGATCCGCGTGGCGCATGCACGTCCGCCAATCTCGCCACCTGCCGGATCACCGGCTTGGCGCGCGAGGAGCTGATCGGACGCCCCATCGCCACCCTCATCGACGGCGACGGCTTGGAGGCAGCGCGGGCGCAATTCCTCGACACCCTCGCCGGCACGCCCCATTGGTTCGAGTGCGGCCTGCTGCACCGCTCGGGCGAGCCGCGCCTGCTGTCGGTCACGACCACGCCGATCTTCGAGCGCGGTGCCGTGGTGGGTATCCTCGGCGTGGCGCGCGATGTGACCGAGGAGCGCGCACGCGACGCGGCCCTCATCCGCTCCGAGGCGCGCTACCTGCGCCTCGTGGAGTCGGCCACCGACGGCATCTTTACCGTCGATCGCACCGGGTGCTTTCTCTCCGTCAACCGCTCGCTCGAGCACGCCGTTGGCCGGACGCGCGGCGAACTGCTCGGGCAGCAGGTGGTCGAGCTGCTCGAGCCCGACTGCCGAGCGGCGGTGCAGGCGATGTTCGACCGAACCATGGCGGGCGCATGGCAGCGCGGCGAGATGCGCTTTCGCGGATCGGACGGCGCCACGCGGATCGGATCCATCACCACGACGCCCATCCTGGAAGACGGCGCGGTGACCGGCGGGCTGTGCATCGTGCGCGACGTGACGGAGGAGCGGCAGATGGCCATGCATCTGCTGCAGCAGGAGAAGCTCGCGGCCGTCGGACAACTCGTGAGCGGCGTGGCACACGAGCTCAACAATCCGCTGGCCGGCATCGTCGCGTTCTCCCAGTTGCTCATGGCGGCGCCGGCGATGGGCGACGAGCAGGTGAACGCGGTCACGACCATCCAAAAAGAAGCCAAGCGCGCGGCCCGCATCGTCTCCAACCTCCTGCTCTTTGCGCGCCAGCGCCCGCCGGAGCGCGCCGAGACGGATCTCAATCAGGTGCTCCTCGACACGCTCGAGCTGCGGCGCTATGCGCTGCGCACCCAGCAGATCACCGTCGAAACGGAGCTCGAGCCCACCCTCCCCATCACGTGGGCCGATCCCTTTCAGTTGCAGCAGGTGGTGCTCAACCTGCTGACGAACGCCGAGCATGCCGTGCGCGCGAGCGCGCGTGAGCGGCGGATCATCCTCCGCACCCGGCGGTCCGACCAGTGGTTGGTGGCGAGCGTGGAAGACACGGGCGTGGGGATCGCACCGGAAGCGGTGGAGCGCATCTTCAACCCGTTTTACTCCACCAAGCCCGTAGGAGAGGGAACGGGCCTGGGCTTGTCCATCTCCGATGGCATTGTGCGCGAGCACGGGGGACAGATCGTGGTGCACTCCGAGCCAGGCTGTGGCGCGACGTTCAGCGTGCAGCTGCCGCTGGTGCCATCGCCGCTCGCATCGAACGGCGCGCGCGTCGACGTCACGCCATCGGCCGCGGCGCGCACGATCCTGCTGGTGGACGACGAACCGTCGGTGCGCTCCGCGCTGGCGCTGTTTCTTCAGCAGGCGGGACACCGGGTGGACGTGGTGGGGAGCGGCAGCGAGGCGCTGGCGCGCACCGGCGAGCGGCGCTACGACGCCATCCTGCTGGATCTCCGGATGCCCGACATGGGAGGCCATGAGGTGTACGCCACCCTGCGGGAGCGCGACCCCGCGCAGGCCCGGCGCGTGGTGTTCGTGACGGGCGATGCGGACGGCCGGCTGACGCGCGCGTTCTTGGGGCAGGCGGGCCGTCCCGTGCTGCACAAGCCGTTCGCCCTCGAAGAGGCGGCCGCCATGCTCGCGCGGGTCGTGGACAACTGATGGCGTCGGTGCTCATCGTCGACGACGACGCCGACGTCAGGCGCGCGCTCGGCGCGTTCTTCGAGCGCGATGCGCACCAGGTGACGTGCGCGGCGACGGGGGAGGAGGGGGTGGAGTGCGCGCGTCGCCTGCAGCCGGATCTCGTCCTGCTCGACCTTCGCCTCCCGGACATGGACGGCTTCGACGTGCTCTCCCGCATCCGCGAACTGGACGCGAGCGTGATGCTCATCACCGGCCACGGGGACGTGCCGCTCGCCGTCGAGGCGATGCGCCGCGGCGCGGAGAACTTCCTCACCAAACCGGTGGACCTGGACATCCTGGGCGTCGCGGCGGCGCGGGCGATGGAACACGCGCGTCTCCGCCAGATGAATCGCTATCTCAGCGACCGGCACGGCGGCGGAGCCGGCGGTGTGTTGCTCGGCATCTCGCCGGCGATGCGGGAGCTCACGCATCAGGTCGAGCTGCTGGCGACCGCCGAGCGGACCACCGTGCTGCTGCTCGGGGAGAGCGGGACCGGCAAGGGACGGGTGGCCGAAGCCATCCACGCGCTCAGTCCGCGCGCCGGCCGGCCGTTCGTGGAAGTGAACTGTGCCGGACTCACGCCGACCTTCCTCGACTCCGAGCTATTCGGTCACGAGCGCGGCGCGTTCACCGACGCGAAGGACCGCAAGTTGGGGCTGTTCGAAGTGGCCGATGGTGGGACGCTGTTCCTGGATGAGATCGGCGATCTGGATCCGCAGCTGCAACCCAAACTGCTCAAGGTGCTCGAGGGGAAGAGCTTCCGCCGGATGGGCGGGACCCAGGAGATCAGCGTGAACGTCCGCCTCATCGCGGCCACCAATCGCGATCTGGTGGGAGAAGTACGGGAAGGACGCTTTCGCGAGGATCTCTACTACCGCCTGAGCGTCATGCCGCTCCATCTGCCGCCGCTGCGCGCGCGGGCGCGCGAGGATGTGTTGGATCTCGTCGCCCGGTGTCAGCACGAGCTGCACGCGCAACTCCCCGACTCCGCGGCCGGCGTGAGCGAGCCCGCGCTCCAGGTGCTGCTCAGCTACTCGTGGCCGGGCAACGTGCGCGAATTGCGCAACGTGCTCGAGCGGGCGATGATCGTGGGGCGCGGGGCACCACAGATCGGGGTGGAGCACCTGCCGGCAGAGCTCAGCCGGCCGCACCTTGGACCGAGAGGGCAGACGCCCGCATCGCTCGCCGCAGTGGAGCGCGCTCATATCGAGCGCACGCTCCGCGCACATCATGAGAACCGGACGCGGGCCGCCAAGGAGCTGGGCATCTCGCGGGCCACGCTCATCAACAAGATCAAGCTGTACGGATTGGACGGAGTGGGCGGCGGCGGTGCACGCACGCCGCGGCCCGCGTCATTGTCGGGCGTGCCGTCTGCTGGAGAGGAGGAGTAATGGCCGAACTGAGCGAACGCGACGCCATGACGTGCCGCGCGTGCGGTCAGGAGGAGCGCGCGTCCGAGGGGTATCCGTGCGACGGATGCGGCACGTTCATCTGCGTCCTGTGCACGATGCGCGGCGTGACGTTGTGCAGTGCGTGTGAGGCCGCCACGCCATCCGGATCGCCCGTGCCGCCCCCAACATGACGGCCCCGATCGTCGTCCGCGACCGTTTCCCGCTCGACGACCGCACCTTCACCGTGCTGGCGGAGCCGTGGTTCGACGCCGCGGCGGGAGCGTGGCTGGCGCGGTTGGTCTACCTCGCGCTCGACCGGTCCATGCCCCGTCCCGTGTCCACCGGGCCGGTCGTGCGCCACGTGCGGCGCGATGAGCTGGAGCGGCGGCTCACGCGGGTGAGCGATCGGATGCTCACGCGCGCGGCGCGCGCGCTCATCGCCGCCGACGGTCGGCGCGCGCGGAACCGCTAGGCGCGTGCGACCGCGCGGATCACCGTGAGCGTCGACCTGTCCCTGCTGGGCATCGTCGTGGGACACGCCACCGACCGGGAGGGCGCCACCGGTGTGACTGTCGTCCGGGCCCCTACCGATGCCCTGCGCGCGGCCGCCGCCATCGTGGGACGCGCGACCGGTACGCGCGAGCTGGATGCGCTCTCCCCACGGCATTCGGTGGAGCGTGTGGATGCGATCGTGCTCACCGGCGGGTCGGCATACGGGCTGGGGTGTGCCGACGGGGTCATGCGGTGGATGGAAGAGCGGGGGCGTGGATTCGCGATCGGCACGGGCGTGGTGCCCATCGTGCCAGCGGCGGTGATCTTCGATCTCGCCCCGCTGGGAACGTTCTCCGCCCGCCCCACGGCAGCGATGGCGTACAGCGCGTGCGATGACGCGCGGAGCGCGGTGGATGAGGGCAGCGTTGGCGCCGGAACGGGCGCCACGGTGGGAAAGGCGGCCGGGCTGGGGCGCGCCATGAAAGGCGGATGCGGGGCGTACGTGGAGCGCCACGCCGACCTCTCGGTGGGCGCCCTGGCCGTGGTCAACGCGCTTGGCGATGTGCGCGACGCGCAGGGGCGCATCATCGCGGGTGCGCGCGCCGACGGCGGCGGGTTCGTGGATGTCGCCCGCGCGCTCGCGCGTGGGGAACTGGGGCTGCCCGCCGATGCCGCGGTGCGCAACACCACGCTCGCGGTGATCGCCACGTCGGTGGCCCTCTCGCGACTCGCGCTGGCGCAACTGGCGGCGGCGTCCGCCGCCGCTCTCGCACGGCGCATCACCCCGGTGGGAACGAGCTTCGATGGCGATGTCATCTTTGCCGTCGCGCCCGGCCCCGAGGGGGAAACGGAACCGCCGCTCGCGCCGCCGCGGCGCCTGCAGCTGGAAGCCATGGCCGTGAGCGCGTTGGAGAAGGCGGTGGAGCGCGCCGTCCGGCGCGCGCGCGGGCGCGATGGTGTGCCCGGCCTGGCCGACGGGCAAGCGGAGGAGGAGCGTCCGTGAACGAATCCGTGCCCGTCGTGCGCGCATCCATTGCGCCGCTGCTCCGCGAACCGCGCGTGGGGAGCGAACAGGTGTCGCAGTGTCTGGTCGGGATGCCCCTCGCACGCCTCGAGATCCAGGGATCGTGGATGCGTGTGCAGGTCCCCGACGGCTACGTGGGGTGGATGCACGCCGGCTACACGGAGACCATGGACGCCGGCGAGGCGGAGCGACGATCCGGTGCAGCGCGCACGTCGCTCGGGTGCACCGTGCTCCGCGCACGCTCGCAGCACGTCGCCCTCCCCCTCGGCGCCCTGCTGGCGCCGGACGATGTGGTGGAGAGCGGCTGCGCACTTGCGCCGGACGCGCTCCGCGCACGCTTCCCGCGCGACGCGTCCCGCACGGCCGCCGCCGCGCAGGAGCTGTTTGCGGGCACGCCGTATCAGTGGGGGGGCATCACGCCGTGGGGCGCCGACTGCTCCGGCATGGTGCAGGCGGTGTTCGCGCTGCACGGGATCAGGCTGCCGAGAGACGCCTCACAGCAGGCGGACGCGGGGATCGCCGTTCCGTGCGAGACGCGCGCGCTCCGGCCAGGCGATCTGCGCTTCTTTGCCGAGCACGGCGATGGACGCGTCACGCACGTCGGGATCGTCACGGCGGGATCGCGGATGGTGCATGTGGCGCTCGGGCGCGGCGGGTTCGCCGAGGATGATCTTGCCGCCCCGGACGATCCGTACGCGCGCGCGCTCGCGGGGCGGTGGTGTGCAACGCGCCGTCTCCACGGCCCAGCGTCAGCTCAGTAGCTGCCCGGGTGCGCCCGCCATCGTCATCGCGCCCGTGCGGACGTGCAGCGACACCTCGGCGTGCGGCACATCGTCGAGCGCGATCGCCATGGTGTACCGTCCCGCGCCATCCAACGGCAGGTCCACTGCGGCGATGAGCGGCACATCCATCTCGCCCACGCCCAGTGGCGGAGTGGCGATGTTCAACTCGCCGTCCGACGACCAGAGTTCCTGGCCCCCGGGCGCCAACCAGCGCAGCCCCACGGTGTGCGTCCCCGAATCGGTAGCGCCCCCCTTGAGACGGAGCACGAGATGCGCGCGCGGGTGCACGGCGGGAAGGCTGGTCACCTGCACGGCGTCGAATACGCCCAGGATGTTCAGCTTGCCTTCCTGTGACAGATTGGCGGCGTCGGCAAAAAGCGCGAAGGAGACATGCATGACCCTACGTTACGCCCCAACGGTGCAGGGGGCCAGATGCCACCGGCGCGGACGCTGTCCCCACGCGCCGCCGCGCCCTAGCTTTCGTGCATGACATCCACGCTCCGGTTGGTGCTGTTCGATGTGGACGGGACGCTCGTCCACAGCGGCGGTGCTGGACGCCGCGCGATGGCCGCCGCGCTGGCGCGGCTGCGCGTGCCCGATCCGGACGCCTATCATTACGACGGGAAGACGGACCCGCAGATCGTGCGTGATCTGCTGGAGATGGCCGGGCACGCGGGCGCGGCGGCGGAGGCGCGCATGGCGGACATCCTGGCGGAGTACCTTGCCGGGCTGGAGCAGGAGCTTGCCTCGGGTCCACCCGCGCGGGCCTGTCCCGGTATCCACGAACTGCTCGACCGGCTGGAGGCGCGTCCCGATGTGGTCCTCGGTCTCCTCACCGGCAACGTGCTGCCGGGCGCCGAGCTCAAGCTCAAGGCGGCCGGCCTGAATCCGCGGCGCTTTCGCGTTGGCGCCTACGGTTCGGACCACCATCACCGTCCCGAGCTTCCACTCGTGGCGCAGCGGAGGGCGCGTGAGCTCCTGGGTCTCACGCTGGAGGGCGGCGCGCTGGTGGTGGTGGGCGACACACCGGCGGACATCGCGTGCGCGCGCGCGGCGGGGGCGCGCGCGGTGGCCGTGGCCACCGGCCGGTACTCGGTGCACGACCTCCAATCGCACGCGCCGGAAGCGGTGGTCGCGTCCTTTGCCGATGTCACGGCGGGCCTCGGCGCCATCTGCGGCACCTGACGGACAACGATGAGCCACACGGAGATCGAGCTCAAGGCGGTTGTCCCCGACTGGAACGCGTGCCGTGCGCGCGCGGAGCGTGGCGGCGCCCGCCTGGTCTTTTCGGGGCGACTCGAGGACCGGCGCTACGACACGCCGCAGGGAACGCTCGCGGCGCGCGACCACGTGCTGCGCGTGCGTACCTACCGCGGCGCGTCGGACGTGCGCACGTGCCTGGCCTGGAAAGGGCCCACGCGGCGCGTGGAGGGGTACAAGGAGCGCGAAGAGATGGAGACGAGCACCGGCGATCCGGCCAAGCTGGCCGCGATCCTGGAGCGGCTGGGCTATGTGGTGACGCACGTGATCGAACGCGACATCGTGCAGTACGAGTGGGATGGCGTGACGCTTCGCTTCGAGCACTATCCGCGGATGGATGATCTGGTGGAAGTCGAGGGGAGTCGCGAGGCGATCGAGCGCGCCATCGCGCTGTTGGAGATTCCCCGCGCGGATTTCACCGGCGACCGCCTGGTGGATTTCGCCCTGCGCTTCGAACGCCGGACCGGTTGCCGCGCGGCACTGTCAAACGCGGCGCTGGACGGCCACGCCGCGGTGCGGACGGACGATGTCTGAGCGCCGCGACTCCGCGCGCGAGGGCGCCGGATCGCACGGACGAGCCGACGCTGCCGCAGAGGACATCTCACGGGCGGCGCGCATTGTCGGACTCTCCCGCGGCGGCGAACTGGACGGGCACGGGACTGTGACCGTTCGCCCCGACGGGGTGGAGATCCGCACTGTGCAGCATCGCACGGTGCTGTCGTTTGCCAGTGTGAGCGGGGCGCGGGTGGTTCGCGGTGCGGAGGGGGAGGACGTGGAGGTGTGGCGCGTGGATGGCGAACGGCTCACGATCTCCGGCGTGGAGGATGCTGCCGCATGGACGGCGTCGCTGCTTGCCCGCGCCTGCGCGCTCCCCGAGGTGGTGCGCTCGCTGCGAGCGCTGGGGGACGCGCGGGCGCGCTACGCCGATGAGCAGACGCGGTTCTTCGCACCGCTGTTGGAGGCGCGCCGTCGTGCGGCGGCGGCGGTGGACGCTGGCGATGTGGTGCACGCCTTTCACGGTCCGGCGCTCGTGACATCCATCGGACACGCCACGGCGCATTCTGGCGCGTGCGTACACGGGCGGAGACCCGCGCGAGGAGCGCGCGCTCGTGGTGACGCTGGAGGAGAGTATGACGGTGTTGCGCCATGCGCTGCAGCGGCTGGACGCCGCCGAGCGCGCGTGGCGTGCGGCGCCCGAGCACATGCGGGTCACGCATTGGCGCCCGTGGGCGGCCCGGGTGCGTGAGCTGTTTCAGGCAGCCGACGCGTGCTGGCCCACCGTGGTGGCGGTGCTGGCGCAGGCGGAGTTCCACGCGGGGCAGCGCGGCGCCGCCCGGCGGCGGCGATGGTGGCGGGGGCGCGGCCACCGATGATCGTGGGCGTGGGCATCGACCTGGTGGACATCGCTCGTGCCCGCCGGTTGGTAGAGGCGCATGGGGAGCGCGCGCTCGCGCGTCTGTTCACGGCCGGCGAGGCCGAGTACGCGCGCGGGCGTGCCGACCCGCATCGGCATCTGGCGGTGCGGCTGGCCGCCAAGGAAGCGGCCTTCAAGGCATTGGCCGGGAGCGAGGGAGCGCGCTCGATCGGATGGCGGGAGATCGAGGTGGTCCGGGGCGGGACAGGTGGTCCCGCGCTCCGGCTGCACGGACGCGCGGCGGTGCGTGCGGACGAACTGGACGTCCGGCAGTGTTTGGTGACGCTCACGCACAGCGACAGCACGGCGGCGGCGGTGGTGATCCTGGAGCGGTGATCGTTCGACACGGCGGAGCGGGCATGGACTGGGACGTACGTACGTTCGCGTGCATAGCCGAGTGTTGTCATCGAGAATGGCGCACACGGAGCGGAGCAGATAGATTTCGGCTGTCATGCACTTGAGAACGATTCTCAACTACGGAGCCGCGCTCGTCCTGCTGGGCGCGATCTCTCCCGGGCGTGCTCCCGCGCAGGAGCTTCCAGCCCGGAGGCTGTCCAGCATCGTCGGTGTCGCCGTAGAAGAGTACGCCAAGGGCGTGGATGCGCAGGGCCGGCTGACGTCCGCCACCGAGTACGGTGAGGCGCGTGACTTCCTGATCGACGCCCGCTCCGTCGCCCAGCGCCTGCCCTCCGAACGCGCGATGGCTGTCCGCGCGGTGCTCGATACCCTCATTGCCGCCGTGGCCGCGCGTCGCCCGCCGGCCGAGCTGCGACCGATCCACGATAGACTGCTCGAAGCGCTCGGCGCCGAGGGCGCGCTCGAGCTCCCGTCGCAGCCGCTGGACACCGTTGCCGGACGCGTCTTGTACCAGCAGCGATGTGCAAGCTGCCACGGAGCGCGCGGTTTGGGCGACGGCCCGATGGCTGATTCCATCCACCCCCCTCCGCCAGCGATCGGCGACGCGGACAGCGTGCGCGACGCGTCGCCAGCGCTCCTGTATCGCGTGATTTCGGTGGGCGTCTCCGGAACGCCGATGCCGGCGTGGGCGAGCGAGCTCACACCGGATCAGCGATGGAACATCGTGGCCTATCTGCAGTCGCTGCATGCCAGGGCCGGCGAACGCCTGGAAGGAGAGGGCCTCTTTCTCCAGCGGTGCGCCGGCTGCCACGGAAGCTCGGCCGCTGGCGACGCCACCGGCGCTATGGCCGATGCGCTCACGCACCTCCCTCCGGACATCGCTTCGTTCGCATGGCAGGCAGAGCGGAGCGATGCGCAGCTCGCGACGGCCGTGCGGCAGGGGCTCCCGGGCACGGCCATGCCGCCCGCGCACGATCTGAGCGACGCTCAGGTGGACGCCGTGGTCGCCTACATGCGCGCCATGGCCCTGCACACCGGAGCGGGGGCGGCCAGCGTGGCCGCCCGAACCGCGGCGAATGACACCACCACCGAGGGGACCGCCCGGATGGTGCTGTCACAGTTGGACGGGGCGCTCGCCGCGGCACGCGCGGGGCGCTCGAGCGATGCGGGCGACCGGGCGTTCGATTCGTATATCAGCTTCGAGCCGCTCGAGACGCGCGCGCGCGCGCGAAGTCCGGGGCTGGTGGCCAACATGGAACGGCACTTCGCCGACTTCAAGGCGGCGATCCGTCGCGGCGACATGCGTGCGGCCACGCAGTCGCGCAACGAGATCGAGGCGGGCCTGCCCGCCGTCGTCGATCTCACTCGTCCCACCACGGGCGGGTGGGCGGCCTTCTTCCAGTCCCTCCTCATCATCCTGCGTGAAGGGTTCGAGGCCATTCTCGTTCTCGGGGCCGTGGTGGCGCTGCTGCTCAAGACCGGACATCGCGAGTATTTGTCGTCCGTCTGGACGGGAGCCGGGTTGGGATTGGTCGCGAGCGCCGTCACGGCGGTGGTTCTCAAGACCGTTCTCGCAGCGATGCCCGCCAGTCGCGAGATCATCGAGGGTGCCACGATGCTCATTGCCGTCGTGGTGCTCTTTTCGGTCAGCTACTGGCTCATCTCGCGCGCGGAGGCGGCGCGGTGGCAGCAGTTCATCCGCGAGAAGGTCGATGCCGCCCTGGCGCACGGCGGCTCCCGCGCGCTCGCCTTCGTGGCCTTCCTGGCCGTCTATCGCGAAGGTGCGGAAACGGCGCTCTTCTATCAGGCGCTGTTTGCCGAGGGCGTGCATCTCGCGCTCCCGCTCTCCCTGGGCATCGTGGTGGGATTCATTGCCCTCGCCATCGTGTTCACGCTCTTCTACCGCTATGGCGTCCGGATCCCGCTGCGTCCGTTCTTCACGGCGACCAGCTTGCTGTTGTACTATTTGGCGTTCGTCTTCATGGGCCGTGGAATCCGTGAACTGCAGGAAGGCAACGCGGTGTCGATGACCGTGATCCCGGGCTTTCCTCACATCGACGCGCTGGGCATCTACAACACGGTGGAAACGGTGGGCGCGCAGCTTGTCCTGTTGGCGCTGTTCGTGTTCGCGGTGGCGAAGACGTTCTGGCCCAAGCGTTCGGTCTCCCTTCCCACTGCGAGCCCGGCGGTGGCCGACGTGGTGGACCTTTCGCATCGTGTGACGCGCCTGCAGGACGCCGTCACCCGCATCGAAACACGGATCGCTTCGCTCGAGCGCGGTTCGACGGCCCCCGCCGAGGTCGCCGGCCCGGGCGACACGGTGGACTCGTGAGCCGGCGCGGCGAACCCTGATCCGTCACCACATAGATGCTCGATCGCTTCGACACGCTGTTCGCGCTCCCGTGGGGGCCGCTCATCATCATGGCGCTCCGGGTGGGAGACGTGTCGCTGGACACGATGCGCGTGCTCGCGGTGGTCCGCGGGCAGCGGGGATCGGCCGCCGCCCTGGGGTTCTTTCAGGCGCTCATCTGGATCGTGGCGGTGGGCAATGCGGTGAAGCACCTCGACAGCATATGGCACATCCTGGGCTATGCCGCCGGGTTCGGTCTGGGCACGCTCGTGGGCGTGACGATCGAGCGCGCGCTCGCGTACGGGCTGGCCACGGTGCGTATCGTGTCCCCACACGGCGGCGTCGAGATTGCTGAAGCGCTGCGCGCGCAGGGCTACGGCGTGACCGAGATGGCCGGCTACGGTCGCGATGGCGCCGTAGAAATCGTCGACTGTGCCGTGCAGCGCCAACACCTCGATGACGTGTTGGCGCTGGTGGATGCGTGGGACCCCGCTGCGTTCGTCACCGTGGAAGAGCCGAAGATCCTGCGTGGCGGATCGATTGCCAAACGACGGCGGCTCAACGTGCCCTGGCGCTCGGAGCGCTTCGGCCGCCAGCGGGTCTGACGCCGCTCATCCTGGCTGCTCCCCACGCCGCGCCGCGCCGTCACGCCGCCCCGCCAGGCCGGGGGGATCTCCGGCGCGCTCAGGCGGCGCGCTCAGGCGGCGCGTAGATCCCGCGGCCGTGCGCGCTGACATGGCGGCGCGCCTGGAGCAGCAATGCGCCGCCCACGATGACGGCAAGCGCGATGACCTGCGCCATGGTGAGCCCGCCGAAGAACCGGTCGTCCTTCGCGCGCAGGAACTCGATCAAGAATCGCTCGATACCGGCCAGCACCATGTAGACGCCAAACAACCATCCCTCGGCGTGCGTGTGCTTTCGCAGCCGCCAGAGGATCAGGAACATCACGAATCCGAGCGTGACTTCCATGAGTTGCGTGGGATACACGCCCAGGATCGTTCCCGGCGGTGTTCCCGGTGGCACGGCCACACCGAACTGGAGTTGCAGATTGGCCGCGCTCGACGGCGGCGCTCCATGCGGGAACTGTACGGCGAACGCCGACGACCAGGGGCGCCCGTAGTCGTCGCCCACGGCCCAGCAGCCGGTGCGGCCGATGGCGTACGCCGCCGCGACGGCGATCCCACCGACATCCATCACGCGCATGAGCGGGAGCTTCTTGGCGCGGGCGGTCGCGAGCACGGCGACGGTGCCGCCGATGAGACCACCCCAGAAGACAAAGCCTCCGCGGCTCCACAGCGTGTGGATGTCGCCGGTGAGGAACACGTAGTAGATCTTGGCGCCGAGCAAGCCGCCGATGACCGCGGCGAAGATGAGATCGCCGATCGGCGTGGGATCGTACCCGCGCCGAGCCAGCTCGCGCTGCGAGATGATCTGTGCGATGACAAACGCAAACAGAACGGCTATGCCAAACCCGGTGATCTCCAGCGGTCCGAGCTGATAGGCGAAAGGGTGGTGGACGATCATGACGGCAGCAGTCCTGGGAGTGGAAGGGTGGCGTAGGCGTTGAGGTCGAGCCGACTCTGGGCACCGCGGTCCAGGTGGAACAGTCCGGCGCGGGCGATCATGGCGGCATTGTCGGTGGCCAAGCGTGGAGACGGGGTGAACACCTTCACGCCGGCCGGTGAGAGCCGCTCGCGCATGGCATCGGCGAGGGTGCGGTTGCACGCAACACCACCGCCGAGCACCACGCGCTGTCGTTCGCAGGCCGCGACGGCGCGCGCCGTCTTCTCGACCAGCGCGCCGATGAGGGCATCCTGGAACCCGCGTGCAAGATGCGCGCGGTCCGTCTCGAGGTCCGCACCGCGCGCGGCGTTCATCACGGCCGTTTTGAGACCACTGAACGACATGTCGTAGAACTCCGGATCCCCCACGCGTTGTTCCGTGCGCACCATGGGACGCGAGAACGAGTAGCGCGCGGGGTCCCCGGAGCGCGCGAGCCGCTCGATGGCCGGCCCGCCGGGGTATGGCAGACCCAGCATCTTGGCTACCTTGTCGAATGCTTCCCCTGCCGCATCGTCCCGCGTGGCGCCGAGCAGCCGGTAGCGTCCCCATGCCTCCACGTCGAGGAGCATGGTGTGGCCGCCCGAGATGAGCAGGGCCGTGAACGGAGGCGCCAGGTCGGGATGGTCGAGCGTGGCGGCAAAGAGGTGACCCTCCATGTGGTGCACGCCCACGCAGGGGATGCCGCGCGCGTACGCGAATGCTTTGCCGAAGCTCACACCCACCAGCAGGGCTCCGAGCAGTCCGGGCGCATGCGTCACGGCCACGGCATCCAGACCGCCGGCGTCGATCCCCGCATCGTCCAGCGCGCGCTCCACCACCGGAACGATGGCCGTCACGTGCGCGCGGGAGGCGATCTCCGGTACCACGCCTCCGAAGATCCGATGAACGTCCTGCGAGAGCACCACGAGCGAGCGCTGGTGGGCGGCGGCGCCAGTTCCCTCGAGCACGGCGGCCGAGGTCTCGTCACACGACGTTTCGATGCCCAGGACGCGCATCATTGGCGCGGGGTCTTGGAGCGCGGCGGCGGCGCGCTGCCTGGTGAGCGAGAGGGCGGCTGGGAGTCCAGCGGCGCGTGGGGCAGCGGTTCGGTCGGTACCCGCACTCGCACGACCGCTGGTTGCACGTGGATGCGCACGGCGGACGTGTCCAGGGGGACCGTGACGGCCGCGGAGTCGCTCACCACCAGCTCGAGAGGGAGCGTCCAGATGGCGTCGAGGGGGCGCACCTTGTCGGCGGCGCCAGCCACCGCGACGCTCTCCGGCTCGAACACGGGATCTCCCGTGATGCGTACGCCGGCCGCCGCGCGCAGCTGCAGCGCGGATCGCACCGGCACCATCCGCGTGGCCATCCGTGTGAGCGCCACCTCGATTTGTCGCGGCTCCAGATTCCGCACGCTCACCCTGATGCCGTGCAGGTCCAAGTTGCGCGGATCGAGTTCCAATCGCACGGTGTCCGGCGCATCAGCGGTGATCGGCTGCGTGAGTACCGGCGGGTCCGCGCGCAATCTGAGCAACTCGCTGGGCGTGCCGGCCACGGAGGCGATCACCGCCTGCCGCGGTTGCTCCGCGACGAGGCCGCTATCGGGGCGCAGCACGAGGCGCACGTTCGCTTGGTCCTCGCTGATCTCGACGGAGCTCACGCGCAGCCAGAGGACGAGCGAAAAGACCACTGCGGCGACCTTGAGCATCAGTCGCTGCGTCATGGCCGCCTGAAACCACTGGCGAACGGACGCAACTGAGGGGCGGGCGAAGGGGGCACGTGGCGGATCGCGTGTGACCATGGCTCACTCGCTCAGCAGACGCTCGATCAGCGCCTCGTTCGGCGCCGAGTCCCACGCCTGCGGGCCGATGTTCCACTTGCGGATCGTGCCGTCGCGCGCGATGACGAACGTTTCCGGATAGCCGGTGATCTGGTACGCACGCTCGATCCTGCGCTCGGGATCGTGCAGGATCCGAAACGTGAGGCCAAGGTCCGCCGCGTACGTGCGAATGGTCGCATCGCTGCCGGGCGCGTCCACGCTCACCGCCAGCACGGTGAGCCCGCGGTCGCCGTACTTCCGGTGTAACCGCTCGATGCTGGGCATCTCCCAGCGGCAGGGCAGACACCACGTGGCCCAGATGTTCAGCAGCACCACCTGTCCCCGCGCATCGTGCAGATGCATGACGACGGGGACGGAGTCGATCGTGGCCGCGGTGAAGTCGGGCGCGCGGGATCCCACGGTGACGGGCGCCATCTCGGAGAAGACGCGGCGCACGACGACGAGTCCCCCCGTCACCACGGCAACGAGGATGCCGATCAGTACCCATTGTCGCCGTACGCTCATCTCACGTTCCTCGCTGTCCCGCTCGCACCCACCGCGCCCCGACGGTGCGCCGCGATCGTGTGGCGGCACGCCAGAGCGACGATCCGCCCGCGACGACCGTACCCGCGCGACCACCGTTCCTCCAACCCGGCCGCTTCTGCAGGCGGCGCGTCAGCGTGGTCGTTCAGGCCGTCTCCATGCAGCACTGGCGCAGCGCACCGATCTCGGTGGCCGGGTCGTCGGCGGCAAAGACGGCGTGCCCGGCGACGAACGTGTTCGCGCCCGCGCGCCACGTGGCGCCGATCGTCTCCCGATTGATACCACCGTCGACCTCCAACAGTGCCCGACTTCCCGCACGGTCGAGCAGCGCGCGTGCGCGCCGCACCTTGTCCACCGAACCGGGAATGAAACGCTGCCCGCCAAAGCCGGGGTTCACGGACATGATCATCAGCACGTCCAGGTCGCCAGCCACCTCGACGACGGCGTCCAGCGGGGTCGACGGGTTGAGCGAGGCGCCGGCCAGGCATCCCAGCTCCTTGATGCGCCACAGTTGGCGATGGAGGTGCGGCGAGACCTCAGGGTGGATGGTCAGCACCGTGGCGCCGGCCCCGGCGAAGCTCTCGAAGTAACGCTCCGGTTCCACGACCATGAGATGGACGTCGAGCGGGCGGTCCGTGAGGCGACGAACCGTAGCGATGACCTTCTCTCCAAAGGTGAGATTGGGTACGTACCGACCATCCATCACGTCGATGTGAATCCAGTCGGCGCCGCCCGCCTCGAGCCGCGCGATCTCGTCGCCCAGGCGCGCGAAGTCCGCGCTCAGGACGGACGGCGCGATGCGAACGGTCACTGCCGCTGGGGGGTGATGGTGAGGGTCACGGCACTCCCGAGTGGCACCGACGCCTGCGCCGCGGGCGATTGCGCCACCACGGAATTCGGGGGGAGAATGCTGGTCGAGTCCACGCGCACCTCGCCCACCGTGAGCCCCACCTGCGCCAGCAGTGCGCGTGCCTGCGCGACATCCTGCCCGGCCACGTCTGGCACCTGTACGCTGGCGGGGCCGGCGCTGACGGTGAGGTCCACCGGCGACGGCACGGGCACGCGCGCGCCGGGCTCCGGCCCGCTGGAAAGCACCTGTCCGCGCACCGTGGGGCTCTGTTCCTCGCGTACTTCGCCCACGGCGAGTCCCGCGTTCTCGATCGCCAGCTGCGCCTGGGTCTGCGACATCCCCACCACGGGCGGGACGAGCACGGTGCGCTGTCCGCGGCTCAGGTCGAGGGTGATCCGGGTTCCTTTGGTCTCGGTGGAGCCCGGCGGTGGATCCTGTCCAAGCACGGTGCCGGCGGGTGCGCTGTCGTGGTAGCGCGATGGGCCCTTGGACGGATCGAAGCCCGCCTTTTCGAGCTGCTGGGCTGCTTCCTCGTAGCTCAACCCCACCACGTTCGGCACGGGGAGATCGCTCGAAACGAGCTGCGGCGGAAAGACAAAGAACGCGACGAGCAGGTAGGCGAGCGCGAAGCCTCCCATCGCGGTCGCCACATACGGCAGCGCTCGCCGCGCCGTACGACGCCACTGGCCACGCACCGTATCCCAGTTCACGACGCGGGCCGGCGCAGCCGCGCCGCGAACGAGCCGTCCACGCCGTGGCGCTGCGGGAGTACGCGCAATCGCCCCGCGTCCAACACGGAGGCTGCCACGGCGCCACGCTCCGGAGGTTCCAACCGCCAGTCCGGGTGATCGGCGAGAAAGCGCTCCACCTGCTCGTCGTTCTCCTCCGGTTCCAGTGAGCAGGTGCTATAGACGAGCAGTCCGCCGGGCCGGACCACGTTCGCCGCCGCATGGAGCAGCGACCGTTGCAGCGCCGCCATCACGGCCAGGTCAGAGATCTTGAGGCGCCAGCGCGCGTCGGGATGACGACGGAACGTCCCCGTGCCGGTGCACGGCGCATCGAGCAGGACCGCGTCGGCGGCGCGCACCGGTGGGTGGCGGGCGTCGGCAAGCAGCGCCACCACGTTCTCCGCGCCCACGCGCGCAAGGTTGGACCGCAGGCGCTGCATCCGTGGCGCGGAGCGGTCGATGGCGATCACGCGCTGCGCCGTGCGCGTGAGCTCGAGCGTCTTGCCGCCGGGCGCGGCGCAGAGATCCACCACGGTGGCGCCGGCGGGGATGGCGGCATAGCGCGTCACGAGCGTGGCGCCGGGGTCCTGCACGAAGAACAGCCCCTTGCGGAACGCGCCGAGCTCGGCGAGCGAGATGACGCCCTCGAGCTGCAGGCTGTCGCCCGTGAGTGCCACCTCCGTCCAGCGCAGTCCAGCGTGTGCGAGCGCTGCCTCGAGCTGCTCCGCCCCGACGCCGTATGGGCGGACGATGAGCGGCGCCTCCTGGTTGTTCCACTCGAGCAGGCGCTCGGTATCCTCGGCGCCCCACCGTCCCACCCAGCGCGCCACCAGCCAGCGGGGATGCGAGAAGCGCAACGCCAGCGCATCGATCGGGTCACCGGGCGCGCGGATCGTGAGGTCATCGCGCTCGCGGTCCACGCGGCGGAGTACCGCGTTCACCAGCCGGCTCGCGCCGATGCCATGCCTCCGCTTGGCGAGTTCGACGCTCTGCGCGATGGCGGCGTAGGCGGGGACGCTCCCCATGAACAGCAACTGATCCACGCCCAGCCGCAGCAGGTCGATCAGATCCGGATCGAGGCGCGCCAGGCCGCCCGTGACGCGGTCGGAGAGCGCCGCATCGATCCACGATCGGCGGCGCAGCATGCCGTAGATCAACTCCTGCACCCACCGCCGATCGCGCGCGTCGAGCGCCTGCGTGCGCGCGCCGAACGCGACATCGAGCAAGTCGCCGCGGCGCAGGTCGGCGCAGATGTCGGCGGCAGCGCGCCGGGCATCGGTGGCGCCCGCGATCGCGCCCGCGCCGCCCCCGTCGCCGCCGCGCGCAAACGTAAAGACGGGGCGCGTCACGGCGCCACCATCCCGCTCTCGGGCGACGAGGGGACCGCCGTCTCGCGTCGCGGCATGCGCCCGGCCAGGAAGGCCAGCCGTCCCGCCTCCACAGCGTGGCGCATCGCCTGGCCCATCAGCACGGGATCGCGTGCCGCCGCGAGCGCGGTGTTCATCAGGATCCCGTCCACGCCCTGCTCCATGGTGATGCAGGCATCGGACGCGGTGCCGACGCCCGCGTCGACGATCACCGGCACGCTCAACCGATGCTTGATCGTGCGAATGGAGTACGGGTTGAGAAGTCCCAGTCCCGATCCGATGGGCGAGGCAAGCGGCATCACCGCGGCGGCGCCGGCATCCTCCAGGCGGAGCGCCGTGATGAGATCGTCGCTGGTGTACGCGAGCACGGTGAAGCCGTCGGCCACGAGGGTGCGCGTGGCTTCGAGCAGGCCGGCCGTGTCCGGGAGCAGCGTCTCGCGGTCGCCAATCACTTCGAGCTTCACCCACGCATTGAATCCAGCCGCGCGTGCCAGCCGCGCCGTGCGAACGGCGTCGTCAGCCGTGAAGCACCCGGCCGTGTTGGCGAGCAGGAAGATGCGCTCCGGGTCCAGGTGGTACAGGATCCCCGAATCCTTGGTGCGGTCGAGGTCGACGCGGCGCACCGCGACGGTCACCACCTCGGCGCCGGATGCGTCGATGGTCTGCACCATGGCGTCATTCGTCGCGTACTTTCCCGTCCCCACCAGCAGGCGCGATCGAAACGCGCGCTCGGCGATCACCAGCGGAGCGTCGACGGCGGGTGCGGCGGCCGTCGTCACGTCATCCTCCTCCCACGAAGTGCACGATCTCCAGCGTATCGCCGTCGGCGAGGGCGCGGCCACCGATCTGCTCCCGGTCGTGGAGGATCTCGCGATTGTGCTCCACCACGACCATGCGCGGGTCCAGCTCGAGCGCGGCGAGCAGAGCGGCCACGGTCGTTCCCTGCGCGTAGCGGCAACGTTCGCCGTTGACGACGAGCGTGATCTCAGTCGGCGACCCCCGGTCCGGCGCGTCCCGGCGCATCTGGGTTCTCGTATCGGGCGTCATACGCCGAAAGATAGTGCGTGGCGGCCTGTTCGGCATCGTCGGCGCCCCAGATGCCGCTGATCACGGCGGCGCCGTATGCACCAGCGGCGCGCAGCGCGGCCAGACGGTCGGGCCGCACGCCGCCGATGGCCAGGCAGGGCAGGCTCGTGGCGGCCGCGATGCCGCGGATGAGCGCCACACCGCGTGCCGGCTCGCCCGGATGGCTCCGCGTAGGGAAGACGTGTCCCGCCACGCACCAGTCGGCGCCTTCGCGCGCGGCGCGGAGAGCGTCGTCCACGCTGTGGACGCTGGCGCCGATGGAAAGCGTGAAGCGCGCGGCAGAGGAAGCGCCTGCGCGCGTGGCGGCTGGGGCGAGCACACGGACCACGTCGCGCGCGCTGGCCACGGAGACCGACCGTGAGGTGAGCTGGACGGCCCGCGCGCCGGCGGCGAGCGCCACATCGAGCCGGTCATTCACGACCAACCAGCATCCGGTGCGCTCGGCCACGGGCCGCAGCGCGAGCGCCACCTCGTACAATCGCGACGCGGTGGCCGCGTGCGCGCGCACGTGGACGGCTCCCCGTGCGCCGAGGACACGCATGACCGCGTGGGCGCGGTGGACGAAGCCTCCGCGTTCGAGGATGAGATCGTCGGTGACGGCGTGAATGACGGGGATGGCCGCCGGCGCATCGCGCTCCGGGCGTGCGGCCGGCGGCACGGTTCACGCCTCGCCGTCGAACCGGTCGCCCACGCGAGCGCCGCGCCCGCGGGCCCACTCGTCCACGCTGAGCCGACGCTTGCCCGCCGGCTGTACGTCGGTGACGCGCACCGCCCCGTCGCCCGTGGCCACGAGCATGCCCTCCCGGTCGAGGGCGAGGATCTCGCCCGCGCGGTGCGCGCCTTCGTCTCCCGCCAGCTCGGTGGTCGCGGCACCAAACAGCTTGAGCTCGGCGCCGGCGAGCGTGGTGAACGCGCCCGGGCGCGGATCGAACGCGCGGATGTGGCGCGCGACCACACCGCATCCCTCGCTCCACACGATCCGCGCCGCGTCCCGGTCGATCTTCCCGGCGTAGGTGGCCGCGCGCTCGTCCTGCGGCCGCTCGCTGGCCTGACCCAGCTCCAACAGGGTGAGCGCCTCCACCAGCGCCAGGGCTCCCAACTCGGAGAGCCGGAGCTCCAGCTCGCCGAACGTCTCGTCCTCGGCGACGGGTGTGCGCGCCTGCAGCACGATCGGTCCCGCGTCGAGTGCCGGGACCATGCGCATGACGGTCACGCCCGTCTCCAACAGCCCTTCGCGGATGGCCGCCCGGATGGGGGACGCGCCGCGCAGCTTGGGCAGCAGCGACGCATGCACGTTCACGGTGCCGAGCGGCGGAAGCGCGATGACATCCTGTGTCAGGATATGTCCGTAGGCGACGACCACGGAGATCTCCGGCTCGAGCGCGAGCAGTTGGGCGTGGAACGCCTCGCCGCGCGGGCGTTCCGGCTGCAGCACCGGGATCCCCTCGCTCTCGGCGATCTCCTTGACGGGCGGGACGAGCAGCCGCGCCCGCGACCGGCCGGCGCGCCGATCGGGCTGGGTGACGGCGCCCACGACGTCGAAGCCCTCACCGATCAGCGCACGCAACGACGGTACGCCGAACGATGACGTCCCCCAGAAGAGGACGCGCACGCTACATCTCCTCGTCGCGATGATGATGACGCGACACGTCCGCGGGCGCGAGCGATCGTGTGAGCGACGCGTCGCCCTTGCGGAGCTTCTCCCAGCGCGACAGCGCGGCGCGTCGTTTGAGAAGACTCAAGTGATCGATGAACAGCCGTCCATGCAGGTGGTCGATCTCGTGCTGAATGGCGCGTGCCTCCAGCCCCGCCGCCTCCTGCTCGAAGGCCTGTCCGTCGCGGTCGAGCGCGTGCACCGTGATGCGCGTGGCGCGCTCCACCTCGCCGTACACCTCGGGGATCGAGAGGCATCCTTCCTCGCCGCGCTCGCTCCCTTCGCGAGAGGTGATCTCCGGGTTCACGAGGACGAGCGGGTGGCCGTCGACATCGACGATGCACACGCGCTCCGACCGTCCGACCTGCGGCGCGGCCAGCCCGATCCCCTTGGCCGCATACATCGTCTCGAACATGTCGTCCACCAGCTGGCGCACGTCGTCGCCGACGTCGGAGACGATCTCCGTCTCGCGCCGCAGGATGGGCGATCCCAGCAGATGAATGTCCAGCAGGCTCACGACGTCTCCACCTCCCCGGCGCGTGGGAGGATGCGCGCGATGCGGCCGCGTTCCACGATCACGCGTGTGTCACCGGTCCGGATGGTCACGTTGTCTTCCATGGCCGGCGCGGGCTCTCCGTCCTTGGTGGACTCGCGGATGTGGATCACCTCGCCCACGATCCCGCCGGCGGTCACGATCTGGTCGCCCTTGCGGAGCGCGCGGATGCTCGCCTCGTGCTGCCGCCGCTGCTTCTGCTGCGGACGGAGCAGCAAGAAGTACACGATGACGAAGATGAGCCCGATCTGGAACAGGAGGGGCATGAGCGGATTGCCGCTGGGTGCCGCCTGCACGAGCAGGGCGTGTGCGTGGAGGGGTGGGAAGGTCATGTCGTTGAGGTCGTTGGAGAATGATACCGCTCCAGCCAGCCGCGGCTCCACGCCGGGAAGCATGCGTCCTGGAGCGCCTGGCGCGCCTGGCGCATGAGTGCCAGGAGGAAATGTACGTTGTGCAGGGAGAGGAGTCGAAGTCCCAGCAGCTCGTTGGCGGTGAAGAGGTGCCGAAGGTAGGCCCGCGAGAAACGCTGGCAGGTGCTGCAGTCGCACGCGTCGTCCAACGGGCGCGGGTCGCGCCGGAGCGACGCGCGCCGGATGTTCAGCCGCCCGTCGTGTGTGAAGACGGTGCCGTTCCGTCCCATGCGGGTGGGGGCCACGCAGTCGAACAGGTCCACGCCGCGGCGTACGCCCTCGATGAGGTCCTCGGGAAAGCCGACGCCCATGAGGTAGCGCGGCCGCTCGCGCGGGAGCGCTTCGTCCAGCACGTCGAGCACGGCGTACATCTCCGGTTTGGCTTCCCCCACGGACAGGCCACCGATGGCGAATCCATCCCAGTGGGCCATCCCGGTGATGGCGCGGGCCGCGGCGCGGCGCAGATCGGCGTGAACGCCGCCCTGCACGATGGGGAGCAGCGCCTGGGTGCCGGGCCGCCACACGGCCAGGCAGCGCTCGAGCCACCGCAGGCTCCGCGCGCTGGCGTCCCGCGCGCTGGCGTGGTCGCTCTGTCCGGGAATGACATGGTCGAACTGCATGATGACATCGGCGCCCAGGGCCTGCTGCACCGCCATCACCGATTCGGGGGTGAAGACGTGCCGCGATCCGTCCACATGGCTCTGAAACTCCACGCCCTCTTCACCCACCGTGCGGAGCGTGGCCAGCGAAAACACCTGAAAGCCGCCCGAATCCGTGAGGATGGGCCGATCCCATCCCATGAAACGGTGCAATCCGCCCAGCTCCTGTACGAGCGACTCGCCGGGGCGCAGGTGCAGATGATAGGCGTTGGCCAGGAGCATCTGCGCGCCGGCCTCCACGAGCTCGCGCGGGTCGAGCGTCTTCACGGTGGCCTGTGTCCCCACCGGCATGAAGGCGGGCGTCTCCACGCCGCCGTGCGGGGTGCTGAACACGCCGCAGCGCGCGGAGTCGGCGACGGCGCTCGTGGTGAAGGCGAATGCCGGCACGCTAGACGATGGCCATCGCGTCGCCATACGAGTAGAAGCGGTAGCCGGCGGCGACCGCTTCGCGGTAGGCGCGCATGGTGAGATCATATCCGGCCAACGCCGCGACCAGCATGAGCAGCGTCGATCGGGGAAGATGGAAGTTCGTGAGAAGTTTGTCCACCGCGCGGAAGGTATACGGTGGACGGATGAACAGATGCGTCTCGGCCTCGCCGCCGCGCACGTGCCCCGCGGCATCGGCGGCGCTCTCGAGCGTGCGCGCCGTGGTGGTTCCCACCGCCCACACCGCGCCGCCGCCGGCGCGCACGCGCGCCAAGGCGCCGGCGGCCCGCGCGTCCACGCGATACCACTCTTCGTGCATCACGTGCTCGCCGGGGTCGTCCACCTCCACCGGTTTGAACGTGCCCGCGCCCACGTGCAGGAGCACTTGGATGATCTGCGTGCCGCGCGCGGCCACCGCAGCCAGCAGTTCCGGGGTGAAGTGCAGCCCCGCGGTGGGAGCGGCCACGGAGCCGCGCTCGCGCGCGTACACGGTCTGATAGCGCTCCGCGTCCCGCGCGACATCGGCGCGGTGGATGTACGGGGGAAGCGGCACGTGTCCGTGCTGTTCGATGGCGGCATCGATCTCGCCCGTGGTGTGGAGGCGCACGAGGCGCGTGCGCCGATCCGTGATCGCCTCGATCTCGACGTCGAAGCCGGGCGCGACGTGCACCGTGTGCCCGGGGCGGAGCTTCCCGCCAGGGGAGACCATCGCCTCGAACCGCGCTCCCTCGCCGTCCGGCAGCGGGTGCAGCAGCAGGATTTCCGCGGGCGCTCCCGAACGGCGCTGGCCGAGCAGACGGGCGCGAAAGACGCGCGTGGTGTTGAGCACCAGCGCGTCGCGCGGCGCCACCAGGTCCACCAGGTCACCAAAGCGCGCGTGAGTGATCCGCTCCGACGCGCGCTCCACGATCATGAGGCGGCTCTCGTCGCGCCGCGGAAGCGGCTCCTGCGCGATGCGCTCGGGTGGGAGCGCGTAATCGTAGTCGGCGGTGCGTGAGCCGCGGGTCACGAGAGCCTTGTGAAACGGTGTCGGCGGGCGCGGGCGCGTGCCTCCGCACGCTACCAGAGCGTAGGCTGCGCCGCAGGCTGTCCGGGCACGCTGTAGCCAAAGTGGCGATACGCGTGCGCCGTGGCCACGCGTCCGCGTGGCGTCCGCTCGAGAAAGCCGTTCTGCACCAGGAACGGCTCGTACACCTCCTCGATGGTGCTCGCGTCCTCGCCCACGGCGGCGGCGAGCGTCTGCACGCCCACCGGGCCGCCATCGTATTTCTCGATGATCAGCCGCAGCATGCGCGCGTCCATGTCGTCCAGGCCGAACTCGTCCACGTCCAACATGGCCAGCGCGTCGGTGGCGACGGCGTGGGTGATGCGCCCGTCGGCCTTCACCTGCGCGTAGTCGCGCACGCGGCGCAGCAGGCGATTGGCCACGCGCGGGGTGCCGCGCGAGCGACGCGCGATTTCGAGCGCGCCCTCGGCGTCCACCTCCACCTGCATCACCTCTGCGGAACGCGCCACCACCTGCTCCAGATCTTCCACCGGGTAGAAGTTCAGCCGGCTGATGATCCCGAACCGGGCGCGCATGGGCGGTGTGAGCATCCCGAAGCGGGTGGTGGCGCCGACGAGCGTGAAGCGCTCGATGCCCATGGTGATCGTCTGCGCGTTCGGTCCATCCGACAGCCGGATGTCGATCTTGTAGTCCTCCATGGCGGGGTAGAGGAACTCCTCGATGATCGGGCGCAGCCGGTGGATTTCGTCGATGAACAGGATGTCCTTTTCGCGCAGGTTCGTGAGCGTCCCCACCAGGTCGGCGGGCTTCTCGAGCGCCGGGCCGGAGGTGGTGCGGATGTTCACGCCCATCTCACGCGCGATGAGTTCGGCGAGCGTGGTCTTGCCCAGGCCCGGCGGCCCGTAGAACAGGGTGTGGTCGAGCGCATCGCGCCGCCCCAGCGCGGCGTCGATGTAGATCCGCAGGCTCTCCTTCACCTTGTGCTGGCCGATGAACTCGGTGAGCCGTTGCGGGCGGAGCGAGAGCTCGACCACGGACTCGTCGCTCAGCACTTCCGGGGTGGTGATCTCGGCGCGGGACATCTCGATAGACTACGGAAGGAAGAAGACGACCGCCACGGCGTGCCCGGAGCGGTGCATCGGCAGCGGATCACGATCCTCCCAAATATACACCGAAGCTCCCCTCGCGCTCCCCTCGAGCGGCCGGAGCGCGAGAGGCGGCGGCGCGTGCGGCGTCAGCGCGAGCGCCGTGAGCGCTTGCCTCTGCTGGGCGGAGAGGGGTCGCTCTCGCGCGGGGTCTCGGCCACGCGCAGATCGCGAGAGCGGGAGGGTTCCGCGCGGTGCAACTCGCGCAGAATGACTTGCCGCGCCCATGTCGAGACGTCCAGATATGCTGCCGCGGCAGCGCGCTCGACGCGCGCGCGGTCTTCCGGGCTCAGGCGGATCTGGAGGAACTCGGTCTTTGGCATCTGGGGCGGATCCCGGCGTCGGTACCACCTGCGCGAACGGGACAAACTTATCCCCAGCGCCGCTTGCGGTCTGTCTCACGATGTGTGACAATGTGTGGCCGCACGTACCGTTCACCGTTCCGTCATGGTGGGATGCCGTGGGAGTCCCGATCTGTCTGCTCTACGATGCCAGTGACCGACTGCTCGCGCGCCGGCTCGCGGCCGACCTGAAGGCGGTGGGCGTGGACGCGCGCCCGGATGTGCTCGCCATGCATCCACGCGACCAATTGGGAGAGCGGCTGGGGCGGCTGCTCGGATGCGGCGCGGTGCTCGTCCTGATCTCGCGGGCGCTACTGGAGCGCGGGTGGGGAGCCGAAGCAGCCGATCCTCGCGCCACGCCGTGGCGCGTGAACGGCCTGACCCCTGTCTTCGCCCGCGTGGACGACGTCCCGTGGCCGACGGCGCTGGACGGCTGGCCGTGCATGGACGCCAGCGATTACAGCGCGAAGGCGATCACGATTCTGGGCTCGATGCTCGGCGGCTCGGAGGCGAAACCGATGCGCCCTCCGTCGTGAGCGTGCTCCGCGAGATCAAGGCGAGCCGCTTCGCCGCCGCCTCCAGCGTCTCCAGCCGCTTGCAAAAGGCAAAACGCACCGTGGAGCGCCCCTGTGAAGGATCGCTGTAGAAGCTCGATCCGGGAACGGCAGCGACACCGATCTCGCGTGTAAGCCAGTGGGCGAACGCGGTGTCCGGGCCAAGGGCGTGCGCGTCTGGCGTGGGAGCATCGCTCGAGCGGTCGTCCACCGGCGAGAGATCCGCGGCGTCTGCCAGCGGGGTGAAGTCCGCCAGAACGTAGTACGCCCCCTCGGGAACGGTGAAGCGGAAGCCGGCGGCCGAGAGCCCGGCGGTGAGGGCGTCCCTTCGCGTCCGGTAGTCCGTGGCGAGGCCGTTGTAGTACGCCGCTTCGAACGCCATGCCCACCGCGGCCGCCGCCTGGAGCGGGGCCGGCGCGCCCACCGTGAGAAAGTCATGCACCTTGCGGATGTGCCGCGTGAGCGCCGCCGGGGCGATGGCGTAGCCCAGGCGCCACCCGGTGCAGCTGAACGTCTTCGACAACCCGGAGATCGTGACCGTCCGCCCGCGCATTCCGGGGAAGGTGGCGAGCGGGTGGTGGTGTCCGGCGTACGTGATGTGCTCGTAGATCTCGTCGGTGATCGCCCACGCATCGAACTCCACGCACAACTCGGCAATGGCGCCGAGCTCGGCGCGCGTCAGCACGCGGCCGGTAGGATTGTGCGGGGTGTTGACGACGATCGCCGCCGTGCGTGGTGAGAACGCCGCGCGAAGCCGACCGACATCCAGCCGCCAATCGGGCGGTTCCAGCGGCACGAACACCGGCGCGGCACCGGCGAGCTTGGCGTCGGGACCGTAGTTCTCGTAGAACGGCTCCAGCACGATCACCTCCTCGCCCGGATCGAACAGAGCGAGAAACACGGCGGCCATGGCCTCGGTGGCGCCGCAGGTCACGGTGATCTCCCGCTCCGCGTCCACGTCCATCCCGTACCAGCGCCGGTACTTTTCGGCGATCGCCGTGCGCAGCGCGGGGGCGCCCCACGTGACCGCGTACTGGTTGATGTCACCGTGGATGGCGGCGCACGCCGCCTCCTTCATGGGCGCCGGCATGGGAAAGTCGGGAAAGCCCTGCGCCAGGTTGATGGCGTCGTGCTGCGTGGCGATCCGCGTCATCTCGCGGATCACAGACTCGGTGAAGCTCTGGACGCGTTGGGCGTGGAGTGGGCGCATGCCGCGTCACCCGCGCGCGCTGAGGCGTGCGATCGCACGGCGCACCAGCTCGCCCGTGCCCAGCGAGGCACCGTTCTCCTCCACGGTCCCGCGCACGGACCGCTCGGCATCCGCCGCGGAGTAGCCGAGCGCCACGAGTGCCCGCACCGCGTCGTCCGCGGCACCGCCCACGCCGCCCACGCGCGCCCCGCCCTCGCCCACCACTCCCACGAGAGCGTCGATGCGCTCGGCCAGGTCGAGGATGATGCGCTCGGCCGTCTTGCGCCCCACGCGCGGCGCGCGCTGGAGCGTGGCGACGTCGCGCTCGCGTACCGCGCGCACCACGCGCTCGGCGGAGAGCGCCGAGATCATTCCCAAGGCCATGGAAGGACCCACGCCGCTGGCGGTAAGCAAGCGCTGGAAGACGCGCTTTTCCATGAGGCTGGAGAATCCGAACAGCTGCCACCCGTCATCGCGCACCACGAGGTGGGTGTGCAGCGTGGCTTCGCCACCGGCGTCCGGCAGCGCTTCGAAGACGGCAAGCGGAATCGCCACCTCGTACGCCACGCCGCCGGCCGTGAGGATCTCCACCCGATCGATCTCCTTCTGCACGAGCACGCCTTTGACTTGCGAGATCATCGGACGTGCCGCGGCGCCGTGGGCGTGTGGCTCAGGCGCGGGATGCGCGCCGACATGATGTGCGCCAGGGCGACGGCGGTGCCGTCTGCCGCATTGTTGGGCGTGGGCGGCGTCTTGAGACGCAGCAGCCGCATCACCATGAATTGCACCTGCTCCTTGGTGGCCATACCGGTGCCGACGACCGCCTTCTTGATCTCGGCTGGCGGGTACTCGTGGATGGCCACGCCGGCCTGGGCTCCGGCCAACAGGATCACGCCGCGCGCGTGTCCCAGGCTGACCGTGGTGCGGACGTTCCGCGCGTAGAAGATGTCCTCCACCGCCATCGCGTCGGGTGCGTGACGGCGCAGCAGCTCGCACACGTCCGCGTGCACCTCGCGCAGGCGCTCCGACAGCGGGGTGCGCGCGTTCGTGCGGATGACGCCGCACTCCACCAGGGAGAGGGCGCCGAACGCCTCACCCGCGACGACGCCGAATCCGGTGATCGCGGTGCCCGGATCGATTCCCAGCACCTTCACGGTGGCGTCTCAGGCCTTCGCCATCTCGGCGATGTCGATATCGAAATTACCCTCGACGTTCTGCACGTCATCCAGCTCGTCCAGCTCCTCCATGAGCTTGAGCAGCTGTTCGGCCGTCTTGCCGTCCACGTGCACGGTGGCCTTGGGGATGCTGGCCAGTTCGGCTTCGCGCACCTCGATACCGTGTTCCTCGAGCGCACCGCGCACCGCGTGCAGCTCGGTGGGATCGGTGGTGATGACGAACTGCTCGCCATCGCTCTGCAGGTCCTCGGCGCCCGCTTCGAGCGCGGCCTCGAGCGTGGCTTCTTCGGGATAGCGCGTGGCGTCGACGTAGACCTGCCCCTTGCGGTCGAACATCCAGGCCACCGAATTGGTGGTGCCCAGATTGCCTCCGCCGCGCGACAGACGGTGGCGGACGTCGGCCACCGTGCGGGTGGGGTTGTCCGTGAGCGCGTGAATCAGGAGCGCCACGCCGCCGGGGCCGTAGCCCTCGTAGGTGATCTCCTGGTACTCCACCCCTTCCAGCTCGCCGGTGCCCTTCTTGACGGCGCGCTCGATGTTGTCCTTGGGCATCGAGGCGGCTTTGGCGGCATCGATGGCCGTGCGCAACCGCGGGTTCCCCGTGGGATCACCCCCGCCCTGACGGGCGGCGACGGTGATCTCGCGGATGAGCTTGGTAAACAGGGCGCCGCGCTTGGCGTCCGCTGCCGCCTTGTAGTGCTTGATCTGCTTCCATTTACTGTGGCCGGCCATGCCGGCAAATATAACGCGCGCGTGGGCCCGTGCACGCGTCGCAGCGGTCAGTCGAGCATATCCTCGAACCGCACCCACTGCTTGTAGAAATACAGATCCACGTAGGTGAGCGGCCCGTGGCGATTTTTCAGGATGGACAGCTCGGTGGCGCCCTCGGGAGCGCCCTCGGTGTAGAGCTCTTCGCGATACAGCCCGAGCACCACATTGGCGTGGTGCTTCACCGCGCCCAGCACGCCAAAGTCATCCAGCGTAGGGCGCGGATCCGCGCGCTGGCGCGAGTGGTCGGGAAGATGTGCGGTGAGCAGCAGCGCGTGCCCCGTCTGCAGTGCGGTATCCTTGAGCGTGCGCACCGCATCCGCGAGGTCTTCGACCAGGGGACGTGTGCCAATGGAAAGCGACTGCAGCGCGTCGACCACGACCAGCGGAACCTCGGTGAGGTCGCGCACGCGCGTGGTCACGGCTGCGCTGCCGGTGCCGTCGAGCATTTCGATCCACGGCAGGTCGGCGCGGAGCCGGTGCGCGGCGGCGCCCAGCGACGCGCGCGTCGCGTCGTCCAGCGATCCGCGGCGCAGATCGTTGATGGACGCCTTTCCCTCCATGGCGAGCGCACGCTCCAGGATGCGCTCGCGCGTCATCTCGCCGCTGAAGTAGCAGGCACGCGCCCCGGAAACGGTCGCGCGCAGCGCGATGGCCAGTGCGAGCGCCGACTTCCCCGACCCCACGTCGCCGCCCAGCACCACTAGATCACCCACCCGGATGCCGCCGCCCAGCGGTCGGTCGAGCGAGGGGAATCCGGTCGGGATGGCGTCCGCGGAGACGGTGCCGTCGACGCGCGCGTCGATGCTCGACAGCAGGCGGGTGAGCGGGGAGATGTCGATGGAATCACCCATGACCGAAGCCTGGGCCCGGAGGAATGGTGGTGCCAGGGGTACTCGATCCATGGGACGCTCGGAGTGTGAATCCCGTCACCCGGCGTGGCGCGCGCGGCGTCGGCATGGAGCGGCGGCGGAGTCTATGTGGTGGCGGCGCGGAGCGCGGCGGCCAACTGCTCCATTTCAGTGCGCGCACGAGCGTCGAGGTGGCGCGAGGCCGCTTCGGCCAGGGAGCGGAGCGGGGCCACCACGTCCGCGGGTGCGGTGGCCGACCCCGTGGCGGCCACCAGTCGTGAAAGCGGCGCGCGCACCCCGGCCGGAAGGGTGAGCGAGGCGATCCACTGGCGCGCGGCCGCCGCGCGCTTGGCGCGTTGCTCGCGCGACAGGACGAACGGCGGCGCCGTGGCGGCGGCCAGTCGGGTTGCGAGGAGACACGCCAGGGCCACCTCGCGCTGTCCTCCGACCGCGGCCCGGCCCGCGTGTTCGGCAAGGGCGCGCCCCACGAAGCGGTGTGGCGCGAGGGCGTAGGGGACGTCGGAGTGTACCACGCGCCAAATCTACTGGTGACCGATCGCGGCGCCAGCGATGCGGGTCGCGGTGCCCGCCGATGTCCAAATCGTGTTGCCCACCCATCCACCCCGCCATACATTCCGCCAGCATGACGTTGCCGCTCCGCAGTATCCTCTGGGTGGACGATGAGGCCGACCTGCTCGAATCCCACCGCATCTTCTTGCGAGAGAAGGGGTTCGAGGTCGACTGGGCGAGCAACGCCGAGGATGCCGTGGAGCTGCTGCGGCGCCGCTCGTACGGACTGGTGCTGCTCGATGAGCAGATGCCGGGCAAGCGTGGGTTGGAGGCGTACCGCGAGATCCGCGAGCTGGACGCGCACCTGCCCATCGTGATGGTCACGAAGAGCGAGGAAGACGCCACCATGCGCGAAGCGATCGGCATGGATGTGCGCGACTATCTCGTCAAACCTATCAACCCGCGGCAGGTGCTGTCGGTGGTGACGCGCGTGCTCGAGGGGCCGCGCATCCGGCAGCAGGCCGTGGCGCGCGCGTTCGTGGAGCGCTTTCGGGCGCTCGAGTTGGAGCGCGAGCGCACCCTGGGATGGCGCGAATGGGTGGAGCGCTACGCCGAGATGGTCGAGTGGGACATCGAGCTGGCGGAGGCGGGGGAGCACAGCCTGTACGAGTCGCTGCAGGGGCTCTATCCGGATCTGCGTCGCGAGTTTGGCGAGTTCATGCGTAGCGCGTATCCGGCGTGGCTGCGCCGCCTCGACGGCGACCGGCCCCCGCTGTCGGTGGACATCGTGAGCGAGTTTCTCCTCCCCCTCGTGCAGCGCGAGCGCACGGTGCTGTTCGTCGTCCTCGACTGCCTGCGCCTGGACCAGTGGCGCGTGCTGGAGCCGCTGGTGTCGCCGTTCTTCGAGGTGGAGACCACGCATTACTACTCGGTGCTGCCCACGGCCACGCCGTACTCGCGCAACGCGCTCTTCAGCGGGCTCTTTCCCGGAGAGATCGCCGCCCGGTTTCCCGATTGGTGGGGAGAGCGGGACGACGAGTCGCTCAATGCCCACGAGCGCGAGCTGCTGGAGGCGCATCTGTCCGAGCTGCGCGGTCCCACCCCCGTGCGCTATGAAAAGCTGTCGTCGGCGGCCGACTCCGATCTCCTGGAACGGCATGTGTCGGCGGCGGTGACTGTGGAGGGGGTGAGCGCGTTCGTCTTCAACTTCGTGGATCTGCTGACGCACGGACGCAGCGAGTCGGCCATCCTGTACGAGGTGGCGCGCGACGAGATCGCGCTGCGGCAGCTCACCAGGCAGTGGTTCGAGCGCTCGGTGCTGTTCGCGCTGCTGCGCGAGGCGGCGTTTCGAAAGGTGCCGGTGCTCGTCACCAGCGATCACGGCTCCATCCACTGCCGCACGCCGGCCACGGTGTTCGCCAAGCGCGATGCGACGGCCAACCTGCGCTACAAGTTCGGCGAGGATCTCCGCGCCGAGCGTCCGGAGTACGCCATGCTGTTCACGAACTCCGACGATCTCCGGCTGCCGCACCGTGCCATGGGGAGCCACACGCTCATCGCGACGGGCGACACGTTCTTCGTGTATCCCACCAAGCTGCGCGAATACCAGTCGCGCTATCGCGGATCCTTTCTGCACGGCGGCGTGACGCCCGAAGAGGTGATTCTTCCCGTGGCGCTCCTCACGCCGCGCCGGTAAGTGCGCTTCTATCGCCGGCTTCTGGAGTTCCTGCGGCCGCACCGCTGGCGCATGGCGGCGGCGATCGCGAGCAACCTGGTTGCGGCTGGCCTCGACGGATACTCCTTCGTCCTGCTCATCCCGTTCCTGAATACGCTGTTCGGGCGCGGGCAGCTGCCCACCGACGACAAGTGGCTGACGCGGATGCTCCATGCCACCATCGGGATGCTGATGGTGCCGAACGACCCGATGGCGTCGCTGCGGCATGTCGTCCTGGTGATCCTGGCCGTCGTTTTGGTGAAGAACGTGTTCGTGTGGAACGCCGGCATCATGGGGGTGGAGCTGCAGGAGTTCGTCACACGCGACCTGCGCGATGCGGTGTACCGTCACCTGCAGCGGCTGCCGATCGGCTACTTCACCCGCATGAAGACGGGCCAGATCCTGTCGCGTGTCCTCTCCGACACGGAGCAGACGCGTCAGCTGGTCACGGCCATGGTCACGCAGGCGCTCCAGGCCGGCGCGCTGGTGATCGTCTACGTGGTGACGCTGCTGTTGATCTCCAAGAAGCTGACGCTGATCGCGCTCGTCATCGCGCCGGTGACGACGGCCATGCTTCAGCCGCTCCTCAAGCGACTGCGCCGGGGGTACCGGCGCCTGCGGAACGATCACGGCGAGATGATGAGCGTGCTGCAGGAGAGTGTGAGCGGCATCCGGCTGGTGAAATCGTTCGGTGCTGAGGGGCACGAGGAGGCACGGTTCATCGGGGCGAGCCACACGTACTCGCGCGGGTTGGTGCGGATGGCGCGGATCGCTCTCATCTCGCAGCCGCTCACCGAGACGCTGGGGACGCTGGTCACCGTGATCCTGCTCCTGCTGGGTGCGCAGATGGTGCTCGCGCAGCATGTCCTGGAGGCGTCGCAGTTCATCGCCTTTCTCGCCATCGTCACCCGTCTGCTGCGTCCCACCAAGCAGCTGTCGCAGATTCCAGCTACGGCGCAGAACGCGTTCGCGGCCGCCGAGCGGTTGTTCGACGTGCTCGACACGCCCACGGAGACGAGCACCGATCGGGGGACGCGCGACGTGGAGCGGTTTTGCGACGGGCTCACGTTCGAGCGGGTCTCGTTCGCCTACGATGCCGAACCGGTCCTCAGGGACATCTCGTTCACGGCGCGTCGCGGCGAGGTGATCGCGCTGGTGGGACCCAGTGGGGCAGGGAAGAGCACGCTGGTGGATCTCATCCCGCGCTTCTACGAGCCCACCGAGGGACGCATCCTGCTGGACGGCGTCGATACGCGCGACATCCGGTTGGCCTCGCTCCGCTCGCTCATCGGCATCGTGAGTCAGGAGACGGTGGTCTTCAACGACACGGTGCGGAACAACATCGCCTATGGTGGCGCCCCCGGAGCGTACACGGCGGCGCAGGTGCAGGCGGCGGCGCGCGCGGCCAACGCGCACGGGTTCATCACCGAGCTGCCGGACGGCTACGACACGCTGCTCGGCGAGCGGGGCGCGCGTCTCTCCGGCGGGCAACGGCAGCGCATCGCGATCGCGCGGGCGCTCCTGGTCGATCCGCCCATTCTCATCCTGGACGAGGCCACTTCGGCGCTCGATACGGAATCGGAGCGGCTGGTGCAGGAGGCCATCGATCGTCTGCTCGCGGGACGTACCGTGTTCGTGATCGCGCATCGGCTCTCCACGGTGCAGCACGCCAACGAGATTCTCGTCCTCGACCGCGGCCGGATGATCGAGCGGGGCACGCACGCCGAGCTGCTGGCGGAGCACGGCATGTATTCCCGCCTGCATGCCCTACAATTCCGCGACCGGGAGCCGCCGCCGGTCGTGGCGGTGTAGCGGTGCGGCTGGTCGTTCATCACGCCCCTGCGGCATGGGATGGCGCCGCGCGCGCCATGCTGGCGGCGGCGCACGGACTGGCCGCGCGCGGACACGAGGTCGTGATCGCCTGCCCGTCCGGCAGCGCGTTGGCGGCGCGCGTGGATCCGGCGCTCTGCGACGTCGTCGCGCTGGGCGAGGCCGAGTCGATGGCCGCCGCGTGGACGCTGCGGCAGGTGGTCGCGTTGCGCCGGGTCGACGCGCTGATCGTCGACACGGACGGGGGACAGCTCGCCGCGGCGCTCGCGGCACGATGGGGCGGCACGCCGTGCGCCGCCGTGGTGCGGCGCCTCCCCACTGGCGCGCCGGTGGCACGCACGTGGCGATGGCGCGCGGCTGCGCGCCTGGCACCGTTGCAGGTGATCGTCCCCAGTCAGGCCGATGCCCGTGCGTGGCAGCGCGCCCTCGAGCCCGGCGCGACACCGACGGTCGCGCCCCTGGGCGTCGACGCCGCGGCGTACGACGCGGTCCGCCCCGCCACCACGGGATCCATTGGCACCGTAGGGGGGAGCCGCATGATGGTGTGTGTCACCAGTCGTGCCGCCGGGTCGGCGCGAGGGGCGTCGCATGCGCTTCGCGTGATGGGACTGCTGGCCGCGCATCACGCCGACCTCCGTTTCGTGCTGGTGGGCCCCGGGTCGGACGACGACGATCTGCGCATGCACGCCGCCGCGCTCCGACTCACCAGAACCGTCCGCGCGCTGGGCGAGCGGCCGGATGTCGCCGCCGTTCTGGCGGCCGCCGAGCTGGGGTGGGTGGCCGCGGTGGGCGACGATCGCGCATTCGCGTGCCTCGATCTGGCCGCGGTAGGGGTGCCTGTCCTCGCCACGCGCGATGCGGTGACGGAGCGCGTGGTGGCGGACGGTATCTCGGGCGTGCTGGTGCCGCCAGACGATCCCGCTGCGGGCGCCGCGGCAGCGGCTCGACTGCTGGCGCGCGCCGAGGAGCGCGCGGCGATGGGCCGCGCGGCGCGCACCCGCGTGCAGCGCGAGTTCCCCAGCTCCGTGTACGTGGACGCGTTAGAACAGGCACTTGCGCGCGCGCTGCCCGCGCCCGCGCCGCGCGCCGCGGTGCCGGCCTCATGACGCGGCGCACCACGTTGGGCGATCGCGCGGAGTACGCGGCCATGCGCGTCGCGGTGGGGATGCTGGGCCGCCTTCCGTGGTCCCGCGCCGCGGAGGTGGCCGGTGTGCTCGGCGCGCTGGGCTATGCGCCGCTGGGCATCCGACGCCGCGTGGTCGAGCGCCAGATTGCGGCGGCGTTCCCGGCGCTCGCACCCGACGAGGTGCGCCGGTTGTCGCGCGCGTGCTACCGTCACCTGGGGCACGTGGCCATCGAGTCGGCGTTGCTCCCGCGCCTCGACGCGCCGCGGGTGCTCGCCCTCGTCGAACGGGTGGACGGATGGGAGCTGGTCGAGCGCGCCATGCGCGAGGCGGAGGGACGTGGTCTCATCTTCGTCACCGGGCATCTGGGCAATTGGGAGTTGAGCGCGGCCTACACGGCCGCGCGCGGGATCCCGATGGACGTGGTGGTGCGACGGCTGCGCAATCGCCTGGTCGACCGGTTCGTCAACGCCAACCGGCTGCGCGCCGGGCTCACGGTGGTGTACGCCCGCGAGGCGGTGCGCCGGGCCACGCGCTCCCTGCACATCGGCCGCGCCGTGGGGTTCCTGGCCGACCAGAGTCTGCTCAATCTCGCGTCGACGTACGTCCCGTTCTTCGGGCGTCCGGCAAAGACGCCACGCGGACCGGCCGTGTTCGCGCTGCGCTGGAACGTCCCCATGCTCTTTGGCGTCGCGCTGCGGCAGCCGAGTGGGCGTTACGTGCTCTCGTTCGAGCGGATCGAGGTGCGCGACACCGGTGACCGCGAACGGGATGTGGACCGCGTGGTGCAGGCGTACACGCACATGCTGGAGCGATGGGTGCGCCGCGCGCCGGAGCAGTACCTGTGGCACCACCGCCGCTGGAAGCGGCAGCCCGACGATACCCCGCTCGAGCTGCGCGACCCGGTGGCGCAGGTGCCCCGCTGATGCTGTCGCTTCTGTGGCGTCGGCTGCGGGCCGACCGTCGCGCCGTCGCGGCGGTCGTGGTCGTCGCGCTCCTGGTGGCGGCGGCCGCGCTCGCGCCCGCGATCGCGCGCTACGACCCGACACACATTGATCTCGCGGTGCAGCTCCGCGCGCCGTCCGGTGCGCACTGGATGGGCACCGACGTACAGGGGCGAGACGTGTGGGCGCGGCTGGTGTACGGAGCGCGCGTGTCGCTGGCGGTGGGATTTCTCTCGCAGGGAATCGCGCTCACGCTGGGTGTGACGCTCGGTCTCCTGGCGGGATTCTACGGGCGGTGGACGGACGAATCGATCATGCGTCTGGCCGACATCACGCTTGCGTTCCCCACGCTGCTGCTGCTCATCGCGATGGTGGCCGCGTTCGAGCCGTCGCTCACGGTGGTGTTCGTGGTCATCGGCGTGGTGGGCTGGGCGGGGATGGCGCGGCTGGTCCGCGGGCAGGTGCTCGTGGTGCGCGAGCTGGAGTTCGTTCAGGCGGCGCGCGCGCTCGGCGCCCGCGACTGGCGCATCGTGGGGCGCCACGTGCTCCCCAACGTCATCGCCCCCGTGGTGATCGCCGCCACGCTGGGTGTCGCAGGGGCGATCATGGCGGAGGCGGCGCTCTCCTTCCTTGGGCTCGGCGTCCAACCTCCCACCCCCAGCTGGGGGGCGATGATCGCGGACGGACGCGACCTGAGCCAACTGCGCCATGCGCCCTGGACGTCGGTGTTTCCCGGGTTCGCCATCGGCGCGGCGGTGCTGGGCTTCAATCTGTTGGGGGACGCGCTCCGCGACGCGCTCGATCCGCGCCATCTCCGTACCGCCGAGCCGCTGGCCGAGGCGGCGCGCGAGCGCGCGCCATGACCCCGAACGCCGGAGGGTGACGGTGACCGAGGTGCGGACGGCGAGCGCTCCGCTCGATGTCGATGCGCTGAGGGCGGCGGAGTTTCCCTGGGCGGCGCGGGGCGAGCGCGTCTACCTGAACAACGCATCCACGGGCCCGCTGCCGGTGCGCACCGAGCGGGCCCTGGCCGAGTTCAACGCGCGCAGGGCGCGGCCGTATTTGGTGACCGACGACGAGCAGTTCGACACCCTCGCGCGCGCCCGCGAGCGGGTGGCGCACCTGATCGGCGCCGACACGGACGAGATCGCGCTCATGGTGAATACCAGCTATGGGATCAACCTGGCGGCGGGCGCGCTGCCGTTGCGCTCGGGCGACGTCATCATCGCCCCCGACCGCGAATTCCCCGCGAACGTGTACCCGTGGCTCGCGCGCGCGCGCTCCGGGGTGCGGTTGGAGCTCATCCCGTGTGCGGGCCGCGTGCCCGATGAAGAAGCGCTGCTCCGCGCGCTCGACCGGCCGGAGGTCCGCGTGCTCGCGGTGTCGTGGGTGTCGTTCGCCAGCGGGTACCGCGTGGACCTGGAACGGCTGGGTCGGGCGTGCCGCGAACGCGGGGTGTACCTGGCCGTGGATGCCATCCAAGGGGTGGGTGCCGCGGAGCTGGACGTGCATCGGGCGCAGGTGGATGTGCTGTCCTGTGGCGGACAGAAGTGGCTGCTCTCCCCGTGGGGCACGGGATTCGTCTACGTCCGCCGCGCGCTCGCGGCCGAGCTCGTGCCGCAGGACGTGGGATGGCTCGCCATGCGCGGGTCGGAGGAGTTTGGCGCCCTGGTGGGTTACGCGTTCGACTTGCGCGACGACGCGCGGCGATTCGAGGTGAGCACGCTCCCCTACCAGGACTTCGCCGCGCTCAACGCCAGCCTGGACCTGCTGCTGGAGCTCGGTCCGCGCGCCGTCGCGCAGCGCGTGCGTGCGCTCACGGAGCCGCTGGTGCGCTGGGCTTCGGCGCATCCTCGCGTGGAGCTCGTCACCCCGCGCGATCCGGCGCACCGCGCGGGGATCGTCTCGCTCACCACCGAGCATCCGCTGGAGCTCTCCCAGCGCCTGGCCGCGGCCAACGTCACGCATGCGCTCCGCGAGGGCTGTCTCCGGCTGTCGCCCCACGTCTACAACACCGAGGCCGAGGTGGACCGCGCGATCGCGGTGCTGGAGGAGGGCATCGGCCGCACCGGATGAGCGGTCGTGCGCCGGGGGTGCGCGGTCCACGATCCAGAGCCCCCTGGTGCTCATCGGCTGACGTCGGCGGCCGTCGGCTCCCCGAGCGGGCCATCTTGCGGGCGGGTGAGGCGGGAGCGAGAATCAAGGAACATCTGCTTCTCGGAGTGTCCCATGCGTCCCAGCCTCTTGCTCGGTGCGGCGCTCTTGCTCGCGAGCCCGGTCGCTGCACAACAGAACCCGTTCGCTCCCCGCTCCTCCAAGCCCGTGTACGTGGAGTTTCAGTCCACCGGCGACATGACCGGCACGGGCGCGATCGCCATCTCCGGCAATCGCCTCATGTCGCGCTCCACGTCCACGGGCAAGTTCTTCGGTCACACGTCCACCGTGAACGAGTGGTCGCTCATCACACCGGATTCTATGTTCACGGCCGACCTCACCAAGAAGACAGGGAGGCGGTCGGCGAACATGGTCCCGCTCATGGCCAAGGCGTACGACGGTCTGGACAAGGCATCCAAGGAGCGGCTGCACCAGAACATGGCTGACATGGCGTCGATGCTCGCGCAGGTGTTCGGCACGAGTAGCTTGACCGGCGTGAGCAGCGCCACGGCCCGCAAGACGTACGCGGGCGCCGAGTGCGACGAGCGCTCGGTGGGGAGCTGGAGCATCTGCACCTTGCACGATGCGCCGCAGGTGGCGCTGCACATGAGCGGCCAGTTCCTGTGCGTCAACTTCGAGCGCACGGCTACCAGTGTGAAGTATGGTGACGTGCCGGCGTCCGCGTTCCAACCGCCGGCGGATGTGCAGTTCACCGAGACGCCGATGGCGGTGTCAGCCGACTCCGCGGCACGTACCTTCGTGCGGTACCTCGCCAGTCAGGAGCTGGCGGACTCGCTCGGCAAGGCCAAAGCGCAGCTCGCCTCGGCGCAGCAGGAGCGAAGCGAGGCATCCACGACCACGCGCACCGCGTCGGCGCCCACCATGGATACCGCCACCTGCGAGAAGCTCAAGAATCTCGACCTCGGGACGATGATGGCCAACGCCATGCACTCGGTCGTGAAGGAGGCTGCGGGCGCGGTGGTGGACGAGACGAAGGTCCAGGCCAAGGAGAAGGCGAAGAGCAAGGTCAGGGGGCTGTTCAAGAAGCCGCACTTCCCGTGATCGCCCGCGCCTGAGGGGCCGCATGCGGCTGGACGCCCGCCCTGGCGCGGCGGGCGTCCAGCCGGCGCGCTACTCCCGGGTGGGAGAGGGCGCGGGCCAGCCGCTCCGCAGGTGCACATCGCGCTGCGGAAAGGGGATCTCGATGCCTGCCGCGCGGAATGCGCGGTCGATCGCGAAGCGCAGCTTGCTCGTCACGTGCGGTTCCACCAGCGGGTCCGCCAACCAGACGAGGAGAGCGAAGTCGAGCGACGAATCGCCGAATTGCTCGAACCGTACCTCCGGGGCCGGGTCGCGCAGCACCGCGTCTTGGGCGGCCGCCACGTCTTCCAGCGTCTGGCGCACCAGTGTCGTGTCGGAGCCGTAGGCCACGCCCACCGTCACGCGTGTGCGGATCCGGCGCGAATCGAACGTGGAGTTCACCACGCGCTCCGTGATGAACTGGGCGTTGGGTACCAGGATGTCGACGTTGTCGAGCGTGGTGACCACGGTAGCGCGCGCGTGAATGTCGCGTACGGTGCCGCGTGTTTCACCTACCTCCACGAAGTCTCCTTTCTTCACGGGCCGCTCGACGAGCAGGATCAGTCCGCTCACGAAGTTCTGCGCGATGCTCTGCAGCCCGAATCCGATGCCCACGGCCAGGATCGCGCCCAGGCCGGCGAGCGCCGTGACGGAGATCCCCAGGTTGTCCAGCGCCAGCAGGATGCCGACGGCGAGCACCAGGTAGTGCAGCAGTCGGGTGAGCGCGTACTGCACCCCTTCGTCGATGCCGCGCGCGCGCAGGAACGAGCGCACCGCGCGCTGCAACAGCGCGGACACCAGAATGGCGGCCGCGATGAAGACCACGAAGCTGATGATCGAGGCGATCGTCACGAGGCGCCCGCTGATGCTGAACAGCGGACGGTCGAACCGTTCGAGCAGGGGCCCCACCGGGTTGTTGGCCTGCAGCAGCATCAGACGCCACGCCGGCGTCATGAGCGGATCCCCATCACGCGGACGAGCCCGTAGTCGCGCGCTCCCTTGCGCAGCAGAGCGTAACGTCCGTGGAGCAGCTCGCGGAGCGGTATAAACGGGTCGTCCGGATGCAGCCGCCGTCCATTCACGGAAAGCCCACGTTGCTCCACCAGGCGGCGCGCGGCTCCCTTGGAGGCGGTGAGCCCGGTGGCGACACACAGCGCCAGGACATCCAACCCTCCATCGTCCGGCGCCGGGACTTCGGCAAAGGGAATCTCGGTGGCCAGGATCTCCAGGGCTTGCTCGGTGAAGGGCGCGGATGTCCCCCCGAAGAGTCGCTCCGAGAGCTCGGACACGATGTCCGCGGCCCGCCGTCCATGCAGGCGCTCTGTCAGGTCCTGTGCCAGCGCCTGCTGGGCGGAGCGCGCAGCGGGATTCGTGAGCACCTCCAATTCCAGCTCCTCGATCTGCGGTCTGGGAAGCAGCGTGAAAAAGCGAAGGTAGCGCCCCACGTCGCGATCGTCCGCGTTGATCCAGAACTGGTAGAACCGGTAAGGCGACGTGAGCTCGGGATCCAGCCACACCGTGCCCGCCTCGGTCTTGCCGAACTTCATGCCCGACGCGGTGGTGACCAGCGGAACGGTGAGCCCGTGCGCCGTGCCGCCGGTGGCGCGACGGATGAGCTCGATCCCGGCCGTGATGTTCCCCCACTGGTCGCTGCCGCCCACCTGGATGGTGACCCCCGCGCGCCGGTAGAGCTCCAGAAAATCGTACGCCTGCAGTAGCATGTAGCCGAACTCGGTAAACGAGATGCCGCCCTCCAGACGCGCCTGCACGGATTCTTTGGCAAGCATGTAATTCACCGTGAAGTGCTTGCCAACATCGCGCAGGAAGTCGATCGTGGCCAGCGGACGCAGCCAGTCCGCATTGTTCCTCAGCGTGGCCGCCGCCGCCCCGTCGAACGATAGCAACCGCCGCAGCTGCGCGCCGATGCGACTGGCATTGGTGTCGACCACCTCGGGCGTGAGCAGCTGCCGTTCCGTGGTCTTCCCGCTGGGGTCTCCGATGAGCCCCGTTCCACCGCCCACGAGCAGCACCGGCGCGTGCCCTGCGCGCTGCAGATGCGCGAGCGCCATGATCGGCACGAGGTTGCCCACGTGCAGGCTTGGCGCGGTGGGGTCGATGCCCAGGTACGCCGACGCGGGAGGTGAGCTCGCGAGGGACCCCTGCAGCCCGTCGGTGTATTGATGCAGCAGGCCGCGCCAGGTGAGCTCGTCCAGGAGAGACGGGTGTACGGACATGGGGCCTAAGCTACGTTGATGCCGGCCTGCTGTCACCGGCCGCGTGCGTTGCTGCCATGGTGCGGCGGCGTTAGGTTGTCCATTCCCGCCACGTCCGCGCGGACGCCAGCAGGAGTCGCCACACTGATGATCTGGACACGCATCCCTACGCATGGCTGAGGCGTCCACGCGGCGCGAGCGCTGGCGCGCCTTTTGGAAGGCGCACCCCCGCCTGGTTCGCACGATCCTGCTGATCCTCGTATTCGGGGTGTCGTTCGGCGGTGGGGCGCTGTATGGTGCGTGGGCCCTGGTCTGTCGCAGCGGGCGCTGTCCGTCCATTGCCGTTCTGGAAGACTTCACTCCGCGACAAACGTCCAAGCTGTACGCCGCCGACGGGCGGTTCGTGGCCGAGATCGGGCTCGAACGGCGCACGCTGGTCTCGCTCTCCGACATCCCGCTCGACGTCCGCAACGCCTTCGTCATCACGGAGGACAAGCGCTTCTACGAGCATTCCGGCATCGACTGGATTCGCGTGGCAGGCGCGGCGATCAGGAACATTGCGGCCGGTGGGTACCAGCAGGGATTTTCTACCATCACGATGCAGCTCGCGCGGAACGTCTTCCCGGAGCGGATCTCGCGCGAGAAGACCCTGCTGCGAAAGCTCAAGGAAGCCAAGGTGGCGCGGGCCATTGAGGCGCGCTACTCCAAGAACAAGATCCTCGAGCTGTACCTCAATCAGATCTACCTGGGGAACGGGGCCTATGGCGTGGAGACGGCTGCCCAGCGCTACTTCGGAAAATCCGTCCGCGATCTGAATCTGTCCGAGGCCGCCACGCTGGCGGCGCTGCCCAAGGCGCCGGAGCGCTACAACCCGCGGCGCGCTCCAGAGCGCGCGATCCAGCGCCGAAACACCGTGATCGAGCTGATGCGCCGCGCCGGCGTCATCACGCCACAGGCGTCGCGCCTCGCGCGCGCGTATCCGCTGCGGCTGGCGAGCAAGGAAGCGTCGGGTGAGCTCGCCCCCTACTTCGTGGAATGGGTCCGCAAGCAGCTCGACGACCAGTTTGGTGAAAGCCTGTATCGCGACGGATTGAAGATCTACACCACGCTCGACATCGACATCCAGCAGGCGGCCGCGCGGGCGTTGGAGCGCCAGCTACGCGCCATCGAGGCAGGAAAGTACGGCCCGTTCCACCACCCCACCTACGAGCAGGTGATGTCGCGCAACGGGGGCGAAGGGGGAGCGAATACGTCTCCCAACTCGCCGTACTTGCAGGACGCCTTCGTGGCCATGGATCCGCGGACCGGCGGCGTGCTCGCCCTCATCGGCGGGCGCGACTTCGACGATTCCAAGTTCAATCGGGCTACGCAGGCGCTCCGGCAGCCGGGGTCCACCTTCAAGCCGATCGTCTACTCCGACGCCATCCACGAGGGATATCCGCTGTCGCACCTGGTGGACGACGAGCCGCTCTCGATTCCACAGGTGGACGGGACGGAATGGAGCCCGCAGAACTACGACCTGAAGTTCGAAGGGCCGATGCCGATGCGCCGTGCCCTGTACCGGTCGCGCAATTTGGCCACGGTGCATCTGGGGCTCGAGCTCGGCGCGCAGAACGTGATCGCGATGGCGCGCCGCTTTGGCCTCAGCACGCCCATCCCCGCCTATCCGTCGATCTTCCTCGGCGCGGCCGAGGTGTATCCGCTGGAGCTGGTGGCGGCCTACAGCACCTTTCCCACCCTCGGCATCCGCGCCGTCCCGCACGGCATCGTGCGCGTCGAGAACGCGCACGGCGAGGTGCTCTGGCAGGCCACGCCCACGCGCTACGAGGTCCTCTCGCCACCGGAAGCGTGGCTCATCGTGGATGTCATGAAGGACGTCGTGCGCCGCGGCACGGCGGCGGGCGCGGTGTGGGGCAGCGGATTCCACGTGCCCGCGGGCGGAAAGACCGGCACCACCAATGACGGTACGGATGCCTGGTTCATTGGCTACACGCCCGATCTCGTCGCCGGTCTGTGGATAGGTTTCGACCGGCCGCAGAAGATCAAGGCGAACGCGCAGGGCGGCGTGCTGGCCGCCCCGGCGTGGACGGCGTTCATGACGGACGTCTACCAGCGGCGGCCCACGCCGCCCGACTGGCCGCGCCCGAACACCATTGTTGCTCGCGAGATCGACACCTCCACGGGGATGCTCAGCAATCCGTACTGCCCAAAGGATCTGGTCATCACCGAGTACTTCATCGAGGGCACCGAACCCGTGCAGCAGTGCACGGCGCATACACCGTTCAATATGCTGTTCCCCTTCGATTCCCTGGGGCGGAATCCGCCCGCTCCCGGTGTGACGCCCGGAGCGGTGCCGGTGCCGCGATCACCCCCGCCCGGGTCGGCGCACGCTCCCATTCGCTGATCGCCCGTGATCGAGCCGCGGGGCGCACCCATGGCGGGAGCGCACGGGTGATCCGGTATCATGCACGGTGGGTGCTGCCCATCGCGCGACCGGCCATCGCGCACGGCACCGTGGCGGTGGAGGGAAGTCGCATCGCCTACGTCGGCCCCCGCGATGGGGCGCCACCGGGCATGGACGACGAGCTGGGCGAGGCGGTGCTCATGCCGGGTCTCGTCAACGTCCACACGCACCTGGAGCTCACGGCGTTCCGCGGGTATCTCGAACGTCTTGCCTTTCGCGAGTGGATTGCCACGCTGCAGTGCGCCAAGGAGCGCGTGATGACGCCGGCGTCCTTTCTGGACGCGGCGCGCTTGGGGATCGAGGAAGGGCTGCGCGCCGGGATCACCACGTACGCCGACACGTGCGATTCGGGGGCAGCGCTCCGAGCGATGCGCGAGATGCGCGTGCGCGGCATCGTCTACCAGGAGGTGTTCGGGCCAGACCCCAACGCGCACGCGGCGTCGATGGCGGCGTTGCTGGACCGGTGGACCGTGCTGCGCGCGGATGCGGGCCCGCTGCAGCGCGTGGGCGTCTCTCCACACGCGCCGTACACGGTTTCCGTTCCGCTCTTCCGCGCCGTCGCCGAGCTGGCGAGGCGTGAGGATCTCGCCGTGGCGATTCACGTGGCGGAGAGCGCCGCGGAGCAGGCGTTCGTCACGCGCGGCAGCGGTCCGTTTGCCGACGCGCTGCGCGCGCGCGGCATCCCGGTCCGGGCGCGGGGGTGCAGCAGCATTGCGCTGCTGGAACGCAGCGGCGTGTTGGAATTGCACCCGCTGCTCATCCACTGTGTGCGCGTGGATGAACAGGACATCGCGTGCATGGCGAAGCACGATTGCGCGGTCGCTCACTGTCCCGTCTCCAACGCCAAGCTCGGGCACGGCGTGGCGCCCCTGGGTGCCATGCGCGAGGCGGGGCTGCGCGTGGGGCTCGGATCGGATTCGGTCGGGAGCAACAATCGCATGGATCTCCTGGCCGAGGCGCGCGCGGGTGTCCTGATGCACCGCGCCACCATGCGCGACGCGGGATTCCTGCCCGCGGCCGAGGCACTCGCGCTGAGCACAATGGGTGGCGCGCGCGCGTTGGGGCTCGACGCGGCGATCGGTACGCTGGAGGTGGGAAAGGAGGCGGACCTCGCGGCCTTCGCGCTGGACGGGGCGGCGGCCGTTCCCGTGTATGCGCCGGAGGACGCGCTCGTGCACGCGGTGGGGGCGGGGCCGCGCGACGCTCGACTGGTCACCGTGGCCGGCGTCGAGCTGGTGCGAGACGGCGTGGTGCATGGCGCGGATCCGTCCGTGCGGGAGCGGGTGGCAGAGACAGCCCGGGCGCTGGCGCAGTGCGAGTGCTCCGCATTATGATGACAGGCGGACACGCCGCGGCACCGCGTAGGTTCCCCTGCCTGTACGCCGGCCCTGGTGCCGGGCGCGGAGGGTGTGGGGGGGCACCGGTACCGCGCCCGCGGTGTACCACAAATGAGCGCATCGGCATCCGCTGACACCCGGCGCCCGGCGTCAGCCGGATCCGTGCTCGCGCTCCCGCCCCGCAGATCGTGGCGGGAGCTTCGATAAGGGACCCTGTTGGTTCTCGGAGGGCGAAGTGGTCCTCGGATGTCTGGCGCTGAATGCATCGTTCGAGCCGCTCACGATGGTTCCCATGCAGCGCGCGCTTCGGCTCGTGCTCGACGGGAAGGCCGAGATCGTGGAGGCGGACGCGGAGCGCGTGGTCCGGTCCGCGCGCATCACCATGCCGCGGCCGGCCGTCATCCGGCTCGTGCGCTTCATCCACGTGCCGCGCCGCTTCCGCCGCCAGGTGACCAACACGTTTCTCTTTGCGCGCGACCGCTATCGCTGCCAGTACTGTGGACGCTTGGGCGCAGAGCTGCGCACGCGTGAGTCGCTCACGCGCGACCATCTGGTGCCCCTCTCGCGCGGCGGGACCAACGACTGGACCAACGTCGTCACCGCGTGCAGCGCGTGCAACACGCGCAAGGGGAACCGCATGCCCGATGAAATCGGCATGCACCCGCTCGTCCCGCCCACCGAACCGCACTTCGTGCACCTGAGTTGGGCGGTGCGCCGCCTCACGCCGACGCAGGCCAAGTACATTCGCTTGTTCTACGGCGAGGAAACGCTCGAGGTGCTTGGCACTCCGGGTAGCGTGGCGGGAGCGCACGCGCGGCGGGGAACGGCCTGAGGCGGGGCTCGACCCGCCGCAGGCGCGCGGGCGCCCCGCGCCTGAGCGCGTCGTACGGTCAGCCGGGGCGGGCGCGCTCGATGGTGCGCGCGCGCTGGTTCATCTCCCGGCCGGGCGGTCCACGGCGAAGGTGGACGATCGCGCCTCGTAGTGGCGCTGTTCCCCACCCACCAGCTTCACCATGAGCGTGCGAATGCCGCGAGCCAGCGCCGTTCCGGGGCTGTGCTCGCCGCGCACGGCCGGGCGGAGCTCGCCGCGAAGCCATCGCTCCACTTCGTCCAGGTCGGACACCGAAATCATCTCGACCTGGAGCACCGCATTGTAGTAGTAGTGCTCCCGTTCACGCGGAAGGCGAATGTGCGGGAGATACGGCGCCGCCACGGCCTCCTCCACGCCGCGCATCTGCTCGTACGTGCCGATCGTCGTGACATGGTCTCCGTCGTCCACGCGCGCCACGGTGTAGTGCCGGTCGAGCGGACTGTAGCGCACCACGATGTCCCACTCCGTCTCCGACTCCATCGAGTTGAACAGTCCCGCGCGCGACCAGAGCTCGAGCCGATAGTGCAGCCGTGCGGGGAATCCGTTCACGAGGAGGTCGCGCACGCGTCGGTCGGACAGCACACCGTGCGACTGCACGAGCGGCGGCGCCTGCCCGTGCAGAGCGGCTGCGGCGAGACTCACCTGGATCCCGGGCTCCCGTTGCGCGGCGACGGGGGCCGGCCGCGTGATCACGGCGGCTGTCGCGATGATCCCGAGTGCGGGCCACGCGCCCGCCGCCGCGCGTGACACCTTCAGAACCGGTGCCTCACGCGGAGGAATACGTTGGCCGGTACGGCGCCGTCGGAAACGGCTTTGGCCACGTACACACCCGCGAGCCCGAAGTCGAGGCCGGCACCGATATCCGTGCGGAAGGTGGACAGTGCGGGAAAGGAGCCGGACGGATAGCGGAGCACGCCCGCGCGTTTGCCCACCAGCCATCCGCGCCCGGCGTCGGCAAACACCACCCAGCGCGCCTCGCGGGGCAGACGCAGATACCACGGAGGTGAGTCGTCGTCGCGGCCCAGGCGCAGATTCAGGTCGCCGCGGTATTCCGCCTGCGCGAGTGCCATCCGTTCACACTGGGCCGGCTGCGCCGGGACGTCGAACGCCGTACTGCACTGCAGGACGTCGTCCCCACGCACGGGCTGATGAAAATCGTAACCGGGCAGCGAGCCGAATCCGCTCAGCGAAAAGCGACGCTCGAGCGGCAGCGACCCGCCGCCCGCACGGGCGCCGAGCACGAGCCGAAGGTTGAGCTGTCCCTTGGGAGAGACGCGATTGTAGCGGCGCGCGTCGAGAAACAGGCGCGTGTAGTCCATCCGCACCGGCGTCGCGCTGGGCGCGCGCGCGAGCGTCGATGCGGGGCCGAGCCGCACCGACGGACTCGCGCCGCGCTCCACGTCGGCATCCACCAGCCACCCGGTCCACGGATTGCGCCCATCGTTGCGCGTGTCGTACCGCAGCACGGCCCGTGTGACACGGAACCGTCCCTCATCCACCACCGGGTTGTCGCGCCACGGCGAGCTGTTGCGTAGCACGGTGACGGGATCGAGCACGCGCCGCGAGTCCCACTGCTCCACCCCGTACGACAGCGTGAGCGTGGTGCTGCGATCCGGCGCGAGCTGGAGGTACGCGGAGCCGCCGTGCCGATTGTAGTAGTCGCGATAGTCGCGATGTAGCAGGAAGGCGGCGAGCCCCACCTCGGCGTCACTCAGACGCCACTCCTCCACGCCGCTCACGACATCGACCAGTCGGGCGCCCACCGCCACGGATCGATCGTCGCCCAGACGAAACTCCGTCGTAGCGTCGTAGCCTGTGTGCTCCCCATCCCACTGGAAGCCGTCCGCGGAGCGGAGAATACCCAACAGGTCCACGCGCACGCGCGCGCTACCGTCGCCCCACGGAAGCGCCTGCCGGAGCGATGGCCCCAGCGCGATCGGGAGCCCCTCCACGCGATCGTACGGACCCGCGGGCGCGAGCAGGATGCCGCTCCGCTTTTCACGGCGTCGCTCGTGCCACCGCCGGAGCCATCGCTGCACGGTCTCGGCCGGGTGTCCCTGTTCCGGCGGCTCCACGGCCGCGATGCGCTGCCCGCCGGCTTCGCGCGTGTAGTGCAGCGGCTCGAGGTACCAGCTCACCGGTCCGCCCACGCTCTCCGGGCGCCGTCCCTCGACCACCCCGCCGATGACGATGAGCGCGCCGTCCACGCGGCCGTGTCGGCCGAAGATCACGTTCCCGTTGATGACGAGCACGCGCCCCGTCACATGGCCGGCGATCTCGAGCGGCCCGGCCAGCACGGCAACATCTCCGTCCACCGTCTGCCGCTCGGCGATCCGCGCCGGTCCCACGGCGCGCAGCGCTGCCGACGCGTTGTACAGACGGGCGGCGTCGTGCGCCACCGCCTCCGGCAGCGCGCCGGTGATGACCGTGTCGCGGCGCGTCGTGTCCGGCACCTGCGCCGCGAGCTGGTGTGGGCGCCCGACCGTGGCGCCAGCCGCGACGACCACCGCGACGACCACCGCGAGGGCCGCCCGCGCGCGGCCCAGAGAAGGTGTGGGTGCGCGCCCAAGCACCATCACCCAATCCCGCGACCACCGCCCCCGCGCGTGCGACATCATGGCTCGGTCCAGGCGATCGACAGACGCCGCATGCGCCGGTAGAGATTGGGGCGGTCGGTTTGTAGTCGTCGCGCCGCCTCCGCCACGTTCCCGCCCGCCACCGCGAGCGCGCGCGTGATGAGCAGGCGCTCGTATGTGTCGAGCGCGTCGCTCAGCGGCGTGTCCAACGATGTGGCGTCCGGAAGATCCGCGCCCGCGCGCACGCGCTCCGCGACCAGCGGGAGGACACCGGCCACGTCGTCGGCCGTCACTTCGCCTCCGGACGACAGAATGGCCAGCCGTTCGACGATGTTCGCCAGCTCACGCACGTTCCCCGGCCACGGGTAGCGTGCGAGGAGGGCGAGTGCGTCGTCGCGCCAGCCCGGATCGCGGCGTCCCGTGCGCACGCGGTGCAGCGCGGAGAAGTGGCGCACGAGCGGCGCGATGTCGTGTGGCCGCTCGCGCAGCGGCGGCAGGGTGATCGGCATGACGTTGAGGCGGAAGTACAGGTCCTCGCGAAAGCGGCCGCTCTGGACTGCGCGCTCGAGCGCCATGTTCGTCGCCGCGATGATGCGCACGTCCACCGGGATGGGACGCCCGCCCCCCACCCGCTCGATCTCGCCCGATTCGATGGCGCGCAGGAGCTTGCCCTGCGCTTCCGCGCCCAGATCGCCCACTTCGTCCAGCAACAGGGTGCCACGATGGGCGAGCTCGAACCGACCGATCCGGCGTGCCGTCGCGCCGGTGAAGGCGCCCTTCTCGTGTCCGAACATCTCGCTCTCCACGAGATCGCGCGGGATCGCGGCGCAATTCACGCGTATGAACGCCTGGTCGCCCCGGGCGCTCTCGCGGTGAATCGCCGCCGCGACGAGCTCCTTGCCGGTACCCGACTCCCCCATGAGCAGCACGCGCGCATTGGTGGCCGCCACGCGACGGATCAGCTCGCGCACCCGTTGCATGGCCGGACTGTCGCCCACCATGCGCGCGCCGGCCGCCATCTCCTCGCGCAGCGTGCGCGTCTCCAGCCGGGCGCGACGGAGCTCGAGCGCCGACCGCAGCGCAAACAGCACATGCTCCGGGGCGAGGGGCTTCTCGAGAAAGTGGAACGCGCCGCGCTTCATCGCCTGGACCGCGTCCGCGAGCCCCGCGCGGCCGCTCATCATCACGACCGGCACATCCGGCAGTCGCTCGCCCAGCGACGCCAGGACGCGCATGCCGTCCATCGGGCCCGGCATCATGAGGTCCAGCAGCACGGCGTCCGGTTCGTCCTCCACGGCGCTCGCCAGCCCCGTCTCTCCGGTGGGGGCATCCCGCACCGCGTATCCTTCCGCGGTGAGCAGGGCGCCGACCATCCGGCGAATGTTGGCCTCGTCATCGATGACCAGAATGGACGTCATGGGGACGTTCCCACCTGCGGCGTCACGACCTATCCGCCGGGGTGCCGGTCCGTGCCGCGCTCGGAGAGCAGCTTCGTGGTGAAGCGCTGTGCTTCGGAAATGCGCTCGATTTCCACCGCGATGGCCTCGATGGCCTGCTCCATCCGCTCCAGCCGGGCTGCATCGCCGCTGGAGAGCGATCCCGGTCCCGTGCGTTGCTCGATCCGACGAGCCCAGGCTCGGGCCAGCGGAAACCCGATCGCCATGACCGCGCCGGAAATGATGGCCACGATGGGAATGAGCTCACCGGGAATAACCATGCGTCCTCTCCTGGAGGGTCACGTGCGCCGACGTGCCCAGCGTGCCGCCGGCAGGGGTGTGTGTGCCGGGAGCGGTGGCAACGCCACCATGTACTCTCCCGTCGGCGCCGCCGGACGGTGGCGCTTCGCCGGCGTCGACCGGAAGCAGCAGGCGAACTTCCGTGCCCGTGCCCGGTGTGCTCCGCACCTCGGCCGTCCCGCCGTGGGCGACGACGGTCTGCCGTACGATGGCCAACCCCAGGCCGGTTCCACCAGCCTTCGTGGTGACGTAGGGCTCCCACAGATGCTCCAGCAGATCCGACGGAATTCCCGCTCCCGTGTCGCGGACCGTCAGCTCCACCGCGCTGCGCTCCGCCGGTCGCCCGGGCGCCCGCGCCGCCCGCGCGATCACGCTGATGCGTGCCGGCAGGGAGTGCCGCGCGGCGTGCTCCCGTTCATCGCACGCGGCGACGGCGTTGAGCAGGACGTTGGTCAGCGCGCGGGACAGTGCGTCGTATCGGCCGCGCACCATGGGAAGATCCGGTTGCACCTCCACGTCCACCGGGAGCGATTCAGGCACGGCCGCACGCGCGCAGTAGCGCACCATCTCTCCCACGTCCACGTCTGCCATCGGTCCGTCGGGGAGCCGGCCGAACTGCGAGAAGCTCCGCGCCATCTGCTCGAGCCGTTCGGACTCCACGTGGAGCACGTCCACCACGTCGGCCAGCGCGGGAGGCGCGTCGCGCCGGAGTCGCTCGACCGCGAAGCGGATGGGGGTGAGCGGGTTCTTGAGCTCGTGGGCTACGCGCCGCGCCGTTTCGCGGAATGCTTCCAGGCGGCCGGCGCTCACCTCGCGCGCGCGTGCCGTGAGGAGCGCATCGGCCATCCGTCGCATCCGTTCGCGGAGCATCTGAAATTCGGGTGCTCCGCGGCGTGGCGGGCCGGCAGGCAAAGGCTCACCGCGTTCGATGAGCGCCGTCCACCCCACCAGTTCATCCACCGGGCGGCTGAGCTGCCGGCTGAGGTGCCCCGCGACGCGCGATGCCACGAGCGCGAGCATCGCCAGACCCACGACGGCGAGCACGAGGAGCGACGCTGCCGCGCGCGAGGCCAGGTAGTGGAGCCGCCGTGCCTGCGTGACCGACGCGGCCAGCTCCTGCTCGTGCGCGCGAATGGCGGCCCGCTGCCCCGGCGTGAGCTGTGCCGCACGGGCGGCGCTGATGGCCCGCGCGCCCGTGGCAGCCACGCTGTCCCAGGCCTCGCCGCTGCTGATGACCGGGAGCACCCGGTTGGTGAGGAGTGCTCCGCCCATCATGAGCAGACCGGCGGGAATGACGGCGAACGCGACGAGACAGAGCAGGACGCGGGCGCGGAACCCCAGACGTATCACGCGCTCTCCCAGCGACAGGTCATGGCGAACGGGAGGTCTCGCGGCGCGGCGGCGGACCACGTATCGAGAATGTAGCGAGCGACCGCGCCCCGCGCAGCGGGCGGCGCGTCCCTGCGCGTCCCTCCGCGTCTCTCCGCGTCGTTCCGCGCGCCAAACGCATCTTGCGCCGCGTTTCCGGCGATGCTCCCCAAGCGCCAGGCGCCTCGTTGCCGTGTGGGCAGCGGACCGCCTACCTTTCCTCCGTCCCGCGGCGCGTGGGCGCCGTGCCCTCGCGCGTGGCTCGTGATCCAGCGCCCCCCATGATCCGCACACACACCACCTATCTCACGTTCGAGACCGAGCACCGGCAGGAGATCATCGACATCACGAACGATGTCGAGGCGTGCCGGGCGGCCGCGGGGATCGACGATGGCATGGTGCTCGTGTCGGCCATGCACATCTCCGCATCCGTGTTCGTCAACGACCACGAGCCGGGACTGTGGAAAGACATCCAGCAGTGGTTGGAGGAGCGCATCGCGCCCTGGGATGCCGACCGGTATCGCCACAATGTCGGGACCGGCGAGGACAACGCGGCGGCGCATCTGCGCTCGCTCACCGTGGGACACGAGGTCATCGTGCCCGTCACCGAAGGGAAGCTCGATCTCGGACCGTGGCAGCGTATCTTCTACGGCGAATGGGACGGACGACGTCCCAAGCGGGTCGTTCTGAAAGCGATGGGGACGACGGCCGCGGACCGAGCATGAGGACTCCTTACGCCGCGTCATTCCAGGGCTTAAGTTTCCCCGATTGCCCCATGTGTACGGTGACCGGAATCTGATGTCGCATTCGTGGAGTCTCGCCCACGTTGCCGCGGCGCGTGCGGCCGAGCATCCGCAGCGGGAGCTACTGGTCGGCATGGGGCGCTCCGTGACGTACGGCCAGGTGGAGGCGAAAGCCACTGCCATGGCGGCCGCGCTCGCCGAGCTGGGCATCGAAGCAGGCGACCGGATCGCGATCGTGATGCCCAACTGGCCCGAGTGGGTGATCGCGCTGGTGGCGGCAGCCAAGCTCGGCGCCACGATCGTTCCGCTCAATCCGCGGCTCAATTATCACGAGCTCAAGTATCAGTTGCGCCACGCCGAAGCGTCGGTGGCGGTCGCCGCGGAGCAGCACGACGGCATCGATTATCTCGAGCTGTTCGAAGGAATCCTCGCCGAGCTGCCGGACTTGCAGTACCTGATCACGGTCGGGAAAGAAGAGCTGTGGTACGACGACCGGATCTTCCAGTTCGAAGATCTGCTCTCCAGCGGCGAGGGGCGGCCGCTTCGTCCATCGCAGCACGCGGAGGTCGAAGAATCGGATCTCGCGATTCTCTACACCTCTGGCACTATGGGAAAGCCCAAGGGCGTGCGTCTGTCGCATTGGACGATCGTCGAAACCGCGGTGCGCACGGGCGAGGCGCTCGAGTTGGAGCCGGCGGATCGGGTGCTGGTGTCGGTCCCGCTGTTCACGATTTTCGGGTTCAGTGTCGTGGTGGGCACTATCGCCGCCGGCGCCACGCTGGTCCTGCAGGAGGAGTTCGACGCCGCCGATGCGATGGACCTCATCGAGCGTGAGCGCGTGACCGTGATGCACGGCGTGCCCACGATGTATCACATGCTGATGCGGCACCCGCGATTCGATCCGTCCCGTGTTGCAGGATTGCGGACGGGCATCGTGGCGGGTGGGCCGGTGACGGATGATCTGGTGCGCCGCATCCGCCGCTGGTGCGACGTGCAAGTGGCCTACGGGCTCACCGAAACGGGACCCACGGTGACGATCACGCGCTTCACGGATCCGGATGAGAAGCGACGGACCACGGTGGGGCGTCCCCTGGCCGGTGTGGACGTGAAGGCCGTGGATTTTGTGACCGGCGCGCTGCACGGGCCCGAGGCGGTGGGGGAGATCGCCGTCCGCGGCCCCAACGTGATGCGCGGCTACGCTCGGATGCCGGCCGAGACGGCCCGGTCGTTCTCGCCGGAGGGGTTCTTTCTCACCGGCGATCTGGGCATCATCGATGAGGATGGCTATCTGCGCATCGTGGGACGCATCAAGGAAACGATCGTGCGCGGCGGCTATCAGATCTACCCGCGGGAGGTCGAGGATCAGCTCCGTGCGCATCCCGCGGTGGACGACGTCTGCGTGATCGGTGTCCCCCACGACATCATGGGAGAGCTGGTCTGCGCGTGCGTCGTCCCTGTTGAAGGCGCGGTCATCACCGGCGGCGAGCTGAAGGAGTTCGCCCGCGACACGATGGCCGACTACAAGGTTCCCGACATCGTCCGCTTCTTTGACACGTTTCCCATGACGGGAAGCGGCAAGGTGAAGCGGCGGGAGCTCGAGCGCGTGGTCGCGCTCGATCACACAGCGACGATAGGAAGTTCATGAGCTCACGACCCTCACGACCCGCGCCCAAACCCCCGGTGGCTCCGATGCACCGCGGCCCGCAGGCCGTCGCCACCGTGCCCGCGTACAGCGGCTCGGCCGCCGCACCGTTCCACGCACCCAACGCCGCGCTCCTCATCGATTTCGACAACGTGACGATGGGCATCCGCTCCGACCTCGGCAACGAGCTGCGGAACCTGCTCTCGAGCGACATCATCAAGGGGAAGGTTGCCGTCCAGCGCGCGTACGCCGACTGGCGGCGCTACCCGCAGTACGTCGTCCCCCTGGCCGAGTCGTCGATCGACATGATCTGGGCGCCGGCGTACGGCTCGTCCAAGAAGAACGCCACCGACATCCGGCTGGCCGTCGACGCGATGGAAATGGTCTTCACGCGTCCGGAGATCGGCACCTACATTCTGCTCTCCGGCGATTCCGATTTTGCCAGTCTGGTGCTCAAGCTCAAGGAGTACGGCAAGTACGTCATTGGCGTCGGCATTCGCGAGTCGTCCAGCGATCTGCTCGTGATGAACTGCGACGAGTACTACAGCTACAACGCGCTGGCCGGTCTGGTGAAGGCGCAGGATGAGGAGACGCCCGCCCGCGATCCGTGGGAGCTGGTGTCCGACGCGGTGCAGCGGATGAAGCGCAACGGCGACGTGATGCGCGCCGACCGCCTGAAGCAGGTGATGCAGGACATCGACCCGAGCTTCGACGAGAAGGATGTTGGGGTCTCCAAGTTCTCGCGCTTCTGCCAGGAAGCGGCACAGCGCGGGCTGATCAAGCTGGTGAAGCTCGACAGCGGTCAGTTGGAGGTGGACGTTCCGGAAGGAGCCGGGGCCGCCGACACCAAGGCCGGTGCAGCGCAACGGCCGGAGCCGAAGCAGGAAGTGCGAGGCGAATCGCGCTCGGGGAGAGAGAATGTCGGCGAGGAGTCCGGCCGGCGCGGCCGGCGCGGGCGCGGTGGGCGTGGGCGTCGGGGGGAGCGGGAGAGCGAGTCCACGCGCGCGGCCACCCCGGCCGCGTCGGGAGCCGCGCCCGCCGCATCAGCCGGCGGCACGGTGCCCGAACCGGCCCCGACCGCGGCCGCACCAACCGCTCCGCCGCCAGCCGTGGAGCCCGAGGACAGAGCAGGGTTCGCTCCGCCCATCACCCGTCCGGTGCACGCGCCAGCGGCGCCCGGTGGCGTGGAGCGCGAGATGCACGGCGAGCGCCTGACGCGCGACGAAGCGTTCGATCTGGTGCGGCGCGCTGTAGCCACGCTCACGCGCGGCGATGGCGGTGAGGCGGTGCCGGCCGCCGCGGTGCGCGTCGCGGCGCGCGAGCTGCTGGGCCGCGACAGCGAGAGCCTGAACGAGCGGCTGTTCCTGCGGATTCTGCAGGACGCGCATGACGCCGACGTGATCGACCTGCGCCGGCACGGCGACGGATACGAGGTGGCGCCCGCCGCGGAAGGAGAGGCCATCACGGAACAGCTCCGTGTCGCCGAGGCCGCCGCGCCGTCCGCGGGCGCGCAGAGCCAGGGCGGGCGGAGTGCGGCGACCGCCGCGACGATCCGACGCGGGCTCGGCCTGCGCGGGGGGCGGCGCGGCCGCCAGTCATCGCTCCCGCCGGAGTTACTCACCGTGGGCGTGGTGGACCAGACGCCGCCAGAGACGAAGTCGGAAGCCCCCGCTCCTACGCAGGAGGCCGAGGCCACGCCCAAGGGCGGACGCAAACGCGCCGCCAAGTCCGCAGCCAAGAAGACCGGGGCCCGCGGGCGCAAGCGCGCGTCCAAGAGCAGCACGCCGGAAACGCGCTCCGCCAGCGCGTCCACCTCAGGCACGGCTGACACCGGCGAGACAACCAAGAAGCCACGCGCCTCGCGCGGAGGCAGTCGCCGCAAGAAGGCGCCGACGGAGAAGGAGGGGTGAGCGGCGCGGCCGCCCGCGCCGCGCAGACGCATCTCGCCGGGCGGCCGCTCCCCGCCACGTTCTACGACCGGGACACCGAGGTCGTCGCTCGCGAGCTGCTGGGCGCCGTGCTGGTGCACCGCACGGTCCACGGTGTGACGGCGGGACGGATCGTCGAAACGGAAGCGTATCTGGGTGAACACGACCCTGCGTGTCACGCTGCGGCCGGACACACCAACCGCACGCGGTGGTTGTATGGCTCGCCGGGCACCGCCTACGTGTATTTCATTTACGGCGTTCACTGGTGTTTCAATGCCGTCACGCGCGCACGCGGACTTCCGAGCGCCGTCCTCGTCCGCGCTCTCGAGCCGCTGGAGGGCATTCCGCTCATGCGCGCACGCCGCGCGCGCGCGCGCCGCGATCGCGATCTCGCGAACGGCCCGGGCAAGCTGTGCGCGGCCATGGCCATCACCGGTGCGCAGAACGGCGCCCGTCTGGACCGGGCGCCGCTGGTCGTCCGCACCGGGACATCCATTCCGGATGATCGCGTGCGCGTGACAACGCGCGTGGGCATCACGCAGGCGGCCGATTGGCCGCTCCGGTGGGTGGTGTCGAACAGTCCATTCCTGTCGCGGGCGCGGGAGAGCTGACGTGACCGAATCGCGCGGCCAGGCGCTCTACCGGAGCAGCATCGTGCTCGATGCCCACGTCGATCTTCCGAGCAAGATCCTGGACGAGGGATACGATCCCGACAGACGGCACACACCATTGGACGGACACACCGACCTGCCTCGCCTCGTGGAGTCGGGCATCACCGCGCTCTTCCTCATCGCGTGGGTGGATGCCGCGTTCGCCGCCACCGCGGGCGCATTGCGCGGCCGCGCGCTGGACGAGATCCGCGTGGTCCACGACTTCGTCGCGCGCCATCCGAACGAGCTCACGCTCGCGACCTCAGCCGCCGACGTACGCCGGGCCAAGACGGACGGGCGGATCGCCGTGCTCATCGGCGTGGAGGGCGGCCACGCCATCGAAGATTCGCTGGACACGCTGCGCGCCCTCTACGAGCAGGGGGTCCGCTACCTCACGTTGACGTGGAACAACGGCAACGGCTGGGCAGGCTCGAGCATCGGGGCGGATGGCACGCGGACGGGCGGCCTCACCCCGTTTGGGCGGCGGGTCATCCGCGAGATGAACCGGCTGGGCATGCTGGTGGATCTCTCGCATGCCTCCGACGCCACGGTGGCCGATGTGCTCGCGACCTCGGCGGCGCCGGTCATCGCATCGCATTCCTGCGCGCGCGCGCTGGCGGACCATCCGCGCAACCTGTGGGATGCCCAGCTGCGCGCCATCGCCGCCGCGGGAGGCGTGGTGGGCGTGAACTTCTACGCCCGTTTCCTCGATGCGCGTACGCACGCGGCGTTCGACACGGTGGACCAGCAATGCGCCGCGTTGGACATGCGGCTCGCCACGCACGCCGATCTGGATGCGCACGCGCTCGCGAAGCGGCTACACGAGGAACGCCGGGCGATGACGCGTACCATCCCGCGCCCGCCGTTCGACACGTTGATCCGTCACATCGAGCACATCGCGTCCGTGGCGGGCGCCGAGCACGTGGCCCTCGGCAGCGACTTCGACGGGATGGGCGTCGTACCGGAGGGGATGGATGACGTCACCCATCTCCCGGCCGTCGCCGAGGCGCTCGTCGCACGCGGGTTCTCGGATGCCGAGGTGCGCGGCGTGATGGGTGAAAACATGTTGCGCGTGATGGACGAAGCCGCCCGGTGTGCGATGGTGCACACCGGGCGGCCGGAGACCTGACACCCATCCCTATGGCCGGCGGCGCCGCGACGCCCGGCCGCCCCCGCGCCGTTGCTAGCGCACGCTCTCGATCGCGCTGCCGACGTTGAACCGGATGCCGGCGTTCAGGATGTACGTCGGACGCGCGTTCAACAGGAAGCGCTCCTGCGCGGGCATCCACGTGGCCTGTCCGAACAGCGAGAAGTGCGTGAACTGCACCTGCGCGCCGACGATCCCGATGAACGCGGCGCGGTCCTTCTGGTCGTCCACCGTACTCTGCAGTGCGTCGGCCTCGGCGGGATCCGAGGGCGGCACAGCCAGCGCCGCGCGACGAATCAAGTTGAGCGACATACCCACGCCAGCGTACGGCCGCAGATGTCCGTACGTCACCGGAAACGCCATGGCTGCCGCGGTGAATCGCCGGAGATCGTGCATCTCCACCAGGGCCTCACCCCCGTTGCCGTCCGACACCGCCGAGGTCTTGTCGAAAAACGCCTGCTCGGCCGACAGATAGAGCCCGCCGCGCGTGCGTGTGATCAACCACTCGGCGCCGATGGACGGCGCGAAGATGTTCTTCTCGGTCGCGGTGGAGAAGGAATATCCGCCCGCCGTCACTCCCCAGAACCAGGCGTCTTGAAACGGACGGCCAACCTGGGCTGCAGCCGTGGCCGGTATGATGGCCGCCACGACGAGTCCGGATACCATCCAGCGGACCGTGCGCATGTCGAATCCCTCAGCGAGTAAGAATGAAGGAAGTGCTACGAGCCATTCTGCGGCGCGTTCAACAGCAACGCGTTAAAGAGCATCCGAAACGTTCCCCACGACTGGCCGCGATACTGCGGCCGGAACCCGAACATCACCACGGTCCCCTGTCCGAGCGGCATCTCCATCGCCGCCGCCTGTCCCGCGATCGTCGCGCTACCCTGCAAGTACCCGCTCAGGAGAACGTCGTCCCCCCTGGCCGGATACCGAGCGAGCACGTGCGTCAACATCCCATCGGCGCGCGTGGTATCTCGCAGCCGGAACGTCACCGAATTGGTGAAATAGACGGCCGCCGTGTCGGGCATTCCCAACGTGAGCGGATGCGTCGCGTTCACCAGCACGCGAAGCACCGACCCCGGCGCGTAGAGCGACGTGCGCGACGTGTCCGCGCTCCCTCCGCGTGATGCGGTGATCAGCTCCACCGGAAGGTGCAGTGCGGTGGCGAGCTGCGACGCCTGGTCCAGCAGCACCAGCCGCCCGCCGGCCCGCACGAACCGCTCGATCTCCGCGATCCCGGACGCACCGAGCCCACCGGCATAACGAGGCGGCACGGCCCGTTTGGACATGCCGTCCCGTATTTCCCGGAGACTCATGCTAGGGACGAGGAGCACGTCAAACTGGTCACGGAGACCGGACCGGACCATGGAATCGGTCACGGTGACGTAGGGGATCGCGAACCGGTCCAGCAGCCAGCGCGTCCACCCCTCGTCCATGTTGGCCGTCCACGGGCGGTAGAGTCCAATCCGCGGCAGTCGCGTGAGCGTCCGTGCCGTCGTGCCGCTCGCGGGAACGGGCCGCGCGCAGAGCACCTCGGCTGCCGCGCTGTCGCGCGGCGTGGGTTGGAGCGCGCTCTCGGGGAGCACGAACGCCGCGCCGCGCCGTCCATTCGCCCGTCCGCGTGCGACCACGCGGTAGCTCCGGGTGTCGGTCCCATCCAGTCGGACGCGCCCACCGGAGACTCGCTCTCCGGCTACGGTGCACGTTGGCGCGGCGGCCGCACGCGTGGCCGTGGACGGCGGCGCCGCATTGACGCTTTCAACGGCCACTCCCATCTGCAGTGGCAGCGTCCACCCCGCCACGTCGTACGGCGCCTCGGGCGGACCGCCCGGCCACCGCTCGATGACCGGGAACGCCTGCCGTTCGAACAGATCCTTCACGTGCGCGCGATACGGCTGCGCGAGCCGGAGCAGCAGCGATCCTGCATCGTAGCGATGGCCGTCGATCTCCGTGGGCGCCACCAACTGTTCGATCTGCACGCCGCCCACGCGGAGCACGCGCTCCAACTCCGCCACGGCGCCGGGGTCGCGCTGCTGTGCCGGGATCACGTACGCGCGCGGCGTGGTGGAGTCTCCCAGCGCGATCTCCTTGCGGCCGAGCGCGACGAAGTTGCGCACGTACTCCTCCCGCTGTTCCGCGAGCATCCGCACGAGGGCCTCGGCGGCGATCTGTTCGTAGTCCATGATGTCGCGCAGTCGCCACGTGCCGCCCGGCCACGGATCGGGGAAATTCATCCGCCGTTCGTAGTGCGGCAGGCCGCGCTCGTGTCCGCGGAGCGAATCCACGTTCTGCGTGATCGGCGTCGCAATCCGCGCGCTGGCGGCCTCGGTGAGGATCCCCACCATGTTGTGCCGCGTGGGCGCCGAGCGCATCCCGCCGTGCCACCACAGGTCGTAGATCACGTGGTCTGCCACGCCGGACTTGCCGCGCTCCTGGAGCGCGAGTGCCATCTCCGAACCCACGTGCGCGATCTCTCGCACGATGAGCGGGTCGATGTTGGGATCGATGGGATCGACGAACGGCGGCACGAACAGCCGCGCGCCCTCGTTCCCCATCTGGTGGATGTCGTACACCACCTCCGGGAACCACTGATGGTACAGCACGCCCGTCACGAGCTTGGTCTCCTGCTGCGTCACCATGTACCAGTCGCGATTGTCGTCGTGCCCCACGTAGGGGTGATACAACCAGGGCAGCGGACCGCCCTCCCACGGGGTTCCGAGATGTGCGCGGTACCACTCCGTGACCATCTGTTCGCCGTCCGGATTGATGGACGGCGCGAGCAGAACCACCACGTTCCGCAGTGCGGCCTGGAGCGTGTCGTTCGTGGCGAGTCGGTACGCCAGCTCCACGGCCATCTGCGCCGACGCGATTTCGGTCGAGTGGATGTTGCACGAGATCAGCACGACCGCCGGCTGGTGCGCCATCAGATCCTTCTCCTCGCCAACAGGCAACTGCCGCGGATCGGCCAGGCGTGCTTGGGCGGCCATGATGGCGCTCAGTCGGCGCATGTTCTCCGGCGCGGAGAGGATCGCCAGCACGAACGGTCGCCCTTGCGTGGTGGCGCCCAACGTATCGAGACGAACCGACGGGGATGCGTTGGCGAGCGTGTCCAGGTAGCGAACGATCTGGTCCCAATCGGCGAGCGTGCGATCCGCGCCCACGGTGAAGCCCAGAACCTGTGATGGAGACGGGAGAGCGGCGGTGGAAGTCTGGGCCGTGGCGCGAGTGGAGCCGGCCACAGCCAGCGCCGCCAGCGACAGGGCGGCGGCGGCGAGACGTCGGAGAGACATTGCAAAGTCCGGTGGAGGGTGGGGAACGGCGGCGCTCACCGGTACCGGGAACGTTGCCGCTTAGATGAGGCCCAGTGTGCGTCCCACGCGCTGGAACGCGTTCACGGCCTGCTCCAGATCGGCACGCGTATGCGCCGCCGACAGCTGGCAGCGCACACGGGCTTCGCCTTTGGGGACCACGGGGTAGCCGAACCCGGTCACGAACACGCCTGCATCGAGCAGAAGGTTGCTCATCTGGATGGCGAGCGAGGTTTCCCCCACGATGATCGGGACGATGGGCGTATCACCCGCAAGGGGCGAGAAGCCAGCGTCGGTGATGGCGGCGCGGAACCAGCGCGCATTCTCGTGCAGCGCGCGTACGCGTTCCGGGTGCGCCTCCACGAAGCGCACGGCCGCGAGCGAGCTGGCCGCCACGGTGGGCGGAAGCGCGTTGGAGAAGAGCTGCGGCCGCGAGCGCTGCGTGAGGTAGTCGGCCAGCGCTGGGCCGCCGGCCGTGAACCCGCCCGCTGCTCCGCCCAGCGCCTTGCCGAGCGTGGACGTGATGATGTCCACCTCGCCCAGAAGGCCGTAGTGCTCCGCGGTGCCGCGGCCCGTCTCGCCCAACACGCCGGTGGCGTGCGAGTCGTCCACCGCGACGATGGCGTCGTGGGTGCGGGCCAGCTCCAGGATGTCCGGCAGGCGTGCGATGTCGCCCTCCATGGAGAAGACGCCATCGGTCCAGATCAGTCGCCGGCGCGCCCCCGCGGTGTCCTCCAGCTTGGCGCGCAGGTCGTCCATGTCCGAGTGCCGGTAGACGGCGGTGCGACACTTCGTGATCGTCTTCGCCAGGCGGATGGAGTCGATGATGGATGCGTGGTTGAGCGCGTCGGAGATCACCGCATCCTCCTCGCCCACCAGCGAGGCCGTGAGCCCCTCGTTGGCGTTCCACGCGGACACGTACGTGAGCGCCGAGCTCGCCCCCACAAACCGGGCGAGCGCTTGCTCGAGTTCGCGATGGACGGTGAACGTGCCGCAGATGAAGCGCACGCTGGCAGTGCCGGCGCCGTAGGCGGAGAGCGCCTCGCGGCCCGCCTCCACCACCGACGGCTCGTTCGCGAGCCCGAGATAGTTGTTGGACGACAGGATGAGGATCTCGCCGCGCCCTTCCATCTGGACGCGCGGCGCCTGTGGCGAGGCCAGGTAGTTCAACCGCTTGTATACTTTGTCGTGCTTCAATTGCTCGATGCTGGCGGCCAGCTCGTTCTCGAAGCGCTGATTCCGGGACATGGTGGGTCGAAGTGGAAGACGGCGGTCGGTTCAGGCGATCTCGAAGATCACCTTCCCTGCTTCGCCCGAGGTGATGGCGCGAATGGCCTCGTCGGCCGCCTCGAGGGGAAAGCGATGGGTGATCACCGGGGTCGGGTCGAATTCCTTGGAGCGGAGAAAGCGCGTCATCTGGTGCCACGTGTTGTACATCCGGCGTCCCGTGACGCCGTAGACGGTCACGCCCTTGAAGATGAGTTCGGTGGCGAAATCGATCTCCATGGGACGCGCGGGAACGCCGAGCATCTGGATGCGTCCAGCCGGGCGCACGAGCGCGAACGCCTGATGAATGGCGGGCGCCGCGCCCGACATCTCGAGCACCACGTCCACGCCGAATTCCGTGGCGCCGCGCACGGCGGCGTCGGCCTCGTCGGGGTGAACGGCGTGGTGCGCGCCCATGGTGCGCGCGAGAGCGAGGCGGTTCTCGTTCACGTCGCTCGCGATGATGTGCGACGCGCCCGCCGCGCGGCAGATGCCCACCGCGAACAGTCCAATGGGACCGCACCCCGTGATGAGGACGGTGGCGCCCGGAATATCGGCCGTGAGCACGGTGTGGAACGCGTTCCCCATGGGATCGTGGATCCCGCCCACATCGTACGAGATATCGTCATCGAGGTGCCACACGTTGGTGGCGGGCATCGCGATGTACTCGGCAAAGCATCCGTCGCGATCCACCCCGATCACCCTGGTGAAGGGGCAGGCATGTGCGTTCCCGGTGCGGCAGAGCAGGCAGCGTCCGTCCACGATGTGCCCCTCGGCGGTGACCCGGTCGCCGACCGCGACATCGGTGACGAGCGAGCCCACCGCCGCGACGTCGCCGGCAAACTCGTGCCCCACGATGAACGGTGGGTGGCACCGCCCACGGGCCCAGGCGTCCCAATCGTAGATGTGCACGTCCGTGCCGCAGACCCCGGCACGTCGCACGCGAATCAGGACTTCGTCGTCTCGGATGACCGGCTCGGGCACGTCGCTCAACGTGAACCCGGGCGCGGCGGCCGCCTTCAGCAGCGCCTTCACGCGGCGTTCGACTCCGCTCTCGGATGAATGCGGGCGCGGCCGACCGGCCTGCGCCGCGCCCGGGTCCGACGGCGCCGATGTCCGACGGGCCGGTCGCGGGTGTAACCTCGCATGCAGGGCCACGTGATGCCAGGGCACCGCGATGCACTGCTCGGCGATGCGCCGGCGCCTGGACACACGGACGCGGCTAGTCGTCCCCCGCCGCGGCGGCCGTGCGGGCGCTCGCATGCGCATCCGCGTCCTCCCCCCTCGCGCCGGCCAGCGCGTCGTCGGCGAGTTCGTCGCCGGCCACCCGCTCCACGCGCACGGCGCACACCTTGAACTCCGGGATGCCCGCGTACGGGTCGAGTGCCGGGTTCGTGAGCAGGTTCGCTGCCGCTTCGCGATAGTGCATGGGAAGGAACAGCTGCCGGCGCGCGACCCGCGGGGAGAACCGCGTGGCGACCACCACCGACCCCCGTCTCGACGAGACACGCACGACCTCGCCGTCTGCGATTCCCAGCAGGGCGGCATCGTCGGGGGAGATCTCGATCGTGGGCGCCGGCTCGCGCGCATCGAGCCCCGTCGAGCGGCGCGTCATCGTGCCCGTGTGCCAGTGATAGAGCTGCCGGCCGGTATTGAGGCTGAACGGATACACAGCGTCCGGCAGCTCGGCGGGCGGAGCGAATTCCACCGGGACGAGCGTGGCTTTGCCGTCGGCGGGGGGAAAGCGGTCGGCGAACAGATAGGCGGTGCCCGGATGCTCGGCGTCCGGCACCGGGTACTGGAGTCCAGCGCCTTCGAGTCGGTCGTACGACACACCGCGCCACGACGGCGTGACCAGCGCGATCTCTCGCATCGCGCCGGCGGCGTCCGTGAATGGGGCAGGGAGGCGGAGTCGGCCCGACAGGTCGAGCAGGATATCGAGATCGCCCCGCGCCTGGGCCGGCGGCGCGACGGCGGCGCGGACGCGCTGGATGCGCCGCTCGGTGTTCACGAACGTGCCGTCCTTCTCGGCGAACGCGGCGCCGGGGAGCACGACGTCCGCATAGCGCGCCGTCTCGGTAAGGAAAAGGTCGTGCACCGCCAAGAACTCGAGATGGTGGAACCACTCTTCCGCGTGCGACACATCCGGATCCGAGATGATCGGGTTCTCGCCCATGATGTACATGCCGCGCACCGGACTGCCCGCCTTCACGATCTCCGTCACCTTGAGCCCGGGGGAGAGCGACAGCCGCTCCTCGGGAACCCCCCAGGCGCTGGCGTAGATGCGCCGCACGGCCGGATCGCTCACCGGCTGGTAGTCCGTGTAGACGTTCGGGATCGCGCCCATGTCGCTCGCGCCCTGCACGTTGTTCTGCCCGCGGACCGGCATCATGGCCGCTCCCCACCGCCCGATCATCCCGCAGCAGAGCAGCAGATTGAGCAACGACGCCACGATGTCCGTGCCCGTGCTGTGCTGCGTCAGTCCCATGGCCCACAGCGTGGCCGAGCGTGGTCCGCGCGCGTAGCGCTCGGCCGCGCGCCGGATGAGATCGGCGGACACGCCGGTGATCGTCTCCGCCCGTTCCGGGGTGTACGGGCGGACGGCGTCGGCCACCGCGTCGAACCCATGCGTGCGCGACGCGATGAACGCACGATCTTCCAGCCCCTGTGCCAGGATGTGGTGCAGCATGGCGTTCAGCAGCGCGACGTCGGTCCCGGGGAGCATCTGCAAGTGGATGTCGGCGCGTTGCGCCAGCTCGATCCGCCGGGGATCGGCCACCAGGAGCGTGGCGCCCCGGCGCTGCGCGCGCTTGATGGCCGCGCCAAAGACGGGATGCGATTCGGTGGTGTTGGCGCCGAGAACGAAAATCACATCGCTCTCGTGCTCCACCTCGCGCATGGATCCCGACGCCGCGCTCGTGTTCATCGCGCGCTGCATCGCGCTCACCGAGGACGAGTGGCACAGACGCGTGCAGTGGTCCACGTTGTTTGTCCCGAGCGCGCCGCGGAAGATGCGCTGCAGGACGTAGTTCTCCTCGTTGGTGCACTTGGCCGAGCAAAACACGGCCAGGCTGTCGGGGCCGTGGGCATCACGCATCCCCGCGAGCTGCTGGGCGGTGAGCTCCATTGCCTCCTCCCACGTGGCTTCGCGGAAGGGCTCGTACCACTCGGCTGGCGTCGCGACGCGGTCGCGGGGATCGCCCAGCGGCGCGCCGCCATTGGTGCGCCCGTTGGGGCGGTGACGAAAGGGATTCATCGTCGAGCGCACCTTGGGCGTGGCGCCCTCGCCGCGGATGGACGCCCACGGACCGCCGCGGCGTCCCCACGCCGCGGTCTGCTCCGCCGGTGGCTCGAAGTGCCACGCGCCGTCGCGCTTCACCCATCCCTTGCGGATGAGCGGCCGCGTGAGCCGGTCGCGATGCATCACGTAGTCAAAGCCGAACCGGCCCTTCACGCACGTGCTGCCGATGTTCGGGGTGTCCTCTTCGATCCACGGGGAGTGCACTCCCACCACGGACCCGGCGCGCACGCGGAGATCCACCTGACATCCGACGCCGCAATAGGGACACACGCTTCGCACCTGGTGCTCCGGCTCATCCAGGATGCCGGCCGCCAGCTTGGCCATGGGCAGCACGTCGTGAATGGCGCCGGTAGGACACACCCGCACACACTCCCCACACCAGGTGCATCCGGCATGATCCGGGTTCCCGTCCGCCCCGACGATGATCTGTGCGTGATCGCCCCGCTGCGCGACGTCCAGCACACCCACCACCTGCACATCCTCGCATGCGCGCACACAGCGCGTACACAGGATGCACGTCGACATGTCGTGCTGGATGAGCGGATCACCGGCCCGGGAGTCGCCCGTGCGGAGGGGGAGCGGCGATCGTCGGGTGGTCGGCACCTGATAGCGGCGCACGAGCGACTCGAACTCGTTCCGCGCGCCGCCGTCCGGGATGTCATGTGCGGGGTAGCGCTCGAGGAGCAATCCCAGCACGGCGCGTCGATTCTCCACCGCCGCGTGCGATTCCGTGGTGACCTGCATCCCGTCGGCGGCCTGCGTGGCGCAGGCGGGGATGAGTTTGGGCGTCCCATCCACCGACACGAGGCAGACGCGGCAATTCCCCACATTGGGCAGGGTGGGGTACCAGCACAGTGTGGGAACGTCCAGGCCAAGCGCGCGCGCGGCATCGAGGATGGTGGAGCCGTCGGGTACCGCGATGGCGCGGCCGTCGATCGTCAGGGTGGGCATACCGACCTTCCGGGAACGTGAACTGGGGCGCATGAGGACGCCCGGCGCTCCGTGCGCATCCGTCTCTCTATATATAGTGCCCGGTCCGCCGCGGCAGCGCTATGGGTGCGCGGCCACACGCCGCCGCGGCCCCATGGCGATCAGGCGCCGTCCGCGGCCAACGTGCGCACCGCATCGGCCGCGCGCTCGCCGCTCACCACGGCGCCCTCGATGAACGGGACCGCCAGGTAGTCGCCGGCCAGACGCACCGGCCATGGGATGGCGGCGGCGAGTGCTCGGCCGCGCGTTCGATCCGCGGCCGATCCGGGCACCGCGGTGGGTGTTCCCTCGTCGGTGCGGTAGACCCGGGCTCGCGTCACGTGGCCGCGCACCTCGGGCACCATCGCTTCCACCGCCGGCGTCATCACGTCCGCGATCTCCGCCGCGGGCGCGTTGTGCATGCGGAGTGCCAGTGCGGGCGTGGGCCACGCGAGCAGCACGTCGCGTCCGATGGGCGCAGCGTCTCCCACCTTGGCGCCGTGCACTGCGCACGCGCTCACGACCTCCGACGCCGACGGCGGGTGAAAGATCCCGAACGCGTCACGCGGGAGCTCGCGATCCACCACCAGGGCCAGCGTCCACGTGCGACGGAGCGGCACCGATCGTAACCAGGCGATGAGGGCGTCGTCCGCCGCGCCGTGCGGCGCGAGGAGTGCTGCGGCGGTCACCGGACCGGTGGCGAGGATGGCGGCGTCGCCCGTCCACGATCCGGTGTCGGCGTACACCGTGACCGCGCGCGCGTCGAGCGCCAGCCGCTCTGCGCGCGCCTGCGTCACGACCGCCACCGCCGAACCACGCGGTGGCGCGCGCTCGGCGAGGGCATCCTCCACACGCGCGTGATCCGGCAACGTGTCAGCCAAGAGCGTGTGATCGAGGAGTGCCGACCATCCGGCCGTCGGCGCCAGCACGTCCCCGTCGCTGCCGTACCGCGCCAGCGCGAGATAAAACGCCAGGCTCGCCTCGTCGCCGCGCACCGCGTAGAACGGATTGAGCGGCGGTTCGACCAACTGGTCCGCCGCCGATGCGCTCACGCGGTCGGTCATGTAGCCTCGTGCCGTGGTGGCATCCAACATGGGGGAGACGGCATCGTTGGCCGCCGAGAGATGGGCGCGTTCGCGCGCCAACAGGGGAAGGAGCGAACGCGCGAGTCGCAGCTTGTCGCGCGTCGTGAGCCCGCGGTACGTGAGCAGGCTGGTGAGGGATCCGAAGTGCAGCGGCACGCGCGCGCCGCCCAGGAGCATGATGTCGCGACCGCCCGTCGCGCGCAGGGAGGGCGACCGCGCGTCGGGCTGCGCGTGCCCGGGCGTGGCCACGGCGCCGCGCAGCAGATGCAGCGTGTGCGTGAACGCCGACGTCACGAGCTGCGCACCGGTGTCGATGGTGATGCCGTCCACAACGTCGCTGCGCGCGCGCCCGCCCAGGGTGTCGCGCGCCTCCAAAACGGTCACGCGCGCCCCGTGTGCTCGGAGTCGCGCGGCGGCAGCGACACCGGCGAATCCTCCGCCCACCACGATCACATGCACGTGCACGCACTGCGTGTCGATGCGCATCCGGCACGCCGCATCCCGCGCGCTGGCATCCACCTTGCCTCATGTAATTCGAACATTCCTATTGCGTGCAATTTTGAGCACTCCTATATTCGCCTGAAGAAAAGAAGGCTCCGCTGCTGACCTGATGCATCGAGTGTGCACGACACGGAAAGTGAGCGCGAGGAACTGAGTGGCGCAAATCGCCCGAGTATTCTTTCCACTGTCATCCGCCGCGTGTGCCGTCCCAAGCATCGCGGTCCGCCCGAGTCGCCCGTTGTCCGCTGCATTGCCGGTCCTGTTCCGGATGCCGATGGATGCGGGCGACGTCGCGTTTGTCGGGCGGTGGTGCGCGCGGCGATCGGCGGATGCGATGTCGAAACGCGCGCGCGTGCATCGGGGCGGTGCGCCGAAGCACGCCGAGCCGCGTAACACGCGCGTGGGACAATCGTCGATACGAAGGCTGCGATGCGTTGCGTGCGGGACATCCGCACGTGCGCGATGCGGTTCAGAAAAATGGCACCACGATGCGCGCGGCCGCTCTGCGCGTCATCACGCGCGATATACCATGGCCACGGTTGGGATGCTCCGGCATGCCAACCGCACGTCGCTCCGCACGGAGCGCGTCCAGGAGTGCGGCGGGTCCTGAGGGATTCGTCCACATTGCCGCCGGTCCACCGGGGGATCGGTCGGCACGTTCACTCCAGTACTGGAGACTTGTGCAATGGCAACCACAAAGAGAAAGTCCACGCGACGCAAGGCCACCAAGAAGGCGGCCGCGAAGAAGGGTGGCCGTCGCAAGGCCGCGCGGAAGACCCGTAAGACCGCTGGCGCGAAGAAGACGACCAGGAAGGCGACGAAGAAGACCGCGCGCCGGAAGACCCGTCGGAAGCGCGCTGCGAAGAAGTAGTCGTAGCCAGGTAGGATGAAGCGAGAGGCCGGCGAGTGTATCGCCGGCCTCTTGCGCATTGAGCGGGACCCGCGGCCGGGCGGCCGGTCACGCCGCCCTGGTTCCCGCGTCCGCCAGGTCCTCATCGGGATACGGTCCGTACAGAAAGAGCCGGAAGATCGGCGCGGGCTCCGCACGCGATCCACGGGAGATCACGATGCCCACCGGCTCGTCGGGCGCCACAGGATGCTTGGATGCGGCCATAGTACCGTCCTGATCAAGTCACGCGTCCCGCCTCGTTGCGAGACGCTCGACCCGTAAGGCACCACGCATGCCGCTGGCGGGCCGTCTCTCAAGTCGGCGCACCGCACGCAGTTGCCCGCTGCGCCGCCCGCGTCCAGACACGAGCACCGTCGCACTGTGACACGTGCCGGAGTGCGCCAGGTGTGTCATATGGATTCGCTCGCGCCGCACGGCGCGCCGTGCCTGCTCAGGCGACGTGCTTCTCGGCCAGAAACGTGCGCGCGGCGGCGGACGACTGCTCGACCGTGATGTCCCACCCGTCGTAGCTCTGGCGGAGCTCGTCGATCGGTACGGCGGGCGCGTCCGCGCTCGCGCCGAGGATGTGCACCCCGCCAGCCGCCGTCGCTTCCTGGAGCGTGGCGATCATGCGCGCGCGCTCTCCCAGGTTCAGCCCGTCGAAAGCGGCCCACGAGCACACCACCGCGTGCAGCATCCGATCGGGTCTCCACGCGCCCAGGTGTCCCACGAACCCACGAATGCGGCTGGTGAGTCCCACATCCACCGCCGCGCTCATCACGCGCTCGAGCACGTCCTCCTCGGTGTCGATCGTGGTGACGGCGCACCCATTGGCGGCGAGGTACAGCGCCGGACCTTCCCCAGCCGCACCGGCGACCAGCGCGTGCCCATTGGTGGCGTGCGAGACGGCGCGCGCGAGCCCGCTCTCCGGACGAATGCCCCACCGTTCCGGGCGGCTGAACTCCTTGAGCGCGGCCAGACGACGGCGGCGCCACGTCCCGTATGCCGGCAATCGCAGCCGCGCGCGGATGATCCGGTCCACTTCGTCGCACAGCAGGAGCTCCGTGAGGGCGAGCTGTTGCTGCGCACCCAGAGCGGAGACCGCTTCGTCGCCGATGCTCAACAGCACACTGCGCGAAACCGATTCCTTATACGCCTCGATCTCGCGCTCGACGAACAATTCGTACTCGTGTTTGAGAGAGCGCGGACGGTGAGACATGCGGTCACGCTGCCGGAGAAGAGCCGCCATCAACCTAGAGCTTTCCTGCGGCCACGCAAGGGGCGCCCCCGTTTGCGGGACGCGCGCGTCATCCGCGCGTCGCCTTGAGCCGGGGAGAACGCGCTCCTAGGTTGCGCCCATGCCGGAGCTGCCGGAAGTGGAGGATGCCGCGCGTCGGCTCGCGCTTGTGGTCACGGGCGGCACGATCGCCAATGTGATCGTGCGCCATCGGGCGCTGGCTCATGCGCTTCCCGCTGCCGCACGCGCGCGCCTGCGAGGGCGCACCATCGCGCGCGTGGAGCGCCGCGGCAAGCACCAGCTCCTGTGGTTGGACGACGGGAGCGCGCTCGATGTCCACTTTCGGATGAGCGGCGATTGGTCCATGGAGCCCGCCGCCTCCACGCATCGGTGGGCGCGGGCCGTGGTGCAGCTCGAGAACGGCACGAGTGTCGCGCTCATCGATCCGCGCGCGCTCGCCACTGTCCGCGTGCATCCACCCGGCGTCGAGATCCATCCCACCCTCGGTCCGGATCCGTTCGATCCTTGTCTCGACGCCCGCGCACTCGGTCGGGCGCTGGCCCGTCGCCGCGGCGCGATCAAGCCGGCGCTGCTCGACCAACACGTGCTCGCGGGCGTGGGGAACATCTACGCCGCTGAGGCGCTCTGGCTCGCGCGACTGTCCCCGCGCGCGCCGGCTGCCGCACTGGGCCCGCGCCGGCGTGCCCGCCTGCTGGCCGCCATCCGGCAGGCGCTGCGCCATGCGCCGGCCGGTCGATACACCTCCGGTCCAGCGCGGGCGCCGCGGTGGCGCGTCTATGATCGCGAGGACGCGCCGTGCCGCCGGTGCCGCACACCCATTCGCCGCATCGTGCAGGGGGGACGCTCCACCTACTACTGTCCGCGCTGCCAGCGCGCGTGAGTCATTCCTGCGGTCCGTCGAGCGCCTGGAGCAGGGCACCCTTCAGGTAGCCGCTCTCCGGGAAGGCCAGCACGTGCGGATGATCCAGCGCCTGTCCGCGCACCTCGCGGACGGCGATGCGGCGCCCGCTGTCGCCGGCCGCCTGCGCCAACATGTCGTCGAACATGGGGCGGCTCACGTGATGACTGCAGCTAGCGGTGAACAGCAGGCCGTCGCGTGTCAGGAGGCGCATCGCGCGGAGATTGATCTCCTGATACCCACGCATCGCGCCGGCCAGCGCGCTCCGCGTCTTCGCGAACGCGGGCGGGTCGAGGATGATCGTGTCGAAGCGTGTGCCTGCGCGCTCGAGGGCGCGTAGATAGTCAAAGACGTCCGCTTCCACGCACTGCACGTTGTCGAGGCCGTTCCGCATTGCGTTCGCGCGCGCGTGCGCGAGCGCCGCAGTGGATGCATCCACCGCCGTGACCCGTGCCGCGGAGCGGGCCGCGTGCAGCGCGAAACCGCCCTGGTAGGTGAAGCAGTCCAGCACCTGGCCATGCGCCACCCCGCCCACCAGCGCGTGATTCTCGCGCTGATCGAGAAATGCGCCGGTCTTCTGCCCGTCCCACGGCGCCGCGACGGTGCGGACGCCGTACGCCTGGACCTCGACCTCGCGCGGGACGTGGCCGTAGAGGAGCTCCACCTCGCGCGGCAGGCCGTCGCGCGCGCGAACCGCGGGATCGTTGCGCGCGAGGATGCCGCCGGGCGAGGCGAGCGCCACCAGCGCATCCACGATCGGGCGGCGAAACCGCTCCAGTCCCGCGCTCAGGAGCTGCACCACGAGCACGCCATCGTACCGGTCACAGATGAGCGACGGACAGCCGTCCGCCTCGGCGTGGATGAGTCGGTACGCCGACGCCACACCGGGAAGCGCGGCGCGGCGCGCCAGCGCGGCCGCGATACGCGCGTGCCACCACGCGGCGTCGATGGCGCGGTCCGGATCGCGGTCCAGCCATCGCAGCGCAATCTCGGAACGGGGGCTCCACAGTGCCCACCCCAGGGGACGTCCCGACGATGCGACCACCCGCACTGCCCCCGCCTCGACGTCGGGGCGCTGCAGCACGTCGCTCCGGTAGATCCATGGATGTCCGCGCGCCCAGCGCGCGGCGCCGCGCGAGGACACGGCGGCCGCGTCGGTCGGTACCGCGCCCCGCACCGTCTCCTCACGCGATGTGCGGCGTGGGCGTGGACGCATGCGTTACTCCGCCGCCGCGGAGGGCGATGCGCTCCGCGCCGGATGCGGGAGCATCAGACGCTGGAGCGCATCGGACGCGCCGACTTCCCGGGGCTCCGCGCCTGCCACGAAGAGCACCGCGCGCTCGTCGCCCAGGAGCGTGAGCGCGGAACCTTCCACGCGCAGCATGCTGCCCTCGCGCAGCCCAACCACCGGCACGGTGGGATGCAGCGCCACGAACTCGGCGATCCGCTCCGCGCGCGTTTCGCCGCGATGCTCCGGCGGCAGGACGTCCGTGTAGTGCGGGTTGATCTGGAACGGCACGAGCCCCAGGGCGCGAAACGTCGGCGGCTGCACGATCGGCATGTCGTTCGTGGTCATGATCGTGGGGCACGCGATATTTGCTCCGGCGCTCCACCCCACGTAGGGCACGCCACGCCACACGCGCGCGGCGATGGCGTCCAGCAGAGCGTGGCGCGCCAACTGCTCGAGTAGGACAAACGTGTTGCCGCCGCCCACCACGATCGCCCCCGCGCGGTCCAGCACCTCCAACGGGTCGCCTGCATGCACCGACTGCACGGAAGGGCCCAGCGGCGCGAGCGCCTCGCGAACGCGCGCCGTGTATGCATTGGCCGCGATGCGCACGCCGGCGTACGGGATGAACGCGAGGGAGCGCACGCCGCCGAGGAACGCGTCCAGCGCGCCGCGCGCGTACTCCAGCATCGCACCCGTCCCCACCCGTGAGCTGCTGAGGAGCAGGAGACGCTGGTGCGCCCGTGCGGATCCGCGCTGCTGGCAGCCGCCGGTCATTCCTCTCCCTCCACCATGCGGCGGATCGCGCGCGCGGCCCGTTCCGGATCGGGCGCGCCCAGGACCGCGCGGATCACCGCCACACCGGCCGCGCCCTCCTCGCGGCACGCGGCCGCCGTGGACGCGGTAATGCCACCGATCGCCACCGCGGGCACGCCGCACTGCGCGGCCAGCCGGCGGAACTCCTCGATGCCGATCGCGTGCCCCGCGTCGTTCTTCGAGTCGGTGGGATACACGGGGCCGATCCCAACGTAGTCCGCACCGCGCGCGCCCGGTACCTCGGCGTCGCTACCCACCGACGCGCCGATGAGGAATCCGCGCGGTGTCCAGCGTCGCACGGCAGCGACGGGCAGGTCGTCCGCCCCCAGGTGCACTCCGGCCGCGCCCGCGACCAGCGCGATGTCGGCGCGGTCGTTCACGACGACGGGTATGGTGAGCGCGGCCACCAGCGCCCGTGCGACGTCGAGCAGCGTGCGCGCGTCCGTCGCCTTCAACCGGAGTTGCACCATGGTGGCGCCGCCCCGCTCGGCCGCGAGCGCGCGCGACACCAGACCGTCGCGCCCGTCGTGCAACGCATTGGTGATGGCGATCAGCCGGAGGTCGAGATCATTCACGGCAGTCACGCACAAAGGCGCCCGCGGCGCTCAACGCGCGGGTTGGCCATGCCGCCCGGCGTCTCGCCGCACCGACCGCCGCGCGTTCTGGTGCTCGCGGTAGGTCGTCGAGAAATCGTGGTGTCCATCGGGAAGCGCCACGAAGTAGAGATACGGCACGTCAGCGGGGAAGAGGGCCGCCTCGAGACTTGCGCGTCCCGGTGAGGAGATCGGACCGGGCGGCAGACCGGCGTGCCGATACGTGTTGTACGGTGAGTTGACCGTGAGATCGCGGTAGAGGACGCGTTCGTGATGCGTGCCGAGCGCGTACTGCACGGTGGGATCGGCCTGGAGCGGCATCCCGCGGCGCAGCCGGTTGTAGTACACGCCGGCGATGATGGCGCGCTCCGAGTCCACGCGCGCCTCTTCTTCCACGATCGACGCCAGTGTCACGACGTCGTGCCGGGTAAGATGAAGCGCGGCGAGACGCGCCGTCCACTCCGGCTGCCAGACATCCTCGAACCGGTGCACCATCTCCGTCACGGCCACGCGCGCGGGCGTTCCCCACGGGAACCGGTACGTATCGGGAAAGAGGTACCCCTCGAGCGTTTCGGCCGGATCGTTCACCTCGGCGCGCAGGGCGCTGTCGCGCACCGCCGCGGCCAGAGACTCGGCCGGTGTGCCGAGCGCGGAGGACAGCAGCGGCGTCATCTCCCGGATACTGAACCCCTCGGGGATCGTGAGGCGCTTCTCGATGCCCGGGCCGACGGTGAGATCGTGCAGGACGTGCGACCACGATGCGCCACGCCGGAATTGATACTCCCCCGCGCGGATCGCGCGGTCCCGTCCGCCGATGGCCGCGTACAGCCTGAAGGCGGTGGGCCAGCGCACCACGCCAGCATGCGCTAGCGAATCCGTGGCGGCGCGGAAGCTCGCACCGGGAGGGATGGTGACGCGCACGGGGGCGCCGCCGCCAGCGCACGCGGCGAGCAGCAGCGTGCAGACCACGACGCCGGCCGCGCGCGCGCCGGCGGACACGCGGTTACTCCGTGCCCGGGTCGTGGAGCCCGAGCGCGTGTTGAAGGAGCACGGTGGCCGCCAACGCATCGACATTGCCCTTCCGTCCCTTGGTGGTGCCGCCGAGCGTGGCGATCGCACGGAGCGCCGCGGCGGTGGTGTACCGCTCGTCCACCAGTCGCACGGGCAGACCGCTCCGACGTTCCAGCTCGGCCGCGATACGCCGTACTTCCGCGCTCCGTTCCGTCTCGTCGCCTGTGTCGCTGAGCGGGAGCCCCAGCACGAACGCTCCTGCGCCGAGTGCCTCGGCGCGCCGCAACAGCTCGGCAATGGGCGGACGCTTCCGCGGCCGCCGCGTGATGTACCCTACGGGAGACGCCAACGATCGCGTGGGGTCACTCACCGCCAGGCCGATCCGCCGCTCGCCGTAGTCGATGGCCATAATCCGCGTGCGTGGCTCGCCCGACCGCGTCGTCCCGTCGTCGGACACCGCGCGTCACGCAAGGGACCACGCCGGCGCGGTCCAGGCACACCGCAGTCGGCGCGGCGCGACGGCACTCATGCCTGCGCCATCGTCGCGAAGAATTCCCGATTGTTCTTGGTCCGCCGCATGCGCTCCAACAGGAACTCGATGGCTTCCGCCGGCGGCATGTCCCCCAGGAAGTTGCGCAGCAGATACACGCGATTGAGCTCCTCCTTGTCCAGCAGCAACTCTTCCTTGCGCGTGCCCGAGCGGTTGATGTCGATGGCGGGGAACACGCGCCGATCGGCGATCTTGCGGTCGAGCACCAGCTCCAGGTTGCCCGTGCCCTTGAATTCCTCGAAAATCACCTCGTCCATCCGCGATCCCGTCTCGACGAGCGCGGTGGCGATGATGGTGAGCGAGCCGCCCTCGTCGATGTTCCGCGCCGCTCCGAAGAAGCGCTTCGGCTTGTGCAGCGCGTGGGCGTCCACGCCGCCCGAAAGAATCTTTCCCGAGTGCGGCACCACCACATTGTGTGCGCGCGCCAGACGCGTGATGGAGTCGAGCAGGATGACCACATCGTGCCCGTGCTCCACGAGCCGTTTGGCCTTCTCGATCACCATGTCCGCCACCTGCACGTGCCGGTCCGCGGGCTCGTCGAACGTGGAGCTGATCACCTCCGCTCGCGACTCCACGTTCTGCTGCATGTCCGTCACTTCTTCCGGCCGCTCGTCGATCAGCAGGATGATGAGCCGCACCTCGGGATGATTCTCGAGGATCGCGTTGGCCATCTTCTGCATCAGGATCGTCTTTCCCGCGCGCGGCGGTGCCACGATCAGCCCGCGCTGCCCCTTTCCTACCGGCGCGATGAGGTCCATCACGCGCATGCTCAGATCGCCGCTTGCCGTCTCCAGGCGAATGCGCTCATCCGGATAGCGCGGGCGCAGGTTGTCGAACGCCACGCGATGCTTGGCCTGCTCGGGATCCTCGTCATTGATGGACTCCACCTTCAGCAGTGCCAGGTAGCGCTCGCCTTCCTTGGGCGGGCGCACCTGGCCAGCCACCGTGTCCCCCGTCCGCAGGTCGAACCGCTTGATCTGCGATGGCGACACGTAGATGTCGTCGGGACCGTACAGGTAGTTCCAGTCCTGGCTGCGCAGGAACCCGTATCCTTCTGGGAGAATCTCCAGCACCCCATCCCCGCGCAGTACGGTATCCGAGTCCAGCAGATTCTGCTCGATGCGAAAGATCAGATCCTGCTTCCGCAGACCGGAGAAATTGGAGATATTCAAATCCTCCGCCATCTCGTGTAGCTGCGCGACGGACTTTTGCTTCAGCTCAGCGATATCCACGGATCATCGCTCCCTGAGCGAAGGACAGTGTCATTGTGCTGTGCGATCCGCGCGCGGGTGGCGGCCCCTGTACCACGCCCTGGGCACCGGGCACGGTGCGGACGAGCGATGCGGAGTTAATCGAGGGGGGCTGCGAACGCGGTGGGATGGACGTGGCGGATCGAGGTGACCAAGGTAATCGGGACAAAATGGGCGGTCAAGGGTGATTGAACACCCCATCACGCAATACTTTAGCTACTGGCGCACGTACGCGCTCGGGACCCGCGAGATCGTGGAAGCACGCGTGCAGGATGCGCACGCGAACCCGTCGCGGGAGCTGGCGGCGGCGCTGACGGGCTGGGACGGCTACGCCTACTGGGAGAATACTCCCGAAGCCCGCTGGCTTGTCCTCGTCCATGAGACCGCGCGCCGCCGGGAGCGTTGGTGGCTCCATCTCGCCCTGCTGCTGGTGACACTGATCTCGATGTCCATTGGCGGCGCCGCACTTGCCGGAAAGCTGGGAAGCTGGTGGCACTTTCCCCTCCCCACGCTCGCCGCCGGTTTCGCGTTTTCCCTGCCGTTGCTGGGCATCTTCCTGGCGCACGAATCAGGCCACTACGTGGCCGCGCGTCGGTATCGCGTCGACGCCAGCCCGCCGTACTTCATCCCCTTTCCCGCCGAGCTCAACATCTTCGGCACAATGGGCGCGTTCATCCGGCTCCGCTCGTACATCTTCGATCGGCGCACGTTGTTCGACATCGGCATCGCCGGTCCACTGGCCGGCGTCGCGGTTGCCATCCCGGTCCTCGCGGTGGGGCTCGCGCTCAGTGTGCCGGCGCCCATCGCGCCGTATGGTCCGATGTCACACCAGGTCATCATGATCGGAGGCGTGGTGCTGGGCGTCGGCGACTCGCTCCTCATGATGATGCTGCGGACGCTGGTGGGTGCACACGGGGTGCTGATGCTGCACCCGATCGCCGTGGCCGGATGGGTGGGCGGATTCATCACCATGCTCAACCTGCTCCCGCTCGCCCAACTGGATGGCGGGCACGTGACGTACGCGCTGTTCGGTGCGCGCCAACGATGGATCGCGCTTGCGTTCTGGCTCGTGCTTCTTCCGCTCGGACATCTGTGGAACGGGTGGTGGGTCTGGGCCGCACTGAGTCTGGTGATCGGGCGAGGCCAGGTGGCGCACCCGCGCGTGGTGGCCCCCGAGCGCGCGCTCAGCGGTGGACGACGCCTGCTGGGCTATGCGGCGATCATCATCTTTTTCGTGACCTTCGTCCCGGTGCCGCTCATCGTGCGCTAGCTCGCGCGCGTCCGGTTGCTCCGGCCGCGCCGGGCGTCAGAACGGCCAGTAGCGGAACGGATGCTTGTGCACATCCTTCATGAGCGCCGCCATCGTGCTGTCCAGACGGGCCGTCTCGAGCGCCAGGGCGCTGTCGTGCGCAAACCGCCCAGCCGTCCCATCGGCGGACGCCAGGCGTTGCTGCAGCCGATCGAGCTGGCGGCGCAGATCGTTGAGGGAACGGGCGGTTTCGCGGCGCGCCGCGGCGGCGTGTGCGGCCCCGGCGCTGTTCGGTGCCGACAGCAGGTCCAGAAGCGAGTCGGCCAGCGTCATCACTCGGCGCGCGCGCTGGAGCGGGTCCGCCGCGGCCGAGTTCGCGACTCCCTTGCCCATGCCGCTCTGCCTGCCCAAGCGGGCCAGACGCTCCTCGAGCACGCTCGTCCCCCAGCCCGGATTCCCGACGGCAGTGTGCACACGGCGATTCGCCTCCGCGGACGCGTCGCTCACGCGTGCCCACTCGCGCGACAGCGACCGGTAATCCCGCGTGAGGGTGTCGAGCGCCGGTTCCAAGTCTGGACGCTCCTCCACACCAATGGCGAGGGCTCCACCCGGGGGGAGCACGGGCGATGCCGTCGATCCTGGTTGCAACCAGACGACCGGCTCGCCCAGTCGGCGCCCGCCGCTTCGGATGGATCCGCGGGTGTCTCTGCGCACGAACCGCTGGTAGGCGGCCAGCACGTCGACGTCCACCGCCAAGCGGCGGAGCGTGTCCGTGGCCGCCGGGCGGAACCGGATCGATCGCACGCGCCCAACGCGCACGCCGGCGAGCCAGACGTCGCTCCCGGGGCGGACCCCGCCCGCGTCTTCCGTGAAAAGGTGGTACCGCACGGTGTCACCGTGCAGCGCGCCCACGCGCGCGAACACCAGAATCAACACCGCCGCGCCGATAAGCGCCGCGCTGACGGCCACGCCCGGCAGGAGCCGTCGCCACGTCTTGGATCGAGGATGCACGACGTGCATCCTGGCAAGCTGCGCGCCGCGAGGCAGGCAGTCCGTCCCGCGGCAGGCGCGGGGCAAGGCGACGCGCTATCTTTCCCGCGCGGCCGGAGCACGTCGTGGCGTGCGTCGTGTCTCCGCTCCCGCCGCCCCACCGCCTGCCCGGGAGTATGCATGGCCCCGCCCCCCTCGCCGTCCGGCGTCGAGTCCGTTCCCCGCAACGCGTCCACCCTTCCCACGTCGTCGGTGCGCGGGCATGCACCCCGCCGCGTCTCCACCATGTCGGCCGCGCTGGTCGGTTCGGAGATTCTCCGCATCGCCGCCGAGATCCGCGCGCTCATGGCCGAGGGTCGTACCATCTGCAATCTCACGGTGGGAGATTTCAGCCCCGCCGAGTTCCGCATCCCGCGCTTTCTCGAGCAGCGCATCCAGGCAGCGCTCGGCCGCGGCGAAACCAACTACCCGCCCTCCAGCGGACTGCTCGCGCTGCGCCAAGCCGTGACCGAGTTCTATCAGCGCGATCTCGCGCTGGAGTACCCTGTCGAATCGGTACTCGTCACAGGTGGGTCGCGCCCAGCCATCTACGCCGCGTATCGCACGCTCGCGGATCCCGGCGACCGTGTTCTCTATCCGGTGCCGTCGTGGAACAACAACCACTACTGTCACCTGGCCGGCGCCGTCGGCGTGCCCATCGTATGCGGTCCGGAGAGTGCGTTCCTGCCCACGGCGGCGCAGCTCCACGCCGTGGTGCGCGATGCGCGGCTCCTCGCGCTCAACTCGCCGCTCAACCCGGCAGGTACGTGCTTCGACGCCGAGCAGTTGGCGGGCATCTGCGACGTGATCCTCGAGGAGAATGCGCGGCGCAATGGACGCGCGCGGCCGGTGTACCTCCTGTACGATCAGGTGTACTGGACGCTCACCTATGGCGGCGTACGCCACGTGGATCCCGTATCGCTGCGTCCGGCGATGCGCGACTACACCGTGTATGTGGACGGGATCTCCAAGGCGTTCGCGGCCACGGGCGTGCGCGTGGGGTGGGTGATGGGGCCGGAAGACGTGATTGCATCGATGGCGAGCCTGCTCGGTCACGTGGGCGCGTGGGCGCCGCGCGCGGAACAGGTGGCCACCGCCGAGCTGCTGCGCGCGCCGGGCGAGATTGCCGCGTACCACGGCGAGATGCGCGAGGGCGTGGCAGCACGCCTCACCGCTCTGGCCGACATCTTCCACGCGCTCGCCGCCGAAGGACATCCGGTGGAGGTGCTCGCCCCGCGCGCGGCCATTTACGTGAGTGCGCGGATCGCACTCAACGGCAGGCTGACCGCACAAGGAGAGCGTCTCGAGACCAATGACGACATCCGCCGCTATCTGCTGCGCGAAGCGGGGCTGGCGGTGGTTCCGTTCCAGGCGTTCGGCTCGGTGGAGGAGAGCGGTTGGTTCCGGTTGTCGGTGGGTGCCGTCTCGCTGCGCGACATTGAGAGCGCGGCGCCGCGGCTGCGCTCGGCGCTCGAGGCCGTGCAGTAAAGGCGCATTGCCGCAGACTGGTCCGCAGATGCAGAACGTCCCCCGGCGCGCGCCGGGGGACGTTCTGCATTCTGCGATCGCTCAGGTTGCAACGGCATGCGCGAGGCGGGACTCGAACCCACGACCTTCGGCTCCGGAGGCCGACGCTCTATCCAGCTGAGCTACTCGCGCGTGGGAGACGGTCGCGCCGCCTGCCCGGGAAGGTCGCCTGCCCCTTCTGTTATGATGATGGTCGGGGCGAGTGGATTTGAACCACCGACCTCCTGGTCCCGAACCAGGCGCGCTAACCGGACTGCGCCACGCCCCGCCGACGGAGTGTTCGCCCTGCTCTTGTGTTTCCATGCGGCCTGGCCGCCTCGGCGCATATGCACCGCGTCAGCGGGACCACGCGGCCGGCGCATGCCGAACGGGACAGGTTGCTCCGGAACATGCAAAGGTAATCCGGCCCCCGATGGCACACAAGCGAGGCGCTCGCGTGCGCCGGGATGTTGCCGTCACCGCGCCACGGATTCGGCCGGCCGCGTTATCAACGCCACGTCCAGCCCCATCGTGCGCACCACCTCGGCAAAGCGCGGGTCGCGCGGGATGGGGTCGAACCACGGCGCGTTCACCGACATCGTGTACAACCACGGATCGCGCTCGCGTAGTTGGGATCGAGGGCGAGCGCGCGCTCGGCCGCGCGGCGCGCCGGCGCGAGCACGGAGTCCTGCGGCGTCCACGTCGCGCGCGATCCGGACCAGCTCCCGCATCGCGAGGGGCGGACCCGCCGGTAAGCGCGCCTCCAGCGATTGGCCGGCCACGTACGGCATGGTGAAGTACGGCACGCCGGCCGCCTCTCCTGCGGCGAGCACGGGAACGATGTGCGGATGCTGGAGGCGCGCGGAGAGGAGGATCTCCCGGCGAAAGCGTTCCGCGTCCATGCCGGCGGCGGTGGCAGGAAGCGCCTTGATCACGATCTGCCGGCCGAGCGCCGGATCGCGCGCCAGAAAGACGCGGCTCATCGCGCCGCCCCCGAGCTCGTGCTCGACGTCGTAGTCTTCCTGGAGCGCGGCGAGCAGTGTCGCGGGCGTGTCGGACGGCACGAGCGGCGTGATGAAGTCCAGGAAAACGCGCGAGGGGACGAGCATCGGGCTCGTCCCCTCGCATGATCCTACGGCCTTACGCGATCACCCGATGCGGTGTGAGCAACAGCAGCGCGCCCGGAGAGACTCGAACTCCCAACCTTCTGATCCGTAGTCAGATGCTCTATCCAATTGAGCTACGGGCGCGGAAACGCATGGGCGGTACAAGACTCGAACTTGTGACCTCCACGATGTCAACGTGGCGCTCTAACCAACTGAGCTAACCGCCCGGAACAGCGGAGGCAGATCAACGGTTCAGTGAGAACGGGGCCGGAACGGTGCGCCCGTCCTGCCGAGAGCGGGAAACGGGACTCGAACCCGCGACCCCAACCTTGGCAAGGTTGTGCTCTACCAACTGAGCTATTCCCGCGTGCTGCCCGTGGCCGATCAGTCCGTTTCGATACCCGGGCCCACCGCCGCCGCGCGGCCACGTACGCGCTGTACAGCCTCGGCGGGCGAGGGGCCGTCCGGAGTGGAGGCGAGGGGAATCGAACCCCTGACCTCGTGAATGCCATTCACGCGCTCTCCCAACTGAGCTACGCCCCCACGGACGTCCCGGAGAGTGGCACGAACGCGTCTCACCAGGAACCTCAAACTATAGCCGGGGGTAGACGTTGCGTCAAGCAATGGGGGGTGGCGGAATCGATGTTCTCGTGTATCTTCTGCCCGGCTGCGACGCCGCGCACCGGACCGTTTCCCCGATGCCGGCCCGGCGCCACACACAGGATCAGGATCGCCCGACGCCCGCGCGCGCGGCGCGCTCCAGGCGTCGGATTCTCGGATTGCACTTCAGAACCCTGAGCTCGCCCCGCGGGCTCGTACGCCTCGAGGCATACGCACCATGACCGACGTCCAGCCGCGCCGTCGCCGCACCGCGCCGGTGGGAATCGCGCCAAACGAGCCGGAGCGCGACATCCTGGATCAGTACCTCTACGAGGTGAGTACCTATCCTCTGCTCAAGGCAGCCGAGGAACAGGAGCTCGCCCGCCGCATCCGTGCAGGCGATGGGGATGCGCTCCAGGAGCTCGTCAAGCGGAATCTCCGCTTCGTGATCTCCGTGGCCAAAAAGTATCAGAACCGCGGGCTGCCGCTCATCGACCTCATCGGCGAAGGGAACGTGGGGCTCTTGACCGCCGCTCGGAAGTTCGATCCCGACCAGGGCGTCAAATTCATCTCCTACGCCGTCTGGTGGATCCGACAGGCCATCCTGTCCGCGCTCGCGCGGCAGGGGCGTACGGTGCGCGTCCCGCTCAACCGGACCGCCGATCTCTCACGCATCATCAAGGCGTCCGAGATTCTCCGGCAGAAGCTGCGGCGCGAGCCGAACCCCGAGGAGCTGTCGCAGCTCACCGGACTGTCGGTGGACGTGGTCCAGTCATTGGCCGCACTCAACACCGGCGACGTACGCCTCGATGCACCCATGGATCCCGAGGGCGACCGATCGCTCCTCGAGCGGTTCGTCGCCGACGAGATGCCGGACGTCGAAGAGGAGGCGGTCAACCGGTTCCTCAGCGATGAGGTGGAAACGGCGTTGCGCGCCCTCCCCGCTCGAGACGCCAAGGTGCTGCGCCTCTACTTCGGCCTGGATGGTGGACGCGAGCACACCCTGGAGGAGATCGGCTCCATGCTCGGCGTCACCCGGGAGCGCGTACGCCAACTGCGCGATCGGGCGCTCAAGCGGTTGCGTGAAGGCGATGTGGGGCGCGCGCTCGGCTCCTTCGCCGCCTAGCGCGCGGCTGGGTGCGGCCCCACGCCGCCCCCCTGCCTCCCCGCGGGGGTGAGTCTGCGCGGCTCACCCCCGCCGTGCATCGCCGCCGCGTTGCCGCTCCTCGACCGACGTCGCAGATTAGGCGGGTGATCGCCTCTCTGGGACGCCGCGTCCGCGAGGGTACCGGTGCCGTCGGCCGGCTCTGGTTCTTCGCGTCCGATGTGCTGCGCGCGACCGCCGAGACGGGGACGTGGATTCCCCTCACCAGCATCCAGGCCACGCGCCTCGGCGTGGCCTCGATTCCCATCGGCATCCTCATCGCGATGTTCACGGGGATCGTCCTCGCTCTCCTCGCCAGCTACTCCTTTACCGGGGCCGTGCCGCTCTATTTCGTCGGGACGCTCGTCGAGAAGACGATCACCATGGAACTCGCGCCCGTCCTGACCGGGTTGGCGCTCGCCGGCCGTGTGGGCGCGAACATCGCGGCCGAACTCGGGACGATGCGCGTCACGGAGCAGATCGATGCGCTGGAAACGCTCGCGTACAATCCCTTTGCGTACCTGGTGGTGCCGCGCGTGCTCGCTGCGACGCTCATGTTTCCGGTGGTGGTGGGCCTCGCGATGGTGGTCGGCGTCGCGGCCGGTTGGCTCGCATCGCTGGCGCTGCTCGGCCTGAGCTCCCCGGAGTTCGTCAAGGGCGCTCGCCTGTTCTTTCACTACTTTGACGTGCGGTACGGTCTCGTGAAGGCTGCCAGTTTTGGATTCGCCGTGAGCTTCACCGGATGCGTGAGCGGTATGCGCGCCGCCGGCGGCGCGGAGGGGGTGGGCCGCGCCGCGACCCGTGCCGTGGTGATCTCCGCCGTGCTCATTCTGGTGCTCGATGCCTTCTGGGCCATGACCTGGCTGCAAGGACAGGTGGCGCAATGATCCGGCTCGTGGAGATCTACAAGGCGTTCCGCGACAAGCAGGTGCTCTCCGGTTTCTCCCTCGACGTGGTGGAAGGTGAGACGGTGGCCCTCATTGGCTACTCCGGCACCGGAAAGTCGGTGGCCATCAAGCACATCGTCGGGCTGTTGGAGCCGGACCGCGGCGAAGTGTGGGTGGACGGGTTGGAGGTCCCCAAGCTGTCCCGCCGCGATCTGTACGCACTCCGCAGCCGCATCGGCTACGTCTTCCAGTTCGCCGCGCTCTTCGATTCGCTGAGCGTCGGGGACAACGTTGCCATGGGGTTGCGCAAGCAGGGCATGGCGGAGCACGACTGCGCGGAGCGCGTGGCCGAAGCATTGGAACTCGTGGACCTGCCAGGGGTGCAAGCTCGCTTTCCGGCCGAGCTCTCCGGCGGGATGCGGAAGCGCGTGGGTATCGCGCGTGCCATCGCGCAACGGCCCAAGTACATCCTCTACGATGAGCCCACCACCGGACTGGATCCAGTCACCAGCGCCGTGATCGATCAACTCATGCTGCGCATGCAGAAACAGCTGGGTGTCACGAGCGTGGTCATCACGCACGACATGCGCAGCGCGTACACCGTGGCGGGTCGGATCGCGATGCTCTACGAGGGTCGCGTGCGTCAGGTGGGAACGGTCGACGAGATCCGTCAGACTACCGATCCGATCGTACGTCAGTTCATCGAGGGGCGCGCCTCCATCGAGAAGACTGATCTGTACGGTCCCGAAGCCACCGACCCGCGGGTCGGTGCCACGGGGAGGTGAGCCATGCGAAGGAACAACGACGTCCTGGTGGGATCGGTGGTACTGGCCGCCGCGGTCATCATCGTCGGCGCGGCGCTGTGGGTGGGACAGGCGCACCTGGGGAAGCCCCGCAACGAGCTCACCGCCCGCTTCCGCGACGTGGGAAACGTGCAGGTGGGGCAGCCGGTCGTCATCCGTGGTGTGAAGGCGGGGCGCGTCGTCGGCATCGAGTTGGCCGACAGCGGATGGGTGCATGTGCGCCTCGCGCTCGACCCCGCCGCCATCCTCCCCCACGATCCCGCCGTGATCCTGAACGAGGCGAGCATGTTCGGGGAGTGGCAGGCAACGATCGTCGATCGGAGCGGTATCCCCGACAACCGGTCGCTCCGGCAGCAGATCGCGGACGCCAGCGGGAAGCGTGACGTCGTTCCGGGCGGTACGCTGCCGGACATCGCGCAGCTCACGGCGGTGGCCGGCCGCATCGCCGGAGATGTCGCGAGTGTCGCCGAGCGCGTGCAGATCGCGTTTGACGAGCGCGCCGCGCGCGAGCTGCGCGGATCCATCCGGAATTTTGCCGACCTCACGAGCACGCTGTCCCAGACGGTGCGCGCCCAGTCGTCCAACCTCAAGACGCTTTCCTCCGATCTCCACGCGGGGGTGACGGCACTCAACGCCACCGCGACCGCCTTCCAGCGCACCGCCACCCGGGTCGATTCGGCGACCGCCCACGCGGAGCTGCAGGGCGTGATGTCCAACGTGTCGCTGGCGTCGAACGACCTGCGCGAAACGGCGGCCGAGCTGCACACGGTGACGCGCCGCCTCACGCGGAGCAGCGACGCGCTCGATCTCGTTCTGCTGCGCACGGACACGGTGCTCGCGCGGCTCACGGGCGGCTCCGGATCCATGGGCCTCATGCTCAACGACCCGGCGCTGTATCACCACACGGACTCGCTGCTGCTCCAGCTGCGCTCGCTGGCGGCGGACGTGCAGGCGCATCCGCAGCGGTACGTCAACATCAAGGTGTTTTGATGCCGCGAGCGCGAGCGCGGCGCGAGACGTCCGCGGGAGGGGTCGTCTACCGACGACAAGACGGCAAGCCGCTGTTCCTGCTCATTCGCGACAGCTATCAGAATTGGGGATTCCCCAAGGGGCATCTCGAGCGCGGCGAGCCGTTTGCCGACGCGGCCATGCGCGAGGTGGCGGAGGAGACGGGCCTCACCACCCTCACCCTCCAGGGGGAGCTCGGTGCGATCGAGTGGTATTTCCGCTTTCGCGGACGGTTGATCCACAAGCGGTGCCACTTTTTCTTGATGGAGTCGGGCACCGCCAGCACCACCCCGCAGCAGGCGGAAGGCATTACGGCATGCACCTGGCTCCCGCTGGACGAGGCGATGGAGCGCATCTCATACGCGAACGCGCGCGGCGTGCTGGAGCGCGCGGCCGAGATGGTCGAGGGCGCCGCGCGCGCCTGAGCGACGCTCATGGAAGCGCATCGCACCCCTCCCGCCAGCGCGGAGCGCCGTCGATCGCGCGGTGCGGCGCGCCGCGAATCGCTCGTCCTCGCCTGGTTCGCGCGCGACCGCGCGCGCGACGGCGTGCGCGGCGCTTTCCGTCGCGTACACGCACGCGTGCGTTTCGCGCGCTCGGTGGCCGAGCTCCGCGCGGCGCTCCGGCGCGACCTGGTGGACCTGGCCATGATCGACCTCGGCGCCGTGACGGCGGGCGGCCCCGGTGCGCGTGAGGCGATCGCGCTCGCGCGGGATTTTCCGACGGTCGGCTTCGTGGCGCTTGCCGGGTACCGGCTGCTCGAGGCGCCCGCCATCGCGCGCTGCGCCGCTGGCGACTTTGCGGACGTGCTGGCCGACGGGATCGACGACGACCTCCTTCCGCACGTGCTGGAGACCCACGGCTTCTCGGCGCGGTTCGCTCGCGCGTTGTGCAACCCGCCGCCGGTGCTCGCCCTGCGCACGCCGTTGCAGCGCGCCGTGTGGAGTCGGCTCGTGGCTGGTGCGGGCCGCGCGGTGCGGACGACCGACTTGGCGCGTGCCCACGGCGTGACGCGCGAACATCTCAGTCGGTCCTTTTCCCGAGGCGGCGTCGCGAGCCTCAAGCAGGTGATCGACCTGGCACGCATTCTCGCGGCCGCGGAACTCGCAAAGAACCCGGGGTACGACATGCCGGATGTCGCGCGCGTACTGCGGTTTGCGAGCGCCTCTCATCTGTCGGCGACCGTGCGGCGAGTGGCCGGCACGCGGGCGGCGTCGCTGCCCGCCCTGCGCGGAGTCGACGTGATCGAACGTTTCGTGCGCGGCCTCGGAGGCGCGGCTCACCAGCGCACGGACGCACGGGGAACGGTCCAATGAGAAAACGCGCACTGCCGCGGCGCGCCTGGCGTGTGCTGCTCGCGGCGGGATTCGTGGTGGGGAGCGCCCGCGGCGTGCAGGGGCAGCAGCCGGCGCTCGCTGCGTCGTCGGCTGCGGATAGCACGACACGTGCGGTCGTGGCCGGGTTGATCACCGACGCTGCGGGAGCGCCCGTGGGGGACGCCGAGGTCGTCTTGGTGGACGAGTCGCGCGGCATGCGAACCGCCGCGAACGGGCTGTTCCAGATCAACCGCGTACCGCCCGGTGTTATCCTGCTCGACGTACGCCGCCTGGGCTTCAAGGAGGAGCTGGTGAACTTGGAGGTTCGGCCGGCCGACACGCTTCGCGTCCACATCACTCTCGCGATGCTCGCGACGCCGCTCGCGCCGGTGATCGTCGAGGCCACGCGCCGTCTCCCGTCGATGGCCATGCAGGAGCTGGAGGATCGCCGCCGAAGGGGTGTGGGTTCGCAGATGACGCGCTCACAGATCGACTCGGCGTCAAACGCTTTTTATCTCACCGATCTCCTGCGGCGGATGCGGGGGATCCAGCTGGTGCCCACGCGGAACGGCCATTTTGGTGTCCAGGCCGCGCGCGGATCGTGCGCTCCGGCCGTGTACCTGGACGGTATCGTCATGCCCGGGGGTGAGGATTTTCTGGAGACGCTGCTGGCCAGCCAGATACAGGCGCTGGAAGTGTACATTGGTTCGTCCGAGATCCCGCCGAAGTATCTCACGATGTCGAACGGCTGTGGCGTCATCCTCGTCTGGACGCGCCATGGTAGGTAATGGTGACGGCTCGGCACCGTAGGGGACATGCGGGGAGAGCGTCGTGCGCGGGCACCACGTGGGTGGGTGGGCGCCTCCGCGCCGGGCTGGGCGGGGGCGCGTCTTGTGTGGCGCGGCGCCTTGTGATATTTTTCACAAGCTGGGGCGAAACGCTCGGCCCAATACGCCGATCGACGTACCTTCACGACCAGGTGCCTGGACTCCCCGTCGCCGGCCGCGGTTTGGGGTGATGCCTCACCCCGCGGCCTGATCGCCGACCCCATCCCGCTTATGGCCTCCGACACCACGCTGCGCCCCGCCGAGATCAAGGACATCCTCCTCCGCGAAATCGACGCGGCCGACCTCCATGACCTCGATGTCGAACAAGTCGGCTCCGTGCTCGAGGTCAAAGATGGCATCGCCCGTATCTACGGCCTCACCAGGGCCATGGCCGGCGAAATGCTCGAGGTCACGTCCTCCGAGACGGGGAATCGCGTCATCGCCCTTGCCCTCAATCTCGAAGAGGACAACATCGGCGCCGTCATCATGGGCGACTTCCTCCAGCTCAAGGAAGGAGACGAGGTCCGCCGCACCAGTCGCGTGCTCGATGTCCCGGTTGGTCCGGAGCTCGTCGGCCGCGTCGTCGACGCCATGGGCAACCCGCTCGACGGCCGCGGACCGGTCAACACCTCGCGCCGGCGCAAGGTCGAATCGCCCGCTCCGGGCATCATCGTCCGCCAGCCGGTCAAAGAACCGTTGCAGACGGGGCTCAAGGCGATCGACGCGATGATCCCGATTGGCCGCGGACAGCGCGAACTCATCATCGGCGACCGCGGCACGGGCAAGACCGCCATTGCGATCGACACCATCATCAATCAGAAGGACACCGGCGTCATCTGTGTCTACGTGGCCATCGGACAGAAAGCGTCCACGGTCGCCGCCATCGTCGAGCGTCTGCAGGAGTACGGCGCGATGGACTACACGATCGTCGTCGCCGCCACGGCCAGCGATCCGGCTCCCATGCAGTACATCGCGCCCTACTCCGGATGCGCGATGGCCGAGTACTTCGTCTACCACGAGGGAAAGGCCACGCTCTGCGTGTACGACGACCTCTCCAAGCAGGCGGCCGCCTACCGGCAGCTTTCGCTCGTGCTGCGGCGTCCACCAGGGCGCGAAGCCTACCCGGGCGATGTGTTCTATCTCCACTCGCGGCTCCTCGAGCGCGCGGCCAAGGTGCGCGAGGACGATGCGGTGGTCGATAACGAGATGATCTTCGCACCCGGCGGCTCGCTCACCGCGCTCCCCATCATCGAGACGCAGGCGGGCGACGTCTCCGCCTATATCCCCACCAACGTCATCTCGATCACCGACGGCCAGATCTTCCTCGAAGCCGACCTGTTCTATGCCGGCACGCGCCCGGCGGTGAACGTCGGCATCTCCGTTTCGCGCGTGGGCGGCAACGCGCAGATCAAGGCCATGAAGACGGTCGCCGGGCGCCTCCGTCTCGACCTCGCGCAGTACCGCGAGTTGGAGGCGTTCGCTCAGTTCGGTTCCGATCTGGACCCGGCCACCCAGCGTCAGCTCGCACGCGGCGCGCGCACGGTCGAGGTCCTCAAGCAGCCGCAGTACGCGCCCATGCCGGTCGAGCAGCAGGTGATGATCATCTTCGCCGTCACCAACGGATTCCTGGATGACGTGCCGGTGGAAGAGATCCAGCAGTGGGAGCGCGACTTCCACGCCTACATGGCGTCGGAGCAGCCGCAGATCGGCGAGACGCTCCGCCGCGAGCAGAAGATCTCCGACGCGCTTGAGGCCGACCTCAAACGCGCCACCGAGGCGTTCAAGGCGTCGCGCGCCGCTGGCGCGCCGCCGTCGGTCGCACGCGGCGAGCGTCCGGCGGAGCGCACACCGGCCGGCGCCGCCCGGTGACGACGGTGACACGGCAGCCCACCGCCGGAGCCGGGCGCACGCCCACGGATCCGCACGGCGGCACGTGGCACCATGGCTAAGGGACGCGAGCTCAAGGCGCGGATCAAGTCCGTGGAGGGGACGCGGAAGATCACGCGCACCATGGAGATGGTGGCGACCTCCAAGCTCAAGCGGGCGCAGGACCGCGTGGTGGGTGCCCGCCCGTACGCGCAGGCGCTCGCGGACGTCCTGGCCGACCTCTATTCGCCCGCCCTCGCGGAGCAGTTTCCGCTCCTACGACAACCGCCGCGGGCGGAGCATGCCGCGGTCCTGCTCCTCACGTCCAATCGCGGACTCGCCGGCGCGTTCAACGCCAACCTCATCCGCGAGGCGCGGACGCTCGTCCGTCGCCTGGAGTCCGAGGGCACGGAGACGGCACTGCACGTGGTCGGCAAGAAGGGCGTCGGTTTCTTCCGGTATCTCGGACGCCCGCTCGCCTCGACCCGCACCGATCTTACGGATCGCCCCACATCGGCCGACGCGGCGGCGCTCGTGGACGGATTGATGGCCGATTTTGTCGAGCGGCGACTGGACGCGGTGTACCTCATCTACGCCAAGTACAACTCCGCGCTCTCCACGCCCGCCACCACCATGCAGGTGCTGCCGGTCGCACCGCCGGATCGTGCCGGTGCCCAGCGCGACTATCTGCTGTTCCCCGGGGCCCAGGAGATCCTGGGCGCGCTGCTGCCCCTCTATGTCCGGAACGCGGTCTACCGCGCGCTCGTCGAGACGGCCGCCGGCGAACAGGGCGCGCGTCGCACCGCCATGAAGAGCGCCACCGATAACGCGGGCGACATGCTCAACGCGCTCCGCCGCACCTACAACCGGGCGCGGCAAGCACAGATCACACAGGAAATCGCCGAGATCGTCGGCGGCGCGGAAGCTCTAAAGGAATAGAAGCGCACCACGCGAGTCCTCTTTCTCTTGCACTCACATGGCTGAGCACAATATCGGCAAGGTCGTCCAGGTGATCGGTCCCGTCCTCGACGTCGAGTTCGAGTCGGAACACCTCCCTGAGATCTACAACGCCCTCGAGCTCGACCAGCGGGGGAATGGCACCCACGTCCACGTGGTCGTCGAGGTGCAGCAGCACATCGGGCGCAACCAGGTGCGCGCGGTGGCCATGTCCAGCACGGATGGCGTGGAGCGCGGCATGGACGTCGTCGATACGGGCGCGCCCATTACGGTGCCGGTGGGGGAGGCGGCGCTTGGCCGCATCCTGAACGTGCTCGGCGAGCCGGTGGACAACGGACCCCCCATCCCCAAGGACACGGAGCGGTGGCCCATTCACCGCAAGCGTCCGGAGTTCGTGAACCTGGAGCCCAAGACGGAGATTTTCGAGACGGGCATCAAAGTGATCGATCTCATCGCTCCGTTCGTGAAGGGCGGAAAAATCGGATTGTTCGGCGGCGCGGGCGTGGGAAAGACCGTCGTCATCATGGAACTGATCAACAACGTGTCCAAGGGGCACGGCGGACGGTCGGTCTTCTGCGGCGTGGGAGAGCGCACGCGTGAGGGGAACGACCTCTACCTCGAGATGAAGGAGTCGGGCGTCCTCGAGTCGGCGGCGCTCATCTACGGGCAGATGAACGAACCGCCTGGCGCGCGGCTGCGCGTGGGGCTCACCGGACTCACCGTCGCCGAGTACTTCCGGGACACCGAGGGGCAGGACGTCCTGGTCTTCATCGACAACATCTTCCGCTTCACGCAGGCCGGATCCGAGGTGTCGGCGCTCCTGGGCCGGATGCCGAGCGCGGTGGGATACCAGCCCACACTGGCGACCGAAATGGGCGATTTGCAGGAGCGCATCACGTCGACCAAGAGCGGATCGATCACGTCGGTGCAGGCGATCTACGTGCCGGCCGACGACATCACGGACCCCGCGCCCGCCACGGCGTTCGCGCACCTGGATGCGACGGTCGTGTTGTCGCGCGCGATCTCGGAGCTGGGGATCTACCCCGCGGTGGATCCGCTGGCGTCGTCGTCGCGCATTCTGTCCGCGCAGTACTTGGGGGAGCGGCACTACCGCGCCGCCTCCGCGGTCCAGCGCATCCTGCAGCGATACAAGGAACTGCAGGACATCATCGCGATCCTCGGCATGGACGAGCTGTCGGAAGAGGACAAGCGCATCGTCGCCCGCGCGCGGCGCGTGCAGCGGTTCCTCTCGCAGCCGTTCTTTGTGGCCGAGCAGTTCACGGGCATCCCCGGGAAGTATGTGAAGCTCGAAGAGACGATCGAATCGTTCGAGCGGGTGGTCTCGGGGGAGTTCGACGAGCTGCCCGAGCAGGCGTTCTACATGGTGGGCGGGATCGACGAGGCGGTGGAAAGGGCCAAGCAGATGGCCAAGGAGTAGCGTATGGCGGCCCTGCACGTGTCGGTCATCTCGCCGGAGCAGACGCTGTTCGACGGCGAAGCCGCGCTGGTTGTCGCGCCGGCGTTCGACGGCGAGGTAGGGATTCTGCCACAGCATGCGCCCATGATGACGCTTCTGGGGAGCGGCGTGCTGCGCGTCGAGCAGCAGGGCACCGCCATGCGCTTCACGGTGAAGGGCGGGTTCCTGCAGGTGGTGGATGACCGCGTACGCGTGGTCACGGAGTCCGCGGCTCCGGCGTAGGGGCACGGCGCATCTGCCGGGTGCGTGGTGGGCCGACGGGGAGCTCGACGGTACGCGGCGCGCATGGAGGCGCGCCGCGCCGTGCATCCGTCTTTCGTGATGCCGCGGCGAGCACCTGCAACGCGCGCGCACGGTCATTGCACCGTCGTCGCGCCACAGCTGCCACCGCGGTAACCGCTCCGGGCGGCAGGAGAGACGCTGCGGGCGGGAGTGGACACGGGAGGGTGGTGTGGCACATTGACGGTCGAGCGGTGATCAGAGAGTCTCAGGCGCGTGTCATCACGGAGGGTGCCGCGGGCACGTCGTGCGCGTGCTCCTGCTCGCCGCCGTGATGACCGGTGGCCCGCGCGGCGTGCGCGCGCAGGAACTTGCGATGCCGGTGCTGCAGAACGCCTTCTCCAATCCCGGATGGACGATCGCCGCCAACATTGGCACCGCCGACGCGGGGGACGCCTACGGCGTGGCTGGGGCGTGGGCACCGCGCTCCGGCACGGTGCAGGTGAGCGCTGGCGCAGGGTGGCTCGCCCGCGTGGGCGGTGCCGACGGCGTGACGTGGGGGCTCCGCATCATGGCGCCGGTACCCGTTCTTGGACCACGCGACGGTGGGCTGGGTCTCGCCGCCTTTGCCGGAGTCGGCGGCGCGAGTCCCAGCGATACGCTCGAGTTGCGCGCACCCGTGGGAGCGACCATCGGCTACCGACGCGCGATCGCCAACGGCCGGACGATCTCCCTCTATGGGTCGCCGCTGGTCGCGTGGTCGCGCACCACCGGTGGTGCGGCGAGCGGGGAAACGAGTACGGTTTTCCGCTACACTATCGGTCTGGATGTCGCGGTGACGAACCGCATTGGCGTCACGCTTGGCTACGAGGGTGGCAGCGACCCGCGCCCCGATCGGCCGGGTCCGCGCGGCACCATCTACGGCGTGGGCGTCTCATACGCGATCGCGCCGCTGCCGTAGGCTGCGGCCCGATCGCATTTCTTACCATATAGCGGAGGTTGCATGATGCGCATGCGCACGTGGATGGGTGCTCTGGCAGTCGGGTGCTGGGCGAGTCTCGCCATCGCTGGCGCCGCGTCGGCACAGGGGTGGAACTATCCATCGTTCCAGATTCCGCAGATCACGATGCGGGAGTTCAACTTCGCCGTTTCCAACGGCGGGGACGCGGGAAACTCGCTCATCGTGCAGTGGCGCGAGGGGATCTCGTCCGCCACGGATCTCACGTTCGATGCTGGATTGGCCGATCCGGATGGACCCTCCAACTCGCACTTCGTCATTGGAGGCGGCGTGGCGCACCAACTGACGCGTGCGACGTCCGAGATGCCGCTGGCGCTCGTGTTCACGGCGGGGTTGTACGGCGCCTTTGGCGACCCCACCAACATTTACCGCCTGCCGGTGGGGCTGTCGGTGGGTCATCGCTTCGCCACGGAAAGCGGGATCGCCATCACCCCGTACGTGCATCCGCGCATCTCGCTCGATTTCTGCGGGACGCAGCGCTTCTGCGGCGGCGACGACTCGGAACTGTCGGTGAACTTCGATCTGGGGAGCGACTTCGAGCTCACGCGGCAGCTGGCCATTCGCGCGAGCGTGCTGTTCGGGAGCTCGGACGTGTTTGGTCCCGACGACACGGGCTTCGGTCTGTCCGTGGCGTGGAAGCCTGGCGGCAGCGCGCGCCGTTAAGCCTGTCACGCGGTGGGTCGCACGAACGCTCCGGCCAACGACGGCCGGAGCGTTCGTGCACTCGGGCATGGCTCGCATCTTGCCGCTTCCCCGGGACCGGAGACTTCTCCGCATTCCCATGTCCACTCCCGCCCCGCGCGTTCCCGCCATTCTCGTGGTCGATGATGACCACGACAGCGCCGAGCTCCTCCGCACGGCGCTCACGGCGCGCGGATATAGCGTGGCGCTCGCGCACGATGGCGACGAGGCGCTCCGCGCCGTCGAGGCACTGCGGCCGCACCTGGTGCTGCTGGACGTCATGATGCCCGGACGCAGCGGATGGGACGTGTGCCGCGTCATCAAGCAGCATCCGGAGTATGCGGGCCGCGTCCGCGTGGTCATACTCACGGCCCTCGGCGGCTGGAGCGACATGCAGGAGGCGCTCCGCACGGGCGCTGACGACTACGTTACCAAGCCGGTGGATCTCCGCGCTCTGGGCCGCTGTGTGGAGCGGAATCTCGCCGTGCTGGAGCGTGCGATATGAGGGCGCCGGGGCCGCACGACGCCGCCGCGCACGAGGCCACCGCCGCGACCAGCGTTGCTTCGGATTGGTCTACGCGTGGCAGTGCGGACGCCGTGCTCCTCGCCGATGCGGCGCCGCCCGAGGTGCGCGAGGCGGTGGCCCTGCTTCCGGGATGGCGCGTGGTGGAACGGGCGGACGATGCACTGGCCGCGGCACTCGACGAGTCGGATGCCGGCCGCGCGCTGCTCCTCACCACCGGCGACCCATCGCGCCTGCGCGCCGCCGTCAAACGGGCGCGCCTTCGGCGAATGCCTGTCGTCCTGGCGTGCCGCACGGAAGCCGATCGCCGCCGCGCCATGCAATTGCGCGTGAGCGAGTGGTACTCCGTGCCCGCGAGCGCAGCCGAAATCGCCTCGCGCATTCGCTCCGCGCTCGTCCGCGGGTCGGACGCGGGCGACCGTCTGGCGGAGCGGGTGGAGAACGTGGAGTACGAGGAGATGCTCTACGACACGCTCACCGGGCTCCCGACGCTGCCCGTGATGATCGAGCGCACGCGGGATCTGCTCGCCGAGCGCGGCGAGATGATCGTGCTCTATCTCAACTTCGTCCGCTATAGCAAGATCGAGGAGATCTACGGCTGGGAAAAGCTGGACGAGGTGCTGGAGACAACGGCGGGCGCCGTGCGCGCGTTCATGCACGACCGCGAGGTGCAATCCACGCGCATGATGGTCAGCTTCATCAACGACGATGACTTCGTGTTCTTTCACGTGCCGCCCGCGCATCGGCCCGTGGCGACGATGGTCGACACCGTGCGCGCCGCCCGGCAGCTACAGGCCTTCGTCGCCGCCCGGCTGGAGCAGGCGCACGGGGAGGACATTGCGGCGCTGTTCGACATCTACATTGGTCATGCGCACGTGTACTACAACCCCAAGGTGCGCGTGGAGCGGCTCATCTACCGCGGTATCCGCGAGGCGGCGCAGGCGGCAAAGAGCATCGAGCAGCGCGAGCGGCAGGCACGAGTCACCGATCTCAAGGAACTCATTCACGACGGCGCCGTCTACATCGACTACCACCCGATCGTCTCGGCGCCAAGCGGCGAGATTGTGGGGTACGAAGCGCTGGCGCGTGGCGTTCGGCGGCAGCTGCGAAGCCCGGAGGTGATGTTCGAGGTGGCCGCACAGGCCGACTTGTTGTGGGAGCTCGGACGCCTCTGTCGCGACCAGGCGCTGGAGGGGATCCGGCCGCACCTCGAGCCGGGGCAGCTCCTGTTCCTGAACATCGATCCGCACGACTTCGACGACCCCGAGTTCGGTGTCCGGGACACCATCGATCCGCGATGTGTGGTGCTCGAGATCACCGAGCGCACCGCCATTACCGACTACCCCCGCTTTCGCGAGCGGCTGGAGACCTTCCGGCGACGCGGATACCGGTTCGCGGTGGATGACGCCGGGAGCGGATACGCCGGCCTCGGCTCCATAGCCAACCTGGAGCCTGACTTCATCAAGCTCGACATCTCGCTCATCACATCCATCGACACGAACTTCATCAAACAGAACTTGGTGGAGACGATGGTGCGCTTTGCGACCGAGCAAGGCGCGCAGGTGATCGCCGAGGGTGTCGAGCGGGCGGAGGAGTTGGAGACGGTGCGGCGCTTGGGCGTGCATCTCGTGCAGGGGTTCTTCCTGCACGAGCCCGGACGCGCTGGCCGCGGCGTTCTGACACGCGGCGCCCCCGGTCAGTCCAGCAACGCCCGCACCAGCGCCGCCGCGCGTTCCGCCGCCCCCAGGCCGCGCTGAACGACCGCGCGCGCCGCGCTGCCCGCGCGGGCGCGTGCCGCGTCGGAACCCAACCACGTGACGAGCGCATCCTCCATGGCACGCGCGTCCGTCACCACGCGCGCGGCCTCGCACGCCAGCAGCAGCCCGGCGTCGCGGCTTCCGTGATGTCGGGGCCCAACAAGCACGGGCGCCCCAAACGCTGCTGGCTCGATGACCGAGTGCAATCCCGCGCGATGAAACCCGCCGCCCACGTACGCCACGCCCGCGAGCGCGTACAGCTCCGCCAGGACCCCCACGCGATCGACGAGCACCACGTCCGCGTCGCCGACGTCCGGCGCGTCGAGGCGGGCGACGCGCAGCGACGCACGGGTTGCCCATCGCTCCGCCGCCACCACGCGTGACGGCGTGGGCTCGTGCGCGGCGAGCACCAGGCGCGCCTCCGGAATGCGTGCGCGCACCCGCGGCCAGGCGGCGAGCAGCACCCGCTCGTCCGCCGGCCAGGTGGATCCCGCTACGACCGTTGGACGGTCGCTCGCCAGCGCCGACAGCGGTGCCACGTCGGCGCGCGTGGCGACGGCGCGCGCCCAGACCTGGTCGTACCGCGTGTCACCCGTCACACGGAGCGCGCCCGGGCGGACGCCCAACCGCTCCAGTCGCTCGGCGTCCGAGCCATCGATGGCGCCGACGAGGTCGAGCTGGGCGTACGCGTCGCGAAGCAGGCGTCGCACCGGCCCCCACGACCGGCGCGATCCCACCGCGAGCGTGGCACTCACCATCCCCAAGCGCACGCCGCGTGCACTCGCCTCGTGCACCAGCGTCGGCCACACGTCCAGCTTGCTGAACACGAGCGCGCGTGGCGCGAGCGCGTCGAGAGCCGACCGCATGTGCGCCGCGGCGTCGAACGGCAGGTAGTCGAAGAAATCCGCGTCGAGCGACCGCGCCAGCGTCTCCGCCGATGGGGAAAAGAACGTGTAGGCGATCTGGAGATCCGGGCGCTGCTCGCGCACGCGTTGCAGCACGGGAGCGGCCTGCAACCCCTCGCCCACCGACGGCGCATGCACCCAGAGCAGCGGGCGCTCCAGCCGCCGACCCGTGCGGGCCCACGCGGCGTAGCGCGCCATGATGCCGCGCCGCGCGCGAAGGGAGCGGAGGACCTTGTTCTGCCGTGAGGGCGAGAGGCGGGCCGCCAGCTGTACGGCCGCCACCGCGGCCGCGTAGGCGCGTCGCGCGGCGGGGTTCACCCGTGTTGCGCGCGCTGCCGCGCTCGCTGCATCGTGCCGCCCGCGCTCACGCCCCAGCCGTGATGCCGCGCCCCGCGCGCGTGCGCACGTGGCATTGCGAATGACGGCGCACGCCGTTAGGCTGCACGAAGTTGCCGCGAGGGACGCGGCGAGTTCACGCCCATTGTCCAACCCCGAGCCAAGGAGGTGATCCGTTGTCTACTGACCCTAGAACGGCAAGGATTGCCGGGAGCCGCTGAGCTCCGCTTGTTGCGTCGACCGGCGATGCCTTGCCGTCCGGTCTGTTTCGCGGGGCCAACCGTGTCGTACGGGCACACGGTTGGCCCCGTGCCGTTGCGGGAGCCCGGTGGACGCGCCGCCGCGTGGCGACCACGCGCGCGGGGTGCGCACGCCACAGCCTCCTGGGGACCGTTGCCCAGGCGGCTCCGCATGCGCTCCCATGGCGCTTAGTGCGCGGCCGACGCGGCTTCGTCAACGGCGCGGCGGATCGCGTCCAGCGGCTGTTCGCCGGTCAGGAGATGGCTGCCGATGATGAACGACGGAGTGGATCGGATCCGCGCGGAAACGGCCCGGTCGTAGTCTGCTTGGATGAGTGGCCGCATGGCGTGCGTCTCGCGACACGTCCGATATCGGGCCATGTCCACGCCGGCGGCCTGCACCAGGGAATCCAGCACCGGATCCGGCTCTGGCAGTTGCGCCCACCGCTCTTGGGTTTCGAACAGGGCGTTGTGCACGGGCCAGAACCGGCCCTGCGCGGCCGCGCACATGGCCGCCTCGGCGGCGGGCCAGGCGTTGCGATGAATGTCGAGTGGCATGTTGACGTACGCAAAGCGTACCCGGCCGCTCTGCACCAACTCGCGCTCGAACGCAGCGCCGTACGTGCGGTGCCAGTCGCCGCAGAAGGGACACTGGAAGTCGCTCACCTCGATCACCCATACGCTCGCGGTATCCGCGCCGGCGATGCGAGCGCTGTCGGCGCGCGCGAACATCGGATTCGTGCCGGTGTCCGCGACGGCGGTAGCCGGGGCGGCGGGAGTGTCGACCGCCGGTGCCGAGCCCGAGCGCGCCGACGATGGCTTGCAGGCGGCAGCGATGAGCAGCACGGCGGCGGTGGTACGAAATGTGAGATGCGTCACGACGGTTGGCGGGGGCGGCAGTGAGATTGCGGGGGCGACGTCTGGCCGGTGGCCGCGTCAGGGAGCTCGGCATACGACGGGTAGCGCATCGAACCGAGCACACGTAGCGGCAGCAACCGTGCCGTGTCAAGCCGCGGAAGCTATGGGGAGGTGTTTGACGAACGCCCGGTCTCACCTCATGTTCCTGCGCGACCGCGCAGTAACTTTGGCATGTGTGCACGCGTCCAGAGAAGAGCGCCACGCTCCCACTCTGGAGCGCGGCGGCGGTCATCCTGCGCGCCGGCATCGGCGTGCGCACGGCGTATTACGGAGATCGGGAGGGGGAATGCGCGCGATGCGCCCCGTCATGACGCTTGTCGCAGTCGCTCTGCCCCTGTGTGTCGCTTCGCACCCGCTGCAGGCGCAGCAATCGGCGACGCCGCCGTACCCTGCCACCCTGCACTTCGGCACGGGGCTCGTCACGATCCCGGTGGCCTGGGTATCGTCGGACAACGGCGACCTGTGGGCGGGCGCATCCGGCACCGTGATCTCCAGCGGCCGCACCCCGACGCTGGATATCGCTGGGGACGTGAATGCCAATGGTGCCATCGATACGCACTGGCTCGGCCGCTTCTCAGCAGGCCTTGCCGTCTACAGCGCGAACTTCGATTTCGGATTCTTCGGCCAGGCCCTCCTGCTCCGCGATGGCGAGGCCCCCGGGCTGCCGGCCGTCGCCGTTGGCGTGCGCAATCTCGGCAACGCGCCGCACGAGGATCGCGAGTTCCTGGGCGAGGACCAACACGGCACGGCGCCGTACGCGCGCGACTTCTCCACCCGCCCCACGGTCTACGCCGTGGCCACCAAGGAAGTTCACGGTGAGCGGATGAGCGGCAGCCTCTCGGTGGGCTACGGCAATGGCCTGTTCAAGGATGACGGCGAGCTCGATTCGCTCTACAACGACAAAGGGCAGATTGCCTCTGGCCTGTTCTTGGGCGGGCGCCTCGCGATCGCCGCCTCGCCGACCTCCACGGTGACGCTCCTGGCCGAGAACAACGGCTTCGACTGGAACGCGGGCCTCGTCGCGTCGTGGCGTGGCGTGTCGGTGGGTGTCTACGGGCTGGAGCTGGAGGAGGGAGGAAAGGACGCGCAGGCGTTGGGCGGGTTGTACAACTACACCAAATTCGCGTTCAGCGTTGGGTACACCGCTAACCTGCGGCGTCTCGTCCAGGGATCGACCCTGCGGTCGCAGGTGGCGGAACTCGAGCGCGAACAGGATCGCTTGCGCGGGGAGATCGCACAGCGCGAACGGCGCGTGGCCGATCTCCAGCGCTCGCTCCAAGAGACGCAGGGCGGCCAGTTGGCGGAGGCGCAGAAGCGCCGCGCGGAACTGGAGAGGCAACTGAAGGAAGAACGCGACGCGATTCAGCGAGCGGAGGAGCGGCTGCGCGCTCTCGAGCGTCCCCCGGCACCCCCGCCGGGCGGCGCCAACCCGCCGGAACGGTAGACCGGGAGTGTTGTCGATGCGAACGACTCTGCGGCCCGTGGGTCTGGGGCTCGCCGCGATGTTCACCGCCGCGGCGACGGCCGCGTCGGCCGGAGCCCAGCAGGGCTACACGCAGACCATGTACTGGGGCTCCGGTCTTGTGGACATCCCGGTCGCATGGACGTCGCCTGTGTCCGGTGACCTGGCGTTGAACGTCTCCGGGATGCAGCTCAACTCCGACTTCACCACCGACAACCTGAATGGGCACGGGACCGTCATGCTGTCGCTCTTCCGCAGGAGCGAGCTCGGCGTGGCGTTCTTTACGCGGTATGCCCAGTGGGGAGCCTTCGGGCGCGTGCTGTTGCTCGACGGTGATTCGTATGCGCGCCGGTCGGGCGCGCCCGGCTGGATCCCCAGCGTGGCGGTCGGCTTCCGGAACGTGGGTCCGTATTCGCACGCCGACCGGTTCGCGTTGGGGTATGCGCGGCGGAGTCCCCGTGATCGGGCCGACTCGCTGCACCAGGGATTCGACACCGCGCCTACGTTTTATGGCGTGCTCACGAAGTCGGTGCGGCTGGCGGAGCTCCGCGAGGGATGGCCGCATCTTGATGTAAGCGCGACGCTGGGAGCTGGCAACGGGCTGTTCACGGACGACGGCGGCCTGGGTGACGCCTACTCTCAGCACTCGCACAGTGGCATATTTGGAGGCGTACGGGTGGCGGGCTCACCCGCGCGCTACACGACCGTTGCGTTCATGGTCGAGGACAACTCGTGGGATTACAATCTCGGTGCCACGGTCGATTTTCGCGGGGTGCGCGCGGGGCTGTACTGGATGGGCGTGGGTGCCACCGCGCCGGCCGGCACGCCGGAGCTCTTCGACAACAGCCGCTTCGCATTCAGCTTGGGATGGCAGACGAACGTGTTCGGCCTGGTGCGCCCCGACATCCTGCAGCGGCGTCGGGACGAGCTGGATCGCGAGCGCCAGCAGCTCGAGGAACAGGTGGCCGCGCGGCAACAGCGGATCGCACAGCTGGAAGAGGAGATTCACCGCCTTGAAGCGCAGAATATGCTCGACCTGGAGCAGCGACGGGCACAGGCGGAGGCGGAACTGCGTGCCGAGCGTGAGGCACTGCGGCGGCTGGAAGAGCGCATCCGTCAGTTGGAGCAGCAGCGGCCGCCACGGTGACGGCACTGCGGGGATTTTGCCGCCGGGAGAGCGCCGCGTGAGCCGCCTCCGCCTGGGTGCGGTCGTGTGCGCGCTCGGTATCCTGGCGGGCGCGCGGCCGGCTCGCGCGCAGCAGCAGGAGCCCGATGTCAGCCAGCGTAAGGCCCAACTGGAGCGCGGGATCGACAGCGCCGAGCAGCAGCTGGCCGCGCTTCGGAGCGCTCGCGTACGGCTGCAGGCGCGGCTCGACAGCGTGATCGCCGCACGGGCGGCGGCACGTGCACGCGTGCTGCTGGCCAGCGATGAGCAAACGGCCCTCCTGGCGCTCGACAGTCTGCTCGCCGTGGCGCAGGGTCAGATGCGCGACGAGCGCGACGAGATGACCGCCCTCGGTGACGCGGTGCGACGGCGCACCGGTGCCGTGCTCGTCGTCACCCTCCGCGCCGACTCTAGCCAGTCACAGATCCTGGGACGCGCGGACCTCGTGGTGGACAATGCGCCCGCTGCGGAGCGGAGGTATACCCCGGTCGCACTCACGGCCCTACAGATGGGCGCGGTGGATGAGCTCTATCGCATGGATGTGCTGCCGACCACGCACGCGGTGGAACTGCGCGCGACGATCAACGGCCAGCCTCTCGTGCAGCGCGTGAACGTCACCGCCGTCGAGCAGTCGGTGACCTACGTGCAATTCCTGGTGCGTAACGGGCAGCTCATCCCCTCCACGCTCACGAGCCGCACGGCCCCGACCTCTCCCTGAGCCGAACGCGCTGCCTCGTGCTGACACGTCGAGCGATCACGTCGCTCACCCTGCTGGTCGCAGCGTTGGTGTCCGCGCCGCTCGTCGCGACGTCGTTAGCGCCCGCGCCGCTCGAGGGGCAGGGTGCGTCGGGAACCCGCCCGGCGGCGCCCGCCGCGCCGGCTGACAGCATCGGCATCGCCCATGACCGTCGTGTCGCGCTGTTCGCGCGCGGCGTGAATGTGGATCAGGAGCTCCGGATCGCCGCGTTCGAGCTGGCCAACGGGCAGACCATCGCCGCGCTCGACCGGCTGGATGGACTGCGGCGCGGGGGTGCGGCCGATTCCACCGCGCCGCTGCCACAGGCGCAGCGCGTGCAGTTGCTCTACCTTCGGAGCCAGGTGTACGCGCGGCTCGGCATGGGTGAGGAGTTGCGCACTGCCGGCGCGGCCATGCTCGCGCTCTCGGACACGGGTGCCGCGGCCACGATGGTCCGTGGCGAGCTCATGCTGGACGCGTATCGGCGCGGCGACGACGCCGAGGTGCAGGCGCTGGCCGGCGCCACCGCCGACGCGGCGCCCACGGGCGCGCCGGCGCTCTCAACCTTCATTGTGGGGCTGGCACGATACCGCGCCGGGGATCTCGCGTCGGCGCGCACCAGCTTTGCCGCCGTGCGTGGCGGTGGTGGCGTATACGCCGGGCGCGCCGCGTTCATGGACGCCCTGGCCCGCGCGAGAGCGGACTCGGCCCAAGCACAGGAAGCCCTCGCGGCTATCCGCCTGCTCGCGGACAGCGCGGGCGGAGCGGTTCGCGATGAAGCACGATTGGCCGCGGCGCAGCTGGCCTTCCAGGCCGGACAGTACGACTCGGCGGCCGCGCTCGCGTCCGCGGTCGACTCCGGCGGTGCGGTGGCCGTCCAGGCGTCGCACACGCGCGCTTGGGCATTGTACCGCGGCCGCCGGGTCGAGGCCGCCCAGGCCGCCTTCGCAGCGTTCGCGCGTCGCTATCCCGATCTCCCCGGGCGGGATGAGGCGCGCGTCATGGCGGGCCAGGTGCTGCTCGAAGCGGGACACCCCGACGCGGCGGAGGCGTACTTCGATACGCTGGCCGATTCGCTGCACCACGACGTGGCACGGCTGCAGGCGCGGCGTCCCGAACTGTTGGGTGATGCGGCCCGGCGCCTTGTGGAGCAGCGCGCGGCCGGCATCCTCTTCGCCCAGGATCCGCAAACGGGCCGCGCGGTGGTGCTCTCGTCGCAGCCGTTCGGTGCCGGCGCGGAGCTTCTCGTGCCGTTCGACGATGCCCCCGCCCCGCGATGGCCCACCCCTGCGCCGCCGCAGTCGTTGTCCTTTGGCGACATGGAGCAGCGTCTGGACAGCCTTGGCCTCGGCTTGCCGGGTGCCCTGCCGCGGCGCGTCCTGTTTGCGGACGCGGTCAGCCAGGCGAGCACATCCGCCTACGTCACCCGTGCGCAGGCGCTCCGGAGCGCCGAGGTGAACGTGGCCGTGGCGCGCTACCGCTTGGAGCAGGAACAGCGCATGCGCGCCGCGCGCGTCGCGATGATGGAACGGCTCAATGGGCTGCTCGCCCAACGGGACAGCGGACTGAGCGTCACGGCGGCGCGGGTGGCAGCGGTGCAGGATTCTCTGGCCCGCGTGCTCACCGCGCTGGACACGACGCGTGCCCGCATGCACGCCTACCTCAGCGAGCAAGCCACGGCAGCGCGACAGGTGGCGGATCGCAACGCCGCCGTGGCCGACTCCATCACGCGAGCGCTGGCGGGGATCCTGCGCCCGGAGGAAGCGCAGGCCATCGCCCTCGAAGCGGCAGCGGCCCGCGAGTATCGCGCCGCCGCCGATGAGATCGAGCGCAACCCCGCGACGGCCATCGGCCACCAGCCGGTATTCGCGCTGCACGATTCGGTGGCGGCGCGCCTGAACAGGTCGCGCGCGTTGCTGGCCGACACGCGCAGCGCCATCGCATCCACGGCACAGATCGCGGCCAACGAACGCGCCGCCCTCGAAGCCGAAGAGGATGCCGCGACGCGAGAAGCGCGCTCGGCGCTCGACGCCACCGAGGCCCGCCGGGCTGCGGCTGCCTCCGATCTGGTGGCCCTGGTACAGGCGGAGTTGGCGGCGCGCGCGGACCGGCTGGTCGCCACCCTGCAGCGCGACGCCGAGGCGGCGGAATTTGGCTCGGCCAGCGCGCTCTTCTTCAAGACCATCGCGCCGGCAGCCGCCGCGGCATCTCCGGACGCGTCGCGCGAGACGGCGATCGCGCGACTGCAGGGATTTCTCGCCCGGTATCCGGACAGCCGGTTGCGCCCCAGCGCGCTGTTCGAGCTGGGCGAGCTGCTCGTCCGACGCGCCGACGCGCGCTTTGCCGAAGCGCAGCGCGCGGCGGGAGCCGGGCGCGCCAATGTGCCCGAGCGCCCGGACTACAGCGAGGCCATCGCGCGCTACGAGGAGCTGATCCGCGGCTATCCGGATTTCGACCAGATCGCTGCCGCCGCCTATACGCTCGGCACACTCGAGTACGCGTCGGCGCGCTACGCCGAGGCGGGACAGATGTTCGAGATCGTCGCCCAGCATCCGGAGTCGTCGTTCCGCGCCGAAGCGCTCTTCCGCCTCGGCGACACGCGCTTCGAGCAAGCATCAGAGGTGCGCGGGGACGCACGTCGCCAGCGGTTTGCCGACGCGGCATCGGCCTACCAGCGCGCCGTGGCCGCCGCGCCGGCCGGCGGCGACATCTACTTTCTCTCGCTGTACAAGCTCGGGTGGGCCTACTACAGCCAGGCCACCCGCGACAACCCCGGCGCCTATGCGCAGGCGGTGGACGTCTTTGGTCGGCTGGTGACGGAGTACGATCAGCTCTCGCCCGGCGAGCAGGCACGCTTGGGGCTGCGCGGCGAGGCCATCGACTACATGGCCGTGGCGTTCACACAGATTGGCGGCGCGGAGGCCGCCAACCAGTACTTCGCGTCGCGGAACACGCCCGCGCTCAAGTTGACCGTGCTCCGGCGCCTGGCCGCGAGCCTGCGCGATCAGGGCGAACTGGACCGCGCGGTGGCGGGCTATCAGGCCGTCATCGCGAGCGCGCCCACCGACTCGGGCGCGCTCGCCGCCCAGCAGGAGATCATCGACATCTACCAGAACCGCCTGCTCGACCCGGCGCAGGCGCAGCGCGCGCGTCTCGATCTGGTGGAATCGTACGGCCCCGAGTCCGCGTGGGCCGCGGCCAATCCGGCACTCGTGCCCCAGGCGAATCGCGTGCGTGAAGAGGCGCTCCGCCAAAGCGCACAGTACGCCCTGGCGGGTGCGCAGAAGGCCCGCACCGCGCAGCGCTACAGCGACGCGGCGGCGCTGTACGAGCGCTACATGCAGAGCTTCGCGTCGTTCGACAGCGCGCGCGCCGCGAACTTCCTGTTCGGCGAGGCACTGTTCGGAGAACACGCGTACGCGGCGGCAGGAGCGCAATACGCGCGGACGGCCTATGGATATCCGGGCGACAGTCCGCTCGCGCCGCAGGCGGCGCAGAACGCCATCGTGGCGTATGACTCGGCATGGGCGCACGCGCCCAATGACCGCGCCGTGCAGGATTCGTTCTTCACCGTGGTGGATCGCTACGTCGCGGCGTACTCCGGCCGCGACGTAGCGCGCAAGGCGCTCATCGAAAAAGGACGGCGCGCCTCCCAGGCCGCGCGGTGGGACGTGATGGAAGCCACCTTCCGCACCTATGCCGAGCGGTATCCCAACGACGCGTACACACCCACCGCGCAGAAACTCGTGGGCGATGCGCTCTTTCGACAGGACAAGTACGCCGAGGCCCAGGCGCAGTGGGAAACGGCCCAACAGACGGCGGCGCAGAGTGGAAAGCGCGCGCTGTCCGATTCCATTGGCGCCCTGCGCACGGCCGCGGCATCGAGCTTTGCGGATACACTCGTCAAACGTGGGGAGTATCGGCGCGCGGCGGAGGACGTGTACGTGGCGTTCGCCGAGCGCAATCCCCAGTCCGCACGCGCGCCGGACGCGCTGCGCGATGCGATCGAGACGTACCTCCTGGCAGACAGCGTCGCGCGCGGCCGCGGCGATTCCGCCGCATCGCGCGACGCACGCACGCGCGCGGTGGAACTGGCCCAGCGGCTGGTCACCACCTATCCGGACTACCGCTACCGTCTGCAGTACGAGAGCCTGTCCGCGCAGCTCCTGGCCGATCTGGGTCGCCGCGACGAAGCGGTGCAGGCCTGGCAGCGTTTGATCGAAGCGCAACCCTCGTGGCCTGGCCGAGCCGATGCGATGGTGCGCGTGGCGGTGATGCTCGATTCGCTCGGGCGCGGGAGCGATGCGGCTGACGCGTACGCCCGCTTTGCCGCCGCCTATCCCAAGGATCCGCGCGCCGCCGATGCGGAGTACAACGCCGCGGTGACGTATCTCGCGGCCGGGGACACGGCCGCGGCGACGCGCGCCTACGGCGCGTTCGCCCAGCAGTTCCCCCGCGATGCGCGCGCGGCGCAGGCGCAGCAGGCGCGCCTCGCGCTCCTGCGTGCAGCGGGCGATAGCACGGCGCTGGAGACGGAGCTGGCGCGTCTTTGCGCTTCCCCATCGCCCGCCCTGCGCGGCACCTGCGCGGCGCGCACGGGACAGCGGGAGTTCCGCGCGGGCGCGGAGCTCTTCCCGCGCTATCAGGCCATGCAACTCGTGCTCTCCACGCGCGCACAGCTCACGCGCGCGGGGGTGGAACGCGCATCGGCGCGCAAGCGGGCGCTGCTGCGGCAGATGACCGCGCACTTTACCAAGGCCATCGAGTCCGGCGTCCCGGAATGGCTCTCGGCCGCCACGTATTACGTGGGGCTCGCGCAGTGGGACTACGGCAACTTCCTGCGCAATGCCACCCTCCCCGCCGACCTCACGGACGCCCAACGCGAGGCCGCCGAGCGTGGCGCGGAGCAGCAGGCGGCCGGCTTCGATCAGGCCGCGCACGCGGCCTGGCAATCGCTCGTGGACAAGGCGCAGCAGGGCGGCTTTGACAACGCGTGGGTGCAGGCGGCGCGGAGCGCGCTCGCCGGAAACGTGGTGGTGCCCACGAATGGGGAGCCACCGCCCGCCGCGCCGCCGGCCGCACCGGACTCCACGCCGGCGCCCGCGCCGGCTGGCCCGCGCCGCCCGCCGCCAAACACGACTCGAGGAGGTGCGTGATGCACATCACGGAACGCCGCCGTCATCCACGTCGCCCGTGGCTGCTGCTCGCCCTCACGCTCGTTGTCGCGCCGGCCATCGCGGCGCAACGTCCCGCGCGCCAGGGGACGCCGATCGAGATCCGCGGCCAGGTGCCCACGCCGCAGGTCGTCACCGTGCGCCCGCGCGCTGTGCCCGAGTACGACGCGCAGATTCTCGTCCCGCGCTTTTACAACCCGAACTTCTGGTCGTCCATCCTACCAGGATACCGCGTGGTCACGGACCGGCAAATCGCCGGCGTGGCGACGCTGGATACCCTCACGGCGCGGGGGCCCGTGCCGACGGCGGCCGAAGACTCCATCGCCGCGCAGATCGAAGCGCTGCGTCGCGAGCTCGAGCGCCGGCGCGCCCGGCTCGACTCCATCGAGACGCTGATTCATGGCATCGGCAGGCAGCCGCCCGCCGACTCGGCGCGACCGTCTGCGCCGGCGCCGAACCGGCCCGCCCCGCGCGACAGCACGGGCGTTCCGCCGCTTGCCGTCGTCCGTCCCCGGCATCGCTGAAGTCCCGCGTCCGCATCCCTCTGGAGAACGCGTAGATGAGCAACCTTCTTGAGTATTACCGCGCTGGCGGCATTGTGATGAACTTCATCCTCCTCGTCGGAGTGGTGGGGCTCGCGATCTTTCTCGAGCGCACGTACATGATCGTCTTCCGCTCGAAGATCAACGGCCGTCCGTTCATCGAACGCGTCATCCAACTGGTGCGGGCCGGAAAGGCGGAGGAGGCCATGCGCCTCTGCTCCCAGTCCAAGGCCGCGCTGCCGGACATGGGGCTGCTCATTCTCCGCAGCCGCAGCCGCGATGAGGCGGACCTGCAGAACGTGGCGGACGCCGCGGCGGTGTCGGTGATCCCGCAGCTGACCAGGCGTCTCCACTATCTTCCAATGCTCGCCAACGTGGCCACGCTCATCGGGCTCTTGGGGACGATCCTCGGTCTGCGCGCGGCCTTCGGCGCCGTTTCCGCGGCCGCGGCGGCCGAGCGCTCGGCGCGTCTCGCCGCGGGCATCGCGGTGGCGCTGAACGCCACCGGGTTCGGACTGCTCGTGGCCGTGCCGCTGTCGGTGGCGCACGCCTATCTCGTGAGTCAGGCGGAGGGGATCATTGAACAGGTGGACGAGTTCCAGGTGCGTCTCATCAACGCGCTGATCGACCGACCCGACGTGCGGTTGAGTCATCATTAGCATGTACGGGGCGCGCGGCGCGCTGACGGGACGTCCGTCTCGTCGCCGGCGCCGGTGCGCGCTCTCCGTCCACGAATCGCGATGACGTCGAGATTCCAGCAGGCCAAGCAGCGGCGCGCCGAGCGCGCCCCGATCACGGCACACGGGAGCATCAACCTCGTGCCGCTCGTGGACGTGCTCACGTCCATCGTGTTCTTCAGTCTGCTCACGTACCAGGGAAACGCGGTCGCCTCGCTCACGTCGTTCGATCTCACCCTGCCGCCGGTCATCATCAGCACGCCGGAACAGGCGCAATCCGTGCGGCAGGAGCAAGACGTGCTGAACCTTCTGCTCGCCGTCCGGGTAGACAACGGCGGCATGGTCGTGGAGCATTCGGGCGGGGGCGGCTTCCATCAGCGGATCGACGGACTGGATGCGGCGGCGCTCGACCGGCTGCAGGCGCTCATGACACAGATTCGCGCGCAGTACCCGCAGAACAGCGATGTGCTCGTGATCCCCGCCGACGACGTGAGCTACGATACGATCGTCGGCGTGCTCGAGCGCCTGCGCATCGCCCACTTTTCCGGCATCGCGCTGGGTACGCGCTCACGCGCCGGCCCGGCGCCGGCCGCGGCCAACGGAGGACGGTGACATGAGTCGCGCCCGCGCCATGCGCGCCCAACGGCGTGCCGAGCAGTTTGCAAAGTTTCGCGTGACGCAGCTCAACCTCGTGCCGCTGGTCGACGCCATGACGGCCATCGTGTTCTTCGCGCTGACCGTCGCCACGGTGGGCGCCCTCACGCCGGTCGTGCCCGGTGTGGACCTGCCGGAATCGCGTGTGGGCAATCCGTCCTTCCAGCAGCTCACGCTTGGCATCGGCGCCCAGGTGACGGTCGGCGGACACCCGGTGATGAACACCGTGGATGCCGTGCGCGCGCGTTCCACCGACCCGCGCGAGCCACTGCTCATCCCGCGGCTCTACGACGTGTTGCGCCGGACGGCAGACTCGCTGCGCCGGGAAAAGCACGTGACGCCGACGGTCCCCGTGCCGGCGGTGTTGGCCATTCAGGGCGACCGCACCATGCGCTACGACCTGTTGTCGCGCGTGATGCAGACCGCGCGACTGGCGGGATTCCGGGATCTCACGTTGCAGGTCGCGCGGAGCGCGGCGCCGCTGCCTGGCGCGTCCGCTGGCCCCGTGCGGGTGGAGCCGTAACGTGCCCGTGTTGCACGGCGGGAGCGGAGCGCACCGGGCCGGTGGACGGGCCGACGAATCCACCTTCACGCGCGACCTCAAGTTCGAGATCGCCAGCGACGAAGGGCGCGCCCTGCTGGTCTCGTACGCGATCGCCGCCGGCCTCGGCATCCTCTGGCTCCTGCTCGTACACCTCCTTCCGGTCGCACCGCCCGCCATCTCCCTCATGCGCGAGGAAGAGATGCGGCCCATCGACGTGCAGTTCGAGCAGCCCCCCGCGCCCACACCCGCGCCCACGGCCGCACCGAGGCCGGCGACGCCACAGCGCAGCCAGCGCCCGCAGCGCGACGAAACGGCCGCCATTGGCGACGCCTTCGGCGGCAGCGCGCCCGATCGGGCGGGTGCCCTGGTGGGCGACGTTTCGAACGTGCTGCGCGGCGTGGACGTGAACAAGGCCGGCTCCGCTCCGACGGGGAGCGCGACCACCGGCGGCAAGGCCGTCATTGCATACGGCAAGGGCGGGCAGGGCTCGCGCACCCCCGGTCGCGGGGGCTTTGGTACCGGGCTGGGTTCCGCCGGCACGAGCGGCATTGGAGGTGTGGGCGGCGGTGGGTCGGTGGGACGCGCCAGCGTCACCGTGACCGCGCCCAGCGTGGTCAAGGCCGAGAACCTCGGCGGACCAGGTCGCAACGTGGAAGAACTGGGGAGCTTCGTACGCGGGCGTCAGTCACAGCTCCGCTTCTGCTACGAGGAGCACGGGCTCAAGGTAAACCCGAATCTCGCCGGCACGGTCACCGTCGCCGTCACCATGACGGGGGCCGGCAGCGTGACGGCGGTGAACATCGTACGGCGTACCTGGTCCGGAGCGGGCGCGGATGACACGGAAGCGTGCATCCGCTCGCGCATTAGCGGCTGGCGTTTCCCGCCGTCGGACGCGGGTGGAGGAACGTTCAACTTCCCGTTCAACTTTACGCGCTGAGCTGCACGCGCTGAGCTGCACGCGCTGAGCGAACGCCGCCCGCGCGCGCCAGCGGTCGTATCGGCGTTCGTGCGCGCGGCGGCACGGGTGAGCGCACGCCTGCTGGTCATTGTAGCGGCACCACTTCGCTCGATCCCGCGCGCACGTCGCGAGCCGGCGAAAGGACGTCGACCTCGTTGCCGCGGTCCACGACGATCCACCACCGGCCGGGGCGCAGCGCGATGCGCGTCGTGTCGGGCGCCGCCACACGCCGGTGGACGACCGCCGTTCCCGCCGCCCGTGCAGCGTGTGACAGTGCCGCGCGCCAGCGCTCGGTCCAGCCGCTCGCCGTGTCGGCGGCGGGGAGCGCCGAGAGTTGGGCGCGCAGGTGGTCGCGCCGGGCGCGGAGCGCCCGCGCCGCCGCGCGTCGACGCTCGATCGCGTCCACCGCGGCCGCATAGGCGCGCGTGTGCCGGTCGCGCGCAGCCAAGGCGCGCACCAAGTCGTTCACCGCCAGCCGCTCGCGTTGGAAGCGGGCATCCAGCGCGCGTGCGCTGTCGTCCAGTGCACGGCGGAGCGCCGCCACCGAATCGCGCCGAGCGTCTTCGCGCTCCTGGCGGGCGGAACGTCGTCCGGGTGCCGCCGTGCGCCCCACCGGCGCTCCCGCCGCGCGCAGGATCGGCGCCGGATCGAACGGCACGGCAAGCACTTCCACCGTCCGGGGCCGCGTAGTACTATCGGCCACGATGCGCAGCTCTCCGGTGTCGCCAGCGGAGCACGCCGAGAGCAGCATCGCCGCGGCGCAGGCACAATAGACTACCAGACGGAGGCATTTCCACCGATGTGGCATCGCGCGGCGCAAGCTATGGGTGTGCTGATGGTGCTGCAACCGGCGCAGCTCCCCGCTCCGCGCGGCTACATCAACGACTACGCCAACGTCATCCCGCCCGCGGCCGAGGCACGCATGCAGCGCGTCATCGACGCCGTGCGCCAGCGCTCGGGGGGCGAGATCGTCGTGGTCACGCTCAGCGACCTGGGAGGGCGCGAGGCGGCAGATGTCGCGCGCGAACTGGGGAGACAGTGGAAGGTGGGACGCGCGGGGACCCCGGGTGAAGAGGGCCGCAACACCGGCGTCATTATCCTCACCGTGCCCAAGGAAACGAGCGCCGACGGCTTTGGCCACTTCCGGATCGAGGTCGGGACCGGCGCCGAGGGGTTCATCACCGACGGCCAGGCCGGAGCCATTCGCGACGCGGTGGTGCCGTACTTTGCACAGCGGGACTACGGCACCGGCATCGAGCTGGCCGTGCAGCGCGTGGCGCAGCGGTTCGCGTCCGAATACGGCTTCTCGCTGGACAGCACGGTGCGAGCCGTGGAGCGGCCGGCCACGGGAGCTCCCGTTCGGCACGATACGCTGCCGCCGGGCGTGGTTATCCTCCTGTTTATCGTGGCCTTTTTCGTCGTGTCGTCTCTCTTGAGCGCGGCGTCGGGCCGCGGGCGCGGTCGGCGCCGGCGGGGCTGTGGGTGCTCCGGCATGCCCGTCATCCTTCCGTTTCCCATGGGAGGTGGATACCATCGTGGAGGCTGGGGAGGCGGGTGGGGGGGTGGCGGTTTTGGCGGCGGTGGCGGTGGCTTTGGAGGGTTCGGGGGCGGAGGAGGATTTGGCGGCGGTGGTGCTGGCGGACGCTGGTAGTCGTCGCGGGAGAGAGCGGGTGCAACCAGGGCGGATGTCGTGGGCGGACTGACGGTGGACCAACTGGCGGAGCAGCTGCGCGCCGCGTATGGCGACCAGCTGCACGCGGTGGTGCTCTATGGGTCGAGCGTGGCCGGGGAGTCCATACATTGACGCTCCGATACCAACGTCCTCGTGCTCGTGGAACGACTGGACCGCGAGCATCTGGCGCGCGAAGGAGCCATCGCCCGGGCGTGGGAAGATGGCGGCAACCCGCCGCCGCTCACGCTCACCGTGCGGGAGTGGCGGGCATCCGCCGACATCTTTGCCATGGAGTACGCCGATATCCTCGAGCGGCACCGCGTCGTACACGGCACGTTGCCGGTGGACGGGATCTCGGTGCAGCGGTCGAATCTTCGCCTCCAACTCGAGCGCGAGACCATGGGCAAGCTCCTGGCGCTGCGGCAGGGGATTCTCTCTGCGGGGCACGATCGGCGCCGCCTACGGGAGCTGTTGGCGGCGAGTCTCAGCACGTTCATGGTGCTCTTTCGGGCGACGGTCCGATTGCACGGCGAGACTCCGCCCACGGACTATGTGCTGTTGGCACAGCGCGTCGGTGAATTGGCGGGCCTCGACCCTGCACCGTTCGAGCGGGTGGTGCGCCATCTGCGACGAAGCGAGCCGCTCGAGGCGCGCGACGTGGACCCGGTGGTGGACGGATATCTGGCGGGCGCGGAGCAGCTCGCATCGCACGTGGATGCGCTCGCCTGACTTTGGGATGCGCTCTGGTATTCGCTATGGTGCATCGCCTCCGAATTCGCTGGCACGCGGCCGGGGGGCGGATGTGGACCTCTTGGAGATCGCATGAGACGACTGGCCCGAATGGGACTCGTGGGGGTGGCGGCGGCGGCCGCCGCGTGCGGCGGGGACGCCAGGAAGACGGCACCGGACACGGCCGCGCTGGTGGAAGACACCACGCACGTGAACCTCGATACGCTGGCGGCGGCCATTCCCCCAGCGATCCCCGACACCTTCACGCCGCCGCCGCGGACGCGACGGAGCCGGCCGGTGCGCGCCGATATCCCGCCCGCGCCACCGGCGCTCAACGACGCGGTGCAGAGGGAGCGCAACGTCTCGCGCTTCTGCTACGAGGAATTCGGCCAGAAGCGGGATCCCAAGCTCACCGGTGGGGTGGCGGTGGTGGTGACGGTCGATGGTAGCGGTATCACCGATGCTCACGTGGTGGACGACACGTGGTCGTCCGATGCTGGCAAGGCGGTGAACGACTGCCTGGACGAGCGAGTGAAGGTGGCGTGGCGCCTGGCCCCGCGCGCGGTGCGGCCGGGGAAGTACGTGGTGCAGCTGGCGTTCCGTCCCTCATAATTGAATGGGACGGCACCCTGGTGGTTGCCTGGCCACGTACTGTCGTGGGCGCACCTGGCGCCGCGGTGCGGGCCCGGTACAATAGGATGGCTTCGAGCGGCCCGGCCCGAGCGCTGGGCGTGCTATCGCGGAGGAAATTCTGATGCGGCGTCGGCTTCTCTGGCTGGTAACGCTCCCGTTAGTGTTGGGGGCGTGCGGGTACAATCGAATTCAGACGCTGGATGAGCAGGCGAACGCGGCCAAGAGCCGTATCGCGGTCCAGCTTCAGCGGCGGTCCGATCTGATACCCAACCTGGTGGAGACGGTCAAAGGGTTCGCGAAGCAGGAATTGAGCGTCTTCACGGAGGTCGCACGCGCCCGGGCCGGTGTGGCGGGCGCGGTGCAGAGCGGCGATCCGGCTGCCATGGCGCAGGCGAACACGCAACTCACCGGGGCGCTCGGCCGGCTCATCGCCGTGGCCGAGGCGTATCCTGAGCTCAAGTCAGACCAAACGTTCATCCGGTTGCAGGACGAACTGGCGGGGACGGAGAACCGGATCGCCGTGGCGCGCCAGGATTACAACGAGGCGGCGCGCGATTACAACACATACATCCGGCGCTTCCCGCAGACGCTGACGGCCAAGGTGATCGGAGCCAAACCGAAAACGTATTTCGAGGCGGCGCCCGGGGCGACGGAGGCGCCCAGGGTGCAGTTCTCCCATTAGGCGGCGTAGGGCACGGGTGGTGGTCGTACCGCGCGGGTCTGGACAATCGGGGGCGCGCGCGCCATACTCTCGTCTTGCAGTCGGTTGGAGCATCACCCGGCTTGTCGGGGCGTAGGGCATGGTTTTGCTTTCTTGACAGGATTTTTGCATTTCCCTATACTTTGGATGCCCCTCCCCGATGATCCACGGCGAGCGCCGCCTGGCGCCGTCGTGACCTGCATCGTGGGGAACTGGCATGGCTCGATCTCCTCTTTCTCGAGCTCTCCTCGGATGATTCCATGTTTGGACACGTCCGGATCCTCGGAAATATCATGTGGCCGGCCCTCGTTCGTGGCGCCGTACTCGACACGCGGCGAGTGCGTGCCTGAACGCTCGAACTTCCATGCGCACACGCTGTTCCGGGCGCCCGCACTCGAACGTATTGCCTACGCGTCAGCACTGCGTGGTGTACCAGCCATGACCTCTATTACCTAACGCGTTCAGTCGTCGCCGAGGGTGGCGACGCGGGCGCGGTGTCGATTGTTGTCCCCCGCGGAGGAATCCGCACCCTTCACTCGGAGAAGGAGGAAGAAATGCACAGTGGCGTTCGTCGGCTCACAGCAGCTTTGTTTGCGTTGGCAGTTTTGCCAGCGTGGGCGGCTGCACAGGGGACGATTACGGGGAAGGTGACCGATCGTTCCACCCAGCAACCGGTTCCCAACGCGCAGGTGTTAATCGTTGGGACGACGCGCGGTATCCAGACTGACGATCAGGGACAGTTCCGCCTCGCCGGCGTGGACGCCGGCACCGTGCAGCTACGCGCGCTGCGTGTCGGCTACGCGGCGGCGTCCAAGACGGTGACGGTCGTGACCGGACAGACGGTGACAGCGGATTTTGCGCTGGAGCCCTCGGCAACGACCATTGACGTCGTCACGGTCACAGCGACAGGGCAGTCGCAGCGCAAGCGTGAGACCGGTGCCGCGATCGGCACGGTCGACGTCGATTCGCTCGACAAGGCGAAGGTCACCAACTTTTCCGACGTGCTTCAGTCACGTGTCCCTGGCGTGACGGTGCAGTCGGCGGGTGGCACCACGGGCTCGGGGAGCCGCGTGCGTATTCGCGGTTCGAACTCCGTGTCGTTGTCGAACGAACCGTTGCTGTATGTGGACGGCATCCGCGTCGACAACAACCCGTCGTCCACGCAGGAGGGCGTAGGCGGTCAGAGTCCGTCGCGCTTGAACGACATCAACCCGGCTGACATTGAGAGCATCGAGGTCATCAAGGGTCCGGCTGCCGCGGCGTTGTATGGCACGGCGGCCTCCAACGGGGTTATCCAGATCACCACCAAGCGCGGGCGCCCCGGCGCCCCCACGTGGACCGCGTTCGCCGAGGCAGGTGGGGTACGTGATTACAACCACTATCCCCCGAATTTCCGGCAGATCGGCGTCCTGCTGGACACCCTTGGGAATCCCACGACCACACGCACCACCAACTGCAACATTGTGCGGCGCACAACGGGTCAGTGCCAGATCAAGCCAGACTCGCTGGCGGTGTTCAGCCCCCTCAACGCCGATTGGCCGTTCGTCAACGGGTGGCGCCAGAACTATGGCCTGAGCGTGGCCGGCGGAAGCGACGTGACCACGTACTTCGTGAGCGGTGGCTTCGAACGCGAGCAGGGCATCTATGATCCCAACAATTTGAAGCGGATCAACCTGCGTGCGAACATGCACAGCCAGGTGCGCGACAACCTGGACGTAACCGTTTCCACGGGCTATCTGGACAGCCATTTGGCCCTCCCGCAGAACGACAACAACAGCGTGGGCATCCTGCCGGGCACGCTGCTCGGGTCGGCTTTCGATAACTCGCGTCACGGGTGGTTCTTCGTGACGCCGGACAAGCTGTTTGCGCTCGATACGCGCCAGCACGTGAACCGGTTCACGGGGAGTGTGGCGTCCAACTATCAGCCGATTAGCTGGCTGTCGTTCCACGGGACGGCCGGACTGGACTTCGAGGACCGAGAGGACTCGTTCCTCATTTTGCCTGGCATCTTCACCCCGGGTGAGGACACGGACCTGAACGCTGGCCAGCGGGCAACCGACCCGTTCAAGTTCTACACGTACACGGCCAACTTGTCGTCCACCGCGCGGTTCGCGCTGCCGCGGAACATGCAATCGAGCACCACGGTGGGCCTGGGGTACAGTGAGGAGCAGACGCACGGGACGAATGCGTTTGGGGAGGGCCTGACGCCGGGCACGTCGTCGCTGAACGGCACGACCTCATTGTTCAATGTGGACGAGACCAATCGGGCGGTCATCACGCTCGGCTATCTGGCGCAGGAGGAGCTGTCGTGGCGCGACCGGCTGTTCCTGAGCGGCGCGGTGCGTACCGACCGCAACAGCGCGTTCGGCACGAACTTCGGCCGCGTATACTATCCATCGGCGAACCTGTCGTGGGTGGTCAGCGATGAGCCGTTCTTCCCGCAGACCGACATCTTGAGTTCGCTGCGCCTGCGGACCGCCTATGGCGAATCGGGGAACAACCCGAGTTTCCGCGATGCAATCACGTTCTTCAGCCCGGTCTCGGTGGCGTTCGAGGGGGCCGATGTTCCCGGCCTCGTCGTTGGCGGGACGGGGAACACAGAGCTCAAGCCCGAGCGGTCGCGCGAGTACGAGGCAGGGTTCGACGTGGGCCTCTTCCGGGACCGGGCGAATGCCGAGGTGACGTACTTTCACAAGACCACGTTCGACGCCCTCGTCGCACAGGATCTGGCGCCGTCGATCGGGCTGACCACCAGCCGGTTCATCAACATTGGCCAGGTCCGGAACACGGGGTGGGAATTCCAGGTGAGCGGCACGCCGCTGGACACGCGATACGCGCGGCTGGACCTTACCGTCAACGGAACGACTACCCACAACAAAGTCATCGACCTGGGTGAGGGGATCGCGCCCATTATCTTCGGTTTGGGCGGTGACACGCAGCGGCATCAGAACGGCTTTCCGCTGGGCGCGTACTTCCAGCGGCCGATCGAGAGCTTTGCCGACGCGAACGGCGATGGGCTGATCTCGCCTGACGAGGTCGTCGTTGGTGACTCGGCGGTATTTCTTGGCTCGCCGTTCCCGACGCGCGAATGGTCGATCTCTCCGGCCATCACGATCATGAAGTATTTCCGCGTGAGCGGTCTGCTCGACTATCGTGGCGGCTTCAAGCTGTTCAACGGAACGGAAGATTTCCGCTGCGCCAACTTCCAGATTTGCCAGGCCATTCAGGACGGCAACTCTCCGCTCAAGGAGCAGGCGCGCGCGGTGGCCGACGCCGAGTTCGCGACGGTGGCGGGCTACATCGAGGACGCAACGTTCTGGAAGCTGCGGGAGCTTGCGGTTACGCTTTCCGCGCCGACATCGTGGGCGAACCGCCTCAATACGAGGGGCGTGAGTCTCACCCTGGCGGGACGCAACCTTCACACGTGGACGGACTACACGGGTCTCGACCCCGAGATCAACGGCGGTGGCCAGTCGAATTTCAACACGTTCGACTTCCTGTCGCAGCCGCCGGTGCGGTACTACACGGCCCGCATCAATGTCACTTTCTGAGAACGCCCACTCGCGAGGCAATGACGCTATGACCCATATACCACAACGCCCGGGAGCCCGCCGCCGGGGACTGCACGTCGGTCCCCTGCTGCGCGGCGCGGCCACCGTGGCGGCATTCTCGCTGGCGCTGGCGAGCTGCAATACCGACCGAATCCTCCACGTCGAGGATCCCGATGTCGCAACCTCCGGTTCGCTCACCTCGCCATCCGCGCTGCCGGTACTGCTCGCCGGCGCTGTTGCCGATTTCCACAACGGCTTCATCGGAACGGGAAGCGGAAACGAAACGACGGGCATGGTTGGCTACGGTGGCCTGCTGGCAGATGAGATTCGCTCGTCGGACACGTTCCCGACCCGGAACGAGATCGACTTCCGCGACGTTCAGGAAAACAACGGCAGCAACGAAACGGAGTTCTTCCGGATTTCCAGGGCGCGGCAAAGTGCCGACCGCGCATCGGCGGCGTACGCTCGCTTGGGACCGGATAGCACGAACGCATCACTGGCCCATTCCCTCTCCGGGTTCGCCACGCTGCTCATCGCCGAGACGTACTGCAGCGGTGTGCCGTTCAGCACCGTGGACGAAGCGGGCAACATCACACTCGGCCAGCCGCTCAGCTCCGCGGAGATGTTTCAGCGGGCCGTTACGGAGTTCGATGCGGCCATCAGCGGTCCGACCACGGGTACCCTGACGGAGCTGGCCCTGGTAGGACGGGCCCGCGCGAAGCTGGACCTGGGCGACTTCACCGGGGCCGCCGCTGACGCGAACGGCGTCGGCGACAGCTTCGAGTACGTAATCGAGTCGTCCGCAACCAGCAACAGCGAAAACAACGGGATATGGTCCTTTTTCTTCAACGTGAGACGGTTCGCCATCCCGAACGTGGAAGGCACCAACGGGCTGCCCTACATCAGTGATGCCGATCCTCGCGTGCCCGTGGATAATGACAGTTCCCGCCTGGGTTTCGACCAGGTGACGCCGCAGGCACAGCAGCTCAAGTACACTCTTCGTGAGGACCCGACGGTGCTCGCCGATGGGCGTGAGGCTCGGCTGATCGAGGCCGAAGCCGCGCTGCAGGCCGGCGACGACGCAACGTTCCTGGCTAAGATCAATACGGCACGCGCCATTGATGGTGTGGCGGCGCTTGGTTCAGTCCCTGCTGCACAGGCTGACAAGGAGAATCTGTTGTTCAAGGAGCGTGCGTACGCGCTGTGGCTCACGGGCCACCGGCTCGGCGATCTGCGCCGCCTGGTCCGCCAGTACGGGCGTGCCCAGAATACAGTGTTCCCGGCGGGCACATGGTTCCGTGGTCCCTCGCTCGCGGCGCCGAACGACACACAAACCTACGGTGATGATGTGTCGCTTCCGGTTCCGTCAACTGAGCGCAACAACCCTAACTTCACGGGCTGCGACACATCGGTCCCGTGACAACCACAAAGTAAGAACTCCGGTCGCAGGTTGACCGATGCCAGCCGGGTGGGGCTCCAAGCCCCACCCGGCTGGCTCTTTCTGCAGCCGGCGCTCCGTTTGCCCCCGCGTTACACGGTTGGTCCCCGCCTGGCTCCGGCTTGGCCACCAGCCCCTTGCCACGCGCGTGCACGGACCCTAACGTGCTGTAAAGAGCATCAGTCATGGCATGGGATCGCCCATCACCGAGGGGGTTCGTCATGAATCGCACCCTTCTTGTTGTCGCGTGCACGTTGCTGGCCCTCGGGGTAGGCATGCGTACCGTCCAAGCGCAGGGCACGTCCGGCGCTTCCCTGGTCGTCACCGTCCGCGCGGCGGAATCCAACGAGCCGCTCGGCAACGTCCACGTGACGTTGCGTCAGGCAGCCCGCGAAATGTTGACGGATGAACGCGGTCGTGCGGTCTTCATCGGCCTGCAGGCGGGGACCGATACGATTGACGTGCGTCAGTTGGGTTACGCGCCGCAGGCCGCCCAGATCGTGCTGACAGCGGGCGCCACCCGCTCGGTCCTCTTCGGTATCGCACAGCGGGCGCATGCACTCCCCACTGTCACGGTCCGGGCCAAAAGAAAGAACGCGGTGCCCAACGCTGGCTTCGCAGACAGACAGAAGCGCGGGTTCGGCGCGTTCATCACGCGCAAGGACATTGAGCAGCAGCAGCCCTCCCGGTCGAGCGACCTGCTGCGACACGTTGCGGGCATTCAACTTCGCCCCACCGGAGCTGGCTACGAGATCGCAATGGCGCGCATGCCGGTCCGCTGCAAGGTGCGGGTTTTCCTGGACGGTGTTCCGCTGCCCACGGAAGAATCAGAGTTTGGCCCGGCCTCGGCTAGGGGCAGCTTAGTATCCAGCAAGGATCAATCAGGCAGGCAGGAGCAGGAGCGCATCCCGGCGAATCCGAACGTCGAGGTGCCCGGGTTCGTCATCGACCAACTGCAGCCGGAACAGATCGAGGCGATCGAGGTCTATCGTGGCCCTGCTGAGGTCCCCGCCGAGTTCAACATCAGTGGGGCTGATTGCGGCGTAGTGGTGATCTGGATGCGTAACTACCGGGAGCAACAACCCCGGGCTGAAAAGCCAGCGCCAGAGAAACGCGCGTCAGGGACACATGCGGACGCAAAGCCCCGGATCGAAGACCGGGCCTAGGCTTCGCGGTCCTGGAGCGACGCTCAGTCCGGATTCGCGCCGGCGGGAAGGACATACGTGAGCGGATCCACGACGTGGCCCCGAACGTGGACCTCGTAGTGCAGGTGCGGACCGGTTGCCAGGCCGGTGTTGCCAACGGCGGCGATCATCTGCCCGCGCCGGACCCGCTGACCGCGCCTCACCACGATTCGCGAGCAGTGGGCGTACTTGGTGGAGATCCCGTTGCCGTGGTCGATCTGCAGCACCAGGCCGTACCCGTTCTCCCGGCCCACCATCGTTACTATCCCGTCGGCTGGTGCCACGATGGGCGCGCCCATGGGGGCGCCGACGTCGATTCCCTCGTGCGGCCTGCTCACGTGCAGGATCGGGTGAAACCGGCTCTTGCTGAAAGCGCTCGAGAGCCAGCCTGTGGTGGGCATAATGGAGGGGATGCGCGTATACCGCTCGGCGTTGCTCTCCAGGCTGTCTGACACCTCGGCGAAGCTCGCGGCCAAAGTGTTGGCGCGCTGGATCATGAGGTCCAGATCGGCCGGATTGGTGGAGGCGAAATGGCCCAAACCGTCGCCCGAACTGTCCGCTGCCAAGGCTGTGTCGGGGTCGGACAAGCCGGCCAGCAACCGAATCTGATCGTCGCGGGCAGCGATGGCGGCGATGGTGTCGTGGAGCATCCGAAGCTCTTGGGCCACGGCGGCACTGGGGCGCCGCCCCATTGCCCCCGACCCGGCAGTCGACCACAGGCTGAGGTGGGCGACGCCGCCGATCGCCATCCCTGTTCCCAGGAGGGCGAAGAGCGCCAGCACGCTGGCTGCCGACAACACGACCCGGAGCGCGCCTTCGGAGATCCGAATGCTCCGCGAGGAGTGCGTGTGATCGGGAACGATGAGCAGCGTCCAGCGGCGATGTGCCATTCACGTATCCTCTCGTGCGGGTGCGATCTCCGGCCACGGAAGCCACGCGAGCGCGACTGCGGGCGGTCCCGGCTTCATCTCTGCCTCGGCGGAGCGGGTGTTTCCCCCCGCTAGTGGACTGTCGGGGGGGCAACCGCGTCACGCTGGATCTTCACCCCTGTGTCACCTTCCAGGACACCTGGCTCCCCCGGTGCCGAATAAACACCGGCGAATACCGCTTCGCGACCGAAAGCCACTCTTGTGACTCCGCGAACGGCGAAAGCGCTACTGCGACGGACTCGCTGCAGCCTCCTCCAGCGCCTGGCGCGGGAATAGCGGGCCCCGTCGGCGCACCTGCCAGCCTGTGACGTCCAGTTGCTCCACGTCGTCCAGTCGCTCCTCCCACACGACTCCCGGGGCGCCGAGCTGCTCCCACAGCTCCGCTGCCTTTGCCGGCATGAATGGTGACACCAGCACCGCCTGCCGCGCAAGCTGGCGGCACAGAGTGGCCAGCGTCTCGGCAAGGTCCGTGGCCGCCGTCGGATCCTTTGCCTGCTTCCACGGCGCCCGCCGGTCCACATACTCGTTTCCGCGCGCCACGGTGTGCCAGAGTTGGCGAAGCGCTTCGTGCAGCAACTGTCCGTCCATGCAATCGCGATAGGCGGCGATATCGCGTGCGTCCGCCGCGTCGACCTCGTTCCGTGGGCCGCCCGGCACGATGCCCCCGTAGTAGCGCTCCACCATGGCTACGGTGCGGCTGGCCAGATTCCCAAAGGCGTTCGCCAGGTCGGCGGTGTAGCGCTCGTCGAACCGCTCCCAGGTGAAGCTCCCATCGGCGTCGAAGGGGATCTCGCGAAGGAGAAAGTAGCGGAACGCGTCGACCCCGTGCCGGTCGATGGCCTGGTCGAGATCCAACTGTACGCCGGCCGACTTGCTGAAGCGCGCGCCCTGGAAATAGGCGAATCCGTGTGCCCAGATGCGCTCGGGGAGCGGTAGGCCGGCGCTCTCGAGCATCGCGGGCCAGATCACCCCGTGCAGCCGGATGATGTCCTTCCCGATCACGTGGAGCTGCGCCGGCCACGTCCGTTCGAAGCCGGGTGCCGGATACCCCGTGGCGGTGAGATAGTTGGGCAGGGCATCGAACCATACCCACGTTCCCTGCGGCTGGCCGTCGCTCGTGGGCCGCGGGAAGGGAATGGCCCACGTCAATCGCGACCGCGTGATGGAGATGTCTTCCAGCCCCTCGTCAAAGAGCGCCAGCATCTCGTTCCGGCGTGACGGCGGGAGCAGGATGTGCGGCCGATCGGCGTAGAGCTGTCGGAGAAACGGCTCGTAGCGCGACAGCCGGAAGAACCAGTTGCGCTCCTCCGTCCACTGGAGCTCGCGCGTGGGGTGCAGAACGCACCGCCCGTCCTCGATCTCTCCTTCGCGCTTGAACAGCTCGCACCCTACGCAGTACCACCCCTCATAGCCCTTTTCGTAGAAGTCTTCCGGGTGCCGCTGCAGCATGCGCTCGACGAGCGAGCGTACGCCAATCTTATGGGCCTCGTCGGTGGTGCGGATGAACTGATCGTAGGAGATGTTCAGTCGGTCCCACATGCCGCGAAAGCGCGCCGCGATGGCGTCCACCAGCTCCTGCGGCAGGACGCCGCGCGCCTCGGCTGCCTGCGCCACCTTCTGGCCGTGCTCGTCCATGCCGATGAGGAAATGCACGTCCTCGCCGCGCAGTCGGTGATACCGCGCGATGACGTCGGCGCCGATCTTCTCGAACGCGTGTCCCAGGTGCGGATCGCCGTTGGCGTAGTCGATGGCGGTGGTGATGTAGAACGGGGACACCAGCTATCGCTCCGCCTGCATGGGCGCCGTGGCAACGCGGCCGTATGCACCGCGGGGGGGGGAGACAATCCGTGCCGTCATTCGTCCCTCTGCGGCAGGTTGCGCGGCGGCTCTCCGCTGGGGCGCGATCGCCGGCCGCCGCGCCGGCCGCGACGCCGCGGCCGGCTGGACGGGCGTGGCTCGGGAGCGGCGGCGCCCGACTCCACCGATGTCCGCGTGGCGCGCTCCTCCCGCGATCGCTTCTCGCGCGCCGCGCTGCCCTCCGCGCCTGGTCCTGCACCGGCGCCCCCGCCGGGGCCGGTGCCGGCGTCCGGGCTTGGGTCAGTACCCACACCCGCGTCCGGTGTCGTGTCTCGATCGGCGGGTGACGGGGGAGCCGCCTCGGTGGTGGGCCGCGTGCGGCGGGGAGCGCTCGCAACGTCGGCGTTTCTGCCACCGGATCTGGATGCCGGCGCCATGGCGGCGAGCGGAGCCGTGCGCGCCTCCAATTCGCGTTTGAGTTCGGCCAGCGGAACGATGCGTGTCTCCCCTTCGGAATCGCGCAGCGTGACCCGATCCCCGAAGATGTCGTTGGCCAACACCTTCTCTTCGCCACGCGCGGTCACGATCACCTTTCCCTCTTTGGGAAAGCGCTTTCGGCTCTGCACGTAGAAGTCGTGCTCGTAGCGCAGACAGCACATCAGCCGGCCACAGGCGCCGGAGATCTGCGACGGGTTGAGCGACAGTCGTTGATCCTTGGCCACCTGCAGGCTGACCGGGCGCAGCTCGGGCAGCCAGGACGCGGAGCAGTACTCGCGGCCGCAGCGCCCGATGCCGGAGAGCCGCTTGGCCTCGTCCCGAACGCCGATCTGCTTGAGCTCGATGCGCGTCCGGAAAGCGGAGGCGAGGTCGCGCACGAGCCCGCGGAAATCGACCCGCTTTTCGGCGGTAAAGTAGAACGTGAGCTTGCGACGGTCCCACTGCCATTCGGCGTCGGAGATCTTCATCACCAGGGCGTGCGCGCGCACTTGCTCGATGGCACGCCGGCGCGCGCTCTCGTTTTCCGCCGCGAGCTCGCGGGAGCGCCGCTCGTCGTCGCTGCTCGCGCGGCGGAGAACCTTCTGCTGCGGCGTCTCGGCGCCGCAGCCGTGCGCGCAGCCCGAGCAGCGTTGAGCGGCCGCGTCGCCCGCGGCATGCACGTGCCCCAGGTCTTCTCCCCGATCGGCTTCCACGATGACGGCGGTTCGGGGCGCGAGCGACTCCTCGCCGTCCCAGAGGTAGAATTGCTTCCGGTTGCCTCGAAAGGCGACTTCGACCAGATGCATGGCTGCGCGATCCCGATGTGAGGGGCAGGCGGGGTCACGCCCCCGCGAACTGTCCCATGCTCAGATATTTTTCGCGCCGGCGGCGCACCAGCTTGTCCGGGCGCAGGCGGCGGAGCTCGTCGACGGTGCGGACGAGCGCTTCGCGCAGGTGCTGCGCCGCCTCGTCGTGGTTGGCGTGCGCGCCGCCCACCGGCTCGCGCACGATCTCGTCGATGATCTTGAGCTCCAACAGATCCTGCGCGGTGATACGCATCGTGCTGGCGGCGCGCTCGCGCATTTCGGGGCTCTTGGCGTCCTTCCACAGGATGGCGGCGCACCCCTCGACGGTGATCACCGAATAGATGGCGTTCTCGAGCATGAGCACGCGGTCCGCCACGCCAAGCGCCAGGGCGCCTCCAGATCCACCCTCGCCGATGACGCTGGCCACGATGGGGACCTCGAGCCGGCTCATTTCCAGAAGATTCCGCGCGATGGCTTCGGACTGGCCGCGCTCTTCCGCGCCCAGCCCGGCCCAGGCGCCGGGGGTATCGATAAAGGTAATCACCGGTACCTGGAACTTCTCGGCGAGCTTCATCAGCCGGAGCGCTTTGCGGTAGCCTTCGGGGTGTGGCATCCCGAAGTTGCGCTTGAGATTCTCCTTGGTGTCGCGCCCGCGCTGCTGTCCCACCACCATGACCGTTTCGCCGTCCAGTCGCGCCCAGCCGCCCACGATGGCGGCGTCTTCCCGGAACAACCGGTCACCGTGCAGCTCGATGAAATCGGTAAAGATGAGACGCAGGTAGTCCAGCGTGAACGGACGGCGACTGTTGCGTGCCACGTGCACCCGCTGCAGCGGCGAGAGGCTGAGATAGATCTCCGCGCGCAGCGCCTCGAGCTTGCGCTCCAGCGGCGCGATCTCTTCCGTGACGCTGAGTTGGCTCTTGCCGGCCATCTTCTTGAGCTCGTCGATCTGCCGTTCGAGCTCGCTGATCGGTTTCTCGAAGTCGAGCGTGGTGCCCGTAGCCATGGGTCAGCTCCTCCCGTCTGCCAGGCGGCTGCGCTGCCGTATCGTGATCCACAAAGGTGCGACCAAACGACGGTGCACCGAAAGAGGCCTCCGACGAACGGGGATGGTGCCGGCGCCGCTCATACGCGCACCAGCCGGACGCGGTCCGCGCCCAGTAGCGCGCGGAGCTCGCTCAGCGACGCGGGTGAGATGGCCACACGCAGCGTGCGCGAGCGGAATCGCTCCGCGGTGCCATTGCCATCGCTCCACCAGAGCTCCACCGGAGCCGAGCCGGCGTAGCTCTCCGCGGTGGAGCGCACATCGCGCATCACGTCGGGCAGCAGCCGGTCGTCCGGGCCGAGGTGCAACGACACGGCAATGCCACCAGTGGCGCGTAGCTCGGAGAAGGGGGTCGCGGACTCCACGATGTACGTGGGATGCTCCGCGCCCTGGTCCCGTCGCGAGTAGGCGCCCTTGAGGAGCAGTGGGATGTCGGGCCGGATCCGCTCGGCGAGCAGCGCCCATGCTTCGGGGAAGACGAGCACTTCGGCCGAGCCCGAAAAATCCTCGATGATGAGACGCGCGAACTCCGCGCCGCTGCGTTTGCTCACCTGTCGCTTGATGGCCGTCACCACCACGCCGAGCGCGATCGGATCGTCGGTCCACGTTCCGAGCTGAGAAACGGTGTGCGTGGCGAACAGCTCGATTTCGGTACGGAACGGGTCGAGCGGGTGACCGGAGATATAGAAGCCGAGGGTGGCCTTCTCGTGCGCGAGGCGCTCCGCATCGGACCACGGCGGCACGTTGGGCAGGGTGCTGCTCCCGGTCGCCGCGCTCGTGCCGGGAACCCCATCCTCGCCGAACAACGAGCCCTGGCCGGTCACGCGCTCTTCCTGCGCGAGCGCCGCCTCGTGCAGGGTGTGGTCGAGCGCGGCGGCGAGCTGCGCGCGGTGCGCGGCCAGCGAATCGAGTGCACCCGCGGCGGTGAGCGCTTCGAACACGCGCTTGGTGCAGGCGCGGAGATCCACCCGGCCGCACAGGTCGGCAAGCGAGGAGAACGGTTCCTCTTCGCGCGCGAGCAGAATGCTGTCGAGTGCGCTGCGTCCCACGTTGCGGATGGCGCCCAGGCCAAAGCGGATGCGCCGATCATCCACCACGGTGAACTTGTATCCCGACTCGTTCACATCGGGCGGCAGGACTTCGAGCCCCATCTCCCGCGCCTCGTTGATGTACTTGACCACGCTGTCGGTATCGCCGATCTGCGACGACAGCAGCGCCGCTATGAACTCGGCCGGGTGATGCGTCTTGAGCCACGCCGTATGGAACGACAGCACCGAGTACGCCACGGAGTGCGACTTGTTGAATCCGTAGCGTCCGAACGTCTCGATCTGTGCGGCCAGCTCGTCGATGATCCGCCGATCGTACCCGCGGTCGACGGCCTTCTCCACGAACTTGCTCAGTTCCTTGCGGATGAGCTCGGCGTCTTTCTTTCCGACCGCCTTGCGGAGCACGTCGGCTTCGGCAAGCGAGATACCGGCCAGCACCTGCGCCAGGCGCATCACCTGCTCCTGATAGGTGATGACGCCGTACGTTTCGCGCAGCACCGGCTCCAGTTCCGGCAGCGCGTAGGTGACCGGCTCCTCTCCCCGCTTCCGGGCGATGAACACTTTGTGCATGCCGGCGTCGAGCGGGCCGGGACGCATGAGCGCGTTGGACGCCACCAGGTCGTCGAAGCGATCGCAGCGCATGCTGCGCAGCAGCTCGGTGGCGAGCGGCGACTCGAACTGAAACACACCCGCCGTCCGACCGGTGCGGAGCATCTTGTAGGTGGCCGGATCGTCCAGCGCGATGGTGCCGAGCTCGATCCGCGTGCCCGTGCGCGCGGCAATGAGCTGGAGCGCGTCGTGGATGACCGTGAGGGTGGTGAGCCCCAGGAAATCCATCTTGAGCATGCCGACTTTTTCCAGCGCGGTCATGTCGTACTGCGTGACGACCACCGTCTCGTCGTCCGCGCCGTTGCCGGAACCGCGCCCCGCGCCGCGCGTGCCCTGCGTGCAGATGGGCACGTACTCGTCCAGCGGGCCCGGCGCGATGACCACGCCCGCCGCGTGCACGCCGGCGTGGCGGGACAGCCCCTCGAGCGCGATGGCGTAGTCCAGCAGCTGGCGGTAGCGCTCGTCGGTCCGGTAGAGTTGCCGCACCTCGCCGATCTGTTCGGTGGCCTCGCGCACGGTGAGCGAGTAGTTGGGCTGGTTGGGGATGAGTTTGGCCAGCTGGTCCGTCTCGGCCGGCGTGAATCCCAGCACACGCCCCACGTCCTTCACCACGGCACGCGACTTCATGGTGCCGAACGTGATGATCTGTCCCACCGAGGCGCGCCCGTACTTCTGGCGCACGTATTCGATCACCTCGCCGCGGCGCTCGAAGCAGAAGTCGACGTCGATGTCGGGCATCGACACGCGCTCGGGATTCAGGAACCGCTCGAAGAGGAGATCGAACCGCAGGGGACAGACGTCGGTGATGCGGAGCGCGTACGCGACGAGCGACCCGGCCGCCGAGCCGCGGCCGGGACCCACCGGAATTCCACGCTCCCGCGCGGCGGCAATGAAGTCGGCGACGATCAGGAAGTACCCGGCGTAGCCGGTGCGGGTGATCACATCCAGCTCGTACTCCAACCGCTCGCGCGCCTCGGGCGGCAGCGGGTCGCCGTAGCGCGTGCGGGCGCCGGCCTCGGCCATCCGCACCAGCAGGTCGTTCTCGCTCGCGACGCCGGAGGGAAGCGGAAACGACGGCACGTGATACGTCTTGGAGAACTCGATGCCCACGTCATCGGCAATGCGGAGCGTATTCTCCAGCACGTCGGCGCGCTGGGGAAAGAACTCGGCGATCTCCGGGGCGCTCTTGAAGAAGAGCCCCTCGTCGTAGCGCATCCGGTCCTGCTCGCTGCGGTCCTTGCCCAGTCCGATGCACAGCAGCACGTCGTGCGCGTCGTGATCGTCACGTCGGAGAAAGTGCGCGTCGTTCGTCGCCACGACCGGAAGGCCGATGTCCTCTGCCAGGCGGAACACCTGCGTGTTCAGCCGGGACTGGATCCCACCGGCGTCGTGTGCCTGGACCTCCAGGTAGTACCGGGCGCGGAAGGTCTCGGCGTACCAGGCCGCGGCGGCACGCGCCTCGTCGTAGCGGTCGGCCAGGAGATGCGTGGCGATCTCGCCGGCGATGCAGGCGGAGGAGACCACAATGCCCTCGTTGTAGCGCGCCAGGAGCTCGCGGTCGACCCGCGGCTTGGTGTAGAAGCCTTCGGTGTACGCGAGCGACGACAGCTTGACCAGGTTGCGATAGCCGGTGGCGTTCTGGGCGAGCAGGACGAGATGGTAGTACGGCTTGATCCCCGGGCCGGGTCGGGCGCGCTCGCGGCGGTCTCCGGGCGCCACGTAGGCCTCCATGCCGATGATGGGCTTGATGCCGGCCTTACGCGCCTGCTCCTGGAATGCCCACGCGGCGTGGAGGTTTCCGTGATCGGTGATGGCGAGGGCAGGCTGCTCGTACTCGAGCGCGCGCCTGATGAGGTCACCGATCCGGTTGGCGCCGTCGAGAAGGGAGTACTCCGAATGGCAGTGCAGGTGAACGAATGACATCGGCCGGGCTGGAGGGTGGAGAGGCCGGCCCCGGCGCGCGTTCGCCGGACCGCTCATCCCGGTGGGGCCGCTCAGCACCGGCGCGCCCTGGTGGCGCTGTCCGGGCGGGGAGCAACGCCGCGGTGCAACTTGAGAATGATAGCCGCCGCCGGGGGGAGCGGCTAGCATCGCGCCGGAACTCGCCTCGGGTGCCCAAGTGGGGTGGAGTGGGGGGGACGGACGGGATAAGTTGAGCGGCGGTCGGCCGGTGGCTGCGTGACGGTTGATCCGTGGCGGTTGGCACGGTGGCCGCCTCACGACACCGGCCGCAACCGGCTCGCGCGGGTCTCACCGCGGCGCACGGCAGACTGGCCTCCCAACGGATGGCCCGCCTCGCACTCTCCGACAGGACGCCACTCAGAGAAATGGATTCGGGCCACGACTCGGAGCTCCGCGCGGTGCCGGCCCACGGCGGGATGGCGCCAGCCGAACCGCGCGACGCCGGGCGCTTCCACCGCACCACCCGCGTGGTGGGTCGCCTGCTCCTCGTCGCCGTCGCTCTGGCGGCGCTGTTCCTCGCCGTCACGCGCACGGGGCGCTACATCGCGCGGGCGGCCTACGAGGAGGCGAAGATCCTCGCGGCGCGACGCCCGATCCGCGCACTCGCGGCGGACAGCACCGTCCCATCGCTCGTGCGGCAGAAGCTGCAACTCGTACTCGACGCCCGGCAGTTCGCCATGGATTCGCTCGGACTGCGCGGAGGAGACAGCTTCACCACGTTCACGGCGCTCCAGCGTGACACGCTCGTGCTGGTGTTGTCGGCGGCGTATCGCGACCGGCTGGAGCGCTACACGTGGTGGTTTCCGGTGGTGGGGCGGGTGCCGTACAAGGGATTTTTCGACTTCGACGCCGCTCGCGCCGCCGAGCAGGAGTTCCTGCGGGACGGGTACGACGCGTATCTTCGGCCCGCGGCGGCGTTCAGTACGTTGGGGTGGTTCAACGATCCGCTGCTCTCGTCAACGCTGCAGCTCGACTCGGTGGATCTGGTCAACACGGTCATCCATGAGCTCACGCACAACACGTTCTACGCGGCGGGAAGCGCGGTGTTCAACGAGTCGTTCGCCAACTTCGCCGGCGCGCGCGGCTCGGAGGCGTTCTTCCGCGCGCGAGGCGACACGGCGGCCGCCGAACGCGCCGCACGAGAATGGGGGGACGAGCGGGTGCTCGGCGCGTTCTGGGAGAAGTTGTACAGTGCGCTCGACTCGGCCTTCCGCGCGCACCCGAACGACCGTGCGGCGCGCCTGCGCGCGCGCCGGGCGATCTACGCGGCCGCGCGCGAGCAGCTCGACCGTGTCGTGGCGCCGCGACTCCAGGAGATTCCCCCGGCGGTGGTGCGCCGCCTGCGGCTGGACAACGCTGCCCTCCTGGCACGGCGCATCTACGTGACGCGCCTCGATCTGTTCGACGCGATCTATGAACGCGAGGGCCGCGATCCGCGGCGTGCCATCGCGCGTGTCATCTCGATCGTGCGCGGCGAGGACGACCCGTATGCGGCGCTGGAGCGCTGGCGTGCGGGGCCGGCGGCCTGGCGGTGACCCCCCTGTCGCTCGAGCGGGTCCGCTCAGCTCGCGCCGAAGCGCTGTCGCAGCAGGTCTCGCAGATCGACCGCGGCGCTCGCCGGCGCCGCGTCGGCGGGTGCGGTGCCGGTGTCGAAGCCGCCCACTCCCAGGAGCCGCATGCGCGCGCGGACCTCGGCATCGAGGAATCGCGACGGTTGATCGATGGCGTAGTCGGCGCCCAGCCGCGCGGCGTACGTGTACAGCGGATAGCTGATCGCGAGCTCCCGCCGCGCCCGCGTCATGGCCACGTACAGGAGCCGGCGCTCCTCCTCGATCTCCTCCGGCGTGCGGAGCGAGCGCGCGGAGGGGAACCAGCCGTCCGCCGCCCAGATGACGAACACCGCGTCCCATTCACGGCCCTTGGCGCTGTGTGCCGTGCTGAGGATGAGGACGTCGTCTTCCGCGTCGCCGGGTCCGGCCAGATCCTGCGTGGCGGACGGTGGATCGAGCGCCAGCTCGGCCAGAAAGGCGGCGCGCGTGGGGAAGTTGGCGGCGATGAGCGTGAGCTGGTCGAGGTCGGCCAGCCGCGGGTCCACGCGGTCGTAGCGCGAGCGCAGGATGTCGTCATACAGTCTGCGGATGCGCGCGATGTCGGCGCTCACCGGCGCGTCGGGATCGGGCTCTGCGCGGCGGGATTCCGCCAGGAGGTCGACCAACGCGGCCAGCGCATCGCGAGCGCGGGCAGGCGGGACGAAGTGGGCGAGTGCGTCCGGGTCCCATCCGGAAGCGGCGAGCGTCTCGATGGCCCGGCGGGCCGACACGTCGCCGATGCCTGGGAGAAGGAGCAGCAGGCGGAACCAGCTCACCTCGTCGCGGGGATTCTCCAGCACGCGCAGGAAGGCCAGCACGTCCTTCACGTGCGCCGCCTCCAGAAACTTGAGCCCACCCCACTTCTCGAACGGGATGTGCCGGTTGGTCAGCTCGATTTCCAGATCCGCCGACATGTAGCCGGCGCGGAAGAGCACCGCCATCTCGGACAGGGGCAGCCCCTGCTCGTGGAACTCGAGCACGCGTTGCACCACCCACTGTGTCTGCTCGTGTTCGTCACGTGCGGCCACCAGGAGCGGCGCCTCCCCACCGCGTCGCTCCGTCCACAGCGTCTTGCCGTATCCTCGTGGTGCCCGCGCGATGAGCGTATTGGCGACGTCCAGGATGGGTTGTGTGGAGCGGTAGTTCTGTTCGAGCGTCACGCGCGCGGCGCCGGGAAACTGCTCGGGGAATTCGAGGATGTTGCGGATGGTGGCACCGCGAAACGAGTAGATGCTCTGCGCATCGTCACCGACCACGGTGAGATTGCTGTGCGCGCGACACATCCCGCGGAGGATGCGCGCCTGAAGGACATTGGTGTCCTGATACTCGTCCACGAGCACGTGATCGTAGCGGCCGGCGATGCGCTCACCGATCGCGGGAACGTCGAGCATGGCGGCCCAGAAGAGCAGCAGATCGTCGTAGTCCAGCAAGTTGCGTTCGCTCTTGCGGTCCGTGTACGCGGCGAACACGCGGCGGAAATCGTCGGCGAGCGGTGTGAACTGCGGGTACTCGTCGCGCAGGATGTCGTCGACCGGGACGTCGGTGTTGACGTGCCGCGAATAGACGTGATGCAGCGTTTCCTTCTTGGGAAAGCGCGAGCCGCGCTCCCCGAGCCCCAGCGCGGCGCGCACCATCCCGGTGAGGTCTTCGGCATCGGACTGATCCAGGATGGAGAAATCGCGTGGGATGCCGGCGGCTTCACCGTAGGCACGCAGCAGGCGGTGGGCCGTCGCGTGAAACGTGCCTCCTTGCACGCGCGTGCTCGCAGCGCCCACCAGGCGTTCGGCGCGGCGCAGCATCTCCTGCGCCGCGCGGCGGGTGAACGTGAGGAGGAGTATCCGCTCCGGACGGATCCCGTACTCGATGAGGTGCGCAACGCGATACACCAGCGTGCGCGTCTTTCCCGTGCCGGCACCCGCGACGATGAGCAGCGGACCATCGCCATGGGTGGCGGCGGCGTGCTGCTGGGGATTCAAGTCGGCCGACCAGTGAGGCGTCGCGTGACTGGGCGCGTCGGACATGACCGGAATATAGAGGCGCGCCTCCGGGCGCGCCGTCGGGAGCGGGCGATGGGAGACGGAGTGAAATCGTGATGCACGATGCGGGTGCGGTCCCACCGGAATCCCGGGGAACGCCCGGCGACGGCGTGCCCGCCGACGGTACGGCCGATGAGACAGCGTCGGCAGCCGCCCGGCGCGAGGATGGCACGCATGGCCAGTCGCTACGCGGGCGGGCGTTGGTCCTCATGTCGCTCACTGCGCTGGGGGTGGTGTACGGGGACATCGGCACCAGTCCACTGTATGCGGTGAAGGAATGTTTCAGTGCCGAGCACGGGGTGCCGGTGACGCGGGACAACGTGTTCGGCGTGCTGTCGCTCATCGTCTGGGCGCTCACGCTCGTCATCAGCATCAAGTACATCGTCTTCATCCTGCGCGCGGACAATCACGGGGAAGGGGGGATTCTCGCGCTGCTCGCGCTGGTATCGCAGCGCACGCGCAGTGCGGCCGGCCGGTTCCACGGTGCGATCCTGGTTGGATTGGGCCTGTTCGGTGCGGCGCTGCTGTATGGAGACGGCATCATCACGCCCGCGATCTCGGTGCTCGGTGCCATGGAGGGACTGGAGGTCGCGACGCCGGCGTTCTCGCGGATCGTCGTGCCCGCGACGGTGGTCATTCTCGTCTTGCTGTTCCTGGTGCAACGTCACGGCACCGCGCGTGTGGGCGGGGTCTTTGGTCCGGTGACGCTGTTGTGGTTTGGCTCCATCGCGGCGTTGGGCGTGCGCGAGATCGCGCGCGAGCCGGGCATCCTGCTTGCCGTGGCGCCGTGGTACGCGGTGCGATTCTTTCTCCAGCACGGGATCGCGGGCTTTACCATCCTCGGTGCGGTTGTGCTCGTGGTGACGGGCGGGGAGGCGCTCTACGCCGACATGGGTCACTTTGGGCGCGCCCCGATTCGTCTGGCGTGGTTCAGCCTCGTGATGCCGGCCCTCCTGCTGAACTACTTCGGGCAGGGGGCCCTGCTGCTCCGGGTGCCCGAGGCGGCCAGCAATCCGTTCTATCGACTCGCACCGGGATTCCTGCTGTACCCATTGCTCATCATCGCGACGGCGGCGGCGGTCATCGCCTCTCAAGCGCTCATCTCCGGGGCGTTCTCCCTCACGCGGCAAGCGGTGCAGCTGGGGTTCAGTCCGCGCGTGACCATCATCCACACGTCGGCGCAAACGGAAGGACAGATCTTCATCCCGGAGGTGAACGCGGCACTGATGGTGGGGTGCATTGGACTGGTGCTCTATTTCCGGTCATCCACGGGACTGGCGGCTGCGTACGGCGTGGCGGTCACGGGGACGATGGTCATCACCACGCTGCTGTATCACCACGTGGCGCGGGAGCGGTACGGCTGGTCGGCCATGAAGGCGGGTGTGTTCCTGGCGTTCTTTCTGACCATCGACATGGCGTTCTTTCTCTCCAACCTGGGGAAGGTCGAGCACGGAGGCCTGTTTCCCGTGGTCGTGGCGGCGGTGGTGTACGCGATGATGACCACGTGGCGCCGCGGCCGTGCCGCGCTATACGAGATTCTGCGTAGTTCGTCGCTCCCGCTCGAGCTCTTCCTGCAGGATGTGGCGCGGCGCAAGCCCGTGCGCGTGCGTGGCACCGCGGTCTTCATGACGTCGGAGCCCACGGGTGCTCCGGTCGTCCTCTTGCACCATCTCAAGCACAATCAGGTGCTGCACGAGACGGTGCTGCTGCTGTCGATCCGGTCCGCGGACGTTCCCACCATCCCAGCGGCGTCGCGGGTCGCGATCGAACCGCTCCCGCACGGCTTTTACCGGGTGGAGGCGACGTACGGTTTTGCTGAGACGCCGAACGTGCCGGAGATCATGGAGCGCTGTCGTGAGGCGGGGATCAGCGCGCCCCCGATGGACACCACCTTCTATCTGGGACGGGAACACCTCATCCCTGCCGGCCGCACGTCGATGAGCCGGTGGCGCCGCGCGCTGTTCGCGTTCATGTCGCGCAATGCGCGCGGGGCGACGGAGTTCTTCGGGATCCCGCCGCGGAGAGTGGTCGAGTTGGGGGCGCAGATCGAGATTTAGCGGGGATCAGCGTGGCGGGGCTACGTGGGGCGGGCATGGGCGTGCGGGGCGGCGATCAGAATTCTGCGGGCGAGAATCAGTAGCGTGGTTACTGTCATTCTGATGACAGTCATCAGCCCAGTCGTGAGCCGGCGGGAGGGGGCGGGGCCGAAGCCCCTTTCAGGTCGCCATCCGCTCACGGCGGGCGCAGGATCCAGACATTCTGATGACCGATGACTCGAGGCTGTCACCGCGCAACTGACTCTCGCTCTCCAGCGAGCGAGGGCTCAGGCGTCAGCGGGCGCCGATGCCGGTCCAGCTTTGAAGCGAGCGAGGGCTCAGGCGTCAGCGGGCGCCGATGCCGGTCCAGCTTTGAAGCGAGCGAGGGCTGAGGCGTCAGCGCCCGCCGATGCCGATCCCGCTCCCCTCTTCCGCGATCTCCAGCCCGAACACGTCCGCGAACGAGGCGGCGACGGCGCGCGACATCTCGGGCATCGCGGCGGGGCGTTGTGATTCGCGGGCGACGGAGGTCATCTCGACGCCCTGAATGCCGCAGGGGACGATCACGTCGAAGGCAGAGAGATCCGTCGTGACGTTCAGCGCGAACCCATGCCAGGTGACCCAATCGCGCGCGTGAACGCCGATCGACGCGATCTTGCGCCCGGCTGTCCAGACGCCGGTGAATCCGGCACGGCGCTCGGCGTGGATCTCCCACGCCGCGAGCGCGCGAATGAGTGCCTCCTCCACCTGGCGCAGGTACCAGTGCAGATCGCGGCGGTGCCGTTTGAGGTCGAGGATCGGATAGCCCACCAGTTGACCGGGTCCGTGATACGTCACGTCCCCGCCCCGCTCCACGTCGAACAGCGCGATGCCGCGCGCCGCGAGCGCATCGCGCGACAGCATCAGGTGCTCCTGCTTGGCCGTCCGGCCCAGGGTCACGACCGGCGGGTGCTCGACCAGCAAGAGCACGTCCTCCGCGATGTCGCCGGCGATGCGCGCGCGCGCCACGGAACGCTGCATCTCCAGCACCTCCGCATACGGGCGCAGGCCCAGCGTCACCACCTGCAGCGCGCGGCGGGCAGCGGGGGGCGGAGCAGCATCACGCGCCGCGCCCGGCACCGTCATCCGACCTCCGCGGTTTCCACCCACCCGGGCCGCCACGTCAGCGCATCCCGCACGCAGGGGTGTATGGCCTTCGGTATCGCTTGTCCCGCCGGATGCTCTGTCATTCGGTATCGCATTCGGTTACGGCGCCGGATTGCTAGATGTGAATGACGCGGCCCATGGAGTCGAGCGCGGCCTCGGCCACGGCCTCGGCCAGCGTGGGATGGGCGTGCACGGCGAGATCGACTTCTTCGACCGTGAATTCGTTTTCCCGCGCGACCACTAGCTCGTGAATGAGCTCGGTGGCGTGCGGGCCGATGATGTGGGCGCCCAGGATCTCGCCGTACTTCGTGTCGCGGATGATCTTCACGAACCCTTCGGTCTCGCCCGCCGTGCGTGCGCGCCCGTTGGCCGAGAAGGGGAACTTCCCAACCTTGTAGTCGAGCTTGCGCTCCTTGCACTGCTGTTCCGTGAGACCCACCGAGGCGACTTCCGGATGGCAGTAGGTGGCGTTGGGGATGTTGCCGTAATTCACGAGCTGAACGTGCGGCTGCTCGGCCAGCAATTCGGCGAGCACCATCCCTTCGCGCGATCCCTTGTGCGCCAGCATGGGGGGGCCGGCCACGTCGCCGATGGCGAAGATGCCCGGCGTGGTGGTCTGCAGCCGCTCGTCGACCTTGATGAATCCACGTTCGGTGAGCTGGACGCCGGCCTTCTCCAGGCCAATGCCTTCCACATTGGGCGCGCGGCCGGCGGCCACGAGGACCACGTCCACGTGGAGATCCTTCTTTTCGCCCCCCGCGGTGATGGACAGCGCGACACCGTTCTTCCTGATCTTCGCGCTCTGAATCTTGGCACCGGTGAGCACGTCGATCTTCCGCTTGCGGAAGCTGCGCGTCAGCTCGGCGGAGACATTGGCATCCTCCAGCGGGAGGATGGTGGGCAGCACCTCGATCAGCGTGACCTGGGTACCAAAGGCGTGGAAGACGTCGGCGAACTCGCACCCCACGGCCCCGGCGCCCACGATGGCCATCGAGGCGGGCGCCTTGGAAAGCACCAGTGCCTCGTCCGACGAGAGGACCGTGCGCTTGTCGAGCTCGAGCCCCACCTGCGGGAGGCCGCGCACGCGCGATCCGGTGGAGATCACCACGGCCTTGCGCGCCTCGTGCGTTTCCGCGGCGCCCTCGCCGGCGGTGACGGAGACCTTCTTCCCGCCGAGGAGCGTTCCCGTCCCCTTGAGATAGGTGATCTTGTGCTTCTTGAAGAGGAACTCGACGCCCTTGGAGTTCTGCTGGCTCACCGCGCGCGAGCGCTTCATGGCGACACCGTAGTCCGTCGTCACCTCGCCGGTCGACACGCCAAAATCCTTGGCGTGACGCAGGCGCTCGACGAGGGCAGCCGATTCCAGCAGCGCTTTGGCGGGGATGCACCCCCACAGGACACAGGTGCCGCCCAGCCCTTCCCGTTCGACCACCGCGGTGGTGAGACCGAGCTGTGCGCATCGAATGGCGCCCACGTAGCCGGCGGGGCCGCCGCCAAGGAAGATCACGTCGTACGTAGCCATGGAGTGTTCGCGGTTTGGGAGTCGAGAGGGAGAGGTCAGTACACGAGGAGCAACGGATTCTCGATCATGCGACGAAGCGTCTGCAGAAACCGCGCGCCGGTGGCGCCATCCACCGCGCGATGATCGCAACTCATGGTGACGCGCAGGCGCGGCCGTACCTCAATGGCGTGATCGGCGCCAACCACGGGGCGCTGCTCGACGGCGCCCACGGCCAGGATCCCCACCTCGGGTGGATTGATGATGGCCGTGAACTGCTCGATGCCGAGCATGCCGAGATTGGAAAGCGAAAACGTGGCGCCCGTGTATTCTTCCGGCGTGAGCTTGCGCTCGCGCGCCCGCGCGGCCAACGCGCGCGCTTCCGCCGAGATGTCGCGCAGCCCCTTGAGATGCGCATTGGTGATGACGGGCGTGATGAGCCCGTCGGGGATCGCGACCGCCATGCCCAGGTGCACGCGATGGTAGTGCCGAATGCGATCGCCAAGCCAGTGTGCGTTCACCTCGGGGTGGTGCGCAAGCGCTGTGGCGAGGGCCTTGAGCAGGATGTCGTTGTACGACACCCGGTACTCGTCGCCCATCTCCGCCATGGCGCTGCGCATTTCGCTCACGCGCTGGAGGTCGAACTCGGCAGTGAGATAGAACGTGGGCACGGGGCCGATCGATTCGGCCAGCCGGCGGGCGATCGTCTTCCGCATCTGGCTGAGCGGAACGTCCTCGAACTCGGGGCCGGCGGTTGCGGCGCCGGCTGTGGCAGGACGCGCGGGCACCGCGGTGGGCGCGCCGGCTCCCGACTGGACGGCGGCTTCGATGTCGCGCTTCACGATCCGTCCACCAGGGCCGCTGCCGTGCACGCGCGCGAGATCGAGGCCTTGCTCGGTGGCGAGTCGTCGCGCCAGGGGAGAAGACCGGAAGCGCCCGCCGCCGTTGCCGCCGCCCGACGGTGGGGCGGAACCCGGGCCGCGCGCGGCGCCGCCCTGGCCGCCGCCAGGCGTTGCCACACTTGTAGCGGCCGCTGGCGCGGCGGGCGCCGGTGCGCCTGCCGGCGTCTTGGCCTGCGGCGGCGTGGATGCCTCCAGCTGCGCGTCGTCGGGGGTCTCCGGGATTGCATTGGCGCCGGCCGATTCGCGCGTCTCGGCCACCACCTCTTCTGGCGGGGCGGCGGCGGCCGGCACGTTCGCCAGCAGTTCGTCGATGTTCTCGTCCGGCGCGGCGATCACGCCCACCGGCGTGCCCACGGCCGTGGTTCCGCCTTCGGGAAGGAGTTGCTTCCGCAGCACGCCGCTGCCGCGCGCCACGAGCTCCATCACCGCCTTGTCGGTCTCGACCTCGGCCAGGACGTCGCCCTTGGCGATCTCGTCGCCTTCCTGCTTGAGCCACTTCACCAGGCGCCCCTCCTCCATCGTGGGGGAGAGCGCCTCCATTACCACCTTGATCGCCATGCGTTCACTCCCGGAGACTGACAGCGCGGACGCGCCGTGCGGAGCGGGACGCGCGCCGTGCGCACGCGGCGCACCGCGCTACTCGATGTACAGCACCTGCTTCACCGCGGCCACCGTTTGCCGTGCGTCGGGCTTGGCGGCGCGCTCGAGATTCTTGGCGTACGGCATGGGCGCATCCACCTGGTGCACGCGCAGCACCGGCGCGTCCAGTTCGTCGAATGCAAACCGCTGCACGTAGTCCACCACCTGCGCGCCCAAGCCGGCCACCTCCCACCCTTCCTCCAGCACCACGGCGCGATGCGTCTTGCTCACGGAGCCAAGCACCGTCTCCACGTCCATCGGGCGCAGCGTGCGCAGGTCCACGATTTCGGCCGAGATGTTCTCCTTGGCCAGCTGCTCGGCCGCCTGCATGGCCGCGAGCACCATCTTCCCCCACGTCACGATGGTCGCGTCGCTGCCCTCGCGCTTGATCTCGGCCTTGCCGATGGGGACCACGTACTCCTCGGCGGGGATGTCGCCCTTGGTGTTGTAGAGCATCTCTCCCTCGAGCACGATGACGGGATTGTCATCGCGCACGGCCGACTTGAGCAGCCCCTTGGCGTCATATGGGGTGCCCGGCGCCACGACCTTGAGCCCGGGGATGTGCGCCAGCCACGACTCCCACGCCTGCGAGTGCTGCGCGGACAGTTGGAGCGCGGCGCCGTTGGGGCCGCGGAACACGATCGGCACGTTGTACTGGCCGCCGGACATGTAGAGCATCTTGGCCGCCGAGTTCACCACCTGGTCGAGCGCGAGCAGGGCGAAGTTCCACGTCATGAACTCCACGATCGGGCGCAGCCCCACCATTGCCGCGCCCACGCCTACGCCGGCGAAGCCGAGCTCGGTGATGGGCGTGTCGACCACGCGCATCTCGCCGAACTCCTGCAACAACCCCTTGGAGACCTTGTACGCGCCCTGATACACGCCCACTTCCTCTCCCATGAGGAAGACGCGGTCGTCGCGCTGCATCTCCTCGCGGAGCGCCTGGTTCAGCGCGTCGCGGTAGGTCACCACGGGCACGTCAGGCTCCGATAGCCGGGGCGGCGTCGCTCGTGCTGTCCACCACGACGTCGGCGGTGAGGAGCTCGAGCGGCGGTTCGGGGCTCTTCTCGGCGAACTGCCACGCGTCCTCGACCACCGCGCGGACGTCGTCGTCGAACTTGGCCATCTCGTCGTCCGACCACTCTCCCGCCTTTTCCATCACCCCGCGGAGGACGACGATGGGATCGCGTTTCATGTGCTCCTCCAATTCCTCCTTGGTGCGGTACGTGCCGCTGACCGCGTCGGACATGGAGTGTCCCATGAAGCGATACGTACGCGCCTCGATGAGCGTGGGCACGTGTTCGGCGCGGGCACGCTGCACCGCCTGCGCGACCGCTTCGCGCACGGCCAACACGTCCTGCCCGTCCACCACCTCGTTAGGCATGTCGTAGGAGCAGGCGCGCTCGGCGATGTCGTTGATGGCAGACGCGCGCTCGAGCGCGGTTCCCATACCGTACCGGTTGTTCTCGATGACGTAGATCACCGGAAGCTTCCAGAGCGCGGCCATGTTGAGCGCCTCGTGGAACGCGCCGCCGTTCACCGCGGCTTCGCCAAAGAAGCAGAGGCACACCTGATCGCCACCACGGTACTTGATGGCGAAGCCCACGCCGGTGGCGATGGGGATGTGCGCGCCCACGATGCCGTGTCCGCCCAGGAAATTGCGCTCGCGGTCGAAGAGGTGCATCGAACCGCCCTTGCCGTGCGCCACTCCGTCGGCGCGGCCGAACAGCTCGGCCATGATCGCGCGCGGCGGCACGCCACGGGCGAGGGCTTGCCCGTGATCGCGGTAGCTGGCGATGACGTAGTCGTCGTCACGCAGCACGGAGAGGGCGCCCGTTCCCACCGCCTCCTGTCCAATGTAGAGGTGGCAGAACCCGCCGATGTAGCCCATGGCGTAGGCTTCGGCCGCCCGCTCCTCGAACCGTCGCTGGAGAAGCATCGACCGGAGCAGATCGTGATGCGACACCTCCGGGAGCGCGTTCGCCGTCTGGCCGCGTGCGGCCGTTCCGTTCTCGTGGGTGCGTGCATCCGAGCGCTTCCTGGCGCGTGCACTCCTGGTGCTCATACGCCCGCCGCCTGCACCTGCTCCCACGCGTGATAGCTCGAGCGGACCAGGGGGCCGGACTCCACGTGGCGGAAGCCGAGCGAGAGCCCCACGTCGCGCAGGTGCCGAAACTCGTCGGGCGTGTAGTAGCGGTCCAGCGCGATGTGATCGGCGGATGGGCGCAGGTATTGGCCGAGCGTGAGGATATCGACGTCCACTTCGCGCAGCTCGCGCATGGTGTGGACGACCTCCTCGATGGTCTCTCCCATTCCCAAAATGATGCCCGTCTTGGTGGGAATGTCGGGAGCGATCTGCTTCGCGAGACGGAAGATCTGCATCACGCGCTGGTAGCGTCCGCCCGGACGCGCGCGCCGATAGAGCCGCGGTACGGTTTCCGTGTTGTGGTTGTAGATCTCCGGCCGCGCCTCGAGCACGGCGCGAATGCTGTCCGCGTTCCCCTGGAAATCGGGCACGAGCACCTCCACCGAACAGGTGGGAAGGCGCGCGTGGATCTGGCGGATGGTTTCGGCAAAGATGTACGCGCCGAAGTCGGGCAGATCGTCGCGGTCCACCGACGTGATGACGGCGTGCTGCAACCGCATCTCGGCGACCGCGCGGGCCACGCGTTCGGGCTCCGCCACATTGTAGGTGGGGGGCCGGCCGTGCGCCACGGCGCAATAGGCGCAGTTGCGCGTGCAGACATCGCCCAGGATCATGAAGGTGGCGGTTCCGTGCTCCCAGCACTCGCCCACGTTGGGGCAGCGCGCTTCCTCGCACACGGTGTGGAGCTGGAGGTCGCGCATGAGGTGCCTGAGGCGGCTGTAGTTCTCTCCGCCGGGCGCGCGGACCTTGAGCCAGCTCGGCTTCCGCTCGGGCAGGGGCGCCGCGCTCCGGCGACCCATGATTTGATAGAGGGTGGTGTCCCCCATGTGCTCCCGTGGGCCAGGGTTGCGCCGGCCGTGTGCCGGCGGTACGTGGGCAATGCCGCGGCGGGGCGCGCGGCGTCCGGTCCCAGCGGAAAGTTATCCCCTCTCGCCGCACGCGGGTAGCCGCAGTAACCCGTCTGTCTCTATTTGCCGGTTAGCATCCCATGGGCGGCTCCATCCGCCATGAACCGCGACGCGCGGAACGGGCGGAGCGAGTGCGGGGGCTCCTCGTTGGCCACTGCGGCCGCTACGCACTCCGCGCTCAACGGTCCCAGGAGGATCCCGTTTCGGGAGTGGCCGCAGGCGTAGACCAGCTGAGGCAGGTCCGGATCGCGGCCCAGGATGGGGAGCAGGTCGGGTGTCACCGGGCGGAGCCCGGCCCAACGGTGGTGGACCGCCGCGCCGGCGAGCGCTGGGCACAACGTGGCCGTGTGCACCAGGATACTCGTGAGTCCGGCTGCGGTGACCGTGGCGTCGAAGCCGACGCGTTCCATGGTGGACCCGACCACCGTCCGTCCCGCGCGCGGGACCGCATACGAATGCGGCCCATACGCCACGTGCGCCAACGGGGCGGATTCCACCAGCGCGAGCTGGCCCCGCACGGGGGTCACCGGAAGTGCGCGCGGGAGCCCCGCAGGTGACGCTGACCAGGCGCCCGCGGCGAGGACCACCGTGTGAGCAGAGGCTGCCACGTCGTGCCCGCGCACGACGGCGGCGCGGCCATCCCACTCCAGCGCGGTCACCCGCGTCTGAACCGTGCTCACGCAGCGGTGCTGCGCGACGGCGGCCTCCAGCGCGTGCACGAGATGCACGTTGTCCACGTAGCCGTCGCGTGCATAGAAGAACGCGCCGCGCGCGTGTGCCAGCGCCGGCTCGGCAGCGCGCAGCGTGGTCGCATCGATCCATTCTCCGCGCGGGCGGGCGTCGCCGCCATTGGCGTCCGCGTTCCGCTCCGCGTCGGCCTCGGCCGCTGCCTCGGCCGCGGCGTCGTCGAGAAGGACCTCGAGTACGCCGCTCTGATCCAGGAGCACGCGCTCTCCCGTGATGCTCTCCAGCGCATCCAGGAAGTCCGGATAGTACTCGCGCGCGGCCAGGGCAAATCGGTGCGCCTCGCCCGTGGCGTGCTCCATGCCCGGTGCGAGCATCCCGGCCGCCGCTGGCGAGGCGGCGCCGGCCTCGCTATGGGAGAAAAGGAGGACCTGGACACCGCGCCGGGCGAGCGACAGTGTTGTGGCCAGCCCTACGAGCCCGGCGCCCACCACGATCACCTCCGCCCCAAACGTGGGGGCGCGCCCGCCGCCTGGGGCGGGTGAACGCGCGGGGAGGGGCGCGTGGGGACCGTCTGTTGGGCGGGCGACGGGAGTGGCGCACTGCCCCGGCCCGGATGCCCCGCGCCCGGGTATCCCGCGCCCGGGTATCCCGCGCCCGGGTATCCCGCGCCCGGGTATCCCGCGCCCGGATGCCCCGCGCCCGGATGCCCCGCGCCCGGATGCCCCGCGCCCGGATGCCCCGCGCCCGGATGCCCCGCGCCCGCGTGCGGCACCGATGAAACCGCGTTCACCTGTCGTGCGTACGGTTGGCAGCAATTTACCGGAGACTGCGATCATGCTACGGACCATCTTTGCCGTCGGCGCGCTGACGTTGCTCGGGATATTCGCCTTGAAGTTCGTCTTTGGGATCATGGGCGGACTGGTGGCCTTTGCGCTCTGGCTCCTGTTCGTCGCCGTGAAGATCCTCATTGTCGGACTCGTCGTGTACTTCGTGATCAAGCTGGTGAGCCCGGACACGGCCGCCCGGCTGCGCGAGCGCTGGGGCGGGTGGCATTCCTAGTTCTCGCCCGCTCTGGGTGCCAGCGCTTGCGCGCGCGGCGCGCGGCGCTGAGAGGCCGCGTGCACCGGCGCCGCACATTGCGCGCCGGCTCGCTGCATGGCCCTACCCGTGTCCGCCGGGGGCGGGCGATACGGACGACGCCGGATGTTCGGCCGCACCCTGTTGCCGCGCGTCGAGCCGCTCCGCCACCGCCCACGCGAGCAGCGGCACCATGAGTTCGTGGTGCCCGGTGATCTCGTAGCCCGTTCCCCCTTCCATCGTGGGACGCTGGACCACGTTCATGCGCGGACGATAGTGCCGCACCATGTCCATGTCGCACGTGGTAAAGTGCGTCGGCTTCCCGCCGTGCAGATTGCGCGCGATCGTGAGCGCCTTGAGGAACACCTCGGGTAGGACGACAGCGCTCCCCAGGTTCAATACGACACCGCCGTCATGCAGCCCGGGTAGTACCGCGGCGAACCTGCGGAAATCGCGATGACTCGTGGCGCCCAGGGCGGCGCCGTCGGCAGCCGGATGTTGATGGATGATCTCCGCGCCGATGGCGGCGTGCACCGACAGGGAGCAGCCCAGCGGCGGGAGCCTCATCAGGAGCGAGAGCTCCGGGTGCGCGGGCGTCGGTTCGGCGGCGAGCGCGCGGGTGAGCGATTCCCCCATTCCCCAGCCGGCCGCTGCCCCGCGTACGAAGGCGTCGTTCATCCCGCGCCCCGTCTCCTCGGCCATCCCGAAGGTGCCATCGCGCAGGCCGCCGGCCACGTCCTCCGAGGTCCCTCCCCATCGCGCAATCTCGTAGTCGTGAATGGCGGCCGAGCCGTTCATCGCCACGTGCGTCAGCACGCCGCGTCGGGCCAGATCGAGGAGGATGGGCGCGAGACCGGTCTTGACCACGTGACCGCCGATCATCGCGACGACGGTGCGGTTGCCGGCGGCCGCCGCAAGCGCGTTGGCGACGCGGAGGAAGTCGCGCGCGACGAGCACATCCGGCAACGCGCGGAGGAAGGCGGCGAACGAGCGTGGGACACTGCTGCCCGCGTCGGGCGGGGGCGATGCGAACTCCTCAGCGCGCACCTTGTTGGGGCGGCGCGCGATCGGGACCGTGCGTACGGCCGAGAGGTCCGCCTCGCCCGTGCTCACGGGGTCTGGTTGGGAGGGGTCGGCGTGCGGAAGGATGTGAGATACAAGTTGAGGGACCCGAATTTCAGCTTCGATTTCATCTGAATGAGCAGACGCCGGTCGTCGTCGGTGAACCACACCTGAGCTTCGCCGTCCTCTGAGAAGATGCCGCTGGTCTTGATGATCGGCTGGACGACAATAGCGTCGAACGTCCCCGCGGGGACGTGCACGCGTTCCTTGCGGAGTACGCGGAGGATGACCGGATTCCGGTCCGGCTTGAAGTACCGGTCGATGCGGTACGACTTTCCCACCTCGAGTGGCAGCGTGCGCGCATAATAGAGAAAGGAGATCTCATCCAGCGGATCGGCGACGCTGGGGCGCTCCGGGCCTCCGCCTTCGGTGAATACCCGCTTGTCGGGGAACATGTGATAGTCGCGTTCCCGCTCGTGGCGCCCCTCGTCCAGGTCCATCACGAAGCGCAGCGACGAGGTGGCCGCCGTGTCGATCCACGTTTCGTAGCGATCCTTCACGTGAAAGGCAAAGGTGCCACCCGTCACGCTGAAGATGGCGTGCCACGCGGGACGGTTGCGGATGGAGTCGAGCTCGGTGATCTCCAGTCGGCCGTCTCCCACGCGGATGGGGCCGAAGCGAACCTCGTACAGCAACCGCTCGCCCACGCCAAACGGCGTGGAGCGGGCTGGCGCCTGCGCGGCGAGCGACGCGGCGTAGGGCGCGGCGACGAGCGCTGCCAGGAGACTCCGGGCAGCAGCAAGAACAATGGACCGGGTGCGGATCGACATCGATGATGGCGGTGCGGACGGAGAAAGAATGCGCCCGGCGCGAGCCGCACGCCCGAAGCGATAGAGGTCGAGCGCGCTGGCGAACGGTCGCACGCGCGTGGGCCGTTGGCGCAGGTCGTAGCGCGGTTCGAGTTCCACGGTCTCGGTGCGCCGACTGTGACGCACAGCGCGGAGCAGCAGCTCGGCGTTGGCCGCCGATCCGTTCCACTGCAGCAACGGACCGTCGCTGGCCTCCCGCAGCAGGTCCCGCACCACGGTCACTCGCATGAGCCGGAAGCCGCCCACGAGATCGGTCACGCGCTCGACGCGCACGAAGGGACGCAGCAGCCACGGCGCCAAACGGTAGAAACGGCGCACGGGGTCCGGCGCGTTCTGTCCTGCCGTCCGCCGCTCGCCCACCACCACGTCCGCACCACCCTCGAACCGCTTGGCCAACTCCGGAATGTGTTCCGGTTGGTCGGTGAAGTCCGCCTGCATGACGATCATCGCGTCGCGCCGCGGATACCGCGTGCGCGACACTGCCTCGCGCATCAGGCGCTCGATCGATGCGGCGTATCCGCGCCGTTGCTCATGCCGCAGCAACGTGAGCGGCAGCACGTCGGTATACGGGCGCAGCCGCTCCGTGGTGTGGTCGGTGGAACCGTCGTCGAGCACCAGGAGCGCATACTCACGTCCGTATTCCTCGAACACCTTCCGGATGCGCCAGAGCACGAGCCCCACGGTGGGGGCTTCATTGAACGTGGGAATGCCGATGATGAGCATGCTGAGCGTACATACCGATCTGCCCGGCGATCTGTTCCCGCGCGCGGCGCCGGGTCGCTCTGCGGCGGGGCATCGGCGCGGTTCCAACCGCACGCGGCGCGCGCCCTCGGTCGGCAAGATGCGGCTGCCTGGAGAGAAAGGCAATCAGCACTCGGTGAGTCGGAGTGCCAGCAGGCCGCGTTGGCCCGCGGCGATGCCAAACGCCGTGCGGCGATTACGCGTGCGCGCGTGCGTCGTCGATCCTCAGGACAACGGCGGCACGTGGCTGGCACTATCAGTGTATGTAGGCGGACATACGAGCACCGGTGGAGGGTACTGCCATGATTCTGGCGAACGTTCGTGCCTCGCTCGAACGCGATGATGCGCAGCTCGCACTACGCCTCATCGCTCACGGGTCGGCTGCGGAGCTGGAGACGGCCGAAGCACGGCTTCGGGACGAGGGCATCGACGTCATCCTCGACGACCCCCGTCTACTGACCGCGCTGGTGGAAGCGCCGTTGGGCGCGCGCTCCTCGCTCCCCCTGTTCTGCTACGTCGTCGTGCGCCACGCCATGCGGCAGGCGGGCGAGGACGATCGCGTGCTGTCGGACTACGTCGCGTCGCTGCTGCTCCACTTCGGGCTGTGCGGGCGTGCGCAGCAGGTGGCGCGGCACGACGACGAACAATACGACACGCTGGTGGCGCTTCTGGATGACGTGGATGGTCCGGACGCGCGCCGTGCATTCCTGGTGCGTGCCCACCTGGGCAACTACGCGCTGTGGCTGAGTGGGCTCTTCCCGGACCATATCGAGTACCGCTCCTGGCGCCGCGGGGGTCCCGACCTCAGCTATTACGAGGACATGGGACGGCGTGGCTACGAGCTCGCAGCGGAGCACACGCTGGCACAGGAGAATGGCATGGCGCCGCTCTTCTCCGCGGCGGCCGAGCGATTTCCGTCGCTCCGCGTGGCGCTGAATCGCGTGAGCGATACGCTGCTCTTTCCGAATCACCACAGCCCCGACCGCCTGATGCGGCAGGTCAGGGATGCGATGGCGCGATGGGAGCAGTGAAGGGGGGCGGTGGGGGAGGGGGTGGCTGCACTCACGCCTCACCCCTCGCTTGCTGGAAAACCGTGGCCGGTATCCGCGCTCGCTGACGCCTCACCCCTCGCTCGCGGTGAGCGAGAATCAGTTGCGGGGGCACAGGCATCGGTCATCTGGCATCAGAATGTCTGAGTCCTGCCCACGCCGAGAGCGGATCGCGACCTCGCTCGGCCTCGGCCCCACCCTACCGCCGACTGATACCTGGGCTGATGACTGTCATCAGAATGACTGTAACCCCGAAACTGATTCTCGCCCAAAGCATCCCGATCCCGCCTCGAGCGCACAGATCCCCGCCCAACCAACTCACCACCGAAAACTGAGCACTGAGACCTGAGTCGTCAGTGCCTCCCCTCCCCCACGAACTCCGCAAACAGTGCCCGGTCCCACCCTTCGGCGGTCGCCGTGAGATCCTCCGGATGCCACTGGACCCCGATCGCCCACCAGTCATTGCCGTCCCACTCGATTCCCTCGATCACGCCGTCCTCCGCCCAGGCCGTCGCCCGAAAGCCGGAGCCCACGCGGTCCACGGCCTGATGATGCGCGGAGTTGGCTCGCAGCTCGGGGCCCGTGAGTTGCAGCGCTCTCGCCAGCCGTGATCCTGGCGCGACTCTCACCGCGTGCGCTCGTTCCTCACGGGACACACCGTTGTGACGGACGGCGCTGGGCCGTTCGGATGGGAGATCCTGAATGAGCGTTCCGGAAAACGCCACGTTGAGGACCTGTATCCCGCGGCAGATGGCCAGGAGGGGAATCCCACGATTTCTCGCTTCGCGCGCGAGTACGAGCTCCGTCTCGTCGCGCATCGCGCAGGGAGGCTCGGTGGCGGGATGGGGGGCGGCGCCGTATCGGGCGGGATCCACGTCCTCACCCCCGGTGAGAACGAGCGCATTGATACGCGCAGCAACGGTGGCCGCATTGGCGGCTCGCTCGAGCGGCGGGACGAGAAGCGGAATGCCGCCTGCCCGTTCCGTGGCGCGGACGTATGCCTCGCTCATCCGCACGCGGGCCACCGGTCCGGTGTGATCGAGGAGGGCCGTGATGCCGACGAGGGGAGCCGGGCGATGAAAGGTCATGGGGAGCGGAGCTCTCGCGTGGTGTGCGGTGGAGGTGAAAAGTCGTGCACGGCCGTTGGCGTGGCGCCGCTCGCGTTCGCGCTCATCTGGGCGACGCATGGCGCCCGTCGTCATCGGCGACGCGGCGCTTGCGCGTCCGGCAGAGCGGCAAGTATCGTACGATATCGAGTCACCGTTGGCGAGGTCGCTATGCCCACCTACGAATACTACTGTCGCGCGTGCAAGCATCCGTTCTCGGTCCGCGAGAAGATGGACGCACACGATCCGCAGCACGCCACCTGCCCGCGCTGCAAGTCCGGAGACGTGGAGCGCGTGATCACCGGGTTCTACGCGCGCACTCCGCGCAAATCGTGACACCGGCGGCGATGGCTGGCGGCGTCCCACGTCATCGTGTTTGAAGGGCTGAAACAGGCCATCCGGGAGGCGCTCGCGGGAGCGACCTCACCCGCGGAGGGGCGGGCCGTCGTCACGCTCATGCGCGACTCGCTGGTCCACGCCAAGATGGCCGTCTCGGAGATGCGCTCCGCGGCGGAGACCACCCGACGGCAACTGGCGGCCGAGCGCGACGCCCTGGCGACCGCCACGCGTCGAGGCGAGCTGGCCGCTGGCATTGGCGATCAGGAGACCGTCACCGTGGCCCAGCGCTTCGCGGCGCGACACGCCACACGGGTGGGCGTGCTGGAGCGCAAGTTGGTCGCGCAGCAAGCCGAGTTGGAGCTAGCGGCCAGCGAGGTGGAGGAGATGACGGCGCAGCTCAAGGCGGCGTCGCTCGGCGTGCCGCCGTCTGCCGCGTTTTCCTCGCCCGCAGCGGATGGGGATAGTCCCGCGCCGACCGCGGATCCCGACGGCGATGCCGACGACGCGCTGCGCCGTGTGCTCGATGAGGCGGCGCGCGACGGGGCCGCAGAGCGCCAGTTGGCTGACCTCAAGCGCCGGATGGGCCGGTAGCGTCTGCCGCCCGGCAGCGCCCGAGCGCCCCACCGTCAACCTGTCCCGAACACACTCGCGCCCGCTCGGCCCCGCGCCCGCCGCGCTGGCGCCCATCCGCGTGCGCCCCGGCCACCCAATTGGCGTTCTCCGGGGTACCTTTCTGTGGGCCGGTTGGCGTACCGGGTAATGGACCAGTGGCGTACCGGGCCGTGTATCTAACGTCGTACGGCGTGGCCCCACGGTGCGAAGTTCAGACGGTCCATCCCTTGCTCTTCCGTCCTGCAAGGCCGGCGCCCGTAGTCTTTCAGCTGTGCAGAGAGATCCCCGCATGACCGCACGAAGGTGGCAGCGAGATAACCGCAGTCAGCCAACCCCATTGCCGGTGATGGCTCCGTGACGGAGGGACCTCCCGAGGCGCGCTGGCGGGGCCGGCGCCCGCATGTGCTCACGCTCTGCGCAGGCGCAGGTCTGCTGGCGTTCGGTCCCGTACTCTCCCCCGCGCCCGCGCGTGCCCAGCGCGGCAACGGATTTGTGCCGTGTGAAGGGAAGCGGATCAGCGCCATTGAGGTCACGACGTTGGCGCCGTACAGCGGGGATCAGAACCGCTGGTTCGAGGCGCCCATCCGGTGGGCCACCGCGATGCACAGCACCACGCGCCCCAAGGTCGTGCGCCCTTTCCTCGTGCTCAAGGAAGGGGACATCTGTACGGAGCAGCGTCGTGCCGAGTCCGAGCGTGCGCTCCGCACGCAGCCGTTCATTGCGTCTGCCAGCGTGCGTGCCCGCCCGGATGGGCAGGGCGGCGTGGTGCTCGTGGTCCAGACGCGGGACGAGCTCACGCCGATCGTGCGGGCGGCCACCTCGCCCGAGAGCCCGTACCTCGATCGGCTGCAGCTCGGCGACGGCAACGTGGCGGGGATGGGCACCTACGCCGCGGCGGAGTGGCGCAGTGGCGTGGTGCGCGATACCTACGGCTTCCGGGTGGTGGACTACCAGTTTCTCGGGCAGCCGCTCACGATGGACGTGCTGGCGTACCGGAGGGACATCGGGTCCAGCAGTTGGGCCGTTCAGCTCAGCCGGCCCTTCCTGACGGAGTTCCAGCGCACCGGCTGGCGAGCCACCGCGGAAGACCGGCACGACGTCTACACCCTGTTCAACGACGGCGGAGAGCCGGTGCCGGTGTCCACGCGCCGCGCACTCCTCAATCTCGGCGGGCTGGTGCGCTTTGGGGTGCCCGGCCGGCAGCGAATTCTCGGCATGTCCGTCTCGCGAGAGGAAGACCAAACCGGAATGCCTCCTTCGCCTCCGGCGGACGTGGCCTTCGCACCGTTGCTGCAACGCTTCGAGGACCGTGTGAATGCACGCGTCAACCTGCTGTTGGGGCTACGGAATCTCGAATTCCGCCGAATGACGGGCCTGGAGGCGCTGACTGCCGTGCAGGACGTTCCGGTGGGGTTCCAGGTGAGCAGCCTCGTGGGACGCAGTTTCGATGCGCTCGGAGCCACCGACAACGACCTCCTCCTCGCGTCCGACGTCTACTCCGGTTTCGGCGGGGAACCATTGTTCACGACCGCACGCGTGCGTGCCGAGGCGCGTCGGAACTTCGACGGCCGGCAGTGGGATGGTATTCTCCTCTCCGGAAGCGCCACGCACTACGTGCACGTTCCTCTCGGCAACCAGTTGGTGCTGGAGACGGACTGGGCGGCTGGCTGGCGGGAGCGCATCCCGTTCCAGCTCACGCTGGGCGATCGGCTGGGGGGTGTGCGCGGCTATCACGGCTCGCGCGAGACGGGAGCACGGCGCGCCGTGGTGCGCGTGGAAGACCGGTGGCTGGCGGGCACCCCGTGGGATCAGGCGGACCTGGGGTTTGCCGCGTTCGTGGACGCCGGCCGCCTCTGGGCGGGAGATATCCCGCTGGGGGTGACGACGCCGATCCGTGTGGGCGCCGGCGTGAGCGTGCGCGTGGCGATCCCCCCCGGTTCGCAGCGAACCTGGCGGCTGGACATCGCCTACCCGTTCAGCCGGATGCCGCACACCGGATGGGAGATCCGCTTGGTTGCGGTGAACGTCCACTTCCGCACCACGCACGAGCCCAACGACGTATCGTGGAGCCGCGAGCGATCCATTCCGCCCAGCGTATTCGACTGGCCGTGAGGCGCCGGAGCGTCGCCGGGGAGACACTGGCGACGCTCGCATGGCGGGACGCCCCGCTGCGCCGTAAGCGAAGCCGTGCGCGAAGCGCCGCATAGACGCTGCACAGGCTCTGCACAGGCTCTGCACAGGCTCCGCTCGGCGCGAGGCTCTCGATGGAACTCCGCGCCCGGAACCTACTGAATGCTCTCCGGTGTCTCGCGCATCATCCGACGGATGGGAACGATGAGGGCCGCGAGGACCACCGCGCCGATGAACAGCGACAGCGCCGTCCGCTGAAACAGCGCCGGCATCTGCTGGCAGGTCGTTGGGATCCACGTTCCCACCCACGAGACCCGCGATGAGGTTGCCGAGCGCGGACGCGAGGAACCAGACGCCCATCATCTGTCCCACGAATTTGCGCGGGGCGAGCTTCGTCATCGAGCTCAGTCCCACCGGACTCAGCGACAGCTCACCGAGCGTCTGGAAGAAATAACTGACGATCAGCCAGAGCATTGAAACGCGCACGGCCTGGCCGGGAGAAACGATCGCGTAGTGTGCCGCGATCAACATCACGGCGAAGCCGATGCCATTCATCGCAAGGCCGATCGCAAACTTCGCCGGGCTGGACGGGTCCTTTCTGCGACGGCCGAGCGCGAGCCAGATCCAGGCGAACACGGGTGCGAGGGTGATCACGAAGAATGAGTTGGCGGCCTGAAACCAGCCGGCCGGCATCTCCCAGCCGAAGATCACGCGTTTCGTGAAGTCCCGTGCAAACAGGTTCAGCGATGTCGGTGCCTGTTCAAACGCTGACCAGAACACGGTGGCGAAGACGAACAGCACGACGATCACTGCTACGCGTTTTCGTTCGTTGTTCGTGAGACCGGCGAAAAAGAAGAGGTATCCAAAATACAGTAACGCGAGCGCGATGTATACCGCAGTCATGCGCTCGGCAATCGCCACTGGGTTGACAGGAACCACTCCCAACACCGCAAGGACTACAAGCGCCGCGATGATAGCCAGTCCGGATAGGGCGATATTCCGCACGCGCCGCTGAGTGCCTTCGTCCCCGGAAGGCGCTGCGCCGATGGGGCCTAGCGTGCGTCGCGCGCGAAGCTTGAAGGTGATCAGTCCGATGACCATGCCGACGCCGGCCACACCGAAGCCGAGATGCCACGCGATCTTCTCGCCAAGAAAGTTCGTAATCAGCGGAGCGAGGAACGCTCCGAGATTAATCCCCATGTAGAAGATCGAGAAGCCCGCATCGCGGCGAGATCCTCCTTCCGGGTACAGGTCACCGACGATGGCCGAGACATTGGGCTTGAGCAGCCCGGTGCCCAGCACGATGAACAACAGCCCGACGAAGAAGGCGCTCGTCGGCAGGAAGACCGACAACGCAATCGACAGGTGTCCGAGTGCAATCAAAACGCCCCCCCACCAGATCGACCGCTGTAATCCCAGCCAGCGATCCGCGATCCAGCCACCGGGCAACGCGGTGATGTACACCGACGACGCATACAGTCCCACGATGGCGGAGGCCACGGTGCGGTCGAAGCCCAGGCCGCCGTTGAGCAGCGCCGCCGTCATGAACAGAATGAGCAGCGGGCGAATGCCGTAGTACGAGAACCGCTCCCACATCTCCGTGAAGAAGAGCGTCGAGAGCCCGCCCGGCTGCCCAAAGAAGGAACGGTCCTGCGTGTATTGCTCCAGCCCGGGAGGGGGCTCGTCGTGCGTCACGGTGGCGGCGCGCGGCTGCTCGAACGCGGACTTGTCGGTGGCCATGAGGAAGTGGGCTGGAGGTCAGTCGCGCGCTGGCAGCGGGGTCAGCCGTGCGCGGGAGTGGTGCCGAGAACGGGCAGAAAGCGGCTCGGACGCGCAGTGCCTCCGGCGTCCTGCTGCTCCGCCCACGAGACGGACGTGGGCGGTTGCTTGATACACGCGACCAGGTGTCCTGCCTCCTTTTCCTCCAACGGAGGGACGATCCGCGCGCACGCCGCGTCCTTGGCTGGGTGTTCGCATCGCGGATGAAAGGGACACCCGGACGGCGGATGGGCCGGAGACGGCACGTCCCCGCCCAACACGATGCGCTTGCGGCGTCCGTCCGGATCGGGAACCGGCACCGCCGAGAGGAGCGCCTGCGTGTACGGCATGAGCGGCTCGCGATACAGGTCCGCCGCACGCGCCATCTCGACGATGCGCCCAAGGTACATCACCGCCACGCGATCCGCGATGTGCTCCACCACCGACAGATCGTGCGCGATGAACAAATACGCCAGCCCGCGCGCGCGCTGCAGGTCCTGAAGCAGGTTGATCACCTGCGCCTGGACCGAGACGTCGAGGGCCGACACCGGCTCGTCGCACACGATGAACGCCGGCTCCACCGCCAGCGCGCGCGCGATGCCGATCCGCTGGCGCTGGCCGCCGGAAAACTCGTGCGGATAGCGCGAGGCGTACTCCCCGCGCAGCCCCACCTCCTCCAGCAGCTGTCGCACGCGCGCATCGGCAGCCGCCCCGTCCGCCAGCCGGTGGATGGTCAGTCCCTCGCGCACGATCGCGCCGACGGTCATCCGCGGGTTGAGCGAGCTGAACGGATCCTGAAATACGATCTGCATTCGCCGCCGGAGCGTGCGCAGCTCCGGCGGAGAGAGGCTCAGCACGTCGGCGCCGTCGAAGCGCACCGTGCCCGACGTGGGCTCCACCAGCCGCAGGATCGCGCGACCGGTGGTGGTCTTGCCGCACCCGGATTCGCCCACCAGTCCCAGCGTTTCCGCGGCGTGGACATCGAACGAGACGCCGTCGACTGCGCGCACCTGTCCCGCGATGCGGCGCAGCACCCCCCGCCGAATGGGGAACCATTTTCTGAGGTCGCGCACCTGGAGGAGAGCGCCGTCCTCGCGCGCCGCCGACGCCGGCTCGTTGCCTGCCAGCGTCGAGGCGGCCTCCGGCGGCGCGGTCTCCCGGTCCGACGCGTGCTCCCTCACGCCGGCGCTCCGGCGCGACCGGCCTCGATCCACGGCTCGTGCGGCGCGGCGCGGTGCTCCGGTGCGTCGGCCAGATGGCAGCGCGACACGTGCGACTCGCCAATGCGATAGAGCGGTGGCGGATCGGTGACGCACCGTTCCCAGGCAAAGGGGCAGCGATCGTGAAAGCGGCAGCCGGTGGGCCACCGCGTGGGTGCGGGGACGGTGCCCGGGATCACGGCGAGCCGTTCGCGGCGCTCCCCCAGCCGCGGCATGGCGCGCATGAGCCCTTCGGTATACGGATGATGCGCGGCCGCGAACAAGGTGCGCACCGGCGCTTCCTCCACCACCTGCCCCGCGTACATCACGATCACACGCGACGCCGTCTCGGCGATCACGCCTAGATCGTGCGTGATGAGCAGCATGGACATCCCCACGCGCTCCTGCAGTTCCGCCAGGAGTTCGAGAATCTGCGCCTGGATGGTGACGTCGAGCGCCGTGGTGGGCTCATCCGCAATGAGCAGCGCGGGGCGCATCATGAGCGCCATCGCGATCATCACGCGCTGCCGCTGCCCGCCGGAAAGCTGATGCGGGTACTGGCGTGCGCGCGCCGCGGGGTCGGGGATCCCGGTGACGCGCAGCATCTCCACGGCGCGCTCCCACGCCTCGGCGCGCGCGATGTCCGTGTGCACGCGCGCGACCTCGGCGATCTGGTCGCCCACCGCGAACACCGGATTGAGCGCGGTCATCGGTTCCTGAAAGATCATTGCGATGCGATCGCCGCGAATGGCGCGCATCGCGCGCTCGTCGAGCGCGAGCAGGTCGCGCCCCTCGAACTCGATGCGGCTGCCCGGCTCGATCCGCCCGGGCGATTGGATGAGGCGCAGGATGGAGAGCGACGTCACGGATTTGCCACATCCCGATTCGCCCACCAGTCCGACCGTCTCGTGCGGGGCGACGTCGAAGGACACGCCGTCGACCGCGCGCGCGAGGCCGCTCTCGGTGCGAAAGTACGTGCGCAGATCGGTAACGCGCAGCAGGGGGGCGCCGTGGGCGGGGGCATCACCGCCGGCGCCGGCGGGCTGGGAGAGGGGAGTGGGCGGCGTCGACATCACCGCACAACCTGCTCCGGGTCCAGCGCGTCGCGCAAGCCGTCGCCCACCATGTTGAACGCCATCACCGTGATGGTGATCGCGAGGCCGGGAAACAGGGCGATCCACCACAGTGCCGCCACCTGCTCGCGCCCGTCCCGGATGATGCTCCCCCAACTGGCCATCGGTTCGGGGACGCCGAGGCCCAAGTACGAGAGTCCCGCCTCGAGCACGATCACGCTTCCCAGGCCGAGTGTGGCGGCCACGATGATGGGCGAGACGATGTTGGGCGCCACGTGGCGCCAGAGGATGCGCCGGTCGCGGGCGCCGAGCGCGCGGGCGGCAGTCACCAGCTCGCGCTCGCGGAGCGCGAGGACCGCACCACGCACGATCCGGCTCGTCCCGAACCATCCGGTCAGCCCAAGGAGCGCGACGAGGAGGGTGACGTGCACGTGTCCCCACAGCGCGAGCACGGCGATGAGCAGGAGCACGCGCGGCACGGAGAGGGCCACGTCGATGCCGCGCATCATCGCATCGTCCAGGCGTCCGCCGTAGTAGCCGGAGAGGGCGCCGTACGCGGTGCCCACGGTGATCGACAGCAGCGTGGCCAGCGCCGCCACCAGCAGCGACACGCGCGCGCCGTACAGGCAGCGGCTCAGGAGATCGCGGCTGTACGTATCGGTGCCAAACGGGTGCGCGAGCGATGGCGAGCGGCTGGCCAGCGCGACGATGTCGGGCTGTGCCGCCGGATCGTATGGTGCGAGCCATGGCGCGAAGAGCGTGATAACGGCGATGGCGATGAGCAGTTGCAGCGCGATACGCGCCACAGGGTTGGCGCGGAACCGGGCGATGGCGGCGGCCGAGGGCGTACGGCGCCAGCGTACGGGGAGGGGCGCGTGTCCCACGAGGTACGACAGGATGGCCGCCAGGAGCAGCGCCGCGCCCCACCGGAGAAAGAGCACCTCAGGCCCGCCGGAGCCGGGGGTCCACGATGGCGTACAGCACGTCGGCCAACAGGTTGCCGACCACCACGAGCGCGCTCCCGACCACCACCGCCGCCGTGACCAGCGGGTAGTCGCGCGTGCTGACCGCGTTCACCGTGAGATAGCCCATCCCCGGCCAGGCGAACACCTGCTCGATGAACACGGAGCCTCCGAGCAGCGCCGGAAAGGCGAGGCCGAGCAGCGTGACGACGGGGATCAGCGCGTTGCGCAGGATGTGACGCATCACGATGCGTCGTTCGCCCACGCCCTTGGCGCGTGCGGTGCGCACGTAGTCCTGCCGGGTGACATCCAGAGCCGCCGCGCGCTGGTAGCGCGCGATGGCCGCGGTCGTGAGGAGGGCGAGCGTGGCCACGGGGAGCACCAGGTGCGCGGCCACGTCACGCGTTCGTCCCCAAAAGCCCAGGTAGGGATGCATGACCGGATCCACCATGCCCGACGTGGGGAAGAACGGAATCCAGTAGGCGAACACGAGCATCATGATGAGCGCGAGCCAGAAGTCGGGCACCGAGTAGAAGGCCAGCAGCACCCCGCCCACCACATGGTCGGACGCCGTCCCGTGACGTCGCGCCTGGTAGAGGCCGAGGAACACGCCCGCGGCGAAGCTGACCGAGAGCGCCAGCGTCATGAGCAGCAGCGTGCGCGGAAGGGCCACCGCCAACGCATCCGCCACCGGGCGGCGGAGCGAGAACGAGTAGCCCAGATCGCCGCGCACCAGGTTGCGGAGATACAGGAGGTACTGTTCCGCAATCGGACGGTCGAGTCCGTACGTATGGCGCCACGCCGCGCGCACGGCGGGGGTGATGTATGGGCGGTCGAGCGTGGTCGCGAGCGGGTCGCCCGGCGCCGCGTGCAGCAGGACGAAGGTGAAGGTCGCGACGAGAAACACCATCACGACCCCCGACGCCGCGCGGCGAAGGACCAGCCGCCGCATGCCGGTCAGCGCACCGCGGCGTCGAGCGGCAGGTTGTCGCGCGGGATGCGTTGATCGACCGGGATGTACCAGTCGGCCAGATTGGCCCACCACGCGTCGGCACGCATGCCTACCGGATGAATGCGCTCATGCATTCCGGCCACGTTCACCAGCTCGTAGAGGAAAATCGCTGGCGCATTGGCGATGAGGGTGTCGTAGGCCTTGCTCCAGTACGGCCGCGCGATCTGCGGGTCCATCTGCGCGGCCGCGCTGTCGACCAGCGCATCGAAAGTGGGACTCTCGTACGAACCGTAGTTTACGCCCCCTTTGGCGCGCGACGCGGCGGCGCTCCACTGCTGGCGGATGGTCGCCTGACTGGGATCCACGATCCACGCGCCGATCACGGCGTCGAAGTGCCCCGACGACTGCCGCTCCAGGAACGTGTTGAATTCCATTTCGTCGATGTCCACCTGGGCGCCGATCTGTTTGAACATCTCCTGGAGCACGACGGCCCACTGGCGGCGCACGCCGCTGGAGGACGGCACGATGATGCTGAACCGCAGCGGCCGACCGTCGTGCTCGCGCACGCCGTCGCCGTTGGTGTCGCGCCAGCCAGCGCTATCCAGCAGCGCACGGGCGGCCACCGTGTCATAGGGAATCTGCGTGAGCGTGGTGTCCGCGCCCAGCAACGCGCGCACCTGGGGACCGGTCGCCACCAGCCCCAGCGTGTCGAACACGTTCCGCACGCCGCGCACGCGGTCCACCGCCATCGCCATTGCCCGCCGCACCGCGCGATCGCCGAAGATGGGGTGAGAACGTGCGGGAGCATTGGGATCGCGCAGGTTGAAGGCCAGGAATCCGTACTGCAGCGACGGGTAGCGCATCGTCTTGAGCTCGGGATGCTTGGCGACCTGCGCCACCTGTGGGGTGAAGAGGAGTTCCAGGAAGTCGGCGTCGCCCGCCAGCAGGCGCGTGACGGCGGTGTTGTAGTCCGGCGAGATGCTCCAGATCACCCGGTTGAGGTGCGGGCGCGGCTCGGGACCGGTGGTGTCGGCCACCAGCTCGATCGTCGCGCCGGGATCCCACCGCGCAAATCGAAACCGGCCGCTCCCCACCGGGTGGCGCGCGAACTCCGACGAGCGGAGCTCCGACGGCTTGACCGACGCGAGCAAGTGCCCGGGAACGATCCGCATCTGGTACGTGGCCTCGAAGAACTGTTCCGGCGTCCGATGCGAGAACCAGAAGACGGCGGTGCTGGAATCCGCGACCGTCACGGAATCGATATCGCCGATGAGCGAGGCCACCGACGCTCCCGTTTCCGGATTGCGGTACAGGTCGTAGGTGAAGCGCACGTCGCGCGCGGTGACGGGCGCGCCGTCGTGCCAGCGGGCATTCGGGCGCAGATGGAACGCGATGGAGAGGGAATCCGCGCCCCACGTCCAGCGGTCGGCCAGCTTGGGGCGAAATCCGCGGTCTCCGATGGTGTTGAGCGTGGAGTCTGGCTCCGCGAGGCGTTCGAAGATCTGGTCGGTCACCTCCGCGCCCTGCAGCGTGATCGTGAGCGGGGGGAGCAGCACGTCAGCGTCGGCCGGCGTGGAGATGACGAGCGTTCCTCCCGCGGCGCGGGGGGGGCTGGAGGACTCTGTGCCGCGGCAGCCGGCTGCGACGAGCAATGCCACAAACGCGACGGGAAGGATACGCATGGCGGGGAGCGGAAGATGGGAAGCGCACCGGTCACGCCGGGGTGCGCAAACGAGTGACGCGGGGCCTGACGTGCGGCGCTCCGGCGGGAGCATCATCGCCGCCATGTCCATGCGTCATCGGCATAGTGAAGTCGCAACCGTTGCGCGTCGGCGACGAGCGCGCGGTCCTCTTCGAGCGGAACGACGGGCACCTGGGGCGCGGCATCGGCGAGGGCGGCGGTGAGCGCGTTCGCCATCTCGTCCACCGTGGGTGCGCGTCCGAGAAGCGACCGGAGCGTGGCCGCGCGCGGCGGCGGGGCGTGGTCGCACGAGGCGAGCAACGCCGCCGCCAGCCACTGGTCGTCCTCCAGCAGAATGGAACCGTGCTGGAGCATCGCACTCCCCTCGCGTACCTGCGCGCTCCCCACGAGTTTGCGCCCCCCCGCCTCGATCTCGCCGGCGGCGGGTTGCTGGAAGCACGGGGCCACCCCCGGCGCATGCATGGGGGACGCGGGTTGCGATTCCACCGCCGCCACACCCAGGCGCGCCAGCGATGCCAGCAACAGGCGATTCACCCAACGGTACGCTTGCGCGAGCGTGCCGAGGGCGTCGGCCGGTGCTGCCACCGCGTACGTGATCTCGCGATGGTGGAGCACCGCGCGCCCGCCCGTGGGGCGGCGCACGAACCGCACGCCCAACTCGGCGGCGCGTGCCAGATCGTATCGGCCGCGCGCCGTCTGGTGCCGCCCCAGGGAGAGCGTGCGCTCACTCCACCCGTACAGCCGGAGGAGCCCTTCTCCGGTGCGCTCCGCGTGGCGCATGAGGGCCTCGTCCAACGCCATGTTGTCCGGGCCCGGCAGGGGAGCGCTCACGACCAGTCTCCAGCGGCCGACGCGCGGCGCTCCACGCGTTGGCGTAGCGCGCGGGATCGACGGCGGTCCTCCGAGGAGCGTGGGCATGCGGTGGGCGGGGACGAAGGAGGGAACGTGTGTGGGCCGGCGGTTGGGCCGGGGCCCATCCCACGGCGCCAACCTGCACAACGATAGCGGCCGGGGACGCGGAGCGCACCCCTGGCGCTGACATCCGGGGCACGGCGGCGATAGCTTTCGTGCGGCGCCGCGCCGACCGGTGCGTGGAGCGCCGTTCCAGCCCGTGAACCCTGGGCGCGCCACGGCGCCGCGATGCGCGCTCCCGCGCCCCGCCCGAGGAGTCCATGACGACCACCGCCAGAGAGTCCGCCACGTCCACCGCGCGAGCGACCGCCGGACTGGATCTTCCGCCCGATGCGTTCGCCCGCCGTCATATCGGCCCGGACGACAGCGCGACCACCGAGATGCTCTCCGCCCTGGGCTACGACACGCTCGACGCACTCATCGATGCCGTGGTGCCCGAAGGGATCCGGCTGCGTCGCCCGCTCGCGCTCCCGCAGGGGCGGAGCGAGGCGGACGCGCTGGCCGCCATGCGTGCGCTGGCGCAGCGCAACCGACCGGCGCGGTCGTTCATCGGCATGGGGTACTCCGGCACCCTCACGCCGCCGGTCATCCAGCGCAACGTCCTGGAGAATCCTGGCTGGTACACCGCGTACACCCCGTATCAGGCGGAGATCGCGCAGGGGCGCTTGGAAGCGTTGCTCACGTACCAGACCATGGTGATCGATCTCACCGGCCTGGAGATCGCCAACGCGTCGCTGCTGGACGAGTCCACCGCCGCCGCCGAAGCGATGACGATGAGCTACGGCGTGGCGGGGCGTGACGGGCGCGAGACCTTCCTCGTGGCCGCCGACTGTCACCCACAGACCATCGATGTCGTGCGCACGCGTGCGGGGACGCGCGGCATCACGGTGCGCGTGCAGGATCCCGACGCGCTCGAGATCACCGATGACGTGTTCGGTGTGCTGGTGCAGTACCCCGGCACGGACGGAGTGCTGCGCGACTATCGCGCGCTGTGCGAAGCGGCGCACGCGGCGGGCGCGCTCGTCACCGCGGCGGCGGATCTGCTGGCCCTCGCGCTGGTGACGCCGCCCGGTGCGTGGGGAGCGGACATCGCGGTGGGGAACACGCAGCGCTTTGGCGTGCCGCTCGGTTACGGCGGGCCGCACGCGGCGTACTTCGCCACGCGCGACGCGTATCGGCGGCACATCCCCGGACGCATCATCGGCGTGTCGCGCGACGCCGACGGACGCCCCGCGCTCCGCATGGCGCTGCAAACGCGCGAGCAGCACATCCGGCGCGAGAAAGCCACCAGCAACATCTGTACGGCGCAGGTGCTGCTGGCCGTCATGGCGGCGATGTACGCCGTGTGGCACGGCCCCGACGGCGTGCGCCGGATCGCCACGCGCGTAAGGCGCCTCACCCGCGTGCTGGCGGACGCGCTGGCCCAGGCCGGCTACACGCTGGCCGACGGCGAGACGTTCGACACGCTGCACGTCCGTGCGGGCACCCGGTCGCTGGACGGGATCGCCGCGCGTGCGCACGAGCGGGGGATGGATCTGCGCATCTACGCGGACGGCACGCTCGGGATCGCGCTGGACGAAACCACCACGGCGGCCGATGTCGTGGCCTTGCTGTCGGTCTTCGGTGCGGATGCCACGGCGGAGCAGGTGGAGCAGCGCGCCGCGCGCGTGGACGCGTCGTACGGCACGCCGTTCCAGCGCGCGAGTGCGTACCTCACGCATCCGGTCTTTCACCGTCACCGCTCGGAGACGGAGATGCTGCGCTACCTCAAGCGGCTCGAGTCGCGCGACCTGTCGCTCGTGCACTCGATGATCCCGCTGGGCTCGTGCACCATGAAGCTCAACGCCACCGCCGAGATGGTTCCGATCACGTGGGAGGGATTCGGCGGCATTCATCCGTTCGCGCCCGCCGACCGCGCGGAAGGATACGGCGAGCTGTTCGAGCGCTTGGAGCACGCGTTGCGGGAGATCACCGGGTTCGCGGGAATCTCGCTGCAACCCAACGCCGGCTCGCAGGGCGAATACGCCGGCCTGCTGGTGATCCGCCGCTTTCAGGCCGCGCGCGGGGAAGGGGCGCGCGACGTCTGCCTCATCCCGCAGTCCGCGCACGGCACCAACCCGGCGAGCGCGGTGATGGCCGGTCTGCGCGTGGTGGTGGTCAAGACGGACAGCGACGGCAACATCGACATCGAGGACCTGCGCGCCAAGGCGGCCGAGCACCGCGACCGGTTGGCCGCCCTCATGGTGACGTATCCTTCGACGCACGGCGTGTTCGAGGCCGGCATCCGCGACATCTGCCGCATCGTGCATGAGGCGGGCGGCCAGGTGTACATGGACGGCGCGAACATGAACGCCATGGTGGGGCTCGTGCGTCCGGCGGACATCGGGGCCGACGTCTGTCACCTGAACCTGCACAAGACGTTCTGCATTCCGCATGGCGGCGGCGGGCCGGGGATGGGGCCCATCGGCGTGGCGGAGCACCTCGTTCCCTTTCTCCCCGGCCATCCGGTGGTTTCGGTGGGCAGCGGCGCCAGCGGCGCGGTGGCGGGCGCGCCTTGGGGGAGCGCGAGTATTCTTCCCATCTCGCTCATGTACATCGATCTGATGGGCGGCCAGGGGCTCACGCTGGCCAGCAAGATGGCCATCCTCAACGCCAACTACATGGCGCACCGGTTGAGCGAGAGCTATCCCGTGCTGTACCGGGGCGCGCACGGGCTCGTGGCGCACGAGTGTATCGTGGATCCGCGCGCGCTCAAGCAATCAGCGGGGGTGGAGGTGGAAGACATCGCCAAACGGCTCATGGACTACGGCTTCCACGCGCCCACCGTGTCGTTCCCGGTGGCGGGCACGCTCATGATCGAGCCCACGGAGAGCGAATCCAAAGAAGAGCTCGACCGGTTCTGCGACGCGCTCATCGGCATCCGCGAGGAGATCCGCGAGGTCGAGCTGGGCATCGCCCACCGGGAGGACAATCTGCTCAAGGGTGCGCCGCATACCGCGCGGAGGATCGCGGCCGACGATTGGGACCGCGCCTACTCGCGTGAACGGGCCGCGTTCCCGTCGGAGTGGACGCGCGAGTTCAAGTTCTGGCCGGCCGTGGCGCGGGTGGAGAGCGCGTATGGCGATCGCAACCTCATCTGCACCTGTCCGCCCGTGGACGCCTACGCCTGAGCACGGATGACAGAGGACTCCCCCCACCGTCGACGACGGTGGGGGGAGTCCGGTGCCACCAGGCAGTGCGCGATCCGCGGAGCGCGATCCGCAGTGCGCGATCCGCGGTGCGTTACTCGCCGATGTGCTTGCGGTACTGATCCGCGGTCAGAAGGGTGTCCATGTCGCCCGCGTTGTCCACGCGGAGCTGCACCATCCATCCGTCGCCGTACGGATCGCTGTTGACGAGCCCCGGCTCCTTGTCCAGCCGATCGTTGATCGCAACGATCTCCCCCGCCACGGGGCAGAACAGCTCGGAGACCGCCTTCACCGCCTCGATGGTGCCAAAGACGTCCATGCGGCCAAAGTGATCTCCCACCTTGGGCAGCTCGACATAGACCACGTCGCCAAGCTCGCCCTGTGCGTAGTCGGTGATCCCCACCACCACCGCGTCTTTATCCTTGGCGCGACGCACGTACTCATGTTCCTGCGTATAGGACAGGTCGCTCGGAATCTCGGCCACGATTGGCTCCACGTGCAGAATGGGCGATCGGCGGCGCGCCGACCGGCGGGCTCAGGGCGCCGCAATCGCGCCGGCGCCATCCCCGTCGGCGCGAAGTGTACTCCGCGCCGAAATGGCGGTCAAGGAACGGCGTGTGCCGTCTCGCGCCGCTCCGCCTCCTGTAGGAGCGCGGCCCACACGTCCCGTGCGCGCGCCTCGAGCGCTTCGAGCGATCCGGCGTTGTCGATCACGTAGTCCGCACGGGCACGCTTGAGCTCGGCCGGCATCTGCGCGGCAATCATGTTCATGGCGTCTGTTTCGCTCAGATGGCGCTCGCGCACCAGCCGCTCCAAGCGGAGGGGGCGCGGCGCGTCGACCAGCACCACGACGTCGAACTGGTCCACCAGGTGGCGCTCGAAGAGCAAGGGAATGTCGCTCACCACGATCCGGTCTCCCCGCACGACCGCGTCCTGCAACCGCTCGTCGCGCAGCCGGCCGACTTCCGGGTGGACGATCGCGTTGAGCGCCTCGAGCTCGTCGGGCTGCTCGAACACCCGATGCCGCAGCGCCGCGCGATCCAGCGAGCCATCGGACGCCAGTACGGCGGGTCCCCATCGCGCCGCGATGGCGTCGAGCGCGTTGGATCCCGGGGCCACTGCCGCGCGCGCAAGAACGTCGGCGTCGATGATGGTCGCGCCCCGGTGCTTGAAGATCTGTGCGACGGTTGACTTGCCGCTGGCGATGTTGCCAGTGAGGGCGACGGAAAGCATGAAGGTCACGGTGCGCGGGGTGGCACGCCTCGACGCGTGCAGACGGTGAACGGAAAGCGCAGAGCCGAGGGCCCTCTGCAAACGGCGTACACGCTCTCCAAAGGAGTCACGGATGGATCAATGGCCTCCCCGCCGTTTTCACGTCGTGATCCGCATCACAGATCGCGGACCCACCGGCAGAAGCGACCCCCTCATCCGGCCGGCCAAGGTAGGACTACCCCGCCCGCGCGTCAACGCTCTCCCGGGCACCGGGCGCCCAACGGGTTAGTCCCGCGCCTCGTCCCCGCGGGGACGGCGTTCCGAGTCCGGCCGGCGCCCCGGTGCCGGCGGCCGCCCGGTGGGCGGCCGCCCGGTCGAGCGCGATCCAGATTCGGCCCGTCCTGCCCCCGGGCGGCCGGGTCCCGGGCGGCCGGGCCCCGAGCGGCCGGGCCCCGAGCGGCCGGGCCCCGAGCGGCCGGAGGACGATGCGCCGCCGGCGCCGGAGTGGCGGCCCGGGGGCCGCGAGCTCCCCTCGCTCCGTGGTCGCGCCGGACGCGTACTGCGGTCGTCGGCGTCCACGCGCGCGACGATGCGCCGCCCGCGCACCTCGACCCCCGTGAGCCGGCGCACGACGCGCTCGGCGTCGGGGGCAGCTACCTCGAGTGTGGAATGGCTCTCCCGCACGTCGATCCGCCCCAGTCGGTCGCGGGCGAGACCCGTTTCGCCCAGCACCGCGCCCACGATGTCACGCGCGCTCACGCCGTCGCGCACGCCGGTATTGAGATACAGCCGGGTCCAGGTGGTGCCGCGCGGTTGCGTGTCCAGTTGCGGTGCGCGCGTGCGCTCCCTGCGCTCGTGCTCCAGTATCTGGAGCAGCGCCGCCGCCAGCTCGATCCCGTCGAAGTCGTCCAGAAGGGGCTCGAGCGCGAGCAGCTCACGCGCCGGCGCCCCGCCTTCGAGACCGTGGCGCAGCTCGTCGCGCACGAGCTGCTCCCGCGCGCGCGCCGCCGACCCGCTCCCGGACAGCACGAAGGGGCTCACGCGGCCTCCTGCCGAAAGCGTGCGCAGCGCCTCCAGCTGCGCGGGCTGTACGAGCGCCACCACCTCCGCGTCGCGCCCCGCCACCAGTTGCTGCAACTCGCTCCGTCCGGTGGGAAGCTCGAACAGCACCAGCAGCCTGGCTTCGGGAAAGGGCTCGCCCCGGGTGACGGACAGCGTGCTCCCGGCGTGTCCGAACCCCAGATCCCGAAACAGCTCGGACACGGCGCGCGCCGAAGCGTCCGTGCGCACGTACACCGATGCCGACTCGGGGTCGACGTCGTCCAGCAGGCGCCGGAGCGCGCTCGTGCGGCCTGCCGCCGAGGTCGTGACGTAGCGGACGGAAATGGGCGGCGACGCGACCGCGGCTACGTCGCCCACGCGCCGCGCGCGCCGCGCGTATCGCTCCGCCAGCTCCTCCACCTGCGGCGATACCCGCGAGGTGACGACGGTGCGTGACGCGTCCTTGGGGAGCTCGCTCAGAATGGCCGCCAGCGCGTCTCCCGCGCCTCCCTCCAAGAGCGTGTCGGCCCAGGCGATCACCAGCGAACGGACGCCCGCGAGCTTGACGGCAGAATGATGGATGAGCTCGAGAATGCTGTCCGGGGCGCCGGCCACTGCGTGCACCGGACCAGCGCGCAGCCGCCGAGTGGCGCGCCGGGCCGTGGTCACGGGCAGAACGAGCAACTCCTCGCCCTCACCGAACCCGGCGAGCGAGCGTGCGGCAGCGATGGCTGTTTCCGCGTCCGGGGTGAGCACCAGGAGCTGCGTCTCCGGCACGGCGCGGTCCACCCGCTCCAGGGCTGGCTCCAGGAAGGTCGGCATCGAGGCCGCGTCCTGTGGCAGCACGACGATCACGTTCTGATTGCGCGTGACGCCCGTGAGCTCACGCACTCCCTGGTCCATCCGCTCGCGCTCCACGGCTCCTCCATTGTCAACGGCGCTGGCTACACGCCCCACAGGCAATGTAAGGCTGCCCGGAAATGAGGACCACCCTTGCGCTTGGCGTCGCGGCGACTCGGACGCGCCATTGAGCCTGCGGCCGGGGCAGGTATCTTTGCAAAGCGGGAGTGGTTGGGGGGCGAGGGGGCGGCAATGTGGAGCGGACAGACGCAACATCCCGCGCGCGGTGGCAATGATTGGCGTGCGCGCGCGCGGGGGAAACGCGTACAATGCTCGATCCGATGCTCGTGGGGATCACGTGAACGTGTGCGTGCAGGTCCAGCGCCTGGAGGGCTCGGCGCCCAGCGTGGCCTATCGCTGGGATGCGGACACGGACATTCTCACCGCCACGCTGGACGCCGGGGCGGGGAACGGGGGGATGTCCGGATCGGTGGAGCTGGCCGGTGCCGATGGATCGTGGCTCATGCTCGACGTGCGGCGCGGCGCCATCCGGTCCATTGAGGTGGCCGTGTGGCCGGACGTCCGCAAGCTCCCAACGCTCCACCCTCCGGCACCCGTGGAGACGGCGGCGATCTCCGTGCCCGTCTCCCGCGCGGCGCTTCCCGTGGAGCTGCTGCAGGTGGAGACCACGCTGCGCGTCGACGCGGACAGCGCCGAGCGCACCATCCGCTTCCGGCTCGGCGAGGCCCCGCCGTCTCGCACGGTGCGCATCGCATCGGATGTGCTTCTCGATCTGGACGGGCGCGATGCGCTCGCCGGCATCTGGTTTCTCAACGTTCCGCCTTTCCCGGCTGACGAATGATCACAACGATAGTGCTGATCCGCGCCGATCCGCGGCGCATTCCGGAGACGGCCATGAAGCTCGCCGGCACGGACGGCGTGACGGCGGTCTACTCGGTGTCGGGCGAATGGGATCTCGTCGCGATCGTGCAGGTGGACGACTACGAGCGCATCGCGCAGATCGTGACCGAGCAGTTTACGCGCGTGTCGGGCATCGAGCGCACGCAGACGCTCACCGCGTTTCGCGCCTACTCCAAGAAAGATCTCGAGCAGGCGTGGGACATTGGGGTGGAATAGGAGGCACGGTGGACGACAGGGTGGCCGACTACATCGCGCGGCTGTTCGCGCCCGAGGACGACGTGCTGCGCGCCTTGCGCGAGGAGGCTGATCGGAGCGGGCTGCCGCCCATTGCCGTGCCGCCGGAAACGGGACGCCTGCTGCAGATTCTGCTCACCGCCGTCGGCGCACGGCGTGTGCTCGAGGTGGGGACGCTGGGTGGCTACTCGGCTATATGGATGGTGCGCGCGATGCCGGACGACGGGCGCATCCTGTCGCTGGAGATCGATCCCGCGCACGCGGCGTTCGCGCGTCGGCATCTGGCCGCGGCTGGGGTGGACCATCGGGTCGAGGTGCGGGAGGGCAACGCGCTGCACCTCTTGCCGGCGCTCGATGGGCAGCTGTTCGACGCGGTGTTCCTGGACGCGGACAAGGAGCCGCTGCCCACCTACCTGGAGTGGTCGCTCCGGCTGGTGCGCGTGGGTGGGCTCATCATCGCCGACAACGCGCTGCGCGGCGGCCGCGTGCTGGACGAGTCGGACGACGATCCCGGGCTGCGCGGCGTGCGCGAGTTCAATGCGCGCTTTGCCGCTGACCCGCGCATTGAGGGGCTGGTGATCCCTATCGGCGACGGCGTGGCGGTGGGGGTGGTGCGCGACGGGTGAGCAGCGGCTGGACGACGACGGCGGCGGTTTCGGGCGCTGGCGATCAGTCGCCGCGCTCGTCCAGGCACCAGTTCGAGCGCGAGCGGAACACTTCCCGCCATTCATCGTGCTCGTAGCGGAGCACGCTCACGAACGTGTCGCCGCGAAATTTCCATCCGGCGAGGACGATCTCATCCACGCCGTCGCCGTCGATGTCGAGGTGGTCGACGTATCGGCGGAACTCCGCGCCCGCAAGCGGGCCGCGCACCACGTGCGTGTACGCGGGACGATAGCTGCCATCCGGTGCCTGCTCGGCGATCACCAACACGTCCGCCGTTTGCTCCGTGCGGCTGCCGGGATTTGCGGCCGACGGATCGATGAAGGATGCGACCACGGTGGGCGCGGCGCCGGTGCCGGTACTGATGGCCACCGCGTGCAGATCGAGCGAATCCAGCAGCGCGGGCGTGATCCCCACGCGTTTTCCCGCGATGCCGCCCAGCTCGTGGGCGAGCTTCCGCACCAGCGGCGCCGGGAGCTGGCGGGTGTCTGGTTCCCGCCCCATGGGGCCGCTGGACGCCAGAAACTCAACCGTGAACTGCGTGGGCACGTTGGTCTCCAGGTGCACCTGCGCAAGCGGCGTGAGAGTTTGGCAACCCGGAAGGGTGTACAGCGGGTGGTCCGCGCGCTCCCACATGCCGCGCGTCACGATCACCAGTCCGTGCGCCGTACCGTCCTTGTAGAGCGGATAGCGCATGTCGTGCCGCAGGTACATCGCGTCGAACTTGCGCCAGCCATCCGGCGTGAGAACGATCTTCGTCAGCTCCGCGTTCTCGACCGCGGCGATCGGGATCAACCGCGGATCGTCGCGCTCACCGAACACCTGGAACAAGATGGTGGGCTTGGATGCGAGATCGAGCACTTCATGCGGATCCAGCTTGGGCGGTCCGGCCGTCTGTCCCGCCCGCACGAAGTTCCTTGCCTTGTCACATCCTGAGGCCAGGATTAGGATGCTCGCCATGACCGCGAGCGCCCGCACGGACGTAACGGAACCGTGCCGCGCGGCAACGCGCCGGCGCCACGGAGCGGCTTTGCTGCCGGCCGACGGGAGTCGGGTGCGAGTAGTGGACTGGTGACGCAAGGTGCCGAGGGGCAATCGGATGAGCCTGTGGAGTCGGTGAAGGCCGTCAGGGCGGCACTGCGCCACCTGATGCAGGCGGACCCTCGCATGCGTCCGCTCGGTCGCGCCGCCGCACCCCTGGAGCGGATCGCGTCTGGCGCAGAGCCTCCCCGGGTGGATGACGCACATCCGGTCGAGGATGCAACCCTCCGCGCCCGCGCCGTGCCCGGCGTTCCGACCCCGGGATTCGCGGCGTTTCTCGACGGCACGCAGGAAAGCGAGTTGCTGGCGTGGCGCGACGCGGCGCCCATCGTGATGGGCCACGTGGGGGCGGTGGTTCGCGTGCGGGCGGAGCGACGACTGTCCACCTGGCGCCAGCCGCGGCTGGAACGCGCCATCTACGCTCCATGGTCGCTCACGCCCAAGGCGCCATGGCGGCAGGCGCTGCCCAACATGCCGCTGCGTGACACCGGGTTCGACGCCGACGATCTCCCCGCGCGCAGTCATCCCACCACCCTGCTGGAGCGTGCCCTTCGTTCGGTGATGCAGGCGCGCGAAAAGCTCGAGCGGGAGCTCGCGCGCGACTGGTGCGCGGCCGAGTCGCGCCCGCTGCTGGTGGACGGGAGCATCTCGGCCGAGGTGGTGGCCACTTCGCCGCTGGCGGTCGGTCTCATCAAGAGTCACCGGACGCTGTACGTGGATGCCGGCGGACTGGCCGTGGTGCTGGCGCTCCGTGCTGGCGAGCGCAGCAGCGTGCTCCGGATCGCGCCGCGCGAGCGGCCGTCGGTGCTGAGCTGGTATCTCCGGCTGCGTGAACCGAGCGGCGATCCCCTGTGGGGCCTGGTGCGCGTGGAGGTAGCCGATCACGACGCGGCGCCCGAGGCGCGCGCCGATGCCGTGTCGCGATGGATTCTGGCTGAGCGCCGGCCACTCTCCCTCCCCGACCCGCGATGGGACACGATGGTCTATCCCGTCCGCAATTGTGAAGAACTCCTGCGCGGGCTCCGTGCCCGCGTAACCCGCTGACCGCTCTGGAGCGCCCCGTGTCCACCGCCACCTCGTCGTCATCCACCCCCCTGGGGCGCGTCGTCGCTACCGAGCGCCAGCCCAACACGCCCCACGAATTCCGCTTCTGGACGGCGGTGGAGTCTCCGGTGGGCATCGGCACCATCGTGCGCGTGGACGGCACGCATCCGGTGGCCGGTCAGATCCCGCGCGTGTACGGCGTGGTGGTGGAAGGCTACAGCTACACCGATCTCGACTCGCCGCTGCACGACGTGATGGGGCACGACGGGGTCCCGGACGCGCCGGCGCTGGCCCCAACCGAGCGCACGGAAGTGCGTCTGTACAGCGCCGCCGTGCTGCGGCAGGTGCCGGAGGAGCCGCTGCAGCCGGTGCCGATGGGCCCCGTGTACCTGGCCGACGACGTCGACGTGAACGCCGCACTGCGAATGGACGGCTACGTAGGGGTGGAGTCGGGCGCGCCGATCCCCGTAGGGCTGTACCACGCCGGCGGCATGGAGGCACCGATCTATCTGGACGCCGATTTTCTGCTCGGGCCGGAAGCGGCGCATCTGAACATCGCCGGCGTGTCCGGGTTGGCCACGAAGACGAGCGCCGTGGAGTGGCTGCTCGCGTCGCTGTTCGCGCATCTGCCCGAGCGCAAGGGTTCGGTGGCGGCCGTGTGCTTCAACGTGAAAGGGCCGGATCTCTGCTATCTCGACCAGCCGGGGGAGCTGGACGACGGCGACCGTCATCTTTACGACCGGCTCCGCGTGCCCCCTCTGCCGTTTGCCGAAGCGCAGTTCTTCGCCCCGCTCAAGGCCGACGGCGTCTCCCTCAACACCATCCGGTCACACGACGCGCTGCTGCACAACGTGCATCCGCTCACGTGGGGGCTGCGCGAAGTGTTGCAGTTTGCCGAAGTGCTGCTCAACCGCGACGACGTGGACGCCAAGGCCGACGCGCTCATCGACTTCATCAAGGAGCGCGTGATCGACCGCGACTTCACCGATCCCGTGCTGAGCGCGCCGCACCGCGTGCGCACGTTTGCCGATCTGGAGGCGTGGTTCCGCGATCTGCTCAGGGGACTGGAGAGCGGGCGCGGCGGGAGCGGGAGCGAGCAGTGGCGGACGCATCACGTCGCCACCATCCGCAAGGTGCGGAATCGGCTGTCCAACATCTCCACGCGCTGTGCGGGACTCGTGACGGACGACGGCGTGCCGAGCGATCTGCCGTGGGGGAGCTTCGAGGATCGCGCGGTGTATGTGGTGGACGTGGCGCTGCTGGAGGAAGACGCGCAGGATCTCATCTTCGCGCGCATCGTGTCCAAGCTCCGCGAGCATCTCGAGCGGCGCGATCTGGGGGTCAAGCACGTGGTGGTGTTCGTGGACGAGCTGAACAAGTACGCGCCCTCCGACGGCGCCGATACCTACGTGCGCAAGATGTTGCTGGACATCTCCGAACGCGGCCGCTACCTGGGGTTGGTGTTGTTCAGTGCGCAGCAGTTCCGCTCGCAGGTGCACCGGCGCGTGGTGGGGAACGCGGGCACGTCGCTCTTTGGCCGCATGGACGGTGACGAGTTGGCCACGCCCGGCTATGCGGCGCTCACGCCGGCCACGCGCATCAAGATGCAGACGCTCTCCAAGGGACAACTGATGGTGCGCCACCCGCACTTCACGCAGCCGGTCTTCGTGCGCTTTCCGCGTCCGGCCGTGATGCGCGGGCGCGACGGCGCCGAGCGGTTCCCGCGCGCGGCCGATGTGAGCGTGGAGGAGGCGGTGCTGCGCTCGCTGCGCGCGCTCGATCCCTCGCTCACGCTGTCGTGGGTGCAGGACCGGGTGGCGCTGTACGGCGAGGCGCAGGTGCTGCGCGCGCGGAGCGCTTGCCAGTTGGAGCGCGCTCCCGACGTGCGCGCCTTCTTCGATCGGCACTTCCGCCGTGTGGTGCCAGTGCAGCCGGCGTCCGCGCCCGCCGCGGTGCCGTTGCGGCCGCTTCCGGATGACGATCCGTACGGCCTCTGAGGCGCGACGCGGCGTGCGCTACGCGTGTGCCGCCGCCCTGGTGTGCGCGGCCGGGCTCATGGCGGCTTCGCCGGCCGGTGCGCAGCCGCACGGGCGGCGCGTTGCGCTCCGGATCGCGCCGCGCGTGGGCGATACCATCCAGACACGCCTCGAGCAGAGCATGGACCTCGATGGCACGTCGCGGGTGGGCGCCGTGGACAGTACCCTGCACGTCCACTCCGAACTCGTCCTCCACTCGCGCATTATCGTGGAAGCGAGCGGCGCGGGCGGCACCACCGTGCTCACGCATACCGATTCGGCCACGGCGCGTTCGCACGGCGGTCGGTCGGCGTCCACGTCCCAGGCGCTGCGGGCTGCGTTCGTGGGCAAGCAGGTTCGGCTCCGCATCTCGCCGCAGGGATCCGCCACGGTTCTGGCGGCGCCGCAGGGGCTCCGCCCGGACGTGGCGTCGATCATCTCGCAGATGCCGGCCATGCTGCCCACCGAGCCCAAGGCGGTTGGGGAGAGCTGGGCGAACGCAATGACGATCCCCATCGCGGGCCAGGACGACGCCGGCGGGGCAACGCTGGAGACCACCTACCGGCTCGACTCCCTGTCGCGCGACGAGCGGGTCGCGTTCATCTCCATGCGCGGGCGGCTCACGCGCGATTCCACGGCCGGGCGGCTGCCGTCCGGCGCGCTGTTGTCGTCCAAAGGAACCCTCTCCGGGTCGCTCGTGGTGGACCGGGCACGCGGATGGTGGAAGGACGCGCGTACGACCATCCACGTGCGCTCCGTCGTCACGCCGCCGCCCGGTGGACAGGCGGCGCCGGCGACGCTCCAGCTCACCATCACCCAGCGGCTGCGAACCGACGTCCGTCCCTGATCGGCCGCGCCGCCTGCCCGCGCTCTCGCCTGTCGTGGAGGGCATCCGATGGGAGGTCGCATGGGCGAACCCCTGCCGGTCGCCTATCCGCAAGCTGCTTCCCGGCTTAGCGTCCGCCCCCTAGATTGCGGCGTGCGCCTCGTCCACCTGGCCGACCTCCACCTCGGCTTCCGGCAGTACCACCGACTGACGCCCACCGGACTGAATCTTCGGGAGGCGGATGTGGCACGCGCCTTCCGGCGCGCGGTGGACCGCGTGATCGAGCTCCAACCCGACATCGTGGTCGTTGCGGGCGACGTTTTTCACAGCGTCCGGCCCATGAATCCGGCCATCCTCGACGCATTCCATCAGTTCAGCCGTCTGACCACCGCGCTTCCACAGGCGGTCGTCGCGATCGTGGCCGGAAACCACGACCGTCCCCGCTCCACTGAAACCGGCTGCATCCTCCGGCTGTTCACGCGGCTCGGGATTCACGTGGTGGACAGCGAGCCGCAACGGTTGGCCTTTCCCGATCGCGATCTCTCGATCCTCGCCGTGCCCGATCTGGCGGGCGCGCGGCCGGCACTGGTGCCGGACGCGAACGCGCGCCACAACGTGCTCCTGCTTCACGGCGAAGTGGAGGGTATCCTGCCGGCGTCCATGCCGCGCGCGGACCGCGCCACGTTGGAGATCTCGCGTGCCGAGCTGGGCGCGGCCGCATGGTCGTACGTCGCGCTGGGCCACTATCACGTGTACCGGCAGGTGGCGCCCAATGCCTACTACGCGGGCTCGCTGGAATATGCCAGCACGAATCCGTGGGGCGAGCTCACCGAGGAGCGCGAAGCCGGGCTGCCGGGCAAGGGCTTCATCGAGGTGGATCTCGAGTCGGGAGAGCACACGTTCCACCACGTGGAACCGTCGCGCCGGTTGATCGATCTGCCGCCGGTGAACGCCCGCGGGATGTCGGCCGGCGAGCTGGACGTGACCATCCGCGAGCGCGTGGAGCGCTGCGACGGCGGCATCGCGGAGCGGATTGTCCGTCTGCTCGTGCGTGATGTGCCGCGTCACGTGGTGCGCGATCTCGATCACAAGACGCTGCGCGAGTACAAGCGCCAGGCGGTGCACTTTCAGCTCGACACGCGTCGCCCGGAAATCATCCGCAGTTCTGCCGGCGGCGCTCCAGGGCGCCGCCCCACGCTGTCGGAAATGCTTCAGGGATATCTCAACCGCCGCCCGCTCGAAGCCGATGTCGATCGCGCGCGTCTCGTCGCGCTCGGCCTGCACTATCTGGACGAGGCCGAGCGCGCGCAGAGCGCGGCGGGGACGCCCGTTCCCGGCGGCGATTCGTGCGACTGAACAGTCTGGCGCTCTCGAACTTCCGCCAGCACGCGGATACCCGGATCGACTTCGACGCCGGGGTCACGGGGATCATCGGTCCCAACGGCTCGGGAAAGAGCACCATCCTCGAAGCGATCGCGTGGGCGATCTACGGCAATGCGGCCGCTCGCGGCACGCGTGAGACGATCCGCTTTCATCGTGCCGGGGCGCGCGCGGCGGTGCGGGTCGAGCTGGACTTCGATCTGGGCCATCACCGCTACCGGGTGGTGCGCGGGCTCACCAGCGCCGAGCTGTATCTCGACGGGGCGCAGGCCCCGATCGCGAACTCCATCACGGGGGTTACCGACCTCCTCACGCGTCGACTGGGGATGTCGCGCGAGGAATTCTTCAACACGTACTTCACCGGCCAGAAGGAGCTGAGCGTGATGGCGGCCATGGGGCCGTCGGAGCGCGCGCAGTTCCTCTCCCACGTGCTGGGCTATGAAAAGCTTCGTGCGGCGCAGCGGCTGCTGCGCGAGCAACGGAGCAGCATTACCGCCGAGATGGCCGGCCTGCGCCAGGGCATGCCGGACGACGAGCAGGTGATGCAGGCGCTGCGCCAGGCGCGGGAGCGTCTGGACGCGGCCCGCGCCCGCGCCCAAACCGCCGTCGGCGAAACGGCCGCGGCGCAGCGCGAGGCGGCGGAGATCCTGCCGCGGTTCGAGGCGGCGCAGCGAGAGCGGGAGCGCGTGCAGGAACTGCTGTCCGAGCTGCGCGTGGCGGAGAGCGAACGCACTGGCCTGGAGCGGGACCGTGACCGGCTCGCCCGTGAGCTGGCCGAGGTGGCCACCGCCGTCGCGGAGCTGGAGCGGATGAGTCAGGAGCTGGCCCCCTTTGCCGCCTTGCAGTCGGAGTTTCAGCGACTCGAGGTGCTGGCGCGTGAGGAGGGACGGCGTCAGGCGCTGTTGGAAACGCAGCGCGCGCTGGACAGCGAACTCGCGCAACTCCGCGATCGGCACGGGCGCGTATCGCAGGCGCCGCGGTTGGAGGAGGACGTCCGCGCCACGCTCGAACAGCGGCGGAGCGATCTGGAAGCCGCCGACGGTCGACTCGAGGCGCAGCGCACCGAGTGGGTGCGCGACCGGCAGGAGGCCGAGACCAAACGACAGGCGCTGCGCGACCAGTTTACCGAGCTCAAGCAGCAACGCGACCGGCTGGCGGCCACCGGACCGGATGAACCGTGTCCCACGTGCCTGCGTCCGCTGGGCGACAGCCTGCGATCGGTCATGGAGCTGCTCGATGCGCAGATCGAGACCGTGCGCGTGGATGGCAACTATTACAAGCAGCGGCTCGATCAATTAGTGGAGATGCCCGCCGAGCTCCGCACGCGTGATGAGGAGCGCCGCAGGCTCGCGCAGGAGGTCACGACGCTCGAGCGCCGCCTCACGAAAGTCCAGTTGGGCGTCCACGAGCTGGCGCAGCTTACGGCCGACATCGCGTCCAAGGAAGAACGTCACGCGCAGTTGGCGCGCGACCTGGCGGCCATCCCGCCCGGCTACGATGCCACGCGCCACGACACCGTGCGGCGCGAGTTGCAGCGGCTGCTTCCGCTCGAGAGCCGCGCGGCCCGATTGAGCGCGCAGGTGGAGCGGGAGCCGCAGCTCCGACGCGAGGAGCAGGCGCTCCACGAACGGTGGGATGCGGCCGCGCAACGCGAACGCGAGCTGAGTGCCCGACGCGCGACGCTGGCCGATGTGGAATCGGAGTTCGCCACCCTGCGTGAAACGCACGAACGCGCCACGCAGCGCCTCCGGGCGGCGGAGCTGGCGTCCGCCACGAGCGAGACGGAGGCCACCGCGGCACAGATCGCGCTCGAGACGGCCGACCGCCAGAAGCGCGAGCTCGATGAGCGGCAGCGGACGCTCGCCGAGCTGTTTTCGCGAAAGCGGCTGCACGACGAGCTGGATCGCGCCTATACCGATCTGCGCACGGATCTCAACTTCCAGCTCCGCCCCGAGCTGTCGGAGCTGGCCAGCTCCTTCCTGGTGGAGCTCACCGACGGCCGCTACTCCGAGTTGGAGCTCGACGACCAGTACAACGTCCGCGTGCTCGAAGATGGCGTGCCCAAGCCGGTGATCTCCGGAGGAGAGGAAGACGTCGCCAATCTGGTCCTGCGCCTGGCCATCTCGCAGATGATCGCCGAGCGCGCCGGGCAGCCGTTCTCCTTGCTCGTGCTCGATGAGATCTTCGGGTCGCTCGACGAGTTGCGTCGCGCGGGCGTGATCACCCTGCTGCGCGGGTTGCAGGACCGGTTCGAGCAGGTGATGCTCATCACGCACATCGAGTCCATTCGAGAGTCGGTGGACCATGTGATCGCCGTACGTTACGACGAGGAGAGCGGCTCGTCGGTCGTGCGGCAGTTCGACGGTGCCCCCGTCGCACCACTCGTGGCCGATCCCACCGACGCGATCACGCGCGAGTACCAGGCAGCCGGAGCAGGTGACTGATGGCCATCGCGCGCAGTTGGCGAACCGAGCAGCACGCCGAGGGCCCCACGCGCGCACGCGCGGCCGATATCGCCGCGCTCAACCAGGTCTTCAGCGACGCGTTCACGGAGCGCTACCGGCGCGACGGCATGATCGGGGTGCGCGTTCCCAACCTGAACCCAACCGTGTGGCAGTACGCCATGCAGGATGCCGACGGCGGCGCGCTCCTCTGGCGCGACGATCACGGCGGCATCGTCGCCTTCAACGTGGTGCACCGTTCCGGTGTGGAGGGGTGGATGGGGCCGCTCGCGGTGCGGCCCGACTGCCAGGGCGCCGGTCTGGGAACGGAGATCGTCCGCGCCGGCATCCGCTGGCTGCAGGACGCACGTGCGACGGTGATCGGCCTGGAGACCATGCCGCGCACCATGGACAACATTGGCTTCTACTCCGGTTTGGGGTTTGTGCCGCGGCATCTGACGGTGACGGTCACGTTGGATGCAGGCGGCGGAGATCGCGCGCCGACGCTTCTCGGCCGGTTGCCGGCCGCCGAACGCGATGATGCGCTGGCGGAGTGTCGCGCGCTGCTGCAGCGCGTCGCGCCCGGCTACGACTACACGCGCGAGGTGACGCTCACCGCCGATCTCGGGCTGGGTGACACCGTGCTGCTGCGCGAGCGAGGGGAGCTGGTGGGGTTCGCGCTCTGTCACACGGCACCCCTGGTGGAAGGCCGCTCGCGCGAGGAGACTCGCGCGCTCAAGGTCGTGCTCGCGCACGAGGACCGCCTGGTCGCGATGGCGCGCGCGCTCGCCGAGTTTGCACGGCGGAGTGGAACGCGACGTGTGGCGGTGCGCGCGCAGACTGCATACCCCGCCGCCTACCGCGCGCTCATCCAGCTCGGCGCACGCGTACGGTGGACCGACCTCCGCATGTGTCTGGCGGAGTACGAGGAACCGGTCCTGGACCACGGCCTCGTGTGGTCCAACTGGGAGATCTGACGGCGTAACAGGCAGTTTCCTGGGCGAAGTGGACGCCGCGTGTCCGGGCCGGACCGCTTTCAGGCGCACCGATCCTCAATTGTGACGTTCTCTGCCTGTGGTGTGACGCCAGGAGGCGTCCAAGCCCATGTCCCGACGAGGGTTGGATCGTCATTCTGAGGTGACCGCCCGTCCCTGTTCTTTCCAACAACCATGTGCTGCATGCTGAAAACCGGCTATTGCCTGAAATTGGCCCGCACTACAGGTTGGAGCGTTTCGAGCGCATGGGATTCCGAGCCTGTGCGCCAGGCGTACCACCGGGCGATCGGAGAGCCACGATGATGGTGACAGAGGAAAACGCGCTTCGCCACTGTGCCTACTTCCAGGCTCTCAAGGATATCGGGGACGATGCCGAGCCCGACTTCCAGGCTGTCGCCGCCGGTCTGTACGCACTGCGACTCTTCGACACCTGGATTCTGGAGGGGTGCGGGAGCTCGGCGCCCGATGCGCGGCAGCTCGAGGGCACGCGGCGCGCCATCACCCTGGCCCCGCCGAGCGCGACCATGCGCGTGCTCAGCACCGTGGTCGAGACCATCGCGACCGCCCGGGGGCTGGAGGGGAGCATGGTGCTGCCGGCGCTGTTGGCCTACGCGCGGGCGCTGCACTTCGAGGCGCGCTGGGCACTGGCGCAGGACGTCTACGACACGATCATCTCGGTGAGCGCGTGCGTGAGCGACGACGAGCTGTTGCTCTCGGCGATGCACATGCGGGGCTACACGTTGCGTATGCAGGGGCGGTTGGACGAGGCGGCGCTCGCGTACAAGCAGTTGCGCATCACGGCGGAGTTCGTGGGGGAAACGCAGTTCGTGCTGGAGGCGCGGTTGTCGGAGGCGCGGCTGGCCATCGATCGCGGGAACCTGCCGCGCGCCGAACAACAGTTGGACGAGCTCAGTGCGGATACCGCTGTGGCGGTCCGTCCGACGCTGCGCTCACGGATTCTGCACGAGAAGGCAACCGTTGCGTGGCACAAGGGCGAATGGGGTCGTGCGGTTTCGTACGGCTATCAGGCTCTCGGCACCTGTCGGGATAGCTGCGGCCCGGGACCGCATCCTGGTCAGACATAGCTAACGCCCTCACAGCGATGGGAGAACTCAGCGGTGCACGTGATGCGCTAGTGATTGTGGCCGCTACAGCGCAGGAGCAACAGACGCGCTGGGCCAGTACGATCAGCCTCATGGAGCTTGCAGCTCTTGAGGGGCGTGAGACCGTATTTGATCAGTACCGCCGTGACCTTGCGGCATGCCTCTCCCGCCGGAGCTGAGAGCTCACTACCTGTACTACGCGGTGCACGGGATTGCGAACGTTCGGCCATCCTGCCGATGGGGAGGCCGCGCTTCAATCCGCGCTTGGTCTTGCCACCGAGCATAAATGAACACGCTCGTTTCCGCATCGAGGCATGCGCTGCACGAGAAACATCGGGCGCGACCGGCAAGTGTGATCCGAGCGCGGAGTTGATCAGCGGCCGATGTGGCGGATGTCGTACTGGGGCTATCAGACATGCTGCAGGCCATACGTGCGGAACGTTAAGTGCCAGCACCAGGGGGTCACAAGGATTGTCCTTGTGACCCCCTGGTGCAACCTCAGCATTCTTTCAATCGCCGCCTGCGCACGGCTCATCCAATGCCGCCAAGTACCCACCCCGTCCATCGCGGGCGGCGCCTGATTCTGCGAACTCGGACCCGTCGGGTTGGTGCATGCCGACATCGCGAGGGCAACGGTCGAGACGAGCGCAACGAGCAGCGCAACTTTGCGGCGGGGCATGTGTGACCTCCGGGAAGTGAAACACGAGAGAACCACGAGACTCGGCCCGAAGGTAGGCGGTCGGTGCGCGGCGTAAATCCACGTTTTCGGAACTGCGGTCGCTCTCGCTGGAAAACCCCGCACGCGATACGCAGGCGGCGCCGCACATGCCCTCACCCACCGTGCATTCACGTTCGGCGCGCACGCGTTCATGAGAATCGACTAATCTTCCAGCGACCGCGGCCGTCGGGCGTGGCACGGCCCCGATGCACTCCCCGGCGCGGCCGCGGATGCGCGGCCCGCCCTTTGCGAAGAGAGCCGCCACTCGCCGCGTAGCCGCCGCGTAGCCGCCGGTCGCGTGTGGTGCCACCGTCCAGCCATTTCGCATGGGCCGCTCGCACAGCTCATCCCGCTCGCCGCGCCCGCCCGCGGCCCAACGCGGCGGTCTCGACACCCCCGCTGCTTCGTCCAGCGCCAGCGATGCCGCCGACCGAAACGACCGCGGCGAACGTGGCAAGGGCGATAAACCCGCCGACCGCGCCGAGCAGGACGCACCGGAAGACGACGAGCGCCGCGGCGAGTCCGCGCCCACGGGTGACGGCGAGGAGGCGCCCCGGCCCAGCTCGGCGGCGCTCGACAGCGCGGAGAACCGCGAGGCGCGTCGACGTTCCGCACCGCGTGCGGCCGTGGTCTATGAAGCGATCCGGCGCGAGGGCGAGGATGAGCTCGGCCGCCCCACGTCGGCGCTCTTCTTCTCCGGGCTGGCCGCCGGGCTCTCCATGGGATTCTCCCTGGTGGCCGAAGGCCTCCTTCGCGCTATGCTGCCCGACACCGATTGGCGGCCGCTCGTCAGCAAGCTCGGCTACAGCGTGGGGTTCGTGATCGTCATCCTGGGACGACAGCAGCTGTTCACGGAGAACACGCTCACGCCCGTCCTGCCGTTACTCCGCCGCCGAAACGGCGTGACGCTCGTGCACGTGGCCCGCCTGTGGAGCGTCGTCCTGCTCAGCAACCTGGTCGGCGCGTTCGTGTTCGCGTGGGTCATCGGAAGCACCAACGTCTTCGACCCGCACATACAGGCCGTCTTCGCAGCGCTCGGCCACGAGGCCCTGTCGCCCGCCGGCCCCGGCGTCATGATGCTGCGCGGCGTTTTCGCGGGGTGGTTGATCGCGCTCATGGTGTGGCTGCTCCCGTTCGCCGAAACCGGGCGCGTGTGGGTGATCATCGTGCTCACGTATCTCATCGGCATCGCGCGGTTTCCCCATGTGATCGCCGGATCGGTCGAGACGCTGTATCTGGTGGCCACGGGCGCCACATTGGTGGGCACGTACGCGTGGCGCTTTCTGCTTCCGACCCTGGTGGGGAACGTGATCGGCGGGCTCGCGCTCGTGACCGCCATCAACCACGCACAGGTTGTCTCCGGCGACGATACGGAGGACGCATGACGCGGGCGACTCCGCCTGGTTGCGTCGTCCAGCGACCGGCAGCGCGTCGCAGTTGTCCAGCGCGCCTGCCGCGCGTGGGGGGGCGTCGCTGCGGCCGCGTCAGCGGAAGAGTGAGCGGACGGCATCGCCCACGGTGATGCGGGCCACGTAGCGGATCTCCTCTGGCGCGAACGGCGTCGGGATGACGCCCAGCACATTGACGAGCGCGTTGGGATCCACGGTGTTGTCCACGTTCAGCAGGTCGAGCAGGGCCGTGGTGACGGGCGGAGAGGGGAGCAGGCGCTGCGCGACGGCAACGAGTGGGCGCAGCGCGGACACCGGCACACTCACGAGCTGGCGCGTGGTGTCCATCGCCAACAGGATGCGCTCGGTCATCTGTCGCAGCGTGAGCGCGGCCGCGCCGCCAAGTGGCAGGACGCCGCGAATCGTGGCGGGACGGTCGAGCGCCATGCACGCCGCACGCGCCACGTCGTCCACCGCCACCGGCTGGAATCGGGAACGGCCGCCGCCCGGCAGCGGATACACCAGCGGCGACAGACGAACGAGCCGCGCCAGGACGCTCACGAACTCGTCGCCCGGCCCAAAGATCACGGACGGCCGAAGGATGGTCCACTCCAACGTGCTCGCGCGCACCGCGTCCTCCGCCAGTCCCTTGCTGCGGAGAAAGCGATACGGCGACGCGGACGACGCGCCGTTCTGCGACATGTGCACGATGCGCCGGACTCCGGCGCGCTGGGCGGCGTCGAGCACCGCACGGGTACCCTCCGTGTTCACCGCCTCATACGTGGCGTGTCCGGTCTCGATCGCGATCGCGGCCAGGTGCACCACCGAACCCGCGCCGCGCGTCGCGCGGTCGAGCGCGGCCGGATCGCGCACGTCACCGCCCACCACCTCCACCGGCGTTCCTCCCAGGCGCCGCGCCGCGCGCGCGGGACGATGCACGAACGCGCGCACGCGCCATCCGTGCTGGACGAGCATCTGGCAGACGCGTACGCCAACGAATCCCGCCGCTCCCGTTACGAGCACCGGCCGGGTGCGATCCGCGCCATCCTCCTCCGGCTTCTCCGCCACCGCGGTGGCGGTGACGCTCTGCGGCGCGCCGTCGTCCGTGACGCCCATCGCCGACGGGATCCCGGTCACCGGGCTATCGCGGGCGCGCCGATCGCGGCGCGGCGCGATCTCCGCGCGCATCCACCTCCGGCGTCCCGCGCAGCACGACGTGCCAGATCACGAAGAAGACGCCCAACGTGAGGAAGAGGTGCAGCCACCCGGGTCCCCGGAAGACAAAGACGCCCACGCCCCATCCGACAAGCATGAGGAGGCCGACCGGGAGCGAACATCGTGCGAGCGCGTTGCGGAGTGATGACATAGTCGTGATTGACTGGGCTATGGGGAAGCACTAAATTGGAGTGCAGTCGGGACGAAGAGATATCGTTTTTGAGCCAACAAGTCCTGCGGGCGGGTTCGACAATCTGTACTTGACGCCATGCCCCAGAGCGGGGACGGCGAAAGGTGTGGTGAGGACCTCATTCTTTCCAATGGGCTTCAAAAAACTCTCTTCGTTCCCAAATCGCGGGCCCCGCCGGTGGCGGGGCCCGTTGTCTTCCCGCCCTGACCGGCGTAATACGTGCCATAAAGGGCAACGAACCAAGTCTACCTGCGGATGTCGCGACCCTCAAGCGCGTGAGGAGGCGAGTCATGGCGGAGCATCGGAGGGATGGTGGCGATGGTCGGCGCAGCGACGGCCCCGCCGTCGCGCCGGAACGTCGCGCCAGGCTGGGAAACGAGGCGCGTCCGCCGGCGGTCGATCTCGACCATCGTCCACACGTCCATGCGGGCGAAGTGGCCGATCCGGTTGAGGACTGGGGCCTCGATCTGGATCCGGTGGCTGGCGCCGGCGAGGGGGGGGTGCTGGGACCGGCCGCCGTGGAGTTGGCGGGGCACGTGGAGCGGATGCTCACGCTGCTGGGGGAGGATCCCGCCCGGGCGGGGCTGCAGAAGACGCCCACGCGCGTGGCCAACGCGCTCGCCTGGCTGACGCGCGGCTACGGCCAGTCGGTCGAGGCGGTCGTGGGGGATGCCGTCTTCCCGGAGCGGCACGAGAGCATGGTCATGGTGCGCGACATTGAGCTCTACAGCTTGTGCGAGCACCACCTGCTGCCGTTCTTCGGCAAGGCGCACATTGCCTACATCCCGGCCGGGCGGATCGTGGGGCTCAGCAAGCTGCCGCGGCTGGTGGAGGTCTTTGCGCGCCGGCTGCAGGTGCAGGAGCGGCTGACCGAACAGATTGCCGATGCGATCGAGGCGGTGCTCCAGCCCACGGGCGTGGGCGTGGTGCTCGAGTGCGCCCACCTGTGCATGATGATGCGCGGCGTCGAAAAACAGAACTCGCGCACCATCACGTCGGCCGTGCGCGGCACCTTCCGCACCGATGCGCGCACGCGCGAGGAGTTCCTCGCGCTCGCGCACGCGGCGTCAGCACTCCGGTGACCCCCGGGCCGGCACCGGCGAGCGCGTCGACGTGGGATGCGCTCGAGGGTCGGACTGCGCTCGTCACCGGAGCGTCGCGGGGCATTGGGTTGGCGATTGCGCGCGCGTTCACATCCGCCGGCGCGCGTGTGGCGATGCTCGCTCGCGGTGAGGCCGCGCTCCGCGCGCGCGCCGCCGAGCTCGGGGAACACGCCATCGCCCTCCCCGCGGATGTGACCGTGCGCGATGATGTCGCGCGCATGGCGGCGCGGGTGGTCGAGACGTTCGGCGGCGCGCCCGACATCGTTGTCAACAACGCGGGCACGTTCACCGTGGCCCCCGTGGCCGAGCTGGACGCCGACGAGTTTTTTCGTTCGGTGCAAGCCAATCTGGTGGCGCCGTTTCTCGTCACGCGCATCTTCCTGCCGGCAATGCGCGCGCGCGGTTCCGGGCACATCGTGAGCATCGGGTCGGTGGCGGATCGCGCCACCTTCCCGGGGAATGGCGCGTACAGCCCGCCCAAATTCGGCTTGCGGGCGCTGCATGAGGTGCTGCGGGCCGAGGTGCGCGGCACCGGTGTGCGCGCGTCGCTCGTCTCCCCCGGCCCCACCGACACGCCGCTGTGGGACGCCCTGGACCCCGACGCGCGCGCTGGATTCACCCCGCGCCGTGACATGTTGCGCGCCGCGGATGTGGCGGACGCCGTGATGTTCGCCGTCACGCGGCGCGCTCGTGTCTCGGTGGACGAGTTGCGCCTCTCGCCCGCCTAGCGCGTGGCGGCGCACGCATGTTCAGCGAACTGACGCAACTGGTGCGCTGCGTGCGGGATCACCCGTCCACGGGACTGGTGGCCGTGAGCGAGGAGGCCGTGGAGCGCGACATCCGCCGCGGCGTATTGGGCTGTCCGCGCTGCGGCGCGCAGTACCCTGTTCGCGCCGGCGTGATCGACTTCCGGCTCACCCCGCCCGAGGCGAACGCCGCATCGCCTGACACATTGCACGTCGCATTGGATGGCGTATCCAGTGCCACGTCGGGCGCCGGCGCCGAGGTGCCCGCTGAGCCAGGCGTCGCGGCCGGCGGTGCGGCAATCGTCGACTCCGGTGCGGGCGTGGACCGAGATGACGTCGTGCGTGCGGGCGCGCTCCTCGATCTCACCACGCCGGGCGGACTGGTGGTGCTGACGGCGGAATGGGGGGCCATCGCGCCGGCGATCGCTACGCTGGCCGACCGGGTGCAGGTGCTGGTGATCAACGCAACGGCACGCGCAGCGGTAGGGGTCACCTGGGCGCACGCCGGAGAGGTGCCGGTGCTCTCCGGAGTCGCGCGGGCCGTGGCGTTGGATGCGCCGCATGTGTCGCCCCGCTGGCTGGAGTCGGCCGTGGCCGCGCTCCGGCCGCAGGGAAGGCTGGTCGCGCCGGCGTGGGTGCCGCTCCCCGGCGGCGTGCACGAGCTCGCGCGCGATGCGCGCCACTGGGTGGCGGAGCGGGACGCGACGGCACCGCTCGTCCCACTCGGTGTGCGCCGCGCGCCGTGACACCGTGCGCGCGGCCGCGGCGGTCGCGACGGCCGCTTCGTCTCAGGGCGGTGTCGCGTCCGCCAACCCCGCGCCGGTGGCTCCCGGCTCCGCGTATGCCGCATTGATGATCGCCGCGTAGCGGCGCTCGATCACCCGCCGCTTGACCTTGAGCGTGGGCGTCAACTCCCCGTTCTCGACGGAGAAATCGTGCTCGAGCAGGAGCACCTTCTTGGGCGTCTCGTAGCGGGCAAGCCCCTCGAGCCTCCGCTCCACCTCGCGTTCCATCTTCGCTCGCACGGCCGGATCGCACAGGAGAGAGCGATGGTCGGTCCAGATGAGCTGCTTGTATCGCGCCCACTTTTCCAGCTGTTCGAAGTTGGGAACGATGAGGACGATCGGAAACCGGCGCCGGTCGCCCAGCATCACCGCCTGGCTCACGAACTTGTTCGTCTTGATGCGGGTCTCGATGGGCTGGGGAGCGATGTTCTTGCCCCCGGCGGTCACGATGAGATCCTTCTTGCGATCGGTGATGCGGAGAAAGCCATCCGTGAGCTCGCCGATGTCCCCCGTGTGCAGCCAGCCGTCGGGGTCGATCGCCTCGCGCGTGGCTTCGGGCTTGTGGAAGTAGCCCTTCATGATGTTCGGCCCGCGCGCCAGGATCTCGCCATCACCTGCGATGGCGACTTCGACGCCGGCGATCGGCGGGCCCACCGTTCCGATCCGAAACCGCTCCGGCGTGTTCACGGCGATCACGGGTGAGCTCTCGGTGAGCCCGTAGCCCTCCAGAATGGTAAGCCCGGCCGCGAAGAAGAACTTGTTGATGTCGGGAGACAGCGGCGCTCCCCCCGACACGAAATAGCGGAGCCGGCCGCCGGTGCGTTGCTTGAGTTTGGAGAAGACGAGCCGCTGCGCGAGCGCGTACTGTGCGGCGAGCAGTCCGCGCGGCCTGCGGCCGGCCAGGACCGCCGTCGCCCACCGGTCCGCCACCGCGCGCGCCCAGAAAAAAATCCGCTTCTTCGCCGCGCCACCGGCCAGCGCGTTCTCCAGCACCCGCGCATACATCTTTTCGTACAGTCGCGGCACCGAGATCACGATCGTCGGCCGGACCTCGAGCATGTTCTGCGGCACGGTGTCGATCGATTCCGCGTAGGCAATCGACGCGCCAGCGGCCTGCATGAGGTAATGGCCGGACATGCGTTCGAACACGTGCGACAGGGGGAGAAAGCTGAGCGTCACGTCATCGCGCCCCAGCGGCAGGACGGCGAGCGATGCCAGGACGTTGGAGTAGATGTTGTCGTGCGTGAGCATGACGCCTTTCGGGTCGCCGGTGGTGCCGCTGGTGTAGAGGATCGTCGCCACGTCGTCCGGAGACACCGCCAGCGCGTTGGCGCGATAGCGCGACACCGCGTCGGGCGACTCGCGCGTGGCGCCCTCCGCCTCCAGTGCGGCGAGCGTGAGGGTCACGTAGGGCGCGGTGTCCTGATCGAACCCGATCACGTGCTCGAGCGCGGGCAGCTCCCCGCGCACCGCGGCCACCTTGGCCGCCTGCTCCCGCGTGGACACGAACACCGCGACGGCGCCCGAGTCGTGGAGCACGTATGCGGCCTGCTCCGCCGGCAGATTGGGATAGACGGGAACGTCCATCAGGCAGCCGGTCAAGCAGGCGAAGTCGGCGATGGCCCACTCGGGCCGGTTCTCCGACAGGATGGCCACCCGGCTTCCAGGCTCGATCCCTCGCGCGCGGAGGCCGAGCGCGGCGCGGCGCACGCGGTCGGCCATCATGCGATGCGAGATCGGATGGTACGCCCCGCCCACCTTCACTTGCAGCGCGTCGGGCTTGTCGTAGCGCGCGACGGCGTCGAAGAACAGCTCGTTCAGTGTCCCGCGGCTTGGGCGCGGCCCGCCCGAGACGATCTGTTCCGGTCCGGAGCTGGTGGTCATGGATCCTCCGCGGCGCGGCGCACGCGACGGCGCGCGCTACTGGGTGGCGATCGTCACGACAAGCCGCACGGGGCTTCCGGGAATCGGCGTTCCATTCGGGAGCGTCGCCGTGGCGTTGATCACCACGGAATCGGGAATCGGCGCACGAATCGCGCGCCCCACACGCAACAGTCGGCTGGCGCTCCCCTGCGTGTCCGTGGTGTCGCGCGTGGAGACGCGCTGCGCGTCGTTCACCATATGGACCACCGTCGTGTCGGTGGGCGAGAGTCCGGCCGGATCGACGATGGCATAGCGCACCAGAAAGTCCGGCACCGGCGTGAGGGCATCGCCGGAGACGGTGGGCGTGGGGTCGTGCAGGACGAGCACCGGCAGTGCAACGGTGTTGTTCTGGCCGATCAACACGGTGAGCGTCTTGTGCACGTCATCCGCCGCCATAAGCGTGTCCGGCTCCGGGACGATGTGCAGCGTAAGCCTGGTGGACTGCAGCGCGCCGGACTGCGCCACGACGGTCACCGTTCCGGTGTCCAGGCCCACCACGACGCCGGTCGCGGCGTCGAGCGTGATGCGCCCCGTGCCGGCCACGATGAGAAAGGCGACCGGCGCATTGGGAATGCGGTCGTTCTGTGCGTTGAACACGCGGACATCCAGCGGCGACGGCTGACCCAGCGTGTCGCGCATCGTGTCGCCCACCACCACCGATGGCAGTTGCGGGTCGCGCAACTCGATGGAAAAGGGCACCTGCGGATCCGTGACGACGTTCGTGCACGCCGCGGTGATCGCCGCGCAGGCAAGCACTCTCCATGGGATGGCGCGGCGCGCGCTCGCACCGTCACGTGGCGCGGCGGGAAGTCGCTCGATTCCGCCACGCGGCCCGACGACGAACGTCACTGAAATCGCTCCGCCAGCAGCGTGGCCAGATTCACATATGCCTGCGCCGCGGCGTCGGCGGGTTCGCGGAGCACCACCGGCTGTCCGGCCGCGAAGGCGTCGGCGGCCGCGACGGTGCGAGGGACCACGATGTCGAACACCATGTTGCGCGGCAGGTGCGTGCGGATGTACTCGGACACCTTGGTGCAGGCGCAGTTCTGCGGGTCGTACATTGTCAACACGATCCCATCGAGGGTGAGCTCCTCGTTGGCCGCCGCTTGCTCCTGGATGCCGCGCAGCATCTGAGGGGTGGTTTGCAACGCCAGCGGCTCGCACTGGAGCGGCACGATCACGTGCTGGCTGCCTTCGAGTACCCGGTGCACCACCGGGCCGAGGCCGGGTGGGGTGTCGACGATCACGACGTGACAGCGCTCGCGCGCCGTGGCCAGGAGGTCGCGCAGCAGCTCGGTCTCCTCCACCAGGTGCTGATACGCACTGTGGTTGGATTGGTTGGAGACCGTGCCGGCGAGGATCACCCGCAGCCACGGCAACGCTGTGGGCAGAATGATCTCTCGTAGCGGCTTGTCGCCGTTCAGGTAATCGGAGAGCCCGAACGTGCTATGACCGCGCCGCAGGCCGGCACCAAAGCGGGCGGAACCCTGGGGATCCACGTCGATGAGCAGCGTCTTCATGCCGCGACGGGCAAAGGCGGCAGCCAGGTTCACCGCGGTGGTCGTCTTGCCCACGCCGCCTTTCTGACTCACGATCGCCAACACGTGTCCGGCGTTCACTCGACCTCAGCGTCGTCGCCGGCGCCCTCCTCCATCTCCCCGCCCGCATCGATCCGGGTCAGTGTCTCCCGCGCGTGCCGGATCCACCGCTCCGCCTCGGTGCTGCGCGGCGGGTTGGCCAGGAACGCCTCCAGATGCTTCCGCGCTTCGTCCCGCTCGCCTCGCTTGAGCAGCAGGTACGCAAGCCCGTAATGCGCTCCCGTCAATCCGGGATCGAAGTCGAGCGCGCGGCGGTACGAGCGCATGGCCTCCTCCATCCGACCCGTGCGCGAAAACGCAATGGCCAGATTCTGCAGGATGCGCGGATCGTTGGGCTGGTCGCGCAGTGCGAGCCGGTAGGACGTGAGCGCAGCATCAAAATCGCCCTGGCGCTCGAGCGCGAGGGCTTCGCTCAGGTAGTCCAGCCGCTGAGACCGGAGCTTGCTCTCGGACTTGCCGCCCGTGAGGCGACGCCACCAGGACATAACGCGCAGGAGGTAGATGGACCCGGCGCGGCGCGGGGATGCCCATCGTGTGCCGTGTGTCGAACCTGTCCGCCGGTGGAAAAAGTTACCGACTGCGTGACCATTGAGCAACCGGAGTGACGACCACCGACCTGCGCCTCTTCATTCTCCGTCCCGGTGCGCTAGCTTACCATGAAGCGTGCGCGGGCACGATCGGCGTGCCCGGGACGAGCGCTTCCAGCAGCGCGAGCGGCCAGCGCCACCTCACTTCTACCACAGGATGCCACCGTGTCTCCCAACCGCAAATCCGCCGGCGACACGCGTGGAGTGTTGGATGTGGATTGGCCGCTGTTTGGCGAGCTGTCGCGGGCGCTTGCGCTCAAGGTCGCGCGCGGCTTCGAGCCAGAGGTCGTCATCGGGATCGCCACCGCGGGCGTGGTTCCGGGCGCGGTGGTGGCGGCCATCCTCCAGTGCGAATTCCACTCCATTCTGGTGAGTCGCCGGTTGGGCGCCAGCCAAACACGGCAGACGCCCACCGTCATGGGCGCGGTGCCGACGGCGGTCCGCGACCGGCGCGTCCTCGTGGTGGACGAGACGTGCGACAGCGGCGAGACGATGCGGCTGGCGCTCGCCTCCGTGGTGAACGGGGGAGCGGCGGACGTGCGCACCGCGGTCGGCTTTCGAACGGGAAGCTACGAGCCGGACTTCTCGGCCATGGACACGGAGAGCGCGATCATTCTCCCGTGGGACCGCGAGGTGCTGGTGAACGGCGTGCTGGTGCTCAAGCCCGAATACGCCGCCGTGTTGGATCGCGCTCAGGCCGACTGAGAGCTGCCGTTCGCAGCGTGGGCCGCCACGCTGTCCACGACCTCGTCCACGTCGTCAGGCCGCGGGCCCTATTCGCGGGCTCCGTCCGCGGGGACCATTCGCTTGGAGTTCCGGCCGTCACTCCACGTTCGCGAGCGCGTCGGCGTACGCGGCGCCCTGCGTCATGGACTCGTGCACGTATGCCAGTACGTCGCCGGCGCCAATGAGGAACCGGCAGCGCGCGTCCCCCGCGGCCCGGCACTCCACCTCGAGCACGCCCAGCTCGTGTGCGCCGAGCCCGCCGAACAGCGCGGCCAGCATCCCGGTCGTCAGGTGGCACTCGGGGCGACCGGTCTGCTCCTGCGCGGCGCTCTCCCACCAGTCGGGCGCGTCCACCGCCGCCACCGCGTCGTCGAGCGCAGTGACGCGCATCGATCCCCAGCCCAGCTCACTGAAGTACGCCGAGGCTTCCTGGCTGAACTGCTCTACGGAAAGCGCATCCGGCGTGGTCCCGCGGCGCTCCCGCACCCAATCGGCGAACGCCGCCACGTGACCCTCTCCGGCGGCGAATCCAGCCTCGCGGAGGGCGTTGGCGGCGTCGGGAGCTCCGTCGTGGAGCAGCGAGCGGCGGAGCGCGCCGAGCGCGGAGCGGCTCACGGCCACGAGATGGTGGTGCGAGAGGGGGACGGCGTTGTGGGACATGTGTCGTATCCTGCGGCCTACGGGTTGTTGCCGACCCGGCGGAGGAGCTCCGCCTCGTCGATCGTGTCGATGCCGAGCGCGCGTGCTTTTTCGATCTTGCTGCCGGGGTCGGCGCCCACCACCACGAAGCTCGTCGCGCGGGACACCGAGTTCGCCACGCGCCCGCCATGACGCTCGACGAGCTCGGTGGCCGCCGTGCGGGAAAGCGTGGGGAGGGTCCCGGTGATGACGATCGTCTGCCCCGACAGGCTACTCCCCGTGCTCTCGGCGCGTGGCTCCGTGTCCTGCACGCCGGCCGCGCGCAGCTTGCGCAGCAAGGCGCGCGTGGTGGCGTTGGCAAAATACGTCACCACCGCCTGCGCCGTGGTCTCTCCGATCCCGTGCACCTCCAAGAATGTCATCGGCGCTGGCGTGGGCAAGGGCGTCGAGCGTGCCGAAGTGTTTGGCCAACAGCTGCGCGGCGCCCGCGCCCACGTGCCGAATGCCCAGCCCGTTGAGCAGCCGGGACATCGGACGCTCTCGGGCGTCCGCGATTGCCGCCACCACGTTCTCCGCGCTCTTCTCGGCAAATCGGTCGAGCGTCACCAACTGGTCCACGCGGAGGGCGAACAGGTCGGCCACGTCGTGCACCAGCCCCGCCTGGATGAGCTGGTCAATCCGTGCATACGACAGCCCGCGGATGTCCATCGCGCCGCGCGAGGCGAAGTGAACGATCCCTTCGAGCTGGCGCCCGGGGCACGCCACGTTGGGGCAGTAGATGGCGACGTTGTCCTCGTCGCGCTCCACCGGCGTGTTGCACACAGGACAGCGCCGCGGCATGCGCCATGGGCGCTCGCCGCCCGTCCGCTGCTCGGGCACCGGGCCGATCACCTGCGGAATGACTTCCCCCGCGCGCTTCACCTGCACCAGATCGCCCACCCGCAGGTCCTTCTGCTGGATGAGCTGCTCGTTGTGCAGCGTGGCGAGCTTCACCGTGGCCCCGCCGATCTCCACCGGCTCGAGCACCGCGAACGGATTCAACGCGCCCGTGCGTCCCACGTTCACCTGGATGTCGAGCAGTCGCGTGGTGGCGATGTCCGGAGCGAACTTTCGAGCGATGGCCCACCGCGGTTCGCGGCCACCCACCACGCCCAGCTCGTCCTGCAGCGTGAGCGAGTCGACCTTCACCACCACGCCATCGATGCCGAAGTTGAGCTCGCGCGCGCAGGCGCGTCTCCACCTCGTGCGTGAACGCGATCACGTCCTCCAACCGGTCGCACCGCATGTGGTGCGGCTCCACGGGAATTCCCCACCGCTCCAGCGCGTCGAGGAGTCCGGCTTGTGTGGTGAAGGGCAATCGCTCCCCGTCGGGAGCGGCCACCGAGAAGCCGAAGAAGCGGAGCCGTCGCGCCGCCGTGATGGACGGGTCGAGCTGGCGCAGCGCTCCCGCGGCCGCGTTGCGCGGATTGGCGAAGACCGCCTCCTCCGCTGCCACGCGGGCGGCGTTGATCTGCTCGAACCGGTCGAAGGGGAGGTAGACCTCGCCCCGGATCTCGACGCGCGCGGGCGGGGCGTCGTCGCGCAGTCGCAGGGGGATGTCACGGACGGTCCGCAGATTGGGGAGCACTACTTCGCCAACGATGCCGTTGCCGCGTGTGGCACCATTCACCAGCAGGCCGCGCTCGTACGTGAGGCTCACCGCCGCGCCGTCGATCTTGAGCTCGGCCACGTAGCCGGCTCGTGTGGCGTCGTCGCCCGACAGACGGACGAGCCGCGCCTGCCACTCCAGCAGCTCGTCGTCGTTGAACGCGTTCCCCAGGGAGAGCATGGGGACGAGATGCGTGTGCTTGGCGAGCTGGCTCTGCGGTGGCGCGCCGACGCGCTGTGTGGGAGAATCCGCGGTGCGGAGCGAGGGATAGTGCTCCTCCAGCTCCTTGAGTTCACGGAACAGCCGGTCGTACTCGGCGTCCGAGATCTCGGGGCTATCCAGTACGTAGTACTGGTAGTTGGCCTGCTGGAGCGCGCGGCGCAGCTCGTCGGCGCGCGCCGCGAGCTCCGAAGACACGGTACCGCTCACGAAAGCACGATCCGGAGATGGAGCCGGCCTGAAGTGTGGTGCATGGGCGGGGCGGATCGTGCATCCTAGCAGGCCCCGCCGGGGGAGGGAAGAGGTGCTACGCGGCGCCCGCCGCGAGCGGCCGCACGGCACCTTCCTCCGCCTCCGACGCCATGACCTCCATTACCACCGACACGAGGCGCTCCAGCTCCTCGTCCGCCGATTTGGGCAGCAGCGTCTCGGCCCACATGTGGTCGTCGGTGCGCGTGTGCCGGTCTACCAGACGGCGGACGAAGGCCACGAGGGCGATCCGCTGGAGCTCCTGGCGGCGCTCGTCAGCCGTGCGTCCCTTCTGGGCACGCAGCAGCGTCTCGAAGCGGTGCGCGTTGCGGAGCGCGTTGGCGGTGAGCGAGGCGATCACCTGGCAGAAGCCGACGTCCGCGTCGGAAAAGGGAACCCCGTCGCGCTCGGTGCGCAGGAAGATCGCGCCGATCATCGTCCCGCGCCACCGAATGGGCACCACGGTGATCGAGTGTACGTTGCGCGCGGTGAGCATGTGATGCACTTCGTGCAGGCGCGGATCGGACGTAGCGTCGGCAATGTGGACCGTCTCTCCGCTGTCGAACGCCTGACGCAGCTCGGGGTAGCGGTCCAGGTCGACGATGAGGTTGCGGATGCTCGGGTCTTCATACGTCGCCACCAGGCGGACGTCCTGGTCGTGGCCGGCGAGGAAGATCGAGCAGCGGTCCAGGCCAAACGTGTCGCCCAGCTTGCGGGCGACTGTTTGCAGGATGTCGGCGAAGTGAAGCGAGCGGGAGACGTCCAGAAGAATGTCGACGGCGGCCACCAGGTGCTGTCGTTCCCGCTCCAGCTCGGCGACGCGTGCTTCGAGCTGGCGGACGCGCTCAGGCGCGGTGCTCGGCTCGTTCCTCTCTCCGGTCTGCTTGGGGGACTCCGGCGTGGTTGGCCCGGCCTGGCTGCTCGGCATGCGCGGTCTCGATGTGAGCGTTGAAATCCGCGCTGTCGAACCGGACGACCCGATTTCTCCCGAGCGACTTCGCCACATAGAGGGCGTCGTCGGCGGCTTTCAGCAGGTCGTCCCGGCTCCGAACGCGCGGATGAGGCCACGCTGCTACGCCGCCGCTGACGGTGCGCCGCAGGGTGCCTTCGTGGGAGGAGAAGACGGTATCCTCCACCTCCTGACGCGTCCGCTCCGCGAAGGTCACCGCGGCATCGAGCACCGTGCCGGGCAGAATGACCAGAAATTCCTCCCCGCCGTAGCGTCCCACCCGATCCACCTCGCGCGCCGACTGGCGGAGCAGGTCGGCGAACTGGCGCAGCACCTCGTCCCCCGCCCGGTGCCCCAGGGTGTCGTTCACGCGCTTGAAGTGGTCGAGATCGAAAATCACGCAGGCCAGCGGCTCGTGGAGACGCCACGCGTGCTCGAACATCTCGTGAAAGCGCTCCTCAATGTGTCGGCGGTTGAACACGCCGGTCAGGCCGTCGGTGGTGGCCATGCGGCGCAGCTCCGAGTTGGCGGCCTCGAGTTGGACGTGGAGGCGCTTGATGCGGAGCATGGAGTGCAGCCGGGCTTCGAGCTCGTCGAAGTTGATGGGCTTGGTGATGTAATCGTCCGCGCCGGCGTCGAGGCCGCGTACCTTGTGCGCTACCGAGTCGAGCGCGGTCTGCATGATGATCGGAATGAAGGGGAGCCGCGCATCGGACTTGATGCGCCGCGCCACCTCGTTGCCGTCCATCTCCGGCATCATGACGTCCAGCAGCATGAGGTCCGGCGGATGGTCCTGTACAGCCAGGAGGGCCTCCTCGCCGTTCGTCGCCGCATCCACTTCATAGCCCCAGGCCTCCAGCCGAACGCGCAGGAGATCCAGGTTGTCGCGGTGGTCGTCGACGATCAGGACTCTCGCCGGGCGCCTCTCGTCACCGTCCATCGCCGGCCCCGATGAAACGTTGGACTTCACTCACCACCGCCTTCGGCTCGCACGGCTTGGCCAGATAGCTGTCGCAACCCACCTCCAGGGCTTTCTCCCGATCGGAGGCCAGCGCGTGGGCGGTGAGCGCGATAATCGGGATCTCCTTGGTGTCCGGGTCGCGTTTGAGGACCTGCGTGGCCTCCCACCCGTCGATGATCGGAATGGAGATGTCCATGAGGATGAGGTCGGGCTTCTCCGCCCGCGCTTTCGCGATCCCTTCCTCTCCATTCAGCGCTTCGGTGACGCGGTAGCCGAAGTGTTGGAGGATCGTGGAATAGACAATGCGGTTGTCCTCGTTGTCCTCCACCAGCAGCACGGTCTTCGTGTTGTTCATCTGATCCTCGTGGAGTGGCGGCCAGCAGGGGTGCAGCGCTGGCACACGGTCTGACGGGTACTGCCGGAGCCGGGGACATGGGCCAAGGCGCTATACGGCGGCGGCACAGGTTGGCCCGCGCTCGGACGAGACTACCGTCCGAGACTGCACGCGACGTCGTGACGCGGCTGGCACCTGCCGCTCTCGCGCCGTCCAGTTCAGCAAATATCTTACCATGATCAACAGGAGGAGCGCACCATGGCGCGAGGAACGGGACACGATCGCGAGACGGAGGCCGGAGGCAACGGCTGGTTCTCACGCCGCACGGCGGATGCCGAGGGGCGGAGCGACGACGATGGCGAGGGGCTGGGCTTTGCCGGCGCTTTCGGCGCCGGGTTGGCGATCGGCATCGTCGTCGGCGCCGGGGTCGCCATGCTGACCACCCCGTACCGGGGGGATGAAGTGCGGGAGCGGATCGCCGACCGCGCGCGGCACGTGGGGGATCGCATGTCCGATGGCCTGGAGGATGTGCGGGGCGAGGTGGGGTATCTGACGCGCCGCGGACGGCGCCGGCTCAAGCGCGGACTGGCGCGGAGCCGGTGGGCCGCCGAGGACGTGATCGACCGCGGGCGGCACCGGGTGGGGAGGTAGGGACACAACAGCACGCCCGGGCTGGCGAGGGTTCTGCACCGCCACCCCGGGCGGTGCGGCGCGACTCGTCACGCGCACCTCTTCAGCGAACGTGGGGGCGACGCGCTGCCCACCTTACTTCAGCTTCGCCAACTCCTCGCGCGCCTGCGCCTTGTAGTGCTCGTCGTTGTACTCCGTGGCCGGGGCGTCCAGCACCCACCGATACTGCTCGCGCGCCTTGTCCTTTTCCTTGGTGTCGGCGTACACCCGGGCCAGGTCTAGGTGGTGCACGATGCGCTTGGGCTCCGCGGCGATCGACGCCTTGAGGAACTTCCGCGCGTTGTCCCAACTGGCCTCCTCGAACACCTTGCCGCCAAGGAAGTTCTTGGCCATGAAGCGCGAGAACCCGCTCAAGCGCATGATCTCGGCGTTCCACACGCCCATGATGTGCAGCGCGCCGGCGTGCGTGGAGTCGATGGCCAGCGCGGCCAGCGCTTGCTTGCGGACATCGGTGGCATACTTCACGCGCTCCTTCACGCCCACCGATAATGCCACGCGGCCGAGCGCGCGCGCCAGCTGAAAGTGCGCCATCGCGTCGTCGGGGTTGACGGCCACCGCACGCGCCGCGTCGGCACGCGCCTTCTCATACAGCCCCGTGCGCGTGCCTTTGTCCTTGTTGAACTCGGCCAGATCCACCGCCGAGCGTGATGCCTTCCACAGGGCGTCGTAGCTCTGGGAATCGCTCGCGGCGATGGCCGCCTCGTAGTGCGAGAGCGCGCCGGTCTCGTTCTGTGCTGCATAGGCGCTGTCGCCCTCGCCGATGTGTTCCTGCACGCTCTGCGCGCGCGCCGCCGCGGGAACGAGGGCCAGCGCGAGGGCCATACCACTGGCCACGAGCGCGCTCAGGTAGCGAATCGACATACAATCTCCGACATTGAAGTCCTACCGGGGGGCCCGTACGGCCCCTCCCACGGACACTGCCTCGGCACGGGCGCCGTCCAACCTAGGAATACCCCGAAGGCCGGTCAATGCTCACGTCCCGGCTCATCGAGCGGAAGCGCGACGGAGGACGGCTCACCCCTGTCGAGTGGCGCGACGTCATAGCCGCGTACACCGGCGGCCGCATGCCCGACTACCAGATGGCCGCCCTGTGCATGGCGATCTTCATCCGCGGCCTGGATCGAGAGGAAGTGTGCGCCCTCACCGACGCGATGCTCGAGAGTGGGCAACGACTCGACCTCACGGGTGTCGCCGCGCCGCGCGTGGACAAGCACTCCACCGGCGGGGTGGGGGACAAGGTGTCGCTCGTGCTCGCGCCGCTGGTGGCCTCGTGCGGGGTGGCCGTCCCCATGATGTCGGGGCGCGGACTGGGCCACACCGGCGGCACGCTCGACAAACTCGAGGCGATCCCGGGTTTCCGAACGAATCTCTCGCCGTCCGACGCCGAAGCGCAGGTGGAGCGCCTGGGATGCGTGATGATGGGACAGTCGGACGAGATCGCCCCGGCGGATCGCAAGCTCTACGCGCTCCGCGATGTCACCGCCACCGTGGAGTCCGTTCCGCTCATCGCGTCGAGCATCATGAGCAAGAAGCTCGCGGAGGACCTCACCGGGTTGGTGCTCGACGTGAAGACCGGCGGTGGCGCGCTCCTGCCCGCGCTGGAAGATGGGCTGGCGCTCGCGCGGCTCATGCTCGAGATCGGCGACGATCACGGATGCCCCGCGGTGGCCCTCGTGACGGCCATGGACCGGCCGCTGGGGCGCGCGTGCGGGAACGCGCTGGAGATGGAAGAAGCCATTCTGGCCCTGCGCGGCGAAGGGCCGCCGGATGTGATGGAGGTGACGTACGCGCTGGGTGCGGAGATGCTGGTGGTCGCTGGTGCGGTGGTCACACACGCCGAGGCGCGGCGCAGAATGGAGGTGGCCATCTCGTCCGGCGCCGCCGCGGAGCGCTTTCAGGACGTGATCGATGCGCAGAGCGGCAACGCCGCCGTGGTGGACGACCCTGCCGTGCTCCCGCAGGCGGCGCAGTGCGAACTGTTCGATGCGCCGCGCTCCGGGTTCGTCGCGCGCGTGGAGCCGCGCACCATCGGCCGTGGGATCACGGCGCTGGGCGGGGGACGCGAGCGTCTGGACGACGCCATCGATCCCACCGTGGGATTCGTCATCACCGTGAAGCCGGGCGACTGGGTGGACGCCGGCGAGCCGCTGGCGACGATCTTCGCGCGCGACCTGGACGGCATCGCGGCCGGCCGTGAGGTGCTGTCGCACGCCATCGTGGTGGCCGATGAAGCCGACCCGCCGCTGTCGCTCATCTCCCACCGCGTGACCGGCGCCGGCGTGGAGGCGTGGAGGGGGTAACGGTCGCGCCAGCGAGCGCTGCGGCTGAGGCGCGCGGCGTCACGAGGCGGGTGCGCCCGGAACGCCGTGTGAACGCAGCGCGGAGAGGATGAGTTCGCTCTCCTCTGCCGGATCGGGATCGCGGTGCCCGCCGGAGCGCTCCACCACGCGCGCGTCTCCGGGCGGCAGCAGCGGGCACAGGGCATCGCGATCGTGCTCGCCGTAGACGCATACCGTCGGTACTCCCGCGTGCGCCATGGCGATCGCTTCCGGCAGGAGCGGAATGTCAGTGCTCCGGCGCGTGTCGCGAACGAGGTCGGTCAGATGGAAGCGCAGGGTGACCTGTTGCGACGCGCCAACCATCACGGCAAGCCGCACGCGCTCGCGCAGCGCATCGGGCAGGCGGTTCAGCACGAACGGGACGAAATCCGCGCCGCGCGAGTAGCCGATGAGGATCACGGAATCGCGCCCCCACGTCGTGAGGTAATGCTCCAGCACGTGCGCCATGTCGCGCGCGAGCTCGTCCGGGGTGCGCTTCCGGTCCAGGTAGCTTCGCGCCTCGAGTCCCACCACGGGAATTCCGTGCGCGGCCAGGGTGTCGGCCATGTGCCGTACGAACGACGCCCAGTTGCCGTCGCCGCTCATGAGCAGGGCGAGCGCGTGGCCCTCGCCGTTCGCAGCCGGCACCTCTACCAGCGGCAGTCGGGCCACGTCCACCACCGTGGCCGCGGACGCGATGACGCCCGTCGCCTGCGCCGCTACGGCCCGCGCGGCGATGCTGGCGGCCGTCGCCGTGACGAACGCGGTGGCGGTGACGACCACGACCCACCACCCGAGCGCGCCGCGACGAGACTTGGAGCGTGGCAGCATTTCGTCACACATTGGCATCCCCCCCATCGTTCCCACGAATGCGACGGCGCCACCCGTGGCGGCCCGTGTTGCCGTGTGCACGCGGAAGGCCAGTGCCACGCCCAACGCGACAACGGGTTAGTACCATCCAGCGCGGGAAAGGTGCCCCGAGATCGCGGGCGACGCCGAGCTACGGCGAGGCAGGCGGTGGTCGATCCCCCGCGATGGACAGCACGATGCCGTGGAGGACAGCCCCGCTGCGCAGGTGTACCGCGACCTGCATCCCGGGGGCATACGCGCCGCCGCGCGCGCGTCCGCCGCTTCCGGACCTGGTACGGGTGCTGTCCACGGCTGAGCCGACGCGGAGGGCGAGCGCGGGCGCCGAAGCCGGAGCGAGCAGCCGAATGCGCATCGTCTGCCGCCGTTGCGTGTCGTGGAGCGTCACGACACCAGCGCGTGTATCGATGGCCGTAACCACGCAGCACGGCGCCTCCTCCGCCGCGAGCGCCGTCGCAACCAGCGCAACGCCGCCTTGCGCGGCGCCGGGCGCGGGGAGCGCGAGGCAACAACATGCTGCCACCGCGCCCCACGCGCGCACGGCACGCCGTATGTGCATCAGTGCGCCGGTATGCTCACCGTCACCTGCCGTGGCGGCGCGTCGGGATACCTGCGATGATGCGCGTCCTGGACCGCGCTCACGGCCAGCGTGTAGCTCCCGGGAGCCTGCCAGGTGAGCATGAACGGGAGGTCCTTCCGCGGATCGAACCAACACCACCCGTCGCTCCCCGACCACTGGCACGCGTTGGCCGCACCGGTGCCCGATGCGGGCGCTGCGGTCCCGGACCACTGGAGGTGATAGCGTATGCGATCCGTGTACGGATAGCACGACGGCATGCGCACCGCGATTGCGGTCGGGTGTCCGGCCGCACCCGGCGTGGCGGTCACGTCCGCTACCAATGCCGTGGAGCCGCCCGGAGCCAGGTCGCCAAACCAGAGGTGCCCGTCCTTGTGGCCGGTGACGGCGTGCACGTACTGCCCCGTCACCTGGCCGCCCACGAGCGCGTCGGCGCGCACGTCCAACCCCCAATCCACGTCGGCGGCCAGCGCGTGGTTCTCGCTGCCGCTCGTGGAGCCATCCGTGGATTGCGTACCGTTGGCCGACTCGCATCCTACGGCGGTCCCCAAGAGGAAGGGCTGCGCGCCGCCACGCGCCCCCAGGGCGTTCACGTCGAAATCCAGTTGGAGCGCGGCAAAGACCGCCGGCTTCACGTACACACGCCCGCGCACATCCACGCTCTCGTGCGCGGTGGCCTGCTGCGCGAGTCCCTTCGACCCCAGGGCACAGCCCGTCCCGCTGCAATCCATCGAGAGGTACACGGAATGCGGATCCGTAACCGAGAAGTGCCCCTCCGCCTTGCCCGTGCCGCCCACCTCGAGGTTGCCCTCCAGGTATGCGCTCACATCCATCTCCGCCACCGGCACGTGTCCAATCACAATCGGCACGACATAGAGCGGGATGCGCACGCCGGTGGGTGGAACCGTGATCGTCTGCTTGAAGCTTCCGGTAGCGGTCACGGTGGTGTTGAACGCCTCGCCCACCGTGAGCGTCCCGTCAGCCTTGAGGCTCCGCGGTCGGAAGACAAACGGGAGACACGGGATGTAGAAGAAGGTCATGCTACTGGCGAAGTCAGCCTTCATGGGAAAGCTGGCGGTCACCGATCCGTCCACCTTCCCGGAGGCCGAGCCACCGGACAAGCTCTTGTTGCCCGATTCGTGAAACGGCACCGTCCACGACGGACTGATCTCGAATTGCACGGGAACCTGCCCCATGGGCAGCGTGTGGTCGGCCAGGCAGCCCGACGCTTCCTTCCAGTCGTGCGTCAGCTCGTCGCTCCAGTGATCCCACACGTGCTGTGCCTGATCGATAAGCGCGTTCCGTTGGCGCTCGGCCTCGCCCTCCGCGTGCTTGTACGCCTCGCTCACGCAGTGCCAGGTCCACTTGCCGCACCCCGAGTGCGTGGTCTTGTCGGCGTCCTCCGGATGGAGGTCATCGGGAACGGGGTGCGTCTTGATCCACTCCTGCGCTGCAGCGGGGTCGATGATGTACTCGTCGGGCTCGCCCAGTGGGATGCGGCGCACATGCAACTCGAGGAGACGGCGCACGCCATCGGGTAGCCCGGGCGCCTGCTCGATGCCGTTGAGTCCACGCACGCGGAGCATGGTGGCCTGCAGCATGTGCCCATGGACGGTGGCGGCGACGGTCTCCGTCCGAAAGCGACTGGTCATCGCTGCCAGTTGCACCGCCCGGTTGACGGGAACCGGGTCACCGTAGGCGACATCCGGGAGCTTGAAGTGCTGCGCGGCAGCCTGAGACACGGCGGGGGCTGTACCCGGTACCGAGGGTACCGAGGGTACCGAGCGCCCGGCGCTCGGACTCGGCTGTGCGGGCGGTGTGGCCGCCGGAGCTGTGATGGGCGGAGTGGGCGCTCGCGCGGGCGCGGTCGCCGTCTGCGGCTCGCGCGTGATGGCGCAGCACGACGTACGACCGTCCAGCGACACCTGTTTGGCGCCGAAGTTCGCGTACACCGCGCTCCCCGCATGCAGCCCGGCCAGGAGACGCGGGTTGGTGACGCGGAATTCGAACGTCGCGCCCGTAGCCTTGACCCGCGCCGTCACGATCCCCGTACGGGCGTTGACCGCGACCACGCCGCAGCACGGGTCAGCGGGCTGCAGGCGTGTGTGCACCGGCTGCGCGGAGGCAGCCACTGCAAGGGCGGTGGCCAGAAGGGCCGGTGCGACGAGGAGCGGCAACGCACGACGAACGGCGCGCGTGAGCGCCGGCGATCGCGGGGGCAGCGTGGAACGAAATGGCGAGCGTGTCATGGAGTGATTCCTCCGGGAGATTGGTCGAAGCTGATGAGTGTGCCAGCACGCCCCGGCAGGAACACCGCGCCGCGCGGCGGTCGGGTGGCGAGCGGGCTCACTTCAGGGCGAGGTCGTCTGCGTGAACGCGCCGGGCGCTTGCGTGGCCGTGTCCACGCCCGCGCGGAGATTTCCGATGGCGCTCTTGAGCTGTTCGAGAGCGCTGGTGGCCGCATCTCGATTCGTCGCGCTGCGAAACGCGCGATAGGCGGCGCGCACCTGACCTGTCGCGTCTGGAAGCGCTGTAGCCGTGCGGAGCCCCTGTACCAGCAGGTTCAGGTTGCGGTATCGGGCCAGGAAGTCCGGCACGATGCCGCCCACGGCCTGCAGCACGAAATCGAACCCCTTGAGTCGCTTGCCGCAGCACTGCTGTGCGAAGTCACCGGGTGCGGACTGCAGGAAGCCAAGTGAGGTATCCTGGGCAAACGCGCCCGCCGCATCGGCAGTACTCTCGGTGGCGGCGTGCCCCCCCGCGCCGCTCGCCGGCGTGGCCTGCACCATCGAGTCCAGCACGGCGAGCTGTGCCTCCATGGCTGCCACGCTCGTATCGAGTGCCGGCGACACCCCCGGCATGGCCGGCGCACGCAACGCGTTGGGCACGTTGACCGTGGCCGGCACCACGCGGTAGCGGAAGATCATCCCGTGGTCGCCCACCACGTACGCGCGATCGCGCCGCGGGAGCGAGAACGCGTACGCACTTGCCGGGAGTGCGATCTGGCGCGATACCCAGCGCTTCCCGCCGTCGGTGGTGAACGTCATCGTGGTGTAGCGGATCGCCCACCCCACCTCGGGGTCCGCAAAGCGCAGCGGCGCCTTCGACTCGCAGGACGAGCCGGGAAGCCCTGTCCAGGTGGCGCCGCCGTCGTGCGTGCCGAAAAGCGAGCCGCGTGCGGTGCAGATGTAGCCGGTCTGCTCATCGGTAAAGAAGACGTGCCCTTCCTTGCCCATCTCCTCGCCGGCGAGCACCAGCTGCCCGGTCCACGTGGCGCCGCCGTCCTCGGTGCGAAAGACGTACAACCCGCGCACGTCGGATGAGCTGCCGATCGCGTACCCGCGCGTGGCGGTCGGAAAGGCGAACGCGTCCACCGTGCACCTGGCCTGCTTGGTGAGCCCGCTCACCTGCATCGTCATCACGCACTCGTACACCGGCTTCCACGTACGCCCCGCATTGGTCGTGCGTAGGATCTGCTGGCCGTGGCCTGTCACGCCATCCGTGGCCGAGGTGAAGTGGTAGTCGGTGTGATGCTGCGGCACCGTGCCGGTCACGCTCCACGAGCTGCCGTCGGTGGTGCGCAGGAGCGTGTGGTCCCCCAATCCCGTGCTCTGGGCCACGAAACCCGTGGTCCGATCCACGAAGCGCAGCTGATAGAACGGGCGCTGACTACCCTGTGGGTCGCCAAGGACGACCTCCCACGTGTTTCCCCCATCGGTGGTATGGAGGAGCACCCCCGCGGAGACGCCATTCCCGCCCGACACCCAGCCTTCTTGGGGCGTCACGAAGTACACGTCGTTGAGCGAGACGTCGGCGCCATAACTCACGGGCTCCCAGATGCCCTTCACGCTGGGGCTTGGAGCGCTCGCGGGTGCGCGCCGCACTGTCGTCGCACCGGTGGGGCGATGCGTCTGGGCGTGCAGCGCACTCGCTGCGCACATGCTGATGGCGAGACCAGCGGCGGCGATGGCCCGGCCGCACGGCTGGGGCGCAGGCAGGCGATGGCGTGGCTGTGAGTGACTCCAGTGCGGATTCTGCGCGGACATGTGGTATCTCCTGCAACGAGACGGGGTTCACGATCGGCGGCTTGCCGCCCGCCGAGACCGCGCCTATGATAGCAGAGCCCTATCATCTGGCTCTCGCGCTCCATCATTCCGCAATTCCATGTGGCAGCTGAAGACGTTCGGTGGCCTCGCGCTGCTGGGTGACGGAACCGACGGCGTGCCACGGGTCGTGCAGCGGCGCCGATTGGCGTTGCTCGCGGTGCTCGATGCTGCCGGACCGGCGGGGACCACGCGCGAGCGGATTCTCGCGCTGCTGTGGCCCGATGCCACGGCTGAAGTCGCGCGCCACTCGCTGGCGCAGCTGGTCTACGCGCTCCGTCGGCAGCTCGGTGACGACTCCATCGTTTCCGAGGGGGACACGCTCCGGGTGGACACGGAGCATCTCTCGAGCGACCGGAGCGCGTTCGAAGCGCTGCTCGAGCGCGGCGAGCTCGATCGCGGCGCGGCGTGCTACACGGGACCGTATCTGGACGGGTTCGGCGTACCGGGCACGGCAGAGCTCGAACGCTGGATTGAACGCGAGCGTGAGCGCCTCGCTGCGCGTTACGCATACACACTGGAGACCCTCGCCGCCGACGCTGCCCGCTCCGGTGACCATGTGCGCGCCGCCGCGCGGTGGCGCGCGCGGGCCGCCCTCGATCCGCTGAGCGGGCCCGTGGCGCTCCACTACATGCGGGCCCTGTCCGCTGCGGGGGACGTCGCGGCCGCGCTCCAGCACGCCCGCGTGCACGAGCTGCTACGGCGCGAGGAGCTGGAGCTTTCTCCCGATGCCGATGTGGCCGCGTACGCCGCGCAGTTGCGCGACGGTGCCGCACGCGCCGAGCCGCCGGGGCCAACCGGGGTTCCAACCGCGACTCCGGCTCCCGCACGCGAGCCGAGGGCGCTCGCGGCGCAGAAGCGTACCCCGGCAGTGGCTGGAGCGGCTCGGCCCGCGCACGGCGGCGGACACCGCGCGTGGCGCCGGCCAGCCGTGGCGGCGTCCGTTGCCGTGGTGCTCCTTGCCGTGCTGGCACTGCTCGCCGTGAATCGGATCCCTCCGCGCGACGCGGAGGGTGCCGGCAGCGATCCGCCGCGTCTGGTCGTGCTCGGCGCGTTTCGCACTTCCGATTCCACGCTCGGTCTCGCCGTCCATGAGGCCGTTCGCGCGGAACTGGAGAACACGCCCGGCATACGTCTGCTGGACGACGCGCAGCTCGCCACGGCGCTGCATCGGATGGAGCGCCCTGCCAATGCGCCGCTCACCGATGCGGAGACGGCGGAGCTCGCGCAGCGCGAGGGAGCCGCCGTCGCCGTCGTGGGCACCGTCACGCCGGTGGGCGCCGGGGCGCTCGTCGTGGTCCGATTGATCGATGGCGCGACCGGACGCGCGCTCAAAACTTTCACGGAGCATCCGGCTACCGCCGATGCCGTCCTGGCGGCGATCACCCGCGTGTCGCGCGACGCAGCCGATCGCGTACGCGGCGTGCGCGCGCACGAACGTCCGGATGCGCTGCCTGCCGTCACCACACGCTCGCTCGCGGCACTCCGCGACTACGCCGTGGCGCGGCACGCGTTGGGCCACTTCGATCGCGTGACCGCGATGCAGGCCGTTACCGCGGCGTTGGCCGAAGACAGTCTGTTCGCCCTCGCCCGATATTTACGGGCGGACCTCCTCTGGTTCGGAGATCACGAACGGCAAGCCGAGCAGGAGCTCCGGCGCGCTCTGGCGCAGAGCGATCGTCTGCCCCTACGCGAACGACTGGTTGTGCGTGCACGGTACGAGCAGCTCGTTGCCGACCGGACCGACAGCGCGCTCGCCTACTGGTCGCTGCTGCGCGACCTCGATCCCTCGCAGCCACTGGCGTACGAGGGGATGGCATGGAGCTATCGCGCGCAGGGGCGATGGCTGGAGGCCGCCGCGGTGGCTGATACGGCGATGGCGCTCGATTCATCCACCGTGACGCCGAGCGCAACGAACCGCGTGTACGCGTTGCTTTCGGACGGCGACACCACGGAAGCGATGGCCACGGCCGTGGCCGTACACGCACGCTGTCCCTGGCTCGTCACGCAGACGCGGTTCGTGACGGCGCTCGTGCGTCGTGACTGGCCGGGGGCGCTGGCGGCGGCGAGCGACGCGGGGGAGGAGATTCCGAATGCGGAGCCACCATACCGCCAGGTGGCGTTGCTTGGAGAGGGACGCCTCTCGGACGCGCGCGTCGCGCTGGCGCGCGTGGAGTCGCGCATGCCGCACGCGCAGTACGTGCCGCGCGCCGTGCTGGCGCAGGGATGGGTGGAGCGTGTGCACGGGGGAAGGGCGCGCGCGGCTGCCGATGCAGCCCGCGCCGCATTGGTGTGGGTGGGGCACGCCGATCTTTCGGCGCCAGCCATCGCGCGGCTCACCGAGCGCGCAGCGGAGTTGGCTTCGCGCGCTGGGGATACGGCGCTTGTCGCGGAGGCGCGCCGGATGGTGGTCGGTGCGGATGCGGGGCGACGCCTGCCAAGCTTTCGTCTGGCGCTGCTCACCATCCAGGCGGCCGATGCCTTTGCGCGTGGTGACATGCGGTCGGCCGCGGAGCTGGCCGACGAGTCGCGCCGCGAGATGTTCTTCGGGCGTGCGCTCGCGCCCATTCTTTTGATGGAGGCGGATGCGCGCGCGGCGTTGGGGGAGCGCGACGTGGCGCTCGCGTTGTACCGCCTCCTTCTCGACGTGCGGGCGAGCGCCGGCGACGACGTGGAGACGTGGGCCCTGGTGCGCGAGGTGGCGGCGGAGCGGCTGGGGAAGCAGGCGCCGCGGTGGTCGCGGCAGGTGCGGCCGGGCGCGGGCCGCGCGTTGGCGCCGACGCCGCTCGGCCGCGACTAGATGTCCAGGTTCCGCACGAACCGCGCGTTGGCCTCGATGAAGGCGCGCCGCGGTTCCACCGCGTCGCCCATGAGCGTCTGGAACACGCGGTCGGCTTCCACCGCGTCCTCCATGTCCACCTTGAGCAGCGTCCGCCGCTCGGGGTCCATGGTGGTGAACCAGAGCTGCTCCGGGTTCATCTCGCCCAACCCCTTGTAGCGCTGCACGTAGGGCGCCTTGGCGTCGCCGTTGGAGAGGCGCTGCACATACTGGTCGCGCTCCTTGTCGTCAAAGGCGTAGTACTCCTCCTTGCCCTTGGACACGCGATAGAGCGGGGGCTGCGCGATGTAGATCATCCCGGCCTCGATCAGCTCCTGCATCTGCCGGAAGAAGAACGTCAGGAGCAGGGTGCGGATGTGCGCGCCGTCCACGTCGGCGTCGGTCATGATGATGATCTTGTGGTAGCGCGCGTTCTCGATGGAAAAGTCGTCCTTGATCCCGGAGCCGATGGCCTGGATGATCGTCCGGATCTCCTCGTTGGAGAGCACCTTGTCGATGCGCGCCTTTTCCACGTTGATGATCTTGCCGCGGAGCGGGAGGATGGCCTGGAACTCCCGCTTGCGCCCCTGCTTTGCCGAGCCGCCGGCGGAGTCGCCCTCCACCAGGTAGAGCTCGCACATGGCGGGGTCGGTGAGCGAGCAGTCGGCCAGCTTGCCCGGGAGCGTGCCCACTTCGAGCGCCGACTTCTTGCGCGTGAGGTCGCGCGCCTTGCGCGCGGCCTCGCGCGCGCGCGCGGCCGAGACCGCCTTCTCGATGACGATGTTGGCGAAGCGCGGGTGCTCCTCCAGATACTGCGCCAGTTGCTCGTTGACCACCGTCTTGACCGCGCTCTCCACCTCGGAGTTGCCCAGCTTGGTCTTGGTCTGCCCCTCGAACTGCGGCTCGCGCACCTTGACGGCGAGCACGGCCGTGAGCCCCTCACGCACGTCGTCGCCGCTCAACGAGAAGTCCGCCTTCTTGAGGAAGTTGTTCTTTTGCGCGTACGCGTTGATGACGCGCGTGAGCGCGCTCTTGAACCCGGTGAGATGCGTGCCGCCCTCGTGCGTGTTGATGTTGTTCACGAACGAGAAGACGTTTTCGTTGTAGCCGTCGTTGTACTGCAACGCCAGGTCGATCTCGATGTCGTCGCGCTCGGCCTCGATGTGCATGATGTCCGGGTGCAACGGCTTGCGCGAGGCGTTGAGGTACTGGACGAATTCCTTGAGCCCGCCCTTGGCGAGGTAGGTGTCCTCGCGCGCGGTGTCGGGACGCTCGTCGCGGAGCACGATCGTCACCCCGCGGTTGAGGAACGACAACTCGCGCAGCCGGCCGGCCAGCGTGTCGTACTTGTAGACCAGCTCGGTGAAGATCGTGGGGTCGGGCTTGAACCAGACGGTGGTGCCCGTCTCCTTGGCGGGCACCTTGCGCATGGTCTGGAGCTTGGTGGTGGTGACGCCGCGCGCGAAGTCCATGTAGAATTCCTGCCCGCCCCGCTTCACCCACACCTTGAGCTGCTCGCTGAGCGCGTTGACCACCGAGACGCCGACGCCATGCAGTCCGCCCGACACCTTGTAGCTGCTCTTGTCGAACTTTCCGCCCGCGTGCAGCACCGTCATGGCCAGCTCCACGCCAGGGACCTTTTCCGTGGGATGGATGTCCACCGGGATCCCGCGCCCGTTGTCCGTCACGGTAATCGCGTTGTCCGCATGGATGGTGACCGTCACCCGGTCCGCGTATCCAGCGAGCGCCTCGTCGATGGCGTTGTCCACCACCTCGTACACCAGGTGGTGCAGCCCCCGTTCCGAGGTGGATCCGATGTACATCCCAGGGCGCTTGCGGACCGCGTCGAGCCCCTTGAGCACCTGGATCTGACCGGCGTCGTACTGCGCCGGCGGCGTCGCTGTTTTGGCCATGTGTTCCTTCAGGAGATGTTACCGAACGGACGCCGAAGCTGATCGGCGAACACAACACTGCAATATACACCGCAATTTATTCATTTGCAAGCGGTTAGCCCAGCAACAGGCTACCGGTCCGGGGACATCAATCGCCACCGGATCCGCTCCACCCGCGCCCGGTCCGGCACCGCGTTCAATCGCGCCAACAACGGCCGCTCCATGAGCGACAATTCGGACATCCACGCGTGCGAACGCACGGCCACGAACAGCGTCCCATCGCGCGCGATCGACAGCGGACGCGTCACCCCGGCGATCTGCGCTCCCACCAGCTGCTCCCATTCGGGGATGATGCGCGCCTGCTCCACGCGCGCTCCCAACCGCGTCGTCTCCAGGTACCGCGACAGCGCATCGCCCAGCCGCTCGGGTGCACCACGCCGGCGACCCCGCCGGCCGCCCCCACCCCCTCCTCCGGACTCCGGCGTCATGGGCGCGGTTCGTTCGAGGGCGCCGTGAGCACGGCCCCCTCGCGCACGTACCACCGGTCCAGCCGGGTGAGCTCCGGGGGAATGTCGCTCGCGCGCGGAACCGCCAGGATCGTCTGCCCGTGGACGTCCGCGGACAGCAGCTTGAGGATGCGCGCCGCGCGCCGGAGGTCCAGCTCCGCGAACGGATCGTCCAGCAGCATCACCGGCTCCACGCCCCGCTGGCTCCGCAGCGTGGCCGCCTCCAGCAGCCGGAGCGCGAGCGCCGCCGTGCGCTCCTGTCCGGCTGAGCCAAAGGCGCGCAGCTCGCGCCCATCGATGGTGAGCTCGAGATCGTCGCGGTGCGGTCCCACGTGCGTCATCCCGCGTCGCACGTCGTGCGAGCGCTTGCCGGCGAGCGCGTGGAGCAACGCCGACTCCGGATCGTCGGCCGGTTCCACGGCGCTCACGTAGCGGAGCCGCGCCGCGCCCCGCTCGCCGATCGACGCGCAGCGCGCGGCGAACGCCGGCGCGTTGGCCGCGACCCACGCCCGTCGCGTCTGCCAGATGATCGCCCCGTACTCCGCCAACGCGGGCTCCCACAGGCTGGCCGCCTCCGCGCTCGCGCTCGCGCCGTGCGCGCTCACCCCGCGCGCCATCCCCGCGCGCAGCGCCGCGTTCCGACGCGCCAAGGCGGCACGATAGCGCTGCAGCGCGCCCAGGTATCGCCGGTCCGCCAGTGAGAGCATGATGTCCAGATAGCGCCGCCGCAGCCCGGGGGCGCCCGAGACGATCGTCGCATCGTGCGGCGAGACGACGACCGCCGGAAGCGTGCCCAGCGCATCGGACAGTCGCATGGCATCCATCCCGTCCACCCGCACTCGCTTGCGCTTGCCCGCGCGCGCAAACGCGGCCACCACGCTGCGCGTGGCGCCGTGGCGCGCGGTCTCCATCCCGCCATCCGCCACCCTCGCGCTCGATGGTGCGCTCGACGATGCGCTGGATGATGCGATCGATGATGTGCTCGCTGGTGCGCTCGACGGTGCGCTGGACGCGTGCTCGCCGTCTGCATCGCCCCACGTGAACGTGCCGCTCACATGGAATCCGTCCTCGCCAAAACGCACCACGTCCACGTCGCGCGTGCCGCGAAAGGACCGGAGCAGCTGCAGATAGTAGACGGCCTCGAGCAGGTTCGTCTTTCCCTGGCCGTTGTCCCCGATGAGGGCCAGCCCTTCGTGAGGAAGCGTGAGCTCCAACCGGGCCAGGTTGCGGAAGTCGCGTACCGCCAACTGCCGCAGCCGGACGGCCGGCGCCCGGGGGACATGCACGAGGGGGTGCGGCTCGGCGCTCATCGCGATGGGCGGCCGCGAGCACGCATGGACGGCGAACGCGCGCAGACGGGCATCAGCGGCCGGCGAACTGCGGCGCGCGCTTGTCGAGGAATGCGCGCATCCCCTCCCGCATGTCTGCGGTGGCGGCCAGCAGGCCGAAGTGATCGGCCTCCAGCGCCAGCCCCTCTTCCAACGAGCTCTCGAGCCCGCGGTTCACCGCGGCGATGCACAACGCCACCGCCACCGGCCCCTGCGCGAGGATGCGTGCCAGCATCCCGCGCGTCTTTTCGATCAGCATCTCGCGCGGCACCACCTGATTGACGAGTCCGATGCGATGCGCTTCGGCGGCATCGATCATCTCTCCGGTGAGAATGAGCTGGAGCGCGCGCCCTCTGCCCACCAGCCGCGGCAGCCGCTGCGTGCCGCCATATCCCGGGCCAATGCCCAGCGTGACTTCCGGAAGGCCGATCCGCGCAGCTTCCGATGCGATCCGGATGTGACAGGCGAGCGCCAGCTCGCAGCCGCCGCCCAGCGCATAGCCGTTGATGGCGGCGATGACCGGTTTGGGCGACTGCTCGAGTTTGGTGAACACGCGCTGCCCCTGCCGCGCGCGCGCCCGAGCGTCCAACGGCCCCTGGCCGGCCAGCTCGGCGATGTCCGCGCCGGCCACGAACGCCTTCCCCGCGCCGGTCACGATGATCCCCCCCACGTCATCGCGGGCCAGCACGGCGTCCGTCGCCTCATCCAGCTCCGCGATCGTTTGGTCGTTCAGGGCGTTGAGCTTGTCGGGGCGGTTGATGGTGATGGTCGCCACGCGCTCGTCGACGTCGAGGAGCAGGTTTGCGTAGGGCATGTGCGGTCGGAAGGCTGGGGACACGGAGGGGCAGAACGCGCTCGGAAATCTAACTGCCCGGACCGCTTCTTGCCCGCGGGGCGGGGCTGATGAGCAAGGAGCGATGGATTGTTCGGGAAGGGTCGAAGACGCGTGGATTCCGGTATCGTGCGCCCACCGGCCGGCTGCTGCGCGGCGGCCGGGCGCTCGCACGGATCGAGACGTTGCGCATCCCGCCGGCGTGGCGCGATGTGCACGTCGCGGCGAGCGAGCGCGCCGCCGTGCAGGCGTGGGGCATCGACGCCAAGGGGCGGAAGCAGTACCGCTACCACGACCGCGCCGTTCGGCGCGGCGCGCAACGCAAGTTTCACCGGGTGCGTCGCCTGGCGCGTCGCCTGCCGCGCATTCGCGACGCGCTCCGTCGCGATCTGCGCCGTCCGCCGCATACGCGCGAGCACGTGGCCGCCGTGGCCACGCTTCTCATCAGCAAGGGATTCTTCCGTGTGGGCGGGGAGCGCTACGCGCGCGAGAACGGCACGTTCGGACTCGCGACGCTCCGCAAGCAGCACGTCACGCGCTCGGGCGACGCGTTGCGATTCAGCTATCACGGCAAGCGTGGCAAGCTGCAGCGCCACGTGGTGGTCGATCGCGAGCTGTCGCGATCGGTGGCCAGGCTGATGCGCACGCCTGGCGCCCGCCTCTTCCGGTACCGCGGCCCCGACGGATGGCACGATCTCACGTCGCGCGAGATCAACGAGTATCTGCAGCAGGTCACCCGGCTGCGCTTCGTGGCCAAGGACTTCCGCACCTGGGGCGGCACGCTGCGTCTGGCCACCGTGCTGGCGGACGTGGGCCACGCGGCGTCCCAACGTCAGGCCAGGAAGAACGTGACCATGGCGATTCGGCTGGTGGCCGCCGAGTTGGGAAACACCCCGGCCATCTGCCGCGGATCGTACGTGCATCCCATCGTGATCGCGCGCTATCTGGACGCCGGCGAGACGATCTCGATTCGACCGGGTCGCGGGCCCGGGCGTCGCGCGCGCGGCGGATACTATCCCGAGGAGCGCGCGCTACTCGATTTTCTGGATCGCCACTTCCCCGATCGGCGCCGGCGCGTGCGGCCCGAGGAGAAGGCCGCGGCGTAGCGCGTGCCTCCGCCGGCGTGCGGACTGCGAGCAGGCGGCCCGAACGGGCGCCACGAACGGGCGGCGCGTACCCGCGGCCCGAACGGCGGTGGGCGGGCGAGCCGTGGGCCGGGTTCCTGCCCTCCCGCGCGACGGCTACGTTAGGAGCGTGTCTGCCGTCGCTGCTGCGTCCACTCCCTCCATCGCGTCGCCGGTGGAGACCGTCAACTGGTCTCCCTCCGGCGACGGCGTGCGGATCATCGACCAGACGGCGCTCCCGGAACGCGAGATGGTGCGCGATCTGCGCACGCTAGACGAGGTGGCCGACGCCATCGCGCACCTCGCCGTCCGCGGCGCGCCCGCCATCGGCATCGCCGCCGCGATGGGGCTCGTCGTCTCCCTTGCCGCATACGCCGATGCGCCGCTCGCGCGCTTCGTGGCGTGCGCGAGCGAGCACGCCGCGCGCCTCCGCGCCACGCGCCCCACCGCGGTCAATCTGGCGTGGGCGCTCGAGCGCCTTCTCGGCGTGGCGCACGGGGCGGCGACCGGCGCACACGCGCGTAGCACGGAGTCGCGGGCGCTACTGGACGCCATGCGTGCGGAGGCGAGCGCCATCCTGGCCGAAGATCGGGCGATGTGTGAGCGGATCGGGGAGCACGGGGTGGAGCTCCTTCCCGACGGCGCTACCGTGCTCACGCACTGCAACGCGGGGGCGCTGGCGACGGGCGGCGTGGGCACCGCGCTGGCGCCCGTGTATCGTGCCGCCGCGCGCGGACAGCGCGTGAGCGTGATCGTGGGAGAAACGCGGCCGCTGCTCCAAGGGAGCCGGCTCACGGCCTGGGAGCTCGCGCGCGCGGGCATTCCGGTAACGGTGGTGGCCGATGTGGCCGTGGCGAGTCTCATGCGCGGCGGCGAGATCACGCTCTGCGTGGTGGGGGGCGATCGCGTGGCGGCCAACGGCGATGTGGCCAACAAGATCGGCACGTACGCGCTGGCCGTGGCGGCGCGCCACCACCACATCCCGTTCTACGTCGCCGTGCCCGCGTCTACGCTCGACCCGCACACGGCCACCGGCGATGCCATCGATATCGAGGAGCGGCCTCGCGACGAGATCGCTCGCGCGTGGGGGCGCCTGACCGTCCCCGCGGGCGCCGCCGTTCGCAATCCAGCGTTCGATGTCACGCCGGCCGAGCTGGTCACGGCGATCATCACCGATCGGGGCGTGCATCGTCCGCCGTTCGACTTTCGCCACGCGCCGCTCACACCGCGTGCGTCGAACGAGCGCGCGTGAAATCCGTTCTCGCCATCGATCAGGGGACCACGGGGTCCACCTGCCTGGTGATCGCCGCCGATGGCCGGGTGCTCGGCCGCGGCTATCGTGAGATCCCGCAGCACTATCCTCGTCCAGGATGGGTAGAGCACGACCCCGACGACCTGGTGCGGCAGACCGTCGACGCCGCGCGCGAGGCCATCGCCGCGGCGGGGACGATCCCGGATGCGATCGGCATCACCAACCAGCGCGAGACGGTGGTGCTCTGGGAGCGCGAAACGGGACGGCCGGTCTCGCGCGCTATCGTGTGGCAGGATCGCCGTACCAGCGCCCGTTGCGCGGAGCTCGCGCCGCACGCCGCGGACATCGCGGCGCGCACGGGGCTGGTGGTGGACCCCTACTTCAGCGCGACCAAACTCGAGTGGCTGCTCCGCGATGAGCACCTGGCGGCACGCGCGGCACGGGGCGAGCTGGCCGCCGGTACCGTGGACAGCTGGCTCGTGTGGTCGTTCACGGGCGGCGGATCCCATGTCACCGAGCCCACCAACGCATCGCGCACGATGCTGTTCGACATCGGCGCGATGGCATGGAGCGGTGAGCTCTGTGCACTGTTCGGCATCCCGCCTGGCCTCCTTCCGGAGGTGCGGCGCTCGAGCGGGGAGTTTGGCGTCACGCGCGCCGAGCTGTTCGGGCGCCAGATCCCTATTCTGGGGATCGCCGGCGATCAGCAGGCGGCGCTGTTCGGGCACGGCTGCTGGCGCGCGGGTGAGGCGAAGAACACCTATGGCACGGGTGCCTTTCTGCTGGTGAACACCGGTGATCAGCGCGCCGCGTCGGGCGAGGGATTGCTCACCACCGTGGCGTGCGACGCCGAGGGTGGCGCCGCGTACGCCGTGGAGGCTGCGATTTTCGTGGCCGGCGCGGCCGTCCAATGGCTGCGCGATGGGCTGGGGCTTCTCTCCAGCGCGGCGGAGAGCGAAGCGCTGGCCCGTTCGGTGGCGGACACGGGCGGTGTGATGTTCGTGCCCGCGCTGGTGGGGCTCGGCGCTCCGCACTGGGAACCCGAGGCGCGGGGAACGATCGTCGGCCTCACGCGCGGTACCCATCGCGCGCACCTCGTGCGTGCGGCGCTCGAAGCCATGGCCTACGCCACCGACGATGTGTTGCGCGTCGTTCGTCGCCGCACCGGCCTGCCGTTCGATCGCCTGCGCGTGGACGGCGGGGCCGCGGCCAACGACTGGCTCATGCAGTTCCAGGCGGATGTCCTGGGCGTTGCGGTGGAGCGACCGGAGAGCGTGGAGCTCACGGCGCTGGGCGCCGCGGGGTTGGCGGGCCTCGCCGCGGGCGTGTGGCCGTCGGCGCAGGCCTTTCTTGCCGCGCGTTCGTACACGCGCTTCGCGCCGGCCGCGGATGCGCGCCTGGTGCGGGACGGCAAGGCGGCGTGGGCACGCGCGGTGCGCACGGCGCTCTTCTGGGCGCGCGACGGCGGGCGGACGGACGCGTGAAGTTCGCCCTGCTCCTCTCGCTGTCCCTCGCGCCCCACGGAGACAGCTGGTTCGGCGCCGACAAGGCGAAGCATTTCTTCGTCTCGGCGTTCGTGGAGAGCGTGTCGTACGCCTCGCTGCGCACCGCTCACGTGCGGCACGGAGCGGCGCTGGCCGGCGCGACCGCGTTCACCGGGGCGGTGGGGGTGGGCAAGGAGATCGTGGACCAGCGCGCCGGCCGTGGTTTCAGCGCGCGCGATCTGGCGTGGGACGCGGCCGGGATGGGGAGTGCGGCGATGCTCCTCTCGCGCACGCGCCGGTGAGGCTGCTGCCCACACCGGCACTCGCCGCCGCGCCAGCTCCTCTCGGCCACGCACCGGTGAGCCCCCGGCCCGCGGCGGCGACCGCCGGCGTCACGCGTTGGATGCGCCGCGCGCTGGCGGGTATATTGCGGACGGCGGATGCCTGGGCACGGCCCGCTCCGGAGCGCGCCGTTCTCGCGCCCGTCGTCGCAGCATGGGACCGCTCGTTCATGAGGCACCTGGGATGAAAGCGCGCACCAAGTTTTTCGTGGCTGGTGCGGTCATCATCGCGATGGCCGTCTATCTGATGGCGACCGCCATCCGCGACACCGGCACGTACTATCTCACTCCCACCGAACTGGTCTCGAAGCTGCACGCGGATCCGTCGTTCCGAGACGTCGGCGTGAAGGTGGGCGCCAACGTCGTCACCGGTTCGATCGTGCGCCAAGCAGATGGGCGTGGGATGACCTTTCGTGTGAGCGACGGCGTGAACACGTTCCCGGTGACGTACCGTGGGATCTCGCCGGACACCTTCACCGACGGCGTGCAGGTGGTGGTGGAGGGGCGGATGGGCCCCGATGGGACCTTCCGTGCCACCACGGTGCTGGCCAAGTGCGCGTCGCGCTACGAGACGTTGCCTCAGCGCGCGGGAGCGGACACCGCTGCCCGGGTGGTTCCGGCCGCATGATCCTCATTGGCGAGCTCTCGCTCTGGGTCGCTCTCCTCATGGCGGCCTGGGGCACCACGGTGGGATTTGCGGGTGGCGTCACCGGGCGCGCCGACCTGGTGCGCAGCGCCGAACGGGCCACGTACGCCACGTTCGCGTTCGTGCTCTTGGCGGCGCTCGGCCTGTGGACCGCCCTGCTGACGTCCGATTTTTCGTTTCGCTTCGTCGCCGCGTTCACGAGCGCCAATCTTCCCACGGTCTACAAGTTCACCGCGTTCTGGGCGGGACAGTCGGGCTCGCTCCTGCTGTGGGCGCTCATCCTGACGGCCTACTCCAGCATCGCAGTGGCGCGCAGCAAGCGACAGCACCCGGCCATGCGTCCGTACGTGATGGGGACGTTGAGCGCCGTGGCGCTGTTCTTTGTGGCCGTGCTCTGCTTCGGCTCCAATCCGTACACCCGGCTCGGCTGGTTCCCCCCGGATGGCAGCGGGCTCAATCCGCAGCTGCAGAATCCGGGCATGGCGATCCACCCACCCAATCTCTACCTGGGCTACATCGCGACCACCATCCCGTTCGCGTACGCGGTGGCGGCGCTCATCACGCGGCGCTTGGACAACGAGTGGCTGGCCGCGGTGCGCCGGTGGGCGCTCCTGTCGTGGTTCTTCCTGACCGTCGGGATCGTGCTCGGCATGTGGTGGGCATACGTGGAGCTGGGCTGGGGCGGGTACTGGGCCTGGGACCCGGTGGAGAATGCCTCTTTCCTGCCGTGGCTTACGGGCACGGCGTTCCTGCACTCCATCATGGTGCAGGAAAAACGGGGCATGCTGCGCAAGTGGAACGTCACGCTGGTGGTCGCGTCGTTTCTGTTGGCCGTGCTGGGCACGTTCATCACGCGGAGCGGCGTGATCTCCAGCGTGCACTCCTTTGCACAGTCGCCGGTGGGCTACTGGTTCGGCGGCTTCCTGATCCTTGCCATCGCGCTCACGGCCTACCTCGTGACGACGCGGCTGAAAGACCTGCAGGCTAACGCGCGCCTGGAGAGTGTGGTGAGCCGGGAAGGGAGCTTCCTCTTCAACAACCTCATCCTGGTGGGCATCGCGTTTTCCATTCTGTGGGGAACGCTGTTCCCGATCATCAGCGAGGCGGTGCGCGGAGAGAAGATCACGGTGGGCCCGCCGTTCTTCAATCACGTGAACATCCCGTTGGGGCTCGCCTTGCTCGCCCTCACGGGCATTGGCCCGCTCATCGCGTGGCGGCGCGCGTCGGTGGCCAACCTGCGGCGCCAGTTCACCGGGCCGGTCCTTTGTGGGGCCATCGTGGGGGGAGTGCTGTTTGCGCTTGGCATGCGCGACATCCCGGCGCTCATCGCCTACACCCTGGCCGGCTTCGTGTTGGGAACGATCGTGCAGGAGTACGCCAAGGGAACCTCGGCGCGGCGCCGCATGTACGGGGAGAGCGTGCCGCGTGCGCTGGTGCGGCTGGTCGCGCGCAACCGGCGCCGGTATGGCGGCTACATCGTCCATGCGGGCGTGGTCGTGATTTTCGTGGCGTTCGCCGGCCTCGCGTTCAAGAAGGAGGCCGACGTGACGCTCCGCACCGGAGAGAGCTATTCCACCGTCGACCCGTACGGCCATGCGTGGACGTTCACGAGCAACGGCGTGTCGCGCTTCCGCATGCTCAACCGTGATGTCACGGCGGTCACCCTCGAGGCGCGGCGCGACGGCCACCTGGTGGGGCTCGTGCACAGCGAGAAGCGGCAGCACTTCAACAGCCGCAACGAGGCGTCGTTCGAGCCGAGCACGGAGGTCGGGCTGCTGTACACGCCGCGGCAGGACGTGTATGTGGTGCTCACGGGCGTGGCCCAGGACGGCGATCGCGCCGTGCTGCGCGTCACCTTCAATCCGCTCGTGATCTGGGTCTGGCTGGGCGGGCTGATCATGGCCGTGGGAGGACTCATCGTGATGTGGCCGCAGGGCGACCGGCGGCGCGGTGGGCAGGGAGGATACCGAACTGTGCTCGCGCCGGAAGAGTCGGCCGTCCCGGCCGGGGGGATCTCATGAGGGTATCGCCGTCGTCGTCACCGCATCCGTCTTCGGCCGTCACGCGCCGGCAGTTCTTCGCGGCACTGGGGGTGGGCGTGGCGAGCGCCGCGCTCGCACGCACCGCGTTGGCGCAACAGGACGTGGTCGACGGGTTCAACGGTCCCATGAACATGGACCGATACCGCCCCGTGAACTTGCCGGCGCGCGGCACGGCGCCCGTGCTCTCCGATGCGGACCGGGACGCGCTGGAACACCGCATCGCCTGCCAGTGCGGGTGCACGCTGGATGTGTTCACCTGCCGCACCACCGACTTCAGCTGCTCGGTGTCTCCGCGGATGCACCGTGACGTGATGGCGTTGGTGGCCGGCGGGTACGACGCGCAGTCCATCCTCGACGCGTTCACCGGCGTGTACGGCGAGCGCGTCCTGATGGAGCCACGCAAGGAAGGGTTCAATCTGGCCGGCTACATCATGCCCTTCGCCGCCCTCGCGGCGGGGGCGGCTGCCGTGATGGCGACGCTGCGGCGGTGGGGACGGGCCGCTGTCGCCGCCCCCGCGCCCGCGCCGCCCGACGTGGGGGCCAGCGCCGAGGAGCTGGCCCGTCTCGACGCGCTCGTCCGTCACGACGGCCCGTGATCCCCCTCGCGGTGGGGACCGCGCTCGCCGTGCTGGCGCTTGCGTTCGTCCTGCTCCCGCTATTCAGCCAGGCCCGTGGCACCGTCGCGCTGCCGCGGGCAGCGGCGGGGGTGGAGTCGCCGGCCGATCATGGCGCCGGCGCCGTGGATGCGCTGCGCGAGATCGAATTCGACCGCGCTACCGGCAAGCTGTCCGATCCGGATTATCACGCCCTCAAGACTGCCTACACGCGCGAGGCGTTGGCGGAGATGCGCGCGGCCGAGCACCGTGCCGAGCACGCGGCAACGGTGGCGGCATCGTCGCCGACGGCCGTCGCTGAAGCCGATGCCGCGGTCGCTCGCTCGCGCGACGCCGTCGTGGCGCCCGAGTGTCCCTCGTGCGGCCCCCGGCCGGAAGCGGATGCGCTGTTCTGCTCGGAATGTGGGCGCTTTCTCGAAGCCGACTGTATCCAGTGCGGCGAGCCGGTGACCGAACCCGATGCGCGCTTCTGCGCCGCGTGCGGTTCGGCCCTCGCCGCCTGATCGGCGCTACGGCTCCACCGCTTCGATCCGCCGCGCGGCGGCGCGGAGTGGCCACACCGTAGCCGCCGCGCACAGGACGGCTGCCAGGGCGAACCCCGGCACCAGGCGCCACGGGTCCGCCGTACCGCCAAGGGTATGCGCACTCAGATACGCGTACACCGGGCGCGCCTCGGCCACCACCACGCTGCCGATTAGCGCCACCGCCGCCATCATGTACACCAGGCCGCCGAAGGACGTGGGAATCTGCGCTACGTTCTCGGTGGCGAACTGCGGGTAGAGCGCACCGATTCCGAGCGCCATCGCGGCAAGCGCGAACGTCATGCCCACGATCGTCACCGTCGACACGATCATCATGAACCGGGTGACGTCCATGAGACTGTTCGTCACGATCACGATGCCCAGCGCGAGCACCAGGAGCGGGAGCGTTCCCGTCCAGTACTTGGCCCAGAGCAGAGCGCGCACCGGCATGGGGCTCGACCGGAGCAGCCACAGCGTCCGTCCTTCCACGCTGACCCCCGGGAAGATGAACCGCGCGGCGATCGAAGCGAGCACGAACCCGGCGAGTACCAGGTTCAGGAACGGAATCATGTTGAGCAGAAAGAATCCCACCCCTTCGGTGTGCAACGGGAGAAACTTGATGTTCGCGACGTAGACCAGCAGGAGCACGACGAGCAGCACGAGTTGCGACCACTGCGTGCTGTCGCGGAAGAAGAGGCGAACCTCCTTGGCCACCAGCTCACGGCGGAGCACGCCCATGGGGCGCGTGACGCTGCGGACCGCCGCCGCTCCGGCGCCCCATGCGTGACCGCGCCGCGCCGCGCCCTCCTGCGCCTTGGAGAAAGCGGCCGGATAGAGTCGGCGGTGGAGCAGCGCGCCGATCACCACGAGGGCGGCCGCCGTCGTCCACAGCAGATAGACGGACAGGAGATCCGACGTGCCATCGAGCCACGACATCATGGCGCGCTGTGCCCAGTCGCTGGGGAGAAGCGGCGACGTGGGGGCGCGGAGCAGGGCGACGAAATCCACCAGCGATCGGAACCCCTCGGGACGCGCGAGTTGCTCGGGACGCAGGAGTCGGAACAGGAGCGCCAACGCCGCCGCGGCCAGCACGGCGAGGAAGCTGAGGATGTCCCGCGTGCGCCGGGCGGGAAAGACGTTCACCAGCAGGAGCGTGACTGCCGAGCCCAGCGCCGCGGGAATGACGAGAAAGGGAAGAAGCACCGCCAGCGACAGCGGTACGAACCCCAAGCCACCCCCATACGCGTGGCCATAGGCCACCAGGATGGGCACCGCCATCAGCACCACCATCCAGCTGGAGTGCACCAGCGTTTCCACCAGCCGTGCCCCGTAGAGCCGGAGCCAGTCCACGGGTGCGCCGACCACCATGTCCAGGTCGCGTGCCAAGAAGTAGGTCGACAGCGCCGTGATGATGTTCGACAGCAGCAGCAGCGCGAGGAAGCTCATCATCACCAATCCCAGGAGCTTCCCCGCGAGCAGTGAGCCGATTTCCGGGATGCCTCGGAAGTACGTGAGCAGCCGGATGAGGACCGCCATTACCACGGCCCAGAACAGAAGCCCGACCGCGCCCAGCAACAGCGCGCGCGAGCCGCGCGTGCGCGCGCTGCGCCCACGCGCGCGCGCGGACAGCCACTTGGGGCGGAGCAGATGCCGAACCGATACGGCGCGCGGACACGCGACTGGGTGCGCGCCCACATGCGCAGCCGGATGCGCGGGCGGCGTCGCGAGCGCGCGCGAGACGGCGCCTTTTGCGGCGTTAGACATCCAGCACGTCCACCAGCTCGCGCCGCGCCTGTTCGCCGGTGAGCCGGAGGAAGACTTCCTCCAGCCCGCGCGCGCCGGAGGTGACGCTCGTGTACAGCTCGTCCATCGTGCCGCACGCCCGGATGCGCCCGGCGTGGATGATGGCGATCCGGTCGCACAGACTCTCCGCCACCTCCAGCGTGTGCGTGGACATCATGATCGTGTGGCCGCGCTGCGTGTACTCGCGGAACAGATCCTTGAGGATCCGCGCCGCCTTGGGGTCCAGCCCCACCATCGGTTCGTCCACCACGATCACCTCGGGGCGATGCAGGAACGCGCTCGAGATGATCAGCTTCTGTCGCATCCCGTGGCTGTAGCTCTCTACCAGCTCGTGCTTCCAGTCCGAGAGGTCGAACAGCTCCAGCAGGTCGTCCATGCGCCGCTCCACGGCCGGTCCCTCCTGCGCGTACAGCCCGGCCACGAACCGCAGAAACTCGGCGCCGGTGAGCTTTTCGTAGATGTACGGTCGGTCGGGGATGAAGCCGAGCTTGGCTTTGGCCGCGGACGGATGCTTCGACACGTCGATGCCGCCGATGCACACCACGCCGCGCGTTGGCGCGAGGATGCCGGCGATCATGCGCAACGTGGTGGTTTTGCCTGCGCCGTTGGGACCCAGAAATCCAAACAGCTCCCCGCGTGGGACGTGGAGATCGATCGCGTCCACGGCGGTGAACGCGCCGTACCGCTTGGTGAGACCCTGCAGCTGAATCATGGCGAAGGCGTCTCGAGGGGGGCGGGCGGCACGGGCACGGGCGCGCGCGGTGTGGGGCCGTCCGTGCCAAGCGGCGCGTGGCCTTCCATGCCGAGCCGGTCCAGCCCGACCACCGTTCGGTCGGGCCAGTTGAGAAAGGCCACCTCGAATGGCGCGCGCTCGAGCACCGTGTGCGTAAGTGCCGAACGCGCGTGCAGCACGTGCCCCTCCCCGTCGATCCAGCCGGTGAGTTCCGGGAGCGCCGGTGCGACGAGGTGCCAGGCGCGCACGGTCTCCGGATTCGTTCCCTCCCACCGCGCGGTGCCGGGACGCACACGCGCGCTGTCGGAGATGACGAACACCGACTCCGCGCGCACGTGCACGTCCACGCGGGTGGGACGGAGCGTGCGCGGGTCGAAGACGACCACCGCGCGCGAGAGGCCCGCGCGCAGTGGGCGTCCCAGGGCGATGACGATCGGCACCATCGAAGGGAGCAGGACCGGCCGGGTGAGGCGGTACGTGATGCTGTCCACGCTTCCCGCATCGTGCCGGACGGCGAGCAGCAGGAGGGTATCGCCGGACATCTCGCCGCGCGCCCACGTCTCGTGCGTGCCAGCCACCTGATGCAGATCGAACGAGAGGAGTCGCAGACCGCGAGAGTACGCGGCCTCGAGCGACGAGGACGATGGCCCGCGTGCGCCGCGCGGCCGGAAGACGAGTACGTCGTGGGTGGCGATCCGCGCCGTGCCGGTGTCCACGCGCGCCAGGGCGAACCCCGCGTGACGGTCGCCGTCGCGCACCCGGTAGTACCATGTCCCCGGCGCCACGCGGAGCGCCGCCTCCGCCAGCTGCTGCGCGGGTGCATGGCGCGTGTCCCGGCGCCCCAGCGCGGCCAGACCAGCGAGCCAGAGGATCAGGACGACGGCTGCCAGCGTACCCCGTCGGCTCACGCGAGCGACAACGACGTTTCGGCGTCGATCCACTGCAGGTACTTGGGAAGTCCCGCCGTCACGGGCAACGCCAGCAGCTCGGGCACTTTGTACGGATGCATCTCGCCAAAGGCGACTTCCAGCGACTCGAGACGCGCCGCGCGCGTCTTGAGCAGCACCACGACCTCGTGTTCATCGGCCAGCTTCTGGTCCCAGCGGTACAGCGACCGCGCGCCGGGCAGGATGGTGCCGCAGGCGATCAGCCGGCGCTCGAGCAGACTGCGAATGAGCGCCACCGCCTCGTCCTCGGTGGCGAGGGTGGTCAGCACGACCAGCGCGTCGGTATGTGCCATTGGTGGGTTTGGAGGGGGATCGGACTGGGCGGCCGCCGTTCCACGGCGGACCGCAGGGGAATGACGAGCGAGTCGTGTGCGCGATCACAGGCCGGCGCTCCGGTGCACCCGGCTTGTCTCACGGCGGCGCGCCCGCCACCTTTCACGGGATATGCCCGAAGAAAGACTGATAGTGCGCGGCGCCCGCGCGCACAATCTCCGCGACGTCACCGTCGAGATTCCGCGCGACCGCCTGACGGTCATCACCGGACTTTCCGGCTCCGGCAAGTCCTCGCTCGCCTTCGACACCATCTACGCGGAAGGCCAGCGCCGCTACGTCGAGTCGTTGTCCGCCTACGCCCGGCAGTTCCTGGGGCTCATGGAGAAACCGGACGTCGACTCCATCGAGGGATTGTCTCCCGCCATCTCCATTGAGCAGAAGTCCGCCGGCCACAATCCCCGCTCCACGGTGGGGACGGTGACGGAGATCTACGACTATCTGCGGCTCCTCTACGCTCGCGTCGGCATTCCGCACTGCCCCAACTGCGGTCAGCCGGTGCAGCGCCAGAGCGCCACACAGATCGCCGACACCGTGCTCGCCTGGCCCCATGGCGAACGGATCGAAATCCTTGCTCCCCTCGTCCGCGGGCGCAAGGGCGAGTTTCGCGACCTGCTCGAGAGCGCGCGCAAACAGGGTTTCCTGCGCGCGATCGTCGACGGCGAGCCGGTGGATCTCGCCAGGCCGCCCAAGCTCAACAAACAGCGCAATCACACGATCTCCATCGTCGTCGACCGGCTTGTCGTTCGCGTCGAAGACCGGGGGAGAATCACCGACTCGCTGGAGACCGCCCTCAAGCTGGCCGACGGAACGGTGGAGGTCGTGCGCCACGCCGGCAGCGGCACACCCGCCGCCCACCTGTTCTCGGAGCGCTACGGGTGCCCCGCCTGCGGCCTCTCGCTCGCGGAGCTGGAGCCGCGCCAATTCTCCTTCAACTCGCCGTTTGGCGCGTGCCCCGCCTGCGGAGGGTTGGGCACGCGGCGCGAAGTCAGCGAGCACCTGCTGCTGGGCGACGGCCGCATCTCCATCCTGGAGGGGGTGATCCTCCCGTGGGGGGAGCCCACCGGGCACCTGCGGCGCACCACGCTGCCCGGTCTGGCCAAGCACCTCGATTTCGATCTCAACGCTCCGTGGGGCACGCTCCCCGAGCGCGTGCGCGAGGCCGTGCTGCGTGGCACCGCGGGCAAGGCCACATTCGCCATCCACGGAGCAGGCGCGGGGCGAAACGAGTACAAAGCGTCGTGGGAAGGCGTGGTGGCCAACATTGAGCGCCGCTACGCCGAAACCACGTCGGACGCGGTACGGCAGGAGCTGGACGCGTACATGGTGGAGGCACCATGCACCGTGTGCGGCGGCCACCGGCTCAAGCCCGAATCGCTGGCCGTCACGGTGGGCGGACGCAGCATCGGCCAGGTCGTGGAACTCCCCGTCTCCGAGGCCCTGGCGTTCGTCCGTTCGCTCGTGCTCCGCGCGCCCGGGCGCCCGGGGCTGGATCCGGACATCGCCGGGCCGATCCTCAAGGAAGTGAGTGACCGGCTGCGCTTTCTCGTCGATGTCGGGCTCGAGTACCTCACCCTCGGCCGTTCGGCGGAATCGCTCTCCGGCGGCGAGTCGCAGCGCATCCGTCTCGCAACGCAGATCGGCTCGCGTCTGGTGGGCGTGCTCTACATCCTGGACGAACCATCCATCGGACTGCATCAGCGTGACAACGCGCGCTTGCTGAACACGCTGCGCCAGCTGCGCGATCTGGGGAACACCGTGCTCGTGGTGGAGCACGACGAGGAAACCATCCGCGCGGCGGATCACGTCATCGATCTCGGTCCGGGCGCCGGCCGCCACGGCGGCGAGGTCGTGGCCGAGGGCACGGTCGAGGACATCGAACGTGCACGCGGTTCGCTGACCGGGCGCTATCTCTCGGGCACGGCGAGCATCCCCGTGCCCGCGGCACGCCGCACGGCGCGCCACGGCCACACGCTGCGGATTCGCGGCGCGCGGGAGCACAACCTGCGAAACCTCGACGTCGACATTCCGCTCGGCCTGTTCGTGGCCGTCACCGGCGTATCCGGGTCGGGAAAATCCACGCTGGTCGAGGACATCCTGCACCGCGCGCTCGCGCGCCATTTCTACCGCGCCCGCGTGATTCCCGGACGGTACGATACGCTCGCCGGCCTGGAGCACATTGACAAGGTGATCGACATCGACCAGAGCCCCATTGGTCGCACGCCGCGCTCCAACCCGGCCACGTACACCGGGCTCTTCACGCCCATCCGCGAGCTGTTTGCCGAGCTGCCGGACGCCAAGGTGCGCGGCTACGGACCCGGGCGCTTCTCCTTCAACGTCAAGGGCGGACGGTGCGAGGCGTGCCAGGGCGACGGACTCGTCAAGATCGAGATGCACTTTCTTCCCGACGTGTACGTACCGTGCGAGGTGTGCAAGGGCAAGCGGTACAATCGCGAGACGCTCGAGGTCCGCTTCCGCGGCGCGAACATTGCCGACGTGCTCGAGATGACCGTGGACGATGCGCTCGCCTTCTTCGAGCACCAGCCGCGCATCCGGCACAAGCTGCAGACGCTGGCCGACGTGGGGCTGGGATACGTGCACCTGGGGCAGAGCGCGACGACGCTGTCGGGTGGAGAGGCGCAACGGGTGAAGCTCGCCACCGAGCTCTCCAAGCGCGACACCGGTCGCACCCTGTACATTCTGGACGAGCCCACCACCGGGCTGCACTTCGAGGACGTCCGGCTGCTGCTCGACGTCCTTCATCGACTCGTGGACAAGGGGAACACCGTGCTCGTGATCGAGCACAATCTGGATGTGATCAAGACGGCCGACTGGCTCATCGATCTGGGGCCGGAGGGTGGGACGCGTGGCGGCGAGGTGGTGGCGGCCGGTACGCCGGAGGAGGTCGCCGGCGTCGATGCGTCCTACACCGGGCGTTACCTGCAGTCGCTGCTCGCGCGCGCTCCTGCCCGGCGCAAAGGGCGCGCGGCTGGGCGCCGGAAGGCCGGATAAATCCCATGGCATCGCTCCTCGACATCATCGGCCCGGTGATGGTGGGACCGTCCTCGTCCCACACCGCGGGCGCGTGTCGCATCGGGTTGCTCGCGCGCGACCTGGTGCTCGGCACACCGCAGCGCGCGCTGGTGGAGCTGCACGGTTCGTTCGCGCGCACGGGCGAAGGGCACGGCACCGACAAAGCCATCGTGGGCGGGCTCCTGGGATTCCGCCCCGACGACGAGCGCATCCGCGAGGCGCTCGACATTGCCGAGCGTGAGGGGCTGGACTTCCGCTTCGAAAAGACCACGCTCGACGAGAGCGCGCATCCCAACAGTGCGCGGCTCACCGTGGAACGCAACGGCTTCGAGTGCGTGATCGTGGGTTCCTCCATCGGAGCCGGGCGCATCGTGTTGTCCGAAGTGGATGGCTATCCGGTGGAGATCACCGGAGCGCTCCCATCGGTGGTCCTCGTGGCGCACGACCGCCCCGGGTCGGTGGCGCAGATCTGCGGGATCCTGGCGGCCGAAGGCATCAACCTGGCCACCATGCGCGTCACGAGAAAGCGGCGTGGGGGTGACGCGTTCATGGTGCTGCAGCTGGACGATGCGCCGCCCGTCGAGGCGGTCGAGATGATCGGCGCGCTCCCCTGGGTGCACTGGGTGCGCGCGCTCCCCAAGGTCAGTGCGTGATGCGTCGCATCGATTCCCAACGCGTGCCGAATGTATCGCTCGCTCGCTGACGCCATCGCCGATGCGGAAGCGCGCGGCGTTCCGCTCTCCACGCTCGCGCTAGAGGCTGAGGCGGACGATCAGGGCCGGCCGGCCGCGGAGATCCGCGCGGCCCTGGCGCGGGCGCTCGACATCATGCGCGGCGCGGTGACGCAGGGCATGGAGGGCGTGCTCCGCTCGGCGTCCGGATTGGTGGGCGGCGACGCGGCCAAGCTCCGCACCGGTCCGCCGGGTCCGCTCGCGAACACCGCCTTCCGCGATATCCTGGCGCGCGCGCTCGCCGTGCAGGAAGTCAACGCGGCCATGGGGGTCATTGTCGCGGCTCCCACGGCTGGCGGCGCGGGCGTGCTCCCATCGGTGCTCACCGGCGTTGCCGCCGCGCATGGCGTGGACGAGGAGCGGGTACTCGACGCGCTCACCACGGCCGCGCTCATCGGCGCCGTGGTGGCCGAACGGGCGTCGCTGTCCGGTGCGGAGGGCGGCTGCCAGGCGGAGACCGGTGCCGCCGCAGGCATGGCCGCCGGTGCCGTAACCGAAATGCTCGGTGGCTCGCCCGCGCAAGTGGGGCACGCGGTGGCGCTCACCATGCAGGGGACGCTCGGTCTCATCTGTGACCCCCTGGGCGGATTGGTCGAGATCCCGTGCGTGTTTCGCAATGCCACCGGCGCCGCCATCGCGCTCGCCGGCTCGGAAATGGCGCTCGCCGGGATCACGTTTCCCATCCCCGTCGACGAGGTGATCGACGTGATGGGAGAAATTGGACGTGGCATGGACGTGCGGTACCGCGAGACGGCGGGGGGCGGTCTGGCGGCGACGCCCACGGGACGCCGTCTCGCGCGCGAGCGGCTGGTGCAGCTCAAGCGCGCTCCGCGCTAGCCCGGGCCCACATTGGCCGCGCATGGCGGCCGCACGCGCTCCTCGGCGTCTGTCGTCACCTTCAGGTCTTTGCTATCTTGCCCGTGCGCGAAGGTTCTCGTGATCACCACGACGTGGCGTCCCTGGCCGGTGCGCGAAACAGCGGCACGCCGCGTTACGTACGGCTCTCCAGCAGCGCAGTCACCGGCTCGTGCGGAGAGCCAACGGCCACGTCTGTGCCGACCGTCCACGGAGCGCCCATGATCAGCAGAGATGACGTCGAGAGCTTTCTGAATCGCCTGGCGGCCGAGGGCGCGAGCTTTTCGGAGCTGGAGCCCGGTATGTGGATCGTGCATCCAGGAGGCGAGCTGGACGCGGATGTGGTGGTCCACTACTCGCCCCCCGTGCTCCTGTTGCGTGTCACCGTCATGGATCTTCCTCCGGAAGACCGGAGGGCGGCCGAACTGTCGCGTCGGTTGCTCCAGCTCAACGCCACCGACCTCGTGCACGGATCCTACGGGATACAGGGCGAGGACGTGGTGCTCACCGAAGCGCTGGAGCTCGATCACCTGGACTACGACGAATTCCTGGCGAGCTATGAAGCCATGACGCTCGCTCTCGCGTCGCACCTTCGCGAGCTCGCTTCGTTCCGCGAGGCACACTAAGCCATGGGCATCTTCGATCGTCTTTCGGCGCTGATCCGATCCAACATCAACGACCTCATCTCCTCGGCGGAAAACCCCGAGAAGATGCTGAACCAGATCATCACCGACATGCGCTCGCAGCTCGCCAAGGCCAAGCAGCAAGTGGCCTCGGCGATCGCGGATGAAAAGCGCCTGCGCGATCAGGTCGATGCGGAAGCCAAGCAGGCCGAGGACTGGGAGCGTCGTGCCATGCTGGCCGTGCACGAGGGGCGCGACGATCTGGCCAAGCAGGCGCTGCTCCGCCACAACGAGCACGTGCAGAACGGGCAGCAGCTGGAGGCCACGTGGCAGGCGCATCGCGCCGAGACGGAGGGGCTCAAGCAGTCGCTCCGCGAGCTGAACGAGAAGATCGAGGAAGCCAAGCGGAAGAAGAACATGCTCGTGGCGCGACAGAAGCGCGCCGAGGCGCAGAAGCGCATCTCGGAAACGATGTCGGCCATGTCGGAGCGCTCGGCGTTCGAGGCGTTCGCGCGGATGGAATCCAAGATCGAGGACAACGAGCGCCGGCTTCTGGCCAATGCGGAGATCGACGAGGAGATCTCCGGCGATCGGTTGAGCAAGGATTTCAAGCGGCTGGAAGCGAACGTGGTGGGGCAGGACGCGGACATGCAGCTGCTGGCGCTCAAGCAGCGCATGGGCATGCTCGGCGCGGGCAGCGCTGATCAACGTGCCATCGGCGCGGGGCAGCAGCCGGCCGATGAAACGGTCGACGCCGACGTCGAGGATGACGCGGGCGGAGGTGGCAAGCCGGCATGAGCCCCGCAGCGCAGGCAAGGGGGCGATTCCGCTTCGCCCCGGTGCTTGCCGGCACGGTCATCACGGTCCTGCTCCTGCTGCTGGTCGGACAGGCGGCCGACGTATTTCTCCTGCTGTTCATCTCCGTGCTGTTGGCGCTCTACCTCGATGCCGGCGCGGAGCTTCTCACCCGCCGCTTTGGGCTGCCACGCCGCGCGGCGCTGCTCGTCGCCATCCTGCTCTCGCTCGCAGCCATGGCCGGCATCCTGTGGCTGCTCGTGCCGCCCGTGGTGGAGCAGACACAGGCGCTGCTCCGCGTCCTGCCCGACTACATCGCGGCGTGGGAAATGGGCGTCGAACGCTTCATGGCTCGGCTCCCGGGCCTGCGCGCCATCGTGCGGGGCGGAGAGCAGCCCGTCATCCTGGCCATCTACCAGCAGATCGCCGGGTATTTCCAGGACCTCGTTCCCAAGATCGTCTCGCTCTTCCACGTCACCATCAGCGTCTTCTCGGTGGCGGTGATGGCCGTCTACCTGGCGCTCAATCCGGGACTGTATCGCGAGTGGTTCATCGCGCTCTTCCCGCCCGTGCACCGCGACCTCGTACGCAACGTGCTGGCCGATCTCGCCCGGTCGCTGCGCGCATGGATCGTGGGACAGCTCATCGCCATGACGTTCCTGGGCGCGCTCACGGCACTGGGACTGTACGTGCTGCGCGTTCCCTACTGGTTGGCGTTCGGCGTGCTCACTGGAGTGGTGTCCATCGTACCGTACTTCGGCACGCTCGTCTCCACGACGCTCCCGGCGTTGTTTGTCCTGGGCGGCACCGGTGGAGTGACGCGGGCGCTGCTGGTGGCCGGCCTTGGCGTGGTGATTCACCTCATCGAGAGCAACTTCGTGGGGCCGGTAATCATGCACCGGCAGGTGGAACTCCCACCGGTGCTCACCATCATGGCCGTGCTCATCATGGGGAAGCTGCTGGGGCCGGTGGGGCTGGTGGTGGCGGTTCCCACGCTGGCCGTGCTGATGGTGGTGGTGCGGCGGATCCTGCTGCGCCGGCTCTATGAAGGACTGGGCTTCCGCCGCGCCGTGCGCGACCGTGCCTTCGTGGTGCATGCGCCTCCGCCGGAGGGTGGGATCATCGTGCACACCGGCCGACCCCCGGACGTGATCGCGCTGGCGGAAGCGGCGCGCCGCCAGCGCGTGGCCTGACAGCCGGCGGGGTGGTTGGGGCGCCGTTTGCGCGCCGCCGCGGCTGGAAGACCGCGGTGCCCGGCGGACGACGGCGCAATTACGATGCTCTGCGCCGAGCCTTGGTACCGCGTGACGAGTGAACCGCTCCATCATGTGGGGCATGCGCGCACGATCCGACCAGGCCTCGCCTCTCGACTGTTTCCGTCATCTGCACCCGTGCGCCACGGAAGCGCTCAACCCGGTGTTGGAGGCGCGTACCCCCAGGCTGCGCCCCGGTGGTCCGCCCCTGCTGGAGCTCGAGGGTGTCTGGAAGTGCTTCCTGGCGGGCACGCCCGCGTGCGGCGCCCGCGTCCAGGTTCTGCGCGGTGTGTCGTTCGTGCTCCATCCGCGTGACATCGTCGGCATCATGGGCCCGCGCGGCTCTGGCAAGAGCACCCTGCTCCGCTGCGTGGCAGGTCTCCTCGCCGCGGATGCGGGCGCCGTCCGGTGGCGCCAGGGAGGCGCCGCGCACGCGGGCGTGCTCCTCCTCGACGGGCTGCTCGGCATGGGCAATGCTCCCATGCACCGCGAGGCGGCCGCGCTCGTGCACGAGTTGGTTCGGGCGGGGGGTGGAGCGGTGCTGGCCGAGCGAACCGCAGATGGGTGGGTAGCGCCACCAACGCGCGTCTACCAGTTGCGCCATGGTGTGCTGCGGCGCGCGGGCGCACGCCTGCTGCTCGTCCGCGGCGGTGGGGGTCCGTCGGTTGACCGGCTCGTCGGGAGTCTCTAGCTTGCCCCCGTCCCGCACGGACGGTGCGCGCTGCCGTCCCGACAACGCCGTGGTGACAGCGGGGTGTCCGTTGCCTGTGTCTCCTGCCGCGCTTGGCGCGCGCGCGGTACCCGCTCTGGCTGGTCGGCTTCCGCTCCGCGCGCGACCGTCACTGTTCCACGGGGCGCACGGCACCACGTCCGGTCCAAGGGGTAGAGCGATGAGGCCGGCGCGTGCTCCGCGGTGTGGGGGCCGCTGCTCGCCCAGCGCCGCTTAGCCCGGATCGCGCGAGCGCCGCGTGCGGCACGCGGCCGAATCGGTGCTGCACGATGCGTGACCATGAGTCGCCTGGCTGAGAACGCGCGGAATGACCGATTTCCTGCTGTACAACACGCTCACGCGAAGCATCGAACGGTTCCAGCCGGCAGACGGCGAGACCGTGCGCATGTACACGTGCGGTCCCACGGTCTACGATCCCGCGCATCTGGGGAACTTCCGCACCTTTCTGTTCGAGGACTTGCTCAACCGCGCGCTCGCCTTCGCCGGTTGGAACGTGGTGCAGGTGATGAACCTGACCGACGTGGACGACAAGATCATCAAGCGCGCCTTCGAGCGCGGCGTGTCGATTCGCGAGGTCACCGAGCCCATGGTGGAAGTCTTTCACCGCGATCGCGCGTTCCTGCGCATCCGCAAGGCCTTCGCCTACCCCAAGGCCACCGAGCACGTCCCCGAGATGATCGCGCTCCTGGAGCGGCTCGTGGACCGGGGACTCGCCTACCAGGCGGAGGACCGGTCGCTCTACTTCGCGATCGCGCGCGTTCCCGACTACGGCAAGCTCTCGCGCCTCGATACACGGCAGATCCAGCCTGGCGCGCGGGTGGCGGCGGACGACTACAACAAGGAGGATGTGCGCGACTTCGCGCTCTGGAAAGCGGCCAAGCCCGAGGACGAGGCGACCGGGGCCGTGTGGGAGTCACCCTGGGGGCGTGGCCGTCCGGGCTGGCACCTCGAGTGCTCGGCCATGTCGATGAAATACCTCGGCAAGACGCTGGACATCCATTGTGGCGGCGTGGACAACATCTTCCCGCACCACGAAGACGAGATCGCGCAATCGGAGGGAGCCACCGGAGCGCCGTTCGCCCGCTTTTGGTGCCACGGGGAATTTCTCCTGACCGACGGCGCCAAGATGGCCAAGCGCGTGGGCAACGTGCTCAACGTGGGGCAGTTGCGCGAAGCGGGATACGGAGCGGCGGCCATCCGGCATCTCGTATTCTCGACGCACTACCGCCAGCAGCTCAACGTCAGCGAGGAGGCGCTGGCACAGTCCACCAACGCGGTCGTCCGGATCGGCACCTTTGCCCACCGCCTCGCGCGTGCACTGGAGGTGGCCGCTGCGGGGGGGGAGATGGAGCGGGCGCGGGGGTGTCGCCGGCGCGGGCCGGCATCCTTGGTGCCCGGAGCGGTGTGCTCGATGCCGGCGTGAGACGCGGTGCGGAGCGGGAAATTGGCGGCCCGGGCGATCTCTCCGCCGCGGCAGCAGGGGCGATCGCTGGGGTGCGCGACGCCCTGTTCAGCGATCTCAACGCGCCGCAGGCCTTGGAGGCGTTGTTCACGTTCATCCGCCGGGCCAACGCCGCGTTGGATGCGGGGGGCGTTTCCGCCGCCTCGCTGGAGCAGGCGCAGGCGGCGTTCACCACGATCGATTCCTTGCTGGATCTGGTTCCGGAGCCAGCCACCACGCCGGAGCTCGACGCCTGGGTGGAAGACCGGCTGGCGGAACGGGCAGCGGCTCGGGCGGAGCGCGACTTCGGCGCCGCCGACCGTATCCGCTCGGAGTTGGAGGCAAAGGGCGTGGCCATCGAGGACACGCCAGCGGGAACGCGCTGGCGCAAGGTGCGCTGAGCTGTGCGCGAGGCGGTGCCTTCGGCGGCGCCTTGAGCGGTGCCATGAGCGGTCCTTTGAGCGGTGGGCGGTCGAGCGGGTGGGTGGTGGCGGAAGCGGGTGCGAGCACAGCAGATACGCCGTGCGAACTCCCTTGACTCGCCTATCTCGCTCGGTTATCCTGCATGTCTGGCGCAAAACGGCTATGTGATGTACAGCGGAGCTGCATCGGCTGACGTAGCTCAATTGGCAGAGCAGCTGATTTGTAATCAGCAGGTTGCGAGTTCGATTCTCGCCGTCAGCTCTGGTCCACGAGATGCGCAGCGTGCGTGGGGCGCGAAGCCGGAATGCGTGCGTCTGGTGGGGTACCCAAGTGGCCAACGGGAACAGACTGTAAATCTGTCGGCTTCGGCCTTCGAAGGTTCGAATCCTTCCCCCACCACTCGTGTCGGAGCGAGCGAGTGTACGGCGCGGGATGCGTCGCGCTGACGGGCAGATGCTGATGGGCAGCTGATGGGCAGAGGATCGCAGGCGTGAGGCGGCGCCGAGGTCGGTGCGAGGACGACAGACTGCGGGCGGGCCGCGCGTGGTCGCCCGAGAGAACAGGCGGTGGGCGCATCGCGGGAGTAGCTCAGTTGGTAGAGCGCAAGCCTTCCAAGCTTGATGTCGCGGGTTCGAGCCCCGTCTCCCGCTCTCAGGTCGCGCCCGGGAGCGCGAGAACGCTCGCGTAGCTCAGTTGGTAGAGCACACCCTTGGTAAGGGTGAGGTCACCGGTTCAAGCCCGGTCGCGAGCTCTGGCTCGCCTCGCGATGGAGGCGATGGACGATCGCGTTGGCGAAGGTCGATGGTGTGCCGCGTGCAGGCGCTCTGGCGCTGGATGCGCGGCGTTCGTGATGGATCGAGGCGCGGTGCGCGCCTGCGTGTGAACCCTGTCACCTGATCCTGACATGGCGAAGGCAAAGTTTGAGCGGACGAAGCCGCACGTGAACGTGGGGACGATTGGGCACGTGGACCACGGGAAGACGACGCTGACGGCGGCGATCACGGCCGTGCAGGCGAAGCGGGGGCTGGCGCAGTCGATCGCGTTCGATCAGATCGACAAGGCGCCGGAAGAGCGGGAGCGGGGGATCACGATTGCGACGGCGCACGTGGAGTACGAGAGTGCGAAGCGGCACTACGCGCACGTCGACTGTCCGGGGCATGCGGACTACGTGAAGAACATGATCACCGGGGCGGCGCAGATGGATGGGGCGATCCTGGTGGTGAGTGCGGCCGATGGGCCGATGCCGCAGACGCGGGAGCACATTTTGTTGGCGCGGCAGGTGAACGTGCCCTACATCGTCGTGTTCATGAACAAGGTGGACATGGTCGACGATCCGGAGCTGCTGGACCTGGTGGAGCTCGAGGTGCGGGAGCTGTTGAGCCAGTACGAGTTTCCGGGGGACGAGTTGCCGATCATCAAGGGGTCGGCGTTGAAGGCGCTGGAGGCGGCCGACCCGGCCAATCCGGCGGCGGCGCCGATCCAGGAGCTGTTGGACGCGTTGGACAGCTATATCCCGGAGCCGAAGCGGGAGATTGACAAGCCGTTCCTGATGCCGGTCGAGGACGTGTTTTCGATCACGGGGCGGGGGACGGTGGCCACGGGGCGGATCGAGCGGGGGGTGGTGAAGGTGGGGGACGAGGTGGAGTTGGTGGGGTTTGGGGCGGAGAAGAAGACGGTGGTGACGGGGGTGGAGATGTTTCGGAAGTTGTTGGACGAGGGGCAGGCGGGGGACAACGTGGGGTTGTTGTTGCGGGGGATTGGGAAGGAGGAGATCGAGCGCGGGATGGTGCTGTCGAAGGGGGGCGCGATCACGCCGCACACGCACTACCTGGCCGAGGTGTACGTGTTGACGAAGGAGGAGGGGGGCCGGCACACGCCGTTCTTCAACGGGTATCGGCCGCAGTTCTACTTTCGCACGACCGACGTGACGGGGAGCGTGCAGTTGCCGGCGGGGACGGAGATGGTCATGCCGGGCGACAACGTGCAGATGGAGATCGAGCTCATCACGCCGATCGCGATGGACGAGGGGCTGCGCTTCGCCATCCGCGAGGGCGGTCGCACCGTCGGCGCCGGCGTCGTCACCAAAATCCTGAAGTAACGCCGTACCATTACGCACGGAAGCCCGGCGTGCGCAGGCCACGCGCGCCCCGGGCCGTCACCTTGGATGTTCGATGCCACGCGAAAAAGTGATTCTTGCCTGTAACGAGTGTAAGAATCGGAACTACTTCACGACGAAGAACAAGCGGACGCACCCGGAGCGGGTGGAATGGCAGAAGTACTGTCCCCGGTGTGATACGCACACGACGCACAAGGAAACCAGGTAGGCATGAGCATCCGCCAGTCGTTCGTCGACGCCCGGGATTTCATCTCGGATTCACGACGGGAGCTCAGCAAGGTCACCTGGCCGGATCGCCAGCAGCTGCAGCAGGCGACGATCGCCATCATCATCTTCGTGATGATCGTGGGTGCGATCATTGCGATTCTCGACGTCACGCTGCAGGCGCTCCTCGTCGACTTGCTTCCCCGGCTGTTTCAATGACCGATGCGCACCGCTGGTACGCCATTCAGACGACCGCCGGGCACGAGAACAAGGTGCGCTCGCTCATCCAGCGGCGCATCGAGCAGGATGCTCGCGCGGCGGAGGAGCGGCTGATTCGGCAGGCGCTCGTGCCGACGCAGGACGTCGTTGAGATCAAGAACGGCAAGAAGGTCACGGTCGAGCGGAAGATCTATCCCGGGTACGTGCTGGTGGAGATGGTCATGAATCAGGAGACCATTCACACCGTGAACAGCATCCAAGGGGTGATCAAGTTCGTGGGTCACGATCGGCTGCCGCAGCCGCTGCGGCCGGACGAGGTGAACCGGTTGCTTGGCGTGGCGGACGAGGAGGAGCCAACGGAGGCAGCGGAGGAGATTCCGTTCATGGTCGGCCAGGCGGTGGCGATCACGGAAGGGCCCTTCAGCGACTTCAACGGGACGGTCGAAGAGGTGTACCCGGACAAGGGCAAGGTCCGGGTGTCGGTCAGCCTGTTCGGCCGGCCGACGAGCGTGGAGTTGGACTACCTGCAATTGCGCGGGTACTGACCGCGGCCGGACCGCGGGGGGATCGCTCGACGGTCCCTGGCGGGACGTCGCTCACCACTGCGACGTGAAACATGAGTGGGAGATGCGGGCGGGGGCACGAGGGGCTCCGCCATCGACTGAGAGGGATGCAACATGGCAAAGAAGGTCGCCGGGTTCGTCAAGCTGCAGGTGCCAGCCGGACGAGCCAATCCCGCGCCGCCGGTTGGAACGGCGCTGGGGCCACACGGCATCAACATCATGGCGTTCTGCAAGGAGTTCAACTCCAGAACGCAATCGCAGGATGGGACGATCCTCCCGGTGGAGGTCACCATCTATGCCGACAAGTCGTTCACCTTCATCACCAAGACGCCCCCGGCGGCCGTGCTGCTCAAGAAGGAGGCCGGGATCGACAAGGGCTCCGGGCAGCCGAACCGGAACAAGGTGGGCACGGTCACGCGCGCGCAGCTCCGCAAGATCGCCGAGCTCAAGATGCCCGATCTCAACACCGATTCGGTCGAGTCGGCCATGGCCATGATCGCGGGCGCCGCGCGCTCGATGGGGCTGGAGGTCTCCGACTGATGCGCCGCCACGGGAAGAAATTCCGCGCGGCCGCCGCCCGGCTCAACGGTGACGCAGCGTTTCCGGCGCGTCAGGCGTTGGAGCATGTGAAGGGCGGGGCGTATGCCAAGTTCGACGAGACGGTCGAGGTGGCCGTGCGTCTGGGCGTCGATCCGCGGCACGCGGATCAGATCGTCCGCGGCACGGTCATTCTCCCGGCCGGCACGGGCAAGAGCGTGCGCGTGCTGGTCATCGCCGTGGGCGACAAAGCGCGCGACGCCGAGGCGGCGGGGGCCGATTTCGTCGGCGTCGAGTACATCCAGCAAATCAAGGACGGATGGCTCGACTTCGACGTCATGATCGCCACCCCCGACCAGATGGGGCAGGTGGGCCAGCTTGGCCGCGTGCTCGGCCCGCGGGGGCTCATGCCGAATCCCAAGGCCGGCACGGTCACGTTCGACATCTCCCGCGCCGTGCGTGAGGTGAAGGCGGGCAAGATCGAGTTTCGCGTGGACAAGGGAGGCAACGTCCACGCACCCATCGGGAAAGTCTCATTCACGCTCGAGCAGCTGGAGGGGAACTTCACCGCGTTCATGGATCAGATCGTTCGCTCCAAGCCGGCCGCGGCCAAGGGCGTCTACGTCCGGCACGTCGCGCTGTCGAGCACCATGGGGCCGGGATTCCCGGTCGACACCACTCCCTACCGGTAACGCGCGATGAAGCGAGCGGACAAGGAACAGCTCGTCACCGAGCTGCGCGACAAGCTGGAGGGCGCTACGGCGCTCTACTTCACGGACTTCACCGGGCTCAACGTCAAGCGCATGACGGAGCTCCGGCGGCGCTTCCGCAAGGCCGGCGTGGAGTACGTAGTCATCAAGAACACGCTCGCGCTCCGGGCGGCGCGCGAGAGCGGCATCACGGCGGACCGCCTGCGGGGGCCCACGGGGCTCGTGATCGGGACGGATGCTGTGGTCGCGGCCAAGGTGCTGGCCGACTTCGCCCGTGAGAACGACCACCGGCCGAGCGTGAAGGGCGGCGTGCTGGACGGCGCCGCCATTGGCGGCGAGCAGGTGCAGAAGCTGGCCACGCTGCCGTCGCGCGAGCAACTGCTGTCGCAGTTGGCCGGTGGGATGCAGTCCCCGCTGGCGGCGTTCGCCGGCGCGCTGAACGGTCTGCTGTACATGTTCGTTGGAGCGCTGGACGCGCTGCGCACGCAGCGCGAGAGCGCGTGACGCTTCCCAGGCGCACTGCCTGATCACATGGCCCAGGGACGACCATCACGCACGCCTGGGATTGACACGGAGAATCGAGACAATGGCGAACGCAACGTTGAGCAATGACGAGATCCTCGAAGCCATCGGCAACCTGTCGGTCTTCGAGCTGGCCGAGTTGATCGACGCCTTCAAGGAACGCTTCAACGTGACCATCGCGGCCGCCCCGATGGGCGCGGCGCCCGCGGCTGGCGCGGGCGCTGGAGCGGCAGCACCCGCGGTCGAGGAACAGACCGAGTTCGATGTCACCCTCAAGGAAGCGGGTGCCAAGAAGATCCAGGTCATCAAGGTGGTCCGCGAGATCACCGCCCTCGGCCTCAAGGAAGCCAAGGACCTCGTCGACAGCGCGCCGTCCACCGTCAAGGGGGGCGTCTCCAAGGACGAGGCCAACCAGATCAAGGGCAAGCTGGAGGAGCAGGGCGCGACGGTCGAGATCAAGTGAGGGTGTGCGACAGGACTCCCGCACCGCGGAGTCAGGGGGCCGGCGGCGTACGCCGCATGCCCCCCGCTCCCGGCAGCGTCCTGCTCCACACACCCTGACCTGGTCCCGGCGCGATGGTCCCGACCTCGATCGCTGCTCGTACAATTCGTACTGCCACACGGCTTCCCTCCGGCGCGCGATCGGCGCGCGCGCGGGGCGGAGCGGTTTTTCGTCTGCACGGGTGATCCATGCCTGATTCGTTGAAGCAAGTCTCGTTCGCCAAGCTCGAGCAGGGGATGGAGATGCCCCACCTGCTCGACATCCAGACGCGCGCCTTCGACGCGCTGCTGCAGCTGGATGCGGCTGCCCACGATCGTGAGGATGTGGGCCTCGAACGCGTCTTCAAGGACCTCTTCCCAATCACGGACGTCCACGAGAACTATTCTCTGGAGTTCGTGCGCTACACGCTGGGGGAGCCCAAGTACGCGGTCGAGGAGTGCATCGAGCGCGACATGACCTACTCCGCGCCCCTCAAGGCCACGCTCCAGCTGGTCATCAATGAGGAGGTCAACGGCGAGAAGCGCCCGCGCAACATCATCGAGAAGGAAGTCTATCTCGGTGAACTGCCGCTGCTCACGCCGCTCGGCACGTTCGTCATCAACGGCGCCGAGCGCGTGATCGTGAGCCAGTTGCACCGCTCGCCCGGCGTGGTGTTCGAGGAGTCCACCCATCCCAATGGGCAGCGCCTCATCTCGGCGCGCATCATCCCGTTCCGCGGTTCGTGGGTGGAGTTCACCGTGGACATCCACGATGTGGTCTACGTCCACATCGACAAGAAGAAGAAATTCCCGGCCACCGCACTCCTCCGCGCGCTGGGGTTCGGTACCAACTCCGACATCCTGCGGCTCTTTTTTGCGGTGCGCGATCTCGACCTCACGCGCAAGCTGGAGAGTCGCACCGACCAGCGCGAGGTGATCGGCGCGATCATCGCCGAGAACATCACGCTGGCCGGGGAGGCGCCCGATGAGAACGCCCCCAAGGCCAAGACCAAGAAGGCCCGCGCCGAGCGCGAACGCGCCGAGGCCGATCTCGTGGTGGCCGAGGGCGACGAGCTCACCCCGGAGGTCTACAACCGGCTCCGCCGGCTCAAGATCGACGCGGTCAAGGTGTTCGCGTCGTATATGACGGTCGACATCCGCGATGAAGAGGATGCCGTGGAGCGCGGCGAGCGCCCCGTACGGCGCACCCTCGCCGTGGACGCCGTGGATCCGCAAACGGGCGAGGTGGTGGCCGAGGTCGGCCAGCAGCTCACCGATACGCTCATGCGGAAGCTGCGCAAGGCGGAGATCTTCAAGGTGCAGGTGTTCGTGACGTCGGGACGGGCCGAGTCCACGCTCATCAAGAACACGCTGGCCAAGGATCCCACGCACAGCGAAAAGGAAGCGCTGCAGCAGATCTATTCGCTGCTGCGTCCCGGCGAGGCGCCCAATCTCGAGACGGCGCGGACGGCGCTGGAGCGGCTGTTCTTCTCCCCCAAGCGCTACGACCTGGGGCGCGTGGGACGCTACAAGATCAACCAGCGGTTGGGGCTCAAGGTCCCGGCCGACCACACCGTCCTCATGCGCGAGGACTTCGTGGCCATCGTGCGCTACCTCGTGGAGTTGCACGAGGGCCGCGGCCACGTGGACGACATCGATCATCTGGGCAATCGCCGCATTCGCTCGGTGGGCGAGCTCATCGCGAATCAGTTCTCGGTGGGATTGTCCCGCATGGCGCGCCTGGTGAAGGAGCGGATGTCGATCAACACCGATCCGGAAAAAATCACCCTGGACGATCTGGTGAACGCGCGCACGGTTTCGGCGGTGATCCAGGCGTTCTTCGGGTCGTCGCAGCTGTCGCAGTTCATGGATCAGACGAACCCGCTGGCCGAGCTCACGCACAAGCGCCGTCTGTCGGCGCTGGGCCCGGGCGGTCTGACCCGGGAGCGCGCCGGCTTTGAGGTGCGCGATGTGCACTACTCGCAGTACGGCCGCATGTGCCCCATCGAGACGCCGGAAGGTCCGAACATCGGACTCATCACGTCCCTTGCCTGCTATGCGCGCGTGAACGATCTCGGCTTCGTGGAGACGCCGTATCGCGTGGTGAAGAACGGGAAAGTGACCGGCGACATCGAGTGGCTGGACGCCAACAAGGAAGAGGACGTCATCATCGCGCAGGCCAACGCCAAGCTACGCGACGACGGCACCTTCGTGGACGACCTCGTGCTCTGTCGCCACCGGGGCGACGTGCCGCTGGTGTCGCCCGACCGGATCGACTACATGGACGTGGCGCCGGAGCAGCTCGTGTCGATCGCGGCGGCGCTCATCCCGTTCCTGGAGCACGACGACGCCAACCGCGCGCTCATGGGCTCGAACATGCAGCGGCAGTCGGTGCCGTTGCTCGATCCGCGCACCCCGCTGGTGGGCACGGGGCTCGAGGACAAGGTGGCCCGCGACTCCGGCGCCGTGGTCATTGCCAGGCGCGCGGGCGTAGTCACCCGCGTCACCGCCGACGAGATCATCGTGGACGCGGGGCTGGGCAGCCGGAGCAGGACCGAGGAGCGGCGCAGCGGCGACCGGCCGCTCGCCCGGCTCACGCAGCACGACCGGTACCGCATCAAGAAGTACTGGCGCACCAACCAGGACACCGCCATCAACCAACGGCCGCTCGTCAAGTTGGGCCAGCGGGTCAAGGCGGGCGATGTGATTGCCGACGGGGCCGGAACCGAGAAGGGGCAGATCGCCCTCGGCTCGAACGTGACCGTCGCGTTCATGCCGTGGTACGGCCACAACTTCGAGGACGCCATCGTGCTCTCCGAGCGCCTGGTGAAGGACGACGTCTATTCGTCCATCCACATCCAGGAACTCGAGCTGCACGTCCGCGATACCAAGCGCGGGCAGGAGGAGATCACGCGCGAGATCCCGAACGTGGCCGAGGAGTCGCTGGTGGACCTCGACGAGCGGGGGATCGTCCGCATCGGCGCGCACGTCAACCCGGGCGACATCCTGGTGGGCAAGATCACGCCCAAGGGAGAAACCGAGCTGTCGCCGGAGGAGAAGCTGCTCACGGCCATCTTCGGCGAGAAGGCCAAGGACGTAAAGGATTCCTCGCTCAAGGTGCCACCGGGAATGGAAGGCGTCGTGATCGACGTCAAGATCTTCTCGCGGATCGATGACCAGGTGATCGAGAAGGATCGTGGGGAGCGCATTGGCGAGGTGCGGCGTCTGGAGGCGGATGCCAAGGTGCGCGTGAACGAGGTGCGCGACGCCGAACTGGTGGAGCTGCTCGAAGGGCAGACGATCCAGCTCGCGCTCAAGGCGGGCACGGTGGAGGAGGCGCTGCCGTCGGGCACCAAGCTCACCGACGAGGTGCTGCGCGAGCTGCGCATCCCGACGCTCGATCTCAAGACGTTCCGCATCGAGAACAAGAAGGTGAACGAGCGCGTCCGCGAGGTCATCGACGCGGCCGCGGCGGAAAAGAACCGCATCGAGGAGCGAGCCGAGGAGCGGATCGACAAGATCCTGCAGCCCGACGAACTCCCCCCGGGCGTGATCCAACTCGTGAAGGTGTACCTGGCCGAGAAGCGGAAGATCTCGGTGGGCGACAAGATGGCCGGCCGCCACGGGAACAAGGGCATCGTCGCGCGCATCGTCCCCGAGGAGGACATGCCCTTCCTGCCGAATGGCCGGCCGGTGGACATCGTGCTCAATCCGCTGGGCGTGCCGAGCCGCATGAACGTGGGGCAGATCCTCGAAACGCACCTGGGATGGGCGGCGCGGATGCTGGGCTTCTACGCCAAGACGCCGGTCTTCCAGGGTGCCAACGAGCGCGAGATCGGGCTGCTCCTCAAGCTGGCCGGCGTCGCGTGGGCCGGGCAGGCGCTCGCCCTGCGCAACACGGCGCCGGTGGTCACCCCGGAGGAGATCGTACGGATCGCCGAGGACATCAAGCCCAAGAAGGACGTGGGTGAGGAGCACGTCGATCTGCAGGATGCCACGCTCAACGACCTGGGCAGCCGCGCCATGTCCCAGGAGACGCGCGACATCTTCCACCGCGTACGCGACTTCCTCACCGGCGCCGCCAAGGAAATCGCGGAGCGCGAGATACAGGAGATCGAACACCAGGTGGCGCTGCACGAGTCGCTGGGCGAACAGAGCGGGTCGGACAAGGAAGCGAAGACGGCGCTGCGTCAGGTGGAGAAGCTGCGCGGGCGCGACGCGGCCGATGTCTTGGCGTCGGAGGAATTGCCGGCGCTGGCGCAGATGCTCGGTCCCAAGTCGGAGGCCGACGTGGACGCCGCGGCCGGGGAGCTCATGCGCCTGGCGGGGCTCACCACCACCGGCAAGGTGTGGCTGCGCGACGGCCGCACGGGCGAGCGGTTCGCCAGCCCGGTGACCGTGGGCGACATCTACATGCTCAAGCTGTCGCACCTGGTGGACGACAAGATTCACGCGCGCAGCATCGGCCCGTACTCCCTCGTCACCCAACAGCCGCTGGCCGGCAAGGCGCAGTTCGGCGGTCAGCGGTTCGGCGAGATGGAGGTGTGGGCGCTCGAAGCGTACGGCGCATCACACACGCTGCAGGAGATTCTCACCGTCAAGTCGGACGATGTGAACGGACGCAGCCGTGTCTACGAAGCGATCGTGAAGGGACAGAACCTGCCGGAGCCGGGGATCCCGGAGTCCTTCAACGTGCTCGTGAAGGAACTGCAGGCGTTGGGGATCTGGGTGAAGCTCGGCGCGACTGGCGATGGACTGGACGGCAACGGCACCGGAGAGGAGTAGGACATGATTGATTTCCGCAGCGTGCGCGAGCAGCGCAGCTCGAGTTTCGACTTCATCCAGATTCGCATCGCCTCGCCCGAGGAGATCCGCGGGCCCAAGGATCCGAAGGAGCGCGAGCGGATGGAGATGTCCGGCATGCGCTCCTGGTGGTCCTGGGGCGAGGTCACCAAGCCGGAAACCATCAACTACCGCTCCTTCAAACCGGAAAAGGACGGGCTCTTCTGCGAGCGCATCTTCGGTCCGGTGAAGGACTGGGAGTGCCACTGCGGCAAGTACAAGCGCATCCGCTACCGCGGCGTGATCTGTGATCGCTGCGGCGTGGAGGTCACGCTGTCACGCGTGCGGCGCGAGCGCATGGGGCACATCGAGCTCGCCGTTCCGGTGGCGCACATTCTGGTTTTTCAAGACCCTCCCCAGCCCCATGGGGAATCTGCTCGACATCACGCTGCGTGATCTCGAGAAGATCATCTACTACTCCAACTACGTCGTCATCGAGCCCGGCGAGCAGGAGGTCCGGACCAACCAGCTGCTGGACGAGGACGAGTTCCTGGATCTGCGCGCCAAGGCCAAGGAAGAGAAGGACGACCACTTCAAGGCCGACATCGGGGCGCCCGCCGTGCGCGAACTGCTGCGCCGCGTGGACGTCGACAGGCTGTCCGAGGAGCTCCGCGCGCAGGTGCTGGTCGAGACGTCGCAGCATCGCAAGAAGCAGATGCTCAAGCGGCTCAAGGTGATCGATGCCTTCCGCACGTCCGGCGATGCCGGCGGGTCGCGGAACCGTCCGGAGTGGATGATTCTGGACGTCGTCCCGGTCATCCCGCCGGACCTGCGCCCGCTCGTGCCGCTCGACGGTGGACGCTTTGCCACGAGCGACCTGAACGATCTCTACCGCCGCGTCATCAATCGCAACAACCGGCTGCAGAAGCTCATCCAGCATCGCGCGCCGGAGGTGATCCTGCGCAACGAGAAGCGCATGCTGCAGGAGGCCGTGGACGCGCTGTTCGACAACGGACGCCGGTCCAAGGCCATCCGGGGTCGCGGCAAGCGGCCGCTCAAGTCGCTGTCCGACATGCTCAAGGGCAAGCAGGGGCGGTTCCGTCAGAACCTGCTCGGGAAGCGCGTGGACTACTCGGGCCGGTCGGTCATCGTCGTCGGTCCCGAGCTGCAACTGCATCAGTGCGGGCTGCCCAAGGCCATGGCGCTCGAACTGTTCAAGCCGTTCATCATCCACAAGCTGGTGGAGAAGGGCATCGCCGAGACGGTCAAGCGCGCCAAGAAGATCGTGGAGCGCGAGAGCCCGGAGGTCTACGAGATCCTCGAGGAGATCATCAAGGACCACCCCGTGCTGCTCAACCGGGCACCCACGCTCCACCGTCTGGGCATCCAGGCGTTCGAGCCGGTCCTGGTGGAGGGGAAGGCCATCCGGATTCACCCGCTCGTGTGCGCGGCGTTCAACGCGGACTTCGACGGCGACCAGATGGCCGTGCACGTGCCGCTGTCGTTCGAGGCGCAGCTCGAGAGCCGGCTGCTCATGCTGTCGTCCAACAACATCCTCAAGCCGTCGGACGGCCGCCCGGTGGCCGAGCCCAGTCAGGACATCGTCCTGGGCTGCTACTTCCTCACGCGCGCGCCCAACGATTTCGACACGCGCGTGGCGGACGCCACCCTGCCGCGGTTGACGTCGGTGGGTGAGGCGGAGATGGCGCTGGCGCTGGGACGTCTGACCTATCCGTCGCCGGTGCGCTATCTGGTGGACGATCAGGACGGCCGCCGCTGGGAGACCACAACCGTCGGCCGCGTGCTGTTCAACAGCATCGTCCCGCCGGGGCTGCCGTTTCAGAACCGGGAGATGAAGAAGCGCGCGCTCTCGGAGCTGGTGTTCGAGGCGTACCGCAGCACCGGGCTGGCGGGCACGGTGTCGTTTCTCGACCGGTTGAAGGAGTTCGGTTTCCGCTACGCCACCACGGGCGGCGTGTCGATCGGGATCGAGGACCTCGAGATCCCGGCCGACAAGGCCACGCTGCTGGCCGAGGCCGAGGCGCGCGTGGAGCGCTTCCAGAAGGCGTACCAGACGGGCAATATCACCAACGGAGAGCGCTACAACAAGGTCATCGACACCTGGACCCACGCCAACAACGACGTGGCCGACGCGATGGTGAAGGCGATGGCGCGCAGCAAGAACGGGTTCAACCCGGTGTTCATGATGTTCGATTCCGGCTCGCGCGGAAGCCGCGACCAGATCCGCCAGCTGGCGGGGATGCGCGGCCTCATGGCCAAGCCGCAGAAGAAACTCACCGGCGGCATCGGCGAGATCATCGAGAGCCCCATCAAGTCCAACTTCCGCGAAGGATTGTCGGTGCTGGAGTACTTCATCTCCACGCACGGCGCGCGCAAGGGCTTGGCGGACACGGCGCTCAAGACCGCCGACGCCGGCTATCTCACGCGCCGCCTGGTGGACGTGGCGCAGGACGTCACGATCACGGAAGAAGACTGCGGCACCATCCTGGGCCTCGAAGTCGGCGCGCTCAAGGAGGGCGAGGACATCATCGAGCCGCTCTCGGAGCGCATCGTGGGGAACGTAGCGGCGGAGGATGTGGAGGATCCGCACGAGATCGACGAAGCCGGACGCCGGTTGCTGCTCGTGGAGGCGGGACAGCTCATCGATGAGGAGCGCGCTCGCGCGATCGAGGACGCGGGCATCGAGACCATGCGCATCCGGTCGGTGCTCACCTGCGAGGCCAAGCGCGGGCTCTGCCGCATGTGCTACGGCCGCAACCTGGCCACGATGAACATGGTAGACGTGGGCGAGGCGGTGGGCATTCTGGCCGCGCAGTCGATCGGCGAGCCGGGCACGCAGCTCACGCTGCGCACGTTCCACATCGGTGGAACGGCGGCGCGCATTGCCGAGCAGACCGCTCGGAAGTCCAAGGTGGCCGGCGTCATCGAATACGGCGACCGCCTGGTGTTCGTGGTGAATGCCGAAGGGCAGCGGATCGTCACGTCGTACGAGGGCGAGATCGTCATCCGCACGTCGGGCGAGGACAATGCCGCGGTGGCCAGCCGATTCCAGGTGCCGCTGGGCGCGATCCTCATGGTGGACAACGGCGCCGAGGTCAAGCGCGACGCCGTGGTGTTCACGTGGGATCCGTATACCACACCGATCATCGCCGATGTCGATGGCCGCGTGAACTTCGTGGACATCGTGGAGGACGAAACGGTCACCGAAGAGCTGGACGAGCTGACCGGACTTCGCCAGCGCGTGATCATCGAGGACCGCGAGAAGAAGCTGCATCCGCACATCGAGATCGTGCACGCCAAGGGGGGCAAGGAGAAACGCGTGCGCGACTTCGTCATTCCCATTGGCGCGCAGCTCACGGTGGACGATGGCGAGCAGATCTCGGCCGGTACGATCCTGGCCAAGATCAGCCGCGAGGCGTACAAGACGCGCGACATCACCGGCGGTCTGCCGCGCGTGGCTGAACTGTTCGAGGCGCGGCGCCCCAAGGATCCGGCCACCATCTCCGAGATCGACGGCGTAGTGCGGTTTGGCGAGATCAAGCGGGGCAAGCGCGAGATCTTCGTCCAGCCGCTGCGCGGGCTCGACGACGGTGGCACGGCGGTGGACGACACACAGCCGGCACAGCTGTACGAGGTGCCGGCCGGGAAGCACCTGCGCGTGCACGAGGGGGACCGCGTGCGCGCCGGCGACCGGCTGAGCGAGGGGCCGGTGAACCCGCACGACATCCTGCGGATCAAGGGGCCGCGCGCCGTGCAGGAGTACCTGCTGAACGAGGTACAGGAGGTCTATCGCCTGCAGGGCGTCAAGATCAACGACAAGCACATCGGCGTGATCGTGCGCCAGATGCTGCAGAAGGTGCGCGTGCTCGAGGCCAGCGACACGGAGTTCCTGGAGGGTGAGCACGTGGACAAGGGGGTCTTCCGCGAGGTCAACGAGCGGGTGCAGAAGCGCGACGAGCGGCAGGCCACCGCCGAGCCGCTGCTGCTCGGCATCACCAAGGCCAGCCTGACGACGCAATCGTTCATCTCGGCGGCGTCGTTCCAGGAGACCACACGCGTGCTCACCGACGCGGCCATCCGCGGAGCGCGGGACGATCTGTTGGGGCTAAAGGAGAATATCATCATCGGGCACCTCATCCCCGCCGGCACCGGGATGTACCGGTACCAGGAGGTGGAGATCGAGGGTCTGGAACCGCCGCCGCAGGAGTTGCTGCCGCTGGAACCGGAGGCGGAGGCGCCGTTCGCACAGCTTCTGTCGGGTGAGGTGGGGGCGGCGTTCGGGAGCGAGTAGCACTCGCTTGACGCTCTCACCGCAACCGGGTATCTTAAATGTCTGTCCCGCCTCGCTTTCGGCGGCTCCTGGATTTGTGAACTCGACGGTATGCCGACCATCAATCAGCTCGTCCGACAGAGCCGCCGCGACGTCGGAAAGAAAGAGAAGGCTCCGGCCCTCAAGGGGAACCCGCAAAAGCGCGGCGTATGCACGCGTGTGTATACCACCACGCCCAAGAAGCCCAACTCGGCGCTGCGCAAGGTGGCGCGCGTGCGTCTGACCAACGGCTTCGAGGTCACGGCGTACATCCCCGGCGAAGGGCACAATCTGCAGGAGCACTCCATTGTGCTCATCCGCGGCGGTCGCGTGAAGGACCTCCCTGGCGTGCGCTATCACATCGTGCGGGGAACGCTCGACGCGTCCGGCGTGACCGGGCGCAATCAGAGTCGCTCCAAGTACGGGACCAAGCGCCCCAAGGCGGGAGGGAAGTAAGCCATGAGCCGTCGCTCCAAGGCCGTCAAGCGCCCCGTCCCCGCTGACGCGCGGTATGACAGCCAGACCGTCTCCAAGTTCATCAACGTGCTGATGTACGAGGGGAACAAGGCACTCGCCGAGCGCATCTTCTACGGCGCCATGGACACGGTGGAATCGCGTACCGGGCAGCCGGGCGTGAACGTGTTCAAGCAGGCGCTCTCGAACGTCAAGCCGGCGGTCGAGGTCAAGAGTCGTCGTGTGGGCGGCGCCACCTACCAGGTGCCGGTGGAGGTTCGCCCCGAACGTCGGACCGCGCTCGCCATGCGGTGGCTCATCCTGTACTCGCGGCAGCGCAGCGAAAAATCGATGGCCGAGAAGTTGGCCGCCGAAGTGATCGCCGCGTCGAAGGGCGAAGGGAACACCATCAAGAAGAAGGAAGACACGCACCGGATGGCCGACGCGAACAAGGCGTTCGCGCACTATCGCTGGTAGCGCTCGGGTGACGTGCGTGGGCGCGTGAGTTGACATCGCCCGCGAAGCTCATACATTTACAAGGCTGCACACGGAGGGGCAACGGCAGATCGTCGCCCGCCGTCCGCATGCTCCGGTGGTGGGCGCCTTGTGGCGCCCGGACCACCTCAGGTGCGGTCCAGAGTTCCGGGCCGCGTGACGAGAACAATCAGACGCCGGAGCACGTTTCCGGCGCGCCATGGGTCCCCACCTGCGCACGAGTGGCGGGTGCACCCGGCGACAGCGGTTGGAGACCTGTCCCGTTCGGGATGTTCGGTCCATCCGTTTTTTTGCTGGCGCACGCTGCGCCGCACCGGCCTCACACGCCGGCGCACCGATGATCATCAAGTACTGCCGCGCATAGACATGGCTCGCGAAACACCGCTCAAGCACTATCGCAACATCGGCATCATGGCGCACATCGATGCCGGGAAGACGACCACCACCGAGCGCATTCTCTACTATACGGGGAAGAGCTACAAAATCGGTGAGGTCCACGATGGTGCCGCCACGATGGACTGGATGGAGCAGGAGCAGGAGCGGGGGATCACCATCACCTCCGCGGCCACCACCTGCTTCTGGCCGCGCAATGGCACACTGTACCGCATCAACATCATCGACACCCCGGGCCACGTGGATTTCACGGTGGAGGTCGAGCGGTCGCTGCGCGTGCTGGACGGCGCGGTGACGCTGCTCGATTCGGTGGCGGGCGTGGAGCCGCAGACCGAGACCGTGTGGCGCCAGGCTGACCGGTACGGCGTTCCCCGGATCATTTTCGCGAACAAGATGGACCGCGTGGGAGCCGACTTCGAGCGGTGTGTGACGATGATCCGCGCGCGACTCACGCCCAACGCGTATCCGCTGCAACTCCCCATGGGATCGGGCGAGTTGTTCACCGGGCACATCGACATCCTCCGCAACGTGGCGGTGGTATTCGACGAGGAGACACTCGGCAAGACGTTCGTCGAGGAGCCGGTGCCGGATGCGTACGCGGACGCGGTGGCAGCGGCGCGCCACGCGGCCATCGAGGCGGCGGTGGAGCACGACGAGGAATTGCTGGAGAAGTACTTGGGCGGAGAGGAGCTCACGCCGGAGGAAATCCAGCGGGCCATCCGCAAGGCGACCATCGCCAGCAAGTTCGTCCCCGTGCTCTGCGGCGCCTCGTTCAAGAACAAGGGCGTGCAGGCGCTGCTCGATGCGATCATCGACTACCTGCCCGCGCCGGATCAGGTGGAAGCCATCAAGGGGCACCTGCCTCACCACGACGAAACGTTCGAGGAACGCCCGGTATCGGACGAGGCGCCGTTCGCGGCGCTCGCGTTCAAGATCATGAGCGACCCGTTCGTCGGTCGGCTCACCTTCTTCCGCGTCTATTCGGGCGGTCTCAAGGCCGGCTCCTACGTCTACAACTCCACTAAGGACAAGCGCGAGCGCGTGGGACGCCTGCTGCAGATGCATGCGAACAAGCGCGAGGAGATGGACGAAGTGCGGGCGGGCGACATCGCCGCGGCCATCGGCCTGAAGGACACGCGCACCGGCGACACGCTGTCGGACGAGTCCAAACCGATCATCCTCGAGGCGATGAAGTTCCCGGCGCCCGTAATCGACGTTGCCATCGAGCCGAAGACCAAGGCCGACCAGGACAAGCTGGGCATCGCCCTCCAGAAGCTGGCGGAAGAGGACCCCACATTCCGCGTGCACACGGACACGGAGACGGGGCAGACGATCATCTCCGGCATGGGCGAGCTGCACCTCGAGATCATCGTGGACCGGATGCAGCGCGAGTTCCGGGTGGATGCCAACGTGGGACGCCCGCAGGTGGCCTACCGCGAGACGATCCGCAACCGTGTGGAGAAGGTGGAGGGGAAGTTCGTCCGGCAGACGGGTGGACGTGGACAGTACGGCCACGTGGTCATCAACATGGAGCCGGCCGACACCGGACAGGGCTTCATCTTCGAGGACAAGATCGTGGGCGGCGTGGTGCCGCGTGAGTACATTGGGCCCACGGAGCAGGGCATCAAGGAAGCGCTCGAGAACGGCATCCTGGCGGGCTATCCCATGGTCGACATCAAGGTCGAACTGGTGGACGGCTCGTACCACGATGTGGACTCGAGCGAGATGGCGTTCAAGGTGGCGGGCTCGATGGCCTTCAAGGAGGGTGCCCGCCGCGCCCGGCCAGTGCTGCTCGAGCCCATCATGAACGTCGAGGTCGTGTGCCCGGCGGAGTACATGGGCGATATCCTCGGCGATCTGTCGTCGCGGCGCGGCAAGGTGGGCGGCATGACGCAGCGCGGCGAAGCGCAGGTGATCGGGGCCAGCGTGCCGTTGGCCGAGATGTTCGGATACTCCACCACGCTCCGCTCGATGTCGCAGGGGCGTGCGGTGTACTCCATGGAGTTCAGTCATTACGATCAGGTCCCCAAGAGCAAGGCGGAAGAGATCGTCAGCAAGGTGAAGGCGTAACAACCACCCTCGATTCGACCAGGACGCGAGATTATGGCGAAGGCAAAGTTTGAGCGGACGAAGCCGCACGTGAACGTGGGGACGATTGGGCACGTGGACCACGGGAAGACGACGCTGACGGCGGCGATCACGGCCGTGCAGGCGAAGCGGGGGCTGGCGCAGTCGATCGCGTTCGATCAGATCGACAAGGCGCCGGAAGAGCGGGAGCGGGGGATCACGATTGCGACGGCGCACGTGGAGTACGAGAGTGCGAAGCGGCACTACGCGCACGTCGACTGTCCGGGGCATGCGGACTACGTGAAGAACATGATCACCGGGGCGGCGCAGATGGATGGGGCGATCCTGGTGGTGAGTGCGGCCGATGGGCCGATGCCGCAGACGCGGGAGCACATTTTGTTGGCGCGGCAGGTGAACGTGCCCTACATTGTCGTGTTCATGAACAAGGTGGACATGGTCGACGATCCGGAGCTGCTGGACCTGGTGGAGCTCGAGGTGCGGGAGCTGTTGAGCCAGTACGAGTTTCCGGGGGACGAGTTGCCGATCATCAAGGGGTCGGCGTTGAAGGCGCTGGAGGCGGCCGACCCGGCCAATCCGGCGGCGGCGCCGATCCAGGAGCTGTTGGACGCGTTGGACAGCTATATCCCGGAGCCGAAGCGGGAGATTGACAAGCCGTTCCTGATGCCGGTCGAGGACGTGTTTTCGATCACGGGGCGGGGGACGGTGGCCACGGGGCGGATCGAGCGGGGGGTGGTGAAGGTGGGGGACGAGGTGGAGTTGGTGGGGTTTGGGGCGGAGAAGAAGACGGTGGTGACGGGGGTGGAGATGTTTCGGAAGTTGTTGGACGAGGGGCAGGCGGGGGACAACGTGGGGTTGTTGTTGCGGGGGATTGGGAAGGAGGAGATCGAGCGCGGGATGGTGCTGTCGAAGGGGGGCGCGATCACGCCGCACACGCACTACCTGGCCGAGGTGTACGTGTTGACGAAGGAGGAGGGGGGCCGGCACACGCCGTTCTTCAACGGGTATCGGCCGCAGTTCTACTTTCGCACGACCGACGTGACGGGGAGCGTGCAGTTGCCGGCGGGGACGGAGATGGTCATGCCGGGCGACAACGTGCAGATGGAGATCGAGCTCATCACGCCGATCGCGATGGACGAGGGGCTGCGCTTCGCCATCCGCGAGGGCGGTCGCACCGTCGGCGCCGGCGTCGTCACCAAAATCCTGAAGTAACGCCGTACACGTGAACGGGGCGGAGCGGGCGCTGTCTTGCTCCTCCGTTCTCATGATGTTCTCCTGATTCCTGGTGTCTCATGGCTGGCCGCATTCGCATTCGACTCAAGGCGTTCGATCACGCGGTGATCGATCAGGCGTCGTCCGACATCGTACGGACGGCGGAGAAAACCGGTGCGCAGGTGTCGGGGCCCATTCCGCTCCCCACCAAGACGCAGCGGTGGACCGTGCTGCGGTCGCCGCACGTCGACAAGAAGTCGCGTGACCAGTTCGAGCTGAAGACGCACAAGCGGGTGATCGACATTCTGGACAGTCGTGCACAGACGGTGGACGCGCTCACCAAGCTGGATCTTCCGGCGGGCGTGGACGTCGAGATCAAGGTGGAGTGACGAGGCGGCAATGATCGGGATCATTGGCAGAAAGCTGGGGATGACCCAGATCTTCACCGAGGACGGCGAGCAGGTGCCGTGTACGGTGATCGCGGCGGAGCCGAACACCGTGGTCCAGGTGCCGGCTGCCGCCGCCACCGGAGGGCATCCATCGGTGCAACTCGGCCTGGGCGCGCAGCGGGTGCGCCGTGCCTCGGGCGAGGCGTCGGGAAAGAAGAAGGGGCGCACCAAGGAGCGGACACCGCGCGGGCGTCGCGCCAGCAAGGCCGAGGTGGGGCACGCCGCCAAGGCGGGGCTCGACGCGCCGCCGGTCGTGCTGCGCAGCTTCCGTCTGGACGACGCACCGGGAAAGGATCCCGAGCTCCCCACCTATACCATGGGCGACCAGGTGACGGTGGGCATCTTCACGCCTGGCGAGGAAGTGAAGGTGACCGGAACGAGCAAGGGGCGCGGGTTCCAGGGTGTGGTCAAACGCCACGGATTCGGCGGGGGTCCCAACACGCACGGCAACACCAAGCACCGGCGTCCCGGCTCGATCGGCCCCGGAACCGATCCGTCGCGGGTCATCAAGGGCAAGCGGATGCCGGGACACTACGGGGCCGCGCGGCATACCCAGATCAACCTCCGCGTGGTGAAGGTCGATCCCGAGCGCAACCTGCTGTACGTGCGCGGCGCGATCGCGGGTGCGCGCAACGGGATCGTCCTCGTCCGCAAGCAGGGCTAGAGCCATGTCCGAGACGACGCCGGAACCGACGACGATGGATGCGGCCGCCTACACGGTGAACGGGACCGCGCGCGAGCGCGTGTCGTTGCCAGTGGAATTGTTCGACGGGACGGTCAACATGCCCGTCATGCACCAGGCGGTGAAGGCCTACCTGGCCAACCAGCGGCAGGGCAACGCGGCGACCAAGACGCGCGGGCTGGTGACCGGGGGCAATCAGAAGCCGTGGAAGCAGAAGGGCACCGGGCGTGCACGTCAGGGCTCCATCCGCGCGCCCAACTGGCGCGGGGGCGGCACGGTGTTTGGGCCCATCCCGCGGAGCTACGCGCAGTACGTGCCGCGGCGCGTGCGCTTCCTGGCGCGCAAGAGCGCGTTCAACGCGCGTGCGCGCGAAGGCGCCGTGCTGGTGGTCGATCGGTTCGACTTCGATGCGCCCCGCACGGCGCGTCTGACGGCGCTGCTCGAGCGGCTCGGATTGGGCGGGCAGAAGGTACTCGTGCTCACCGACGGGGTGAAGCACCCAGTCTATCTGAGCGGACGCAACCTGCCGTCGGTGCACGTGATGCCATTCAGCGACGCATCCACCTACCACATTCTGTGGTCGGACGCCGTGGTGGTGGAGAGCGGGGCGTTGGGCGCCGGGCTCGAGCCCATCGAGGCGCCGCGCGACATCGGGACGCGCGAGGAGCGCGGCTCGGCGCCGGCGCGACCAAAGGCCAAGAAGGCCAAGAAAGCCCGCACCAAGAGCGCTGACAGGGCGAGCGCGGACAAGAAGGAAGCGGCCACCGGCCGTCCGGCGCGCACAGGCGCGCGAAAGACGGCGGCCAAGAAGCGCGCCTCGGCTCCGGCCAAGAAGCGCGCCGCCAAGAAGACGGCCACCAAGCGGACCGCCAAGCCGGCGGCCAAAAAGAGCACCGCCAAACGGGCCGCCAAACGGGCCGCCAAGAAGGCGCCCGGGAAGTCCAGCGGCAAGCCAAAGCGGAAGGGGAGCTGAGCCATGCCAACCCTGTATCGCACGATCGTCCGGCCGGTCGTCACCGAGCAGACCTCGGCGGCGTTCCAGGAGCGGGGCGAGTACACGTTCGAGGTGCACCCCGATGCCACGAAGCCGCAGATCCGGAGCGCGATCGAGACGCTCTGGGCGGTGCACGTGACCCGCGTGTGGACGGCCAACCAGCGCGGGAAACGGCGCCGGATGGGGCAGACCATCGGGCGTCGACCGCACTGGAAGAAGGCCATCGTCACGCTGGCCGAGGGTGACCAGATTCCGATCTTCGAGGGCTGATCATGGGCGTTCGTCAGTTCAAGCCGGTGACCAAAGGGACGCGGTTCCGCAGCGTGTCGGATTTTTCCGAGATCACGCGGACCCACCCCGAGAAGTCGCTCACCGAGCCGCTCACCAAGAGCGGCGGGCGCGACAACCACGGGCACATCGCCATGCGGCGGCGCGGCGGCGGTCACAAGCGGAAGTATCGCCGCATCGACTTCAAGCGGAATCGCTTTGGCGCGCCCGCCGTGGTGCGCGAGATCGAATACGACCCCAACCGTTCGGCGCGGATCGCGCTGGTGGAGTACGAGGACGGGGAGCGCCGCTACATCCTGCACGCCAAGGGATTGTCGGTGGGGGACACGGTGGTGTCCGGACCTGGCTCGGACGTGCGGGTGGGGAACGCGATGCCGTTGCGCGAAGTGCCGCTGGGCACCACGGTGCACAACGTGGAGCTGCGCATCGGCCACGGCGGGCAGATGGCCCGATCGGCGGGTGCGTCCGCGCAGGTGGTGGCGCGCGAGGGTGACTACGTGACGCTCCGGCTCGCGTCGACCGAGATGCGGATGATTCACGGCAACTGTTTCGCCACCATCGGCGAGGTGGGCAACGCGGAGCACGAGCTGCTGTCGTGGGGAAAGGCCGGGAAGACGCGCTGGATGGGACGGCGTCCCAAGGTGCGCGGCGAGGTGATGAACCCGGTGGACCACCCGCACGGCGGGCGGACGCGTGGTGGACGGAACGTGGTGAGTCCGTGGGGCAAGAAGGAAGGGGTGAAGACACGGAACAAGAAGAAGCCGTCGCAGCGGCTGATCGTGCGTGGGCGCAAGCGCGGCAAGGCGACGCAGTAGGCGCGGGTCCCCGGGCGACGTCCCCGATTACTGGAATCGAGCTATGGCGAGAAGCGTCAAGAAAGGACCGTTCGTGGCGGAGTCGCTGCAGAAGAAGGTGCAGCAGCTCAATCAGCGAAACGAGAAGCGCGTCGTGAAGACGTGGTCGCGTGCGAGCACCATCACCCCTGAGTTCGTGGGGCACACGTTCGCCGTGCACAACGGGAACAAGTTCATCCCCGTCTACGTCACGGAGAACATGGTGGGGCACAAGTTGGGAGAGTTCGCGCCGACGCGGCTCTTCCGCGGGCACAGCGGCAACCGGTCGATGGACAAGAAGGTCGCGCCGGGCGCGCCGCGCGGGGGGAGGTAGGCGATGAGTGCGAGGAAACGGGAGCGGGCCGAGCTTCGGAAGGCGGCGCGCCGGGCGGGGCCGCCGCAGGCCATCCAGCGCATGACGCGGCAGTCGCCGTACAAGATGCGCCTGGTCATCGATCAGATTCGCGGCCAGGACGTGAATACCGCGCTGGCGGTGCTCATGTTCTCCAAGAAGCACGCGGCCAAGCAGATCGAGAAGGTGTTGAAGTCGGCGGTGGCCAACGCGGAGCAGCGCGCCCGGGTGACGGGCGAGTCGCTGGACACCGATCGGCTGTACGTGAAGCACGCGGTCATCAACGAGGGGCCACGGCTGCGCCGGTTCATGCCGGCAGCCATGGGGCGCGCGACCCCCATTCAGAAGCGGACGAGCCACGTGGAAATCGTGGTCGCCGAGCGAGACGAGGCATAATGGGACAGAAGGTCAATCCGATCGGATTCCGCCTGGGCGTCAGCAAGGACCATCGGTCGCGCTGGTACGCCAACCGGGACTTCCCGGCGCTGCTCAAGGAAGACGAGCTGATGCGGAAGTACCTCAAGGCGCGCCTGGGGCACGCCGCCATCGCCGACATCACGATCGAGCGGAAGCCCGGGAAGGTGGTGGTCACGGTGCACACGGGACGCCCGGGCGTAGTGATCGGGAAGAAGGGTGCCGAAGTGGACAAGCTCCGCGACGAGCTGGCGCATCTGACGGGCAAGGAAGTCGGGATCAACGTGGAGGAGATCAAGCGCCCGGAGCTGGATGCGCAGCTCGTGGCCGACCAGATCGCGCACCAGCTGGCGCAGCGCATCTCGTTCCGGCGCGCCATGAAGCGCGCGGTCCAGAGTGCGATGCGCATGGGAGCGCAGGGGATCAAGATCAAGTGCGGCGGCCGTCTGGGCGGCGCGGAGATCGCGCGCGTGGAAGGCTACCACGAGGGTCGCGTGCCGCTGCACACGCTGCGCGCGGATGTGGACTACGCCACCGCGACGGCCAAGACCACCTTCGGCACCATCGGGGTGAAGGTGTGGATCTTCAAGGGCGAAAAGGTGGAAGACCGCCGCGGTACGACGTACTCGTCGGGGATGTGAGGAGCGAACGATGCTGAGTCCAAAGCGCGTCAAGTTCCGCAAGCGGTTCAAGGGACGCACGAAAGGGATCGCCACCCGCGGGAGCGTGGTGTCGTTTGGCCACTACGGGCTGCAGGCGGTGGAGCCGGGATGGGTCTCGAACCGGCAAATCGAGGCAGCGCGTGTCGCGCTCACCCGTCACATCAAGCGCGGCGGCAAGGTGTGGATCCGCATCTTTCCCGACAAGCCGATCACCAAGAAGCCGGCCGAGACGCGGATGGGAAAGGGCAAGGGATCCCCGGAGGGATGGGTAGCGGTGGTGAAGCCCGGGCGCGTGATGTTCGAGCTGGAGGGGGTGGACCGCAAGCTGGCGGAGAAGGCCATGGCATTGGCCGCCGCCAAGTTGAGCGTGAAGAGTAAGTTCGTGATCCGCGAGGAGGCACATACCGATGCGACCTGACGAGATTCGCGAAATGGACCTGGTCGACATCGAGAGTCGCATCCGGGAATTGGAGGAAGAGCGGTTCCGGCTGCGGTTTCGGAGTGCCACCGAGGCGCTCGAGGAGCCGCTGCGCTTCCGCGCACTGCGTAAGGACATCGCGCGGCTCAAGACCGTGCTGCGGGAGCGGCAACTGGCCGCGGCATCGGGCGCGAACCGCTAGCGAGGAGCGACACGGCACATGGCTGAAAGCGTGAACACAGAGCGGGTGTCGACACGGCGGGCGCGCAAGACGCGCGTGGGGTTGGTCGTGAGCGACAAGATGCAGAAGACGGTAGTGGTAGCGATCGAGCGTCGCTTCCCGCACCCGCTGTACGGGAAGATGGTGACGCGGACCCGGCGCCTGAAGGCGCACGACGAGGAGAACTCGGCGAAAACGGGGGACCGCGTGCGCATCATGGAGACCCGCCCACTGTCGAAGGACAAGCGGTGGCGCGTGGTCGAGATCATCGAACGCGCACGCTGACGAGGGCGACGCATGATACAGCAGGAATCGATGGTCAAGGTGGCGGACAATTCGGGCGCCAAACGGGCGCTCGTCATCCGCGTGCTGGGGGGGACGCGGCGCCGCTACGCTGGGTTGGGCGACACGGTGATCGTGGCGGTCAAGGACGCTCTCCCCAATGGAACGGTGAAAAAGTCCGATGTGGCGCGCGCGGTCGTGGTGCGTACGGCCAAGGAGACGCGACGCAAGGACGGCAGCTACATCCGCTTCGATGAGAACGCGGTGGTCATCATCAACGATGCGGGCGAACCGCGCGCGACGCGTATCTTCGGTCCGGTGGCGCGCGAGCTCCGGGAGAAGCGGTTCATGAAGATCGTGTCGCTCGCGCCGGAGGTGCTCTGAAATGCGGAAGCTGGTAATGCGCGCGCGGGAGCGGACCAAGGGGGCCGCCCGCCACGCCGCCAACGCGTCGCGGATCCGGATGGGGATCCGGGTGGGCGACACGGTGCGCGTGATGCGTGGAGAGGGCGCGATCGGAAAGAAGGAAGGCAAGGTGCTGCGGGTCTATCCCAAGACGGGACGGATCGTGGTCGAGGGCGTGAACCTGGTCAAACGCCACCGGCGGGCGCGGCGCGCGGATGAGGAGAGCGGGATCATCGAGTTCCCGGCGCCCATCCACGTGTCCAACGTGATGCTGCTCGACCCCAAAACGGGGGAGCCGACACGGGTGCGCCGGCGGACACCGGAGGTATCGGGCACCGATCGCGACGCGCGTGCCGAAGCGCGGCGCACCAAGGAGCGCTTGAGCGTGAAGAGCGGGGACGTCATTCCGTTTCCCACGTCGCGCTGAGCTGAGGATAGAGCATCATGGCCACGAAGCAGAAGCAGGAGCGCAAGCAGGAGCGGAAGCAGGGCGGTGCGGCTGGTCCCAGCGCACATCCCGGCGCGGATCAACCGGTCCCGCCGCCGCGCCTCAAGCAGGTGTACGCGGAGAGCGTCCGGCCGCGGCTGCAGCAGCAGTTCGGTTTTGCCAACGGCCACGAGATTCCGCGGCTCACCAAGATCGTGCTCAACGTGGGTGTGGGCGAGGCGACCAAGCAGCCCAAGCTGCTGGACAGTTACGTGGACGAGCTCGCCCTCATCACGGGACAGCGGCCGGTGCGCACGCGTGCCAAGAAGTCGATCTCCAACTTCGGATTGCGTGAGGGACAAGAGATCGGCGCGGCGGTCACGCTGCGCGGCGCGCGGATGTGGGAGTTCCTGGACCGGTTCATCAGCGTGGCCATTCCACGGATTCGCGATTTCCGCGGCATCAGCACGCGCTCGTTCGACGGGCGTGGGAACTATTCTCTGGGGCTCAAGGAGCAGGTGATCTTCCCGGAGATCAACTACGACTCCGTGGAACGTGTCCACGGGCTCGACATCACGTTCGTGACCACCGCGGAGCGCGACGACCACGGGTTGGCGTTGCTCCGCGAGCTGGGCATGCCGTTCCGCGGCGCCGAGCACGGCGTCTGACGAAGCGAACTGACGGAGAGGATTGACGATGGCTCGAAAGGCCATGATCGAGAAGAGCAAGCGGAAGCCCAAATTCGGGGTGCGGCAGCACAACCGGTGTCAGCGCTGTGGGCGCTCGCGCGCCTTCCTGCGCAAGTTTGGGCTGTGCCGCCTGTGCTTTCGTGAGCTGTCGCTCACCGGGATGATTCCCGGTGTGCGCAAGGCCAGCTGGTAGCACCGGTAGGGGAGGCGTCGCTGCGCCGGCCAGGCGCCGGCGTGGAGCGACGCGATGTGAGTTCCTACACGTCCGCCGCGGGCGGATACGATAGGAGTACGAGACAACCATGAGCATGACCGATCCGATCGCCGACATGCTGACGCGCATCCGGAATGCGTGCGGCTCCAAGCACCGCCGCGTCGACATGCCGGCATTGAAGATGAAAATCGAGATCGCCCGGATTCTGAAGGAGAGCAGTTACATCCGGGACTACGCCACGCCGTCCGCCGAGGATGGGCGTCCGATGCTCCGGCTGTACCTCAAGTACGCCGCCGGCGAGCAGCCGGTGATCCGGAAGCTGCAGCGCGTGTCGACACCGGGGCTGCGGCGCTACGTGGGCGTACACGACATCCCGCGCGTCCGAAACGGACTGGGGATGGCCATCCTGAGCACCTCCAAGGGGCTCATGACCGACGAGCAGGCGCGGCGCGCGAATACGGGCGGCGAGCTGCTGGCGGTCATCTGGTAAGGAGCAGAGATGTCGCGAATCGGCAAACGTCCGGTCCCCCTGCCCGCCAACGTGACGGCGACGCTCGAGGGGCACAATATCACGGTCAAAGGTCCGCGCGGCGAGCTCAGCCGCTCGCTGCCGCGGGACATGCAGATCGCCCTCGAGGACGGCACGATCGTTGTGCGCCGTCCAACGGAGGAGAATCACCACAAGGCGCTGCACGGGCTTACGCGCACGCTGGTGGCGAACATGGTGGAAGGCGTCACGACCGGGTTTCGGAAGCAACTCGACATCGTGGGGGTGGGCTACCGCGCCGAGCAGCGCCCGTATGGGCTGCAGTTCGCGCTTGGCTACTCGCACCCGGTGCAGTATCGCGCGCCGACCGGTATCAAGTTGACCGCCCCGCAGCCCACCCAGGTGGTGGTGGAGGGCGCCGACAAGGAGCTGGTGGGTCAGGTGGCGGCGGAAATCCGCTCGCTCCGCCCGCCGGAACCGTACAAGGGGAAGGGGATCAAGTACGCGGACGAGATCGTCCGCCGGAAGGCCGGTAAGGCTGGAGGCAAGTAAGGATGAGGACGATTCACAAGCCCCGTTCGCGGTGGGAAAAGCGCTATCGCCGCCATCTGCGCGTTCGCAAGCGCGTGGTGGGGACGCCGGCGCGCCCACGTCTCGTGGTCTTTCGGTCGCTCAAGCACACGTACGCGCAGTTGGTGGACGACACCGCCGCGCGGACGATTGCGTCGGCCAGCGATGCCACCAAGGACGCGGCGAAGGGGGACGGAGCCGACGGGCGGGACGAGGGAGCGCCGGGCACCAAGACGGAGCGCGCGCGCGACGTAGGGCGTCGCCTGGCGGCGAGCGCCAAGAGCGCCGGCGTGACGGCTGTGGTGTTCGATCGGGCGGGATACAGATATCATGGCCGCGTGAAAGCCGTGGCCGACGGAGCCCGCGAAGGCGGGTTGGAGTTCTGATATGTCAGAGAATCAGCAGACCCCGGGTGCTGCGGCACCTACGGCACCGGAACGGCGCGGCGGTGGCAGTGCACGCAGCGGCCGCGGTGGCGGCGCGCGTGGCGGTGGCGCGCGTGGCGGTGGCGCGCGCGGCGGTGGCGGGCGCGGCGGTGGCGGGCGTGGCGGCGGACGCGAGGGTGGCGGCCGCGGCGGAGATCGGCAACCGCGAGGCGACGGCGGACCGGGGCGCGAAGGCAGCGATCTGGTCGAGAACGTGATCTCTATCAACCGCGTGGCCAAGGTGGTCAAGGGCGGGCGTCGCTTCTCGTTCAACGCGCTGGTGGCGGTGGGTGACGGCCAGGGACGCGTGGGCGTGGCAACGGGGAAGGCGAACGAAGTTTCCGAGGCGGTGCGCAAAGCCGTCGACGGCGCGCGGCGTGGCATGCAGACCGTGCCGCTCACCGGTGGCACCATCCCGCACGAGATCGTGGGCCGGCATGGCGCCGGGCGCGTCCTCATGAAGCCGGCGGCGCCCGGCGCGGGCGTGATCGCGGGTGGGCCGGTGCGAGCGGTCCTCGAGTGCGCCGGCGTGGCCGACATCCTGACCAAATCGCTTGGGTCCGCCAACCCGCATAACATGGTGCGCGCCACCATGAATGGGCTGGCGAATCTGACGACAGTCGAGCAGGTTGCACGGGAGCGCGGCATCGAAGCGGCAACGGTACCGTATCGCTCCCGCGCGCGAGGGAAGGAGACGGTCCATGGCTAGAACGTTCGTCTGGCATCCGGGGCGTGGTCCCAAGCGCACCGAGCCCAACACGCTGACGAGCGGGCTGGTGCGCATTACCCAGGTGCGGAGCGGCATCGGCCATCCGGATCGAATGCGCCGTACGCTGCGAGCGATGGGGCTGCGGCACCATCAGGACAGCGTGGTGCGACAGGATTCTCCCTCACTGCGTGGACAGCTCAAGCAGGTGCGTCACCTGATACGGGTGGCGCCCGCCGAGGAATAGCATCGTGGCATCCAACGAGAAGATCGGCCTGCACAACCTTGTCCCGGCACCGGGCTCCCACCGCGATCGCAAGCGGTTGGGACGAGGTGTGGGATCGGGCAAGGGGAAAACGGCCGGAAAGGGACACAAGGGAATCAAGGCGCGCTCGGGACACCACGGCCCGGGTGGTGGCAAGCCAGGGTTCGAGGGCGGACAGATGCCGCTCACGCGGCGCGTCCCCAAGCGTGGCTTCACCAATCCGTTCCGGGTGGAGAACCAGGTCGTGCGTCTCGACCAGCTGGACAAGCTGCCGGCGGACGCCGACGTCACGCCGGAGACGCTGGCTGCGGCCGGGCTCATCCGTGCCGGGAAGGGACCGGCCAAGCTGCTCGACAATGGCGAGCTGCCGCGCGCCGTGGTGGTGCGCGGTGTCAAGACGAGCGCGCCCGTGCGGGAGAAGATCCTGGCGGCCGGAGGCCGCATCGAGGAGTAACATGGCCCAATCGAACGCGGCATCCGCCCTGGCGAACTACTTCAAGACGCCGGAGCTGAAGTCCAAGATCGGCTTCACGCTGCTGTGCCTCCTGCTGTACCGGGTGGGCGCACATATCACCGCTCCGGGGATCGACGTGGCGGCCCTGAAGGCGTTCTTCGCCAATCAGGGCGGCGGGCTGCTGGGGCTGTACGACTTGTTCGTGGGCGGCGGACTGTCGCGCGCCACGGTGTTCGCCCTCGGCATCATGCCGTACATCTCGGCGAGCATCGTGATGCAGCTCGGCGGCGCCGTCATTCCGAGCATCGAGAAGCTGCAGAAGGAAGAAGAAGGGCGAAAGAAGGTCGAGCAGTGGACGCGGTATCTCACCGTTGGCCTGGCGGTGGTGCAGGCATGGGGGTTCGCCCTCTTCATGGAGAGTCTGCCGAACGGCGTCAACACGCCGGGGTTCGGCTTCCGGTTGGAGATGACGCTCGTCCTCACCACCGGCGCGGTGTTCGTGATGTGGCTGGGAGAGCAGATCACCGAACGGGGCGTGGGGAACGGCGCCAGCCTGCTGATCTTCTTCTCCATCGTCGAGCGGATCTGGCCGGGGATGGTGCAGACGTATCAGTTCGTGAAGACCGGCACGATCACCGGGTTCGCTCTCGTCGGCCTCGCGGTGCTGATGGTGCTGGTGGTCGCGGCCACGGTGGCGGTGACGGTGGCCTCGCGGCGGGTGCAGATCCAGATCCCGCAGCGGACGATGGCGCGCGGGCGACAGCGCGAAGCATCCAAGCACTTCATCCCGCTGCGGATGAACGCGGCGAACGTCATGCCGATCATCTTCGCGCAGTCGGTCATCGTCGTGCCCGCCACCGTCGGGCAGTTCATGAAGATCGCGTGGATGCAGCAGATGGCGGAGTACCTGCAGCCGGGCACGTGGCTGTACTACGTGCTCGAGGCGGGGCTCATCATCTTCTTCACGTTCTTCTACACGTCCATCATCTTCAACCCGGTGGACATCGCGGAGAACCTCAAGAAGCAGGGCGGGTTCATTCCCGGGGTAAAGCCGGGGCACCGGACGGCGGAGTACGTCAATAACGTGATGTCGCGGGTCACCCTCCCGGGCGCGATCTTCCTCGCGATCATCGCCCTCTTGCCGACCTTCATCTCCGTGAAGATGAACGTGCCGTTTCGCTTTGGCGGCACCTCGCTGCTGATCGTCGTCGGTGTGGGGCTGGATACGATCCAGCAGCTGCAGCAGCATCTACTGCTGCGCAAGTATGACGGCTTCATGAAGAAGGGACGCGTCCGCTTCCGCGGGCGGCAAACCATCTGATGCATCCCGCCGCGCGCGAGCGCGGAGCGGCGATGACGGAGACGGGGTGCACGATGAACGTTCTGCTCCTCGGCCCGCCCGGAGCGGGAAAGGGCACGCAGGGCACCGTCCTGGCCGAGCTGCTCGGCATCCCGAAACTCGCCACGGGCGACGTGCTGCGAGAGGCGGTCCGCGCCGGGACGGCCATGGGACGCAAGGCCAGAGCGTTCATGGACCAGGGCGATCTGGTGCCCGACGAGGTCATTCTGGGCATCATCAAGGAAGAGCTCTCCAAGCCGGCGTACGGGCGGGGCGTGGTGCTGGACGGCGTCGTGCGCACCGTGCCGCAGGCGGAGGGACTGCGCCGCGCCCTGGCCGATCTCAAGCGAAGGCTGCACGCGGTGGTGGTCTTCGAAGTGGGCGAAGAGGAACTGGTCCGCCGCCTCAGCGGGCGCACGGTGTGCGAGGGATGTCAGACGCCCTTCACCGGGCGCGAACCGGGCGAGGCGTGCGCGGAGTGCGGCGGGCGGTTGGTGCGCCGGTCGGACGACGATCCGGAAGCCGTCCGCCGCCGCTTCCAGGTGTATGCGCGCCAGACGGAGCCGGTCATCGCGTGGTACGAGGCGGACGGGAGCCCTGCGAGCGGCCATGCGTCGGGGACGTGCGTGGTGCGCGTCAACGCGGTGGGGGCAGTGGACGATGTCACCAGGCGCGTGCAGTCCGGACTGGCGCGATGCGGGGACGCGGGAGGGGAAGCGGCGTGATCCAGCTCAAGTCGGCGCGGGAAGTCGAGGTGATGGCCGAGGGAGGGCGCATTCTCGCGGCCACGCTGGACGTGGTGGCGGAGCGTGCAGCGGCAGGCGTGAGCACCGCCGAGCTGGATGAGCTGGCCGAAGAGTTCATCCGCAGCCACGCCGGCGCCGAGCCCGCGTTCAAGGGCCTGTACGGTTTCCCGTGCTCCCTGTGCACCTCGATCAACGACGAGATCGTGCACGGCATCCCGTCGCGCACGCGCGTGCTGCAGCCGGGTGACCTGCTGTCGATCGACCTGGGCGTCCGCTACCAGGGGCTGTTCACCGATGCCGCGCGGACGGTTCCCATCGAGACGGTGGACGCCACTTCCCAACGGTTGCTGGAGGTGACGGAGCACGCGCTTCGGGCCGGCATTGCGGCGGCGCGCGAGGGAAATCACGTGGGAGACATTGGGGCCGCCGTGCAGGCCGTGGTGGAGCGGGCCGGCTTCAGCGTGGTGCGTGACCTCGTGGGTCACGGGATCGGCGTGGAGCCGCACGAGGAGCCGCAGGTGCCCAATTACGGCAAGCCGAAGCGCGGCACCAAGCTCGTGGCCGGATTGGTGATTGCCATCGAGCCCATGGTGAACGTGGGCACACCCCGCACGCGGACCAAGAGCGACAAGTGGACCATCGTGACCCTCGACGCGTCGCGCTCCGCCCACTTTGAGCACACCGTGGCGATCACCAGCGACGGCCCGCGCGTGCTGACGCAGCCGGGGAGCGTGGGCGCCGGCGTGACGGCGTAGCCTCGCGAGGGTGAGGGCGTAGTGTCGCGCGCTCGCGCGTGCCACGGCCAGACCACAACACGATGCCCGCCGGCTGATGTCAGCCGGCGGGCATCGTCGATCGGGATGCGCCTTGTGGCCCCGTGCCCGGCATGCGGCCACGGGGCGCGCACTGGGCGGGCCCTTACGGGTCGAGCTCTTCCTCCAGGTTCAGCCCGTTGGCATCGGAGCCGTCGAGCGCCCCGATCCGCTCCACGCGCACCACCTGGTGCACGCGGTGTTCGCCCGCGGACAGCGTGACGAGATAGTCGCCCGTGGTCACGAGTGGGGGGCCGCCGCGGCCAAAGAGACCTCCACCGCGCGAGATGCCGGCTGCTCGCATGGCATCGAGCACGTCACCCAATAGATCGCGGTCGATCGGCGGCTCCCCGCCGGCTGCACGGCCGCCGGGCGCGGCACGGGTCGTATCGCCGCCCGCGCGGCGCGCCGCCGCGGTGGACGGAAGCGGCGATTCACCGGGACGCTCCGTGAACCCGCGGCTCTCGCCGCCGCCGCGGCGGAAGAGCGCGCCGAACCCGCCGCCGCCTCCCAGCAGCATGGTCTGGATCCGCTGGAGCGCCGGCCTGGGCGCCACGCCCTCGCGGGCGAGCGAATCCATGAGGTGTTCGATCTTTCGGGTGCGCTGGATGCTGTCGCGCAACCCAGCGGGCGAGAGCGCGGGGCGCGGCGGTTCCTTGTCGCGGAAGTTCCACGTGACGTGGTGCAGCCCGGGCGTGGCTGGCCCGGTGAGCGTCTGCACCGTGTCACCGGCGGCGTTGGTGATCGCGATGTGAACCATGGGACGCGCGGCACGTCCGCCACGCCGCGCGCCGCCCGCCGCGCGCGCTCCCCGCCCGCCGTTGCCGCCCTGGGCGCCATCGGCTGCACGCGTGGGTCGCCCGACGGCGCCGCCTGCTCCTGCCGTGGAGCTGTCCGCATTCGTGCCTTGGGCGGTGTCCGCCGGGGCGGCGGCGATGGCCGCGTTGGGGGCAATCCAGTACTCGAGATCCGCCCCGTAGGGCGCGCTCGGCGTCTGGAAAATCTGGTGCCCATCGGAGGCGTTGGCCTCCACGTGCTGCGGGAACTGATAGGCGGTCCGCGGCGCGAACAGGTAGGCGACCTGCGTGGTGACGGTGTCGCCCCACTGCTCCAGCGGATTGATGTCCACGATCCAGATGCCGCGGCCGTGCGTGGCAGCGATCAACTCCCCATCGCGGGGGTGGATCTGCAGATCGTGCACGGGCACGGTGGGCATCCCCTCCGAGAAGCGCTGCCACGAGGTCCCACGATCGCGCGAAACAAACACGCCCACGTCCGTGCCGACGAACAGCAGGTCGCGATTGTGCGGGTCCTCGCGCACGGTATGAAGGAAGGCCGGACCGTCGGTGGGCAGATTGGCGGCAACGGAGCGGAACGTCTTCCCGAAATCCGTCGACGCGTACACGTACGGCCGGAAGTCGTTCACGCGGTGATTGTCGAACGCGATGTAGACGGTGGCGGTGTCGGCGTGTGACGGCTCGATGCGCGACACGTACGTCCGCGCCGGGAGTCCGGGGAAGCGCGCGGTGAGGTTCTCCCACGTGGCGCCGTCGTTGTGCGTCATCCACACGTTGCCATCATCCGTCCCGGCATAGAGCACGCCCGGGCTGAGCGGCGACTCGGCCAGCGCGGTGATCGTCCCGTACGTCTCGGCGCCCGTGGCGTCGTTGGTGATGCCGCCCGTGGTGTCCATGCTGTAGAGGATCTTGGGCATGTCGCGCGACGTGAGATCGGGAGAGATGGGGTAGAGACTATCCCCGCGATTCACCGACTTGAGCACGCGGTTGCCACCCACGTAGAGCACGCGCGGGTTGTGCGGCGAAAGGAAGAACGGGGTGTTCCAGTTGAAGCGCAGATCGAGCGCGACGGAGTCGGCCAACTGATGCTGCCGAAACGCCGCCACGCGCTTCTTGACGGCCGCGGGCACCGGCTTGGTGGTGTCGCCACGGACGACGATGATGGAGTCCTCGTACTGCTGATACACGGGGCGCCACGATGGCTTCACCACCGGGAACCGCTGTCCCGTGCTGACATCCAGGCGGCCGATGTTTCCGCCCTGCGATTCGCTGTAGACGATGCTGGTATCGGTTGGATCCTGCGCCGAGACGAAGCCGTCGCCGCCGCCCACGGTGTACCAGTCGGCGTTGGTGATGTCGCCGCCGCGCTTGCGGCTGGGGCCGCACCAACTGCCGTTGTCCTGCAGGCCACCGCACACGCGGTACGGGACGGCCATGTTGTAGCTCACCTCGTAGAATTGTGCGACGGGCAGCACGTCGAGGAACTCGTAGTTCCCGCCGCGGTCCCACGTTTGTGATACGCCGCCGTCGTCTCCCACCACGAAATGCTGTCCGTCGTTGGGGTCGATCCACATGGCGTGATGATCGACGTGAATGCCCACCGTGGCGTTCCGCACCGTCTTGCCAGCGTCGTCCGAGAAGTTGACCGGCGTGGACGACCAGTAAACGCGATCGGGGTTTTCCGGGTCCACGCGCACTTGCGAGTAGTAGAACGGTCTCGTGTCGCGGTCGCTCATCCAGCGCCAGGTGGCGCCGCCGTCATCCGAGCGGTAGAGGCCGGACAGCAGGCGCTGCTTCTTCGGCGTCTTGGGACGCGGGCCCGCCGAGTCGCTGGCCGGCGCCGACACGGCGTGGTTGGCGCCGCGCATCGAGTCGGCCTCCACCAGCGCGTACACCGTCTTGGGATGGCTCTTGGAGATGGCGAGTCCGATGCGCCCCTTGGTGGTGGAGGGGAATCCTCCGCCGGAGATCTCCTTCCACGTGCTGCCGCCATCAGTGCTCTTCCAGAGGGCGGAGCCGGGGCCGCCGGAGCGGAAGAACCATGGGCCGCGCACGCGCTGATAGCTGGACGCGTAGACCGTGTTCGGGTCGGACGGATCGAGGGCGACATCCACAAACCCGGTCTTGTCGTCGATATACTTGGCCATCTGCCACGTCTTGCCGCCATCGGTGGTCTTGTAGAGGCCACGTTCCTTGTTGGGACCCCAGAGATGACCCAGGGCGGCGACGTAGACGATGTTGGGGTTGGTGGGGTGGACGGCGATGCGCGCGATCTGCTGCGTCTCGTGGAGCCCCATGTCCTGCCACGTCATCCCGCCGTCGGTGGACTTGAAGATCCCGCCGCCCGGGGTGACCGAGTTACGAGAATTCTGCTCCCCGCTGCCGGCCCACACGATGTTGGTGTCCGACGGGGAGATCGCAAGCGCGCCCATGGAGACCACGCGCTCGTGCTCGAAGATGGGGCGGAAGGTGGTTCCGGCGTTCGTGGTCTTCCAGAATGCCGCCACCGGCGGTGGCCACGTAGAAGGTCTTGGACGGGCTGGGGATGCCGACGATGTCGGCGACACGCCCTCCCACGTTGGCGGGGCCGATGGCGCGCCAGGCGAAGCCGGCGAGGGTGGCCGAATCGAGGGGAGCGCTCGGGGTCTGCGCAAAGGCGACGGACGGGAGGAGCGCGCCCGCCAGGAGTGGAAGGATGCGCGTGAGTCGCATGGCCGAGTGGAGTGGAGGTGAGACGGCAGGAGCCGTTCAGATGATGGCGCCCGCTGGCACTACGCGCCAGAGCGGAAAAGCGCTGCGCTCACCCGGCGCCCGCGTCCAGCATGCGCTCGACGCGGGCGATCACTTCGGCCGCGTGCTCCGTGGACCGGCGACGGAAGGACTCGGCGGCCTCGAGCAGCGCCTCACCGCCGCGCCGACTGGGTAGGGCGGCCACGTTGCTGCGGACCGTGAGTACCGCACCGCGGCACGCCGCATCGGCCAGGAGGGCAGCCACGCCCAGGTCGCTCGCCGCCGAACGTGACACCGAGTCCAGGAGTGAGCGAGCGAGCTCCGCCACTTCCGCGCAGGCGCGCGCGGTCTCGAGTGGGATCTCGGTGGCCGCGAGGAGCGCGGCCACGATGGCCGCTTCGCGCTCGCTGTCGCTCGTGCCCGGTGCCGCGGCGCGTGGGAGACGGTACGCCTCGGCGACCGAGGCGTAGGCGCGCGCGTCCAGCGCCACCAGCGCGCCGAGGCGTTGTTGCAGCGCCGCCGCCTGCTTCGCCGCGGTGGAAAGCGCTCCATCTGCAGGCGCGCCCGGCGGGGCGGCTTGACGGCGCGCGGCCCGCTCGGCGGCAATCGCGCTCAGCATGTGCGTCAATGCGGCGGCGAGCGCGGCAGTGAAGGCCACCGCGCTGCCACCACCCGGCGTGGGCGTGCGCGCCGCGACGGCGTCCAGCAGATCGGCGCCAGGCGCGCGCCCCGCTTCCCGCATGGCCGCACGGAGCCGACGCTCGAGCAGCTGATCCGCGTGGAAGCCGCGCAACTGCAACAGGTCGATCGCCCCGGCCAACAGCGCACGCTCCGGGACAAGCCCAACGATCTCGCTCCACGTGACGCTTGCCCCACGCTCCGCCGCTGCCCGCCGCACGGCCTCGAAGGCACTGCCGATCGACGTCGCGTCCAGCTCGACGAGGTTCATCGACACCTGTGCCTGCCCGTCCACCTCCAGCCCCAGAGCGCGCACGCCGCGCAGCCCGCCCGACGACTCGCGCACCGCGCGCGCCACCTCGCGCGCCACGCCTGACCGCGAGGCGTCGCCAAGGTAGACGTTGTAGGCGACCAGGAGCGATCGCGCCCCGACCGCCACGGCACCGGCGCTGGGGTGCACGCGCGCAGGGCCTACATCCGGGTGCAGCAACGGACTGGTGGCGATCTCGTTGCGCAGCCGCTCGAAGCCACCGCGGCGGAGGGGCGCCAGCAGGCGATGGTCGTCGCGCGTGGCCGCGTGTCCGTACAGGAACACCGGGATCTCCAGCTCGCGGGCAATGCGCTCGCCCAGGGCGCGCGCGAGCTCGATACACGCATCCATCGTGGTGCCGACGAGTGGAATGAAGGGCACCACGTCGGTCGCGCCAATGCGTGGGTGCACGCCCTGGTGCTGTCGGAGGTCGATGCGTCGCGCCGCTTCGCGCACGCCGGCGAACACCGCCGCCACCGCCTGCTCGGGCGGCGCGGCGATGGTGATGACCGTGCGATGATGCGAGGCATCGGCCGAAACGCCCAGGACGAGCGTGCCCGGCACCGCGGCCATCGCATCGCGGATGGCGTCGATCACCTCGGGACGGCGTCCTTCGGAGAAGTTGGGGACACACTCCACGAGCTTCATGTCATACCTCCGGTCGCCCGTCCGCGTCGCGCGAAGGCGAGCAGGCGGGGACCACGGGCCGATCCTCCCCGCGGGCGGCGGTGTGGAGCGCGTCGCGCAGCCACGCGTGCATGGCCGGGTTGCCGGCGAGCACGGATGAGGTTTCGAGCGGCAGCGGCTCCCCCGTGTCGTCTGTCACGATGCCTCCCGCCTCGCGGACGATGAGCGTGCCCGCGGCGAAGTCCCACGGCGCGAGCACCAGCTCCCAGAACGCATCGAATCGCCCGCACGCCACGTTGCACAGGTCGAGCGCGGCGGAACCGGCCCGCCGGATCCCCGCCGTCGTCCGCATCACCGCGTCGAACTGCCGCGCATACCAGGGCAGGAGCTCGTGGTGCTTGAAGGGAAAACCGGTTCCCACCAACGCACGCGAGGGGGTGGCGAGGGACGAGACGTGGATGGCCGCGCCGTCGCAGCGCGCTCCCTCACCCGCCACCGCGGTGAACCACACATTGTGCGCGACGTTCGCGACCACGCCGGCCGCCGGCTCGCCGTCCAGGTGCACGGCGATGGACACCGCGTACTCCGGGTAGCCGTGCAGGAAGTTCGTGGTGCCGTCCAGCGGATCGACCACGAACAGCAGACCGGCACCTGCCGTCGCATCGGGGCTCAGCTCCTCTCCCAACACCACCGCGTGGTGTTCGCGCTGCGCGACGGTGCGCCGAATGGCTTGCTCGGCAGCGGTGTCCACCTCACTCACGAAGTCGCTCGGGCGCTTCTCATGCCAGGATATCGCATGCGCGGACGGCGCACGCTCGCGGATGATCGCGGCCGCGCCCCGCGCCGCCTCCGCGGCCACGTCCAACAGCCGCCGGCGCTCCCGCACCGTCGCTTGCGAGGGGTGTTGCGGGCTCCTATTGTCCACGGATGTCCCCTTCCCGGGTGTTCAGCGGTATCCAACCATCCGGAGAGCTGCACATCGGCAACTACCTGGGCGCGGTCAAGAACTGGGTCGCGCTGCAGGATACGTACGAGTGCTTCATCTCCATCGTCGACTACCACGCCATCACCGTTCCGTACGAGCCCGAGGATCTGCGGCGCCGCACGATGGAGATGGCCGTGTCGTTGCTCGCGGCCGGTCTCGACCCGCAGAAATGTACGTTGTTCGTACAGTCGATGGTGCCCGAGCACACCGAGCTGTCGTGGATCCTGAACGCGGTCACACCGCTGGGCGAGCTGGAGCGGCAAACGCAGTTCAAGGAAAAGGCGCAGCGGCAGGAAAGCGTGGTGGCGGGGCTGCTGAACTATCCCGTGCTTCAGGCGGCGGACATTCTGGCGTATCGCGCGGAACTGGTGCCGGTGGGCGAGGACCAGGTGCAGCATCTCGAACTGTCGCGCGAGATCGCTCGCCGGTGGAATGCGCGCTTTGGGGAGGGATTCTTTCCCGAGCCGCGACCACTGCTCACGCCGGCACGTCGGATCATGGGGCTCGACGGCAAGGCCAAGATGTCCAAGTCGCTGGGGAACACCGTGGGGCTGCTGGAGGAGCCGGACGCCATATGGGAGAAGCTGCGTCCAGCCGTCACGGATCCCAAGCGCATTCGCCGGTCCGACCCGGGCACGCCTGAAGTGTGCAACATCTACCATCTGCATCGCAGCTTCAGCCCGCCAGAGGTCGTGGAGCACGTGGCGGTGCAATGCCGCACTGCCGGATGGGGGTGCATCGACTGCAAGCGCGTGTTGTTCGATCACGTGATGGAGGAGCTCACGCCTATTCGGGAGCGCGCGCGCGCGCTGGCGGCGGATCCGGATGCCGTGCGCGCGACGCTGGACGAAGGGGCGGAACGAGCGCGCGCGGAAGCGCGGCGCACGCTGGCCGAGGTGAAGGAGCGCATGGGTCTTGCGGGGGCGTGGAGCGTGGTGCGCGGCGGCTGAGCATCGGGATCGACGTCCGCGCTCGTTCATGCCAGGGAGGTGTCGGATGGCCAGTGCCGAGGACGATCGCACGGAAGGACTGCTCACGCAGGTGTGTCTCACCTGCGGCAACGAGTACACATACGCCGACGCCGTGCCGGAGCACCTGGTGTGTGGCCGGTGTGGCGGCACCGTCTTTCGCAGCTACTTCAGCCCATCGCCTGGGGACACCGTGGCCGAGGATCAGTTGGAGTCGACCCGCCGCGAGATCGAGTGGGGCGGTGGCTCGACGGACGTGGCGCCGGACGATATCGCGGACCTGAACAACCCCTAGCGACCCGCCACCGCACGGCCTCGTGTCGGCCGCGGGTCGCACGTCTCCCTCCCGGAGGTTTCCTCGCTCCCCGCACTCCATCCGTGGGGCGTGCTGTCGGCAACGATGACAGCCCCGGCTGCTGCCGCCCTCGCAGCGGTCCTTCTCCCGTCGTGGGCCACGCTCGACGCGTGGCTGCATCTGGACCTCCTCGTCAAGCTCGTGCTGGCCGTGGCCCTGGGCGGGGTGGTGGGGCTCGAGCGCGAGTTTTCCGGCCATCCTGCCGGGCTGCGCACCAACATCCTCATCTGCCTGGGCGCCACACTCCTCATGCATCTGTCTCTCCGTGTGGGGCTGGTGGATGGCGTGCACGTGGGGGATCCCGGACGCATCGCGGCACAGGTGGTCTCCGGCATTGGGTTTCTGGGAGCCGGCGCCATCCTCCACACGCGCGGAATCATTCGGGGGCTCACGACGGCGGCCACCATCTGGGTGGTGGCGGCCGTGGGGCTGGCCATTGGTGCGGGGGGATTCGTGGAGGCCACGGGCGCGGTGCTGCTCGTGGGGATCGTGCTCACCGGGCTGCGGTACGTGGAGCGGCGCCTGCACGGCATCTACCGGGCGGCGCGGATCGTGGTGCGCATGGCGGATGATGCGCCGCCCGCGCTCGTGGATCACGCCCTCGAGGACGCCGGGCTCCGCATGCGCAACCGTCAGGTGATCCATCGACGCACGCATCGCACGGTGCGTGTCACGGTGACGGCGTCGCCGGAGCGCATCGACGCGGTGTGTCGCGCGCTCATGCAGTCGCCCGGAGTGCAGGGCGTGCAGGTGGACTGATGGCGCCCCGCCGCATGGTGGTGGACCTACAGGCGCAGGCGCCGGTGTGGCGGCTGCCGTCGTGGGGCGCCGATGCAATTCGCGCCGCGGCGCCGCCCGGGTGGGAGGTGCGGCTGGTGCGCGCTCCCACCATTTCGGATGGCGATGGCGGAGCGCCGCCCGCGCCCGAAGTGCTCTCGGCCGTCCAGGATGCGGAGGCGTACTTTGGGTTCGGCCTGTCTCCTGCGCTCCTGGAGCGCGCTGCGGCGCTGCGGTGGGTCCACTCGGCCGCGGCGGGCGTGGGTTCCCTCCTTGGCCCCGCGCTTCTCGAGCGGGCGCTGGTCGTGACGAACTCGGCGGGCGTACACGCTGTGCCGATCGCCGAGTACGTGGTGGCGGGGGTGTTGTATCTGCTGCGCGGACTGGACGTCGCCGCGGCGGCGCAGCGCGCCCACGTGTGGGCGCGCGAGGCGTTCGTGAAGGCGGACAGTCCGGTGCGTGAGGTGGGCGAGTGCGCGGCGCTCGTCATTGGCGCCGGGGGGATCGGGAGCGCGATCGCGGTGCGCCTGTCGGCCATGGGCGCGCGCTGCACCGGGGTGCGCCGGCGCCCCGAGTTGGGAACGCCTGAGGGATGTGCCCGCGTGGTGGGGCCGGACGGGTGGCGCGCTCTCCTTGGCGATCACCAGCTGCTCATCATCGCGGCCCCCGCCACGGGAGCCACGCGCGCGCTCGTGACGGGGGTCGAACTGGACCGTCTTCCAGTGGGCGCCGTCGTCGTCAACGTTTCGCGCGGAAGCGTGCTCGACAGCGACGCGCTGGTGGAGCGTTTGCGTTCCGGTCGCGTGCGGGGTGCCGTGCTGGACGTCTTTGAGCGCGAGCCGCTCGGCGCGTCGAGTCCGCTGTGGGATTGTCCATCCGTGCTCGTGACGCCGCACGTCTCCGGTGTGTCGCCACACGGTTTCTGGCGGCGCGAACTCGATCTGTTCACCGACAACTGGAGCCGTTACGCGTCGGGCGCTCCGCTGCGGAACGTCGTCGATCAGCGGGCGGGCTACTGACTGCATGGAGCGCATCATCACGGCCGCTGTGGAACGCGGCGCTTCGGATCTGCACATCAAAGCGGGCGACGTCTTTCGAGCGCGCATCAACGGGCGCCTCGTCCCGCTCACCAAGCAGGCGCTCACCCCCGACCAGACGCGCGCCATCGCGCTCCGTCTCATCGTCAACGAGTCGGATCGCGCGCGCATCGACACGCTCACCGACTACGACTGTTCGTGGGGACTGAACGGGGTGGGGCGCTTTCGCGTGAACATCCTGCGCCAGCGCTCGAGCTTCATGATCGTCATGCGCGTCATCCCGATCGGGGTGCCGACGTTCGAGCAGCTCGCGCTCCCGGCAGTGCTGGGGCGGATCGCGCAGACGGAGCGTGGGATGGTGCTCGTCACCGGCGTCACCGGATCAGGCAAGTCGAGCACGATCGCGGCCATGGTCGACACGATGAACCGGACGATGAACAAGCACATCGTCACGCTCGAGAACCCCATCGAGTTCCTGCATCGCGACAACCAGTCGTCCATCACGCAGCGCGAGGTGGGCATCGACACCGATAGCTTCAAGATTGGGTTGCGCGCGGCCTTGCGGCAGGACCCCGACGTGATCATGATCGGGGAGATGCGCGATGCCGAAACGGTGGACGTCGCGATGAAAGCGGCCGAGACGGGGCATCTGGTGATCTCCACGCTGCACACGGCCGATGCGCAGAGCACGATCAACCGCATGATCGCCATGTTTCCGCCGGAGGAACAGGGCACGGCGCGCATCCGCCTGGCGGAGTCGCTGGCGGCCTGCGTGTCGCAACGCTTGCTTCCGCGCCCGGATGGGAACGGACGGGTGGTGGCGGTGGAGGTGATGGTGGTCACCCCGCTCATTCAGGATCTCATTCTCGACGAGGCGCGCACGTCGGAAATCCGGGACGTGATCGCCGACGGCAAGGACCAGTACGGCATGCAGACGTTCGATCAGCATCTCATGGAGCTCGTCCAGGACGGCTCGCTGGCGTTCGAGGTGGCGCACGCGGCGGCCACGCGCCCGTCGGACTTCGACCTGCAACTGCGCACGCTGGGCGGACAGGATCGCCGCAGCAACGCGATGGACGCCACGCGGCCGTCCGGAGCGACGGCTCCGGCCGCGGCGCCCGCGACATCCCCCGCCCCGGGAGCCGGGCTGGGCGAGCACGGGCCAGCGCCCGAGTCGCCCGTGATGGACGGGTTTCAGAGCGATCCCATGAACGGGCTCTTCGGCACGTGATGCGACTCACGCGCCGGCCATGAAGCGCGCGCTGGAAGGTATTCTGGGCCCGGTCGTCACGCCCTTTGACGCGTCGGGCGGCGTGTCCCGCGACGCTTTTCGGGCGAACGTGCGGGCGCACGTGGCGCAGGGGCTCGCCGGGGTCGTGGTGGCCGGATCCACCGGCGAGGCGCCGTTGTTGGATGAGGAGGAGCGGCGCGCACTCGTGGCGTGGGCCCGCGCGGACGTGCCGTCGGACCGGTGGCTCGTCGCGGGCATCGGCGGCGAGTCGACGCGCATCACGGTGGAGCGCTCACGTGTGGCGGCCGAGCAGGGCGCGGATGCGGCGCTCACGGTATCGCCGCACTATTACGGGAGCGCGATGACGACCGCGGCGCTCCGCGCGCACTTCGATGCCGTGGCCGACGCGAGTCCGGTGCCGGTGATCCTCTACAACATCCCCAAGTACACGCACGCCGCGCTCGCGCCCACGCTGGTGGCCGAGTTGGCGGCGCACGAGAACATCGTCGGCATCAAAGACAGCTCCGGCGACCTCGAGCTGTTGGCGGGATACCTGCGCAGCCGCGGTCCACGCTTTGCCGTCCTCACGGGACACGCGGGCACGTATGCCGAGGCGCGGGCGATGGGCGCGGCGGGCGGCATTCTCGCCATCGCGCTCTTTGCGGCACCGCTGGTGCGCGATCTCGAGGAGGCGCACGCGGGCGGCCATGCCGCGCGTCGCGAGGTGTTGCAGGACGCGGCGCGGACGGTGGGGCGCGAGATCGTGGCGCAATTGGGCGTGGCGGGCGTGAAGTGCGCGATGGACGAGATGGGGTTGGCCGGCGGGCCGGTGCGTGCGCCACTGCTCGACCTCGACGCGACCGGGCGCGAGCGCGTCCGCATGGCGCTCGCCGCGGCGGGGCAGGCGAGCGCGGCCTGACGTGTCGCTCGCGCGCGCGCGGCGACATCTCGACGCGATCGCCGCCGCCCCGCGGCCGGCCGGGAGCGACGCCGAGCGTGTTGCACGCCACTACTGCGCGCGGGTGCTGCGCGCGGCGGGCTACGCCACGCAGGAGGAGCCGTTCTCGTACTCCGCTCTGCCCGGCCGGTGGGGGACGCCCGTGTCGGGCGCGCTCTCCATCCTGTGTCTGGCGGTCGCCGCGTGCGCGGGTAGTCACCACCGCGCGTTCGTCGCACTCGCTGTGCTCGCAACGAGCGCCGTGGCGCTCTCGGCGGGCGGGTGGTGGCTGGCGCGGTCCGGCGTGCTCTCGCTTCCCATGGCGCGTGCGCATTCGGTGAATCTTGTGGCCACGCGATCCGTACCATCGGTATGGCTCATGGCCCACATCGATTCCAAGTCGCAGCCGGTGTCCATCGCCATCCGCGCGGTCGGCGTGCTGGCGAGTCTCGGCGTGTGGCTGGGGGCGCTGGCGGTGGCGCTGTGGCAGACGTTTGGGGGGGGCGCCGCGCAGGTGCTTTGGCCGTGGATCGCGTTGGCGGGCGCGCTCGCCGGGCTTCCCGTGGTGGCCAGCGTGGTGGGCACGCGGTCGCCCGGCGCCCTCGATGACGCGTCCGGCGTGGCCACCGTGTTGCTCGCCGCGGAGGAGCTCGCGCGCACGCGCCGGGACGTGGGCGTCGTGATCACCAGCGCCGAGGAGTTGGGGCTCGCGGGCGCGCGCGCGTGGGTGCGCGCGCGTACATCTACGCACGGCCCCGGTGTAGCCGTGAACGTGGACGGTGTGGATGATGCGGGGGTGCTGCGCGTCACGATGGGCGGGCGGCGTCCGGAGCGATTGGTGCGGGCGCTCACCGCATCCGCCGAGCGGGCCGGGATGCGCGTGCGGGCGCGGCGACTGGTGCCCGGGGTACTGCTCGACGCCGTGGCGCTGGCCGACGCGGGATGGGAGGCGGTGACGGTGAGTCGCGGCGCGCTTGCCACCGTGCTGCGCATCCACACACCGCGGGACGTCGTCGGCCACATGACGGGGCGCGGGATCGACGAGTCGGCGCGCGTGATCGGCGGCGCGGTGCGCCAATTGCTCGATGGGGAGAGGTGACGATGCCGCTCGTCCTCCTGGTGCTCGCCCTCGTGTTCGGGCTGCTGCTCGTTCCGTTTGGACTGCCGGGGCTGTGGGTGATGGTTGCCGCGGCGCTCGTCTACAGCTACGCGGTACCGTCCAGCGGCATCGGGGTCGCGTCGCTCCTGGTGGCGTTCGCGATGGCATTGGGCGCCGAACTGATGGAGTTCGCGCTCGCCGGTCGCTTTGCGCGGCGCTACGGCGGCTCGCGCCGCGCGGGATGGGGCGCCGTGCTGGGCGGCATCGTGGGCGCGATCGTGGGCGTGCCCGTCCCGCTCATTGGATCGATGATCGGTGCGTTCGCGGGGGCATTCGTTGGGGCGCTGCTGTTCGAGCTTACGCTGGGCACGCGCGCCGGGCCGGCCACACGCGTCGCCACCGGCGCTCTGCTGGGGCGCGTGGCCGCGGTGGTCGTGAAGGTCGCGCTGGGGGTGATGATGGCGGTGTGGCTGCTGTTCGGCGCCATGCACTAGGCCGGACGCTGCGCGGCGACGACGCTCGCTGCGTTTGGTTGACTCTCTCGCCCGCCGCTCTAGATTGCCGTCCGGGTGGGGAGGTGCCCTGCCGGACGGTGACGTACCGACTCTGAGCCCCGCGCAGGTTGCGGGGCATTCGCGTTTTGGGCGGGGCGCCCCGCATGGCGCGCCCGCATGGCGCGCTTCACCGCGCGAGTGTCGCGCCGAGGATCCGCATGTTCGACGACAACACGCGTACGGTGGTGGTGGTGGGCGCCCAGTGGGGCGACGAGGGCAAGGGCAAACTGGTGGACGTGATCTCCGAACGGGCGGCCTGGGTGGTGCGATACCAGGGAGGCGCGAACGCGGGCCACACGGTGCAGATCGGCGGACAGGCGTTCGTCCTGCACCAGATTCCGAGCGGCATCCTGCACCCCGGCGTTCGCTGCGCGATTGGCAGCGGCGTGGTGCTCGACCCGGACACCCTCTTCACTGAAATCGACGCGTTGGTGCGCGACGGGGTGGACGTCGAGGGGCGGCTGTACGTGAGCGACCGGGCACACCTGGTGCTGCCCTACCACAAGCTGCTGGATGCGGAGAGCGCGGCCAGCCGGGCGATCGGGACCACGGGACGCGGGATCGGCCCGGCGTACGAGGACAAGGTGGCCCGCCGCGGCATTCGCGTGGTAGACCTACGGCACCCCGGGCACCTGCGCGCGCTCCTGGAGCGGGCGATCGCCCATGCCAACGCCCAGCTTGCCGCGTTCGGCTCGGAGCAGCGCGGCGACGTGGAGAGCGTGCTCGAGCTGCTGGAGCGGCTCACCCCGCGTCTTCTTCCACTGTCGGAGGACGTGGGGCTCGCCGTGCACCGCGCACGGCGCTCCCGCGCGGCCATCCTGTTCGAGGGCGCCCAGGGATCGCTCCTGGACGTGGACCATGGCACCTATCCGTTCGTCACCTCCAGCAACACCACCGCCGGGGGCGCCGCGACGGGTGTCGGCGTGGGTCCTGGCGCGGTGGATGCGGTACTCGGCGTGGTGAAGGCGTATACCACGCGGGTGGGGAACGGTCCGCTGCCCACGGAATTCGAGGAGCCGTTGGCCAGTGAGGTGCGCGCGCTGGGGGCGGAGTTCGGAGCCACCACGGGGCGTCCGCGCCGCTGTGGATGGTTCGACGCGGTGGTGGTGCGGTACGCGGCGCGCGTGAACGGGCTCACCGGCCTGGCCGTCACCAAACTGGACGTGCTGGACACGCTGGAGCGTGTGGCCGTGTGCACCGGGTACGAAGGGGACGGCGAGGTGTACGATGAGTTTCCGGCGGACCTCGTGGCGTTGGAGCGTATCGTTCCGCGCTACGAATGGTTCGACGGATGGCGCCGATCGACGGCCGATGCGCGCAAGCTGGACGAGCTGCCGCCGCAGGCGCGGCGCTACCTCGACCGCGTGGAGGAGCTGGCCGAGACGCCCATCGCGTACGTGAGCGTGGGCACGCGCCGCGATCAGATCATTGGCGTGCAGGGAGTACCGGCATTGGCGACATGATGGAGAGAACGGGCACGATGGAAGCGACGCCGCGCACCGGCGATGGCCGCGCGGGTGACGCGCCCGAGATCACGGACGTGGCGGTCGTGGGTGCGGGCCCCAACGGGCTCGCGGCGGCCATTGCGACGAAGCAGGCGGGATACCACACCGTGGTGCTCGACAGCGGGTGCATCGTGAATGCCATCGTGGGCTATCCTACGCACATGACGTTTTTTTCCACCTCGGAGAAAATCGCCATCGGGGGCTTGCCTTTCCCGCACGCGGGGGAGAAGCCCACGCGCGACGACGCCATGGCGTACTACCGCACGTGCGTGGAGTACTTTGCGCTGGACGTACGCCAGTTCGAGACGGTGGAGCGAGTGGCACCTGCGGAACCGGCCTCTGGTTTCCGGCTGGAGACGCGCACGCGCGCCGGCGCGGCGCACACGCTGCACGCGGGCGCGGTGGTGATGGCCACCGGGTACTTTGGGCATCCCAACCTGCTCGGCGTTCCTGGCGAGATGCTGCCGCACGTGACGCACCTGTTCAAGGAAGGACACTGCGGGTTCCAGCAGGATGTCGTCGTGGTGGGGGGAGGCAATTCGGCGGTCGATGCGGCGCTCGAGCTGTATCGCTCGCACGCGCGCGTCACGCTGGTGCATTTTGGCGAGGGCTTCGATCCGGGAGTGAAGCCGTGGGTGCTGCCGGACATCACGAATCGCATCAAGGATGGGAGCATCGCGGTGCGGTGGGCGTGCCGGGTGACGGCCATCACGCCCCGCGACGTGCTGCTCACCACGCCCGACGGGCCGGCCCGTCTACCGGCGGACCTGGTGTACCTCATGACCGGGTTCGCACCCGACACGCGGATGCTCGAGCGGCTGGGCGTGCCGGTGGACGTGGAGAGCGGTATTCCCGAGCACGACCCGGACACCATGGAAACACCGGTGCCGCGGCTGTTCATCGCCGGCGTGGTGGCATTGGGGAAGAACGCTAACCGCATCTTTATCGAGAACGGCCGGGAGCACGGGCCGCGGATCGCGCGCCGCCTGGTGGCCTCGGGTTTCGCCGCACACGCCGACCGGTAGCAGGCCGGCTCACTTCAATACGTCGTTCATGCCGACCGTCAGCTCGCACCCCGATGTGATGGAGAAGCTCGTGTCGCTCGCCAAGCGGCGCGGGTTCGTGTTCCAATCGTCCGAGCTCTACGGCGGCACCGGCTCCGTGTGGGACTACGGCCCGCTGGGTGTGGAGCTCAAGCGCAACCTGCAGGCGCGTTGGTGGCACGCGATGGTTCGCGCGCGCGACGACATCGAGGGGCTCGACGCCGCCATTCTCATGCATCCGCGCGTGTGGGAAGCGAGCGAGCACGTCAAGAATTTCCACGATCCCATGGTCGACTGCCGCCATTGCAAGAAGCGTTTCCGTGCCGACGATGCCAAGATCAAGGGGACGCCCGGAACGCCGGACGCCCAGTGCCCCGCGTGCGGGATGACGGGCACGCTGTCGGAGGCCCGGCAGTTCAACCTGATGTTCAAGACGTTCATGGGCCCGGTGGAGGACAGTGCCGCCGTGGTCTACCTGCGGCCGGAAACCGCGCAGGGGATCTACGTCAATTTCCTCAACGTGCAGCAGGCCACACGGCAGAAGGTGCCGTTCGGGATCGCGCAGATCGGCAAGGCGTTCCGCAACGAGATCACTCCAGGCAACTTCATCTTTCGTACGCGCGAGTTCGAGCAGATGGAGATGCAGTTCTTCGTGGATCCGCAGCAGCCGGCCGGCGGCCGCACGGACATGGAGTGGTTCGAGTACTGGCGACAGGAGCGCATGGCGTGGCAACGCGGGCTCGGGCTCAGCGAGGCGCGTCTGGCGTTTGCGCAACACCTGCCCGAAGAGCGCGCCCACTACGCGCGCGATGCGTTCGACATCACGTTCGATTTCGGCGGGTCGCTGGGGTTTCAGGAGATCGAGGGCGTGCACCACCGCGGCGACTTCGATCTGTCGCGCCACCAGGAGTTCTCGGGGAAGAAGCTGGAGTACTACGACCAACCCAACAATCGCCGCTACGTGCCCTACATCATCGAGACCTCGGCGGGGTCCGACCGCACCCTGCTGGCGGTGCTCGTGAACGCCTATCACGAGGAAGCCGTTCCCGGCGAGCAGGAGGGGCGCACGGTGCTGCGGCTGCTGCCGGCGCTCGCGCCGGTCAAGGCGGGGGTTTTTCCGCTCGTGAAGAAGGACGGTATGCCGGAGATGGCGCGGCGCATCGCCGCCGATCTGCGCGCACGCATGCCCGTGTTTTACGACGAGTCCGGCGCGATCGGGCGCCGCTACCGGCGGCAGGACGAGATCGGCACGCCGTTCTGCATCACCGTCGATGGGCAGTCGGTGGAAGATGGCACCGTCACCGTGCGCGACCGCGACACGCTGTCACAGGAGCGCGTGGCCGCCGACCGCCTGGCGGACGTCGTTGACGAGCGCATCCGGCCGTGAGCGCTCCGACTGCGGTCGTGACCGGTGCGTCCAGGGGCATTGGACGCGCCATCGCACTCCGGCTGGCCCCGTCCTACCACATCGTCGCGTGCGCGCGCAGCGCATTGGCGCTGGACGAGCTGGCGCGTGAGATCGGCGCCGCCGGTGGTGCGTGTACGCCGTGTGCCCTGGACGTGACGGACGGCGATGCGGTGGCGCGCGCGCTCGCGCACGTGCCCGCGGACGTGGTCGTGAACAATGCCGGGGTGATGGTCCGTGCGCCGCTGCTGGAGCTCACGCCCGAACAGTGGCGGCGGATGATGGCCGTCAACCTGGACGGCGTGTACCACGTCACGCGGGCCGTGCTCCCGGGCATGGTGCAGCGACGGCGCGGGCACGTGGTCAACATCGCTTCGCTGGCCGGCCGGAGCGCGTTCGTGGGCGGCACCGGCTACACCGCGAGCAAGCACGCCCTCGTGGGGTTCACCGAGTCGCTCATGCTCGAGGTGCGCGGCGCCGGCGTGCGCGTGTCCCTCGTGATGCCCGGCTCGGTGGACACCGACCTCCTGCCGCGCGGCGGCGACCGCGACTGGATGCTCACCGCCGGGCAGGTGGCCGCGTCGGTCGCGCACATCCTGGAGGCGCCGCCCAACGCGCTCATCTCGCGCGTCGAGCTTCGCCCCGCCATACCGCCCTCGGCGTGAAACCCTCCGGCCCTGGCACCCGACATGCGGCGCGACCTAGATTGGGGCTCGTGAACGACATGCGCGCGGAGCCGCCCGCCGCCACGGCGGAGCTGGCCATCCGGGAGTTGGTCGCGGTACGCGAGATCGTCCACGCGTTTCTCACCGCCGATCGTCCGGAAGAGGTCTACCAGTTTGCGCTGGAGAGGGTGCGACCGCTGCTCGGCGCCACGTTCGCTTGCGTGTACCTGCTCGACGGGGCGGACGAGGTGATGCGCCTTGCCGCCGCGTGCAACTGGCCGGAGCGCTTCCGCCCGTTCCTCGGCGAGATGCGCGTTCGGCTGGGAAGCGGACCAAGCGGGCTCGCCGCGAGCACGCGGGAGGCGGTGCTCGTGCCCGACGTGTTTGCCGATCCGTCGCTATCGGACTGGCAGGAGGTCGCCACCGAACTGGGCTTCCGCTCGCTCGTCGCGCTCCCGCTGCAGACGCCCACCCGCGTGCTGGGCACCGCGACGTTCTACTTTGCCGACGCCGACACGGCGCGCGGCGAGGACGATGGACTCCTGCGGATCGTGGCCGACCAGATGGCCGCCACCGCCGAGAAGGCGTCGCTCATCGACGAGCTGCGCCGCGCCAACGGCGCCCTCGTGGAGACCAACGCGGAGTTGGAGCGGCAGATCGACGCCGTGACCGAAGCGCGCCGGCTCAAGGACGAGTTTCTCTCCAACATCTCGCACGAGCTCCGCACGCCGCTCACCGCCGTGCTCGGCTACGCCGCGGTGCTGGACGAGGAGGCATGGGGCCCGCTCACCGGGGAGCAGCGACGAACGCTGCACGCCGTCACCGCGGCGAGCGAGCGGCTGCTGGGCCTCATCGAGGACCTGCTCGAGCTGAGCACGCTCCGGCGCGGGGAGCTGCGCGTGCAGATCGACACGTTCGACGTGCGCGACGTGGTGCGCGACGTGGTGAGCGCCGCCAGCGAGCCCACGACGGACGTCGCTGTGAGGATGGAGCTGCCGGCCGGTGCGCTTCCCTCCATGCACAGCGACCGGCACAAGGTGGCGAAGATCCTCGCCAAACTCGTGAGCAACGGACTCAAGTTCACTCCGCGCGGCGAGGTTGCGGTGTCCGTGGCCGTCACCAGCGACGGCTTTGCGCGCTTCGGGGTGCGCGATACCGGCATCGGGATCGATCGCGTCTCGCAGCAGCTGGTGTTCGAAGAGTTTCGCCAGCTCGACGGCTCCAGGACGCGCGAGCATGGTGGCGCGGGGTTGGGGCTCGCGTTGTCCCGCCAGCTCGCGCGTCTTCTCGGTGGCGACATCGAGGTCTCGTCGGCGTCCGGAGAAGGCTCCGCGTTCGTGGTAGAGCTTCCGCTGGACTATGCGCCCGAACTGTCTCGTCTCTCCGCGGTGCGCGAGGCGCTCGCGCGTCCGCTCTGACTTCACCGAATGGCCAACGCATGATCATCGACTACGTCACCACGCTCGCGCCGCCCGAGGTGCTGGACGCGGCCAGGAAATTCTTCACGCGTCGCAATCCCATCTACGCCGCGTTCCTCGAGAAGGAAGGGCCCACGTTCGCGGCGTTTCGCGGGCAGGGCGGGGAGGAGCTGATCATCGGCGTGCAACCGTCGGCCGACGGACTGGGAACCTCGGTGCGCGGCTCCACCTATCTCTTCGGGCCGCAGATCAAGCGATTCTTCTCCACGCTTCCGCCCGCCCAAGCGGTGCCCGCACAGACGGTGGGCGCGTCCGAAGTGGCCTCACCGGCCGGCACGCCATGAATGCCCCGGTGGTGGACCGGTTGCGGGCGGGCCCTGTGGCCATCCGGCTTGCCCCGCCCGACGCGGAGGCGATCGGCGTCCGCGTGGAGGTGCCGGAGCGCTGGGACGTCGTACGGATCGATGCGCTCCCCACCGCCACCGTGCTGGCGGTGAAGATGGCCGCGCTGGACGTGCTGGCGCCGCACGCGGATGGTCCCCTCTGGGTGATCAAGCTGCGCGGGTACGAAATGTTGGACGAACAGTTGACGCTCGCAGAGGTGGGGGCGGTGGACGGGTCGATCTTTCTCCTCACGCACCGGCGCCGGCGTCCCGTCCGTTGACCGGCTGGCCGGCGCGATGAGTCCTACGGCGTTCGTGTCGCACGCGGACTGCGGGCGGCACGACACCGGGTGGGAACACCCCGAACATGTGGGACGGCTGCGCGCCATCACGCGCGCGCTGCGCGATCACGCTGAGCTGTTCGCCGCCGTGGAGCATGTGGAGGGACGACATGCCACCGACGACGAGCTCGCGCTCGCGCACACTCCCGAATACGTCCGCACCGTGCAGGAGACGGCCCGCTCCGGTGGCGGTCGCCTGGACGCGGATACCGTGATGAGCGAGGGGAGCATGGACGCGGCACGTGCGGCGGTGGGGTGCGTGCTGGACGCCGTGGATCGGGCGGTGGATGGACGCGCGCTCCGCAGCTTCTGCGCGGTCCGCCCGCCGGGGCACCACGCGATGCCCGACCGCGGCATGGGATTCTGCCTGTTCGGCAACGTGGGGGTGGGCGCGCTTTACGCGCGGCGCGCGCACGCGTTGGAGCGCGTCCTCATTGTCGACTGGGACGTCCATCACGGGAACGGTACGCAGGCGATCATCCAACCCGACGAGGGGATTCACTTCGTCTCGCTGCATCAGTGGCCGTGGTATCCGGGCACGGGCGCGGCGTCCGACCGTGGGAACGGCAACGTGTGGAACGTCCCGATGGCGGGCGGGCTCCCGCCCGGCGACTACGTCGCCGCGCTGCAGCACGCCGTCGAACAGGCCACGAGCGGTTTTCGTCCCGATCTCGTCATGATTTCGGCGGGCTTCGATTCGCTTCGTGGCGATCCCCTGGGCGGCTTCACCTTCGAGCTGGATCACATCGAGCAGCTCACCCGCTGGCTGGTGGACCGGTCCGCCGCCTGGTGCGGGGGACGCGTGGTGAGCGCGCTCGAAGGCGGATACGCTCCTCAGCAGGTGGGCGAGGCCGCCGTGGCGCACTTGCGGGCGCTGGGCTGACCGGCGCTGGTCCGCGCCCCCGGTGCACGGCTATACTACAGGTCTCATGAGCGCTTCACCGCACGTACCGCCCGTGCCGGCCGTGCTCCGGCTCGTGCAGTCGGCGGTGCTCGGACGCTGGCGCGCCACCAGCGAAGATCTCTACCGCGAGGTGGTGCGCATGGCCGAGGTACAGCCTCGTCAGGAGGTGCTGCTCTCGGGCTGCGGGGACGGTGCGGTAGCCGAGTGGCTCGCTATGCGCACGGACGCGTCGGTGACCGGCGTCGATCCGGACGGTGATCGCATCGAGGTGGCTGAGAACCGGGCGCGTACGCTGGAAGCGCCCATACCGCTGCACTACCAGCAGGCGCCGCTCGACGATCTCCCGCACGAGAACGCCGTCTTCGATGTGGCCATCGGCGAGCCGCCGCTTTCGGCGGCCAGCGATCCGGAGCGCGCGGTGGCGGAGCTCGTGCGCGTCACCAAACCGATGGGGGTGGTGATCCTGCTTCAGCCCACGTGGACGTCGGACATCCCCGCGGAATCACGCGAGGCCGCCGTCGAGCGACTGGGACTGCGGCCGCACCTGCTGGTGGAGTGGAAGCAGATGCTGCGCGAGGCGGGCGTGGTGGAGCTCCAGGTACAGGACTGGACGGATGGTCCGCCGTCCGGGAGCAAGACGGCCGAGGTGCCGGCCGTGCAGGAACAGCATCTCACGCTGCGACAGAAGGTGCAGATCGCCGGCCGCGGCTTTCGGCGATCCGGTGGGTTGCGCGGCGCGCGATCGGCCGTCGAGAAGGAGAAGACGCTGCTACGGGAGGTCTCGCGTGAGCGTGCGATCGGTTTCCAGCTCATCAAGGGTGTGAAATGGCCTCATCCCGTCACGAGCTGAGCGACGCGGGAGACGCCGCCGCCGACGCCCGAACGGCCGTCACCGAGCCGGCACACAGCGCGTTCCCCGTGAGCTTCTACCGCGATCCGGGAGGCGAGGTCCAATGCGATCTCCCGCCGCGCGATCTGTCGGAGATCGTCCGCTCCGGGAGCGGCGAGCTATGGGTAGACATCGATGGCTCCGACCGTCACCAACACGCGCTGCTGGAAAAGGTGTTCGGGTTTCACCCGCTGGCCGTCGAGGACACCCTGAACCCGCACAGTCGCGTCAAGATCGAGGAGTACGATGGCTACCTGTTCGCCATCATCCGCGGCATTCGCATGGACGACCAGACCGAGGATCCCTACGACCTGTACACCTCGAACCTGAACTTCTTCCTCGGGTCCAACTATCTGGTCACCGTGCATGACGGACCCTCGCCCAGTTGCGCGAGCGTGGTGCACCAGAATGCGCCGCGCGCCCGATCTGCTCTCCCGGGGCGCGGAGCGGCTGATGCACGCCATCATGGACGCCACGGTGGACGGGTACTTTCCGGTGGTGGACCAGATCGACGAGTTCACCGAAGCCGTCGAGGAACGTGTGTTCGTCGACAACGACAGCGACGCGCTCCGCGACATCTTCAACGTGAAGCGGTTGGTGCTGCAGATGCGGCGCTACCTGGGGCCGCAGCGAGAGATCTTCAACATCCTGAGCAACCGTCCCACCACGCTCTTGCGCCCCGAGTCGCAGATCTACTTCCGCGACATCTATGATCACGTGCTGCGGATCAACGAAGCGCTCGAGACGTATCGCGATCTCCTCTCCAGCACGCTCGACGCGTATCTCACGCAGGTCTCCAACCGCCTGAACGTCGCCACCAAAGGGCTCACCGTGGTTGCCACGCTGAGCCTGCCCTTCGTGGTGGTGAGCGGGATGTGGGGCATGAACTTCGCACGCATCCCGCTCTCCGGGATGCGCCACGGCTTTTTGTGGATCGTCGTGCTCCAGCTCGTCATCGGCCTGGCGCTCCTGGCGGTGCTCCGGTGGCGCAAGTGGCTGTAACCGGATTCCGGGTATACGGAGTCGAGCTGGTCCAGGGAGACTCTGCGGTGGGCAACGGCGACGTGCAGGCCGTTCCCTTTCGCGATCTGGCTGCCGTGGTGCGACGCGCACCGTACGCGGTCGTGGATCCCAGCGCGGAGGAGTTCTCCGACTACCGCGACACGGTGGACGCCATCTTCCGGCGCGGCACCATCGTCCCGGCTCCATTCGGCACCATGATGCGCTCGCAGGAGCAGGTGCTGCGCTGGCTCGAGATGAACTACATCGCGCTGGCCGAGGGGCTGCACTTCGTGCACGGGCGATGTCAGGCGCGCCTGCACATCGCGGAGAGCCCGGACGTGCTGCCGGAGGAGCGGCGCGCGGATGTGGGTGCGGTGACCACGGAATGCTTTCGCGCGCTTCGCCGTCAGGCGGTGGCCGCCATCGTCGCACGTGGCGACCATGACGGCACGGGCACGCCGCGGTACGGCGGCGCCTTCCTGGTGCGCCGAGCCGGGTGGGCGGACCTGGCGGAATCCGTGGCCGAGCAGGCACGCCGCCACCCCACGCTCTGCTTTGAGCTCACCGGGCCGTGGCCGCCGTACGATTTCGTGCGCGTGGACTTCGGAGTCTGACGTGTTCTGTCCCGAGTGCGGCACCTGGAACCGCGCGGCCGCCGCCCACTGCGTCCGATGTGCATCGCCGCTGCCGGAGCTGCCGGGCGCGCCCGACGAGCGCCCCGATGAGGATACCGCGCAGATGCGCCGCGCCATGGGGGGACGCTATCGTGTGCACCGCCGTCTCGCGACCGGTGGCATGGCGCACGTGTACGCCGCGACGCACGGTGCACTGGGGAGCCCGCTCGTCATCAAGGCACTCCTCCCGCATCTGGCCAAGGACGAGGAGATGCGCGAGCGCTTTCGGCGGGAAGCGGAAGCGTCGGCGCAGTTGGCACACCCGTTCATCTGTCCCATCCTGGATTACGGGCACGTGGACGGCGTGGTCTATCTCGTGATGCCGTATCAGGAAGGGGGCTCGTTGGCCGATCACCTGGTGCGGGAGCGCACGATCGCGCCGGAGCGCGCGGCGGCCGTCGCCGCGCAGGTGTCCGTCGCGCTCGATTACGCCCACCGGCGCGGCGTGGTGCACCGCGACGTGAAGCCGGACAACGTCCTCTTCGACGAGGATGGGAATGCGCTCCTCACCGATTTCGGCATCGCGACGGCGCGCTTTCACAATCGGCTCACCCTCACCGGGCGCGCCATGGGTACGCCGCACTACATGTCCCCCGAGCAGGCGATGGGCAAGCTGGTGGACGGACGCAGCGACATCTATGCGGTGGGCGTGCTGCTGTATGAAATGCTGGTGGGGATCCCGCCGTTCGACGGCGCTGACGCGTACTCCATTGGTTACAAGCATGTGCACGAGCTTCCCACGCCTCCCAACGTGGTGGATTCGCAGGTTCCGGAGCCGCTGAACACCGTCACGATGCGCTGTCTGGCCAAACAGCCGGCCGAGCGGTATCAGCGTGGCCATCACCTGGCCGATGCCCTCATCGCCAGCGTAGGACAGAGCGGCGGTTCGGATGCCACGCGTGCTGCCTGGCTCGCGCGCCGCTTGGGGATCACCCCGGCCGGCTCGTGACGCCGCCCGCGCGGCGGACGGTCGAAGTCGCGCTTCCCCTGCCGCTCTTTCGCACGTTTACCTACGCCGTCGCGTCGCCACCGGCGCATCCGGTGGTGCCGGGCACGCGGCTCGTGGTTCCCTTCCGGACGCGCCGCGAGATCGGTGTGTGCGTGGCGGTCGACCGCCGCCCCGACGACGCCCGGCTCCGTCCCATCCTCGATGTCCCCGATGCCGAGCCGGCCTTCACGCGCGCCACACTCGCCCTCTGCCGGTGGGCCGCGGCGTATTACGTGGTCCCGTTGGGCATCATGCTGCGCGCGGCGCTTCCCGCCCTCCTGACCGGGGCGCGCGCGCCGCGGCCCATGCAGCGCACGCGCCGCGTGGCCGTGCTGCAGCGCGAGCTTCCCTCGCTGGCAGGGCGCGACGCGGTGTTCGGCCGCGCGCGCCGGCAGCGCGAGCTGTTCGAGCTGCTGGAGGCGTCCGGCGGCCGGCTCGACACGGTGCACATCACCGGGCAGCTGGGATTCTCTCCCTCGGTGCTCGCCGCCCTGGTGGAGCGCGGGCTCGTCGCCATCGCCGGCGAGGTGTCACCGCGCGATCCGTTCGCCAGCCGTATTCCGCCGCGCACCGACGGCGTGCACGTCCCCACGCCCGCGCAGCGCCAGGCCATCGACACGCTCCTCGACGCCGCCGACGGCGACGTGTTTCTCCTGCACGGCATCACCGGGAGCGGCAAGACACTGGTCTATCTCGAATTTCTGCGCGAGGTGGTGCACCGGCGGGGGAAGAGTGCCATCCTGCTCGTGCCCGAGATCGCGCTCACGCCGCAGACGGTCGATCGCGTGCGCGCGGTGTTCGGCGATGCCGTGGCCGTGCTCCACTCGGGGTTGAGCGACGGCGAGCGCTACGATGCGTGGCTCGCCCTGCGGCAGGGCACCAAGCGCATCGCCGTGGGCGCGCGCTCGGCCGTGTTCGCCCCGGTGCGCGACCTCGGCGCGATCGTGGTCGACGAGGAGCACGAGACGACCTACAAGAACGGGGAGACCCCGCGCTACCATGCGCGCGAGCTGGCCATCGTGCGCGCGCGTCTGGAGGGCGCCGTCGCGCTGCTGGGCAGCGCAACGCCCAGTCTGGAAAGCTGGAGGAACGCGGAGCGCGGGAAGTACCACGTGCTCACCCTGCCGCAGCGCGTGGGAGCGGGACGGTTGCCCCAGGTGCGCGTGGTCGATCTGCGCCGCGCCGACCCGCCGCCGGCAGACCGCGGAGCGCCGCCCGCTCCCGACGCGGGCGGCGGAGCGGATGCGCGCCGCGACGCGGCGCCTCCACGCCGGGCCGCCGGCGACGGCGCCCCGTCGGCCGGCGCGGCGCACGAGAGCATGCTCCGGCGCGTGCTCAGCGACGAGCTGGAGCAGGCGCTGGAGGCGCGGCTCCAACGTGGCGAGCAGAGCATCCTGCTGCTCAACCGTCGCGGCTATGCGTCGTTCGTGCAGTGCGAGGCGTGCGGCAGCGTACGCGTCTGCCCCGATTGCAGCATCAGCCTCACCTATCACCGCGCGCCAGAGCGGCTGGTCTGTCACTACTGCCTGCGCGAGGAGCTGCCCTCCCTCACCTGCGTGCGGTGTGGCGGCGCGACCGTCCGCCAGCGCGGACTGGGGACGCAGCAGGTGGAGCGTCTCGTGGCGGAGCGCTTCCCGGCGGCGCGGATCGCGCGCATGGATGTGGACACCACGAGCGGCAAGTGGGCGCACGCCGAGATCCTGGACCGCGTGGCGCGTGGGGACGTGGAAATCCTCCTCGGCACGCAGATGATCGCCAAGGGGCTCGACTTCCCCAACGTCACGCTCGTGGGCGTCATCGATGCCGATGTGGGCATGAACCTCCCAGACTTCCGCGCGGCCGAGCGCAGCTTCCAGCTCATGCACCAGGTGGCGGGTCGTGCCGGTCGTGGGCCCAAAGGTGGCGAAGTGGTGATCCAGACGCGGATGCCGTCGCACTACGCGGTCACGTGCGCGCTCGCGCATGACTACGCCGGGTTCGTCAGACAGGAGCTGGCCGGCCGGCGGGAGCCCCGCTACCCGCCGTTCACCCGTCTCGTGAACGTGGTGGTGAGCGGCGCGGTGGAGGAGGAAACCGCCGACGTGGCACTCCGCGCGGGCGATTGGCTGACACGACTGCTCACCTCGGTGGGCGAGGAGCGCGTGACCATCGTGGGGCCCGCGCCCTGTCCGGTGGAGCGCATCCAGCGGCGGTGGCGATGGCACCTGCTCCTCAAGGGAGCGCCGCCCGCCGCGATGACCCGCGTGATCCGGTACTTCAGCCGGCGCTTCGAGGTGCCGGCACGCGGTGGGCTTCGTGTGGTGCTCGATCGCGATCCGGTTTCGCTGCTGTAAGCTGCCGGCGCGCCGTCGCGCGGGTGGTGCTGCAGGGGGGCAGCGCTGGCGCAGGCGACGGTCGTCTCCCGGCATGCGCCGCACGGCTGGCCTGCGCGTGCGAACGCACGCATCTTTATCCGGGTGACCGCCCTTTCCGTACCCGACCTCGACTCGCCGGCGCTCCGCGCGGCGCCGGATGCCACGTTCGTCCCCGCGCCGGCCGACGGCGTGCTGCCGGAGAACTTCTTTTCCACCACCAATCTGCCCACGTGGGTCAAGGTGTGCGGTCAGTGGATGCTCCCGCGCGAGCCGCGTATGGACGCCGCGCTCGTTCTGGCGGACGACGGCACGGTGTGGGTGCGCGAGATGCGTCGCGTGCGGCGCGGGGAGCGGGTGGCCGTGGGACTCCGCGAGGACGGCAGCGAGGGCATCCTCGTGCAGTCGGGGGCCGCCCCGGCGGCGGGTGAGCCGACCGACTTCCGCTTCATGACCAGCGATGTCTCCCGCGAGAAGCCCATCGACTACGCCCACATGGCGCGCCTTCTGGTGGAGGAGCGCGAGCGCGGCGGATACGTGGTGTGGGTCACCGGGCCGGCCCTCGTCCACTCACGGGCACGCGCCGACATGACGTGGTTCATCCAGCACGGCTTCGTGAACGTCCTGCTGGCCGGCAACGCGGTGGCGGTGCACGACATCGAGGCATCGATCTTCGGGACGACGCTGGGCATGACGGGCACCGGGCAGTCCACGAGCGGCGGGCATGGTCTTCACATGCGCGCGATCAACCGCGTGCGCGCGCTCGGCAGCATCGAGGCGGCCGTGAAGCACGGCATCGTACGCGACGGGATCATGCACGCCTGCGTGGAGCATGACGTTCCGTTCGTGCTCTCCGGCTCCATCCGCGACGACGGGCCGCTTCCCGGTGTCTACACGGACGTGCTCGCCGCGCAGGACGCCATGAAGCACCACACCACGCGCGCCACGATGGCCGTGCTCGTCGCGACCGCGCTGCATGCGATCGCCACCGGCAACATGCTCCCCGCATTCGTGCGGGATGACAACGGCACGCTCCGCGAGCTCCCGCTCATCTGCGTGGACTCGTCGGAATTCGTGGTGAGCAAACTCAAGGATCGCGGCACGCACCAGGCATTCGGGGTGGTGACGAACGCGCAGGACTTCATGCACATCCTCCGGTTGTACGTGGAGCGCGAGTTGAGCGCGCGGGCCGCCACGCAACCGGCGGGCACCGCGGGGGTGGCGTGAGCGGCAGCACCGATCTCCAGCGGCAGCTCCGCGACGATACGCGGCAGCGCTTCCTCTCGGCCATCGCCGAGCGGCTGCCGGTGGAGCAGGTGGTGGAGATGCACCTCTTTGCTCCCCTCCGGCAGGGCGGCGTCGAGAGCGGCGTCGCGGTGCTCGCGGTGCAGATGCCGCCCATGCCGGGTACGGCGCCGGAGGCCGCGCCCGACGCGGCTGGTACGGATGGTGCGGCCGACGCGGCCGATGCGGACGGTGCGGCCGACGCGGCCGACGCGGATGTCGCGCCCGACGCGCATGACGCGGATGTCGCGGCTGACGGCGAGTGGGGCCTGCCGGAGCATGTCCCCATCCAGCGTTCGCGCCTCGCTATCTATACCGCCCGCTATCGGCTGGTGCTCAAGGGCGCGGAGCGTGGCACGTGGGACGCCGAGGTAGCGCTCGAGGCCGACGCGCCGCTTGGGGTGGTGGATGATGTGGTGCTCGGTGTGCAACAGCGTGCCGGAGACACCGCCCCGGCCGAACGATGGAGCGGCGCGGAGTTTCGGGCCATGCTTCACCCGGCGGGCGCCAGAGCACCATGCAGCACCACAACGCCGTAGAGGCGTTCTGCGCGTTCCTGCGCGAGCACAACCTGCCGGTCACGGCGCAGCGACGCGCGATCGCGGACGTGGCGTTGCACAGCGACGGCCATCTCTCGGCCGACGATCTGCAGCGCGAGTTGGAGACGCGCGGACTGCGCGTCGGCACCGCCACGGTGTACCGCACGCTCGACATCCTGGTACGGAGCGGACTACTGGTGGAGCGCGATTTCGGCGAGGGATTCCGTCGCTACGAGCCCGCGCGCGGCATCCCGCAGCACGAGCACTTGCTCTGTACCGTCTGCGGACGGGTGACCGAGCTGCGCGACGAACGGTTGGAGCGTATGGCCGTGCTCCTGGCCGAAGCCCACGGGTTCACGCGAACCAGCCACCGGCTGGTGATCTCGGGCGTGTGTGCGCGCTGTCAGCGTGGCGGATCGGAGGTCGGTGGGGCGGGGGACGCGTAGCGCCGCATGATGGCGCGATGGATGTCGCGCGCATCTTCCAGCCGTTCGTCGGCCACATCCAGCGTGGGGGGCGTGATGAGAAAGGGATACATCTGATCGCCGCCCGCCGAGCCGTGGGCGCCGACCTGGTCGTCGAACGACACGATCTGCGTACCGTCGTACGCTCCGAACAGCACCAGGTCGCCGGCGTTCGGCTGCAGCACCAGGTCGCGTACGGCGCGCACCACGTACGGCTCGGTGCCGTACGGCTCGAGCGGATTCTCCCCGGATTCCACGACGAGACGGTTGTCGGCACCGACCCGGGCGCGTCCGCGGCGGCTCTCCAGGAAGACCTGTGCGCCGCTGCGCGTGGCGACGAGCCCGATCCCGGCGTGCGCCAGGAGTTCGTCATACAGGTGCGCGCGTCGCGGGACGCGCGCGATGTCCTCCACCGTCAGCTGCTCCGGCGTGTCGGCAAAGTACACCAGCGCAAGGCACGAGCTGTACGTCACCACCACGTCCTGCGCTCGATTGACGCGGTACTTCTCCGGGAGCACGATCTCGCGCAGGCCGTAGCGGCTGCGCAGCCAGTCGCGCACCCGCTCCAGCCATCGGCGGACCGAGGGGCGTCGCTGCGACGCTTGGGCCACGGTATCCACCACGAGTGCTCCCACGTCGGCGTATTCGGATGCTCTGGCAAAGCTCGTGAGCACCGTCGGCGTGGGCGATCGCTCACGCCGGGGCTCGGCCGCCAGGATGCGCGCCACGGTGGCGCCCAGCGATTCGCGAAAGCGCACGCGGTAGCTCACCGCGGGCGTCATGCCGTGATCGGAGAGGATCACCAGATCGTAGTCGCGTGCCGGTGTGCGGCGGACCATGCGCCAGATCTCGGCAATGCGCGCGTCGGTGCGCTTGAGGTCGCCGAGCGCCTGACGGCTGGTCGGCCCGAAGTGATGCGCCAGCTCGTCGTATTGCATGAACGTGCTGTAGATGACGGGCACGCCGAGGTAAATGTCGAGGACGATCGCGATCGTCTGGAGCTCGCGCACGACCACGTTGCTCAGGATGCGGACGAAACCAAAGATGCCTTCGGCATGCGTCACCCGGCCGGCCAACTCGCCCAGCGCGCGGTCCCACTCCTCGCGCAGCCACTCCCACACCGCGTGGATCGCCATCCGCCCCACGCGCACCGGATGGATCGCGATGACGAGCGCCATCCGCCCACCCCCCAGCCGGCGCGCGATCGACGTCCGCTCGCGGGTCGCGACCGTGAAGGCCACCGTGGCGGCGTCGCCGTCCAGCAGATTGACGTAGCTCGACCCACCGGCCAGCGCGCCAGGCGTGTGGATGCGGTCCCGGATATACTGCACGCCCTCGGGCGCATTGCACGTGATGACGCGACGCTCGATCTTGTCGTAGAACCGGAACGCCGGGATGCCGCCGTTCTCGCCGTGGAAGATGCCGGCCTGACAGTAAGGCGTCGCGGAGGGGAGACCACAGAACCACCGACGCAGGCGGAACCCGTTGCGGTGCAGCAGGCGTTCGATGGTGGGGCAGTCGCCCTGCTCGAGTGCGCGGCAAAGGTCGGCGTAGGCGAGCGCGTCGATCTGGAGGACGATCAGCCCACGCCGGCGATCGTGGCGCCGCTCGCGCTCGAACGCCGCGTACTTGGCCCGATAATACCAGCGGACGAGCCGGCCCGTGCGGCCGCGCTCCCGTCGCGTGGAAGGAGCTGACATGGATTCAGGTGCGACGCTTGGCGTCGTGATCGCGTTCACGGCGGGGTTGCTCAGCTTTCTCTCTCCGTGCGTGCTGCCCCTCATCCCCAGCTACATCACCTTCATCACGGGGATGCGGCTGGACGAAGTGCAGACCGCGCGCCGCACCGCGCTCGTCCATGCGCTGCTGTTCGTGAGCGGGTTCACGCTCATATTCCTCGCGCTCGGGGCCACGGCCACGGTGCTCGGCCGCGTCCTCCTCCTGTACCGCGACTGGATTAGCCGCGTGGGCGGCGTGGTCGTCATTCTGTTCGGGCTCTACCTGTTGGGTGTGTTCACGCCCACCGCCTTGCAGCGCGAGCGCCGCATCCACCTGGCGCAGAAGCCCGTGGGCTACCTGGGCAGCGCGCTCGTCGGGATCACCTTCGGGGCGGGATGGACGCCGTGTATCGGACCCATTCTGGGGTCCATCCTGATCTATACGTCCAGCTCCGCCAGCCTGGGACGCGGACTGCTGTTGCTGTTCATGTACTCGTTGGGATTGGCGCTCCCCTTCCTGGCTGCCGCGCTCGCGGTCGACCGGTTTCTCTGGTTCTTCCAGCGTTACCGCGGCGCGATGGTTTGGGCGACGCGCGCCGGCGGCTTGCTGCTCATCGTCATTGGCCTGCTCCTGGTGACCAACTACTTCACGATCCTCGCGTCGTACCTGCAGGCCCTCACGCCAGCGGCGCTCCGCGGCCGCCTCTGATGTGCGGCGCCGCGCCCACGCCGGCGCGGTCAGCCCGCCCGGTCAGCCCGCGCCGCTGTCGTCGCGACGGACGCTGTCCGTGTCGGTTGCCCGCGGCTCGCGCAGCCATCCGGCGATCTGTCGCGGGAGCTCCATCGCCCGGATCGGTTTCACCAGGACGTCGCGGCAGCCGGCGCGCAGGCAGCGTTCGCGCGTGGCCGGCTCATCGTGCCCCGTCACGGCGACCGTGACCGGGAGCGACTCGCCATGCTCGCGCTGCTCCGTGAGCACGCTCAGCCCATCGCCGTCGCGGAGACCGAGGTCCAGCAACACGAGCGCCGGGCGCTCGCGCCGGATCGCGTCCAGGGCGGCCCGCACACCGCCCGCGCTGCTCACCCGGTATCCCGACTCTTCGAGCAGCAGGCGCAGCGCGCCGACCACCAGCGCGTTGTCCTCCACGATCAGGATGTGCGGAGGTAGAGCAGTCACGCGTCGCGGGGTGCGCGCAGCGGGATGGTGAAGAAGAAGCGACTTCCCTGACCAGGCTCGCTCTCCACCCAGAGCATGCCGTCGTGCAGCTCGACGAACTTGCGCGCGATCGCCAGCCCCAGCCCCGTACCGTGGTGCCGTCGCGACGCGGACGCGTCCACCTGCGCGAACTCGCGGAATACCAGCTCGTGGTGCTCGCGCGCGATCCCGATGCCGCTGTCCCCCACCTCGATCAGCACGGCCGGCCCGTGCGTCATCTCGTCGGCCGTGCGCGCATGGACCCAGATCCGGCCCCCGGGCGGCGTGAAGTCGATCGCGTTGCCCAACAGGTTCGCAAGCACGTGCGCGATCTTCTCGCGGTCGGCATACAGCACCGGCAGATCATTGGCCGTGCGGAAATCCCACTCGTGCGACTGTCGCGTGATGAGCGGATCGCTGAGCGCCCGCACCTGATCGATGACCTCGCGTACGGTGAACGCGCTGCGTGCGAGCGTGAGCTGGTCGGCGGCACCACGCGCATACGTGAGAATCTCGCCCACCATCGCGAGCAACTGCCGTCCGCCGCCAATGATCCCCTCGATGCTCTCGCGCTGCCGCTCGTTCAGCTGTCCCAGGATGCCGTCGCGCAGGATCTCGGCGTGCGTGATCATGGCTGTGAGCGGGGTGCGGAGATCGTGCGAGATGTTCGCCAGGAACTGCGTCTTGAGCGCGTCCTGATTGCGAAGCCCGGCGATCGTCCGGGCGTGCTCGAGGTTGGCCTCTTCCAGCGCGGCAACGCGCTGTTCCAGGTCCACGACATCGGCGTCCATGCGGGAATCTTAGCTCCCGGGTTTGGGGTGCGCCAATTCGCTCGGGACGCCAGCGGCCGCGCCCGATGCTCGCCCGGAGGGCTGCATCCCGGCCGCCACCGTGAACACCCCCGCGGATGCAGCGCATTACGATGCGGCATATGACGTGCGGAGCCCCTTCGCGTCCGTTTACAACCCGGAGGGGTCAAGCGTCCTCCAAGGCGCGCCGTTGGCATAGCCATTGCCACTCGAACTCTGGATAGGCGATGACGAAGCGACGCGCCGGAGGTATACTGTTCAGATCGACAACGAGTTGAAGGTCTCCACTTGCCTGGGAGGCATGTCATGTTGAAAGTGTCCCGGTGTCTGGCCATACCGCTCGCGCTCACGGTAGCGTTGAGCGTCGGTGCCTGTAAGGACCGGAACGACAACGCGCTGGGCGAAGACACGGCCTTGTCGCGCGATCTCCAGATGGCCAATTCGGGCGACACCGCCGTGCAGCCGCAGCTGCAGGACGTCCCGCCGGCCAACGCCGCGCCGTCGGCACGCACCACACCGCGCCGCACGGCACCGCGCACCACCACACCGCGGACCACGACGCCCAGCACCACGCCGCCGCCCACCCAGACGGCGACCGGCAACACGGAGACGCGTGGAACGAGCGGGAGCGAGGGGCGCGTGGGTACGATCGCGACGGGGACCACCATTCAGCTCGCGTCGGGCGCCCGTGTGTGCACCAACACTCACAAGGCGGGCGACCGCTTTACCGCGACGGTCTCGCAACCCGTGTCCGGGTCCAACGGCGTGGTCATTCCCGCTGGCGCCAAGGCGGTGGTGCAGGTGACGTCGGTGGAGGGGAGCGGCAATGCCAACGAGCCCATCAAGATGGGGTTCCTGGTGCAGTCGATCACGTTCGATGGCAAGACCTACCCGATCGACGCGGCCATCACTGATGTGCAGGTGGAGCGCGTGCGCACCACGACCAAGGGCAACGACGCCAAGAAGGTGATCGGCGGCGCCGTGGCTGGCGCCATCTTGGGGCGCATCATCGGAAAGGATACCAAGTCCACCGTGATCGGTGCAGCCACGGGCGCCGCGGCGGGAACCGCGGTGGCCATGGGTACCGGTGACTACGCCGGTTGCGTTCCCGAAGGCGGCACCATCACCGTCAAGCTGAATTCGCCGGCACAGATTCAGGTGGCCGACTGACGCGTGGCGGCGGCTGCGCACCGGCAGCACCGGCGCAGGCCGCGGGCGTTTTCTCGGATGCGCGCGCGCACGACCGGAGGAATCGACGGCGGCGCGCCAGCGAGTGAAGACCAGCAGGCGGCGGCGTCCATGGGCGCCGCCGCCTGCGCGCATGGGGTCGCAGGGCCGAGTGTGATGCGCGTCACACGATGTCGCGCTCACTTGCCTCCGCTCTCGGGGCGCACCTAAGTTTGCGCGGGCGGCGGGATGCGCCCGTCCGCCAGTGCTGCCACGAACGCTGCGGCCTCCCCACCACCTCCGCACCGTGTCGATATCGCACCTCGACCCGCGGCTCACCGAGCGCCGCAACCCGCGCACGGCATCGATCGACCTGGCCTCCGCGCTCGAGATCGTCGATCTGCTCACCGCCGAGGACCGCACGGTCCTCGATGCGGTGGCGACGCAGCGCGAGTCCATCGCGCAAGTGATCGACATGGTGGCCGATGCCTTCCGCGCGGGCGGCCGCCTCTTCTACGTGGGCGCGGGCACATTGGGTCGTTTGGGGGTGCTCGACGCCAGCGAGTGCCCCCCCACCTTCGGCACCGATCCAGAGACGGTGCAGGGCATCGTGGCTGGCGGACCGCCGGCGTTGCTGCGGCCGCAGGAAGGCGCGGAGGACGATCCTGGAGCGGCGGCGCGCGAGATGGACGAGCGGGCGGTGGGCTCATCGGATGTCGTCGTGGGCATTGCGGCCTCCGGCACCACGCCCTACGTGCGCGGCGCGCTGCTGCGCGCGCAGGCGCGCGGCGCGCGCACGGTGATCGTCGCCTGCTCGCCGCCCCCGGACGACCTGCTGGCGCGCCTGGATGCGTCCATCATTCCGCTCACAGGCCCGGAGGCCGTCACCGGCTCCACGCGACTCAAGGCAGGCACGGCCACCAAGCTCGTCCTGAACGCAATCACCACGGGCGCGATGATCCGCATCGGCAAGACGTACGGCAACCTGATGGTCGACCTGCGGGCGACGAGCGCCAAGCTGGTGGACCGCGGCGAGCGGATCGTGATGGAGGTCTGCGGCGCGTCCCGCGACGAGGCGCGCGCCCTCATCGACGCCGCGGGGGGGAGCGTGAAGGTGGCGATCGTCATGCACGAGCTCGACGCCACACGCGCCGCCGCCGAGCGCGCGTTGGAGCAGGCGGGCGGCGTGGTGCGGCGCGTGGTGCCGGCGCCGCCGCCGCCGGTGGCGTGAGGGCGCGCCGGTGTCGCTCCTGCGGGAATCGACCTTCGTGGGACTCATGTCGGGAACCTCGCTCGACGGGATTTCGGCGGCGGCCGTGCGGTTCCATGAGATCGACGGTCGCCTCTACACGGCTCTCCTCGCGCACCAGATCGTGCCCTACGATGACGCGCAGCGCGCGCGTCTGCTCCGCGCCATGGACTCCGGCACGGCGCGCGAATACTGTCGCCTCGCCGCCGAGGTGGGTGAGTGGCTTGCCGCGGCAGTGCTGGTGGTGATCGGCGCCGCCGGGCTGGCGGCCAAGGACGTGGAGGCCATCGCCAGCCACGGCCAGACGCTCTGGCATGAGCCCGGACACTCCACCTGGCAGATCGGATCCGCCGCGGTGATCGCCGAGCGGACGGGGATCGGCGTCGTGAGCGATTTCCGCATGCGCGACGTGGCGGCGGGTGGGCAGGGCGCGCCGCTCGTTCCGATGGCGGACGCCGCCCTGTTTGCGCACCCAACGCAATGGCGCGCGCTGCAGAACCTCGGCGGCATGGCCAACGTCACGGTCGTACCGCCGCAGGGCGAAGGGGAGGATGCCGGCGTGTCGGCTGCGCCGGCCCACCGCCGGCGCGACACCGCACGGCACCCACAGGACGTGATCGCGTTCGACACGGGACCCGCCTGCGCCGTGATCGACGGTGTCACGCGGATCGTCGCACCCGCGATGCAGTTCGATCGTGACGGCGCGCTCGCCGCACGCGGCACCCCGGTGCCGAGCGTGGTCGAGCAATCGCTTGCCGACGCGTACTTCGCCGCCCCGCCTCCCAAGAGCACCGGCCGCGAGCGGTTTGGCCGGCGCTACGCGGAACAGCTCGTGGACCGCGTGCGCGGCGCGAACCCGGCCGCGTCCGCCGCCGATGCGGTCGCCACCGCCGTCGCGATCGTGGCCGGGAGCCTCGCACGCGCGTACCACGATTTCGTGCCGGCGCAGGTGGGCGAGGTCGTCCTCTCCGGGGGCGGTGCGCGGAATCCGGCGCTGGTCGGCGCCATCCGCCAGGCGCTGGCGCCGCGCGAGGTACGCTCGTTCGACGAGCTGTTCTTCGACGGCGAGGCCAAGGAAGCGGTGGCTTTTGCCTTGCTCGGTCTGCTGCATCTCCGAGGGCGGGCGGGCAACATTCCCGTGGCCACGGGCGCGCGCGGCGCGCGCGTGTTGGGCTGCTGGTGTCCCGCATGACGCCAGGCATGATCGACGTCGCCCAGCTCCTGGTGCCCGCCATCCGGTGGGACGACGAGCGCGGATACGAACCCGAGCGTCCCGCCATCGAGGCCGCGCTCCGACTGGGGGTGGGCGGCTTCATCCTGTTCGGCGGTACGCAGGACGCGGTGCGCGCGCTCACGCGCGAGCTGCGGCAGCGGACGCGCGTCCCGCTGCTCATCGCCGCTGACATGGAACGCGGCGCGGGACAACAGTTCGCCGGCGCCACCGGGCTCCCGCCGCTCGCCGCCATCGCGTCGCTCAACGATCTCGAAGCCATCCGCCGCGCCGCCCGACACACCGCCCGCGAGGCGCGTACGCTCGGCGTCAATTGGGATTTTGCGCCGGTGTGTGATCTGGACGTCGAGCCGGAGAATCCGATCGTCGGCACGCGCGCGCTGGGTGCCGATCCGCGGCGGGTGAGCGAGATGGCGATCGAGTGGATCGGTGCCTGTCAGGGCGAAGGGGTGCTCGCGTGCGCCAAACACTTTCCGGGCCATGGGCGCACGCGCGTGGACTCGCACCTCAAGCTGCCGGTGGTGAAGGCATCACGGCAGGAACTCATCGAGCACGACATCGCGCCGTTTCGCGCCGCGATCGGCGCCGGCGTGGTCTCGATCATGACGGCGCATGTGGCCTATCCCGCGCTCGATCCGTCCGGCGTGGCCGCGACCTTCTCCAGCGACATCCTGCGCTTCTTCCTGCGCATGCAGTTGAACTTCGATGGACTGATCGTCACGGACGCGCTCACGATGGGCGGCGCGCTCAAGGGGCGCAGCGAGGCCGAGGCGGCCGTGGCCGCGCTGCGGGCCGGGTGTGACGTGCTGCTGCATCCCACCGACGCGGAAGCGATGGCGCGCGCGGTGGCCCGCGCGCGCGATGAGGGGCTGCTCGATGCCGGCGCGCTCGCCCAGTCCGTGCGCCGCCGTCTCAAGTGGGCCCAGTGGGCGTCGCCGCCCAACGAATACCGCCGCCCCAGCGCGGCCGACGCGGCCTGGTGTGCGCACCTGGCCGACCGCGTCGTGCACCTCGTGCGCGGTCCGCTCCCGCCGCTCCCATCCACGCTGCACGTAGTGGTGGTCGACGACGACGGAGACGGCCCGCATGCGCCGCCGTCGCGCGCGCCGTTCCTGCAGGCGCTGGCCAGCCAGGGATTCACCGTGGAGCAGGATGCCACCCCTCCCCGCGGCGCCGCCGTCGCGATCGCGCTCTTTGGCGACGTACGCGCGGGGAAGGGGCGCGCCCGCTACTCCGCACCGGTGCTGCGCGCCGTGCAGCGGGCCGAGCAGCGTGCCGCGCGCGACGGAACCCGTCCGTTCATCGTCCAGTTCGGGCATCCGCGCCTGGCTGCCGCGCTCCCCGACGCACTCCCCGTCGTGACGGCCTGGGGCGGCGACGAGGCCATGCAGCTCGCCGCCGCGCGCTTCCTATCCCGCGCCCGGTAAGTGCGCGCGATCGACTGGACGGTCGTCGCCACGTATCTGGCGCTCACCGTCGCGCTCGGTCTCTGGCTCTCCCGTCGTGCCTCGCGATCGCTCGAGGACTTCTTCGTGGGCGGACGCGCCATTCCGTGGTGGTTGGCCGGAACGTCCATGGCCGCCACCACCTTCAACGTCGACACGCCACTTTACGTGGCCGGGCTCGTCGCCAGCCGCGGCATCGCCGGCAATTGGGAATGGTGGTCGTTCGTGGTGGCGCACGTGGCGATGATCTATCTCTTCGCGCGCCTGTGGCGCCGCGCCGGGATCGTCACCGATGTGGAGCTCATCGAGATGCGTTATGGCGGCCGCGCCGCGGCATGGCTGCGCGGCGTGCGTGCGTTCGTCTTCGCGCTCCCCATCAACGCCGTCGCCATGGCCTATGGCATGCTCGCCATGCGCAAGGTGGTGGACGCGCTCGGGCTGTGGGAGCAGGTCGGGCTTCCGTCCTCCGGCCAGCGGCTGTGGACGGTGGTGCTCATCGCCGCGGTGGTGCTCGTCTACGCCGCGTTCAGCGGACTCTGGGGCGTGGTGGCCACCGACTTCTTCCAGCTCGTGCTGGCGCTCGTGGGCGCCGTGGTCGTGGCCGGCTACGCGCTGGGTGACATGGGCGGTCTCGCCGCGCTCCCCGGGCGCCTGGCGGCCACGGGGCACGCACCGCAGACACGGTTCTTCCCCGGCGGCGACGCGCTCCTGGCACTCCCGACCTTCCTGGCGTACGTCACCGTGCAATGGTGGGCGTTTCGCAACGCCGATGGCGGCGGGCAGTTCGTCCAACGCCTCGCGTCCGTGCCGTCCGAGCAGGACGCCGAACGCGCGGCGTGGCTGTTCAACGTGGTCAACTACGTCGTGCGCGCGTGGCCGTGGATCATCGTGGGACTCGTGGCGCTCGTCGTGCTCCCGCAGCTCTCCGATCCGGAGACGGCCTATCCCGTCCTCATGCGCCGCTATCTCCCCGCCGGGATGCTCGGTCTCGTGTTCGCGTCGCTGCTCGCCGCCTTCATGTCCACCGTGTCGTCGCAGGTGAACTGGGGCGCGAGCTATCTCGTGAACGATGTGTATCGCCGTTTCCTCGATCCGGACGCGTCGGAGCATCGCCTCGTGTGGGCGGGACGCGTGGCATCGATCCTCATCACCGTGGCGGCCGCGTATGTGGCGTTTCACCAGGAGAGCATCCGGAGCGTCTTCCGCTTTCTCATCCTGCTCGGCACCGGTTCCGGTGCGGTGCTCATTCTGCGCTGGTTCTGGTGGCGTATCAACGCGTGGGCGGAAATCGTGGCGCTCTCGGGCGGCGTGGTGGCCGCATTTCTGTCGTACCTGCCGGGATATCGCGACCTCGAGTTCGGCGTGCGCGAGACCGCGGCCGCCCTCACCGTCACGCTACTCTGGGTCGTCACGATGTACCTCACCCCGGCGGAGCATCCCGAGACGCTCGATCGCTTTTACCGGCGCGCGCGCCCCGGAGGCGCGTGGGGACCGGTGCGCGCGCGGACTGGACTCGCGCCGCGACAGCGGCTGGGAAACGACGTCCTTCGCACGGGTGCCGGCGTGGCCGCGGTGCTCGGCGCGAACGTCGCCATCGGCGCGCTGCTCATGCAACGCTGGACGCTGGCGCTGGTGGCCGCGCTCTGCTGCGTCGCGGGCGGCGCCCTACTCGCGCGCCGGCGACCCGCCGCCGCGCTCTGACGCGGGGCGCCCGACATCGCCTCGCGCACATCGCCTCGCGCGCATCGCGCTGTCGGTTCCCGGTAGGCACTGCGCTCGCGCGGCAGCGCGAGCATCCCTACGGCATCGCGTGCTACGGACGGGCCGGTGTGCCTGTCGGTGTGCCTGTCGGTGTGCCTGTCGGTGTGCCTGTCGGTGTGCCTGTCGCGCGGACGTGACGCACGACGATCACCACCGTCGCGGCCAGAAGCGTGAGCACCAACACCACGAGCAGGGCGCAGTTCATGATGTCCGGCCGGCGGTCACCGACGGCGCGACGCGTACCCATGGGTGTGAGCTCCTGGTCGCTTCCCGCGCGTTGGCGCTCACGCTCCGCGCGACGCTGCGCCAGGAGCTCGGCGCTCCCGGGCTCGTCCCCGGGCAGGCGGAGCACTGTGTGGCCCACGGCGTCCGCGTGGCCCGACGGCGCCAGCCCCGGTCCGTCGAACCGGGCGGCGATCACCGTGATGTTGTCCGGCCCGCCGCGCGCGTTCGCCTCATCCACCAGCGCGTCGCACACGGACACCAGGTCCTCCTCGGCCACCACGATCTGGGCGATGCGCTCCGGACGAATCAGTCCCGACAGCCCGTCGGTGCAGAGCACCAGCGTGTCGCCGCGGCGGAGCTGCTGGTGCGTGAGGTCGATCTTGACCACCGGCTCCGGCCCCAGTGCCTGCAGGATGATGTTGCGCCGCTCGCTCCGCTCCGCTTCTTCGGGCGTGAGCTCCCCCACATTGACCAGGCGTTGCGTGAGACTCTGATCCTTGGTGATCTGCCGCGCCACGCCCTCGCGCACGAGATAGGCGCGGCTGTCCCCCACCTGCGCGACGTACACGCAGTCGCCCAAGACCCCCGCGATGGTGGCGGTGGTGCCCAGCCCGCGGTGCTCCGGATTCTCTTGTGCGTAGGCGTGGATGCGCGCGTTTGCCTGCTCGGCGGCCAGCCGCAGGCCACGCGCAAAATGCTCGGCCTGCACGCTGGGCACGCCGGCGGTGTGGGCGCGCAGCGTGTCGAGCACGGTATCCACCGCCATCCGGCTGGCGATCTCGCCCGCTGCCGCCCCGCCAAGGCCATCGGCCACCATGAACAGTGTGCCGCGTCCGCCCACCGCGTGACGCGCCAGCTCCGGCGTAAGCGTAGAGAGGCCCGTCGTGAGATCGGCGATCACGAAACAGTCTTCGTTGTGCTCGCGCGAGCGCCCCACGTCCGTGCGCGCGTGAAGGCGCACGAGAACCGTGTCGGTGCCGAGTTCGGGAGTACGGCCGGGTGTGGTCACGAGAGCGCGGTCAGGGTGGGCTCGTGCAGAACGTTTCGTAATGGCTACGGGACGGGCGAAGCGTCAAGCCGGGAAGGTCTTTCAGTCTCGCCAGGATGCGGCACCCCTCGTCGCGACGGCCCCTGGCGATGGCCCCTTCGCTGAAGTGGCAGTACGCCAGGGCGCTGTCAGCGGGCGTCGGAAGATGTGGCAACGCCGCCGGAAACGCACGGAGCCCCTGGCCGAGCCGCTGCTGCCGGTGGGAGTCGATGCCCATGCGAATGCGTCGCGCCGCCTGCCGGAGCTGCGCAGGCGCCCGCTCCACCTCCTGGCTGCTCGTGGCGCCGGTCAGAACACTACGATCCGCATCGTGCGGCAGTTCCAGCCGGGGCGCGGAGCTCGTATTTCGGAGGTTCCTCGTTGGAGAATGCGCGGTGGGGGCACCCTGCGAGTCCGCCATCACCGCCACCGCCGGCTGCTCGGCGCTCACGTATTCCCGCGTCCCCGCCACCGTCCCGGTCCGTGTCAACCGCTGAGCGCCGTGGCAACGGCGCGCCTTGGCGATCCCGAGGTCCACCACCGTGGCGGCGAACGCCGCCCCGTCGCGCGGACAGAACATGAGCGCGGCCGGGGACTGCGTCCCGCATCGCGGGCATTGCTTGCCGTCGCTCGACGTCGGTGCGGTCATGCGGGAAGGGGATCGACGGATGGACACCGTGGTGGCCCAGCGAGCCACACCCGGCGGTGGCCAGCGCCAGCTTCGGTCCAGCAGGCGGGGATATGGGTGCGGCGGGAACTCCACGAATGACGCGTGAGACGGGAGCCAGGTCAACCCCCTGCCGCCTCGCACCGCACTCCGCCTGCCGTTACTTTCCTGCATGCGCCGACCGGCTGCCGCTCTCGCCGCACTGCTCCTCTCCGCCTGCGCTACGGCCCGCCAACCCTCCGCGCCCTCGGCGGCGTCCGTTGCACCCAAACTTCCTCCCGTGCCGCTCGTGGAGGGTCCGCTCGCCATTCACGTGCAGTACCCGGCGGCCGGCGCGCTCATTGCGGCGCGCGACTCCACCTTCGTGTTCGGTGCGGTGGGGAATGGGCACGCCACCCTCACGATCAACGGGACGCCGGTCCCGGTTCTCCCCAATGGGAGCTTCCTGGCGTGGCTACCGGTGCCTTCCGACTCCGCACCACGCTATCGGCTCGTGGCGGTGCTCGCTGAGGACACCGCGCGCGCGACGCACGAGGTGAAGCTGCTCCCGCCGCGCCCGGTCTTGGCACGCACGGGCCCGCTCGTGGTGGACAGCGCGAGCGTCACGCCACACGCCGGCGACGTGCGCGCGTTCCGCGACGACGAACTCGTGCGCGTGAGCATCCGTGCTCCCGACAACGTGGCCGCGTGGGTGCGTCTCGACAGCGTAACGGTGCGTGCGCTGGTGAACGATTCCTCAGCAGGCGACGCCACCCTGTGGAGCACCGACGTCCCCGCGCGACTGCTCCGGAATCCCACGCGCGTGGCGGTGGCGCGCGGCGTCGACACGGTGCGACTGCCCCTCGCGACCGTGGCCGACCCGTCGCCTGGCGGCGAGGCGCGCTACGTGGTCCTTGGTGCCGAGCAGGATGTGGCGGCGGACACCGACGTGACGGTGACGGCGCGTCCCGTTCCCGAAGGCACCTACAAGTGGTTTCTGCTCCCGGGCACCCGCGTGCAGGCAACAGGACGCTTCGGCGACTTCGTGCGCGTGCGGTTGGATGACGCCCTCGAGGTCTGGGTGAACGCCTCCGACGCGCGGCCGCTTCCGGCGGGTACAGCGGCGCCGCGCCGCGTGGCCTCCAACGCACGCGTCGTTCCGGACAGCATGTGGGTCGATTTCGTCGTTCCCGTGAGTGACCGCGTGCCGTACCTCGTTCAGGAGCGCGAGCACGCACTCGAGCTCACGTTGTACGGCGTGCGCACCAACACGGACATCGTGCAGTACGCGCATGCCGATCCGTTCGTGACACTCGTGACCTGGACGCCGGAGCGTACGGAGCGTGCGCGCTTTACCGTGGACCTCGCGCAGGCGCCCTGCGGCTATCTCGTTTTCTACGCCCACGGCGCGCTGGTGCTGCGCATCCGGCGGCCGCCGCGGATCGACCGCGGCGCTCCACTGCGCGGGCGCACCATCGTGGTCGATCCCGGCCATCCCCCGGCCGGCGCCACCGGCCCCACGGGGTTGTACGAGGGCGTGGCCGTGCTGGACGTCGGAAAGAAGCTCGCCGCCATCCTGCAGGAGCGCGGCGCGCACGTGGTGATGACGCGCACGACGAACGACCCGGTGCCGCTCGCCGCGCGCCCCATCGTCGCGCGTCGCGCCAACGCCGACGCGCTCATCTCGATCCATCTCAATGCCCTGCCGGATGGTATCAATCCGTTCACCGCGCAGGGCACGGGGACATATTTCTTTCGCCCGCACTCGCAGCTGCTCGCTCGCTTCATCCAGGCGCGCCTCGTCGCGCGCTTGGGGTTGCCGAACGTGGGCATTTTCTACGACAATCTCGCCCTCACGCGCCCCACGTGGATGCCGGCCGTCTTGACGGAAGGAGCGTTCATCATGATGCCAGAGCAGGAGGCCGCGCTGCGTGTGCCGTCCTTCCAGGAAGCGTACGCGCGCGCGATTGCCGAAGGGCTGGAGCGCTACTTTCGCGCGCGCGCCGAGGAGCGCTGAGATGGCCATGCGTGTGGATCCCAGCGCCTACGTGCATCCGCGCGCCACGGTGATCGGCCACGTAACGCTCGAGGCGCGCGCGTCGGTGTGGCCCGGCGCCGTGCTCCGCGCGGACAACGCCCCGATCGCGATCGGGGCCGACAGCAACGTGCAGGACGGCGTCCTGATGCACGTGGACGAGGGGGTTCCGGTGCACGTCGGCGCCCGCGTGACGATCGGCCACGGGGCCATCGTGCACGGCGCCACGGTGGAGGATGACTGCCTGATCGGGATGGGGGCGATCCTCCTCAACGGCGTGCGCGTCGGGACGGGATCGGTGGTGGCCGCCGGGGCGGTCTGCACCGAAGGGATGCAGATCCCGCCCGACTCGGTGGTGGCTGGCGTACCGGCCAAGGTGATCAAGCAGACCGACGCCGACATCCGCGCGCGCATCCGTCTCGGCGCCGAGCACTACGTCGCGGCCGCGGAGGCCTACCGCCGCGGCACGTTCGAGGAATTGGAGAGCGCAGGAGGATGACCATACCGGAGCGCCACACCACCACCACCGCTCAACGCTGTCCTCTCTCTTCTCTCGATCGCGAGACTGGTCTCGCGGATCCAGAAGCGAGACAGCAGCTGTCAGAGCCGAGTGCAAGAGTGAGGGAACTGACGGAGCGAATTCGGCTGGGCACGGCGGATGCTGAACACGTGAGTGCAGGCAAGTGCTGGTTCTTGGGCGCCCCCCGGTGGCGTGGGCGGGTACGATTCGATGGGAGACGTGCCGCGGCGCACGTATGAAGGAGCGTCTGGTGCGGAGTGAGGTAAGAGACTGGGCGGCAGCGAGTTGGCTCTACGGGCTCCGACTCCTGACAATGATCGTGCTGGCGCCCGTGGTCGATGCCAGGGTCATCGCTCGTGCCGTTGGACAGTCGTCTTGGACTCGCGCGTGGAAAGGATGGCCACCGCGCGGAATTGTGATGTTGATAACGCAATTGGTTGCGATCGTTATACTTCGGATGAGGCTTGCGCGGTTTCACGAGTACGGGCATTATCTCGGCCCGCAGTTACCCTCCGGCATCACCGCTGGACAGTAGCTCCCGCCATAGCACACTCTTTACACCGCGACACGCCAGGGAGAGTTGTCGACATGCCCCAAGCGTCCAGGATTCCCGCCGCCCCGATCGCGCTCAACAAGAACGCGATCACCGTTCTCGAGAAGCGCTATCTGGTGCGTGACGAGTCCGGCAGACCTGTGGAGCGACCGGAGGATCTCTTTTGGCGCGTGGCCACCACCGTAGCGGAGGCCGACCGGCGCTACGGCGCGAGCGACGGCGGCGTGGAAGCGCTTGCTGAGGAGTTCTACCGTCTCATGACGGAACGGCGGTTCGAGCCCAACTCCCCCACGCTCATGAACGCCGGCCGGCCGCTCGGTCAACTGTCGGCGTGCTTCGTTCTTCCCGTGGCCGACTCCCTGTCGAACGGCAAGGACGGTATCTACGACACGCTGCGCTCCATGGCGCTCATCCATCAGTCGGGGGGTGGAACGGGTTTCGGCTTTTCGCGGCTGCGTCCCAAGGGCTCCATGGTGCGGAGCACGACCGGCGTGGCGTCCGGTCCTGTGTCGTTCATGAAGCTGTACGACGCATCCACCGACGCGGTGAAGCAGGGTGGCACGCGTCGCGGCGCCAACATGGGGATCCTGCGCGTCGATCATCCCGACATTCTCGACTTCATCAGCTGCAAGGAAGACCTCACGCAGGTGGTGAACTTCAACATCTCGGTCGCCGTCACTCGGGCATTCATGGAAGCCGTGCACGCGGGGAGCACGTACGATCTGGTGAATCCCGCCGACGGCAAGATCACCGGACAGCTTGACGCGCGCATGGTGTGGGAGAAGATGATCGAGGGCGCGTGGCGCACGGGGGAACCCGGCTGCTTCTTCGTCGATGAGGCCAACCGGTACAACCCGGTGCCGCACCTGGGCGCCTACGAGGCCACCAATCCGTGCGGCGAGCAGCCGCTGCTGGCGTACGACGTCTGCAACCTGGGCTCGATCAACGTTGGGATCTACGTGAAGGATGGCGCGATGGATTGGGACGCGTTCCGCCGCGACATCCATCTGTCCACGCATTTCTTGGACAACATCATCGACGTCAACCGCTATCCGCTCCCCGAGATCGATGCGCTGGCCAAGCGCATCCGCCGCATCGGGCTGGGTCTCATGGGATTTGCCGACATGCTCATCCGGCTCGGCGTTCCTTACGACTCTCCGGAAGGAGTGGAGATGGGGCGCAGGGTGATGGAGTTCATGGACACCGAGGGCAAGCACGAGAGCGAGCGTCTGGCGCGTTCGCGCGGGGCATTCCCGGAATGGGCGCGCTCCATCTGGGGCCCCGATGAAACGTGTGCGCGCGACACGGACGGGAACCGCGTGCGTCCCATGATGTTGCTCCGCAACTGCAACGTCACCACGGTGGCGCCCACGGGCACCATCTCGATCATCGCCGGCTGCTCTTCGGGCATCGAGCCGATCTTCGCCGTGGCGTTCATGCGCAACCAGGCGGGCGTCCTCATGCCGGACGTGAACGACGACTTCGTGGTCGTGGCCCGGCGCGAGGGGTGGTACAGCGACGAGCTCATGGAACGCATCGCCACCGGCGGGAGCATCCACTTGGACGACGTGCCTGAGCGGTGGCAGCGCGTGTTTGTCACCGCGCACGACATCCTTCCCGAGTGGCACATGCGCATGCAGGCTGCCTTCCAGGAATTCTGCGACTCGGCCATCTCCAAGACCACGAACTTTCCCCACTCGGCCACCAGGGAGGACGTGCGCGCGATCTATGAGTTGGCGTACGAGCTGCACTGCAAGGGCGTCACCGTCTACCGCGACGGCTCGCGCGACAATCAGGTGCTCTCCACCGGCGCTACGGAAAAGGCCAAGGCCGTGCGCGATGGCACTTCGTCGGACAAGCGCGCGAGGGGCGAGCTGCAGGGGACCATCGCCGAATTGAACGCGGAGCTGGAGCGTCTCAAGAAGGCGCTGTTCGACGCCGAGGCGGAGAACCTGCAGCGGCGCGCCAAGCGGTCACGTCCCGACAAGCTGCGGGGGACCACGATTCGCAAGGAGACGCCGCTCGGGACGATGTTCGTGAACATCACCGAGGACGATCGCGCGCAGCCGTTCGAGGTGTTCATCACGCTCGGCAAGGCGGGTGGCTCGGCCATGGCCGACGCCGAGGCCATGGGGCGTCTCATCTCGCTCGCGCTGCGGTCGGGGATTCCGCTCACCGAGATCCACCGCCAGTTGCGCGGCATCAGCTCCGACCGCGCGGTGGGGCTGGGCCCCAACAAGGTGCTCTCCGTGCCCGACGCCATCGGGATCGCGCTCGAAGAGTGGTGGCGCGACAAGCAGTTGGGCGTGCAGCAGGAGCTCATCCCCGACGCCACCCCGCGCACCGGCGGGCCGTCCACGCGCGCCACGGCCGTGGCGGGCACCGCACCGGAGGGCGCCGCGCAGCCGCGGATGGAGTTCGACGAGAACTCCTACGGCGAGTCGTTCATCGGCACGTGCCCCGATTGCGGCTCACAGCTGGAATACGCGGAAGGGTGCGTCAAGTGCCACGTGTGCGGCTTCTCGGAGTGCGGGTAGACAGAGCCCGCCACTCCGGATCACCGGCACTCGCGACTGGCTTCCTCAACCTTCCGCCACTCTCGCGCGTAGATTGTTCGGCTGACGCTTCGCCCTGCAACGCCCTCGAGAGGAATCATGCAAGCTGAAATCGCCGAGCCGCTGTTCGAGTGGCGCGACGTGCTGATGGAGTACGCGGGGTTTCTGGCGACGTTCGCCATGCTCGGCGCGACCGGATTCTGGTTCGCCGTGGCCCGCCCCTTCCTCCGTCGTGAAGGCCGGCTCGGTCCCATGCACCGCGCGGCGCTCACGGCGGCGCGCATCGGGCTCATGGGTTCGGTCGTGCTGCTCGCGCGGACGGTGATCGCCATCGCCATGCGTGCTGCCCAGCGCGGAACGCCGCTCATGGACGCGCTCTTTGGCGGCAATGCGCCGGCGACGATTGGGCTCGTTCTTTTGCTGGTGATCATCGTGCTGTTCGCCCTCATCGCCGGCAACGGTGCGCGATGGGCGTGGCCCGTGGTCGCCCTCGCCGTCGTGGCGTTCTCGCTGCGGAACATCGTGCGGCTCCAGTGGGCGGCGATGGTGAATCCGGTGCACGTGCTGGCCGGAGGGAGTTGGATCGGGACGCTGTTCGTGTTCGTGGCGGCGGTGCTCCCGCTCGCCAGGCGTGGCCAGCTGGCCCCACGCGGCGGCGGCCCACCCGTATCGACTCTCCTGGCACGGTTCTCCAACCTGGCGCTCACCTCGGCCGCCGTGTTGGTGACGAGCGGCGTGATCACCGCCTGGCGTCATCTGCACCGGTTGAGCGCCCTGTGGACCACGCCGTACGGCTACACGCTCATGGCCAAGCTCACGCTCGTCGCGATCGTCATCGTGCTCGGAGCGCACAACTGGCGGCGCGTCACGCCGCGGCTCACGCAAGACGAGCAGGCCCGCGAGCTGCGCAAGACGGCACGCGCAGAGCTGGGCGTTGCGCTCGGCGTGCTGTTCCTCACCGCGCTTCTGGTGAGCATCCCCTCGCCCCGCCCGCCAGGCGAAGCAGGTCGACGCGGCGGTTCAGCCGGTGGAGCACCGCCGTCCGCCGAGGCGCCAACGGGCGCCCCGGCGGGCGAGGCGGCGCCGTCTGCCGCGCACTAGCGGCGCGCCGCACTGGTCGCAGCACTGTCCGGGCGCGGAACATCATAAGGCAGGAGGACCCCAGCACACAGCGGGCCGGTCACTCGGAGACCGGCCCGCTGTGTCTTCGCCGTTGTCGCGCGACCTACGCGGTGGCCGGGAGAGGCGAGGCCGTGGCGTCGCCAAATGCCAGGATCGGCCAGAAGATGAAACCAAGGAAGAGCAGCCCCATCGCGAAGCCCACGCCACGGCCGAATCTCTTGGCGACGTCGATGAGCACGATCACACCGATCACGAGGTTGACGATCGGCACGAGGAAGAGAAGGAGCCACCACCCCGGGCGGCCGGCGATGCGTAGGAGGACGTAGGTGTTATAGATCGGGATGATAGCGGCCCACCCCGACTCTCCCGCCTTCTCGAACACGCGCCACATCGCGACGAGCTCGAAGATGATGAACGCGCAGAAGACGAGCCAAACGCCAACGCCTATGGCCGGGATGCCGGCCGACGGATCGTAGTCCTGCAGCGCGAGTAGGGTGGGCGGCAAGGTGGGCATGGCGGTTCACCTCGGCGGGACTGTGTGGGAGGGGCCTCTGGGGCTGCCGCGGCGCGAAGCGCCGGTGCTGGCGTGGATCCAGAGGAGGGGCGCGAGTCGCTGTGGCAGGCATTCTCTGACGCCGCTACTCTTGGGCCTGATGGGAGTTTGCGCAAGTGGTCGGACGTGGAAGTGAGCGCGCCGAGCAACGCGACGCCGCCCTCGGAGTCGTAGATTCCCTGTATGGCCATCGACGACCGATCCTCGCGTCCGCCACGCTCGGCACGCGTCCGCGCACCGGAAACCCCGCGCGCTCCGCGTCGCGAGAAGGGTTCCCCGTCGCCACGGCGGGATGCCGATCACGCCCTCGCGCTCAAGCTGTGGGTGGTTCTGAGCCGTGCGCACCGGGCCCTGGCGGCGCACGCACGCGCGGACGTGGAGCGGCACGCGATGGGAATCACCGAGTTCGGCGTGCTGGAAGCGCTCTACCACAAGGGGGAGCTACCGATGGGTGAGGTTGGGGATCGGGTGCTGCTCACCAGCGGGAGCACGACGTACGTGGTGGACAAGCTGGAGCGCCGCGGCCTGGTACGGCGACGGCGCTCGACGGGGGCCGACCGTCGCGTCACCCTGCTGTCGCTCACGGCGGCCGGCCGGCGGATGATGGAGGCGATTTTCCCGGCGCACGCGGAGGCCATTGGCGGCGCGACGTCGGCGCTCAGCCTGGGCGAGAAACAGATGGCGATCCGCCTGCTGAAGCAGCTCGGCCTGGGCGCGCAAGCGCAGCGGGAGGGGAACCGCGGAGCGGGACGCGCCGGGTCGCGCCCGCGCCGTGGCGAGAAACCGCGCTCGGCGCCGGGCCGGGACGGGCGGCCTGGCTCGCCCCCGCGGCGGACCGCTCGCCCTTCCCGACGACCCCGGCACGCGGATTGAACGCAATAGCTGGGAACTGCCGCGCCGCCAATTGTCTTGAATTCAAGAGAACGCGGCCGATGGTGCCGCGTATCGTCTTACCCAGAACGGAGGACTCCCATGGCCGCATCAGAAACCGCTACCGCAACCGGCGTCACCACCTGGAAGCTCGACCCAGCTCACACTCTGGTGGAGTTCTCCGCCAAACACATGATGATCACCACCGTGAAGGGCCGCTTCACCGACGTGGAAGGCACCATTCACGCCGATGAAGAGGACGTATCGAAGTCATCGGTCGAAGCGCGCATCAAGGCGGCCAGCATCGACACGCGCACGCAGCAACGCGATGATCACCTGCGCTCCGCCGATTTTCTGGACGTCGAGAAGTACCCCGACATCACGTTCAAGAGCACCGGGATCGAGGGGAACAAGGACGAATTCCGGCTCATCGGCGACCTCACGATCCGTGGCACGACCCGCTCCGTGACGCTCGATGCGTCGTTCGAGGGACGCGGCAAGGATCCGTGGGGCGGCGAGCGCGCCGGCTTCAGCGCGCACGGCAAGATCGACCGCCGCGACTTTGGGCTCACCTGGAATCAGGCGCTCGAGACCGGCGGCGTGCTGGTGGGCCACGACATCAAGATCAGCATTGACGCCCAGGCGGTGCGCGAGGGGTGAGCGCTGGCAAGGCGTAGGCGGTGAGGGTTGGGCGTCTGCTCACCGAATGGCCGGCTCCGGGGCACCCGAGGGCGGTGAGCGCTAGGGCGTGAGCGACGGACGAGCGGGTGGGGATACGCGAAGACGCGTTGCCACCCGCTCGGCGTTGCGCATCACGCGCAGCAGGTTCTGTCCGGCCACGAGCGAATACAATGATCGATTCGGCGCGCGGGACGCGGTGCCGACCCAGCTCGCGGCCACCCGTGCTCTGACGCTCTCCGTGCCGGCTCGGCTCTGTCGAGCCGATCCACCTCCCACCAGCGACGACTGCTGTCACGTCCCTGACACATTCACCGGCTAAGCTTCGCATTGCCTTCAACCAGGAACTGTGATGCTCAGTCGTTCTCGGCCGATTGGTCTCGCCCTGCTCGTGCTCGGAGCCGCCGTGGCGCCGGCTCGCGCGCAGGGATATCACGTTACGCAGCGCTTCACCCTCGGTGGCGACGGGTTCTGGGACTATCTCGCCTACGACACCGCAGCCAACCGGATCTTCATCGGCCGGAACGATCGCATTATGGTGGTCGATCCTCAGCAGGGCAAAGTGCTCGCAGAGATCCCGGGAATGCAGCGCGCGCACGGCGTCGCGCTGGCCCTCCGGGCGGGCCACGGATTCGCGACGTCCGGCGCGGACAGCATGGTCACCATGTTCGATCTCAAGACGCTCAAGGTACTGGGGAAAACCAAGGTCGACGTGGACGACGACGGCATCATCTTCGACCCGGCCACCAATCGCATCTTCACGTTCAACGGCGACGCACACTCTGCCAGCGTGCTGGACGCGGTGAGCGGGAAGCGCCTTGCCACGATCGATCTGGGAGCCAAGCCGGAGTTCGGCGTCTCCGACGGACGTGGGAAGGTGTACGTCAATTTGGAGAGCAGCTCGCAGGTGGCCGAGCTCGATGCCGGTACGATGAAGCTTGTGCGCAAGTGGCCGCTCGCGCCGTGCACGTCCCCCTCTGGCCTGGCCATCGATGTCGAGCATCACATCCTGTTCAGTGGCTGCCACAACCAGGTGATGGCGATGTCCGATGCCGTAGCAGGGAAGGTGGTGGCCAGCGTGCCGATCGGCACGGGTGTGGATGCGTGCCGGTACGATGCTGGGACGGGACTCGCCTTCGCCTCGACCGGCGATGGACACATTACCGTGATTCGCGAAGTGAGCCCGACGTCGTTTCAGGTGGTCCAGACGGTGACGACGGCACCGGGCGCCCGCACCATGGCACTCGACCCCAAGACGCATTGGTTATTCACGGCCACGGCGCAGTTCGGCCCCGCCCCGCAAGCTGCGGCCGGCCAACGGCGGCGTCCGCCGATGGTTCCGGGCACCTTTTCGTTGTACGTGATCTCACGATAGTGCACCGCGAATTGTTGAGTGGCAGTCACACGCACAGATGGCCCTCACCATGGACCAGCGGCGCGCGGCGACCGGGCGGTCGGCCCGGCCGTCATCTTCCGGTCATGCACGGCCGATAGCTTGCGCGATGTTCGCTTGAAACGAAGTCCGTCACACGGAGGAACACGCATGCGCATGCTTTGCTGGGCTGCAGCCGCTGCCGTCGCATTCACGGTACCCGCCGCACTCCACGCCCAAGAGACCGAACCACAGCAGGCTCAGGTCGAGATCACGGCCCCGCCCAAGCTGGCTGCCCGGGCCAAGATTTCCGGCGATAGCGCAGTCGCGCTCGCACGGGCAAAGGTCCCAGCGGGGCACATTGTCGAGGGGGAGCTGGAAGAAGAATCCGGGAAACTCATCTATTCGTTCGACATGCGCGTTCCGGGCCAGAGGGGCATCACCGAGGTGCACGTGAACGCGATCACAGGCGTGGTAGCACCGATCGAGCATGAGTCGGGGGACGGGGAAGACGGCAGAGCCACACGCGGCAGTGGCATGAAATAGGCTCACCGGCTCGTCGGCCACACGGTCGCGACTCTACGAGAAAGTGAAAGCGTGGCGACCGCCACTCAGGTCGGCCACACCAGCGCGAATACGTTGGCACCATTGCGATACTCGTGCTGAAGTGCGCCACCGTGCACCTCGGCGATCCAGCGCACGATCGCGAGTCCGAGTCCGTGTGTGTCCGGCGCGCCGTGCTCACCATTGTCACAGGCTGGCGTCCATGGCGCGCCGCCACTCGCAACCGCGAGATGCGCCACGGCGCCGTCCCGGTAGACCGACACCGCCACGGGGTGGCCGGTTGTGCCATGCGTAATGGCATTCGCCAGCAACTCGACCATTGCTTCCCTGAGTAGAACGAGATTCCCCCGCACCTGTGACGGCTCGACTCGGGCCAACTCAAGCGTGCGGTGCTCGGCTTGTGCGCGCCCACGCATGAGATCTGTGCACTCGAGCGCCAGCCCATCCAGCTCCACGTCGTCGGCGAGCGTCGGAGGTTGCCCCGCTTCGGCCTCGGCGAGCAGGAACAATTCGTCCACGCGGTGCGCCATCTGCTCGGCGGCTCGGCGCACACGCGTGAGCGTGTCGCGGTAATGGGCTGCCTCGCGGGGCCGGTCGAGGCCGAGCGCCGTTTCGCCGCGCACCACGGTGAGAGGCGTGCGAAGTTGGTGGGCCGCTTGCTGGATGAAAGCGTGGTAGCGGGCGCGCTGGGCCGCCAGACGCGCCAGCAATCCGTTGAACTGCGTCGCGAGTCGATCGAGCTCGTCCGGTGGCGAGCCGACCCGGAGGCGCCGATCGAGGTCCTGCGGCTCCATAGCTGCGATGACGTCGGCCATGGCCTCCACGGGACGGAGCGCACGCCCGGCCAGCAGATAGCCGGCCAAGAGGGCCAGCAGAGCGGCGGCGGGCACGCTGATGAATAGCCACCCGATGAGTATTTCGTCATACTCGTGCACACCACCCGCCGAGCGCCCGCTCACGACCGTGAACTCCGGACCCATTAGCGTGGCTACCCGCGCATAGGCCCGGCCGCCCGTGGCGCTGCGGACTGTCCAGGCGTCCGCGCGTGGCCGCTGTCGCGCGAGCGTGGCGCGCATCCACGCACTTCCGCCTGTGGCGACCAGGGAATCACCGACAAACACCGCAAACCCGTCAGCCGCGGTGGGCCATTCCGCGATGGCGTCACGCGCGGCGGACGCCAAGGGCTGGCCCGTGTCACCGTGCTCCTCGGAGATCGTTCGTGCCATCGCCACGCCGGCGTCGCGCACCTCGCGGGTCAGCGCGCGATTCGCGTTCGCCCGCAAGTAGGCAAAGAGCGCCAGATCGAGCGCGGCCACGACAACCATCACGGCGCCGCCGAACCAGATCGCTAGCCGGAGCCGAACGCGGCTAAGGGGCATCCGTTCGCTCCCGCGCGGTCAGGAGGTAGCCGGCTCCACGCACGGTGCGGATGAGCGGCACCGCGTCAGCGACATCTACCTTGCGGCGCACGCGGCTCACCAGGACATCCACGGCATTCGCCACTGGGTCGAAGTTGTCGTCCCACACGTGCTCGAGAATCTGCGCGCGCGTAATGACGCGGTCGGGATTGCGCAGGAGATACTCCAGAAGGGCGTACTCGCGTGCGGTGAGAGACAGGGCGCGCGCGCCGCGACGTGCCGTGCGGGTGGCCGGATCCAACTCGAGATCCCCTGCGCGGAGCCGCACGTCGAGCGCCGACGGCGGACGGCGCAGCAGCGCGCGGAGCCGAGCCAGCAACTCCTCGATCGCGAACGGCTTGAGTAGGTAGTCGTCGGCACCGGCGTCGAGCCCGGTGATCCGATCGCGCAGGCCCGCGCGTGCGGTGAGTAGAAGAATGGGCGTGGCGCCCCCCTTGCTCCGGTGTCGGCGGCACACGGTCAGGCCATCGAGATCGGGCAGTCCGATGTCGATGATCGCCACGTCGTAGTCGCTCACGGCCAGTGCGTGCACGGCACGAGCGCCGGATGTCACGATGTCGGGTGCCCACGCCGCGTCGCGCAGCGCCCGGATCAGGAGATCGGCCACGTCGGCGTCGTCCTCAACGACTAGCACGCGCATAGAACGTAACCTACCGACGGGACATGACAGGGAAATGGCAGCCGTGGTGGAGGGCGGCCGCCCGCCAAGCTTCCACGGGCGATGCCGGAAGGCAGGTGGGCGAAGCGCTCAAGGCCGACACTTACTTCGAGACAAGCCACGCAAGCTGGTGTCGCCGAGCCGCTGTTCGCGTGACGAAGGGCACGGCACGACCGACAGCCGCTGCGTGAGGCGCACTCGGAACCAGGCCCTCCAAACGGGCGGCGTGCTGGTGGGCCATGAGATCAAGATCACCATCGAGGCCGGGGCACCCGAGGGCGGTGAGCGCTACGGCGTGAGCGATGGACGAACGGGTGGGGATACGCGAAGGCGCGTTGCCACCCGCTCGGCTTCACGCATCACGCGCAAGAGGTTCTGGCCGGCGAGCTTCTTCAGGTCGGCGTCTGACCACCTGCGCCGCAGGAGCTCGGCAAAGAGGGACGGGTACGTGGACACATCCTCCAGCCCCTGCACGGTGAAGGTGATCCCGTCGAAGTCGCTGCCGATCCCCACGTGATCGACCCCAGCCACATCGCGCACGTGCTCGATGTGATCTGCCACCTGCGCGATCGTCGCGCGCGGCTTTGGGTGATGCGCCGCCCACTGTGCCACGTCGGCACGGGCGGCCGTGCTGTCGCCCGCGTGCTGGCGCATCGCGCTGTCGGCCGCGTGGACGGAGTCCGTCCCCCACTGATGCAGCGCGGCAGAAACGAACTCCGGGACGAACGTCACCATGACGATCCCGCCGTTCGTGCGGAGCCGCCGCAGGATGGAGTCGGGGACGTTACGCGGGTGATCCACCAGCGCCCGCGCGCCAGAGTGCGAGAAGATGACCGGCGCCGCGGAGGCCGTGAGCGCATCGCTCATGGTGCCAGGCGATACGTGCGACAGGTCGACCAGCATCCCCAGCCGGTTCATCTCGTGGACGACATCCACGCCGAACGGCGTGAGTCCCCCGTGCCGGGCGCTGTCGAGCGCCGCGTCCGCCCAATCGAGGGTCACGTTGTGCGTGAGCGTCATGTAGCGGGCACCGAGATCGTAGTACATGCGCAGCGCGCCAAGCGAATTCTCGATCGCGTGTCCGCCCTCCATGCCGATGAGCGACGCGATCTTTCCCTGCGTGGCGATGCGGACGATGTCGTCCGCGGTGAGCGCGAGCGCCAGTTGATCGGGATAGCGGGCAATCACGCGGCGCGCGATGTCGATCTGCTCGAGTTGCGCGCGAGCGTATCCGGGCGTGCTGGTGACGCTCGTGGAATCGTGCGCGTACGTGGCATCCTCCGGCTCGCCCGGAATGTAGACCGACCAGAACTGGGCGCCGACGCCACCCGCGCGGAGACGAGGGAGGTCCGTCATGCCGGGCGTGTGCTGGCGCAGGTCATAGGCGTCCACGTCCATTGGATGCGCGGAGTCTTCGCGGATGCGCCAGGGGAGGTCGTTGTGGCCGTCGATGAGCGGGGCGGTGCGGAGGAGCTGGCGGGCGTGGGCGATCCGGGCGGCGGAGTCGGATTGCTGGGCGTGGGCCAGGCCGGCGGCCGAGAACGAGGTCGCGGCCAGCATGATGATCGCTACCTGCACGGTGCGACAAGGGCAGTGCGTGCTGGTCACGGCGGGTGGGATGAACCACGACGTTGGAGATCGCATCCACGTGCTGGGCAAGAGGAATGCATCAAGAGAAGAGGAGCGCGACTGGTACGTAGCTGGTGCTACGCCAATATACGTCGTCGGCAGCGGCGCGTGCCCGCTACCGTGAGTGATTCTCTCCGCCCCGCCGCCGCGGGCGTAGACCGCCCGCGCGCTGTGCAAGTTAGCGCGCGGGCCTCGTCTCTCAACGAATGGGCCACGCGTCCTGGCCGTGTGGCCGCCGGACCCGATCCTCCGTTCTCACGGCTGCAGGGGGTTCGTATGCGCTCTGGATGGTGCGTCGTGCGCGCGCTCGCCGTCGGGTGTCTCGTGACCGGTCTACCGGGATGCACCGACAACTCCACCGGACCGGACGGCAGTTGCCATCCCACCACTCCGGCCATCGCGATGGCCGTCGGTCAGGTGCGGACGCTGTCTCCTGCGGAACTGTCGTGCATGACGCTGCGCTCGGGCGTTGGGGCGCACTACGTCCTCATCCCATTCTTCGCGACACCCGCGTCGTTGGACAACATCGTCCTGGACATCCACGCAGAAGGGGTCGCGAATGCTCTGGGCCCGGCGTCGACGGCGCCCCGCGCGGCGTCCGCGGGGAGTGCCGCGCCGGTGGGGCAGAGCGTGGGACTCAGTGAGAGCGCGTTCGACACGCGCGAGCATCTCGCGCTCCGAGAGCGGGGACGTGTGCTGCTGGCCGCGCACGCGGCCGGCGCGCGCGCGTGGATGGCCGCGCAGCGGAGCCGGACCGTCGCGCCGCGCGGGGATGCGGCGCCGTCGTTGCGATCGGCCGCTGTCGGTGCGCGCACGCTCGTCACCGCCGGCGCACGCATTGGTGACATCGTGAGCGCCAACGTACGGGAAAGTTCCGACTGCGGCGACCCGGAGCCGGTGGACGCGCGGGTCGTCGCGATCTCCAACCACGCCGTGGTGCTGGCGGACACCGCCAATCCGACCGGCGGCTTTACCGATGAGGAGTACGCGAGCTTCGCAGCCACGTTCGACACGCTGGTCCATCCCGTGGATACGGCGGCGTTCGGCGCGCCAGCCGACATCGACGGCAATGGCCGCGTGGTCATTCTGTTCACAAAGGCGGTGAACGCGCTCGCTGCTCCGGGACAGCAGCGGCTGTTCGTCATCGGCTTCTTTACCGAACGCGATCTCCTCCCCACCCGTGAGTGTGCGACGAGCAACGTGGCCGAGATGTTCTACCTGATGGTGCCGGATCCCGCCGGCGCGGTGCAGTCGAACGTGCGAACCAAGTCGTTCGTGGACTCGGTGGCCGTGCTCGCACTCGCGCACGAATATCAGCACCTCATCAACGCGTCGCGCCGGTTATACGTCAATATCGGCGCGGAACCGAGCGAAGAGGTGTGGCTGAACGAGGGGTTGAGCCACATCGCGCAGGAGTTGCTGTTTTATCGTATGAGCGGGTTCTCTCCGCGGAGCGACATCGATGCCGCCACCCTGGCGGGGAGTTCTCCCGATGTTCGCGACGCATTCGCGCGCACTCAGGTGCTCACGCTGGGACATCTCGCGGTGTATCTCCAGGCCCCGCGACGGACGAGCCCCTACCGCGCCGATGAGCGGTCCGATCTGGGCACGCGCGGCGCCACGTGGGAGTTTCTTCGCTACGCCGCCGACCGATTCATGGGCGCAGGCGGGGCCACCGACGAGCGCTCGATCTGGTTCGGTCTGGTGAACGCCACCACCACCGGGCAGCGCAATGTTGAGAACGCGTTCGGGGAGAGCATGATAGAGTGGGTGCAAGACTTTACCGTGGCCCAGTTCCTGGACAACGCAGATATCGGTGCGCCGGTCGACCGCTATTCGTTTCCAAGCTGGAACCTGCGCACGATCTACCCCACACTCACCTTTCCGAACCGGGGCTGCTGCACTGCGTTTCCGCTCACCACGGCGCTCCTGACGAACGGCGCCGACGACTTCCCTTCATTGAGTGGGGGTGGGGCGACGTACCTGGAGTTCACGGAAACGAGCGGGCCCACGCGCGTCGGCGTGCACGCGCAGGGGCGCGAGGTGCCGGGTGCGGTGCACGCGACGTTGATCCGGACGCAGTAGTGCCTTCGCGGCGCACGCCACTGGAGGGCGAGCCGCCGCACGGTCGTGGCACGTTGCACGGCGCCCGCCGGCGGCGCGGAGTGCACGCACTGCGCGTGCTCGCTACCGGTGCGATCCGCGTGCCCGTTCGTAGTATCCCACGAACACGTTCTTCCACGTGGTGCCGCCGTCGGTCGAGATCTCCCACGTCTGCCGTACGCGCCCGTCCGGGAGCGGGGTCCATTGCAGACGGTCGTGCACGGACCCCTGCGGCGTGAGACGCTCGCCGCTCAAGACCATACTCGTTCCTTCGAGCGTGCCGGAGATCTCCAGCGTGCCGCCGGCGCCACCCACCCAGAGCTGGCTCCACCTCAGCGACGGGCCATCCACGTAGTTCACGCTCACGCCCGCGCTGCCCGACGTACCGCGCCAGTGCTCCACCAGGGCGCAACCCGCTGCCTCCGCGGTGACGTCGTTCGTGCCAATTGGAGCGCCGGTGCTGTCGCGCACGATCCAGCTCCCGATCCAGAAATCGAACTGGTGGTGCAGCGCAGAGGCGCAGGGGGAGGGAGCCGGCTCCTGCGCGCGTGCCGTCCTCAACGTCAGCATGGGAGCAAGCGACCCCGCCATAAGTGCGATCAGGACGCCGCGTCTTCCCACGATCGGGCGAACAGCCTGGGCGCGTTGTCGATCGGCGCCAACCGGGCGACCGGCCGGACATTCGGCATTCCGGCACCGAATGTCCGGCCACCGTCGCGGCGCCCTGCGGGATGGCGCGTACGTCATGGAGTGACGTCGCCAATCGGATGCAGCAGGATCTGGACAACCGGCTCGGTAAAGGTGTCAGGGTTGGCAGGGTCGTGCGCGTCGGCATTCAGCTGATACGTCTCGGTGAGATGATAGCTCGCGCCGTCCACCCCCTGCAGCGTGCCCGTCCAGCGCGCGTGAAAGCTGGCGTTGGACACCGTGGACAGCCGCTGCGCCCTGCCCTCGGCAATGAGATTGGGCCCGCCCATGAACGCACAGAACTGGGCCACGTCCACCAGGTTCCCAAAACCAAACGAGTTGATCGTGCTGCTCACGCCCGCGTCCGCCGGCGAGGTGGCATGGTACACCGACACGTGTTCGTCGCCCGTCACTTTGGCCAGGAATTCCCCTATCTGAGACGGCGTGCTGACGCGCTGGACGTCCACCACGTTGAACCCGCCATTGGTGCAGATGTTGGACGGCAGGTCCGCACTCAGCAGCTGGTGCTGCGCGTCGAACACGAGCAGGAACGAGACGGTCGAGAAGCGCACGATGGTCGCACCGCTGCTCGCGGCCGCGACGCTCGTGGTCGATGGTCCGCTCCGCTGGGGAGCGAGTGCATCTCCGGGAGCGCGATCGCACGCGGCGAGTGCGGCGAGGCCGATGAGGGCGGAGAAGCTCATTCGAACGGATGCATGCATGGCAACATCTCCGGTGTGAATGAAACGGCTTGGCTCGCACAGGGATGTGATGGGGACGCGGGTGGTGCACGCGTTCTGGGTCGAACCGTGTGGGAGTGGGACAGGTGGTGCGAGGGCGCGTCGGCGCGGGGCTGCTCGGGGGCGTGGCTGATGCGTATGGGCAGTGTTGCACGGCGGACATATTCATGCTGACATGCGTAGATGCGCACCACCGTTGACCTTCCCGATGACCTCTACCGCCAGCTCAAGGCCCGCGCCGCCATCGGCGGCATGAAGGTCCTCGAGCTGACGTATGTCGAGCGGGGACTCCAAGTTCTCCCCTACTTCGCGGCGTTTGCACGAGTTTCAGGGTGCCGCCTCGTGACGTTCGATGGCGACGTCGAGCGACTCCCCGAGATCCGACTGCTGCGACTGCAGTCGCGGGATCGCTGATCCGGGCGCAGCGCTTCTGCCTGCGAGAGCTCCGGCCTCTCGTACTAGGGTATCGAGGACATCCGACGGATGCGCGTTCAAGCATCTACCAGTTACACGCGAGCCGCTGACCAGCGTGCGCGAGCGCGTGGAGGGGCAGCGCGATCGGTCGTGACGGGAAGGCCCATGGCACGAGGGCGTTGGTCGCTTCCCTTCGGGCGCATCCCGTTGCGCCATGAACGTCCTCATGGCAAGGTTGTCACCAGCGCATCTCCACTCACTCACGCGGAGCTCCCTATGGCGTTCACGCGGCGCAAGAAGGGCCCTCTCACCGTCACCGCCTATCGCGGCGATGCGAAGACGCTCCTCGCGTTCAACCTGACGAAGGCCGCCACGAAGAACCTGGCCGGCTTCACGATCCGCGTGCAGCCTGATGGCCGCGCGTCGTACTACCTGTACAACCAGCTGCAGTTCAAGTCACCCGAACAGCACGCGCAGGATCCATCGGAGCCGCCCAACTCCAGCGTCAACGCTCCGCTGCACATGTTCCGGTGGGTGCACATCCCGGGCATGGCACACCAGGGGACGCAGCCGTTCCTCGGGCGCTACCGGTACACCGTCACCCCCCGCTACTTCGACGGCCACGGCGCCATGCTGCCGCTCGACACGGCGCGCGGATGCACCGTGGAGACGAACGTCGTCCCGTTCGAGAAGGGGAAGCTCGCGCTCGGCTTCGCCCGCGGCTTCACACAGTCGCAGGCATTCGTGCACCACTACGGGCGCACGGCGCACATCCGCCCCAGGGGTGCGGAGCTCCTCTTCGATACGGCGACAGAGTCGGGCGTGAACGACGCGGGAGAACACTACACCTACGCGGACCAGTACGCCTGGCTGGGTTTCACCGCGCGCGAGCGGATCTTCGAGCTGCTGCACGAGGTGGCGTCGCGCAAGACGCTCCAGCTGGACATGTTCGCCTACGATCTGAACGAGCCCGATCTGTTGCAGCTCGTGCTGCAACTTGCCGCCGAAGGGCGGGTGCGCGTCATTCTGGACAACGCGGGGCTCCACCACAGCGCATCGAAGCCCAAGCCCGAAGACCGGGCGGAGTCGGCGTTCGCGGCGGCGGCGCGTGGCGCGGCGGCGCTCAAGCGCGGCAAGTTCGGGCGGTACGCGCACGACAAGGTGCTCATCGTGCGGGGAAACACGGGGCCGCGGCGCGTGCTTACCGGCTCCACCAACTTTTCCGTTACCGGACTGTACGTGAATTCCAATCACGTGATCGTTTTTGACGATCATCGGGTGGCCGGGCTCTATGCGCAGGCATTCGACGAGGCGTGGAGTGGCGACGTCAAGCTCGCGGCGTTTCGCGATGCGGCGCTCTCCGACCGGGTGCACCGCTTTGACGGCGTCCTTCCGACGACGGAGATCACCTTCTCGCCGCACCCGCCGGCGCGGGCAACCGAGCTGCTCGACGCCGTGGCGGCCCGGATCACGACAGAGCAGCAGCAGGGTGACAAGGGAAACGTGCTCTTTGCCGTGATGCAGGTGGACCACGGGACGAGCCCGGTGTGGGACGCGCTGCGGAAGCTCCACGCCGACCAGGCGGCCTTCAGCTTCGGCATCTCGGATACGACGAGCGGGATCGCGCTCTACAAGCCGGGGCGGAAGACGGGACTCCTCGTAACGGGGAAGCCGGCGTCCACCGTGCTTCCGCCGCCCTTCAGCCAGGTGCCCGGCGTGGGGCTCGGCCACCAGGTGCATCACAAGTTCGTGGTGTGCGGCTTTAATCGCGCCGACGCGGTAGTCTACTGCGGCTCGTCCAACCTGGCGCTCGGCGGCGAGAAGCTGAATGGAGACAACCTGCTCGCCATTCACGATCGTGACGTCGCCACCGCGTTCGCCATCGAGGCGGTAGCGCTGGTGGACCACTTCAATTTCCTGGACCGCTACCGCAAGAAAGGGAAGAGGAAGAAGCCCGTCGCGGACCAAACGAGGGCCGCGGTGGACGCCGGTTGGTTTCTCTCGACCACGGACGCGTGGGTCCGACGGTATTACGATCCCAAGGATCTCAAGTGCGCGGACCGGACGCTCTTTGGGTGAGGGCGTGGGCGGGGCCCGCCACGGCGATACGCGGTCGCCCGGATGCGCGCGGGGCCGGCTCCATTTCGGAGCCGGCCCCGCGCGTTCCCCTGTCCTCTCTCGCCGGAGAGCTGCTATCCCGTCACGACGATGAGGAATCTCGACGGCGCCCAGAACTGGTCGGGCGACGTGATGTGCAGCGAGCCTGACTGGGCACTGTCGCCTTCCTGCTGGATCTCCACCAACGCGGGATCCTGGCGCGACACGATCCGGTACTTGCCACCCGCGGGGGGAAGCGGAATCTCGGTGGTGACGGTCTTGTCGAGCGACGTAAACGCGGACGGATCGAGCGAACGCGCCGGCACTAGCGCCTTGTGGCCGAAGAAGAGGAACTTGGACCCTTCCTCCACCACGATACCGCGCTTCATCAGGTCCTTCTTGCTCCCCACCACGTAGTAGACGGTGTTGTTGGTGCGGCGCAGGTCGTTCACGGTGTCGTGCGTGGCCGCGTTGGCGGCGGCGAGCTGCGTGTTGGCCTGGGAGAGGCTGTCGATCTGGGCCGAGAGCTGTTCGATCTGCACCTTCTGGTTGGCCACCACGCCCTCGAGCGAGGCGACGGTCTGCTCGTACTCCGCGAGCTTGCCGCCCTGCGCCTTGTTTTCCGACGCCAGCTGGTTCACCCGGCGGCGGTTGGCGGCCAGGAGACGCGTCACTTCCTCGAGCTTCTTGAGGAGCGTGGCGCGGTACGCCGCGCGCGGATCGGCGCTCGAATCGTTGCCGGTCACGGTCAGCGGAACGCTGGTCTTGAGTCCACGCACCTTGGTGAGCACGGAGTCGATCTGTCCCACCAACTCGGTGGTGGCCTTGAAGTCCGACAGCAGGGAGTCCTGCTGGGCGGTGGTGGCCTGGGCCTGAGCAAGCTGCGTGTTGAGCGAAGCGATCGAGTCGGCCGCGGAATGGCCGCCGACGCCGATCGCCTCGCACGCGGCGAGCATAAGCGCCAGCAGGACCGCGGAAGCGCGTTTCATGGGTGGAACTCCTGGTGGGTGTAATCCGTGAGAACGGGAAGCGAATGTGCACCCAACCAGCCTCTCTCCGCCGTGCCCTCGGTCACAAAGGCGACACGAAATGCATCACGTGAACCCAAGCGTGGAGCGCTGCACGGCGTCCTTCTTGCTTTGGAATGGGAAGGCGTCGTTACCACCTCAGGAGGTCCCATGCGTTTGCTTCGTGCTCTGGCCGTCCACGCCGTCGGAGCGGCGGTGTGCGCGGCGTGCGCCACCTCTCCTCGCGCCGTCGGGGCACCGCCGACCACGACGTCCCCCTCACCGCCTCCATCGCCGCGGATCGAGCGAGGAACGTTCTCCATCATGCGTGGCACCGACACCGTCGCCGTGGAGCATTTTGCCCGCGGCGCGGACACGCTGCAGGCCGAACTCACCATCCCGGCCGCGGGCCGCGTCCGCTACGAGGCATCGCTGCAACCGGACGCCACCGTGCGGCGCATCGTGGTGAACGTCACCCTGGCCGACACGACCATGCCCGCGCAACGGTCGGTGGCCGAGTTCAAGGGAGACACCGTGCTGCTGGAGCGGAGCGGGGGGCCGACGCCGACCGAGCGCCGCGCGGTGCCGCCGGGCACGATCCCGTACATCAATCCCAGCCCGTCGCTCATGGAGCAGATCGTGAGGCGTGCGCGCGTGGTGGGGGGCGACTCCGTGACGGTCCCGGTGCTGGCGGCGGGCAACCGGTCGCAGGTGCTCACGGCCACCGTCACGCATCCTTCGCCCGACTCCGCGCTGCTCACCCTGGGGAGCATCGAGGTGCGTCTGGCGGTTGACACGGAGGGGCGCGTCCGGGGCGGATCGGTCCCGTCGCAGGGGATCGCGATCGTGCGACGCGAGGCGCCGTTGCCCTGACGTGCCGGGGGAGCGTGCGGATGTGTTGACACGCTCCCGCCCGCGCCGCCAATTAGCCGCGTGCGACTGTCCGAGCGTCTGGAGCTGCTTGCCGCGTGCGCGGTGGTGCCGGTGGCACTGGAAGTGATGCCCGCCTCGCGCGTGCTGGAGCGCATTGCGCACACGCGGGATGCGGGCGGAGCACGCGTGCGCCCGCTCACGCTGGCGCGTCGCGTGGATCGCGTCCTGGCGCGACTGCCGTGGGTGTGGCGCCGCACCTGCCTCCGGCGCGCGGCGGTGCTGGCGGTTCTGCTGCGCCGCCACGGGCATCGTGCGCAGGTGGTCATTGGCGTGCGGCGCGATGAGACGGGCGCCCTCCAGGCGCACGCCTGGCTGCGGTGCGATGGAGAGGAGCCCTTCCTCGAGCCCGATGACATCGCTGACTTCGTAGCGCTCCGCTCGGCGGCGCACGGCATGCCGTAACGATCGGCGCTGTCCAAGATCGCGCCCTTGGCGCGTTTCGCTCGTTCACTTCTTACCCCGAGCATCCACCATCATGGCTTCTTCGCGACTCCACGCGCTCCACGACGCCGGGCAATCCATCTGGCTGGACTTCATCGACCGTCGCCTCCTGCACTCGGGCGAGCTGGACCGTCGCATCCGTGACGAGGCGATCACCGGGATGACGTCCAACCCGACGATCTTCGAGAAGGCTTTGTCGGAGGGAAGCGACTACGACGACCAGCTGCAACGCGCGCCGGCCGAGATGGACGCGCGCGAGCGGTTCGAGCTGGTGGCCACGGACGACGTGCGCGCCGCGTGCGATCACTTCCGCGGCGTGTACGACACCACGGCGGGCGCAGACGGATTCGTGTCCATCGAGGTGGCACCCGATCTCGCGCACGACGACGAGGCGACCGTCACGGAGGCGCGGCGGCTCTGCGAGCGCGTCTCACGTCCGAACGTCATGATCAAGGTGCCGGGGACCGAAGCCGGCGCGCGCGCTACGCGGCGGCTCATCGCCGACGGCGTGAACGTCAACATCACCTTGTTGTTCTCGATCGAAGCGTACCGCGCGGTGATCGACGCGTACCTGGGCGGGCTGGAGGACCGCGCGGGCGCGGGGGACGCGCTCGACGGCATCGCCTCGGTGGCGAGCTTCTTCGTGAGCCGGGTGGACACGGAAGTGGACGCGCGGCTGGAGAAGCTGGCCACCGGACGCCGACGCCGAACAGACGCGCGACAGGCGCTACGCGCGCTTGCAAGGGCGGGCGGCCGTGGCCAACGCCAAGATGGCGTACGCGCTGTTTGCCGAGCGGTTCGCCGGCGCGCGCTGGGAGGCGCTGGCTACCGCGGGCGCGCGCGTGCAGCGCCCGCTGTGGGCGAGCACGAGCACCAAGAATCCCGGCCTATCGCGATGTGATGTACGTCGAAGAGCTCATCGGACCGCACACGGTGAACACCATGCCGCCGGCCACGATCGCCGCCTTTGCCGACCACGGCGTGGTGGCGCGCACGGTGGACCGCGACGTGGACGCGGCCCGCGCCGTGCTGTCGGAGCTGGCCACGGCGGGGATCGACATGCAAGACGTGACTGACGTGCTGTTGGTGAACGGGCTCCAGAGCTTCCAGAAGTCGTTCGACGCGCTGCTGGCGCAGGTGGAGCGGAAGACGCGCGCGCTGAGCGGGGCGGCGGGATAGCAACCAGAGACACGCGTACCCGCAGGGGTTGGAGGCGCGTCCCCGGCGGGCCGGTCCGTCGCGATCCTTCGGCATGACGTCGAGGGCCGGAACTCCGCGTAGAGTTCCGGCCCGTTGACGGACAGTTCATGACTGACCAGTCAGTTACTACCGGCAGCGCGCAACGCTTCCCGCGACGTCCGCCACCCTCGCTGCGCTCGGCGGCCTACGCCGCCGCGGTCACGTGCCCCGTGGCCAGGTCGAGCGTGAAGTGACGATCGCCCACCTGCAAGTCAACGAACTGCGTCCCGTTGAACGTCACGATCACTGTCCGGCTGAACGCCCGCGTCCGGTCCGTGTCGCCCTCGATGGTCTGCCGCGCGGCCACCGAGATGGTGATCGTTCCCGACGCCGGCCACGGATTGTCGCTCCGCGGCAGGTTCACCACCACATGGCTTACCGCCACCTCATGCGCGGCGTCGTACGTGCGCGTTACGTCTCCGTTCACGTGGGTGCTGTGCACCGTATCCGATCCGGTCCCGTTCCACTCCCGTGCGGTCTCCTGGCCGGCCAGCCCGCTCACGGTCACGCTGCGCTGGCGGCGGACCGATCCGGTCCAGCCGTCGCGCTCCACGCTGCCGGCAACGGTCATGAGAAAGTTCGCCGACGCTGTGACGATCGGATCGAAATGATCCATGGGCTGTCCCAGCGCATTGGCCAGGCCGAAGCTGCGCTCGATGGTGAGCGGACCACGCATCACGGAGGGGCACACGAAGCGGCCGAGCGACAGATCGTAGGCACACCGGTCGGCAAAGCTCCAGAGCGCCGGCGAAATGGAGAGCGCGGCGGCCGATGGCGACGGCGCGGAGAATCCGTCCAGCGTACTCTCGTCGCCGGCAAACAGGTTGACGGTTTCGGTTACGCCTTCGGCGGCGGTGGCCGCGATGTCCGCATTGGCCTGCGCCTGACCAGCCGGATCCAGTCGGGGCCGTCGAGTCGGCACAGGCTGCCAATCCCAGGAACAGGGCGGCGCCCAAGGTGCCAGTCAGCATCACGCGTCGCATTGGAACACCTCATGAAGAAGGGTGAGCTGCATCGCATCACGTCATTTCTGCCCCGTGAGACGCGGGGCGGAGCTCGGCGTTAATACGGTTCCCGTTCGGGTACCCGTTTCACGCGTTCTTGCCCCCGCTGCGAAGCGGAACGCGGGTCGCGCGTAGCTCGCATCGTCACGCGGGCGCCGTAAACGCTTGCGCCGCTTGCCGTACCCTCGACGGCCGGGTATCTCTCGCAGGACCATTCACTCCACCGCAATCACGTGCCCGCCACCATTCGAAACCGCGCCAAGATCGTCTGCACCATCGGTCCCGCTTCCGCCTCGCGCGAGATGCTGCGATCGCTCATCGAAGGCGGGCTCGACGTGGCCCGCATCAACTTCTCCCACGGCACGCACGAGGAGCACGCGCGCGTGGTGGCGTGTATCCGCGACCTGTCGCGCGAGCTCGGCCGCCCGGTGGCGTTGTTGGGCGATCTGCAGGGCCCGCGCATCCGTGTGGGCGAGCTGCCTGGTCCGGTCGCGCTCACCGAAGGCAACGACGTGGTGTTCGCTGCCGAGGAGATCGCACGCGCGGGGGAGATCCCGGTGACGTACGACGCGCTCCCACACGACGTGGTGGTGGGAGATCGGATCCTGGTGGACGACGGGCTGCTCGATCTGGTGGTGCTCGATGTGGAGGGCGCGCGCGTGCGCGCGCGGGTGGTGCACGGCGGCCCGCTCAAGAGTCACAAGGGGATCAATCTGCCCGGGGTGCAGGTCTCCGCTCCCAGCATCACGGAAAAGGACATCGCGGACATCCATTTCGCCGTGGAGCAGGGATTTCACTACCTGGCGCTCAGCTTCGTCCGCCGCGCGAAGGACATCGCCTCGCTTCGCGCGCGCATCCCCAAGCACGTGCTCGTTGTGGCGAAAATCGAAAAGGACACGGCCCTCGAGAACATTGACGAGATCGTGCGCGCCGCCGATGCGATCATGGTCGCGCGCGGCGATCTGGGCGTCGAGCTCCCGTTCGAGGAGGTCCCGATCGCGCAGAAGCGCATCATCGCGCTCTGCAATCAACTGGGCCGGCCGGTCATCACGGCCACGCAGATGCTCGAGTCCATGGTGGAGCACCCGCGTCCCACGCGCGCCGAGGCGAGCGACGTGGCCAACGCCATTCTCGATGGCACCGACGCGGTCATGCTGTCGGCCGAGACGGCGGCGGGGATGTACCCGCGCATGGCGGTGAATGCCATGTCGCGCATCATCGGCGAGGTGGAGCGACAGGCGATCGCGCCACGGAGCGCGCCCATGGTGGAGCGACGCCGAGAGAAGCCGCTCGCCACCGAAGACGCTATTGCCGCGGCCACGGTGGCGGCGTCGCGCATGCTGGACGCGCCCGTGGTGATCGTGTTCACCAAGAGCGGCTTTACCGCGCGTGTGGTGGCATCGCACCGCCCCCAGGTGCCCATCCTGGCGCTCACGGACGAGGAGCGGACGTACCAGCAGCTGGCGCTGGTGTGGGGCGTGCTGCCGGAGCTGGTTCCGATCTGCCACACGTACGACGCGATGTTCTCCTTTGCCACCGACGCCGTGGTGCGACGGGGACTCGCCACGCGCGGCGAGCAGGTGCTCGTGACGGCCGGGGTGCCGTTCGATGTGCCGGGGACGACCAACCTGCTCAAGGTGGAAGTGGTGTGACAGCACACGCGCCTCGGCGGCGGATGGTGTATCGTACGTAAGGGCGACGACGCGGGCCGACGAGAGGAGCGACGTGGGGTGAAGCTGACCTTTCTGGGAACGGGAACGAGCTTTGGCGTGCCGCAGATCGGGTGCAACTGCGCGGTGTGCCGTTCTCCCGATCCGCGCGACCGGCGCACGCGGACCGGTGCGGTGGTCGAGACGGACACGGGGACGCGGCTGCTCATTGACACGCCACCCGAACTGCGGCTGCAGCTCACGGCGGCGGGGGTGGATCGGGTGGACGCGGTGTTGTTCACGCACGACCACGCCGACCATGTCCACGGGATCGACGACTTGCGCGCGGTGTCGGTGCGGCGCGGGGCCGGGTTGCCACTCTACGGGCCGGCGGACACGCTCGAGCGCCTGGCGCATCGCTTCCGCTACATCTTCGACGACCGGTGCGAGGTGGTGCCGGGGACATCCAGGCCGGAGGGGCACGCGCACCCGTTGCGCGCCATGGAGCCGGTGGAGATCGCGGATGTCACGGTGACGCCGGTGGCGGTGCCGCACGGACGCATCACGGTGTTTGCGTACCGCATCGGCCCCCTTGCGTACGTGACGGATGCCAAGGCCGTCCCGCCCGCCGCGCTGGACGTGTTGCGCGGCGCGCGGGTGCTGGTGGTGAACGCGCTCTTCCGGACGGAGCATCCCACGCATCTGAGCATCCCGGAGGCCGTGCGGGTGGCGGCCGACGTGGGCGCGGAGCGGACGTATCTCACCCATCTCACCCATGACAACCGCCACGCCGACCTGGAAGCCGAGCTCCCGTACGGGATCAGCCCCGCGTTCGACGGGCTCACGGTGCGGATCGATTGACGCTACGGCATCGCCTTTGCTGACATCTTCGGGCAGACAGCGAGACCCACGCTGGAGCGGTGTGGCGCGGGAGGCATCCCCGTGACCCGCGTGGCCACGCATTCGGCCTCCGAGGCGGCGGCGCTCTGGCTCGATCTGCTCGAGCGTCTGTCGTCGCGCGGCGGGCATGCGGTGCGGAACCCGCTCAACGCAGCCGCGGTGCATCTGGAGGTGGTGCGATCGCGCCTTCGGCGCGGCACGGAAGGGCAAGCCGCCCTGGACGCGGCGGGATTGGCGCCGTTCGCGGACTCGGCGGCGAGCGAGCTCGAGCGCGCTGTGGAGGTGCTGAACGCCGTGCTCGCCTTGGCGCGGCCGGCCGTAGGACCGTTAGATTTGGACAGCATGGCGCGCCCGCTCGTGCAGCTGTTCGACGCGCTGGGGCGCGGCGATGGAACCGGGGAAGCGCCAAGCGTGACGCTCGTAGGCGGGGGAGTTGCCCTGCCGATCGACGTGCCGGCGTACGTGGCTCGGCTCGCGATCGGTGCCGCGCTGGACGCGGCATGCGTGGCAGACGCGGCGCGCATATGCGTGGAATGCGCGCTGGAGGTGCACGACGGCAGTCCGCACGCGACCGTTCGCGCGTTGAACGGCGATGTACCGGCGGCCGGGCGTAGGCAAGTGGCGGCGGAGATCGTGGAAGCGGTTCGTCGAGCTGGGGTCCAGATGAGCCCCGTGCCCGGCGGCCACGTGATTGCGTTTGCGCGCGGGCACACACGGCACGCGCGGAGAACGAACAGGAGCCCATGACCAAAGAAGCAAAGATCCTCATCGCCGACGACGAACGCTCGATCACCGACGGTCTGAGCGCCATCCTCAGCGACGAAGGGTACACGGTGGACGTTGCCGTGGACGGGCAGAAGGCGCTCGACCAGCTTGCCAAGAGCGTCTACGGCGTGGTGCTCGCAGATCTCAAGATGCCCAAGCTCGACGGCATCGCCCTGCTGGCGCAGATGCAGGAAAAGGACATCCCCACCGAGTGCATCATCATCACCGGGCAGGCCACGGTGGACTCGGCCGTGCAGGCCATGCGGCAGGGGGCGTACGACTACATCGAGAAGCCGCTCACCGCGGAAAAGCTGAGCCGTCTCAAGGCGCTCATCCCCAAAGCCATCGACAAGTTCAACGTCAAGCAGGCCAACCGGCAGCTCACCTCGCAGATCGAGAAGCTCACGCACTACGGCGAGCTCACCGGGCAGTCGGACGCGATGCGGAGCGTCTATCAGATCATGGATGCCGTGGCACCCTCCACGGCGAGCGTGCTCATTCTGGGGGAGTCGGGGACGGGGAAGGAGTTGGTTGCGCGCGCGCTGCATACCAAGAGCGAGCGTGCCAAGGGACCGTTCTTCGCGCTCAACTGTGCGGCGCTCCCCAAGGACATTCTGGAAAATGAGCTGTTCGGGCACGAAAAGGGCGCGTTCACCGGCTCCACGAACGAGAAGCCGGGCGCGTTCGAGATGGCGGACGGCGGCACGCTGTTCCTGGACGAGGTGGCGGAGATGCCTACCGACATCCAGGTCAAGCTGCTGCGGGCACTCGAGTCGCGCGCCGTCCGGCGGCTCGGCGGCAAGAAAGAGATCGAGGTGGACATTCGCGTGGTGGCGGCCACCAACAAGGACCTGCAGCAGGCGCTGAGCGACAACGAATTACGCGAGGATCTCTACTACCGGCTTGCGGTGGTGGAGATTCAGTTGCCGCCGCTGCGCGAGCGGATGTCGGACCTCCAGCTGCTTGCGTCGGAGTTTCTGGCACGGTTCGCGAAGCAGAACACCAAGCAGATCGGCGGCTTCGACGACGCGGCGATGGACTGGATCCTGTCGTACCATTGGCCGGGAAACGTGCGCGAGCTGAAGAACGCGGTGGAACGTGCGGTCATTCTCGCGCGCGGCGACACCATTGGCCTCGAGGATGTCATTCCGCGCCATCTGCGCTCCGGTGCGGAGCAGACCGCGAGTCTCACCCTGGCGCCGGGGACGTCGATGGCGGACGCCCAGCGCCAGTTGCTACTCCGCACGTTCGCCATGACGGGCGGCAGCCAGGAGCAGACGGCCAAGATTCTGGGTGTGGGGCGGGACACGGTCCAGACGGAGTTGTCCCGCCTGATGTCGGAGAGTGGCGGCAACGGCGCCGTGCCGTCGAACGGCCACGCCTCCGGGTCGGCCAAACGTTCGTCCAGCTCATCGCGCTCGAGCGGGTCGTCACGGAAGCGAGCGGGCGCGAGCGCGTCGTCCTCCCGCTCCAAGAGCGCATCGAAAAGCAAACGGAAGCGTTGACACGCGAGGAGACAGCATGGGCCGGCACAAGGATTATCAGGAGTACGAGGACTACGTGGACGAGGGACCGCTCATCCTGGTCGAGAAGGGTGGTGGTCGGGCGCCCGCGTTCTTTTGGGGCGCGCTTCTGGGCGCCGGCGCGGCGTTGCTGCTGGCGCCCCGGTCGGGTGCCGAGACCCGCGAGGGGCTGGTGCGCGGTGCGCGCCGCATGTCCACGGCCGCTCGCGACATGGCCGAGGAACTCGGCGATACGGTGGTGGACCGCTATGATCACGCCCGGCATACGGTGGAGTCGGGAATGGACAGCCTGCGGCGCGCGGTGGAGGTCAAGCGGCACCAGGCGTCGCAGGCGGTGCGCGCCGGGCGCGCGGCGGCCGAGGCGGCCCGCGACGAGCTGGAGCGCCGGATCGCCGAGAGTGGAAGCGCGGATGGTCCGGAGCCGGACGCGGCGCCGGCGCCCGCGCGCCGCCCGCGGCGCCCGCGCCGCGCGGCTGGCGGTGGGCGTGGAGGCTCGCGGCCGCGCGCGGAGGACGAGACTGCGGAGGAGTAGCCCGTAGCAGGCGGCAGATCGCGTCATGGCGCAACGCCCCTTCTTCACCCGCGCGGCGTGGGTCGTTCGCGACTACGCCAAACGCGTGTGGGACAATGCCGGCGAGGACAACATCATGTTCCTCGCCGGCGGTATTGCGTTCAACTTCCTGCTGGCCGCCGTCCCGTTCCTCCTCCTCCTGCTCGCCGGGCTGGGCTACCTGCTCCGGCAGAACGCGGCGCAGTCGTCCAGCCAACTCTGGATGTTCATCGACAACCTGCTGCCGCCGCATGCCGAGGGACAGGAGTCGCCCGTCCGACGCATCATCGGTGACGTGATCGAGACGCGCGGCACAGTGGGGATTTTCGCTCTCGTCGGCTTCATTTGGTTCAGCACGCGCCTGTTCGGCTCCCTCCGCACGGTGTTGAGCGAGGTGTTCGATATCGAGCAGGATCGCGGGATCATCCAAGGGAAGATCTTCGACATCAAGATCACCGTGATCGCGACCTTGCTGTTCGTGGTCTACACGGTGCTCACCACTTATCTGAACATCGCGACCACCCGCGGCTTCCAGTTCCTGCAGGCCATTGGCATTCGCCAGGGGTTGATGGGCGGATTGGAGTTCTGGATCGGCACGCTGGTGGCCTCGCTGTTCGTGGTGCTGATGTTCTTCTCGCTCTACAAGTTCCTGCCGAACCGTCGTATTCGCTGGCGCGCCGCCATGTTGGCCGCGGTGTTCACGACGGTGTTGTTCGAGCTGGCGAAGTTCATCTTCACCGCCTATCTGGGCTCGTTCAACCCCGGCTCGCTCTACACGGGCACCCTGGCCACACTCGTGATCGTGGTGTTCTGGGTGTACTACTCGTCCGTGATCTTCATCCTCGGCGGCGAGGTGGGGCAGGTGCACGAGCTCCGCCGCGTGCGCCGCGTGCAGCGCGAAGCGTTCGAGGAGTAGCGGGTGCGCGCCTGGGGATCGCATGCTCGGCGGGAGACCTGGTCGCGAGCCGGCATGCGGTGCGGGCCAGGCCGCGCGAACCTGGCGCGAAGGTTGCCTTGTGCGGGTGCGAACCCCATTGGGAGGCAACCGTGCAGAAATTTCTGGCGCTGGCGGCCGTCGGGCTGCTGATGGTGGCGACCGGGTGCAAGAAGAGTGAGCACGAAGTCGTGACGCCCGACGTGAACGTCTCCGCGGACACCGACACCGTGCACACGCCCACCGTGACCGTGGAGAAGGACACCGTGCAGACCGTGGTGCCCAAGGTGAAGGTGAATCCACCGCGGCGCGATACCTCGTCGTAGCGCCGCGCGCGCGCGGCGCGCATGTTGGGTGCATGACGATCGATCTCCGAAGCGATACGGTCACGCGCCCCACGCCGGCGATGCGCCGGGCGATGGCGGAAGCGGAGGTGGGGGACGATGTGCTGGACGGCGACCCCACCGTGCGGCGCCTGGAGGCGCGCGTGGCGGAGATGCTGGGCAAGGAGCGCGCGCTCTTCTTCCCCAGCGGCACGATGGCCAATCAGAGCGCGGTGTGGCTGCTGTCGGCGCCGGGGACGGAGATCCTCCTCGACGCCGACTCGCACATCATACACTATGAGATGGCGGGCGCGGCGGCGCTGAGTGGTGCACAGATCCGACCGGTCCGCGGCGAGGGGGCGGTGATGGACGCGGCGGCGCTGCGGGCCGCCATGCGACCCGCGTCGCCGCACCTTCCCGTCGCGAGTCTGGTGTGTCTGGAAAACACGCACAACGGGGCGGGAGGGATGATCACGTCACTCGCCGCGCTGAGGGCGCTGCGGGACGTGGCGCACGACGCGCGCCTGCCCGTGCATCTGGACGGGGCGCGGCTGTGGAACGCGTCGGCGGCGGCCGCCACGCCGCTGGCGGAGTTCGCCGCCTGCGCCGACACGGTGATGGTGTCGTTCTCCAAAGGACTCGGCGCTCCGGTAGGTGCCGCGCTCGCGGGCTCGGACGCCCACATGCGACGCGCGCATACCATCCGCAAACGATTGGGCGGAGGGATGCGACAGTCGGGTATCCTGGCCGCGGCGGCGCTGCACGGGATCGAGAACCACCTGTCGCGGCTGGTGGACGATCACGCGTGCGCACGAGCGTTTGCCGGCGCGGTCCACGGTGCGGGCGAGGCGCGCGTCGTTCCGCCGGATACCAACATCGTCATGATCGACGTGTCGCCGCCCATCGATGCCAGCACGGTGGTGGCCGCCGCCGCGGGCGAGGGGGTGTTGGTGACGCCGTGGACACGCCACCGCGTTCGGGCGGTGATGCACCTGGACATCACCGACGAGATGGCGGACGAGGCCGGACGGGTGCTGGCCGCGGTGTTGCGCGCAGAGCGGGGCCACACAGAGACGTAAGCGTGGCCGCGCGCGCCCATGGCGTACCGCCGTGCGGCCGCCGACGCGTTGAACCCCCGGCGCCGGTTGGCTATATTCATGGTGTCCCAGGTCCCGAAGAGTGTAAGCCCGTCAACTCCGTCAGGACCCCGCAGGTAGCAGCGGTACGCGGCGCGAGCGCTGCTTCGTCAGACCTGGGGCATTGCGCGGGAGGTGGCCGGTCGATCGGCTGGTGGCACGCCCGCGCGACTTCGTGAGCAACCCTGCCGGAGCGCGGCCGCGCCGCGCCGTCGGCGGGCGGGCGTGCAAAGAAGCCTGGTGCGGCACACCGCGCCAGGCTTCCGCGTCTGTGGCAAGCCGGGCACCGGCGGCTCGCGCCGGTGCTCGCTGGAGACACGTTGCATGTACATCTCCCTCGCCAGGAAATATCGTCCGCGCACGTTCGCGTCGGTGGCCGTGCAGTCGCACGTCTCCACGACGCTGCGCGGCGCGATCGCGCGTGGCCGCGTGGCGCACGGCTATCTGCTGTGCGGCCCGCGTGGTGTGGGAAAGACCACGCTCGCGCGCGTGCTCGCGATGGCCCTCAACTGCGAGCGGCGTGACGCGTCGGGTGAGCCGTGTGGCGAGTGTGCCTCCTGCCAGCGCATCTGGAGCGGTTCCGCCAGCCTGGACGTGGTCGAGATCGATGCCGCGTCGAACCGGGGCGTGGACGATGCGCGCGATCTGCGTGAGCGCGCCATGTACGCACCGTCGTCCGACGAGCGGTACAAGGTCTACATCGTGGACGAGGCGCACATGCTCACGCGCGAGGCGTGGAACGCGCTCCTCAAGATCCTCGAGGAGCCGCCGCCGCGCGTGGTCTTCGTGTTCGCCACCACGGAGCCGCAAAAGATTGCGCAGGCCGCGGCGCCCGTGCTCAGTCGTCTCCAGCGCTTCGATTTCCGTCGCATCGGGCCGGCCGACGTGCGCGCGCGTCTCGTGACGGTGCTCGAGGCGGAGGGGATCGAGGCGGAGCCCGACGCGCTGGCGATGCTCGCGCGCGCCGCCGACGGATCGATGCGCGACGCACTGAGCCTCACCGACCAGGTGCTCTCCGTGGGCGAGGGCGCGGTGACGGCCGCACGCGTACGCGATGCCCTGGGGCTCGTGGCCGAGGACGAGTACCTGGGCATGCTCGACATCTTGGCGCACGGCCGCGGCGGCGAGGTACTCCCCACCGTGGCGCGGCTCGTGGACGCGGGCGTCGACCTGCAGCTCTTCCTCGCGGGGCTGGGTGACATGCTGCGCGCGCAGTTGGCGGTGGCGCTCGCCGGCGAGGCAGAGGACGTTACCGAGCGAGCGCGGGAGCGGCTGGCGGCATTGCGCGACGCGTTCTCGCCGGCGGATCTGGTGCGGATGCTGTCGCTCCTGGCGGAGTCGGAGCCGCACTTCCGGCGCTCCAGTCAGCAGCGCCTTCTGCTGGAGGTGCTGCTGGTCCGTCTCGCGCTCATGGATCGCACGGTGGAAATCGAGGACATGCTGCGCGGTCTGGACGACGGCGCGGGGGGCACGTCCGAGACCGTCGCCCCTGCGCCGCGCGAGAAGCGCAGCAGCCGCGCCGCACCGGCGGGCGCGGACGTGCAGCGCTCGGAATCCCAGCGTGGCGCGTCCGCTGGCGGCCCGTCGGTTGGCGGCGCGTCGGCTCGTGAGGAGTCGGTTCGCGAGGAGTCGGTTCGTGAACCGTCCGCACCCGGGTCGTCGGCACGCGCGGAGTCGGCGGCGGCGACCGCTTCCGAGCCGCTGGAGCTCAACCGGGTGGTGGAGCGGTGGGGCGACGTGATCGCCCGACTGCGCGCCGACGGCCGGGCGATTCTCGCCACCACGCTGGAGCGCACGCTTCCCGCGGCGGTCACGGCGCGCGGCGCGATCGAGCTGGAGCTCGAGGAAGAGAGCGAGCTGGCGCGCCAGGGCATCGCCCACGGCGAGTCGGACGTGCTCGCGGCGGTGCGCGCGTTCTTTCCCATGGCCAGATCGCTGCGCGTGCGTGGAGCGGCTGCCCCCGCGGCCGACGCGGCACCGCCCGTGCCCAAGCGGCTCACCGAAGAGGCGGTGCGCGCGCAGCGCGTCGAGATGCTGCGTACTAGGAACCCCGTGCTCGATGCGGCGGTGGATGCGCTCGACCTGGAGTTACTGGATTGATGCGCGCTTGCGAGAGCGCGCCTGCCGCGGATAGGTTTTGCATAGACGCGCGATGCGCTCGGTGTCGCCCGAGCGTGTGCACCACGCGGGCGTTCCGCGGGCGCGACTGGCACCGCGGCCGCATCACGCTCACCCGTCGCCGAGTTCCGAGACCATGGCAGACCTGAACAAGATCCTGCAGCAGGCGGAGATGATGCAGGGGCGCCTGCAGCGCATGCAGGAGGAGCTCGCCAACCTGACCGTGTCCGCATCCAGCGGAGGCGGGATGGTTACGGTGACCGCTGACGGCAAGGGGCAGGTGCGCGCGGTGAAGATCGATCCCGCCGTGGTGGATCCCAACGACGTGGAGATGCTGGAGGATCTGGTGCTGGCCGCGATGAGCGAGGCACAGAAGCGCGCCTCGGAGACGGCCGAGCGCGAGATGCAGAAGCTCACGAGCGGGCTTCCCTTGCCGTTTCCGCCGCCGTCGTTCTAGCGCGCATGTCGGCCATCGAGGAGCTGGCCGCGGAGCTCGCCAGGCTCCCCGGCATCGGGCGCAAGACGGCGCTGCGGCTCACCTATCACCTGTTGCAGCAACCGCCGGAGCAGTCGGAGCGGCTGGCGGACGCGCTGCGCGGGCTGTCGGAGCGGGTGCGGCGCTGCTCGGTGTGCTACAACCTTACGGAGGAGGACCCGTGCGGGATCTGCCGCGATCCGCGGCGAGACCGCACGCTGTTGTGCGTGGTGGAGGACGCCGCGGATATCGGCGCCATCGAACGTGCGGGAGAGTACCGGGGAGTCTATCACGTACTCGGCGGGCGCATCTCGCCGCTGGATGGGGTGGGCCCGGAGGACCTGACCGTGGCGCAGCTGGTAAGGCGGGCGTTGGGCAACGGAGGCGGAGATGCCGAGCTGGGCGGCGTGCCGGCGGCAGAGTCGGCCGCAGAGGTGGCGGCAGAGTCGGCCGCGGAGTCGGCGGCAGAATTTGGCGGCGTCCGGGAGGTGATCATCGCTACCAATCCCAGCCTGGAAGGGGAGGCCACCGCTCTCTACGTGCAGCGGCAGCTCAGGCCGGTGCATGGTGGCGGCGGACCGGTGGTGTCCCGGATCGCGCGCGGCTTGCCGGTGGGGGGAGATCTGGAGTATGCCGACGGCGTGACGATCGCGCAGGCGCTCAGTGCGCGGCGGGCCATGTGATGCGACGGCAGCATGCAGTGGCGGGGCTGGCGGGGTTCACCGGTGGCCTTCTGGCGGGGCTAGTCGTCTGGAGTGGGCAGACGCACCGCTCCCGGCGCAATCTGTTCAGCGACCGCCCCTGGCGGCGCATGGCCGCGCTGGGCTATCTGCGCGGGCAGACCAGTGGCCGCACCGTGCGGCTGCTGCGCGACTACGTGGGGTGGGAGCAGCATCCCGGCCTGCGTCGCCGCGGCCGCAAGATTCTGCGGCGCATGGAACACTCCCTCGTCGAATAGGCGGACACCCGATGCCCGTTGGTGCAGCGAGCTGGTCGTTCACCGAAGACGACTCCGGCGCGATCACGCAGTCACTCCAGCGTTTTCTCTACGACAGCAACGCGCGCTGCGCGCTGCTGGTGGACCGCTCGGGGCAGCTCGTGGCGACGGTGGGCGAGCAGCCGCGTTTCGACCCCACCGCGTTCGCGACGCTCACGGCCGCCGACTTCAGCGCCAATGACCAACTGGCGCGCCTGGTGGGGGAGACAGAGTTCAATTCGCTGTTCCACCAGGGGGAGCAGGAGTCGATGTACCTGGTGGACATCGCGCGGCGCGTGATCCTGGTCATTCTGTTCGATAACCGCACCACACTTGGTTTGGTACGCCTCAAGGTCAAGGGGACGGTGGACGAGCTCACCCGATTGTTCAACGCGATGTTCGAGCGCCAGCCGGAAGACGCGGCGGCCCAGCCACACCTGCTGGCCGGCGCCGATGACGAAATCGACAAGCTGTTCCAGTAGGAGGGGACAGCATGTCGATGATCAACTACGCGTCCCGCGAGATCAACTGCAAAATCGTCTACTACGGGCCGGGGCTGGGCGGGAAGACGACCAACTTGGAGCACGTGTACGGCAAGGTCCAGCCGAGCACGCGCGGCAAACTCATCTCGCTCGCCACCGAGACGGAGCGCACGCTCTTCTTCGACTTTCTCCCGGTGGACCTGGGGACGATCCGCGGCTTCAAGACGCGCTTCCATCTCTACACCGTGCCGGGCCAGGTGTACTACAACGCCAGCCGGAAGCTCATCCTCAAGAGCGTGGATGGCATCGTGTTCGTGGCCGACTCGCAGGTGGAGCGGATGGAAGCGAACATCGAGTCGATGCAGAACCTGTACGACAACATGTCGGAGTACGGGTACGACTTGACGCGCATGCCGTTCGTGGTGCAGTACAACAAGCGCGACCTCCCCAATGCCGCACCGCTCCCCGAGCTGCAGGCGTCGGTGAACCCCGGCTGGGAGCTCACCGACCCGTCGGCGCAACGCGCCAAGCCCGATCCGTATCACGCTGGGGAAAATCTGGTGCAGCAACTGCCCACGGGAGAGTGGGTGGAGCGAGCCCCGTACTTCGAGGCCGTGGCGGTCACGGGGGAAGGCGTATTCGACACGCTGAAGGCGGTGAGTAAATTGGTGTTGAAGACGTTGGCGTGATCACGCACGGCGCGGCTCCCGGAGGGGGGCCGGTGCGCGGCGCCATCGCGCCAGCCATCTCGCACCGTGTCGCTTCCACGCTAAGCTTTCCGCGTCGCCGACAGTCCGCGTGAATCTCCCGAACACCCTCACCGTCTCGCGCATCGTGGCCGCGCCCGCGGTCGCGCTGCTTCCCTTCGTGCCGTCGTGGACGGTGCGCCTGGGCGCGTTCGCGCTGTTCATCGTGGTCGCGGTGAGCGACTACTACGATGGCAAACTGGCTCGCTCGCGCAATCTGGTGACGGACCTGGGGCGCCTGCTCGACCCGCTGGCGGATAAGCTGCTGCTCTTGGCGACGTTCGCGCCGATGTATGTCTTGGGCGGCGCCGGGTGCCGCTGGTCCCCCCTCGGCAGCGACGGGGTGGAGGCGGTGCGTGGGGTGGTCGCGCCGCTCATGCTCGCCGGCGGCCGGCTGCTCTTTCCCTTCGCGACGCCGTTCGGCGCGGTGTCGCTGCCGTTGTGGGTCCTGGCCGTGGTGCTCGGCCGCGAGCTGTTCATGACGATCTTCCGTCAATTCGCCGCCCGGCGGGGGGTGATCATCTCGGCCATTGGCCCCGCCAAGTGGAAGACCGGCTTCCAGTGGACATGGGCCGGCGCGGCCTTCTTCTGGTTTGCCGCGGGCACGGCCGCGGTGCACTACGGTTGGTCGGGCGCGGCATGGCGCGCCTTCGCGTGGTTCAACGGCATCGTGGGCGTGGTCGCGATGGTCGGCGCGATCGCCCTCACACTCTACTCGCTTGCGCTCTACATGCGCCGGTACCTGGGGCGACTCTCCCCTCCCATTCCCTCCTGAGAACGCCGATGCGCGTGGAGATCATCACCATTGGCAACGAGCTGCTGCTCGGCTTTACCGTCGATACCAACGCCGCCTTTCTGGCGCGCACGCTGGCGGAGGAGGGGGTGGAGATCGTGCGGCGCGGCACGGTGAGCGACGACGCGCAGGAGATTGCGGCGGCGGTGGACGAGGCGCTCGCGCGCACGGGGGCCGTGATCACCACCGGCGGGTTGGGCCCCACCAGCGACGACGGTACCAAGCCTGCCATATCCGATCTGTTCGGTCGCGAGCTCGAGCTCCACGAGGAGATCCTGCGAGACATCGAGGACAAGTTCCGCCGCTTCGGCCATTCCGGCGACATGCCGCCGGGCAACCGGCAGCAGGCGCTCATCCCGCGGGGCGCACGCGTGCTCTACAACCGGCACGGCACCGCTCCTGGCATCTGGCTGGAGGACGCCGAGGGGCGATGGGTGGCGATGCTGCCCGGCGTCCCGCGCGAGATGCGCGGCATGGCTGCCGACACGCTGGTGCCGATCCTGCGCGAGCGGGTGCGGACCTCCGGCCAAACACCGCGCGTCGTCCTGTCACGGACGCTCCGTACCACGGGAATCGGCGAGTCGGCGCTGGCGGACGTGCTGGGCGATGGCGCGCGGGAGGTGGCCGGGATCTCCGTGGCGTATCTTCCCGGGTGGGAAGGGGTCGATCTCCGCCTTACGGTGCGCGATCTCGCCCGCAACGAGGCGGAGCACGCGCTGGATGCGGGCGCGCAACGGCTCTACGAGCGGGTGGGCCGCTTCGTGTATGGAGAAGACGACACCGACCTGGCGTCGGTCGTCCTCGATCTCTGCCGTACGCGGTCGCTTCGGGTCGCAACCGCCGAGAGCTGCACCGGCGGGATGCTCGGCACGCGGCTCACGGCGGTCGCGGGCTCGAGCCAGGTGTACGCCGGGGGAGTGGTGGCCTATGAGAACGCCGTGAAGGAGAGCATGCTCGCCGTTCCGGCGGAGACCATTCGCGAGCACGGTGCGGTGAGCGAGGCGGTGGCGCGCCAGATGGCCAGCGCGGTGCGCGAACGGCTGCGTACGGCGGTGGCCATGGCGATCACCGGGATCGCTGGTCCGGACGGCGGCACGCCGGACAAGCCGGTGGGAACGGTGTGGATCGCCGCCGCCGTGGAGGACGAGATGCGGGTGAGCCGGAGGCAGTTCGTGGGGAGCCGCGAGGAAATCCGGCGCCGTGCCTGTCAGCATGCCCTGGAGATGGTGCATCGCGCGCTCGCCGGCGAGGGAGCAACGGCGCACAGATGAGTTCCGCCGTCCAGCCTGCCGATCCGGCAGCCTTACGGGGCATGGCGGTTGCACCCACGATGCGACAACGAGCAGATTCCGTTTCGACCGGAGGCGCGCGGGTGAGCGGCGCCTCGCGGTTCATTCTTTAGGTATGCCGAGGTTGATTGTGCGTGATAACAGGCAGCGGGAACGCAACGAAGAGGTCGCGGCGAGCGCCAGTGCGCAGGGCGACGGGACCCCGGATGCGGCGGAGGTCGCCACCGGCGACGACGCGGAGGTGCAGGACGGGGGCGACGATGAACGCGTGGACGACGACCGTCCCCTTGCCGCCGTTCGCGACGCCGAGCAGGCCACCGAACGCGCGCTCCAGGAGCAGCGCGACAAGTATCTCCGTCTCGCCGCCGAATTCGACAACTACCGCAAGCGCGTGTCGCGCGAGCGCGAGGAGACGGCGGTGCGCGCGCAGGGGCAGCTGGTCAGCCGTATCATCGATTCCCTGGACGATCTGAATCGCGTCCTGGCGGTCGACGCGAATACGGCCACCGTGGACACGGTCGTGCACGGGGTCCACCTGGTGGAGAACAAGCTGCGCAAGTCGCTCATGGCCGCCGGCCTCGAGGTGATCGATCCCATCGACCAGCCATTTAATCCGGAGCTGCACGAGGCGGTATCCACCGAGCCCGCGCTCTCTCCGGAGGACGACCACACGGTGGGTCGCGTGTACCAGGTGGGTTACCAATTCGGCGGACAGCTCCTGCGACCGGCCCGCGTGGTCGTGAAGCAGTGGAACGAGTAAGGAGCTGACGCGCGGCGATGGCGCAAACCAAGGACTACTACAGCGTGCTGGGCGTGTCGGCCACGGCAAGCCAGGACGAGATCAAGAAGCAGTACCGCCGTCTGGCCAAGCAGTATCATCCGGACCGCAACCCCAACGACACCAAGGCCGCGGAGCGATTCAAGGAGATCTCCGAGGCGTACAACGTGTTGGGGACCGCCGAGAAGCGAAAGCAGTACGATGAGATGCGCCGGCTGGGAGCGTTTGGCGGATTTGCTGGCGGAGGGGGACGTCGGCCTGGTGCGGGACGGCACGGCGCGGGTGCGCCCGGCGGTGGTCCGGCGGGCTCCGGTGGGCAGAACTTCCGCTTCGAGGACTTCGACATCGGTGGGCTGGGCGGCCTCGGCGATCTCTTCTCCTCGATGTTCGGAGGGCGGGGTGGGCGTGGCGGCGCGCCAGAACGCGGCGAGACGGTCGAGCTGAACGTGGATGTCCCGTTCCGCGTGGCTGCGTTGGGAGGCAAGCTTCCGGTGCAGATCGAAGTCACGGAGCCGTGCCCCACGTGCGCGGGCACGGGCGCCGCACCCGGCGCCACACTCAAGACGTGTCCCGAATGCAACGGGCGCGGGACCATCTCGTTCGGGCAGGGCGGCTTTGCCGTCCAGCGTCCGTGCCCCATGTGCATGGGACGCGGACAGATCCCGTCCGAACGGTGTCCCACCTGCAGCGGCACGGGCGAGGTGCGCGCGACCAAGAAGGTGGTGATCAGCGTGCCCGAGGGCACCGACACCGGAGCGCGCGTGCGGCTGAGTGGACAGGGAGGGAAGGGGGCGAACGGCGGGCCGCCGGGCGATCTGCTCATCACGTTTCGCGTGGCCGCCGATCGCTTTTTCCGGCGCGAGGGGTTGGACATCGTGGCGCCGGTGCCGATCAACATCGCGCAGGCCACGCTCGGCTCCAAGGTCAGCGTGCGCACGGTGGCTGGCAAGAAGGTGACGCTCAAGATCCCGCCAGGCACGCCGGGCGGAAAGCGATTCCGCGTGCGCGCTCAGGGCATCCGGAAAGGGGGGCAGCAGGGCGATATGATCGTCGAGGTGACGATCACCGTTCCGGACCAGCTCACGCCGGAGCAGGAGGAGATGATGCGCGAGTTCGCGGCCTCCGGCGGCCTGCGCTACTGATCGCGCCGGTCACAGGCGCTTTGGTGAGCGCCAGCACGCCGGCCTTGGATGCGGAGTAGATCGCCCCGCCCGGCGCGGCGCCAAGGCTGTTCACCGAGGACACGTTCACGATGGCGCCGCCGGGCGGATCCTGCCGCAGCATCTGGCGGATCTCCTCCACCATGCAACGCCACACGCCTTTCAGGTTGACCGCGATCACATGGTCGAACGCGTCGTCGTCCACCTCGGCCACGCGCGGACCCACAGGTCCGCCGGTGGCGGCGTTGTTGACGGCGCAGTCCAGTCGTCCGTACATCTTGACGGCGCGCTCCACCATGGCCACGATGTCCGCGCGCTGCGACATGTCGGCGCGCACGAACGCCGAGCGTCCGCCGTCTCCCTGGATGGCGTTGACGACGTCGTGCGCCGCGGTCTCGTGGCGACCCGCGATGACGACCGCCGCCCCCTCGCGCGCGAACGCCAGCGCCGCGGCGCGCCCGATCCCGCTGGTGCCTCCCGTCACCAGCGCCACGCGCCCATCGAATCGTGTGTTCGTCATCCACCCTCGCGCTTCGGATGTAGCATCTCGCGCGCGGCTCGTCCCCTCTCGCGCATCGTGCCTCCGGGTTGTGTTCCACCACCTTCCACGGGGGGCGGGGGCGCTCCGCGGCGTGCCGCGCGCATGAGCGGCTGCGCTACCGCAGCCCGACCGCGATCCCCACGATCACCGCCATCACTCCCAGGCCGAACAGCATGGCATAGACCGGGAGCAGAAAGCGCATCCAACTTCCATACCGCACGTTGGCGGCCGCCAGGATCGCCATGAGCGCGCCGTTGGTCGGCGTCCACATGTCGCACAGCCCAGCCCCGAACTGGTAGGCGAGCACCGACACCTGGCGCGAGAGGCCGAGCAGGTCCGATAGCGGCGTGACGATCGGCATGGTGAGCGCTGCCTGTCCACTCACGCTGGGTACGGGAACATGCAGCGCGGTCTGCACCACCATCATCACCACCGCCGACAGCGCCACGGGCAGGGCGGCGAGCGGAGCGAACAGTCCATGCACGATGGTGTCGATGATGTGCCCGTCCTGCAGGACCACAAAGATGGCGCGCGCAAATCCGATAAGGAGACCGGCGTACGCCATGGAGCGAAAGCCGTCCACGAACGCGTCGGCGGTGCCCGTGATGCCGAGTCCGCCCACAACGCCGGCCACGATGCCCATGGCGAAGAAGAGGGCGGACATCTGATCGAAGTCCCACGCCAGATGGAGAATGCCGTAGATGAACACGGCGAAGGTGGCGAGCACGACGCCGAGCACCACCGCCGGCCGCACGCCGCGCGCTGGCGGCGCGTGGAGGATCGTGTCAGCGAGCGCCGCGTCCGATGCCTGGCCGGGGACGGGGGCAGGGGCGCGCTGTGCGCCGTGCTGCGCGGCGTGTGGGGCGCCGAGTTGCGCGGCGTGTGTACCCGTGCGCCGCGCGTGGCGGATCGTCCACCAGATCCAGGCTGTGAGCGCAATGACGAGAACCACCAGGCGAAACGCGTATCCCGAGACCGGCGGCAGCCCGGCAAGCTTCTGCGCGATCACGGCCTGGAACGGATTGACCGGGCTGAAGGCGGCGCCCACCGCGGCTGCGCCCAGGCTCATCGCCACGGCGGTGACCGCGTCGTAGCCCATGCGGCGCGTGAGCAATAGCAGCACGGGGATGAGCGCGATGATCTCTTCCTGCATGTTTTCCAGCGCGCCCGCGGTGGCGAAGGCAAGGCAGGCGACGGGGATCACCAGGACGCGGCGGTCTCCGAGCGCGCGGACCAGCGCGTCGACGCCATCGCGCAGCGCGCCGGTGCGATCGACCACCGTGAACGCGCCGCCGACGAGAAAGACGAGAAAGATGACCGAGGCCGCGTCCGCCATGCCGCGCGGCACCGCCACGAGCGCTTGAAAGGGACCCACCGGGGTGCGGGCAACGCGGTGGAAGGTGCCAGGGACCACCACGACGCGTCCCGTGGCCGCGTCCTCGTGCCGATCGAATTGGCCGGCGGGGAGCACCCAGCTGAGCGCCGCGCCCAGAAGTATGGCGCCGACGAGGAGAGAGAGCGGATGCGGGAAGCGCATGGTGGTTGGGGGAGGGCGTGACGGGGATGCAAGGTGGTGCGCGGCGATCAGGTCGAACGAGCGATGAAGTCGATGACGATGCGGGCGAGCGCGGGGCCGGCGTCCTCCTGGATGAAGTGCCCCGCCTCGCGCACGACGGTGTGGGGCTGCCCCCGCGCGCCGGGCACGGCGTGCTGGAAGTAGCGATCGGCGCCATGAAAGACCAGGTCCCCGTCGCTGAACGCCGTGAGGAATGGTTTGCGCCACTCACGCAACCGCGCCCATGCGCGGCGGTTGGCCTGCGAGGCGGGATCGTTGGGCGTGGTCGGGACGAGGAACGGAAGCGCGTGCGCGCCCTGCTTGTATGCTTCGCCGGGAAAGGGCGCACGATAGCCGGCAATCACGTCGTCCTCCAGCCACGTCCGGCAGCCGATGCGCAGGATGAGTCCCACGGGGAGCCACGGCGTGACGCGCGCGAACGTCTGCCACACGTGGAACACAGGGCGCGGCGGACGATCGCCGGTGGGGAGTGCCCCGTTCGCCACGACGATGCGGGCGAAGCGCTCGTCGCACTCAGCGGCGAGCCGCAGTCCGATGAGCGAGCCCCAGTCCTGGCAGACGAGCGTGAGGTGGCGCAGGTCGTTGGCCGCGAGCCAGGCGGACATCCAATCCACCAAGCGCTCGTAGCTGTAGTCCCCGCGCGCGGCCGGTTTGTCGGATCGCCCGAAGCCGGGGAAGTCCGGCGCCAGGGCGCGCAGACCCGCTGCGGCGAGCACGGGGATCATGTGGCGGTAGAGATACGACCAGGTGGGCTCCCCGTGGAGGAGGAGCACGGGAGGCCCGTCGCGGGGTCCCTCATCGACGTGGTGAATGCGGAGCCCGGCCACCTCCGTGTAGTGCGGCACGAACGGGTAACCACTCAGCCCGGCGAACCGGTGATCGGGCGTACGCAGCACCCGCATGGGAGTCAGTGCCCGGTGATGTGGACCGTGGCGATTGCCTTGGCACGCGTCACGAGCACGCCCATGCTGCCGCCGCACGCCGGAGGCGTCATGGGCGCCCCCGCGCGTGCTGAGGCGCGCAGCGCCTGCCGCCGGCAGCGCTCACGGGACCTCTGTGCTGGCGGTGGTGGCGCGTTTCCCACCCCACCGCTGAAACCAACTCATCATGTACAGTTGCGTCCGCATGAAGTTCGACGGCTTGGACCCGGTGCCGTGATACTCTCCCTCGAACATGAGCAACTCGGCCGGGACACCGCGCATGCGGAGGGCCGCATAGTACTCCTCCGTTTGCGGCATGGGTGTACGCATGTCGAGCTGCCCCGTCATGAGGAGCGTCGGCGTGGTAACGTGCCCCACGTACATGAGCGATGACTGCTTCAACCACTGCTCCGGCTTCTCCCAGAACGGCGCGTCGAAGAAGTTGTACGTGAAGAACGGAATGTCGGTGTGTCCGGCAAAGCTCAACCAATCGATGACCGGGCAACGGACCGCCGCGGCGGCAAAGCGCGTGGTGTGTCCGATCACCCAGCTCGACAGCACACCGCCGCCGCTGCACCCGGAGACGAACATGCGCGTGGTGTCCACCATGCCGCGTCCGATCACCGTATCGACGGCCGCCATGAGGTCATCGTAGTCCACGCCGGGATACGCGTGCTGGATGGCGTTGGCGAACGCGCTGCCGTAGCCTGTGCTGCCGCGTGGGTTGGTGTAGAGCACCACGTACCCGTTCGCGGCGAAGTTCTGCATCATGAAGTTGAAGCTGGACAGGTACAGCGCGTGCGGCCCGCCGTGGATCTCCAGGAGCAGGGGGTACTTCTTGGAGGCGTCGTAGTTGGGCGGTGTCACGTACCACCCTTCCACGCGCGCTCCGCCGCTGGACGTCACCCAGAGCTCGTGCACGTCGCCCAGGTGGATGTGCCCCAGGAGATCGTCGTTGATGTGTGTGAGCTGGGCGATCTTGTCCGGCTGCTGGATGTCCAGCCGCACCACGTCGGTGGGATGCTCCGGCGTACTGAGCACACCGACGGCCACCCCGGCGGCCGACAGATCGGAGAGCGCAAGGGAGTGCTGCCCCGACGTGACCGGGCGCACGCCGCCGGTCATGCCGACGGCGAAGATGTTGCGCGTGCCGCGGTCGTCGGCACTGAAGTACAGGGTGTTGCCGTCGGCGCTCCAGTGCAGGTCGCCCGCCTCGCGATCGAAATCTCCCGAAATGTTCCGGATCCCCGAACCGTCGGCGTTCATCACGTACACGTGCGCCGCCTGATAGCTCGCCGTGCTGTACGGGTTGCCGGTGAACGCGATGTGCTTGCCGTCGGGCGAGACGGCGGGACCGGTCCACGTGCCGCGCTCCGGGGTGAGCCGCTCGATGGCGCCGGAGGCGACGCGTACCGCATACAGGTTGGCGTCGCGGTAGTTCATGTCGCCCGTGCCCTCGGCGTACCCCTCGACGATTATCGTGCGCCCGTCGGGCGTCCAGTCCCACCCTACGCCCCCGGCCAGACCGTCGAAGCGCGCGCCCACGCTCCAGTCGCCGTGGGTGATCTGTCGCGCCGTGCCGCCGTCGGCCGGAACGACGAACAGGTGCACGTAGCCGGCCGACGTGAAGCCGCGGCGGTCCTGCCGGAAGTGCAGGCGATCGACGTCGCGCGGCGGCTTGGTCCAGTGTGCTCCCTCCGGCGCCTTGGGCATGTCGATCTTCCAGCTTTTGGGCGCGGGCACGAACATGCTGAAGCCGAGTTGCGTGCCATCGGGCGACCAGCGCACGCTCGCGGGCGTTTCCTCCACGCGCGTCACCTGCGTGCTGGGTCCCTCGGCGTTTACCCACCGCACGAAGATCTGCGTCCCCTTGGGCTCCCCCTCGGCCACATACGCGATCCGCTTGCCGTCGGGCGACCACACGGCGTCGCTCCCCTTGGCGAAGAACCGGTTGCGCGATCCGTCGGCGGACATGATCCAGAGGGCCGATTCCATCCGGTCCTCCATCGCGTTCACCCACCGTCGCGTGTAGACGATCTGCGACCCGTCGGGCGCGATCTGCGGATCGCCGACGGTCTCGAAGTCGAGATAGTGCTTGACCACGAGGAACGAATCGGGGGCGGTTTCCTGCGCGCGCGCCGCAACGGGCGGGAGCACGGCAACGGCGAGCGCGAGGAGCATCGAGCGGCGGACGCGCGACATAGGGACACTCCTTGGGGAGGGACACACCACGACCCGGGCGACGTTACGCGCCCTGCCGCCTGCTGTCCAGTACGGCACGCACCGTGCGCGCTCTGGTATGGACATCACACAGGGAGGCTGGATGCGCGACCAGCGCAAGCACGACCACCACGGCATGCGCCGGGGTGAGGAGCGGCGCACCGACGGTGAACATGAGCATGCGGCAGGCGCTCGAGACGACGCAACGCACGCGGGCGAGCACCGCGAGGCGGACGACGACGCACGAGCGGTAGGGCGCGACACACGCCCGCGTGAGCCAGCAACGGAGAACACGCCGGAGCGCAATCCACCCACCACGACCACGGGCGATCTCACGGCTCCGAAGTTCGGCTCGGCTGGCAGCGGGGGTGCCGAAGCCGAGCCCGGCCCGCCGCGCCCGTAGCACTGCGATGCGGTCGTGGCCATGTTGCTCTTCAGCCTGGGGGAGGGATGTCGGTGTACGAGGGCATCACCACCTCCGGCATCCGGCGGACGTCCGTGACGCCACATGGAACGACGTGGTGCTTGGCGTCTCTTTTCTGGCGGAGGGCACGGCGTAGACGATCGCACTGCGCGAGCTGCGACGAGGAGAGCGCGCGCGGCATCCCGGATGGGTGAGCGCGTTCCGGATGAGCAAGGACCCGTCGGTATTCACCGCCATCGGTGAAGATACCGCAGCGATGCTCGGCATCGTGGTCGCGGCCTGGAGCTGGCTCGGGCCGTGGATGCGCTGGAGAGCGCCATCCAACGCACGCACCCGGAGATCACGCAGATCTTTGTGGAAGCCGAAGCGCTGGCGCAGGGACAGCGCGAGCGCGGCGAGCTGCAGGCGGCCCCGCCGCGTGGCTGACGTGGCGTGGCTGCCGCGGCCACGGCGCGAAACCGCCTGTGACGCACGCGCAGTCCCGCGTGTCTTGTGAGCGTACCGCGCACGCGCTAGGTTGGCGGCGCGTCGATCCACCTTTTCTGCAGGGCGCACCGTGACCGTGTCTCAACATTCCTCGCCGGCCGATGCGCGCCGGCACGCCGCTGCTGCCGCCCCGGCGCCGCGGTCCGGCTGGCGCCGGCTGCTGCGTTGGGCCGCCGGTGCTCTGGCTGTCGCCTGCCTGTTGGCCGTGGGAGGCGAGATCATCCTGCGCGTCGCCCCGGGACTCAGCCCCGAGAAGCGCGCACGCGACCGTATCGCGCGCCTCCTCCCATCGCGGAGTCCCATCACGCGCACGATCAAGGCGCAGGAGGTGGCGGCGAAGTCAACCTATATACCCGTGCCCGCCATCGGCGCCGTGCTCACGCCCAATCGCCAGGACACGGTGGTGACGCCGGACTACACCTTCGTGCGCGAAACGGACCACGCGGGGTTCTCCAACCATGACCCGTGGCCCGGCCAGGTAGACGCCGCCGTGTTGGGAAGTTCGCTCGTGATGGGGCCGGGTGTGGGCACCGATGCGGAATTCTCGTCGCTGCTCGAGGAGCGATTTCCCGGGCGCACCTTCCTCAACCTCGGCGTCCCCGGCGCGGGGACCGAATTGGAGGCGCGCGTGGACTCCGTGTACGCGGAGCCCTATCACCCGGCGGCGGTGATCCTGGCCATCTGGGTGGTGAGCGACGTGGACAACAGTCGCACGTTCGCTCACTGGCTGCGCGAGCATCCGCCCCAGGGATTCACCGAGTATCGGTTCAATTACTGGCGCACGCATCCCGACACGCTGCCGCACGACCGCTTGGACGACCTGCTCAACCGGTCGGCGCTCTGGCGGGCGGCATCGCTCACCACGCGCGCCCTGCTCACGCGTCACCACATGCGTGAGACGGTATCGTTTGCCGATGGCGACACGATCGATCTCTCCGTGCGCGTGCAGCATCGCCTCGCCGAGGGCCTGCGGCGGGCCGACATGCCCGACCTACGCCCGGTGTTCTTCGATCCGCTGGAGCGTCTGCAGCGGCGGGTGGAAGCGCGCGGCGGCCACTTCGTGGTGGTCCTGCTTCCCAGCAAGGAGGAGATCTACGGGGCGGACGCGTATCCCCCCGTCCGGCGAACGATCGAGCAGGTGCGCGACGGGCTGCACGCGCGCGGGATTCACACGCTGGATCTGTATCCCATGTTCCAGCAGTGGCACGGACCGCACGCGCCGTTCTTTCCAACGGACATTCACTACACCGTGCTCGGGAACACGATGATCGCCGACGCGATCGCCGGCTGGATCACGCGCGAACACGTGTTCGCCACGGACACGGCGGCCCCCACGTCGGCCGCCCCGTGACGCGTGCGCTCAGCTCGAGTGGTCGTGCACGATGTACCAACGCGTCCCCACGCGCTGCATGACGAGCGTGGTGGGGCCGCGTGCGACCACGGAGTCGCGGCGCGACAGCAGGTAGAATGCGCCGAGATATGCCAGATCCGGCGCGAGCGCGTCGATCTGCATCCGCTCGAACCACACGAGTCGCGCGGCACGCCGGGCGCGAACCGCGGCGCATATCGCGCCGCGATCGCCGCCTTGCCGTGGATGATGCTGTCGCGCGTGACGAAGCTCGTGCGCGGCCTGTCCAGGTAGATCGCCATGAACGTGTCCAGGCTGCCGGCGTTCCAGCCCGCGGCCGAGCTGTCCATCGCGGCCAGGAGGGCCGCGGCCATTGATCCGCGGCCGTGCGGGATGCAGGTTGTCCCCATCACGCCATGCTCACGCTTCTCAAGCTGCTCCAGTCGCTCGCGCGCACGCTCCACTCCGAGGGGACGCCCCTCCAGGTGGCGCTCGGCATCGCGCTTGGGTCCGCGCTGGGGCTCACGCCCCTCCTCAGCGCGCACAACCTGCTCATCGTTGCCGTTGTGTGCGTGTTCAACGTCTCGGTGGGCGGCGCGATGCTCGGCTGGTTGATCTTCACGCCGGTGGGCTTTCTTCTCGATCCGCTGTTCGATGCCATCGGACACGCACTGCTGGTAGGCACGCCGGCGCTCCAGTCGCTGTGGACTGCGATGTACAACGCGCCTCTGCTGCCGTTCACGAACTTCAACAACACGGTGGTGCTGGGCAGCTTCCTCTCCTGGGTGGTGCTCTTCATACCGATCCTCCTGCTCGCGCGCGTGGGCGTCGAACGGTATCGCGCCACGTGGGGGGAGCGCGTACAACGGAGCGCCCTGTACCGGGCCGTTGCGGCGTCGCGGGCGTACAACATCTACAAGCTGTTTCGGCCGTGACGGAGCATCCCGCTCCGCCCGCCGGAGGTCGCCCGCGCCATCCCATCGTGCGATGGCGCGGCGTGATCCCGCTGCTGCTCCTGGTCGTGTTCCTTGCCGTGGGATGGCTGCTGTTCGGCGATTGGCTGGTGACGGACACGGCGGAAGAGGTAGGGACGGAGACACTCGGCACGTCGCTGCAGCTCGACGGACTGCATATCCACGAGGCGGACGCCACCGTCACGATCGATCGCCTGCAGTTGGCCGATCCATTCGACCGGATGCGCAACCTGGTGGACGGGCGGGGGCTGGCCATCGCGGTGGACCCGAAGCCGCTGCTGGAGAAGAAGCTCGTCATTCGGCGGCTGGTGCTAGGAAACGTGCGCTTCGGCACGCGCCGCGACAGCCCGGCGCCGCCGGCGCCGCGCAACGGCTTCGCCGCGCGGACCATCGCCGCGCTGCGCGATTGGCGGCAGCAGTTCGCGCGTCCACTCCTGTCGTTCACGCCGGTCGACACCATCCGCGCGATCGTGCTCGATCCACGGCAACTGCGCACGGTGCAATCGGCCACCGCGCTCGCGTCGAACGCGGACTCGCTGCGCACCACCGTGCGGACGCGTCTGTCCGAGCTGCACGTGCAGCAGACGCTCGATTCGGCGCGCGCGCTCGCCGATCGACTGCAGGGAGCGGATGTCCGCTCCCTCGGGCTCGCCGGCGCGCGCCAGGCCGTCACCGACGTACGTCGCACGCTGGCCGAGGTCCAGGCGCTCCGCGCGCGCGTCGACACGCTGCGCGCGACCGTCCGCGCGGGCGCGGCGGAATTGGACTCGGGTGTGCGCCACCTGGACGCGGCGCGGCGCGAGGACTACGCCTTTGTGCGCGGCCTGCTCCATCTCCCCTCGCTCGAGGGACCGCAACTCAGCCAGGCAATGTTCGGCGACGTGAGCCTGGACCGGATGCAGCAGGTGATGTACTGGGCCGACCTTGCGCGCGAGTACATGCCGCCTGGGCTGCTGCCGCGCGCGCAGGCGGGACCGCCGCGGCTCCGGCGCGCAGGGCTCACGGTGCGGTATCCGGGACCCAAGGAGTATCCGCCCTTCTTGCTCGAGCGCGGCACGGCGCGCTTTGCCATCGCGCGCGGGAGCGACACCGCCGCTTATGCCGCGGCGGTGGCGGATCTGACCTCCGCCCCGGCGCTCGTGGGGCGCCCCATGCGTCTGGTGGCGCGGCAAACGGGCGGACGGCTCGGCATGGCGTCTCTCGGCGTGTCAGCCGTCCTCGATCACACGCGGCGGGTGCCGTTGGACTCCGTGACCGCCACGGCGAGCGGTTTCGCATTTCCCGGGTTCGCGATCCCCAAGCTTCCGGTGCGCGTGGAACCCGGGCAGGGAAGCACCGCGCTCGTGGCCCGCGTGCAGGGCAACGCCATTGCCGCGCGGTGGACGCTCCGATCGTCCGCCGTCGCGTGGCACACCGACACCGCGGCGGGCGCGCTCGACCGCGCGCAGCAGATCATCGTCCGCGTGCTGTCGGGCATTCGCGAGCTGCAGGTGACGGCGCAGCTGAGCGGCACGCTCCAGCATCCGAGCTTCTCCGTCAGCTCTAACGTGGATCAGGCGTTGGCGGCGAGTCTGCGCGCGGCGGCGGGGGAGGAATTCGCGCGCGCCGAGGCGCGGGCGCGCGCGGCGGTGGACAGTATCGTCGACGCGCGCGTGACGCCGCTCCGCGCGCGCGTGCAATCCGCGCAAGCCGAGGCCGTCTCGCGTGTGACCGAGGCGCAGCAGCAGGTGGAGGCGCAGCGCCAGGCGCTCGAGGAGCGATTGCGTTCGCTCACCGGCGGACTGGGCGGGCTCCGCATTCCGGGCGTCTCGCCGGAGTAGGGCGCCGCCGGCCGCCAGGAACTATGCGGCTTCCCGCAGATCGTAAAACACAAACCGCTCGTCCCGCACGACCGTCTCTCCACCGCGCACGGGGATGTCGCGGTCGAACAGCGGGCTCGCGTGGACGAACGTGTGGAATTCTCCGCGCTCGCCGCAGGGATCGACGCCGGCCGGAAGATCGGCCAGCAGGGCCGGGTCGTACTCGCGACCGGCGAACGAGGCGTCGAGCGCCTGCGCGTCCACGCATACGAGCGTGGCGCGATGTCCCTGCGCGATGAACTCGCACGCCAACGCGCGCGTGTTGCGCCCCCACACGGGAAAGACGGGCGTGAGTCCCGTGGGCGCCATCCGCTCCTCACGGTACGCGCGCACGTCGTCGAGAAAGAGATCGCCGAACGCCACGCTGTCGACGGTGGGCCAGCGCGCGCGGATCTCGTGCAATGCGCGCCGCATGGCCTCGTCGTAGACCTCGTTGGTGCACGCGGCGGGGATCTCCGCCTCGATCAGCGGCAGGCCGAGCGCGGCCGCCTGCGCGTGGAGCAGGGATCGCCGGACGCCGTGCACGCTCACGCGGTCGTAGTCCGTGGTGACCGTGGTGAGCAGCGCGACGACGTCGCGCTCCCCCCGCGCGCGCAACTCGCCTAGCGCGAGCGTGCTATCCTTCCCGCCGCTCCAGGCGAGCACCACCTGGCGCGCGGCCGTCATGAGGTGGACGTGCCGTGCGGCGGACGCGCGGCAGCGACGCTGTCGCCACCGCGCGCGCGCCCGAGCAGCGCGCTCACTGTGCCCGTACGGGAACGGACAGCTCCGTGCTCCCCCACCGGAACGTCATCACACCGGTGTCTGCGTTGGGCTGGACCGCGATGGTGAACACTTCCACGGGGCTCGACAGCGGTGAGACGGTCATGGGGATGCGCACCAGGTCTTGCTTGGGATCGTAGTCGGTTCCCCATTGCCCCGTTTGCTTGTTCACGATGAGCTGCGTGCCGGACCGGGTGGGGAGCGTCCACAGGGTGTACATCCCCGTCGGAACCGTGACGCCGTTCACGTCCAGGTCCACGTCGGTGCGGAACTGCGTGGCCGCGTTGGCGCCGGTGCGCCACACCGCGCCCCAGGGAACCACGCCGCCAAAGATCGTCCGGCCCCGCCGCGCTGGACGGCTGTAGTCCACCCAGAGGTGTGCGCGGCCCACGGTGGCGGTCACGGTGTCGCGGCTGGACAACTGGCCCATGCTGCCGCCGTTCGGCCGCGCGGCGAAGGCGGCGGCCAGCGCCTGGAGCGGAACGCTCGGCACACGTGCCACATCCACCTTGATCGTGGTTTCGTGCCCGTTCACGCTCTGCACGCGGCCGCGCGCGTCCACCTGCATTCGCGTGGGATAGCCAAAGAGCCACACCGTGGCCGTGTCCCCGTGCAGTGCGATCGGCGCCGGATAACTCTGCGGACTGCCGAAGAACACGATGCTCACGTCCAGACTGTCGGTGCCCATCCGCCGCATGTGGGCGAGCATCGGCTCGAGACCGGCGTACGACGTGGTGGCGGGGAGGGCGACCACGTGAGCCGGGACAGCGAACGTCGTGGTGCTGCTGCTGTCCGGCCAGGTGATGACCTGCGTGGCCGAGTCATCGTGGAAGGTGATCGTGAGCGCGCGCGGACCGTTGGGGGGCGGTGCTCCGTTCAACCCGGTGGTGACGGCGTTGACGTGCGTCGGCTGAGCCTCAGCGCCCAGCTGGATCTCGTAGTGGATGAGCCGCGCCACCGGCGAGCGGAGAAGGATATCGCTGGTCAGTTGCCGCGGCGTGCGTGTGAACTGCTCCACACCGATCGTGTCGGAACCCAGTCTGATGACAAAGGCGCCCGAGGTCGCGCCACGCTGCTGCGCGCGGAGCGTGGTGGGCGCGAGGGCGACAAAGACCGCGCCCGCGAGCGCGGCAACCGTTGCCGCGGCGTGCGTTGTCGAACGGAAGGACATGGTCGGCTCCGGCACATGAGTCAGCGAGATCCACGGGTCCCCTGACACTGTCGCACGATCCCGAACGGCACAAGGGCCGCTGCCGCACCCGAAGAAACCGGCCGACCGGTGCGTGCGTAGGGATGGGTGCGCGGAAGCCGACGACGACGTGCCATTCGGAGATCAGCCACTACGGCGTTCGCGCTTGGAGGAGACATGCAGCTACCGTGGAGGGCTGGCGACACCGCCGCCAATCACTGCCGTCGTTGCCGCACGCTGGTGCGGACCCGCTTCGAGTATCGCACGGTGCAGCTACGCCGCAGCCGGCTTCGCGTGCCCGATGTGCTCGTCGACGTATGTACGCAATGCGGCCACATGGTTTCCATTCCGCCGCAGTCGGTTCCCCAACTCCGGGAGACCGCCGCCTGGAAGTGACGCGCAGTCGCGCCCGGCAGGCGCTCGCGCTATGCTATGCGCCATGCAATACGGGCGCATGTGAGCGCGACGAACGCGAGCGACGTCACGGCGGAGCGCATGCCGGTGTGCGTGATCGGGGCGGGTCCGAGCGGGCTCGCCGCCGCCCGCGCGCTCCGCGAGGAGGGGGTGCCGTTCGAGGTGCTGGAGCGGCACGGCGACGTGGGCGGCATCTGGGATCTCGCGCGTCCCGATACGCCGATGTACGAGACGGCGCACTTCATCTCTTCGCGCACGCAATCGGCGTTCACCGGCTTCCCCATGCCGGTGGACTACCCGCACTACCCGTCCCACGCGCAGATCCTCGCCTACCTGCGCGCCTTCGCCGACCACTACGCGCTGCGGCCGCACCTTCGCTTCCACACGTCCGTGCGCGTGGCGCGACCGGCAGACGGTGGATGGGACGTGGAGCTGGACGATGGATCCGCGCGCCGCTACCGCGCCGTGGTGCTGGCGGCGGGGCACAACTGGGATCCGCTCGTCCCGTCGTATCCCGGCCATTTTTCGGGGACCACGTGTCACTCGAAGGGATACCGTGGGCCGCGCGCGCTGGACGGGTTGCGTGTGCTCGTCGTCGGCGGCGGCAACAGCGGGTGTGACATTGCCTGCGACGCCGCACGGGTGGCGCGTCGCACCGTGCTGTCGCTCCGGCGCGGCTATCACTTCCTCCCCAAGCACGTCTTCGGCCAACCCACGGACGAGTTCTTTCGCAAAGGGCCGCATCTTCCGATGTGGCTCGCGCAGCCAGCGCTCGCCGTGCTGCTCCGCCTGCTCGTGGGAGATCTGCGTCGCTACGGCTTGCCGCGCCCGGACCACCGCGTGCTCGAGACGCACCCGATCATGAACACGCAGCTTCTGCATCACCTGTCGCACGGCGACGTGACGGTGAAGCCGGACGTGGCCGAGTGGTGCGGCGGCGCCGTGCGGTTCGTGGATGGGTCGGAGGAGGAGGTGGACACGATCATCTTCGCCACGGGCTATCACGCATCGCTCCCGTGCCTGGGACCGCGTGCGGAGGATGTGCTGCGGCCGGGCGCGCTCCGGCTCAACATGTTTCCCCGCGGCTTGCCCGGCCTGTTTCTGGTGGGGCACTTCGAGAGCGACGGCGCGGCATACCCGCTGGTGAGTCGGCAGGGAGACCTCGTGGCGCGCCTGCTGCGCTCGGCCGCGAACGCGAACGGGGCATCCATCGATCTGCGCGTCGAGCGTCTGCTGGACGGCGTACGCCCCGATCTGCGCGCCGGTATACGCCACGTGCCGACGGAGCGACACGCCTTTTACGTGCAGTTCGACGTGTACGTGCGGCTGCTCGACCAACTGCTCCGGCGCCTGGCGCGCGACCGGGCGTAGGCACACGGCGCTGCGCCCTGTCCGCGCGCCACCAGCATGGCGCCTGAGATCGCGCGATCGCGCCTTATACGGCGCGCCGGTGGTTGCGCGCGGCACGTTCGCGTGGCAGCGTATGCACGTCCAACGCGTCGTTCTCCTCCCGTCCCGTCCTGCGCCATGTCCGTCCTCCGTTCCACCGGTCGGATCATCCGCTCGTATCGCGCCGTGCGCGCGGTCCATGCCTTCTGCGCGTTCGCGCTCACCTGCGCGCTGCTGCCGCGGCCGGTGCCCGCCCAACGCACCGCACCACGCGGTGCACAGGCCGACACCACCGTGCTGCTCCGTCCCGCGCGCGTGTTCGACGGGGGGCACGACGCCACGCACGAGGGTTGGGTGGTGCTGGTGCGCGGCAGGCGCATCGTGGCCGTTGGACCAGCGGCATCAGTGCATGCACCAGCGGGCGCCACGATCGTCGAGCTGCCGGGGATGACGCTCCTCCCGGGCCTCATCGAGGCGCACTCCCACATGCTCCTCCACCCGTACGACGAGACCGCGTGGAACGATCAGGTGCTGCACGAATCGGAGCCGCTGCGCGTGGCGCGTGCCACGAACCATCTGCGCAATACGCTCATGGCGGGTTTCACGACGGTGCGCGACCTCGGCACCGAGGGCGCCGGCTACGCCGACGTGGGACTCAAACAGGCCGTGGAGCAGGGGATCATTCCCGGTCCGCGTATGCTCGTCGCCACGCGGGCGATCGTCGCTCAGGGGAGCTACGGGCCCAAGGGATTCGATCCGCGCTACGACATTCCGCAAGGCGCCGAGGAGGCGGGTGGGGTGGACGATCTCACGCGCGTGGTGCGCGATCAGATTGGGCGCGGTGCCGACTGGGTAAAGATCTACGCCGACTATCGCTGGGGTCCCAATGGCGAGGCCCGTCCCACGTTCACGCTGGAGGAGCTCACGCTGGCCGTCGAGGTCGCGCACAGCAGCGGGCGTCCGGTCACCGTCCACAGCACCACTGCCGAGGGAATGCGCCGCGCGATTCTCGCCGGCGTCGAGAGCATCGAGCATGGCGACGGGGGCACCCCGGAGGTGTTCAAGATGATGGCGGAACGCGGCATCGCGCTCTGTCCCACCCTGGCCGCCGGAGATGCGATCCTGCAATACCGCGGATGGCGCAAAGGCGTGGATCCCGAGCCGGCGTCGATCAAGGCCAAGCGCGCGAGCTTTCAGGCGGCGCTCGCGGCGGGCGTCATCATTGCCAGCGGGAGTGACGTGGGCGTCTACACGCACGGCGAGAACGCGCGCGAGCTCGAGCTCATGGTGGAGTACGGGATGACGCCGGTGCAGGCGCTGCGCGCCGCGACGTCGGTGGACGCCAGGGTGCTGCGGATCGACGACATGGTGGGGTCCGTCACGCCAGGTCTGCTGGCCGACCTGATCGCCGTGCCGGGAGACCCCACACACGATATCACCGCGCTGCGCGACGTTCGCTTTGTCATGAAAGACGGGCACATCTATCGCCGTCCCTGAGCATTCGGAATTCCACCGGAGAGTCTCGATGCCCACCGATGTCGCCGGCGCCCAGGACGTGCACGCGCCCTACATCCCCGCGCACCGCACGCTGCCCGAAGTCACGGTCAAGGCGGTGCTGCTGGGCGTGGTGTTGGCCGTCCTGCTCGGCGCCGCCAACGCGTACCTCGGCCTCTTTGCGGGGATCACCGTGTCGGCGTCGATCCCGGCGGCGGTCATCTCGATGGCCGTGCTCAGAATGTTTCGACAGTCGAACATCCTGGAAAACAACATTGTCCAGACGGCCGCCTCGGCCGGTGAGAGTCTGGCGGCCGGTGTGATCTTCACCATCCCGGCGCTGGTGCTGCTCGGCGCGTGGGACGGCTTCGACTATTGGCAGACGACGCTGATCGCCGGGCTGGGCGGGATCATTGGCGTGCTGTTCACGATTCCGCTGCGGCGCGCGCTGGTGGTGGAGTCCACGCTGCGCTTCCCCGAGGGCGTGGCCACCGCCGAGGTGCTGAAGGTGGGGGAGGGCAGCGGGGCGGGAGTCAAATATCTGGCGTGGGCCGGACTCATCGGCGCGCTGTTCAAGTACGGCGAATCCGGCGCGCGACTGTGGAGTGGCGACGTGCAGCGCGCGCGCTTCATGGGCGGCGGGACGATCGCCTACTTCGGAACCAACCTGTCGCCGGCGCTGGTGGGGGTGGGGTTCATCGTGGGGCTCAACATTGCGGTGCTCATCTTTCTGGGCGGCGCGATCAACTGGCTGGTGGCGATTCCCATCGTGGCCGCGCACACCCCGGTCGCCGCGGGGACGAGTGCGGTGGACGCGGCGGGCGCCATCTGGTCCACGCAGACGCGCTACTTGGGCGTGGGCGCCATGGTCGTGGGTGGACTGTGGGCGCTCATCCGCATGCGGAGCAGTCTGGCGAGCGGCGTCCGCTCCGGGATGGAGGCGTATCGCGCGGCACGCGGCGGCGGCGCGGACCAGCGCGAACGTACGGACCGCGACGTCCCCATGAATTGGGTGCTCATCGCGACGGCCATTGCCGTCATCCCGCTGGCGATCGTTTTCGCGCACGTGACGCAGCATGTGTGGGTGGGCATCGTCATGGCCGTGGTGATGCTCATCGCCGGGTTTCTGTTTTCGGCGGTGGCGGCCTATATGGCCGGCCTGGTGGGCTCGTCCAACAATCCCATTTCTGGCGTCACGATCGCGACGATCCTCACGGTGGCGCTGATGCTCGTGGCCATGCTCGGCGCTGGAAGTCAGGCGGGCCCCGCGGCGGCGATCTTCATCGGCGCCGTGGTGGCCTGTTCGGCGGCGATCTCGGGTGACACCATGCAGGATCTCAAGGCGGGGTACATCGTGGGCGCCACACCCATCAAGCAGCAGCTCATGGAAGGGATTGGCGTCATCGCTGCCGCGTTCGTGATGGCGCCGGTGCTGTCGCTGCTGCTCCACGCGTACGGCATCGGCGCACGCACCGCCGCGCATCCGCATGCGCTCACGGCTCCCCAGGCCACGCTCATGGCCGCCGTGGCGGCGGGGGTGTTTCACGGCGGCCTGCCGTGGACGATGATCGTGATCGGGATGGCGGTCGCGGTCGTCATCATCCTGCTCGATCTCTGGTTGGAAAGTCGCCACGCCGATTTCCGTGTGCCGGTGCTGGCCGTGGCCGTCGGGATCTATCTGCCGTTTCAGCTTTCCGCGGCGATCTTCGTGGGGGGCGTGATCGCGTGGCTGGTGCGTCGGCGGCACCACGGCGCCGAAGCCGCGGCGCCCGTGCCCACGCGCGCGAGCATCGCCGAGGCGCGCACCACGGGGGACCGGCAGGGTTTGCTCTTTGCCGCCGGGCTCATCACCGGCGAAGCGCTGGTGGGCATTCTGCTCGCCATCCCGATCGTGATGACGGGCAACGCCGACGCGCTTGCCACCTGGGGCGTGCACGATGCCAACTGGCCCGGGATCCTGCTCCTCCTGGTGGTGATGTTCGCCCTCTACCGGAGCGGCGTGAACACGCTGGGGCGGCGCGAGGGATGACGCGATGAGCGAGCCCGATACGCGCGCGCCCGGTCCGGCCGCGCTCGTGGTGGTGGGACGTGCGGACGTGGAGCGGCTGCTGCCCATGCGCGAGTGCATGTCGCTCATGGAGAACGCCCTCCGGGCGCTGGCGCGTGGGGACGCCGTGCTGCCCCTCCGCCCCATCATGCGTCTGCCGGAGTCCGGTGGCGCGTTGGGACTCATGCCCGCCTACCTGGGGCCGGGGCACGCGCTCGGCGTGAAGATCATCGGCGTGTTCCCGGGAAACCACGAGGCCGGACTCGATTCGCATCAGGGCATCGTGCTCCTCATGGACGGCCGCACCGGGACGCCGCTGGCCGTCATCGATGCCCGCTCGATCACGGCCATTCGTACGGCCGCCGTTTCCGGCGTCGCTACACGCGCGCTGGCGCGCGCAGACGCGGGAGACCTGGCCATCCTGGGGGCCGGGGTGCAGGCGGTCACGCACCTGGAGGCCATGCGCGCGGCCCGCCCCATCCGTCGCGTACGCGTATGGAGTCGCACTCTCGCGCATGCCCGTGCGTTTGCCGCCCGCGAGAGCGCCCGGCAAGGCATCACGATCGACGTGATGGCCCACGCGCGCGAGGCGGTGGAGGGTGCGGACATCATCTGCACCGTCACCGCGGCGCGCGAGCCCGTGCTCCACGGAGCATGGATCGCCAATGGCGCGCACGTGAACGCCGTGGGGTCGAGTGTCCCCAACGCCCGCGAGCTGGATGGCGCCGCCGTGGCGCGTAGCCAGTTGGTGGTGGACCGTCGGGAGTCCGCGCTGCACGAGGCGGGGGACGTCCTCATTCCTATCGCGGCCGGCGAGATCACACCCGAGCACATTGCCGCGGAGTTGGGGGACGTGCTCCTGGGAAGCGCCGTCGGGCGGACTGCGCCCGATCAGGTGACCCTGTTCAAGTCACTGGGCCTGGGCGTACAGGACGTGGCCGCTGCGCAGCATGTGTACGCTGGTGCCCGCCAGACCGGGGCGGGTACGAGCGTCGATCTGGATGGGAGCGCGAGCGCTTAGAGCCCTTCGATACTCGTGTAGTAGTGCGGCGCGTTGGTGAGCGCCACCACGAGCGCCACCGCCAGCAGGGACAGGCCGACCACGGCGAAGATCACGGGCAGGATGCCGGAGCGCCGCCACCCCAGACGGGCGGCCACGGCGTACGACAGCAGCCACGCACCCGACACGAATACGAAGATCCAGAGCCGCATCGCTTCTCCCTTCTCGAGATTGGTGATGACCTGATGGCCGTTCGGCCACGCCGCGCGACACACTGCTCCGCGGCTGGCGTTACCGGCGCGCGAGTGCTTCCTCCTCTACATGAGCCGTCTGAGCGGCCGCGATGGCAATCTTGAGGCTCAACTCATAGCGCTCAGCCTCGATGGCCAGCCGCCGGATCTTCTCGGCGAGCGAGCGCAGATTGCCGTCGAAGTCTCGCACCTCCTGGCTGGCGCGCGCCCGCTGCTGGGCCGCCGTGCGGCTCACGCGTCCGCGCTCCTCCCGCTGGTGCGACAGGTCGTGCTCGGCCAGCCGTTCGATGAGCGCGCGCCGTTCGTGGCGACGCGCCAGCAGCTCCGTTTGCAGGTCGACGATGCGCGTGCGCAGCGACGAAAGTTCCTGCACAGCGCGAAGCTGTTTGGCGGGATTGCTGACGAAATCGGAATCATTGATGGACATGGGTGCCTCCGCATACTGGATCGCCACCAGTCCCGCGATCTCGACGTGCCGCCGCGGGAGAGATGGCACACACCCAGACATGCACGAGGCGAGCCGCCGGTGCTCGCGTCCACGTAACCATTGGCGCGACCGCCCGCGCACCGCGGGGCGTGATGCGGTGCGAAATCCCCGCGGGGTACTCGACCGCTTGGCCCCCAGCCCGGCGTACGGCACGTGCCCTGCCATCGTGGACACTCTCACCAGGATACGGGAGGCAACATGGCCAAGGACCGGCAGGATGACCGGACGGCGGATCGCATGCGCGATGTGAAGGGCAACGAGGAGCTCGACCGGGAGCTGCAGCGAGAGCAAGAGGAGGGGAGAGACCTCATTGGCGACACCGCGGAGGATCGCCACGTAAGCGGGTCGAGCACGTACGAGACGCTTCCCGATCAGAAGTCCGACGTGGCAAAGCCGGAGCAGGACGATCTCGGCACCACAAGCGCGAAGGGCCGCACTTCCGGCCGGTAACCGGTACCCCGCGCGACACACACCGTGTGCCGGCGTCCGCGTGTGCGGGCGCCGGCACTCTGTTGCGCGTCGCCGAGCTGCGCGGCCGCGTCACGCGTCGCGAGCGGTGGTCACCTACCGTCTCTCTAGATCGTTCGATCCGCCGTCACCCGCATCCGGCCTGTCGCTCCCAGGCCGCACCCAGCCGGCAAAGCGCGCGGATACGCGGCTGCGTTGGGCACCGTCCACGAGGAGATACTCGTAGTCCTGTCCGCGCCGGATGGGTGCGGGGCGCACTTGAACGAAATCCCCCGCCCGCCACATCACGGACGCCGGGCGATCCGCCGGATAGATCTCCCACATGGTCCCGTCCGCCAGCAGGATGAACGACGACCCCTCGTCCGCCCGGAAAATGCGCGCCCCCTTGCCGATCGTGCGCGGCGGGAACGGGCCGAAGGCGAGGCGCCGACGGCTGGCACCGCGTGCGGGACGCGTGGTGTCGCCTTCGAACGCGGGCGGGTTCAGGAAGCTCAGGGATTCCCTGTTGAGCCGATCTGCGCGCGACGGCGGCTCGCCCCGAAAGGCGGCCTGGCCCGGCACCGTTGCGGCTCCGGCCTGGGCCAGCCGCGCGCCGGTAGCCACGGCAACCGTGTACCGCGTGAGCCACGCCTCCAGAGCGGCGCGCTGCGCCGGCGGGAGCGCGTCCACGCCAGCCGCCTGCCGATCGGCTGGGGACATAACGTCGCTCAGGCGGATCGTGTGTGTCTCCTGGGCTTGGGCCGCGCTGGGCGCGGCGAAAAGTAGCCCGGCCACCGCGGCAGCCGCGAGCTCTCGGATCATGGGTGTACCCTCCGTGTGAGTCCGGACCTCTTCGTCCTGCAACTTGGAGTCCGGTACGGCGCGCCGCAAATTCGCGGTCGGAAGGTACGAGCGAGGGCTGCGGCGGTGCGCCCACACAGCAGAACCGCCCACCAGCGGGAGGCTCGTGGGCGGTTCCAACAGCATCGGGCGACGGGTGCGGGCGCTAGAGGGCGAGCCGCACGCGGATGTCCACCAGCACCTTGGGCGGCGCGTCCTCGAACAGGACGGTCTCCGTGGCCGGCCGGATGATCAGTCGTTCCAGCGGCCCCTTGCCGCGGCCGTTGCCCATATTGCCGCGCCGGAAGTAGACGATGCGCACGCCCTTTCTCACCTCGATGCGCACCACTTCGTAGCCATGCGCCACGAGCACGTCACGCGTGACGACCGCGGCGTGGTCCACCGTGACGACCTTCCTGGCCTGGCCGGGCGGCACGCGTGCCGGGGCGGCGCCGTGCGAGGAATGACCCTGCGCTGCCACGGGGCGGGGCGCGAGGGCCATGATCGCGAGTGCCAGCGCGGGAAGAAAGACACGCAACATGGTCCGCATGGTTCGCTCACAGTCTGGGGTGACGGTTTGGCGTCCTCCATCATTCCAGACTGAACGCGAGGGCCAGAGGCAACGTGATGGTGATCACAGCGGCGGCCCGGGTGCCGCTGACGCCCCGCTACGGTCATGGAACGGTGAGGCGGAGCACCCTGGTACCGACGTCGTGGAGTGGCGCCGTCAGTCGGCGTGCACCTCGATGGCGCTCAGGCGGCGCGAACGGGAAGCGGCAGGCGCGTGCCACGCGCGCAGTCGATCACGGCGCCCCCCAACACACGGTCGTCGTCGTACATCACGAGGGACTGACCCGGAGTGATGGCGGAGATCGGCTCGTCGAGTGCGAGCTCCACCAGGTCGTCGCTCGCGCGGAGCACTTCAGCGCGGGCGGCGCGGGCGCGGTGGCGCACCTGCGCGTGAACCAGGGTGCCGGGCGACGGTGGCGACGGCACCAGCCAGTTCACCTCGCGCGCCATCACCCCACGGCCCAGCAGCTCCTCACGTGTACCGATCACGACCTCGCGCGCGGCCGCGTGAATGGCCACCACGTACATCGCTTCGGGAAAGCCCCCGGGGAGGCCGCGCCGCTGGCCCACCGTGAACCGGGCAAAGCCGGCGTGCTCTCCCACCACCCGTCCGCCCGTATCCACGATTGGCCCCGGGGAGAGCGCTGGCGCGTCGGCGCCGAGGTGGCGCGCCAGTAACGGCACGTGATCGCCGTCGGGTACGAAGCAGAATGTCCTGACTCTCGCGCTTGTCGGCGACGACGTTCAGGCCGAGTTCGCGCGCGCGGGCGCGCGTCTCCGCCTTGGTGAGGGTGCCCACGGGAAGCAGCAGCCGCGGGAGCACGTCACGCCGGATCCCCCACAGGAAGTAGCTCTGGTCCTTGCCGTGGTCGACGCCGCGCAGCAACGCGCCGTCCGCCACCCGTGCGTAGTGCCCGGTGGCCACCCAGCGTGCATCGATGGTGTCTGCCTTGCCCACCAGGTCGCGAAACTTGGTGAACGTGTTACAGCGGACGCAGGGGATGGGCGTCCGGCCACGCGCATACTCGTGCACGAAGTCCGCTACGACGTCGTGCCCGAACGTCTGCTCCAGGTTCAGCACGTAATGCGGGACTCCCAGCGTCTGGCAGACGCGTCGGGCGTCGTCAATGGAGTCGAGCGAGCAGCAGGGGCGGTCGGGGACGGAATCACCGTAGCAGAAGAGCTTCATCGTGACGCCCACCACGTCGTACCCGCGCGCCGCCAGCACCGCCGCCGCCACGGACGAATCCACGCCGCCGCTCATCGCCACCACCACGCGCTCCTTCCGCATCGTGCCCCGCCCTCCCCGTCAGCTCGTTGCGCCGGAGAGGCGGCGCGCCTTGGTGATGAGGGCGGGGAAGAGGTCGGCGACGCGCCGCACGCAGGCGTCGGTGGTGAGCGCCCCCAGACTCATGCGGATCGCGGCCGCGGCGAGCTCGCGCGGCACGGCCATGGCGCTCAGCACGTGCGACGGATCCACGTTGCCGCTCTGGCACGCGGAGCCGGACGAACAGGCCACGCCCGCCAGATCGAGCGCCATGAGCAGCGACTCGCTGTCCGTTCCGGGAACGGAGATGTTGAGGATGTGCGGAGCGCGCGCGGCGCCGCGGCCGTGCACGACCGCGTCGGGAATCCGCTCGAGCAGCGCCATCTCCAGCGCATCGCGCAGCGCGCGCAACCGCGCTGTCTCGTGCTCGCGCTCGCTCACCGCCAACTCGGCCGCGCGCGCGAGGCCCACGGCGTACGGCACGTTCTCGGTGCCCGGCCGCTTGCCGCGATTCTGTCCTCCGCCGTACAGGAGCGGCTCCACCGCCGTGTCGCGGCGCAGAAACATGGCGCCGATGCCCTTGGGCGCGCCGATCTTGTGACCCGAAATGGTGAGCGCGTCCAGCGGACAGCGCTGCAGGTCGATCACCACCTTGCCGAACGCCTGCACGGCATCCGAATGCACGAGAATCCCGTGCGCGCGTGCGAGATCGACGATGATCTCCACCGGCTGGACCGTGCCCGTCTCGTTGTTCACCCACATCACCGAGCACACGGCCACGTCGTTCTCGAGCGCCGCCTCCGCCGCTGCGCAATCCACCACGCCGTCGGGCGTGACCGCCAGCAACCGCTCCTCAGCGCCCTCGTGCGCGGCCTGGTGCACCGCACCCAGAACGGCCTTGTGCTCGATGGCCGAGCTGACGACGGCTCGCCGCCGCGGATCGCGCTCGCGCACCGCCCGCCATCCCCCCAGGACGGCAAAGTTGTCCGCCTCCGTGCCGCCCGAGGTGAAGCAGATCTCGTCCGGGCGCGCGCCGAGGCAGGCGGCCACCCGCTCGCGCGCTTCGTCGAGCGCCACCCGCGCGTCCCGTCCCCACCGGTGGGTGCTGGACGGGTTGCCGAATCGGGCACCAAAAAACGGCTCCATGGCCGCAACCACCTCCGGGCGTACCGGCGTGGTGGCAGCATGGTCTAAGTAGACGGGCTGCGGCATGTGTCCAATCTAACGGCGCCCGAGGGGGTGCGCACGGCCGGCGGCGAGGGCCAGCCTGGTGCCAGGTCGGGCCCGCTCGTCCCCGCACGCTGCGCCTCGTCAAATCATTCCTCCAGGCGCTTCACAGCCGTGACGTCGACGACGATCACGCCCACGCCCAGCATCTCGCCGGGCGACGTGCGCACGGGGAAAAAGCTGAACCGCCACTGCGCTCCGCGCATGGGGAAAGCACCGGCGGTTCCGGCCAGGTCGCGGTGCAGCAAAGGCTGCTCCGTAGCAAGCACCTGCTCCAGCGCGGGCTCCACCAGGCGTGCCACATCGGGCACGATCTCGCGCAGCATCCGCCCGATATGGTCCTCTGGTGGGACGCCATGCATTTCCGCGAGCACGTGGTTGATGCGCAGGTAGCGCAGGTCGCGATTGAGCAGAGCAAACCCGATGGGCGCGCTGGTGAGCACGGCGTCCACGAGCGCCAGCGCGTGCTCACGCTCCCGCGTCGCAGCGCGCGCGGCCGCCCGCGCACGCTCGGCGCGGTGGGCCGCATCCTCCAGTTCCTGATTGGCGAGCGCCAGCTCATGGGTGAGCTTCTGTGCCTCCTGCATCTGCTCCTCCAATTCCACCGTCTGATCGGCCAACTGCTGTGACAACAGCGCCAGCTCGGCGGCGTCGTCCTCGGCACGACGCTGCGCCACACGGAGCGACGTGCATCCCCACGTGACGAGCAGACCGGCGAGAAAAAAGACGGCGAGCCGGACGGCGTCGCGGCCTCCCACGCCCGCCGCGGCGGGAGCCGTCGTGAGGAAATACACGAACGCGACCGTCAACGCGAACGTCGCCAACAATCCTCCCGTTCGCTCGCCGTACCACGCGGATAGGACAATGGTGCCGAGAAAGAGCGAAGCGAAATTGGGGGCAAGGGTGCCGCGGGAGAGGAGCGCGAGCAGCGCCGCGGTGAGCGTCGCCAGGACCGCGATCACCACGCCGTGACGTTTGCGGCCGCCGTGGGGGACGGACGGTGCGACAGCGGCAATGCGGTCGAGCAGTGCGTTCCGCTGTTCGTCGCGGGCGGCGGATGGCGAGGACATTGGGGGGTGGAGAAGGAGGGAGCGCGCCGGATGCGGCGGCGATCGTGCGCGATCGATGAAACCGTCAGCGCGCTGCTTCAAACGAATAACCGTCCGATCGCGGCGGGCGCAAGTCCCATTCGCGCCGGCATGCGAGCAACGCGCATGCACGGCGTGCCTCAGCGGGTTGGATGTCGCGAAGAGATCGCGAAGCGGGCCACCTCGTGGCTGGCGGGTACTGGCGGTCGGCGCGCGTGGCCGCGCGCAGAGGCATGCGGTGGCGACCGCGGCTCAACGGCCGCGCAGAACCACCTGCCACATGATCGCCACGTAGAGCAGCAGCAGCACGGCGCCCTGGATGCGCCCCAGGCGGAGCCGCGCGCGGCCGAGAATGGGGAGCAGCAGCGCGAGGATGACCATCGCCGGTAGCTCGAATCGGAAGAGCGACGACTGTACGACCACGGGGCGGACGAGCGACGCGATGCCAAGGATGGAGAGCACGTTGAAGATGTTGGAGCCGACGATGTTGCCAACCGCGATGTCGGACTCTCCGCGGAGCGCCGCCACCAGAGAGGTGGCGAGCTCAGGCAGCGAGGTGCCCACCGCTACGATCGTTAGCCCGATCACCACCTCCGAGATTCCTAGCGCGCGCGCAAGGTAGACGGCCGAGCTCACCATCAGATTGGCACCAAGCACCAGCACACCAATCCCGCCCACGACGAGCACCGCATCCACCGCACGACGCCGCGGCGACGGACGGTCACCATCCGCGGAGCGCGCCGCGTCGACGAGTGTCGGGGATGCATCTGCCGCGCCGACAGACTCGCGCCGTGCCGCGCGCAGCATGAGCAGCAGATAGCCGGCGAAGCAGAGGAGCAGCACGCCGCCGTCCACACGCCCGAGGCCGCCGTCGATCGCCAGCACGGGTAGGAGCACCGACGCGCCGATCATGAGCGGGATCTCGAACCGGATGAGCCGCATCTGCACGCGCATTGGTCGGGCCAGAGCGGAGACGCCCAGGATGAGCCCGATGTTGGCGATGTTGGACCCCACGATGTTGCCGATCGCCACGCCGGGCTGGTGGCGCACCGCCGCGAGGACGCTCACCACCAGCTCCGGCGCCGATGTGCCGAACGCCACGACGGTGAGCCCCACCACGACCGCGCTCACGCCCATGGCGCGCGCCAGGCGAGCCGAGCCGCGCACCAGCGCTTCCGCCCCGCCGTAGAGTGCGGCGACCCCGAGCAGGAGGAGCAGAGAGGCACGGAGCATCACGCCCGCTCCCCGCCGCGCGCCGCGAGGCGGCAGCCGTGCGGTTGCATGCGGCTATCCGAGCGGTGCCAACACGGCGCGCACCGGAGCGGCATCCAGTCCGCGATACTTCACCGGATACGCGCTCAGCAGGTACTCGCCATCGGACGCCGCGCGCAAGTCCAGATTCTCCAACACGAACGCTCCCGCCGCGAACAGCGCGTGGTGCACCGCCAGCGCGGTGCTCGTTCGCGCATCCACGCTGGGCGCGTCCAACCCGAGCAGCCGCAGCCCGCGCGCGGCGAGTGTCGCCGCCACGCGAGCATCCAATGCCGGCCACCGCTCGGGAAAACGGCCGTCCGCGATCGTGCACGATGTCCTGAGCAGAAGTCGCTCGGGGGGCACACCATCGTGACCGAGGGGGAGATCGTCCAACGTCAACGTGTCCTTCGTCGGATCGACGCTCCACACGGTGGCACGTCCGGCGAACGGCTCGAGCGGCAGGGCATCCGATGCGAGCCACCCATCACGCACGTGCAGCGGGGCGTCGGCGTGCGTGCCGACATGAGGACTGGACGTGACGGATGACACGTTCACGCTGGCGCCCGCCGCCATGGCCCACGTCCAGCCACAGCTGAACGGGGTGTCGCCCGGCCACTCGGGCGTGTCGGCACTGGCCGTGATGCTGACGTCGATCAACCGTGCGGGTGCACGGCTCACGGAGCGCCAGACCCGAAGACGCGGGAGCGCGCCTCCCACAGTCGCGGGAAGAACCGGAAGGCGACCGTGCGTTTGAGAAAGCTGGCGCCCTCCGTGCCCCCGGTGCCCGGCGTGGCGGGCCCAAGAATCCGCTCCACGAGCTGCGTGTGCAGAAAGCGCCACCGGGCAAAGCCCTGCTCGTACTCCAGCAGACCGTCCGCGAGCATCGTCAGCACCCCCGGCTCCTGTGCCGTGAAGAGCTCGTCCATCCCGACCCCGCGCTCCTCCAGCACACGCTCGAAGAGCTCCTGCAGCGTGGGACGGTCGAGCCACCGCGCGACGATGGGCGGAATCGTGGCGCTCGCGCCGAGGGCCCGCAGATACTGCGGATCGCGCAGTCCGGACGCCACCTCGATGGCGCGGAATTGCACGCTCTGCGACCCACTGGAGGTGCCCAGGAGCCCACGAAACTCTGCAAAACGCTGCGGTGGCAGCGTGTCCAACGCGGCGAGCTGGGCGGTGACGATCTGCACCAGCCCGTTCAGTCGCCGGAGCACGAACAGCGCGCCCGCGTCGTCCCGCTGCTCCAACCGCGCCACCAGCCGCTCGAGTTCGTGCAGCATCACCTTGAACCAGAGTTCGCTCGCCTGGTGCACCACGATGAACAGCAGCTCGTCCGGATGCCCCGGACGCGACCGGAGATGCTGCAGCTCGAGCAGCGTATCCAGGTGGAGGTAGGAGCCGTAGTCCAGCTCGTCGGGTGGGTCGTTGGATACCGGCATGCTCAGAACGTGCTGACGTCGAGAGCCGCCACATCATCCACGCGCATCGTCTCCCGCGTGAAGAACGGCTCGCCATAGCGCGTGCGGATGAGCGAGCCGTAGTGCGCTGCCTGCTGTCGGATGATGTCGAGCAGGGGCTCGCCATTGGGGTACACCTCGCCTGCCTGGGCGACGCCATCGAATTGCGACGCGTAGCAGGCAATGGCTTGCAGCTTCTGCTCCATCACGTCGGAGATGTCGACCACGAACGTCGGCTTGGAAAAGTGTTCCTGATACGTGATGCAGTGGACGACCTTGTGCGGCCGATGGGGCGGCACCTCCGGCGCGATGCGCCGCAAGCCGGCGACGAAGCACGCGTCACGCACCAGCTCCGCGGCCACGCGGTGATCCGGGTGACGTCCCTGCGGCGACGGGGCGATCACGACCCGCGGCGTGAAGCGCCGGATCACCAATGCCAGCTCGGCGCGCACCTGCGGCGTGTTGGCCACGCCGCCGTCGGGAAGTCCGAGATTCAGCCGGGCTTCCACGCCCAGCACCGCCGCAGCGCGGCTTGCTTCCTCCGCCCGCAGTTCGGCACTGCCGCGCGTGCCCAGCTCGCCCTGCGTGAGGTCCACGATCGCCGTCGTGCGTCCCAGCCGCACCGCGCGCAGCATGGTACCGGCGCAGGTGAGCTCGACGTCGTCGCGATGCGCCGCGATGGCGAGCACGTCCACATGAGTCATGCGCGAAAGATGGACCGCCTGGGGGAAGGGCGCGAGTGGGAGGAGCGGAGCCGACGGCGCTATTCGTGCCGCAGCGCTTCCACCGGATCGAGTCGCGCCGCCCGCGCGGCCGGGTAGAGCCCGAACACGATCCCGATCGTCACGGACGCCACCACGGCGGCCACCGTAAACATAAACGGCGTGGTGCCCGACACGCCGAGTAGCCGGGTGGTGGCGCCGCCGACGAGCAGGCCGACGACGATGCCGATCGCGCCGCCCGTGACGGTGAGTGCCACCGCCTCCACCAGAAACTGCAGCAGGATGTCCCCTCGCGTGGCCCCCACCGCCTTGCGCAACCCGATCTCCCGCGTGCGGCTCGTCACCGACACCATCATCGATGGCCACCACGCCGATCCCGCCGACCAGGAGCGCCACCGCCGACAGCGCGATCATCACGAGAAAGAACGCGCTCGTGAACTTGCGAAAGATGCCCAGAATCTGGTCCTGCGTGATGAGGTCGAAGGTGTTCGGCTGAGCGGGGTGCAGGTTGCGCATGCGCCGCATGAGGACGATCACCGCCGCTTCCGCGGTCTCCACGTGCACCCCCGCGCGCGGCTTCACCACGATCCAGAGCGCGTTGGTCTTGTCGATGCGGTACTCGTGATCGGCCATGCGGAACGGGACGACGGCGCCGATCTTCTGCCCGGGGGGAGAGAAGATGTTGGCCGGCGGCTGGTAGATGCCGATCACCGTGGCGGGCCGCCCCTGGATGCGCACGGTGCGTCCCAGCGGATCGATACGGCGAAAGACGGTGTGCGCCACGCTCTCGTCCAGCACCGCCACCGAAGCACCGCTCCGCAGTTCCGCACGCGAGAACCAGCGGCCGCGCGCCAGATCGCCGCCTTGGACGGTGCTGTACCGATCGTCAGCCGCAAAGAACGTGATCTGCTGCGTGCGGGCGCCCTGATACTCCACGCGCCCGAACAGTTGCGCCCAGATGGCGGCGTACTCCACCTCGGGAAGGTCCTGGATGCGCTCGGCTTCGTGCGGCGTGAGGTCCGGGCGAACGCGGACTTCCTTGGGCAGCTGCTCCGGGTTGAGCGGGGTCTGCGAGAAGAACTTCATGACGTAGAAGGTGGTGGGGCCGGCCACTTCGATGGTGTGCAGGATCTGGTCGCGGATGCCTTGCACGATGGCCGCCATTGACATCACCGTCGCCACGCCGATCACCACGCCCAGGATAGTGAGTCCTGAGCGCGTTTTGCTGGACCGCAGCATGTCGGATGCGATGCCGAGGTTGTGTCCCAGCCGGGTGAACGGCGCGCGTGGGGACATCATTCGGCGTGCATCGCGGCCACGGGGTCCAGTCGCGCGGCCCGCGCAGCCGGGACCACGCCGAAGATGATCCCCACGCCCGCGCCGAGGGCGATCGCGACGCCCACCGACCAGGGCGTGACGCGCGCCGGCAGCGGGGACACGGCGGCGATCAGGCGTGCGAACCCCCACCCGAACGCGACGCCCAGGATGCCGCCCAGCGTGGCCAGTGCCACCGCCTCGGCCAAGAACTGGCGGCGGATGTCGCGAGCCGTGGCGCCGACGGCCTTTCGTACACCGATCTCGTGCGTCCGCTCGGCCACCGCCATCAACATGATGTTCATGATGACGATGCCTCCCACCACGATCCCGATCGCGACCACCGCGGGCACCACGGCAAAGAGGATGCGGGTGAGACTGCGCCAGAACTCGAGGAGCGCGTCGGTGGTCTCCACGGAGAAGTCGTTCTCCTGCCCTGGACGCAGCCGGTGCGCGATGCGCATGGCCTCCTCGGCGCGCGCCATCGCGCCGCGCACTTCCTCGGCACGCGGCATCTTGACGGACACGGTCGTCGTCTGCCGGCGGCCGTAGATCGACTCGAACGTCGTGATCGGCAGCATGACGAATCCGTCGAACGACTGCCCCAGCACGCGCCCCTTGCGCGCGATCTGCCCCACGATGGTGAGCTGCACGCCCGCGATCCGGACCGAGCGGCCAACCGGAGCCACGCCGGCAAACAGCTTGTCGGCCACATCGGCCCCGACCACGGCCACGGGGCGCCGCTCCGCCACGTCCACGTCGGTGAGCGGACGGCCGCGCGCGAAGCGGTAATCCTGCACGATCTGGTAGGGCGCAGTGACGCCGAAGATCAGGACGTCTCCGAGCGTGCGGTCCCGCCACACGACATTGGCCTGCGGCGTGGGCCATCCCGACTGCAGCGCCACGGCTTCCGCGTCCGGCAGGGCGGCGCGCACGATGTCGGCGTCGCGTTGCGAAACACGCGGGCGGCGCGCCATGCGACGCATCATCTCATCGTCCACGAGTCCCACCTGGATGGGCGTCCGCCGCACCTGGAACGCGTTCGTGCCGATCATCGCGTCGGCGATGTTCTCCTTGACATAGGCATTCATGCCCTCGATCACCGCCACGACCGCCACCAGAAACGTGACCGAAACGATGATGCCGAGCAGCGTGAAGAAGGAGCGGAGCCGATTGGCGCGGATCTGGGTGAGCGCCGCGGCGATCACGTCGGTTGTGCGCATGCTGAATGATGATGCGCGGCGGAGGGAAGCGGGAGGATGCCGTGGATCCGCGTCCTCCCGCCGTCGGCCCTACTCGTAGCGCAGCGCTTCGACGGGATCGAGGCGGGAGGCGCGGATGGCGGGAAGCAGCCCAAACACGATGCCGCTCACGGCGCTCCCCGCCAGTGCGGCGACGATGGCGAGTGGCGGAATCGACGCCTGGATTGGCGTCTTGGCGCGGACGAGCAAGGTGAGGAGCCCGCCGATGATCAACCCGGTGAGCGCGCCAATGGTGGTCAGCGTGGCCGCCTCCACCAGGAACTGCCACAGAATGGTCGCGCGGGTGGCACCGAGGGCCTTGCGCACACCGATTTCGCGCGTCCGTTCGGTGACCGAGATCATCATGATGGCCACCACGCCCACGCCGCCCACCATAAGCCCGATGGACGCGAGGACGAGCATGACGATGAAGAACACGCGCGTAATGCTGTTGAACAGGTCGAGGATCTTGTCCTGCGTGGTGATGAAGAAGGTGTTCTCCGTGCGCGGCTGCAGACCACGTTCCGTGCGCAGCGCGGCGATCACCTGGTCCGTGGCGACGTCCTGCGAAACGCCCGCACGCGGCTTCACGGTGATGTCCATCCACCGTGTGCTGGCATTGAGACGCCGGCGCGCCGTCTCCATCGGCACGATGGCCCGCGAATTGTCCCCTCCGCCGAACCCGTTGCCGCTCGCCTGATACACGCCGATCACGCGAAACGGCTGGCCGCCCAGATGCACGGTTTGACCCAGCGGCGGCGTGTCGCCGAATAACCGCTCCACCGCCTTGTCGTTCAGGATCACCACACTGCTGGCGTCGGTGTTCTCGCCCGCGGTGAAGCTACGCCCCGGCTCAATCGTGCCGCCATCCACCCGGGTCCAGTCGGGAGTGTACGCGTCCACGCTCACGCCCGGCAACTGGCGATCGTGGAACTTGATGGGGGCGGACGTGCTCGTATGCGCGCTGACCGCGAGCACCGACGGCAGCCGCTGGATGACGCGCGCCTCATCCACCGTGAGCGGCCCGTTCCGCCGCCACGGGCAGCTGTCCGCGCTTCCGTTGCAGTTGTTGATCTGTGCCGGCCAGCGGGTGACGAAGAACGTGGTGGGCCCCGCGGATGAGATGCTCGCCTGCACGCCCGCGTTGATGCCGTGGATGGCGGCCGACATGACCGTCACCACGAACACGCCTACCGCGATGCCCAGAATCGTGAGCCCCGCACGCACCTTGTTGGAGCGGATGGCGTCGAAGGCGATCACCACGCCTTCTCCCAGCCCCTGGAGCCGCTCGCGGATACGCATACTACTCCGCCCGCAAGGCGGTGATGGGGTCGAGCCGCGAAGCGCGACTGGCGGGATAGATGCCCGCCGTGATCCCCACGCCCGCGCCCAACACGATGGCCAGCGCGATGGACCACGGCGCCACCGTGCTCGGCATGGGCGAGATGGCCGCAATCAGGCGCGCCAATCCGATGCCCAATCCAATGCCGAACAGCGCTCCGACGACGCTCAACGTGGCCGCCTCCACGAGGAACTGCGACAGGATGTCGCGGCGCCGCGCGCCGAGCGCCTTTCGGATGCCGATCTCACGGGTGCGCTCAGCCACCGCGACGAGCATGATGTTCATGATGACGATGGCGCCGACCACGAGTCCGATGGCCGGGAGCACGATGCCCGCGATCACCAGATATGACTTGATCTTGTTCCACGCACTGAGCGCCGACTCCGACGTCATGAGCGTGAAATCGTCGTCCTCCGCCGGCCGGAGCTCGTGGCGGGCGCGCATCGTTTCGCGCACGATCTCCTCCGCCTCCTGCACGCCCGCTGGCGTGGGCGCCTGCACCACCATCCCGTCGATGTCCCCACGCGGATTCGTGACCCGGCTGAGCGCCGACTGCGCGGGCGCGAACACCTGCCGGTCGAGCGGAACGCCGAACACCGTCCCCTGCTTCTCCAATACGCCGATCACGCGATACGGCACCCCGCCAAAGCGCAGCTCGCGGCCAATGGGGTTGAGGTTGGGGAAGTAGTAGTCCGCCACTTCCTGTCCGATCACCACGACCGGGAGCCCGAGCGCAGCCTCCTGGTCCGAGTACGCGCGTCCGGACGACAGCGCGAGGTCCTTGATGCCGAAGATGGCCGGGCTGGCGGCGTGGGCCAGCACCTGGGGCGAGCTCGCGAAGCGCGATTGGGCGGATGCCCATTCCATGTTGTCGATCGCCCACCGGGCGCCCTGGGGCAGCACGGCTGCCACGGCATCGACGTCGTCGTGGGTGATGCGCGGCCGCCGTTGCCAGGCGCGCCACATGGCTTCCGTGACGTCGCCGATGTTGATGTTGGGCCGCTGGCGCAGCGTGAACGTGTTCACGCCCAGGAACTTCCCGCCCACGCCCTCCTCCACGTAGCTGCCCATCCCTTCCACGATCGACACGACGCCGATGAGGAACATCACCCCGATCATCACGCCCACCAGGGTGAAGAAGCTCTTGAGCTTCTGCACGCGGATCTGCGTGAGGGCGAGCCGAATCGCGTCGCGGAGGGTCATGGATCACGCCGGCCCGCGCGAGGCGAACTGCTGGCGCCGCTCGTCCGATGAAATCCGGCCGTCGCGCAGGACCACGACGCGGCGCGCGTGCGCGGCGATATCGGCCTCGTGCGTCACCATGATCACCGTCTGGCCCTCATCCGCCAATTCCTCGAACACGCGCATGATCTCCTCGGATGTCTGCGAGTCGAGATTCCCGGTGGGCTCGTCGGCCAGGAGAATGGCGGGGTGGTTGACCAGCGCGCGGGCGATCGCGACGCGTTGCCGCTGGCCGCCCGACAGCTCGTTGGGGCGGTGCTCCATCCGGTCGGCCAGCTGCACGCGCTCCAGCGCCTCGGCGGCACGGCGCCGCCGCTCGGCGGACGGGAGTCCGGCGTACACGAGCGGAAGCTCTACGTTGTGCAGCGCACTCGCGCGCGGGAGCAGGTTGAACGTCTGAAAGACGAACCCGATTTCCCGATTGCGCACGCGCGCCAGCTCGTCGTCCGACATGCTGGAGACGAGCGCGCCATTCAGCCAGTATTCGCCGGCCGTGGGCGTGTCCAGGCACCCCACGAGATTCATCAATGTGGACTTTCCCGATCCGGAGGGTCCCATGATGGCAACGTATTCGTTGCGGCGGACCGCGAGGTCGACGCCGCGCAAGGCGTGCACGACTTCGCCGCCCATGTCGTAGTTGCGGGTCAATCCGCGCGTCACGATCACCCAGTCTTTGTCCGGCGTCGCACCGGGGTTGCTCACGATGGCGTGGCGTTCCGCCGTCGTGCTCATCGGCGTTTCGATCGCGTCGTAGCTCACGACTTGGCTCCCGGCGTCGTTTGTGGCTTGGCCGTTTCCGACTGGCGCACCAGCGCCCCCTCGTGAAGATCCCGAATGGCCTGGTAGCTCCCGGTCACGATCTTGTCGCCCTGGCGAAGCCCATCGACCACCTCGAAGTACTCGTCCCCCGTGATGCCGATCGTGACCGGACGGAACGTGACGTGATTGTCGGGGCCGACCACGTAGACTCCCTCCACGTCGCGTTTCCCCACCGGCCGCGCGGGCGTGCGGCCCATTGCGATTCCCGCGGCGGTGTCGGCTCCCGCGGCCGGCTCGTGCTCCTTGACCGTGAGCGCGATGATCGGGATGGCGAGCGCGTTGCGCCGCGTGGCGGTAATCACCCGGGCGGTGGCCGAGAAGTCGGGGCGCGTATCCGGCGGGGCGTTCTCCAGGAGGACCTTCACCTCGTAGTCCACCGCCTGGTCCGATCCAGTGGCATTGGCCGCTGTACTGCCCAGGATGGAGCTGTTGGAGATCTCCACGACGCGCCCGCGAAACGTGGTGTCGGGAAACGCATCGATCTCCACGATGGCCGAGTCGCCCACGGAGATGCGCGCGACGTCGGTCTCGTCCACTTTCACCTTCGTTTCCAGCGCGCTCATGTCGCTGATGGTGAGCAGGGTGGCGGCGTCCTTGTTCAGCGTGCCCATGATGGCCGTCTCGCCGCGCTCCACGTTGAGCCGCGTCACGCGCCCGCTCATGGGCGCGTTGATCACCGTCTTGGCCAGCTGCGACTGGGCATCCTTGAGCCCGGCCTCCGCCTGCGCGATGGAGAACCGTGCCGCCTCGAGCAAGCTCTTGTTCACGTCCACCGTGGTGCGCAGCTGCTCCAGCTGCTCATCGGAGATGAGCGCGGGATTCTGCTGCTTGATGCTGGCCGAGCGCTGATAGCTGCTCTGCGCCTGATCGAAGTTGGCCTGCGCGCGCGCCAGATCGGCGCGTGCCGAGGCCAGCGCGGCCTGCTGACGCTGCACGGCCGCCTGGTACTGCGACGGGTCGATCTCCAGGAGAAACTGTCCCTTCGTGACCAGGTCGCCTTCCTTGACGGCCAGCCGAACGATCTTGCCCGTGATGTCGGAGCTCAGGTCCACCTTGGTGCGTGGCTGCACCTGGCCGCTGGCGGTGACCGACGCCACCAGATCGCGCCGCCCGACTGGCTCGATGCGCACGGCGGTGGCCCGATTACCGCTCCGCGTGGCGCCGAGCACGATGACCACGGCCACGACCAGCAGCAGCACGATTCCGAGCGACCACTTTCCGCGTCGACTCATGACGTTCCCTCGCTATCGAAGTGGGCGTCCCACCGCGCTCTCGAGCGCGGCGAACGCCTTATGGTACTCGTAGATCGCGTTGATGCGATCGTGCTCGGCCTGCTGGAATGTCTTCCGCGCGTCGGTGAGCTCGATGTAGCTGCTGGCGCCCACCCGGTAGCGCTCCTCGGCCAGCCGGAGCGCCTCGCGAGCGGTCGCCGAATTCTTGTCCTGCAGCTCCACCGTGCGCGCATCCGTCTGCAGCGTGAGATACGCCGCCGTGACATCCGCCCGCAGCTGAAGCTCCTGCGCACGCACCTGGTAGCGCGCGTTGGCGGCGCCGGCCTGCGCCTGCTCCAACCGTTGCTCCCGCTGCAGCCCGTCGAAGATCGGTAGCGAGATGCTGGCGCCGAGCGAGAAGGGCGATTTAGTGAAGCCAAACGGGAACTGGTTATTCTCCGCGCGAATGGCGGCTGCATCCGCCGCCGTAAAGACGATGTCGTCGCAGCCTCCCTGCGGCGCCAGCCCGGCGCCGGCCCGAATGGAGTCCCGCGTGAAGCAGCTGGCGCGATTGCTCTCCGTCTGGAGTTGCTGCTGCTGCACCAGTACGTCGGGATTGGTGAACTGCTGCGCGAACCCCGACCACCCGGTGGAAACCGAGAGGGAGGGAAGGTACGACGTCTTCTGCTGCTTGACTTGCAGCGCCGCTACGCGCTCACGCGACTGCAGCGCCTCGAGCGCCGGATTCTGCCGCTGCGCCGTGCTCAGCACGCTCTCCAGGGTAAAGGAAGGCGGCGTGACCGGGAATTCCGTGGTAAGCCGAACCTGCGCGGGCGGGGTGACGCCCATGTTCTGGAACAGGCGGAGCTTGTCGATCTCCACCTGATTGTGCGCACGAAGCGCGTCCACCTGCGCCTGGCCCACGGCGACCTCGGCCTGCGAGACGTCGAGCTGGGTGCCCGCGCCCACCGACAGCTTGGCGCGCGCGAGTTCCAGCTGTGTCTGTGCGGACGCTACGAGCGTGTCCTGCAGCGCCGCCTGGGCTTGGGACTGTAGCACGGTCATGTAGGCCTGTGTGACGTCACTCCGCACCTTGGCGCGCGATCCGTTGATGTCCGCTTCGGCCGCGTCTACGGAGGCCGCCCGCACGCGGGGCGCAATGAGGCTGGCGCCATCCAGCGTCTCCGATACGCTGATGCCGTACTGGGAGCTGTACAGATCGGAACTGGTGCCGAGATTGACGCCCGCCACCACGGGCGAGACGCCCTGCTTGGAGAATCTGCCGGACAGTGACGCGCTCACGCTCGGCAGGAGCTGGCCGTAGGCTGCGCGCTTGGCCGCGCTGGCTGTGTTCCGCGCTTCGAGCGTCTGCAGGTGCTGCGGGTTGTTGCGGATGGCGATGTCGATCGCCTCCTGGAGCGACAAGACGGCGTCCACACTGGTGGAGTCGCCTTGCTGCGCGAGGAGCGCCGACGCGAGCGGAGGGCTGAGCGTGGCGGCGGCGCCCAGGGTGAGCGCAAGGATCGTGGTGAACACCGTGCGATGCATGACAGAGTCCTCGTGTTGGATCAGCCGTCCCTACGCGGGGCGGCGAGACGCGGTTTCAGCCGTGAAACGTAAACGCCCCGCGCGGGCGGGGCGTAGGGTGCAGGCGGAGGGGACGACGGATGCGCGTCAGCGCGGCGGTTCGTCGCGCGTTGCCACGATCCCACGTCCCTCGAGCGACACCTTGAGCACACGCCCCGCGTCGTCGACCCAGATGCGCCGGGTGTCCCCGCCGGGTCCGGTGAGCACGATGACCCGTGCCTGCAGCGCGGTCCCCCCAATCACTATCCGGTCCGTCCCACCCGATGCTACGCGCATGGTGACCTGAATGTTGCGGCGGGGGATGACGACGGGGACGGTCCCGTTCGCGTCGCGCTGCGCCAGAAAGTAGTACTGGTGGAACACGTCGTCATTGAGGATGAGCGCGCCATCGGCCACGATGTACTCCCGTGCCGACTCTCCCTCCGGCGTGCGGAGCCGGGCGCTGAAGCGCCCCCGTCCGACGTCGACGCGCAGCCGCTCCTGCACATCCACTCCGCTCCGCACCTCGATCTCGTACGCGTCCGGGTCCCCCGCCGCGCTGGCGCGCAGCGCGGGGGCAAGCAGACGGCCGTCCAGCGTGACGCGCGCGCGGGCGATGAGCGCATCGCTCCCCGTCCCCGCGCCAGGCTGCCGGCGGATGGTGAACTCCTCGCGCCCCACCCGGGCGCCCTCACGGGTGATCGTAAAGCTCCCCTGATCGACCACAGCCTGACTGTGGACGACGCTGGGGGTGGCCAGGAGCGCTACCGGGAGGAGAGCCGCGTATCGCATAGAGGAGGGATAATACCCGGGGCGAACGTCGGGGGTCCTGCTGCGCCGATCAGTCGTCCGGGTCGGGTTCCAGGAAGACGCGGCCCGCGATGCGCGAACGAATGCGTTCGTAGAGCGCCTGCCCTTTTTCGGCGGTGGCAAGCGTGGGGCGCCCTATCGAGCCCGCGCCTTCCATGGGGACGCGCAGCGCGCCACGCCGGTAACGCCGCAGCATCTCACGTGGTAGCATATAATCCTTCGCCAACTCCATGCGCACAAGGTCGGGAGCCAGGTACAGGAGCAGCGACGTGTCTGCCTCCCCGCCGTGCATGTGTCCCGCCTGGCCTTCCAGCAGATCCTCGACGGGCACGGCAAAGATGTCCACCACCCGAACGCGTGCCTCCGCGGTCACCACGGTCGCCACCGCTTCCTGGTGCGGGTCGTGATCGTGCGCGGTGAGAAGGATAAACTCCTGAAAGCCGGTGCACTCCCAGGCGTTCAGAAGATCGTTCAGCATCCGATGGAGCGTCTTGCGTCGCACGGAGCTGTTGCCGGGCATCTCGCGCTCCGTGTCGATATTCACGCCGTATTCCACCGTGGGCGCGCGCAGCACGCCGAACGCCGCCGACAGGTCGTCGGCCAGCGCCTCCGCAATGATGGTGGCGGCGCCCATCGGCAGGTGCGGCCCGTGCTGCTCGCAGGTGCCGAGGGGTATAATGAGGCGCGGATCACGCTCCATCGCCGCCGCCACGGTGTCGGGTGGAAGCCGCTTGAGCAGAACGGGTCGCTTCTGAGGAGCCGCCGCTTCTGTGGTTGTACCAAGCCCCGAAGGGGAGGGAGAGGTCATTTCGAGCCCCGAAAAGGTCCCGCGCGCTGCGCCTGAGCTGGCGTCTGCCGCGACCCCGACCGCAGCGCCGCACGGTCCGCGCCATCGTGCGGGGACGGCTGAACACGCCTGGACGGTGCTGGGCGGCGTTCTCCTCGTCGCCGCGTCGGCGTGGCTGCGCCTGCTGTCAGAACGCTACCTCGTACTCGCGACGGTCGCCACCGTCGTGGCTGTCCTGGCGGCGCTGCGCGGGCGCGAGCGGCGTTGGGCGCTCGTCACCTCGGCGCTCGCCCTGGTGTTCTGCGCGTTCGGCTTTCGCGCGCAGGCGCACGTGCGCGCCATCGAAACGTCCTGGTCGGCGCATCGGGAGCTCGAGCTCGCCACGGCCGCGCGCGGTGTCACCGATGGGCTGGACGCGTCTGCGGCAGAGCTCACAGCCCTGGCCCGCCGCGCGCTGGCTACCACGGCGGCTCCGGCGAACGCATTCACGGCCCTCAGCCACCTGGGTGGATTGCGCGGCCCCCGCGGCGTGGTGCTCTATCGCGGCGCCGAGCCGGTGGCGTGGGCCGGGCGGATCTACGCGCGCACCGACACGCTCTCCGCACCGGTGGGTGTGGTGTTCGACCAGTACTATGTCACGCTCTTCGCCTCCGCGCACCGGGGAACTTCGCGCGTGGTGGCCACCGAAGTGGTGAACGCGGAACCGCCGGGCGACAGCATCATCGGCACCCTCGGTGCACAGGTAGCCCACCGCACGGGGCTGGACAGACTGCGGTTCCTTCCGCCCAGCACGCGGCCCGCTCCGCCGGAAGCGGTCGCGTACCGTCACGACGGGCAGGTGCTCTTCTACATCCTCTCCACGGCGCGCCCGCAGGCGGAGGCTGATCTGCACGTACGCGCCGCGGCGCGGAGCACGGGCGCCCTGGTTCTCGGCGCGACGTTCGTCCTCGTGCTCTTCGCCGTGTGGCGGCGCGAGGATCGGCTCGGATGGCGGCTGGTTCCCGTAGCCGCTGGACTGCTGGCACTCGACCGCGTGCCACTCGCGGCCTTCTCGTCCGCGCACCCGGTGTTCGATCCGTCCGCCTACTACTCGCCCGTGGGCGGCGCGTTCACCGCCAGCGCGGGTGCACTCGTGATCGCGGGGGCGCTGCTTCTGGTCGCCGCGCTCCTCATCCACCGCTCGCGCTGGCGGCCGCGTGCGGCATGGCCGGGCGCCGTGCTGACGGCCGTGCTCGTGCTGACATCCCCGCTGCTGCTGCACGCGCTGGCACGCGGTGTCACCGTACCGCCCGCCGGCGTGACGGCCGGGCTCTGGCTCGGCTGGCAGATGGCGCTCTTTCTACCGGCTGCCGTGCTGCTGGTGGTCATCCGCATTGCGCGAGGGCGGCCACGCGGCGGAATGCATCCGGCTGTGGCGCCGGTGTTGGCTGCCGTGGCGGCGGCCATCGCCGCACGCGCCATCGCCATTCCGGAGCGCTGGCCCGTGTGGTATGTGGGCGTGTGGCTGGCCATCGTCGCGGCGGTGGCGCTCACGCGGCACCATCGTCGCGGCTTGCTCTCCGCAGCCGTCGTGGCCGCGCTGGCGGCGGCCACGCTCACCTGGAGCGCGGTGATGCGCGGTCGCATGAGCATCGCCATTGCGGATGTCGCCGGTCTGTCACGCGTGGAGCCCGACGTGGATGCGGCCATCCATCGCTTTGCCGCACAGATCTCGCGGCAACCGCCTCCGCGCTCCCAGGCGGCGTTGCTGCAACGGTATCTGCGATCGGATCTGGCCGGGGCGGACCTGCCCGTCCGGCTCGCCACGTGGTCCGCCGGCGACTCCGCGGCCGTGTCGCTCGCCCTCTCCGCTTTCAGCGCCCCCATTGGCGAGGTGCGCACCGTGGTGGAGCGCGCGCGCGCCAGCAGCGAAGTGCAATCCGAGACGCTGCTCGGCGCGTTCGGCGTGCTGGACGCGATCGCGGTCCCCTTTCCTGGCGGTGCGGTGACGACCGCGCTCGTAGCGCCGCGTACGCGACTCATTTCCGACGCCCCGTTCCATGCGCTGCTGGGACTCCCCGCGCGCGAGCGTGGGGAGCCTCCCTACTCGGTCGTGCTCGTGAGCCGTGCGCCCGGCACGGTGGGGCCGGCCGCCAGCGATACGTCGTGGCACCGGCTGCGCGATGAGCTGCACGGCGACCGCATCGTGCAGACCGCACGTGGTCCACAGCGCGCGCACATCGAAATCGATCTGCGATCGCCCGACATCCTGGTGGAGCGGGGGACGCTCGTGGTGCTGCTGGATCTGCTCGCCTTCCTGGGGTTGTGGCTCGTGAGCACGCTGCCCCGTCGCGCCATCACCCGCTGGGCGCATGCGCGCGTAGCGCATTGGAGGCGAAGCTATCGCGCGCGGCTCACGCTCGCGCTGCTCGGCTTCTTCGTGCTTCCCGCGTTGGCCTTCGCGGCGTGGAGCTACGGCCGGCTGCAGGCGGAAGACCGACAGTCGCGGGAGCTCCTCGTGCGCGAGACGCTGCGCGGCATTGCGGGCGCTGCAGACGAGCCGTTCGCGCTTGGTCAGGCCGCTGTGGGCGAGACGCCGCTCTTCCTTTACCGGGCGGGCGCGCTGGCGCAGACGAGCGCGCCCCTGTACGCCGAGCTGGTTCCGATCGGGCGGTTCGTGCCGCCGGCCGTCGCGCTCACATTGGGGGAGACACGCGAGCTGTACACCAGTCGGATCGAGCGCGTGGGCGGCCGTCCGACGCTCGTGGGGTACCGCGCGCTCCCGTCGGCAGACGGTGAGGCGCGGGTCGTCGCGGCGCCTGCCCGCGGGAACGAGGAGCTGCTCGATCAGCGGCGACGCGATCTCGGCGTGCTGGTGGTGTTTGTCACCGTGCTTGGCGGCGTGGCCGCGCTCTGGCTGAGCGGCATTGCCGCGCGCTCGCTGGCGGAACCCATCGGGCGCCTGCGCGCCGCCGCCCTCGCCATCGCCGCCGGGGAGCGCGAGCCGCCGCTTGCCGGTGAGCCGCCAGCGGAGTTTTCCCCGGTGTTCTCCGCGTTCCGCAGCATGGCGGCGGATCTCGGTGCAAGCCAGGCAGCGCTGGAAGCCGCGCAGCGGCGCACGGCCGCCGTCCTCCGCCACGTGGCGAGCGGGGTCGCAGCGATGGACGCGAGCGGCCGCGTGATGATCGCCAATCCGTCGGCCGAAGCGTTGCTTGGACGCGAGCTCCAGCGCGGCGCGATGGTAGACCAGCTGCCCGACGCGGGCAACGTCCTGGCGGACCGCGTGCGATCGTTTCTTCGCGGGCCGGCCGAGGAGGAGGAGTTCGAGCTCCAGGTGGCCGCGCGCCAGTTGCAGGCGCGCCTCACACGCCTCGGCACCGAGGGCGGAGCCGTGTTGACGCTGGACGACGTGACCGCGCTTGCGCGCGCGCAGCGCGTGCTGGCGTGGGGGGAGATGGCGCGCCAGATCGCGCACGAGATCAAGAACCCGCTCACCCCCATTCGGCTGGGCGTGCAGCATCTCCAACGCGTACGCGCGAGCTCACCGGCGGACTTCGATCGCGTGTTGGAGCAGAACATCCAGCAGATCCTCCGCGAGATCGACCGGTTGGATCAGATCGCCCGCGCGTTCAGTCGCTATGGGACGGTTCCGGCCGAGCGCGCGCCCGGCGAGCCTACCGACATCCACGCCGTGGTGCGCGATGTCGTGGAGCTGGAGCGCCTCGGCGCCGGCAGCGTGCGGTGGAGTCTCACCGACGGAACAGGTCCGGTATGGGCGCGGGCTCGCCCCGACGAGTTGCGGGAGGTGCTGCTCAACATTCTCGAGAACGCGCGGTTGGCGGCGGCGCGCGCCGTCGACGTCACGATCCACATCGCCGACGGCCGCGTGGCGATCGAGGTCCACGACGATGGCCGCGGCATTCCGGCCGCGGTGATGCCGCGCATCTTCGAGCCGCATTTCTCCACGCGCACCAGCGGAAGCGGCCTTGGGCTGGCCGTCAGCCGGCAGTTGGTGGAAGGCTGGGGCGGGACGATCGACATCACCAGCATGCCGGGCGCCGGGACGACCGTCCGCATCGACCTGGCGGCGGTGAGCGGTGCGCCGCCGGGCTCGGGGTGATGGACTGCAAGAGCGCGTCGGGCCGCAACACGATCGTGGCCCCGCTCGCGTCCGAGAACGAAACACTCTCCGTGGCGGCACGTAGTGACGACGCTCACATTCGGGATGCCCGCCCGCTGTGAACGACGACGCCACGCTCGACATCCGCGCTGCCGATGTCCCGCCGAAACATACCATCCAGAAGGAGACCGCCCCATGATTCGTCGAACGACCATGCTCTTCGCGCTCGGCGTGATCGCGTGTGCTCCCCCCACCGCCGAGCCGTCCACCGTGCCGCAGCCGGCGGCGGCCCCGCCGAGCGCCGGCGTCGCACACGCTGCGGCGGCTGCCCCCAAGAACGGATTGAAGACCTTTAAGGAGCTCACCGCGGGCGCCGTCGCGCACACCGGCTTCCTCGATACGTACGAAAAGCCGGACGGCCACCTCTATCTGGCGGTTCCTCCGGCGCGGCTCGGGGAGGATTTCCTGCTGACCACCGAGATCGCCCAGGGGATTGGCGCGCGCGGGATTTTTGGTGGCACCATGCTCAACATCTTCGAGGGGAGCCTGGTGGCGCTCGAGCGTCGCGGCGATCACATCTACCTGGTGCAGCGGCCGCATCGCTTCACGGCAGCCTCCGGTTCTCCCATGGAGCACGCGGTGGCGCTCTCGTTCGGGTCGTCCATCCTCGAGAGCGCGAAGATCGAGGCGATGCGCGACGACTCGGCGGCCGTGGTGGACGTACACGACTGGTTCGTTTCCGATCTCTCCGACATTGGCGCGAGCGTTCGCGGCGCGGTCGCTTCGCGCCCGGGACAGCCGGGGCGCGCCACGCTTGACAAGACGCGCAGCTATCTGGCCTCGGTCAAGGCGTTCCCGGATAATGTCAACATTCGCTCGCAGCTCACCTTCACGCCGGGTGAGCCCGTGAGCATCAACTCGGTGCCGGACAGCCGCTTCATCCCGGTGGCGATTCACTACAGTCTGGTGCGCCTGCCGGCGCAGCCGATGACGCCACGCGTGGCCGACGACCGGATGGGATTCTTCCTCACGGTTCGCAAGGACTTCTCGGGCGGTGACGACCAGTTCTTCGCGCGCTACATCAACCGGTGGCGTCTCGAGCCCGGGCGCAAGGTGGGGGAGCTGTACGAGCCCGTGCACCCCATCGTCTACTATCTGGACCCGAACATCCCCACCGAGCTGCGCCCGTACGTGACAGCGGGCATCGAGGCGTGGAACCGCGCGTTCGAGGCGGCCGGTTACACGCGCGCGATTCGCGCCGAGATGCTCCCCGACAGCGCCGACCCGGAAGACATCCGCTATCACACGGTGCGGTGGAACACGTCGGACCAGCCCGGCTACGGGGCGATCGGCCCCTCCGTAGTTGATCCGCGCACCGGCGAGGTGTTGGATGCCGACATCCTGTTCGAGGCAAGTATGGTGCGCGGTTTCGAGCGCAGCTGGCGCACGATGGTGAGCCCGGCCACCGCGGTCGAGATGGCGCTCGGCACCGGGGGCGACAGCGTCTCGCTCGCGGGCGCGGGGGAATCGGCCGAATTCGCGGGCGAGTTGGGAGAGCAGGGCGTGCTGCTCCGCACCATGCTCGCCGCGCGCGGCGACATCGCTCCGGGCGCGGACGTGCCGATGGCGTTCGTGGGGCAGGCGCTCACGTGGGCGACGATGCACGAGGTGGGGCACACGCTGGGACTGCGGCACAACTTCCGGTCGTCGTCCGACACGCCGCTGGACAAGCTGCACGACGCGCAGTGGACCGGAGACAATGGACTGTACAGTTCGGTGATGGACTATCCCAGCATCAATCTGTCCGCGCCGGGCACCCCCAACGGACTTTACTACAATACGGGCGTCGGCTCATCGGACCGGTGGGCGATCTCGTACGGCTACACGCCCGATTCGGCGCGCGCGGCGGCGCTCGCGCGGGAGGCAGCGCAGCCCGGGCACGCCCTCGGCACGGACGAGGACGCGCGCGGTCCAGGTGCGCTCGACCCCACGGTGAACGTGTACGATCTGGGCAGTGACCCGCTGGAGTGGGGACGTGGCCGGGCGCAGCTCATCCGCTCCTTGCTGCCCGCCCTCCCCAAGCGTGTGCTCACCGACAACGCCCGCTACGCGGAGTTGAGCGATGCGCTGCAATCGCTGATGAACCAGTACGCGCTGGCCGTCATTACGGGAGTGAAGTACATCGGCGGACAGTTCCAGCACCGTGACCACGTGGGCGATCCTGGAGCACGGCCGCCGTTCGTCGCCGTGCCCAAGGCCAAGCAGCAGGAAGCGCTTGCCTTCCTGCGCGAGTACGCCTTCAGTGAAGATGCGTTCGACATACCGCAAGCCGTGCTGGCGCAACTGGGCGCAAACCGATGGTCGCACTGGGGGGAGAATAACACGTACGCCGGGCGCATCGACTACCCGGTTCACGAGCAGGTGTTGGGCGTGCAGCGTGCCATCCTGACGCAGGTGATGCAACCGTTCGTGTTTGCACGCATTCGCGATGCGGAAGCGAAGTTCGGACGGGCGCAGGTGCTGACCATCCCGGAGTTGATGGATGCGCTCACGGCGTCCATCTGGAGCGAAGTCCTGTCGGGAGGGCCGCGAAACATCACGGCCACGCGGCGCGATCTGCAGCGCGCCTACATCGATCGGCTAACGGAGATCGCGATTGGATCGGAGGATCGATTGCCCGAAGACGCGCGTGCCGTCGCGCGGTACCAGCTGACCACGCTCAAGCGCCGCATCGACGCGCATCGCGGTGCATCCGGGCTGGACGAGTACACGCGCGCGCATCTTCTCGAGTCGTCGGCGCGGATCGGCCAGGTGCTGGCCGCGACGCTCACGGCCGACAAGTAGGTCTCGAGTTCCCCGGAGTTTGCTCTTTCCGGGGCTTGGTTTCGCGCTGCATGGGCGCAACGGTTGTGATGCGCTGGCGCGTACGCGGGGGCTCTCCGACGGCTGCCATGGCGGTCGGGGGGCCCGCTCCGCATGCCCCTGGTCCACCTCTGCGGGGCCACAGGTGTGTGCCACTAATCTCTTGTACGCCACCAGTTAGGCTGGACTTCCCAGCGTGGGCCGCGCCGCGCGGCACGTGGCAGCGGGAGGCGCCGCGCGGGTTGCGCGAGGTTTGCCACAGTGGATGCGCGACCGTTCCCGGGGCGACGATGCGCCGGGTCCGCCGACGCCGGCGGTCTGCGCGGAGCGGGGCTCCGCGCGGCCGGGTTGGGCGGCGATGCTCCACCTCCACGCCGGATCGCGCGTGCGCCTCCTGCTGCTCAACTACGAGTATCCTCCGCTGGGCGGTGGCGCCGGCATTGCCAGTGCGGCGCTCGCGCGTGATCTCGCGCAGCGCGGGCATGTGGTGGACGTGGTCACTTCGCGCGCGCCCGTGGCCGGCGACTCGCATGGCCGCAGTGCCCTCGCCGCCGTGGAGCATCCGGCGGATGCGCCCGGGCTCACGATCTACCGTGTGGCGACGCGGCGCCGGGGCATCCATCAGTCTGGCGTGCGCGCGGCGCTCGGATATGTGGTCGCCGCGATGCCCGTCGCGCGGCGTCTCGTCCGCGCCCATCGGTACGATGTGGTCCACGTCTTCTTCTCGCTTCCCACGGGCGCCATGCTGCCCGCGCTGCCGCTGCGCGGCGTGCCGGTGGTCACCTCGCTCCGCGGCTCGGACGTGCCGCACTATAACGGCGCCAAGCGAGGCCTCGAGTACGCGCACGTCCTGCTGCGGCCGCTCACGCGATGGATCTGGCGACGATCGGCTCGGGTGGTGGCGCTCTCCCGCTCGCTCGGCGAGCTGGCCCGGCGCACGGAGCCGGCGCTCTCCTACACGGTCGTGCACAACGGCGTGGACGTCGCCCGTTTCGCGCCGCCCGTACCGGACCGGTCGTTCCGCTTCGAGCGCGTACGGTGCCTCGCGGTCGCCCGACTGATCGAGCGCAAGGGGCTGCGCGAGCTCCTCGACGCGCTGGCGATCCTGGACGATGCACGCTTCACCCTCGAGATCGTGGGCGCGGGCCCTGAGCTCGCGTCGCTGCGGGCCCACGCGGAACGCCTCGGCATCGCCGCGCGCGTCACGTTCTCCGGCGCGCTCGACCGCGGGGCGTTGGCGGAGCGCTACCGCGCCGCGGACCTGTTCGCGCTCGCGCCGTCGAGCGAAGCGTTCGGCAACGTGTTTGCCGAAGCGATGGCGAGCGGCCTCCCGGTGATCGGCAGCAGCGTTGGCGGGATCCCGGAGTTCGTTCAGCATGGCGACAATGGACTCCTCGTACCGCCTGGCGACGTGCTCGCGCTCGCACGCGCGATCCAGGTGCTGGCTGATCACCCCGACCGACGCGCACGGATGAGCGCGCGCAATCGCGCCATGGCGCAGGCGGCGATGACCTGGGCCAGCGCCGCGGACCGCTATCTCGCGATCTACGCGGGGGTGCGGCGTGGGACGCAAGCGCATACGGCGGACGTGCGCGTGGCAGACTGGCCGTCGCCTCAGCTGGCCGTGACCACGGTGCAGCGGGAGCGCGCATCGTGACCACGCCTCGTTCGGTCGCGCGCTGGCAGGGCGGCGTGCCGCCTGGTGCCATCGTGGTGGGTGGCGGGGAAAACGGACTCGCCGCGGTGCGCGCGCTGGCCACCGAGGGCGTGCGCGTCGTGCTCATCGGGACGCGGCCGTCCGACCTCGCGCAGCACTCCCGCTACGTGAGCGCGGTGCATCGGCTGCACGGGTTTCAGCAGGAGCCCCGGTCGCTGGTGGACCTTCTGGAGCGACACGCCCCCGAGTACGCCGGCTGGGCCGTGATTCCAACCAACGACTACGCGCTGGCCGTTCTCGCACAGGAGCAGGACACGCTGGCGCGCTGGTACCCACCCACCGTCCCGTCCTGGTCGGTCACGCGACAGGTGGTAAACAAGAGCGTGACGTGCCGCATTGCGCGTGAGCTCGGCATCGCCCTGCCACGTTCGTACGGTCCCGCCGCCACATTCACCGATTATGCGTCCGTGCCGTACCCCGTGATCGTGAAGCCGGTGGAGGGCCATCGCTTCTGGGACGTGTTCGGGCGGAAGCTGTTCGTCGCGCACAGCGCGCCGGAATTGCGCCGCGCGGTGGAGCGCGTGTGCGCGTCAGGACTGGACGCCGAGCTGTTCGACCTCGTGCCCGGACCGGACGACCACGTGTTCGAGTACTCTACCTACGTGGATCTCACCGGCGAGCCGCTGGCGGAATTTGCCGCGCGCAAGCTGCGGCAGGGGCCGCCGTTCTACGGGGTGGCCCGCGCGGCCACGATGGTCGATCCCGCGCCGCTACGCGAGTCGAGTCTGGCGATGGCGCGGCGGCTCGGTTGGCGTGGGTTGCTCAACATCGAGTACAAGCTCGACCCGCGCGACGGCACCTATCGTCTCCTCGAGGTCAATGGCCGCTGCTTCCTGTCACACGGCCTGGCGTGGCGTGCCGGGATGAACTACCCCCTGCTCCTGTGGCGCGAGCGCGCGATGGGCGAGGCCGTCGCGTGCACACCCAACGGATGGCGCGGCACGTGGATTCACTTGCACGCCGACCTGCTGTACACGGCGCTCTGCCTGGGAGGCGAACAGTGGCGGTGGCGTGACTTCGTGCGGAGTTACGTGGGCCCCAAGACGTTCGCGGTGTGGTCGCACCGCGACCCGCGTCCGTTCGCCGTGCAGTGGGCGCGCACGGCGCGCAAGGGCGCGCGCGTGGTGCGCGACGCGGGCGAGCGGGCTGCGGTGCGGGCGCGCCTGCAGCGGATGCCGGTACCCGAGGTGAGTCCGTGAGCGCGCATCGTCCATTGCTCCGCCGCGTGGCGCACACGCTGCGCCCCATCCGGTGGAGCCGCGCCGAGCTCGAGGCATACCAGAGCGAGCGACTGCGCGCGCTGGTGCGCCATGCGTACGAGCGAGTGCCGTACTACCGCCAGCTCTACGATGCGCACGGGGTGCGACCGGAGGACATTCGTGGTGTGGCCGATCTGGCGCGCCTTCCGATCGCGACCAGGGAAGCCATGCGGCAGCGGAACGTCGTGGACCTCGTGGACCACGCGGTGCATCCGACGCGCCTGACGACGTCCTGGACCAGTGGATCGAGCGGCGTTCCCTTCACGATTCGACGGCACTGGGTCGAGCAGGATGTGTTGCACCTGTTCCGCTACCGCGCCCTGCGCAGCTACGGACTGCGTGCCACCGATCGCGTGGCGAGTGTAGGGTTGGTGCGCACCAATGTCGGGCGCGGATCACCCAACCGGAAGGTGGTCGGACGCACGTTGCGCGCGCTCGGGCTGCATTGGCGCATGACTGTGGATGCCACGGCCAGCGGCGCGGCCATGGCAGAGCAAATCTGTGCGTTCGCGCCGCACGCCCTCACCGGCTACCCGGGCGCGCTCGCCCTGGCGGCAGCCGCGATGACCGAGCGCGGCGGCCGCGTGCTGCCGCTGCGCTTTGCGTCGGTGGGTGCGGAGGTGCTCACGCCTGGCCTTCGCAGCGCCATCGCACAGGGCTTCGGCGTACCGGTGTACGAGACCTACGGCTGCATGGAGATGAACCTCATCGCGTGGGAGTGTCGCAGCAGCGGTGCGATGCACGTCAGCGACGACAGCGTCATCGTGGAGGTGCTGGTGGACGGCCGTCCCGCCGAGCCCGGCGAACGCGGCGAAGTGGTGGCGACCAATCTCCACGCCTACACGATGCCGTTCGTGCGGTATCGTCTGGCCGATATCGTCACGCGCGGCGCAGCGTGCGCCTGCGGCGCGCCGTTCTCGGTCATCCACTCGGTGCAGGGCCGGATGATCGATCATCTGGTTCTCCCGGACGGGCGGCGCATGCTGCCGTACCAAGTATCGCAGAGCATCCTGCGCGCGGGCGCGGCATGGGTGCGGCACTACCAGTTGGTGCAGGAACGTGTGGACCGCGTTGTGATGCGCGTCGTGCCGGCAGGGCAGCCCTCCGCCGAGCGGGTCGCGCAGCTCAGGGACACCGCCGCGGCGGTCGTGGGACCGGACGTCGCGCTGGTGCTTGAGCTCGTGCCTGATCTGCCGCGCGATCCCAGCGGCAAGGTCCGCGTCGTGCGTTCCCTGGTCCACTCCAACTACGATGATCCGCCGTTCATGGCCGCACGGGGCGGCGAGCCCGCCGCCCCGTCGGAACCGGGGCGCGCTCACGCGATGACGAGCAGCGGGGTGGGGCCATGACGACCGCTGCGCAGCCGATCCATCCCCGGCGGGGGCGACTGGCCTCCTACTGGCGCGACATCGCGAGTTTCCCGCGCGATGCCGTGCGGCTCTGGCGCGTGGAGCGCTGGCATGGCGTGGTGCGCCTCATCGTGGCGCGCACGGTCAATCGCGTCTTCTACACCAAGCGATTCCACCTCATCGAGCAGACGCTGCATGCGGTCCCGCCACGGCGCCCGCTGCCGTCGGGACGGCGCGTCACCCGGCTGGGCGACGACGACTGGGACGCGCTCGCCTGTCTGGCCACATCGCGTCAGATCGAGATGTTTTGCCGCCGCATCGCGGCGGGACGCCGCTGCTATGTGGCGTGGGATGGAACGGAGGCCGTGGGGTACGTGTGGGTGTCGACGACGATCGAGACGGCGTTCGAGGGGTTCGCGATCGACCTCCCGCCGCACGCCTGGTACGGCTGGGACCTCTACGTGACGCCGCGACGCCGGCGGGAGGGGATCGCGACGATGCTCATTTTGGAGGGGCTCCACATCTCCCGCGACATGGGATGGATGTGCAGTTACCGTCTCATCGCGCCGGAGAACGTGGGCTCGCTACGCACGCTCGAAAAGACCAGTGGCGGCCATCGGACCCTGGCCACCGTGCGAAGAACCAAGCTGTTCCACCGCGAGTTCTATCGGGTGCATCCGGCGGATGGGGCTGCTTCGGAGCCAACGCCGTGAGAGCCGCCGTGATGTTGGCCGAACGGTCGTGGGTGACGGTGCGCCGTCTGCGCGATCGTCTCACGCTCCCGGTGGTCCTGGCGTCCGCCGAACGGCGGCGCCGCGCGCTCACCCACACGCGGTTCGTGGCTATCACCGGTAGCTGCGGCAAGACGACCACCAAGGAGCTGGTGCGGGCCGTCCTGGGCGCCCGCCACGATGGAGTGGCGAATCCGGGGACAGCCAACAGTCTGCGGTGGGTGGCCAACACCATCCTCGCCACACGCCGGTCGCACGGTTTCGCCGCGATGGAGCTCGGCAGCTCGGGTCCCGGCACGCTGGCGCCGCTCGCTGCGCTCTTCCGTCCCGACATCGCGGTGGTGACGAACGTCGGCAGCGACCACTACCGCGCTTTTGGCTCGCTGGCCGCCACCGCCACGGAAAAGAGTACGGTGGTGCGCGCGCTCCGGTCCGGCGGTGCGGCCGTGCTGAACGCGGATGATCCGCACGTGTTGGCCATGCGGGAGCTCGCCCCGGGGCGCGTGCTGTTGGTGGGATGCGGCGCGACGGCGGACCTCCGCGCGGAAGACATCACGTCGTGCTGGCCCGACCCGCTGTCGTTCACGGCCGTGTATGCGGGCGAGCGCGTCCGCGTGCACACGCTGCTGCACGGCGCGCATTGGGTGCCGTCTGTCCTGGCGGCGCTCGCGGTCGGCATGCTGATGGACGTGTCGCTCGCGGAGGGCGCGCGTGCCCTCGCGGAGGTGCCCCCGTGGCCCGGCCGCATGCAGCCCGTCACGCAGCCGGATGGCGTTACCTACGTGTGCGACGACAGCAAGGCCCCGTTCTGGTCGTTCCCCGCCGCGTTCGACTTCCTCCGCCAGGCGCGCGCGGCGCGGAAGGTGATGGTGATCGGCACCGTGTCCGACTACCCCGGGGAATCGCGCCGGCGTTACAAGCAGCTCGCTCGGCAAGCGCTGGAGATCGCCGACGAGGTGGTCTTCGTGGGGGCCATGGCGCACGTGGCACGCGGCGCGTCCAAGTACGGACGCGGCGCGCATGTCCATCTGTTCGACACCGTCCGCGACGCAGCGACGTGGCTCGACGCCTATGTGCGTTCGGGCGATCTGGTGCTCCTCAAGGGATCGCACGGCGCAGATCACCTGCGGCGCCTGGCGCTCACGCGCGTGCGCCGCGTTCGGTGCTGGCGCACGCGCTGCGACCGCGTGAAGTTTTGTGACCGATGCCCGCTGCTATCCGTGCCCATCGCGCCGCACGCGCACCCACGCGCGGGGGGCCGTGCGCGCTCGACAGAGCGGGCGGGGCAGTGAGGTGACGGCGTTGCCGTCCGTCGCGTACTGGATTGCCCGCGAGGCGGCGCCCGTGATGCGGGCGCCGCGGCTCTCCCACGACGCGCTGGAGCGCGTGGTGGAGCGCCGGCTCCGATCGGTGGTTGCCGCCGCCGTGCACGCGCCCTTCCAGCGACGTGCCCTGGAGCGCGCGGGCGTTGCGTGGCGGCATGTGGGTGACAGCCCGGGCGCGGTGCCGCTGCGTACCCTGCTCACGCGGCTGGAGCCGGTGCACAAGGCGTCGCTCCGTGACGCGGGCCTCGAGGCCCTGTGTGGCGGACGTCTCCAGCCCACGTGGCGGAGTTCGCGTTCCTCCGGCTCCACCGGGGAGCCGTTCATCATGTACTTCGACCCGCGAGCGTGGGCGGTGCAGAAGTACCTGGTGAAATTGCGGGCACGACGGCGCTGCGGGCTGCGCGTGGTGGATCGTGTCGCCGTGCTCGACGCCATTCCCGCCCACGGGCGTGCGCGTGCCCTGCTCGAGCGAGTCGGCCGCGTAGGCGTCATCAGTGTGCTTCAACCCCTGGGCCAGGTGGTGGCCGCGCTCCGCGCGTGCCGGCCCGACGTGATCTATGGCCTGCCGTCCGTGCTGGAGGAGATCGCGATGGCGCTGGCGGCCACACCGCTGCGCACCGCCCCGCGCATGATCTTCACCGGGGGCGAGCTGCTGGCCCCGGCGGTGCGCGCGCGGATCGCGGCGGCGTTCGACGCGTGCGTCCACGATGTCTACGGCACGTCGGAAACCAAAGAGGTGGCGTGGGAGTGTGCCACCGGCGCGATGCATGTGAATGCGGACGTCCTGCTGGCCGAGGTGCTGGACGCGCGCGGCGAGCCGGCCGCCGCCGGCGACGTGGGGGAGCTTGTGGTGACGTCGCTCGTGAATACGGCGATGCCGCTCTTGCGGTACCGCACGGGGGATCTCGCGTCGCTCCTCGGCGGCGCGTGCGCGTGCGGCGCGACGTTCCCGCGCCTCGGGATCGTGACGGGCCGCGAGGTGGAAACCGTCATGCTCCGCACGGGGCGGCGCGTGTCCCCCTATGAGCTCACATGCGCCATGGAGACGGTCGGCGGGGTGCGGCGCTATCAGTTGCGGCAGACGGCGGAGCACGCGTTCGTGGTCTCCGTGGTGCCCGACCGGGCAGCCGATGTCGACGCGATCCGGAGGCGAGCCATCGCGGCTCTCGAGCGCGTGCTGGGCGATGTGCGCGTGGAGACACAGTTCGTGGACACGCTCACGCGCGGCCCGCGGGGAAAGGAGCGGGTCGTCGAGGCCCTCGCCCCGTAGCCAGGCCAGCGGCGGTGGCGTACGTTGCGTGCGTCGATTGGCGCGATCCCTGCGGCCTTTCACGCCAAAAGCACAGGCCTGTCGGTCCGTGCGTCACGTCGTTCGTAGGATATCTCATGCACGTCGAAGGGCATCGTACGTCCCGCATTGGGTGGCTCCGCGCCGCCGTTCTTGGTGCCAACGACGGCCTGATCTCCACGGCCAGTCTGGTCGTTGGCGTTGCCGCTTCCGGGGCCCCGCGATCGGAGGTCCTGCTGGCCGGAGTGGCCGGACTGGTGGCCGGGGCGATGTCCATGGCGGCAGGCGAGTACGTCTCCGTGAGCTCGCAGGCAGACACCGAAGCGGCCGATCTGGAACGCGAACGCCAGGAACTCGAGACGCAGCCCAACAGCGAGCGCAAGGAGCTTACGGGCATCTACGTCGAGCGCGGTCTCACACCTGCCCTGGCGGCCGAGGTGGCGACGCAGCTCATGGAGCACGATGCGCTGGCGGCGCATGCGCGCGACGAGCTCGGCCTCTCCGAGACCACCGCTGCGCGACCCATTCAGGCGGCAATCGCTTCGGCGGTGACGTTCGCGACGGGGGCGTTCCTGCCGGTGCTGGTGGCTGGCCTCGCGCCGTCCACGATCGTGATCCGGTTGGTCACCGTGAGTGCGCTCGTGCTGCTCGCCGTGCTCGGCGCGGTGGCTGCGCGCGTGGGTGGCGCCGGTATGGCGCGCGGTGCGCTGCGCGTGGCGTTCTGGGGCGCGCTCGCCATGGCTGCGTCCGCGCTGGTGGGGCATTCTGTTCGGAACCAGGCCGGTGTAGCCCGATCAGGCGCACTCATCGCGGAGAGAATGCCCGCGACCCGCCGTTCCAGCGGATCGGTCGGCGTCCACCGCTAGTTCCCGATCGTCAGCACTACCTTGCCGAACGTCGCGTTGCTTTCGAGTCGCGCGTGCGCCTCCGCGATCTCCTGCATCGGGAAGACGCTGTCCACGATGGGCCGCACCGTCCCGCTGGCGAGTAGCGGAACGACCTCGCGCTCGAACGCGCGCGTGGCCAGGATCTTTTCCTCCAGGGGACGCGCGCGCAGCGCGGTGCCGCGGATGGTAAGTCGCTTGTGGAGCATCTGCGCGAGGTCCAGCACGCCTTCTCGTCCGGCGGTGGTGCCCACCTCGATCGCGCGGCCGTGGAGCGCGAGCAGCGCCACGGTCGCGGCCACGTACGGTCCCCCCACGAGATCGATCACCACATCCATACCCGTGCCGCACGACCATGTCTGTGCGCACTCCACCAGCCCCTCGGGTGTATCGCCCACGACCATCCCGTCCTCCAGCCCGAAGGTGCGCGCTCTGGTAAGCTTGTCGGCGGTGCGGGTGGTCCCGTAGGGGATGCCGCCCATCGTGCGCACGAGCTGGATGCTGGCGAGGCCGACGCCGCTCCCCACGGCATAGGTCAGCACGCGCTCTCCTGGGCGAAGCGCCGCGCCCGCCACGAGTGCATCGTGCGCCGTGATGAACGCCTCCGGAACCGCCGCCGCGTTCGGCCAATCGAGCGCATCGGGAACTCGCGCCACGGCACGCGCGTGCGCCGCCACGTATTCCGCCTGCGCGCCGCCGCCCACGATGCCGAACACGCGATCGCCCACGGCCCATGCGCGCACGCCCATGCCCGCTTCGACCACCTCGCCCGCGAACTCCAGTCCGGGGATGTCGGCCGGGACGCCAGGGGGAGCAGGGTAGCGCCCGCGACGCTGTAGCAGGTCGGCCCGGTTGAGCGCCGCCGCGCAGACACGAACCAGAATCTCGTCCGGTGCGGGCCGGGGGCGCGGCACGTCCCGGATCGCGAGCACGTCCGTGCCGCCGGCGCCGGTGAGTACGACGGCACGCATTCGCGACGTCTGCGTCGCGCGGTTGTCGCGCCGATGTGTCATGGTGTCATTCGTGCAGAGATTTCACGTCGCACCGCTCCCGCCGCGAGCACGTTCAGGACATATTACTCCGCGATGCGTGTGCGCGCTCGGGCGGTCCATCGCCGGGCGTCCATCATGCCGCAGGCCGAGGCCATACCACGCGGGCAGCGTGCCGCGGGCGATCCCCTGCGCGCGACACCGCCGGCGAGGTGCCGCAGGACTGTGGCTGGTCCGCACCACCTTTGGCCCATTCTTCGAAGGAGCTCGGTCTGATGCTCGATCTGCCGACGTCACCGGCCGCCTTCGCGGGCGCGCGGTGGGAGGAGCTGGCGCCCTACTACGAGCGTTTGGCTGTGGCCCCTCTCACGTCGGAGAACGCCGACGAATGGCTGGAGGCGTGGTCGCGACTCCAGGAGATCGTCTCCGAGGCGGGCACATTGGCGATGATCGCCTACACCGGCAACACGGGAGACCAGAACGCCGAGGAGGCTTATTTGCGCTTCTCGGCGGACATCTTTCCGCGCGTCGACGAACAAGAGGTCCGCCTGGCCCGCCGCCTGCTCGACCTCGGCTACGAGCGACCCGATATGGCCATCACCATGCGCGAGTTCCGCACCGATGCCGCCATCTTTCGCCCGGAGAACGTGTCGCTCTTCGCTCAAATCGAGGAAGTGGCGGCCGCGTACCAGAAGGTGACCGGCGGGATGACGGTCGAGTGGGATGGCGAACGGAAGACCATTCCGCAGTTGCAGCCGTACCTGCAGAGCGCTGACCGCGCGGAACGGGAACGTGCCTTTCGATTGGGCGCCCGGGCGTATCTCGAGGCGCGCGATACGTTGGCGGACCAGTTCGACCGCATGTTTACACTCCGGACGCAGGTCGCGCGCAACGCCGGGTTCCCGGACTTTCAGGCGTACAGCTTCGCCGCCAAACATTGCTTCGATTACACGCGTGACGACGTCGGCCGCTTCCATCGCGCCGTCGAGCAGACCGTGGTGCCCGCGATCGAGCGCGTACTGTCTATCCGCCGCGACCGGCTGGGTGTTCCCACGCTGCGCCCGTGGGACCTGCAGGTGGACCCCGAGGGCGCTCTGCCGCTCCGTCCGTTCCAGAACATCGAGGCGTTCGTGGCCCGTGCGGAGCGCGTGTTCGCCAATGTCGACCCGGAGCTGGGGGAGTACTTCCGCACCATGGCGCTCGAGCAGCTACTCGATCTCGAGAGCCGTGAGGGCAAGGCGCCGGGCGGCTACTGCACGCGTCTTACGTTCCGGCGCCGACCGTTCATCTTCATGAACGCCGTGGGCGTGGCCGACGACGTCAACACGCTCGTGCACGAGGCTGGCCACTGCTTTCACGGGTTTCTCGCGGCCACGCTGCCGTTCCTCTGGCAACGCGGCACGGGATCGGAAGCGTCGGAGCTGGCATCGATGGGCATGGAACTGCTCGCCGCGGCGCATCTGGGCGCGCCGGTGGGGTACTACGAGGCAGACGAGCTGCGCCGCGCACAGGCGGAGCATCTGGAGGACATCCTGCTCAGCCTGGCCCACATTGCCAGCGTGGACGCCTTCCAGCGGTGGATCTACACCAGCGGCGACGGCGGCGACCGCGAGGCCCGCGACCGCGCGTGGTTGGAGATTCGCGCCCGCTACGAGCCGGCGGTGGATTGGACCGGTCTCGATGCGGAGCGCGTGGCGCGCTGGTATCGGCAGCTGCACATTTTCGAGCTGCCGTTCTACTACATTGAATACGGCATCGCGCAGTTCGGCGCGCTCCAGATCTGGCGTCGCAGTCTCACCGATCCGGCCGACGCAGTGGCCCGCTACAAGGCGGCGCTTGCGCTCGGCAATACGCGCTCCCTCCCGGACATCTACGCCGCGGCCGGCGCGTCGCTCATCTTCGACGCGGACGGAATGCACGAGCTCGTGTCGCTGGTCGAACGGCGCGTTGGCGAGCTGCGCGGCGCCAACCCCGTCGAGGCCACCGGCTGACGCCCCGCGCTGAGGTCCCGGTCTGACGTCCCGGTCTGAGGTCCCGCGCTGCGGTCCCGCGCTGACGCGCGTCGGCGCCGCACGGCCAAACGTCACGCTCGCTACGTGAGCCGGCACCGATGATGCAACACGCCCCTCGTGCGAGATAAATCAGAGCATTGGGAGCCTTCGATGAGACGCACCAAAGACGAGCTGAATGGACGTGAGCCCAAGCCGCAGGAAGAGCAGAAGCACTCGCCGGCGTGGGAGCAGGATCTCAATCCGCATCGGATGGCCGGGCAGAACATTGGTCCGCAGGCTGGACAACCACCGCGGCATCCGCGGACGGCATACGAGCTGAAAGGCCTACACCGCGCCCTGAACGCCCTGGCAGATGATGACTTGATGCGCATTCCCGTGATCCCAGCTCAACTCCGGCGCTCGACGTCGGCGCTCGACGTCGGCGCTCGACGTCGGCGCTCGACCTCGGCGCTCGACCTCGGCGCTCGACCTCGGCGCTCGACCTCGGCGCTCGACCTCGGCGCTCGACCTCGGCGCTCGACCTCGGCGCTCGGCGCTCCTGAGCGCTCGTCGGCCCTCCTGAGCGCTCCTGAGCGCTACTGGTAGGTGACGAAGAGCGGTTCGGGATCGAGCGCGACCACGTCACTCGGCGTGAACAGCGGGTGGTCGTTGCGATAGAACAGCTTGATCCCCGCAAACTGCACCGGTTCGGCGGCGATGTAGTGCTGGTACGAATCCCGCTTGCGGTGCTGCGTGCCGAATCCGTCCATCGTCATCACCACCTGCACCTCGGGCGTGGGGTGGATGCGGGACGCATGCCGCACCATGGCCTGCGTGAATCGGTGGACGACGAGCACTTTGGGCGGAAGCGCCTCGCGACGCACGAGCGCCGTCAACGTGTCGATCACCTCGTTGATGTCGGTCGCGTCCAGCGAACCGATTCGCGTTCCCGGTGCGCCGCCGGTGCGCCGCATCGCGAACTCCGGATCGAGCGCTAGGTGAACGCGCTCGCGACGGAGGAATGGGATCAACGACTGCACCTCGTCGATGATCGGGCTCTTCCCCGGCTGGACGTCGAGGATGAGCAGGTCCCCGCGCCGGTCGGCCCAGGAAGCCACGCGTTGGATCACGCTGTCCGGCATGCGGGCGCGGTAGAGCCCGCGGCGACCGGGACTCGCCTGTGCCACGACGGCCACCAACTCGAGCGCGCGCACCACGGGCGTCGCGGTGTCGGCGCGTGCGAACGAATCGGATACGGCGTGGAGACGCGCCAGCATCGCATCCGGCGGAATCTCTCCCAGAATGCCCATCCGGCGCGACAGCGGATTGCCGTAGTAGGCCACGATCCGGTGCCCGGGGAGGATCGCGCCCGGGAGAACCGGGATCGTCTCAGCGACCGCCGATGCGCCGGGCCCGTCCGCGGTGGTGTCCACGCGTGGCGGGGGAGGGGGCGTGTCCACCACCGGCAGCGTTGCCGCCGCCGGCGGCATGGGACGCACCGGCGGCGCGGCGAGCGCCGGCATGATGGCGAGCGCGCAGAGCGTGCTCGAGCGCCACACCCACGGCCCGACACGCTGGAGCATGTTGCGCTGCTGGCGCGCGCCGCCGCCGCGTGTGTCCATGGAGCCCCGAGGGTCCCCCCGCTGCGCATTGGCTGCTGCGCGCTGGAATCGCGACATGAGATGGAGATACATGAGGACGGAAAGGTAGTCGTCGTTTGCCGTGAGGACGATGTCTGGCGACGTGCCGGTCCGCACCGTGCGTGCACAACCAGTTCTGCAGGTCCGTTGCCCCACGTCCGCGCGACGCCCCCGGCATGCTAGCGCGCCTCGCTCCGCGCACCCACATTCCCGCGCATGATCCCACTGTCTGGCAGCCGCACTCCCCATGTGCCGCCGCACCATCGTGCCGCCCGCTGCTGATCGCGCTCCGGATCACGGCGCTGCGCGCGCCTTCACCTACGTGCTCGCTTTCCTGTTCACCCCGGATCGGCAGCGGGTGGTTCTCATGTGCAAGCGCCGTCCCGAATGGCAGTCAGGCCGTGTGAATGCCCCCGGAGGGAAGATGCGCGCCGGCGAGAGCGTGGCCGCGGCCGCGCGCCGCGAGGTGATGGAGGAAACCGGCGTGGACGTGCGCGAGTGGGAGGAGTTCCTGCAGTGGGATGACCCGGTCTATCGCATGCACGCGGTACGCTGCGTTCATCCCGACGCGGCGCAGGTGCGCACGGCGGAGGACCAGCCGGTCTTCCTGGCCCGCGTCGACGCGCTTCCGCCGGAGATTATCGACAATCTGCGGTGGCTCATCCCGCTCGCACTCGATCGCGACGTCGCCGTGCCGGTGCGGGTCGCGAGCGCGGCGGCGGAGGGATCCGGCCTCACGGAGCCGCCCCCTACTTCCCCAGGAACTCCCCGATCGGAGCCAACGCTCTGACGTGGTCGCAGAGGATCTTGAACGCGGCCACCAGTGGCACGGCGATGAACGCTCCCGGAATTCCCCACAACCAGAACCAGAGCGCCAGCCCTACGAACACGGCCACCGGATTGAGCGTCAATCTCCGCCCCAGTACGAGCGGAGCAACGAGATTTGCTTGGATGAGGTTGATGGCCAGGAACAGCGCGGGAAAGAGCAGCGCATGGCTGAGGCTCCCCGCCGTCGTGAGTCCTACGAGGGTGAGAATCACGACCATTGTGGCGGCGCCCAGATACGGGACAAACTCCAACGCCACCACCGCCACGCCCCAGAGCGCCGCGTTGGGGAGCCCGGCCAGCGCGAGCGCCGCCGCCACCACGAGCCCCTCGCCCAGGTTGAGGAGCGCGACGGTGCCCAGATAGGTGGAGATGGATGTCTCGGTCTGCCGCGCGATCTGCACGGCTTTTTTCTTGTCGTGGAGATGCGGCAGAATCTTGATGAGCTTCTGCAGGAACAAGTCGCCAGCCGCGAGGAGAAAGTAGAGCAGGACCACCACCTCCAGCGCCGCCACCACCAACGCGCGCGTGGTCCCGAAGACGCGCGAACTCAAGCTCGGCCCGCGCACCACCACCTCCTGCGTACGGGAGGGGCCGTTCACGTCCGCCGCCTTCTCCACCTGCTCCGCCGTCTGCGTCACCTGCTGCACCGGCGCGATGAGCGATCGGAGCTTGGCCCGCGCGGCGGCAATGCTGTGCGGCGTGCTGGCGATCCAGTGCTGCGCCGGCGCGGCCAGCTCGTAGATGCCCAGTCCCAGAACACCCACGAGCATCAGCACGACGAGCCCCGCACCCAGCGGAGCTGGGATGTGCGCCCGGCGCATGGCCCGAATGGCCGGACTGAAGAGAAAGTTGAGAATCGTCGCATACGCGATGGGCAAGAAGAAATCGCGCGCGATGAAGAAGGTGTACAGCAGGGCGAGGACGAACAGGCCAAGGAGCGCCAACGACCGAAGCGCCGACTCCCGCCGCAGGGCGGCGCTCAGTACGGTCGCGTCGGGCGGGGGGAGTTGCTCTTCCTCCCGTTCCTTTTCCCGCTCGTGTCTCTCCCCCGTGGCAGGCGCGTGGGCGTGCGCGGCGCGCTCCGGTGCCGCGCCATACGATTTCGCCATGGGCTCGGTCATGCCCCTCCCGGCAGCGGGTTCCCCGAACAGCGCCTGTCCACATCGCGGGGCGCTGCTCGCCCAGCGTCCGCGGTGCTCGCGCGCTGGAGCTTCCGCATCGCACTCTGCATGGCTTACGCCGCGACGATCAGAACCGCTCCCGGAGCTCCAGATGCCTCTCCACGTCCGCGCGCGTGCGCCAGGTGGGGCGCAGCTGCTTGGCGGCGTACAGCGGCAGCTGATCCGTGCGATGCGGAGATCCCGCTCGTGACGCGTTGCCGTACCCCACCAGGGTGCGTGCGCGGAGGGGCGTCGTGAACTCCACGGCGGCCACGAACGAGTCGCCGCCCGCGGCCGCGTACCGGTGCCGCGCGATCGGTGCGTAGCTCTGGGCGCGAAACACTCCGTACGCCCCCGAGGCGCCGTTGGAGGGGAGGTCCACCGTGTCACGCTCCAGGCGGTACACGTCGCCCCAGGGCACATCCAGCGCGCCATACCACGCGCGCACGCTGTCGGCCGCCTCGCCGAGCGCCCGCACCGCGGTGGACGTGTCCGCGAGCCCCCATGGCGTGGACCGCGGCGCCGCCTCGCTCCACTCCTTCTGCCAGGGACTGCGGCCCCGTCCCACGCGCGCCGTGTACACGTCCCACCACGTCGTGAACAGCACCGCGCCGCGGCTGCCGGCGTCCGCCGTACGATCCCACCCTGCCAGCACCGCCGCCGCGGAGCGCACGCTCGTGTCCGATGCGGCGCGTGCGGCACTCAGCAGCTCGCCCAGCACGCGGTCGGCCAGCTCCATGTGCGTAGAGTGCTTGTCCGCGAGCAACTCGCTGTAGCTGATGCTGCTGTCGGCGGCGAGCATCTCGGCCGACCGCTGCGGGCGCAGCGCCATCTGCTTGGAAGCCAGGTAGTCGGGAAACTGTTGACGATGGAGAACGACCGGGAACGTGGCCCACCACGGCGGGTCGTTGGCGTTCTGCACCCATCCGCTGGGCGGATCCGTCACGCGCGGCATCGCCGCGAAGGGGAGCAGCCGCGTCCACAGCGTGGTCGAGTCACGTCCTGGGACGACCCTGTCCCAGAACGCGCGGCCGCCCCGCGCGCGCACCGGCGTGTTCCCGCCGTAGAACATCATGATGTGCCCGCGGCGATCGGCGTACGTGATGTTCTGCCCCGAGATCTGGTTGGGGCGAATGGCGGCGAGGAATTGCGCGAACGTGTGCGCATTGCCCATGGCCCACCACTGCGCGAACGCCCCCGGCGTGCCCGGCCCCTGCAGTCCCACCGCGCGGATGGCCAGCGCGTGAGCGGACCGTGACTCGATCACTGGACCGTACACCGAGACGTGCGTGCGGAGGGTGTCGTCGGCGAGCGAGCCGTCGGGCTGGCGGACGCGAAGCACGTGCAGGCGCTCCCGGAAATCGCGCGTGCCACCGTTCCACGCGTACCCGCTGCCGGCGAGCGTCAGGTCGTAGAAGTCCACGCCGTCTTGCGTATTCACCGTGTGCGTCCACCCCAGATCATTGTTGAAGCCGATCTGGATGACGGGCGAAAGCACGAGCGCGGCGCCATACACGTCCACACCCGGCGCCGTGTACTGCACCTCGAGCCAGGTGAACACGTCCCCCCACGGGAGATGCGGGTTGGCGAGCAGCATGCTCCGGCCGTCGGCCGAACGCCGTGGCGCGATGGCCCACGCGTTGGACCCCACCTCGACCGCGCGCGCCGTGGGTGCATGCGGGACCGATCCGCTGGGGCCGCCGCCGCGACTCCACTGCCCGGCCACCAGCGCCGCCTGCCGCCGGCTCACGAGAAAGAACCCGTACTGCACCCGAAGGAAATGCGCGAACACGTCGACCGGCGTCACCGGGAGCACGGCCCGGACCGAGTCCGCCACCATCTCCGGGTGCGTCCGGGCGAAGGCGTTGATCCCGTTGGTGAACGCCGTCACGTGCGCGCGCATGGCGGGCGTCTGAGCCGCCAGCGTACGCTCGGCTGCCTCCGGAAGCGCGAGCGTCCACACCCATTGGTCCTCGGCCAGATACGCGCGGCCCAGGTACTCCGCCCCGCGGCCGCGCGCCTGCGCCACCAGCCGCAGCAGCAGGTTGCCGTGGTTGCGCATCTGCGCCCAGCCCAGCGCGTACGCCACGCCCGCGTGGTCGCCGGCGGTGATGTGCGGTACACCGTACGTATCCCAGAGGATCTCGGCGCCCACGCTGTCCGGTGCGGTGTGGCGATGCGCACGCGTGTCGACGGCCTGGGGCACCGTCCGGCTGGCCTCGCCGCGCGCCCCCGGGCGGGGGGCGCGTAGCGATGCCGCGAGCACCGGCAGCGCCGCCAGGGCCACTGCGAGATGCGTGTGTCGAACGACAGGACCGCGCATGGGCGTACGGTTCGGCGGAAGTGGCGAGCAGGCGAGCGACGGAGACCGCGGGCGTGCGTGCGTCGGCGCGCGACGCATAGCACGCGTGAGCTTACGCGCGCGCGAGACGCCGTGCAAGCGTGTGGGACGCCGGGCGCAACGCGATGCTCATCGGCGCACGCGAACGATGGGCCTTCGGCGAATCCGTGCGCCACATTGCGGCATGCTCTCCGCCGTTCGTTCCGCGGCCGTGCTCGGCATCGACGCGTACGAAATCACCGTCGAGGTGGACTGCGCCCTCGGGCTGCCGCAATGGACCATTGTCGGACTCCCCGCGGGCGCGGTGAAGGAGAGCCGCGAACGCGTGGGTGCGGCGCTCGTGAACTCAGGCTTCACCGTGCCGCCGCGACGCGTGACGGTGAACCTCGCCCCGGCGGATATCCGCAAGGAGGGATCTGCATTCGATCTCCCGATCGCGCTCGGCATCCTCGCGGCCACCAACCAACTCGCTCCGTCAACGCTCGCGCGCGTGACGGTGGTCGGAGAACTCGGTCTGGAGGGATCCATTCGTCCCGTTCGTGGTGCGCTCCCCATCGCGCGGCTGGTTGCGGAGCGCGTGGGAGACGCCCTCGTGCTCCCGGCGGCCAACGTCGCGGAAGCGTCGATGGTGCACGGGGTCCCACTCTCGGCGCCCGCCACGTTGGCCGAGTTGGTGGCGGAACTGCGCGGCGGCGCGCTGTCGCTGGCCTCGCCTCCCAAACTGCAGTCGACAGCTCCGGCGCACGCGGACTTCGCTGATGTGGTGGGGCAGGCGTACGCCAAGCGCGCGCTGGAGATCGCTGCCGCTGGCGAGCACGGCGTCCTGCTCGTGGGCCCGCCCGGAGCAGGGAAGACAATGCTCGCGCGCTGTCTACCCTCCATCCTGCCTTCGCTCACGGAGGAAGAGGCGCTGGAGGTGATCGCCGTGCACTCGGTCGCCGGTCTGCTCCACGCTGCCAAGGCGGTCGCGCTCGCGCGCCCCTTTCGCGCGCCGCATCATTCCATCTCGGCGGCCGGTCTGGTGGGAGGGGGCAGCATGCCGCGACCGGGAGAGGTGAGCCTCGCGCATCACGGCGTACTCTTCCTGGACGAGATGCTGGAGTTTCCGCGCTCGGTGCTGGAGGCGCTGCGGCAGCCCATCGAAGACGGACGCGTCGTCCTCTCGCGTGCGGCCACCACCGTGGCCTATCCCGCGCGCTTCGCGCTCGTGGGAGCGACCAACCCCTGCCCGTGTGGGCACGCCGGCGTCGGCGCGCGCCGGCCGTGCGTCTGCGCTGCGGCCGACATCGTCCGCTACCGCGCGCGTTTGTCGGGCCCGCTCGCGGACCGGATCGATCTTCACGTACCTGTGGGCGCGCTTCCCCTGCGCGAGCTGGGTGAACCGGGGCGTGCCGAGCCTTCGGCGGCGATTCGCGCTCGCGTGGAGGCCGCGCGGGCGCGGCAGCGGTTTCGTTACGCCGATCTGCATGGCGTGGCATTGAACGCGCGCGTGCCGGGGCGGTGGCTGGACACGCACTCCCCGGTGGATGGGGACGCGCGGGGGATGCTCGTGCGGGCGGCCGAGCGGCTGCAGCTCTCCGCGCGCGGCTACCATCGTGTGCTCCGTGTGGCGCGCACCATTGCGGATCTGGATGGGGTGGAGCGCGTGGAGGCGGCGCACGTGGCGGAGGCACTACGGTACCGGCCAGTTGGGCACAGTGCTACGCTGCCCGCCGTCGCGGCAGTGACCAACTCCCACCGAGTCGCTCCAACTGGCGCTCCCTCGCCCGCTCCTGCGGGAGACGGCGCGGGCCGGCCGCCGCCGCCGATCGCCCGCGCCGCCGACGCCGCACGCGTCCCCGATGCCGTCCGCGCCGGGTAAGTCACGCTCGGTGTCGCCCCCACCTGCGGCCGCGCGCCACTTTCGCCTGGGTAACGACGCGCGCTAGTTTCACGTATGCGGATGATTTCAACCGCCGTTCACGCGTGAGTTCGCGCGTTACTCCAGACACGCCCGCCGCGTTGCCTGCGCCCGCAGCGGCGCCCTCCGAGCCGTCCGGCGCGGCGCTCGCCAAAGAGACCGCGCTCGTGGCTTGGCTTCGCGGTCACGCGAGCGTGGCCGTGGGCTTCAGTGGCGGTGTGGATTCCACGTACCTCACGGCCGTCGCCGCGGACGCTCTGGGACCTGAGCGCGTGGTGGCGGTAATCGGCCAGTCGGACTCGCTGGCCCGCGCGCAGCACGCTGCCGCCCGCGAACTGGCCGCGCGCCTGGGGGTGCGCGTGGCCGAGCTCGCCACGCACGAGATGGACGACCCGCGCTACGCGGCCAATCCGTCCAACCGCTGCTACTTCTGCAAGGGCGAGCTGTGGGCACGCGTGCGCGCATGGGCGCACGGCCGGGGGATCGCGACCGTGGTCGACGGCACCAATGCGGACGACCTGGCAGGGCATCGCCCGGGGGCCGCCGCGGCACGCGAGCATGGCGTCGCGTCGCCCCTGGCCGCTGCGGGACTCAGCAAATCGGAAATTCGCCAGCTCTCACGTGCCCGCGGGCTGCCCACCTGGGCCGCGCCGTCGTCGCCGTGTCTCGCCTCGCGTCTTCCGTACGGGACGCCCGTAACCCCAGCCCGGCTGCAGCAGGTGGAGCGCGCCGAGCAGGCGCTGCGCGCGCTGGGACTCGCGGGCGACCTGCGGGTTCGCCATCATGGAGAGTTGGCGCGCGTGGAGCTGGCGCGCACCGAGATGGGGCGGTGGCTCACGCCGGCCGGGATGCGCGAGATCCGCCGTGCCGTTTGCACGGCCGGATTCGCGCGCGTAGCCCTGGACCTCCGCGGCTTCCGCTCCGGGTCACTCAACGTGCTCGAGGGGGTGACGGCGGCATGAGCATCCAACGATTGGAGCGTGCGCTCGCGGCCATCGGCCTGCCCGGTACGGTCGAGATCCGCGGCTCGTTAGCCGTGCTCACGCTCGACGGCGAGATCAGCCTGGAGAGCGAATCGCTTCGCTCGGACGCGATCCGCGTCGCCTCGGAGCACGGCTTCACGCATTTTGCCGTGGAGCCTCCAGACATTGGCGAGGGCGGTGCGTCTTTTCATCGCGGTTAATTTCCCCGCCCCCGTGCGCGAGGCACTGTACGCGGCCGCCGCGCCGCTCCGCGCCAGCGTGGCGGCGGGTTCGATCAGTTGGGTCCGCGCCGACGCGCTGCATCTCACCCTCAAGTTCCTGGGCGCGCCGACCGCAACCGGCCTCGACCAGCTGCAGCAGGCGGTCACCGATGTCGCCGGCCGATCGCGGTCGCTCACGCTGCGACTCTCCGGCGTGGGTGGTTTTCCCAACCTGCGCCGGCCGCGCACGCTCTGGATAGGCGTCACACAGGACAGCAAGCTCGAACTGCTGCAGCACGACGTGGAGAGCGCATGCGCGGCGTTGGGCTACGATGTGGGCGGTCAGCCATTCCGCCCTCATGTGACACTCGGACGCATCCGGCGGCCGCTCGCGCGCGAAGACGGTCACGAGCTCGCGCGCGCCGCGCAGCGCATCACGTTTACCGCCTCGGTCGAGGTGGGCACGGTGGACCTCGTCTCGAGCCTCCTCACGCCCTCGGGCCCGCGGTACGCGTTGCTCCACGCGGCGTCCCTGGCCGCGGTGGCGGAGGCGCGCTGACCATGCGATTCGTGCGCGGGCTCATGGTCGTGCTCGTCGTGGCGGCGTTGGCGCTCGCGGCCGGATGGTACCTTCGCGACCGGCAGGCGCGCGCCCCGGCCGCGACGTCCACCGCCGATGGCGTGCCCGTGTGGGCTCCGCTCACGGCCGCTGGCGCCGCGCGTGCCCGCACTGCCATTGAGCGCCTCGGCGGCCGCAACGCGCCCGCCCGCTTGACCATCGCCCCCGCGGATCTCGCCGCTTTCGTCTACTCGGAAATCGCGCGACAGTTTCCCTCCTCCACCCATGGCACGGAGGCCGCGGTGGTGGGAGATCGCATCTTCATTCGCGGTACCATCTCGCCGCGCGATCTGGGCGGCGAGCGTGTCCTCGGCCCCCTGGCCGGCATGTTGGGCGACCGCGAGCCGATCGAGTTCGGCGGCACGTTGCGCCTGGTTCAGCCGTCCCTCGCCGAATACCGCGTCCAATCGCTCGCCGTGCACGACATCACCGTTCCCCAGTCGGCCGTTCCGCGTCTGCTCGACCACCTCATCGGCAGCACGCGCCCGGCCGGGGTGAGTCGCGACGGTATCCCGATGCCCGTGCCGCCGTACGTGGCGGACGTGCGCACCACGAGTCGCGGCGTGACCCTGTACCGGACCACCCGCTAATGCGCCGCGTCCTCGTTGCCGACGACGAACAAGGCATTCGCAACGCGCTCGGCCAGCTCTTGGAGTTCGAGGGGTACGAGGTGCGCACGGTGAGCTCGGGTGTGGATGCCCTGGCGGAGTACGAGCGATGGCGCCCGCACCTGGTGTTCCTGGACGTGAAGATGGCCGGGATCGACGGACTCGAGACGCTCAAGCGCGTCCGGCAGCTCGATCCGGCCGCCATCGTGGTGATGATCAGTGGCCACGGGACGGTGCAGACCGCCGTCGAGGCCACGCAGCTCGGGGCATACGACTTTCTGGAGAAGCCGCTCGACACCGACCGCATCCTGGTGACGTTGCGGAACGCGCTGCAGCACGTGGGCCTCCACGAGGAGAACGTGCGGCTGCGCGAGACCATCGAGTCGCGCTACGAGCTGGTGGGGCGCTCGTTCGCCATCCGGTCGCTGATCGAGAAGATCGAGCGCGTGGCCCCCACGCCGGCGCGGGTCCTCATCACCGGCGAGAACGGCACGGGGAAAGAACTCGTGGCGCGCGCGCTCCACCGGCTGAGTCCGCGCGCCGCGCAGCCGTTCGTCGAGGTGAACTGCGCGGCCATTCCGGGCGAGCTGATCGAGAGCGAGCTGTTCGGCCACATGAAAGGGTCGTTCACCGGCGCGAGCGCCGACCGCTCCGGAAAGTTCGAGCAGGCCAACGGCGGCACGCTGTTTCTGGACGAGGTCGGCGACATGAGTCTCTCCGCGCAGGCCAAGGTGCTGCGCGTGCTCGAGGATGGGGTGGTGACGCGCATCGGTGGCGCCAAGCCGGTCTCGGTGGACGTGCGTGTGTTCAGCGCGACCAACAAGAATCTGGAGGACGAGATCGCCGCCGGCCGCTTCCGCGACGATCTCTACTACCGGTTGAACGTGGTGCCGGTGGTCGTGCCGCCGCTCCGCGAACGACGGGAGGACATTCCCTTGCTCGTCGCGCACTTTGTCGGCCTGCTCTCCGCGCACGACGGGATCGCGCCGCGTACCTTTACGCCGGATGCGGTGGAGCGTCTGGCCGCGTTGGACTGGCCCGGCAACGTGCGCGAGTTGCGGAACACGGTGGAGCGGCTGCTCATCCTGGCGCCCGCGCCGCGCATCGCGGCCGCCGATGTGGAGCGCCTGGTCGGACGGCGCGCATCGGAGCAGGGAAGCATTGGCACTCTGGCCGACTGTCGCACGTATGAGGAGTTCAAGGCCAGCGCGGAGCAGTCGTTCCTGTTGGCCAAGTTGCGCGAGTTCGAGTGGAACGTGTCGGAGACGGCGCGGGCGCTCGAGATGCCGCGCTCCAACCTGTACAAGAAGATCGAGCGATACGGTCTGAGCCGGGAGAGCGCGTGATGCCCGGGGACGCCATGACCAGACGGCGATGCGTTGCCGGCGATGCCGGGAGGGAAGATGGCCACCAAGTGGGACAAGGATCTCGCCAAGATCGACAAGCAGATCGCCGAGCTGTCGGACGACGATCTGCTGGCGCACAGGCAGCCCCCGCCGCAGCCGGCCGGCGGCGGCGCGGCGCCCACCCCGCAGCCGCCGCCCGCGCCCGCCGCGCCGCGGCGGTCCCGCTGGGGTGTGCTGCTCCGCGCCGGGCTTACGCTCGCGCTGGCAGCCGCGGTCACCCTCTGGCCGTACGGCGCGCGCTGCGGCGTCCCTCTGTTCGCCTATCTCGCCTCGCTCACGGTCCTGCTCATCACCGGCGCTTGGGCGGCGGTGTGGAGTTGGCGACATCGCGCCGCGGCGGCGCACGTCCTGTCGTTGCTCTCCATGCTGTGGGCATTGGCGCTCGGCGCGCGCGAGGTGCTCCCGCGGGCCGGCTACGCGCTGCCCGCACCGTCGCACCCTGCCATCTGGATGTGCCAGTGACGGCCGGCCGCGCTGTTCCCGGACGCCTCGCCGCGCGCCGGCGTCCGCCCCCCCGCGCTTCCGCTCGCCCCAATGCACGAGTGACCTCAGGCTGGACACCGGTCGCATGAACACCTTCCGCAATTACATCCACGGCGCCTGGACCGAGCCATCCACCGGCGCCTACTTCGACAACGCCAACCCGGCGGACACGCGCGACGTCATCGGGCGTTTTCCGCTCTCCGGACGAGAGGATGTCGATGCGGCGGTGACCGCCGCGCGCGAGGGCTTCGCGCAGTGGCGGCGCGTGCCGGCGCCCGCGCGCGGTGACGTGATGCGCCGCGCCGGCGACCTGTTGGCCGCGCGCAAGGAGGAGATCGCCAACCTCATGACGCGCGAGATGGGCAAGCCGCTAGCCGAGACGCGCGGCGACGTGCAGGAGGGCATCGACACCGCCTTCTATGCCGCCACCGAGGGGCGGCGTCTCTTTGGACGCACCGTTCCCAGCGAGCTGCGCGACAAGTGGGCGATGACCATCCGCCGCCCCGTCGGCGTGGCCGGCATCATCACGCCGTTCAATTTTCCGCTCGCCATCCCCACCTGGAAGATCTTCCCCGCGCTGCTGTGCGGCAACGCGGTCGTGTTCAAGCCCGCGGAGGACGTCCCGCACACGGCCACGGTGTTCGTGGAGATCCTGCTCGAGGCGGGACTCCCGCCGCTCGCCATCCAGCTCGTGCACGGCACCGGTGAGGACGTCGGCGCCGCCATCGTGGAGCATCCCGGCGTGGCGCTCGTCTCGTTTACCGGATCGACCGACACCGGGCGTGTGGTGGGCGAAACGTGCGGGCGGATGCACAAGCGTTTGTCGCTCGAGATGGGCGGCAAGAACGCGCAAATCGTGCTCGACGATGCCGACCTGGACCTCGCGCTGGAGGGCGTGCTGTGGGGCGCCTTCGGCACCACCGGGCAGCGATGCACGGCCACCAGCCGGCTCATCGTGCAGGACGGAATTCACGACGAGTTCCTGGCGCGGCTGCTGGAGCGCGTGCGGACGCTGCGCCTGGGCGACGGCCGCGAGAGTGACACGGACGTGGGACCGCTCATCCACGATGCGGCGCTCCGCAAGGTGGAGCGCTACGTCGAGATCGGCACGGGGGAAGGCGCCGAGCTCCTGTGCGGCGGCCGCCGCGCCGAGGGGCGTGGGCTCGAGCATGGCCTGTTCTTTCAGCCGACGATCTTCACCCGGGTGCGTCCCGGCTCGCGGCTTGAACAGGAAGAGATCTTCGGTCCCGTCCTCTCCGTCATCCGCGTCGCCTCGGCAGACGAAGCGTTCGCCGTGAACAACGATGTGCGCTACGGCCTGTCCTCGTCCGTCTACACGAACGACGTCCATTCTCGCTTTCCGGGCCATGGACGTGCTGGACACCGGGATCACCTACATCAACGCGCCCACGATCGGCGCCGAGGCGCACCTGCCGTTCGGTGGCGTGAAGCAGACGGGGAACGGGCATCGGGAAGGCGGGTGGGAGGTGTACGATTTCTATTCGGAGACCAAGGCGATCTACGTGGACTACTCCGGTCATTTGCAGCGGGCACAGATCGACAACTATCCCGCGCAGTCGGGATGACGCGGGGGAGCGGGCGCGCACGGGGCTGCTCGCCCGCGCGTGACCTTGCATCCCGTGGCGGACGCGTCTTAATTGCACTCACGGGAAGATGATCGCTGTCACCGGCGCGTGGACCGGTCTGGGCATGGGTTCGGGCGTGACCTCCGGCAGGACGGCGAAGTCTTTCTGGAGATGCGGTGGGGTGCGGGAGGCAGTACGGACGATCGGCGTGGGCACCCCGGCAATAGCGTGGCGCCGGAGCGCTCGGCAGTTCCGGGCGGACGTGCCGGCCCGTGCAGATCAATCCTCTCTGGACCACGGCGTGAGTCACGCATGAGCGACCGCCCATTCTCCATACCCGCGAGTGCCAACCTCAGCTCTGCCCAACGCGCGCAGGGCCTGCGCGCGGCCAACCGTCAGCGTGCCCGCTGGAGTTTCCTTTGGGACTGGGCGGCCACGTTGGTCATCGCGGTGGCGGTGTTCCTGATCATGATCACGTTCGTCGTGCAGCCGTTCACCATCCCCTCGGGGAGCATGGAGGGCACGCTGCTGGTGGGCGACTTCCTCCTGGTGAACAAGGCCATCTACGGCGCCGAGATTCCCCTCGTGCACAAGCGCCTGCCGGCGTTCGAAAAGCCACAGCGCGGCGATGTCATCGTGTTCGATTTTCCTCTGGCGCCATCCAAGACGTACGTCAAGCGGCTCATCGGCCTGCCGGGTGATACCGTGGCCATGCGCGACGGAGAGCTGGTCCTCAACGGTGAACGCATCCGCGAGCCCTACGTGGTGCACCGCGGATTCCAGGACCCGGGTTCTGGAGAATTCTCCTGGCAACGCCCGTACCTCGTGAAGAACGCGGAGGCCAGCATCGGTCTCCATCCCTCCCGAAACAACTGGGGTCCCTTGGTCGTCCCAGACAAGAACTACTTCGTGCTCGGCGACAACCGGGACGACTCGTGGGACAGCCGGTACTGGGGCTTCGTCGCCGATTCCCTGGTGCGTGGGCGGCCGATGATCGTGTACTACAGCTGCAATCACAGTGGACACGACCATCATCCGTGTCTGACCAACGTGCGTTGGTCGCGGATCGGGACGCGTATCCGTTAGCGCACCGGCCCGACCACCGACGTCGTCTATTCCGGCCGCCGCGCGGCGGTCTTGCAGGCCTCTCAGGAGCCGCTGTCCGCATGGCCGTCCCCCCCACAAAAAGATCTCGTTCGACGATGGGTCCCTCGATCAATACCTGCGGGACATCAGCGTGTATCCGCTGATCGATCGCGAGGAGGAGGCGCGGCTCGCCCGGTGCATCCGTGCCAGCGATCCGGAGGCGCTGGACAAACTCGTCCGATCCAACCTGCGCTTCGTCGTCTCCGTCGCCAAGAAGTATCAGAATCAGGGCGTGGCGCTGGCCGACCTCATCAATGAGGGCAACCTCGGCCTCATCCGAGCGGCGCACAAGTTCGACGAGACCAAGGGAATCAAGTTCATCTCCTACGCCGTCTGGTGGATTCGGCAGGCCATCCTGCAGGCGCTGGCCGAGCAGTCGCGCATCGTACGCGTCCCGCTGAATCGCGCCGGTACGCTGCACCGGATCGGCAAGCGCGCCAACGCGCTCCTCCAGGAGCTCGGGCGCGAGCCCACACACGAGGAGATTGCCGAGGAGATGGACATCACCGAGGAGGAGGTCGCCAAGACGATTTCCATCTCGCAGACCCATCTCTCGCTCGACGCTCCCCTTGCCCCCGGCGAAGACAACAAACTGCTCGACTACCTGCCGGACAATCTCAACCCCACTCCCGACGAGCTCACGTTCGAGAAGGCGCTCACGGAGTCGGTGGAGGAAGCGCTCGCGTCGCTCAAGGAGCGCGAGGCCAAGATCCTGCGGCTCTACTTTGGTCTCGACGGCGAGGAGCCGATGACGTTGGAGCAGATCGGAGCGCTCCTGGGCATCACGCGAGAGCGTGTGCGCCAGATAAAAGAGAAAGCGCTGTCCCGATTGCGGCACGTCTCGCGGGCACGTGCATTGGAGTCGTTTCTGGGGTGATCGCACCGCGGATGATCAGTCCTCACTGATCTCGCGCCGAACGTGACCGAGGCGGACCGCTGTCCCTGGACGGTGACAGAGCGGTGTCCTGTTTTCGGAACCCCTAGCAGCCAGTCGCGGGGTCACGACATGCCGAGCATCCTCTGCACGCACTGAACCGCGCGTTCTCCCGGCCTGCCGCTTGCGGCCGGGCTTGGGTGCTGACGACAACGCTCCTCGTGGTGCCCACGGAGGATTCTGTGTCTCGACACTCGCTGACGAAGGCCGCGGCGCTGGTCGCAGCTGGATTGCTCTTCGCCGCTCCCGTGTCCGCTCAATCGAGTGCGTCCGGTCGATCGCTCGAAGCGCGGCTCCTGCCCTACAACGTGGCCGGCGTGGGGAACCATGTCGATTTCTGGGTGAGCGAGCCATCGTTTGTGGCGGTTTTCTCCATCAGTCCGGGCCGAGGGGCATCGATGCTCTTCCCCGGATTCTCCGCCGACACATGGGAGCTTACCGCGGGATACCACAGCCCGCCTGTCCGGCCGTTCTCCGTGCTGCAGCGGTGGCTCTACCTGCACCCGCCGTTCGCGGTGGGGCCGCGCCTGATCATGCTCATCGCCTCGCGCCATCCGCTCGATACGCGAGCGCTCCTGGCGTCGCCCGCCGCGCTCCGCGAGACGCTGGGGGTCTTCCAGTTCACCAGTTGGAACTCGTGGAGTACGGCGGACGCGATCGCGTCCCTGGTCGTCTCGCCTGACGTAAGTGACAGCGACTGGGCAGTCGATGTCTTCATGGACTTCGGGCCCGTGATGCTTGCCAGCGGTTCCTTGCCTGGGTGGGCGGACCCGTGCTCGGGATTACGAGAAAACAAGAGGGCGGGGGACCCCGTAAATCGATGCCCGTACGGGTCCGTGCGCTACGCCAACTATCTGCATGACGTGGATGAACAACCGGACTGGTCAGCCGAAAGCGCGACAGGTGAACAACGGACCGCGTCCTCTGGCTCCACGCCGGCCTCCACGCCTGGCCCCGACGTGTCGGCGCGCGTGGCGGCGGCTCCCGAGACGTCGCACAGCGGTGATCCCGAGACGTCGCACAGCGGTGATCCCGAGACGTCGCACAGCGGTGATCCCGAGACGCCCCACAGAGGGCCCGTTCCCGTCTACGGCGATCGGCCGCAGGGTACGAGTGAGGATCCGTTCGACAACGTCGTCCGTCGATCCGACATCGACGGTGGGTTCCTGGTGCCGAGACAGTTCGGCATCTGGTTGGGTGCAGGCGCTGGTGGCGGACATGCCGGGGGCTCCAGCGGCACGGCCGGCAAGGCCGGCACGGCGACGGATGCGTCGTCGGGGAGCACACCGGCAGCCGTACCGGTTCACGCCATACCGGCGCCCGGGGGGCCAACGGGCGACATGCGAGTGCGGCCGGTTTCCACGCCGCTTCCGCGGCAGGCCTGGCACGAAGCAGACTTGCACCGGCTTGAGCAACAGACCATCCAGGAACACTTCTACACCCTAAGCGGTGGACGCGCGAGCGATGGTCGCCCGGCTGTTCGGATACCGCGGCAAGGCCCTGGTGCGTCGGCCGGAGGTGCGGGGCGCTTGGGATCGAGCGGTGGCGCGAGCAGTTCGAGCGGTGGGGCGTCCAGAACCACCGCCCCGTCGTCTGGTGCCAGCGCGCCCGTCGTCAGCGGCGGAGTCTCGCGTCCCAGCGGAGGCGGCGGCTCGCGCCCGTCGCCGCAGCCGCTACGCAGCGGTGGAGGATCGGGCGGCCACTAGTCGGCGGCACACGTTGCACTGAAGCGGAGGCAACGCCGCGCTACCCGCTGGTGCAGGCGCCGTCATGCTCGCCTGACGCGACATGCGGACAGACGCGACGCAGGGGGATCGACCGCCCAGCCCTTGAAGCCGAAGCTCTCGACGCCGATCTTGCACAGCGTCACATCACCGACGGGAGCATCGGCACCATGGCGCAGCAGTACACCTTCGATGTGAGCACGGGCGTCGACCTGCAAGAGGTCGACAATGCCGTGAACCAGGCGCAGAAAGAGATCGCGCAGCGGTACGACTTCAAGGGGTCCAAGGCCTCCATCGACTTCCGTCGCGGCGAAGGAAAGATCATTCTGGTAGCCGACGACGACTACAAGATGCGAGCGCTGGTCGACGTGCTGCAGAGCAAGCTCATCCGCCGCCAGGTGTCGGTGAAGAATCTGCAGTTCGGCGACGTCCAGCCTGCCGGCGGCGACACGGTTCGCCGCGAGATCACCCTCGCCCAGGCCCTCGACAGCGATACCGCCAAGAAGGTCGCCGCGGCCATCAAGAACGCCAAGCTCAAGAAGGTGCAGGCCTCCATCCAGGGCGACCAGGTCCGGGTGAGCTCCCCGTCCCGCGACGATCTGCAGGCCGTCATCGCGCTCCTGCGGGAGCAGGACTTCGGCGTGGAGCTCCAGTTCGGCAACTACCGTTGATGCCGGTGCGCGCGTGAGCACGCTGCGGGTGGGTGTCGTCACCCTGGGCTGCGACAAGAACACCGTGGACAGCGAGCGCTATCTCGCCGAACTGATCTCGGTGGGGGCGGAGCATACCGCCCATCTGCACGACGCGGACGTGATCGTCGTCAACACCTGCGGCTTCATCGATGCCGCCAAGAAGGAATCGATCGACGCCATCGTCGCCGCGGCTGCGTACAAGACGGAGGGCCGCTGTCGCGCGCTCGTGGCGGTGGGCTGTCTGGTGGAGCGCCATCGCGCGGAGCTCGCTGCCGAGCTTCCGGAGGTGGACGCGTTCCTCGGCGCCTCCGAGACACACCGCCTTGTGGCGCTGTTGCATGACCGGGGGGTGCTGGACGACGCCGTCGTCCGCCATCCGGGCGTGCGCGTGTACGCCGGCGACCGTCCGCACGTGCGCTATCTCAAGGTGAGCGAAGGCTGCGATCACGGCTGCGCCTTCTGTGCCATTCCACTCATGCGGGGACGCCATCGCTCGTTCGCGGCGGACGACGTCGTGCGCGAGGCGCAGTTGCTCGAGGCGCAGGGCGCGCGCGAGATCAATCTCGTGGCCCAGGACCTGGCGCACTACGGGCGCGACCGCCGTGACGGCATCGGCCTGCCGCAGTTGCTCCACCGCCTGCTGGCGGAGACCGGCATTCAGTGGTACCGCATGCTGTACCTGTATTCGTTCGGCATCACGGCGGAGCTTCTCGACGTGATGGCGAGCTCCCCGCGCATTCTCCCGTACCTGGACATGCCCATCCAGCATGCGGCCGATCGCATGCTCGAGCGCATGCGCCGCCCGGAGCGACGGCGGACCATTGCCGCACGCGTCGAGCGCGTGCGCGACCGTGTGCCGGAGGTCGCCATCCGCACCACGTGCATCGTCGGCTTCCCGGGTGAGACGGAGCGCGAGTTCGACGAGCTGCTCGCCTTTCTGGACGAGATGCGCTTCGAGCGCGTGGGTGCGTTCGCGTACTCGCCGCAGGACGGCACGCGCGCGGCGGCGCTGCGCGACGACGTCAGCGAGGCCGTGAAAATGGAGCGCCTGCATCGCCTGGCGCAGTTGCAGCGGATGATTACCGCCGAGCACTGCGACGCGCAGGTAGGGCGCACCGTGGAGGCGCTGATCGAGCGCGGTGCGGAGGACGGCGCGCCAGCCCAGGGACGCACGGTGTGGCAGGCGGATGAGATCGACGGTGTCGTCTGGCTCGAACCGGGCGCCGACGGAATCGTGCCCCCTGCGGGGTGCATCGTGGACGCCCACGTCCTGAGCGTCGTCGACGACGAGGACCTCCGCGCGCGCGTCGTCGCCGTGCGGAGCGCCTCCGCCCCCGTGCGCGCGCCCGTGCGATGGCTGCCCACCCTGGGAGCCGGCACCAACGCCCGTTGGAGCTACGGTCGGTGAGCGAGGGCGAGCGCTCGGCGGCGATCATGGCGCGCGCGCGGGCGCGCATGCCTGGCGGCGTAAGCTCACCCGTGCGCGCGTTCGGCGCCGTGGGCGGTGAACCATTCGTGGTGGAGAGCGGGTGTGGCGCGCGCCTTCGCGATGTGGACGGTCGCGAATACATCGACTTCGTGCTGTCGTGGGGTCCCCTCATCCTTGGGCACGCGCCGCGCGTCGTGCTGGACGCGCTCGACGCCACCATGCGGCGCGGCACCAGCTTCGGGATACCGACGGAGCTCGAGGTCCGGTTGGCGGAGCGCGTCTACGAGCGCATGCCGCATCTCGAGATGCTCCGCTTCGTCTCCAGCGGCACCGAGGCCACCATGAGCGCCGTCCGCGTGGCGCGCGCGGCGACGGGGCGCGCGGCGATCCTCAAGTTCGACGGATGCTATCATGGCCACGCCGACACGTTCCTGGTGCGCGCGGGCTCCGGGGTGGCCACGCTCGGCCTCCCCAACTCCCCCGGCGTGCCGGGGGCGGTGGCATCGCTCACCCATACGGCGCCGTTCAACGATGCGGACGCGGTCCGCGCCATCGCATCCGCGCACGAGCTCGCCGCCATCATCGTCGAACCGATCGTGGGCAATGCCGGCTTCATCGAACCGGATCCGGCATTTCTTCCCGCGCTCCGCCAGATCGCCGATGACACTGGGCCGCTGTTGATTTTTGATGAGGTGATGACCGGATTCCGCATCGCCCCCGGTGGTGCACGTGAGCGCTTTGGCGTAACGGCCGACCTCACCACGTTGGGCAAGGTCATCGGAGGAGGCCTTCCGGTGGCTGCCTATGGCGGGCGTGCCGACCTCATGGAGCTCGTGGCGCCGGCGGGACCGGTGTATCAGGCCGGGACGCTCTCCGGGAACCCGCTCGCCATGGCGGCCGGATGCGCCACGCTCGACGCGCTCACCAGCCGCCTGCAGGGGGAGATGGCTGAGCGCACGCGCACGCTCGTCGAGGGACTGCGCGCGAGTGCGGCGCGTGCCGGAGTCCCGTTCACGGCAGCGAGCGCCGGCAGCATGTGGGGTTTCTTCTTCCGCCGGGAACCGGTGCGCTCGTACCGCGACGCGCGCGAGTCGGACGCACTGCTCTTCCGACGCTTCTTCCACGCCGCGCTCGAACGGGGCGTCTACCTGGCGCCTTCTCCGTACGAGGCGGCTTTTCTCTCCACGGCGCACGATGACGACGTGATCTCCGACGCGCTCGGCCGCCTGGACGACGCCATGCGCTACGTGGGCGCTGGATGACGTCGTTCTTCCTGAGCGCTCGCCGAGCGGGCGCTCGCGGTGGGCGGCCGCCATGCGACGCACCGCGCCCCGCGCGTGCGCTCCAGCGGCGCGCTCCCTGGGCCCTTGCGGCGCTCGCACTGGCAGCTGCGTGCGGGCGCAGCGTGGCCACCGCGCGCCGCGGCGAGCCGCCGGTGCCCAGGCCGGGCGCCGCCCTGCCCGTCAACGCCGCGGGGAGACCGCTCCGCGTCGAGCTCTCCGCCGACGTGCCGTACGTGTCGCTCTCCGCGACCGGCGCGTGGCGCCTGCGCGCGGCCGACGGCGACCCGGTCGTCACCGCGCTCGCCGGGGAGCGATGGCGCGTGGAGCGAGTCGACGACGGGCTGCGTGCCGTCGCCGCCGATGGTGCCACCACGCCCGCGCATCGCGGCGCATGGCGCGCCGAGACAGTCGACAGCGGCGCACTGCTCATCGTGGCCGGGCGTCGCTACCGAGGCGCGCTCACCATCGTGCCGGGCGCGCGTGGCCTGGAGGTGGTGAATACGCTGCCGATCGAGGAGTACCTGCGGGGCGTGGTTCCCCTGGAAATCGGGCTACGCGCCGATAGCGAACACGCGGCCGTCGAGGCGCAGGCGATCGTCGCGCGCACGTTCGCCCTGTCCCGGATCTCCGATCCCACCCATCCGGCCGACGTCCGTGCCTCGGTACTCGATCAGGTGTACGGCGGCGTAGACGCGGAGAGCCCCGGCGGCGACCGGGCGATCGTGCGCACCGCGGGGCTCGTGGTCCTCTACCACGGTCGTCTGGCCAGCACGCCGTACCACTCCACGTGCGGCGGGCAGACAGCCGCGGCCGAAGAGGTATGGCATTCCGACGGGGAGCCATACCTGCGCCCGGTGAGCGATCGTATTCCCGGCACCGACCGCTACTACTGCGACGCATCTCCGCGCTTCCGGTGGACGACCGTCCTGGATCGCGCAACTCTCGACGGCGACATCGCGCGCTATCTTGCGCGGTACGCGGCGGTGGGAGCCGCGGGGGTGGGTCGTGTGCGCGCGATCGCGGTGGCCGACACCACGCCGTCGGGGCGCGTAGGCTCGGTCGTGATTACCACCAGCACGGGACGCTACGCGCTCCGCGGCAACGATATGCGTTTTGTGCTGCGCTCGGCTGGTGGCGAGATCTTGAACAGCACGTATTTTGGCGTGGAGAACACACGTGGAGCGGACGGATCGATCGCGCGGCTCACTCTGGTGGGGCGCGGCTATGGCCACGGCGTAGGGTTGTGCCAGTGGGGAGCGATCGGTCGCGCACGCGCGGGGCAGGATGCGCGGACCATCATCCAGACCTACTACCCGGGAACCACCATCGGGCGGGCGCCGGGCGCAGGGGAGCGGGGAGACTGACATGAGCGCCAAGCCTGCGCTTCGCGTAGGGGTCCTCGGCGCCGGCGCCATCGCGCAGATCACGCATCTGCCGCTGTTGGCCCGGATGCGCGGGGTGGACCTCGTGGCGATGTGCGACAGCGACGGTCCCAAGGCGCGCGCGCTGGCCGAGCGCTTCGGCGTGCGCGACGTCTTTACCGACATCGAGGACATTCTCGATCTCGATCCGTTGGACGCCATCGTGGTCGCCACGCCCAACCATCTGCACGAGCCACATGTGCTGAGCGCGCTCGCGTCCAAGGTCCATGTGCTGTGCGAGCGCCCGCTGTCGCTCACCGCGCGTGGCGTGGAGCGCATCCTAACTGCGGCACGACGGGCCGATCGCGTGGTGGCCGTGGCAAACAACCATCGCTTCCGCGCCGACGTGCAGGCGCTGCATGGCTTTTTGCGGGGCGGCGAGCTGGGGCGGCTGACCGGCATTCGCGCCGGCTCGTACCAGGTGCGGCAGGGCGTGGACGGATGGCGCTTTCGGCGCCCGGAGGCGGGAGGCGGCGTGATGTTCGAGCTGGGTTTCCCGCTGCTCGACCTCGCCTTGTGGCTGGCGGATTTTCCCGAGCCCGGGCGCGTGAGCGCGCACATGCAGCGCGGTCGTGGGGCGAACGCGGTGGAGGATACCATGCTCGTCCAGATCGAGTGCGCGCAGGGCATCGCGCTCGCGCTCGACCTGACGTGGAATTACGTGGGCCCCGATGAGCGCTGGTGGTTTGACCTGCTCGCCTCTCGCGGTAGCGCGCGCCTCTCGCCGCTGCGCGTCGTGAAGGAGCTGAACGGCAAGGCGCGTGACGTCACCCCCACCGGCGCGGCGGCGCGCGAGAGCGCGTTCACGCAGTCGTACCGCGCCGAGCTGGCGCACTTTTTCGCGATGCTCCGTGAGGAGGCGGAGTACGAACCGCCCGAGGACCAGTTGACGGTGCATCGCGTGCTCGAGGCGATCTACCGGTCGGCGGACGAGGGGAAGGAAATTCGGCTGTGACGGGAACGCGTGCGTCATGCCGGCTCCGCGCGCGCGCGCGGCCGGCTGCTCGGTTCGGCGCGCCGTGACCGGGGCGTCCGGGCAGCATCCGCCGGCCAGGTCCGTCGGCATCGACGTGGGTGGAACCTTCACCGACCTGGTGTCGATCGACGAAGAGGGTGGGGTGCGCGCCGCCAAGGTCCTTTCCACGCCAGGTGATCAGGCCGACGGCGTCATGCGCGCGCTCGACGAGCAGGAGGATGCGCGCGGCGCGCGGCTGATCGCTCATGGCACCACGGTGGCCACGAACACCTTGCTCGAACGCACGGGCGCGCGCGTTGCGTTGTGCACCACCGCTGGCATGGAAGACCTGCTGTTCTTGCGACGGCAGCATCGTGCGGCATTGTACGACCTCTCGCAGCATCACGCCCCGGCGCTCGTAGCGCCGTCGCTCTGCTTCGGTGTGCCGGAGCGTGTGGAGCCGAGCGGCATATGCCGGGCGCTGACCGAGGGCGCGGCGCGCGAGGTGGCGGAGCGCGTGCGCGCGAGCGCGCCGGAGATCGTGGCGGTGTCGCTGCTGCACTCGTTCACCGAGCCCGCCCACGAGCGCACGCTGGCGCGCGCGCTGCACGACGCCATGCCGGCCGTGGACGTCGTCCTCTCCTGCGACGTGCTTCCGGAAATACGCGAGTACGAGCGCACCGCCACCACGGCGGCAGAAGCGTACCTCCGGCCCCGCGTGTCACGATATCTCGCGCATTTGGCGCAGCGGCTCGCGCACGGCGGATTTCCGCCGCTCGCCGTCATGACTTCGGCTGGAGGGATGTGCACGGCGGAGGAAGCCATGACCGGCGCGGCGGGGCTCGCGCTCTCCGGGCCGGCCGGCGGCGTGGTTGGCGCCGCCGCGGTCGCGCGGCTCGTCGGGATTCCCACGGCGCTCACCATCGACATCGGCGGCACGAGTGCCGACGCGGGGGTGATGGTCGACGGCGAAGCGCTGATGGAGCCTGGGGGAGAGGTGGCGCACGTTCCCATCGCGCTGGCGCGCGTGCTGGTGGAAACCGTCTCTGCGGGCGGCGGGAGTGTGGGTTGGGTGGACGACGGCGGCGCGCTCCGCGTTGGGCCCTCCAGTGCGGGTGCGGAGCCGGGGCCGGCCGCGTTCGGTCGCGGCGGGGTCCAGGCGACCGTTACCGATGCGCACGTGGTGCTGGGGCATGTGCGCCACGGGCGCATGAGCGGCGGCGTCACGCTCGATCCCGTCCTCGCGCACGCCGCGGTCGCGCGCCTGGCGGAGCAACTCGGCGCCACACCCGAGCGCACGGCGCAGAGTATGATCGCCTCCGCGGATGCCGCCATGGCGCGCGCGCTCCGGCGCGTGAGCGTGGAGCGCGGGCTCGATCCTCGGCGCTGCGCGCTGGTAGCCTACGGTGGCGGCGGGCCGCTGCACGCATGCGCGCTGGCCGAGCATCTTGGCATGCGCACGGTGTTCGTCCCGCCGCAGGCGGGGGTGTTGAGCGCGCTGGGATTGGCGCTCGCGCCGGAGCGCCGGGAGGCAGTGGCCAGCGTCATGCGCCCTACGGACAGCCTCGAAGGGGACGATGTGCGCGCGATCTGCAGCGCGTTGGCGGCGCGTGTCGCCTCGCGGGGAAGTCGCCATTGGTGGGCACGCGTGCGCTACAGGGGGCAGGGGCACGAGCTGGAGGTCCCCGTCACGCCAGAGGATACGGGAGCCTCCATCGCGGCGCGCTTCGCGTGGACGCACGACAAGCGGTTTGGCTACACGCTCAATGCGGCCACCGAAACCATTGGCGTCCGCCATGCCACGGTGGGGGAAGCGCGCGAAGTTCACCTGGCGCGCCGCGGGGTGGGCTGGTGGACGAGCGAGATGGAGGACAGCGGCGCGCTGCTGGATGCGGAAGTGGAAGGGCCGGCGACCATCGGCCTGCCGGACGCCACCCTGCTCGTACGGCACGGGTGGACGGCGCGCGCGCTCCCGGTGGGCGGCTGGTTGGTGGAGCACGCGTCGTGACGCGGCAGGGTCGGAGAGCGGGCGCATGAGCGTGGACGCGCTCGACCTCGAGGTCATGGGGCATGCGTTCTCCGCCGTGGCCGAGGAGATGGGCGCGCTGCTGATACGCGGTGCGCTGTCGCCCAACATTCGCGAACGACGCGACGCGAGTGCCGCCGTGTTCGACGCCGACGGACGCATGGTGGCACAGGCGGCGCACATCCCCGTCCACCTCGGCGCCATGCCCGAGGCCGTGGCCGCCGTGCGCCGTCGCGAGCCCGCGCCCGGCGATCTGTACATCCTGAATGACCCGTTCCATGGTGGATCACACCTGCCGGATCTCACCCTCGTGGAGGCGGTGGAGCTGGACGGACGTATCCTGGGCTACGCGGCGGTTCGCGCGCACCATGCCGACGTGGGCGGCATGTCGCCGGGGAGCATGCCGCAGGGTGCCACCGAGATCGTGCAGGAGGGGCTGGTGCTCCCGCCCATCCGTCTGGCCCGCGCGTCCGAGATCGATGACGAGGTGCTCGCGCTGGTGCTGGCCAATGTGCGCACCCCCGACGAGCGCCGTGGCGACCTGCGCGCGCAGGCGGCCGCGTGTCATCTGGGCGCGGCCGGTCTGCGCGCGCTCGTGGCGCGCGAGGGGCTGCAACGCGTGGCGGACGCGGGGGCGGCGCTCATCGCGTACACCGAGCGCCGGGCGCGCGCGGCCATCGCCCCGTTGATCGGCCGCTCGGGCCACGCCACCGACGTGCTGGAGGGCGATGGCGTGACGGAGGATGAGATCGTTATCGCCGTCGACTGCAGCGTGCATGCGGGACGACTGCGGTTCGACCTGTCCGGCAGCGCGCCTCAGGTGCGGGGGAATGTGAACTGTCCGTTGGCGGTTGCACGGGCGGCCGCCGTGTTCGTGCTCCGCACGCTGCTGGACGACGATGTGCCCACCAACGACGGCATCGCGGCGGCGTTGGACATCGTGGCGGTGCCGGGGAGCGTGGTGCATGCGCAGCGTCCGGCCGCCGTGGCGGCGGGCAACGTGGAAACGTCTCAACGTGTTGCCGATACGATGTTCGCCGCCCTGGCCGATGCGGGGCTCGACGTGCCCGCGCAGGGGCAGGGCACCATGAACAACGTCACGTTCGGCGGACGGGACTGGACCTTCTACGAGACACTGGCGGGCGGCCAAGGGGCGTCGGCGCGCGGGGACGGGCCGTCGGCCGTGCACGTGGGGATGAGCAACACGCGCAACACGCCAGTCGAGTCGCTGGAGTGGGCGTATCCGATTCGCGTCGACCAGTACGCGTTGCGAGCGGGGAGTGGCGGGGTTGGGCGCCACCGCGGCGGCGAGGGCGTGGTGCGAACGTATCGCGTGCTGGAGCCGTGCACGCTCACGCTCCTGACGGAGCGCCGTCGCCGCGCGCCGCGCGGAGCGCACGGTGGTGGGAGCGGCGCCACCGGCCGCAACCTGCTTAACGGACGAGAGCTTCCGTCCAAGTGCCGTGTGGAGCTCACGCCCGGCGACGTCCTCACGGTCGAGACGCCGGGCGGGGGAGGGTACGGCGAAGGGTGACGACCGGGGGCGCTAGCGCGTGGGGCGCAGAAGCCCCGGTGCGCGCGCCCGACTCACCCGCAGCTTGGCGCCCGTGTGTAGGATGGCGATGTAATCTCCGCCGAACCACGGCTGCAGCTCCCGCACACGATTCAGATTCACGATCGTGGAGCGATGGATGCGGAAGAACTTTCGTGCATCCAGTCGCGCTTCCAGTTCCTGGAGCGTAATACGGACGCGATGCCGATGCTGCTGCACGTGCAGCACCGCGTAGTTGCCGTCCGCCTCGATCCAATCCACGTCGTCGGCCGCCACGAAGCGTACACGGTCCTCATGGCGCACGGTGAACCGCTCCACGCATGCGCTCTCACCCGCCCGCGGCAGGCCGTGCCAGTCCTGCACCAGCGCGGCCAGCCGGCGCGCGAGAGCTCCGGCGCGTTGGTCGTGCAGCGCGGTCCGCGCGCGCTCCAGCGCGTCCAGCAGTCGCGCGTTTTCGAACGGTTTGAGCACGTAGTCCAGTGCGTGCACGTCGAACGCGTGCATGGCGTGCGTGTCGTATGCCGTCACGAACACCACCGCGGGCATCGCCGCGGCGCCCACGCGCTGGATCACGGCAAAGCCGTCTATGCCGGGCATCTGTACATCCAGAAACACCACGTCCGGACGGAACCGGCGAATGGCGTTCACCGCTTCGGCGCCGTCGCGACATTCGGCCACGACCTCCACATCGCTCGCCTGGGTGAGTACGAGCCGCATGCAGTCGCGCGCCAGCGGCTCGTCGTCCGCGATCACCACCCGCACCGGGCCGCTCAGTGTGCCGGGATCGTCCATCGGGGCGCTATGCATCGTGCTGCAGTCCGGCGGTTGGAGGGGGTGCGACGGTGGTCGCGGTGCGCCAGGGAAGCGTCACGGTAACGCATGCCCCTCCACCCGGCGCATCCGCCAGCGTGAGCGACGCATCGTGTCCGTAGAGTTCCGCGAGCCTCGCGCGCGTGTTCGAGAGACCGACGCCAACCCCTGCCTCCCCGCTCACCTCCGCGTCAACGCCCGGTGCCGTCGGACCATCGTCCCCCATGGGACGGTGAGCGCGCGACCCGCCGCGCACGCCGCGGCCGGTGTCGCGCACCCGGAGGACGAACGCGTCGTCGCGACGTACCGCGTCGATCCGGATGTGAGCCGGACCCGGACAGGACGCGACCCCGTGCCGGATCGCGTTCTCGACCAGCGGCTGCAGGATGAGGGTGGGCACGAGCGCCAGTGCCGAGGCCGCGTCGTGCTCCACCGTGACGGTCAGACGATCGCCAAACCGGACCCGCTCCACGTCGAGGTAGCGATGCAGCAGCTCGAGCTCTGCGCGCAGTGGAATCTCCGCTTCCATGCCGCGGTCGAGCGTGGTGCGGAGTACGTCACCGACCCGTGCCAGCATCTGAACGGCCGCATCGTTCTCGCCGCGGCGCACCAGACCCGAGACCGCGTTCAACGCATTGAAGAAGAAGTGCGGGTTGAGCTCCATACGAAGCGCCTGCAGGCGTGCCTCGGCGAGCCCCAGCTGCAGCCGCGCTGCCTGCGCTTCGAGCTGTGCGGCGCGGACGGCCGAGGCGCGATATCGGCGGTAGTACTCGAGGGCATGCGCCGCGCCGGCAATCAACCAGTACGTCACGAAATCCAGCACCAGGAAGTTCGAAAAGAACAAGCGCCACTGCCACGTCAGGCTGGGCACGCCGTTGTACCGGCCGGTGGTGGAGTAGAACACCACGCCCTCGAGCAGCAGGTGGATGCTTGCGAGCAGCAGCGCGCCCACCACATGGAGCACCACATCGCGGCGCCAGTGCACCCCGTGCAATGGTGCGCGGCGCACGAGGGCGAGCACGGCCGGTGTGAGGAGTGCCCAGAGCAGCCACCAGGGAACGTTGCCCAGCAGCACCTCTCCCCATCCGCGCTGCTGCGCCGTGCCGTACACACGCACGTAGGCGGTGGACGACTCCAGCAATCCCAGCGCGGCGTAGGCGGCGAGGACCACGACCCACGTCGCGCGGCGACCCGCGCGCGCGGTGGTTGGCGCATCGATGCCGCGCGTATGCACGTCGACGGCGGGGACTGCGCCGTCGATGGTGGGGGACGGCAGGGAGGGCATGTCACAATACCGCACCGGGGGCAGGTCGGGGGCAAGACACGCGGCCGGCGCGCGGCACCGTGCTGGGACGAATGGCGATGTGGTGGGACGAACGGTGCGGGCGCGTCCCCACGCTCGCTCGCCGCCTCGCCGGCTTGCCGCTTCCGTCAGCCTCCTCCGCTGCGGTCGTGCGGGACGCGCATTGTCATCCCCTCGGCGGCCGCATTGACGTGCAACGCCGCTCCTTCGCGCGCGGCCAACGTGCGACTGGCGTCGAGCAGCCGGTCCACGGCGTCATCACTTCGGTCGGGCAGATGGTGGAACAGCACCAACCGCCGCACGTCCGCCTCGATCGCAAAGCGCACCGCGTCTTCCGCACGCGAGTGGCCCCACCCGGCGCGCAACGGATATTCGTCCGCGTCGTACGTGGCATCGTGTATCAGCACATTGGCCCGCCGCGTGAATTCCAGCAGCCGCGCCCGCCAGTCGGGCGGTGCGTTCAAGGGCGCGTCGTCATCCAGCTCGTTGTCCGGGATGTAGACCAGCCCGCCGGGTTCGCTCGGCTCGCCCGCCAACCGGAACCCCAGGGCGCCGCCGGGATGGCGCACCGCGGTGGCGCGCAGGGTCAGCGTGTCGGTGTCGCACGGCGTGTCGCCAAGATCGCGAAAGGTGATCTGCGCTCGCACCCGGTCGAACGGCACCGGAAACACCCCGGCGGACATCTGCTCACGCAGTGCGCGTTCCACCGGCACGCCAAGCGCTCGTGCGCTCCAGACCGTCAACCGATCGCCGGCGCGGTAGAGCGGGCTGAAGAAGGGCAATCCCTGGATGTGATCCCAATGGGTGTGACTGATGAACAGGTTGGCCGTGATGGCGCCGGACCCGCCGGCGGCGATGAGCGCGTTCCCGAGAGCGCGGATGCCGGTGCCCGCGTCCAGCACCACCAGGTCGTTGGCACGGGTGCGCACCTCCACGCACGGCGTGTTCCCTCCATAGCGCACCGTATGGGCGCCGGGCGAGGGGATCGAGCCCCGCACGCCCCAGAAGCGGACGGCCAGCGTCACAGGCGTTGCTGCGCCATCTTCTCGAGTCCGGTGCGATCGGTGATCGCGATCTGGCGCCGGTGGACGGTGATGAGCCGGCGCTCCTGAAAGTCGCGCAGCGCGCGCGAGACGGTCTCGCGGCTGGCACCGATCATCTGGGCGATCGTCTGGTGCGTGAGCCGCCGCTCCACCACGCCGGCGCCGTCGGCCGGCGCGGCGTCCAGCAACAGGCGCGCGATGCGCCCGTCGACGTCCAGCAGCACCAGGCTCCCGATCTGCTCGTCCGCTTTCCGCAGCCGGCGCGACATTGCCTCGAGGAGTGCCCACGCCACCGAGGGCGACTCCTGCACGCGCCGCCGGAAGTCCTCGCGCCGGAGGACGATCAACTGTGCGTCCTCCATGGCGATCACGTGCGCGCTCCTGGGTTGGCCGTCGATGAGCGAGAGCTCGCCAAAGTGCTCGCCGACGCCGAGCACACCGAGGATGACCTCGCGCCCATCCTCGCCGATGAGCACCACCTTCACCCGCCCCTCGCGCACGATGAACATCGAGTCGCCGGGGTCGTCCTCGAAGACGATGATGCTTCCCTTGGGGTACGCGCGCTCGCGGGCCAGGTCGCCAAACCGCGCGATCTCCGCATCGTCCAACCCGCCGAACAGCGGGACCGTAGCGAGGAACTCCGAGGACGGCACGCTCACCGCTCAGCGCTCATCGCCATACCGGGTGCGCCGCTGTGTGGGTGCCGCTCAAGGCGCTCACGTGCCCCTCCTCCAGGTGGTCATTCGCTGAACGATAGTCGCCCAGGTCAACGCTCGTCAGGGCGCGCGCGCTCTCCTCTGTGCCGCGCCGGGGCCATTCTAGGGCGGTGCAGCGCCCCTGTCAAATGCCACAACTGGTTGCGGAGTTGTCTCTTACGACTACGCGAGAGTATATTTCACAGCTTCCTTGGAACCGAGGATACCGTGAAAACCGACATCCATCCCGCCTACGCCCCGGCCACCGTCACGTGTGCCTGTGGCAACACCTTCGTGACACGCTCGACGGTGGGGCAGATTCATACCGATATCTGCGCGCAGTGCCATCCCTTCTACACCGGCAAGCAGAAGCTCGTGGACACCGCTGGCCGCGTGGAGCGCTTCCGGCAGAAATACGAGAGGACGCAGCACTGAGCCTACGTGACCGCCTGGCCGAGGCCCTCGGCCGCGCCGCGGAGATCGAGCGATTCCTCGCCGATCCCGCGGCCGGACGGGATCCGCACCGGCTGGCGGAACTGGGTCGTGAGCACCGCCGCTTGGAGCCAGTCATGGAGCTCGCGGTCCGGCTCGAGCGGAGCGAGCGCGAGCTCGCCGGGCTCGGCGAATTGCTCGAGGCGGACGATGCCGAAATGGCCGCGGAGGCGCGCGCCGAGTCGGAGCGCCTGCGCGGCGTGATCACCGGCATCGAACGGCGGCTTCTGCCTCTGCTCACGCCGCGCGACCCACTCGACGACCGTCCGGCCATCGTCGAGATCCGCGCCGGGACGGGTGGGGACGAGGCTGCCCTGTTCGCCGCCGAGCTCTACCGGATGTACGGCCGGTATGTGGAACGCCGGCGGTGGCGTACGGAGCTCCTGTCCCTGTCCGAAGGGAGCCTGGGCGGTATCAAGGAAGTCGTCTTTCGCGTGGCCGCCGAGGGCGCATTCGGGGCGCTGCGGTGGGAGTCGGGGGTCCACCGCGTCCAGCGCGTCCCCGTGACCGAGGCCCAGGGGCGCATTCACACGTCGGCCGCCACTGTCGCCGTGCTCCCCGAAGCGGAGGAGGTCGATGTGCGTATCGAGGACAAGGACCTGCGCATCGACGTGTTTCGTTCGTCGGGTCCGGGCGGCCAGAGCGTGAACACCACCGATTCGGCCGTGCGCATCACGCATCTCCCCACCGGCATCGTGGTGAGCCAGCAGGATCAGAAGTCGCAGCTGCAGAATAAGCTGAAGGCCATGCAGGTGTTGCGGGCGCGTTTGCTCGATCAACGCGTGGCGGAGCAGGAGGCCGAGCGCGCCCGCATGCGTCGTACACAGGTGGGGACCGGAGACCGGTCGGCCAAGGTGCGGACGTACAACTTTCCGCAAAACCGCGTCACCGACCATCGGATCGGCCTCACGTTGCACGAGCTCGATCGCATCATGGAGGGCGGGATCGAACCGCTCCTCGAGGCGCTCGCGCTCGCCGACGTGCAGGAGCGCATGAGCGCGTAACGGATGACGGCGGCCGTTGGCGGGGACACCGCCCATCACTCGGTGCAGTCGCTGCTCCGCGCGGTCGAGGCCGTCCTGGCGGACGGTGCGGCGCCGCATGCGGGTGCCGGGCCGCGGCGGTGGGAGGCTCGTGGCGAGGCGCTCGGGACATCGCGGAGCGTCATGCCTGGCGAGGCGCGAGAGATCCTGGCTGCCGTGCTCGAGGTGCCCCGTCTCTGGCCTGCGGTGCACGGGGCGGTGGCCATCGCGCCCGCGCAGGCGGACGAGGTACTCGCGGCGGCGTGGCGGCGGGCGCGCGGCATGCCGCTCGCGTATGCGGTGGGGCGCGCGGCATTCCGTCATCTCGACCTGCACGTGGATGCGCGCGTCCTCATTCCGCGACCGGAGACGGAACAGGTGGTCGACGTCGTACTGGATCTCACCAGCGGGCAGCCAGGGGGAACGGCCGTGGACATCGGCACCGGCTCGGGAGCCATTGCCCTCGCGCTCGCCATGGAGGGCCGATTCGATCGCATCATCGCGACGGATGTGTCCAGTGGCGCGTTGGACGTCGCGCGCGAGAACGCGCACCGGCTGGGACGCGCCGACCCATCACTCCTGCGCACGCCTGTGGAATTCCGCCCGGGGGAAGGCTGGGCGCCGGTCCGGGACGTTCGCGCGCGCGCCGTGGTGTCCAATCCGCCCTATATTGCGTATCAGGAGGCGCCGGCGCTTCCGCGCGATGTGCGCAATTGGGAGCCGCCCATCGCGCTGTTCTCCGGCAACGGAGGCATGGCGATGACGGCGGCGATGATCGACGGGGCCGCCGCGATGCTGGAGCCGGGCGGGGTGCTCGTGCTCGAGATCGACGCGCGTCGCGCGGCCCTGACCGTCGCACTGGCGGCGAGCGACGGCCGGTACATCGGCGTCTCCGTTCGGCGCGACCTCGCGGGTCGCGACCGCATTCTCACGGCTTTCCGGAAGGGTCCATGAGCGGGATGCACGACAAGGCGACGGAACTCGGTCGGACGATTGGGCAGAGCAACGAGTATCAACTCGTCCGACGTGCGAACGAGCAGTTGAGCGAGAACGCCGATGCCATGCGCATGCTCGAGCAGCTCGAGCAGCTTCGACGCGACGCACAGGAGATGATCGAGCGGGGCGAGCAGCCCACGCCCGAGATGGAGCAGTCGCTCGACACGTTGTTGGCGCAGGTGCAGGGCAACGCGGTGTGCCAGAATCTCATCGTCGCGCAGGAGAACTTCAACAAGATCATGGCGCGCGTGAACGACTGGATTCTCGAGGGGATTCGTAAGGGCTCGGAGAGTCCGATCATCACGCTCGGGTGAGCATGACGCTTCCGCCGCTGGTGGCGTTGGAAGGCGCCGAGGGGGCGGGGAAGTCGACCCAGCTCCGGCGGCTGGCAGCGATGCTGGCCGCACGGCGTGTGGCGCACATCGCCGTGCGCGAGCCGGGAGGTACGCTCCTCGGCGATGAGCTGCGCGCCATCCTTCTCGAGCCGGGCCGGGAGATCGCGGCTCGCTCCGAGGCGCTGCTGTTCATGGCGTCGCGCGCGCAGTTGGTGCACGATGTGCTCTGTCCGGCGCGAAAGGCTGGCAAGGTGGTGCTGCTCGACCGCTTCTTTCTGTCGACATACGCCTACCAGATCGACGGACGCCACTTGCCCGCGACCGAGATACGCTGCGCGAACGCGCTCGCGACGGCCGGTCTCGTGCCGGACGTGACGCTGTTGCTCACCGTTCCCGCGGGGGAGGCGCGGCGGCGGCGGGAACTTCGAGGAACCGCCGACCGTATGGAGCGGTTGGACGAAGGATTCCATCGCCGGGTGGAGGAGGCGTTCATGCGTTTTGCATCGCCCGAATGGCAGCGGGAGCACCCCGAGTGCGGCCCGATCGTTTCCGTCCCGGGGGACGGGTCGGAGGATGAAGTACATACACGTCTGGTCGGCGTGCTGGGTGCACGCTGGCCGCGTCTCTTTGGAGCGTAACAGCCATGCGCTCACGTGCAATGGTAGCAGTCGTGGTGCTCGCGGCGGCGCTCGTCTCCGGCGGGTGGTTGTTGCAGCGCGGCCTCGAGCAGGCGGCCCCGGGCCCGCGCAACGGCGCGCGTCTATTCCAGGATGTCTATCAGCATGTCGCGCGGGACTACGTCGATTCGCTGCCGGCCGACACGCTCTACCGCAAGGCGGTGGACGGGATGCTCGATCTCCTGCGCGACCCGTACTCCGTGTATCTCCCGCCCGACCGGCTACGCAGTCTCACGATCAGCACCTCCGGCAGCTACGGTGGTCTGGGCATCCAGATCGATATTCGGGACGGCGACATTGTGGTCGTGTCGCCCATCGCCGGCACCCCGGCCGAGCGCGCGGGCATCCAGCCGGGCGATCGGATCGTCGCCATCGAGGGACGTTCCACACGCGGCCTGAGCACCGATGAAGCCCTCGCGGCTCTGCGCGGCGCCCCTGGCACTGCGGTCCGGATCACCATCGACCGGCCCGGCGTCGCGCAGACGCTGCCGTTCCGCGTGGTGCGCGACGAGATCCACGTGAACCCCGTGCGGCGCGCTTTGACGCTGGCGCCGGGGGTGGGATACGTAGACCTCACGGTGTTCAGTGAAGCGGCCAGCGCCGAGATGCACCAGGCCATCAACCGTCTGCAAGCACACGGGATGCTGACGCTCATCCTCGATCTACGCGAGAATCCGGGCGGATTGCTCGAGCAGGGCGTGGATGTGGCCGACCTCTTTCTCGATCCCGGACAGCAGATCGTCGCCACGCGCGGGCGCACCCCCGAGGCCACGCAGGCCTTTGTCGCGCGCACACGGCAGGCGTGGCCCGACCTGCCCATCGTCACGCTCGTCGACGCACACACGGCCAGCGCGTCGGAAATTGTGGCGGGGGCCCTGCAGGATCACGACCGCGCGGCGCTGATCGGCGTCCCCACATTCGGTAAGGGCGTGGCGCAGTCGGTGTTTCCGCTCGGGGGCGGTGGCGCGCTCAAGCTCACCACGGCGCGCTGGTACACGCCGTCCGGTCGCAGCATTCAACGTCCGGCGGACACCTCGGCCAGCGCCGGCGCGAGCTCCGATACCACGCCCGGCGACACCACGACCGCCGACAGCGCGAGGCGAGAGGTCTATCACACCGACGCCGGCCGCGCCGTGTACGGCGGGGGCGGGATCGTGCCCGATCTGATCGTCGACAACGCCGACAGCTCGGCGGCGGCGCTGGCCTTCTGGCGCGCACTCGGCAGCGACATTCCGCAGTTCCGCAACGTGCTGACGGACTACGCCCTGGAGCTCAAGGGGGCGGGTGCCGTAACGCATCGGGATTTCGACGTCACGCAGGCCATGCGGGATGCCCTCTGGCGGCGCATGCAGGCGGCCGGGATCCACGTGGAGCGCGCGCGCTATGATGCGGCTGCGCCGCTGGTGGATCGACTGATCGGCAGCACTGTCACCCGGTTCGTTTTCGGATTGGATGCGGAGTTTCTGCGCGAGATGCGCGGCGATGCGGAGATCCAGCGCGCACTCGATTTGGCGCGCGGTGTCCGGTCGCGCCGTGAGCTCATGGCGCGCGTCGCGCGCGAACAGCACGCGGACTCCGCGCGCGGCGCCGACGCGCGGCGCGCGGCTGTGGGAGCGCCGTGAGCCGGTGCGCGTGAGCCGCGCCCGCGCTGCGGCGCGCATGGCCCTCGACCCGTGCTGATGATCGCACGGGTCTTTGTGTTCGGTGCGGGCCGGGCCGGTCGCGCGCTGGCCCGCGCTCTGCGCGCCTCCGGCGAGGTGGATGTCGTGGGGGTCCACGGCCGTCGGCGGCCCGCGCAGCTGTTGCCGGATGAGGTGGCGCCCACGATCGGCACGGTGGACCGCGAGATCGAGCGCGCCGACACCGTGCTCGTCACCGTGCAGGACGCGCAACTCGGCGCGGCGCTGGATGAACTCGCTGCACTGCCGCTCGCCTCCGGCGCGGTGGTGCTCCACGCGAGCGGGAGTCACACGCCGCCGGAACTCCAGCTGCTGACCGAGCAGGGACACCCCACCGGGACGTTTCACCCGCTGGTCCCGCTTGCCGATCCCGCGCGTGGACCGGATCGCCTGCGCGGCTGCTGGGTCGGCATCGACGGGGCTCCGGCGGCCATGACGCGCGCGCGCATCTTGGCGCGCGCGTTGGGCGCGCACGTGCTCGAGATCCCGTCCGGCCGCAAGACGGAGTACCACGCCGCCGCCGTCCTCGCCGCCAACTTCCCGGTCGTGCTCGTCTCGCTCGCCGAGCGCGTGCTTGGCGACATCGGCTTGCCTCCGGATCGCGCCCGCGACGCGCTGGGCCACCTGCTCCTCGCGACGGCGGAGAACGTGCGTGCAGCCGGTGCATCGCAGGCGCTCACCGGACCGGTGGCGCGCGGTGACGTGGAGACCGTGCGCGCACATCTCGGCGCGCTCGTCCACGTGCCGGAGGCCCGGGCGGTGTACGCGGCGCTCTCGCGCGCCGCGCTCCCGATGGCGGCCGCGCGCGGGACGGATCCCGCACGGCTCGCCGCCATCGCGGCCGCGCTCGACATCGTCGAACCGGGTGCGCGGAAGGGTGCCACTGCCGAGGTGGCGCGGCAAGCGCAGGCGGGCAGCGACGCGCGGCGCTAGAGGCCGAGCGCGGCGCCGCGACGAACTACGGGTTCCTCATCCCGTGCTCGTACACCTTCACCCCGGGTGGCGGCGTGAAGTGGAACTCGGACGCGCGGACCGGCACGTTGACCTGCACGTCATCGATCGTCACCAACCGCACCACGCCGGTGGTATCTTCCGTCTCGAATTGACGGACGAGCGCGTCCTTGTCGTCCACCCAGATGCGCGCGCGCGCGAACGGAATGGACGGATCGCGCGGCACGAGCACCACGATGTGCGCCGGACGTCCGTGCACCGCGTCCGTCCCACCGTCGGACAATCGATACCGTGTGGTGGGCGACTCCAAGAACTGTGACGTGACGTCCGGGCTGCCCGCGGCGCCGTGCCCGGCGCGCATCCGGATGACTTGATGGGGGTTGCTGCTGGGCATGTAGATCCACACCCACTCGCCATCGGCTACGATGCGGTCGCCGGCCGGATCCGTGAAGCGCACCGACAGCCGTCCGGGAACGCGCTGCACCATTTCGCCATGAGAGACCGCTTTGGAGCCAACCAGAGGATTGGTGAGCGTCTGGGTGAAGCTGGCTTTGACTGTTCGTACGGTGCGATAGGCCACGACCGCGCGCTGCACCGTAGCTTCCGGTGACTGCGCGTGGATGGAAACAATCGGCGTGGCGCACACCGCAGCCGCCACGAACAGTGCTTTCATTCTGGATGTCCTCGTCCGGTTCGCTCTGTGCTACCCCTTTGCAACCGGGGGCGTTCCGCGCACCGGCGCGTGCCTGGTCAGGGCGTGGCGCGGTTCGCCGCGCCGGATGCCTTCCCCTGTTCGGTGGCCGCCATCCGGAGCGCGGCGTAAGCGTTCACGATGCCCCCGGTTGCCGAGAGCGTGCCAAACGGCACGCGCTCACCTTGTTCGCCGGAGCCGGGTCGCACCACCAGCTGCGCGCCGTGGCGCGACGCCGATGCAAGAATGATGCGCTTCACGTCGGCTGCGGTGAACGATGGATAGTACGCCATGATCAGTGCCGCGAGACCGCTGACCATGGGGGCAGCCATACTGGTGCCGCTCTCGCGGTCGAACCCACCGGGCACGGTGGACAGGATGTCCTCGCCGGGCGCGAAGACGTCGACTTGGTCGCGGCCGTAGTTGGAGAACGGTGCGGCCAGCGAGTCGGGACCACGCCATGACGAGGCGCCTACCTCGATCCAGTTGGCGGCGCGCTCGCCGTTCAGGTAGCGTGCGGTGGGGAAGTTCGCCTTCTCCGCCAGGTTGGCGCCGTCGTTTCCTGCCGCATGCACCATCAGCACGCCGTGCGCGTCCGCGTAGCGCACGGCGGCGTCCACCGCGTGTTTCTGCGGTGAGAACCCCTTGCCGAAGCTCATGTTGATGATGTTGGCGCCATGGTCCACCGCAAACCGGATGGCGTTCGCCACGTCCTTGTCGCGCTCGTCGCCGTCGGGTACGGCGCGCACGGCCATGATGCGGACTCCGGGAGCGATCCCGCCCACTCCGGCGGCGCTATCCTGCACGGCGGCGATGATGCCGGATACGTGGGAGCCGTGCAGCGCATCCGGGCCGGTGATGTCGCCGTTCCCGTAGTGCCGTTGCGCGAGATCGGCATAGCGATCACCCACGATGGAACGCGAATCGTAGTCCGGGTTCAAGCCGTAGCGCAGACGCGTCTCCGTCTGATGCTTGGCTTCGGCGATGACCCTTTCGGTGATCCCCCGCGCATCGAGCTGCAGGTAGATGGCGCGTGCGCGTTGTTGCCCGGCGTCCGCTGGTTGAAAGGCCCGCACGCGCTCTGCCGTGAGCGAGTCTCCCGCCGCGGTGTCCACGTGCATCGCCGCGCGTAGCTCCGCGGTGGCATCCTCGAACAGGCCCTGCGCGGTGGAGATCTGGCTGAGCAGCTGGGTGGCTTCGCCCTTCTCCTTGTTGAACTCTTCCTGCACCTGCTCGCACGAGCCGCGTCCGGTGAGCCGCGTCTCGAGACTGTCGGCGGCTTCCGCGGGGGCGCCGCTGCCGCCGGCAGGGCCCGCGGTGGGGCCCGCCGCGGGTCCTCCCCCCGTGCCGTGTGTGCATCGGGCGTATTCCCGAGCCAGTTCGTACGAGTCGTACTGCACGTCCCGGCCGTCGGCGCCGCCCAGGAAATTCCAGCCGTGGACGTCGTCCACGTATCCATCGTGGTCGTCGTCCACGTGGTTGCCGGGGACGTCGCGCGGATTCGTCCAGAGTGCGGGCCGCAGATCGACGTGCGATGAATCGACACCGCCGTCGATCACCGCAACGATCACCGTGCGGCTCGGCGCATGCCCTGCGAGGAGCGCGGTGCGGGCGCGGATGACGCTCATCCCGGCCACATGATCCTCGTCCTCATCGAGCAGCTGCCACTGGGCGGGCGCCTCGCGCGGCGCGTCCGGCGCGGCGGCCGGCCGCGTGTCGTTTGCGGTTGCCTCGGGCGGCGGTGTGGGGGCCGGTGTTGCGGCGACCGTCGGCGGTGTACCCGGCGTAGGGTGGCCGGCGGAGTCGGCCGGCGCGGCTGGGGTGGCGGCGGGACGGGCCGGTGCGGGCGTGGCACTCGTCGTGGCCGGCGCGTGTGCGCACGCGCCGGCGAGCAGCAGGAGTGCCGCAAACAGTCCAGATTTCAGCACGATGATTTCCTTGGAAACGTGGGGACGCGAGCGGAGATCGTACCCCGCAACCGCTCCAATGATACCACAGTGAGGGCCCTCCGCGCGCGGGGTGGGTCGCGCGCCATCTGGCCACGATACGCCGTTGGAGCGGGGCCCCGGCGCGCGGGGAGGATGGGATGCTGCGATTGGTTTGCGCCTCGGAGCGGCAGCGGGGCCCCGGCGCGCGGGGAGGATGGTCATGCTCCATCTCTTGTGCTGGAGGCGAAAACGGGGGCGCCGGCGTGCGGGGAGGATGGGTCGCACTCGCGGGCCTGAATTCCGCGACGATCGATGTGGGCTGCCCGCGCGGTCGTGAGCCCAAGCGGTTGGCGAGCCGCCTCATACCGCCGACCCGGGTGCGTGGCCGACGACATGTGTCCGGCGTGGAACAGGATCCCTCGCGCGGCGCCGCCGATTGGCTGGGCGGCCCCTGGGCTGCGCCAAGCACGGGCGTTCCAGGGCTGACAGGCGCCACGCTTGCTTAACGCGACAGGGCGAGTTAACTTTCTTGGACGATGCACGCGCTCTCTAACGAGCGCGACCGTTCCGATGATTGGGAGCCTGGTATCGCGGGCTCCCGTTTTACTACCCGGCATCGTGTCGGAGCCTTCGGGCTCCCCGGGGTCGGAGCCCATCGCGAGGGCACTCATCGCGAAGACCACGTGGTCGGTTTGTACGGCATACCCGCACTCCGACGACATTATTACGATCAAGGAGTTGCACACATGCGTACGACCGGCACCGTGAAGTGGTTCAACGACGCCAAGGGTTTTGGATTCATCACGCCCGCGGACGGTACCAAGGACTGCTTCGTTCACCACTCGGCCATCCAGGGCAGCGGTTTCAGAACGCTGACCGAAGGCGAGCAGGTGGAGTTCGACGTCGTGCAGGGCACGAAAGGTCCCGCCGCTGAGAACGTTACCAGGGTGGGTGGCTGAACGTCGTGCGGCTTCGGCCGCACGACCGTGGTAAGAGGGAGCCGGGTCACTTACACTGATCCGGCTCCTTGCACGTTTTCGGATTTGCGTGGGGCGCACATGCGGTGGGCCGTACGCGGACAGCATGATCAGCGGGGCGCGGCGTCCCGCTGCCATCGACCGGATGGAGGTTCTTTGTGATCGAGATTCATCTCAGTGAAACCGATGGCCTGGATTGGGCGCTCAAGCGGTTCAAGCGCCGGGTGCAGCGGGCGGGCATTCTGAGCGAGATTCGCCGCCGCCGGCACTATGTGAAGCCGAGCGAGGCGCGCCAGCTCAAGGCTGCCGCCGCTCGCCGCCGCGCGCGCAAGGCGAGCCGCAGCAGCGAGTAAGGAGCACCCCCGCTCAACGTCAGCCATGCAGCATTTACGTAGCAGCCGTTTCGTTGCGACGCCCTCGCATCGGGGCAGTAGTTGCGCCGTCGGCGCGCGGTTCTAGGCCGCGCCTGCCTGCACCGGAGACGGGGCCGGCGTCACCCGCCGGCCAATGGCCGCGGCGATCGCGCGAAGCTCCTCCAGCAGTTGCGTGAGCTGCTCGGGATACAGCGACTGCGCGCCATCCGAGAGAGCACGATCCGGCTGCGGGTGCATCTCCACCAGAATGCCGTCCGCCCCCGCCGCGAGTGCCGCACGCGCCATCGGAATGACCTTGTCCCGGATACCGGTACCATGACTCGGGTCGGCAACGATGGGCAGATGTGACAACTGCTGCACGATCGGGATGGCCGTCACATCGAACAAATTGCGCGTGGCCGTGTCGAAGCTCCGGACACCGCGCTCACACAAGATCACCTGCTCGTTACCGGCGGCGAGGATGTACTCGGCGCTGAGTAGCAGATCCTGGATGGTGGCTGCGAGCCCGCGCTTCAGCAGCACCGGCTTGCCCAACCGCCCCACGAACTTCAGCAACGAGTAGTTCTGCATGTTGCGCGCGCCGATCTGGATACAGTCGCCGTACTCGGCGACCAGGTCGGCCCCTTCCTCGTCCATGGCTTCGGTCACGACGGCGAGCCCGGTCTCTTTTTTGGCGACGGCGAGCATCTCCAAGCCGCGCTTGCCGAGGCCCTGAAAGGAATAGGGCGAGCTCCGCGGCTTGAACGCACCCCCGCGCAGGCAGGTGGCCCCGGCGGCGCGAACGAGCCGGGCGGCTGCGACGATCTGATCCTCGCTTTCGACGGAGCACGGTCCGGCAATCACCGGCACGTCCGTCCCGCCGAACCGTACGCCCGGCGCGATGGAAACAACCGTGTTCTCCGGCCGCCATTCCCGCGACACCTGCTTGTAGGGCTGCGTGACGTGGATCACCTGCACCACGCCGGGCAGTGCGGCGATCCGCGACGCGTCCACGCGGCCATCATTCCCCACCAGCCCCACGGCCGTGCGCTGCGCGCCCGGCATCGGACGCGCCTCGTACCCCATCTCCTCGATCACGCGAACCACGCCGTCCACCTGCTCCGGCGTGGCCCCGTGTCTCATCACCACCAGCATGCGTGCATCCTCAGAATGTCCGTGGCCCACCCGTCGTGAGCGAGCGTGACCGGGCCGGCGAACCTGCCCGCCACTACCGCGCGCACGTCCTCCAACTCCACCGGTGGGTAGAAGTGTGTGAGCACCAGATGCCCCGGGGCCGCGATGGATGCCAGCTTGGCGCACTGCTCCGGGGTGAGGTGCATCGCGATGGCCATCGACGCCGGCAGCGAGCACTCGGCGAGCAGGAGATCCGCCCCCCGCGCCCACTCGCCCAGCGCCGGGTCATAGCCGGTATCTCCGGTGTAGACCATCCGCCGCTCCCCATCGTCAACGCAATATGCAACGCTTTCCACCGTGTGGGGAACGGGGCGCGACGCCAGTGTCACTCCGCCGCCCAGATCGGCGCTTTCCCCCACGGCGAGCTGGCGAATCCGGACGTCGAAGCCAAGATCTCGCACTTCCCCCAACGCTCCCTCCAGCCGCTCGAGCAGGCTGTCGGTTCCCGGCGGTCCGATCAGCTCGATGGGGGCGGTGCGCGGCGGGAGGGCGCCCCAGCGCCACGCGAAGAACAGGGTAGGAAGGTCGCTCACGTGGTCCGCGTGAAAGTGGGTGAGCGCCATGTGCGTGATGCTCATCCAGTCCACTCCCAACGACGCCATCCGGTGCGTGACACCGCTGCCGCAGTCCAGCAGGAGTCGCACGCCGTGCGATTCCACCAGGTGCCCGGCGTTGACGCGTGTGGGCGACGGGGCCGCCGTCCCCGTGCCGACCGTGGTCAGACGCATGCGCTCACGGCCGCGCCGTGAATGCCTCGTGGGCCTCGGACGTCTCGTCCACCTCGGGGCGCTGATCGGCCAATGGCGTGACCGGCTGTTGCACGCTCAACTCCGCCTCATCCACCGTCCGCCCGCGCATGCGCACGCTCACGAACGATGACACGCCCGGCTCCTGCATGGTGACGCCGTAGACGGCGTCGGCGGCCTCGGTGGTGGTGCGGGGGTTGTGCGTGATCACGATGAACTGGGTGTTGCTCTTGAACTCGTTCAGCATGCGCACGAAGCGGCCCACGTTCTGATCATCCAGCGGTGCATCGACCTCGTCGAGCAGACAGAACGGGCTCGGCTTGGTGAGGAAGATTCCGAAAAGGAGCGAGAGCGCGACGAGCGCCCGCTCTCCGCTGGACAGCAGGTGAATCCGCTGCGTCCGCTTTCCACGGGGCGACGCGCGGATCTCGATGTCGCAATCCAAGGGCGCATCGGGATCCTGGAGCGCGATGTCACATTCCCCGCCGCCAAAGAGCGTGAGGAAGATCTGCCGGAAGTTCTCGCGAACCTGCGCGAACGTGGCGAGAAAGAGCTCGCGCGCGGTCGCATTGATTTCGCGGATGGCCTGCTGCAGCGATGTCCGGGCGTCGGCCAGGTCGGCGCGCTGGCTGGTGAGGAAGTCCAGGCGCTTGAGCTCCTCCTCGTGTTCCTCGACGGCCAGGGCGTTCACGGGTCCAATGCCATCCAATTCGCCGCGCAGGGTGTCGAGCTCGGCGCGGAGCTCGTCGGCGTCCGCCTCCACGGGCGTTACACTCTGCAGCATCACCTCCAGCGGCTGGCGCCATTCGGCTTCCAGCCGTTCGCGAATGGCGGTGCGTCGGCCCGATAGGTCGCTCAGACGCAGCTCGGCGTGATGCAGCTCGTCGGCCAGGGCGGTCGAGGAGTCACGCGCCGCATCGAGGGCGTGTTCCACCCGCTCGAGCGTGGCATTGGCGTCGCGCACCGCGCGCTCCGCCGCATCCAGCCGCACGGTGGCGTCGCTCACGGCGGCGCCGCGCGACTCGCGCTCCATCTCCCACGAGGCGAGGTGCTGGGCCAGCATGCCATCGGCGTCGGCGATCTCGCTCAGCTCGGTCGCAAGCACGTGCAGCCGGGCGACGGCGGTCGACGCTTCGTCGCTCAGCCGCCGTTCGCGGTCTGCCGCAACCTGCAGGCGCGCCTGGAGCTGCGCCTCGGACACCTGCGCGCGCGTGCGGTCGTCGCGCGCCGCCTCGAGCGAGCGCTCTGCCGCTTCCAGCGTGGCGCGCGACGCCGCGACGTCTTCCTGCGCGGCGTCGCTCAGCCGCGCGTGGGCGGCCTGGGCCTCTTCCACCGCGCGCGCTTTCTCCAGCAGCTCGCGCCTCCGTGTCGAGAGCCGCTCCGCCTGGGCGTCCACGCCCGAAAGATCGCGTTCGATGCGTTGGAGGTGACGGCCGATCTCGTCACGCTGCTCTTCGGCGGCGCGCAGCCGCTGCCGAGCCTCGGCTTCGGCCGCGGCGGCACCGGCAATGGCACCATCCGACGCCTCGAACTCGGCGCGGGCCGCGTCGGCGCGCCCCGATATCTCTGCACGTTCCTGCTGGGCGGCGTCCAACTCGCCGCGCAAGGCGGTGAGTTCGGCCCGCCGTCGCAGCGGTCCGGGACCGGCCGTGCTGCCAGGCAGCCAGACGGCGCCATTCGCGTCGAGAAAGGCGGTCCCCTCCGCCAACGCGTGCACCTGTCCAAGAAGCGTGCGCACCCACGCCCCAGCGGGCTCGGCGATCTCGGCCGTGGACGAGAGGCCCTCCGCCGTTGCGTCGGGCTGCGTGTGCGGCGGGGCATCCAACGGGAGCAGAAGCAGCGGGCCCGGGTTGGCGTCCGCGTGCCAGGCGCGCACCGCATCCGCCGCACGGCGATCGCGCACCAGCACGGCGTTCAGTGTGGAACCCAGAAAGCGCTCGATGCTGGCCGCGGGGCGCGCACTGGCGGCGATGAAGTCGCTCAGCGGCCCCAGGATGGCGCCGTCGCCAAAGCGCTCGCGCTCGCGGAGGAGCCGGGCCGCGGCGGGAGCCAAGCCCACGCGCTCGCGCTCCAATGCTTCGAGCGCGGTGACCCGACCGTGGAGCGACGTACAGAGCTCCTCGGCGCGGAACAGCTCCGATCGCGTCGCAGCGTCGGCCTGCCGCGCGGACTCGGCGTGAACGCGCGCGGCCGTCAACTGCTCCGCTGCTCGCGTGGCATCGTGCCCTGCCGCGTCCACGCTGCGGCCGGCGAGGGCCAGCTCACTTCCAGCGCGCTCGCGCGCCTCGGTCAACTGCTCGCCCTCTGCCGCGAGCGCCGTGGATCGTTGCTCCAGCTCTTCGAGTTCGCGGAGCGCGCCCTGTCGATCGAGCTCCAGCTCGTGCGCGGCGTCGCGCAACGCGCGCATGCGCGCCTCCATCTCGTCGTGCGCGCGGCGGGCAGCGCTCACCGCGCCCCGCGCCATCTCTTCCGCGCGCTCGCGTTCCCGCAGCGTCGCCTGTGCGCGGGCGAAATCCTGCTCCACGCTCTCGCGCTCCTGGGCGGCGGCGGCGCGCCCCGCGGCCAGCTGCATCTCGAGCGCTTCCTCCTGGCGCCGCTCTTCCTCCGCCCGGACACGCCGGGCGGTGGCGTTCCGCTGCCGCTCCTCCGCCACGCGGATCTCGCTCTCCAGCCGGAGCAGCGTCTGCTGTTCCTCGCTCAGGAGCCGCGCCAGTTCGGTGCGGGCGCTCTCGGCGGCTGCCCGACCGGCGTGGGCGTCATCGCGTGCGCGTTCGGCGTCGCTCACGCGCACGTGGGCCGCCGGCACCTCGTGGCGCAGTTCGGCCACGCGTGCATCCAACCGCGCGAGCTCCTCGCGCCACGCTTCCATCTCGCGAGCAGCGAGCGTGAGTTCCACGGCGAACCGTCGCGTGCGCAACTCGGTGTATCGCTCGGCGCGACGGCGCTGCCGGGACAGCGAGCGGACCTGGCTCTGTACCTCGGTCAGCAGATCGTCCAGCCTGGCCAGATCACCCGCCGTCTCCTCGAGCCGGCGCTCCGTGCTCCGGCGGCGATCCCGGTACAGCCCAACGCCGGCGGCTTCCTCAAACAGCTCGCGGCGGTCGTCCGGGCGGTCCGACAGGAGCGCGTCGATCATCTTGGCCTCGATCACTACGCCGGTGTCCGCACCGAGGCCGGTGCCGCGCAGCAGATCGTGGATGTCGCGCAAGCGGCAGGGGGAGCGATTCAACAGGTAGTCGCTCTCACCCGACCGGGAAAGACGCCGCGTGATGACCACCTCGCGGAACGCCACGGGAAGGGCGCCGTCATCGTTTTCGAAGAACAGCGACACTTCGGCGATGTTGACGGCGCGCCGCGCGGACGACCCCTGGAAGATCACCTCCTCCATCTTGGCGCCACGCAGGAGGCGTGCACGCTGTTCTCCAAGCACCCACCGGACGGCGTCGGAGACATTGGACTTGCCGCACCCGTTGGGCCCGACAATGGCCGTCACGCCTGGTTCGAAGACGATCTCCGTCCGGTCGGCGAACGACTTGAACCCGTGCATCTCGAGGCGGGCGAGGCGCACTAGAACGACCTCCCGGTGCGAAATGCGATCGCGGTGGTGCCGGCGTCGCCAGACGTCATCAAAGCGAGCATGCGCGCTGCCTGGTCAGGGGTGGCAAAGGCTCCGACGTACAGCGATACGGTGCCGTCGGCTTGCAGCAGGGCATAGGCCGGCCATCCGCGCGCGCGAATGGCTTCGGCGCGCACGTGGGCACTGTCGCGTGGAACCCCCCACGCCACGCGCAGCGCGTACGGGCGCCGGACGATCTCGGCGCCTTCGCCGGCGCCCAGCGTGCCCATTTTGCGCATCACGCCAATGAGGGCATTAGCGCGCGTACTGTCCGTGTACGCGCCGGCGATCACATTGTACCACAGCGCGTCGCCGTCGTATTGGTGTGGCGCAAAGGTAATCGCCGGCGTGCCGACGCGCCGTGCGTCCACCACGCGGTCCTGCGCGCCCTGCTGATTGTTGAAGGACGTGATGTGCACGGCAAATTGCGCTGCGAGCGCGGAATCTGCCGGATTCACGGGGAGCACCGGGGGCGCGGCCTCGGGCGCGATCGCCGCGGCGCTGCGCTGGACCGTTTCCGCCGGAGCCGCCGCCTGCCGCACGCCGGACGGCGGCGTGTCCCGCTCGCGGCGCGTGAGGAGCACCGCCGCGGCGGCAAGCACCAGCACCGCCGCCGCCACACCGGCCACGCGGACGGGCCGCCGTGCCCACGGCTGGCCGACACGCGCGCGCGCGCGCTGCCAGGCGCTCGCGGGCGGCTGGTGACGGTGCGCGTGGGTGGGTATCCACGGCACCGTCTGTCCTGGGCGCGGCTCGGGGACCGTGAAGACAACGCGCCCGGGCACGGCCGTGCCCATCCGTCCGACCAGAATGGCGCCGTCCACGTCAGCGAGCAGCGATTCCAGACCCGGAGCGCCCACCGGCGCCACGAGGAGCAGGAGCGCGTCGCCGTCCCGGAATCCCTGCGTGAGCGTCTTCCAGCGCGAGCTGCGGAGCACGAGGTCGTGATCCATAGGGCCGGGCCCACTCGGCAGCACGTACAGGTTGGTGGTGCCTGGCACCGCCTGCACGATGTGACTGATCGAGACGCCGTGGTGGAACATGTCGCTCAGGCCGTACGTCGCGTCGCTCCCGGCAAGGGAATCCAAGAGCGGTAGCCCACCTACCAGATCGGCGATGGCCACACGACGGCGACGTGCCTGTACGCGCGCGATCCCCAGCGCCACGAGCGCCGCGTTCTCCGGGTCCTGCGCCAGGAGTACGACCGCCGTCCGTCCGCCCACCGCCGACGCGGCGCGCCGTCCTTCGGTCTCCCACGGGGAGAGGCCCGGCTCGATCGTGATCATGCGCTCACGGACCTCCCTGATAAATCCAGTACGTGTGATTCGTGGCGCGTGCCGCTTGGTCCGCCGCCTCGCGCGAGGCGAACGGACCGGCCACCACGCGGTAAATCGGCACCCCGGCCACCACCGTCGATTCCACGCGAGGGGCGCTCCCCGCGATCCGGATCGCGGCCGCTGTCTGGCGCGCCATCTCCTGCGATCGCAGCGCTGCGAACTGCACAAAGAACCCGCTCGCAGGCAACGCAGCTGCCGCGACGCTGTCATGCGGGCTGCGGGTCGAGGCGACTGTGTCGGCGGGCACACGCGATACGGAATCTCCGCCCGCCAGCGCGCTATCGCCAGTCGCCGTGTCGGGCGCCGTATTCACTCCCTCGAACGTGACCGGCTGGTCGAGCGAGGCGTCCCGGGGGCGAAAGCCGTTCCAACCAACAAAGCTCCACAGGTCGCTGGCGCCGCTGTGCACGGTGCGTGCGACGGTCATTCGCGGCGGGCGGACGAACACGACGTCCGGCGCGCGAAGGAGGACGAGCGCGCCGTCGGGCGCCACGGCTGGGAGATCGCTGCGCCATCCTGTAGCCACGGATCCCACCAAGTGATCCGTGCCAATGTCGATCACCCACACCGAGTCGTGCGCTGCCGGACGCGCGAACAGATAGTGTCCGCTGGGATCCATGCGCAGCGCGCGCGCGAGCCCCGGAAGGTGGATGCGGGTCGTGACCGCATTGGTGTAGCGGTCCACCACCATCAGCTCGCGTGCCGAGTCGGTGGCGATGTAGATCCGATCACCACTGGGCGTGGTGACGATGGAGCGCACGGGATGCTCGGCGTCGATACGGCGTCCCCGCTGGAGGTCACGCGTGCGGATGCCCACCACGTGGCGGCGCTCGGCGAGATAGAGCCGGTCACCCACGGGAGTGGCGGCAATGTACGTGGGCCGAGAAACCATCGCACTATCGGCCACAATGGAATCAGGAGGGTGCAGCTTCCAGATGCGAGTGCTGTCGTGTCGATCGGTCAGTACGAGCACCGAACCGTTGGGCTCGGGGATCACCGCCCGTGGCGCCGCTGGAAGCGCGAAACTCCACTGCTCTTCGGGGGTGAGGCGCAGCACCGCACCCTTGGGGCTCACGCCGAACACCGCGCGCCCGTCGACGCTGGCGGCATGCGCGAGATGGGCTGGCCCGTCCCGCGTGAGCGTACCGAGCCGCAGATCCACACGATACACCGTGCCGCGTGCATCGAGCGCGACCAGTGAGGCGCCCTCCGCATCGAACCCGAGCAGTCGGTCCGTGGCGGGTACGTGGTCGGAGGACGTCCAGACGAGGGAGTCCAGGTCGGGATAGGCAAAGGCGCGTACCGCGCCTCCCGCACGCGGTATCCGGAGGGCGAGTTGATCGACGCCGGAGGCGGATCCGATGGAGACCGGCTCATCGGATACGGCGGGGGACCCGGCGCCCTCGCGGTGGCCGCACGCGACCAGCACGAGCGCCATTGCGAGGAGCTTCGTTCGCACGCGGGAAAACTAGGCCTGCCGTGCAGGGGAGACAAGAAGCAGAGCGCCCGTGGCTTCCACCGCGGAGCAGTGGAGCCGGCGGGCGCCCCGGACAATGCGGCCGCGCGTCGCGTCGATCAGAAGCTCGGGCCCAGCGAGAACCGCCAGTATCCCTTGGTGGCGATCTGCGCGTCGTGCGGGATAGCATAGTCCCATCGCAGGACGGCAAAGCCAAACAGGTTGGCCCGAATACCAAAGCCGTGACTGGTGAGCACGTTACGCTGCTCCACCGGATCGTGCGGCGTCGCGGCGCGCCGGAAGCTGACCTTCTGCCCGCCGAACCAGGCGACTCCTGCGTCGTAAAAGACGACGCCCTCGATGGGGGGCAGGCCGATGATCCCCAGTGCCGCGCCTTGTCGAAGAATGGGGAAGCGGACCTCGAAGTTGGTCACCACGACCCGGCTTCCCAACAGCGGCGAACAGCGGGCGAACTGATCGAGCGATCCCTCGTTGTCCAGCTCGCACCGACTGGTGTCAAACGAGCCGAGGCGGTCAACGGTGGTGCGCTCGTAGCCGCGCAGGATGAGCGGATTCCCAATGGATTTGCGCAGCGTATCGGCATCTCGGCCCACTGACAGGCTGGCCATCCCACGTGCCGCAATCGTCAGATAGTTGAAGATGATGGGCTGGTATTTCCGCACGTCCACCAGGTAGTCCATCCAGTGGAGACGCCCCAGCGCCGGCTGCACCTCCAGTCGGTAGCGGTGGCCCATGATGGGTCCCACGGACCCGAACAGGGCGTTATCCGACACGTAGGCGGCATACGGCTGCACATAGTTGATGGTGCTCTGGTGGATCACGCTGTCGCGACGGAGCGAACTGACGAACAGGCCGTTCTGGATGAGCGCCGAGTAGAACTCGTCTGTTCGCGCCACGCTGTTCAGCCGGCCGCCCAGCTCGAAGCGCTCGAAGCGGTTGAGCGGATACGCCCCGAATCCGAAGAGCTGCCGCTGGACGTTGCGGGAGACGGCAAGGTTGAGGACACCGGCGCTGGCATTCCCTTGCAGGAACTCATCCCCCAGGTAGTACGGAAACTGCTGCACGCCCACCGCGTACTGGAATCGGTTCGCGAGATTGGCGTACTCCGCGAGCACTTGGGCTTCGCTGATGCGCCCATTCACGGCGGCGGAGAAGGCGAGTTGATTGTTCCCCAGCAGATCGGTGAGGACGATGGTGGTCCCACCGAAGAAATTGTTGCCGAAGTTCTCGTTGGCATACGCGACCGTGGGGCGTACCACAAACGCCGGCGAGTAGTGCACCTTGTATGGGTACCGAAGAAAGCGCGAGGTGTCGGGCAGCGCGAGCGACGCGCTGTCCAGCAGCTCGGCGACTGTCACCGGCTCCGCGCTGGCGGCTGAATCGGGCGTGAGCGCGTCCGATGGGCGGAACGTGCCCGTGCCGCGATCCCGATAGAGAGATCGGGTGTCGGGCGTGATGCTCGTGTCCATGGTGGCGCGCCCGGGGCGCACTTCGGCGGTATCGCGTGATGGGGCCGCCGCCACCTGTGCGGCGCTGACGGGCAGCGCACGTTCGCGCAGCAGGGCCGGATTATCGATGGCCCACACCGTATACTCCCCGTTCTCGAAGTACGTGAACGCCAGACGGTCGGCGCCGCGCGCCCATGTGATGGCAGGGCTGTACTGCGTGGCGGCCACCACGCCCCCCATGACGTTGGTGAGCTGAGACTGCCGCTGCGCCGTGAGGTCGTACAGGAAGAGATTCTGGATTCCCGTCCGGTCGGACACATAGGCGATGAAGCGCCCGTCGGGGGACCACATGGGGTTGATGTTCAGGCCGCTCTGCCCCGGCAGCAACTCGATCTGGCCAGAATCCAGATGATAGAGCGCGATCTGGAGCTGTCCGTAGCGGAGGACGCTGAAATCCGCTTCCGGGCCACGATCGGTTGCGAAGGCGATCGTCGCGCCATCCGGCGACCACTGTGGCTGGAGGTCCCCGTGCACATCGTTCGTGAGCTGACGCAACCCGCTCCCGTCGACGTTCACGATGTACAGATCGCTGATTCCGCCGTGATAGCCAGTGAAGACGAGTTGCCGCCCGTCCGGGGACCAGCTGGGACTCGTCACTCCCTCGAGCGGCAGGTCGAGCGGGTCGCCGACCGTGCGGTGATCGACGTCCATGATATACAGCACGTCGCGCCCGGCACGCTGTGCGGTGAACGCCAGGTGGTGCCCGTCGGGAGAGAACGCGCTCTGGGAGTAGAGAAGCCGGAGTTCTTCGAAGTTCGGATTGGTGGTGCTCTTGATCAGCCGCTTGATGCGCTTGCCCGTGTGCGCATTGGCAAGCCAGAGATCGATGAATACCTGCCCTTTGAAGAAGCTGCCGTTGGACAGAAAGGCGATGGTGCGTCCGTCGGGCGAGAGGGAGGGGGCGAGGAACACCGTTCCGCCGCTGCGCCGTTCGGTCAGGACGGGCGACGCGATCTTGCGCGGCCGCTCCAGCTGTGCCACCTGCGGCAGGTGCTTCACCTGCATCGCCTCGCGCCACTCGTCTCCCAACTGCTCCACCGTCTCGCCCGTTTCGCGCTCCACGGCGCGATCGACGCCAAGGCTCGGGATGGCGTTGAAAATCGCGCCGAGCGTGGTGTCGCCGAACCGCTGCCCGATGAAGCTCACGAACGACATCCCGAAAGAGTAGGGATTATACAGATCCGGACGCTCGTCCAGCTGGCGCGCGGTGGGCAGCCGGCCGTTGAGCGCCGCGTCGCGCATGATCGTCGACACGTACGGGTCCACCGGGCCGATGGACAGGTACTGCGCCGCGCCCTCGAAGAGCCATAACGGTGGGTTGACGGCGGCCAGGTTCTGCAATCCGTTTCCGGCTCGGCCGCGCGCGAAGATGTCGTACTGGAACATGTGCGTCATCTCGTGCGTGAGGACCTGATCGAAGCTGCCGTAGTCCCCCGTGAACGGAAGCAGTATCCGCTGCCGCTGCGCCTCCGTCACCCCGCCGGTGAATTCGCCCAGATCGCCGAGCACGTTGTTCTGCCCGAAGTCCGCGCGCGACGCGAACAGGATGATCGGCTTCTTCTCGCGGAACTCATAGTTGAAGATCCGCGACAGACGCCCGTAGGCCCGCTCGGCCATACGCGCCGCGTCTTGCGCGGCGCGCGCCTCGGACGGGTAGTAGTGAATCAGGAAGTGCTCCGTTTCGATCACTTGCCAGTCGAAGTGATCGTACTGCACCTGATTCTTGCCGAAGTAGCCCTGCGCGTGTACGGGCGACGCCATCACGAGCGCGCAGACGACGAGTGCCCATCCCCGGAACCTGATCACGAGCTGCCTCCTTCCTCCAAATCGACCGGCACAATGACGGCGTCACCCCAGAGCCGCTCGAGCTGATAGAACTCGCGCAGCCGCGGGAGAAAGACGTGCACTACGACATCCACGTAGTCGAGCAGCACCCAGCGCCCCTGTGGCAACCCTTCCACGTGATGCGCCCGCACGCGGTCCCTGCGCAGCGCGTCGGCGACGTGCTCCGCAATGGAGCGCACGTGCGTGTCCGACGAGCCGCTTGCGATGACGAAGTAATCGGTGGCATCCGAGACTGAGGAGAGGTCCAGGATGATCACGTCCAAGGCTTTGAGATCCAGGCACAGCGCAGCGCATCGTTGAGCGAGCGCCAGACTTGTGGCGGAGGCACGGATCGGCATTCAGTTCCGTTCGTGGTCAGTGCGGTGCTACCTGCGGCCGGCGGCGATGTTCCCCGACGATGCTCCCGAGGCGGGGTGTGGCACCGCGAGCCGCTCCTCCATGACGTCCACCGGCTGTTCCTCTTGCACAACGGACGCCCGTCCGGCGCGCGCTCGTGCCGGCGCACTGATCGCAATATGACCGCTGGACCAGACCCGCGCGAGCGCCCCGGATGCCCCGGATCCGTGCGCCCTCGCCATACCGGGGGCTCGCGAAACCGGCTCCCGCGCCGCAGCGCGGTGTCGCTACTGCTTGATGACCCACACGCGGAGATCCGCGTGCACTTCGGCGTGGAGGCGGATCGGGACGCGGTAGACGCCGAGCGCCTTGATGGGCTCGTGCAGCTCGATCTGGCGCTTCTCGATGTCGAACCCCTGCGCCTCGAGCTGCCGTGCGATGTCGCTGGCCGTCACCGAGCCAAAGAGCTTGTCCTCCTCTCCCACCCGCGCGGAGAACGTGAGGGACACCTGTTCGAGCTTGGCCGCCAGTTGCTGCGCCGCCCCGATACGCTCGTTCTCCGCTGCGTCGAGCCGCGCCTTCTCCTGCGCGATGCGCTTGCGATTTCCCGCCGTCGCCTCGTAGGCGAGCCCGCGCGGGAGCAGATAGTTCCGAGCGAAACCGGCTTTGACGTCGACGATGTCGCCGGGCTTGCCCACTCGGTCCACCGTCTGGCGAAGGATGACTTGCATGGAGTACTCCGTCCGGATCGAGAAAGAGATGACAGGGAAACTACAGCGCGGGCCGCTCGCCTGCTGGCCGGCGCGTAGCCTGTGCAAGCTCGCGCCAATTCACCACGACGTCCGCCAGACCAAGGACCAGGCAGAGCGCCACCGTGAGCTCCACGACGGCGAACGCCGCCACGGAGAGCGCCGACAGCCAGACGAGCGCCAGGAGCACCGTCGCCGCGCGATACCAGTGGGAGGCGAACCACACGATCACCGCCAGCCCGCGCAGGCAGAACAGCGCACCGAAAAACCCCACAAGGTTGAGGCCGAGCGGGGCGAGGGGGGAGAGGGTCGGCACGAACGCCAGTGCGAGCCCCGCCGCCATCCCCCACGCGAGCTGGCCGGAAAAGCTGAACCATTGAAACGGCGTGAGCGGCGGGCCGATGGGGGTCCGGCTGAGGCGATGGTACAGAGCCCACGCGAGCGCGAGTGCGGCAACGATCTCGAGCCCCATCGCGGCGGCGTAGAGGGGCAGGGCTGCCGCCGACAGGTGCCGTAGGAACTGCGCATAGTTCGCCGCCCACAGCCGCGATGCGTCGGTCGGGAGGTGGAGCCACTCGCTTACCGGCTGTACCCGGCCGGGTACGCCGAGCACCGCGGCCGCGTTGCGCCCCGCGAGCGCGCCGGCCACCTGGTCGCGAAGCCCGGTGAGCGGGACCCCCTGCGCCGTCACGATGACGAGCGCCAGGAGAGCGAGGAGCCCAACGGCGGTCAGGGAACGGGGGAGGAATCCGCGGGTGCGCGCACCCATGACGCACACCACGCCGAAGACGCCAGCGCTCAGCAAGCCCCACGCGCGCGCAACGTCGCGGTAGTCTGGTGGGAGCGACCGGCCAACGACGGTCAACGCGAGCGCCGCGGCGGCGGTTGCGCCGAGGAGGGGGGTAATCCCCCCCCCGATCCACCATCCGGTCACAAAGCAGGCTCCCACGGCCGGCAGGAGCAGGAGAAGCGTGTGCTCGATCGGCAACAGCGCCCGTAGCGGGGCGATGACCGGTACCGCCACGAACAGCGCGAGCCCTACGAGCAACCCCGCCCACCCCTGCCCCCGTGAGGCCGGCGCCGGGCGCGCGGCCATGATCAGGCCTGATGACCGCGGATGTACGGAATGAGTGCCAGGTAGCGCGAGCGCTTGATCGCGGTGGCCAGTTGCCGCTGGTGCCGCGCGCACACGCCGCTCAACCGACTTGGCAGGATCTTGCCCGTGTCGGTGAGAAACCGGCCCAACGTCCGGTCATCCTTGTAGTCGATGAACCGCACGCGCGATTCGCAGAAGGGACACGTCTTTTGCGGTCGGCGCATATCAGTCCTCGTCGTCGTCGTCATCGTCGTCGGCGCCGCGCTTGCGCGCCGAACCTTCTTCGTCGTCCTCGGCGGAGGGCGGCGCGCCGACCTCGTGTTCGTGGAGCGTGATCAGGTATCGCACGACGCCGTCGTCGAGCTTGAGTGCGCGCTCGAACTCCGGGAGCACGGCAGGCTCGGCGTCGAAACGCGCGACGATGTAGTAGCCGTTTTCGCGACGGCCGATGGGATACGCCAGCTGGCGGCGTCCCCACTGGTCGACGGCGATCTCGCCGGCGGCCGAGAGGAGGCCGTGAAAGCGTTGCAGCTTGTCCTGGATGGCGGTGTCTTCGAGTGCGGAGTCGAAGATGTAGACCGCCTCGTACGAGCGGGGCACGTGTGGTCCTCCCTGTGGTCTATCCGCCCCCGCGCGTGGGCGGGGGAGGGGGGCAATGCAGGTTGTGCTCGAACCAATAAAGCTACTCATGTGGGAGTCGCGATGCAACGCACAATGGTGGTAATCGGGGGTGGACTCCGTGGGGTGACGGCGCGCGTGCTCCAGCCGGTCATGGCGCCGGCCCGATGGCGCGCGTAGAAGTCCGTGGCGCGGAACAACCACGAGCGGAGCCGGTTCGGCCGGCGTGCAGTCATATCTCCTGGACCCTGCGTAGGCCATGTGGCGACTTGGTGGCGCGCGACAGTGACGCACGATGCCGACAACCGTCTATCTGCGGGGCGCGTCCGTGTCCGAAGACGCGGCCCGCGCACCTTCAACCTCGTGGAGAGTCCATGTACAATCGTCTCGTCGCCGCTGCCCCGATGCTTCTCGGCCTCGCCGTGGTCGCTCCCGCCGCCCGTGCGCAGAGCGCAGGCACGGGTCCGCACTCGGCGTTTGGCGTCATGGCCGGTGCCAACTTTGCGAACCTCAGCGGCAGCGATGCCGACGGATTCGAGCGTCGCACCGGCTTCGTGGGCGGTCTCACGCAAACCATCCAGTTCACCCGCATGTTCGCCGTCCGTGCCGAGCTGCTCTACTCGCAGGAAGGCGCCAAGGGCACCGACGCGTCCAGTGGCGATGTGCTGAAGCTGAAGAACGAATACGTGGAGCTGCCCGTATTGCTGCGCATCGGCTTCCCGAGCTCGAGCGGGAGCGTGACTCCGTACATCGAGGGCGGGGCCACGGCCGGGTACTCGGTTCGCTGCAAGCTCGAGGACGAAACCACCGGCGCCACGGTCGACTGCGACGACGCCGATCTGAAGAAGTTCGACGCCGGAGTGGCTGGCGGAGCCGGGCTTCGATTCGGTGCCGGGTCGCACGCCGTGGAGATCGGTGGGCGCTTCCGCCAGGGGCTGACGGACATCTTCAACGGCACGCACGTGAAGAATCGTGTCATCAGCGCGTTCATGGGTTTCGCGATCTGACACGCGGATGTGCGCGCCGGACATCGGGCCGGAGCCCGAGGTTCCGCGCCAGTTCCGACCGTGATGATGCGCAACGGCCGGGTCCGCGATGTCGGACCCGGCCGTTGTGCTCTCTGGCGGAGCGGCAGCTCAGGCGGCGTCCGCCCGGTCCTCCTGTGCGAGATGCCGCACCAGGTCGCCCACCGCCTCCACAATGGCGCTGTCGCCCTCGTACAGCAGCGCCAGCAGGATGTGCTTGCACAGCGCGTCGCGCCACAGATGGTCGCCGCAATCACATCGCGGGTGATCGGGCGTGTCCAAATCCACCCAGTGCTCCGACGCGCCGCCCACCACGCAATAGCGCCCGTCGCTCACCCGTACGGCTCGGAGTTGGACTCCGCGTGCCAGCCGTCCCCGCTCCACGGCCACGCCATATCGCTCTACTCGATCGCTCATCGTCGTACTCCGTCTTGGCCGGTGCGGTAATCGCGCCGCGCTCCGGCTCCCTCGAGGCGTCCGTCCCGCGATCCACGTCCTTACGCGGCCAGGTTGTTGCCGGCCGCGCCGTAAGGAATAATACCCGAAGAAGAGCCAAAGGATCGAGGTGTCGTATGCCCCTTGCGCCGTCGCGCATGATCGGCCGGAGCCGTTCACGGCGGTCGCGCGGGCGCGCGCAGTGGCCGTCGCGTTGGTGACGCTGGCACGTCGCCCGCGGACCAGCGCTGGCTGCGCGCGACTTGGGTAGCGGCGCGCCGCCTCAGTTACCGGACAGGAACCCGCTCGCCCGCTCATCGCGGCGAGCCCGCGGAGCGTCGTCCTGCCGTCGGGCAGGGAGGGAGAACGCGAAGACCGCTCCCGTGTCGGATTCTTCCAGCCAAGCGCGGCCGCCGAGTCGCTCTACGGCTTCGCGCACGATGCTGAGCCCCAAGCCGCTCCCGGTGGTCTGCGGTGCGTCCTCGGCCCGCACGAACCGGTCGAATACCGTCGACCGGAGCGGCTCCGGCACTCCTCGGCCGTTGTCGGCCACCTCCACCTGAACGCACCGCTGGCCGTCCGCCGCTGGCTCCGACATCCGGCCGCGCACCTCCACCCAGCGCGAGTCCGTGCCGTTGTCCGCGTACTTGATGGCGTTCCCGATCAGGTTCGCGAGACAGAGCTCCACGGCGGCCGCGTTGATCTCGACGTCTGGCAGATCGCCGCGCACGCGGATCTCCACCGCGCGTGCTTCGGCCATGTCACGCAGCTGCCGGGCCGCTTCGCGCGCCGCTTCGGGGAGGCGCACGTGGCGCTGCTGGCGTACATCGTCCACTTCCTGGGTGAGCTCGAGCAATCCGTCCAGTACGCTGGCCATCTCGCGCACGCTCCGCCGGGTGATGGCGGCCAGGCGCGCGCGGTCCTCTTCTCCCAGGTTCGGCAGATCGGCCAGGGCTTCGGCGGCGCCGAGGGCGGCGCCGATCCGGTTGCGGAACTCGTGCGTGAGCATCCGGTTGAAGCTCCGCAGCCGATCCTCGCGCTCCACCACCTTCTGGCGGGAGAGCCCCAGGTAGTGCGCTGCCGTGGCCTGCTGGATCATGCTGATGGCGTCGAACAGACGATGCGTGCACGCTGCCACCTCGGCGGGCGCTGCCGGCTCGTCGCACTCGGCAACCACGCGTTCCACGAACGTGAAGAGGATGCCCCCCAGAATGTGGAACTCTTTCAGGATCTCCTGTTCGCCGAACCCCTGCTCGTGCCGCAGCGCACCCAGCTCACGCGCGTGGCAGATCACCGCGCCGTCCGCCGCCGGTGTGCGCGCCGGATCTTCGATCAGGTCGGCGATGGCGAGCAGGAGCATCGGGATGTGGTCGAGCAGCTCGTCGCTGGGGAAGACCTGTGCGGGCGACACGTCCACGCGCGCCAGGATTCGCTCCAACCAGCGCGCCGTGAGCTCGGTGCGCGACTGGCGGAGACGGGCGGCCACGAGGGGCGCGATGCGGTTGTCAGAACGCGGTGTGGACTCCATACGCACGCTCCGGCCACAGATACAACAGGGGGATGTCATGCCGTCGCCCTTGCGCCGGCAGCGATGCAGAGAATTACACGGCTGGCGCGCGGAAGTCCACCCACCTCCGCTGCGCGCGCGAATGGGGTGCGCACCCGCTGGTGGTGATCCGGGTCACACGTTGAAGCGAAAGAGCACCACGTCGCCATCGCGCATGACGTAGTCCTTGCCTTCGCTGCGTACGACGCCCCGCTCTCGCGCGCCCTTCCACCCTCCGCTCGAGACGAAATCGCCAAACGACACCGTCTCGGCGCGTATGAATCCGCGCTCGAAGTCGGTGTGGATCGTACCGGCCGCGGCGGGGGCGGTGTCCCCCTGGTGGATGGTCCATGCGCGGACTTCAGGCTCGCCGGCGGTAAAGAACGTGTGCAGGCCGAGCAGCCGATAGCCTGCCTGGATGAGCCGGTCCAGCCCGGCCGACTCGAGCCCGAGCGAGGAGAGAAACTCCGCGCGGTCCTCCGGCGGCAGCTCGGCCAGTTCGGCCTCGATCTTGGCGGAGAACGGGATCACCCGGGCGGGCTCTCCGCTTGCGGCCACCTCCGCGCGCAGCGCGCGGAGGCGTGGCCCCTCGGCACCGGTGAGCTCCGCGTCGGCGACATTCGCCGCGTACAGCACCGGCTTGGCCGTCAGGAGCGAGAGCGGCGCGAGGAGCGCGAGGAGCGTTGCATCGAGCCCCGCCGCGCGAACGCCCGTGCCGCCGGCAAGCGCAGCCTGCGCCGCTTCCAGCGCGGGGAGCTCGGCCTTTGCGGCGACGTCGCCCGAGCGCGCGGCGCGCTGAACGCGGCCGAGGCGCCGCTCCACCGCGGACAGATCGGCGAGCGCGAGTTCGATATGGATCACCTCGCGGTCGCGCACGGGGTCCACGCTCCCCATCACGTGCAGAACGTCCGGATCCTCGAAGCATCGGACCACGTGGACGATAGCGTCCGTCTCACGAATGTTGGCCAGGAACTTGTTTCCCAGCCCCTCTCCCTGCGCCGCGCCCTGCACGAGGCCCGCGATGTCCACGAACTGGACCACGGCGGGAACGGTGCGTTTGGGCTGGACGAGGCGGGCGAGCGTGGAGAGCCGGTCGTCGGGCACCTCGACGATGCCCACGTTGGGATCGACCGTGCAGAATGGATAGTTGGAGGCGTCCGCGCCGGCGGCCGTCAGCGCGTTGAACAGCGTGGACTTGCCAACGTTGGGGAGGCCGACGATCCCGAGTTGAAGCATGACTTCCGTATGCGTCGCGATGGCCGCCGGCGAACGCGCGATGGGGTGGTGGTCGTGGTCCGATCCGCGCGTGGCGCCGTGTGGCTCAGTGGCCGCCGCCTAACCAGGGGGTGAGCAGCCGCAGCCACGGGGCGAGGACGAGACTCACGACGGACATGAGCTTGATGAGGATGTTGAGCGATGGGCCGGACGTATCCTTGAACGGATCGCCCACGGTGTCGCCCACCACGGCGGCCTTGTGCGCGTCCGACCCTTTGCCGCCGAGCGCGCCGCCCTCGATGTACTTCTTGGCGTTGTCCCACGCGCCGCCGGCGTTGGCCATGAACAGCGCGAGCATGACGCCTGTGACGGTGGCACCGGCCAGCACGCCGCCCAGCGCTTCGGTGCCAAGCACCACGCCGACGGCAACGGGGACGGCGATCGCGCTCACGCCCGGCACGATCATCTCACGGAGGGCGGCGCGCGTGGAGATGTCCACGCAGCGGGCGGAATCCGGCTTGGCGGTGCCCTCCATGAGCCCGGCGATCTCGCGGAACTGGCGGCGCACCTCCTCCACCATGCCCTGCGCCGCGCGCCCGACGGCGGTCATCGTACTCGCGCCAATGAAGAAGGGCATCATCCCGCCGATGAACAGCCCGATCACCACCATGGGATTGATGAGGTCGAGCCCGCTCACGCCCAGCCCCACCGCCGAGGCGTAGGCGCTGAACAGCGCCAGCGCGGTGAGGGCGGCGCTGCCGATGGCGAAGCCCTTTCCAATGGCGGCCGTGGTGTTGCCCAGCGCGTCCAACCCGTCGGTGATGCGGCGCACCTCGGGCCCCAGGTGCGACATCTCGGTGATGCCGCCGGCGTTGTCGGCGATGGGGCCGTACGCATCCACCGACATGGTGACGCCCACCGTGGCGAGCATGCCCACCGCGGCAATCGCGATGCCGTAGAGTCCCGTCATGGTGAACGAGACGAACGTGGCGGCGGCGATGAGGAGGACGGGAATGACGGTGCTATGCATTCCGACGGCGAGACCGGTGATGATGTTCGTGGCCGGTCCGGTACGCGATGCATTGGCGATCCGCCGCACGGGGTCTGCGCCCGTGTAGTACTCGGTCGCGATTCCGATGAGAATCCCGGCCAGCGTGCCCGAGAGCACGGCCCAGAACGGGCCCATGAGGGGATACATGGTGCCGTCGGGACGGCGGAATTCGATGGGGAGCCAGGCGGTGAGAAACCACGCGAACACCAGGAAGAGTCCCGCCGCGATGAACGTCGTGGTGCGCAGCGCCGAGGCAGGATTCCCGCGCTCGAGGATGCGCATCGCACCGATGCCGATCACCGATGCCGCCAGGCCGGCCACGATGAACCCGATGGGGAGCGAGACGGCGTTGAAGTTGTTCGTGATCGCGGGGGTGGTGGCGGCGATGGCGATCGAGGCGATGACCGCGCCCACATAGCTCTCGAAGATGTCGGCCCCCATACCGGCCACGTCACCCACGTTATCGCCCACGTTGTCGGCGATGGTGGCCGGGTTGCGCGGGTCGTCCTCGGGGATGCCGGCTTCGAGCTTCCCCACCAGATCGGCGCCGACGTCGGCCGCTTTGGTGAAGATGCCGCCGCCCACGCGCGCGAAGAGCGCGATGGAGCTTGCCCCCATGGCGAATCCGGAGATGATCTCGGAGAAGCGGCGCCACTGATCGGGGGTGAATGTGCCGGGCGCGAGGATGCGGAAGATGATCCCGATGCCGAGCAGGCCGAGGCTGGCGACGCTCAGCCCCATCACCGCGCCGCCGTTGAAGGCGATGCGGAGCGCGCGCCCCTGGCCGCTGGCGCGCGCCCCTTCGCTCGTGCGCACGTTGGCGCGTGTGGCCGCTTCCATGCCCGCCAAGCCAGCAAGAATGGAGCAGGTGCCGCCGCCGATGTAGGCCAGCGCGGTGCCCAGTCCGACGGCCCACCAGAGCAGGGCGGCGACGAGCAAGAGAAATGGCACGAGCACGGAATACTCGCGACGCAGGAACGTCATCGCGCCGGTGTGAATCAGCTCGGCCAGTTCGCGCATGATCGCCGAGCCATCCGGCTCGCGGCGGATGGCGACATACGTGAACGCGGCCAGTACCAGGCCGGCCAGTCCCGCCCATGCGGCGGAGTACGCGATGTTCCCGATCATGTGGCAGTACGCTCCCGATTGAACTCGTTCATCGCTTGCTCGATGCCATGGCGCAGCCAACTGGTGGCGGCGTCGGTGATCTGGGGGAGCAGTTCGCGCACGCGCTGTTGCTCCCGCTTCCCGAAGTCGGACAACACGAAATCGGCGAGGTCGCCCACGGAACGCTCGGGCTCCGCCGGGGCGATGCCCACACGCAGCCGCGCGTACTGCTGCCCGCCGATGGCCTGCTCGATGCTCTTCAGCCCGTTGTGGCCGCCGGCGCTGCCGCTCGCGCGCAGCCGACAGCGACCGATCGGCAACGCGATGTCATCGACCACCACCAGCAGATCACGCTCCGGCTGTACCGTCTGGCGCCGCGACAGAATCGGACGCCGGAGGTACGGCGTCAAGGCACTGCCGCTCAGGTTCATGTACGTTCGCGGCTTGAGCAGCCGGACGTCCTGTCCGTGGACGGTCCCGCGCGCCACCATGCCCTTCCCATCACGGCGCCACCCATTGAGATGCCACGCCTCGGCCAGATGGTCCACCACCCACCAGCCCACATTGTGGCGCGTACGGTCGTATTCGGGTCCCGGGTTGCCGAGGCCGATGATGAGCTTCATGCGATGACGGTGTCCGGGCCGGGCGGGGGAGGGGTCAGGACTCCTCTTCACCCTCCTCGCCCTCTTCCTTGGGCTTCCGGATCAGCTGCGGCTCGCCGCCCTCGACCTCGACCTCGGGCGCCGGTGCCGCTTCCTCCACCACGCGCGGCGGCGTGACAACGCAGATCGTGCTGTCGGGATCGTCGTCGATCGTCACGCCGGCAGGCACGGCCAGATCGCGGACGTGCACCGATCCATTCAGACCGAGCGGCGTGACGTCGACATCGATGTGATTGGGGATGTTGGCCGGATCGACGGTGACGGTCACCTGACGCATCACCTGGTCGAGCACGCCGCCTGAATTCCGGACGCCGTCCGGCGTACCCACGAGCACGACGGGGACATCGACGGTGATCGACTCACCGGCCACGAGCTCCTGGAAATCGACGTGCAAGATCTGCGGCTTGAACGGGTGCCGCTGGATCTCGCGGATGAGCGTGCGCGCGCTCCCGCCGTCCAGCGCCAACTCGACCACCGTCGTGCCAGGGCTGATCTGTCCCAACAGACGCTCCAACTCGCGGGTATCGACCGTCAGCGGCTGCGGCTCACGGCCATGGCCGTACAGAATGGCGGGAATCTGCTGCGCGCTCCGGAGGCGGCGGGCGGCGCCCTTGCCGGTGGCGGAGCGCTGGGTGGCGGTCAGTGTCGCGGTAGCCATGACGATCTCTCTCTTGGTTTCTCTAGTCGGCGGACACGCATCAACGAAGGTGGTCCTGTGGTTCCCGGCGCGACCGGCTGCGCTGCCGCTGGGCGGCGCGCAGGATCGCGGTACCGGGCTACTCGAACAGCGCGCTCACGGACTGATCGCTGTGGGTGAACCGGATCGCCTTGGCAAGCAGGTCGCCCACCGAGAGCACGGTGAGTTTGGGAAAGCGTCGTGCCTCGGGGATCGCGATGGTATCGGTCACGGTCACCTCCTCGATGGGGGCGGCCATGAGCCGATCCACGGCGGGTCCCGACAGCAGCGGGTGCGTGGCAGCGCAGTAGACGCTGCGCGCACCCAGGTTCTTGAGGGCGCGGGCGGCCTCGCTCACCGTGCCGGCGGTGTCGATCATGTCGTCGGCGATGAGGCAGTCGCGGTCCTCTACTTCACCGACCACGTTCAGCACTTCGGCCACGTTGGGCGCCGGCCGGCGTTTGTCGATGATGGCGAACGTTCCATTCAGCCGTTTCGCAAACCCGCGTGCCATCTTGGCCGAGCCCACGTCGGGGGCGACGACCACGAGGTCTTGCAGGCGCTTCTTGCGGTAGTGTGACACGATGACGGGCGCGGCGTAGAGATGGTCGACCGGAATGTCGAAGAAGCCCTGCAACTGGTGCTGGTGGAAGTCGATGCCCAGCACGCGATCGGCGCCGGCCGTGACGATGGTGTTCGCCAGGAGCTTGGCGCCGATAGCGACGCGCGGCTGGTCCTTGCGATCCTGCCGCGAGTACCCGTAGAACGGCATCACGCAGGTGATGCGCGCAGCGCTCGCGCGCCGAGCCGCGTCGATGAGGAGCAACAGCTCCAGGATGTTCTCGGCCGGCGGATTGGTTGGCTGCACGATGAACACATCCTGCCCGCGGACGTTCTCATCGATGCGGACGAAGATCTCGCCGTCGGCAAAGCGCGAGACCGTAGCCCGGGCCAGCTCGACGCCGAGGGCGCGAGCGATTTCTTCGGCCAGCGCACGGTTGGCCGTCCCGGACAGCAGTTTGAACCCGCGGCGCGGGACGAGCAACTCATCCATTCGGGCAGCCGTTAGGACAGCCTAAAAAGATAGAGCGGAAGGGGATGGGAGTCAATTGAGAGAACGATGACCGGCGTGGAGATCGGACGCCAACCGACGGGCGCGGACGGCCCCGGCCGCACCCGGGTGCGCATCCGCCCGACCCAGTTTCCGCACCCAGGGCTTGAAGGAGGGCGACCAAAGTAACGACGCGACAACAGGCTATCGAATTGCCCCCGGTGGATTCGAACCACCATTCCCGGATCCAAAGTCCGGTGTCCTGCCATTGGACGAGGGGGCACCGCCCCCTTCGGTGCGGGCGCGGCCGCCGTGCGTCAACCTACTCGACGCGCTCCACGGGGACAACACGCGCGAGCGTACGTGTTGCGATGGCGCGAGCGCCCGTCGTGCTTCCCGGCCAGGCCGCCGGCGCGCGCGCCGGCGCGAACACCCCGAACACGGCCGAGCCCGACCCACTCAACATCGCCGGTCGGGCCCCCAGCGCGTGTAGTGACTCGATGAGCAGGCGCACCGACGGATGGCGGCGGCACACTTCGAGCTCGAAGTCGTTGCGGGCGGAGGCGGCGATGCCCTCCCAGGTGGCGAGAGCGCCGGCGTCGAGCAGCGAGGCGTGCTCTCCATCGGCGAGCGCACGTGAGCGCTGCGCTTCGGGCTCGTCCATCCAGCCGTAGGCCACCGCGGTGTCGACGCGGAAGGGCGGCACGAGCAGCCACACGTCGCGCTCCGGCAACGCCGGCAGCGCGACCATGCGCTCGCCGCGCCCCCACGCGAGTGCGGTGACGTGAGGCGTGGCAAGCGCGGGAACGTCCGCGCCCAACCTGGCGGCAAGGTCGAGGAGGCGCTCCTGACCCAACGGCGATGGGTTCAGGCTGTCGAGCGCGCGCAGGACCGCGCCCGCATCCGCGCTGCCTCCGCCAAGCCCGGCCCCGACGGGGATCCGCTTGTCGATCTCGATGGCAAAGTGCAACGGCCATCCGCCCTCCGCGTACAGCACCGCTGCCCTCCACGCCAGGTTCTGCTCGGCGGGTCCCACATCGGCACCCCGGCAATCGATGCTGCGATCGCGCCCGCCCACGCGCACCACGACGACGTCGCCCAGCGCGAGCCGCTGGAAGATGGTCTCGATCTGATGATAGCCCGACCGCTCCTGCGCGAGCAGTCGCAGGCGCAGATTCACCTTGGCGTGCGCAATCGCGCGCGCGGTCGGCTGGCTCATTCCGGCGGTGCGTCCGCGGACGCGTTGTTCTCTTGCGTCCGGGTCGCCGGCGACGAGTTCGCCGACGAGGCGTTCGCCGAACTGCGCGTTGCCGCCGACGGGCCTTCCGGGTGGTGGGACGTCGGGGACTGTGCGGACGACGCCGCCATGCGACGCAGTTCTCCCATTCGCAGGCCAAGGTGCCCCACGTAGTAGATCCCGATGGCTGTGATGGGGATGAACGACACGATGTGATAGGCCACGGCCCACGTGATGGCCAGCGACTCATTGACGGCGTAGAAGGCGAGGCCGACCTTGGCCGCCGCCTCGAACACGCCCCAAAACCCGGGTGCGCTCGGCACCGCGATGCCGAGCGCGATCAGGCCCTGCACGAGCAACGCGCCCGTGAAGCCGACGTGGATTCCGACCGCGCGAAAGCCGATCCAGAACGCCAGCGCGTTGGTGAGCCAATGGAGCAGCGTCCACCAGAACACGGCCGCCACGTGTGCTGGATGGCGGAGCACCGTGAGCCCGCCGGCAAAGGAGAGAATGAGGTCCTGCCCCGATTGCTCCAGGCGTGGCGCGAGGCGCCGCGCGAGCGCGCTGTAGAGGCGTGCCAGCACGTGCGGAAAGAAGAGCAGCGCGTAGAGCGCCAGGAGGCCGGCCACCACCGCGGCCGTTCCAAGTGCGAGCCACGTTCCCAGGTGGCGTCCGCCGCCCACCGACTGCTGTACGGGAAGCCCGGGCGCGATCACCGCCACCGCCAGCAGCATGAGGACGACGATCGCGTCGAAGACGCGGTCGGCCGCGACGGAAGCGAACGCGGCGGAGAATCGCACGCGGTCCGTTTCGCGGGTAAGCACGTACGCGCGCACGAGCTCTCCCGTCCGCGCGGGGAGGAGATTGTTGGCCATCATCCCGACGGCGGTGGCGCGCCACAGGACCCCGAACGGGAGCGGACCGGCGATCGGCTCGAGGATCGTGCGCCAGCGGCGCGCGCGCAGCGGGAACGTGAGCGTCCCCACGAGCGCGGAGAGCACCAACAACGAGACATTGGAGCGGCGGATGTGTTCCCATACGTCCGCCCATGTCACGCCGTGCACCGCCCAGATCAGGAGCAACGCGCTGAGAAGGATTCCGAGCGCGCCCCGCCAGCGTGCGTTCACCCCATCTACTCGGTCGCGGCCAGATCGAGCATGTCGTACAGCTCGTCGAGCACCTCGGTGGGCGGGGGCATCGGGCGCTGGCGCAGGGTGTCGCGCAGCTCCACTGCGCGGGCAATCGCGGCCTGGCCGCGATAGAGAAGCGTTTCCACGGGGACGATGTCTTCGTCGCCCAGCGAGCGCGGTTCGCCGAGCGGCTGACGCTCGAGCGCGGACAGACCGGCGAGCCCGTCTTCCAGGAAGGCGTGCAGCTCGCGTCCGGTGGGGGTCATGCCGCGGCGCCGATCCCGCCCGGGTGGTGCTGCCGGCGCCGCCACCGGCGGTTGCGGCGCGAGGGCGGCGCGCTCAGCGCGAGCGCCCTCGAGGCGATCGGGGGTCAGGCGCTCGAGTTGCGCCGTGAGCTCGTCGCCGCGCACGCTGGGGTCGGCCAGCAGCAGCGCCGCGCCGTCGAGCGCGCTCAACGCGGTGTGATCGAGCGCGAGCACGCGCTCTCCCCACGCACGCAGGAGGTCGGCCACCTGATGCGCGCCGAAGCTCTCGGCGGCGCTCGCCAGGGCGCGCAGCGCCCCGCGCAGCGCGCGGGCGGTGCGGTCGACCGCATCGGGATCGCCTGCGGTCCGCGCCTCCGCCACCAGCCGGCGCAGGTGCTCCGCCTGGCTGCCGACCTCCAGCCGGAACCGTTCGAATGCCGTCGTGGGAGGCCGGGGCGCCGCCGTCACCACGCCCGGCTCATCGCCGTCATAGAACAGCTCCGAGATGGGGACGATGTGCTCGCCACCGGCTCCGGTGGGGAGAGCCGCCACGGCGGCATCGAACCGCTGGCGGTCATGCTCGTCGCTGCCCGGCTGTCGTCCCGCGGCCAGATCGCCCGAGGCGCGCCACAGCAGGCGAGCGGCCGCGGAAAACAACGCGAGTGATTCCTCGGACGCGGCGCCGCCGCCGATCTCGATCGCCTGCGCCGCGCGCTCTACCCGCTCGCCGATCTCCGGCAGCACCGACATCTCGCGCAGCTCGGCCACGCCGCGCAGCGCGCGCACGCGTTGCAGCGCGCTCGTCACCAGGCCGTGGTCGCTCGGGGCCGCGACCACGCGCTCGAGCGCGTCGGCGAGCTCACCCGCCTGCGAGGCCAGATAGGTGAGGCTGCTCCGGTGCGCGGCGGGCGGCGCATGCCGCGCTGCCTCGACCGGGATGAGCTGCTCGAGCTCTGCCGCGCGGGCGACCACCCGACGATCCTCGTCCTCTCCCCACGCGCGCGCGTTCCGCAAGAGGATGCGCAGGTCGTCGATCGTGGCCGTGGCGAGCGCGTGCAGATGCTGGTCCCACGTGACGGTTCCCGCGCGGAGGCCGTGCACCACCGCGTCGAGCGCTCCGGCCAGGCGCGCGATGCCGGGCTGGCGAAACATCGTCGCGCTCCCGCGCAGCGCGCGCGCGTAGCGCACCCATGCGTCGACGTTCGCCAGTCCGTCGCGCGAGGCGGCGAGCAAGGCGTCCAGTCGATCGATGTATTCCGTAGCCTCGACGATGAAGATGTCGAGCACGCCGTCCGCTCTATTCATCCACGCTCCGCCTGTCTGTGCGCCCGCACGTTAGATCGTCCCGGCATGCGCGTCAACGCACCCGCGCCGTGTCGCGCGTGTCCGTGTGATCACTCCGTTCCCCACCGGGCCGCGTCCATGGCCGCACGCATCTCGCGCACGGCGTCGGCCAATCCCACGAACACGGCACGACTGACAATCGCGTGCCCGATGTTCAGCTCCTCGACCGCCCGCACCGCGGCCACCGGGCCTACGTTCGCGACGGTCAGTCCATGTCCCGCGTGCACGGCCAGCCCCACCGCCGCCGCCACCGCCGCGGCGTGTTGCAGGGCGGCCAACGTCGCCGGATCGTTCTGGTGGTTGGCGTACTGTCCCGTGTGCAACTCCACCGCGTCCGCGCCCAGAGCGCGCGACTGCCGCACGGCGGCCTCGTCGGGGTCGATGAATAGACTGGTTCGCACCCCCGCGCGTTTCAGCGCGGTGATGGCGGCCTCGAGGGCGGCGGGATCGCGCGTGAGGTCCAACCCGCCCTCGGTCGTGATTTCCTCCCGCCGCTCGGGGACGAGGGTGGCTTGGTAGGGGCGCAGTCGGCTCGCCAGGGCGACCATGTCCGGCGTGGCCGCGAGCTCGAGGTTGAACACCGTGCGCACCTCCGTGGCGAGACGGCGCACGTCGTCGTCCTGCATGTGACGGCGGTCCTCGCGCAGGTGGGCCGTGATGCCGTCGGCGCCCGCGTCCTCGCAGACGCGGGCGGCGGCGACCGGGCTGGGTTCCGCACCGCGGCGCGCTTGGCGCAGCGTCGCCACGTGGTCCACGTTGACATAGAGTCGCTGCCGTCTTGCTGTCATTCGAGTCGCTGGTTAGGTTCGCCGCGGCGTCCGAGGTGCTCTGCCCGCCTCGCGCCCGTCGCGGAGGACCAGGCCGACAGGCCGATGTCGTGCCGTCACCCCTCGTCCGGAGTTCCCGTGAACCGCATCGCAATGGCCTCCTCCCCCTGGCGCATCGTCATTCTCTGTCTCGCCCTCGCCGCATGCAAGAGCGTCCCGCAAGCCAGCACGGGTGCGCCGGCCGGCGCTCCCTCCCCGCGCGCTGCCGTCGACATGTTTCTCACCGCCGTCCACGCGCAGGACGTGCAGGCTACGGCCGACGTGTGGGGGACGTCCAAGGGTCCCGCCCGGAAGAACATGTCACGGGACCAGTTAGAGAAGCGCGTGCTCATCATGCAGTGCTACCTCTCGCACGACCAGTACACTGTCACGGGCGACGTGCGCCGCGCCAATGGCCATCACCTGCTGCACGTCCAGCTGCAGAAGGGCGACACTCACGCAGAGACCGACATGGAAACCGTGGAGGGACCGGGCGACCGGTGGTACGTGATGGCCATTACGGACATGGATGCGCTGCAGTCGCTCTGCCGGACGAGCGGAACTTCCGGACGCCGCGGGCGTTAGTCCTCCGTGAGCTCGACGAGCACGCCGCCGGTGGATGCGGGATGCAAAAAGGTAATGCGCTTTCCCTCCGCGCCGCGACGCGGTGTCTCGTCGATCAGTCGGATGCCCGCCGTGCGGCAACGCGCGAGTGCGGCGTCGAGATCGGACACGGCAAGACACACGTGGTGAATGCCGGGGCCGCGCTTCTGGAGGAACCTGGCGATGGGTGAATCTGCCGCGGCGGGTTCCAGCAACTCCACCAGCGATTCTCCGGCGGTGAGACCGGCAATCCGGGCGCCGTCGGCGTCATCCAGAGGCACGACGGGCATGCCGAGGACGTCGCGATAGAAGGGCAGGAGCGCATCCAGCGCATGCACGGCGATGCCGATGTGGGCGATGCGGGGCAGACGGGCTGGTGTTGGCGGCATGAGAATCGCTTGGCTGGACAGGACGAAACATAACGTCGCGGGCCCGGCGGACGGGACCCGCTGTGGAGGATGGCAATGTCGACTGCGGTGACAGTAACCGATGCGTCGTTCGCGAGCGAGATCGAGGAGCACGACGGGCTGGCGGTCGTGGACTTCTGGGCCACGTGGTGTGGGCCCTGTCGGATGATCGCCCCCATTCTGGAGCAGCTGGCGGAGGAATATTCCGGACGCGCGAAGATCGCCAAGCTGGATGTGGACGCCAATCAGGAGACGGCCACGCGGTTCAACGTGCGGTCGATCCCCACGCTTCTTTTCTTCAAAGGCGGCAAGCTGGTGGACTCGGTGATCGGTGCCGTTCCCAAGGCGAAGCTCGCCTCCAAGTTCGAGCAGCATCTGAACTGAGCGCGCCGGCGTAGCGGGCGCGCGGATCGACGGCGGCGGGGGCGCAGAGCGCTCCCGCCGCTCCTCCTTCCCGGCACGCGGAGCGTGACCGTGCCGCTGTACATCGTCAGCACCCCCATCGGGAATTTGGGCGATCTGTCCGTGCGCGCGCTCGACACGTTGCGCGCGGTATCGCTCGTGCTGGCGGAGGACACCCGGCACACGCGTCACCTGCTGCGGCACTTCGCGGTGACCACGCCGCTCCAGTCCTACCACGAGCACAACGAGGCGCGCACCACCCCCGCCCTGGTGGAGCGACTGTGCGCCGGCGAGTCGTGTGCGCTGGTGAGCGACGCCGGCACGCCGCTCCTATCCGATCCCGGCTGGCGGTTGGTGCGCGCCGCGATCGACGCCGGCGTGGAGGTGATCGCGGTTCCGGGGGCGTCGGCGTTGCTGGCCGCTCTGGTGGTGTCGGGAATCCCCGCGGAGCGGTTTACATTTCTGGGGTTCCTTCCTCGCAAGGGGGGCCCGCGCACGGCCGCGCTTCGCCAGGTGGTGGAGTCCCCCCTCACCGTGGTGTTGTACGAGGCGCCGGGTCGCGTGGCCGACACGCTGGCGGATCTTGGCCGCGCCGGGGGCGGGGGGCGCCGCGCCGCCGTGGCGCGGGAGCTGACCAAGCAGTACGAGGAGATGCGGCGGGGAACGGTGGAGGAGTTGGCCAGGTACTACCGGGACAATCCCGCGCGGGGAGAAGTCGTGGTCGTCATCGCAGGTGCGGTACATGAACCACTGGGTGAGGACGTCCTGCGCGCGCGCGCCCAGGCGTGGCGCGCCGCGGGCGCGTCGCCACGTGATGTGGCGCGCCGCCTGAGCGAGGAGCTCGACGCCCCGCGCAACGTGGCCTACCGCCTGGCGCACGAGGAGTGACGGTGCGTCGCCCGCGCCTCGTCACGCTGGTCGCGCTCATCGGAGCGCTGGCCGTTCCGGTCGCCTCGCACGGCGCCGAGCTCCCGCCACGCGCACGCGGCCACGCGGCGCTCGCTACCGGCACGGCGCGGCCAACCCACGCGGATCTCCCGCGCCTCACCGTCGCCCGGCTCCAGTACGACGGCGGCGGCGACTGGTACGCCAATCCGTCCAGCCTGCCCAATCTGCTGGCGGCGATCGCCAGTCGGACGAGCCTGCGCGTGGAGCGCCGTGAGGCACGCGTCTCCCTCATGGACGACCGCATCTGGGACTACCCGTATCTCTACGTCACCGGACACGGCAACATCCATTTCAGCGACGCCGAGATCATCCGTCTACGCGAGTACCTGGCGCGCGGCGGGTTTCTCCACGTGGACGACAACTACGGCCTCAACGCGAGTTGGCGGCGGGAGATCAAGCGCATCTACCCCGACCGTGACATGGTGGATGTGCCACTGTCGCATCCCATCTACCACCTGGTCTACGATTTTCCCAAGGGCATCCCAAAGATCCACGAGCACGACGGGCTGCCGGCGCAGGGGCTGGGGATCTTCCTGGGAGACCGTTTGGCCGTCTACTACAGCTATCAGTCGGATCTGGGCGACGGGTGGGAGGATCCCGATGTGCATCACGATCCGCCGGCGCTGCACGAAGCCGCGTTGCGGATGGGGGTGAATCTGTTCGTGTACGCCATCACGAGCCGTCCCGTCTCGTGAGCGTCGTCCAGATGGTGGCGCGCGAGCGTGCCCGGCTTCGGATGGCCATCGCGGCCCGCGGCGCGGCGGCGGCGGTTGGGGCGGTGGCACTCGTGGCCGCCGTTGCCGCGCTGGGGCTGGGCAACGCGCGATGGATCGCCCGGCCCGGACTGCCGCTGGCGGTTTGGCTGCTCGTGGCGGCGCTCCTTGCGGCGCTCATCTGGTGGACCGCGCGCGCGCTCACCGGCGGCGCGTCCGCGCAGCGCGTCGCCGCGGCCATCGAGCAGGAGCGCGCGCTGCGCGACGGGTCGTTGCGGGCGGCGCTGGAAGTGGCCGACAGCGGAGCGCTGGGGCGCCTGGCGGCCGATGCGCTCGCGGCGCGTCTCACGACCGCGTCCAGCGGCCGCGCGCTCGCGCCGTCGATGCAACGCAGGGCGTTGCGTCGCGGCGTGGTGGCCGGCGCCGGCGCCGTCGCGGCCATCGCCTTGCTGGGGGGGGCGCGCGCGCACGCGCCCGACGGGTGGAACGCGCTCCGCCATCCGCTGATGGCGTGGACGGGCGCGCTGCTCCCGCCGCTCACCATTCTCGACGTGCCCCCGTCGATCATGCGTGGCGAGCGGCTGCGCTTGCGCATCGCCGCGCCGGCGCGACGGGAGGTGGACCTGCACCTGCGCGCCACGGGTGCCCCATGGCGGTCGCAGCCATTGGCCGTGACGGCGGGGCTTGCCAGCGCGGACGTGGGGACGGTGGACGCGGACCTCGTGCTCGTGGCCACCGACGGGCGGACGTCGAGCGACACGGTGATGGTGCACGTGACCGATCGTCCGTTCGTGGGAGATATCTCCATCCGCGCCACCTATCCGCCGTACCTGGGTCGTGCGCCGGAGACGATCCCGGTGGGCGAGGTGGTGCGCGTACCGCGCGGAACGGTGCTGTCCATCCACGGCCGCGCGTCGACCGCACTCGAGATGATCGGCCTGGCGCGAGGAACGCTGCCGGGCGATACGACAGCGGCGGCCCCTGGCGCCACCAACGCGACGCGCGATGCGCCATCTCGGGTGCGCGGCGCCACCGCGGACACGCTCCGCTTCGCGGCCGCGGGACACGTGTTCTCCGGTCGCATGACGGCGGCCGTGAGCGGACGGTACTGGTGGGTGGCGGCCGGTGCGGCGGGGCCGATCCCCGAGGTGCCGGCGCCGCTCGAGGTGGACGTGGTGCCCGACTCGGTGCCCACCATCGAAGTGCAGTCGCCCGAGAGCGACACCGTGGTGCTGGCCGATGCGCGCGTGTCGGTCCAGGTGGCGGCGGCGGACGATCACGGCCTGTCGGCAGTGGTGCTGCGCAGCTGGCGCCAGACGGTAACCGGGAGCGCGCAGCCGGAGATCGTGCAGGCGCTGGGGACGCCCGCGGGTCCGCAGTGGAGTGGCGGGACGGAGCTCGACCTGGCCGCGCGCGGGTTGGAACCGGGAGACGAGCTGCACGTGCGCGCCGAGGCCACCGACAATTCTCCCTGGCGGCAGACGGCGTCCAGCCGCGAGGTGGTGCTCCGACTGCCATCGCTGAGTGAGCAGCGCGCGATGGCGCGCGCGCTTGCCGATTCGGCCGCGTCGCGGGCGGCGGCGGCGGCGGCGGCGCAGGGCGCGCTGGCGCAGGAGACCGATGTGGCGGCCCGCTCACGCCTGGACCGCGATGTCGCCGCCGACCAGCGCGCGCAGTCCTCCGGCTCGCGGCAGAGCGGTGCCCGGAACGCCGAGGATGCCGCGCCGAAGTCCCTGTCATTCCAGAACGCGGAGCGCGCGCGCGAGCTCGCGCGGTCGCAGCAGCACATGGAGGAACAGGTGCGCGCCGTACAGCGCGACGCGCGCCAACTCGAGCAGCAATTGCGTGCGGCGGGCGCGCTGGACAGTACGCTCGCGCAGGAACTGCGCGACGCGCAGCAGATGCTTCAGGACGCGCTCACGCCCGAGCTGCAGGCGCGGCTGCAGGACGTGATGGAGGCAGCGAAGCACCTGTCGCGTGGCGATGTGCAGCACTCCTTGGAGCAGTTGGCGGAGCAGCAGCGGCGACTGCGCGAGGAGCTCGAGCGCAGCGCCGAGATGCTGAAGCGCGCGGCGCTGGAAGGGGCCATGCAGACGCTGCACGACGAGGCGAAGGAGATCGCCGCGCGAGAACAATCGGTGGCCGACACCCTGGCGCATCCGGACAGCGGCGCCCGTGCGCAGGCGCACGCGCAGGCACAGGACCTGGCCGCGCGCGCGGACTCGCTGTCGCGCAACGTCGATTCGCTGGCCAAGCGGCTGGAGCGTGAGCATGCGGAGGCGGGCCCCCGTCGCCTGGGCGGTGCGTCGCGCGACGCCGATCGCTCCGCGGAGGCGATGCGCGAAGCGGCGGGCACGCCGCGAGGGCAGGACAGCACGGCCGCGAACAGCGCGGCCGGGGATGGCGCGAAGGATCGCGCCAGCGCAAACGGCGCTCGGCAGTCCGCCACCGAGGGAGCGCGGCGCATGGACGCCGCGGCGCAGCAGCTGGCGGACGCACGGCAGGCGCAGATCTCGGAATGGAAGAATGAGCTGACCGGCGAACTGGACCGCTCCATCCAGGAGATGTTGCAGATGTCACGCGCGCAGCAGGCGCTGGCCGCGCGCGCGCGCACCGGGGAGCCCAGCGAGCAGCTGCGGGGCGAGCAGCACGCGCTGCAGGAGGGCGTGCTGCGGGTAGCCGAGCGGCTCGAGAGTGCGTCGCGCAAGAGCGCGCACATCACGCCGCAGTCCAAGGGGGCCGTGGGCGACGCGCGCCGGAGCGTGGACGAGGCGGGACGGCAGCTCGATGATCGCGGCGGTCGCTCGGCGTCGTCGGCGCCGGCCATGGACCACGCCGCCGAGGCGCTGAACCGGGCGGCCGAGGCGATGGTGCAGGATCGCGCGCGCGCGGCGCAGTCGCAGTCGGCGTCGGGTTTTGCCGAGATGCTCGAGCGCATGCGCGAGATGGCCAAGCAGCAGGGGGCGTTGAACGGACAGTCGGCGGGGTTGCTCCCCATGCCCGGCCAGCCGATGAACGCGCAGGCGGCAGCACAGGCGCGCGCGCTGGCGGCGCAGCAACGTGCGCTGGCGGCGCGGTTGCAGCGCGAGGGACAGCGCGACCCGTCAGGACGCGCCGATGCGATGGCGCGCGAGATGCGCGACATCGCCTCGCAGCTCGAGCGCGGTCGCGTGGACCCGGCGCTCCTGGCGCGGCAGCAGCAGGTCTTTCGCCGGCTGCTCGATGCCGGGCTGTCCATGGAGAAGGAGGAGCGCGAGGACACCGGCGAGCGCGAATCGCGCTCAGCCACCGGTGATCAGGTGCTCGTGCCCGGCGGCACCGCGCACGGCGCGTCGACCGTGCGTTTCCGCGAGCCTACCTGGGACGAGCTGCGCGGCCTGACGGCGGAGGAGCGTCGCGCCGTGTTGGAGTACTTCAAGCGGATCAACGCTCAGCCGGCGGGCGGGAGCGGGATCGGGGGCGGTGGTGAGCGTCCGTAGCGCACGCCTGCGGGCCCGCATGCCGTCCATGCTGCTGCTTGCCGCCGTCGCGGTCGGTGTGGCGCGCACCACGGCGGCGCAGTCGCTCGACTCCGCGTATCTGCGGGGCATGCGGTTGGAGACGCGCGAGCAGTATGCGGAGGCGGCGGACGCGTACCGCAGCTCGCTCCGGCTCTCGCCCGGGTCGGTGCCGGCGGTGCTCGGGCTCGAGCGTGTGTACGCGCAGCTCGGACGCACGGACTCGCTGCTGCCGCTGCTGCGCGACGCCGTCAGGGCGTCGCCGCGCCAGGCGGAGCTCCGCTCCGCGATGTTGCGATCGTTCGCGATGCTGGGCCAGGCAGACTCGACGCGTGCCGCGTTCGAGACGTGGGTGCGCGACTGGCCCCGCGATCCGGCACCGTATCGCGCGTACGCTCGCCTGCTCCTCGAACGCGGACAGACGTTGTTGGCCGACACGGTGCTGCAGCGCGCGCAGGCGGCGCTCGGCACGCCAGAGGGGCTGGAGCTGGAGTTGGCACGCACCCGTGCCGCGATGGGGTTGTGGGAGCTGTCAGCACATGCGTGGCGGGCGGCGCTGCACGAGGCGCCGTTCTACGATCGGGCCGCGGTGGCCGCGCTTGCCGCCGCCCCGCCCGAGCGGCGCGATGGGATCCGGACGGTTCTTGCCGTGCCGCCGCTGGACATCCCCGCACGCCGTGTGCTTGCGGCGCTCGAGCTCACGTGGGGAGATGCCACCGCCGCCTGGCAGGCGATCGCCGTCCTGCCGCCGGACTCGGCGGGTCTTTCGGCGTGGCTCGACTTTGCGCAGCGTGCGGAGGAAACGGAGCAGTGGCTGGCGGCGCGCGACGCACTGGCGCGCGTGATGCGCGTGCGGCCGGATCCCGAGCTGGCGGCGCGTGCCGCCTCGGATGCCCTGACGGGGGGCGACGCCCCATTGGCGCTGCAGATGATCGAGCGTGGCGCGGCGGGGGCGGATTCTGCCAGCGTGGTATCGGCCATGCTGCCGCTGCGCGTGCGGGCACTTGGCGAGATGGGGCGGGCCGCCGATGCGGAGCGGCTGTACGAAAGCCACGCTGCCGGACTGGACGACGAGCAACGATCCGCGTTGCTGCAGGTGGTGGCCCGGGCCTGGGTGCGCACGGGCGACGTGGAGCGGGCGCGGTTGCTGCTGTCGCGCGTCCCCGGCGGCGACAGCAGCGAGACCGCGGGGTGGATCGCGCTGTACGAGGGACGCCTGGGTCAGGCGCGTGCGCTCCTCCCAGCTTCGCGCACGCCGTCGATGTCCTTGGTGGAGGCGCAGGCGTTTCTCGCGCGCACCGCACAGGATTCGGCTCCGCAGGCCGGCAAGGCGTTTCTCGCCCTCGCGCGCCACGACAGCACCGCGGCCGCGGCCGCGCTGGAAGAGGCCGCGCGCAGCGTCCCCGACGCGGCGCCGCTGCTCCTCACCATGGCGGCGCGACTGTATACCGCGCGTGGCGATGACGCGCGCGCGCTTCGGCTGTGGCAGTCGGTGGTGGAGCACACGCCGGATGCGGCTGAAGCGCCCGAAGCGGACCTGGAGTGGGCACGCGCGCTGCGGCGACACAACGACACCGCGCGGGCGGTCGAGCGACTGGAGCATCTCGATTCTCACGTATCCGTCCAGCGCGCTCGTGCCGCAGGCGCGCCGCGAGTTGGACCGCGCGCGGTCGGCCATTCCGCCCGCGTCGTGACGATGGACGGAACGACACGACGCGGGCTGCACGGCAGCGCGGCCGGAATCGTGCGCGTGAGGGCGCTCGTTGCGGGCGTCGTCATGGTGCTCGTGGCCGTGCTGGCCTTCGTGGCACCCGCCGCGGCGCGCGCGCAGCACCTGCTCGTGCCCATGGACGATCAGCAGAGCAATCATCTCAAGGCGTACGGGCTCATGTACAACGCGCTGCGGGATGGACGTCGTGGCGAGTGGCTGCTGAATTACCGCGGCGGCAGTTTCCTCCTGCCGGACCTGCCGGAGCTTCGGCGCCGTGCCGCGCTGGACGGCATCGCCGTGCAGCCGATCGACGACGGCACGCTGGCCGGGATTCGCTCGGAAATCGCTTCGTCCAACATGGATGCGATCCCGTTGGAGAAGGCGCCGCGGATCGCCGTCTACACGCCGCCCAACGCCGCGCCGTGGGACGATGCGGTCACGCTCGCCCTCGACTACGCCGGCATCCCGTACACCAAGCTGTGGGACGACGAGGTGATGCACGGCGATCTGGCCAAATACGATTGGCTGCATCTGCACCACGAGGACTTCACGGGACAGCTGAACAAGTTTTATCTGGCGTACCGCGGGGCGCCCTGGTTCGTGCAGCAGCTCACCATGGACCAGGACGCCGCGCGCCGCTTGGGCTTCGCCACCATCCCCGCACTCAAGAAGGCGGTGGGTGCGCGTATCCGCGACTACGTTTCGAACGGCGGCTTTCTGTTCGCCATGTGCGGGGCCACGGAGACGCTCGACCTCGCGCTCGCCGCCCACGACGTGGACATTGCGGCACCGTTCGTCGATGGCACGCCGGTGGACGCCAACGCCGACGCCGACATGGATTGGAGCAGCGCGCTGGCGTTCCAGGGCGCCCATATCGAGCAATCACCGGTCATCAACGCGATGAGCGACATCGACGGGCATCAGGTCAACGTGCCGGGGCGCCGCCAACCGCTGGGGACGTTCACCCTGTTCGCGTTCAGCGCCAAAATAGATCCGGTGGCCACCATGCTCGTGCAGGATCATCGTACCGTTATCCCCGACTTCTACGGCGTCACGACCAGCTTCATGCGCAACCGACTCAAGCCGAGCGACGTGGTGCTGGCCGATGAGGAAGGTGCTCCGTGGGTGAAGTACGTCCACGGCGATCTGGGCAAGGGCAGCTGGACGTTTCTGGGCGGGCATGATCCCGAGGATCCGCAGCACAGCATCGGGAACCCGCCCACCGATCTGTCCCTGCACCCGGATTCGCCCGGCTACCGGCTGATCCTCAACAACGTGCTCTTTCCAGCGGCCAAGAAGAAGCCGCTCAAGACCTGACCGCGCCGGCGGCGGCATCGCGCCTGGCGCCGCACCCCGCCGCGGCGATCCGTGCGGCGGTTGCCTTGGCGGGCGGGCGCGAGGTGTGTTTCGTGGGTGCGCCGGATGCGGACGGCGTGGTGCAGGCGGTCCGCGTGGTCTCGCGCGGGGACGTGCGCAGTGTGCTCGCGCTGCCGGGTGTTGCGCAACGCGGCGAGATGCTCATCCACAACCATCCGTCGGGCGTTCTGGATCCCTCGGATGCGGACCTCGCGGTCGCCGCCCGACTGCACGATGGCGGTGTCGGGTTCGCGATCGTCGACAACGCCGCACGCGCGTTGTACGTGGTGGTCGAGGTTCCGGACGAGCCGGCGTACACGCCCGTACCGCCGGAGGCCGTGGAGGCCACGCTCGCCGCAGGAGGTCCGATTGCCACGCACCTGGGCGGCTACGAGGACCGGCCGGCGCAGCGCAGCATGGCGCGCGCGATCGCGCGGTTGTACAACGGCGGCGGGATCGGTCTCTTGGAGGCGGGCACCGGGGTGGGGAAGTCGCTGGGATATCTCGTGCCCGCGCTTCGATGGGCGGCGGAGAATGGTGAGCGCACGGTGGTTTCCACCAACACGATCAACCTGCAGGAGCAGCTGGTGGGCAAGGACCTGCCGTTCCTGCGCGAGGCGTTGGGGGACCAACCCGTGCGCTTCGCGCTGCTCAAGGGATGGCGCAACTACGTCTGCCTACAGCGTCTCGAGCAGGCCAACGCCAGCGCGTCAGGATTGTTCGACGACGGAGTGGCGCGGCAGCTCGAGGAGATCCGCGCGTGGGCGGCGCGCACCGACGACGGCTCGCTGAGCGATTTGGCCGCGCCTCCACGCCCCGAGGTGTGGGACGAGGTGGCGGCCGAACCGGACCTGTGCGGGCGACTCAAGTGTCCGCACTTCGACCGCTGCTTTCTCTTTGCCGCGCGCCGACGCGCGGCGCAGGCGGATGTCATTGTCGTCAACCACCACCTGCTGCTGTCCGATGTGTCCGTGCGCCGCGCGCAGCAGAATTGGGGTGACGCGGCCGTGCTGCCCGCGTACGCGCGTCTGGTGGTGGACGAGGGACATCATCTGGAGGACGCCGCGGCCGCCCACCTCGGCACCGCGGTCACGCGCCGCGGCGTGCAGCGGTTGCTCGGCCGGCTCGAGCGCCGCGGCAAGGGGCTGCTGGGAGTGTTGGCGAGTCGGCTTCACGGACGAGAGGATCTGTACAGCGTCGCCAGTCTGGATCTGGTGCATGCCCGGCTCGTGCCATTGGTGCACGCCGCGCGCACGCAGACAGCCCTCGTGTTCGATCTGCTCGACACGGTGCTCCGCGAGAGCGGTGCTCCCGTACTCCGACTCACCGACGCCTTCGCCGAGCACGCGGTGTGGCGCGGTGGACTGGACACCGCGCTCACCGACCTGCTGCGCGAGATCGCGCTGCTGCATGACGGCCTGCGCATGGTGCGCGAGCGATTGGAAGCCGACAGCGCGCGCGCCGAGACGTATGCGCCGCTCGTGGCGGAGATGCGCGGTGTCGCTCGCCGGCTGGATGGGCTGACGGACGGGCTGCAGCGGGCGCTGCGGGGAGAAACTGGCGGTGATCCCATCGTTCGGTGGATCGAGAGTCGTGGGCGCGACGGGCATGTGGCGGCCGCCGCGGTGCCGCTCGACGTGGCGCCCATTCTGCGCGACGACCTGTTTCGGCGCATGGAGACGACCATCGTGACCAGCGCGACGCTCACCGCGCGGCGCGACTTTGGGTTTCTGTCGCGCCGGCTGGGCCTGGACGTGCCCGAACTGGAGCCGGAGACGGCGATCTTCCCGTCGCCGTTCGACTACGATCGCCAGGCGGTGCTCGCGATCCCCACCGACGTGCCGGCGCCCAACGTGGATGCGGCGGCGCACCTGCGCGCGGTGGTGCGCATCGCGCTCGACCTCGCGCGCGACGCCGACGGGGGGCTGTTCGTGCTGTTCACGAGCCACCGCGATGTCCGTGGTGCCGCGGCCGCGCTGCGCGACGCCGGTGTGGAGCGGCGATGGCCTCTCCTGGTGCACGGCGAGGACGGACGCGATCCGCTGCTGCGGCGCTTTCGCGAGTCGGGGCGCGCGATCCTCCTGGGCACGTCGTCGTTCTGGGAGGGCGTGGACGTGGCGGGGCGAGCGCTGCGCGGCCTGGTGATCGCGCGTCTTCCGTTTCGCGTGCCCACCGAACCGCTCACCGCCGCGCACTGCGAGGCCATCGAACAGGCCGGGGGGGACGCATTTGCCGAGTACATGATCCCGCACGCCGCGCTCCGGTTGAAGCAAGGATTCGGCCGGCTCATCCGGTCGCGCACCGACCGCGGTGTGGTGGTGCTGTGCGACCCGCGCGTCGTGACGAAAGCGTACGGCGCGCAGATGCTGGACGGGCTCCCACCGGCGCGCGCGCTCGTGCAGCGGTGGACGGTCATCCAGCCGCGGATCGCGCGGTTTTATGCCGGTGAGGAGGTGGACGTGCGCGATGCAGAAGTGGAGGAGGGAATGTTGGGACGCCCGGACATGGGAGTGGTGACGTGACGATGTTACGACCAGGTAAGATCGTGTGCGTGGGGAGGAACTACCTGGAGCACGCGCGCGAACTGGGGAACGACGTGCCCACCGAGCCGCTCATCTTCCTCAAGCCGCCATCGGCCGTGATCGCCAGTGGCGCGCCGATCGTGCGCCCCGGTCGCTCCGCGCAGGTGGAGTTCGAGGGGGAGATCGGGATCGTGATCGGCGCCGTGCTGCGCCGTGCCACGGCGCGTGCGGCGCGCGACGCGGTGGCGTTTGTGGTGGCCGCCAACGACGTCACCGCGCGCGATCTGCAGCGGAGCGACGGACAGTGGACGCGCGCCAAGGGGTTCGATAGCTTCTGCCCGGTAGGGGAGCCCGCCCCCACGCCAACGTCGTTGGACGCGCTGGAGGTGGTCACTCGTGTCAACGGCGTCGTGCGCCAGCATGGGCGCGCCGGGGAGATGGCGTTCCCGATTCCCGATCTCCTGGCGTTCGTCTCGGGCGTGATGACGCTGGAACCCGGAGACCTGGTGCTCACCGGCACGCCAGCCGGGGTGGGTCCGCTGGTGGAGGGAGAGGAAGTCGAGATCGAAATCCCCGGCCTGAGCCGCGTCGTGAATCCGGTGGTGGACGAGCGTCCGGCCGCGGGCTAGCCCCGCGCGTCGGCGGCGCCGGGCAATCGGCACGCGCACGGCACGCGCACGGCACGCGCACGGAGCACGAACGCGGCGTGATCGGCACCCGACCACAGTGCGAACGCGGCGTGACCGGCACCCGATCAGCAAGCGATCCGAACGCGAGTAAGGCGCCGACGCCAGGCGCAACGCCACAATTGAGGAGACGGAGTGTGCCTGACCTGACCGCGCGGATGGACCTGTTGCCGCCGTACCCCCTCACGTGGGTGCCGCAGAAGAAGCGCGAGCTGATCGCGAGCGGCGTCGATGTGATCGACCTGGGCGCGGGAGATGCGGACCTGGCTCCGCCTCAGGCTGCCGTGGAGGCGCTCGCGCGTGCGGCGCGCGACCCGGCGATGAGCCGCTACGGCTTCGGCGTTGGGCTGCCCGCCTTCCGCGAGGCGGTCGCGCGGTGGATGGAGCGGCGCTTCGGCGTGCGTTTCGATCCGTCCACCGAGATCGTACCGCTCATCGGCTCCAAGGAAGGGCTCGCGCATTTGGCGTTCGCCTACGTGGGCGAGGGAGATGTGGTGATTGTACCCGAACCGGCGTACGCACCGTACGTGGGGGGAACGGTTCTGGCAGACGGAAGCGCGTATCGCGTGCCGTTGCGCGAGGAAAATGGCTTCCTGTTGGAGCTGGACGACGTTCCCGCTGATGTGCTGAGCCGAGCGACGATGGTATACCTCAATTATCCCAACAATCCCACGGGCGCCATCGCACCGGTCGACTACCTGGAGCGCACCGTCAAGCGCTGCCGGGAACACGACCTCCTGCTGGTGTACGACAATGCGTACTCGGAGCTCGCCTACGACGGCTACCGTCCGCCGGGGATCTTCGAGATTGCGGGGGCGCGCGAGATCGCCATCGAATTTCACTCCTTCTCGAAGACGTACAACATGACGGGGTGGCGCTGCGGCTGGGCCGCGGCGCGCCCGGAGGTCGCGGCGGCACTGGCCAAGGTGAAGAGCTTCGTGGACACCGGCGCGTTCATGCCGGTGCAGGCAGCCGGCGTGGCGGCATTGGATGGGTGGGATACATTCGTGCCGGCCAACGTGGAGGTGTTCCGCTCGCGCCGGGATGCGGCGGTGGACGCGTTCCGCGCGGCCGGTTTCGCGTGCGAGGTCCCGCGCGCGGCGATGTATCTCTGGCTGCGGCTTCCCGACGGCCTGTCGGACGCGGAGTTCGCCAAGCGGCTGTTGGTCGACGAAGGCGTGGTGGTGATGCCCGGGTCATCGTTCGGCGCGAGCGGCGCGGGGTACTTCCGCGTCTCATTCATCACGTCGCCGGAGCGGTTGGCCGAAGCGGCGCGGCGGGCGGGGCGCGTGCTCACGGCGGTGGCGGCCACCGCATGACACGCCGCCCTGACGGGTCGCTGGTCGTCTCCCTCGTCGTGCACCTGGTGCTCGGCGCGGTGCTCTACTACCTGCTCACCATTCCGCTCCCGAACCTGGCCTTCTGGGAGACGCCGGCGCCCAAACAGCACCAGCCACCCACCGAGCGCGTGCAATACGTGCAGATGCAACCCGCGCGAGCGGCGGCGGGGCCCACTCGCGAACCCGCCACGCGGACGAACGTGGCCAAGCCGGTAGTGGTGCCGCTCGTGGCACCGGAGCAAGTACCGACCGGGATCCCGGCTCCAGCGTCCAGCGACACGTCGGGAGCGGGCGGGAACGGCGGACTGGGCAGCACGGGCGGGGCGGCCAAGGGGCTGGTGCCGTCGTATGGCGACCGCCGTCTCTGGGCCAATCCTGGCCCGTACGTGGGGGCTCCCAAGACGGCCACCGAGAAGCTGGATTCGGTGATCGTCACGAGCATCCGGGAACACCTGGACTCACTGGCCGCCGCAACTCCAAGCCGCCGTCCCGGCGATTGGACGTTCTCACGCGGCGGCAAGAAGTACGGCATGGACAGCCGTAACATCTACATTGGCGACATCAAGATTCCCACCCCGTTGCTCGCCCTGCTGCCGCTGAACAGCAAGCATCTGCAGGGGAATCCGGTGGCCATTCAGAACGCGCGCCGCATTCAAGCCATGCACGACGAGATCATGGAGCAGGCGCAGCGCGGCATGACGGAGGCCGAATTCCGGGCGGCGGTGAAGCGGATCGCCGAGCGCAAGGCGTGGGAACGCCAGCAGGAGGAGCAGAAGAAGAAGGATCGGCAGAAGGACCCGCCGGCGAGCGGTCCCGACCAGCTCACCACGCCGTAGCACACCGTGCGCTCCGTTGTGGCGGAGCAGCGCTCCACGTCCTAGCTCACGTCGTCGGCCTGTTCGCGCTCGTGTCCGCCCTCCGCTTTCTGTCCCTGCAGCGAGCGAAAGATGGCGCAGACCCTGCCCAGGATCTCGAAGTCCACGCCGCACGGAACACGCAGCGGCTGCGCGCTCTCGTTCGCCGGCATGAGCATCACGCCCTCGCCCGTGGGGGCGTAGGTCTTGATCGTGGCCTCCGTGCCGATGCGGGCGGCTATGATGTCGCCGGGCTGCGCGCAGGGCGTGGGGCAGATCATCACGTAGTCACCGTCACAGATGCCGCGCCCCGTCATGCTGTCTCCATGGGCGCGGAGAAAAAACGCGTCCTCGCTGGGGAGGAAGCGCCGATCCATGGTGATGTAGCTCTCCACGTCCTCGGCCAGAAGCGAGGGCGTGCCCGCGGCTACGCGGCCAAAGAAGGGCACGGGTTGCGTGCGCGCGGTGCCGGCGTGTCCCACGATGCGGACCGCGCGCGACCGGCCGGGGTCGCGCTCGATGTAGCCCTTGTCCGCCAGCGCCTGGAGGAGCTCGGAGACCGTCTTGGTGGACCTGATCCGGAAATGGCGCCCGATCTCCCGCACACTCGGCTGATAGGTATGGTCGTTGAGGAAGTCGATGAGGTAGTGGTACACACGACACTCGATCTCGGTCAGTGGCTCCGGCATCTTCAGGCTCGCGAGCTCGGGTGGGGAGGTGGAGGCGCTCATCCGCCGGCTAACGCGTCGATAGCTCTCTCAATGCGTACCAACGCGCGATCGCGCCCGAGAGTTTCCAACACCTCAAAGATTCCCGGGCTGACCCCCATCCCGGTGAGCGCAACCCGCAGCGGCTGAAAGATCTTCCCCGCGGCCACGCCTTCGTTCTCGGCCAGCGCGCGGAGCGACTGTTCCAGGGCGGACGGGCTCCAGGGCGCCACCTCTCGCAGCCGGTCGCGCGCGCGCGCCAGGAGGTGGGTCGTGCGCACGGGGTCCTTCCACGCCTTCGCCACCGCGTCCGGGTCGTAGGGAAAGTCGGCGCGGAAATACGGCGAGGCGTGCCGCACCAGATCGTGCGTGGTGCGCGCGCGCACCTTGACCAGGTCGAGGAGCGCGAGATACCACGCGCGGTCTCGTACGAGATCCTCGGCAGTGGCGAGGCCCTGCTCCACGATCTCCGGTGTGACGAGGGCCTCCAGTTCCGCTGCCGGTGTGAGGCTCAGATGTTGCCCGTTCATCCACTCGAGTTTCTTGGGATCGAAGATCGCCGGCTTCTTCTGCAGCCCCGCGGTGGAGAAGCGCTCGATCATCTCTCCCAGCGTCATCACTTCCCGGTCCTCGCCCGGCGACCAGCCCAGCAGCGCCAGAAAGTTCACCATGGCAGTGGGCAGGATGCCCTCGCTGCGATAGTCGCCCACCGCGGTGGCGCCGTGCCGTTTGCTGAGCTTGCGTCCATCGGTGCCATGGATCATGGGGACGTGCGCGAACGACGGCGGCCGCTGCCCCAACGCCGCGTAGAGCAGGATCTGCTTGGGCGTGTTGGAGATATGGTCGTCCCCGCGCATGACGAGCGTGATGCGCATGGCGATGTCGTCGGAGACGACGGCCATGTTGTAGATCGGCGTGCCGTCGGAGCGAAGGACGACAAAGTCCTCGATGTCGCGATTGGGGAACTCGATGCGGCCATGCACCAGGTCGTCCCACGCCGTGACGCCCGCGGGAACGCGAAAGCGGACCACCGACGGGGTGCCCGCCCGCACGCGCCGCGCGACCTCCTCGGGCGGCAGCCGGTCGCAGCGTCGGTCATACTTGAAGCTCTCGTGTCGTGCCTCCGCTTCTGCACGGAGCGCTGCCAGCTCCTCCTGCGTGCAGAAGCACCGGTAGGCCGCGCCGGCGTCGAGCAGGGTCCGTACGTCCGCTTGATGCCGCGCGAGCCCCTCGGCCTGATAGACTACCTCTTCGTCCCAGGCGAGGCCCAGCCAGGTGAGTCCCTCAAAGATGGCGCGCGTGCTCTCGGCCGTCGAGCGAACGCGATCGGTGTCCTCGATCCGCAGGAGCATCGTGCCGCCGTGATGGCGGGCGTAGAGCCAGTTGAAGAGCGCCGTGCGTGCGCCGCCCACGTGGAGAAATCCGGTGGGAGAGGGCGCGAACCGCACGCGTGACGCGGTGGCGACGCGCGCCGCTGCTGTCACCTTGTCGAGAGCATCCGGCGCGGGAGCATCCGGCGCGGGAGCATCCGGCGCGGGAGCATCCGGCGTGGGAGCATCCGGCGTGGGAGCATCCGGCGTGGGAGCATCCGGCGTCGGCGGCGAATGGGGCATGGCGAAGTGACGAGCCGTCAGGGTGGAGAACCCGCCAGCCGTTGGGCGGGAGTGCATACGAAACGGGTCCGCCGGTGCAGGGCGGACCCGTGAACGGAGAGGGAGGGATTCGAACCCTCGATAGGGTTTTAAGACCCTATAACGGTTTAGCAAACCGCCGCCTTCAGCCACTCGGCCACCCCTCCTCGTTGCGCGCTGGAACCGGAGTGGCCGCGCGCAGCCTGCAATCTTCAAGTGTAGCCGGAACGGCAGGGGCAGTCAACGACGGGGCGGCGCGGTCAGTGCACTTGCGACGCGGCAATGAGCATCGACACGGTGTCTCCCGGCTGCACGAAGAATTCTTCCGAAATCGGAGTGCGGCTGGACCCCACCGGGTCCGCCAGAAACCGGAGTCGGCGCCCGACGCTCACGATGTCGGACGGGATGGTCATCGTGCCTCGGCTTGTGGCCGTAACGGAACCGAGCCGGTAACGCTGGTTCAGGTAGACGGCAAAGATGTCGACGTCCAGAAAGCTCTGGTTGTCCACGGTGAGAGTTGCCGGTCCGCGATGCGTGGTGCTCTCTGTCCGAGCCCGGCGCGAGGACGTGCTGCACGCTGCCACGGCGGCCAGGAGGACAGGGATGAAATAGCGTGTGGCGGTGCGCATGATGTCCTCCGGTGAAGTTGCGTACACGCTGTCGTTCCGTCGGAACGCCTCAAGGAGCGTGCCCCATGCGAGCGGCGCGATGCCGGACGGTAGTCGTCGGACAGGGCGCGCGGAATAGGGCTTGCGCCGAATGCATCCCAGCACGGGGCTCTACGCCGCAGCCGCGGCGCGCACGGGCGCCCCGGTGCCGGACTGCCCACGGGGGCCGGCGCACCTCCCACGACATTGCACATGCGACATCTCACCTCGAAGGATCACGGAGGAAGAACATGACCGAGACCACAGATCGCAACGGTGCCCAGGGCACCGCCACGGCGGAGAGCACGAGTCAGGATCGGCTCGTGGCGGACCTGAACGACCTTCTGCAGCTCGATCACGACGCGGTGGAGGCGTACACCATCGCCATCAAGGCGCTCGATACGAGCGTCCATCGCGATACGCTGCGCCGATTTCGCGGTGACCACGAGCGGCACATTGATGATCTTACCACCCTCATCCATGCGCGCGGCGGCACGCCGGTGCAGCTTCCGCACGTCCCCAGCGGCGCGTTCAAGCTGGCCGTGCAGGGCGCGGGCGCCGTGGGGGACGATCGTGCCGTCGTGCTCGCCTTCAAGGCGAACGAGCGGCAGGTGCGCGACAAGTACGAGCGCGCGGCGCGTGCCCGGCACCCCGCGGATGTCACGCAGGTGCTGGCGCGCAACGCCGAGGACGAGAAGCGGCACTATGCATGGGCGGTGGACGCGCTGCGCCGCATGGGCGTCGAGCCGGACAGCACGATGGCGCGCGGGGAGGAGGCGTTCGAGCGGGTGCATGCCAAGGCCGCCGACGCCATGGAGCTCGGCGAAAAGCAAGGAATGCTGGGGGCAATGCGGGTGGGACGCGCGGTGCAGCGCGCCGCGTCCAACCATCCAGTACGCTCCGCGGCGATCGTGCTCGGCGCGGTGGTGCTGGCGGCGAAAATCTTCCGCGACGCTGGATGACGGAGGGCCCGGGACTCGAACCCGGAAGGGCTTGCGCCCGGCGGTTTTCAAGACCGCTGCCTTACCAGTTAGGTCTAGCCCTCCTGGACGCCGAAAGATCGACGTTCGGCCTCGCGTGCGCTAGCCGCCGCCAATCCCGCGCACGGCGAACCACACGTTGGCCGGGCGCTCGGCCAAGCGCCGCATGTACCATGCGAACCAGGCGTGGCCATAACTGACGAGCACGCGCACCGGTACCCCCTCGGACGCAAGTCGTCGCTGCTCGGCGGTGCGAATGCCGTAGAGCATGTGAACCTCGGCGTCGCCCGGCGCGAGACCTCGCGCTCGCGCGTGGGCGAGCAGTGCGCGGACGAGCCGCACGTCGTGCGTGCCGAAGACGGGACACTCCGCCGCTCCGTCGGCGGCCATGTCGAGCAGGCGCCTGGCCAGCGACTCGTAGCTCCGGTCCACGTCGCGTTTGTGCGCGAAGGCGACGTTCGGCGGCTCGCGATAGGCGCCCTTGACGAGGCGTACGGCGGGCGTGAGCGGGCGCAGCCGCTCGATATCACTCGCGGTGCGCCGGAGATACGCCTGGAGGCACAGCCCCACGCGCCCGCCGGCGTGATGCACCCGCTCGAAGACGGCGATGGTGCGCTCGGTGAGCGACGAATCCTCCATGTCGATCCACACGCGCTCGCCCTGTTGGGCGGCGGCCCACGCGAGCGCGAGAAGGCGATCGGCGCACGGTCCGTCTCCCGACAACGCGTGCGGTTCGAGGCCAAGCTGCGTGAGCTTCACGGAGATCTGGGCGGAGAGCGCACGCGCGGCAATCTCGGCCAGCACGTGCACGTAGTGCTCGCGTACGTCGTCTGCCTGCGCGGCTGACTCCGTGTGCTCGCCCAGTCGCGTGAAGACCACGCCCATGCCGTCGGCGGCGATGCGTGCGGCCGCGCCGAGTGCATCCTCCAGTGCCTCGCCGGGCATGAATCGTTGGAGAGCGCGCCGTGTGACGGCACGCTCGCGGACCTGCCGCTCCAGCCACAGGCTGCGCGAACCTGCCAGAAGGAGATGTCGCGTGAGAGACATGGCGGACAACCTACGCGCCGTGCGGCCCGGCCGGAACGTGGGCGGGTCGGGGAGATCGGGCCAGCGGGGAGTCTGCACGTGCCCGGCAGTCTCGCCCGATCGTCGTTCCCCGGGCGGGCGCGCCGTCGCGCGGCTGGCACGGGCGCCGGCGGCGCCCTATCGTTTGGTGTTCTCGTTTCGCTCGCGCAATCTGCTGCTCGACGATGCCGCTCGTGGTGGCGCGGCGAACGAGGCAGCGCGGGCGGCGACCGCCGCGTTCCTTCCTCTGTCCTTCCACTATTTCGTGCGCCTCCGAACTCCTGACGCGGTACCGCTTGCCAACGCAGCCGGCTCCGTTCTTCAGGTGTTGGGCGGATGCGAACCGCGACCACCAGCTCCCGTATCAGATCGTCTATCACGTGTGCTCCACCGACGACTACGTCTTTCTGTCCGGCGATCAGTCGTCGGGCATGATCGAGATGCGCCACGAGCTGATCACGGGCGACGAGCTGGGCCCGGCGCGGTTCTCGAGTCTCTACTCGCGCGAGTTCGCGGCATTGTCGGACATGGACGGGAGCGACGAGGACGTGTCGCCGTTTCGGTGTCAGACGCGGAACGTGCGCGCGGGGCGGCAGACGTACCGCGCCGTGCTGTGCATCCGGAGCTACAAAAAATTGACGGGACTGTACGACGCAGTGGTGAAGATGGCGGCGTTGGGCTCGCGCACGTCGGGGCTGCTCAGTACGCTCCGCCTGTCGGGCGTGAGCTTTGACAACGTGCAACGCGTGACGCGACGCTACCTGGAGAGTTTCCGATGGCCCAACCGGTAATCGTCGAGGTGCTGGACGATCAGGGGCGGGTCCGGCATCGCAGCGCGGTGCACGGCCTGCCGGCCACGATCGGCCGGGCGTACTCGAACGACGTCATCCTGGACGATCCGTACGTCTGCCCGCGCCACGCGCGCATCGCGCGTTCCGGCCGCGGGGCGTTGGTGGTGGAGGACGTCGGAAGCGTGAACGGGGTGCGCGACGAGAGCGGCGCGCGCGTGCAGCAGGCGGTCGTGGGGGATGGTCAGGCGCTGCGGTTGGGACGCACCCGGGTCCGCGTGCGCGCCGCGGACCACGACGTGCCTCCGGCATTGCGCGACGTCGACGCTGCCTCTGCCATTCCGCGCCGGCTGGCGCCGGCGCGTGTGAGCCTCGGGATCGTCGTGGCCGCATTCGCCGCGTTCGCGGCGGCGGCGTATCTCGACAGCGTCACGCGCATCACGGCGGGCGAGATCGCGCGCGACGCCACGGGGACGAGTCTGGCCGTGCTCCTGTGGGCCGCGGGGTGGTCGGTGGCGAGCCGCATCGTGGTACACGAGTTCCGACTGCTACGGCTGTGGGCGGTGATGTCGGCCGCGGTGGTCGCGTTCCAACTGATCGACAGTGCCCGGGGGTGGCTCTCGTTCGCGCTGCCGGACAGTGGCATGGCGGAGCTCACCGCGGGCACCCTGTTGCTGGTGCTTGTGCCCGCCGTTCTCTACGCGCATCTGGTGATCGTTTCGCCCCTCTCGCGCTCACGCGCGCGGCGCGCATTGCTGTTCATCACGGCGGCGGCGACAGCGATCGTCCTGTTGTTCTCGCTCGCCGGACGGAGCGGCCGCACGTCGGGCATCGAGTACGAGAGCCGGCTGGAGCCCGTGGGGGCGCGCTGGGTGCACACGGTCTCGCTGGACGAGTTCACGCGCGGAGCGATCGCGTTGCGGCACCAGGCGGACGAGCTCGCGACGGAGCCCTAGCGGCGTCAGCGGCGCGTGGTCTCCGCCGGCGTGCTATCGACCAAGGGGAGCACCTCCGTGCTGGACTCGGCGGGAGCGAGGGGCATGGCCGCGCCGGCGCCGCCCAGCAACTCGCCCAATCCGACCGCCGTGGCAAGCTGCTGGGCGGTGTGCAGCGTGGCATTGGCGCGCCGCGCGTTGCCCCGGCGTGCCTCGACTTCCGAGATGAGCATAGCCTGGGTGACGTACAGGTACGGGATGCCGATCGACGATTTGTCGACCCAGCTCCCGGTGCGGATGATGGACGTGGGTCCCTGAAACACGTCGTCCCACAGGGCAAGCGTACGGTCGGCGTCCACCAGCCCCTGGCCCGCCACGAACACGGTGTCACGATTGGGTGCGACCGTCGGCGGCACGAGCTTCCGCGCGAGACCTTGCAGGAGCAAGTGAGTGTCGAGGCCAAGCTGCTGTGCGTAGCCGCCGACCGTGCGGCTGAAATACACGGGTCGGCGGGGCCAGTTCTCCTTGATCAGCCGCAGGACGAGCACATCCGCCCGATTGAGCGCGTGATCGGGGAAATTCTCCGGCAGCACGCTGGCGCGGATGCCGTCGACCTCGAAGAGTTGCGGGCCGGTAAGTTCGACGTACGGCGGGAGGGCGTTGATCGTTGCCGCGGACATTCGAAGAGGTGGGCCCGACGGCTTCTGCCAGTGCGTGCCGCGGTAGATCGCTGGCCCGTGCGCCTCGTCGTATTCGTAGATCGGCCGCTCGACCATCTGGCGCGCGTACCAATCGGTCTGGAGCAGCGACGTATTGACGACGAGCACGTCGTTGCGGATTCCCTCCACTTCCTGCGCGTACCAGAGCGGGAAGGTGTCGTTGTCTCCCACCGTCACGAGGATGCCGTATGGCTCCACCGATTCGAGCAGATCGTGCGCGAAGTCGCGGGTGGCGGTCTGCCCCGCGCGCGAGGCAGCCGTCCAGTTGCCGATGAGTGGGACCACGGCCACCAACAGCACCCACGAGGCCGCGGTCCAGCTTCCCGCGAGTGGGACGGTCACGCGTTCGCTCCCGAGCGTCTCGGCGCGGCTCCCGAACAGACCGGCCACCGTTTTCCACACGAGCATCAGCCCCAACGCGGCCCACACGCCCCAGGCGGAAAAGCTCACGATGAAGAAGTAGTCGCGATCGCGCACCTCGGCTGGCATGTTCCCGCCGAGGCTCATCGCCTGGGAGTATCCGTACTTGAAGTTCAGATACGTGACGAGCGCGATGGTGAGCGTGAACATGAACGTGGCGACGTACCAGAACGATCGCCGGTCTCGCCGCCAGTGCACGTATCCGCCCAGTACGCCCAGCAGCAGGTAGAACACGGCGAGCACGTTCTGCCACACGGCGTGGGCGCCCGTCATGTCGCGCAGCCACTGCCAGCGGAAGTACCACCAGTACATTCCGATCTGCGCGGCAAACGGTGCCTGCCGGTCGAGCACCGACGGTTTCTGGTACTGGCCGCGCGTCAGGTTGTACCAGAAGGCATGCCACGTGGTTGGATCCCCCTCGTTGATGGCGGGATGAAACCCCGCGCGAATGGGCTGGATGGCGAACACGCTTGCGCCGAGCAGCCCCGCGCCGGCCATGGCCACAATCAGCTTCCACCGGAGAATGGTGGTGGGCCGTCGCACGAGGACGGCCACGGCAACTGCCGGCGCTGCCAGCAGCCCCATCATGTGGTTGGCGTAGCCGAGCCCCAGCAGGTAGCCGATGAGGACCAGCGTGCGATCGGCCACGGGGCCGTCCGGCGCGTCGGACCACCGCACCGTGAGCCACGAGATGATCGCGAGCCCGAGCAGCGCGACGGTATACACCTTCTCGTTCGCCACCGACTGGTTCCACACGGTGAACGCCGTAGCGCCGATGAGCGCGCCGAGCGCGCCGCCGGTGATCCGCTGCCAGCGGCGCGGGAGCCAGCTCACGAGGATGCGCTCGGTGACGAGGAACCACATGGCGGCGGAGGCGGCGCTGGTGACGGCCGCGAGCACGTTGATCCGCATCGCGACGTTGGGCGCGATGGGCAGGATGGCGAACACGCGCCCGAGAAGCACGAACAGCGGATTGCCGGGTGGATGCGGCATCCCCAGGACGTACGCGGCGGCGATGTATTCGCTCGTGTCCCACATCGCCGTGGATGGCGCGAGCGTGACCAGATACAGGACGAGGATCACGACCCCCGCCAGGGCGGCGGCGCGGTACGACGGGCGGTCGTCGAGCTCGGTACGAGTGATCGGCGGCATGGCGGAAGCGAGAGTTCCTGGAGTGGCGCGCAGCGAGAGCGGCCGCGGCCCACCAAACATGGTCGGGTTGCCGCGGCGGAGCAACGCGCGCACGGCGCCGCGCGTCAGTGCCGGAAGAGCCGTTTGCCGGTGGTCACCATCGCGATGCCGTGTTCGTCCGCGGCGGCGACCACTTCGGGATCGCGCACCGAGCCTCCGGGTTGGATGATGGCGGTGATGCCGGCTTCGGCGGCTTGGTCCACTCCGTCGCGGAACGGAAAGTACGCATCCGACCCCAACACGGCGCCAGTCGTCTCGTGCCCGGCGCTCCGCGCCTTGTGCACCGCGAGAAACGACGCGTCCACGCGCGACATTTGTCCGGCGCCGATGCCGATCGTCGCGCCGCCGCGCGCGAGCACGATCGCGTTGGATTTCACGCTCGCCACCGCGCGCCAGGCGAACAGCAGGTCCGCGCGCTCGCCGTCGCTGGGCGCGCGCTGCGTCACCACGGTCCAGTCTTCGACACCGCCAGGAGAAGGACTGCGCTCCTGCACCAGCAGACCGCCGCGCACGCGCTTCATGTCGAACGCGCCCGGCGCCCACTGCGCCTTGCCCTCGAGGACGCGCAGGTTCTTCTTGCGTCCCAGGATCTCGATCGCCTCGCGCGTGAACGCCGGCGCGACGAGGCACTCCACGAACAGGCTCGAGATCGCCTCCGCCGCCGCCGCGTCCACCGGCACATTGATCGAGATCACCGAGCCGAATGCGGACACGGGATCGCACGCGAGCGCCTTCTGATATGCCTCCAGCGGCGTCTTCCCCAGTGCCAACCCGCAGGGCGAGGTGTGCTTGATGATCGCACAGCACGTGTCGCCATTGAAGATGTCCGTGGCGAGTAGGGCGCCCTCGAGATCGATCAGGTTGTTGAACGAGAGCTCCTTCCCGCCGTGCTGAACGAGCCCGGCCAGTCCGGCGCCGGCGCGTTCCACGTAGTACGCCGCGTGCTGGTCCGGATTCTCGCCGTACCGCAACGCCTGCGACTGCTCCACCGCGAGTACGAGCCGCTCCGGGAACAGCTCGTCCCGCTGTGAGGCGAACCACGCCGCGATGGCCGCGTCGTATGCCGCCGTGTGGGAAAACGCCTTGCCGGCGAGCAGACGGCGCAGGTCGCCGTCGTTGTCCTCCGCGCGTAGTGCCGCGAGCACACGCCCGTAGTCGGCCGGATCCACCACCACGGTGACGGACGCGAAGTTCTTGGCCGCCGAGCGGAGCATGGATGGCCCGCCAATGTCGATCTGCTCGATGGCCTGTTCCTCGGTCACACCGGCGCGACTGACCGTCTGCCGGAACGGATAGAGATTCACCGCGACGAGGTCGATGGGCGCGATGTGATGCTCCTCCAGCACACGCAGGTGCTCGGGGTCGTCGCGGCGCGCCAGGAGCGCCGCGTGGACGGCGGGGTGCAACGTCTTCACCCGGCCGTCCATGATTTCGGGAAAGCCGGTGACGTCGCTCACATTGATCGTGCTCACGCCGGCCTCGCGGAGCGCGCGCGCGGTGCCGCCGGTGGAGACGAGCTCCCATCCCAGCTCGGTGAGGCCGGTGGCGAACTCTACCAGGCCGGTCTTGTCGGAAACGGACAGCAATGCACGGGGCATGAGTCGTCGAGATCTGCGGGTGATGGCCGTGAGAAGGGCGCCAGCGTCAGTGCGCGAGCGCCGCGTCGAGGGAGCGCGCAAGCGGTTCGTCCGGGAGCGGCAGCAGCGCGAAGCTCTGCTCCGGCGTGCCGGTGCGCAACAGTCCGGTGGCCCGTCCGCCCGGATCGAGGGCCACCCGCCCGCGCGCGAGCGCCGCGACCACACGCGGGAGCAGTTGATGCTCCACCCGCAGCACGCGCTCCGCGAGCGTCGCGGGGGTGTCGTCGTCGAACACGGGCGCCGGCCACTGTGCGATGATCGCGCCGCGGTCGTAGCTCTCGTCCACGAAGTGCACCGTGGCGCCGCTCACGCGCGCGCCCGACGCGAGCACGGCCTCGTGCACGTGCCGCCCGTACATGCCCTTGCCGCCGAACGCCGGCAGCAGGGCGGGATGGATGTTCACCACGCTCCCGGGACGCGCGCTCGCGACGCTGGCGGGAAGGAGGCGGAGGTATCCGGCCATCACGAGGAGATCCACGTCATGCGCGGACAGCAGTTCCTCCAGGAGCACGGCGTCGGCGTGCTGGATGCGGTGCGCGGCGATGCCCGCCGCCCGCGCGACCGCGAGCGCGCCGGCCTCCTCGCGGTCGCTGAGCACCAGCACGATCTCCCCCGGGCAGTCGTCTCCCAGTGCGTCGAAGTACTGGACGAGCGCGCGCAGGTTGGATCCGCGTCCGGAGGCCATGACGGCGATGCGGGCAGACATGGGGGCAGATGTTACCGCCGCCGGCGCGGTGTCGTAAGGGCGCGGAGCGCGATTCGCGCCATTGAGCGGACGCGCGATCCAGCGGACGCGCGATCTAGCGGGCGCGCAGAATCCGATCGACCGCCTCGCCGAGCGTGGTCGCGATGCGCGCGACGGCGGCGGACCGCACGACCTCCGCGGCGGGCGTTTGCCACGTGGGGACGAGCAGCGCGCGCGCACCCAACGCGGCTGCCGGCGCGACATTGCGCAACCGGTCACCGATGAGCCAGGAGCGCGTGAGGTCCAGCCGGTGCTCGCCGGCGGCGCGCGTAAAGAGGAGCGTGGCGGGCTTCCGGCACTCGCACGGCGGATCGGCGTCGGGAGCGTGCGGGCAGATGTACGTTCCGTCCACCTGCGCGCCCTCGGCGGCCAGGAGCGCCTCCATGCGCGCGCGCACGCGCTCGTACTCCTCGGCGGAGAAGATCCCCCGGCCGATGCCCGACTGGTTGGAGACGATGATGACCGGCACGCCGGCTCGGTTGAGTCGCGCGATGGCGGCCGCTGCGCCGGGCACGAGCGCCACGGTAGCGGGGTCGCGCACGAAGCCCGTGTCCACGATGATCGTGCCGTCGCGGTCCAGGAAGACGGCGCCGCGCGCGATGCTGTCGCGCTCGGCGTCGACCACCATCGTGGGGCGGGAGGGGCCGCTCACGCCAACGCCCGGCGCACCGCGTCGGCGAGCGTGGCATCGTCGCACTCGGGGACGGAGCGCAAGTCGAGCAGCACGGCGCCGTCCACGACGCGCGCGATCACGGGCGGCGCTCCCCCGCGCAGGCGGCGTTCGATGGCCACCGCGTCACCCGTGAGAGCCACCGCCGCTGAGGGGAGGCGCGCGACGGGAAAAGCGCCGCCGCCCACGCTGCCCTCGCTCGCGACCACGCGCGCGGCGATGCCGTCATTGGCGAGTCGCGCACACAGGGCAGTGGCCCGTGCGGCGAGCGCACTGGCCGGCGTGGCGAGCAGGGCCAGTGTTGGGATCTCGCGCATCGCGCGTGGCGGATCGCGGTAGAGCGCCAGGGTGGCCTCGAGCGCGGCCAGCGTGAGCTTGTCCACGCGCAGCGCACGGGTGAGCGGATTGGTGCGCATGGCCGACACGGCGTCGGCGCGGCCCAGCACGATCCCCGCCTGCGGGCCGCCGAGGAGCTTGTCGCCGCTCATCGTCACCACGCTCGCGCCGTCGCGCACCGCGTGGCGCGCGAGCGGTTCACCGGTGAGCCCTATGTCAGCGAGATCGATCAGTAGTCCGCTGCCCAGATCGTACACCAGCGGCAGCCCATGCTCCGCGGCCAGGGCCGCCAGATCGCGCACGTCCACCTCCGACACGAACCCCGCGATGGCGAAGTTGCTCCGGTGCACCTTCACCAGCGCGCCGGTGTCCGGCGAAACGGCCGCGCGATAGTCGTCGCGATGCGTGCGGTTGGTCGTCCCCACCTCCACCAGCCGCGCGCTGCTCCGTGTCATGATGTCGGGGACGCGGAAGCTTCCTCCGATTTCCACCAGCTCGCCACGCGAGACGATCGCCTCGCGTCCGCTGGCAAAGGTGTTGAGCGCGAGGACGAGCGCCGCCGCGCCATTGTTGACGACCAGCGCGTCCTCGCACCCCGTGAGCTCGCGGAGCAACGAGACGCAGTGCGCATAGCGGCTGCCCCGCGCGCCTTCGGCCAGATCGTACTCCAGGTTGGAGTAGCCGCCGGCCACGTCGCGCAGCGCCTGGATGGCCACGTCGGCCAGGGGTGCGCGGCCGAGGTTGGTATGCAGCACGACCCCGGTGGCGTTGACCACCGGCTGGAGCGAGCGCGCGCGTCGGCGCTCGAGCGCGGCGGCCACGCGGGCTCCCCACGCGTCCGCATCGGGCGGAGGGGCGCCGGCGTCGTCACGCGCTTCGTGCGCTTCGTGCGCGTCGCGCCGCGCGTCCTCGATCGCGTCGCGCACGGCGGCGGTGAGGACCGCGATCGGCACCGTGTCGCGCCAGCCGCGGACGGCGTCGCTCTCCAGGAGCGCGTGCACGCTGGGCAGCGCGCGACGCGGATCGGCCTGTCCGCGCAGGGGAGGGGATCGGCGCGCGCTCACGGTCGCGGAGGGCGCGCGGTGGTGTCGCGCGCGGTGGTGTCGCGCGCGGTGGTGTCGCGCGCGGTGGTGTCGCGCTGGGTGGTGTCGCGCTGGGTGCTGTCGCGCTGGGTGCTGTCGCGCTGGGTGCTGTCGCGCGGAGCGGGGACGGGGATCGTGAGCACGCGCGAGGTGGTGCGGGTCACGCCCATGAGCCCGCGCGCGTCATGCGCCACCACGCGGTACTCGCGCCCGGGCACGAGCGTGTCGCCGAGATGTACGACGACCGCGGTAACCGGGCGAGGGCGCGGCATGGGTGGCGCGTTCGCGCTGGTGTCGCCGCGGGCGGTATCCGCGCGCGCGGCAGGAACGCGCCCGGCAGGGGCCCGCCCGGCAGGAGCCCGCCCGGCGGCCGTGTCGGCGACCGCGCGTGCGGCCGCGGCGCTCGCGATGGAGTCCACGGGCACGGACGTGGAGTCGGATCGCAGCACGGCGATCAGTCCGCCGAGCGACTGCGCCGGATCGAGCGGACGGTCGAAGGTCACGCGCACCGTAGCCGAATCCGCCTTCACCACGCTCGTGATGCCTGGGCCGGTGCTGTCGTGTACGAACGCGAACAGCTGAACCGACGTACTGTCCTGGAGCGCCACGCGCGCGCTGTCCCACGCCTCGTGCGGATCGAGCTGCCGGTTGGTGTTCTGATCCAGGTATCCTCGCACCACGTACAATCCTGCCGGAACGTGCAGAAACTCGAACCGTCCCGCCGAATCGACGCGCGCCACGTACCGTGTGCTGTCCCACTGCGCGATGGCCTCCACGCCGCCGTTGCGCGGTGGGGTGCCCTGCACCCAGTCGTACAGGATCCCCGCCAGGCGTGTGTTCGGGATGGCGGCTCCGGTGGAGAACACCACGGTGCGCTCGTCGAGCAGCGGGTTGCCCCGGAGATCGGTGATCCCCGGGAGCATGGTGACCGTATAGACCGTGTTGGACTGGAACCCGCGCGAGGGGCGTACATCGAGCGTGCTCCGGTGCCACGACACGCGCGGCTCTCCGTGCACGGGCGAGATGAGGAACATGGCCGAGAGCGTGGCGGCACCACGCGGTGTCTCGCTTAGCACCTCGTTGAACCGGAACGTCACCTCGTGCACGCGGCGCATGACCATCCCGCTGTCGGGCGATACGCTCATCAGGACGGGCGGAACGTGATCCGGTGGCCCGCCCGGGGGCGCTCCCTGTTGCGCGCAGGCGGCGGCCAGCACGAGCACGCCCGCGGCGGCGATCAGCCGCCGCACAGTGCCTCGACCTTGCCTGCCAGCAACTGCCGGCGCGCGGACCACTCGTCGGCCCTGCGCCGCTCGCCGTCGACCACCTCGGCCGGGGCGCGCGTGATGAAACGCTCGTTCCGCAGCCGCGTCTGGAGCGCGCCGAGCTGTCGGTCCAGCTCCTCCAGCTCGCCGCGTAAGCGCGCGCATTCCTTGTCCACGTCCACCACGCCTCCGAGATGCACGACCACGCTGGAGCCGTCGGCCAGCAGCGCGTGCGCCGCCGCGCCTGGTTCCCCACCCCCGTCGCGCGTGGCGGCGACGTCCGCGCCCCCCAACCGCCCGATCAGCGCGTGCTCCTGCACCAGGATGTCATGCGCGGCAGCGGTGGCGCCGGCCAACGTGGCACGCACGCGCGTTCCGGGCGGGATGCGATACTCCGCGCGCAGCTGGCGCAGCGCGCTCACGCTCTCGACCACAAGCTCGAACTCGCGTGCGCGCTGATGTTCCGCGCCGCGCACGCGCGGCCACCGCGCCGTGGCCAGCAGAGCACCTGCGTCGCGCCCGGGGAGCCGCTGCCAGAGCGCTTCGGTGATGAACGGCACGATGGGGTGCAAGAGGCGGAGCGATGCGTCGAACACGTGAACCAGCACCGCCCGCGCCACCTCGCCGTCCGCCCCGCCGTCCTGCAACCGTCCCTTGGCGCTCTCCACGTACCAGTCGGCGAGCTCGTTCCACACGAACGCGCGAATGGTCTCCGCGTAGTCGTTGAGGCGCATGCCCGCGCGCCGCTCCGCTTCCGGCCACGTCCCGCGTGGCGGCCGGGGCGGGCCGAGGGCGGCGTCGCAGGCCCGTGTCGCCGCGTCCAGGCGCGCGAGAATCCAGGTGTCGGCGCGCTGCAGTGCCCCACGGTCGATCTCCTCCAGCGGCCGCACCTCCTCTTGGCTCACGTTGGAGAGGAGAAAGCGGCCGATGTTCCATAGCTTGGTCGTGAAATTCCGCCCCGGCGCGAACGACGCTTCCAGATTGTCCGGATCGAGCACCATGTCCACGCCCAAGCCCATGCCCGCGATCACCGTGTAGCGCAGCGCGTCGGCGCCGTACAGCCGCACCACATCCAGTGGGTCGATCCCGTTGCCCAGCGACTTGGACATCTTGCGGTGCTGCGGATCGCGCACGATGCCGTGCAGGTACACCGTATGGAACGGATGGCGGCCCGCAAAGAAGTAGCCGGCCATGATCATCCGCGCGATCCAGAAGAACAGGATGTCCGGACCGCTCACCAGCACGTCGGTCGGATAGAACGCGCGGAAATCCGGCGCGCCGGCATCGGGCCAGCCGAGCGTGGTGAGCGGCCACAGCCACGACGAGAACCACGTGTCCAACACGTCGGGATCCTGCCGCACGGCGCCGCCGCAGGACGGACATCCGGCGGGATCGGTGCGGCTCACGATGGGCTCGCCGCCGCACCGGTCGCAGTACCACACCGGGATGCGGTGCCCCCACCAGAGTTGCCGCGAGATGTTCCAGTCGCGGATGGTCGTGAGCCAGTGGTCGTACACGCCTTCCCAGCGCTCGGGCACGATGCGAATGGTGCCGTCGCGCACGGCGGCGAGCGCGGGCTCGGCCAGCGGCGCCATGCGGACGAACCACTGGTCGGACAGCCGCGGCTCCACGGCGGTGTGGCAGCGGTAGCAGTGGCGCACGGCGTGCTCGTGCACGCGCACATCCACCAGTCGTCCCGCCGCGCGCAGCATGTCGACCACGCGCTCGCGCGCCGCCGCGCGGTCGAGGCCGACGAGCTCCGCCGGCACGCGCCCATGCGCGTCCGGCCCATCGGCCATCGTCGCGTTCGGCGCGATGACCACGGGCATGGAGAGGCCGTGACGCACGCCGACGTCGAAGTCGTTGGCGTCGTGTGCGGGCGTGATCTTCACCGCGCCCGTGCCGAATTCGGGATCGGTATACTCGTCGGCGATGATCGGGATCTCGACATGCGCGATCGGCAGCTGCACACGTTGGCCAACGAGAGCGCGATATCGCTCGTCGGCGGGGTGGACGGCCACCGCCACGTCGCCGAGCATCGTCTCCGGGCGCGTGGTGGCCACCGTGATGGAGCGCGAGGGATCGTCCACCAGCGGATAGCTCACGAGATACAGCCGGCCGGTTTCGTTTTCGAATTCGGCTTCTTCATCGCTGAGCGAGGTCAGGCAGCGGGGGCACCAGTGAATGACACGGTGACCGCGGTAGACGAGCCCCGCCTCGTACAGGCGCACGAACGCCTCGCGGACGGCGAGCGAGAGCTCGGGGGAGAGCGTGTACGCGGTGCGGGTCCAATCGCACGAGCACCCGATGGCCTCGAGCTGCTGGAGGATGCGACCGCCAGTCTGCTCGACGAACGCCTCCGTGCGGGCCACGAACGCCTCGCGCCCGATCGCGTCGCGGGTGAGCCCCTCGGCGGCGAGCGCGCGCTCGACCACGTTTTGCGTGGCGATGCCCGCGTGATCGGTGCCGGGCACCCAGAGCGCCTCATCGCCCGCCATCCGCCGCCAACGGATGAGGAGGTCCTGCGCCACGTTGTCCAGCCCGTGGCCCATGTGCAGGACGGCCGTCACGTTGGGCGGCGGAATGACGATCGTAAACGGCGGCCGATCGCCTCCCACGGCGCGCGAGCGCTCGGCATGCGCCACGAACACGCCGGCGTCGAGCCATCGCTGATAGATCGCGCGCTCGACGCCGGCCGGATCGTACTGCGCGGACAATTCGGAGGGCGAGGTGGTGCTCATGCGATCCGAATTCTAAGCGCGCGCGCGGAGGCGTGTAAGGGCGCGCTCCGCTCGCCGGCGACGCGTCAGGCCGAACGCGTCATGCGAAACACATCAGGGGGACGCGTCAGGCGGGATGCGTCCGTCGGTGTGTTCGGGCGCGCGTGGCTCCACCGCCTCGGCCGCGGGCTGCGCATCGGCCACGTGATCTCCCTTGGGGACACCCGAGGGAGCCACGGGACTGCCGTCGGCGCGTCCGCGCTCCGGTGGCGGTTCGCGATGGCGGCGCTCGGCAACGTCGTCCAGCTCGCCGCCCGCCTCGCGTACGGCGTGGCGCGCATCGAGCGCGCGGTCCTCGAGCGGCACTTTGGGATCGGCGTGCCGGTCGGGCTCGGCCGAGGTCCCCTGCCGCCGTGGCCCTGTGCCGACGCGAATGCCTTCCCACTGCGCCTCGTTGAGTGCCGGATCGCCCGCCTCGAAGCGGGCGGCCGTCTCGCGCGCGCTCTCGTCCTCGCTTTCCACGTCGAGGCGATTCACGACCGTGTGCACCCCGCGTACGCGGCGCGCCACGGCCACCGCATGCCGCGCTTCCTCCGCAGTGTCCACCCAACCGGTCAATTCGATTACGTCATCCGCGATCGCGGCGATCTCGATGCCCCGCTCGCGCAGCACGGCGTCGCCGCGAAAGGCGCGCAGCACCTTCCGCTCCAGTGGGACCACGGCCGCGCGCGTCTGGCCGCCGCCGGCGTCCTCCGGCTCGAACGCCTGCGCCGCGAGCTCGAGTTCTTCGCGCGTGGCGTCGCGCATTCGGCGCGCCAGGCCGGAGAGGCCTCCCACCTTCTGCGCGAGGACGACCCCTGAGAGAAACCCGGCGGCCGCACCGAGCGCGCTGGTGACGATGAGCGACGGCAGCGCCGGTTCGTCGCGGCGAAGAACATAGCGAGGCATACATGCACCTGTGGCGGAGGGTCCGGTGTCCCGGTACAATTACGTATATACCGGTGAATCTAGAGACGTGGCGCGCCATGTCGCATCCGCGACGCCAGGCGCGCGGCGGAAGGCCACGCTCGGTCGGCTCAGGAGCGCCAGGGCAGGCGCGAGCGACCGGACGTCGCTCTGCTGGCGTGACGCGCGCGCCGAGACTGCGGGTGCAAGAGTCAGGCCCGCTGCCGAGCGCGAGCACACAACGGTCACGAGGTGGTGGGCGAGCTATGGCGGGTACAATGGAGCACACGGACAACGAGGTTCTGCAACTCGTCCTCCCGGACGGAGCGGTGCGCGAAGTCGCGCCGGGCACGCTGCCGCGCGACGTGGTGGCGGGGATCGGCGCGGGACTGCTGCGCGCGGCGATCGCGGTGGAGGTGGACGGAGAGGTGCAGGACCTCATGACCCCGCTGCGTCGCGGTGGCAGCTTTCGCGTGCTCACCGAGCGCGACGCGCGCTCGCTCGACGTGCTGCGCCACTCGGCGGCGCACGTGCTGGCCACCGCGGTGCGCCGGCTGCGCCCCGACGCCCGGATCGGGTTCGGACCGGCCATCGAGGACGGGTTCTACTACGACTTCGAAGTGGCGGAGCCGTTCACGCCCGACGACCTGGAGGCGTTCGAGCGCGAGATGCGGCGGGTGGCCGACGAAAAGCTCCCGTTCGAGCGCGAGGAGGTGTCGCGCGACCTGGCCGCGCAGCGTTTCCGCGACGACCCGCTCAAGCTGGAGCGGCTGAGCGAGTTGGGCGAGGACGAGATCATCTCGCTGTACCGTGACGGCGACTTCGTGGATCTCTGCCGCGGACCGCACGTGACCGACACCGGGCGGCTGAAGCACTTCAAGCTGCTGCACACGGCGGGCGCGTACTGGCGCGGCGATGAGCACCGGCAGATGCTGCAACGGATCTACGGCACGGCGTGGGTGTCGCGCGACGAGCTGGAGGCGTATCTCCACCGGCTGGAGGAGGCCAAGCGGCGCGATCATCGCCGGTTGGGACACGAGCTGGACCTCTATTCCACCGACCAACGCCTGGGACCGGGGCTCATCCTCTGGCATCCGCGCGGGGCGGTGGTGCGCAACGAGATCGAGACGTTCGAGCGCGATCTCATTCTGCGGCACGGCTACGAGCTGGTCTACACGCCGCACATCGCCAGCGAAAAGCTGTACGAAATCTCCGGGCATCTCGAGAACTTCCAGGAGAACATGTACGGTCCCGTGGAGGTGGAGAACGCGTCGTACCGGCTCAAGCCCATGAACTGCCCGGGGCACATCTGCATCTACCAGGCGCATCAACGCTCCTACCGCGATCTGCCGATCCGGTATGCGGAGTTCGGCACGGTCTACCGGTACGAGCGAAGCGGCGTGCTGCACGGCATGCTGCGCGTGCGCGGCTTCACGCAAGACGATGCCCACGTGTTCTGTACGCCCGACCAGGTGCGCGGCGAGATCGTCCGCCTGTTGGAGCTGGTGGACGAGATGCTCCGCACCTTCGGCTACCCGTACACGGTGGAGCTCTCCACGCAGCCGGAGCATTCGCTGGGCACGGATGCGCAGTGGCGCGAGGCGGAGGAGACGCTCGCCTCCGTGCTGCGCGAGCGCGGTCAAGCGTTCGATGTCGACGCCGGCGGCGGCGCGTTCTACGGGCCCAAGCTGGACTTCAAGCTCATCGACGCCATCGGCCGCAAGTGGCAGGGCCCCACGGTGCAGCTGGACTTCAATCTCCCGGAGCGCTTTGGCCTGGAATACGTGGGGGCCGACAACGCGCCGCATCGACCGGTGATGCTGCACCGCGTGCTGGTGGGCTCCATGGAGCGGTTCATGGGTGGTCTCATCGAGCACTACGCCGGCGCGTTCCCGGTGTGGCTGGCGCCCGAGCAGGTGCGCGTGATCCCCATCAGCGAGGACGCGCACCCGGCCGCGGCGAGCGTCACGGACCGCCTGCGCGCGGGCGGTGTTCGCGTAACGCTCGATGACCGGTCCGAGACGCTCAACTACCGCATCCGCGACGCGGAGACCATGAAAGTGCCCTACATGGCGGTGATCGGAAAGCGCGAGGCGGAGGCGGACAGCGTGGCGCTCCGCGTGCGGGGCGCCGGACGGAAGCAGGAGATCATCGGCGTGAGCGCGTTCCTGCAGCGCATTGCGGGCGAGATCACCTCACGCGCTTTGGCGCCGGCGGAGGGGCCACCACCTGGCGCGTCGGCGGCGGAGTCGGCGCCAGGTTGATCCCTTGGCTTCTTCACGCGATCCGGCCGCGGGTATAGGTTTCCAGCGGCCGGCGCGCATCTGGCGCGCCGGCGGTGGTCGCACGGATCCCGCCGGGAACCGCGCGGCGTCCCAACGACTTCACGAATCAGACGGGGCTGCGCCGGAGCACGAGCGCCGGCGGCCGCCCCTTGCATGCGAGACATCATGGCCGACACCTCACGCATTCCCGTCATCGTCGCCGCGGCCCGCACGCCGATCGGCAAGTTTCTTGGGGGCCTCGCCGCCCTGACAGCGCCGCAACTGGGCGCCGCCGCCATCCGCGCCGCCGTGCAGCGATCCGGCGTGGGTGTGGAGGACGTGGAAGAAGTCATCATGGGGAACGTGGTGCAGGGGGGCGTGGGGCAGGCGCCCGCGCGCCAGGCGGCGCTGGGCGCCGGCATCCCGGGCACGGTGGGCGCGGTGACCGTCAACAAGGTGTGCGGCTCCGGGCTCAAGGCGGTGATGCTCGCCGCGCAGTCCATTCGCGCCGGCGATCAACGTGTGGTCGTGGCGGGCGGCATGGAGTCGATGTCCAACGCCCCGTACTACATGTACGGCATCCGCTCGGGCGTGAAGTTCGGCGACCAGACGCTGGTCGACGGCCTGGTGCGTGACGGGCTGTGGTGTGCGTTCTGTGACGTCCACATGGGCGGGCACGCGGAGTATACGGCCAAGAAGGCGCATCTCACGCGGCAGATGCAGGACGAGTTCTCTGTTTCGTCGCACCGCAAGGCGGTGGCCGCCATGGAGGCGGGCAAGTTCCGCGACGAGATCGTTCCCGTGGAGATTCCGGGGAAGAAGGGACCCACGGTGGTGGATACCGACGAAGGCCCGCGCAAGGAGACGTCCGCCGAGGCGCTTGGCAAGCTACGTCCGGCGTTCGCCGCCGCCGCGCCCAAGGACATGTCGGCCGACCAGCTGAGCGTCACCGCAGGAAACGCGTCCAGCATGAACGACGGCGCGTCGGCGCTGGTGGTGGTGAGCGAGGAGTACGCGCGCGCGCACGGCATCGAGATCATGGCGCGGATCACCGGCTACGCCACCGGCGGCGGCGCGCCGCAGGATTTGTTCTTCGCCCCGATCGTCGCCGTGCAGTCGCTCATGAAGAAGACGGGCGCGTCCATCGACGACTACGATCTCATCGAGGCCAACGAAGCGTTCGCTTCGCAGGCGCTGGCCGACGGCGCGGCGCTGGGCTGGGATTGGGAGCGCGTGAACATCCACGGTGGCGCGATCGCGCTGGGACACCCCATCGGCGCCAGCGGGGCGCGCATTCTCACCACGCTGCTCTACGCCATGCGTGACCGGAACAAAACGACCGGGCTGGCCACGTTGTGCTTGGGCGGCGGCAACGCGGTGGCGCTCAGTGTGGAGCGGGTGAGCTAAGGCCGCTGCCACAGCCGCCCGCGCGCCCCGCCATGCTCCCCGAGCCGAACGCAGCCCCTGCGGGCACCGGCGCGCTCCACGCTTCGCCCACGCTGTTCGTCAATGCCCGCGGGCGCCTGCGCGCCGGCTGGCGGCTGTTGACATTCGCGTTGCTCACCGCCGCGGCGTGGCTGGTGCTGGGCCTTGCGGCCGCCGTCCTGGCGGCGCGGCTCGGCCTGCACATGCCCGCTGGACCGTACCGGCTGGCCTGGCTGGAGACGGCCAGCACGTGGTCCGTGCTGCTGGCGCTGGTCGTCGCGCACGCTGTGATGCTGCGATGGATCGAGCGCCGGCCGTGGTCGTTCGTCCGGCTGGGCCGCCCGAACGCCCGGCCGCGCACCCTGGCCACCGGGCTCCTCCTGGGCGCGCTGGCGATCGGCGTCCCGTCGCTCCTGCTTCTGGCCGCGCACTGGCTGCTTCCGCTGGACGTCGCGGTGCCCGTGTCGTGGGAGCGATTCCTGGTCGTCACCCTGGCGCTCTTTCCGGCGGCCGCGCTGATGGAGGAGCTCCTGGTGCGCGGATACGCGTTCGCCGTGCTGCGCGAGACGTGGGGCTGGCAGTGGACGCTCGTCGTCACGAGCGTCATCTTCGGCTTGCTGCATCTGGGCAATCCGGGCGTCACGCCCCTGGCCATCGTCAACGTTGCGCTGGCCGGCGCCTGGTTGGCCGGGGTGCTCCTCGTCACCGAGAGTCTGTACGCGGCGTGGATGGCGCACTTTGCCTGGAACTGGGTGATGATCGCGCTCCTGCACACCGAGGTGAGTGGGCTGGCCATCCCGGTGCCGGATTACCGATTGGTGGACGCCGGGCCCGACTGGCTCACCGGGGGCCCGTGGGGTCCCGAAGGGGGCGCGCTGGCGATCGCGGGCATGGCGGTGGCTATGGTCTTTCTCGTACGGCGGCGCGTGCGCCGCAGGGAGCAGGTGGCGTGATCGAGCGGGTCGCGGTGGTGGGAGCGGGACAGATGGGAAACGGGATCGCGCACGTGTTTGCGCTCTCCGGGTTTCCCGTCACCATGATCGACGTGTCCGCCGACGCGCTGGAGCGCGGGCGCGCGACGATCGAGAAGAACATGGGCCGGCAGGTGCAGAAGGGAACGCTCGAGGCGGCCGCGCGCGACGCCGCCCTGGCGCGCGTGCAGTCCAGCACCGGCCTCGACGCCGCGGCGGACAGCGACCTCGTGGTCGAGGCGGCCACGGAGAACGCCGACCTCAAGTTCCGCATCTTCTCGGAGCTGGATCGCGTGATGGCGGACGCGGCGCTCCTCGCCAGCAACACCAGCTCCATCTCGATTACCGAGATCGCCGCGCGCACCACCCGGCCGGCGCAGGTGATCGGGATGCACTTCATGAATCCCGTGCCCGTGATGCAGCTCGTGGAGATCATCCGCGGGCTCGCCACGTCCGACGCCACCACGCGCACCATCACCGATCTCGCTACGCGGTTGGGCAAGACGCCGGTGGAGGTGAACGACTTTCCCGGCTTCGTGTCCAATCGCGTGCTCATGCCGATGATCAACGAGGCGGTGTACTGTCTTATGGAAGGGGTGGGAAGCGCGACGGCGATCGACACGGTGATGAAGCTCGGCATGAACCATCCCATGGGTCCGCTGGCGCTCGCCGATCTCATTGGCTTGGACACCTGCCTGTCGATTCTCGAGGTACTGCACCGGGGGCTGGGCGATCCCAAGTACCGTCCGTGTCCGCTACTCCGAAAATACGTGGCCGCGGGTTGGCTGGGCCGCAAGGCGGGACGCGGCTTCCACGACTACTCCGCATCCGCGCGCGCGGCCACGTGAGCACGCTTCCCCTCAACCCCGCCGCCTGATGTCCTGGGCCCTCATCCCGCTCACCGACGAGCAGCGCGAAATTCAACAGATGGCGCGCGAGTTCGCGCAGCAGGAGATCGCGCCGCACAGCGAGGCGTGGGACCGCGACGCGCACTTCGAGCGGGCCATCATCGATCGCCTGGCCGAGCTGGGATTCCTGGGGATGATGCTCCCCGAGGAATACGACGGCCTGGGGCTGGACACGCGCACGTACCTCGTGGCGCTCGAGGAGATCGCCGCCGTGGATGCGTCGGTGGCGGTGGCCATGAGCGTGCACAACTCGCTTCCCACCCAGATGCTCCTGCGGTGGGGGACGGACGCGCAGAAGGACAAGTACCTGCGTCCCATGGCGCGCGGCGAGCAGTTGGGCGCGTTCGCGCTCTCCGAGCCGGATGCGGGCTCCGACGCCGCCGCGCTCCGCGCGCGGGCCACGCGCGCCGACAACGGCGACTGGATACTCGATGGCACCAAGGCGTGGGTCACCAACGGCAACACCGCCGACGTGATCATCGCCATGGCGCGCACCGACGCGCCGTCGGAGCGGCGCGGCGCGCGCGGGATCGGCGCGTTCATCGTCACGCCCGACGCGCCCGGCTTTCGCGTCGGCGCCAAGGAAGACAAGATGGGGCTCCGCGCGTCGCCCACTACGCAGCTCATCTTCGACGGGATGCGACTTCCCGGCCGACGCGCTGCTGGGCGCGGAAGGCATGGGCTTTGTCTACGCCATGCAGTCGCTCGACAACGGACGGCTCGGCATCGCCGCGCAGGCGATCGGCATCGCACGCGCGGCCCTCGAGCTCAGCACCGCCTACGCCGCCGAACGGCGGCAGTTCGGAACGCCCATCAAGGAGTTCGAGGGGATCCAGTTCAAGCTGGCCGACATGACCACGCGCGTCACCGCGTCGCGCGCGTTGCTGCACGCCGCCGCGGCGGCCAAGGACCGCGGCGATCCGGTGACCCAGTTTTCGTCCATGGCCAAGCTGCTCGCGAGCGAGAGCGCCATGTGGGTCACCACGCAGGCGATCCAGATTTACGGCGGGTACGGGTACATGAAAGACTACCCGGTCGAACGGCTGTTCCGGGACGCCAAGGTGACGGAGATTTACGAAGGAACGTCTGAGATACAGAGGATCATCATCGCGCGGGAACTGTACGCGCGCTCCTGACGGCCTTCGTGCCGCCGCGCGCCCCGCACCGTTCACACCCGACCTCACACCGACACAGAGACTCATGGAGCTCTTCGAACGGATTGCCGAGATGGGACACGAGCAGGTAGTGCTCTGCTACGACCCGGCGGCCGGATATCGCGGCATCATCGCCATTCACGACACCACCTTGGGCCCGGCACTCGGCGGCACGCGCTTCTGGAATTACGCCTCCGACGAGGAAGCGCTCACCGACGTGCTGCGCCTGAGCCGCGGCATGACGTACAAGAACGCCGTGGCCGGACTGAATCTGGGCGGCGGCAAGTCCGTGATGATCGGCAACCCGCGCACCGGCAACCGCGAGATGCTCTTTCGTGCGCACGGGCGCTTTGTCGACAGCCTGGGCGGACGCTACATCACCGCCGAGGATGTGGGGACGAGCACGGCGGACATGGATTACGTGCACATGGAGACGGACCATGTAACCGGCCTGGCTGGCCGCTCGGGGGATCCGTCGCCCGTGACTGCTCACGGTGTGTACCGCGCCATCGAAGCGTCGGCGCACCACCGCTGGGGGTCCGACTCGCTGTCGGGCAAGACCGTCGCTCTGCAGGGGTGCGGGCACGTAGGCTACTTTCTGGCCAAGGAGCTGCACGAGGCGGGGGTCAAGCTCGTCGTCACCGACATCGATCCCGAGCGTGTGAAGCGCGTGGTGGACGACACTAAAGCCCGCGCGGTGAAGACCGACGAGATCTACGGCGTTCCGGCCGACATCTTCGCTCCCTGCGCGCTGGGCGGCGTGATCAACGACGACACCCTGCCCCAGCTCAAGGTGCAGATCGTGGCCGGCGCGGCCAACAACCAGCTGCTCGAGGAGTGCCACGGCGATGCGCTCGAGGAACGGGGCATCCTGTACGCGCCCGACTACGTGGCCAACGCGGGAGGCGTGATCAACGTGTACGGCGAGCTGTATGGGTGGAGCGCCGCGCGCTCGCTGCGCAAGGCGGGCGAGATCTACGACACCACGCTCAGTGTATTCGAGATCGCGCACGCCGACGGGATCCCCACCTATCGGGCGGCGGACCGGCTGGCGGAGCGGCGTATCAAGGCGGTGGGATCGCTGGTGCGGACCGACGGCTACCGCGCGCGCGGATGACGGGCAACGTGGCCACCAAGCGACCAAGGTCAACACGAGGAGCGTGGGAGCGACGATGACACAGTGGACCGCGTGGCCCAACCGGCCCCCGGGGATTGCATTGCGCGAGACGGATCCGGAGATCGCCGCCGCCATCGACCAGGAGCTCGAGCGCCAGGAAGAGGGGCTGGAGCTCATCGCGAGCGAGAATTTCGTCTCGCCCGCGGTGATGGAGGCCATGGGGTCGCCGCTCACCAACAAGTACGCCGAGGGCTACCCCGGCAAGCGCTACTACGGCGGTTGCGAATTCGTGGACGTGGCCGAGCAGTTGGCCATCGATCGCGCCAAGGCGCTGTTCGGCGCCGAGCACGCCAACGTGCAGCCGCACTCCGGCGCGCAGGCCAACATGGCCGTCTACTTCACGTTCGTCGAACCCGGCGACACGGTGATGGGGATGGACCTCTCGCACGGCGGCCATTCTCACGCACGGGTCGCCGGTGAATTTTTCGGGGCGCTTCTACACGATCGTCCCCTACGGCGTGCGCCCCGACACCGGGCGCATCGACTACGACGAGGTCCGTCGGCTGGCGCGGGAATATCGCCCCAAGATGATCGTGGCCGGCGCGAGCGCGTATGCGCGCATCATCGACTTCGAGGCGTTCGGGACGATCGCGCGCGAGGTGGGCGCGCGGCTCATGGTGGATATGGCGCACATTGCCGGGCTCGTGGCGGCGGGCGTGCATCCGTCCCCCGTGCCGCACGCCGACGCGGTGACCAGTACCACGCACAAGACGCTGCGCGGGCCGCGCGGCGGGCTCATCCTGTGCACCGCCGAACACGCGAAGGCGATCGACAAGCAGATCTTTCCGGGCATCCAGGGTGGACCGCTCATGCACGTCATTGCCGCCAAGGCGGTGGCGCTGCACGAGGCGGCGCAGCCGTCGTTCCAGGGCTATGCGCGCGCGGTGGTGTCCAACGCGCAGGCGCTCGCGGCCGCACTGGAGGAGCATGGGTTTACCGTGGTGTCCGGCGGCACCGACACGCACCTCATGCTCGTGGATCTCCGCAACCGCGACCTCACCGGCAAGGATGCCGAGCGCGCGCTCGGCGCCGGCGGCATCACGGTGAACAAGAACACCGTGCCGGGGGAGACGCAGTCGCCGTTCGTGACGAGCGGCATCCGGCTGGGCGTGTCCGCGCTCACCACGCGCGGGATGGGCGCGGGCGAGATGGAGGAGATTGCCGGGATGATCGACGAGATCCTGCGCGCGCCAGCGGACGAGGGCGTGGCCGCACGCGTGCGCGACCGCGCGCGCGTGCTCGCGGGGGCGTTTCCGCTCTACCAGCCGCGCGCGGCGGACGCCGCGCGCCAGGCCGTACGGTTGTGAAACGCGTGTTCCGTCCGCATCTTGTGCAGGAACGAGCCGCGGACCACCGCGGCGGGAACCGTGGAGAGGAGACCGGCGGTGTCGCAGCTGTGCTTTCGTGACGGCATCATGGATCGCATTCGCGCTCGGGAGACGCGCTTTCAGGAAGGCGCGTATCTCTTCGTGCTCGCGGCCCTCGAGTTCTGCCAGACGCGACTCCCCGAGCGGCGACACATTACCGGGCGCGAGCTGGCGCTGGCCTACCGCGATCTCGCCCTCGAGCGCTACGGCGTGATGGCCCGCCTGGTGCTCGACCACTGGGGCGTACGCACCACGGCCGATGTGGGGGACGTGGTGTTCACGCTCGTCGAGCTGGGCCTCCTCATCAGTCAACCATCCGATTCGCGCGACGATTTCGTGAACGTCTTCGACTTCGATGAGGCGTTCCGGCGCGGATATCCGTGGAGGACGCCGCAACTGGCGTGAGCGAGGGGGGCGCGCGCGGTCGCGCCGGACACGCCGGCGCCCGTGCCCGGTACGGATCGTGCGCCCGTAGCCCCCGCACTCTGGGAGGAGGTCGTGTATGGACGCCAAGGAGCTGCCGGGCTGCCGCAAGTGCACGGACGGAACGCTCATTCCACTCAGTGACTACGGCCGCGATGGCGCGCCCATCACCTACAAGGCGTGGGTGTGCACCAATCCCACCTGCGGGTTCAACATCCGCATTGACAACGGCGAGATCAGCATCGGGCGCGTGATCGGTCAGTCGCACAAGTGACCGCCGGCGCCCGTGCGCGCCCTCTCACCAACGCACTGGACGGGAACCCGCCGCGGGGCATCCGGATCGCGGAGATCGGATCGACGGAGATCCCATGAGCGCAATCGTGCGGGTGACCAGCGCCGCGCAGGCCGCGGCGCGCGATGCGGAGGCCATGGCCGCTGGGATCCCGTCGCGCGCGCTCATGGAGCGCGCGGGCGCCGCCGCCGCGGGCGAGATCGCCCGCCGCTTCGCCTCCCGGCTGTCGCAGGGCGTCCATCTGTACGCCGGACCGGGCAACAACGGCGGCGACGCCTGGGTGGTGGCGCGCGCGCTCGCCACTGCCGGCGTGGCGGTGCGCGTCACCGCCGTGGGCGAGAGCCGCACGGCAGACTGTCGCGCCGAGCGGGCGCTCGCGGAACGCCTGCTCGATCCGCACCGCGCGCTCACCGCCGGCATCATCGTGGACGGACTGCTCGGCACCGGCGCGCACGGTGCACCGCACGGCGAGATCGCCGACGCCATCAACGCCATGGCAAGCGCGCGCGAAGGCGGTGCGACCGTCGTCGCGCTCGATGTCCCCAGTGGCGTGGATGCCACCACCGGAGAAGCATTGCTCGCCGTGCGGGCCCACCTCACCGTCACCTTCGGCACGCTCAAGCGCGGACTGCTCGTCGCGCGGCATCTCGTCCGGAGCGATCGCGGTCGTGGACATCGGGCTGAACGACGACGCGCGCGATGACGCGGGCGACGAGCCGCCACTCCTCATGAACGCGTACTGGTTGGGGCTGGCGCTCCCCGACATCCCGGCCGATGCGCACAAGGGAGTGCGCGGCAAGCTCGCCATCGTGGGCGGCGCTCCGGGTATGGCCGGAGCGGCCGTGCTCGCCGCACGGGCCGCCGCGCGCAGCGGAATCGGGATGGTGCGCCTCATCGTGCCGGCGGAGAGTCTGGCCGCCGTGCAGAGCGCCGCCCCGCACGCGCTCGCCTCCCCGTGGCCCGATGTTCCGACGGCGCGCGAGGTGGACGCGGCCGACGCCGAACTGGCCGTGGACCACGAGATCGACGGCATTTCCGGATGGGCCGACGCGGTGCTCGTGGGGCCCGGACTGGGGCGTTCGGCGAGCACGCGTGCACTCGTGCAGCGCGTGCTCGCGAGCTGGGACGGTCCCGTGCTGCTGGACGCCGACGCGTTGAACGTGTTCGCCGGCGAAGCGGCCGCGCTGGGACGCGCGCTCGCGGCGGGGTCCTCCACCCGCGCCGCACTGCTCACGCCGCACGCACCGGAGTTCGCGCGGCTGTGGGGTGGCTCGCCCGGCGAAGTGGACGCGCAGCGGTTCGACGTGGGAGCGGAGCTGGCCGAGACCACCGGCGCCGCGGTGCTGCTCAAGGGCGTCCCCACCGTGGTCACCGGCGTGGATGGCGAGCGCTTCGTGGTGGCGGCCGGAACGCCCGCGCTCGCCGCCGCCGGCAGCGGCGACATGCTGAGCGGCATCGCCGCCACCCTCCTGGCGCAGGGCGTTCCCCCCGTGGACGCGGGCGCCTGCGCCGCGTGGGCGCACGGACGCGCCGCCGAGCTGGCCGGCGTGGGGCGTACGGTGCGCGGCGTCACGCTCCAGGATGTGGAGGACCGTCTGGGCGACGTGTGGCGCGCGGGCACGGAGGCCGAGCCGGTGTATCCCGTGCTCGCCGAGCTTCCGCCTGTTCCCGAAGGTTGATCGCGTGCGCGGGAGATCGGGCTGGCTCGCGCTGCGGCATGTCATGCTGCTGAGCGCCGCCGCCTGCGCCTCGCTGCCGCCGGCGGCCTCCGGTGGCGCGGAAAGCAGCAGCAGCGCGGCGCTCCCGCCGGGAGAGCGGAGCGACCGCATCACGATCGGCTCGTACGCGGTGGTGCACGGGCTCGCGGCCACCGACCGCCTGGTGTTCGTGGCTGGCGAGAACGGTATCGCGATGTTCGACCGCCTACGCGATCAGTGGCTCCCGCCGCTCACGGAGCAGGACGGATACGTGGGCGGTGCGGCGTCGGTGATGGCCGCCGATCCGGTGGAGGATGGCGTGTGGGTGGCTGCGCGCGACAAGCTCGTGTACTACCGCGCCATCACCGACGTGCTCACCACGATGGTGATCCCGGGGGGCGTGGACGCCATCCTGTTCGACCGGCGCGCGCCCGCACGCGGTGCGTACGTGCACGCCGCGTCCGGGTGGACGCTGGCCAACCGGCTGGGATTCGTGACACCCGTCGCGCCGGCCGAGCTTCCACCCGCGCAGGACCGCATCGTGCCGCCCGACCTGCGATCGGTGGAAGCGCGCTATCCGTCCATCACGTCGTTCCAGGCGCTTCTCACGCGCGACGAACAGATGCACTCGTGGCCTCTCACGTCGGCCACCACCGTACCGCAGGAGAACGCGGTGTGGCTGGGCACCGCCGGCGGAGGGGTGTACGAGGTGGATCCCGTCTTCAACCGGAGCACGCATCGCTCCTTCGGGCTCATCGGACGGTGGGCGGTGGCGGTGGCGGTGGACGCGCGCGGCGTGTGGGTGGCGAGCGTGGGCGTGAGTCCCGCCACCGCCAACGGCCGGGGTGGTGTGACGTTCGCGTCCGGCGATCTGCAGCACTGGATGTGGTACGAGGGAGGTGCGTCGGCTCCGCTCGAGCGTGCGCGCATCTACGCACTCGACGTGGACGGCGACGCCGTGTGGGTTGCCATGCAAGGCGGCGTGCTGCGGCTCGACGCACAGCAGCCGGGCGATGCGCGTCTCTTGCGCGCCGACGACGGGCTGCCCGCCGACCGCGTGAGCGTGGTGCGCGCCGTGCGCGGCGGCGCGTGGGTGGGCACGCCCGAGGGCGCGGCGCTCCTTCGCGACACGCCGCGATCGCCGCAGGTGGCACGGGTGGTGGCGCACGGCGTCGCGATACACGCCATTGCCGCGGTGGACGACTCCGTGTGGCTGGGCACCGATGCCGGGTTGATCTTCCTGTCGCCCCAATCGCCGGACAGCGCGCCGCGCCGCATGACGACCGATGCGCGGTTGACGCACGGTGTGCGCGCGCTCGCGGCCGCCGACTCCGTGCTGGTGGTGGTCACCGAATCGGAGCTCCTGATGCTCCGTCGCGCCACCGGCGAGGTGCTGCCCGGCCTGGACGGTGTGTTCGTGAGCTCGGTGGGTGAAGTGACAGGTGTGGCCGCCGATGATCGAACCATCTGGATCACGGGCACCCGCGGCGTGGCGGTGGTGCAGCGCGCCACGGCCGCCACGCGCGTGCTCGTGGCCGGGCGCGACATTCCGCCCGAGCCGGCCGGCGTGGCGCTGCAGCGCGATGCGGCGTGGATCGCTACGCGCAATGGGCTCGTGCGGCTGGCACGATTGGCCGACGGCAGCGTGCGGTGAACACGCCGGTGGGCATGGGCCCGGGCGCGGAGTTCGATCTCATCCGCACCCTCCTCGGCGTGTGGAAGGAGCAGGCCGTGGGTGTGGGCGACGATAGCGCAGAGGTGAGCGTTCCCGCGGGCGAACGACTGGTGGTGAGCACCGACACGTCCGTGGAAGGCGTGCATTTTCGGCCGGAGTGGCTCACCCCGCACGAGATCGGCTACCGCGCCACGGCCGCGGCGTTGAGCGATCTGGCGGCGTGCGCCGCGCGACCACTCGGCGTGCTGCTGGCGCTCTCGCTGCCGGAGACATGGGTGCGCGAGGTGGCACAGATCGCCGCCGGCGTGGGAGAGGCCGCACGCGCGGCCGGCGCTCTCATAGTGGGCGGCGACGTGACGCGCGCGCGCGATCTCACGCTGGGCGTAACGGTGCTGGGCAGCGCGGTGCACCCGCTCTCGCGCACGGGCGCGCGCGCGGGCGACACCCTGTACGTGACCGGCGAGCTGGGTGGTCCCGCCGCCGCCGTTCGCGCCTGGACGCGCGCCGCGGAGGGGGCCGGCCGGAGCCCCGGCACGAGCGCTGGCAAGGGCGCGGCCAGGAGCGCCGACACGCCCGCGCCGCACCATCGCGCGCGCTTTGCGCATCCCGTCCCCCGCGTTGCCGAAGCACGATGGCTGGCGGAGCACGGAGCGCACGCCATGATGGACATCTCCGACGGGCTGGCGGGCGATGCGTCGCACCTGGCCGCGGCGAGCGGCGTGAGCGTGGTGATCGAGCTGGAGCGCGTGCCCGTCGTTCAGGGGGTGAGCAGCGAAGAAGCGGCCGAGAGCGGGGAAGAGTACGAGCTGCTGCTCGCCGCCCCGGGCACGCTCGACGCGCGCGAGTTTGGCCAACGTTTTGGGTTGGGCCTCACGGCGGTGGGACGCGTGGAGGATGGAGCGCCGGACGTGGTGCTGCTTCGCGATGGCGAGCGCGTTGCGGCGCGCGGTGGGTACCAGCACTTTACGTCCTGATGCGCACGCTCCTCACGTATCTCACCATCACGGCGATGACGCTCTTGCTGGGCATCCCGGTGATCGTCGTCAAGCTGGTGAAGGGGCGTGTGGATCCGGACGGCACGCTGGCCAACGTGCCCGGCATCTGGGCGCACTGGGTGCTGAAGGCCGCCGGCACGAGCGTGGTGGTCCACAATCGGGAACTGGCCAATCACGACGAGCCGCGGGTGTACGTGTCGAACCACGTGAGCTGGTTCGAGATCTTTGCCCTGGCCACGCTGCTGCCGCGTTTTCGCTTCGTGGCCAAGAAGGAGCTGAGCCGCATCCCGCTCTTTGGTCCGGCGGTGGGGGAGGTGGCGGCCGTCTACATTGATCGGAGAAACAGGCGGGCGGCGTTCGACACGTACCGCGAGGCGGTGGAGCAGATGCGGGGCGGAGTGTCGGTGGTGGTGTACCCGGAGGGCACACGCGGCCGGTCATACGCACTGCGGCCGTTCAAGAAGGGACCGTTTGTGCTGGCCATAGCGGCGCAGGCGCCGGTGGTGCCGGTGGTGAGCTACGGCACGCGGGAGATCCAGGGAAAGGGAGACATCCGGATTCGGAAGGGGACGGCCGAGCTGACGTTCCTGGAGCCGATCCCCACGGCGGGGATGACGTACCAGGACCGCGACCGGCTGCTCCGTATGGTGTGGGACCGCATCGCCGCCGAGCTCGAGCGGCGCTACGGGGTGAGGACCGACGCCCAGCCGGTGTCAACAGGATCGTCCTGACCGGCGTACATTGGTGGCAGCGCGCAGCGTCGCCATATGGGCAGCGTCGCGAGTGATCGTTCGCGTGTTCGCATGTTCGCGAACGGTGGGCGTAGTGGGCGGGCACGTGCCCGCGAGCGAGTGGCGGTCGTCCGGCATTCGCCGTCGTTCGTGGCAGGTCACGGAACAGCGCAGCACCGTGGCCGCGCGAAGCCGGCGGGCGTCCGTCAAGGACGATTGAGACAGTTACAACAGATTGTGAAATAGACACATACAACCTCATAGATAACGTCATGTCAGAGATAATTGCTGTCCATGCGCGCGAGATTCTGGACTCACGCGGCAACCCGACGATCGAAGCCGACGTGTTTCTGGACGACGGTGTGATGGGAAGGGCGGCCGTGCCCAGCGGTGCCTCCACCGGCGAGAACGAGGCGCTGGAACTGCGCGATGGGGACGAGACGCGCTACGGCGGGAAGGGCGTCCGCACCGCCGTGCAGAACGTGGAGGAGACCATCGCCCCCGCGCTGGTGGGGACGGACGCCACCGACCAGGTGGGCGTCGACCGGATGATGCTCGAGCTGGACGACACGGCCAACAAGGGACGGCTTGGCGCCAACGCCATCCTGGGCGTCTCGCTGGCCACGGCGCGGGCGGCCGCCGAGAGCGTGGGGCTGCCGCTGTACCGCTATCTGGGTGGTCCGCTGGCACACACGCTTCCGGTGCCGATGATGAACATCCTGAACGGCGGCGCGCACGCCGCCAACACGGTGGACTTCCAGGAGTTCATGATCGTGCCCGTGGGCGCCGACACGTTTGGCGACGCGCTGCGGATGGGCGCCGAGGTGTTCCACGCGCTCAAGAAGGTGCTGGTGGAGCGCGGACTGTCGACGGGTGTGGGCGACGAGGGCGGCTTTGCCCCCAATCTGACCAACGACGAGGAAGCGCTGCTGGTGATCCTGCAGGCCATCGAGCGGGCCGGCTACGCCGCTGGGCAGGACGTGGCGCTGGCGCTCGACCCGGCCGCGTCCGAGCTGTACGTCGACGGCCAGTACGTCTTCAAGAAGAGCGGGGGCGCCGCGCGCGACGCGCAGGGGATGATCGAGCTCTACGGCAACTGGCTGGAGAATTATCCCATCGTCTCCATCGAGGACGGCCTGGCCGAGAGCGACTGGAAGGGATGGGAGGCGCTCACCAGCGCGCTGGGCGACCGCGTGCAGTTGGTGGGAGACGACATCTTCGTCACCAACACCGAGCTCCTGGCGCGTGGCATCGAGAGCGGCGTGGCGAACGCCATTCTCATCAAGGTGAACCAGATCGGGACGCTCACCGAGACGCTCGAGGCCATCGAGATGGCGCGCTCGGCCGGCTACCTGTCGGTCATCTCGCATCGCAGCGGCGAAACGGAAGACACCTTCATCGCCGACCTGGCGGTGGCCACGGGGGCGGGTCAGATCAAGACCGGCTCCGCCTCGCGCACCGACCGGGTGGCCAAGTACAACCAGTTGCTCCGCATCGAGGAGATGCTTGGCGAAGCGGCCGAGTATCCTGGCGGCGCTGTCTACGGTCTGTGAGCGTGGGTAGTAGGGCGCGAAACGACATGCCGTCCGAGGCGCCGCGTCGCACGCGCAAGCGGAAAGCGTTGCCGGTGAAGAAGCGGATCGGGCGGGGCATTCTGCTCGCGGCCGGCGTGGGGGTGGTGATCTTCGCCGTGCAGGGCGGGGAGTATGGCACGAGCGACCTCATCCGGCAGCGGTTGGAGCGCCGGCATCTCCAGAGCGCCATCGACTCGCTGCACCGCGTTGTGGACTCGCTCACCAGGGTGGAGAAGGCGGTGCGCACGGACCCCGTGGTGCAGGAGCGGATTGCGCGCGAGGAGTTCGGCATGGTGCGCGGCGACAAGGAGATCCTGTACCGCTTTGCGGATCCGGAGGACAGCGCGGGGCGGTGAGGCCAGGGCGTGAGGCCAGCTCATGGGGCAGGCCCATGAGGGTTGACCGTGCGGGCGGGACGCCCTAATTTTGGAGTACTGACGCGGGGTGGAGCAGCCTGGTAGCTCGTCGGGCTCATAACCCGAAGGTCGCGGGTTCAAATCCCGCCCCCGCTATAGCGAGGGAAGTGAATGCGGCGCTTAGACGGCGACCCCGTCTGGGCGCCGCATTTTTTGTGGCCCGTGTCCGCCGACGGTTACGCGCATCCCGTTTCAACCGTCTCCCCAGAGGCTTCCGTTGCACCGGAGCCTCCCAGCTCCGACGCCGCCTTGGTGTCGCTCACGGCGTTGCCGGCCATCATTTCGTGCCCATCGGACCAATGCAACGATCCTTATCGCTTGCCCTCGCGCTCGGCCTCACGATACTCGCCCCCCGTGTGCTGGCGGGGCAGGAGACACCGACGTTTGCCGACCTCGCCTGGGGTACCTCGCGGGAGACGGCGAAGGAGACGCTCGTAGCGAAGGGCTACTCCTTCGTCAAGGAGGACAGCGATCATGACCTGGAATTCAGGAACGCGATCCTCGGCCAGTCCGCCGTGGTGTACCTCATGTTTGGCGCGGGCGGCGAGCTGGTAAAGGCCTATGTCGTGCTTGCCACGCCGGACGAGCAGGCGCGCGGCGTCTACCAGGAAATGGTCGGCATTCTGTCGAAGAAGTACGGCGAACCCTCTCGGCGCGTCGAGAACTACGAGGCACCGTACCACAAGGGCGACGGCCTCGAGGACCAGGCGATAAAACTGGGGAAGGCGTCGCTCGCAACCGTGTGGTCGCCGGACCCCGAGGAGAACTACGGCATCGTCTGCGGAGTCACGAACGAGCTGGCGGTAGGCGTCTCATACGAGTCCCGCGCCTGGCACGCCGAGTACCAGCGCCGATCCCGCGCGGCCGCTCGGGACTTCTGATGGCGTAGCGCCTCGACGTCGTGGCGCGCACGCCGACCGCATGGGCGTGAGAGCGACGGTTCAACTCTAACGCGCGCACCTCCGCTTCCAACGCACGCGCATCCGCTGCCAACGCACGCGCATCCGCTGCCAACGCACGCGCATCCGCTGCCAACGCACGCGCATCCGCTGCCATCATCGCACCCGGCCCACGCTTCTTATTCGGACCGGGTGTCGTTTGTACGTGCCGCGGTGACCTGCTCCTCAAGCGCCGCGGCCGGCGCCTGCCTTCGCCACGTCGCCCGGCTTCTCGGCAGCGGGTTGCTGGCGCAGGACAAGCCCACCATCACGTAAGCACCGCTCAATGCGATTGGGGGCAACCCCTGGTTGCCGTGTGACGCTCCTGACGCTCATGGCGCTCATAGCGCTCTCGTGGCGATGTTGTTGGGGCCCGCGCGCGGGTGCGCTTGCATGGCCGCGAGCGCGGAACGCGACGAGGGGAGGGTGGCGGCAGCGTGATGTCTGCGAAACAGCGCGCGACGTAGGTGCTGTGCCCGCGCGGTGACGGCGGACGACTGTTCCTTCGCTCGCCGCTTTGTGCTGGTGGGGCGGGGAATTACATTGGTGGTCGAGCGATTGGCAGGGTAGCTCAGCCGGTTAGAGCACGGCACTCATAATGCCGGGGTCGCGGGTTCGAGTCCCGCCCCTGCTATGGACGGGACAACCACGTGCGTGTGGTTGTCCCGTTCTTGTTGGCCGGCTGGGCGGGGGTTGCGAGCGGGGTCGCGGTGCGGCGTGTCGTTGCCAGCACCCGCGCGTCGGGGCGGTGCGTGCCGCGATGGTTCGATCCCGTCTCGGCCTGCGCTGGGCCGTACTATCTGGTATGACCGATTCGCCAAAGCTCCTGACCCGCGTCCGCACGACCTGCCGGCTGCGCCAGTTATCACGGCGTACAGAGCAGGCCTACACGGATTGGATTCGGCGCTTCGTCCGCTTTCATGGCCTGCGCCATCCGGTGGACATGGGCGAACCCGAGGTGCTGGCGTTCGTGGGCGATCTGGTGACACGGGGACGCGTGGCGCACAGCACACAGATGCAGGCACTGAGCGCGTTGCTGTTCCTGTATCGCGACGTGTTACGGCAACCGTTGGGGGACGTGAGGGCCGTGGTGCGGGCGAGCGGTCCGCGTCGGTTGCCGGTCGTCCTGACGCCGGGCGAGGTCGGCCGGGTGCTGGATCAATTGAGTGGAGACAGTTGGTTGGTGGCCGTGGTACTCTACGGCTCGGGCGTGCGGTTGATGGAAGCGCTCACGCTGCGCGTGAAGGACGTGGACTTTGGCCGCGGCGAAATCCGGGTCCGTCGTGGCAAGGGCGCGAAAGATCGCGTGACCGTCTTGCCGGCGCGGCTCACCGTGCCGCTCACCGAGCACCTGGTCCGCGTCCGCGCGCTCCATAAGCGTGACGTAGCCGCCGGGGGTGACCGCGTGGCCTTGCCTGGCGGCCTGGAGCGGAAGGCGCCATCGTGGGCCGCGGATTGGGCGTGGCAATGGGTCTTTCCGGCGCACCGCCGCTACCGAGACCGCACGAGCGGTGAGCAACGTCGACATCATCTGGACGCCTCGGCGGTCCAGCGAGCCGTTGCCCGGGCCGTGCGCGAGTCCGGGATCGGAAAGCGAGCGACGTGTCACACGTTCCGCCATTCCTTCGCGACGCATCTCCTAGAGAGCGGCAGTGACATCCGGACCGTCCAAGAACTGCTGGGGCACAGCGACGTGAGCACGACGATGATCTACACCCACGTGCTGCACCGCGGCGGTTTGGGTGTGCGGAGCCCGGCGGATCTCCTGGTGCCGGGGATGGAATAGGTGGCGTAGGATTGCAGGGTGGTGTGGGGAGAGGTACTCTGGGGGTGCAAGACATTAATTAGTTATGCCCCCTGGTTCTCTTCACGGGAATAGCGTGGGTCGGGTTGCGTCTCGGAGAGGATAACTGCCGGGAGGCGTGGCGTGGAAGATCGGACGCTGTACCAGACGATCCTGGGTTTATCGGAACCGTGGGCGGTCGAGCGAGTGGAACTGCGGGAGGCGGAGCAGGCGGTGCACGTCTTCGTCGAGGCGACCGCGGGCACGTCCTTCACCTGTCCGGACTGCGGCACTGTGGTCGCCGGCATCTGAAGCCGATCATGCGGAACGCCGCGGCGGCATTGGAGACTTCATATTCACGAGCTCCTCGTGGCGCGCGTGCCGCGGGTCCAGTGCGGGACCCATGGCGTGAAGACCGTGCGCGTGCCGTGGGCGGAGAAAGGCCTCGCGCTTCACGCTGCTCTTCGAGCGACTCGCGATCGTCGTGGTTGCAAGAGGCGACGCCCACGGCGGTGGCGCGTCGGCTGGGCCTCACGTGGGACGAAGCGCGCGGGATCATGGAGCGCGCCGTGCGGCGTACGGGCTCGCCCGCCGCCCGCAGGAGCCGGTGGCGTCGACTCGGCGTGGACGAGAAGAGCTTTCTCAAGCGGCACCAGTATGTCCGAGCGCCTCGTCTCCGTCGATCTCGACCGGGCGTGCGTGTTGCACGTCGCCGACGATCGGAAGGCTCGCCGCTAGAGTCTCGTGCCGCTCACTCCGCAGCGGTCGCGGGGCGTTGCATCACCCCGGATGCAGCCGACGGCCGAGTATTGAACGCGCGATGGGCGCGCTCTATTCATTCGGGCCGCATGCTGGAAGACGGTGCGCGCGCACGTGCCGGGCGCCGACGCGAAGATCGTTCTTCGACAAGTTCCACGTGCTCCAGCACGTGAGCGATGCGGTAGATCAGGTGCGCCGACAGGAGAGCAAGGCGCTTCGCGCGGGCGGGCGACCGCTCGCTCCAGGGGACGAAGTACGACTGGCTGCGGAGAGCCCAGGCCAACTTCAGCCGCACGGCCTGCGCGAGTTCGCGGCGCTCCGCGACAGCAGCCTCAAATCGGCCCGGGCGTGGGCGTTGAAGGAGAGCCTCCGCCCGCTGTGGGACTACACCTATGTCGGTGCGGCGCGGACGTTCTTCCGCCGGTGGTACTGGTGGGCGACGCACTCGCGGCTCGCCCCGATCCTCAAGGTGGCGCGGATAGCTGAAGGCGCATTTCGACCAGCAGGCAACACCTTACCTATCTCACGCACCGGATTACCAACGCGGTGACGGAAGGGCTCAACGCCAAGATTCAGTGGATCAAGTTCGGCGCCCGAGGCTTCTCGGAATCGCGAGGCGTTCGAGATGGCGATCCTCTTCCACTGCGGCGGCCGTGATCTAGAGCCGCGGCTGGACTAACCCCAGCACCCACACGAAATCCCGAAGAGCCATTAGTTAGACCGCAGCTCGATCGCGGTGCCGCTTCCGTCGATCCGCTTTTTTCGTGGTCACCGACAGCAGGGCTTCAGGGTGCGCGGCTGCGACGCGTAGCAGCACCTTTGCCGGACCCTCCGGACGGCGTCGCTTTTGCTCCCAGTTTTGCAACGTGCTGACGCTGATTCCAAGGAGGCGGGCAAACTGCGCCTGGCTGAGGTTGAAGCGCGCGCGGAGCGCCGCGACGTCGGGGGTGCCCCTCTCGACGAGGTCCCCGAGTCGGGTCACCCGACCGGGCTTGAGGCGCCCGGCCTCGATTGCCGTCATTTGCTGCACACTCTCTACCAGTTCGTCGAACAGATCCTTGCGCATTGTCTACCTCCAAGCCTTGCCAGCCGCGCTACTCGTCGGTGATCAGCTTCTGCAGGACACGCAGCTGCGCCGGCGTCAGGTCACTGCGGACGTTCTTGGGATACAGGAACAGCAGGAACAGCCGCTCGCGCGCCCTTTTCCAGTAGTAGATGACCCTCGCCCCGCCGCGTTTTCCCCGTCCCGGCAGTCGCCACCGGATCTTGCGGAGCCCGCCAGAGCCGCGAATCGCATCACCGGCATCCGGGTGTTGCATCAAGTGGAGCTGAAAGAGCCGATACTCATCGTCATCCATGGCACCCGTTACTTGCCGGGTGAAGATCGGCGTTTCGATCAGTTCCATGAGGGAAGGTACGCCATTGGCTGATAGCCGTCAATGGCGGATGCTGCGGTCTAACCAGGCCATGAAGTTGACGAGCGCGATGCATGGCGGAATGATTGAGTGCATGGGAAGATCCAGCCCTCGTCGCTCTCCGCCCACCTGGCAGGAGAGCGCTCGCAACTTATGGCCAATCCGTTAGCTGGACAACATTCATCTCGACCGTTCAATGCGCGCATGGCTCGTAACATGGGAATCGATGTCCGAGTCCGGTGAGGTCGCGGATCGCATCGCAACGATCCTGCCGTCTCGATGGTCGCCCGACCGGGTTCGCGACATCGTCAAGCAACTGTACGCCCTCAGCATTTCGAATGTCGAGGAGCTTGCCGCTCTTGCGAGGCGTCCTAAGAACAATCCGTATCCAGCTCGGGCCGAGTCGAACCATGCCGACACGCTGGTATGCGGCTCGCACCCCTGGTTGTACGCAAGGAAGGTCTCTGATCTGAAGGTTGAGAGAACGGAGGCCGGGTTCGAACGAGTGTCGTGGATTGAGCCCGATCGATATCGATTGCGCTCCGACGAAAGCGGTATTGAATTGGCGCAGAAAGGACGCGCCGACGTGATCACGCGCGTGATTCAAGGCCCACTTACCCGAGAAGGTGTGTGGGATCGTATCGCCGGACGCCGCAAGCCAGATTTCCGTCCGCCTGCCAGCTAACGAACGCTGCACCTGACGGGCGAGCTATTGATTGCGCTCGCCTCCGGCGAGCGCGTTTATTGGATTCGCCCGCAGGTGAGCTCGGGCGTTATGCAAGCGCCCTGGATTCTCTGCGGCCGGGAACCTACCGGCGATCGGTTTCGCGTTCGACCATGGCCGACTCGCGCTGAGCCACTTCCGCTGAGGGCCGCGGTTGACTGTATATACGGGATCTTGTATACTCCCTCGTGGACAAGGACGTGCAGTGGGTCGGATCGTCGCTCGACGACCAGCGTGCGCTACCGCCTGAGGTGCGGCGCGAGCTCGGATTTGATCTCCGGCGTGTCCAGCAAGGCAAGCTCCCCCGCGACTGGAAGCCGATCAAGACGGTCGGGCCGGGTGTCATGGAGATTCATATCCAGCTCGCCGGGGAGTTCCGGATGATGTACGTCGCGAAATTCGCGGAGGCAGTTTACGTGCTCCACGTGTTCCAGAAGAAAACGCAAAAGACCTCCGCGCTCGATCTCGCCGTCGCCCGGCGACGCCTCGCGCTCGTTCGTCGCACTCGGAAGGAGAAGTAGCCATGGCCAAGCGCGTCTCGCGACCCAAGGAAGAACGCATCGAAGAGCGCATCCATGAGTCCTCCGGCAACGTATTCACCGACCTCGGCTTTCCGCCGGAGGAGGCTGTACACCTCCTCATTCGCGCAGATCTGATGATCCAGCTCGAAGACATCCTCGAGGAGCGTGGTCTGACGCAGGTCAAGGCCGCCAAGCTCCTCGGGGTCTCGCAGCCGAGAATCAGCGACCTGGTTCGGGGCCGCATCGAACTGTTCAGCATCGACACACTCGTGGACATGCTCGCCCGGCTCGGGGTATCGGTGACGCTCACGACGAAGCGGTCGCGCCGCGTTGCATAACAAACGGTTGCAGCCGACAGCCGAGCTATGGAACGCGCGCTGCGCGCGCTCTATTTCATTCGGCCGCAGCTGAACCGTGGCGTTAGACGTCACCGAGCATCGACGAATGGGCGGCATTCTTACGGTCTGGGTCATTACGTGGCGCATTGTGGGAGTGGCGATGCTGGTCGCCCTCATTCTTCCTGTCGTGGCGCTCGCCGTCCGCCGGCGCATGCCGTTCCCTCCTGCCCGGGCTTTCCTCCTGCCTCTGCTGCCGCCGCTCCTCATCGTCGCGTGGTCCGGGGCGTTCTGGGCGGCCGAGGAGCGCTCGCGCGGCGGGAGCCATTGGGTGAGTCACACGCTAACAGCGCTCGCACTCGGTGGCGTCGCGGCCCTGATCGCAACGTGGGTCCGCTATGCGCGTAGTCCGCGGTTCTGGGCTGTAGTCATCGCTTTGATCGCTAACCTCGTTTTCCTCCTCGGTGCGCCTTCGTAGGCTCAATGGCCATCTCGAACGACTGGCTGTGAGGCGACGGGCCGCGCCAGGCCGGTGAGTCACGTCGCACGTGCCGTCTAACATCGGCATGAAGCTGTCAACGCGGCCAGCGCTCCTTTACATTCTCGAGTTCCTGCCCCAGCCGCTTTGCAGGTGATTGCCAATGCGTTATACCGCAGCGACGTGTGTTGCGATAGCCTGACAGCCGTGCTATCATGCTATCATGATTCGCTCGTTTCGCGATGCCGGCACGGAAGACATCTTCAACGCCCGGGACAGCAAGCGAGCGAGGCGTAGTTGCCCGGCGGGGCTGTGGGCGGTGGCGCGTCGTAAGTTGGAGTTGCTCGATTCGGCTGGCGCCTTGGTGGACCTACGGGTCCCTCCGGCCAATCGCTTGGAAGCGTTGAGGGGCGATCGCCGCGGGCAGCATAGCATCCGTGTGAATGACCAGTACCGGGTCTGTTTTGTCTGGACGGAACTTGGTGCTGCGGAAGTCGAGATCATCGACTACCACGCTTGAGGAGGGAGCAGGTCATGGTACGCATTCCGACCCACGGGCCGCCGTCGCATCCAGGCGCGATGTTGTTGGAGGAGTTCCTGAACCCGATGGGGCTCTCCCAGCGGGACCTCGCGGATGGCATTCGCGTTCCGTATCAGCGGGTCAATGAACTGGTGAACGCCCGGCGAGGGATCACTCCGGCAACCGCCCTGCGCTTGGCGAAGTACTTCGGCACCACCCCGGACTTGTGGATGAACCTCCAGCTCCGCTGGGATTTGTATCACGCGCAAGCCGCCGAGGCCCGAGACCTCGCCCGCATTGCCCGAGTGCGTATCGGGTGAGGTTGCGGTATAACAAGGCAATGCACCTGCCAAAGCGGGCCGACGATCGTCGTGCCGTGCGAGGCCCTGTTGGCCCGCTTTGCAGGTGATTGCCAATGCGTTAGACAGCGATCGGATCTGGTGCGATATTGAGCTGTGTACTTCGCGCTCCTCGAGAACCCACGCGAGGTGGAAACCATCGCGAGCGGCGGCGGCATTCGCGAGCTCAAGCGGCTACGCCGCCTCTACGGCGGCCGGCGCTGGCGGAAACGGAAGGGCGTGGCGCGGGTACGCTTGAGGGACGGGTCCGAACCCGTTGCAGAACTCCACTGGTACGAAGCCCACGGTCTCGGACGCTATGAGTACAAGATCAAATCTTTCCTCGAGTAGGCGCCGCTCCATCCCGCCCAAGCACCCTCGGGCCCGGATTCTCGTCGTCTGTCTGGAGAACGAGGGCTACGAAGCCTCGCTCGAGCGGCGGAAGTTCTATGTCGCGCTTCCCGATGCCGAGGCGGAGCAGCATCGCCTGGTGCGAGTGGTCGATGAATCCGGAGAGGATTACCTGTTTCCGGCGTCGTACTTCGCGGCACCGGAGCTCACCCCCACGCTGCGCAAGCGCTTGTTGGCCGCTGTCTAACAAGCCGTTGCAGCCGACAAGGCTTGCGATGGAACGCGGCGCTAACGCGCCGCACTATTGTGAAGCCTTGCGGCTGAACGCCAGGGCGTTAGACCGCAGCTCGATCGCGGTGCCGCTTCCGTCGATCCGCTTTTTTCGTGGTCACCGACAGCAGGGCTTCAGGGTGCGCGGCTGCGACGCGTAGCAGCACCTTTGCCGGACCCTCCGGACGGCGTCGCTTTTGCTCCCAGTTTTGCAACGTGCTGACGCTGATTCCAAGGAGGCGGGCAAACTGCGCCTGGCTGAGGTTGAAGCGCGCGCGGAGCGCCGCGACGTCGGGGGTGCCCCTCTCGACGAGGTCCCCGAGTCGGGTCACCCGACCGGGCTTGAGGCGCCCGGCCTCGATTGCCGTCATTTGCTGCACACTCTCTACCAGTTCGTCGAACAGATCCTTGCGCATCGTCTACCTCCAAGCCTTGCCAGCCGCGCTACTCGTCGGTGATCAGCTTCTGCAGGACACGCAGCTGTGCCGGCGTCAGGTCACTGCGGACGTTCTTGGGATACAGGAACAGCAGGAACAGCCGCTCGCGCGCCCTTTTCCAGTAGTAGATGACCCTCGCCCCGCCGCGTTTTCCCCGCCCTGGCAGTCGCCACCGGATCTTGCGGAGCCCGCCAGAGCCGCGAATCGCATCACCGGCATCCGGGTGCTGCATCAAGTGGAGCTGAAAGAGCCGATACTCATCGTCATCCATGGCACCCGTTACTTGCCGGGTGAAGATCGGCGTTTCGATCAGTTCCATGAGGGAAGGTACGCCATTGGCTGATAGCCGTCAATGGCGGATGCTGCGGTCTAACCAGGCCATGAAGTTGACGAGCGCGATGCATGGCGGAATGATTGAGTGCATGGGAAGATCCAGCCCTCGTCGCTCTCCGCCCACCTGGCAGGAGAGCGCTCGCAACTTATGGCCAATCCGTTAGATGGCCACCGGCATCGTGACTGGACGGGCTATCCGCTATCCGTTATAATACATGGCGTGATACGCTCGTTCGCGGACGCAGCTACCGAGGACCTGTTCAACGGGGTCGATAGTCGCCGCGCCCGCGCCGCCTGCCCGCAGGATCTCTGGCCCGTGGTCCGGCGGAAGCTCACCCAACTCAACCGCGTCCGGGATCTCCGCGAGCTGGCCGTGCCGCCGGGCAACCGACTCGAAGCCCTCGCCGGCTCGCGCAGCGGGCAGCATAGTGTTCGCGTCAATCAGCAGTATCGCGTCTGTTTCCGCTGGGAGGCGGGCTATGCCGACGAAGTCGAAGTCACGGACTACCATTAAGCGCGCCAAGGGAGCGTCGCAGTCGCTGGTGCAGCGGCGGCTCCCGAGCGAGCAGCCGCCAACAGCTCCTGGCGAAATGCTGTTCGAGGAGTTCTTAAAGCCGCTCGGTATGTCGCAATCCGCGTTTGCGATCCGCTTGGGGGTCTCGTTCCCGCGGCTCAACGAAATCATTCGTGGTAAGCGCGCCGTCACACCGGATACGGCGCTCCGCTTGGCCCAAGTCACTGGGATGAGCGCTGACTTCTGGCTCGGGCTCCAGTCCGACTGGGATCTGTGGCATGCCCTGCGGTCGAAGGCGGCGAAGCAGATTGCCAAGTTGGCGCCACTGCCACGAGCTGGGTGACGCGTGTCCGTCATCGCGGAGCGGCCATTTAACGAACGCTGCACCTGTCAAGGGAGTTATGGATTGCGCGCGGCTTCGCCGCGCGCTCCTATTGCATTCCCTTGCAGGTGAGCTTTGGCGTTGGGCAGCGAACACGCTTCTTGTCGAACTCCGGCAACGTGATTACATTGTAGTTACGTGGGTCGTGACCTCGGATGTGCCATGAAGACGCGGATTGTTTCGATCGGGAACTCCCAGGGCATTCGCATTCCGAAGCCCCTCCTCGAACAGGCTGGACTCGAGGGCGATGTCGAATTGCACGCCGAACGGGGCCGGATCGTCATCGCGGCGGTCCGGCGGGCGCGGGCTGGCTGGGCCGAGGCGGCCGCCGCACTCCACGCTCGCGGTGAGGACGGAGTGATCGCGACTCCCGCCCCAGCGTTCGATGCGGACGAGTGGGAATGGGAGTGAACCGTCCGAGTCGGGTTCCCAGTCGTGGCGAGGTCTACCTCATTGCACTCGATCCAGCTCGGGGGAGCGAGATTCGCAAGACTCGGCCGTGCGTCATCATCTCCCCCGATGAGCTCAATCACCAGCTGCGGACGGCGATCGTGGCGCCGATGACCACCGCAGGGCACGCGTACCCCTTTCGTCCGGCGTGTCAGTTCGGAGGCAAGCCCGGGCGCGTCGCGCTCGACCAGCTTCGGACCGTCGATCGCGCGCGTTTGCGCAAGCGTCTCGGGACGCTGAGCGCCGGCAGCCTCGCGACGGTGTTCGCAACCCTGGGCGAGATGTTCGAGTTCTGATACCCGCTGCCCAACAGGCCGTTGCAGCAGACGGCCGTGGCTATGGAACGCGCGCCGATGGCGCGCTCGATTGTGAACGTCCGCGGCTGAACGCCAGGCGTTGGGCAGCAACGATACACTCGGTACTGGATTCTACTCAGCGCACTCGACGATGCCGGCGTGGCCCACGTGGTGGGATTGGGAACTAGAACTCACCTCCCACCTGTTCAAGCGAATGGTGGATCGCGGCTTTGGCGACATCGACATCCGCCGCATGTTGGCCGTTGCCTCGGGCTGGCGCCGAGACGTCGTGCCCGATCGCTGGATCATCGAGACGCGCCATCGACGGAAATCATGGGAGGTTATTGTGGAACCGGATTCCGACGTGCAGCTTTTGGTGGTGATCACCGCATACCCGGTCGAGCCATGAAAGAGGCGTATCTCGAGGTCACCTACCGGCACGGCCAGGCGCTCGCAGCGTATTACTATCTCCCGCGGCGCCCGCGTCAGAAGAGCGTCCGCACGCGTCGGGTGGCTCCGGGTTTGATCATTGATCTTGCCGCCGATGGCCAAGCGCTCGGCATCGAGATCACGGCGCCGGGACAGTTGACCGTTGCGGCCCTCAACCGGGTCCTTCGCGACCTCGGATGCGCGCCGGTTCGCCGCGCCGACCTCGCCCCGCTCCGGGCCGCGTAAGGCGGACCCCTGGCGCGCATCGTTCTGCCCAACAAACGGTTGCAGACTGACAGCCGGGCTATTGTGGGCGCGCTTCGCGCGCTCTATTTCATCCGGCTGCAGCTGAACCGTTGGCGTTGGGCTGCTACCAACCTGGAATGGCAAGTCGAGGTTGCGGACACTATCTTTGCTGACATGCGCCTCTCCGTCGATCTCACCGAAATGCAGAAGCAACATCTCGACGATCTCGCCGCCCGCCTGCATGTGGCGCCGGAGACGCTGGCCGCGGCGGCCCTGCGCGACCTCCTGGCGCAGCGCGAAGCCGATTTCGAAGCGGCTGCGGCGCGCGTACTGGAGAAGAACGCGGAGTTGTATCGCCGACTCGCTTGAGCGCGCCCTCGGTGCGCTACCTGTCGCTCGCCGAACTCCTGGAATTGCATCGACGGGTCATAGCGCATTCTGGCGGCGCAGTGTCGATGCGCGATCTCGGTGCACTGGAATCGGCGGTGGCTCAGCCTCGGGCCGCCTTCGCGGGCGAGGAGCTGTACCCGGATGTGGCGGCCAAGGCCACTGCGCTTGCCTTCTCGCTCATCAACAATCATCCATTCGTCGACGGGAACAAGCGCGTCGGCCATGCGGCCCTCGAAACATTTCTCATGCTGAATGGCTACGAGCTAGACGCGACGGTTGATGCGGGCGAGCAGATCATGCTCGCTGTGGCGGCAGGTCACGCCGCACGTGAAGAACTGCTTGAGTGGGTTCGAGCGCATCTCCGGGCGCAGGCGTCCTAGCCGATGCTCGGTCGCGTAAGCAGCCCAACATGCCGTTGCAGCTGACGAGCGATCTGTTGAACGCGCCGCTGCGCGGCGCTCTTGTTGGGGTCGCTCGCAGCTGAACGCCAGGGCGTTATGCAAGCGCCCTGGATTCTCTGCGGCCGGGAACCTACCGGCGATCGGTTTCGCGTTCGACCATGGCCGACTCGCGCTGAGCCACTTCCGCTGAGGGCCGCGGTTGACTGTATATACGGGATCTTGTATACTCCCTCGTGGACAAGGACGTGCAGTGGGTCGGATCGTCGCTCGACGACCAGCGTGCGCTACCGCCTGAGGTGCGGCGCGAGCTCGGATTTGATCTCCGGCGTGTCCAGCAAGGCAAGCTCCCCCGCGACTGGAAGCCGATCAAGACGGTCGGGCCGGGTGTCATGGAGATTCATATCCAGCTCGCCGGGGAGTTCCGGATGATGTACGTCGCGAAATTCGCGGAGGCAGTTTACGTGCTCCACGTGTTCCAGAAGAAAACGCAAAAGACCTCCGCGCTCGATCTCGCCGTCGCCCGGCGACGCCTCGCGCTCGTTCGTCGCACTCGGAAGGAGAAGTAGCCATGGCCAAGCGCGTCTCGCGACCCAAGGAAGAACGCATCGAAGAGCGCATCCATGAGTCCTCCGGCAACGTATTCACCGACCTCGGCTTTCCGCCGGAGGAGGCTGTACACCTCCTCATTCGCGCAGATCTGATGATCCAGCTCGAGAGCATCCTCGAGGAGCGTGGTCTGACGCAGGTCAAGGCCGCCAAGCTCCTCGGGGTCTCGCAGCCGAGAATCAGCGACCTGGTTCGGGGCCGCATCGAACTGTTCAGCATCGACACACTCGTGGACATGCTCGCCCGGCTCGGGGTATCGGTGACGCTCACGACGAAGCGGTCGCGCCGCGTTGCATAACAAACGGTTGCAGCCGACAGCCGAGCTATGGAACGCGCGCTGCGCGCGCTCTATTTCATTCGGCCGCAGCTGAACCGTGGCGTTAGCAGGACGCAGAGGCCTGGGATCGGGCCGCTCTCATTGGCGCCTGAGGTGGGCGCGGGCTGCTGTCGACGATGTCGGCTGCAAGCCCAACAAGAAGCGCATGTCGCAGCATTCGCGCCAACAAGGTTTGGCTTCTCGGAAAGGAGGCTCGTAATGTCTTTCATCAAGTACGTCTTCACGCCGAACTACATAACATACGAAGGCGTCCGCCCGCTAAATATCTACTGCCTGAGGCTGTTCTATCTCCTGATGTTCGTCGGCGTGGGTTTGCCAAACTGGTCCATCATCATTAACCACTCGGGTCCGTGGGACCACACCAAGGCCGTAGCCTTCTGTGTCTGGGTGGCATACCCGACATTGGGGATCCTGGGACTGATGCGCCCGCTGAAGTGGCTGCCGCTCGTGGTCTTCACGATGTTCTACAAGCTGGTCTGGGATGTCGCGGTCGCGTATCCGCTGTGGCGGGCCGGCGCCCTGGCAGGCTCACCCGCCGAGGCAATGGCCAACATTTTCGTCTGGGCGCCTGTGGTGGGCATCTTTGTGCCGTGGAAGTACTTCTTTAGGAATTACGTTATGTGGTCGCAGACGAAGCCGGTATCCTAAGCTCCCTCCGTGTCAGAAAGCGAAATGAGTTGTGATCCGCTGGACACACCGCTCCGTTCGCGGCGGCTGTAGCTGGCGCCGGCTAACCACCGCATGAAGCTGCCAGGGCCCGGCCGACGGGTTGTGCCCGGACTGGTATCCACGAGCCGGTCCCTGCAGCTTATGCGTGGACGTTAGCCGGAATACACATTTCTGTGTCAGTCGAGATTCGCCGCGAGGATCATCACTCGCTCACGAGATACGCCGAGATCCCCAGTGCGTTCGACGTCCACGAGGCGATCTACCCGCTCAGTCGCGGAGCACCAGCGCTGCCCCTGTCGCGGATTGGCGTGCTCCACTCCTTTCGCAAAGACTACGACACCATCCCCGGGAATCACCCGCGCGATTGGCCTGTACGCTTCGCCGTCGACCGCGCGCATTTCCTTAGCGCATATAGCAGCGGTCGCCGTGTCGGCTGCGCTGTCATGGTCGTCGAACGTGGCGATACAGTGCGCCTGGGCGGGGACCCGGGATTCGCGCTCCTGTGGGATCTTCGTGTCGCCCCGGACGCTCGCGGACGCGGCGTCGGACGCGCGCTGCTCAGAGCCACGGAAGCGAGCGCCTCAGCCGCCGGAGCGGTCGGCATGGTGGCCGAGACGCAGAACATCAACGTCGCAGCATGTGCGCTCTACGCTCGTGCCGGCTACACCATCACGGCCGTCGATGCGCACGCTTACCCTGGGTTGCCAGATGAAGTTCAAGTCACCTGGGCCAGGACGTTCGAGCTCCCCTCGCCATCCGGCTAACGAACGCTGCACCTGACAAGGGATCTGTGGATTGCGCGGGGCTTCGCCCCGCGCTCTTATAAGATCCCCTTGCAGCTTAACCCCAGGCGTTAGACGTCACCGAAATTCGGCTTGTGGCCGGCGCCGTCGGGGCGCATTTTGATCCTATGGCTCACCCCCTCTTCGACTTCCGCCATCTGACGCCGGCCGAGCGCGCTCAGCTCGCCGTCGATCTCTGGGATAGTATCGTCGTCGAGGATGAGGCAGCGCTGCCGATCCCGCCGGCGCATCGGGCTGAGGTCGCCCGGCGGCATGCCGCCTATCTCGCTGACCCCTGTGCCGGCGCGCCCTGGGAGGAAGTCGAGGGACGGATGATCGCGCGGCTCGAAGCGCGGCGTGCGACGCCGCGCGAGGAGGAGGCGAAGGGCCTGAAGCCGGGCAAGCGGACTACGAAGCAGGGTAAGGGGACGAGGAAGGGGAAGGCCACGGGGAAGGCGACTGGGGCGGGTCGGCGCCGGTCGTGATGCCGCGGCGCCGCGGGCTGCCGTTCCTCGTCCGCCCCGAGGCGTCGGCGGACGTCGAGGCGGCGGCGGAGTGGTACGAGAGGGAGGGCGTCGGGCTGGGAGCCGAGTTCATCCGCGCCGTCGCCGTGTGCATGAGCGCGATCCGGCGCTGGCCCACGGCGTACCGCGTGGCCTTCCCCGAACTGGAGCCGTCGGTGCGGCGGGCGCTCGTACGGCGCTTCCCGTACAGCGTCTACTACGTCACGACTGATGCGGGGACGAGCGTCCTCGCCTGCCTGCACTTGCGGCGCGATCCCGAGGCGATTCGCCGCCAGGTGGTCGGCCGCGCGTGACGTCTAACAACGGGTTGAAGCTGACAAGCGCGTTGTGGATGGCGGCGGCTCTGCCGCCGCGTCTTATGAAAGCCCTTGCAGCTTAACCCTGGGCGTTAGAGCGTCCACAACCTCTGGCGCATGTCAAGCATTCTGGCTATAATATGGCCAGATGCGTTTCGCGATCATCCTTTCGCCGCGAGCGGAACAGTCCTATCGGGCCCTTCCCGCCTATCAACGCGCGGCGGTCCGAGATGCGCTCGAAACGCACCTGCGACGCGAACCCGCCAAGACGTCGAAGAGCCGCATCAAACGGCTCCGCAAGTTGCATCAACCGCAATACCGCCTTCGCATCGAGGAGCTCCGCGCATTCTATGACGTCATTGGCCAAGAAGTCCAAGTCCTCGACATCGTCTCGAAGGACCAAGCGCAAGCGTGGCTCGACGCGCACGGCACGCCCGAACCGTGAGGTCGCACTCGCGGCGGTGAAGGATGACTTCTCGCGATATCTGCGGCTCGCGTCGACGGAAGAGATCGTGATTACGCGGCACGGCAAACCCGCCGGTGTTCTCATCGGTTTCGCATCGGAGGACGATTGGTTCGAGTACCGGCTCGAGAATCACCCAGAGTTCCTGCGCCGGGTGAGTGAGGCGCGTGCGTCTTTTCAGGCCGGTCACGGGGTTCGACTTGAAGACCTTCCAGAATGATCGCGTCGGCGCTCTAACAACACGTTGCTGCCGACAAACGCAGCTGATGTCGGACGGCGCGCGCTGCGCGCGCGCTTCTGTTGATAGCGTTTACAGCAGAACGTCAGTCGTTAGCCAGCACTGATCTGAGCTGAGATGTCGAGTCTCTCGAATCGTAGCACAGCGCGCCTCGTCGCCGCATGCGTGCTGGTGCCCCCGGTTCTCATCGCCCCGTACGTGCTTCTGTCTCGCGCGGCATTCCGACCGGATCCCTCCGGGGCAGCCGACTGGCTCGCGCTGGGCGTGAGCCTCGCCGCCGGTCTCCCCTTTCTGGTCGCTATACGCCTCCGGCCGGTACCCCGGGTGATTGCGCTCAGCGCGTACCTCGCCCTCGGTGCCGTCGCGCTCTTCTTCCTCACGTTCTGGCTCGTCGGGTTAGTCTTCGGCGACTGGCTATGACCCGCATCGACCATCCATCGCCTGCTGCTAACGCGAGCATCGCCGCACACCATCTTTGGTGGAGCGGACAAGATCTTCGTGCTCATCCCCTCCGAGGCCACGAACGGGGAAAGAACTACTCGATTCCCAACAACGGTCACCTCCGGCAATTTAACACCGCCGGGCAAGTCGTTCGCTACGACCCCCTGACCGACACGCCGCAGATGACCAGGATGGCGAGGGCCGAGTGATCGCGCAGCTATGTTTGGTCGAGCCGGTCTCGCATGCGCGCCGTCTCATTGGCGTTGGACGCCGTATGAGTGGCAACGCCGGACGTTGTCGCTCAAGGATGAGTGGAGAGAAATGACTCCTATTCGGATGCACAACGTAGGCATCGTGGTAGAATCCCTCGATGTCGCCATCTCGTTGTTTACGGAGCTTGGCCTGAAACTCGAGGGACGAGCCACGGTCGAAGGAGAGTGGGCCGGACGCGTCACGGGACTCGGGACCCAGCGCGTCGAGATCGCCATGCTGGTCACCACAGACGGCCACAGCCGGCTCGAGCTTTCGCGGTTCCTCACCCCGCCCGTCGTCGCCGATCACCGGAACGCCCCGGTGAACGCTCTCGGCTGTTTACGCGTCATGTTCACTGTCGATGGTATCGACGAGACGCTCGCCAGGCTTCGCGATCATGGCGCGCAGCTCGTCGGCGAAGTAGTTCAGTACGAGGAAGCGTATCGGCTCTGCTACATCCGCGGCCCGGAAGGGCTTCTCATCGGGCTCGCCGAGGAGCTCAAGTCCAGCGCCCCCGCGTAGGCGCAGCTGCGTGGAGGCAGCATCCTTCGTGAAACTGTTCGCGCTCGTTCTCGTTGCAGCCGCTCTGTCTACCGCCGGGTGCCAGCCGGATGCCTCACCCGAGAACGCCCAGGCAGTGCCGCCGGCCGCGCGGCCGACTACTCGCTCTGCACGCCCGGTCACACCTTCAGCTGAGTGGGTTGTCACCCCTGCGGGAACCGGCCCGGTTCGCGTGGGGATGGACTTCCGCGAGCTGATGCCGTTCTTGCAGCCGGGCACTGACACGGCTTCGATTGGAGACGACTGCGACTACGTCTCTGTCGTGGGTGCGCCCGATAGCGTCGCCTTCATGGTTGAGAACCGTCATCTGGTCCGTGTCGATGTCCGCGGAATGGCGACCGCAACCGGGGAGGGTGCGCGAGTGGGCGACAGCGAGGAGCATATTCTCGAGCTGTATCCGCGTGCCCGACGCGAGCCGCACAAGTACACGGACGGCTCGTACTTGATCGCGGTTCCTGGTGCGCCCGCCGATACAATCTCGCGATACGTGTTCGAGACGGACGGCCAGCGAGTCACCACGTACCGTGCGGGCCGGTATCCACCCGTCGAGTACGTGGAAGGGTGCTCGTGACCTCCGAGGCAGCCCCGCCTGCGCTCGCGAAATCCTGACCCTGCTGGGTGCCGCGCAGGTAGCCGTTGATGCGTTAGCCGACTCCAACAACTTCTCCAAGATGCCGCAGCCATCCCCGTTAACGATCGGACCTCTCCCGGGCTATTCTGCGCCGATTGGGCGGCTCGTCGGCATGCTGACCTACGCACGCTCGACGACGCTTGCAGCCGTCGCGGGTCTCACGACGGCTCAGCTCGATCATCTTCACGATCCCGCCAGCAACTCCATCGGCGCCCTGCTCGCTCACATGGGCTCCGTGGAGCGGTCGTACCAGATCCTCACGTTCGAGGAGCGGTTGCCTTCTCCGGAGGAGAACGCTCGCTCGGCGGCCGCCCTCACGCTTGGCGCCGACGGCCGACGCGTGTTGCGTGGGCGACCGCTCGATCACTATATCGACGAGTTGGGAGCTATCCGGCGACGCACCCTTGAACTCCTGGCCGAACGGGACGACGCGTGGCTGGACGCGGCGGTTCCCGTAGCGCCTGGCATCAACGCGCATTGGGCTTGGTTTCATGTCGCCGAAGACGAGATCAATCACCGCGGTCAGATCCGCTGGCTTCGGGCACGACTGCCCTAGGAAGCCCGTCCCCGATACTGCCTGACACGCCGTTGGCGGCGGTTGCCATTGTACGTGGGCCGGTGACGCCCGCCATGGCGAACGTCCACGGCTGAAACGCAGCGACTTGAGGCGCTCTCTCCATGCTGACACACGTCGCGTTCACGTCGAGCGCGTTCCCGCCGTACGACGGCGAGTCGGAGGCGATTAATCCTGGTCGCTTCGGCAAGCGGCTAGCCGAGTACCTCTCCTTGGAACTCAGCCGACGCGGAGAGGCGGTCGGCGAATTGGTTGCGGAGGATTGGGGTTGGGTGGTGCCCATCGAGATCGTCGGTTTCAATCTTTGGATCGGCGTTGGGAACGATGAGGAATATCCAGACGGTTTCTTGTGCTTCATCGAGCCGCATACGGAGTCCGTCCGCAAGATGTTCAAGAAGATCCCGACGCGCGACCGCGTCGAGGCGCTGCAAAGAAGCGTTGCGGCAGCGCTGGACGCGCATCCCGGCGTTCGCGACGTGAAGTGGTCGACGCACGAGGAATTCAATCGCGGCGGCGGTTGAGTTCCACTGTGAGGCGCAACACGCGCCTGACAGTGCGCTGTCGGCGTCGCAAGTGCAGGAGATCCCGCCACGCACGCCCCGTGCACGCGCGGGCGCATCGCCACCTATCGGGGCAAAGCGGTTGCCGGCCACGGCCTGGACATCTTCTGAGCGTGCATCGCGGCGCGTCTGTGGTACGGTGGTGGCCATGCTGGGGTACCTTGCCGCGGAGGCGCCGGAGCGCATGCCGCGCGACAGAGCGCCGCTCCCCGCCAACGGATACATCCGGATGGACAGCTGTCCCGCCGCCAGGCGCTCCACCCCGTCATCCGAGCCAACCCCGTAGAGAGCAGTACGCCGCGCGCCGAGATCCGCGGCCGCCGGTCCGGTGAGGTGGTCCTGACGAATGGCGACGGACGGTGTTAGATATTCTTCCGTCGTGAATGCTTGGTGGTTCGCGTCGGTCGCGGTCTTCCAGGCGAGCGGCCGCGATGGCTCGGACGCGAGCCGTGTGACTCGGGTGCAACCGGCGCCTGACAAAGCGAGGCGGCGCTCACCGCCTTTTCTGGGGAAGCGGAGGTTTCGTGGTGTACGCGGAAGCGGAGGTCAGCCGTTGCGGCACGCTCCGCCTGGCGCGCGGATCGAGCGCGTTGGCGACACGTGCCCGGCCCGCCGTGGCGCGACGGTGGGACGGACAGAGGGTGACGACGCTTGTGATCGGTCTGTCACTCGGCCTGCTCGGGCCGCGGCTCAGCGCACAAAGCGCCATCGATACCGTGGCCATCCGCGGCGTGGTCGCGGATGAGATCACGGCCTGGGACCGGGGCGATGCGGTCGCCTACTCGCGTCACGTGGCCGCCGATGCTTCGTTCACGAACATCCGGGGCCAGTTCTTCACGGGCTATGCCGCCTTTCTGCACCAGCACGAGACGATCTTCAGAGGCCTCTTCAAGGGTACGAAGCTACAACAGGACATCGTGTCGCTTCGCTTCGCGAGGCCTGATGTCGCTGTCGTCGAGGTGCTCACGGCGGTCAGCGGTGTGACCCAGCCCCGCCCGGGAATGACGTTCGACCAGCACGGACGTCTGCGCACGCGTTTGCTGCAGGTCCTCGTCCGCGAGGGTGGCGAGTGGAAGGTCGTGGCCTATCACAATGTGGATGTGAAGCCCGGAGTGCCGGTCCCGGAGCCTCAATGACCGCCAGCGAACCAAGATGTGAGTCTTGCGTGTGACGAATCGTGGAACTCGCGCTCGATGCTTCCGGCGTCGCGGCCACTCAAGAGAGGACTAGCCGATCTTGGCTGCCGCCGCAGATCGCACTTGAAGCCGCGAGCCTTAACTACCCCCTTGCCTGTGGAGCATCCCACGATGATGAGACTGCGCGTGGTGTGGCGGGTCCCGCTGGCTGTGCTCGCGCTGTCGACGGCCATGGGATGCCGGGCGAAGACACCTCCGTTGGAGGGGAAGTCGGCGAGCCCCGCTGGTCTCATGGCCCCGGGCGAGCTTGCATCGCTCCCAAGCCAACCGCCGGACTGGCGCGTGGCCTATGGGAACGACTCGAGCCAGTATGGAGAACTGCGCGTTCCGTCCGGTCCGGGTCCGCACCCTGTGGCAGTACTCATCCACGGCGGATGCTTCAAGGCAGCGTACGCGACGCTCCTGGATCTGGAGGCGATGGCCGACGCACTCAAGGCGGCTGGTATCGCGACGTGGAACGTGGAGTACCGCCGGTTGGGCCAGCCCGGCGGCGGCTGGCCGGGCACCTATCTCGACGTCGGTAGTGCGGTCGACTACCTCCGCGTAGTTGCCCGCGAGCACGCGCTGCACCTCGGCCGCGTCGTCATCGTTGGGCACTCGGCCGGAGGGCATCTTGCCATGTGGGCGGCGGCGCGGGCGCGCGTGCCCGCGGGGAGCGCCATCCATACGGATCGCCCGCTACCCGTGCGAGGTGTGCTGGATCTTGCGGGCCCGCTGGACCTGACGGCCAACATTGCGGGGTATGAGGATCTGTGCCGGGACAGCGTGATCACCGGCCTCCTTGCTGGTACCCCGGCCACGGTGCCGGAGCACTATGCGCACGCGTCGCCCATTCGGCTGCTCCCCCTCGGCGTGCCGCAGGTCATCTTGATCGGGCAGTACGAAGAGTTCGTGCCCCGGCCGCTCGCGGAGACGTACGTGCGCGCGGCTACCCGGGCCGGAGACCGGGCACAGTTGATCATCGCTCCCGGCGTGGGCCATTTCGAGATCGCCAGCCCACGCGCGTCACCATGGCCGCAGGTCGAGTCGGCGATCCGAGCATTGCTGGATGGGCAGTTGCCTCCGCAAGCCCCCGCGGACGGGGCAAGTCCCCCGCACTGAACGGCGCGACGGCCGTGACGAGGTATCCCCCTGCGGGCGCGGTGTATACCACCACGTGACCACAGCGCATCCTCCCGAAAGCGACGCACACACCGGGTCCATCTTTCACCGGGAGCTGCAGAGGTTCGTCCGGCGTTCAGCCGCGCCGCGCGTCGTCGCGCTCCATGTGCAGGTCGCCGCACACTGATTGCCCACCCACAGGCATCGCCGCATGTCGCACTTCACGGCATCCTCTCACGCGTCACGCACATCGGGCTTGAATGATCTTCGCCGAGCTGGAGTATGAGAAGCACTACTCCGACGTCCATGCCGAGCTGGTTGCCTGTCTCGGCCGCCGCTTTGTGCGCGTGCAGTCCGGGCTGCAAGGCGATTCCTGGATTTGGATCTTGGACGGCGAAGAGCGCGTGGCTGTCGATACCTTCACGTCAATGAAGCACCAGATCAAGTCGCCCAAGGAGGGCGTGCACGTGCAGAAGGTCATCGCAACCCTGCGGCGCCAGTTCGACGTGAGGGTCTACGAGCAGCCCGAGCTTGAAGCACACGAGGACGCATAGGTTCTGTACCGTCGCGTCTGCCACTGTGGCGTCGCCGGTTCACAATGGCGCAGTGTCGACCACTGCGCGACCCGCGTCTGCCGCATGCGCTACTGCCGCGCGAGGGCCTGCTCGATCGCCGCCTTCACGTGGACGCGCGTCTCGCCCTTCAACGCTGCCTCGAGCGTGGCCCGGGCATCGGGTGTGTGCATCTGGCCGAGCGCGCGCGCGGCGAACGCGGCGAAAACGGGATCGTAGTCGTGCAGCGCCCGGCCCGCGTTCGTGACCGCCCGTGCCGTGTCGCCGTTCATGAAGAGCACGCGCAGGGCCAGCGTGCGCTCTTGCCGCGGCATGGAGGGGTCGAGTGCGGCCTCGATCGCCTCGCTGGCGGTCGGAACGTGAAACCGCCCGAGCGTGATCACCGCCGAAGCCCGCACGTCGAGGGAATGATCCGGTTTACTCGCCTCGATCAGCGTCGGCAGGGCGCGGTCGCCCACGGCCCCCGCGTACACGGCGAGCGCGGTGCCGCGCACCGAGGAAGAGATGTCGTTGTGGTACATGGCCAGCGCCGTTTCGCCGATCCGCGTGGAGTCGAGCGTGGCGAGCAACGGCAGGGCCGCGTTCCGCTCCCCTGCATCGGGATCGCGTAGCGCGTCGCGCACGATGGTGACTCCCTCCGGAGTGGAGTCGTGCGCCATCTGTTGGAGCGCCACCGCGCGCAGCTCCGCCATGCGTTCGTTCAACACGATGAAGCGCCGGGCCGTCACCGCCGCGCTGTCCTGCGACTTCGCGAGCGCGCGGAGCGCCCAGTTCCGTGCCGACGTGTCCAGGTCGTGCATGGCCGTTTCGGCCAGCTCGTCCGGGCTCTGGTCGGTGTGGACCGTGCCGAGCAACCATCCACCCTCGTCGAAGCGGAAGGAGAGCGGCGCGCTCGGAAGCGACAGGTCGAACGTCTGGCTCTTCGTGGCCTGCACCATGACGCTGTCCCGCACCACCGAATCGCTGGTGACCACGCGAATGGTGGTGGGGAACTTGAACAGCGGCCGCGTGGAGTCGGTGGGTTGCACCTGCTTCACGGTCACGTGGAGGATCTTGGCCGACGGATCCCACTGCCGCGTGACGTCCAGCTGCGGATAGCCGATGCCGTATGCCCACTGATCGAAGAACCAGTCCAGATCGCAGTGGCAGGTCGTCTCGAACGCCACCGCGTAGTCTTTCGTTGTCGTGGCCTTGTGCGCGTTGTCCACCAGGAAGCGATGCATTCCGGCCCAGAACATCCGGTCGCCCAGCAGCCGGCGGAGCTGGTGCGCGAGCTGCGCGCCCTTGGGGTAGACGTGGCCGCTGAAGAACAGGGCGATGGGATCGTTGCCCTGGTACTCGCCCCAGACCAACGGACGTGACTGGTTGAGATCGGCGCCCATCGCCTGCTGCTGCTGGCCCCACCACTCGAGCTGCGCCGCGTCCCACCCGCGCGTCTTCTCGTTCTGCACCGACTCCATGTAGGTGGTGAGCCCTTCGTTGAGCCAGATGTTGGCCCAGTTGGCGGTCGTCTCGAGATCGCCGAACCACTGATGCGCGAGCTCGTGCGCCACGAGGCTCCGCGCTCCCTCGGTTGGATCGTTCCCGGGCCCGGGAAGTGAGAGATCGGTTTGCGTCGTGGCGGAAACGTTCTCCATGCCGCCGTAGGTGAAGTCGGGGATCCATGACTGGTCGTACTTGTCCCAGGGGAACGGCACGCCCGTGAGGCGCGAGTACAGCTCGATCATCGACGGCGTCTCGCCCGCCGCGCGCCACCCCGCGTTCACCGTGTCAGGGTAGACGTACTCATCCACCGGCTTGCCGCGCCACTGGTCGTGCAGGATCGTGAACGGCCCCACGACCACGGAATACAGATACGTGGACGCCTTCTCGTTCTGCGACCAGTGCCAGACGTTCTGCTTCCCGCCGTTTACCGCGGTCACCCCGACCAGCGTGCCGTTCGAGAGCACCTTCATGCCGGCGTCGGCGGTGACGAGGAACTCCCAGGTGGTCTTGTCGTTCGCGTAGTCGTACGTCGGCACCCAGGCCCGCGTTTCGGTCGCCTCGCCCTGCGACCAGATCACGTGCCGGCGTGGCACGAAGTAGATCCCGCGCTCGGGGTGCGTGTGGTACGCGAGCGTGAAGACCACCGTATCGCCCGCCGCGGCGCGCTTGGGGAGGCGCACGGTGACGTATGTGGTGTCGCTCGAGAAGCGCAGCCGCCGTGCACGCGCGTCCAGTGCCTTGTCGATCGTGATGTTCTCGGCGTTCAGGCGCACCGTGTCGGTGGCGACGAGCGGTACCACGGTGGTGGTGACGGTCCCGGTCACGAGACGGTTGGCCTCGTCGAACTGGACGGCGATCCTCTGGTGGACGAGATCGAAGTCATGCACGCCCTGCGGCCAGGTGCGCGGCGGGGCGTATTGCCCGATCTCCCCCGTCGCACGTTGCGCGCGAGCCGGGGATGGCGCGCCAAGGGCCGCGCAGGCGGCGAGCGATCCGGCGAGGGCGAGAAGGCGTTTCATCGGCGTGCGCTCCGAGAAGGACGAGGTGCGTAAGATACATAAGTATACGCGGATGATGCCGGTGACGCGCTGGGGCCATCTCGTCGCCAACGTGCCGAGCAGTCTCACGGCGTTACTTCGGACGGAACGTCGGTGCGGAGGTTCGGAGAGCAACTGGAATCGCGAGGCGAGCGAGGCGCGCGAGCGTCGCGAGAAATGGCCGCGTGGCGCGGGCTCGCCATAGCGTTGGCGGCCAGCATCGGGCACCGCTGGGTGCCGACGACAGGGCGTCGCCGCATGGGACGCCCTGTCGCGCGTGCGCGCCGTCCTTTCGGTGGCGGCGGCGCGGCTGCATCTTGCAGTGAGGCTGGGCCGTCTCGTATGCGTCGTCGGATTGACGCTCGAGTCGCGTGTGTTCGGCCTTTCACGACCCATTGCAGGGAGTTCCCATGAAAAGGAAGTCGCCGCGCGGCATCCCCGATTTCTCCCGTCAGCCGTTGCGGGGGAAGGACGGCCGAGCCGTTGAACCGCCCGGTCCGTCGACGAACAAGGTATCGAGTGTCCCCACGCCGCCGCGGACGAAGCCCAAGTCCACGGCAGCACGCTCCGGACAGCGGGGGCAGTAGCGGGGGGTGGAGCAGTTGGCCGGCGGACCGGGTTGGCACAAAGTGAATCGCGGCCGGGCCGCGCGCTGGTCGAACGGTGCGCGCCCATCCTGCGTAGTACATCGCGCACCTGCTGTCGCGCGACATCGGTTGCCACCCATGGCCCACCCCCGCGTGGCCGTCCACCCCCGTCCCGCCCCGCACCCGCCGATCCCACTCCCGAGAGGAACCAGGATGTCGCCCACGGTCCAGACTCGCCGGCTGATTCTCACGCTCGCCGCCATCGCTGCCGCTGTTTTCCTGCCCGCCGTTGCCCGCGCGCAGCAAGCCGTCGACTCCGCGTACACGGCGCAGATCAAGCAGGACCTCGAGGATCCGCGCATCTCCACCGAGCTCGTGGACTACCTCCCGGCCTCGGCCACCGTGCCCACGCCCCTCGCGGTGCTCAAGCACATTGTCGGCGCGCCCGGCATCCTCGATCGCTCCGCCGACATCTACGCGTACTTCGACGCGCTGGCGGCGGCATCGCCGCGGGTGAAGGTGTGGCGTATGGGCAAGACCGAAGAGGGACGCGACATGATCCTCGTGGCCGTGGCCGATGAAGCCACCATCGCGCAGCTCGACCGGTACCGCGGCATGCTCGCCGCGCTCGGCGATCCCCGGAAGACCACCCCCGAGGAGGCGCAACGGCTGATCCACACGGCCAAGCCCATCTACTACATCACGAGCGGCATCCACTCGCCCGAGTTCGGCGGCCCCGAGATGTTGATGGAGCTCGCGTACCGGCTGGCCGTCGACTCGTCCGACCGCATCGCGCACATCCGGAACAACGTCATCACCCTCATCACGCCGGTCGTGGAGCCGGACGGCCGCGACAAGGCGGTGGACACGTACTACTTCAACAAGGCGCTTCCCAAGGGCGCCACGCGGCTGCCGCTCATGTACTGGGGCAAGTACGTGCAGCACGACAACAACCGCGACGGCATGGGGCAGTTCCTGCAGCTCACCCAGAACGTCACGAAAACCGTACTGCAGTGGCACCCTACCGTGCTCCACGACCTGCACGAGGCGCAGACGTACCTGTATTCCTCCACCGGCACCGGCCCCTACAACGAGGCGATCGATCCGATCACCATCAACGAGTGGTGGATGCTGGCCGAGAACGACGTGATGGAGATGACCAAGCGCGGGGTCCCGGGGGTGTGGACGTATGGATTCTACGATGGATGGACGCCCAATTACCTGTTCTTCATCGCGCACACGCACAACGAGATCGGGCGCTTCTACGAGGTGCAGAGCTACGGTCCGGACAACTACGTGGTGAAGCCGCGTGCCACCACCACGAGCCGCGAGTGGTTCCGCCCCAATCCGCCGCTCGACAGCATCAACTGGGGGCCGCGGAACAACACGAACATCCAGGAGTCGGCCATCTTGTTCTCGCTCTCGAACGTCGCGAGGAACAAGGAGCTGTACCTGGACAACTTCTGGCGCAAGAATCAGCGCGCCGTCGACAAGGGGCACAGCGGCCCGATCTACGGGTGGGTGGTTCCGGCTACGCAGCGCCGGAAGGCCGACGCGGCCGACGCGGTGAACGAGCTTCGCGCGCAGGGACTCGAGGTGCACACGGCGAACAGCTCCTTCACCGCCGGCGACGTGTCCGTCAAGCCGGGCGACTACATCATCCGCGGCGATCAGCCCTACCGCACGATCGCCGACATGTACTTCTCGCTGCAGCATTTCTCCCCCAAGAACCCGGCGCCGTACGACGACACGGGGTGGACGTTCCCGCTCATGCGCGACGTGACCATCACGCCGGTGGGGGACAGCAGTCTTCTCCGCCAGCCGATGACGATGCTCGCGCACGACGCCGTGGCGCCGGGCGGGATCACCGGCACCGGGAGCGTGGTGGTGGTGGACCACACGGCGGACAACAACCTCGTCACGTTCCGCTTCGCGTTCGCCAAAACCAAGATGCAAGCGGCCGAGGAGGACTTCGATGCCGGCGGGCACCACTTCCGCGCCGGCGCGATCATCATTCCGAACGCCAACAGCGGCGCGTTGGACCCTGCGCTCGCGCGGCTCGGTCTCTCCGGCTACGCAATGGCGGCAGCGCCGGCCGTAAAGACGCACGACCTCGACGTGCCGCGCATCGGCTACGTGCACAGCTGGACGCGCACGCAGGACGAGGGGTGGGTGCGCGCGGCGCTCGATCATTACGGCATTCCCTACACCTACTTTGGCGACACCAAGCTGCGCGCGGGGAATCTCCGGCAGAAGTACGACGTGATCATCTTCCCCCACGTGAGCGGCTCGGTGGCGACCATGGTGAACGGCATCCCCAAGACGGGCGCGCCGCTCCCGTACAGGAAGACGGCCGCATTCCAGAGCCTGGGCACGCCCGACGCGTCGGACGACATCCGCGGCGGCATGGGGCTCGAGGGCGTGCAGAACCTGCACGCGTTCGTGGAGCAGGGGGGGACGCTGATCGTGGAGGGTGCCACGTCCACGCTCTTCCCCAGCTACAATCTCGCGCCCGGCGTGACGATCGAGCAGCCGGACAGCCTGTTCGTGCGTGGGAGCGTGATGCGTGGCGTGATTGCCGACATGAAGAGCCCGATCGTGTACGGATACGGGCGCGATCAACTGCCGGTGTACTTCAATCAAGGTCCCGTCATCCGCACGTCGAGCGGCGGCGGGTTTTTTGGATTTGGCGGACGCGGGCCGGTGACGGGACAGGATGTGACGCCCATGGCTACGCCCGTCCCACTCTCACCCTGGACCGCGGACGTCGACTCGGCGTCGGAAAGCGACGCCGGGCGCCGCCCGGCCGGTGCGCGTGGCGCGCGCGGTGGGCGCGGTGGGCGCGGTGCGCAAGGTGCGGGTGGTGCACCGGGTGCGCGGGGCGGCGCGGGCGCGCAGGGGACGGCTGGGGCGCAACGTGGACGCGCGTCGACGAACACCGAGGATACGACTGATGGTCCGCGAGTGATCGTCGCGTTCCCGCGGCGGACCAAGGACATGCTCCTCTCCGGCGTGCTCGTGGGCGGTGACGCGCTTTCTGGACGCGCGCAGGTGGTGGACGAGTCGATCGGCAAGGGGCATCTGGTGATGTTCGCCATCCGACCCTTCTGGCGATGGCAGACGCAGGGCACGTTCATGCTGGGGTTCAATGCGATCCTCAACTGGAACGACCTTGGCGCGGGCAAGAGCGCGGGCGCGGAGGCGGAAACCGCGGCCCAATAGCCAGAGTGTGCGGCCGGCCGCCGGGGTAGACGGTCCTACCGCGTCGCACGGACCCTATCGTGGAGGGTGACGCCGATGGCGCACGATGTCCGATTCAGCGTTCCCGAGCGCAGCCTTGGCAAATCCGATGTCCGCTTTGCGGTCTATCGGGACGGTGAGCTGCTTGGGACGCTGGAGGTGTCCAAGGGCGCGGTGGTGTGGTTCCCACCCGGAACGACGTACGGCCACAAGGCGCGGTGGGCGGACTTCGACATGATGATGCGCAAGCGGCGGCGATTCGAGCGCCGGTGAGTGCTGCGGGCTCGCGCATGGTGTAGGTGCGGAGCGCATAGTGTAGTCTGCCGACGATTTCCTGATGCTTGGCGCCTGGAGCCGGGCTCACCAGGAGCTCACCGTGCACCGTCTCGTAGCGTGGCCCGTGCCGCGGCTCGGCGTCCAGGAGCGCGCGGACCATGTCGGCGGTGTAGAAGTCCAGCGGGGCAGCCATACCCACAGTATCGTCTCGGCGGAAGATGAGATGCAAGCGGACGGCATGCCGCAGGATGGAGGCAAGGCGCGGCACCGGCGGCACCGCGCTGTCCCGCGCGCGATCGATCGTTTGCCGATGCCCGCACACGGCTCCGCCGCGGCTTCGCCCGCGCGTTTTACCGGGGCGTATCGCGCCGAACTCCAGGCGAGCCGCGGCACATTGCCAGCCGCCGTTCCGCGCGCGACATTCTCACGGTCTGGTCACGATCCTGGCGTCTGCTCGCAGCGTCTCCTCGCCCAGCGTTCCAACGCGTCCTCGTCCGCCGTTCACCACCCGCCGCAGCCACGGAGCCCACACTGTGCCTTCCCGCAGAGACTTCATAGCCGGCACGCCGGCGGCCGTGCTCGCCGTCGTCGCCGCGTGCAAAGGACAGAACCCCGAGCAGGGCGCCGCGCAGACGGCTGCGTCCGACAGCGCACCGGCCGGCGCGCCGCCCACCTTTGCGTCCGCACCCGCGGCGGGTCCGCCGGTGTCGCCGGCCACGTTCGAGCAGGCCGAGAAGCTGATGCAGGTGACCATGCTGCCCGCCGAGCGCGCGATGGCGGCGGAGAGTTGGCCGCACGCGATGGCACCCTATCTCGCGCGCCGGACCGGGCCGGGGAAGATCGCGCTCGAGCCGGAGCTCGCGCCGGCCACGCAGTGGAACCCCATGGAGATCGCCGGTGCGCAGAACGCCGCCCAGCGCGACCGGTTCGTACGCAGTGCCATGGATGCGGGGCCGCTCCCGCAATCGGACGACGAGATCGCCTTCGCGCCCGTGTGGCGGCTGTCGCGGTGGATCGCGTCGCGCAAACTCACATTGGAGCGGCTGACCAACATCTATCTCGACCGGATCAAGCGGTACGATCCCAAGCTGCGCTGCGTCATTACCCCCACGCCCGACATTGCGCTGCGGCAGGCACGCGCGGCCGACGCGGAGATCCGCGCTGGACGCTACCGCGGTCCGCTGCACGGGATTCCCTGGGGCGGCAAGGATCTGCTCGATACCGCCGGGATTCCGACGACGTACGGCGCCGAGCCGTTCCGCAATCGCGTGCCGGACAAGGATGCCGTGGTGGTGCAGCGATTGCGCGACGCCGGAGCGGTGCTGATCGCCAAGCTCAGCATGGGCGCGCTCGCGCTCAACGACATCTGGTTCGGCGGACAGACCATGAACCCGTGGTTGCTGGACGAAGGCGCCTCGGGCTCGAGCGCCGGCCCGGGGGCGGCGACTGCGGCGGGGTTGGTGGGGTTCTCCATTGGCAGCGAGACGGGCGGCAGCATCATCGCGCCGAGCATGCGCTGCGGTGTGAACGGGTTGCGGCCCACGTACGGCCGCGTGCCGCGCACCGGCGCGATGACGCTCTGCTGGTCGCTCGACAAGCTGGGGCCCATGACGCGGAGCGTGGAGGACACGATGCTCGTGCTGCACGCCGTGAGCGGTCCGGATGCGGGCGATGTCGCGAGCGTGCCGAGCCGTCTGGACTACGACGCGAACGCCCCGGTGAAGGGGCTGCGCGTGGGCTATTTCCCCACGTGGATGCAGGAAGCGCCGGCCACCGACGTGGACCGCGCATCGCTGGACGCGGTCCGCAGATTGGGGATGAACACGGTGGAGGTGTCCATTCCCGACTGGCCGTACGATTCGCTGTACACGGTGCTCTTTGCCGAGGCGGCCGCGGCGTTCGAGGAGATCACGCTCGACGGGTCGGTTCGCACCATGAAGGCGCAGGTCCCGGATGCGTGGCCGAATCTCTTTCGCAGTGCGCGCTTTCTCTCCGCCGTGGACTTCGTGCAGGCGGACCGGTTGCGCCGCAAAGTGGCGCGCGAGATGACACGCGTGTTCCGCGACGTGGACCTGCTGCTCGTGCCGTCGCTCCGTGACGAGATGCTCACGATCACGAATTTTACCGGCCACCCGTCGCTCACCCTGCGCACGGGATTCGTGAAGGTCTCCCAGGCGCGGAGCGATTGGGCTCCCGACCCCAAGCATCCGCTGCCCACCTTCAATCCGCCGCGCCGCGTGCCGCACGGGGTGACGTTCATCGGGCGGTTGTTCGACGAGGGGACACTCGTGCGTGTGGGACTCGCGCTGGAGCGTGAGTTGGGGGTGATGGGCGAGGTGCCGCCGGGGTTCGGCGGTGGGGGCGGGAAGGTGGTGTAGCCACCACGGACACGTCCCATGCCCCGTGACCTCCGGCTGGCCTTCGCCATGGGTGGGGGCGCATCGCTCGGCACGTTTTCCGGGGCTGCGCTCTCGGAGGTATTGAAGCTCGTTCTGCTCCGCGGCATCGATCGCGACGGCCAGCCGTACGATCGCGTGGTGGTGGATGTGTTCAGCGGAGCAAGCGCGGGCGCGATGGCCCTAGCCGTCATGCTGCGCTCGCTCGTCCACCGCACGCCGGAGCAGGTCGCCGCGGCAGAGGCGCATCTCCGCGCGCAGTTCGGCGCGGAGTTCGATACGCTCACCGCGGAGCGATGGCAACAGCTCGTGGCCGCGCAGGTGGTGCAGGATCTCCAGGAGCGGGTGTGGGCCAACGAGATCACCATGGCGCGTCTGCTCGGCCACGCGCCCGCCGGCGAGCGGAGCCTCCGCTACGCCGGCGGAATCGTGGACCGGGGCGCGGTGGAGGAGATCGCGCGCGACACCGTTGGGTTCGACGGCGCGGTGGCGCTCGACGACCGCGCACTCCTGGCCGATCGCGTGCTGTTCGCGTGCACGCTCGCCAACGTGACGCCCATTCTGTGCGATGCGCGCGCCGATCTCGATACGGTGTACCGGGACGTGCGTGGGCATGAGCCCGGGCTGTTGGGCTTCACCGACGGCCTCACCTCGCGCACGCACCGCGAGCTCCGCGTGTTCGACCTCAACTTTGCGCGCGTGGCGGTGCGGAAGACCAGGCGTCCCGATGTGTATCCCGCGCGCTGGTGCCGGTATCACGACGCGGCGGAGGACGAGGGCCGCATTGGCTGCCTGACCGAGCGTCACACCTGGGCCAAGATCGCCGCCACGGCCGTGGCAGCGGGCGCGTTCCCCTTTGCCTTCGAGCCGGTGGTGCTCACGCGCCACGACTACGAGTACGGGGCGCAGCTCTGGCCGCGCGAACTGAAGGACGCGCGGATCACGGAGTTTCCGTTCACGTACATTGACGGCGGCGCGTTCAACAACGAACCCGTGCGCGAAGCGTTCCGGCTAGCCGCGTTCATCGATGCGGTGCCCGCGGCGACACCGTTCGATCGCCGGATCATCTTCGTCGACCCCAACGTCGGACCGGATGACGAGGACACCGATCCGCTGGCCACCGACTTCGCCGTCCCGGTGCACGTGCGCTTCGCGCTGCGCGATCCCAACGTGTTTGGCTCGTTGGACGGATACGACCTGGTCCGTCGCGCCACGCTCGACCGGCTGGTGCCGCACCTGGGCTCCGTCCTCGGCGCCATCCTGGACGAGGCCACGGTGGTGGAGGCGGACAAGGTCTTTCTCGTCCGCAAGCGGTTCGCGCTGCGCGATCGCATCCGGACGTTCGTGTCCGCCGCACTCGGCACCGCGCCGGCCGAGCAGCTCTTCACCCACGTGCGCGCCTTCTGCGAGGAGCAGCTCGAGCGCGAGCGGACCGACGATGCCATCCCGCCGGGACCGCTCACCCTCGACCAGGAGCTCGAGCGCGTCATCGCGGAGGAGGTACGCTCGGATGCGACGTCGGCACTGACGCCGCTGGCAGGCGGCGCGGCCGCGTTTCTCGACCGCCCGCGGAAAGCGGGCGATCCCAACGCGATGCTCTGGATGCGCGCGCTGATGTTCGTCGCCATCGACCTCATCATGCAATTGGAGGGAAAGCACGAGCACAGCCGTGTCATTGCCATCGCGCCCGTGCTCGGCGTCAAGCGTCCCGAAACGCAGCGGCGTGTGAAACTCCCAGGTGGGCGCGTGAATGGATTTGGGGGATTCATGTCGCGCGTTCCCAACGACCACGAAATCCGTCTCGCGCGGCACTGCGCGCGCGAGATGCTGGAGGTGTGCGGTGTTGTCCATGAAGCGCGTGGGCGGGCGCCGGCCGAGCCGGCCGAGGAGCTCACCGCCGACGAGGAACGCTTGTACCAGGCGGATCTCGAGCGTGGACTGGACGCACTGGCCACGCGGGTGGGCGCACTGGTGCGCGAGTCCGGCATGCTGGACCGCTTCCCCGGCGTGCAGGGCGCGGTGAAGAGTCTCGTCGCGAGCGTCGTCGAGCGGGAGGTGCGGCGGCTGGCCGCACCGTTCGTCGCCAAGCGCCGGTTCGAACTGCGCGTGCGCGTCCCCGACAAGCGGTTCGAGCTGGACGGCAAGGGGTTTGGCGATCGCGATCTGGGCGCCGTGCGGGTGGATGAGCACGGCGCGTGGCACATTGTCACGTATGCCACGTGGGAGCGAGACGGCGGCCCGGGATCGCCGCGCCAATGGACGGGCCCGTTTCTGGACGCGGTACGGCAGCAGCTTCCGATCGATCGGGATGGCGCCGTTGTAGGCGCCGACCGGCGCTACTGCACCATTGTTCTGCCTGGCGCGGCAGCGGTGAAGGCGGCGATGTTACACCCGAACCCTATCTTTCGGGCGACACTCACGGCGGCCGACCAACATCAGACCCTCGGCGCCGAGCGTTGGGAGGTGCTTCCCGGCGTCGTCCCGCTGGACCAAACCATCTTTCGGAGTTCCGGCACATGAAACAGTTCTGGTCTGTGCGCGCCAGAGTTGTTGGCTGTGTGATGCTGGTTGCCGCTGCGGTGGCGTTCGCGCCTGCCGCCGTGCGGGCGCAAGAGCGAAAGCCACTTCGCGTGGCGTGGGTGTATCCGCAGCGGCAGCGTGCGACGCCCACCGATGCCACCGAGCGCGCGCGCGTCGATCACGACAGCGCGACGTTGCGTGCCTGGAAGGACTCGGTGGATGCGGGAGTCGATCGCGAGCTTGCCGCACGTCCGCCGTCGCGGATCGTGCGCGCGGGACCGAGCGACCGCGCGGACGTCCTCGTGGAGGTGCGTCCGGTGCCTATCCTGGACCGCGGCGGTCACTCCACCGGCGTGGTGGCGTACGCGCTCACCGTGTTCTCGTCGGCGGGCAGGTCGGGGTGGCAGTATTCCACCACGGCTGTCGGGTGGGCCAGCGACTGGTCGGCGGCGGCGGCCGACATTGTTGGCCAGACCGCCGATGCAGCTGGCGCGATCGGCGGTCGGTAGCCAGCCTGGCCGGTCGCCGGTGCCGGCTGGGCACGGTGGTTTCACGTGAACGCGGAAGGGTGATGTCGCACACACTCAGTCTGTTCGCGGGAAGCGCCAACGATGCGCTGGCGCACGACGTCGCGCGCGAGCTCGGCGCCTGCCTCGGCGCACGGACCGTTGAGCGCTTCCCCGACGGGGAGCTCTCGGTTCAACTCGAGGAGTCGGTGCGCGGGCACGACGTGTACGTCGTGCAACCCACCTCGCCTCCGGTGAACGACAACCTGGTGGAGCTCCTCCTCTGGGCGGATGCCTGCCGCCGCGCCGCGGCGGCGCGGATCACGGCCATTGTCCCGTACTTCGGGTATGCCCGCGCCGACCGCCGGCAGGGCAAGCGCGGGCCCGTGACCGCGCGCGCCATGGCCGATGCGCTGCAGCGTGCGGGCGTGGCGCAGGTGGTCACGGTAGACGTCCACTCGCCGCAGCTCGAGGGATTCTTTCACGTGCCGTTCGAGAATCTCACCGCCGTTCCTCTCTTGTGCGACGCGTTGCGCGATGTCGTGACGCCGGACACGGTGGTCGTTGCGCCCGATCTGGGCGCCGTACGGCTGGCGACGGTGTACGGGCAGCGGCTTGGCCTTCCGGTCGCCATCTGCCGGAAGGAGCGGCGGAGTGGAACGGAGGTCCGCGTCACGCGCGTGATCGGTGACGTACGCGATCACCCGTGCGTGGTGGTGGACGACATGATCACCACGGCGGCGACGGTGGTGGAGAGTCTGCGCGCCATACACCAGGCGGGAGCGCGCGGTGGGCCGGTCGTGGCGGCCACGCACGGCGTGCTGGTCGACGGCGCGCTCGATCAACTGGCGGCGTCGGGGGTGCGCGAGCTCGTGGTCACGGACTCCATCGCGTTGCGGTTGGACGGACAGCCGGTGCCCGCGCGCACGGTGAGCGTGGCGCGGCTCATCGCCGAAGCGATCCGCCGACTGGCCACGGAGGGATCGCTGCGGGATCTGATCGCGTAGGCGGCGAACGATGTATCGCACCTGTCTCTTCTGTCATTCGCGTTTCGCCGAGAACCAGGCGATCGAGCATTTCCCGATCGGGCGCACGCTGTCGTTCGACGCAGCCAAGGGGCGGCTCTGGGTGGTGTGCCGCCGGTGTGGGCAGTGGAATCTCACGCCGCTCGAGGAGCGGTGGGAAGCCATCGAGGAGTGCGAGCGCGCGTTCGTGGCGACGCGCCGGCGCGTGTCGACGGAGGAGATTGGCCTGGCGCGGATACGCGACGGGACGGAACTCATCCGCGTGGGCCGGCCGCTCCGTCCCGAGTTTGCGGCATGGCGCTATGAGCGCCGCTTTGCCGCACGGCAGCGCCGCGCGTGGGCGGCGGGCGCGATCACGGGAACGGCGTTCCTGGGGCTGGCGGTCGCGACCCACGGGCTCGTGGGTCTGGTGGGTCCCGTGTATGCGTTGACCCACCAGGCGATCCTGCGCAAGACGGAGGTGGCGCAGGCGCAACGGTTTCTGAACGACGTGCTGTCGACGCGCGTGGGGCGTCCCGTCCGTGCGACGCCTGCCACCGTGGAGCTGCATCTACGCGCCGACGCAGCGCCGCAGGGATGGCTGCTGCGCGCGAAGATGGTCGGCTGGCTGCAGCCGGTGGACTTCGCCGGGGACGACGCGTTGCGTACGGCGCACCTCGTCCTGCCGTCGGTCAACGTGCGTGGCGGCTGGAAGTCGGACGTACAGCGCGCCGTTCGCGAGATCGAGCAGGTGAGCGATCCGCATCGCTACTTCGCTCGGGCCGTCGAGGCCGGCCGGCGCGCGGGATTGGCGTACTCTCCCTTACAGTCGTATCCGGTACCGGTGCGTCTCGCCCTGGAGATGGTGGCCCACGAGGAGAGCGAGCGCCGCGCGATGGAGGGCGAGCTCGCCGTACTGGCGGCGGCGTGGAAGGACGCGGAGGAAATCGCGGCCATCGCGGACGATCTCGTCGTCCCCACGCCGGTGCGATCGCGGCTGCAGCACCTGCGTCACCTCGCGCGCGCCGGAACGCAGCGTGCAGACGATCCTCCGCCCGGCAGAGTGGGCCCGGACCGGATCTGAGACGCCGCGGAGCGCCCCTGGCGGCGCGTGATGTGAGCCGCGTCACGCTTGGCGGGCGCGCCGTGAGCGAGCCCACGCTCCGGCGCGCCGCGGCATGGGCCATGCCTGTTGTAGCTGCCATGGTGCCGAGGCGAATGCCGCCGTTCGAGGCACGGCACCACGGGGCTCCCACCGCCGTGAGAGGGCGCCTCGCATTACCCGCAGACGCGGAACCGCCTCTGGGCTCTCGCCGTTCGTTCGGCCGCACACTCGGCGGCATGGGCGGTGAACCCACCCGCCATTCGCCCGCGGGACGATGATTCAGGGCGACAGCGTGGGAGGAGACGAACCTATGGCACGACACTTTTATCGATTGAGCTGCGTGGCAGGCCTGGCCGCCGCGATGACGTTCAGCGCGGCGGCCGTGGCCGGCGCACAGCAGACGGACTCCGCACGAGCGGCGCGTGATTCCATCCGGCGTGACAGCCTGGCTCGCGTGGACAGCATCGCGCGCGCGGACAGCATCCGGCGTGCGAACCGACGGGCGACCTCGTCGATGCGTATCCCGGTGAGCAAAGAACAACGGTTGTCGGGCAACCGCACCGGCAACCGGATGAACATGCGCGACACGGTGACGGCCACCGGCGAGATCGCGACCGACACGACCAATCTCGGTCGCGATACGACCACGTTTGGGCGCGACACTGTGGGCTTGCGCGCGGACAGCACGACCGTTGGCCGCGACACCACAACCCTTGGCCGTGACACGACGGGCATGATGGGCCGTGACACCACCGGCATGATGCGGACGGATACGACCGGCGCGATGGGTCGAGATACCATTGGCATGGCGCGTAGCGATACGGCCAACGTCCAGGCGACGGGCGAGGTGACGGCGACGTCCGACACGACGTTTTACGGCGGCAACCGCCGGTACCTGGGCAGCGGTTTCTACATTGGCGTTGCCGGCGGTGCGGCCGTGCCGATGGGGAACGTGGCCGACATTTACGACACCGGATTCAACGTCGACGTGCCCATTGGATGGCAGTCGCTCACCACGCCGTGGGGCCTGCGTCTCGACGCGAGCTACAATCAGTTGATGGGGCAGAGCTTCTCCGCCACGGGCGTCCAGAGCTTCGATGCGTCCGACGCCAAGCTATGGTCCGGTATGCTCGACCTCACGCTCAAGTTCCCCAACGGGGCGTCGAAGACCGGCTTCTACGTGATGGGCGGTGGCGGCGTGCACCACTTCAGCGACTTGGTGCGCTCCGTCACGTTCCAGACCGACCCGGGCACGGGAACCACGTCCGCGGTGATCCGCACACAAGACGACACCAAGTTCGGCTGGAACGCCGGCGCCGGGTTCTCGTTCGGTATCGGTGCGGCCGACCTGTACGTGGAGTCGCGCTACGTGAGCGTCATGACGGACGGCGAACATACGAACTACGTGCCGGTCGTCCTTGGCGTGCGGTTCTTCTGATCGAGTCGTATTCGACGTGACGACATTGCACGGGGGGACTGTGGTGCGGGGGGGGCGCATGCTCTCCCCGCATTTGGTATGGGGCCGGCGCGCATGTGTTCTCCGCGTTGGCGCGGCGCTGGGCGTGATGCTCGGGATCCTTCCTACCGTGGCGCAAGCGCAGCAGCCGGCGGTGCCGCGCGCGCCGTTCGTCGCCGCGGATTCACTGTCCGCGCTCGCCGCGCGTCTCGATAGCATTGTACGTGCGGACAGTGTCTTGCGCGCCGACAGCGCGCGGCGCGACAGCCTTGCTCGTGATCTTCGGCGTCCGGTGGGGGGTACGGCGCGCCACCCGCTTCTGTCCGACGCCGCGCTCCTGGACAGCATGGGCACGACCGTGTCGAGCGATGGCGCGCTGGGTGAGGGCACCGCCTCCGATTCCGCCACCGCGTCCGGCGCCGTGGCGCGATGGGTGCTTCCGCCGGAAGCGGACAACCCCTTGGCCGGCATTCCGCGCACGCATTGGGACAGCGTCGCGTCGGCGTCCACGCGCGCCGCCGCAGCGCGCGATCGGCGTCTCCGCGTGGTCATCTCGCTCAGCGACCGACGCCTCTGGACCGTGCGCGGTACCGATACGCTGCTATCGGCTCCCGTGGCGATCGGCGCCGAGACGGTGCTCGATTTTCGCGGACGGAGTTGGGCGTTCGCCACGCCGCGCGGCATGCGCCGCGTGCTCGACAAGACTGTCCATCCCGCGTGGATTCCCCCCGAGTGGCACTATGCGGAAGTGGCCCGCGAATACGGCCTCAAGCTCGAGCGCCTCGAGCGCGAGCGCGCCCGATGGCTGAGCGACGGGCGCCGACTCGAAGTTCGCGACTCCACGGTGGGCATCGTGTCGGGAATCGACGACTACGTGCCGCTCCGCACGGACGAGGAGATCGTCTTTGACAGTACGATCTTCGTGCCGCCCGTGGGGACCGTGAACCGCAAGATCCCCGGCGAGCTGGGGAACTACGCGCTCGATCTGGGCGACGGATATCTCCTCCACGGCACTCCGCACAAGGACTCGATCGGTCGCGCGCGTACGCACGGCTGCATTCGTCTTGGCGACGACGATGTGGCGTGGCTGTACGAGCACGTCCCGGTGGGAACGCCCGTCTACATCTACTGAGAAGGTCCGAGGCGCGGGCCGCCCTACCGGCGGCCCCCTCGCAGGCAGCGGCCGTCGCAGGTGGCGGCGCGATGAGCAGTGCGCGGCGTTCGGGCAGCCTTTGCCTCAGAAGACGGCGTGCCAGCCGATGCGAAGCTCCAACGCGCCCGGTGCGATGAAGGGTCCCGACGCTGGGGACCGGGACGCGCCAGCACGCCCTGCCTCGACCCGATCACGTTCGGCATCTTCGGCGCGCGCTCGCGACCGGATGCCGACGTTGCGCCCCACGGCAAAGCCGAACAGCATGCCGATCATCGTGTCCGACGCCCAGTGGACGTGGTCGGCCATACGACCTAACGCGATGCCCGTGGCCAGAAGCACCAGGACGGGCTTGGCCGGCCCGAGATGAAAGCGCGCCGCCCAAAAGCCAACGCAGGACATGCTGTTCGCGGCGTGTCCGCCAAAGAACGAATGCTCGGGCCAGTCCCCCCCGGAATGGAAAACGCGTACGGGTCGTCCGGCGACGCCACGGGACGCGGGCGCGCCACGGCCGTGTAGGCGAGCGTGCGCACCACGTTGTTGGCCTCGTACGCGGCAAAGCACCCCATGCCCGCCTCGCGTAGGCCGCGCGAGTTTAAGATCAGGCCCACCAGGTACAGGCCCCCTGCGGCGGGCTGCAGGTAGCGCGCGCTGCCGAAGTCCGCGAGCGCAAAGCTTCCGCGGTCTCGAAACTTGTCGATGCCGGTCACGAAGGCGCTGGACGGGTGTGTCCGGATGTACTCGTCGATGCGTTCGTCAAAGGCGCCCGCTGCCACCACGGCTCCGGCTGCCAGGCCGAACGTCTTCCAATCGCTGGCATTGCCGTGAAAGGGGGACGTCCAGATGAACCACATGTCCTGCCCTGCGTGCGCAAAGTCGTACCCGATCTGCTGCATCACGCTTTGCGCGGCCGCATCGCGCGGCAGCGCCAGCGCGCTCAAAGAGGCGAGCAATATGGCTCCAGCCGCTCTTCGCTGCGCTCGTGTCATTGCTCTCCCCATGCGACAATCGTCGTCGGTGGCTGACATGGCCGCTGCAGGGGCAAGAGGCGCGCCGGTCGAACGCGAGTCGGGGGGGCGAGCTGCGCGTGATGCGTGCTGCGCGTGCTGCGCGCGATGCCGCGTACGCGGCGGCTCTCAGTCGCGCGTGCGAATCATTTCGAGGAGCTCGCCTTCCTGCACGGTGACCCCCTGCTGGTTGCGCACCGTGAGCGCGAATCGAACGACACCGCAGCCAGGGCGCGAACAGGTGCGCCGCTCGGCCACCCGCGCGATCACCTGCAGGACGTCGCCGGGTCGGACGGGAGCGCGATAGCTCCAGGTGATGCCGAGCAGCGCGACCAGCGTGTCGCGGGTGAGTCCGCTCTCGCTCAACAGGCCGGCCGCGAGCGATGTGGCCAGAAGGCCATGGGCCACGCGGCCGCCGAACATTGCGCTGCCGCCGCCGGAAGCGTGCAGCGCATTGCGGTCACCGGTGAGCTCCGCAAACGCGTCGATGTCCTGTTCGGTGACGGTGCGCGTGCCCGTGGTGTGCTGGAATCCGGGCTCCAGCTCTTCGAAGTACCGCCCCACGCGAGCCTCCGTGGCGGGTAGGGGTTTCCCCTCTTGACCGCCCCAATATGTCGTCCATAGTACGACCGTGCAATGAGTGACATATGACATGACCAGAACGCCCGTCGTACTAACGACACACTTGCCGCCCGCGGGGACGCGATCGCAGGACCTCGTGTTCACGCTGTTCGGCGACTACCTCCTGGAGCGCGACGATCCGGTGTGGGTGGGCAGCCTGATCACGCTGCTCGGCGATCTCGGGCTCTCACCGACGGCGGTCCGGACGGTGCTGTCGCGCATGGCGCGCAAGCGCTGGCTGTTCGCCAGCCGGCGCGGCACGCGCAGCTTCTACGGGCTCACCACCCGGGGCCGGCGGCTCCTCGAGGCCGGACGCCAGCGCATCTACCATCCGCCCCGCGATGAGCCGTGGGACGGATCCTGGTATCTGATAACCTATTCTATTCCGGAGGAGCGGCGCCGCCGGCGCGACTCGCTGCGCTTGACGCTGCTCTGGCTGGGCTGCGGGCTGCTCTCCAACGGACTCTGGATCACGCCGCACGACGTCCGCGCGGAGGTCGACAAGGTGGCCGGAAGCCTGCGTGTGCGCCGCCATCTGGAGGTCTTCCGCGCGGAGCATTCTGGGTTTCTCGAGTGTGACCGATCTGGTGCGGCAGTGCTGGAACCTGCCTGCGCTCAACGCCCGCTACGACGCGTTTCTGCGGCGCTGGAGCGCGCAGGACGCCCGATGCCGCGCCTGCACGATGCGCGGCCCGTCGCGCGGGCTCCGTCACGCACCGTCGGCAGGCTGCACCGCACCGGCAGGATGCTTTCTCCGGCGGTTCCTCATGGTACACGAGTACCGGTCGTTCCCGCTGGATGACCCGTATCTCCCATCGCAGCTCCTCCCCGCCGACTGGAAAGGGGATGCGGCGGCGGGGTTGTTCGAGCGCTCCCACGCGGAGCTGCGCGTGCCCGCCGAGCGCTACGTCCGCATGGTATGCGAGTCCACGAGCATGGAGGCGATCGCCGCGCCGCTGCGCGTCGCGGGAGCGATGTAGCCGTCACGTCGGGTGGCCACGCTGGCCGCCCCTTCCGGAGGGAGCACGTATGCGTCAGTTCGAATCCGTCCCGGCCGAGTCGTTTCCCTTTCGGGACATCCTCTACACGAAGTCGGACTGGGTCGCGCGCATCACGCTCAACCGTCCCACGCGGTACAACGCGTACAGTACGGCGGCGCTCGAAGAGCTCGCGACCGCGTTCCGCGACGCCGCCTTCGACGATCGTGTAGGCGTGATCGTCTTCACCGGCGCCGGCGCGCGAGCCTTCTGTACCGGCGGCGACGTGAAGGAGTACCAGCAGCTCTACACGGAGCGTCCCCGCGACTACTGGAAGTACATGGGACTGTTCTCCAGCTACCTGGAGAGCATCGTCAACTGCGGGAAGCCGGTGATCGCCCGCATCAATGGCATGGCGGCCGGCGGCGGCAACGAGTCGCAGCTCGCCTGCGACCTGGCGGTCATGGCCGAGCACGCCTGGATTGGCCAGGTGGGTACGCGCGTGGGAAGCGTGGCCGCGGGAGGCGCAACGCAGTGGCTCCCCATCCACATCGGCGACCGCCGCGCGCGGGAGATGCTGTTGCTCAACGAGCGCATCTCGTCCGCACAGGCCCTGGAGTGGGGTCTGGTCAATCGCGTCGTGCCATCGGTCACGCGTCACGGGGTGTTCGTGCACGGTGCCACGCCGGAGCAGGTGGAGCAGGCGCAGCGGGGCGCGGAGGGGTACGCGATCGACCTCCGCTTGCTGGACGAGGCGGTCGATGCGCTGGTGCACCGTCTGTTGGAGCAGTTCCCCGAATGCACGAGGTACACCAAGCAACAGGTGAATTTCTGGAAGGATCTCGCCTGGCATCAGACCATCGGGCACGCGCGCGACTGGTTGGCGGTGCACTACGCCAGCTACGAACCGTGGGAGGGGATGCGCGCGTTCGTGGAGAAGCGCGACGCGGGCTACCTGCCGCTGCGCGAACGAGCCGCCACGGACCGCTCGAGCGAGTTCGTGTGGGGCCCGTACAGCCAGGCGTGCCCGCGTTGCGGCGCGGCCGGGTTGCCGGCGCACTTCACCTTCTGCGGAGCGTGTGGCGAGGCGCTCGCGCCGCACGCGCCGGGAGCGGTACCCGGTGACGGCGCGATCCGCGGAGACGTGGGGCCGGAGCGCGACGCGGCCACCGCCGCCGTTGCGGCTGCGCGATGACGAGCCTCGCCCATGCGCCGCCGGACGCGGGCGTGGTGCGCGTGCGGGACGACGGTGTGGTCGTCCGCCTCGTGCTGGACCGTCCGCCGGTGAACGTCCTCGATGCCGCCGCGCTCGACGACCTGCTGGGCGCGGTGGTGTGGGCCCGCGCGCGCGCACCGCGGATCGTGGTCCTGAGCGGCGCGGGCAGATCCTTCTGTGCGGGCGTGGATGTGGCCGATCACACCGCCGAGCGGATCGCCAACGCGCTCCCACGCTTCCACGACGTGATTCGCGGCCTGCTCGCATTGCCGTGTCCGGTGGTGGCGGTGGTCCACGGCGCCGTGCTGGGCGGCGGGTGCGAGTTGGCGCTGGCATGCGATATCGTGCTGGCGCGCGGCGACGCGCGGCTCGGCCAGCCGGAGATTCGACTCGGGGTCTTTCCACCCGTGGCCGCCGTGCTGCTCCCGCAGCGGATCGGCCGCGCCCGCGCCATTGAGCTCATACTCACCGGACGAACGCTCACTGCGGAGGAAGCACTCGCGTATGGATTGGTGACGGCGGTGTGGCCAACTGAACAGTTTGGCGTGGAGTCGGAGCGCTACGTGAACGCGCTCGCGTCGTGCAGCGCACCGGCGCTCCGATTCGCCAAGCGGGCGGTGCTCGAGACGGAGTCGCTGCCCACGGAGCAGGGCATCGCGCTCGCCGAGGCGTTGTACCTGCGCGATCTCATGGCGGGCACCGACGCGCGGGAGGGCGTGGCGGCCTTTCTCGCGAAGCGTGAACCCGTGTGGACGGAGGTCTGACGTGTCAGCGTCCATGATGGCATCGCTGGAATGTTTGGACGGCTGGCGCGGCGCGCCGCTGCCAGATTTGCTCCAGCGCTGTCGCGAGCTGGTGGAGGATACGGAGCTTCCCACGCTGCGCCGGTGGCGCGAGCACGGTGGCAAGGTGCTGGGGCACTTCCAGGTGTACTTCCCCGAGGAGTTGGCGCACGCCGCCGGGATGCTGCCGGTAAAGGTGAAGGGCGGGCCGGTGGAGATGCGCCAGGCCGACTCCCATTTTGCCTCGTATCTCTGCTCCATCCTGCGCACCTCGCTCGAGCTCGCGCTGAGCGGCCGCCTGGACCTGGATCTGTTTGTGACACACCCGATCTGCGATGCGGCGCGGAACCTGGCCGGCGTGTGGGCGCGGAATTTTCCCTATCCCGCCGAGATCCTGTACCTGCCGCAGAACGCGAACTCCGCGTCGTCGGTGCCGTATCTGCGCGAGGAGTACGCCCGGCTGCGCGGCACCATCGAGGCGGTGGCGGGGCATGCCGTGAACGACGCATTGATTCGGCGCTCGATCACCCTCTACAACACCAAGCGGCGGCTGGTCCGCGAGCTCTACGCGATTCGCCGCGATGCGCCGTGGCTCCTGGCCGTGGACGAGGCGTACACGCTCGTGGCCGTCGGCGGCGTGCTCCCCCCGGAGGAGCATACGGCGATCCTGCAGGCGGCGCTCCCGATGATCCGCGCGCGCGGCGCGCGGCGACAGGATCGCATCCGCGTGGTGTTCGAGGGTGGCTTCTGCGAACAGCCGCCGCTCGATCTGCTGGGCGCCATTTCTCAGTCGTGCTACGTGGTGGACGACGATCTCCTGATCGGTATGCGCTGGCTGCTGAACGACGTTCCGGACCACGGCGATCCCCTCGCCGCACTGGCGGATGCCTACCTGAACGACTCCTCGTACAGTCCCGTGCAGCACGACCTGCGCAAGCCGAAGGAGCGCATGCTGCTCGAGCGAATCCGCGGCGCACGCGCGGACGCTGCCGTGCTGGCGGCGGCAAAGATGTGCGAACCGGGCCTGGACGAGCAGGTGGCGTACGCCAAAGCTCTGGACGAAGCGGGGATACCGTACTTCGTGACGGAGTTCGAGGAACGCATGACCAGCTTCGATCAGTTGCAGGTGCAGCTGGAGACGTTCGTGGAGAACATTCTGTTCGACTGACAGTCCACGGCAACAACCTGTGGGACGGGGGCGGCCATGAGCCAGGTTGCGACGACATTGGCACTGGTGGGGCGCGGGCGCGAAGCCGGGGCCCGTCTCATCCGGCAATGGTTCGGCTCACTGGATGAGGCAGCCGTGCAGGGCGCGCCCGCGGCGTATCTGTTCGTGATGGGGAGCATGGCGGAGGTGCTGCGCGCGTTCGACCTCCCGGTGGTGTTTCCCGAGATCAACGCGTTGCAGACCGCGGTGCGCAAGGTGGCGCACGAGTATCTCGGCGCGGCCGAGGACTACGGCTACTCGCCGGACATCTGCGGCTACGTGAAAGCCGATGTAGCCATGCAATTGCAGGGCGGACGGCATCCGATGGGGCGCATCCCGAAGCCGGCCATCGCGGTGCTCACGACCGCGTGCAACACCTACATCAAGTGGGCCGAGATCTGGGAGCGCATGTACGGCACGCCCGTCGTGACGGTGGATGTGCCCGGTTCGCGCTCGGCAGCAGGCGGAGATCCGCGCGGCAGCGACGGATTCGAGCGTGACCGGCGCTACGTGGAGGCGCAGATCCGCGAGCTCATTGCCCGCTGCGAGGCGCTCACCGGCCGCCGCCTCTCGATGGACCGATTGGTCGAAGTGCTCTACCACACGAACGAGATGTGCGCCAACTGGCGTCGGATCCTCGAGTTGAACGCGTGCGCGCCGGCGCCCATGAACGCGCTGGTGGATGGGACCATCTATCTGGGCGTGTTGAACGCGCTGCGGGGAACGGCGGCTGGCAACGCGTACTTCCGCGACCTCGTGGAGGAGCAGGAGTATCGGGTGATGCACCGCATCGGCGCACTGGACGAGGAGCGCTATCGACTGCTCTTCGTGGGCGTGCCGTGCTATCCCATCTTCCGCCGCTTCCACGAGCTGTTCGCCGACCGGGGCGGGAACTTCGTGGGGTCCAGCTATTTGTGGTTCGCCGCCGGGGGTCTGGACCTCGGGGTGCAGTACGATCTCACACGTCCTATCGAGAGTCTGGCCGAGGGCGTGTTGCTGAGCGTGCGCCACGCCACGGACAGCATGCTCTTTCAGGACCGGGCGCTCATTCAGGCCGTGGACACGTTCCTGGCCGACGGCATCGTCTATCACCCCGTCAAGAGTTGCCGCACCGTGTCCACCGGACTCGCGGGGAGTCGGCGGGCGGTGATGCAGGCACGCGACGTGGCCTGCCTGTTTATCGAATCCGACATGATGGACCGGCGCGTCGTATCGGAGGCGCAGCTCAAGAACCGGATCGACGCGTTCTTCGAGGGGCTCGACAGCCGGAGAATGCGGACCGCGCGCGGGGCGTAGCCCCGGGAGGAGCACATGCGCTATGCGGCAGGGGTGGACGTAGGGTCCACCCAGACGAAGGCGGCGGTGGTGGACGAGCGAGCGCGGCTGGTGGGGCGGAGTCTGATCCCGACGGGCGCGAACGTGATCCGCGCCGCCGAGGAAGCGTTTCAGGCTGCGCTGGACGACGCCGTGGTGCGCGAGGCGGACGTCGGATACGTGGTCGGCACCGGATACGGCCGCTACAAGGTGACCTTCGGACAGGCGCAGGTGACGGAGATCAGCTGTCACGCCCGCGGCGCCGTGCACATGTACCCCAACACCCGCACGGTGCTGGACATGGGAGGTCAGGACACCAAGGCCATCCGCGTGCGCGCGGACGGCGAGGTGACGGACTTCTGCATGAATGACAAGTGCGCCGCCGGCACGGGGCGTTTTCTCCAGGCGGCGGCGTTCGCGCTCGAGATTCCACTGGCCGAGCTGGGTGACCGCGCGCTGCGGTCGCAGCGGGCGGTGAAGATCAGCACCACGTGCACCGTGTTCGCGGAGTCGGAGGTGTTGAGCTGGGCCGCGCGCGGCAAGCGCATCGAAGACATCTTGATGGGCGTGCATCGCTCGATCGCGGCGCGATCCACCGCGCTGCTCACGCGCGTGGGGGTGGAGGAGGAGGTCACCTTTAGCGGCGGGGTGGCGCGCAACGTGGCGATGGTCGCCGTGCTGCGCGAGCTCCTGGGCGTCCCGCTGAACATCGCCGAGGAGTCCCACTTCATGGGCGCGCTGGGTGCGGCGCTGTTCGCGCTCGATCACGTGACCGGCGCGGCCTGTGTCGCGGCGGGGGAGGCCACCGTATGAACGTCACGGCGGGTCTGGACGTCGGGTCCACGTACACGAAAGCCGTCCTCATGTCGTCCGATGGGACGCTGCTGGGCAGCGCGATGGTGAAGAGCGGTTTCCGCCTGGAGGCCGCCGCGCACGCCGCCTACGAGGCGGCGCTCCACGCGGCGGGGCTCATGGTGGGGGATGTTCGCTACGTGGTGAGCACGGGGCACGGACGCAGCCAGGTGCCGTTCCGCGATCTACAGGTCACCGATCTCACCGCCCACGCGCGCGGCGCGCGCCACGTCTTTCCGAACACGCGCACCGTGCTCGACGTGGGCGGCCAGACGATGAAGGCCAGTCGGCTGGATGAGCGCGGGCGCGTCCACTCGTTCCGCTTGAACGACAAGTGTGCGGCGGGCACGGGGGCCTTCCTGGAGAAGACGGCGCGCTATCTCGGCTACGCGATCGAGCAGATCGGTCCGCTCGCCGCCGCCTCCACCGATCCCGCTTCCATCTCGGGGGTGTGTGCGGTCTTTGCGGAATCGGAGGTGATCAACCACGTCTCCACCGGGCGCGACGCGGCGGACATCCTGCACGGTGCGATCGTGTCGTTGGTCACGCGATCGGTCCAGCTCATGCGCCGCGTGCGAATCGAGCCGGAAATCACGCTGGTGGGCGGGATCATGCGCTTTCCGACCATGCCGCGCGTGCTGCGCGAGCAACTGGATGCGGCGGTGAACGTTCCCCCTGAGGAGTTGGTGCAGCTCACCGGCGCCGTGGGCGCCGCGGTTCTGGCGTGGCGCCGCCTGGCGCGGGTGGCGGCATGACGACGGGGCGGATGCCGGCGGGGACGCACGATCCGACGTCGGTCCCGGCGGCCGACCGCCTCGACGACGGCGGCGCGCCGGCCGGCCCGGAGCTCATCGCGCTCCGCCGCGCGCCGCCCACGGGCTGGACGCGCCGCTTTGCGGCGGCTCCCCCGCGGCTGCAGGAGATGGTCACGCTGTACGAATCGCTCGGTTACGAAATCCGCTTGGAGCCGCTCGGCTCCGAGGACACGCCACCCACGTGCGGCGACTGCACGATCGCGAGCGCCCTGGCGCGCGTGATCTACACGAGAGACCGATGAGTCGGGGGGACGCGCGATGAAGGCCGCCGTATTCCACGGGCCGCGCCAGCCGTTGCGGGTGGAGGAGATGCCGCGACCGGAGCCGGGCGCGGGAGAGCTATTGGTGCAGGTCGCGGCGTGCGGGATCTGCCACACGGATCTGCATTACATCGACCACGGCACGCCCACGTTCAAGCCGCCTCCGATGATCTTGGGCCACGAGATCGCCGGCACGGTGGCGGAGCTGGGTGCGGGTCCCATGGAGCGCCGCGTGGGCGACCGCGTGCTCCTTCCGGCCGTGCTGACCTGCGGTGCGTGCGCCGCCTGCCGCAGCGGACGGGAGAACATCTGTGAGCACGCGCGCATGCTGGGGAACGATCTGGACGGGGGATTCGCCGAGTACGTGCTCGTGCCGGCCAAGGATGTCTGCGTACTGCCGGAGGGCGTGCCGCTGGTGGAAGGTGCCATCATTGCCGACGCGGTCACCACGCCGTACCACGCGGTGGTGCGCCGCGGTCGTGTGGCGGCAGGGGATCGTGTGGTGGTGATCGGTTGCGGTGGCATTGGGCTCAACATCGTGCAGATGGCCGCGGCGGTGGGGGCTCGCGTCATCGCCATTGACGTCTCGGAAACCAAACTCGAGCTGGCGTGCACGTTCGGCGCGGAGCGCTCGATCAACGCGCGCTCGGTGGAGCGGCCGGATCGGGAGGTACGCCGACTCACTGGCGGCGGAGCAGATGTCGCCTTCGAGGCGATCGGACGCGCGGATACACAGGAGACGGCATTCGCGTGTCTCCGCACGGGAGGGCGTCTGGTGCTGGTGGGGTACAGCCCGGACACTTTGGCGGTGAACGCCGGCCGCATCATGTTCCGCGAGATGGAGGTCATGGGTTCACTGGGGTGCCGTCCGGTGGACTATCCGCGCGTGATCGACATGGCGTGCCGCGGCGCGATCCGGGTGGCGGAGATGGTGACGCATTGATTCTCGCTGGACGACATCAACGCCGGACTGGACGTGGTGCGCGCGGGCGAGGCCATCCGTGCCGTCGTCATTCCGGCGTGAGGGCGTGACGGCGTGACGGCGTGAGGGCGTGAGGGCGTGAGGGCGTGAGGCGACGTAGCGCCGCATGAGGGACTTTTCCCTACATGCGCACGCGCGACGTCGCGGTGCGCATGGGAGCGGCTTGCACTTCCGATTCGGCAGCGCCATTGTCTGTGCCACGCGTGACCGTCCTCCTGGTCGGCCGTGAGCGCCCATCGCACCGCTGGCCCACGCGTCGTCCGTCTCCCGCTGCACCTCGCCCTCCGCCCCGGCACGCACCATGGCTGCGTCTGGCCGCACGTTTGCGTTGCTCGCGACGCTGTTTCTTGTCGTGGGCGCCCCGCTTGTCTACGGCGTGTGGGAAGAGATCAACGAACTGCTGATGGGCCATGTCGAGCGCCACGCGCTGCTCATCGCGCTGGTTCTCCTCGTCGCCTTCGTGGCGCTCCTGCGCATCCTGTCGGTTCTGCTGCACCGGCTGGATCGCGATGCGCATCATCCGCCGCCCTCGAGAGGTGACGATGGACCCCGCTGATGCCTCGGTGGCGCCGTCGACCGGAACGGATGACCCGGCGCAGACGGAGCTCGATCCCGAGACGGAACCGGTCGTGACCGGCACGCTCTTTCTCATGGTCCTCTTCCTCATGATGATCGCCGGCTTCTGGGGCATCATGTATCTCACTCTGCTCCACAGGTGACCTCATGAAGGTGCACACCTACGAGCGCGCGTTTCTGACGGTTGGCGCCCTGATGCTGGTGGCGTTCATGGGCGCGCTGGTGTACGCCAGCGTGGCCATGGGCTACCACCTTCCCGGCCGCGGGGGAGAAGTGGATCCGGCGGCCCTGCTGCGCACGCCGCCGTTCGATCACCCCGGCGTCCGCCAGACCGGTCCGAACCAGTATGAAGCAGACGTCGTCGCGATGGCGTGGGCCTTCATGCCGGCGGAGATCCGTGTGCCCGTCAACGCGGAGGTCACGTTCGTGGTGAGCTCGGTGGATGTGATTCACGGATTCGACATTGAGGGCACGCGCGTGAACGTGATGGTCATCCCCGGACAGATTACGCGCACCACCTACACGTTCCGCGAGCCCGGGCAGCATCTGCTCATCTGCCACGAGTACTGCGGGGTGGGGCATCAGACCATGCACGCCGCGGTCAGTCGTCGAATGAGCGCCCCCGTGGTCTACGACCCCACCGGATTCGAGCTTCCCACGGCGCAGTGCCGCGTCATTCTGTGGTTCGTGCTCCTCGGATTCGCCGCGATGGCCTCGGGCGTGGCGCACGGACTCGCGCAGGCGCTCTCGTACGCCGGCATCAACATCCTGCCGCATTTCCCTGGACTGCGCAGCTACTACCAGGGGCTTACGGTGCACGGGGTGGCCAATGCGATCGTGCTCACCTTCGCGTTCGGAAACGGATTTCTCCTCCTCATGACGGCCCGCGCGCTCAGTCGCCGGCTCAACAGCACCCTGCTCTACGCCGCCTTCGGCGCGATGGTGTTGGGTGTGGCGCTGGCAGCCTGGGCCATGGTCACCAACCGCGCCAGCGTCCTGTACACCGCCTACGCGCCGCTCCAGGCGCACTGGACGTTCTATCTGGGACTCGTCCTGGTGGTGGTGAGCACGTGGCTCGTGGCCGCGAACATGTTCCTCACCCTGCACGCCTGGCGTGTGGACCACCCGGGTGCACGGATCCCGTTGCTGGCCTACATCTGCGTCACGAGCTGGGCGATGTGGTGTCTGGCCTCCCTGGGCATCGCGGTGTCGTTCGTCGGCTTCCTGCTTCCGTGGTCGCTGGGCCTTCTGGCCAAGGTCGATCCGTTGCTCAACCGAACGCTCTTCTGGTTCACTGGGCACGCGATCGTGTACGCGTGGCTGCTGCCCGCGTACGTGTCGTGGTACGCGCTGGTGCCGCGGCAGGCGGGGGGAAAGATCCTGAGCGACGCCCTGTCGCGCGTGATCTTCGTGATGTTCCTGCTCATCTCCATTCCGACGGGATTCCATCACCAGTACACGGATCCCGGCGTGCCGCAGACCATGAAGGGGCTGCACGCGGGCATCACGTTCGCGATCTTCTGGCCGAGTCTGGCGACGGCATTCTCGATCATGGCGGCGCTCGAGATCGGCGGGCGCGCCCGCGGGGGGCGGGGGCTTCTGGGATGGGTTCGCGCGCTGCCGTGGGGAGACCCGTCGCTCGTGGCACAGTTGCTTGCGATGCTCACGTTTGTGCTGGGTGGTATCACCGGATTGATCAACGCCAGCTACACGGTCAATCAGGTGGTGCACAACACGGCGTGGGTCCCGGGGCACTTTCACATGACGGTGGGGAGCGCGGTGGCGCTCACGTTCATGGGTGTGGCGTACTGGCTGGTGCCGTATCTCACCAAGCGCTCGCTCTGGGCGCCGAAGCTGGCGGTGGCGCAAGCGTGGATCTACGCCATTGGTGTATTCGTGATGGCGCGCGGTCTCATCTCGGGCGGACTGCAGGGGATGCCGCGGCGCACCTTCATGGCGGGAGCAACCTACTCGCGCCCGGGCTGGCACCTGGCCGGAGTCATCACGGGTGTGGGCGGCTCGCTGATGTTCGTGGGTGCCGTGCTCTTTCTCGTGATTCTCGTGGTGACCGTATTCTTTGGCCGCCGCACCGAGGACGCGGGCGACATCCCGTTTTCCTACACGCTGACCGCGCCCGCCACCACGGGGTGGGAGACGCGGCTCGACAGGCTGTGGCTGTGGGTGGGGTTGGCGGTGGTGCTCATCCTCATCGCGTACGGGCCGTTCTTCGCCATGTACCTGCCGCCGCATCTCGTGTCGCCGGGCTATCGGCTCTGGTAGGGCGGGCGCAGCGCGGTCTCCGTCCCCGCGCGCGCTCGGGGAGCGAGTGACGATCGCGGAAGCCTTGGGCACGGCCGACGCCCAAGCGCGCTCAGGGCGTGAGGTAGCGAGCGAACCAGTCGCGCGCCAGTACGGACACGGCGTCCAACGCGCCCGGCTCCTCGAACAAATGCGTGGCGCCCGGCACGATCTCGAGCGCGGCCGGAGCGCGCATCCGAGCGCGCGCCTGCTCGTTGAGTGCGAGGACCTGCGTGTCACGGCCGCCCACGATGAGAAGCGTGGGCGCGTGGACGTGCTCCAGTGCCGCCCCTGCCAGGTCCGGGCGTCCCCCGCGCGACACGACGGCGAGCACCCGTTCCGTGCGTGCGGCCGCCGCGCGCAGCGCCGCCGCGGCGCCGGTGCTCGCACCAAAGCACCCGATCGCGAGCCGCTCCGTTTCCTCCTGCTGGCCCAGCCAGTCGATGGCGGCCACCAACCGCGCAGCGAGGAGGTCGATGTCGAAGCGAAGATGCCGTGTCCGCTCATCCACGCGTTCCTCGTCCGGCGTGAGGAGGTCCAGGAGCAGCGTGGCCAACCGGGCCTCCTGCAGCGTGTCCGCAACGCGCCGGTTCCGTGGGCTGTGCCGGCTGCTGCCACTCCCATGCGCGAACAGCACGATGCCACGCGCGGCCACGGGAACGACCAGATCGCCAGTGAGTGCCACCGCCGCGGCGGGCACGGTGACGGTGCGCGAGACGGCGGTCGTCATCAGAGCGCCGTGGGATAGGTTTCCGGCACCTCGCCCGCGTTCCATCGCGCGGTGCGCTCCAGCGGCTCCACCGCGCGCGTCACATTGTAGTGCAGCACGGCGTCGAACTGCCGCGACAGCTCCGCCTCGAAGTAGTGGCTCTGACGCTCCGTTTCCGGACGGTATACCACGCCGATGGCGCGCTCGAGACGCGTCGCGTGCAGCGCTTCGGAAGCGTCGCTGCTCTCGCGCAGATCGACGAGAAAGTTGCCGACGCCCGTCTCGTGAAAGAGCGCCTCGTAGCTGTCCGGCAGCGCGGCACGCACGCGCTTCCGCTGCGCTGGCTCGTCCCAGTCAGACGCCGCGGTGACCGTGCCCTCGTACGTGGTGAACCCCACCAGACAGGCGGCGGTGCCGTACCGCTCGCGCACGAGCTGTCCCACGTTGAGCTCGCCCCACCGTCCCATCTGTGTGGCGCGCGCATCGCCCAGGTGGGAGTTGTGCGCCCACAGAACGAGCTTGGGGCTTCGCGCCTCGGTCTCCAGGTGCTCCACCAGCGCGATCAGCGTCTCGGCCATGTGGCGGTCGCGCAGGTTCCATGATGAAACGCGGCCGGCAAACATCGACCGATAGTACGCTTCCGCGTTCTGCACCACGCGTGCGTTCTGCTCGGCAAAGAACAGCTCGTCCGCGGCCACGCGCCCGTCGCGCCGCGCGTAGTCGGCGGCGTGCGCGCGCAGGTCGACCAGCTGATGCACCACCTCGTCTTCACAGGTGGGCGTTAACCCAAGGCTGGCCGCATATCCGTACGCTTGGGCATCCGCCTGTTCCGCACCGCGCGCTCCGCGGCGCGCGCCCACGTGCTCGAAGCACGCGTAGCGCTCTTGCGCCCGCCGCGCGGCCTCGGGATCCACCCGACGCAGATAGTCCAGCACCGCCTGGATGGACCGGTGGAGACTGTACAGGTCCAGCCCGTAGAACCCCACGGCCGGGGCGTTGGTGGTGGCGCGGCGCTCGTTCTCGGCGCGCAGCCATCCCACGAAGTCCAGCACGTCGGCGTTGCGCCACATCCACTGGGGAAAGCGTTGGAACCCCGAGAGCGCGTCGGCGGCATCCCACGCGTCCCCGTCGTCGATGTACGTCGCCGGCCGTGGGGCGTGTCCCTGTGAGCTCGGCGCGGATGAACCGGCGCTCCCGCTCCGTTTCCGACCCAGGACGTAGCGATGCACGCGGTCGGCGTCCGGCCAATCCGCTTCCACGGCGACGCCGCGAAACCCGTGATCGCGAATGAGCCGTTTGGTGATCTCCGCCCGGATCCGGTAAAACTCGTGCGTCCCGTGCGATGCTTCACCGATGAGGACGAATCGCGCCGTGCCGATCCGATCCATCAGGGGATCGAAATCGTCGGGAGCGCCGCGGAGCGCGTGTGCCGCATCGCGGACGGCATCGAGCGTGCTGCGATCGATGGTCGTTGTCATGGGGATCTCCGGAGTCCGAGCACAGGAGAACCGTGCACGGTGCAGGCCAGCACTCGGCGGTCGGTCCACCGTTTCGCGCGGTGTGCGCGCCCACGCTCCGGAGAGTGGTAACCGGCGAGCTCTGAGCCTGTGCGTGGTGCAACGCACGACGGGCGGCCCCGAAGGGCCGCCCGTGGGTCGAGCCGCCGCGTGGGTTCAGCGAAGACCCAGCGCCTCGGCAACCGCACCCGTGGACGTGACGTGCAGGTCGAATCCGATATCGATTTTGTTATCGACCTTCAGGGTGCCGAGCATGAACTTGGGCGGCTTGATCCCGAAATCCGTCAGCAAGAGCGACAACGTGCCCTGCGCGCGGACCGCGCCGTCGGGCTGCGCTTGGGTGTTGACCTTCATCGTGACCTCGCGATCCTGCCCCGAGATGGTCAGCGTGCCGACCGCCGTCACCACCATGCTGTCGCCGGCGATGGTTCCCGGCTCCACCTTGTAGCTCTTGAGCGTGTAGCGGATGAGCGGGAAGTCATCGGCATTGAGCGTCTTGTACATGTTCTTGTCGATGCCGTCCTTGCCGCACTTGAGGCTCTTGACCGGGATCTGGACGTCCACACTGTTGAAGGGGTGCGTCCGGGAGGCGGGATCGGCGTAGCGATACGCAGGGTCGACCGCGACGGTCGCCTGGATATCGGCAGTACGGCAGCTGAATTCGTGCAGCGTGGAGTTGCCGTCGAGCCACAGCTTGCTTTCGGGTTGCACCTGCACGCGGATATTGGGACCTCCCTGCGCGGCGATGGGTCCGGCGAGGAGAGCGGTAGCCAAGGTTGCAATCGCGGTAGCGACGAAGCGCGTTCTCATTGTGCCTACTCCTGCGTGGGTTGGGGAGCCGGGCTCCGTATTGACTGCATGCAAGGTGGCGCCGCGGGAGTGGCGAATCTGTCGGGCCTCAACCCTTTTCCACGTGGGAGTTCCGGTGGTCGCCGGTCGGGGAGGGCGGCGGCGCTGTGTCGGGGTCTCCCTGACACGCTGGCGGAACTGCTTGTCGCGAGCCAAGTTCCACCGCGAAGCGGCTCTTGTTGCTCGTGCGCTCCGTGCCGGCATCACCCACCCGCTGTGCCGCGCTTGTCAGGAAGACATGGCAGATCCCACCGCACACCCGCCGTACGACCTGGAGCGTTGGCGCCGCCGGATCCCGTTGCTGGAGTCGGTGATTCCGATGAACAACTGCTCCCAGGCGCCGCAGTCCGACGTCACCCGTGCCGCCGCGCACGCGTTCCTGGCGATGTGGGACCGGCGAGGGATGGACTGGGAGGCCTGGCTGGGTGAAGTGGGGCGTGCCCGCGAGCAGTTCGCGCGTCTCATCAACGCTCCGGCCCACGCGGTGGCGGTCTGTGGCAGTGTGTCACAGGCGGCGAGCAGCGTCGCGTCCGCGCTCGATTTCACGGGCGCGCGCCCGACTGTGGTGGTGACCGACGCCGAGTTTCCCACCATCGGGCACGTGTGGTTGGCGCAGGAGCGCGCCGGCGCCGTCGTGCGGTGGCTTCCCGTGCTGGACGCCATCGACTCGCTCGAGCGGTACGCTGAGGCGGTGGACGCGCACACGCTGCTGGTGTCCGCATGCCACGGCGGCTATCAGACCGGCCTCAAGCAGGACATCGCCGGCATCGCGCGCATTGCGCACGATCGCGGCGCGCTCGTGTTCGTCGACGCGTATCAGACGCTGGGGACGGAGCCCGTGGACGTGGAGGCGATGGACGCGGACTTCCTGGCCTCGGGCACCCTCAAGTTCTTGATGGGGACGGCCGGTATCGCATTCCTGTACGTTCGGCCATCGGTGCTGGAGCGCCTGCACCCCCGCGTGACCGGCTGGTTCGGCCGGCACGATCCATTTGCCTTTGACGCCAGGCTGCTGGACTGGGCGCCGGGTGCCGCGCGTATGGAGACGGGGACGCCGCCCATCCTGGATGCCTACATCGCGCGCGCCGGGATGGCGCTGATCGCCGAAGTGGGTCCGGAGCGCATTGGCCAGTGGACGCGCGTCCTCTCGCGCCGGTTGATCGACGGTGGGCTGGCCCGTGGGCTCGAGCTGGTGAGTCCGCGCGATCCGGAGCGCAAGACGCCCACGACGGCGTTCGTCTGTCCCGGCGACGCGCACGCCATCGAGGCTCGGATGCGGACGCAGGGAGTACTGCCGTCCGCGCGTGGACGGATGATTCGCCTCGCGCCGCATTTCTATTCGTCGCTCGCCGATGTGGACCGCGCGCTCGACGTGCTGGCGACAGAGATCGCACGTGATGCCGGCCGGCGCGCGTGAGCACGGCCGGCGGCGCGCGGGAGACGTTTGCCTCCCGCTTCGGCACCCTCGCCACCATGGTGGGAGTGGCGGTGGGGTTAGGCAACGTGTGGCGCTTCCCCTATATGGTGGGGCGCTACGGCGGGGCGGCGTTCGTCCTGGTGTACGTCGCGGTGGTGGCGGTGATCGGGATCCCGGGGCTCATGGCCGAGCTCGCGCTGGGCCGCGCCACGCGCCGCGGTTCGGTGGGCGCGTTTGCGCGGGGTGGGTTGCCTGGAGGGCGCGTGGTGGGGTGGGTGCTGTTCGCCGTCGTCGCGGCAGCGACCGCGTACTACACGAACGTCATCGGATGGGTGCTGTACTACGCGGCGGCGCAGTTGCTTCGCCCCGCCGGCGTGCTTCTCGATGGATCGCGCATTCTTCCGCCCGCGGCCGGGTCGGATACCGGGTCATTGCTCCGCCAACTCGCCTGCACGGCGATCATCATCCTGGTCAGCGTGCTGGTACTGCTGCGTGGCCTCCGTGGTGGGATCGAACGCGCCAGTCGCTGGATCATGCCGTCGCTGTTCGCCATCCTGCTCCTGCTCGTGGTGCGGGCGCTCACGCTACCGGGCGCGTGGACGGGCGTCCAGTGGTACCTGCTCACGATGCGATGGAGCGCGCTCGAGCCGCGCGTCGTGGTGGCCGCGCTGGGGCAGGCCATCTTCTCACTCTCGCTGGGCGGCACGTTCATGGTGGTGTACGGCTCGTATCTGGCGCCGTCGGATGATCTGCGCACCAACGCGTTGTGGACGGCGGTGGGCGACACCATGGCCGGCCTGCTCGCGGGGCTCGCCATCTTCCCCGCGGTCTTTGCGCTGGGGCTGGAGCCGGGGAGCGGTCCGGGGCTGGTGTTCGACACGCTCCCGCGCGTGTTTGCGCGCATGCCGGCGGGGTGGCTCTTTGGGCTGCTGTTCTTTGTCGGACTCGGCGGCGCCGCGTATCTGTCGGGCGTGGCCGCGTTCGAAGTGCTGGTCGCCGGACTGACCGACAACACGCGCTGGTCGCGCCGCCAAGCCGTATGGGCCATGGCGGCGCTCGTGTTCCTGCTGGCCGTTCCGCCCATGCGGAACCTGCGCGTGTTCGTGGCGTGGGACCTGACGTTCGGGTCGGGCATGCAGACGCTCGGCGCGTTGCTGGCGGTGGTCACCGTGGCCTGGTCCATGGACCGGGCCGCCGCGCTTCGAGAGCTGGGCGGACAGACGCCCCGGGCAGCCACGGTGTGGCTGTATCGCTGGCTGCGATTCGTGGTGCCGGGCGCCATCGTGCTGGTGGGCGTCTGGTGGTTTCTCACTGAAGTCGTGCACGCGATGGCGAGTGTATGAGCGTGGCGCATGGCGAGCATGGGGTCTGATGCCGTGGGGCATGATGCCGTGGGGCGTGATGCGCGTGGCGCGCGACGGGGGCGGTGCGTGATGACGGACGTGCGCTGAGGAGTGGCGGACCGCGCCAGAAAACGCGATTGCCGGCGGGCGAAGCCTGGCGAGCGATCTCTCTGATGAGCAGTCGGAAAGGAGGCGGTGTGTGACGGAGAAGGCGACGGTGCTTGGCGGATCTCCCGCGCCGTTCAACGCAGCGGTCCATTTCGTGGACACACGGATGGCGGCCGGGGAAGGGAACCGCGTCGCGGTGGTGGGTGATGGGGTGTGCGCGACCTACGCTGACGTGGCCGACCGCGTCCATTGCACCGCCGCAGCGCTCCGTGCGTTGGGCGTGCGCATGGAGGACCGCGTGGTGCTGCTGCTGCGCGATGGACTCGATTTCGTGGCGACGTTCTGGGGCGCCATCCGCATTGGTGCGGTGCCGATCCCGCTCAACACGCATCTGCGTGCGGAGGAATACGCCTTCATCCTGGATGACAGCCGCGCCCGCGTGCTCGTGGTGAGCGATGTTCTGCTCCCAACCGCTGCGCACGTGCGCTCCGAGGCGCGCTTTTTGGAGCACATGGTGGTGGCGGGGGAGGCGGCGCGCGGCCCCCTGGCCCTCGACGCGCTCGTCGCGTGCGCATCGAGCGATGCCGCCGCCGCGCCCACGACGACCGACGACACGGCCTTCTGGCTCTACACCTCGGGCACCACGGGCGCGCCCAAGGCCGCCATCCACCTGCACCATGACATGCTGGTGTGCTGCGATGGCTTCGGGCGTCACATCATGCAGATCCGACCGGACGATCGCACGCTGTCGGTGGCCAAGTTGTTCTTCGCCTATGGGTTGGGGAACGCGCTGTACTTTCCGTTCGGCGTAGCCGCGTCCACCGTCCTCGACCCGCACCGCTTCGACGTGGAGCGAACGTTCGCGCTCATCGAACGACACCGGCCCACGCTGTTCTTCGCGGTTCCCACCGCCTATGCAGCGCTCCTGCAGATGGAGGATGCCGCGTCGCGGTTCGACCTGTCGTCGCTGCGCTGCTGCTTCTCCGCGGGTGAGCCCCTGGCGCATTCGCTGTACGATCGATGGAGGGAGCGCTTCGGGGTGGAGATCCTGGACGGCCTGGGCTCCACGGAGATGTGCCACACCTACATCGCCAACGCCCCAGGGCGTGCACGTCCCGGCAGCAGCGGCACCGTCGTCCCCGGCTACGAGGTCCGCATCGTGGATGAACACGGGGCCGAGGTGCCGGACGAGACGATCGGCACGCTGCTCGTGCGCGGCGACAGCGCGTGTGCCGGATATTGGAACCGGCACGAGCGGACGAAAAAAACCGTCATGGGGGAGTGGCTTCGCACGGGCGACCAGTATCGGCGGGATGCGGATGGCTACTACTGGTACGCGGGGCGCGACGACGACATGATGCGCGTGAGCGGGATGTGGGTGTCGCCGGCGGAGGTGGAGAGCGTGCTCGTGGAGCACGAGGCCGTGCTCGAAGCAGGAGTGGTGGGGGTGCCAGGCGCCGACGCGCTCACGCGCACCGTTGCGTTCGTCGTCCTGTCACGTGGACGCGAGGCGGATACCGCAGTTGAAGAGGCGCTGCAAGGGCACGTGGTCGCGCGACTCGCATCCTACAAGTGTCCGCGGCGGATCGTGTTCACCCGCCAGCTTCCCAAGACAGCCACGGGCAAGATTCAGCGCTACAAGCTGCGGGAGATCGCCCGCGAGTGGATGGGAGTGGATGCCGGCTCGCCGAGCGGCGCACGCCATCGTTGACCCGCGCGTCCGGCCGGTCGTCCTGTGCATGAGAGGCACGGTGGGACGGTTCTCGTATTCCGGGGAGACACGGTGCGACGAGCGATCACGATGGTCGGCGCGTCGGTGGGAAGCGGGTTGGGCTGGTGGATCGGCGCGCACGTCGGCACCATGACCGCGTTCATGGTGAGCATGGTGGGCACGGGCGCTGGCATCTACGCGGCCCTCCGGGTCGCGCAGGAGTACCTCTAGCGAGCTCCCACGGCGGCCGGCGCCGGCGGGCGCCGGCCGCCGCGGGAGCTACGGCTGCAGCAAGAGGACAACGGTTTCGCCCGGGCTCACCTGCAGCACCTCGGAGGTGGGGCGCTCGCTGCTGGCCAGGGGCACAGCGCGGAATTGCAGCGGCGTGGGGCCGAACAGCAGGTCGCGGGGGATGATGAACGTGGCCTCGCTGGTCGCCTCCACACGGCCCAGCCGCTGCGGAGTTCTTCCGTTCAGCACGTAGATCGTGTAGCCCACGAAGCGTGAATTCTGTACCCGGACCTGGGTCACAGGCTCGTCCTGCTGCCGCCGGCGGCCAGCGGCTGAAACGCAGGCCAGGAGGAGCAACAGCAGGGGAAGCAGTCGCACGGGCGTCGAGCGCATACGGTCACTCCACGAAGAATGGTCCTGCCGGCGGCGCGCAATCTCTCGCTAAGAATGCGCACTTCCGCACGCCGGCGCCACCGTCTGTCGCGCCCGCAGGGCACCGTCGAGCGCGAGTCCGGCAGGGTGCGCTGTCGGACTCGCACGTCAACCTGTCGCGTCTGCCCCCCAGATCGCGCCCCCTTGGAGGTCCAGGGGGACCGACCGCACGGGATCCACGGGCCGGCATCAGGCGCTCCCGATGAACACGGCTGCTGCAAAATAACGTGACACTCTCACGGTCCTGGGCGAGTTGCCTGGAGAATGCCAGGCAACGGATCGCGCGCTTGCTTTTCGCGCGGCACGGGTCTCGCAAGTTGGCTTGGGCAGCGCAGCCGGGGTAGGTGGTCCGCCCGGCCGCCCGGCGAAGACATATGCCCTCGGCTGCAACGCCCCGGCGCCGTGAGCATCGCCACACAAGCGATCCTTTGCAACGACAGGTTGCGGCAGCCCTATCAGAGAGTGGAGCGAAGATGACAGCAGTCCAGTCAGCGATACCGTGCACGGTTCGGATTTCGGTGCTCCAGGGAGCGCCTGCGGTGTGCGACTCCCTCCCGGACCGACTGACAAGAGGATTTCCGGAGCTGGACGTTCTGCCGGGCGACCGGGCGAGCGGCATGACCCTGCGGGCGCGCGGGGATGGTGAAGGGAACGCCGCATCGATCTGCGAGCGCATCGCGCGCATGGTTGCCCGCCTCAACGAGTTTCACCCGAGCGACGTTCCGCTTCGGGTCCAGCTATCCGTGGAACCGTAGGGCGCGGCGGCCGCTGCACCGCGAGATCGGCCGCGCGCGGCCGCGCGCGGCCGTGCGCAGAGCCGACCGTCGTGGGCCGGCGGTGGACGCCACGCCGCCACGCGCCGATGCGCGCCGCGAAGGTGATCTGCATCACGTCACGCCCTCGTTCGCGGCGCGCCGGATTCACCGCCGATCGCTGGTGACGGCCGGCCACGGATCCTCGCGCGTCACCACCATCACGCTGTAGTTTACGACACCATGCACGTGGCGCCCCTGCACGCGAGCGCGCCGGGCGCTAAGTTGCACGCGTGGGCGGGCCCCTCGTTCGACCGGAACTTCCGACGCCACAGGACCAAGACACGGTGGATACCACGGCACAGGCAGGAACGACGACCAGTGCGCTCGACGTGCGCGACGGGCGCACCGACGCTACGTACACGCTTCCGGTGGAGGACGGCGCCATTCGCGCGCTCGACCTCCGGCAGATCAAGACGGATGCACAGGATTTCGGGCTGCTCAGTTATGATCCGGCGTTCCTGAACACCGCGTCCTGTCGCAGCGCCATCACCTTCATCGATGGCGCGAAGGGCATTCTGCGGTACCGCGGATACCCGATCGAACAATTGGCCGAACACTCCTCGTTCCTCGAGGTGGCGTGGCTACTCCGCCACGGGGAGCTGCCGTCGGCGGCGGCGTTCGACCGCTTCGTGCACGACATCACGTACCACACGTATGTCCACGAGAACATCCGCAAGTTCCTCGAGGGCTTCCGCTACGACGCGCATCCGATGTCGATGCTCTGCAGCAGCGTGGCGGCGCTGTCGTCCTTCTATCCCGGCGCGCACAACATCTTCGACCCGGCGGAACGGGACATCGCGGTCATCCGGCTGCTCGCCAAGCTCCCCACGCTGGCCGCGTTCTCGCTGCGCCACATGCGGGGGCTGCCCATTGTCTATCCGGAGAACGATCTGTCCTACATTGAGAATTTCCTCTCGATGACGTTCCGCATCGGCGAGTCGACGTACCACCCCAATCCGGTCTTCGTGCGCGCGCTGGATGTGCTCTTCACGCTGCACGCGGATCACGAGCAGAACTGCTCCACCAGTGCCGTGCGCTCGGTGGGCTCGTCCCACGTGGATCCGTTCTCGGCGCTCACCGCCGGGATCGCGGCACTGTTCGGGCCGCTGCATGGCGGCGCCAACGAACAGGTGCTGCGGATGATCAGTGAGATCGGAAGCAAGGACCGCATTCCAGCGTTCGTGCGCGAGGTGAAGGCGGGTGGCGGCCGCCTCATGGGCTTCGGCCATCGCGTGTACAAGAGCTACGATCCACGTGCTCGCATCGTGAAGCAGCTCGCCAACGAGGTGTTCGAGATCACCGGCGTGGACGAAGGGTTGGAGATCGCGCTCGAGCTCGAGCGGATCGCGTTGGAGGACGAATACTTCGTTTCGCGCAAGCTGTATCCCAACGTCGACTTCTACACCGGGCTGATCTACCGCGCGATGGGGTTTCCCACGGAATTCTTTACCGTGCTGTTCGCCATTGCGCGCACGGCGGGGTGGTTGGCCCAGTGGGAGGAGATGCTGCTCGACAAGGAGCAGAAGATCGCCCGACCGCGTCAGATCTACACGGGTCCGCCGGAGCGGGACTACCCCACCGCGCGTCCGCGACGCGCCGCCGACGCGCGCGGTGCACCCGGTGCACCCGAGCCGCGCGCAACGTAGCCCGGCCCCGACGGCCGCGCACACTCGAGCGACGTCGCACCGCCGGGGAACCGTTGCCGCGGCACGGGGATTGACTTAGGACACGCGAGGCACACGGCCGTGCCTCCGTCCGGAGCCCATCGCACACGCCACCGCCCATGTCGCCCAGCGCCAGTCCGCCCGCCGCGAGCCCCAGTGAAGTCCGTTCTTCCTCCGCCGTCCGACAACTCCTGGCGGACGACTTGGCCGAGGCGCGGACGCGAACGCTGCTGCTCGTGAGTCCGCTTTCCCAGGAGGATCTCGCGCGACAGCACGATCGACTGATGAGCCCCATCCTGTGGGACCTCGGCCACATTGCGCACTTCGAGGAGCTCTGGCTGCTTCGGCAGCTCGATGCGCCGGTCACCTTCGGCGAGATGCCCGGGATGTTCAATCCGTTCGAGCATCCGCGCGCCACGCGCGGCGAGCTGCCGCTGCCGTCCACGGACGAGATCCGCGCCGTGCTGGATGATGTCCGCGCACGCGTGCTGAAGAGGCTGGCGACGGTCGATCTCACGTCCTCCGATCCGCTGCTGCGGGACGGGTACGTGTACCGGATGGTGCTGCAGCACGAGTATCAGCACAACGAGACGATCCTGCAGACACTCCAACTCAGGGCGGGGGCGCCGTATGCGTGTCCATCCGCGCGAAGTGTGCCCCGTGGAGCGCTCCGCCCGAACCCGGGCGACATGGTGCGTTTCGGCGGCGGCTCCGTGACCCTGGGCACCGACGATCGCACGGCGGCGTACGACAACGAACATCCCGCGCACACGGTGGACGTTGCGCCCTTCCGCATGGACCGCGCACCGGTGTCGGTGGCTGACTATCGCGCGTTCGTGGATGCGGGGGGCTACCACGAGCGGGCGCTGTGGACCGACGCCGGGTGGAGCTGGCGCACGGAGACCGCCGCCGAAGCACCCCGCTACTGGGAGCGGCGCGGCGGCGCGTGGTGCGTACACGCGTTCGGCATCGTGCGCGCGCTGCCGCTCGACCATCCCGTGTCGCACGTCTGCTTCCACGAGGCGGAGGCGTATGCGCGCTGGGTGGGAAAGCGGCTGCCCACCGAAGTAGAGTGGGAGGTGGCCGCGGGGTGGGACGCCGAGGCTGGTCGCATGCGCGCGTATCCCTGGGGAGACACGCCGCCCGGCGCGCGCGATGCCAACCTGGACCAGCTTGCCTTCGGTACGGCGCCCATTGGTGCGTACGAGCGCAACGTCTCTCCACTCGGCTGCTATGGCATGGTGGGCGACGTGTGGGAGTGGACGTCCTCGCGCTTCGGGCCGTATCCCGGATTTAAGGCGTTCCCATACCGCGAATACTCGGAGGCGTTCTTCGGCGGGGACTATCGGGTACTGCGCGGCGGCTCGTGGGCCACGCGGCCGGGGGCCATCCGAAACAGCTTTCGCAACTGGGACAATCCCGCTCGGCGGCAGATCTTCAGCGGGTTCCGCTGCGCGCGCGATGACTAGTCTGGCCGGGGCGGCCGCCCCCGACGAGGCGCTCGCGCGCGCACGAGCGGACGTCCGGGCAGGCCTCGCGCGCGCGCAGAAGGAAATTCCTCCCACCTATTTCTACGACCGGCGCGGATCGGAGCTGTTCGAAGAGATCACGCGACTGCCGGAGTACTACCTCACGCGTGCCGAACGATCGCTGCTCCAGCGCTGGATTCCGGCGTGGATCCCGGAACTCGCTCCGCGCACAGTGGTGGAACTCGGCGCCGGCGCAGGCGAAAAAACGCGCGTCATCCTCGACGCGGTGGTCGCGGCCGTGCGCGCGGCCACGTACGTGCCCGTGGACGTGAGTGCCGAGTTCCTCGCCGAAACTGCCACCCGACTCGCGACGGCGTACCCGGCACTCACCGTCCGTCCCGCGGTGGCGGACATGCGTCGCGCGCTCCCGCTCCCGGAGGATCTCGCGCGCCCCTGGCTCACGGTGTTCCTGGGCAGCACGATCGGCAACTTCGATTCCGCCGCCGCCGTCCGTCTCCTCCGCCGCATCCGCGCGCACATGGAGCGGGGCGACCGCTTGCTCATGGGCGTCGACCTCCGCAAGGATCCGGCGCGCCTGCATGCCGCCTACAACGACGCACGTGGGGTGACGGCCGCCTTCAACCGAAACGCACTCTATGCGCTGAACGCGATGCTGGGCGCCGACTTCGTGCCCGCGCGGTTCTCGCACCGCGCCGCCTACGTGGAGGCGCTGCACCGCGTGGAGATGCATCTCGTGTCCGACGCACCGCAGAGCGTACACATCCCCCACGTGGGCACGGTGACGCTCGCCGCGGGGGAGAGCATCCGCACCGAGATCAGCTGTAAGTACGACGAGGCCGAGGTACGTCGTCTCTGCACGGCCGCTCAGATGGACGTGATGCGGTGGACGCCCGATGAGCCGGGAGACTTCGCACTCGTGCTGGCGCGGCCACGCACATGAGCGGGGGCCCGGCCGACGCGCTGAAGGAGGACGCCGTTCGCCGCCTGCGTCAGGACGCGTTCGTGAGCGCGCGGGGCGGGCACGCGACCGAGGTGATCGGGGTGGAAGCGGAGTTCATCCCGGTCGATGCGCTCACGCGGCGGATCTGCTCCGTGGCGCCTGCGTGTGGGTCGCCGACTGCAACGCCGAGCGGATCCTCATCGCTGGCCATGGTGCGGGGCGTGGCCGCGCGCCTCGGCTGGAGCGAGCGGCGGTCGGCCAAGGGGGTGCCGGCCTTCGTGACACCCGAGCACGGTGTTCTCACGTTCGAGCCCGGTGGGCAGATCGAGCTTGCGTCTCCCGCGCTGACGTCGGCAAGCCGCGTGCTCGATTGGCTGCAGCGCGTCGCTCAGGCTCTGCGCGCGCAGGCGCTCCGACGCGGAATCGACCTGTTGGCCGTGGGGATCGATCCGGAGAATCGCATCGCTCAGGTGCCGCTGCAGCTTTCAGCGCCGCGCTACCTGGCCATGGATGCGCACTTCGCGCGCATCGGCCCGGCGGGTGCGAGGATGATGCGCCAGACGGCCGCCGTACAGGTGAGCGTCGATGCTGGCACCGGCGACGAACTGTGGGAGCGGTGGCACGTACTCAACGCTGCCGCTCCGTACTTCACCGCCATGTTCGCCAATTCGCCGCGATATGCCGGTGCAGATACGGGGCATCAGAGCTTTCGCGCGCATACGTGGCGCCACACGGATGCTGCGCGCACAGGACTGCCGTTCGACGCGCACGATCCGGTGGGTCGCTACGCGGATTTCGCGCTCGATGCCACCGTCATCTCGGCCATGCTGCCGCCCGTCGAGCCGGCCGAGCAGGCGTGCCGCGAAGGGCACCACGTGGCGCCCACGGCCCGAGCGCTCGCCGCGCGCGGCACATTGTCGGACGCCGTGTGGACGGATCATCTGTCCACGTTGTTCCCCGAGGTGCGACCGCGGGGGTTTCTGGAGGTGCGCTCCATCGACGCCCTCGCCCCGGAGTGGTATCCTGCCGTCGTTGCCGTGGTGGGCGGGCTGGTACGTGCGCCGCGCGCGCGCCGCGACGCGTTGGCGCTGCTGCCGACGCCGTCGGACGAGGCGCTCTGCACCGCGGGGCGATTGGGGCTGCGCGATGCCCAGCATGCCGCGACCGCGGCGGCGCTCATCGAGATCGCCTTGAACGGGTGCGCCGAATTGGGCACGGGCTTCCTGGAGCCGCGGCACGTGGAGGTGGCGCAGGCGTTCGCCGCGCAGTTCACCCGGCAAGGTCGCTCGCCGGCCGACGATATCGCCGGCCGCCGCGCGGCGCACCCCGCCGGCAATCGTGCGGCGGATCCGGCCCGCCCGGAGGCCGGCGACGCCGTCACCCCTCCGACGTCGGGGTAAGCACCACGCGCGCGTCCAGCGCCACCACACCGCTCGCGTCGGCCAAGAGGGGATTGATGTCCAGCTCCGCGATCTCGGGAAAGTCCATTGCGAGCTGCGAGATGCGGAGCAGTACCTGCTCCACTGCCGCCAGATTGGCGCGCGCTTCTCCGCGGACGCCCTCCAGCACGGCGGCTGCACGCAGCGCACGGGGCATGTCGCGCGCGTCCAGGTCGGTGAGCGGCGCGATCCGGAACACCACATCGCGGAGCGCTTCGACGAAGATCCCGCCCAGCCCGAACATCACCAGCGGACCGAACGCCGGATCGCGTGTGAGCCCCGCGATCGTTTCCCGTCCGCCGCGTGCCATGTGCTGCACGAGCACGCCCTCCACGTCGGCATCCGGTCGTGCCCGGCGCACGTTCGCGGCAATCTCCGCGGCAGCGGCTTCCACTTCGTCGCCGCTGGTCAATCCCAGGCGCACCCCGCCCACGTCAGTCTTGTGCAGGATCTGTGGCGAGATGACCTTGATGGCCACCGGGAACCCGATCGCAGCCGCCACGCGTGCGGCTTCCCGTCCGTCGCGGGCGGCGCGGGTAGGCGTGGTGGGGATACCGTACGCGTCGAGCACGGCGAGCGCGTCTCCTTCGGCCAGCTTGGTCCGCCCCCGCTGGCGCGCACCCGCGACCACGCGCGCCACGGCCGCGCGGTCGACCTGCAGCGCCGGCACGTGTGCCTCCGGCCGGCTGCACCACTCCTGCTGCCGATACATGGCCGACAGGGCGCGCGCCGCCGACTCCGGGAAGATGTAGGCCGGGATGCCGGCCCGGTGCAGTTCGGCGCGTCCCTGCGGCAGCCCCTCGCGTCCCATCAACACGGCAAGCACCGGCTTGTCCGGGTATGCACGCGCTACACCGACGATCGATTCGGCGATGTCTTCCTGCCGCACACCCAACGGAGGGACGAAGATCGCCACGGCCGTGTCCACGCCGGCATCGGACAACACCGCGTCGAGTGCCACGTGGTACGAGTGCGCCGAGGCGGACGCGATCATGTCGAGCGGATTGCGGATGGACGCCTCGGCGGGAAAGAGCGGAACGAGCTTCCGTATCGTCTCCGGCGCGAGCTCCACGACGTCCAGGCCGTGCGTCTCGAGCGCATCCGCCGCCAGGATCCCCGGCCCGCCCGAATTGGTCACCACGGCGGTGCGAGGCGAGCGGGGCAGCCGCTGCTCGCCGAACGCCATCGCCATGTCGAACAATTCCTCGATGGACGCGGCGCGCAGCACCCCCGCCTGCGCGAGCAACGCGTCCACCACGGCGTCGCTCGCCGCCAGTGCGCCGGTGTGCGACGAGGCGGCGCGCGCGCCCACGCGCGACCGTCCCGATTTCACCATGAGTATGGGTTTGCGCTTGGTGACGCGAGACGCGATTTCGAGAAAGCGGCGCGGATTGCCGACGTTCTCCACGTACATCAGGATCACCCCCACCGCGGGGTCGTGCTCCCACTGCAGCAGCAGGTCGTTCCCGCTCACGTCCGGCTTGTTGCCCACCGAGACGAATTGCGCGATGCCGATGCCATACTCCTTGGCGTAGTCCAGCACGCTCACGCCCAGCGCGCCCGACTGCGACACGAACGCCGCGCGTCCCGGCGGGGGCATGTTGGGAGCGAAGGTGGCGTTCATGGAGATCTCCGGGTCTCCATTCAGCACGCCCATGCAGTTGGGACCCACCATGCGCATCCCATAGCGGCGCACCGTCGCCACCAGGTCCCGCTCCGCGGCCCGTCCCTCGGAGCCTGTCTCGGCAAACCCGGCGCTGATGACCACCAGCCCGCGCACGCCCGCGCGGCCGCATTCGTCCGCCACCGAGAGTACGTGTTGCTTGGGGACGACGACGAGCGCCAGGTCCACCACTTCCGGGATGGCTCCCACGCTTGGATAGGCGCGGATGGAGTGCACCGACGAGGCGTTGGGATTCACCGGGTACACGGCACCCGTGAAGCCGAAGCGGAGAAGATTCTGCACGATCTGGTGCCCGATGGTGTCCGCCGACCGCGAGGCCCCAACGACGGCGATTGCCCGCGGGCGCATGATCGCGTCGAGTGCGGTGGCGGGGGTGCTGGGCGGACCAGCGGTGACGACGCTGCTCATGCGGCCGCGCGACGGGGCCGCCGGCAACGCCCTGCCGTCACTCGCCACCCGTACCGGCGGGGAACGCGACGCGCGTGCGCGGCGTGATCCCCCAGCCGATGGCCAGATCGGCGCGGAGCGTGGGGGGCATGGGAGGCGCGCCTCCCGGTTGGTCGTTCACGGCCAGGATGGCCAGGTCCGCCACATCCCCGCGCACGTCCGACAACACGGCCCACGGATCGTCCCGCCCGCCCGGTGGCGCATCCACGCTGTTCGTCAGCACCACGGCGAAGGCGCGTCGGTCCGGATCGATCCACAGCGAGGTGCCCGTGAATCCGGTATGTCCGTACGCCGTCGCTCCCATGCGATGCCCGCAACTGCCTCCCCCCGGACAGAGTTGCCATCCCAGCGCTCTCCAACCATCGGCGGTTTGGGTAAAGCGCGCCACCGTCGCCTCGCGCACGATCCGAACGTCGCCCACGCGTCCTCCGCCGAGCATCATGCGGGCAAAGATCGCCACGTCGGCCGCCGTACTGAACAACCCCGCGTGTCCCGCCACGCCGCCCAGCGCGGCGGCATTCTCATCGTGCACCTCACCGCGCAGCATTCGGTGGCGCACGGCGGAATAGGCCGTCGGCGCCGCGTGGCGGCGGAGGCGCGAGGTCAAACGGAAGCCCGTGTGCCGCATGCCGAGTGGGCGAAAGACGCGACGCTCCACGAAACGGTCGAGCGGTTCTCCGGCCGCCGCCTCGGCCACCATGCTCAGAACGATCGCGCCGATGTCGGAGTACAGCTCCCGCTCCCCGGGAGGATGGATGAGCGGCGTGGCGAGCGCCAGGCGGCGTGCCTCCGCCGGGCTGTCGGCCTCGTGCCACAGGTCCCGGCCCGCCGGAAGTCCGGACCGGTGCGTGAGAAGCTGGCGTATGGTGACCTGGCCCTTCAGCCCGCCGCGAAAGCCGGGCAGCCAGCGGGTCACGCGGTCGTCCAACCGCAAACGTCCGTCGTCATACAGCACCATGATGGCGCTCGTGGTCGCCATCACCTTGGTGAGCGATGCCACATTGTAGAGCGTTTCCTTGGCGTCGACCGCCTCGCTGCCTGGCGCCCAGTCCAGATGTCCGTAGCCGCGCAGCCAGGTGACCGCGTCGTCGCGGCCGATCGCCACGGCAGCGCCCGGAAAGCCCCGCGCCGCGAGCGCACGGCGCATGACGTAGTCCACCAGAGAGAGTCGCGCGAGGAGCATCCCCGCCGTGTCGCGCGCTTGGCTGCGGAGCGCTTCGCTCTCACGCGCTCCGCGTGGCGCCAGCACCGCGGCCACGCCGAGCTCCGGGCGCGTTGACGCGGGCGGCCGTGCAGGCCCGGCAGCGGGCGCAATCCAGGCGGCCAGGAATAGCAGAACGATGAGTGAGGGGGGCGTCGGCATGGCGGCACGGCGAAAAGCGGCAGGGAAGGGCGGCGTCGGCGGGAGCGCCTGTTCTGAGGACGCGTCACCGGATATCGCGGCACACCGGCATCCGATGGATGTGCGAGCGGGGAAAACCCCCACGAGTCTGCTCCGCCGCCCCGACAGACGGCCGCATCGCCAGAGCACATCCATGCATCGCTGGCGTGGCGCCCGGTTGACCGCCTACTCGAACCATAGCGACGTGAGCACTGAACTGCAGCGGGAGATTCCCGTGCTTCGCGTGGTCGCACCCTCCGGCGTGGCGGCCCCCATCCAGCGCCGTGCCGGGGCGGAGCTCCGTGTGTTCGTCGGCGTGGGCGAGGGCCATCCGGACGACGCGCCCGTGACACGGATGGCTGCCCTCCTTGGGCATATAGGACGTCGGCGGGTGGAGGTCTCGCAATGCCGCGGGGGCGACGCCTCCTGGCCTCTCCGCCTGGCGCAGGAGGCTGCTGCCCACGCGTGTGACTTGCTGCTCGTGGGACGCGATGGCCATCGACGCGTGGGTGGCGTGCTCGAGCCGGAGTTTGCGCACCAGGTCGTGCGGCACGCGCGCATGCCCGTAATGGCTGTGGCGCCGGGAACGCGGCGCCTTCCGCGCCGCGTGCTCGTGGCAGTGGATTTTGGGCGCGCCTCACGGGTGGCACTGGACGCGGCGCTGTCGGTCGCCGACGCGGCAGCCCGGCTGACGCTCGTCTACGTGCGTCGCGCCGACGGCGGCGAGCTCGGTGGCGGGTCGGCGTGGGTCCAGACGCTGCGCCGGAAGGTGGATGATCTGTTGGAGGAGTTGCGCCAGCGTGCTGCCTGGCGCGCGCGCGCGGTGGACGCGATCGTCGTCGAGGGGGATCCTGCCGAGGCGGTGCTGCGGCTCAGCGACCGGTGCGGCGCCGATCTGGTCGCGGTGCCGGTGCATGGGGAGTCGGTGCAGCGGCGGCGCGTGAGTCGGAGCATCGCGCTTCCCGTCCTTCGCTCTGCGCGCGGCACAGTGTTACTCGCGCCGCCCGCTCCGCGCGCGCTGCCCTACCACCCCTTCGCCGCACGCGCGTTGAGCCACACGCTGCGCTGCAGCACAGGCCACGGGCACGCGATGGCGCTCGGGCGGCGCTCAGGCCATGCGGTCGAGGTACTCGAATAGACGCGGATCCACCGCGCGCGCACGCGCCTCCGTGACCGTCCGGCAGTGCGTCCCCAAGTACTCCATTGTGACCATGTGCATTCCGACCGCGCTCCCGGCGTTGCGCTGGGCCTCTGCACCATCGTCGCATACCGCTCCCACACAGACCCCGCCCTGCTGGACGAACCGAGGTCCCATGGTCTGGACGGCGATGATGCTTCTGAGGCTGTGTTCGAGAGTCGGCGTCGTGTATTCCTCAAAGAAGCGGTATCCCCGCATCGATTCCTCGCTCGTGTGACGGCCTCGTTCCATTCGCTGCCGATCAGAAAGGGAGGGTTGCATCCAGCGCGCCACGGCGGTGCCGGGAGCCAAACCGTTGCACGCGACTGTGGCACGTCTGCCGCACCATGGACGCATGACGGGTGCCTCGCGGCACACGCCGTCTACGTGTCGCCCATTGAGGGGCGCAGCGCAGAAAACCCACCCTGGTGGTAGCACAGCTCTTGCTACACCACAGGGGGGCTGCATGGTCTCTGCTGGCGCTGGGAGCACCCCGGAAGGCCGGAACCGGTTCGACATGGCCCTGGCCAGTTCCCACGAGCTCGCCAGCGTGCGGCCGTGCACCGTATCCGGGGCCGGAGTGCAGCACGGCCAGCGCCAGCGGAGGCCCGATCACGCCAAGCGGCCACCACGAACAGGGATCTATCACAGACTACACGGGAGGCAGCGTTGGGGGCGAGCACGTCGGAGCAGATGCAGATCACGGGGCGCCTGACCGAGCCGGCCGCGCGCGTACTGACCACGGACGCGCTGGACTTCGTCGCGCGCCTGCACCGGCAGTTCAATCCGCGGCGCGAGCAGCTGCTGCTCCACCGGGATGAACGCCAGCGCGAGCTCGATGCCGGCAAGCGCCCTGCGTTCCTCGCGGAGACGGAAGGCGTGCGCTCCAGCGCATGGAGCGTCGCCGCCACGCCGGATGCGCTCCAGGATCGCCGCGTCGAGATCACCGGGCCGGTGGACCGCAAGATGATGATCAACGCCCTCAATTCGGGGGCGAAGGTGTTCATGGCGGACTTCGAGGATGCACTCTCTCCCACCTGGAGCAATGTCCTGGAGGGGCAGAGCAATCTCATGGACGCCGTGCGACGGGAGCTCGCCTTCACGGCTCCCGACGGACGGGAATACACGCTGAACGAACGGATCGCGACGCTCGTCGTGCGGCCGCGCGGATGGCACCTCACCGAGAAGCACGTGCGGGTGGATGGCGCGCCGATCTCAGCCAGCCTGTTCGATTTTGGGTTGTACTTCTTCCACAACGCGCGGGCGGCACAGGAGCGCGGCTTCGGCCCGTATTTCTACCTGCCCAAGCTGGAAAGCCATCTCGAGGCGCGCCTCTGGAACGACGTCTTCGACGCCGCGCAGGACGCGCTGGGCATCCCCCGCGGCACCATCCGCGCGACCGTGCTCATCGAGACGATCCTCGCCGCCTTCGAGATGGAGGAGATCCTCTACGAGCTGCGCGCGCACGCCGCGGGACTGAACGCCGGCCGCTGGGACTACATCTTCAGCGCGATCAAGAAATTCCGCCGGTGGCCGGACGTGTGCTTTCCCGACCGCGGTCAGGTGACCATGACGGTGCCGTTCATGCGCGCGTACACGGAGCTGCTCGTCCGCACCTGCCACCAACGCGGCGCGCACGCCATTGGCGGCATGGCGGCGTTCATCCCGAATCGGCGGGACGAAGCAGTGACGGAAGTGGCGCTGGCCAAGGTGCGGGAGGATAAGCGGCGCGAGTCGTCGGACGGTTTCGACGGCACGTGGGTCGCGCACCCGGATCTCGTCCCCGTGGCACAGGAGGTGTTCGATGGCGTGCTGGGCGACCGCCCCAACCAGAAGGACCGGACGCGCGAGGACGTCCGCGTCACCGCGGAGCAGATTCGCGATGTGCACATCCCGGGCGGAACGGTCACCGAGGACGGCGTGCGGAGCAACATCAGCGTCGCCTTGCAATACCTGGAGGCCTGGCTCCGCGGGTCGGGCGCGGTCGCGATCAACAACCTCATGGAAGACACCGCCACGGCCGAGATTTCGCGCGCGCAGTTGTGGCAGTGGGTGGTGCGACGGGCGCCGCTCGCGGGCGGGGGCACGATGACCGCCGAGCGCTACCGCGATATGCGTCAGTCGGAGCTCGCGGCGTTGCAGGAGGCGCGCGGTGATGCGCCGTCGCGCTTTGTCGATGCCGCGGCGCTGCTGGACGACCTGGTGCTCACGGAGACCTTCGTCGAGTTCCTTACGCTGCCTGCCTACCAGTTGCTCGACTGAGGCGCCCCACTATGACAGGAGGAGAGATGCGCGAGACGCGCGATGTCGGTACCGCGGCGCAGGACCTCGCGCGCCGTTGGAAGAACGACGCTCGATGGGCTGGAATCGAGCGCACGTACACGGCGGAGGACGTGGTGCGGTTGCGCGGCTCGGTGCGGGTGGAGCATACGCTCGCTCGGCTGGGTGCGGAGCGGCTGTGGTCCCTCCTGCAGGAGCGGGACTACGTCAACACGTTTGGCGCCCTCACCGGCGCGCAGGCGGTGCAGATGGTGCGCGCCGGCCTCGAGGCCATCTATCTCAGCGGCTGGCAGGTCGCTGCGGACGGCAATCTGGCTGGTCAGACGTATCCGGACCAGAGTCTCTATCCGTCCAACAGCGTACCGGCACTCGTGCGCCGTCTCAACAACGCGCTACTGCGCGCCGATCAGGTGGAGTGGGCCGAAGAAAAGGGCGGCCGCCACTGGCTCGCGCCCATCGTAGCCGACGCCGAAGCGGGGTTCGGTGGACCCATCCACGCCTTCGAGCTCATGAAGGCCATGATCGAAGCCGGCGCGGCCGGCGTGCACTTCGAGGACCAACTCGCCGCCGAGAAGAAATGCGGCCACATGGGCGGCAAGGTGCTGATTCCCACGGCGCAGTTCGTCCGCACGCTTACGGCAGCGCGACTCGCCGCCGATGTCCTCGACGTCCCCACGCTCCTCGTCGCGCGCACCGATGCGCTCGCCGCCACGCTGCTCACGAGCGATGTGGACGCACGCGACCGCGAGTTCATGACCGGCGAGCGCACACCGGAAGGGTACTACTCCGTGCGCGGCGGCATGGCGTCGGCCATCGCGCGCGCGCTCGTGTACGCCCCGTACGCCGATCTCCTGTGGTGCGAAACGCCCACGCCCGACCTCACGCAGGCGCGGGAGTTCGCCGAGGCAGTGCATGCCGTGTATCCGGACAAGATGCTGGCGTACAACTGCTCGCCGTCGTTCAACTGGGACCGCCACCTGGACGCCAGCACGATCGCCACGTTCCAGCGCGAACTCGGCGCCATGGGCTACCACTTCCAATTCATCACGCTGGCCGGGTGGCACCTGATCAACCTCGAAACCTTTGCGCTCGCGCGCGGGTACGCGGAGCGGGGGATGCCCGCCTACGTGGAGCTGCAGCAGGAGGAATTCAGCCGGGAGGGGGAGGGGTACACCGCCACCAAGCACCAGCGCGAGGCGGGTACCGGCTACTTCGACCGCGTGCTGTTGACGATCAGCAGCGGGCAGGCCTCCACTGCCGCGCTCGAAGGCTCTACGGAGACGGAGCAGTTCGAGCGCGTCTGATCGCGCCTCCAGCGCATACGCGCCGGAGCGCGGCGTGTACGGGCGGCGGTGCATCTGCACCGCCGCCCGTACTCTTGTGTGCAGCCCTGCTCCGTTGAATGTTGAGGCCAGCGATCTCCCGTCGTCTCCTTCCATTTCCTCCGCGTGCTCGCATTCTACATCTTCTCCCTCGTCCTCGGCGGCGGTCTCCTGTCGGTATCGGCATTTGGCGGCGACGGTGACAGCGACGCGCACGCAGAACTCGGCGCGGACGACGTGGGGGGGATGGAGACGGATGTGGAATCGGGCGAGCTCGATCATGGACACGCCGGGCTTCGCATTCTGTCGCTGCGAACGCTCACGTACTTCCTGTTCGCCTTTGGTGGCACGGGCGCAGGACTCACGTGGTTCTCGGGCGCGTCGCCGCTCGCCGCATCCCTGGTCGCCACAGCGGCTGGCGTGGTGGCTGCGGTCACCTCCGCCGCCGTGTTCGACTACCTGCGCCGGACGGAATCGGGACGCGTGGAGGGTGAAAGCGGTTTCGTCGGTCTCACCGGTCAAGTGGTCGTTCCGTTGGGAGTCGGTGGACTGGGAAAGATTCAGGTGCTCCGCGGCGATCGCTCCGTGCATCTCATCGCCCGCCCGTTCAGTGCGGCGGACGCAGCGCCGGAGCAATGGCGCGCCGTCGTGGTGGTGGAGATGTCGGGCGGCACGGCGCTCGTGGCGCCCGTGGACGAAGCGCTGATCGGCGGCGGATGATATCCGGTCGCACACCCTCCCCTCGTTGAGGAGTTGTCGATGCAGGACTTTGGTCTTGGCCCCGTGGTGCTCGGTCTCGTGGCGGTGGGCGTCGTGGTGGCGCTCATCAGCACAATTCGCGCGCTGATCATCATCGTCCCCCCCAACTCGGCGGCCATCATAACGGGGCGCCGGCGCCGCCTCGACAACGGACGGTTGGTGGGATATCGCGCCGTGATCGGCGGTCGCGCGATGCGCATCCCACTCATCGAGAAGGTCAGTTGGGTTCCGCTCGCCACGATTCCCATCGAGCTCACCGTGCAGAACGCGTTCTCCAAGGGTGGGATCCCGCTCTCGGTGCAGGCGGTGGCGAACGTCAAGGTCGCCTCGGAGCCGGAAACGACGTTCAACAACGGCGTAGAGCGCCTGCTCGGCAAGCGATTGCAGGAGATCGAGGAGTTGGCAAAGGAAACGCTCTCGGCCAACCTGCGCGGGGTGCTGGCCACGCTCACGCCCGAGGAGGTGAACGAGGACCGGATGAAGTTCGCCGCGGAGCTGCTTCAGGAGGCCGATCAGGATCTGCAGAAGCTGGGCTTGCAGCTCGATATCCTGAAGATCCAGAACGTGACGGACGAAGTGGGCTACCTGCAGGCGGTGGGACGCGCGCGTACGGCGCAGGTGCTGAAGGAAGCGCAGATCGCCGAGGCAAAAAACGAGGCGGAAACGCAGCAGCGGCAGGCCGAGTCGCGCAAGATTGCCGAAGTCACCAAGGCGGAGAACGAAGCCGAAACACGGCAGAAGCAGGCAGAAGCGCGTCGGGTGGCGGAGGTGGCGCAGGCGGAGGCGGAGCTTGGCATTGTCGACGCGCGCAACAATCTGCGCGTTCGTCAGGCGCAGCTCGATCAGCTGGCGGAGACGGCCGAGCGCGTGGCCAAGGTGGAGGCGCAACGCGCAGAAGTGGAAGCACAACAGCAGCTGGAGACGCAACGGGTGGAACTGCAAAAACGTCGTCTGTCTGCCGACGTCGTGGAGCCGGCCGAGGCGGAGCGACAGGCGGCGGAAGCGCGCGCCAAGGCGGCCGCGGCCCCGGTGCTCGAGACGGGGAAGGCACAGGTGGAAGTGCTGAAGCTGCTCTACGGACAGATTCGCGACGCGGGCGAGCAGGGGTTTGCCGTGTTCATGGCGGAAAAGCTCCCATTGCTGCTCGCGACCACCGTGGAAGCGGTGAAGGGCATCGACATCGATCGCGTCGTGGTGCTCGACAGTGGCTCCGGCGCTGGCGTGAGCGCGGCCGCCACACAGCGTGTGACGGCGGCATTGCGCACACTGGAGGGCGTGTCGTCGATGTTCGGTGTCGACATCGAGCGCGTGCTACAGCATGCGACCGGGAGCGTGGGGCGCGCGTCCGTGCCCGCGTCGCCGCCGGCAGATGCGTACCCCACGGCCCCCGACGCCGTGCGGACACCGGCATCGCGCCCGTCACGCGACGGCTGACCGCCGAGGTGCGCGGAACGTCTGCCACGAACCCGCGCACCTCATCCGACCGTCACGCGATGTTCACCCATTCGTCATGAGCTCCGTCGCGGTCACGTAATTCGTTCACAACCGATTCGCCATTACCCGGTGGTAGGATGAGCGCACTCGCCCGTGCGGCGGGCTCACCCACCATCGGGAGGCGCACATGCTGGACGCGCTCGTGGAATCACGGCGGCAGCGAGTTCGGTTGGGACGCGGCACGGCGGTGAGCGTGGCGGTGCACGTGCTGGTAATCGGCCTGCTCGTGCACGCGAGCGAACCGCACCGGCTGGAGGCGCGACCAACGCCAGCCGCGTCGGCCAATGCGATCATCTACATCCAGAGGACAACCGAGCCAGCGCGAACCGGCGGGCCCAGTGGCGCTCCGCGCCCGGTGAAGGGGCCGCCGGCCGTGCCGCGGCCCCTTCGCCTGGAGATCCCCACGGGCCTGGTGGCGCCGATGTCCGACACCCTTTCGCGCCCGACGATTGGCGGTGATGACTTCACCCGCCCCAGCGCGAACGCCGTCAGCGCCGGTGGCGGTGACGGACCGCCCGGGAACGGCCTCTATGGGAACGGCGCGGCGGAGATTCCGGCAGCGATGCGCCCGGGCAACCCGCGTCCGCCGTACCCGGCAATGCTGCGCGCGGCCGGGATCACGGGTCGAGTGCGCGTGCAGTTTGTGGTGAACGGAAACGGCCGTTTGGAGGACGGATCGGTGCGCATCGTGTCGTCGTCACACGCGCTCTTCACCGCGGCGGTACTCGCCACGCTACCGCGGCTACGCTTCCGGCCGGCCATGGTGGGTGGTCATCCCGCCCGCGTGCTCGTGGAGCAGGTGTTTGCGTTCGACCTCACGCGGTGATGCTGGGTTACCATCGCGTGCTGATCACGCTAAGACGCGGATGGCAGGTTTTGAAGCGCCCAGCACGCGGCATCAGGTCGCGACGAACGTCCCGTCGCGCTTGGCCGCCTGATAGGCCATCGCGCGCAGTCGCGCGATGCGCATCACCATCGGTGGATGGGTGCCGAACAGATCAGCGAGTTTGCCCGAGTGCAGGTTCGCGCGGCGTCCGACGGGATCGGCGATGCACAGATGCGCACTCCCGCTCTTGATGGCGCGCGTCGGCTCGCTGGCATTCTCGATCTTCTCGAGCGCCGATGCCAGCGCCATGGGGTTGCGCGTGAATTGCGCGCTCATGGCGTCGGCCAGGTACTCGCGCTTCCGGCTCACGCCGAGCGCGAGCAGCCGCGTGATGATCGGCGCCAGGATCCAGCTCAGGATCCAGAGCGCCAACAGCACGAGGATCAGTGGACCCAGGTTTCCCTTCCGTCCCCCACGCCGTCCCCCTCCCACACCGCCCACGCGCACTCCGCCGCGGAGCACGCGTCCCAGGCCGTTGCCGATGAGCGCGACCGCGCCCACCAGGGCGGCGAGGAGAGTCATGAGGCGCACATCCAGGTTCTTCACGTGCCCCATCTCGTGTGCCACCACGGCCTGCAGCTCGTCGCGCGAACACGCGGCGAGCAGGCCGGTCGTGACGGCAATGCACGCCGTCTGCGGATCGCGTCCGGTCGCGAAAGCGTTGGGATCGGGGTCGTCTACCAGGTAGACCCGGGGGCGCGGCAGCCCCGAGGCAATCGCCATCTCCTCGACCACGTTCACGTACTGCTTCTCTTCTGCCGTGGTGGGAGACGACAGCTCGTGCGCGCCCGTGGACCAGAGCACCTTCTGCGGTCCGGTTTGCCAGGCGTACGCCGCCATCGCGGCGGCCAATAGCGAAAGCGCGATCCCGAACCACGGGAACACGTGGTGATACGCTTCCACGGGCGCGTCGCGCGTGGCCAGGTGCGCGATGACATCGCCACCGAAACCCAGCCACGCGAAGAACAGCACGAATCCGAGGATCAGCCAGCGCGAGCGCCGCCGATTCGCCTCCTGCTGCTCGAAGAGGTTTGCGCTGTCCTCGCTCACGGCATGTGTGGCGGACGGCGCCCGGGTGGGCGCCGTCTGCCCTCGCTCAGGGCTTGTGACCCAGGGAAAGATCCACCTTTGGTACCGACCGCTCGGCGGCGTCGGTGACTTCCCAGAGTTGTGCCGGCGATGCACCGGCCATACCGGCCACGAGATTGGTGGGAAACTGCTGCTGCTTGGTGTTGTACTGCGTGGCGGTATCGTTGTACAGTTGGCGGGCGAACGAGATCTTGTTCTCCGTGGAGGTAAGCTCCTCCTGGAGCTGCGCCACGTTCCCGGTGGCCTTGAGGTCCGGGTACGCTTCCACCACCGCCATCAGTCGGCCGAGCGCGCCCGTAAGCTGAGCTTCGGCCGCGCTGACCTGCGCCGCACCGGCTGGCCCAGCGGACGCGTCGTGCACCTGGATGGCCTGGCTCCGTGCCTGCACCACGGCTTCGAGCGTTTCGCGCTCGAACTGCATGGCGCCGCGCACGGTTTCGACCAGATTGGGGATGAGATCGTAGCGTCGCTTGAGCTGGACGTCGATCTGTTTCCAGGCGTTGAATACCTGGTTCTTCAGGCGGACGAGCGTGTTGTACGCACCAACGATCCAGAAGGCGACGATCGCGCCCAGCACCAGCAGGACGACTAAGAAGCCCACGGTTCCCCCTCGGACGCGGCAGGCGAGCCGCGCCGCTGATTAGTGTTCGTGCGTCGACTCCGCGTCTCGGTCACCGTGTCGATTGCGGATGAGCCACGAGGCCGGGAGCATGAGAAGCGGGGTGAGCATGACGCCGAGCAGACTGTTGATCCAGATCAGGGCGATGTAGAAAGCGGCAAGCCCGATCCCGGTCCAAAGCGTGCCCAGTGGTCCGTGCGTCTCCACGGCCGTCTCCCGAAGGTGGAAGGTGAGTCAGATCACAATGTCTCGTTCCCAAAATGTAGTGTCAACCGGCGCGCGGAGCCAGACCGACGTGCGTGCGGGGGACGAGCGCGCGCCGGAAGCGCACGCGAGGGAGGAGCACGCGGGGGGGGCGGACGCGGTGGAGCAGGCGGTGCGCGCAGCGATCGCTCGGCTCGCGCCAGGGACGAGGCTCGTACTTGCCGTCTCGGGCGGGCGCGACTCGATGGTGCTGCTGGATGCAATGGCCCGCTGGGCGCCGGAGCGTATCGCCGGGGTGGCCACCTACGATCACGGCACCGGGCCCGCTGCCACGCGGGCGTCGGCCCGCGCGGCGCGACAGGCACGCGCGCTCGGCCTCACGGTGCACCGCGGCCGCGCCAGCCAGCCGCTCCGCACCGAGGCCCAATGGAGGGATGCGCGCTGGAGCTTCCTTGCCGCGGTGGCGCGGCGCGCCTCCACGCCGGACGCTGCCGCGCGCGTGGCCACTGCCCACTCGCGTGACGATCAGGTGGAGACGGTGCTCATGCGCGCCATGCGGGGTGCTGGCGCGCGCGGACTTGCCGGCCTGGCCGCGCCGTCTCCGGCGTTACGACCGCTCCTGGCAGTCTCCGGCGAGGAGATCCGCGCGTACGCCGCGCGGCGCGGGCTGTCGTGGGTGGAGGACCCGAGCAATCACGACCGGCGCCATCTCAGAAACAGAATCCGCCTGGATCTGCTGCCCGCGCTTCAGCGCGCCGACCCTTCGCTCGCCACAGCCCTGGTGGCGCTCGGCGAACGCGCCGCCGCGCTCCGTGGCGACGTCGATGCGATCATTCGCCGCGGCGTGCGCGCCGAGATCCGTACGGGGCGTATCACGGTTGCCCGGCCGGTGCTGGCAAGCTATGATGCGCAGGCACTTGGTCTGCTCTGGCCGGCGCTCGCGGCTGAGGCCGGCATTCGGCTCGATCGCCGCGGCACCGCCCGTCTCGCTCGGTTCACCGTTGACGGGCGCAACGGTGGCGAAATGCAGCTCGCGGGCGGCATCGTGGTGCGGCTGCACCGGGATGTGCTCACCGTCGGGGCGCCGGCGCGGGCCCAGGGGTGCTATCGCCTGGCAACGCTGCGTGACGGGACGCGCCTGGGGCGCTTTCAGTTTGTGGTTCACGAGGTGGATCCCGCGGCGGGTCCAGCACTGCCTCCGACGAACGCGGACCTGTGGGAATTGACTTTCCCGAGCGCTCAGCCGCTCACCGTGCGGGCCTGGCGGCCCGGCGACCGCATGATTCCACACGGCGCCACCGCCCCGCGCCGGGTCAAAGGCGTGTTGCGCGATGCGGGCGTGCCAGGTTCGGCGCGGCCCGGCTGGCCGGTGGTGTTAGCCGGCCCGGATGTCGTGTGGGTGCCCGGTGTACGCCGCGGTCGTGCGGCAACCGCGCGGCCCGGCCGGCCGCTGGTTCGATACCGGTGTGAACGCCTGGATTGATCCCCGGCTTGGCGGGCGCGCGATTGGGCGGATCGTTCTGTCGGCCGATGACCTCGAGCGGCGGGTGAGCGAGCTGGGCGCGGAGATCACCGCCAGCTACGCGGACGAGCCGCTGGTGGTGCTGGGGCTGCTCAAGGGGAGCTTCATCTTCCTGGCCGATCTGGTAAGGCATATCGCGAGGCCCTTGCAGCTAGATTTCCTGGGGGCCGCGAGCTACGGCGATCGCATGACGTCGAGCGGAACGGTGCGACTGGTCTACGACCCGGGAACAGATCTCGCCGGAAAGCATATCCTATTGGTGGAGGACATCATCGATTCCGGACGCACCCTGGACCGGATCACCACCCTCATGGCGGCCCGCCAGCCGCAGTCGCTCGATATTTGCGCTTTGCTTCGCAAGCCGGGGCCTTCAAAGCTCACGTACCCGGTTCGTTTTCTCGGCTTCGATGCGCCCGATGAATTTCTGGTAGGCTACGGGTTGGATCACGCAGAGAACTTCCGTCACTTGCCCTATATCGCGAGCTTGCAGTAAATGGCAGACCGAACCCCCGTCCCGCCCAAGCGGGACTTCAGCTGGGGCGGCATCATGAAGAAGCTGGTCTTCTGGGTGCTGCTCGGCGTCTTCGTGCTCATGATCCTGCACTATGCCAGTGCGGGGCAGGAGAAGCCGCTGGACGTCACGTACACCACCTTCGACCAGGAGCTGGCGCGCGGCAACGTGGCCGAGGTGACGGTCGAGGACGGCAAACACATCATCGGCCGCTTCCGCCAGCCGGTGCAGGTGAAGGACAAGCAGTCCACGCACTTTACGCTGGACCTGCCCTTCAAGGATGATCCCAACGAGCTGGAGCGGCTCCGCGCGGCAAAGGTCGACATCAAGGGCGGGACGTCCAAGGATGGGATCGGCATCATCATCGTCCAACTGCTGCCCTACATCGTGCTGTTGGGGATCTTTGTCTTCATCCTGCGGCAGATGCAGGCTGGGGGGGCCAAGGCGTTCTCGTTTGGCAAGTCCAAGGCAAAGCTGCTCACGGGCGACACGCCCAAGGTGACGTTCGCGGACGTGGCCGGTGCCGACGAGGCCAAGGCCGAGCTTCAGGAGATCATCGAGTTTCTGCGCGACCCGCAGCGCTTCACCCGGTTGGGGGGTCGTCTCCCCAAGGGCGTGCTCCTGGTGGGTCCGCCAGGAACGGGCAAGACGCTGCTCGCGCGCGCGGTCGCCGGCGAGGCGGGGCGCCCGTTCTTCTCCATGTCCGGCTCCGACTTCGTCGAGATGTTCGTGGGTGTGGGCGCCAGTCGCGTGCGCGATCTATTCGAGCAAGGCAAGTCGCACGCGCCGTGCATCATCTTCATCGATGAGATCGACGCGGTGGGGCGCCATCGCGGCGCGGGGTTGGGCGGCGGACACGACGAGCGTGAACAGACGCTGAATCAGCTGCTCGTGGAGATGGACGGATTCGAGGGGAACGACGGTGTCATTCTCATCGCGGCCACCAACCGTCCCGACGTGCTCGATCCCGCGCTACTGCGTCCGGGCCGGTTCGACCGGCAGGTCATCGTCGACGCTCCGGATCTGCGTGGGCGCGAGGAGATCATGCGCGTCCACCTGCGGCGCGTTCCGGTGGCCGATGACGTCGACATCACGCTCATTGCGAGGGGGACGCCCGGTATGTCGGGCGCCGATCTCGCCAATCTGGTCAACGAGGCCGCGCTCCTGGCGGCCCGTCGCGGGCACGACAAGGTGTACGCCACGGACCTCGAGGAAGCCAAGGACAAGGTGATGCTTGGCGCCGAGCGGAAGTCGATGGTGATGAAGGAGGAAGAGAAGCGCAACACGGCCTATCACGAGGCGGGACATGCCGTGTGCGCCATCAAGACGGCGGGATGCGATCCGTTGCACAAGGTCACCATCGTGCCGCGCGGCCGCGCGCTCGGGTTGGCGCACACGCTGCCCACCGAAGACCGCTACTCCGTCACGCGCCAGCAGTTGGAGGCCATGCTCGTCATGGCCTACGGCGGCCGGGTGGCGGAGGAGCTCATCTTTGGCCACGACCGTGTGACGACCGGCGCGGCGAGCGACATCCAGAAGGCCACGCGCGTGGCGCGCCGCTACGTGTCGCAATGGGGACTGTCCGACGCCATCGGCCCGGTGCTGGTGGGCGAGAACGAGCAGGAGGTCTTCCTCGGACGCGAGCTGGGGCACCGGCGCGAGGTGTCGGAAAAGACGGCGCAGCTCGTCGACGCCGAGGTCACGCGCGTTCTCAACCTGTCGTATCAGCGCGCGCGCGAGACGCTGGAGGAAAATCTCGACCTCCTGCACGCGATCGCCGCCGGGCTGCTCGATCGCGAGACGCTCACCTTCGACGACATCCAGGTGCTGGTGCGTGGGGAGTCGCTTCCTCCGCGGAAGCCACCGACGCCCGCGCCGGCGACGCCTCCGGCGCCCACGCCGCATGGCAAGCCGGCCAAGCCGCCGCTCCTGGGCGGCCCCGAGATCGCGCCGGCCTGATGGCGCTCGTCGGCGAGCGCGAGCCAAGGGGGGAGGGGGGAGACCCCGTCCCCCCTTGTGCATCCTGGGCCGTGCGTGGGCGTGCGATCGCACTCGACCGGCCCGTGATCATGGGCATCCTGAACGTCACCCCGGACAGCTTCAGTGACGGAGGCCAATTCCGTTCGGCGGATGAGGCCGCGGAGCAGGGTGGGTGCCTGCTCGCCGACGGGGCGGATATCATAGATGTGGGCGGCGAATCCACGCGGCCGCAGGGGGCGCAGCCGGTCGATGCGTCCGAGGAGCTGCGCCGCGTGCTACCGGTGCTCCGCTCGTTGCGCTCGGCTTACCCGCACGCGTTCCTGTCCGTGGACACCGTCAAGAGCGAGGTCGCGCGGGCGGTTCTCGACGCCGGCGCGGACATCATCAACGACGTCTCGGCGTTCCGCTTGGACCGAGCAATGCCGGCAACCTGCGCGCGGGCGCGCGCCGGGGTGGTGCTCATGCACTCGCGCGGCACCGTGAGCGACATGGGGACGTACGCGCACGCGCGCTATGGCGCCGATTCTGTGGGGGAGGTCATCGCGGAGCTCTCGGTGCAGGTGCGCACGGCCGAGGCAGCCGGGGTGGCGCCGCAGGCAATCGCGGTCGACCCGGGTGTCGGCTTTGCCAAGCGCTCCGAGCACTCGCTGGCCGTGCTGCGAGAGCTGCGACGCGTGGTGGCGCTCGGGTACCCGGTGGTGGTGGGCGTCTCGCGCAAGCGGTTCATCGGGCAACTGAGCGGCGTCGAGCGGCCAACGGAGCGCGGGGATGGCACCACGGCCGCCAACGTGTTGGCGCTCGCGGCGGGCGCGCGCATCTTTCGGGTCCACGACGTGCGCGCGGCGCGGCGCGCCCTGGCGGTCGCCGCGGCGATGATCTTTCCGGCTGGGAGCTCCCCGTGAGCGTGTTCGAGCAGTTGCGTATCATCCACTTCGGTTTCCGCGACGCGATCGAGATCGTGATCGTCGCGTACCTGGTCTATCGCGTGTTGCTGCTGCTGCACGGCACGCGCGCCGTGCAGATGCTCATCGGCATCGTGGTGCTCGCGCTCACCTACGCGCTGGCGTCGCTGCTCCGCTTCACGATGCTCACGACGTTGTTGCAGTACGTCTTCCAATACGGAGCGTTCGCGCTCCTCATCGTGTTTCAGCCAGAGTTGCGCGCCGCGCTCGCGCATCTGGGCCAGACGCCGGTCGCGCGCCTCTTCCGCCGCATGGAGGTGAGCGAGGTGGCCGAAGAAGTGGCCGACGCCATCGAGCGGCTGAGCCGGTCGGGCATCGGCTCCATCATTGCCATCGAGCGCGAGATCGGGCTGGGCGACTACGTGGCCTCCGGATCGGACATGAATGCCAAGGTGTCCACCGATCTCCTGGTCACGATCTTCACTCCGTATTCACCGCTGCACGACGGGGCGGTGATCATCCGCGGCGATACGATCATCGGCGCCGGCTGCATACTGCCGCTCACGCAGGAGGCGTTGAACGACCGATCGCTGGGCACCCGGCACCGGGCAGCGCTGGGCCTGTCGGAGGAAACGGACGCGCTCGTGATCGTCGTCTCCGAGGAGACCGCGATCGTCTCGGTAGCGCAGAATGGGCGACTCGAGCGTGGCCTCACATCGGGACAGGTGCGCGACCTGATTGCCGGCCGCCCGCTGCGCACGGCGGAGTACAGCGCCGTTCCGGCGCGCGTGTGAGGCTCCGCCGCCCGCGCGGCGCGGCGGTGCCTGCCCTCGCCGCCGCCGTGGTCCTGGGCGCCGTGTATCTCTCCACGCTCGCACCCGGCCCCACCTTCTGGGACGCGTGCGAGTTCATCGCCGCGGCGGTGAGCTTTGGTGTGCCGCATCCGCCGGGCACGCCGCTGTACGTGCTCCTCTCGAGAGCGTGGCTGCTGTTGCTGGCGCCGGTCCTTTCGCCTGCCGTGGCGCTCAACGCGATGTCGGCCGCTGCCACGGCGGTCGCCTGCGGCGTGGCCGCGTGGCTCCTCGCGCGCGCCACCGGGAGCCGCGGCGCGGCGTTCGCCGCCGCCATCGCCGCCGGCAGCATGGCCACCATCTGGTTGAACGCCACCGAGACGGAGGTCTATGCCGTTTCGTTGCTTCTGGTGAGCCTCGTCCTCGCCGTCACTTGGCGTGCGGGCGCTCCGCCGCGGGAACCACGCGTCATCCGCAGGTGGACGCTGCTGGCTGTGTATCTCCTGGCCTTGGCCGTGCCGCTGCACATGAGCGCGCTGGTCGTCGTGCCCGCCGCGGTCGTGATGCTTGGATCCGCGGCGCCCGTCACCCGGTCCAACGCAGCGCTGCTCGGCGCGGCCGCGCTCGTGCCGCTCGCGCTGGCGGCAGGATCGGCGGGCGGGGCCGTGGTCGCCCTCGTGCTCCTGCTCATCGTGATCGCCTGGCGCCCGCCGATGCACTGGATGCGCGCGGCTTCCGCGGCAGTGCTCGTCCTGCTGGCACTCACCGCCCTGCTGGTGATCCCGCTGCGCGCGGCGCGCGACCCGTTTGTCAACGCAGGCGATGCTACGTCGCTACATGCCCTGTGGGAGGTGGTGAGCCGGCAGCAGTATGGTGGACACACCATGTGGCCGCGACAGGCTCCGGCGTGGGCACAGATCGGAAACCTCGCGGAGTACTTCGACTGGCAGGTGGCGTTGGGTCTCGCCCCCGGCGTGGCGCCCGACTGGCGGCGCACCCCGTTCACGCTGCTGTTCGCGCTCCTCGGCGTGTATGGAATGCAGTGGCACCGCCGCGCCGACCGGCGCAGCTGGCTCGCCTTCGTGGTCCTCTTCGCGTCGGCCACCGTAGCCCTCGTGGTGTATCTGAACTTCAAGGCGGGTGCCTCGTTCGGGTATGGCGTGCTCCCCGCGAGCGTCGCGCACGAAGCGCGGGAGCGCGACTACTTCTTCGCGCCGGCGTTCTGGTGCTGGGGGCTGTGGGTGGGGATGGGCGCATACGCGCTCGCGCACCGGATCGCGCCACGTGCACCAGCGCTCGGCGCGCTGCTGGCCGCGCTCCCCATCTTCTTCAATCGGGGCGCGGTGAACCGCACGCGGTGGCCGGAGCGCGTTCTCCCCACCGCCACCGCGCGCGCATTGCTCGGCGCTACGCCGCCGCGTGCCGTCCTTTTCGTGACCGGAGACAATGACACGTTTCCGCTCTGGTACGCGCAGGTGGTAGAGCACACACGTCCCGACGTGTCGGTGGTCACCATTCCCCTGCTGGGCGCGCCGTGGTACCGGAGTCAACTTGCGCGACGCGACACCCTCTCCTCCGGTGTCGGCGGGCAGGTGATGGATGAACATTCCATGATCTCAGCCATCGCGGCATCGGCGGGCCGCCTGGGGCGCCCCGTCGCCGCGGCGCTCACGGTGTCGGCGTTCGCGCGTGAGGCGGCTGGCACACATTGGATTGTGGGCGGCCCGGTGGCAGTGGGGGCCCCGGGCCGAGCGTGGACGCCGGCGCCGGCGGTGGGCACCGCCCATGGGCGCGATGATGTCGACATTGTTGCGGAAGGCGGAACGGACGTGGCGCTGGACACCCTTGCGCTGCGGCGCTACGTGGCCTCCGTTGGCCGGCTGGCCGACCGGGAGCCGGTACTCGGGATCGACCCCGCCCCGGCGGTGGCCTGGCGATTCGTGATCGAATGCCCTCGGGATCTGCTGATCGCCGCCCGATCCGGCGCGCTGTCCGATTCGCTTGCCACGCGTTGTAACCTTCGGTAAATTAGCATGTTATGCCATTTGAGGACCTCCCCGACCGCCTTGCCGAAGTGGAGGGACGCGTTGGCGCCGCGGTGGCGGCCGGCGGCTATGGTCAGACGGTCACCATAGTGGCGGTCACCAAGACACATGGCCCGGACGCCGTGCATGCGGCCTGGCAGGCGGGCGTGCGGAACGTAGGGGAGAACCGCGTGCAGGAGGCGACCGAAAAAATGGCGCACGTAGATGTCCCGGTCGCGTGGCATCTCATTGGGCACCTGCAGCGCAACAAGGTGAAATTGGTCGACGCATTCGCGCTCGTGCACGCGCTCGACAGCGACCGGCTGGCCGCGGCCGTGAACGCGCACGGGATGGCCCGCGGCCGTCCAGTGGATGTGCTCGTGCAGGTAAACGTGTCCGGTGAGGCAACGAAGGGCGGGTTTCCGCTGGAAGAGATCCCCGCTGCCGCCGGTCGTCTGGCGCCCATGGCGGGCGTGCGCGTGCGCGGCGTGATGACCATGGCGCCGCTCGACGCTTCGGAGAAAGAGCTGCGCGAGATCTTTGCCGGCGCGCGCACTGCGAGCGGGCGCCTGCGGGCCGGGGGACACCCGGCTACCGAGCTGTCGATGGGCATGTCGGGCGACTATGTGGTGGCGGTGGAGGAGGGAGCCACGATGATCCGGCTCGGCACCGTTCTCTTTGGAGCGAGAGCATCATGACGGACGAAGCGTTCTACCTCACTCCGCTGGATGTTCGGCACTACGACTTCGGCTCCGCGCTTCGCGGGTACGACCGGGGACGGGTGGAGGAATTCCGAACGCAGGTGGCCGATGAGCTGGATCGGATCACGCGCGCCAACCGGGAGCTGGAAGCCAAGGCGCGCGGCTTCCACGAGCAGCTGAAGGCGTTTCGCGACCGCGACAAGGCACTGAACGACGCCCTCGTATCGGCGCAGCAGCTGCGCGCGGAAACGCGCGAGCAGGCGGAGCGCGAGTCGCAGCTGGTGCTGCGCGAGGCGCGCGCCGAGGCGGAGCGCATCATCGACGGTGCGCGCCGCGAGGCCGATCGTCTGCGCTCGGAACTCGTCTCGCTCGAGCGGGCGCGACACGCCTTCGTCGCCCAACTCCGCATGGCCGCCGAGCGGCACTTGGCCGAGGTGAACGCGCTGGCGTCAGCGCGCCCCGACGTCTCGCGCGAGGATGTGCAGTCGTCCGCGGGCAGTGCGGCCCCCGTGGGCGCACCTGCTACCGGCGCGCCCGCTGCCAGCCCGCCCGCCAGCGCGCCAGCGGCCAGTGCGCCCGGCAGCGCGCCCGCGGCGCCTCCGGTGTCATCCGGCTCTCCGCTCACGTCTTCGCCGGCCCCGACGCCTCGTCCGGCGCCACCGCCCCCGCCGCTGCAGCCGTCGCCGCTGCAGCCGTCGCCGCAGGCGAGGCCGACATCGCAGGGGCCATCGCAGTCGCCCTCCGAACCGGGGAGCGGCGCGTCACGCGTGCCGGTCAAGACGCCAGCGTGGCTGGAATCGCTGGTCAAGGAGTGATGTGGGGGTGGCCCTGCAGCCTGCTCTCACGGACACGGACGCCGCTCGTCTGCCGACCTCGGATGATGCGGCGGGTGCGCTGATCGATCGCATTGATGTCGCCGCGCGCGCCATTCGCGCGCGCTGGGATCACACGCTCGACGCGGCGATCATCCTCGGCACCGGGTTGGGTGCCCTGGGCGCCGAGATCGATGTGCAGGCACCCATCGATTACGCGGACATCCCCGGCTTTCCGCTCTCGACGGTGGAATCGCACGCCGGCCAGCTGCTCTGCGGCACGCTTGCGGGGAAGCGCGTGGTCGCCATGCGCGGGCGCTTCCACCGGTACGAAGGCTACACGCTCCAACAGGTCACCTTTCCCGTGCGCGTGCTGCGCGCGTTGGGTGCGCCCGTGCTCGTCGTCTCCAACGCGTGCGGAGGGATGCACCCGCTGTGGAATCCGGGCGATCTCATGCTCATTGCCGATCACATCAACCTGCTCGGTGACAATCCGCTCATCGGCCCGAACGACGATCGTCTGGGTCCGCGCTTTCCGGACATGTCGGAGCCGTACGACGCGGCGCTGCGCGCCCTCGCGCGTGCGGTCGCGCTGGAGGAACGCGTGCCGTTGCATGAGGGCGTGTACGTGGCGGTCACGGGCCCCAACCTGGAAACGCGCGCCGAGTATCGCTTTCTCCGGGCGATCGGGGCGGACGTGGTGGGCATGTCCACCGTGCCGGAAGTCATCGTGGCGGTGCATGGGGGCATGCGCGTGCTGGGCCTGTCCATCATCACCGACCGCTGTCTGCCCGATGCGCTCGAGCCGGCCGCGCTCGAGCAGATCATCGCGACGGCCGCGAGCGCGGAACCGCATCTGACCACGCTCGTGCGCGGCGTGCTGGGTCGGCTGTGACGAGCGCCGCCGAGTCCACGCGTTTCCGCGAGCTGCCGTCGGATCGCTCCGCCGCCGAGATCGAAGAGGAGCTGCTCGAGCGCTGGCGCGCGGAGGACCTGTTCACGCGCGTGCAGCGCGCGCGCGCCGACCGTCCGGAATGGGTGTTCTTCGAGGGGCCGCCCACCGCCAACGGGCGTCCGGGCATCCACCACGTTGCCGCGCGGACGATCAAGGATCTCTTCTGTCGATTCCGCGTGATGACTGGATGTCACGTGACGCGCAAGGCGGGGTGGGACACGCACGGCCTCCCGGTGGAGATCGAGGTCGAGAAGGCGCTCGGCATCAGCGGCAAACCGCAGATCGAGGAGCTGGGCGTCGAGCGATTCAACACGCTCTCGCGCGAAAGTGTGTGGCGCTATCGCGAGGAGTGGGAGCGCTTGAGCGAGCGCATTGGCTACTGGCTCGACTACGCCCATCCGTACGTGACGTACGCCAACGACTACGTGGAGAGCGTCTGGTGGGCGTTGGCCACGCTGTTCGAGCGCGATCTGCTGTACCGCGGACACAAGATCTTGCCGTACTGCGCGCGCTGCGGCACCGCGTTGTCGAGTCACGAGGTGGCGCAGGGCTATCGCGACGCGCGCGATCCCAGCGTGATCGTGGCGCTGCCGCTGGTGGAGCCGGTGCCGGCGGAGGTCGGCGGGTCGGGCGCCCGGATGCTGGTGTGGACGACCACGCCGTGGACGCTGGTCTCCAACACGGCGCTCGCCGTGCATCCCGACATCGAGTACGTGGTGGTGCGGCTGCGCGCTGGCGACGCGTCGACGCTTATCCTGGCCGACGCGCGCGCCGCTGCCGTGCTGGGCGAGGACTACACCGATCGGTACGAGGTCGTGCTTCGGCTTCCGGGGACGTCTCTGGTCGGACTACACTATCGCCGCCCACTGGACTGGGTGCCGTATCCGGGCGAGGGGGCGCATGAAGTGGTGCTGGGAGAGACGTTCGTCTCGGCGGAGGACGGGACCGGGATCGTCCACCTGTCTCCTGCCTTCGGCGCCGATGACTTTGCGGCGGGGCAACGCCACGACCTCGCCTTTCTGCGGCCGGTGGATGGGCGTGGCGAATTCGATGCGGAGATCCCGATCGTGGGTGGGCGCTTCGTGAAGGACGCTGACCCGCTCATCCTCGACGAGCTGACGCGGCGCGGCGTGCTCTTCCGGAGCGGGACGATCGAGCACGCCTATCCGTTTTGCTGGCGTTGCGACACGCCGTTGCTGTACTACGCGCGCGAGTCGTGGTTCGTGCGCACCACGGCGTTTCGCGATCGCATGCTCGCGCGGAACGCACGCGTGCACTGGCATCCGCCCGAGACGGGCGCGGGCCGCTTTGGCGAATGGCTGACGAACAACGTCGATTGGGCGCTGTCGCGCGACCGGTACTGGGGCACCCCGCTCCCCATCTGGGTATGCGACGCGGACGACGCGCATCGTGAGGCGGTGGGCAGCTACGCGCGGCTGGCCGAGCGATGGGGGAAGCCGCTCGCGGCGGCATTCGATCCGCACAAACCGTTCATCGACGAGTACACGTGGCCGTGCGAGCGGTGTACCGGCACGATGCGGCGCACCCCCGAGGTGGTGGACGCGTGGTTCGACTCGGGATCGATGTCGTTCGCCCAGTGGCACTATCCGTTCGAGGGGCAGGACCTCACCGCACGGCACTTCCCGGCCGACTTCATTGCGGAGGGGGTGGATCAGACCCGCGGGTGGTTCTACTCGCTCCTCGCGATCGCGACCGGGTTGGGCGATGCGTTGCCGCACAACAGCGATACGGCCGCGTCGCCGTACCGGAACGTGGTCGTCAACGACATGCTCCTCGACGCGGCCGGGCTCAAGATGTCGAAGAGCCGCGGCAACGTGGTGGATCCGTGGGCCGTGCTGAGTCGTCACGGGGCGGATGCCGTGCGGCTGTATCTCGTGGTCTCCTCACAGGTGTGGCTCCCCAAGGCGTTCGATGAGGACGGCATTCGTGAGACCGCGGGACGGCTGCTGCTGACGCTGCGCAACGTGTACACCGGCATGTTCGCGCGCTACGCGAACTTCGGCTGGTCGCCCTCGGAGCTCGACCCGCCGCTGGCCGCGCGGCCGCCGGTGGATCGATGGGTGCTGTCGCGCCTCGCGGCGGTGGAGGAGAAAGCGCACGACGCGCTGGCGGCGTTCGACGCCACGCAGGCGGCCCGCGCCGTGATGGAGTTCGTGGTGGACGACGTCAGCAACTGGTACGTCCGTCTCAACCGGTCCCGCTTCTATGATGTGGCCGGGCCGGACAATCGCGCCGCCTTTGCCACGTTGCACGAGGTCCTCACCGTGGCGTGCCGCCTGCTCGCGCCCATGTGCCCGTTCGTCACCGACTGGATGCATCGCGAGCTCACGGAGGAGTCGGTGCACCTGGCGCCGTACCGGCGCTCGCCGGGCGCCACGGCCCGGGACGTGGCGCTGGACGAGGGGATGGAGCAGATCCGGACGTTGGCCACCCTGGCGCGGGCGGCGCGGGAGGAGGCAGGAGTGAAGGTTCGACAGCCGCTTTCGCGATTGGTATGCGTCGTGCCAAATTACAAGGCTGCGGCCGTTGCGGAGCTGGTTCCGCTCCTGGCCGCGGAACTGAATGTGAAGCAGGTGGAGTTCGTGTCGGATGGCGATGCGCTCGTGCGGCTGGAGGCCAGGCCCAACTACCGGGCGCTGGGAAAGCGATTCGGCAGACGCACGCCGCTGGTCGCCGGAGCGGTGGCCGCGCTCGACGCGGCGGCCGTGGCGGCACTGCAGCGGGGGGAGGAGGTCGCGGTGGCCGTGGAGGGAGAATCGCACACGTTGCAGGCGGCGGAGGTGAGCATCGTGCGGCGAGCGGGCGGTGGATTGGTGGTGCAGGAGGCCGGCGGATACGTGGCCGCGCTCGACCCCACGGTCACGCCGCCACTCCGCCGTGAAGGGTTGGCGCGCGAGGTGGTAAGCCGGGTCCAGCGGCTGCGGAAGGACACCGGCCTGGAAGTTAGTGACCGCATCCGGCTGCACGTGAGCGGCGATGGGCCGGTGGAAGAGGCGGCGTCCGCACACCGCGACACGATCGCCGCCGAGGTTCTGGCGATCGCGATCGCGGTGGGTGGACCAAGCGACGAGGCATACGACGCGGTGCAGACGGTGGATCTCGACGGGTCCACGGCGCGCATCGCCCTGACGAGAGTACACTAGCGATGGCGTCCTCAGCGCGTGCGAAGAAGCCTAAAGCGGCTCCGAAACCGAAGGCGATGGGCAAGAAGATGTTGGCGCATTTCGAGAAGCGCCTGCTCGAAGAGCGCCGCCGCGTGCTCAAGGAATTGGGGCACTACGACGAGACGTTCAACGCCACACCTCAATCCGCCGACGGGGATCTGAGCTCGTATTCGTTCCACATGGCGGATCAAGGGACCGACGCGATGGAGCGCGAGAAGGCGTTCCTGTTCGCCAGCCAGGAGGGACGTTTCCTCTGGCACATCGACGAAGCGTTGCGCCGGCTCTACCGCGCTCCGGAGACGTTCGGCAAGTGCCACAGCTGTGGCGGCGAGATCGACTTCGATCGGCTGGATGCGCTGCCGCATGCGCGTCTGTGCATCACGTGCAAGCAGCGCGAGGAAGATGGAAAAAAGAAGGGGTAGGACGGCGCGGATTTTCTGGTCGCTGATCGCGGCTGTCGTCGTCACGGACGTCATCACCAAGTGGCTCGCCGTCGCTGCCCTCTCGCCCATGTACCGGCCCCATCCGGTGGCGGGCGATGTGGTGCGTCTCACGCTCGTGTACAACCGCGGCGCCGCGTTCGGGCTGCACTTTGGCGCGTTCTCACGGTGGATCTTTCTCGCGCTCACGATCATTGCCCTCATCGTCCTCTGGCGGCTCTACCGGCACACCGCCCCTGGTGACTGGCTCCGCACGGTGGCCCTGGGCCTGGTGTGCGGTGGAGCGATCGGGAATCTCATCGACCGCGTGCGTTCCCCCATGGGGGTGGTGGACTTTCTGGATATCGGCGTCGGGACCACGCGCTGGCCCACATTCAACGTGGCCGACATGGCGGTCAGTGTTGGCGCGCTCCTGCTCGCCTGGGTGCTGTGGGGCGACGATCGGCGCGAGGCCGCCGCATCGTCGCGCACGGTACCACCCGCGGAGCCGTCACGCGGAAACTGACGCCGCGCGCGCACGGCTCGCCGCCTGCACGCGCGACCTCCCGGTCCCAGTCGCACCTCCGCGACCGCCACGCCGCGCATGGTGAGCGCGGCTGACGCGGGCGGCGAGCAGCGCGTCTTCGCCGTCCCGCACGGCAACCGGGAGCGACTGGACACGCTGGTGGCCCGGGGGCTGGACCTTTCGCGCTCTCGGGCGGCCACGCTCATCGCCACCGGGTGCGTGCTGGTGGATGGGGTGCACGAGAAGGCTGGATCGCGGCCGCGCGCGGGTGTCACCGTGACGGTGCGCCTTCCACCCCCGGTCCACCGCGCGGTGGTGGCCGAACAGATCGCGCTCGACGTCCGCTACGAGGACGAGCACGTTCTCGTGGTAAACAAGCCGGCAGGGATGGTGGTCCATCCTGCCCCGGGGCACTGGTCGGGCACGCTGGTCAACGCGCTGCGCGGTCGCGGCGGCCCGCTGGCCGAGGGTGGTGCCGCCGAGCGGCCCGGGATCGTCCATCGCCTGGACAAGGATACCTCCGGACTGATCTTGGTGGCCAAGACGGATCTGGCGCACCGCCGGCTGGGGGCCGCCCTCGCGGCGCGACGCATCAGCCGACGTTATGCCGCCCTGGTGTGGGGGCATCTGGATGGGGATCGGGTGACCGTCGACCGACCGGTAGGCCGGGACCCGCGAGACCGAAAGCGTATGGCAATCGTCAGTAGCGGAAGAGGAGCACGAACGGACTTCGTTCGCCTCGCACGGTTTGACTCAACGGACCTCCTTCGTGCCGCTCTCCACACCGGGCGGACGCATCAGATTCGGGTGCATCTCGCGTCGATCGGTCATCCGGTAGTCGGAGACGATGTCTATGGTGGCGGAGGGGGGCGTCGGTTGGCGGCACTGCCGCCGCGCCGGCACTTCCTGCACGCGGCCTGGCTGATCTTCCCGCATCCGGCAACGGGAGCGCGGATCGAGGTGCGGTCGGAGCTGCCCACGGATCTCGTGGGGAGCCTTGCCGCGGTGGCTGGCCCGGACGTCATGTTCACACACGCGGATCCGCTGGATGACCTCGGTTTCTACACTCGAGATCTCTGATCACGAAGGGAGCGGCGTCGTGGGCGAGCGCCGCCCGCGACGCATTGTGGTCTTTCGCGTGGATGGGCGGTCGTACGGCCTGGAAGTCGATACGGTTTCCGAGATCATCCCGTGGCGCAGCGCCACCCGGTTGCCGGGCGCGCCGCCGTGGGTGGATGGGCTGGTGAATGTTCGCGGCTCGATCGTGACCGTGCTGGACTTGGGCGTCCGGCTCGGCGTCGCATCCACGGCCCGCGAGTCGGCCTCGGTGCTCATGGCGGAGCATGGAGGCAAGCGGGTGGGGCTGGCCGTGGACGAGGTGTTGGACGTGCACGATGTGACGGCAGAGGCCGAGGAGGCAGGCGCCGACATGGTTCCCGACGGCCCCGTGCGCGCGTTGCTGCAGTTGGAGGAGCAGGTGATCGTGGTGTTGGACATCGAGGCACTCATCAGGCAGGTCCTGATCTAACCGGAGGGGCAGGTTGAGTCACACCGTTCTGATCTGCGACGACGCGATCTTCATGCGCACCATGATCGGCGACATCCTGCAGCAGTCGGGCTTCGAGATCGTGGGCGAAGCCGAGACGGGCCTGCAGGCGGTCGAGAAGTACCGGCAACTCCGCCCCGATCTGGTCACGATGGACATCGTCATGCCCGACATGGGCGGCATTGACGCGGTGCGTGAGATCACGCGCTTCGACGCAAACGCAAAGATCCTCATGTGCAGTGCCATGGGGCAGCAGGCGCTCGTGGTGGAAGCCATCCAGGCTGGTGCCAAGGATTTTGTCGTGAAGCCGTTCCAGCCGAGTCGTGTGCTGGAAGCGGTGCAGCGGGTGCTGGGCTAACCTCCCCGCGCGCTCCGCCGGGGCCGGGCATTTCACGCCTCCGCCAACCATGGATATCTCCCGCTACGCCGACCTCTTCCTGACTGAGAGCCGAGAGCATCTTTCGGCGATCAATCACCTCCTCCTGGAGCTCGAGCGCGCCCCCGGCGCGGCCGAGCCTGTGGGGGGGATTTTCCGTGCCGTGCACACGGTGAAGGGGATGAGCGCGACGATGGGCTATACCGCCGTCGCCGAGCTGACGCACGAGCTGGAGACGCTGCTCGACCGCGTCCGCAAGGGCGCGCAGCTCGTCACGCCGGAGATCCTCGACGTGCTGTTTGCCGCGGCCGACGCCCTGGAAGCGGCGGTCGAGCTGTCGGTGCAGGGGCGGGCGCAGGAGGTGGACGTCGCCGCGCTGGTGGAACATCTCCGCACGCTGGGCGGCGCGCCTGACGACGACCTTCCGTCCGCCACGGCCGAGTACGCGGCAGCGGTGGCGCAAGCGCACGCGGCGGCGCCTGGTGCGCGCGGCACCTTCCCCGACGCGCCCGCGCCGGCGTCTGGCCCCGCGGCCCCGGCGGCTTCGCGCTGGCTCGTACGCGTGCGTCTGGCGGCCGCGACCGCGCTGCGCGGCGCGCGCGCGTTGTTGATCGTGCGCAAGGCCGAGACGCTGGGCACCGTGAGCTCCGTCATCCCGCCGGTCGACGCGCTGCAGGCGGAGGAGTTCGATCGGGAATTCGCGCTCCGTCTCGACACGGCAGCGAGCCGCGCCGCGATCGACGAAGCGCTGCGCGGAATGGGCGATGTGGAGCAACTCGAGGTCACGAGCGAAGCGGCCCCCGCACCGGCTGCCCCCACACCGGCCGACGGTACGCGTTCCCGCGTCCATCGGCATGTGCGGATCGATCTCGAGCGGCTGGATGCGCTCATGAACATGATCGGCGAGCTGGTCATCGCCCGCGGACGACTGCTGCAGCTCTGCGCGGGCACCGAGGACGCGGTGCTCGATGACACGCTGGCGCAGGCGTCGCGGCTGATCACGGAGCTGCAGGACGAGATCATGCTGTGCCGGATGGTGCCGGTGTCGCACGTGTTCGATCGTTTTCCGCGTCTGGTCCGTGACGCCGCGCGCGGTCTGGGAAAACAGATCGAGTTTTCGGTGATCGGCAAGGACATCGAACTCGATCGCTCCATGCTGGACGAGATCGGTGATCCCATCGTGCACCTGCTGCGGAACGCGATCGACCACGGCATCGAGATGCCGGACACGCGCACCGCGTGCGGCAAGCCGCCGCTGGGGCGGCTGACGTTGAGCGCATCGCGCGAGCGGTCATCGGTGGTCATCCGTGTGGCGGACGACGGGCAGGGCATCGCCGCCGACCGTGTCCTCGAAAAGGCGCGTGATCTGGGACTGGTGGATGCCGGGCGCGGCGAGCTGACCGACGAGGAATTGGTGCGGCTCATCGCACGTCCGGGCTTCTCCACCGCCGACCAGGTGTCGGATCTGTCCGGCCGCGGGGTGGGGATCGACGCCGTGCACAACCGCGTGCGGTCCATGGGCGGCACGGTGGAGATCCGCTCCACCCCCGGAGCGGGAACGACCGTCACCGTTCGCCTCCCGCTCACGCTGGCCATCGTCCGCGCGCTCCTGGCGCGCGTGGACGACGAGACGTACGCGGTGCCGATGACGCACATCAATGAAACGGTCGACCTGCAGTCGTCGTCTGTGCGGAGCGTGAAGGGGCGCGATGTCCTCGTCCTGCGCGACGAGGTGCTCCCGCTCATTCCGTTCCGCACGCTCGTGCAGCTCGCGCCGCGCCCCGATCTCCGGCAGCACGTGATCGTGCTGGAAATCGGCGATCGCCGCGCGGGGCTCGTGGTGGACGACCTGGCCGGACAGCAGGACATCGTGGTGAAGCAGTTCGACGGCGTCCGCGAGAGCACGGCGCTGTTCAGCGGGGCGACGATTCTGTCCGACGGGGCGCCGGCGCTGATCGTGGATGTCGGGTCCCTCCTCTAATGGGGTGTGCATGAACGATCTACTGTCCCTCAAGGCGATCCAGCTCGATGCGCTGCGCGAGGTCGCGAACATCGGCGCGGGTCACGCGGCCACGGCGCTGTCCCACATGACGGCCAGCCGGATCATGATCAACGTGCCCACGATCACGATCTGCTCGCTGGAGGAGCTGCCCACGCAGATCGCCGACAGCGAGGAACCGATCGCGGCCGTGCTCATGCACATGCTCGGCGACCTCACCGGCCGCACGTTGCTCGTCTTCCCGCATCCAACGGCCAAACGCCTGGCGTCGCTCATGCTGCGCCGGCCGCCGTCGGAGAGCGTCGACCTGGGAGAGTTGGAGCAGTCGGCCATCAAGGAAGCAGGGAACATCCTGAGTGGCGCGTACATGAACGCGCTCAGCGAGTTTCTGGGCCTCATGCTGCTGCCGTCGCCGCCCAGCCTGGCGGTGGACATGTCCGCGGCCGTGCTGAGCACGGCGTACCTGCAGTTCGGCACCGATCGCGACTGCGTGTTCGCCGTGGAAACGGAGTTCCTGCTGCAGGAAGCCGGGGAGCGTCTGCGCGGCTTCTTCCTGCTGCTTCCCGACCTGGCCTCGCTGCGAGTGATCCTGCGCGCCGTCCGGGTGGAGTAGTTCCGATGGCGCAGTCCCTCGCATCCGAACGTGACCTCGAGATCCTGCGGTCGTTCGCCCGCCGGATCGATCCGTCCGATGCGGGGGCGCATAACAACCTCGGCGTCCTGTACTACAACAAGGGACTCTCCGAGGAAGCCGTCGCCGCGTTCTCGCGCGCGCTCGAGCTGGACCCCAAGATGCAGGTGGCCCAGCGCAATCTCGAGATCGCGTACTTCCGGACCGGGTTCTATCACCGCCGCGTCGCCGAGCTGCAGGAGCGCGTCCGCCAGCATCCCGATGACCGGGATGCGCACTGGGAACTGGGGCGCGCGTACGCGCTGCTGGGCGAGACGGCGGACGCCGTCGCCGAGTTCACGCGGCTGCTCGAGCGCCATCCCAACGATGTCGGGGCGCTGGTACAGCTGGGGCTCGCTGAGAAGGCCAACGGCAACCTCGAGGTGTCGCAGCAGTGGTTCGAGCGCGCTCTCGCGTGCGATCCCGCCAGTCCGCTCGTGCACTTCTCCATTGGCGAGGTGTGCTACAATCGCGGGCTGAATGACGAGGCTCTCGCCGCGCTGGAGCGGTCCATCCAGCTCGGGCCGGACAACCCCGACGCGCACTATCTCAAGGGGTTCGTTCTGGGCGACATGGGACGGCACGAGGAAGCACGCGAAGCAACCGCGCGCGCCATGCAGCTCAACCCCTCGCTCTCGCGCGCGCAGGCGAACCTGTCCCTCGACCGCTACAACGCGGCCACCTACGAGGAGCTGGTCCCCGAGCGCGCGGAACGGGATCGGCGTGCGATGCATGTGGCCGCGGGCGGCGCGCTCGCCCATTACAATCTGGGGCTCGCCTTCCGGCAAAAAGGCTACTACGCCGAAGCGCTGGGCGAATACCGTCTGGCGCTCGAGCGCGGTGAAGACGAACCGCTCGTGCTCCAGGCCATGGCCGAGGTGCACCTGTTCCGGCGCGAGCCGCGCCAGGCGGTGGAGGTCTATGACCGCGTCTTGGCCCTCCAGCCGGACAGCCCCAAGCTGTGGTGCGAACGTGGTGTGGCGCTGCACCAGAGCGGCGCGCTGGACGAGGCCATCACGAGCTACGAGCGCGCCCTGGCGCTCGATCCGGCGTACGTCTTGGCGCAGAACAACCTCGGCGTGGCGCTGTCGCAGACGGGCCGCATGGAGGACGCGGTCACTGCCTTCCGCACGGCGCTCGCCGCGCAGCCCGGGTTTCTCAAAGGGTGGCTCAACCTCGCGCTCCTGCTCGTCCGTGCGGGTCAGCTCGCGCTGGGACGAGAAGCGTACGAGCAGGTGCTGCGGACCGCGCCCGAACATCCGGTGGCCTGGAACGGCATCGGCCTCGTGCTCTCCGAGTTCAAGGAATTTGCCGAGGCGCGCAACGCCTTTGGCCGAGCCATCGAGGCACGGCCGCAGTACGCCGAGGCGCACTACAATCTGAGCTTCACGCTGTCCAATCTGGGCGATCTCGACGGCGCGCTGCGTGAGACGCGGCGCGCGCTCGACCTCGACCCGTACTATGTGCCGCAGAAGTTCGAGCTGGCCATCGACGTGGAGTACGAGGATCCCGACCTGTCGGTGACGCCGGCGCTGAGTGGCGACGAGCGCATGCCCGACGGAAGCGAGGTCCCGGCGTTCGCGTTCGATGCCAGTTCGCTCGACACGCTGTTCGGCGAACTCCGCGAGGAGCCCCCGCTTCCCCGTCCCGTGCCGCGCGCCGGCGTCAGCCCGTATTCCATGGCGGCCGACTACCTGGCCAAGGGGCTGCTGGATCGCGCGGCCGCCGAGGTGAGTCGCGTGCTCGCGCGCGGGGCCGACGCCATTGAAGGGCTCATCCTGCAGGGCGACATCTTCTCGCGTCAGGGGCTCTTTGGCGAGGCGCTGGAGCGCTACCGCACGGCGCGCAGCATGAACGGCATTTCCCCGCGCGCGATGAGTGGCGAGACGATGGCGTTGCTCCGCCTGGGACGATACCCCGAAGCGCGCGGCGTGGCCGAGCAGCTGCTGGCCGCGGACCCGTCGGGCGTCGAGACCATGCTGCTGGTGGCCCGTGCGCGAGCCGAGTCGGGTGACGCGGATTCCGCGTATGGACTGTTGCTCGAGGCGCGGCGCCTGGCCCCCGATCGTGCCGACGTCCTCAAGCAGGTGGGTGATGTCGCGCGCGCCCTCGGCGACGTGGAAGGAGCCAAGGAGGCCTACCGCGGCGCGCTCCAACTCGACCACGAATTCGCCGCCGTCCAGTACGAGCTTGCGACGCTGCTGGCCGACGAAGGGGACGGTGACGGCGCCGAGGCCGCGCTGATCGCGGCGCTGGACGCCGTGCCCACGTACGTGCAGGCCACGATGGCCCTGGCGGAGGTGCGGCGCCGCTTCAACCGGCTGCGCGACGCACTGCTGCCGCTCGTCGATCTGCTCAAACGGGATCCGTACAACCTCGACGCGTTGCTGCTGGTGGCCGAGATCCTGGTGGACCTCCGGCGTCACGAGGATGCGATGATCGCCGCCGTGCGCATCCTGCGCCTGTCGCCCGACCACGCGGGCGCGCTGTGGGTCATGGGCGTGCTCATGATGCGCCGGCATCGCTACCGCGAGGCGATCGCCCGCTGGAACCGCGTGGTCGAGATCGATCCCGGCTGCGAGTTCGCGCGGCGTGCACGCCGCGACGCCCGCACCGCCGCGGACCTGCTGCGCATCTTCGCGCGCGAGGAGGACTGACCGTGGCGATCGAGGGACCGCTCCGCGAACTGGGCATCCACGACGTGTTCCAGTTGCTCGACCTGAGTCGGAAGACCGGCACGCTCACCGTGACGTCCGCGCTGCGTGACAATCAAGGCACCGTGTACTTCGACGGCGGGGCTGTCGTGTACGCGTCCATCCGGAGCAACCCGCATCCGCTGGGCCAGTTGCTCGTGCGCTCGGGCCGCATCGCGGAGGGCGATCTGCTCCGCGCGCGCCAGCAGCAGGAGCGTGGCGACACGCGCAAGCTGGGAGAAGTGCTGATCGCGATGCGGGCGATTACGCCACGCGAATTGGAGCGGCAGGTGCGCTTCCAGGTGGAAGAAGTGGTCTTCGAGCTCACGTCGTGGAGCGAGGGATACTTCTCGTTCGAGGAGGGACAGCTCGGCGACATCCCCGCCGAGGCGATGAGCCGCATCTCCACCGAATCGCTGCTCATGGAAGGCGCGCGGCGGATCGACGAATGGTCGCGGATCGAGGGACGGGTCCGTCACCTGGGTGTCGTTCCGGTGCTCGCCCCGGTGAGCGACGACCATCCCACGCTGCTCGATCTGCTCCCCAACGAGTGGGCGGTCCTCGCCGAGATCGATGGCAGCCGCGATCTGCGCGCCATTGCCGCGAATCTGGCGCGCAGCGAATTCGAGGTGGCGCGCATCGTCTATGGCCTGCTCTCCACGGGCGTGGTGGAGCTGTTCGAGCCGGACGGCGCGGCGCAGGCGCGCGGCGGCATCGCGAGCGATGCCGAGCCGCATCTGGAGCAGGCCACGCGGGCGTTGCGCGCCGGTGACGCGGAGGGCGCGATGATGGCGGCGCGCCAGGCCATCGTGGCCGACCCTCAGTCGGCCGAGGCGCGACTCACGCTGGCGCGCGCCATGGCGCGTGCCGGCCGTCACGGAGACGCGGTGGAGGAGTTGCACCGCGCGCGTCAGCTCGACACGCTTAACGCGGATGTGCACCTCGAGCTTGGCTACGCGGCCGCCGCGCGCGGGCAGTTCGAGGAGGCGCTCAATAGCTGGAACCGCTATCTGCGCATGATGCCGGCGGCCCCCGACGCGCAGCGCGTCCGCGCGGCCGCCGACGCCGCGGGCCGCCTGCGTACGCTGCTCACGGAGCACAGCGATGGCTGACGAGATCCGCCGATTGAGCGATGAGCTGGCGCGTGATCCCGGCAGCCCGGTCTACCTGCGTCTGGCGGAAGCGCTGCGGCGCCGCGCGGATCTGGACGTGGCGCTCAAGGTCGCCGAGCGCGGCGTCCAGCGCCACGAGGCGAGCCCGGAGGCGCACGATCTCCTGGCGCGCGTCTGCGTGGATCGCGGCGCGCTCGACCGCGCGCGCGAGGCGTGGGAAACGGTGCTGCGCCTTGCCCCGACGCACCTGGGAGCGCGCAAGGGGCTCGGTTACATCCTCTTCAAGCAAGGCGACGTCCGTGCGGCCGAGCGCTTGCTCGCCGAGGCGGCGTCGATGGAGCCGGACGACGAGTCGATCGCCACCGCGCTCGCCATGGTGCGGCGGGGCAGCGACGGCAAGGAAGCGGGTGCGCTGCCCGGGAACGGTCCGCCACCGGCCGACGGCGGCGGAAACGCGTGGGTGGCGGTGAACGGGCATGGCGCTGCTGCCGAGAATGGCCACCCGTCGCCCATGGGCGACGCGCGCGAGTTGTTTGCCGACCTCGTGGCGGGCGGCGCCCATGCCGTGGTGCTGCTCGACGCCGATGGGCTCGTCGCGGCGGGGCAGTATCCCACGATGGACGGGCGTGACGCGTCCCAGGAAGTCGGCGTCGAATTGTCAGGGGTGCGCGACGAAGCCGAACGTGCAGTCAAGCACCTCGCGCTGGGCGAGTGGCACCTCGTGGTGTGCGAAACCGATGAGGCGGCAGTGGCGCTGGCGCCAGTAGCAGAAGGGGCGCTGCTGGTCACGCTGTCGTCGCGCGACACCCCGTTAGGGTATGTGCGGCGCCTCCTGGAGCGGTGCCGTGCGCGAGCGACTGATTGGCTGGGAGCGGACGCATGAAATCGGCCTTTGCCACCCTGCTCGAGCCGCTGGCGCGGCATCGCGGCGTCCTCGGCTGCCTCGTGGCCGGGGAGGAGGATGGCATCGTGGTCGACGCCCTGCTGCAGGAGCGCGTGGACGGACCGGCGCTGGCCGCACTGGCTGCGGCGCTGCATCGCCGCTCACGATGGGCCAGCGGCGCGGCGGGGCTCGGCGCCGTGTCCTTTCTCCGGCTCGACGCGTCGCGCGGGCATTCTGTGCGTGCTCGGCCACGGCGAACTGGTGCTCGCGGTCCTGGCCGAAACGGGCGCGAACGTGGGGCTCATCCGCTCCACCATGCTGCGTGCGGCCGGAGCGCTCGCGTGACGACCGTCGCGGCGGACTGGGTCGAGGCGCCGCTGCGCCCGTTCGTGGAAGAGGCGAACATCCTGTTCGCCCTGCTGTTGCATCCCAGCGGGCAGGTGCTGGGGCAGCACGGGTTCACGCGGGCGGTGGACGTCATGGCCGCATGCGCACTCGCCGCCGGTATCTCGGCCTCCGCCGGCGCGCTGGGGCGCGAGGTGGGCGGCGTGCCGTTTGGAGAACTGCACCACGCCGGCCGCGAGCGGCAAATCTTCATGGCCGACGTGCCCACCGCGCACGAACGGTATGTGTTGCTGGCCGTGTTCGATCGCGCGAGTTCGCTGGGGCTGGTGCAGCTGTACTTCCGCGAATTCCGCGAGCGCCTGGCCGCCGCATCACCCGGCGCCGCGACCCCCGCGCCCACGCTCGCTGCTGACTTCGAGCGCGAGCTTGATCGCAGTCTCGCGGCGCTCTTCGGACGGGCCCCTCGGCTCGACGTGAGCGGCCGTCCCTTGCCACCCTCTCCCTAAGCCCGCCGTGTCGCTCGTCAACTACGCCACCCGCGAGATCACCTGCAAGATCGTCTACTACGGCCCAGGGCGGTCGGGCAAGACGACCAACTTGCACTACATCTATCAACGGGTGCCGGACGCACGCCGCGGCAACATGGTGTCGCTGGCCACGCAGACGGACCGGACCCTGTTCTTCGACTTCCTGCCGCTCGACCTGGGGGCAATCTCGGGATTCACCACGCGCCTGCAACTCTACACGGTCCCGGGACAGGTCTACTATCACACCACGCGCAAGCTCGTGCTGCAGGGTGCGGATGGCGTGGTGTTCGTGGCTGACAGTCAGACACGGCAGCGGGACGAAAACATTGAGAGCATGCAGGACTTGCACGCCAACCTCGCGGAGCAGGGTGTGGACGTGCGTGGCATTCCGCTCGTGATCCAGTACAACAAGCGCGATCTCCCGCCGGATCTCATTCTGGACGTGCCGGAGCTCGAGGACGCACTGAACTTCCGCGAGGTTCCTTCCTTTGCCGCCGATGCGCTGCACGGCACCGGGGTGTTCGAGACGTTGCGCGGCATCTCGGAGTTCGTGCTGAAGCGTCTGAGCGCCAACGCCCCCGTCACGGAGGCGCTGGCCCGGTGAGTCTCGACGAGCGCTACCGGTTCGAGAATTTCGTGGTCGGCGCCGCCAATCGGTTGGCGGTGGCGGCGGCGAACGCGGTCGCGCACGCACCGGGGGCGGCGTACAACCCGTTGTTTCTGTACAGCGGGTCGGGGCTCGGCAAGACGCACCTGTTGACGGCCATCGGACAGATGGCCCACCAGTTGACGCCCGAGCTGACGATCTACTACGCCACGCTCGACGAGTTCGTGGAACAACTGCATGAGGCGATCTCGGCCGGCCGGAGCGACGGTTTCAAGCAGCGCTTCGACACCATTGACATGCTGCTATTGGACGATGTGCAGTTCCTCGCCGGGCATCGCGAGACGCAGAGTGAGATGCTGCGCCTGTTCAACGCGTTGCAGCGGACCGGTCGCCAGGTCGTGCTCACGAGCGACCGGCCGCCGGCGGAGATCGCCGAGCTCGACGAGCGCCTCATCACGCGTTTTTCCGGCGGCCTGATCGTCGACATCGCCCCACCCGACTACGAAACGCGCGTGGCGATCCTGCGCCGCAAGTGTCAGGAGCGCAGCGTGGAGTTCGAGCCGGGCGTCGTCGAGGAGGTGGCGCGACTCGGGTTCAGCAACGTGCGCGAACTGCAAGGCGCGCTCAATCGGCTCGTCGCCTGCTCCACACTCGGACAGCAGCGGGTGACGCGCGGAAACGTGCGGGCGTTGCTCGGTGAGCGCCTGGACGCGAGTAAGACACTCACCCCGGCGGTGAGTGCGTCGGTGGGAGACGAGTTCTCGAGCTTCCTGCACGAGCTGGCCGGCGCCGTGGCCGAGAACATCGCGCCCTGGCGCGCGCGGGTGGGCGAGGCCATCACCGAATGGCAGCAGCTGGGCTACCGCGTGGATCGCCTGGAGCAGGCGCTCGAGCGCGCAGAGGATCCGGGCGTCGACGACCTGCTCGCGCACTTCGAGCACGATGTCGACCGGTTGCGGCGGCTGTCCGCGGACGTCGAGGGGCTGGATGAGTCGCTCGCGCGCAGCGAGCTGATGCGCGATCCCGATCGGGTGGATGAAGCGGAGGAGACGGTGGCGCGCCTGGTGTCCGGGAGGTCGGCGTGGCCGGAGCCGAGGGCCGAGTTCGCCCGCGCCACCCTGGAGGTCGGTCCCTCCAATCAGCTCGCCGTGCACGCCGCGGATGAGGTGGTGGAAGAACCCGGGCGCAAGTACAACCCGCTCTACATCCACGGGCCGGCGGGCGTGGGCAAATCGCACCTCATCCACTCCATGGCGAGCGAGCTGGTGGCGACCCGTGGCGGCGCCATGCGCGTGGCGTGCCTCGCGGCTGGTCAGTTCGTGGAGGAGCTGATCGCGGCCCTGCAGGAGGGCGCGATCGAACGGTGGCGCGCGCGCTATCGCGACGTGGACGCGTTGCTGCTGGACGACGTGCAGGATTGTGCCGGAACGGAACGCGCGCAGGAGGAGCTGTTTCACCTGTTCAACAGCTTGTACGCCGATGGGAAGCAGATCGTCCTCGCGGGCGACCGACCGCCCAAGGCGTTGGACGGAGTGGACGAGCGCCTCCGCTCCCGGTTTGGCGGCGGGCTGGTGGTCGAGATCCGCGCGCCCGATCGCGAGTTGCGCACGCGCGTTCTCGCGCGCGCGCTGGCCAGCGACGACGCGGCGCCGGACGAAGAACTGATCACCTACCTCGCCGCGCGCCCCACCGCGAGCGTGGCCGAATTGCTGTGCACGGTCGCGCGGCTGCGGCAGGCCGCGGCGATCTCGGATGTCGCCATTACTCCTGCCTTCGCGCAGGCCGAGCTGGAAGGCACCACGCTTGCCGCCGCGCCCACGCTCGCCGAGGGCGCGGTGGGGGTCGACGCGTTCTTTCTCGATCGCGAGAAGGTGGTGTGGGAGTGGCCCGAGCTGAGCGGTTTGGCCAGCGAGGAGATGCGCTAATGGCCATCAAGGGCAGCCTCCGCGAGGCCAGTCTCCCCGACGTGCTCCAGCTCCTGTCCATGGGGCAGAAGACCGGATGCCTCAGCGTGGCGGACCGGGGCAGCTTCGGCTACGTCTACTTCGATCGGGGCCGCATCTCGTACGCGTCGATCGTCAATCGCCGCGATCGGTTGGGCGACGTCCTGGTGAAGAACGGGGTCATCACACAGCAGGAGCTCGACGAGGCGGTGCAGATGCAGAACACCCACCGTGACATGCGGCTCGGTGAGATTCTCATCGAGCGCGAGATCTTGTCGCGTGAGGAGCTGCACCAGTACATCCGCGTCCAGATCGAGGAGGCGGTCTACTACCTGTTCACCTGGACGCAGGGCACGTTCAGCTTCGATGCGGAGGTGCGCCCCGACGCCCGCGACTTCGTGGTGTCGATCAGCCCCGACGCGCTGCTGCTGGAGGGCGCGCGGCGGGTGGACGAATGGAGCCTGATCGAGAAGAAGATTCCGAGCTTCGATCTCATCTTCGGTGTCGATCGCGAGCGGGTGGCCCACAGCGACGCGCCACTCACGCCGGAGCAGGAGCAGGTGCTTCCGTTGGTGGACGGCGAGCGCGACGTCACCGCGCTCGTCGACGCGTCCGGGCTGGCGGAGTTCTCCGTTGCGAAGGCGCTCTATGGGCTCGTGTCGGCGGGCTTCCTGCAGCGCGTGGGCAAGTCCAAGCCGGCGGACGCCACGGTGAAGGAAGCGCGGGTGGAGGAGCACCGCAACCTGGGCGTGGCGTTCTACAAGACGGGCATGCTGGACGAGGCGTTGCGCGAATTTCGCCGGGTGATCGAGCTGCGCGACGGGGATGTGCAGGCCCGCTTCTATCTGGCGCTGGTCGCGATGCGCCGCCACCAGTGGGACGAGGCGGTGGAACTCCTCGAACTGGCGGGGGCGCAAGCGGGCGCGCGTCCGGCGGTGTTCCACAACCTGGGGTACGCGCTCGAACAGCTCGGTCGCTATGCGGATGCGCAACGGGCGCTGGAGGAGGCGCTCCAGCGTGGCGGCGGGGACGATGCGCGCGTCCGCACGTCCCTGGGCGTGCTCGCGCTCAAGCGCGGCGACACCGAGACGGCCGACCGCGTCCTCGCGTCGGCGCGCGCGCTCTGGGGACGCCAGCCGCCGTCGGCCGCGTGGTTCCACTACGCGGCGCTCACGGCGGCGCTGACGGGCGATCTCGACCGCGCGCTGGCGCTGGCCACAGAGGGCTGCGACCTGCATCCCCACGCCGCGGTCCTCTACAACACGCGGGCGGTCATTCTCGAGCGCAGCGGGGACCACGCCGGGGCGCAGCGCGCGGCGGAAGCCGGCCTGCACGAGGACAGCACCCTTGCGCAACTCCATAAGAACCTCGCCGACGCCCACTACCGCGACGGGCGGTACGAGGAGGCTCTTGACGGCTATCAGCGCGCCGTGAAGCTGAGCCCCACGCTCGGCCACGACGTGTACTACAAGCTGGGCAACATTCGCTATCGCTGGCAGGAGCGCGTGCAGGCCGTGGCCTACTGGGAGCGAGCGCTCGAGCTCAATCCCGAGAACGAGCGCATCCGCACCAATCTCGAGCTCGTCCGGTCGCTGCAGGCATGACACACCTTGCCCTCGACACCCAGTTCGCGGCGCTCATCGACAAGATCGCGCGGGAAAGGGGATTTCTGTGCGGCAGCTACAAGGAGAAATGTCTCCGCCGTCGGATCGCGGTGCGGATGCGCGCCCGCGCCGTCCATACATACGGCGATTACGCGCGCGTGCTCGACCACGATGCGCAGGAGTGGGACGACCTGCTGGACGCGCTGACGATCAACGTGACGAAGCTGTTCCGAAACTGGGAAACGTACGCGGCCATGGCGGAGCTGGTGCTTCCGGCGATGTGGTCGACGACGGACGATCCCGTGCGCATCTGGAGTGCCGGGTGCGCGTCCGGTGAGGAGCCGTACTCGCTCGCCATGCTGGTGCACCGGTACCTCGCGCAGCGTCATGAGCTCGCCCGGTTGGGACGCCTCCGCATCGTCGGGACGGACATCGACCGCGCCAGTCTCGCCGCCGCGCAGCGGGCGGTGTACGCCGAGCCCGCGTTCGCCGACACGCCGGGCGACGTCCGCGCCGCGTACTTCCCGTCGGTCCCGCCATTCGCCGTGCGGCCGGACATCCGCGCGCTGGTTCGCTTCGCGCGGCACGACCTGCTCGGCGAAGCGCCGCCGGTGGCGAACGCGCACCTCATCACGTGCCGCAACGTGATCATCTATTTCGATCGCGCCTCCCAGGAGAACCTGTTCCGCGTCTTCGCGGACGCGCTCGCACCGGGCGGATTCCTCGTCCTGGGAAAGGTGGAAACCCTCCTTGGCGACGCGCGCCGCCGGTTCGCGCCCGTCGATTCGCGCGAGCGCATCTTCCGGCGGCTATGACGGAGATCCGGGTGAAAGTCGCCGACGCGGCGGTGGGGCAGGGAGACGCGATCCTGAGTACGGTGGGCCTTGGATCGTGCGTCGCGATCGCGCTTCTCGACGCGCAGGCGAAGGTGGGAGCGCTCGCGCACATCCTCCTCCCCAGCGCCACGATGTCGCGCGACCAGAGCAATCCGGCCAAGTTCCCCACCACCGCCGTGCCGTACCTGCTCAAAGCCATGCGCGCCCTCGGCGCGCGCGAGTCGCGCGTGACGGCCAAGATTGCCGGCGGGGCGAGCATGTTCACCAATCTGCTGAGTAATGGCGGCCTGCAGATGGGAGAGCGCAACGTCCTCGCGACGCGCGAGGCGCTGTCGCGGGCCGGCATCCCGCTCCTGGCGCAGGACGTGGGGGGCGGGCACGGCCGCAGCATCCTGTTCCACGTGCAGGACGGCGTCCTCGAGGTCCGGTCGATCGTCCACGGGAACCTGAGACTCTGACATGCGCACCGTGCTGGTGGTGGACGACAGCGCGTTCATGCGCAAGCTCGTCTCGGAGATCGTGGACGCGTCGGGGGAGTTTCGCGTGGTTGGGACGGCGCGCGACGGCATCGACGCGCTGCGGAAGATTCACGCGCTCGACCCGGACGTCGTGACGCTCGACGTCCTCATGCCGCAGCTCGACGGCATCCAGACCCTCGGCTACATCATGAGCGAGACGCCGCGGCCGGTGGTCATCCTGAGTGCGGCGGCCTCGAGCGAAGCGGATCAGCTCACGCTCCGGGCGTTGGAGTTGGGCGCGGTAGACTTCGTCCGCAAGCCATCCGGTCCCATCAGTCTCGATCTCACCGCGGTGCGGGACCGGTTGATGGAAGCGCTCCGCGCGTCCACCCAGGTGAACCTGCGCGGCGTGACCGTGCTGGCGCGTCCACAGGAGCAGTCGCCCACCGCGACGCTGGGACAGAGCGCCCTGTCGGCCACGCGGTTGGTGGCCATCGCCGCGTCGACCGGCGGGCCGCGCGCGCTTGCCGAGGTCGTTCCCGCGCTCCCGGCGCGACTGGGAGCGGCGGTGGTCGTGGTGCAGCACATGCCCGCCGGGTTCACCCGCAGCTTTGCCGATCGGCTGGATGTGCTCAGCGAGCTCACCGTCACCGAGGCGCGTGAGGGAGAAGTGCTCAAACAGGACCGCGTCTACGTGGCACCCGGGGGGTTCCACTTGCGCCTCAGGCCGGACCCCTACGGCGTCGCCATCGCGCTCGACGACTCGCCGCCCATCTGGGGCGTACGGCCGTCCGCGGACCCGACGTTTCGTTCGGCCGCGGAGCTGTTCGGGCCCGCCGTGGTGGGGGTGGTGCTCACCGGGATGGGCCGCGACGGCGCAGCCGGGTTACGCGCCATCCACGATGCGGGGGGGCGGGGCATCGTCCAGGATCGGGAGACGTCGATCATCTACGGTATGCCGCTGGCGGCGCTGCAGGGCGGGGGTGCCGATGCGGAAGTCCCGCTCCGGCGCGTGGCGCTTGCCGTCGTGGAGTACCTCCAGGGGGGCTCGCCCTCGCCGTACCATGAGCGGCGGGTGTGACGCCGGAGGCGCCCGGGCTGTCCTTAGCAATATGCCATCTATCCTCCAAGACACCCAGCCGGACGCCGTCCGGATGCAGTCGTTGCGCGCCGCGCTCGCCGCGGGCACGGGCGGCAGCGAGGTGCTGTCGTTCCGCCTCGGAGGGGAGCTCTTTGCGCTCGACCTGGCCGCCGTGGAAGAGGTGGTCGAGATGCCGGAGATTCATCCGCTGCCACACGCGCCGGAGGCCATGCTCGGCGCCCTCCGGCTTCGGCGGCGAATGATCCCCGTGTACACGCCCGCCCTCCTGCTGGGCGTGGAGACGACCACGTCGCACGCGGTGCTCGTGCTGCACAAGGGCGCGCGCCGGATCGCCGTCGCGATCGACGATGTGGACGACGTCCTGGTGGTGGACGTCGCAGATGTCCGTCGGCCGCCCACGGCCGATGGCGCGGAATCGGTGCTCGTGGGCGTCACGCTCTCTCGCAATCGCCTCGTGTCGCTCCTGGATGCGGAGATGTTCGTTCACGCGTGCGCCGGCGACTCGGCGCCGGAGATCGCATGACTACGGCAGCTACCCAGCAGGTTGTCACATTCCGGTTGGGCGATGATCTCTTCGCCGCCGACATCTACGCGGTCGAACGCGTACTGCGCTACGCGAAACCGATGGCGGTGCCGAACGTTCCCGACTGGGTGGACGGGCTGATCGAGTACCAGCAGCACGTGGTGCCGGTGGTCGACCTGCGCGCGCGCTTCAGTCTGGAGCGCACGCCAGCGCGTCCGGAAACACGGATCCTGATCTTCGCCGTCGCCGAGCAGCTCATCGGCATTCGTGTGGATGCCGTGCTCGAGGTGGCCACGCTTCCCGCCGATCGATTGTCGCCGCCCCCGGCTTTCTTCCGCGGTCTGGCGGGCGACTACCTGCAGGGGATCGTCCGCACGGACACCCGGCTCATCATTCTGCTCGACGTGCCGCGCCTCCTGACGGCGGCCGAACGCATGACCCTGTTGCAGGCGACGGAGGACGCGCTGGCGGATGCCTGACGCTGGACCGTCGCTCTCCGAGCGGTTCGCGACACTGGATCGCCGCCTGGAGGCTCCGGATGCGGCGGAACGTCGCGCGGAGCTGCGAGCGGAGATCGTCACGTTGTACAAGACGGTCGAGCAGGAGGTGGCCGAGCTCACGGCGCTCAAGGAGCGCGTGAAGGTGCTGGCCGACAAGTGGAAGCGCATCGCCACGCCAAGCGCACCCGGTCCCGCGGTCGTCCCAGAAGAGAAGGTCACGGCGGGTGAGGCGCCGGCGCCGCTTCCGGACGACGCGAGGACGGCCGCGCCCCACCTGGCGGGCGAGGAGCGCCCCGCCTTCCGGGCGGACCACCTTGGCGCGTCCACGTACCTCGAGAAGGGATGGACGTGCATCTCGCTCGGTGAATACGCAAAGGCGGAAGCCGCCCTGCACCGCGCCCTCGAGCTGGCGCCCGACGACCCTCAGGGGGAATCGCTTTTGGGGTGGGCGCAGATGCTGCAGGAAAAGTACGACGACGCCCTGCTCAACTTTCAGAAGGTCCTCATGCGCGAGCCGGCCAATTCACTGGCGCGCATCAATCTCGGCTACATCTGCCTCAAGAAGGGGATCTTTGGCGAAGCGATCGAGCATCTGTCCAAGGCGATTCGGCTGAACAACGACCGCAAGGCCGCCATCTACGCGCACTTCTATCTCGGTCTGGTGTACTTGGAGCGGGAGATGTACGAGGACGCGCAGACGTTCTTTCGCAAGACGCTCGAGGTGGGTCCCAACCTCATCGAGGCGCACTACGAGCTGGGTCGGGCGCTGTGGTTCGAGGGGCAGCGCGAGGAGGCACTCGAGGCGTGGCGCACGGGGCATGCAGCGAACAAGTTCAGTCCATGGGGGAAGCGCTGCGCCGAGATGCTGGAGCACGTGGAAGCCGGAGGCGTGCCCGCGCGCGCGTAGTCGCCGCGTGCGCCCTGGTGCTCGCGGTTTCGGCCACGCATTCGGCGGCCGCCCAGGCGCCGCAGAGGCTGAGCGCGGGGCGGTTCACGTTTGTCACCTATCCAGCCGATGCGGCGTTCGCGCGGGCGCTTCTGCGGAGCGCGGAGCGCTCGGACAGCTTCCCGGGCCTGCCCCGTCCCGCCGCGCGCGTGCTCGTCCTCATCGCCCCCGACGCGAGACGCTTTCGTGAGTGGAGCGGACCGTCCGCGCCGGAGTGGGGTGCGGCGGTAGCCGATCCCGTGCAGCGCGTGGTCGTCATGCAGGGGCGCTGGGCGGCGAGCGAGGCGGGGAGCCCGGTGCAGGTCCTGCATCACGAACTCGCGCATCTGGCCCTGCACGAGCAGCTGGGTGATCTTCCGCCGCGATGGTTCGACGAGGGGTACGCGGGCTTCGCCGCGGGCGAATGGGGGCGCGACGACATGCTCGCCACGAGCGTGCACCTCCTGCTGCACGGCGCGCCCTCCCTGGACTCGCTGGACCGCGGCTTTCTGTCGGGCGCGACGCGGGCGCGCGAGAGCTACGCGCTGTCGTTCCGTGCGGTGGTGGAGTTGGCAGCATTGGATCGACAGCGCGGCTTGGCGCTCTTCTTTAAGCGGTGGCGCGCCACGGGCTCGATGGATCAGGCGATCCGCGGCGCGTACGGACTCACCTTGGCGGATTTCGAGCAGCGCTGGCGCGCACGCACCATGCGGCGCTACGGCGTGATCGCGGCGCTGGGAAACGCCAGCGTGGCGGCCGCGTTGCTGTGCGTGCTCGTATTCCCCCTCTACGCGCTGCGCCGCCGGCGGGACCGGCAGCGATGGGAGGAGCTGCGCCGCAGCGACGAAGTGGCGGATGGCGCCGCGGCCGACGCCGCAGCGAAAGAAGATCAGGCCGCCACCCAGCTCGCCCCGGCCCGCTGGCGGGATGCGACTGGCCCGACCGGGATCGAGCTTCCGGGCGCGGAGCGCGGTGACCTTGCTTGACACCCTTCACGGGGGGGTCTACACTACCCGCTTATGCCAAAAACGGCCGCGTCGAAGCACCGCGTGCCCGTCTGGTGGATCGCGGCCGGTGTGGTGCTTTCGTTGGGATTCGCCGACCTCGCACGCGGCGGCGTCACGCTGGCTCCTATCCTGCTAGTGATCGGGTACTGCATTCTGGTTCCGGTGGCCATCCTCCGCTAGCGGGAGCCGGGGCCGGGATCTGCGCAGCGGTCGGGGCGTCTCACGGCGCAACGATCGGGCGGGGCGAATAGCTCAGTTGGTTAGAGCGCCTGCCTTACACGCAGGATGTCGGGGGTTCGAGTCCCTCTTCGCCCACTCGCGCGGTGGTGGACCCCGGCTCCCGGTCGCGGGGTAGATAAGGGCAACGCTTTGGAGGTCATGAACGTGAAGGCTATCAATGGTGTGGGAGCTTTGTGTCTCGCCGCGGCGGTTGGCATGGCGGCTCCGGCGGCGGCGAGAGCCCAGTCGCGGTCCACGCTTCCCGACGACGCGCCTCGCTTTCTCGTGCATACGCTTCGGGCGCCGGACAAGCGCCTCGGTGTGCAGGCGGCCGACGAGCTGCGCACGCGGCTCGCGCGCCAGTGGTCGCACTCGGTACTGATCATCTCGAAGGAATCCATCGAGACCAATCTCAAGAATTCGGGCTTCGACCCTGAAGCGCCGCCAGACCCCACCACCGCGCAACTCCTCGCGCGCAACATGCGCGTCGATGACTTCCTGGTGGGCTCCGTCACCCGCATGGATGGCGGTGTCCGTCTGGAGACCCGGCTCGTGCTCACGCGCGACCCGGACATGCAGCAGCCGCTTCCCGTGGCAACGGGGTCGCTCGGCGACGCGGTGCGCCAGGTGATTCGGTCGCTGGAATCGGCACGGGCGCAGCTCCCGGCCGAACAGAAATGCGAAAACGCCATTCGCGAGGGGAAGCCGCAAGATGCCATCGCGTCGGCGCGGGCCGCCATCGCCGCGTACCCGCAGTCCACGTTTGGGCGCGTCTGTCTCGCCAACGCCTTGCTCAATGCCAAGGCGCCGGAGGATTCGGTGATCGCGGTGGCGTCCCAGGCGGTCGACATCGATCCCAAGAACAAGCCGGCGCTCACAATCCTCGGTCAGGCCTACAAGAACAAGGGCGACATCGACAAGGCCATCGAGGTATGGACGCAGCTCCTCGCGGCCGATCCCAGGAACGTCAATCTGCAGCAGCAGCTCGCCAACGAGCTGGCGCGCAGCGGACGCCCCAAGGTGGCGCTCGACATCATCGATCGTGCGCTGGCCGCCAATCCGGACGATCCCGATCTCATGCGCCTGGACTTCCTGCTTCTGCTCGCCGCACGCGACTGGGCCAACGCCACGAAGGCCGGCGAAGCACTGGTGCGGGTCGATACGTCAGCGGCCGACACGACCTTCTTCGATCGGCTCGCCCGCGCCTACGCGGCTGACAGTCAGCCGCAGAAGGCGTCCGAGACGACGGCGCGTGGCGTGGCCAAGTTCCCTCAGAACGCCGATCTGTGGTCGCTCCATGCGCAGCTGCTGCGCGCGGCAGGCCAGAACCAGCAGTCCGTGGCGGCGGCCAAACGTGCGTTGGAGCTCAATTCGAAGGTCGAGCACGGGTGGTTGCGACTGGCGCAGGCGCAGATCGACCTCGGCCAGAACGACTCGGCCGCCGTATCGCTCCGCAAGGCGGCCAACGCCGGAGAAGATTCCGCGCTGGTCGGACAGATGATGCTCGTCCAGGGCAATCAGCTATACAAGCAGGCCGAGCAGTCCAAGACGATCCCCGACTATCAGGAGGCACTTCGGCTCCTCACGGTAGCCGACTCGCTCACCCCCGCGAACGCGCCCACGAAGGCACAGACCAAGTTCCTGATCGGCGTGACCGCGTTCAAGATCGGCGACCTCGCCGTGCGGCAGAATGCGAAGACCAAGAGCTGCGAGCTGGCACAGCTGGCCGACAACATGTTCACGAAGGCGCAGCTCGAGTTGCCGCAAGGGGGCAGGTCGTCGCCCGAGGCGGGACAGGTGGCCGGACAGATTCTGGGCGCTGTGCCGCAGTACCTCCCGGCGGTGGAATCGCAGAAGAAGAAATTCTGTAAGTAGGACGCTGCCGGGTGCAGGTCGTGGCAGGGCACGCGCCCGCGGGACTCTTCCTGCGGGCGCGTTCGCGTCCCGGACGGCTGCGGCGCATGGGTGCCGGGTGCCTCCCCGTCGTGCTCCGGAGGACGAACCCGGTGGCGCGTGAGTGCGAGCAAGCGGCATGGGGTGATTGCGCGCGGCGCTTGACGCTGCGCTCCGGAGTGCGCTAGTATGCCGTTCCCGCCACCGTCCGGTTCTCCCAGCGAACACACCTACCATACGCCGGTCCTCGCCGGTGCGGTTCGTGAGTTTCTGCGCGATGCACGCACGGTCCTCGATGCGACGGCCGGTGGCGGCGGCCACACGAGCGTCCTGCTTTCGGCCGGCGCGCGCGTGACGGCCATGGATCGGGATCCGGCGGCCGTCGCCGCCGTGCGAGAGCGGCTGTCCGATGCCCTCCGCGCGGATCGGCTGCGCGTCGTCCAGGGGAACTTTGCGGATGTTACTGCGCTCGAGAGCGTGGACCACTGCTTCGACGGCGTGCTCTTGGACCTCGGTGTCTCCTCTCATCAGATCGATGATATCGCACGCGGATTTTCGTTCCGGCGCAGCGTCCCCCTGGACATGCGCATGGGACCGGACGCCCGCTGCACCGCCGCCGAGTTCTTGGAGTCGGCGGACGAGCGCGAGCTCACTCGTGTCTTCCGGGAGTACGGCGATGAACCGCGCGCGGCGCGGCTGGCACGCGCGATCGTGTACCGCCGCGCGCACGGCGCCATCACCCACAGCGACGACCTGGTGGGCGCCATCCGCGGCGCGCTGGGTGCCCGTGCCGGACCGGCGGACTTCGCGCGCCTGTTCCAGAGCGTGCGCATCGCGGTCAACGACGAAACGGCGGCGCTCGACGCCGCGCTTCCGTTATGGCGCGACCGCCTCTGCCCCGGCGGGGTGCTCGTCGTGATCGCGTATCACTCCGGCGAGGACCGCCGTGTAAAGCAGGCGTTCCGGGCGTGGAGCGCCGCTTGTGTCTGTCCGCCCCGTCAACCCGTATGCACCTGCCGCGGCCAGCCGCTCGGTACCCTCCTCACGCGCCGACCCGTGCGGCCGACCGAGGAAGAAGTGGCGCGGAATCCACGCGCACGCAGCGCCCGGCTCCGCGCATGGCGCCGCGCCGCATAGGCGCCGGACGGCGCACGATCGTGGCGCTGGCCCTGCTCGGCTTCGTCCTCGTGGCGGCGGGCGTCATCTGGCGTCGAACGCTGGGCATGGCCCAGGCGCGCGAGCTCACCACGATGCAGCGGGAGCGGCGTGAACTCGACGCGCTCCGCGCCCGGCTGGAGCTCGACATCCGGCAGGCATCCAGTCGTAGCCAACTGGCCCCTATCGCGGAGCGGCGCCTCGGAATGCACGTGCCGGCCGACACGCAGGTCATTATTCTTCGCCGCGAGCCATAGATGCTGCGACGCAGTCGAACGGGCCTCATTCATGTTGCGCTGCTCCTGTTCGCGAGCGCGGTCCTGGCCCGCGCAGCCGAGGTGCAGCTGCACGAAGGATCCGCCTGGGAGCGACGCGCGGCGCGGCAGCACTTCACCGCGGCGGTGATGCCCGCGCCGCGGGGCACGATTTACGACGTGAGCGGCGTCACGCTGGCCAGCACCCGCGACGTGGTGATGCTGGCGGTCGCGCCGCGGGAGGTGCGCGACCGTACGGCCGCCGCGCGGGCGTTGCGCGCGGCCGGTGTGCCCGCTGCCGCCGTGCGTCGCGCGCTCGACACCACGCGGGCGTGGGTGCCGCTTCCCGGCAGCTATGCCCCCGCCGCCGTGACACGCGCCGCGCAAATGGCGGGTGTCTATCCCACGTCGAGCCTCGATCGCGTGTATCCCGCGCAGCGGGCCACGCGCCGCGTGGTGGGTCTGGTGGACGATCACGGGCGCGCCATCGATGGCATCGAGCTCGCGCTCGACTCCTTGCTGCGCGGACAGAGCGGCAAGATGATCGTGACGCGCGATGCGCGTGGCCACGGCTTCGATATCGCGCCGCGCCCCGAGGTGGCGCCGGAGCCTGGCGACGACGTGGTGCTCACCATCTCCCAGGAGTTGCAGGAGATCGCCGAGCAGGCGCTGGACGCTGCCGTGGACCAGAGCGGCGCGTCCGGTGGGGACATCGTGGTGCTCGACCCGCACGACGGCGAGATCCGCGCCCTCGCGAGTCTGCGGCGCGGCGGCATCCCGTCCGGCAGTCCCGCGCTCGCGGAGCCGTACGAGCCCGGCTCCACGCTCAAACCGTTCATGGCGGCCGCGCTACTCGGCCTCGGCCGCGCGCGCCCCGAAGACATGGTCCAGACCGAGAACGGCTCGTACAACCTGGACGGCCGTGTGATTCACGACGTCGAGCCGCACGCGGCCCTGTCGCTCCGCGACGTGATTCGCTTCTCGAGCAACATTGGCATAGCCAAGTTCAGCGCGCGCCTGTCTCCGGCCGAGGAGTTCGAGACGCTGCGCGACTTTGGGTTCGGAACGCCCACCGGGATCACGTACCCCTCGGAAGCGTCGGGCATCCTGCGCCGGCCAGAGGCATGGAGCGCGCGGTCTGCGGCGTCGCTCGCGATGGGATATGAGATCGCCGTCACCCCGCTGCAGCTCGCGCTTGCCTACGGGGCCTTGGCCAATGGCGGGCTGCTGCTGGAGCCCACCCTGGTGAAGGAGATTCGCTCCGCCAACGGGCGCGTGCTGTACCACCACGACGTGCGGGTGGTGCGGCGCGTGGTGAGCGCCGACGTAGCCGCCACCGTTCGCAGCATGCTCGTGGGCGCCGTGCAGGACGGCACCGGGGGCGCGGCAGCGCTCGGAAGCTTCGAGGTGGCTGGGAAAACGGGCACGGCGTGGCGCACGAGCCACGGCCGCTACCGCGGATCGTACACTGCGTCGTTCGTGGGTCTCTTTCCGGCGCACGACCCCCAGTACGTGATTCTCGTCAAGATCGACAATCCCACGGGTGTGTACTACGGGGGGAGCGTGGCCGCGCCGGTCTCACGCGTCGTGCTGCAGGCGGCCATCGCGGCACGCGACGCCGCGCTCGATCGCGGCGCGCTGGCGCGGAGCGGCGACCGATCGACCGCGGCCACCGGCGGCATCGTGGCGAATGCGTCGGAGGAGCGCGCCGTGGCGCCCACGGCAGTGGCGGGTGCCTCATCTGCCAACGAGTCCGCCCGCGGGCCGGAGACGCCGGACTCGGCGAGCAGTGCGGCGCGCGCGGTGGTGGAGCCGCGCTACGTGGTGTCGCTCGGCGCGAGCGCCGGCGCGGTTTCCGCGCCGCGCAACCGGGACCGATGCGCGGTTCCCGATGTGCGCGGGCTGGACGTGCGCGAAGCGGTGCGTCGGTTGCATGCCGCGGGTGTGCACGTGCGTCTGGACGGTATGGGGACTGCGGCCGGCACGCGTCCCGGGGCAGGCGAAGTGGTGCGCTTCGGGTCGGTTGTCCGGCTGATGGTGGATCGATGACGGCACGCCGGTTTGCGACGGCCGAGCTCGTGGCCGCGCTGCGGGGCGCGGATTTGGTGGTCGCGGTGCGCGGCGTCCTCCCGCCTACGGTGGCCGCCATCACCGACGACAGCCGCGCCATCGCGCCGGGCGGGCTGTTCGTGGCCATCCGCGGCGCCGAGCGCGACGGTCACGCGTATTTGCCGCAGGCAGCGGAGCGTGGCGCCGGCGGGGCGGTGGTAGAGGACGATGGCGATGTCGCGCTGCCTACCGTGATCGTGCGCGATGCGCGCCGTGCCGCGACCGTCCTGGCCGGTGTGATGTTCGACCATCCGTGGCGTGCGCTCACGCTGGTGGGCGTGACGGGCACCAACGGGAAGTCCACCACGGTAGGAGTGCTGCGCCATCTGCTGGATGCGGGCGCGACCGCGCCATCGGCGTCGATCGGCACATTGGGGGTGCTGCAGGGGAGCACCGGGACGCCGCTCCCAGGCGGCGGCGGCCTGACCACCCCGGGCCCGTTCGAACTCCAACGCCTCTTGCGCGCGCTGGTGGATGGCGGCACGCGCTCGGTGGCGATGGAGGTCTCCTCCCACAGCCTGGATCAGCATCGGGTCGATGGTCTTGCCTTCGCGGCGGCGGTGTTCACCAACTTCACGCACGATCACCTGGACTACCATCGCACGCTGGAGGAATACTTTGCCGCTAAGGCGCGCCTCGTCGGCCTCCTTGCACCGCAGGGCGCGGCGGTGGTGAACGCGGACGAGACCGCGTGGAGACACCTCCCGCCGGCGCCGCGCTGCGTGCGGTATTCCGCGCGCGCGCCCGCGGACGTGTGGGCGAGCGACGTGGAGCAGACGGCGTCGGGCAGCCGGTTCGTGCTGCACGTGGGCGACACCGCGTTTCCCGCGGAGCTCCCCCTCCTTGGCGACTTCAACGTGTCCAACGCGCTGGCCGCCGTCGCGGCGGCGTGGGTGGTGGGCGCGAGCGGCGCCCGACTTGCGGCCGCGCTGGCCCACACGCCGCAGGTCCCTGGCCGCTCGGAGGCGATCCACGACGCCCCCGTGGTGCTCCGCGACTACGCCCACACGCCGGACGCGCTGGAGCGCGCGCTGCGGGCGCTCCGCCCGTTCGCGCGCGGGCGGCTCATCGTGGTGGTGGGATGCGGCGGCGACCGGGATCGCGCGAAGCGGCCGCGCATGGGCGCCATTGCGGAGCGCCTGGCGGACGTCGTGATCCTCACCAGCGACAATCCGCGCACGGAGGATCCCGAGCGCATCCTGGACGAGATCGAGTCGGGGATGTCGCGCGGGATGGCAGGTGGGGCGGCGGGCGGGGGACGCCGACATGAGCGGATCGAGGATCGCCGCGCGGCCATCGCGCGCGCGCTGGAGATCGCCGCGCCGGACGACATGATCTTGCTCGCCGGGAAGGGACACGAGACGTATCAGATCCGCGGCACGACCCGGTTGCCGTTCGATGAACGGCAGATCGTTCGCGAACTCACGGGGGCGGTGGCGCCGTGAGCGCACACATCCCCGACTCGGTGAGTGCACCCTTTTGGACGCTCGACCAGGTGGCGGCGGCGCTGGACGAAGCGAGCGGCGCGGCCACGCTATCGGCCGGTGGCGCGCTCCCGCGCGGATCGACACCGCTGCGCGCCGTGTCCACCGACACGCGCGCCCTCCAGCCGGGTGATCTGTTCGTGGCGCTGTCGGGGGAGCGGTTCGACGCGCACGAGTTTCTCGAGCAGGCAGTGGCACGCGGCGCGGGCGCCGTGGTGGTGTCGGATGCCGCGCGCGCCGCGCATCTGGGCGTCCCGGCGTTCGTGGTTGCGGACACGCTCACGGCGCTCGGCGCGCTGGCACGTCACCGCCGCCGCGCGTGGGGGGGGCCGGTGGTGTGCGTCGCCGGTTCCAACGGGAAGACAACCACCAAGGATCTCATCGCGGCGGCGCTCGCGTCGCGGCTGCGGACACACGCCACGGCGGGCAACCTCAACAACCTGGTGGGCGTGCCGCTCACGCTGCTCGCGATTCCCAACGCTGCCGACGTGGCGGTGGTGGAGGTTGGCACGAACGCGCCGGGGGAAGTGGCGCGACTGCGCGACGTGTGCGAGCCGACCGTGGCCGTGATCACGTCGGTGGGCGAGGAACACCTGGAAGGGCTGGGATCGCTCGCCGCCGTGCTGCGCGAGGAAGTGTCGGTGTGCGCCGGTGTGCCGATCGCCGTCGTCCCCGCTGGCCAGCCCGAGGTGGTGACGGCCGCTCGCGCGCAGGCACGCGCGGTGGTCGCGGCGGGGTTGGACATGGGTGATGTGCACGCGGTGCGATGGGGGATGGGCGACGACGGGCTGGGATGGATCGCCTACGACGGCACGACGGTGCGTCCCCCCACGCGCGGCGCGCACAATCTGCGCAATGCCATGCTGGCGCTTGCCGTCTCGCGCGTGTGCGGGGTGTGCGCCGAGGACGCGGCGCGCGGCGTGGCAGCGGCACGCGTGTCCGCGATGCGAACGGCGTGGGAACCATTGGGTGCGGCCCTCGTCATCAACGATGCGTACAACGCCAACCCGGCGTCGATGCGTGCTGCCCTCGAGCTGCTGAGCACGACCATGGCCGCCGGCGGTCGCCAGCGCGTGGCGATCCTCGGCACGATGCGAGAACTGGGCGCGGAAGCCCCGCGCCTGCACGCGGAGATCGCGGCGGCCGCGCTGGCGGCACCGATCGATTTGGTAGCCGGTGTGGGGGAGATGGGCGACGCGTTGCGCGCCGCCGCTGCCGCCGGTGCGGAGCGCGTGGTCACGGCACCGGATGTCGACGCGCTGTGGGCCGCCCTGGAGTCCCGCCTCGCACCGAACGCGATCATCCTCCTCAAGGCGTCGCGCGGCGTGCGCCTCGAACGTCTACTCCCCTTGCTCTCCGCGTGGGCGGACCGCTCGTGCTCTACCACCTCCTGACCCCGCTCACGCGCTTCTGGGGCGCGTTCCGCCTCTTCAATTTCATCACCTTCCGGTCCGCGGGCGCCGCGGTCACGGCGCTGCTGCTGGCGTTCGCCATCGGTCCGCCGCTCATCCGACGCCTGCGAGCCATGCGCATCCGGCAGGTGGTCCGTGCGGGCACGCCGGACACCCACATTGGGAAAAAGAGTACCCCTACCATGGGCGGCGTCATCATCCTCGGCGCCACCGTGGTGTCCACCCTCCTGTGGGCGCGCCTGTCCAATCGCTATGTGTGGATCGCGCTCATTGTGATGGCGTGGATGGGCGGCATCGGGTTCCTGGACGACTATCTCAAGCTCAAGCAGCAGCGCGAAGGTCGGAAGAACGAGGGTCTGGTGGAGCGCTACAAGCTCACCGGACAGCTGATCATTGGCGTGCTGCTGGGCGTGTACTTGTGGCTGTTTCCGCTGTCCACGCTTCCGGGCGCATCGACCACCCTCCCGTTCTACAAGTACGTGCTCGTCACGCCGGTGGTGGCATGGCTCTACGTTCCCTGGGTCGCGCTGGTGACGGCGGGCAGCAGCAACGCGGTGAATCTCACCGATGGGCTGGACGGATTGGCCGCGGGCCTCACGGCGATCGCGGCGGTCACCTTCGCCCTCTTTGCCTACGTGATCGGGCGCGTGGACACGAGCCAGTACTTGCAGATCTTCTATCTGCGCGGGTCGGGAGAGCTCACGGTGTTCTGCTCCGCGCTCCTGGGCGCGTTGATGGGCTTCCTGTGGTACAACATCTACCCGGCGCAGGTGTTCATGGGCGATACCGGCGCGCTGGCGCTGGGCGGGGCGCTGGGCGTGGTGGCCATCCTGCTCAAGTCCGAGTTCCTGCTGCTGATCATCGGCGGGGTCTTCGTCTTGGAAACGGCGTCGGTCATTGCCCAGCGCACGGTGTTCAAGTATCGGCGCCGGCGCTACGGGTTGGAGTACGCACAGGCACACCGGGTCTTTCTGCGTGCCCCGCTGCATCATCACTTCGAGCTGCGCGGCTGGCCCGAAACGCAGGTGGTGGTGCGGTTCTGGATTCTGGGGATCCTCTGCGCGTTCATCGCGCTGAGTACGCTCAAGCTGCGATGAACGGGAGCGCGGGAGGATGACGCGGTCCCCGGAGCGCGAGTTCGCGGTGGTGGGGCTGGGCCGAAGCGGCGGATCGGTCGCGCGTCTGCTGCTGCGAGGCGGCGCGCGCGTGTATGCCTCCGACGCCACGCGCACGCCGGCCCTCGACGCCCAAGCCGAGGCGCTCCGCGCGCTTGGCGCCGACGTGCAGCTGGGCGGCCACGACGTGGAGCGCGTGGTGCGAGCCCGCTGCGTGGTGGCGAGCCCCGGGGTGCCTCCCGACGCGCCGCCGCTGGCCACCGCGCGCGCGGTGGGGACGCGCATCGTGAGCGAGGTCGAGGTGGCGCTCCGTGCGCTCGAGGCGGCCCGCCCGCGCGTGATCGCCATCACGGGGACCAACGGCAAGACGACCACGACCGCGCTCGCCGCGCATCTACTCACCGCGCTCGGGCGCGACGCGGTGGCCGCCGGCAACATCGGCACGCCGCTGTCGGAGATCGCGCTGCGCCCCGTACCGCCCGCGTGGATCGCGCTCGAGCTCTCCTCGTTCCAGTTGCACGACACGCCGAGCATCGATCCCACCGTGGGCATCGTCACGAACCTCAGTCCCGACCACCTCGACCGCTATCCGTCGGCGGCCGAATATTACGCCGACAAGGCGCGCTTGTTTGCCAACGCGTGCGACCGGTCGCGCTGGGTGCTGAACGGCGACGATCCGGCGGTGGTGGAGATGGCCCATCCCTTCGCGGGCGAACGGTGGGTGTTCTCGACGCGCCGCTGCGACGCCGATGCACGGTGGGACCGCGATCAGGGTACCCTCGTGCTGCTGGGCGAAACGCTCGGCCGGCGCGATGCACTGCCGCTCCTGGGCGATCACAACGTGGCGAACGCGCTCGCCGCCGCGCTCGCGGTGGCCGTGGCGGACCCCGAGCACCGCACGCCGGACGCGCGTGCGCGTCTGGACGCGGGGCTCAGGAGCTTCCGCGGGCTGCCGCACCGCCTGGAATACGTGGGCGAGTGGGACGGCGTGCTGTGGCTCAACGACTCCAAGGCGACGAACGTGAGTTCCACGCTCGTGGCGCTGGAGGGAATGGCGCGCCCGACCGTGCTGTTGCTCGGCGGCCGCCACAAGGGACAGCCGTACACGGCCCTGGCGCCGCTGTTGGGGCGTGTGGGCCGCGCCGTGGTGGCCTACGGCGAAGCCGCGCCGATCATCGAGCGCGACCTGGCGGGGCATATCCCGGTCGAGCGCGTTGACGACGCCTTCGACCTCGTGATCGCGCGCGCCCGAGCGGTCGCGCGCCCGGGGGACGTGATTCTCCTCTCTCCGGCGTGTTCCAGTTACGACATGTTCCGCGACTACGAGGAACGCGGCGCGACCTTTCGCAAACTGGCGCAGGAGGGACGATGAGCGCCGCGGTTGCGTCGGTGCGCGAACGCTGGCGGATGGGCAGCGATGCGCGCGCGCTGGTGTTCGTCACCGCCGTGCTGCTGACGTTCGGGCTGGCGGTACTGTACAGCGCGAGCGCGCTGCTGTCCGTGCGCGAGGGACACGGCAGCATGTACTACCTGCTGCGACAGGCGAGCGGGGTGGCGGTGGGTGCGGTCATCTTCGCCGTCGCGGCCAAGAGCGACGCCGAACGCTGGCGCACCTGGGCGTGGCCCATCATGGGAATCACCATGGTGCTCCTCATCCTCCCCGTGCTCCCGTTCACCGGGCCCATTGCGCCGCGCATCAACGGATCGCGCCGGTGGGTGACGTTCGGCCTCACCGTGCAGCCGTCCGAGCTGGCCAAGCTCACCGTCGTCATCTGGACCGCCATGATGATGGTGAAGAAGGGCGAGCGCATGCGCCGCTTCAGCCAGGGCGTGTTGCCCATCCTGCTCGTGGTGGGCTTCCTCAACGTGCTCGTGATCCTGGAGCCGGACCTGTCGCAGGCCATGATGTACACGCTCGTCATGGGGCTCGTGCTCTTCGCCGGCGGGATGCGCATCGGCCACATCATGCTGCTGGGGGTGCTGGCCACGCCGCTCCTGTGGCATGAAGTGGAGCGCTTTCAGTACGCGCTGTTGCGGATGTCCGCGTTCTTCGATCCGGGCGCCGCGCCCACCGAGGCGAGCTACCAACTCAAACAGTCGCTCATCGCGGTCGGGTCGGGACGGCTGTTCGGCGTGGGCTACGGGCAGGGCCATCAGCAGATCGGCTTTCTGCCGTATCCGTTCAACGACTTCATTGCGAGCAACATCGGCGAGGAGTGGGGCTTCGTGGGGCTGGTGGTGGTGGTGCTCGCGTTCGCCGCGTACGCGCATCTCGGGTTGCGCATCGCGCGGCAGGCGCGCACCCCGTTTCAGCAGCTCACTGCCGTGGGGCTGACGACGGTCACGGTGCTTACCGCGTATCTGCACATTGGCGTCGTCATCGGCCTCCTTCCCACCACCGGGCTCACGCTCCCGTTCTTCTCCTTCGGCCGGTCGAATCTGGTGGTGTCGATACTCATGACGGGCATACTGGTGAACATCGGATCCAGCCGCGAGCGCGTATTCGGCGAGCATGCCACCGACCCGTTGGCCGTTCCGCAGTGAGAGTCTTGCTCTCCGGCGGGGGGACCGGTGGCCACCTGTATCCGGGCCTGGCGATCGCGCGCGCGCTGCAGCGTCTGGACGCGCGTGTCGAACCGTTCTTCGTGGGTGCGCGCCGCGGCATCGAGCGTGAGGTGCTGCCGGGCAGCGGATTCCCGTATCTGCTCGTGGACATCCATCCCTTGTACCGCGCGCGGCCGTGGCACCTCTGGCGCACGGTGGCCGGCGTATGGACGGCGTGGCGAAGCGTGGGCGCGTTGGCGCGTCGCGAGCGGCCGCGCGTGGTGGTGGGGACGGGCGGCTACGCGTCCTCGGCGGCGCTCGCCTACGCGCTGGCGCATGGCATTCCCTACGTGTTGCAGGAGCAGAACGGCTACCCGGGGATCACCACGCGGCTCTTCAGCCGTTGGGCCCGCGAGATCTACTTGGGCTATCCGGAGGTGCGGCGCGCGCTGGCCGTGGGGCGTGCCACCCGGGTGGAAGACACGGGCAACCCCATCGAGCCGCCGCCGGAGCCGCGCCCCAACCGGGGAGCCGCGCGGGAACAGTGGGGCTTCGCCGGCGCAGCCGGAGCATCGCGCGTCATGCTCGTCTTCGGCGGGAGCCAGGGGTCGCGTGCCATCAACGACGTGGTGAGCGAGTGGGTGCTGGGCGGGCTTCCGCCGTCACTGCAGGTCATCTGGGCGACGGGTCGCGAGCAGCACGCGCGCTACGTTCACCTTGCCAGCACGCGCGTGCGCGTGGAGCCATATCTCTCGCCCATCGCGCACGCCTACGCCGCCGCGGACATTGCCCTCTGCCGTGCTGGCGCACTCACACTGGCAGAGCTGTGCGCATGGGGCATCCCGTCGATCGTGGTGCCGCTCCCCACCGCGGCCGCCGATCACCAGACGGCCAATGCGCGCGCGCTCGCCGAGAGCGGCGCGGCGCGGCTCATCCCGCAGGACACCCTCACGGCCGACGGGCTCGGCACCGCGGTGCGCCAGCTTCTCGAGACACCCGGCACGCTGGGGCGCATGGCGCAAGCGGCCGCGGCGCGCGCGCGCCCGCACGCCGCGGAGGATATTGCGCGGCGCATACTTACCCTCGCTCGCCTGGACGCGCCTTCGGGTTGAGCGCGGCGCGTCGCGTGGGCTATATTCCCGCGCCCACATGTCCGACGCCCCCCCCGCCCCCCTGCCGCCGTCGCCCGCCTCCGCTCGCGCCCCCGTCCACTTCGTCGGGATCGCCGGTGCCGGGATGAGCGCGCTGGCGGAACTGCTGGCGCGGCGCGGCGTGACCGTCACCGGATGCGACGCGCACCCGGACGCGGTGGCCGACCTGGAGGGGCTGGGGATCGCCGTCGCCTCCGGACACGACCCCCGCCATGTCGAGGGCGCGCGTGAGGTGATCGTGACCTCCGCCGTGCCGCGCGACCACCCCGAACTCGAGCACGCACGCGCGCTCGGCATTCCCGTGGTGCGGCGTGCGGAGGCGCTCGCGCGCGCCGTCTCCGTGGGCGAGGTGGTGGCCATCGCCGGCACGCATGGCAAGACGACCACGACCGTGATGACCACCGAGGCGCTCGCCGCAGCGGGGCGACAGCCCACCGGAATCGCGGGGGGGCGAGTGGGGGCGTGGTCCGGCAACCTGCGTCCCGGCGGCGACGCGCTGTTCGTCGTGGAGGCGGATGAATACGATCGATCCTTTCTCGCGCTCCAACCCACGGTCGCGGTCATCACGAACGTCGAGGCGGATCACCTGGACATCTACACCGATCTCGGCGACATCCGCGCGGCGTTCGCCACGTTCGCGGCCGGCGCGCGCACCGTGGTGGTGTGCGCCGATGATCCGGGCGCGCAGTCGGTGCCGCTCCCCACGGGCGCGGATGTCGTGCGCTATGGGCTCACCGGTGCGGCACTCACCGTCACCGCGCGCGCGCTCCGCCCGAGCGCCGACAGCGCGGGCAGTCGTTTCGTGTTGATCGTGAACGGGGTGGAGCAGGGGGAGGTGGTACTGCCCGTGCCCGGGCGCCACAACGTGCTGAACGCGCTTGGCGCGTTGGCGGCCGGCTGGTCGCTCGACGCGGACCTCGACGCGATGGCGCGCGGACTCGGCGCCTTTGCCGGCGTGGAGCGTCGTTTCCAACGGCTGGGCGACGCGGCGGGCGTGACGGTGGTGGACGACTACGCGCATCATCCCACGGAGATCCGCGCCACGGTGCAGGCGGCGCGCACGGCTTTCCCGAGCCGGCGCCTCGTGGTGGCCTTTCAGCCGCACCTGTTCAGCCGCACGCGCGACTTTGCCCAGGACTTCGGTGCGGCGCTCGCGCTGGGCGACGCGATCTTTCTCACCGACATCTATCCGGCGCGCGAGCAGCCCATCCCCGGCGTGACAGCGGCCCTCGTGGCCGACGCCGCGCGCGCGGCGGGCGGCACGCTCGCGTGGCGTGGCGAGCGGGCAGGGCTGGCCGACGCCCTAGCCGCGTTCGTGCGCCGTGGCGATGTGGTGCTCACCATGGGCGCGGGCGACGTGACGCGCACCGGTGCCGAGTTGCTCGAGCGGCTGTCGGCCCACCGATGATCTCCCTGCGTTCCATGGCGGCCGCCGTGGGGTGGCGCGGGTGGGCGATGGCCGCGCTGCTCGCGTGCGCGGCCGTGGCACCGTTCTGGGGGCCGCCTGTACTCGCGCATCTCTCCTACTTTCGCGTGCGTCGCGTGGAGGTGATCGGCGCACGATACATCCCGCGGCGCGAAATTCTCGATCGCCTGGCTCTGGACAGCGGCGCTTCTGTGTGGGACGATTATGCGGATGCGGCACGACGCGTTGCGACCCACCCGCTGGTCGAGGACGCCCGGATGGGCCGGCGCCTGCCGGCCACGCTCGTCGTCCGCGTCCAGGAGCACGTGCCCGTGGCCCTGGTGGCGGCGGACAGCGGTGTGCAGGCGGTGGATGCCCGAGGACGGATCTTGCCGATCGATCTGTTACGCGTGAACGTGGACCTTCCGGTCGTGGCGCAGCGCGACGTATCCGTGCTGGCCATGCTCGACAGTGTGCGCGCGCGCCGACCCGGTCTGTTCGATCGCATCAGCGACGTCCAGCGGACCGCCGACGGCGAGCTGATCCTGCACGTCGATGACGTGACTGTTCGCGCGCGCCGCGGCGTGTCGGCCGCCCGGTTGGCGGACATCATTCCGGTCGAGCGAGACCTCGAGCGGCGCAACGCTCGCGTCGCCGAGCTCGACCTTCGCTTTCGTGACCAGGTGATCGCCAGGCTGCAATGAATCCTGATCGCATCGTTGCCGGTCTCGACATCGGCTCGGCCAAGACCACTGCCGTGATCGCGGAGGTCGTGGGGGAACTTCCAAGACACCCCGCCATCAAGCTGATGGGGGTGGGACAAGCGCGCACCGGCGGGATTCGACGCGGTGTGGTGTCGGATATCGAGGAGACCACGCGCTCGATTCGCCGGGCCGTGGAGGACGCGGAGCGGATGGCGGGCACGGGGGTCGAATGGCTCTACGTGGGCATCGCCGGCGAGCACGTCCGTGCCATGACGAGCACCGGCGTCGTGGCGGTGAACGGCGATGAAATCACGGCCGCCGACGTGGATCGCGCCAACGAAGTGGCACGCGCGCTGGCCATCCCGCCCGACCGTGAGCTGCTGCACGCCATTCCGCAGGAGTACAAGGTGGATCGCAACGGCGGCATACGCGATCCGGTGGGGATGATCGGCATGCGCCTGGAGACGGAGGTCTATCTCGTGACCATCGGTGCGTCGCCGGCCATGAATCTGCGGAAGTCGGTGGAACGCGCGGGCTATCACACGCGCGAACTCGTGCTCGAGCCGTTGGCCGCCGCGCTGGGCGTGCTCACCGAGGACGAGAAGGAGCTCGGCGTCGCGCTGGTGGAGATGGGCGCGGGCACCACGGACCTGGCCATCTTCCACGAAGGAAAGATTCGACATCTGGGCACGATCAACTACGGCGGCAACAGCGTCACCAGCGACATCGTCCATGGTTTGGGGGTGACGCAAACGGACGCCGAGCGGTTGAAGGAGCAGTTCGGATGCGCGTACGAGCCGCTGGTGAATCCGGAGGAAACGCTGCAGCTCCCCAGCACGGCGGCACAGGGCGATCGACACATTCCGCGCGAGCTGCTGAGTCACATCATTCACCAGCGGATGGACGAGATTTTTGGGCTCGTGCAGCGCGAGATCGAGGCGCCAGGATTCGCGGGCAAGCTGAGCGCCGGCATCGTGCTCACTGGCGGCGCGGCCACCATCGAAGGCGCGGTGGAGCTCGCGGCGGACGTCTTTGGAACCGGTGTGCGCGTGGGTTCACCCGCCGAGCGCGTGGGCGGACTGAGCGATGTGGTCGAAGCGCCGCGCTACGCCACCGTGGCGGGGCTCGCGCTCTATGGGGCGCATCGAATGGCGCTGGGCGTGGGCGGCGCGTCGAGCGGTCGGCGGCTCGGCGTGAGCGGGCCGGGCATGGATCGTCTGGCCCAGCGCGTCAAGAGCTGGCTCCAGGATTTTTTTTGATCGTGCGCGCGTTCGGCATCTGCTAGGGCGCTGCGCCGGGGGCCCAACCGGGTGTACCGCGCCGCTGTGCGTGGGAACAACCCGGGATTAGTGCATCGGGCCCGAACGCATTATATTGGCGCGGTGCCCTTGCCGCGGCAGCGAGGTGGACCGCCCGGTTCGCCGTAACGCGCCTCCGACGGGTTGTACGCCCTCCCATTTCCACACGTAGTTCTCTCGCCAGCCACCCGGGAGTTGCCTAGCCAATGATCTTCGAGTTCGAGGAGAGCACCCCGCAGAACGCTCGCATGAAAGTCGTGGGCATTGGTGGCGGGGGCGGAAACGCGGTCAACCGGATGATCGAAGAGCAGCTGTCGGGCGTCGAGTTCATCTCGGTCAACACGGACGCGCAGGCACTGCTCAACTCGAAGGCGGACGTCAAGATTCAGATTGGCAAAAAGCTCACGCGCGGATTGGGCGCGGGCGCGCGTCCGGAGATCGGGCGGCAGGCCATGGAGGAGAACCCCGACGAGGTGGCCCGAGTGCTCCAGGGGGCCGATCTGGTGTTCGTCACCTGCGGCATGGGGGGCGGCACGGGCACGGGCGCGGCGCCGATCGTGTGCCAGATGGCGCGGGAGGCGGGGGCGCTCTGCGTTGGGATCGTCACCAAGCCGTTCCTGTTTGAGGGGCGCAAGCGAATGCGCCAGGCGGACATGGGGATCGCCGAGATGCGCAAGGGCGTCGACACGATGATCGTCGTCCCCAACGAGCGCCTCCTGGCCGTGGTGGGGAAGGGGATTCCCTTCAGCGACGCCCTCAAGAAGGCGGACGAGGTGCTGCTGCACGCCACGCAGGGCATCTCCAGCCTCATCAGCGTCACGGGGCTGGTGAACGTCGATTTTGCCGACGTGCGGACGGTGATGCAAAGCGGGGGGAGCGCCCTCATGGGCACTGGCATCGGGCGCGGTGAGAACCGCTCGATGGAGGCGGCACAGCAGGCCATCTCCAGTCCGTTGCTCGACAACATCTCCGTCTCCGGCGCCACGGGCGTCCTGGTGAACATCACCGGCGGACAGGATCTCACTCTGGGCGAGGTGCACCAGATCAACGAGATCGTGCACGATGCGGTGGGCGACGACGCGGAGATCATCTTCGGCGCCGTGCACGAGCCCGCCATGCAGGGTGAGGTGCGCGTGACGGTGATCGCCACCGGATTCGATCGCGGCGACACGGCGGCGAACGCCACGGGAGCACCGGTGAGCCGTGGAGCGGCCGCCAACGCCATGACGCCGGTCATTCCGTTCCCGGGGCAGCGGCCTGGCTCGGCGCGCACCGTGCCGAACGCGGCGCGGCCGGCTGCAACGCCGGAAACGCTACGACGGCCTCCCTCCAGTGACAAGACGTCGCAGGATCTGAGCGATATGGAGATCCCGACGTTCATCCGGAGACAGATGGATTGAGACGTCCCGGCCCGCGCATCGTCACGCTGCTCGTGGCGGTGGCCCTCTCCGTTGTCCTGCTCGCTGTCGGACTCCCTAAGCTTGCCGCTCCCAAGCCACTCGCGCAGGCGGGCGAGCAGCTCGCCGCCGTCCCTGCGGCCGCGTGGCAACAACTGGTGGACACGCTCCGCAGCGGAGAAACGCTCTCCGGCCTGCTTCTGCGGGGCGGTGTTCCTGGCACGGAGATCGTGGCGGCGTTGCGGGCGGCGCCGGAAATCGACGAGCGCCGCGTTCCGGCCGGGATGCCGGTGACCATCAGGAGTCGCGCGGGAGACTCGATCCCGTCGGAGCTGATCTTTCGGCTCGCGGTCGATCACCTCCTCCATGTGATGCGGAGCGACTCCGGTTGGACCACCCGCGACGTCCACCTTCCATGGACCACCGATACGGTGGTGGTGAGCGGGGTCATTCACTCCAATCTGTACGACGCCGTAGACAGCAGCGTGGGAGATGGCCTTCCCGCGGGTGCCCGCGCCGAGCTCACGTGGGCGCTGGCCGATGTGTACGAGTATCGTGTCGACATGAGTCGCGAGCTGCAGGACGGCGATTCCTTTCGCGCGCTCTTCGTCCGCGCAGTGGGCCCCGGCGGCGTGGTGAAAGTTGGTCCCATCCTGGCCGCGCGGATGCAACTGTCGGGCAGCGATCTGGAAGCGTACCGCTTTGCGCGGGACGGCGACCGGGTGAGCTACTACGATCAGAAGGGGCGCTCTCTTCGCGCGGCGTTCCTGCGCGTCCCGCTGCAGTTTCGCCGGATCTCGAGCGTCTTCGGGGCGCGCAAGCATCCCATCCTGGGTACCTGGCGGGCGCACAAGGGCATCGACTACGCAGCCAATGCCGGCACGCCGGTCCGCGCCATAGGCGATGGCACGGTGACCTTTGCCGGCCGACGCGGCGGCTATGGCAACCTGTTGGAGATCCGCCACCCCAACGGTTTCGTGAGCCGGTATGGGCACCTGCGCGCGTTCGCGCGCGGCATGCACGCGGGCCGTCACGTCACCATTGGACAGACGGTCGCGTACGTGGGACAGACGGGATTGGCCACCGGACCGCACCTGCACTTCGAGATCCTCGTGCACGGCGTCCAGCGCGATCCCCGGCAGGCGTTGCGCGATCGCAGCGGCCGTCCCATTCCGTCAGCGCTGCACGCGGCGTTCGACAGCGTGCGCACCACGCTGGTGGCGGCACTCGACCAACCCGACAGCGTGCGCCTAGCGTCGCGGTAGCGTGCAGCGCCGTCGCGGCAGGACGCGGCGCGCGCGTTAGTTTTCCCGCACATGATCTGGATTCTCTCTCTGGCCACCGGCGTTGTCCTGGCGGCCTGGAGCTACCTGCGCACGGACAGCGCGCCGATGGCCGTGCGCGCGCCACTCGCCCTGCTGCGCGCGCTCGCGATCACGCTCCTGGTTGCGCTGCTGCTCAACGCATCCGCGGGCGCGCGGCGCCGTCCGGCACCGCTCGTCGCGCTCGACATCTCGGAGAGCTGGCGTCGCGGCGGCGACAGCGCCCTGTGGGTGCGCGCCAGAGAGACCGCTCGCCGCGCCGGCGGCGATTCCGTGCTGCTGCTCGGCGACAGCGTACGCGCTGGCCGCGCACCCGCCGTTCCGGCCGACAACGCCACGCGCCTGCAGCCGCTGGTCGAGCGCGCTCTGGGCTCCGGCCGCCCTGTAGTGCTCGTGACCGACGGCGAGGTGGACGACCCGGGAGCCGCGGGCGCACTCCCCGCCGGATCTCGCGTGGACGTACTCCGCGCGCCGGCACGGCCGGACGTCGGGCTCGTATCGCTCGAGGCACCTCGAGCCGCCGTGGCGGCCGACACCGTGGCGCTTCGCGTCACGCTGCGCGCCGGCGCGGCGCCAACGGGTGCGGGTGTGTTGACCGTGCGCGAAGGGAACCGCACCGTGGCCACACAGGATGTGCCTCCGCTCCGCGCGGGCGAGGATCGCGTGCTTTCGCTGGACGCGCCCATCGGCTCAGCGAGCGGTAGCGAGGAGCTTTCTGCCGCGATTCGGGTTCCGGGAGACGTGGAGCCGCGGAACGACACCGTGGGCGTGGCCCTCGAGGTGGGTCGGGCCGTAGGTGCCGTGGTCGTCTCCTCGTCGCCCGACCTGGATGTGCGCTACCTGCTTCCGGTGCTGCGAGGCGCGGTGGCGCTCCCCACGCGGGCCTACTTTCGGGTGGCGCCCGGCGCGTGGCGCCAGGGCGAGTCTCTCGCGCCCGTGGCGGAGGGCGACGTGCGACGCGCGCTCCGCGAGGCGCCGCTCGCCGTGATCCACGGAGATACCGCGCTCCTCGGCGCGCCGATGAGTGTTACCACGGGGTCGCTCGCGCTATTGGTCCCACCCTCGGCCAGCGACGGCGAGTGGTACGCGGTTGCGGCGCCCCCCTCGCCGCTGGCGGCCGCGCTCAGTGACACGCCGTGGGACAGTCTTTCGCCATTGGACGTGGCCGCTTCCGTCCCCGATGGTGACTGGCAGGGATTGGTGACGGCGCGCGGGCGGCGCTTCGATCGGCGCACTGCCATTACCGGACGGTCCCTTCCGCGCCGACGCGTGGTGGTGGCAGCGGGCGGTCTGTGGCGATGGGCGTTTCGCGGCGGGGCGGGCGCAAACGCTTTCGCCGCGCTCTGGGGTAGTATATTTGATTGGCTGTCGGCCGAGCGGGCGGACACGCGCGCGGCGTTTCCGGCGGAAGGAATGCTGCGGGCCGGAGAGCCGGTGCGCTGGCGACGCGGGAGCGGCGCGGATTCCACCGTCACCGTTCGGCTCACGCGGCGTGGGAGAGCCCATGCTGGGGAGGATTCGGTGGTGCTGCACTTCGGCGCCAGCGGCATGGTTGCGGAGAGCCCACCGCTGCCCAGCGGCGTCTACGACGTCCGCGTACCACGCGGGAATGCGCTCCTGGTGGTCAATCCGTCGCGCGAATGGCTGCCGGCGTCGCCCACGGTCCGCGCCGGCGGCGTGGGCGGGCAGCCGGCGCTCGCCGCGGCACCGTCCGTGCGCCAGGCAGGGTGGGCGTATCTGCTGCTGCTGGTCGCCCTCTGTGCCGAGTGGTTGCTCCGCCGCCGCGTTGGGCTGCGTTGAATCGCCGCGATCCGATTCCTCAACCGACTGACATCGCATGACTCGTATCCTCCGACGCGCGGGCGACGTTCCGCGCCGCTCGCTCTGGCAGCGGATCAAGGACGTGGCCCTCATGGACGTGGCCGTGGTTGGCCGCGGTGGGGTCAGTCCGGGCTCGCTCGAGCGCCTGGAGGAGATCCTGCTCGAAGCCGATTTCGGCGTCAGCGTCGCACTCAAACTGGTGGCCGACGTCGAGCTCCTGGCCGAACGCGGAAAGATCCGCACGCACGATGAGTTCATGGAGGCGCTCCGCACGGGCGTGGAGGACGCCCTCCGTGCCGGCCGGAGCGATCCGGCGGTCGCCACGGCGCATCCTGGCCCGACGGTGATCCTCGTCGTGGGCGTGAACGGCGCGGGCAAGACAACCTTCATTGGGAAGTTGGCGCACCGCTACCGTCGCGCGGGCCAGAGCGTCCTGCTCGCGGCCGGAGACACCTACCGGGCGGGCGCCATCGATCAGCTCCGGCTGTGGGCTGAGCGCACGGGCGCCGAGTTCGTGGGCGGCAAACCGGGAGGGGATCCCGCGGCGGTGGCGTTCGACGCGCTCGACGCCGCGCTGGCGCGGGGCGTGGACGTCGTCGTCGTCGACACGGCGGGACGTCTCCACACGCAGAGCGGGCTCATGACCGAGCTGCAAAAAGTAGCGCGCGTGATCGGCAAGCGGATCGATGGCGCGCCACATGAGACGCTCCTGGTGCTCGACGGTACGATCGGACAGAACGCGGTGGCGCAGGCGCGCTCCTTTGCCCAGGCCGTGTCGGTCTCCGGCGTGGTGGTCACCAAGGTGGACGGCACGGCGCGCGGCGGCATCGTGGTGGCCGTGCACGAGGCCATCGATGTCCCGGTGAAGTTCGTGGGCGTGGGAGAGCGGCCGGAGGACCTGTTGGCCTTCGATCCCGACGTATACGCGCGCGAGCTGGTGGCCGAAGACTGAGGATCCCCACGTGACGCCGCGGCTCACGCTGGACACACCCATCAACTACCTCAAGGGCGTTGGTCCACGGCGTGCGGAGGCGCTCCGCCGTCTTCACATTGTCACGGCCGGCGACCTGCTCTATCACCTGCCGCATCGCTACGAGGATGCGAGTACGGTCGCGCCCATCTCCGCGCTCGAACCCGGCATGGATGTCACGGTGATCGGCACGGTGATCTCCAAGGGCATCATCCCCACGCGGAAGGGACTCCGGGTTTTTCAAGCCGTGGTACGTGATGTCACGGGCATGATCGAGGTGGCGTGGCCGGGGCAGCCGTTTCTGGACCGCGTCATTGGTCGCGACGACGTGCTGCTCCTCACCGGCTCGGTGCGCTTCTTCCACGGCCGGCAGCTCCAGCCGCGCGAGTGGGTGAACCTGGGGCGTGACGCGGAGGGAACGGCGGAGGGGCGCGTCCTGGCCGTCTACCCGGCCACCGACGGACTGTCGGTCAAGCAGATCCGCACGCTCGTGGATGACCATCTGGATGCCTTGCTGCCGCTGGTCCACGAGTATCTACCCGACCGCCTCCTGTCGGCCGCGGCGGTGCCCACACTCCCGGACGCTCTGCGCGGAGTTCACCGGCCCACGCGCATGGCGGAGGCGCAGCGTGGCCGCGCGCGTCTGGCGTTCGAAGAACTGCTCGCCGTGCACATTCTGCATCGGCGTGCGCGCGACCTGGCGCGGCAACCGCGTTCGGGCATCCGCTTCGTCAATCGGCGCGCGCTGACATCCGCATTGAAGGACGCGCTGCCGTTCGCGCTCACCGGCGCGCAGACCCGCGCCGTCCGCGAGATCGTGACCGACATGTGCAGCGACCGGCGTATGCACCGGCTGTTGCAGGGCGATGTGGGGAGTGGCAAGACGGTCGTGGCGCTGTTCGCCGCGCTGCTGGCGATCGAGAACGACTACCAAGCCGCGCTCATGGTGCCCACCGAGCTGCTGGCCGAGCAGCACGCACGCACCGCGTCCGCGCTCCTCGCTCCGCTGGGCATCGCCCCGGTGCTCCTCACCGGATCGCTCGGTGCGCGCGAGCGGCGCGCGGCGGCCGAGCCGATCACCCGCGGAGTGCCGGCGCTGGTGGTGGGCACGCATGCCCTGGTGCAGGAGGGGCTGCGGTTCGGTCGTCTCGGCCTGGCCGTCGTGGACGAGCAGCATCGCTTTGGCGTGGAGCAGCGGGCCGCGCTGGGCGCCAAGGGGGAGCATCCGGATGTCCTGCTCATGAGTGCGACGCCCATCCCCCGCTCGCTGGCGCTCACCATGTACGGCGACCTGGACGTGAGCACGCTCGACGAGCGTCCCGCCGGACGGCCGCCGGTGCGTACCGCGCACCGCCCGGAGTCGGCGCGCGCGCGCGTCCTCGCGTTCGTGGAGCGCCAGATCGCCGCGGGACGACAGGCGTACATTGTCTATCCCGTCATCGACGAATCCGAGCGCGGCGACCTCCGCGCCGCCACCACGATGTACGACACCCTGTCGGCGGGCCCGTTCGCCGCCCATCGCGTCGCTCTGCTGCACGGCCGCCTATCGGCCGAGGAGCGCGACGCGGTCATGCGTCGTTTCCACGGCGGCGACATTGATGTGCTCGTCGCGACGACGGTCATCGAGGTGGGGATCGACGTCTCGAACGCCACGGTGATGCTCATCGAACATCCGGAGCGATTCGGGCTGTCGCAGCTGCATCAGCTTCGCGGCCGGGTGGGGCGCGGTGCGTCCGAGTCGTTCTGCATCCTGCTGGGCGATGTGAGTCCCGAGGTGGCGCAGCGGCTGCAACCATTCCTCGATACCGACGACGGATTCGAGATCGCGCGTGCGGACCTGGCGCAGCGGGGCATGGGCGATCTCTTCGGCGAGCGGCAGAGCGGCGTGCCCACCTTCCGGGTGGCGGATCCGCTGCGCGACGAGGCGCTGAGTGCCATCGCGCGGCGCGAGGCCGACACGCTGCTCGACGTGGATCCCACGCTCGGCCGGCCGGAGCACGCCGGCCTGCGCCGGATGCTCAGCCAGCGCTACGACCGCGCGTTGGCGCTGTTTCGCGTGGGGTGATCGCGTGGCGTGACGGGGAGACTGCCGGGCGCGGCTACGGCTTGGGCGCGGCCAGTCGCTTCTTGATGCGATCGAGCTCGGCCATCGTCTTCTCCAACTGGTCCTTGAGTGCCTGATTTTCCTTCTGCAGTGCGGCCTCGCGTGGCGTAGGAGCGGACGAATCCATTGGCGCCGTATGCGCCGCCGTATCGAGTAAGGCGAGCTGCGTGCGCATCGTATCGCGCTCGGCCGCCAGCTGCAGGAGCACGCGGGCCTCAGCGCGATGTCGGCCGGGGGACTCCAGGTATCGGGTCAGCAGATCGCGCGCAGCGCTGGACCCGAGCGGATTGCGCGGGTCGAGCAGGAGCAGCGCGCGCCAGAAATCACTCTCGTGCGCCGCCGGCGCATCCGGGTTGGCCATCGCATACCGACTCAGGATCGCGTCGGCCGTGCCGAAGTGCCCGTCGGACGCGGCTTCGCGCGCGGCAGCCAGCGTGCCGTCCCATGCCGCGTTTTCCGCTACGGGCTCGGGTGCACGCACCGCCGTGCGCGGCGTACTGGTGCATGCGAGCACCATTGCGCACGCGGTGCCCAGCCACACCCGGCGCACGCGTGACGTTCCGCTCCCGGGCGCGAGCCAGGCGGCCGCGCCGGAGCGCGCTGCCCCCGTCCCCCAGCGGCTCACGCGTGCGCCTCCACGTCCGCGGGCTGGTCGCCGCGAACGTGCATCCCTGCCTGCCGCGGCAGGTGGATCTGGAAGGTGGTCCCCACTCCCATGGTGCTCTCCACCTGGATGGTTCCGCCGTGCGCGGTCACGATCTCCCGCGCGATGGCGAGCCCCAGTCCGGCGCCACCGCCCTCGCCCGAGGCGCTCTCCTGGCCATGCGCCTGGTAGAATTTTTCGAAGATGCGCGGGATGTCCTCGGCGGGGATGCCGCTCCCGGTGTCACGCACTGCCAGAAAGAGTTCATCCCCTCCCCGGGAGCCGCGAACGATTAACTCGATCGTCCCCCCGCGCCCGGTAAACTTGAACGCGTTGCTGAGGAGATTGCCCAGCACCTCGGCAATGCGGTCGGGATCCCATGTGACGTGCGTGGGCAGTTCGCCCCCGCGTTCCACGCGGAAGTCGATCCCCCGCTGGTACGAGAGGACACGGAACGCGTGCTCCAGCTCCTGAAAGAAACTCTCCAGCTCCACCGCGCGCAGATCCAGCCGGCCTCCTCCCGCCTCGAACCGGCTGACGTCCAGCAGATGGTGCACCAAACGCGACAGCGCGCGCGTTTGTGCTCCCAACGTCTCCAGCACCTCGCGCTGCTTGGGCGAGATGCTGCCGTACGCTTCTTCCTCCAGAAGCTGGAGGTAGCCCAGGATCACGTTGATCGGCGTCTTGAGTTCGTGTGACGCCACCGACACGAACTCGGCCTTCATCCGGTCGAGCTGCGCCAGCTGCTCCTCCATCGTGCGAAAGCTTGCCGCCAGTCGGCCGAATTCGTCCTCGCGGCGTTCCGTTTCGCTCGACAGCCGGTAGCGGAAATTGCCGCCCGCCACGGCGGCCATGCCGTGTTCGAAGTCCAGCACGGGACGGCTGATGGTGCGCCAGAGGAGCACGGAAATCACCAGCGCGAGGACGAGCGCGAACAGCAGCGCCAGCCCGGCCCGGCTGCGCGCCGTGGCGGTAAGATCCGCCGCCAACTGGACGCGGTCGCTGGTGCGCAGGCGCAGCGCGCGTTCGGCATCGCCGAGGAGTCGCTCCGTGGCGGTAATGCTCGGCACCACGTGGGCCGCCGAGATGGAATCGGCGCGCAGATCGCCGCGCGCGGCGAGCGCGTATTCGCGGGGGAGATATTGAGCGATGGTATCGACTGCCGCGCGGAGGCCAACTGTCGCGCTGTCCAGTTCGAAACGCGACAGCGAGTCTGTTTGAGCGCGCAGCGTCCGCACGCCCGCGTTGGCCGCCGTCAGGCTGGCGCTGTCGTGCACGAACAGGAGCGCCGTCTCCGCGCGCCGGGCGTCGTCGACTGCCACACGCATCCGGCTGAGCAGCAGGCTCGCGGCGAACTCGCGGTCACGAAGCTCGGCCGTCGCATCGTGCAGCTGCTCGAGCGAGCGCAGCGTCACCAGGAGCGGCACGAGCAGGACGACCGCGATCAGGAACAGCCCGAGAGCCAGCTTGGAGCGGATCGTCACCGGATGCGAATCTCGAAGAGGTCTGCTGGCTGCACCGCGTGCCGTGATCACCTCGTGGCCGCGCTAGGGTGTGAGACACCACCGGACAGGTGAAAAGCCCGGCCCGGAACGCGTTCCGCGCACCGGACGGAAGCCGAGGAGCGGTGCGGATCTTCCGACGACATTGCACAGCGTGTGCCTGGCGTCTGCACCCTACACTCGCACATTGTCCGGCGCAAGCGGGTGTGACACCACACACTCTGCACGTGATGGACCGCACAGTGCGCGTGCAGCACGCGTGCGGTCGTGCCACACCGTTGACACTCGCCAGGCGCTCCCGTAGGTTGCGCGGCCACACCACCTAACCACCACGAAATCAATGACATTGCCACATGTCGACATCACGGCGCTCGGGGCGCATGCCGGGGAGCGCGTGACCGTGCTCGGCTGGGTGACGCACGTCCGGTCATCGGGGAAAGTCGCCTTCATGGTGTTGCGCGATGGCACCGGAGTGGTGCAGGGCGTGGTCGTCAAGAGCGCCGTGCCCGGTGACGTATGGAGCCGGTTCGCGCAACTGTCGTTGGAGACGTCGGTGCGCGTCGTTGGCGACGTCCGTGAGGACGCGCGGGCGCCCGGCGGCGTGGAGTTGTCGGTGGCGGACATCGACATCGTGGGGCCGTCGCCGCTGGACTATCCCATCCAGCCCAAGGAGCACGGCGTCGACTTTCTGCTCGATCACCGGCATCTCTGGCTCCGGAGCGGGCGCCAGCGCGCGGTGGCCCGCGTGCGGAACGAGCTGGAGCAGGCCGTCCACGACTTTTTCTACGAGCGCGGTTTTCTTCGAGTGGACACCCCGATCCTGACGGCCGCCATTGGCGAACGCTCGGGACTGTTCAGCACCGAATACTTCGATGAGGGCAACGCCTATCTTGCCCAGACGGGGCAGCTGTACGGCGAGGCGGCGGCCGCGGCCTTTGGCCGGATCTATACCTTCGGCCCCACCTTTCGCGCCGAGAAGTCCAAGACGCGCCGGCACCTCACGGAGTTCTGGATGATCGAGCCGGAGGTGGCGTGGAACGACTCCGACGACAACATGCGGCTGCAGGAGGAATTCGTCTCGTTCCTGGTCCGCCGCTGCTTGGAGCGCCGCCGCGACGAACTGGCGGAGCTCGAGCGCGACGTCGCCGCGCTCGAAGCCGTGGAGCCGCCCTTTCCACGCCTGGATTACGGCGACGCCGTCCAGATCCTGCAACAGAAGGGGAGCGCCACCGTGTGGGGCGAAGACCTGGGCGCGGAGGACGAGGCGTTGCTCGTCGCCGACCACGCCAAGCCGCTCTTCGTGATGAACTATCCCAAGGAAGCCAAGGCGTTTTACATGAAGGAGAACCCCGCCGACCCACGCACCGTGCTGTGCGACGACCTGTTGGCGCCCGAGGGATACGGAGAGATCATTGGTGGCAGCCAGCGCGAAGACGACTACGACAAGTTGCTCTCGCGCATTCGCGGCGAGGGGCTCCCGGAAGACGCGTACGGCTGGTACCTGGACCTGCGGCGGTACGGGACCTTTCCGCACGCGGGCTTTGGACTGGGATTGGAGCGCACGGTGGCGTGGATCTGCGGTGTGCCGCACTTGCGGGAGACGATCGCGTTTCCGCGCATGATGAACCGGCTGCGGCCGTAGATTCCATGCGCCCCCGGCACCGCACGAGCGCGCCTGCGTGCCGGGCTGCGATCACGTCTCGACCGATCGCTTGGCGCGCTCCCAGAGCGCGTCCATCTCCGCCAGCGTCATCGTCGAGAGCGGACGCCCGTCCGCCTCGGCCAGACGTTCCATGGTGGTGAAACGGGAGACGAACTTGGCATTGGCCCGCTCGAGTGCGAGCGAGGGGTGCACCCCGGCGCGCCGGCACAGATTCACGCAGGCAAAGAGGAGATCTCCCAGCTCGTCCTGCAGCGCATCGTCGGCGATGCTCTCCGGTAGAGCACCGTGGGGAAGGAGCGGGCGCACTTCGGCGAGCTCTTCGGCCACCTTGTCCGCCGGACCCTCCGCATCGGGCCAGTCGAATCCCACACCGCTCGCGCGGTCCTGCAGGCGGTGTGCCCGGTGCAGCGCGGGGAGCCCCGCTGGCAGGCCCGCCTCGAGCGACGGACGGTGCTCGGCCTTCATGGCTTCCCACGGGCGCCGGTCGCCGCCGCCGTACAGATGTGGGTGCCGTCGCTTCATCTTGTCGATGAGCGATGCGGCCACGTCGCCGGCGTCGAAGACGCCTTCCTCTTCGGCAATCACGGCGTGGAAGACCACCTGCAGCAGCACATCGCCCAACTCGGCGCGCATCTGCGCCGCATTGCCCGTGCGAATGGCGTCGTCCAGCTCGTGTGCTTCCTCCACGAGATACGGCCGCAGGGTCGTGTGCGTCTGCACGCGATCCCACTCGCAGCGGCGGCGCAGATCGCGCATGAGCTCGAGGGTATCGTTCAGCGTCGGTTTTCCTTGCATGGCTCCTCCGGGGCCGGTATACTACCCGCGCCATCGAGAACGCGTCAATGCAGACACCACTCACGCGCGCCTGGGCCGAGATCGACCTGGGCGCGTTGCGTCGCAATGCAGCAGCGCTCGCACAACACGCGGGCGTGCCGATCATGCCGATGGTGAAGGCCGACGCATACGGTGTGGGACTGGTGGAGGTGGCGCGTGCGTTGGAGGTCGTCTCGCCGTGGGGCTATGGTGTGGCGACGGTGCAGGAGGGCGCCGCGCTCCGGCAGGCGGGCATCGCCCGGCCGGTGATCGTGTTCACCCCGCTGCTGCCGGCGGACATGGCTGCCGCCGCGCGCGTTGGCCTTACGCCCGCTCTGGGGTCCGAGGCGGAAATCGCGGCCTGGCGCGCGGCTGGCGGTGGTGCGTGGCATCTGGCCATCGACACCGGGATGAACCGCGCGGGCGTCCGATGGGACGCCGTCGATTCGCTGCGCGACGCCGTCGCCATCCACCCGCCGGAGGGAGCATTCACACACTTCCACTCCGCCGAGCTCGACAACGGATCGATGGCCGGGCAGGAGACGCGCTTTCGGGCGGCCGTCGATGTTCTGGATCTCTCGGGCGCGCTGCTGCACACCGACAACTCGGCGGCCATCGTGCGGCGCGCCCGCTCGCCGTGGAGTCTGGTGCGTCCCGGCATCTTTCTCTACGGCGTGGACAGCGGGGCCGCCGCCCGCGTCGTTCCGGAGCCCGTCGTGCACGTGCGAGCGCGTGTGGTCGATGTCCGCTCGGTGTCCGACGGCGAAACGGTGAGCTACGACGCCACGTATCGCGCGCACGGAGAGCGCCGCGTAGCCACGCTGGCCATCGGCTACGCCGACGGCTACGCCCGCTCGCTCGGCAACCGCGCGGACGCACTGTTGCATGGTGCTCGCGTACCGGTGATCGGCGTTGTCACCATGGACATGACCATGGTGGACGTGACCGGGCAGCCGTGCCGCGTGGGAGACACCATCACCCTCGTCGGCGCCGATGGGGGGGCACAGCTCGACCTGGCGCTGGTGTGCGCCACGGCGACAATCTCGCCGTACGAGGCGCTCACACGGCTCACGGGACGGCTGCCGCGCCTCTACCGCGACGACGTGCTCGACGGCACGCCATTGGGCGCATCGCCGTCCACACGCTAGATTGGGCCCGGACGGCACACCGTCAGCAGAATGGGGTTCCATGACGGACAGTGCCGCATTGGCCCGAGGCGGCCCGCCCGTTCTCCTGCGCACGTCGCACGTTTGCAACGCACGATAGCTGAGCTGGCAGACGCCATCCCCGCACGCTTGCCCCGGCGCGCGGACCAACGATCAACCGCTCTGACCCGGAGTTCCGGATTGCTCTTCTCGCGTAGGTGCGCGCCTTTGCTGCTCGCCGGGGCGTTGGCGGTCATGTTCGGTTGCAACGAGGATCTGACCGGCGGCGCCTGCCCGGTGCTCTGCCCGGAGCAGAACCTCACGCTGATCGACACCGTGCTGGACGCGGTGGCGGTCGATACCACCATCAGCGGCCTGCCTCCGTTGGGCTCGGAGACGCTGCTCCTCCTGCTGCGGCGTCAGGACTCGCTGCAAACGGCGGCGGTGCTGCGATTCGATACGCTCACGCGGTCGTTCGTTCGCAGCAGCACCGACACGACGCACCTGCCCGTGGTGGATGTCGATTCCGCCCGTCTGGTGCTGTTCGTGGACGGTACGATTTCCGGAAAGGCCCCCATCGTTTTTGACGTGTACGAGGTGGATACCGGACCACTCGGCAACGACACGGCCTCCGTGAACGCGACCCTCCGTTCCGGGGCGATGCCGCTCGCCAGCCTTACGGTTCCGGCGGATACGGCTGTTACTGAGCTGGACGTTCCGCTTCCCAATGCGGCGGTCGCTGCGCACGTGACAGGGAATAGCCCCCTCGTGCTGGCCATCACGGCGCGGAGCGATTCGGCCGTCGCTATCCGATTCGGTTCGCGCGAGGGGCTGAATCCGGCGCAGCTCCGCTATACGGCCATCGTATCGCCCACGGACCATCGCGGGGCGCTGGTGCAGGTCAGCGACACCGCGCAGGGGCCGTTCGTACAGGGCGAGCTGGCGGATTTCACTACGGTGGTCCGCGGAACACCGCCGCCGCCTCCTGGTGTGGTGGAGGTGGGCGGCTTGCCGGCGACCCGTGCCTACTACAGGTTCGAGATTCCGCGCCGCATCCTGGACTCCACCACCGTGGTCCGTGCGTCGTTGCAGCTGACGCAGCGGCCGGTGGCTGGCGTGGGCGCAGAGGAGCCGACCGTCGTCCTAGCCCAAGCGGTTGGCGTTGGGTCGGCCATCGAACCCGGACATGCCGTGCTACTGCCGCGAGCCGTCCCGGCCGTCCGGCCTGACACGCTTCTCCCAACCGACAGTGGACAGGTGCGCATCGAGATTGTGAGCGTGCTCCGAACGTGGGCGGGCACAGACACCACCAAGTTGCAGCACGCCATCATTCTCACCTCTGGTGGCGAGTTCCTGACGCCGCAGCGGCTGCAGTTCTTCTCCCTGGAAGCGGACTCCAGCCTCCGACCACGACTGCGCGTGACGTTCGTGCCGAGCGCCAATTTCGGGCTGCCATGATGCACGCGCATTGTCGTGTCGCACGGACCGTCGCCGGCGCGGTTCCCGTCGGGGGCGCACTGGTCTTGGGCGCGCTGTGGATGGCTGCCGCTCTCGCTATCGCGCCAAGCGCTGGGGCGCAGGGTACGCTGGCCGCGCAGGGGTTTGGGTATCCGCCCGGTCAGCTGAGCGCCCGTGCTGCCGCGCTCGGCGGTGCGGCGGCCGACTTCGACCCGTATTCCGCGGTCAACGTCGCCGCCCTCACGGTGTTTATTCCCGCAGGGATTTACTTCCAGTATGCCCCCGAGTTCCGACGTGTGGAGGCGGGGGATCGGACCGGATCGTCCTCCATTGTCCGCTTCCCAATGGTCACGGGGGCGGCACCCGTGGGCGCGCACGGCGTGATCGGGCTTTCTGCGTCCACCTTTCTCGACCGCACATGGGGAACGCAGCAGAGCGATTCGGAAACGGTGGGAGATCAGGTTGTGAGTTTCGTGGAGTCACTGCGGAGCCGGGGGGCCATTACTGATCTGCGATTGGCCTTCGCCTGGTCGTTCGGGGCGAACGTCAGTCTCGGGCTCGGTGCGCACGTCTTCACCGGTCAAAACCACCTCACCGCACAGCGCCGGTTCGTGACGCCCGGTTTCAGTACATTCACGGCAGATCAACGGGTGGACTACTCCGGCTCCGCGGTCAGCGGTGGCGCGCTGATTCGCATTTCACGCCCGCTGGCCGTCGCGCTCACGGGTCGCGTGGGGGGAAGCCTTCACGCCTTCCGCAACGACACCACCGTCGGTCGCGGCGATGTCCCGAACAGCTACGGCGGATCCGTAGAATATCTCGGATGGTCCGGCGTCACGATCGCCGCGCGCGCGAACTTTACCGGCTGGTCGTCCATGCAACCGCTGGCGCACAGCAACCTGCGCGCGTTCGACGCGTGGGACTATGGCCTGGGAGCGGAGATCAACGGGCCGCGCGCCCTGGGTCGAGCGTTTCCGCTGCGCATCGGCGTACGGCGGCGTACGCTTCCGTTCGGGGTGGGTCGCTCGAGTCTCAGCGACCCCGACGGCTCTGTCCGCGTTCGCGAGACCACCGTATCCGGCGGCACCAGTTTGTTGCTGGCCGGCGGACGCGGCACGCTCGATCTGTCGGTCGCGCGCGCCTCCCGCACCGCGGACATCGACGCGCGTGAGCACGCGTGGATTCTGAACATCGGACTCGCCCTTCGCCCCTGACGCCATGAGCGATCCCGACCAGCAGGCTGCGCTCATTCTGGTCGCGGACGATGTCCCGGCCAACGTCGAGCTGTTGCACGACCAGCTGGCGATGCTGCACTATCGCGTCATCGCGGCGTCCGACGGGCCGTCGGCGCTCGCGCGGTGTCTGGAGCAGATGCCGGACCTGTGCATTCTGGACGTGGCCATGCCGGCCGGTGATCTGGGGTGCAACGACCGCCAAACCGGATTTGAGGTCTGCCGCCGGCTCAAGCGGGACAGCCGCACCGCGCGCATCCCGGTCATCTTCGTGACCGCGCTCAACGACACTACCGACCGGGTGCGCGCCATCGAGGCGGGCGGGGATGATTTCCTCACCAAGCCGCACAACCGGCAAATTCTCGGCGCCAGGGTGCGCAGTCTCCTGCGGCTCAAGTTCGCCACCGACGCGCTGGAAGACAGCTACCGCAAGCTGCGCGAGCTGGAGAAGGTGCGGGACGATCTCATGAAAATGATCGTCCACGACCTCAAGACGCCGCTCACGTCGGTGCTGGCGACACTCGAGATGATGCTCGACGGCGACTTCGGCGAGATCGCTCAGGAGCAGCGGCGCGCGCTGGCCGACGCGGAGGCGAAGGCGGAGGACCTCCTCACGCTGATGGAGGATCTGCTCGAGGTGGCGCGCATCGAAGAAACCACGCTGCAGCTGGACGTGCGTCCGCTGGCGCCGGGAGCGCTGTTGGCCGAGCTGGTCCATGAATGGGGCATCCGGTTCCAACAGGAGGGCGCGACCGCCACGGTGGACGTCGATGACAGCGCTCCCGTGTTTCACGCGGACAAAGCGCTCGTCAAGCGCGTTCTCTCGAATCTGGTGCAGAACGCCGTCGCGCACACGCCGCACGCCGTACAGATCCGACTGGCGGCCGCGCGCGACGCCTCCGGTGGCATTCTCTTCACCGTGGAGGACAACGGGCCGGGCATTCCGGCGGCGTATCACGAGGTGATCTTTCGCAAGTTCGAGCGCGTGCAGCACGCGGACGTGCCTCGCGCGCGGAGCTCGGGATTGGGGCTGGCCTTCTGCAAGCTGGCGGTCGAGGCGCACGGGGGCCGCATCTGGGTGCAGAGCAGCGAAGGCGCCGGGAGCCGGTTCCACGTCGTGCTGCCCGTGCAGCCGCCGCTCCCCGCCGCGCAGCAGACGGGAGACTATCGGGAGCCTCGTGGGCATTCCGCGCCCTGATGCCGCGTGCGCGACGCCGCGCCGCGCGCCGCGCATCTATCTGGCGACCTTCGGCTGCCGCGCCAACCAGGCCGACAGCGAAACGCTCCGCGCCGCGGTCGTGGCCGCCGGGGCCGAGATCGTGAGCTCGGTGGAGCACGCCGACGCCGCCGTTTTCAACAGCTGTGCGGTGACCGCGGCGGCGGAGGCGGATGTGCGGCGCGCCGTGCGTCGCGCCGCGCGCCTGCGCCCCGCCCTTCACACGGTGGTGATGGGGTGTGCGGCCGCGCTCGACCGCGGGCAAATCCGCGCCCTCCCCACGGTGCGCGATGTCGTTGCCGGAGGCAATGTGACGTCCGTGGCGCACGCGCTCGGCCTCGCGCCGCCATCGGTCGCCAGCGCGCGCGGCCCGCAGGCGGGCACGCGCGCGCTGCTCCGAATCCAGGACGGCTGCGATGAGCACTGCACGTTTTGCGCGACCACGCTCGCTCGCGGCCGGAACCGCTCGCGTCCACTGGACGCTCTGGTGGCGCAGGCGCAGGCGCTCGCGGAGTGGCACCCGGAGATCGTACTGACCGGCATCCACATTGGCAGCTACGGGCGCGACGCGGGCACGTCGCTCTCGGCGCTGGTGACGCAGCTCGTGCGCCACGTGCCGGGCGCGCGATTCCGGCTGTCGTCGCTCGAAGCGACCGAAGTGGACGAACCGCTGCGCGAACTGCTCGTCTCCGCTCCGCGACAGGTCGCACCACACGTGCATGCACCGCTGCAATCCGGCTCCGATCGCGTGCTGAAGCGCATGGGACGCCACTGGTACACCGCGCGTTCCTACGCGCGCGCCATCGAGGCCGTGGCGTACGCGCGCCCAGCGTTTGGACTGGGGGCGGACGTCATCGCCGGGTTCCCGGGCGAAACGGAACGCGATCACCAGGACACGCTCGCGCTCGTACGCGATCTGCCGTTCACCTACCTGCACGTCTTCCCGTATTCGGAGCGCCCGGGCACCGCGGCTGGCCGCATCGGAGCGCGTGTGCCCTCGGCCGAGATCACGCGCCGGGCGGCCGAGCTGCGAGCGGTCGGCCGGGCCAAAGCAAGCGCCTACCGCCGCGCACGTTCCGGCGGCGAGGCCGACGTCGTGGTGCTGGGCGGCGGACCGGTGCGTGACGGACTCACCGGCGACTACCTGCCGGTTACCATACACGGCAGCGGGTGGCCGCGGGGCAGCCGCTTCGCTGCCCGCCTGGAGCTGGATGCTGCGGACGGGTTGTTCGCGAAGCCGGCCGCGCGTCCGTCGCTCTAGAGTGCGCGCCGCGCGGGTGCTAACTTCCGCCATGACTTCCGTTCCGCCCCGCGCCGGCACCGTGTACGTGGAGACGTACGGCTGCCAGATGAACGTCAGCGACTCCGAGCTCATCCTCGGCAGGCTGGCGGATGCGGGCTATCAGGCGGTGGATGCGCCGGACCAGGCCGACGTCATCCTCGTCAACACGTGCGCCATCCGCGACCACGCCGAGCAGCGTGTGGTGGGGCGGTTGGGAGAGCTCAAGCGCCACATGCGGCCGCGGGCCGTGTTGGGGGTGACCGGGTGCATGGCGCAGCGGCTCGGGCCCGAGCTGCTCCAGCAGGTCTCGCACGTGAGTCTCGTCGTCGGTCCGGATGGCTACCGCGAGCTCCCCGTGCTCATCGACGGCGCCCGTGACGGACTGCGCGCCACGGCCGTGGAGTTCGACCTGCAGGAGCACTACGAAGACGTGCAGCCACGCCGGTTCGATGGCGTGCGGGCGTGGATTCCCGTCCAGCGCGGGTGCGATTATCGGTGCACGTACTGCATTGTTCCGATGACACGCGGCGCGGAGCGCAGCCGTAGATTGCCGGATGTGGTTCGCGAGGTGGAGCGGGTGGCTGGCGATGGGATCACCGAGATCACGTTATTGGGACAGACGGTGAACTCCTACACCGACGGCACGCACGACTTCGCGGACCTGCTGCGGGGGGTGGGGAGCGTCGACGGCATTCGCCGCGTGCGCTTCACCAGTCCGCACCCCAACGATTTCAGCGACCGGGTGATCGCGGCGATGGCCGAAACGTCCACGGTGTGTGAGCACGTGCACCTGCCCATGCAGTCCGGATCCACTCGCACGCTCAAGCGGATGCTTCGGCGGTACTCGCGTGAGCAGTACCTGGACTGCGTCGCGCGCCTGCGCGCGGCGATCCGTGGCCTGGCGGTCACGACCGATGTGATCGTGGGCTTTCCGGGCGAGACGGATGCGGATTTCGAGGAGACGGTGAGCGCCGTGCGTGAGGTGGGGTTCGACGACGCATTCACCTTCAAGTTTTCGCCGCGCGACGGGACCCCTGCCACCCGTCTGCCGGCCGAGTGGGTGATTCCCGACGCGGTGGCATTGGAGCGGCTGGATCGGGTGATCGCCACGGTGCGGGAGGGCGCTCGCGCGCGCAACGCGGCGCTGGTGGGAACGCGTCACGAACTGTTGATCGAAAAGCCCGCGCGACGGGGATCGCTCTTGCAGGGACGCACGCGGCAGCATCGCACGGTCCTCGTTCCAGGCGAGGCGGCGATGATCGGGACGTACTGTACCGTCACGCTGACGGGCACCACGGGATCCACCTTTACAGGGGCGGTCGTTCGCGCTGCGGAGCGCCGTCCGCTGCCATTGGCGGGCTAGCCCCCGGCACGGCCGTCCGCCCTCCCGGCGGAGCCACGGCGCGCCGAACGAACGCAAGCGCAAGGATCGTGGCATGAAGAATCTCGTCGAGGACGTCGTCCGGGATACACATGCGGAGTTGCTGACGCAGTACACCGAGTTCTGCGGGTGCGCGCTGTGCCGGACGGACGTCGAGGCACTCGCGCTCAACATGATCCGGCCCCGCTATTCGGGTGGCGATCCCACGGGACAGGCGCTGCTCACGCTGGATCTCCAAAAGGATCAGATGCGCGCCACCATCGCCGTCCTCGTGCTCGAGGCCATGCGCCGCGTGGGATCCAACCCGCGTCACCCACCGCCGCCCGTACCGCCCTCCACCACGGGCTGAACGCCGCCGGCGCGCGCCGCCCGACCCGCGCGCCAGTCACGCCCCATTGACCGGGTCGCCGTGCCGCTCATCGTGTCTGCGCTCGCCGCGTACGCGGCCGGTCTGCTGCTGGGGTTCGCCGGGTGGTCTCGCCTCGCGCTCGCGCTCGGGGCGATCGGGCTCATCGCCGCGGCCCATCGCCGCCACACCGTGGCGGCATTGTTCGTTCTGCTGCTCTTTGCGGGCACGGCGGTCGGCCTCTCCTCCACGCGCGACGCTCGCCGGTGCGATGACATTCTCGCGCGACGGGGCGTATGGCACGTCACGCTGTTAGAGGGCGCGTCTCCGGGCGCCTTCGCGCGGGGCGAGCTGGACGACGCGAAGTGCACGGCGACCGCCTCGGTGGCGGTGCGTGCCGGGCACGCGCGAGCAGGCGATGCGGTGCTCGTGACCGGGCAGGGCGTCGTGGCGGACCACGCGGTGCGTGTGCAGAACGGCACCGTCCGCGTGGCGGGGCGCGGCTCGCGTCTCGCGGCCTGGCGCGCGCTGTTGGGGCGCGACATCGACCGCGCCTTCGGCACCGATGCGCCGCTCGCGCGCGCGCTGCTCCTCGCCGATCGGAGCGCCTTGGACCCGGCCTTGCGCGACCGGTTCGCGCGCGCCGGCATCGTGCACATGCTGTCGATATCGGGATTGCACGTGGCCATCGTGGCCGCGGCCGTGCACCTGCTGCTCCTGGCGCTGCTGCGGCGCCCCCGAGCGGCGTTGCTCGGATGCATGGCCGTGACGGCGGGCTACGTGGCGCTGATCGGCGCGCCTCCTCCGGCCGTGCGCGCCGGCGTGATGCTGGCCATCATGGCGGCCACTCGACTGGCGCAGCGTCCCACGTCGGTGTGGGGCGCGCTCGCGCTTGGGGCCTCGGCTCCGCTCCTGCATCCCGCCACTCTGCTCCAGCCCGGATATCAACTGAGCGTGGCGGGCATGGCCAGCCTCATCGCGGCGCGAGCGCTCATCCGGCGGTGGGTGGCGCCGCGCTGGTCGGGATGGCGCGCGCACGTGGCCGCGGGGCTCGTCGCATCCCTCGTCGCGTCGCTGGTGACCGCGCCCATCGTGGCGTGGAACTTCGGGATGATCAGCGTGGTTGCGCCGCTCACCAATCTCGCGGCGGCGCCCGTGATCGCCGTCACGCAGCCCACGTTGTTTCTCGCGCTCGTTTGTGCGCCGTGCGCGCCGCTGGCCGCCTTCGTCGCCGGCGCTGCGCACCCGATGCTCGCCGCGCTCGATGCGATCGCATCCGCCGGTGCATCCGTGCCTGGGGCCGCGCTCACCGTGGCGCCGACGGCCGCGGTGGCGATCCTGGGCGCTCTGGCCGCCACGGCGGCGGTGGCCGCGTGCATCGCGCCCTTTCCCGCACGGCCGTCGATCGTCGCGCTCGGCGCACTCGCGGCCGCGGTCTGGATGCCGGGCACGGCGGGAGCGCCCGGCGTGCTGGAGTTGCACGCCATCGACGTGGGGCAGGGTGACGCGATCGCCCTCCGCACGCCGCGCGGACGGTGGATCCTGGTGGACGCGGGTCCCGCCTGGCGCGGAGGCGACGCGGGCCGGCGCGCTGTCATCCCCTATCTGCGCCGGCGCGGGGGCGAGCTGAACGAATTCATCCTCTCGCACCCGCATACCGACCACGTGGGCGGTGCCTCGACCGTCATCCGCGCCCTTCATCCGCGCGCGTACCTGGACGGCGCCTTTGCCGGTGGGAGCGACGCGTACGCCGCCTCGCTCCGTGCGGCCCGGACGTCAGGCGTCCAGTGGCACCGCGTGCACCCTGGCGACTCTAGCGTGATCGACGGTGTCGTGCTGCGCATTCTCGCGCCGGACTCCGCGTGGATGTCCGCTCTGGAAGACCCCAACAACGCCAGCATCGTGCTGCTCGTTCGCTACGGGGCGGTGCGGTTCCTCCTCATGGGCGACGCCGAGCGGGCGGAGGAGACGTGGCTCCTCGCCCACGATGCCGACGTCCTGCACGCGGACGTGCTGAAGGTGGGGCACCACGGCAGCACCACGAGCAGCACGCCGGAATTTCTGGACGTGGTGCGCCCTCGCGTGGCGGTCGTGTCGGTGGGCGCGGGTAACCATTACGGTCACCCGAATACGGCGGTGATGCGCTCGCTGGCGGCGCACGGCGCCGTGGTGTTGCGTACCGATCGCGTGGGCACGATCGTAGCGCGGAGCGATGGCCATTGGCTCGATCTTCGCGTAGGAGGCGACGAGTGGCGCGTCCCCTCACGATCCGCACCGCGCTCCTTGCCCCCGTAATCGGGACCGCCCTGGAGCTCCCGCCGCCGGCCGTGGCGCGCTTTCCCGAACTGGCGCGCATCCGGTGGCGGCGCGGGGGGGTGGCGCCCCGCGTCGCCGGGTGGTGCCTGGGGCAGCGCAGCGTGGCGGCCATCACGCTGTGGCGCACGGTATTCCTCGCGCCCGACACCCCGCTCGATCCGCTGCTCCTCTTGCACGAAGCGCGGCATGTGCAGCAGTTTGAGGCCAGCGCGACCTTCCCGGTCCGCTATCTCTGGGAAAGCGTGCGGCGCGGATATCATCGAAACCGGTACGAGGCGGATGCCCGGGCTTTCGCCGCATCCCGATGGCGCTCGGCCGCCACGTTCGACTCGCGCTAGAGGAGGCGGATAGCCGTGGTCCACCACACGCCCACCTCGGTCGTCACGATCGAGCGATTCATCATCGAGCAGGAGCGCCTGCACCCCGAGGCCACCGGCGAGCTGTCGGGGATTCTCTACGACGTGGCGCTCGCAGCCAAGATGATCGCCAACAAGGTGCGCAGCGCCGGTCTGGCGGACATTCTCGGGTCGGCGCACACCGAGAACGTGCAGGGAGAGGTGCAGCAGAAGCTCGACGTGGTGGCCAACGAGATCATGATCAAGGCCATGGATCACGGCGGGCGGCTGTGCGGGATGGCGTCGGAGGAGGAGCCCGACATCATCCAGATCCCCGACGGATTCAAGTGCGGCAAGTATGTCCTGCTGTTCGATCCGCTGGACGGCTCGTCCAACATCGATGTGAACGTGCCGGTGGGCACCATCTTCTCGGTGCTCCGCAAGATCGCGCGCGGCACGCGCGCCGAGATGGAGGACATGCTCCAACCGGGCCGGCGTCAGGTCGCGGCTGGATACGTGATCTACGGATCGAGTACCATGCTGGTGTACACCACCGGCCAGGGCGCGCACGGGTTCACGCTCGACCCGTCCATTGGCGAGTTCCTGCTGTCGCACCCCAACATCCGCATTCCGGCGCGCGGCCGATATCTCTCCGTCAACAATTCGTACGAACAACTCTGGGCAGAGCCGGTGCGCGGGCTCATGCGCCATTACCGCGGCCTCGACGGCGCTCGCCAGCCGCTCAACGAGCGGTACGTCGGCTCGCTCGTGGCCGACTTCCACCGCAATCTCCTGGGCGGCGGCCTGTTCGCCTATCCGGCCAACGAGAAGTCGCCGCGCGGCAAGCTGCGCTTGCTGTACGAGGCCAATCCGCTCGCGTTCGTGGTGGAGCAGGCGGGCGGCGCGGCGAGCGATGGCACGCAGCGTCTCATGGATGTGCATCCCACGGAACTCCACCAGCGCACACCGCTCTACATCGGCAGCACCGGCGAAGTAGAGCAGGCGCAATCGGCGCTCGGAGCGGCACTCACCGGCGTCAGCGGGTGAGCGCCGAGGAGGCTCGAGGCAACGGGACGGTCTCTGGCGCGGACCGTCCCGTCACGACGCCATCCGGGATTTCCGTCGAGGCGGTCTATCGCCCGGCCGATGCGGGGGTGGACTATCCAGCGGACCTGGGCGATCCGGGGGCATTCCCGTACACGCGCGGCATCCAGCCCACGATGTATCGCAGCCGGCTCTGGACCATGCGCCAGTACGCTGGCTTCGGCACCGCGGCCGAAACCAACGAGCGCTTCAAGCACCTGTTGGACGCGGGCCAGACTGGCCTCTCGGTGGCCTTCGATCTGCCCACCCAGATGGGGATCGACTCCGACTCGCCACGCGCGGTGGGGGAGGTGGGCCGCGTGGGAGTGGCCATCGATACCGTGGAAGACATGGCCGTGCTGCTGGACGGTATCCCGCTCGACCGCGTGTCGACGTCCATGACCATCAACGCCACCGCGGCCACGCTGCTCGCGATGTACATCGTGGTGGCCGAGGAGCGTGGGATCGCGCGCGACGCGCTGAGCGGAACGATCCAGAACGACATCCTCAAGGAGTACGTTGCCCGCGGCACGTACATCTTTCCCCCGGCGCCCAGCCTGGCGCTCGTCACCGATACCTTCCGGTTCTGCGCGGCCGAAGTGCCGCAGTGGAACCCGATCTCCATCTCCGGCTACCATATCCGCGAGGCGGGCGCCACCGCCGTGCAGGAGCTGGCGTTCACGTTCGCCAACACCGTGGAGTACGTCTCGCGCGCCATCGCCGCCGGCCTGGACGTGGACACGTTCGCTCCGCGGTTGTCGTTCTTTTTCGCCGCGCACAGCGATCTGCTGGAGGAGGTGGCCAAGTTCCGTGCGGCGCGACGGCTGTATGCCCGGCTCATGCGCGAGCGCTTCGGCGCGAGCGATCGGAGCGCGCGGTTGCGCTTCCATACGCAGACGGGAGGCGTGACCCTCACCGCGCAGCAGCCGCTCACCAATGTGGTGCGCGTCACCATGCAGGCGCTCTCGGCCGTGCTGGGCGGCACGCAGTCGCTGCACACCAACGGCTACGACGAAGCGCTCGCGCTCCCCAGCGAGCAGGCGGCCACGCTCGCGCTCCGCACCCAGCAGGTCGTGGCGTACGAATCCGGGGTGACGGCCACGGCGGATCCGCTGGCCGGGAGCTACTACGTGGAGCATCTCACGTCGGAGCTGGAGCGGCGCGCGACGGAACTGCTGGAGCGCATCGACGCGCGTGGAGGAGCGGAACGGGCCATCGCGGCCGGATTTCTGCAGGAGGAGATCGCGCGCAGCGCTTACGAGCAGCAGATGGCGGTCGAACGCGGAGATCGCGTCATCGTGGGAGTAAATCGGTTCACCGACGACGCCGGACCGCCCGACGTCCCGGCGCCCAATTACGCGGCGCTCGCCGCCGCGCAGCGCGAGCGTCTGGCGGGCGTGCGGGCGCGCCGATCGGGTGCCGATGTGGAGCGCTGTCTCGAGGCGCTGCGCACGGCCGCGGGCGCGATCGTCCGCCAGAGCGACCGTGCCAAACGCGCCGGCACGGGCGGTGAGTCGGGCGGTATGCGCGACGCCGGCACTGGCCATGCGAGGGAGATCCGGACGACCGCCGGCTCCGTGCCCGCGCTCATGCCCCTCATCATCGACGCGGTACGTGCACGAGCCACGGTGGGGGAGGTCGCGGACGCGTTCGCGGAGTCCTGGGGACGGTATCGCCCCACGTAGTTACCGTAGTCGGGAGCACATGAATTCTGACGTCCCATCGCACGGCACGGAGCGTCTGGCCGCGGAGCTCACCGGCGCGGCCGATGCGCGCGACGGCGTGGGCGTCAGGCCGCACGATGATGAGCACGAGGCGGACGTCCCAGCGGCGACGGAGCCGTCGCCGGACGCGGAGATTGCCCGATGGCGACCGTGCCGTCGTACATCCGCACCGACGTTGGCGGCGTCATTGAGGCGGTGAACGACACGGCAGCCACGGTGCTCGGACGTAGCCAACGCGAGCTGGTGGGGCGCTCGCTCCTCAAACTCCTGACGCCCGCGTCGTGCGCCGAAGCGGAGCCCGGCGCCGACCGGCGCCATGCTCCGCAGGACCACCGGACGGCGGCGCGTCGATCGGCCTTTCTGGCGCACGTGAGCGGGCTGCTGGCGCGCGCGTTCGACTACGAGCGCGCGCTCGCGAGTGCCGCCTCCTATGCGCTCCCGATGCTCGGCACGTGGTGCATGGTGGACTCGCTGGAAGACAGCGGAGGCGTGCGCCGGCTGGCCACGGTGAGCAGTACGGGCACATCGCAGCAGATGAACGCCATGCGTGCGCTGGTCCCCGCGTTCCGCGACGAGCAGAACGTCATCGCCGGCGTCCTGCGCGGCGACCCGTCGCGCCTCCTCGCGCCGATGTCGCCCGACCGGCTCGATCGGCTCGCCGCCACGCCCGAGCACCGCGCCCTCTTACACGAGATCGCTCCCGCCTCGGGCATTGTCGTCCCCTGCGCGCACGCGGACAGGTGCTGGGGACGCTCACGTTTCTCGTGACCGACGGGCGCGTGCACACGTTCGGTGATCTCGTCCTCGCCACCGAGCTTGCCTCCCGTGGTGCGCTCGTGGCGGCCAACGCCCGCCTGCTGCGCGACGCGCAGCGCGATCAGGTGCGGCGCATCCGCTCGAGCGGCGACCACCTGCTCGCCATCGTGGAAGAGATTCTCACCTACGCAAGCCTCGAAGCCGGTCGCGCCGAGCTCTATCGAGAGCGCACGGACGTGGGCGCTCTCGTGCGGCAGGTGGTCACGCTCGTGGAGCCGCAGGCGCGCGCGAAGGGGCTCACCCTGTGCGCCGATGTGCCGGAAGCGGCTGTGGCACTGCTGACGGACGTGCGCCGGGCCCGGCAGATCCTGATCAATCTGTTGGTCAACGCCATCAAGTTCACCGACCGTGGCGAAGGCAGCCGCTTTTTCATTTGGCTGCCGCGCGATTTCGACAGCTTGGACGCGGTGGGCACGGAGCGCGCGATCGCGGACGGCTGAATGAGCGCGTGCGCGACGGCCTGTTCGCCTCGCGCGCCCTACGCCGATATCGTGCCGCCCGAGCGCGCCGCACTGCCGGTGCGGCCGTCGCCCTCGGGCGCGTGGCCGCCGGGCGCGTCGCCATCGCGTGCGTCGCCATCGCGTGCGTCGCCATCGCGTGCGTCGCCGCCGGGGCGGCGCGGGAGTGTCTCGTCGTCCATCAGCATGATCACGCCCGTCACGTCGTGCTCTGGCGTGAGCAAGGGAAGGAAGCGCACCTGCACATTGATCGCGCGGCCGCGGCGGTTGATCGCCCGAATGGTGACATTGGCAACCCGGTTTGTGCCAGAGAGGGCATGGCGCGCTGGCGCGTGCAACTGCTCCACCGGGAGCCCGATGTCCAGATTGAAGAAGCGCTTGCCCAGCACCTCCTCGCGCCGGATCCCCCACAGGTCCTCCGCCTTGTGGTTCCACAGCAGAACGCGCAGGTCCCGGTCGGCCACCACCACCCCGCCCGGAAAGCTTCGGAGGATCGCCTCCAGGAGCCCGTTCACCTGGTTCAACTCGTCCCCGCGCGTCCGGACCTCTTTGTTGATGGACTGCAGCTCCTCGTTGGTAGTCTCGAGCTCCTCGTTCGTCGACTGAAGCTCGGCGTAGGCCGTCTCCAATTGTTGATGGGCGAGCTCCAGGTCGTGCTGCAGGCGTTCCGCCTCCGTCACATCCACGAAGGTGACCGAGGCGCCCGCCAGTTCCGCCCTACCGCTCGCGAGCGGCACGATGTGCACGTCCAGCGTGCGGGTCTCTTGTCCCGACCGCTGCCACGGCACGCTGGGAATCACCGTCGCGCGACGCTCCGCCGTGGCTTCCTCCAGGTGCGGACGGAGTTCGGTGGGGCGGTAGGAGATCGTCGAATCCTGAACGGGCCTCCCCACGTCGGCGGCGGTCAGACCGAACAGTGCGCGCGCGCGATCGTTCACGTGCACCACGATCCCCCGGCGATCCACCACGAGCTGCGCCACCGGGGAGGCGTCGAAGGCCCGCTCCAACACATCGCGCATGCGCTCCAGTCGATACGCCTCCGGCGCTCCGCCATACGGTGATGCGAGCAGGTGCTCCCGGATGGGCACCGACGAGGTCTTCATGGAGATGCGTCGCTTGAGATCGACCGGCGTGAACGCATCTCCCCGCGTGAGGAGCGTCTCCGCGCGTCCCAGAAACAGGATCCCGCCCTCGTTCAGCGCAAAGCGGAACCGCGCCAGAATGCGCGCCTGCACTTCCGCGTTGAAGTACATGAGCGTGTTCCGGCAGGTGAGCAGATCCACGCGGGAAATGGGCGCGTCCTGGATGAGGTCGTGCCGCCCGAAAATGATCTGCCGCCGCAGATCCTTGCGGATCGTGTAGCGGTCGTCCAGCAGATCGACGTATTTCGAGACCAGCTCTTCGGGAACGCCCTCGATCTGGCGCGCGGTGTAGGAGGCCTGGCGCGCCTGGGCGAGCGCGTCGGCGTCGACGTCGGTGGCGTAGATCTTCACCCGGCTCCGAAATTCCTCCGCGCCCAGGAGCTCGGAGAACAGCATGGCCAGCGAGTACGGTTCCGCGCCGGAGGCGCACCCCGCGCTCCACACCCGGATCATCCCGATGGGTCCGCGACGCTCGATGAGGTCGGGGATGATCTTGTCGCGCATCACGTGCCACGTCTCTTCATCGCGGAAAAATCCGGTGACGTTGATCAGCACCGCGTCGAACAGCGGCCCGAACTCTTCGGGATGCACCTCCAGGAAGTCGCGATACTCGGTGAACGTCGTCGCCTGCACCGCCTGCATGCGCTTGGCGATGCGGCGCTGCAGCGTGGAGCGTTTGTAGGCGGCGAAGTCGAACCCACGGCTGCGCCGCAGGTACTCGAGCAACGATTCCAACTCGGCGTTCGTCGCGTCGCGTGGCATGGGCATTCGTGGTACGCGGGCACGAAGACGGCGCGCGCGGCGTCGCGCACGTCGGCGCTGTCAGTGACTGATGCATGCTGACCCCGCTGCCGCTCCGTTGCAAGTGGCAGTCGAGTGACGCGGCACGTGCCGGTGCGCGACGCCCCGCGTTCCGGCCGTCGCTGGCTGGCCGCCCGCACCGTGGCCGGCGAACGACGACCCGTGCGTCAGGTTCCGTTGCGCGACGACCCTCGTTGTGACGCGGCCTCGGCCGCGGGACGGTGCCCCGGTGCCTGACCTTCGCGCCATGCGCGCTCGCGCGATGCGCGCTCGCGCAAGCGCTCGCCGATCTGCCGGCGCAGCGCGGCGCTCTCTTCCAGCGAGCGCAGCGCCGTCCAGGGCGCCGTCTCGAGCGCCTGCCCCTGCGACGCGAGCAACGCGTTGATCGACCACGTGTGCCCGATCCGGCATCGGTAGTGTTCCAGCTCCCCCTCGTTCACCTCGGACAGCACGCCGCCACACGCGGGGCAGCTGTACTCCGACGGATGCAGCGGTGGTGTGGCAGTCGGCTGACCCGCCGCGCGCTCCGCCGGTGTGGCGCCCGGCACGGGCGTGTGCGGCACGCGGGGCCGTTCAGGATTGGTCGCGTGGTGATCGCCAACGGCGGACGTGGCCGGGCGCTCTCGCGCGCCTTCGCCTCGGCGTCCCATGCCACCGGCTGCCGCGCCAACCGGGCGAGCAGCGGCGCGACCTGCGCCAGCGGTACTGCATGGTCCGCCGACACGCGCGCGAGGGCGCTCGCGGGCATGCTCGCGTGCAGTGCATCGCGCCGGGTTCTGCACCACCGCGATACCACCATGCCGCTTCACGAACGCGAGGCCCACGGCGCCGTCGTCGAGCGCGCCGGTCAGCACGACGGCCACCACGCGTGCGCCGTAGGCCACAGCCGCACTGCGAAACAGCGCATCGATAGCCGGGCGATATCCGTTCTCCGCCGGCCCGCGCACGACGCCCAATTTCCTGTCGCCGGCCAATGGGTGGTGATCGGGCCGGGCGAGATACACCATGCCGCTGCGGAGCGGCTCCCCATCGTCGGGTACGCGCACGGGGAGCGCGCTCCGTCGCGACAGGAACGACGGCAGCGCACTCGGCATCCCGGCCGGCATGTGGCCACGCGGCAATGCAGTTCAGCCATGCAAGCGCCATGTTTTCCACGCGCGTGGGAGGGGTGCACGGGCGCGGCGGTGGCCATGCCGAGCGCGCGTCGGGGGCATCTCCCGGCGCGTGTCGCATCGCCGACGGCGTGACGGCAACACGGCGCTTGAACGGGCGCCGCCCGCCACGTACATTATTGGTTCCCCTCGTCGATTCTAAGTTTCTGCCATATGCCAACTTACGAATACCGCTGTCCCGCCGGGCACGACTTCGAGCGCTTCTACCGCAAGATCAGCGAGGCCGCGGCCGTGGTGCACTGTCCCGTGTGCGGAGCGGAGGCCGAGCGGCGGCTGTCGGCCGGAGCCGGGCTCATTTTCAAGGGGTCCGGTTTCTACATCACCGACTACGGCAAGGATGGCAAGAAGAAGCAGGAGCAGCCGCTGCCGGCGTCCGGAGCGGACAGCAAGGGCGAGACGGCGCCGTCTGGGGAGAAGCCGGCGCAGGGCGGAAGCGGGGAAGGCGCTGCACCGTCATCGTCATCCGCATCGCCGGGCGACAAGGCTGCGGCATCCGCCAAGCCATCCAAGACGCCGCCCGGATCGTCGTCGTCCGGCAAGGGCGAGTGACACCGGCCGTCGACGGAGGCGCGCGGCCGCGCGACGCGATACGCGCGGAGCTGCAGCGTGTCGCCCGCGCGCTCGGCGCGCCCGAGCCCATCGAGCCGCTCCTCGAGCGGCCGCGCGATCCGGCGCACGGCGAGTGGGCCACCAACCTGGCGATGACGCTGGCGCGCAGTCTGCGCCGCGCGCCGCGTGACATCGCGCAGGCGCTCGTCCAGCAGCTCGATCTGCATCGCGCGGGCGTGGAGCGCATCGAGGTAGCCGGGGCGGGGTTCATCAACTTCCATCTCGAGACCGCGGCGCACGCCCGCGGGTTGGCCGACATCGTCGAGCGTGGCGCCGATGTCGGACGCGCCGATGTCGGACGCGGTCAGCCGGTGAACGTGGAGTTCGTTTCCGCCAACCCCACCGGGCCGCTGCACGTGGGGCACGGGCGCCAGGCCGCGCTCGGCGACGCGATCGCGACGCTGCTCGAATGGACCGGATGGAGCGTCGCGCGCGAGTACTATTACAACGACGCCGGCGTGCAGATCCGAAATCTTGGTGCGTCCGTGGAGACCCGCGTGCGCGAGATGGCGGGCCAGACGGCGGCCATCGCCGAGGGCGGCTATCATGGCGAGTACGTGAGCGAGATCGCCGCGCGCTACGTGGCCGAGTCGGGCGTCGGAGAGCCAGCCCAGATTGTGGCGCGGCTGGACGCGCATCCCGGCGGCGAGGAGTCGGAGCGCATCACGCGCTTTGCCGTACAGGCGTTGCGCTCCGAGCAGGATCAGGACCTCGCCGCCTTTGGCGTGCGCTTCGACACGTACGCGCTCGAATCGGATCTGTACCGCACCGGGGCGGTGGAGGAAACGGTGGACGCGTTGGTGGCGGCCGGCCACACGTATGAGGCGGACGGCGCCCTCTGGCTCCGCTCCACCGACTTTGGCGACGACAAGGATCGTGTCATGCGCAAGCGCGACGGCACGTACACGTACTTCGTGCCCGATGTCGCCTATCACGTCACCAAATGGCGTCGCGGTTTCCATCGCGCCGTGAACGTGCAGGGCGCCGATCATCACAGCACTGTCACGCGCGTGCGCGCTGGCTTACAGGCGCTCGACATGGGCATCCCGCAAGGCTACCCCGAGTACGTGCTGCACCAGATGGTGACCGTCACGCGCGCCGGGCAGGAGGTGAAACTCTCCAAGCGCGCGGGGAACTACGTGACCGTTCGCGATCTGGTGGAGGAGGTGGGCCGCGACGCGGTGCGCTACTTCTTCGTAATGCGCAAGCGCGACTCGCAGCTCGAGTTCGACGTCGATCTCGCGCGATCGCAGTCGGAGGAGAACCCGGTCTACTACATCCAGATGGCGCATGCGCGGATGAGCGGCATCTTTCGCGTGGGCGGGATCGACCCGCAGGCGGTCACTGCCCAGGGCGTCGATCTGTCCGCGCTCGCCGAGCCGGAGGAGCAGGAGCTCATCACCATGCTTCTCGATTTTCCCGAGCTCGTCCGCGGCGCGGCCGCAGCGCTCGAGCCGCAGCGTGTGGCGAGCTACCTGCACGACCTCGCGCAACAGGTCCATCTCTGGTATCACAAGCACCACGTGTTGAACGAGCCGGAACGGATCACGCGGGCGCGCCTCGTGCTGGCCCGGGCCGCGCAGATCGTGCTCCGTGCCGGCCTCGCCCTCCTCGGCATCACGGCGCCGGAGCGCATGTGACCGCCACCACGTGGCGCGCCGGCGCATCGGCATCGCTTGGCGCCGCCGCGACTTCCCCGCACCCGTCTGCCATGACCGTGCTCGTTGTCGGATCCGTTGCGCTCGATTCCGTCGAGACCCCGTTCGGCAAGGCCGAACAGGTCGTCGGCGGCTCGGCCACGTTCTTCGCCGCTGCGGCAAGTCACCTCGCGCGCGTGCAGGTGGTTGGCGTGGTGGGCGACGACTACCCCCTCGACCAGCTCGCCGAGCTCGAACGCCGCGGGGTGGACCTGGCCGGCGTCGACCGGCAGCCGGGGGAGTCCTTCCGGTGGCGCGGGCGCTACCGCCACGATCTCAATACCGCCGAGACTCTCGAGACGCACTTGGGGGTGTTCTCGCACTTCCGGCCCCGCATCCCCGAACAGTTCCGCGGCGCACCGTTCGTGTTCCTGGGGAACATCGATCCGCGCCTTCAGCTCGAAGTCCTGTCGCAGGTGGAGCGTCCCACGCTCGTGGCGTGCGACACCATGAACTTTTGGATCGAGAGCCGCCGAAACGACTTGCTGGAACTGCTGCGTCTCGTGGACCTCGTGACGCTCAATGACGCCGAGGCCCGGCAGCTTTCGGAGCACGCCAACCTGGTGCGCGCCGCGCGGTGGATCATGGATCGGGGGCCGCGCCACGTCATTATCAAGAAGGGTGAGCATGGAGCCTTTATGTTCACGCCCGACACCGTGTTCTACGCGCCGGCCTATCCGCTGGAGGAGGTATTCGATCCCACCGGAGCGGGGGACAGTTTTGCCGGCGGGTTCATGGGGTATGTTGCCCGCAGCGGGGACCTGAGCGATGCGAACCTCAGACGCGCGGTCATCTACGGATCCGCCATGGGGTCGTTTGCTGTGGAGCGATTCTCTATTGGTCGGTTTGCGGAGATCGGTGCGCACGACATCGCGGACCGCGTGCGGGCGTTTCATCGCCTGGTCTCGTTCGAACAGGATCTGCCCGGGTGAGCGGCCTGCCGCCATCGTCCGCGCCCTTGCGCTACGGGGACGCCGGCGTGGACATCGACGCGAGCGAGCTGGCCAAGGGGCGCATCCGAGCGTTGGTCGAATCGACGTTCACCGCGGGCGCGCGCGGACGCTTTGGCGGCTTTGGCGGACTGTTCCGCATGCCGGACCAGGCGCGGCACCCGGTGCTGGTCTCCAGCGCCGACGGCGTGGGGACCAAGCTCAAGGTGGCCATCGAGGCGGGACGCCACGATACCGTCGGCCACGACCTGGTGAACCACTGCGTCAACGACGTTCTCGTCCAGGGCGCCACGCCGATGTTCTTCCTGGACTATCTGGCCTTCGGTACCCTCCTGCCGGACGTCGTGGAAGCGGTGGTGAGCGGGGTGGCGGCGGGGTGCCGCGAGAACGGCTGTGCGCTCGTGGGCGGCGAGACGGCGGAAATGCCAGGGCTGTACACACCGCCGGATTACGATCTCGCCGGGTTTATCGTCGGATGGGTAGAGGAGGAAGACGTGCTGGGCGCGGATCGCGTGCGTCCCGGAGACCGGCTGGTGGCGCTCGCGAGCTCGGGGCTGCACACCAACGGCTACTCCCTCGCGCGACGCATCGTCCAGGATCGACTGCGGCTCGGGCCGGCCGATCCCTTTCCTGGCGCCGAGGACGGCGCCTCGGTGGCCGACGTGATGCTTCGCGTGCACCGGTCGTATCTCGCGGCGGTGCGGCCCGTGCTGCCGGTGGTGCATGCCATGGCGCACATCACCGGCGGCGGGCTCCCCGGGAACATCCCCCGGGCGTTGGCCACGAACGTGGACGCGGTGGTGCACACGTCCACCTGGGAGGTTCCGGCCATCTTCACCGTCCTGCAGGACGCCGGGAGCGTCTCGCGCGACGAGATGTTTCGCGCGTTCAACATGGGCGTCGGAATGGTGGTGATCGTCGCCGAGCGCGACGCGGAGCGGGTCGTGGCCGCGGCGCGGGAGGCGCGTGTGCAGGCGTGGGTTATGGGCGATGTCGTTCCTGGATCGGGGCAGGTCATTCTACGCAAGGAGTGAGCAGATGCGGATAGTGTCGTGTGTGGCGGCCGCCGTGGTGATTTCAGGCGGCGTGTGCAGCGTGGCGGCGCAGGGATCGGGCACCGTGGATCCGCGGTGCACCAACGGATCCATCGTGGGGGCGACGCTCGATGGCGGCGACGCGTGCCAGAAAGTCATCGACATTTTCAAGTATCTGAACCCGCAACTCGGGCTCCTCGTCACCGGTGGAAACGCCACGCTGGGGCAGGGGGGGACGCTGGGCGGACTCGGACACTTCACCGTGGGACTGCGCGTCAACGTGCTCCGGTCGACGCTGCCGGCCGTGCAGGACGTGGGCGTCTCGGTGGGACCGGCACAAAGCGATCACTACCCGACGGACAACCAGCTCGTCCCGCTCCCCGTCGTGGACGCCTCGGTGGGCATTCTCAAGGGCATCCCGCTGGGCGTCACCAGAGTGGGCGGACTCGACCTGCTGGTGAGTGCGTTCTATCTCCCGGAGTTCGACACGGATGGTTTGCAGGTGCGCACACCCGAGTCGTCGGTGAAGGTGGGCTTTGGTGCCCGTGTGGGCATTCTCCAGGAGTCGACGCTCGTGCCGGGCGTGGCGGTCACCTGGTTCCGCCGCGATCTTCCGGCGCTGACCATGCGCGCCAGCGTGGACGACGACACGGTGAGCCTGAACAGCCTGCGCGTGAACACCACGGCGTGGCGTGTGGTGGTGAGCAAGAACCTGCTGCTGCTCGGACTGGCGGCGGGCGTCGGCCGCGACAACTATCATACAACGAGCAGCGTGACGTATGTCGTGCACGACGGCGCGTTCACCAATCGCCCCACCGCCCCGATTCCGCTCGAGGAGGATCCGTGGCGCACGAACGCTTTTCTGGACGTGACGCTGAATCTCCCGGTGTTCAAGATTCTGGGCGAGGTGGGTCGCGTATCCGGCGGGAATCTGCAGACGTTCAACACGTTCGATCCCGGTCCAAACGCGGCGCGCTACTACGGAACGTTGGGCTTCCGCTTCAAGTTGTGACGGCATGACCGCGGCGCCGGCGCCTGAGCGCGACCGCGCGTTCATGCGTCGCGCGCTCTCGCTGGCGCGGCGCGGGTGGGGCCGGACGGCGCCCAACCCCATGGTTGGCGCCGTTGTCGTGCGCGACGGCGTGGTGGTGGGAGAGGGATTCCACGCGCGCTTCGGCGCCCCGCACGCCGAAGTCGTGGCGCTCCGCGCGGCGGGAGCGCAGGCGCGCGGCGCCACGCTGTACGTGTCGCTCGAACCGTGCACGCACCACGGCAAGACGCCGCCGTGTACGGATGCCATCGCGGCGGCGGAGATCGCGCGCGTGGTCGTCGCCGCACCGGATCCGCACGCCGCCGCGGCGGGCGGCGTCGAGCGCCTGCGGTGCGCGGGCCTCCAGGTGGACATCGGTGTGGCGGAGGACGCCGCGCGCGAGCTCAACGCGCCCTTCTATCACGCCCACGGCCCGGACGGGGGCGAGCGCCCGTGGATCACCCTCAAGCTTGCACTCTCGATCGATGGCGCCGTGGCCGACGCCGGCGGCCGATCGCGCTGGATCACCGGCCCGGCGGCGCGGCGCGTGGTCCACCGCCTCCGCGCCGGCCACGATGCCGTGGCCGTGGGTGTGGGCACCGCGATCGCGGACGATCCGTCGCTCACGGTGCGCGGCGTGCGCCGCCCCCGTCGTGCGCCGCTGCGCGTGGTGTTCGATCGCCAGGCGCGCCTCCCGCTCACCGCCGTCCTGGTGCGCACCGCGGGCGCGGCATCTACGCTGGTCGTCACGGCGGACCCCGCTCCGCCGCCGGCGGCGCGGCTGCGCGAGGCGGGTGTCACCATCCTCCCCGCCACCGATCTGCCACAGGCGCTCCACCGGCTCCGCGATCGCGACGTGCAGTCGCTGTTGGTGGAGGGTGGCGCGCGACTCGCCTCCGCGCTCCTGGAGCGCTCGCTCGTGGACCGATTGATTATCTTTCGAGGTGCCGTCGTGCTCGGCCGCGGTGCCGTGCACCCGTGGGACCACCTGGACGTTCCGGGCCTGGCGGGCGCGCGACGCTTTCGCGTTCTGTCGCACCGCCGCGTGCGTGGCGGCGCGGGGAATGACCTCATGACCACGTACGCACCAGACGAGGCGGAGTGTTCACCGGGCTGATCGACGACGTGGGCGTGCTGCAGAGCGCCACCGACACCCCCGACGGTCGCGACCTTCGCATCCGGACGCGCTACCACGACCTGGTGGAGGGAGAGAGCGTGGCCGTGAACGGCGTCTGTCTCACCGTCCGCACGTGCGGTGCCGCGTGGTTCACCGCGGCTGCTACCGCCGCCACGCGCGCGCGCACGATGGCCGGCGCCTGGCAGCCGGGCACGCATCTCAACCTCGAGCGCGCGTTGCGCGTGGGCGATCGCATGGGCGGCCACATCGTCCAGGGCCACGTCGATGGGGTGGGGACCATCCGCCGCGTGATCGACCGCGCTGCCGCGGACGGCGACACCGTCCGGCTGGTGGACGTCCAGCTCCCCGACGGCGTGGCCCCGCTCGTGGTGCAACACGGATCGATCGCGCTGGACGGCGTCAGCTTGACGGTCAACGATCTGGCCGATCCCGACACGGTGCAGGTCGCGCTCATCGCGTACACGCTCCGCCACACCACGCTCGAGCGCTGGAGCACCGGCGATCTGGTGCACGTGGAAGCGGACGTGATCGGGAAGTACGTGCAGCGGCTCGCCGCGCGCCCAGCGCGAGGGGCCTCACTGTTCGCCTGACACATGGGTGAGGGCATGGGCTTCGGAACGGTGGCACAAGCTGTCGCGGACATGCGCGACGGACGGTTCGTGATCGTGGCCGATGACGAGGATCGCGAGAACGAGGGCGACCTCATCGCCGCGGCGCAGCGCGTCACGCCCGAGATGGTCAACTTCATGATCAAGCGCGCTGGCGGCATGATCTGCCTCGCGCTCACGCCGGAGCGGTGCGACCAGCTCGACCTCGCGCCGATGGGCGACCGCAACACCGATGAGTTCCGCACCGCGTTCACCGTGAGCATCGACGCGGCGCCGCGCTTCGGCGTGACGACCGGCATCAGCGCGCACGACCGCGCCACCACCATCCGGGTCGCCGTCGATCCGGCCACCGTGCCCGGCGATCTGCGGCGGCCCGGACACGTGCATCCGCTGCGCGCACGCCAGGGCGGCGTGCTGCAGCGCGTGGGGCACACCGAGACGGCCATCGACCTCGCCCGGCTGGCCGGCCTCGTTCCGGCCGGCGTGATTTGCGAGGTCTTGAGCGACGACGGCACCACGGCCAAGCGCCCCGAATTGGAGCGCTTCGCGCACGAGCACGGGCTCACGTTCATCACCGTGGCGCAGCTCGTTGCCTATCGCCTGCAGCATGAGCGTTTGGTGCACCGGCAGGCGGAGGCACGGCTCCCCACCGAGTTCGGCGATTGGCGCATCATCGGCTACCGGAACGACGTCGATGCCCACGAACACGTGGCGCTCGTCTACGGCGAGCTGGGCGATGGCGAAGACGTGCTCGTCCGCATGCACTCCAAATGTCTCACCGGCGACGTCTTCGGCTCGCGCCGTTGCGATTGCGGCTGGCAACTGGAGACGGCCATGCGCATGATTCAGGACGAAGGCCGCGGCGTCGTGGTGTATCTGGATCAGGAAGGCCGCGGCATTGGCCTGCTCAACAAGCTCAAGGCGTACGAACTGCAGGACACCGGCGCTGATACCGTGGAAGCCAACGAGCGGCTGGGGTTCAAGCCGGACCTGCGCGACTACGGCATCGGCGCGCAGATTCTCCTCGACCTCGGCCTGCGTTCCATCCGTCCCATGACCAACAATCCACGCAAACTGGTGGGGCTGGAGGGCTACGGATTGCGCGTCGCGAGTCGCGTCCCGATCGTTTCCAGCGCGACGTCGGACAACCGGGACTACCTGGAGACGAAACGGGTGAAACTGGGCCACCTGCTCGCGCACTGAATGGCGGAATTCACCGGGAGTGCGGCGGGGGCGGGACGGCGGTACGCCGTGGTCGTGAGCCGATTCAACCAGGAGATCACGCAGCGGCTGCTCGATGGCGCGTTGGATGCGCTCCTGCGTCACGGCGCCGCGTTCGACGACGTGGACGTCGTGTGGGTGCCGGGAGCGTGGGAGTTGCCCGGCGCGGCGCGCTGGCTGCTCGCCACCGAGCGCTACGACGCGCTCGTGGCCGTGGGCGCGGTGATCCGCGGCGAAACGGCCCACTTCGACATCATCGCCGCCGAATGTGCGCGCGGCCTTCAGGACGCGGCCGCGGAATTCGATACGCCCATCGGGTTCGGCGTCCTCACCACGGAGACCACCGAACAGGCAGAGGCGCGCGCGGGCGGTGGGGAGGGGAACAAGGGCTGGGACGCGGCGCTCGCGGCTATGGAGATGGCGGACCTGTTCGACCGACTGGATGCGGCGCCGGAGGACTGAGACGCGCGCCCGCGCCCGTGCACTCCAGGCACTCTACGCGTGGGATCTCCGCCAGGGCGCACGGCTCGACGTCGTGGCCGCGCAGATCTGGGACGATCTGGCGGTCGCCCCGGAGGAGCGCGCGTTGGCCGGTCGGCTCGTCCGCCTCATCGTCGCGCAGGGTCGGGAGATCGACGACACGCTCCGCGAGGTCACCAGCAACTGGCGACTCGAACGGCTCGGCGCCATCGACCGCGCCGTCCTCCGCCTTGCCGCCGCGGAACTGCTGGAGGGCCACACGCCGCCGCGCGTGGCCATCCACGAAGCCGTGCGCCTCGCCGAACGGTTCGGCAGCGCACAGAGCGCCCGGTTCGTGAACGGCGTGGCCGACGCCATCGCGCGCCGCTTGGGCGTGCTGTAGCCCCGGCACCGTCATCATGCGCGTCCTCGTGGTGAACTGGCAGGATCGGGAGAATCCCCAGGCCGGCGGCGCGGAGATTCATCTGCACGAGATCTTCGGCCGCCTGGCGGAGTGGGGACACGAGGTGACGCTCCTCTGCGGAGGCTGGCCCCGATGCACGCCGCGCGTCCGTCTGGACGGCATGGACGTTCACCGCGTGGGTACGCGTTACACCTTCCCCCTCCTCGCGCGCCGCTACTACCACCGCGTGCTCGCGCCATGGGACGCCGACGTTCTCGTCGAGGACATCAACAAGGTCCCCTTGGGCACGACGCGCTGGCAGGCGCGCCGCGTCGTGGCGCACGTCCCGCACCTCTTCGGCACAATCGCCTTCCGAGAAGCGCCGCTTCCCCTGGCGCTGCTCGTCTGGAGCGCCGAGCGGATGCTTCCGCTGCTCTACCAGCAGACCCCCTTTCAGGCGGTGAGCGAGACGACGGCCGATGACCTGGCGCGCCGCGGCATCCCCCGCGCACGCATCACGGTCATTCGCCCTGGCGTGGACACCAGATGGTACACGCCGGCGCCGGAGGAGCGCTCCCCCACGCCGCTCTTCGCGTACGTGGGTCGCCTCAAGCGGTACAAGGGCGTGGATCTCGTGCTCCGCGCGTTCGCCCGGATTGGCGCGCCCGACGCCCAGTTGCTGATCGCGGGTACGGGGGACGACCGTGCGCGCCTGGAACGGCTGGCACGATCGCTTGACCTCGGCACGCGGGCGCGGTTTCTTGGATTCATCAGTGAGGAGGACAAGCGTGCGCTGCTGCGCCGATCGTGGGCGGTGGTATACGCGTCGCCGAAGGAGGGGTGGGGGCTCACCAACGTGGAGGCGGGGGCGTGCGGCACGCCGGCCATCGCTTCCAATTCTCCGGGCCTGCGTGAGTCGGTGCGCCACGGAGTCACCGGTCTTCTCGTGCCGCACGGGGATGTGGCGGCGCTGGCGGGCGCCCTGGACGCGTTGGCGCGCGACCCGGCGCGCGTGGCCGCGCTCGGAGGGGCCGCGCGCCAGTTTGCCGAAAACCTGTCATGGGAAGCGGCGGCGCGCGCGACCGAAACCCACCTGGCCCGGATCGTACACGAGGAGCGTTGACGTGGAGATCGTCCTGCACGCGCACCATGCGGTGATATCCGAGAACATGCGGCGGCGCGCCGAGCGGCATGTCCGCCGCCTCGAGCGACGGCTCCCGCACGTGGTGCGTGCCGTGGTGCGGTTCGAGCAGGACGGCCCGGTGCGGCGCGTCGAGGTGGAGTTGCACGCGCCGCGGCGGCGTCCGGTGGTGGCGCAGGGCGCGTCGCGTCACTACGGCCCCGCCCTGGGCGAGGCGGTGGAGCGGCTCGAGACACAGATCCGCCGGCTGCGCCGCAGACAGCAGCGCCGCCGCGCCCTCGCCCGCCCGCGTCCGTGACCACTCCCCCTCCATTCACCGTCCAGCGACTGCTCGAGCTCATGCGCGACCCCCTCGAGCTCGAAGTCGTGGGCGACGAGAGCGGACTCGCGCGCCCCATCACCAGCCCGGAGATCTCGAGCCCCGGCCTGGTGCTGGCCGGCTACGTGGAACGGTTCTCTCCCGATCGCGTGCAGGTGTTCGGTGAGACGGAGATCACCTACCTGAACTCGCTTCCCGAGGAGCAGCGGCGGCACGTGCTGCAGCTGTTCTTTTCGTTCGAGCCGCCGTGCGTGATCGTCACCAAGGGACAAGAGATCCCACCCGAGATGGCCGACGCCGCCCAGCGCCGTGGCGTGACCGTCATGCGCACGTCGCTCAAGACCGCCGAGTTCTACCGACGCATCAAGCCGGCCATCGCCGACGAGTTCGCGCCCACCACCACACTTCACGGCTCGCTCGCCGATGTCTACGGCGTGGGACTCCTGTTCGTGGGCCAGAGCGGCATTGGCAAGTCGGAGTGCGTGCTCGACCTCGTCGAGCGCGGGCATCGCCTGGTGGCGGACGACCTGGTGATCGCCACGCGTCGCGGCAACGACGTCATCATCGGCCGCGGCCACGAGCTGCAGGCCCATCACATGGAGATTCGCGGCGTCGGGGTGATCGACGTCCCGTCCATCTTCGGCGTGCGCGCCGTGCGGCAGCAGAAGCGGATCGAGGTGGTGGTGCAGCTGGAGGAGTGGAACAAGGCCGCCACGGTGGACCGCACCGGACTGGACGGCCAGATGAACACCATCCTCGGGGTCGACATCCCCAAGGTCACGGTGCCGCTCAATCCCGGCAAGAACATCACCGTGGTGGCGGAGGTGGTCGCCATGAACCACCTCCTGCGCTACAGCGGCATCGATCCGGCCGAAGCGTTCAATCAACGCCTCCTCAGCCGCATGCGCGCGGCGGCGAATCTTCGGCGCTACCTGGCGGAGGACAATGAGTAGCGCGCGCGCTTCGGGACACGATGCGCCTCCCGTGGCACCCCTCGCCATCGTCGCCGGCCACGGAGACTTCGCGCGCGGGATCATCTCGGCCGTCGAGCACATCACCGGCTACGGCGCCCGTCTGCTGCCCATGGGGATCCAGGGACTCGCCCCCGGCGACATCGAGCGCACCATGATGTCGCTCGTCGAACAGAGTGGCGCCCAGGTGATCTTCACCGATCTCCCGGCCGGCAGCTGCACCATCGCTGCCGGCCGCGTTGCGCGGGCGCGGGGCGGCATGGTGGTGGTGACGGGGGTGAGTCTCCCGGTGCTCCTGTCCTTCGTGACACATGACGACCTTCCACCTGGCGAGGCGGCGCGCCAGGCCATCGACCGCGCGCGATCCGCGCTGCGGGTCGTTGGAGGGGCTGCCGGTGGCGATTGAGCTCTACCGGATAGACGACCGCCTCATCCACGGTCAGGTGGTCGTGGGATGGGGACGTCCGTTGGATGTCGGCTTCATCGTCCTGGTGGACGACGAGGTGGCAGAAAGCGACTGGGAGCAGGAGTTGTATCGCATGGGCGTTCCACCCGAGATCGACGTGTATTTCGCCACCGCTCTGGACGCTGCGGGCCAGTTGGAGCGATGGCGCTCGGATCCGCGCGCTGGCATCCTGCTCACCGGGGACGTGGATACCATGCGCCGCCTCATCGAGGCCGGCTTCGGCGTTGCCGAGGTCAATCTGGGCGGCGTGCACTACCGGGCAGACCGGGTGCAAAGGTTGCGCTACATCTATCTGTCGCCGGAGGAAGAGCGCACCCTGCGCGCGCTGGTGGCGCGCGGCGTGCGCATCACGGCGCAGGATGTGCCGGCTGCGCGTCCGGTCTCGCTCGATGACGTGCTCGTCATGCGGGGGGAGTCGTGAGCATCGAGATGCTGCTCGTCGTCGTGGCGCTGGGGGCCCTGGTGGGTCTCGACGTGGTCAGCTTCCCGCAAATGATGTTCTCCCGTCCGCTCGTCGCGACGACGCTGGGCGGACTGGTCGCGGGGGACATGCATGCCGGCCTCGCTCTGGGGGTCGTGCTCGAATTGATCGCGCTCGACACCCTGCCCGTGGGCGCGTCGCGGTACCCCGAATGGGGATCCGCATCCGTGGCAGGCGGGGCGCTGTGCGCCGCCTTGGGCGGCCACCCCGCGGGGATCGCGCTTTCCGCGGCGGCGGCCATCGCTACGGCGTGGGCGGGAGGGTGGAGCATGTACCTGCTCCGGCGCACCAACGGGGTGCTCGCCCGCCGGCAGCAGCCCGCACTGGATGCGGGCGCACCAGGTGTCGTGCTGAGACTGCAGGGGCTCGGCATTGCCGCCGATATCGCCCGCGGCGCGGTGCTCACGGCGGCCGCGATGCTGCTCTTGGGGCCACTCACGCGGTGGCTGTTGCCGCGCTGGGCGCTCACCGACGCGGCCACGAGCACCGTCCTGCTCGCTCTGCTCGTGGCCGTGTCGGCGGGAACGGTGTGGCGGCTCGCGCGCGGGACGGCCGGAGCGGTGTGGCTGGCGCTCGTGGGCCTCGGCGTGGCCGCGCTCGTGCTGGTGACGCAGTGACGTTCTCCCCGGAGCCGACGATGCATGCGGAGACGCCACCCGCGAGTCCCGGACCGCATCTGCCCTGGAAGGCGTGGGTGGCGATGTATGCGCGACTGCTCACGGTACAAGGCGCGTGGAACTACGAGTCCATGATGGGCACGGGCATCGGCTTCTGCACCGAACCAGCGCTGCGCACCATGCCCGGCGGACGATCCGGCACCGCATATCACGAAGCACTGGCGCGTGAGTCCCGCTACTTCAACGCGCACCCGTACATGGCCGCACTCGCGGTGGGGGCGCTGGCACGTGCCGAGTTGGAGGGCCGTCCGTCGGCGCAGATCGAACGGTTCCGCGGCGCGCTGTGCGGCCCGCTCGGGAGCGTGGGCGATCGGCTCGTCTGGGCGGGGTGGCTTCCGTTGAGCTCCCTCGTCGCCTTGCTGCTGTTCGGGCTGGGCCTGTCCCCCTGGTTTGCACTCACCACCTTTCTCGTCGTCTACAACGTGGGACACCTGGGGCTCCGCGCCTGGGCGTTGCACACGGGGTGGCACCATGGTCTGCGCGTCGCCACCGCGCTCGGCCGTCCCATGCTGCGGCGCGGACCAGCCTACGTTTCGCGCGCGGTGGCGCTCTGCGCCGGCGCCGCGCTGCCACTCACGGTCCACCGCGTTCTCGACGTCGCACCGGCCGCCACGGCGCTCGCCGTGGGGGTGGGGCTGGTCGCGGCATTCGCGCTCGTCCGTCTCCGCGGGCGCCTGGAAGGATGGCGTCTTGTGCTGGCCATCCTGCTCGTCCTCACTCTCGCTTCGGTGGTCCGGTGACAGTGGAACGCACGCTCCAGATCGTCAACAAGAATGGCCTCCACGCGCGGCCGGCCGCCGAGATCGTGAAGACGGCGTCGCAGTACGAGAGCGACATCACGATGGTGCGCGACGACCTCGAGGTGAATGGCAAGAGCATCATGGGCGTGATGATGCTGGCGGCCGAGTACGGCTCCACGCTCCTCGTGCGCGCGCGTGGACCGGACGCCGACGCGGCCGTGAACGCCATCGCCGCGCTCATCGCGCGCAAGTTCGGAGAGCACTGATGGAGCGCCGCCTCATCGGCCTGCCGGCCTCCCCCGGCATCGTTATCGGCCCGGTGCACCTGCTGCACTGGGAGATGCCCGACGTGCCTCAGCGGATCATCGACGACGACCAGGTCGAAGGGGAGATCGCCCGCTTTCGCGCGACGCTCGCCCGTGCCCGCGACCGGTTGCGCTACGTGCACAGCCACGCCGAGGCGCACGCGGGGCCCGAGGAAGCGGCCATCTTCGACGTCCAGCTCCAGCTGCTCGACGACGCGGAGCTCATCGGCCACGTGGAATCGCTCATCTCGCAGAACCTCGGTGCCGAGAAGGCGTTCGAGCTGACGATGCTCGAGATGCGGCAGCGCTTCGCGCGCGCCACGCCCTGGCACCGCGAGCGGCTGGGCGACATCACGGACATTCAGATTCGTGTGCTGTCGCTCCTCATGGGGCTCCCCGATCACGACCCGGTTGACGTCCCCAAAGGATCCACCGCGATCCTCGTCACGCACGACCTCACGCCCTCCCTCACCGTGCAGCTCGATCGTGATGCCATCCGCGGGATCGCGACCGACGCGGGAACGCGGACATCCCACGTGGCCATCCTGGCGCGGTCGCTCGGTCTGCCGGCTGTCGTGGGCCTGCGCGACGCCACGGCACAGCTGCGCGGCGGGGAGATGGCCGTCCTGGATGGCACCATCGGCACGCTCATCATCGAGCCCACGCCCGAAGAGGTGCAGCGGTTCGTCGCCCGCGCCCAACTGGAGGAGCGAGCGGCGGCCGACCTCGCGCGCGAGGCGGTGGCCGAACCGGTGACGCGCGACGGGGTCCGCCTCACGCTGCTCGCCAATGTCGACCTCCCGGAGGATGCCGAGCGCGCCAGCGAGAGCGGTGCGGAGGGGGTAGGGCTCATGCGGACCGAATTTCTGGTCGTCGGCCGCACGCACATGCCCGACGAAGACGAGCAGTATCGCGTCTACCGCCGCGTCGTCGAGGCGTTTCGCGGGCAGCCGGTGATCATTCGCACGTACGACGTGGGCGGCGACAAGCTGCCGGTTGGCGGCTACGCCCACGAGCCGAACCCGTTCCTGGGATGGCGCGCCATCCGTGTTTGCCTGGACCAGCCGGAGCTTTTTTTGCCGCAACTGCGTGCCCTCATGCGCGCGGCCGTGCACGGCGACCTCCGCGTGCTCCTGCCGCTCATCGTCTCGGTGGACGAGGTGCGTCAAGTACGCGATCTCATGACGCAGGCCGCGCGCGAGCTGGCGGCCGGATCTGAATCGTATCGCTCCGATCTCCCGCTCGGCGTCATGATCGAGACGCCGGCCGCGGTGATGGTGGCGGACACGTTCGTGGGCGAGGTGGAGTTCTTCAGCATCGGCACCAATGACCTGGTGCAGTATGCGCTCGCCGTGGACCGTGGCAACGCACACCTCGCGTCGCGGTTCACCGCGTTGCATCCGGGCGTCCTGCGGATGATTCGGCACACCGTCGACGTCGCGGCGCAGCACGGGATCAGGGTCGCCGTGTGTGGCGAGATGGCGTCGCAGCCGCTGCAGGCGCTGGCGCTCATCGGGCTCGGGGTGCGCGAGCTGAGCGTCGCGCCGCGATCGGTGGCGCTCATCAAGCGGATCGTACGCGCCGCCACCTGTTCCGCCCTTCGTGAGGCTGCCGATGAGGCGCTCAGTGCGCGCACGGCCGCCGAAGCGGAGGAGCTGCTCACCGCTCGCCTGAGCGATATCCTTCCCCAGTCCGCACTCCTCTGACGCACCCGCCCGCGCGGGTTGCCGCGTGCGCAACCCCACCCTATGATGAGATCGGAGTCGGTGGAGCAGATGGCCGCACCGGCGCACGCCGGCGATCATCGACCGACCGCTCATGTCGGCAGGGAGTCCAGGATGATTGAAGTCACCGTTGCCAAACTGGGGCTGGACAGCAGCTCGAAGTCGTACGTCGTCATCCTGCAGGAGAAGGACGGGTCGCGTCTCCTGCCCATCTGGATCGGGCAACCGGAGGCGGAGTCCATCGTCATGGAGATGAACGGCGTGAAAGCGCCGCGTCCGCTGACCCACGATCTCTGCAAACGGCTCATCGAAGGACTGGGCGGTGCGCTGCGGCGGATCCAGATCACGCGCGTGCAGAACAACACGTACTACGCCGAGATGCACATCCAGCGCGGCGAGCACTTGTACGAGATCGACGCACGGCCATCGGACAGCATCGCGATCGCGCTCCGCCTCGAGGCGCCGATCTTTGCGCAGGAGTCGCTCCTGCACGACATCACGCTCGAGGAGCGCGACGAAGACCCGGGCGAGTCGTCCATTGTGGTCGAGAGCCAGGCGCAGCTCGAGCAGCTGCGGATGACCGCCGAGCAGCTCAAGACCTATCTGCAGCAGATGCGTCCGGAGGACTTTGGGAAGTTTCGGCTCTAGGCCTCCGGCCTGCGCTGGCACCGGGCTGCTGCTGTTCGTGCTGTCCTTTGCCACGGCGGGCATCCCCGCGCGCGCGCAGGGTGCGGCGCCGGCTGCGGCACCCGCTGGCAGCAGGGCGGCCGGCGACAGCGTTGCACAGGGCGGCGCCGCGCAACGGGCCGCCGACACCGCGGTGCGGGTGGTGGCCGGCCGCGTGGTGCGGCCGGGTGGTGAGCGCGTGCTGCCGGTCTCGGACGTGTGGGTCTATCTGCACCGCATTGGCTCCGATACCGCCGCACCCATCGATTCCATGCGCGTGGGAGCGGGGGGACGCTACGCGTTTCGCTACCACCCGTTCGGCGATCCGGACGCGATCTATCTCGTCTCCGCCGACTATCACGGGATGGCGTACTTCTCACCCCCGCTCACGCAGCAGCGCGTGACCGGCGACGACGCCGAGGTCACCGTCTACGACACCACCTCGGCGCCGGTGCCACTGCACGTGCGCGGCTACCATTCTGGTGATCGCGGCGCCGCGCATGGATGGCGCGCGCGATGTGCTGGAGGTCTACGAACTCTCCAACGACAGCTCCGTCACGCGGGTCTCGCCCGACGGAACCACCCCCACGTGGAGCGCGCCCCTGCCCGAGGGTGCGTACGACTTCACGCTCGGCCAGATGGACCTCGCGCCGCAGACGTTCCGCACGGAGCGTGGTCGCGTCGTGACCGTCTCCCCCTTTGCGCCCGGTCTGCGTCAGTTCTCGTACTCGTATCGGCTGAAGGCCAATGCATTCCCGCTCAGCGTGCGAGTGCCGCCGGAAGCGGACGTGGTGGAAGTGCTTGCCGAGGAGCCGCGCGCGGTGGTGGAGGGTGCCGGCGTACAGCACATGCCGTCCGTGCAGACCAGCGGGCGGACGTTCGAGCGCTATCTCAGCCAGCAGGTCCCTCCCAACCCGGTGGTCCGCGTCACCGTGCCGCGGTTGGGCACCGGTGGGCCGGAGCGTCGGACGCTCGTCATCCTCGCGGTCACCTTCCTTGCCGTCATGGCCACCGCGCTCGTGCTGGCGCTGCGCCGGCGCGGCGTCGCCGTGCCGGCGCGCGCGACGGATGGTCCGTCGATGTCGGCGGTAGATCCCGCCCGGCTGGCGCGTGCGATTGCGCGCCTGGATCACCGCATGGCGACAGCGCGCGATGCGGCCGAGCGTCAGGCCTGTACGGCGGAGCGCGATGCGCTGCGCGAGCGGTTGGCGGCCGCGCTTGCCACGCACGAACGCGTGCCGTAGGTTCCCTGTCACAACTGATCGTCGCGGACGGGAGTCCCGGAAGCCGGTGCAAGTCCGGCGCGGTCCCGCCACTGTAACGGGTAGCAACGCACATCCACGTCGCCACTGACGTCGTCGGGAAGGCGGATGTGCGGCCCGAAGCCAGGAGACGCCTCGCGTCCGCACCACCTCAGCGGTCCTCGGAGAAAGGGCTGGTGGTACGGACGCGTAAGCGTCTGTCTCACGGGCATTCTTCTTTGGGGAAGGATGCCCGTTCGTGTTCCGTTGCCCGTGTTCTTCACTCGTGCGGTGTGGTCTCATCGCGATGGTCGCCGTCATCGGCTGTGCGTCGCCGAGCGAGGACGCGAGCGGCTCCCCGCGCGGCGCGCACACGGCAGCCGGTGTGGTGCGCGACGATTGGGGGATCCCCGTGCGATCGGGCACGCCGCGCGATCCGGCGCGCATCGTCTCGCTCGATCCCGCGTCCACCGAGATCCTCTTCGCCCTCGGCGCCGGTGCGCGACTGGTGGGGCGCACACACTGGGACGCGTGGCCGCGCGCCGCTCGTGCGGTACCGGATGTGGGGCCGGGCATGCGCCCCACCGTGGAGTCGGTGCTGGCCGCGCGGCCGGACCTCGTGGTGCTGTACGCCAGCGACCAGAACCGTGCGGCCGCGCATCGGCTCACCGCGGCTGGCGTTCGCGTGTTGGCGCTCCGGTTCGAGCGGATTTCCGGCTTCGACACCGCCACGCGGCTGCTCGGCCGCGCTGTGGGGCTCCCCGCCGCCGCGCGCGCGATCGTGGACTCGGTGCATCGCACGCTCGACCACGTGCGTGCCGGCACGGCCGCGCTGCCGCGCCGGACGGCGTTCTGGCACGTGTGGAGTTCGCCGCTCATCACCATCGGGTCGCGCAGCTACTTGAACGACCTGGTCGAGATCGCGGGCGGACAGAATGTGTATGCAGATATGGCGGCGCCCTCTCCCGTCGTCTCACTCGAGGATGTGGCCCAACGGGACCCGGATGTGATCCTGGCCGGCCCCGACGGCGCGGCGCGCATCCGGAACGACGTGGCGTGGCGCGCCGTGCGCGCGGTCCGGCGCGACGATGTGCTTGTGGTGGACACCACGCTGGTCGGGCGCCCGTCGGTGCGGTTGGGCGAGGCCGCGGTGTCTCTCGCGCGGCTCCTGCACCCGGACTGGCAGCCGTGAGCCGTCCCCGGCGCACCGCTGCCCTCGCCGTGGTGGCGCCGATCGCGCTCGCGACGCTCTGCCTCGCCGCGATCGCGTGGGGCGCTGTGCCCATCCCGCTGCGCGCCGTGGGCGCCGCTCTCGCCGGGCACGGCGACCCCACCGTGATCGCGATCGTGCGCACACTCCGCCTGCCACGCGTGGTGCTCGCGTTACTCGTCGGTGCCGCGCTCGGCATGGCTGGTGGGGCGCTGCAGGCCACGCTGCGCAACGCCCTCGCGGAGCCGTATCTGCTGGGGGTCTCCGGCGGCGCCGCGGTGGGAGCCGTGCTCGCCACCGCGCTCGGCCTCGCGGGCGCCTTCGCACTCCCCCTCGCCGCCTTTGCCGGAGCCGTGGTGGCGATCATCACGGCGCTCCTCGTGGCCCGGGCGGCAGGGGGGCGCGCCGATCCGCGCGTGCTGCTCATGGCGGGCGTCATCATCGGAGCGTTTGCCAATGCCGCCATCATGATCGTGCTGGCCGGATCCTCGGCCGATGCCGTGCGCGGCGCGCTGTGGTGGATGATGGGCTCGTTGGCGGACGCCGAATGGCACGGCGTCGCGGCGATGGCGCTGTACCTGCTGGTTGGCGGCGGGCTGCTCATCGCGTGGGCGCGCGAAATCGACGTGCTCGCGCTCGGAGCCGAGCCCGCCGCGGCACTTGGCGTCGACGTGGCGCGGAGCGCCCGCCGTGTGTACCTCGTGAGCGCGCTGCTTGCGGCGGCCACTGTGGCGTCGGCGGGGCTGGTGGGATTCGTGGGGCTCGTGGTGCCGCATCTGGTGCGCAGCGCGGGCGTGCTCCGTCACCGGCCGTTGCTGGTGGGCGCGGCGTTCGCCGGCGCGGCGCTGGTCGTGGCCGCCGATCTGCTCGCGCGCGTTGCGCGCCCACCGGTGGAGCTCCCGCTCGGCGCCGTCACCGCACTGCTCGGCGTGCCGTTCTTTCTCGTACAGCTCCGGCGGCTTCGGTGATCCGCCTCCGCGACGTGCACGCCCGCTATCCGGGTGCGGCGGACGCCGCGCTCGCCGGCGTGTCGCTCCATGCGGAGCGCGGGGTCTTTACGGCCGTCGTCGGCCCCAACGGGAGCGGCAAGAGCACACTCGTGCGCGTATTGCTCGCGCAGCCCGCACCGGTGGTGGACGCGGGGGAGGTGTGGATCGACGAGGAATCCGTGCAGACCATGTCGCGCCGGTCGTTCGCGCGGCGCGTCGCCGTCGTGCCGCAGCGGGAAGACATGGTGTTTCCCCTCCCGGTCCGCGACTACGCGGCGCTCGGCCGCTTTCCGCACGCCGGGGCCTGGCGCGCGGCCGGCGCCGCTGACGAGCGCGCGGTCACGCGCGCACTCGAGCTGGCCGGCGTGGCGGCGCTCGCGCGCCGCAGCACCGCGGAACTGTCCGGCGGAGAGTGGCAACGCGTGCGGATCGCGCGCGCGCTGGCCCAGGAGGCACAGGCGGTGGTGCTCGACGAGCCCACCACGTTTCTGGATGTCGCCCACGAGATGGCCGTCTTCGAGCTGTGCAGTCATCTTGCCCGTGCGGGGAAGGCGGTTCTGGTGGTGAGCCATCAGCTCAATCTCGTCGCGCGCTTCGCGCATCAGCTCGTCCTGTTGGACCACGGGCGCGTTGCCGCGCACGGGACACCGCGCGAGGTCATGCAGGCCGAGATTCTCGAGCGCGTCTACGGCTGGCCGCTCGTCGTGACGCATGATCCGGCGGTGGGAAGCCCCGCGCTCGTTCCGCTCCGAGGACGCGCGACATGATGGCCGTGCTCGCCGCGCTGCTGCAGGTCGCGCTTCCAGCTCCCGCGCGCGTGCACGGGATCGTGCGCGACGCGGCCACCGGCACTCCCGTGGCGAGTGCACAGGTGACCGGGCCCGCCGCCCACGCCGTCACCGACGGCGATGGCACGTTCGCGGTATCGGCCGCCGCCGGGGACACGCTGCGCATTCGGCGCATTGGTTACGCGCCGGTGCGCGTAGTCGTGCGTCGCACCAACCTGCCACTGCAGATCGCGCTCACGCCGCGTGCCGTGTCCCTCCCGCCTACGCATGTATCGTCTGCCGGTGCGTCCTCGCCCGCGTCGACCACCGCCGATGTGCCGGCGCTGGAGCAGAGCGCCGTGCGCTCCACCGCGGAGGCACTGGAGCGCCTGCCCTTCGTTTCCGCACGCAGCTCGCGTGGCGGCGTGCTCCTCTCCATGCGCGGGTCGCGCCCGGAGCAGGTGCTGGTGACGCTCGACGGCGTGCCGCTCAACGACCCGGCCACCGGTGTGGCCGATATCTCGGACCTGCCGCTCGCGGCTCTGGGCACCATCACGGCCATTCCGGGTGCGGCGGGTGCCACGTACGGCTCCGGTGCGTCGGGCGGCGTGCTGGCTCTCACCACGGCGGCTCGTCCCGTGCTGTCGGCGTACGCGGGCGCGCTGGGCGAGGCCGGCGGTGCCGCGGCGTACACGGGGCGGGCCGGTGCGGTTGCCCTGCACGCGGGCGGCGCCTGGTCGCGCGCCGTCGACGACTTTCGGTTTCTGAACGACCAGACCGATCCCTCGCGCGACGAGCGGCGGGTGAATAACGATCTCCACGAGGTGGCGCTCTTCGGATCGGTCACCACGCCCGCGCTCCACGCCGTGGCGCTCGTCACGCGCCGGGAGCGCGGGCTGGTGGGTCCGGTGAACGTGCGCGTGTTTGACAACGCACGCGGCCGGACGGAGCGTGGCCTCGCCGGCGTGGCGTGGACGGCTGGCGCCGTGACGCTCCGCGCGGCCGCGCACACCTTCCGCGCCGACTATCACGACCCGCCGTCGGATCCCGTGCGCACCACCAGCCAGGCGTACGACCTGCAAGCGGACGCGCGCTGGGGGGCCATCACCACCCGGGCCGGCCTCGGAGCCGACCGCGTTGCCGGTGACCATCTGCACGCGCCCACGCGCGCGCGCGGCTTTGCCGCGCTGGCGCGCAGCGCGCGCGCCGGCGCGTGGGCGGCGAGCGGCGCGATCCGTCTGGACGCCATTGGCGGCGCGGGCGTGCAGTGGTCACCCGTACTGCGCGCGGCGTGGAGCGGGCCGGTGCGCATCTCGCTGGCCTGGTCGCAAGCGTTTCGCGCGCCCACGTTCTTCGATCTCTACTTCGCCTCGCCGCAGCGGGTGACCGCCGCCCCGTCGCTTCGCCCGGAGCGGGTCACCACCGACGCCGAGCTCGCGGTCGCGTGGCAGAGGAACTCCATCGGAGCGTCGCTGTCCGCGTTCGCGCGCCACACGCGGGACGCCATCGTGTGGTTCCCCGGGACGTTCGAGTGGAGCCCCACCAACGCAGCGCGCGAACGTGTGCACGGCGTGGAGGCGCGCGCGCACTGGTCGGGCGCGCGCACGCAGCTCGAGCTATGGGGCGCTCTCCGTTCCACGCGGCTTCGCACGCGCGAGGGCGCGCGCGTCCCCACGCCGTACGTCCCCGCGGCCGACGGCGGCGCCTCGGCGCGCGTGGACGTGCGGCATCTCTCCCTCAGCGCCGCGCTCCGCGTCATCGGGCGACGGCCATTCGTCGTCGTGCCCGATCCGCCGCCCGACCGCCAGCTCCCGGCTGTGGCGCTCGTCGATGCCGCCGCCGCGTGGCCACTGGATCTGTGGAACGCGCACGCCACCCTCACGGTCGGCGTGCGCAACATTGGCAACGTGAACTGGCAATCTGTGGTAGGCTACCCCAACGCACGCCGCACCTGGACGGCGGGCTTTACCGTGCAACCGTAGGAGACTCCCGTGCGACGTATCCTTTGCGCTGCTTTCGCGGCGCTCGCTCTCTGCGCCTGCAACGATTCCACCGGCATCCCCGGCCTGAGCGGCGGGCGCGCCAGCGTGGTCGTGCTGAACGGCGTCGGTGAGACCGGCGTCACCCTGGTGCCGTTCGACGGCGCCTCCTCCGCGCACATTGACTTCGGTGCGGCGTTCGATGGCGCCGTCTTCACCGTGCAGAACGACACGGTACTCTCCACATCCAGCTCGTTCGGGGGCGATCAGTTGTACGTGGCCGATCTCGTCGCGCGCACGTTGCGCCGCACTCAGTTGCCCGCGGGATCCAACCCGGCGGGGGCAGCGTTCTTTCCCGGAGGCACCGCGGGAGCGCTGGCGCGGCAGGTAGTGGTGGCGCTGCGAAACACCGGCCAACTGGCCGTCGTCGAGCTCACCGATCCGGCATTGGTCACGACGTTCGACGGGGCAGGGACCTGTCCAGCGGACGTGATCTTCCACAACGGGGAGATCTGGGCGGTGGACGAGAACCTCGCCTGCGACTCGGACTTCTCCACGCTGGGTACCGGCCGCCTCATCCGCGTACCGCTCGACGGGTCCGCAGCCGACACCATTGATCTGGGGCCGCTGTCCGTGAGTGCCCAGCGTGCCGTGGTGCGAAGCGGCGTCGCGTTCATCCTGTCGGGCGGAGACTTTGCCAGCACGCCGGGAGCGGTGAGCCGCGTGGACCTCACCACCCAACAGGTGACCGCCACGCTGCCACTCCCGGCGGGCGTCTTCGGCGTGGATCTTTCCTTGGGCAAGGACGGACGGCTCTACGTGACCGCGGCGGGTACGCCGTTCGTGCCGCACGTCTACATCGTCGATCCCGCCACCATGGCGTTCGTGCGGCCGGGACCGGCAAGCGACGGGCACATCGTGCTCGTGCGGGAGGATGGCTCCGAGGCAAGCTGCTTTGCGGCCACCGCCGATGCACAGGGCAACATTTATTGCGTGGACAACGGCGACGTCACGGCAACGGTACTGCGCTTCGGTCCGTCGGGGACGTTTGCCGACAGCGCCGCCGCCGGTTCGCTGGGCTTCGATATTGCCATCCGATAGTGACGCTCCCACGTTGGGCGGCCGTGCTTCCGTGGGCGGTGGGGAGCCCGGGGGCGCGGGGGCCGGTTATCTTGGAGGCATGGGGCTGCTCGCTACGGACGCCATCGTACTGCACGCGTTCGACTATCTCGAGTCGTCGCGCATCCTGCGTCTCGCCACGCGCGACGCGGGCGTGCAGTCGGTCATCGCGCGCGGCGCGCGACGCTCGCGCGCGCGTTTCAGCGTGCTGGATCTCTTTGCCGGTGGCACGGCCGAGTTGCACGTGCGCCAGGGCCGCGAGCTGCAGACGCTCGCGGCGTTCGACATCGTGCTCGCGCGCAGCGCGCTGGCCACCGATCTGGGGCGTTTTGCGGCGGCCGCGGCGGTGGCCGAGCTGGTGCTGCGCTTTGGTACCGGCGAGGCGAGTAGCGAGTTGTTCGACGCCCTGGGCGCGGCGCTCGATGCCGTGGCCGTCGCGTCGCCGGACGCCGCCAGCGAAGCGGGGCTGGCCGGCGTGTGGCGCGTGGTGGCCGTGATGGGATTCGCGCCTTCGACCAGCGTGTGCGCCGCGTGTCATCGCCCGCTCCACCCGGATGCCACGCTCGCCTTCAGCCACGAAGCCGGCGGCACGCTCTGCCCAGCGTGCACGCGGCTCGACCCGGCGCGCCGCACGCTGCCCCCCGCCGCCCGCGCCAGGATTGCCACCTGGCTCGATGGCGGACGCACGGCCGTGCTTGCGCAGGCGGAGGTGCGCGCGCACCAGCGGCTGGTGCACGAGTTCGTACGCCACCACCTGGCCGATGGGCGGCCGCTCCACGCCTTTGAAGCGTGGGAGCACGGCGGCTGGAGCGCGCCGTGATTCTCGGCACCGCGGGACACATTGACCACGGCAAGACGGCGCTCGTACGCGCGCTGACGGGCGTGGACACCGATCGGCTGGCCGAGGAGAAGCGGCGCGGTATCACGATCGATCTCGGCTTCGCACCGCTCGCGCTGCACGGCGACGTGCAGCTTGGGGTGGTGGACGTCCCAGGGCACGAGGCGTTCGTCCGCAACATGCTCGCGGGTGCAACCGGCGTCGACCTCGCGCTGCTCGTCGTCGCCGCCGACGAAGGCGTGATGCCCCAAACGCGCGAACACCTGGCCATCCTGGGGCTGCTTGGCATCCGCGGCGGCGTGGTGGCCATCACCAAATGCGATCTCGTCGATGCCGATTGGTTGCAGCTGGTGCGGGAGGACGTGCGCACGGCGCTCGCGGGCACGTCGCTGGCCGGCGCGCCGATGGTCGAGACGTCGGTCGTGACGGGGCGCGGCATTGGCACGTTGCGCGCGGCGCTCGCCGATGCGGCGCGTGATGTTCCGGTGCGCGATGCCGACGATCTGTTCCGTCTGCCGATCGACCGCGCGTTCACCATCCGGGGCACCGGAACGGTGGTGACCGGAACCGTGTGGACCGGCTGCGCGACGCGGGACACCGCGGTGCGGCTGCTCCCGGGAGATCTCAGTGCACGCGTGCGCGGGATCGAACTGCACGGCGCCGCGGTAGAGCGCGCGCTTCCCGGCTCTCGCGCCGCCCTCGCCCTGGGCGGGGTGAGCGTGGACGAGGTGCACCGCGGCACCGTGCTCGTCGCCGACCCCGCCTGGCAACTCACGCGCGTGCTGCTCGCCGACGTCGCGCTGCTCGCCGATGCGCCGGCCGCGCTCGGGCCGCGCTCGCGCGTGCGCTTTCATCTGGGCACGTCCGAAGTGGGCGCGCGCGTGGTCACGGCCGGAGGAGCGCTCGAGCCGGGCGCGCGCAAGCAGGCGCGGGTGGTCCTAGAGACCCCTGTGGTCATGCGTGCCGGCGATCGGTTCGTCATGCGCGGCGGCTCTCCCCTGGCCACGATCGGTGGCGGCATCGTCAATGATCCACTGCCCACGCATCATCGTCCCAAACCGTGGACGGCCGCGGCACACACGCCGCTCGAACGCCTCCGGAGCGTGCTGGCCGGGAGTGGCACGGCGGGCGTTCTGCGAGCGTCGCTTCCGATCCGCATCGGCATATCACCCGGCGCCGTGGAACACGTCCTGGTGCAGGTCGGAACGGATGTCCTTGGCGCCGGCGACCGCCTGTACCAGGCGCGCGTGGCACGGCAGCTCGACAAGCAGCTGATGGCGCTCGTGAGCGCACATCATGCTCGCGCACCACTCGAGCTCGGCGCGTCGCTCCAATCCGTGCGCTCCCGGCTGGCGGTTCAGGGCGGACTCGCGGAGCACGTACTCACAGCGGCCGTGCAACGAGGCGCCCTGGACATCGACGGCGGGCTGGTGCGGCTCGCGGGGTGGGTCCCGCGCTTGGACGACGCCCAACGGCACGCGCGCCAGGGCATTCTGGACGCGCTCAGGGGCGCGGGACGCGAGCCTCCCTCCGTGGCGGAGCTGTCGGAGCGATTTGGTCCCGATACGAGCGCGCTCCTCCGCCTCCTCGAGCGCGATGGCGTGGCCGTACAGGCGGAGCAAGAGCGGTACTACGACCGCGCCGTCCTCGACTCCATGGTCGGCCAATTGCGAACGCGCCTCGTGCCAGGCGAGGTGCACGGCCCGGGAGACTTTCGGGACGTGCTCGGGTTCTCGCGCAAGTATCTGATTCCGTTTCTCGAGTATTGCGACCGCGCGGGAATCACCGAGCGTCGCGGCGGCGGCCGGGTGCTGCTCGCCACGGCCGGCCGTTCGACCGCGGCGGACGCACGAGCCTCCGCAGAGTAACAGCCAGGTCGCGCTATGGCAGGCACTTACGGCGCCGTTCTTGCTTGACACCCAACAGGTCGCATTGTAAATTCGACCCAGAAGTGCGTTCCGTATTGTTCAACCACGAAGAGGAGTACGCCTTCAGGTCCCTGTTTTGTCAGCTGGAGAACGCCCATGAGGCACTTGTGGGCAGCGATGGTCGTGCTCGTCCTTGGCGCGTTGGCTCCCCGCGGTCTGGCGGCGCAGGAACAGTCAACGCCGCCGCCTCATGATCGTGGGCCGCAGTTCGAGCTCGGCCAGAACTACCCAAACCCGTTCAACCCGACCACCACCATACCGTTCACGCTCGGCGATCCGCCGTCGTGCTCGGAGCCTGGGCGGATGTACCGGGTGACACTGCAGATCTACAACATCCTCGCGCAGCTCGTAGCCATTCCGGTCTTGCAGGGAGGCGAGGGCGCGGGGCAGACCGTGCGGGAGGTGTCACTCCCGTGCGGCTCCTATACTGCATACTGGGACGGCAACATCATCAACACGTCCGAGGAAGCAGCCTCCGGCGTATACCTGTACCGACTTCAGGTGGACGGGCGCGTGGTCGTGAAGAAGATGCTCGTGGCCAAGTGACGGCGGAGTTCCGCCCCTCGACGTCCGGCTTCGCCTCCACGATGCTCGCGCACAGGCAAACGGCGGCCCTTCGCAAGGGCCGCCGTTTGCGTTCGTAGTAACTCCGCGCCGGCCACGCGAAAAGCCAGGTTCGGTTTTTCAGCGAACGAGGACCACATGGATGCGCGCCCTACCGGGGCGGCGCCACGGGCGACGCTGGCGCCGCGGCAGGGCGAGCGCGACGTGCCTCGCTGTCAATGCTGGCCCAGACGCGCTCCGCGCGGTCGGGTTGCTCTCCAAGAGCGCGCGCCGTCGCCTCCAGCACGTCGCTCGTTACCGCATGCGCTCTGAGCACGCTGTCGCGGGCCACCGCGCGCGCGGCGCTATCCAGTGACCGGTCGCCGCTGACCGCATACAGGTCCGTCATGGTCGCCACGAACACGGAGTCTGATGCGGTCGTCCCGCCGCGCGCGCGATTCCTGCACGCCCCACCGGATAGCGAGAGGGCCGCTGCCACCACGGTCACGCACAGCCATGTGCGGTAGCGAGGACGGACGGAAACGCGCCTTGCCGGACGGGTCACCGGGTTTGGTCCAGGCATGGCGACGATCCTACCGGCGGCCGTGAAGCGCGTCAAGGCACCTCTGGCTCTGGAGAATAACGTAGGTGATCTTGGGCCGTGCCATGCTGGCAGACGTGCGCTCCCGGCTGCCGCGTTCGCATGGAGAATGGCGCCGAGGGATGGACCCCGGGTAGGGCAGTGTGCCGAATTGGCCCATTTGGCTGGAATTGAGTTTGCTTTCGTTTTGTAGCGCAAGAGCTTGTCATGCACATAATAAAGTAGTTTATCACCAACGACCAGTCCGATGATCAATCCTGAGAGACTCACGGTCAAGGCCGGAGAGGCCATAAACGAAGCGCTGAACGTTGCACGCCGGAACGGCAACCCGTTGCTCTACGACGGACACCTTTTGCTCGCGCTGCTCGCCCAGCCGGAAGGGATCGTGGTCCCCATGCTCCACAAGCTGGGCGTCAACAGCGGCGATCTGGCCGCGGCCGTGGAACGTGAGATCGCGCGCTACCCTCGCCAAACGGGCGCGCAGCCCACTGTGTCACGCGAGCTCAATCAGGTGCTCGACCGGGCCGACGCACTTGCCGGTGAGTTGGGCGACGAGTTCGTGTCCACCGAGCATCTCCTGCTGGCGCTGGCTGAGACGCGCGGCACCGAGAGTCACGAGGTGCTTTCGTCGTTCAACGTCACACTGGAGACGCTGCGGGAAGCGCTTGCCGCCGTTCGCGGGAGCCACCGCGTGACCGATCAGACGCCCGAGACGCAGTACCAGGCGCTGCAGCGATTCACGCGCGACCTTACCGACGCTGCTCGACGCGGCAAGCTCGATCCGGTCATCGGGCGCGACGAGGAGATCCGCCGGGTGATCCAGGTCCTGTCCCGCCGGACGAAAAACAACCCGGTCCTCATTGGCGAGCCCGGGGTGGGCAAGACCGCCATTGTCGAAGGGCTGGCGCAGCGCATCGTGAATGGCGACGTGCCCGAGAGCCTCAAGAACAAGCGGCTGCTTGGTCTCGATTTGGGAGCGCTCATTGCCGGCGCCAAGTACCGCGGCGAATTCGAGGAGCGGCTCAAGTCCGTGCTCAAGGAAATTATCGAGGGACAGGGCCAGTTCGTCGTCTTCATCGATGAGCTGCATACGCTCGTGGGGGCCGGTGCCGCCGAAGGCGCGATGGACGCGGGGAACATGCTCAAGCCCATGCTCGCGCGCGGCGAGCTGCACGTGGTGGGCGCCACCACGCTGGACGAATACCGCAAGCACGTGGAGAAGGACGCCGCGCTCGAGCGGCGCTTCCAGCCCGTGTACGTGGGCGAGCCGAGCGTGGAGGACACGATCGCCATCCTGCGCGGGCTGAAGGAGCGCTACGAGGCGCACCATGGCGTGCGCATCACCGACGGCGCCGTCGTGGCCGCTGCCACGCTCTCCAACCGCTACATTGGCGATCGCTTTCTGCCCGACAAGGCCATCGACCTCATCGACGAGGCCGCGTCGCGCCTGCGCATCGAGATCGACTCCATGCCGCAGGAGATCGACGAGGTGGAACGGCGCATCATGCAGCTCGAGATCGAGCGCCAGGCGTTGCAGAAGGAAAAGGACCCGGCCACCGTCGAACGCCGTCAGGCGCTCGAGCGCGAGCTGGCGGAACTCCGGGAGCGCTCGTCCGGCATGAAGGCGCAGTGGCAGACGGAAAAGGAGATGCTCGGCAGGGTGGCCGAGCTCAAACAGCAGATCGACCAGGCGCGCGTGGACGCCGAACAGGCGCAGCGTCGCGGCGATCTGAGCGCCGCGGCCGAGATCACCTACGGGCGCGTGCCGACGTTGGAGCAGCAGCTGCGCGATGCGGAACAACAGCTCACCGATCGTCAGGCCAGCGGCCAGCAGTTCCTCAAGGAAGAGGTGGACGCCGACGACGTGGCCGAGATCGTCGCGCGCTGGACGGGCATTCCCGTTTCCCGCATGATGGAGAGCGAGCGTGAACGGCTCACGCGACTGGAAGAGGTGCTGGCGGCGCGCGTCGTGGGACAGCGCGAGGCCGTCCGCGCCGTGGCGGATGCGGTCCGCCGGTCCCGTGCCGGTCTCCAGGATCCCAATCGCCCCATCGGGTCATTCATTTTTCTCGGGCCCACCGGCGTCGGCAAGACGGAGACGGCGCGCGCCCTGGCCGAGTTCCTGTTCGACTCCGAGCAGGCCATGGTGCGTATCGACATGTCCGAGTACATGGAGAAGCACGCCGTGGCGCGGCTGATCGGCGCGCCCCCCGGGTACGTCGGCTTCGAGGAGGGAGGGCAACTCACCAAGGCGGTCCGCCGGCGCCCGTACTCGGTGGTGCTGTTCGACGAGATCGAGAAGGCGCATCAGGACGTGTTCAACATTCTGCTCCAGATCCTCGACGACGGCCGCCTGACGGATTCGCAGGGGCGCACCGTGGACTTCCGCAACACCGTCATCATCATGACCTCCAATATCGGGAGCGCCTTCATCCTGGAGCGCGGCACCGCGGACTGGGGAGAGGTCGAGATGCACGTGATGAGCGCGCTACGCCAGCACTTCAAGCCGGAATTCCTGAACCGGGTGGACGACATCATCATCTTCCATCCGTTGGCGATGGAGCAGATCGAGACGATCGTCGACCTGCAGTTGCGGCGATTGGAGCAGCTGCTGGCCGACCGCCATCTCACCATCGAGCTCACGCCGGAAGCCAAACGCGCCCTCGCCGAAGAAGGTTACGACCCCGCGTTCGGAGCGCGTCCGCTCAAGCGCGCGATCCAGCGCGAGATTCAGAATCCGCTGGCGCTGGCCGTGCTCGAGGGGAAGTTTGCCGAGGGGGACCACATTCTCGTGACGCGCGGCCCGGACGGCCACCTGTCGTTCGAGAAAGCGGAGCCGGTGGCCGCGGGCGCGCGGTGACCGTGATGGCCGCCGACACGATGGGCGCGACCGAGGACGCGCGCTGGATGGCGGTCGCGCTCGCCGAGGCGCGGGCGGCCGCGGCGCGCGACGAGGTGCCGGTGGGCGCCGTGCTCGTGCGCGACGGACGCCCGGTTGTGCGCACGTCGAATGCCATGGTGGCCCATGCCGATCCGCTCGCGCACGCCGAGCTTCGCGCGCTCACGCGCGGCGCCGAGCTGCTCGGCGCGCGCGGATTGCAGGAGTGCACCCTCTATGTGACGCTCGAGCCGTGCGCGATGTGCGCGGGGGCGATCGTGTTGGCGCGCATCGCGCGCGTGGTGTTCGGCGCGTGGGACGACAAGGCCGGCATGGCCGGCAGTGTGGGAGACGTGCTGCGCCATCCGCGCCTCAACCATCGCCCCCAGGTGCTCGCCGGGGTGCGCGCCGACGCGTGCGGCGAGCTGCTGAGCGCGTTCTTCGCGGCCCGGCGGCAGCCGCGCGGCAGCGCTACGTCCACTCCGTGATCTTGTGCCCCGCGTCGTCGCGAAATTGTCCGGTGGCGATCAGGATGAGGTCCGCCATCATCCACAACCCCAGGCCGCCCAGCGTGCAGAGCTGCAGGACACCGGTTCCGATCTTGCCGGCGTAAAAGCGATGCGCGCCGAAACAGCCCAGGAAGAAGCAGAGCAAGAACGCGGGGAGTGCGCGCTTCTCGCTGGGCATCGAGCGGGTGGGATCGAACTGTCGCACCCCGCAGTGCGGACAGATCTCGGCGATCGCCGACACGGGTGTGTCGCACGCGCGGCAGGGAACACTGGCCGTGATGGGCGAGGACGACATCGCGCCTCCTGTACTGGAACGGTGGTGGCGTACGGGCAGGCCGCCGTGAACCTTTCCGACACGATACGTCGTATGGCTGCACGACACCAGTGATGCCCGGCTCGCTGTGTGGCTGCGGCGCGTGGTGATAACTTCCCTGCGCGCCGCGCCGGGAAGGGCGGCTCCCTCTCGGCCCGGGCATGGGTGGCGCGTGTGCCTCGCCCGCGGACGGCCCCGTACACGCACCGCATCTGTCTTCGGAGAATAACGTCCATGCGTTCTCGTCGTGCGCGTCCGGCGTTCAGCGTGCCGGAATTGGTTCTGGTGGCCGTCGTGCTCGTGATTCTCGCCGCAGTGGCGTTCCCGCGCGTGCGCGACCGGATCGTGGGCACGCGGCACGCGACCCACCTGGTCGTCACCACGCCACCGCCGTCCGTGCTGCACCCAGGTGATACGGTCCCGCTGACGGTGCGCGTGCTCGATCATCGGGGGCGTCCGGTGTCGCACGCGAACGTGCGCTTCGTGGTGGGCGATAGCAGTGGGCGCGTCCTCGCCGACAGCGCGAGCAGCGACAGCAGTGGGATGGCGAACGCGCGATGGGTGCTGGCGCCGCGCGTTGGCCGGCAGTGGCTGGACGCCCAGGTGACCGCGCGACCGTCCGTCCGCGTCCGCGTGGAGACCACGGCCGCGCAGCCACCGGACAGCGCCGCGGAACGCCGGGACTCGTCGTCTTCGCTGCCCACGGCGCATGGTCCGATCGCACGCGCTCGCGTTGACACCCCTTTCCGGCACGGCTAACTTTTCCCGTCTGTAGCGTACGGACAGGTGGCCGAGTGGCTGAAGGCACCGGTCTCGAAAACCGGCATACCGGTGACCCCGGTATCGTGGGTTCAAATCCCACCCTGTCCGCTCCGTGCGGGCGGTGCCTCGTGGCCGTCCGGCAAGCGTGAGGCGGGCTCCGGCCCGCCTTCGTCGTAGATAGCGCTATCGTTCCGGTCCGGCGGCCAGCGGTCGCCCGCAACATCGCGAGGCGGCCGCCTCGCGCCTGGTCGTTCGAAGGGACGGGTGGCCGAGTGGCTTAAGGCGCACGCCTGGAAAGCGTGTGGGGGCGCAAGTCCCTCGTGGGTTCGAATCCCACCCCGTCCGTCCAACCGGTCTTGCCGCCGCAAGGCCTCGCGGTGTAGAGTGCGGAGGGCACACAATCGTCGGGGTGCGGCGCGCCACAACGGCGCACCGCCGAATGGGCACTCCCGGGGGCGTTGTGCGAGCGTTCGCTCTCTTGCTTCTCGCATGTGCCGCGGCAACGCCAGACGCGGCCGCCGTTGCTCAGGAGGGTTCCGGCGCGGCGGTGGTGACGGTCCTCCGCGCTGACGGGGATCTTCCGCTCGTCGGAGCACGCGTCACCCTGCGCCGGGCGCGCCGAAGCGGCATTACGGACGAGCGAGGGGTCGCGCGCCTGTCTGCCCTCGCCGCAGGCACGGACACCGCGCAGGTGTTGCTCGTGGGATACGCTCCCCGATCCGTAGTGCTCACCATCCGGTCGGGCGACATCGCGCGCGTGACCGTGGCGCTCACGCGGGAGGCGCAGGCACTCACGCCGGTGGACGTAACCGCCCGCCGTGCGGCACTCTCGTTCGACCATGGATTCAACGCTCGGCGCCGGATGGGCTTCGGGGAGTTTGTCGCGCGTGAGGACATTGACGCTCGGCGCTCGCCATACAGCACCGATCTGCTGCGCGGACTTCCCGGTGTGCTCGTCACGCATGGTCGGGCGGGGAACGGGGTGCGTATGGCGCGGAACACCGCCGCGTGTCACGTCCGCTACTGGGTGGACGGCATGCTCGTGCCCGATGACGATCGCCTGCCGCCGAACGTCGTGGCGACCGCCGATCGCACGCATGGCTCCTCGGACGAAACGGGCGGCGCGACGACCATCGTTCTGGCACGAGTGAACGCCGATGTGCCGACGTTCGATCTCGACATGATCCCGCCTGACGACATCGAGGCGATCGAGGTCTATCGCGGGCCCGCCGAGACACCGGCCGAGTTTCGAGTGATGGGCGCGCCCTGCGGCGTGATCGTGGTCTGGACGCGCACGAGATGAGCCGGGTCCCTGCGCGCGCGATCGCAACGCCGCCCGGTGCGCGGGGGCGCTGAACAGCGAGCCTCTCACGCGGCGTGGTACCTTGCCGGTCCCGCCGCCAGCGGTTAACCTCCTGCCGGCGCCGCGCGGCTCGGCGCGCTCGCCCACCGAACGCGCTCCTTGGAGACACCGCCGCGGCATGCCACCTCGCACCACCACCCTGCTCGACGAACGCGCCATGGACCGCACCCTGCGGCGCATGGCCGACCAGATCCTCGAGCTGAACAACGGGACCGACGGCCTCGTCCTGGTGGGGATCCAGCGGCGCGGCGTCCAGCTGGCCGACCGGTTGGTGGAGCACATCGCGGAACGCGAGCGGGTGCACATCCCGCGCGGCGCGCTCGACATCACGCTCTATCGCGACGATCTGCAGACCGTCGGCCCGCGCCCGGTCGTGGGGCCCACCGATCTCCCGTGGGAACTGGACGGGAAGCACGTCGTGATCGTGGACGACGTGCTGTACACCGGACGCACCGTGCGCGCGGCGCTCGACGAGCTGGCCGACTTCGGCCGGCCGGCGCGCATCGCCCTCGCCGTGCTCATCGATCGCGGCGGACGCGAGCTCCCCATCCACGCCGACGTCGTGGGTAAGACGGTCACGGCGCCCCCCGGATCGCGCGTCGACGTGCTCGTGGCCGAGCGCGACGGACACGATGCGGTGGTCCTCGTCGCGCCGGCCGCTGAGGACACGCGGTGAGCGGATCCTCTCCGCTGGGAAAGGACCTGCTCGCGCTCGAGCCGCTCACCGCGGAGCAGATCCAACTCATTCTCGACACCGCCGAGCCGTTCAAGGAAATCAGCGAGCGCGCCATCAAGAAGGTCCCGGCCCTGCGCGGAAGCACGATCGTCAATCTGTTCTTTGAAGCGTCGACGCGGACGCGGATTTCGTTCGAATTCGCGGAGAAGCGGTTGTCGGCCGATACCGTGAACGTGGGTGCGAGCGGCTCGAGCGTGGCCAAAGGCGAAAACCTGGTCGACACCGCGCGCAACCTGGAGGCGATGCGTATCGACATGGTCGTCATCCGTCACGCCGCCTCCGGCGCCGCGCAGTTTCTGGCGGAACGGATCGAGTCGAACGTGGTGAACGCGGGGGACGGAACACACGAACACCCCACCCAGGGCTTGCTCGACCTGCTCACGATCCGCGATAAGCTGGGAACGGTGGCGGGACACCGCGTCTGTATCGTGGGGGACGTCCTGCACTCCCGCGTGGCGCGCTCCAATATCTGGGGGCTGCGCAAACTCGGCGCCGAGGTGGCGGTCTGCGGTCCCCGATCGTTGCTCCCCGTCGATGCCGACGCGTGGGGAGTCCACGTGTTCGATCGCGTGGAGGCGGCGATCGAGTGGGCCGAGGTGCTGAACGTGCTCCGACTGCAGCTCGAGCGGATGATGGCCGGCTACATTCCATCGCTGCGCGAGTACAACCGCGTGTTCGGCATTACGCGCGAACGACTCGAGCGCGCACCGCGCGAGCTGCTCATCCTCCACCCCGGACCGATGAACCGCGGGGTCGAGATCGACTCGGACGTGGCGGACGGTCCGTTCAGCGTCATTCTCGATCAGGTCACCAACGGTGTCGCCGTGCGCATGGCGGTGTTGTACCTGCTGGCCGGCGGCCGGCCGGAGCTGGCCGAAGCCGCGAAGGGAGAAGCCGAATGACCGTCTTCGAGAACGGCCACGCCGGCCCCAGGCGCGACATCCTGCTGCGCGGCGGACGGGTGCTCGACCCATCGCAGGAGCTGGATGCGGTGGCCGACGTGCTGCTGCGCGATGGGCAGGTGCTGGATGTGGGGCACGGCCTCGGGACGCCGGACGGCGCGGAGGTGATCGAGTGCGCGGGCACGGTCGTCGCTCCCGGCTTCATCGACGTGCACTGTCACCTGCGGGAGCCGGGACGCGAGGACGTGGAGACGATCGCGACCGGGGCACGCGCGGCCGCCGCCGGTGGCTTCACCGCCGTGTGCGCCATGCCGAACACCGAGCCGGTGACCGACAACCAGGCCGCCGTAGGCTTCATCATCCGACAAGCCGCACGCGCGGCGGCGGCGCGCGTCTACCCCATTGGCGCAATCTCGGTCGGCGAGCGCGGAGAGACGTTGGCCGAATTCGGCGAGATGGTGGGCGCGGGCGCGGTGGCGGTGAGCGATGACGGACGCCCCGTCACCACCGCGCACCTCATGCGAACGGCTCTCGAGTATGCGCGCACGTTCGACATCCCCGTCATCGACCACTGTGAAGAGCTCACGCTCGCCGCCGGCGGATCGATGAACGAAGGGCTCGTGAGCGCCCGCCTCGGCCTCAAGGGGATCCCCGACGCCGCCGAGGAAATCATGGTGGCTCGCGATCTCCTGCTGGCGCGCCTGACGCACGGCCGGCTGCACCTGGCGCATATGAGTACGCGCGGCTCCGTGGAGCTCATCCGCTGGGCCAAGGAGCAGGGGATCGTCGTCACGGCCGAGGTGACGCCGCATCATCTGACGCTCACCGAGCGCGCGTGCGAGGGCTACAACACGTACGCCAAGATGAACCCTCCCCTGCGCACCGACGAGGACGTGGAGGCGTTGCAGGAGGCGCTGCGGGACGGGGTCATCGACGTGGTCGCCACCGATCACGCGCCCCATCACTACGACGCGAAGGAGCGCGAGTTCGCCGACGCGCCGTTCGGCATCGTCGGGCTCGAGACGGCGCTCGCGCTGGTCGTCACCGAACTCGTGGGGTCGGGCCTGCTGAATCTCCCCACGCTGGTGCAGCGGATGGCCGTGGCTCCGGCGCGGCTGTTCGGACTCCCGGGCGGCACGCTGCGGCGCGGTGCCGTGGCCGATGTCACCATCTTCGACCCCGACCGCGAGTGGACCGTGGATCCCAAGCGGTTTCTCTCCAAGGGGCGCAACACCCCCTGGGCCGGTCGCCGGTTGCGCGGCCGGGCCATCTGCACCATTGTCGATGGCTCGATCGTCTACCGCTTACCGCAGGAGTAGCCACGAGTGTTGCCGTACGCGAACGCCCGGCGCGAGCTCGCGGACGTCTGCCGTCGGCTGCATGCCCGTGGGCTGATATCGGCGTTGGAGGGGAACGCGTCGGCGCGGTTGCCCGACGGGAACCTGCTCGTCACGCCCGCAGGAGTGCCCAAGGCAGAGTTGACGGCGGATCAGCTCGTGGTGGTGGATCCGGCCGGCGGGGTGTGTGACGGCGGCCGGCCAACATCGGAGTTGGCGCTGCACCTCCGGGTCTACGATGCACGCGTGGACGTGAACGCCGTCGTGCACGCGCATCCTCCGGCGGCAACGGGGTTCGCCGTGGCGGGGACAGCGATTCCCTACGGCGTGTTGCCGGAAGCGATCGTGTTTCTCGGGCCGGTGGCGCTCGTGCCGTACGCCATGCCCGGGACCGCGGCGCTGGCCGACGCGGTGGCGCCGTACGCGGCTGGGCACGACACGTTGCTGCTGGCGCACCACGGCGCGGTGACGCTGGGCGCCACGATCTCGCTCGCGCATTGCCGAATGGAAAGTCTCGAGCACGCGGCGCGCATTCTGCTCGCGGCGCGTCTCATCGGATCGGCCACGCCGCTTACGCCGGACCAGGTGGCCGCGTTGGAGGCCCATCGCACGCGCGACGACCCGGCCGGCCGCGCACGGGACGACGGCGGTAGGAGGGAGGAATGAGCACATCGGGAACGGGACGAGAACAGGCGGTCAGCGCCCTGCTGGCCGAGCGTGAACGGTACGAGGACTGGCTCGCTGCCCTGGAGGCGCGGCGCGACAGCACCCCGGAGCACATCTACGCGCGCGTGTACAGCGACTACGCGGCGCGCCTGCAGCGCGTACTCGAACATCTCACCACGCATCGTGCCGCCATCGATGAAATGCTCGGTCGCGTGCTCGAGCGACTCACCACGCTCGACATCGAGGACGCCCGGCTGCGTGACGAACGTGCGGAGGCGGAGCTGCGTGCCGCCGTGGGAGAATGGGCGGACGACCGCCGGACCGACGTCGAGGAACGCGCCGAGCGCGGACTCGCGGCCATCGGAGAAGAGCGCGGCACGCTCTCCGGCGAGGTCGACCGCCTGCGCGCGGTGCTACAGTCGCTGGGCGCTCTCGCCCCGCAGGGCGCCAAAGCATCGGACGCCGATATTGTGCCCGCCCAGCAGATGCGCGATGCACATTATGACGGCGAACGCGACGGCGAACGCGACGGCGAACGCGATGGCGAACGCGATGGCGAACGCGATGGGCATGACGCGGCCTCTCACGCGCACGGGGGCGAGGACGCGCGGTTGGCGCCGCTGGCGGCTGCCGGGGAGCGCGACAGCCACGCGCCCGCGGACGCACGCGAGGTCGGCGGTGCGGGCGCGAAGGACGCGTTCGACGAGTTGGAGTTCCTGCACTCGGTGGTTCCGCCGCGCGCGAGCGCCGATCGCGCTCCGCCGAACCGTGCAGCGGAGCGCGCCGGAGCCCCGCATGCCCCATCGGAACGCGAGGCGTCAGGCGCGCCTTCCGCGTCGTCGGGCGCGGCGCTCGATCGGGGCGCCTTCGCTGGGCGGGATGCCGGCGCCGAGCACTCCGGGCAGCCCGAGTCGGGCACATCGGACGCGCACCGTGACGCTGGTCGCGCCGACGAGATGCGGGAATCCATTCCGTCCTTCCTGCGCGATGTTCCGCCCGAGCAGGTGAAGACGCTCAAGTGTCAGGAGTGTGGTACGCTCAACTACCCCACGGAATGGTATTGCGAGCGGTGCGGAGCGGAGCTCGCCGCCCTGTGACGGGCGGTCCTTGGACCGGCACTTCGGGCGCGCGCTGTGGTGGGGTCCGCGCGCGGGCTATTGGTGCGGAGGGAGGCGAACTAGGTGGCGGAGACGTGGCCGGAGCGGGTGAGGCGGCTCTTGCGGCGCGCGGCGGCGTTGCGGTGAATGAGTCCCTTGCGCGCGGCGCGATCGAGCATGGCCACCGCGGCGCGACGCTGCTCGTCGCTGGCGTCCGGGGCTGCGGCTTTGCGGAGCGTGGTGCGGAGCGCGGAGCGCTGCGCCCGGTTGCGCGCCGCCGCGGCGCGGGACTTCCGCATGTGCTTCTTGGCTGACGAGATGTTCGGCACGACCTGGGCTCCCTGGCGTTGAGAGACATCCGCGCGCGTCCACCAGGAGCGATGAACGCGCGCGGAACGACCCTGAAAACCTACGCGTGCCGAACGGCCATGTCAACGCGCTGCACGGAGTTGCCACCGCATCGCGCCTTTGACACCATCCTCCGCGACGAGTAGCTTTCGCGCCGACACGTGCGCTCCATCCCTGTCTCTCCCATCCTCAAGCGCTTGGCACAGTCTTCCGGATCCTTCCTCGCCGAGGCGCCCGCGGGGTCGTTCGTCGTTGAACTTGACCATTTCTCCGGGCCGCTCGACCTGCTGCTCACGCTCATTCGTGAGGAGCAGGTGGAGATCACGGACATCCCGATCGCCCGTATCGCCCGGCAGTTTCTCGCGCGTATTCACACGCTCGGGCTCGGCGAAGCGGCCGAGTATCTCGAGATGGCGGCGCGCCTGCTGCGCATCAAGGCGCAGATGCTCCTGCCGCGCCCGGAATCGGCTGGCGAATGGGACGACCCTCGCGCCGAGCTGGTGCGGCGGTTGTTGGAGTACCAGCAGGTGCGCGAGGTGGTCGACGTGCTCGAGCTGCGCGGCGAAGCGCGACGGAGTCGGTTTGCTCGCGGCTACCTGCCGCTCGAACCGGAGCGTCCGCCGGCCCAACTGGCGCTCTCGCTTACCGATCTCCTGGGGGCCGTGGACCGCGTGCTGCGACTCACGCAACGCCCGGCCGTGCACGATGTCATTCCGCGCGCACTCGACGTCGATGGCGCCATGGCATTCATCCGGGCGGTGATTGCCCAGCGCGCGCAGGCCCGCTGGCGCGACATCGTGGTCGCGAATGCGGCGCCATGGCAGGTGGTGTCCGCGCTGCTCGCCCTGCTCGAGTTGGCCCGGCGCGGCGAGCTCCACGTCCTCCAGGCGCGCCCCTTCGGCACTGTCGAGATCGTCCGTGACGCCGCTAGCGAAGCTGCTTGAGGCGGCGCTGTTCGCCAGCGGCCGTCCCGTCCCGCAGGAGGAGCTGGTGGCGCTGGATCGCGACGCGTCCACGTCCGACGTCACGGCTGCGCTGGACGAACTCCGCCACCGCTATGACGACGGCGGTCACGGGGTGGAGCTCGTCGAGCTCGCCGGCGGATGGCAGATCCTCACCCGTCCAGAATACACCGAGGCCATCGAGCGTGCGCAACTGCAGGCGCGCCCGCAGCGCCTGTCCGCGGCAGCGCTCGAGACGCTGGCCATCATTGCCTACCGCCAGCCGATCGGCCGATCGGAGATCGAGGAGATTCGCGGCGTGGGGGTGGGGACGCTCCTCAAGTCGCTGCTCGAGCGTGGGCTGGTCGATGTCGTCGGACGCGGCGAGGGACTGGGCCGCCCCTTGCTGTACGGCACCACCGGGCTCTTTCTCGAGCACTTCGCGCTGCGACACCTGGACGAACTGCCGCGGGCGGACGAGCTCGCGGTCGCGCTGCGGAGCGACGCGCCGCCTGCCGCTCCCTGAATGGGAGCGCGGATGCGCATCCAGCGCGCGCTCGCTCGCGCGGGCGTGGCCTCCCGCCGTCGTGCCGACGAGCTGGTGGCCTCGGGGCGCGTCCACGTCAACGGGGAAGTGGCGCGCATCGGACAGCTCGTCGACCCGGAGCGCGATCTCGTCAGTGTGCATGGCCGCCGCGTCCCGCCCCCCACGGCACCCCGATGGCTTGCCATGCACAAGCCTGCCGGTGTTGTGACCACCCGCCGCGATCCGAGCGGGCGCCGCACGGTGTTCGATCTCCTCGAACCCATTCCGGGACTCACCTACGTGGGGCGCCTCGACTACCTCACCGAGGGACTCCTGCTCCTCACCACCGACGGGGCGGCGGCACACCGGCTTACGCACCCGCGCTACGAAGTCGAGCGCAGCTATATCGCTACCGTCCGTGGCAACGCGGGCGCCGCGTTGCGGCACGGTCGGCGCGGCGTCTCCCTGGAGGACGGGACCGTGACGCCGCGCGCGTTGGAGGTGGTCCCGCGCGGCGCCGGCCGGTGGGAGCTCCACGTCACACTCACCGAAGGGCGCAACCGGGAGGTCCGGCGCTTTTGCGAGGCACTCGGCCTCAGTGTAGAGCGCCTTGTGCGTACGCGCTTTGGTCCGGTGACGCTCGGCGCACTGCCGACGGGCGCCGCACGGCCACTCACCCGGCGCGAACTACAACTGCTCGAGACCATCGTCAACGCGGAGCACCAGTCATAGCATGGAATTGCGCGATTCGACGGCCCTCCTCCTCGGGGGGAGCGGTCTGGTGGGCATGGCTGTGGCACGCAAGCTCCTCGAGCACGAGCCGCGCCGCATCGTCGTCGCCGGCCTCACGCAGGCGGAGGCGGAGGCGGGCGCGGCGGAACTCGCCGGCACCACAGTGGCCACGCAGGTGGACGCGGTGTGGGGGAATATCTTCCTTCCGCGGGATCTGGCCACACGCCCGCGCGGCGATCTGCTGGCCGATGGCGCCGCGCGCGCGCGGATGGTGGACGCCCTGCTCGCAGCACCCACGCCGGAGTCGCTCGGCGACAACCTGCTCCATCACTGGCTCACGACCATCCGCCCGGATATCGTCGTCGACTGCGTGAACACCGCCACCGCGCTCGCCTACCAGAATGTGTTCGCCTCCGCCACCGAGTTGCTCGCCGGCGCTGGCGACCGCGGGGTGAGCCGGGACGTGATCGAACGACACGTCCTCACCCTCCCGCTGCCACAGCTCATTCGCCACATGGAGATCGTACGCGACGGATTGATCGCGGCCGGGACCACGGCGTACGTCAAGATCGGAACGAGTGGCACGGGTGGCATGGGACTCAACATCCCGTACACGCACAGCGAGGAGAAGCCATCGCGCACGCTGATGTCCAAGTCGGCGGTGGCGGGTGCGCAGACTCTCTTTCTGTTCTTGCTGGGGCGCACGCCCGGGGTGCCGGCGATCATCGAGATCAAGCCCACGGCGGCGATCGCCTGGCGCGAGATCGCCTTTGGGCCCATCCGCCGCGGCGGCCGGCTTCTGGAGCTCGTCGATTGCACCGAGCCGCTTGCAATCGACCATGCGTTTGCTCCTGATGCGGACGGCTGGACCGCCACTGGGCGGCCGCTGGAGAGCGTGTTCATCAACGTGGGGGAGAACGGCGTCTTTGCGCGCGACGAGTTCGAGACCGTCAGCGCACTCGGCCAGATGGAACTGGTGACGCCGGAAGAGATCGCGGACGCCGTCGTGATGGAGCTGCGCGGCCATCCGACCGGCAAGGACATCGTTGCCGCTCTGGACGGAGCGACGTTCGGCCCCACCTACCGCGCGGGATACCTGCGCTCCGTGGCGGTGGAGGGGCTCGCCACACTGGAAGCGCGCCACGGCGTGCGCTCGATCGCCTTCGAGATGCTCGGGCCCCCGCGGCTCACCAAGCTGCTCTACGAAGCGTTCATCCTGGGGCAGCTCTTCCCCAGTGTGCGCGCGCTGGCGGCCGCCGACGCGCCGTCGGTCGCGCGCGCGGCCGAGCGTCTGCTGCGCGAGGGCAACGCGGCGCTGCGCCAGCAGATTCTGTCGGTCGGTCTCCCCATCCTTCTGGCGGACGGCCGGTCCGTGCTGCGGGGACCCACCGTGGTGGTTCCACCCGACGAGCGCGGCGCGGCGATTGCACCGCGAGGCTGGGTGGATCTCCGGCCGGAGAACATGGCGCAGTGGATCCGCCGCGCCGGCGCGATTGCGGCGGAGCCGCGGGAGGCGACGACCGGCTCGTCGGCGCGCTGGACGCAGATCGATCCCGATGCGCCGGTGGCGCCGCCGCGTATGGCGGTGTGGATCTTCGAGAATGAGGACGGCGGGTTCCGGCTCAAGCGCTGAGCGGGTCCGCCCGACGTGGCGCGGTGAACCTCCGTCGTTCGCGACGGTACAACACAACGGGACGCGGAAGAGCCCTCCAGCGACGGCTCCAGCCCGGCATGTGAGCCGTGCGGAGCACGATGCCCAACGCGGGAGCACCGAGACTCCCGCCAAACCGATTGATCCTCAGGAGCGTGCGCGTGGCAACACGAGCGATGCCGACGGCGGACGCCGTTCTTGTGCAGGGAATCGCCGACCAGGTGGCGCGTCGCGTGGTCGGACAGGAATACATGGTGGAACGGCTGCTCATTGGGCTCCTCACCGGCGGGCACGTCCTGCTGGAAGGCGTTCCGGGGCTCGCCAAGACCTTGACCGTCAAGACGCTCGCCGAGACGATCAGCACCACCTTCCAGCGCATTCAGTTCACCCCGGACCTGCTGCCTGCCGACGTGCTGGGCACGATGATCTTCGACCAGTCCACGGGAGAGTTCCGCGCCAAGAAGGGCCCCATCTTCGCCAACATCATCCTGGCCGATGAGATCAACCGCGCGCCCGCCAAGGTGCAATCCGCGCTGCTGGAAGCCATGCAGGAAAAGCAGGTGACGATCGGCGGGACCACGTATCGTTTGGACGAGCCGTTTCTCGTGCTCGCGACGCAGAATCCCATCGAGCAGGAGGGCACGTACCCGCTACCCGAGGCACAGGTCGACCGGTTCATGCTGAAGCTCCGCGTGGGCTATCCGTCGCGCGACGAGGAAAAGGAGATCATGCGTCGCATGGCGGGCGGGCAGGACATCCCGGTCGAGCGTGCGGCCACGCCCGAGGAAATACTCGAGGCGCGGCGGCGCATCGCGGAACTATACGTGGATGACCGCGTGCTGGACTACATCGTGGACATCGTGCGCGCCACGCGCACGCCCGCCGAAGCGGGGATGGACGATCTCACGCCGCTCATCGAGTACGGCGCCAGCCCGCGCGCCACGATCTTCCTGGCGCAGGCCGCACGCGCGCATGCCTTCCTGCGCGGTCGCAGCTTCGTCACCCCCGACGACGTCAAGGCCATCGGTCCCGACGTGCTCCGGCATCGGGTGCTCACCAGCTATGAGGCGGATGCCGAGGACGTGTCGAGCGACGATCTGGTGCGCCGCATTCTCGACACGGTCGAGAGTCCATGACGGGCGGCGCAGCAGCCGCGCGGCGTTCGGCGCGCACGGCCGCGGCACGGCCGCCGTCCCGTTTCGCGGCGTCGCCGGAACACCGGCCCGAAACCGTGGCGCGGGCAGGGCGCGGTCACGCGCCCGCGGAGGTGCTGCGCCAGGTCAAGCTCCTCGAGCTCCGCACGCGTGGGCTGGTCAACTCGCTCTTCACCGGCGAATACCACTCGGTGTTCAAGGGGCAGGGGATGGAGTTCGCCGAGGTGCGGGAGTACCAGCCGGGCGACGAGGTGCGATCCATCGACTGGAACGTCACCGCGCGGATGCGGCACCCGTACGTCAAGCGGTACGTGGAAGAGCGCGAGCTCACCGTCATGATGGCGGTCGATCTGTCGGGCTCGGAGCGCTTCGGCACGGTGGCGCGATTCAAGAGCGAGCTGGCCACCGAGCTGAGCGCGGTGCTCGCCATGTCGGCCGTGCGGAACAACGATCGCGTGGGCGTGCAGCTGTTCACCGACCGCGTGGAGCACGTCGTGCCGCCCGGCAAAGGACGGCGGCACGTGCTCCGGATGATCCGCGACATTCTCGTGTACGAGCCGCAGGGGCGTGGCACCGACATTCCGGGGGCGATCGATCACCTCATCCGTCTCCTCCCGCACCGAGCCATCGTGTTCCTCATTTCCGACTTCGTGCAGCCAGGGCTGGAGCGCCCGCTCAAGCTCATCGCGCAGCGCCACGATGTCGTGGCGATCTGCATCGAAGATCCGCATGAGCTCGTCCTGCCGGACATCGGCCTCGCGCGCGTCGCCGATCCGGAAACGGGGATGACCATCGACGTCGACACGAGCGATGCCGTGGTGCGCGAGCGGTTCGAGCGCGCGGTAACGGAGGAGCGCGCGGCACGCACGCACCTGTTTCGCCGCCTCGCGATCGACGAGATCCTCGTGCGCACCGATCGGAGCTACGTCGAGCCGCTGCTCCGGTTCTTCCGCCTCCGCGAGCTACGGGGACGCAACCGGTGATCGCGCTCGTCGCGTTGCTCCTGCTGCAGGTGGGGCGGCCGGCGCCCCCCGCGCGCGTGCAGATGGGGGTTGGCGTCACGCCCGACACGGTTACGGTGGGAGAGCATTTTCTCGTCACCGTCCGCGTTCGTGCCCCACTCGGCGCGCGCGTGGAGTTTCCCGCAGCGCCGGATACAGGTGGGAGCATCGAGGCCGTGGATCCGCGGCGCGTGGATGTGGTGGACGACTCCGCGTATCACGAGGAGCGCGCGCTCTACCGCCTGGCCGCGTGGGATACCGGTTCGGTCGCGACCACGCTTGGCGACGTGGTGGTCACGGCGGAAGGGGAGGTGCAGCGCGCCCCCGTGGGCGCGGTGCGCGTCTTCGTGCGGAGCGTGCTGCCGGCCGACACGGCGCTGCGCGTGCCCAAGCCGGCGCGCGACATCGCGGCCTGGAGACGTCCGTGGTGGCACTGGCTGGTGGCCGGCCTTGCCGCGGCGGCGCTCATCGGCGTGCTGCTCTGGTGGTGGCTCCGCCGCCGCCGGCGCCGCCGCCGCGCGGCGCCGGACATCGATCCGTTCGTCTGGGCCAACGAGGCGTTCGCGCGCATCGACGCGCTCCGCCTGCTCGACGCTGGAGAGGCGGGACGCTACGTCACGCTCCACGCCGATGTCCTCCGCGAGTATCTCGCGCGCCGGATCGGCGTTGCGCGGCGGTCGCTGACCACGAGCGAGGTGTCGGCGGTGCTCGCCGGCCGCGAGGAGATCCCACAGATCCGTCTGGCCACGCTCCTCGGCGAGAGTGACCTGGTGAAGTTCGCCCAGCAGCCGGTGAGCGTGGGGCGCGCACGCGAGGTGGGCAGCGAGGCACGGACCATGGTGCGCGCGATTCAGGCCGGGATCGAGGCGGCGGCGCAGCGCGCCGCGGAAACCGCCGCAGCGGCGGCAGTGCGGGCCGCGTGATCGCCGGCGGCTTCACGTTCGCGGCGCCGTGGGCGCTCGTGTTGCTCCTCCTCCTCCCCGCGTGGTGGTGGTGGCGCCGACATCGCCGTGCGCGCGCGATCGTGTTTTCCCGCACCGATGTATTGGCGCGTGGACCGAGGTCGGGACGCGGCATCACGCGCACGCTGTTCGTCGCGCGCAATCTGTTGATCGCCGGGTTCGTCATCGCGCTGGCCCGTCCCCGATCCGGCGCGCGCGCCGAGGACGTGACGAGCGAGGGGATCAACATCGCGCTGGTGCTCGACCTCTCCAGTTCCATGCTCTCGGAGGATTTCCAACCGCAGAATCGGCTGGAGGTCGCCAAGGAACAGGTCAAACGATTCATCGCCGGTCGGCGGAGCGATCGGATCGGGCTCGTGGCGTTCGCCGGCGAGGCGCTCACGCAGGTGCCGCTCACCGTCGACTATCCCGTCCTGCTCGCGGCGGTGGACAACCTGCAGCCGGGGCAGCTGGAAGATGGAACGGCCATCGGCACCGCGATTGCGACTGCGGCGAACCGGCTGCGCGATGCGCCGGGCGGTTCGCGCGTGATGATCCTCCTGACCGACGGCGTCAACAATCACGGTGCCATCGACCCGCGCACGGCAGCGCAGGCGGCGCGCGAATTCGGCATTCGCATCTATACCATTGGTGTGGGGACGGAGGGCATGGCCCCGGTGCCGGTGGGGCGCGGGCTCACGGGCTTGCGCTACGAATACCGGCCGGTGGAGATCGACGAACGGTTGTTGAGTGACGTGGCGCGGACGACGAACGGCCGCTATTTCCGCGCGCGTGACGCCGCCGCGCTCGAGCGCATCTACCAGCAGATCGATGCGCTGGAGCGTGCGCCCGTGCACACGCGCACGTACGTGCGGTACACCGAGCTCTTTCGCTGGCCACTCGCGCTCGCGCTGCTGGCGTTCCTGGCCGAGATGGTGCTGCTCGCCCGCTGGGGGCCGCTGCCATGAGAACGCTGTTCGAGATGCCGCGGGCGCTCGCGGCCGTGCCGATTCTCGTGGTGGCGGTCGTGGCGCTGGCGCTGTTCGCCTGGCGCCGCCGGCGCGCGCGGCTCGCCCGGTTGGCCGCCGAGCCGCTCGTGGCACGGCTCGTGCCGCCGGGGGCGGCGCGCGTGCCGCGCACGCGGGTCGTGCTGCTCGGATTGGCCGCCCTGTTCGCCGGGCTCGCCTTCGCGGGTCCGCGCTGGGGGCTCGAATCGTCGGTGGTGCGTACCAGCGGTGCGGACATCGTCGTGGCGCTCGACGCATCGCTCTCCATGCTGGCCACCGACGAAAAGCCAAGCCGGCTCGAGCAGATGAAGGCGGAGACGCGCCGGCTGCTCGCCGCCTCCACGGGCGACCGCGTGGGGCTCATTGCCTTCGCCGGCCGCAGCTACATCCTCACCCCGCTCACGGTCGACGCCGGCGCGCTGGAACTCTTCCTCGACAACCTGGACCCGTCGATCGTGGGGCAGGCGGGCAGCTCGCTCGCACGGACCATCCGCCAGGGCACGGACCTGCTCCTCTCGACACGTTCCGGAAGCGACCGGGCGCTCGTCATCATTAGCGATGGCGAAGCATTCGAGCCGGTGGACGACGTGCGCGCGGCGGCCAAGCGCGCGGCGGAGGCGGGTGTGACGGTGATCACGATCGGTGTGGGAACCTCGGCCGGCTCCACGATTCCGGTGCGAACGGCCAACGGGGTCTCCCTCAAACGCGACGAGGACGGAGCCATCGTCGTGACACGGTACCATCCCGAGATGCTCCAGGCGGCTGCCACCGAGGACGGCATTTTCATCCCGGCCACGGCCACGGACAAGGCGGCACGCGCACGCCACGCCCTCGACCGCCTGCGCCAGGTGCAGCGCGTCTCGCGCACCGCCGAGAATCGACAGCCGCGCTATCAGCTGTTTGTTCTCCCGGCGCTCGTGTGTGTGCTGCTCGATACGATGCTGGCCGAGCGGCGCGGTCGGCGGCGCAGCTCGGTGATCGCGGCCAGCATGGCCGCCGCGCTTCTGGCCTGTTTGGTGATGCCGCGCGCAGCATACGCCGATCCTGGTCGCGATGGGGATCGTCTATTTCGTGACGGACGCTACGCCGACGCCGCCGCGGCCTATCGCAGCGCGATCGGCGAGGGCGAGCGCTCGGCGCGTCTCCTCTACAACTACGGCACCGCGCTGTTGGCGGCCGGGCAGCGGGAGGCAGCCATGGAGGCGCTGCGCGAGAGCGCGCAGAGCACCGACGTGAACCTGCGCTACCGTGCCCTGTTCAACCTGGGCCTCGCCCACCTCGAGAGGGCGCGCGCGGCGCACGCCGATAGTGCCGGCGAGGACTTCGCGGCCGCACGCGAGGCGTACAAGCAGGCGCTCCGCCTGAGACCAGACGCGCTGGACGCCAAGTGGAACTACGAACTGTCACTCCGAGCCCCGCACGGCGGCGGTGGCGGCGGTGGGGGCGGCACGCCACAGAGCGCCAGCCCGTCCACCACGGCGCCCCCCGCGCCGCGTCCGGCGCCGCAGCCGCAGAGCGGATTGGGCGAGCGGCAGGCTGAGCAGATTCTCAACAGCGCCGCGCGCGAAGAGCAGGAGGTACAGGAAAAGCAGCAGCGCGCCAACCATCCGGTGCGTCCGCCGGGAGGAAAGGACTGGTGATCGGGTCACTCCTGCTGCTGCTCGCGGTGCAGGGCGCATCCATGGCTCCCCAGGACTCGGCTGGTCGCGCGCCGGTCGTCGTCACGCGTGCGCCGCTGGATGCGCACGCAAGCGTGATCGTCCATGCGATGGTAGTGCCGGACACGCTGTACGTGGGGCAGCAGGCCACGTACGAACTCGGTGTGTTCGTGGAGCGCAGCGTTCGGGAGCGTATGCGCCGTATGGAGGCCGTCGCGCCCGAAATGCGCGGGATGTTGGCGTACGATCCGCCGCCGCCGAGATCGGGCTTCGCTCCGCGCATCGTCAACGGGCGACGGTATGACCCGCACGTGTACGAGCGAGCGATCTTTCCCCTCGCCCCCGGGCATTGGGTCATTCCACCTGCGCGGCTGGTCTACGCCGTTCCACTCACGTCCAGTTTCTTCAGCCGGGAGGAAACGGTCGAGCTGCGGAGTGACAGCGTGGTGGTGGAGGTCGTTGAGCCTCCCGTCGCGGCGCGTCCCCCTGACTATTCCGGTGCCGTGGGACAGATCGCGATCGACGCGTGGATCGATGCGGCCGCGCCACGGGTCGGCGATCCCATTGGCCTGACGATCCGCGTGAGCGGCAGTGGGAACGTGAAGCTGTTCCCGCGCCCGCAACTCGCCATCCCATGGGCGGATGCCGTCCCCGCCGGCGAACGGGTGAACGTGCAGGAGCACACGCTCGCGGTGCACGGTACGAAGGAATTCGACTGGGTGTTGACTCCCAAAGAACCGGGGGAGATGGTGCTCCCGGTGGTGCGGTACGCGTACTTCGATCCCGTCGCGGAGCGTTACCAGGTGGCCCGCACACGCGCGCTGCATCTGCGCGTGGCGCCCGGTCTCCTGGCGCGCTCCGATAGCGGGAGTACGCCCGAGCGGCCGGCACGGCTGGCTCTGCGCGCGCAGTATCGCGGCTCGGTCCCGGTCCCGCCGTATCGGCACGTCACGTTCTGGCTGCTGCTGGCCGGTGCGCCCCTGCCGGCGCTCGTGTTGGCCGCCGCACGGCGCCCGCGCCGTCGCCCTGCCCGTGCGCCCGCCGCGCGCTTGAAGCGGGCAGCGGCGTTGCGCGGTGGAATGACCGCCGAGGATGCCGTGCGGCGACTGCTCGTTGATGCGCTCGCTGACCGGCTGCACGTGCCGCGCGAGACGATCGCCGAGCCCGCGGCGTTGGAGCGCGCCGCCCGACGGGCGGGGGTGTCACAGGCCACCGCCGCTGGCGCGGCCGCGCTCCTCGCCGAGATGTACGCAGCCGCCTTCGACGCACGGGGCGTCGCGCCGGGCGCAGCGTCCAGCGGCGGCCGGCCGCGTGTCGACGCCCGGTCTGCCGATGTCGCCAGACGAGCACGGCGCGTGTACCAGGACATCGACCGGGAGGCGCGCCCGGGCGGCGCTTGGCCCACCGTCGTCGCGCGAGGCGGGCGGATCGTGCTCGCCGTGCTCGGCGCGGCGGTCGCCGTGCACGCGACCGCCGCCGCAGCGGGACGCGATGACGATGCGGCACGATTCGCGATGGGCGTCGAGGCGTACCGGCAGGGGAGCGTCGTGCGCGCGATGCACGACTTTGGCGCCGTGGTGGAGCGCGTTCCGCGCGCCGCGGATGCATGGGTCAACTACGGAACCGCTGCCTGGGAAGCCGGAGATACGGCGCGCGCCGTCATAGGGTGGCAGCGTGGCCTTCGGCTGGAGCCCACGGCAGCCGACGTGCGGGAACGGCTGGCGCTCGTCACGACCGTCAACGACGCGCGCACCGCGCGCGTGCTCCCCGTTCCGCCCACGTTCCCGGCGCTCGCCGCCGCGGCGCTCTGGCTGGTGACGTGGAGCCTCATCGCATGGCGCGCTTCAGGGCGCAGCAGGCGTGCGCCGCCTTTGCGACGACGTGTCGTGTTCGCGGGGTTGGTGAGCGCCGTGCTACTGGGCGGCGCGGCAGCCGAGCTCGATCGTCGTCTTGCCGTGGATCGCCTGGCCGTCGTGGCGCATGCTACACCCGTGCGGGCGCTGCCCGACCTGGGCACCGCGCCCGAGGGGGCGCTCGCGACAGGCGATATCGCGCAGATGGTGGAGCGGCGCGGCGCGTGGGCGAGGGTGGATGTGGGCGTCGGCACGTCCGGTTGGGTAGACGCGTCGGATCTCCTCTCTCTGCAGACGCCTGGCGGCGTAGAGTAGGAGCGCGCGCCAGCAGGCGGTGCGGTACTCGTCGGTGCGCCGTGCGGGGGTGCCCCTCGCCGTAGGTGACCGCGTTTCCGTAGTTTTCCTGCATGCCTCGCATTGCCGTGCTTGCCGACCCCGTGGTCGATCAGATCGCCGCGGGCGAGGTCATCGAACGTCCCGGATCAGTCGTGAAGGAGCTGGTGGAGAACGCCCTCGATGCCGCCGCGACCACGATCGACGTGTCGGTGGACGAGGCTGGGGGGCAGCGCATTCGCGTGGCGGACGACGGGCACGGGATGGGATGCGATGACGCGCGGCTCGCGCTGGCGCGGCACGCCACGTCGAAGATTCACGACGCGGCCGACCTGGTGGGGGTCGCCAGCTTTGGTTTCCGGGGCGAAGCGCTTCCCGCGATCGCGTCCGTCTCCGAGCTCGAGCTACAGACGGCCGACGATGACGGTGCCGGCACCACGATCCGCGTGCGCGGGGGAGAGATCACCGAGGTCACGCCGTCGGCGCGGCGACGGGGGACGACGGTCACCGTCTCGCGGCTGTTCTTCAACGCGCCCGCGCGGCGTCGCTTCCTGCGATCGCCGCGCGGTGAATGGCGTGCGATTCTCGACATGCTCACGACGCTCGCGCTCGTGCGGCGCGACGTGCGTCTCTCGGCCACACACGATGGGCGCGCGGCGCTCACGCTGGCGCCCGCGCCGTCCTTGCGCGCGCGCGTGGCCGCGCTGTGGGGCGGCGCGCTCGCCAAGCGCCTCGTGGACGTGGACGATGTGGCAGGGGAGGTGATGGTCTCGGGCCTCGTGGAGCGGCCGGCCGACGTGGGCACGGCGGCGCGTCGCGTCTTTCTGTCCGTGAACGGACGCGCCGTGCGCGATGCGGGATTGGTGCGCGCGGCCGAGGCAGCGTATCGCTCCACCATTCCGTCGGGGGCACGCCCGTCGGTGCTGCTCGACCTGCTGCTGCCGTCGGACTCCGTGGACGTGAACGTCCATCCCACCAAATCGGAGGTCCGCTTTCGCGACCGCTGGCCCGTCGAGCGAGCCATCGAAGAGGCGGTGCGGCGGGCACTGGGTGGCACGGCGAGCGCGGCGTCGCTGCACCGGCGCTGGTGGTCGTCTGCTCGTCGGAGCGATGCTGCCGCGCCGCCTCCCGTGCCATCGGCCACCGAGCAGTCCCTCCTCGGCAGCGTCAACGGAACGCTCACGGACGCGTTCGGTGGGACGAGCGACGATGCCGCCCTACAGGGCGATCTGCCCGCCGACGCTGCGGCGTCGGTGCGCACATCGGAGCGCGGGGCGTCCGCCGCACCGCCTCCCGACGTGAGCGTCCCGCCGCTCGTGCAGCTGCGGCGCACGTTCCTGATGTTCGAGCGCGACGACGGTCTGGTGCTCATCGACCAGCACTCGGCTCATGAGCGCGTGTTGTATGAGCGCTTCCTGGGCGCGCTCGAGCGGGGAGAGTCATCGTCGCAGCGACTGCTGCTGCCGCTCACCCTCCATCTCACGCCCGGGGAAGCGGAGGCGTTCGACGCCCATCGCGCGTGGCTGGAGCGTTTGGGTTTCGAGGTCGAAGGATTTGGCGGACACACGCTCCTCGTGCGGAGTGTGCCCATGCCGCATCCCCGCTTCGACGCGGAGCGATGCCTGCGAGAGACGCTCGCCGCGCTGGCCGGCGACCGACACGCCGCCGACGCCGCACGGCACGAACGGCTGGCGGCGACCGTGGCCTGCAAGGCGGCCATCAAGGCGGGCGATCCGCTTGCCCCGGCCGAGATGCGCGCGCTCTACGTGGCGCTGGCCGCGACCCGGCTTCCGGCGCACGATGTGCACGGGCGTTCCACCATCGTGCACCTCCCGTGGGAGGAGGTGGAGCGCCGGTTTGGCCGACGATAGCCTGCGTGTCATCGTCGGCCCCACGGCGGCAGGCAAGAGCCGGCTCGCGATGACGCTCGCCGCACGATACGGCGGCGCGATCGTGAGCGCCGATTCGCGGCAGATCTATTGCGGCTTCGACATTGGTACGGCCAAACCGTCGCGCGCGGACCGGGAGCGGATCCCGCACTACGGGATCGATGTCGCGGCGCCGCACGAGCGGGTCTCCGCGGGCTGGTGGGCTGCGCACGCGTGGCAATGGATCGCCGCCGCGCGCGCGGCCGGGCGCGTACCGCTGGTCGTCGGCGGCACGGGCTTCTACGTGCGCGCGCTCGTGCGGCCGCTATTCGCCGAACCCGCGCTCGACCCGCGCCGCCGCGCCGCGCTTGCCGCGCTGCTCGCCGGCTGGGACACGGCCGCGCTCCGCCGCTGGGTGGAGCGGGTGGATCCCGGGCGCGCGCGCCTGGGACGCACGCAGTTACTGCGCGCCATCGAGATGGCCACCCTCACCGGCACGTCGATCTCGGCGTGGCACCAGCGTGCCGAACGCGCGCCAGGCGGTGCGGTGCGCTATCTTGTGCTCGATCCGAACGTGGCGATGCTGCACGAACGGATCGCGCTTCGGCTCGACTCCATGATGACCAACGGCTGGGGCGCGGAAACGGCGCGCCTCATCCGCACGGTGCCGTCGGATGCACCGGCGTGGCAAGCGACCGGCTACGAGATCATGCGCGCCGTCGCGCGAGGCGAGATCGAAGGCGATGAAGGCCGCGGGCGCATTGCGCGGGCAACGCGACAATACGCCAAGCGGCAGCGCACGTGGTTTCGCCATCAGCTCACGGAGGGACAGATCACGCGCATTGACCCGGACGCTCCCGGCGCATGGGAACGCGCGGCGGCCTGGTGGGAGAGGGAGAGCGATACGCCATGAAGATCGGCATCACCTGTTACCCGACCTATGGCGGCTCCGGCGCCATCGCCACGGAGCTGGGGATCGCGCTCGCTGCGCACGGCCACGAGATCCACTTCATCACGTACCAGCAACCCTTCCGCCTGCCCAGCTTCGTGCCGCACACCTTCTTTCACGAAGTGGAGGTGGGGCGGTATCCCCTGTTCGAGTATCCGCCGTACGACCTCGCGCTGGCGGTTCGCATGCACGAGGTGGTCCGGGAGCATCACTTGGACATTCTCCACGTGCACTATGCCATTCCGCACGCCACCAGCGCGTGGATCGCCCGCGAGATGCTCCGGGAGAACGGCGCCGACGTGCGCATCATCACCACGCTGCACGGGACGGACATCACGCTGGTGGGACAGGATCCCAGCTTCCAGACCATCACCAAGTTCTCCATCGAGCAGTCGGATGCGCTTACGGCGGTGTCGCAGTACCTGCGCGACGAGACCTACCGCGCCTTCGGATGCACGGGCTGCGCGGTGGAAGTGATTCACAACTTCGTCAATCCCCGTGTGTACGATCGCGCCCGCTACGCGCCCACGTTGCGCGACGAGGTGGGGCCGGAGCGGCGTATTCTCATGCACGTCTCCAACTTCCGTCCGGTCAAGCGGGTGCGGGACATCGTCCGCGTCTTCGCGCGTGTGTCGCGCACCGTGCCGAGCGTGCTCGTGATGGTGGGCGACGGACCCGAGCGCGTCGTGGCGGAGGAGGAAGCGCGCGCGGCCGGCGTCGCCGCCTCGGTGTTCTTCCTCGGCAAGATCACGGACGTCGCGCCCCTCCTCGCATTGGCCGATCTGTTCCTGCTCCCCAGTCAGAACGAGTCGTTCGGGTTGAGCGCGCTCGAAGCGCTCGCGTGCGGCGTCCCGGTGGTGGGGTCGCGTGCGGGCGGGTTGCCGGAGGTGGTCACCGACGGCGTCACTGGAGCGCTCCGTGATGTGGGGGATGTCGACGCCATGGCGGACGCGGCGACCGGCATTCTCACCGACGCGGATCGGTGGCGGAGCATGAGCACGGCTGCCGCCGCGGACGCGCGAGAGCGGTTTGCCGAGGATGACGTGGTCGCGCGCTACGAGCAGTACTATCACCACGTGCTCGACTGAGCGCGTGAGTCGTCCCTCTTCCGTGCCGCCCGTACCGTGGCGTGCCCCGCACCGCCCATGAGCTTTCTCCACGCCATCGTGCTCGGCGTCCTGCAGGGACTGTCCGAGTTCCTCCCCGTCAGCAGCTCGGCGCACCTGGCGCTCGCGCCATGGCTGTTCGGATGGCCCGAGCCCGGGCTGGCCTTCGATGTGGCGCTGCACGTGGGCACGCTCGCCGCCGTGCTGCTGTACTTCCGGCACGAGTGGATCGCCCTCACGCGCGCCGGGTGGCGGATCGTCACCACGCGGCGCATTGACGGACCGGACGAGCGCATGGTGATGTACCTCGTGATCGGTACCGTTCCCGGCGGCATTGGCGGCGTGCTGCTGCAGCACGCCGCCGAAACGACGTTCCGTACGCCCACGCTGATCGCCGTGGCGCTCATGGTGCTCGGCGTGCTGCTGTGGCTCGCCGATCGGTTCGTCCCCGAGCGGCGCCCGCTGAGCACGCTCACCTGGAAGGACGCCCTCGCGATCGGTGTCGCGCAGGTCCTCGCGCTCGTCCCCGGCGTGTCGCGCTCCGGCTCGACCATCACCGCCGCCCGCGCCCTCGCGCTCGACCGCGGCGGTGCGGCGACGTTCAGCTTCTTACTGAGCATGCCCATCATCGCCGCGGCGGCGGTGTTCGAGGCACCGCACGCGCTCGCGGACCCGCACATGGGCCTTCCGGTCGCCGCGGGCGTGCTGGCCTCCGCCGTGAGCGGCTGGCTGGCCATCCGCGTGCTGCTTCGCTACGTCGCGCGCAACAGCTTCGGGGTCTTTGCCGTCTACCGCCTGGCGCTGGGCGCGGCGATTCTCGTTGTGGTCGCGCTGCGGTGATGGCCGATCGCGGGACTGCCGCCCAGGGCGTTCGCTACGACGGCCTCCTGGCGCCGGACATAGAGCGGCGGCTCGGTGTGCCGCGCCTCGATCTCCACGCCCTGGTGTCCTCCACGCAGGACGCGGCGCATCGCGCGGCCGCGGCGGGCGCCCCCGCTGGCACACTCGTGCTGGCCGACGCGCAGAGTGCGGGGCGCGGGACGCGGCGGGCGCGCGTGGAGTTCGGTGGTGGGCGCGGGGGTGTGGTTCACGCTGATCGAGCGACCGTCGCGCGCGGCGACGCCGCATCTCTCACTACGCGTTGGACTCGGCGTCGCCGCAGCGCTGGACGACCTCGCGCGCGAGTTGGTGCGGCTCAAGTGGCCCAACGATCTGTATCTTCGCGCGGGAAAGGTCAGCGGCATTCTGGTGGAATCGCGTTGGCGGGATGATCGCGTCGACTGGATGGCGGTGGGGGTCGGCATCAACATCGCGCGTCCATCGGCCGTCCCCGGCGCCGCCGCGCTGCCGGCTGGCGTATCGCGCGTGGCGGTGCTCGAACGGGTGATCCCCGCCGTGCGCGCGGCCGCCGCCGCGCAGGGGCTGCTCGATGCCGATGAGCTCAACGCCTACGCCACACGCGATCTGGCGCGCGGCCGCGCCTGCCGCGCACCGGTGGCGGGACGCGTGCGCGGCATCGCGCCCGATGGTGCGCTCATCGTGTCGACCGCCCATGGCGACCAGCTCTGCCGGGCGGGTTCGCTCGTCTTCCAGGAGGACACGTGATCGTCGTCTTCGACGTGGGGAACACCGAGACCACCGTGGGCCTCTTCGCCGGCGATGCGCTGCACGCGCACTGGCGTATCACGACGCCCCTGGCACGCACCGCGGACGAGTTCGGCCTGCTCGTGAGCGCCCTGCTGGCGAGCACGAGCGTCGGGCGGGAAGACGTCGCGGGAGCAGCCATCGGCTCGGTGGTGCCAAGCGTGACAGCCCCTCTCGCCCACGCCTGCCGGCAGTGGCTCGGCTGCCGCGCGCTCGTGATCGACGCCGGCTCCGCGCTGCCGATCACGCTCGATGTGGAAGAACCGCTCACCGTCGGCGCCGATCGCATCATCAACACGCTGGCGGCAAGCCGCCTGTACGCGGCGGACACGGTGGTGGTCGACCTCGGCACCGCCACCACGTTCGACTGTATCACCGCGGACGCGGTGTTCCTGGGCGGGGTCATCGCACCCGGGGTGGCCACCTCATTGGAGACGCTCGTCAGGCGAACATCCAAACTGCCGGCAACCGAGCTGGTGGCGCCAAGACGGGTCATCGGGCGGCGCACGGAAGAATGCATCCGGGCCGGCGTGCTCCTCGGCGCCGCCGATGCAATCGACGGTCTGGTCCGTCGCATCCGCCAGGAGTGGCCCACCGCGACCCCGCCGCGCACGGTGGCCACCGGAGGCATGGCCGACCTGGTGGCGCCTCTCTGCACCGAGATCGAGCGCGTCGAGCCGTTTCTCACGCTGCACGGTCTCCGGCTCGCGCACGACATCCTCTCCGGATCCTGAGGGCCCCCCCTCGTCAGCGCGGGCCTCGGTGCTGCAGCCTTGACAGCCCGCCTGCATGGCGGGCTGTCATCCCTGCAGGCCTGTTGGGCAGAAATCATTCAATTTGGCCCACTTACAGGGCACGCTCTCTGCTTGCTCCACCTTGACGCCGATGCCCGGGTGCTCTAGCTTACGCTTTGTTAGCACTCACACCCATCGAGTGCCAGCACGTCTTCGTTCAACATGGGTTGGTCTGAACCAATACGCTGGAGGGAGAAGTCTATGGCCACCAAAAGTGCCACGGCTGTGAAGGTGAGCCCGCTCGCGGACCGCGTCGTCATCAAAGCGCTCGAAGAGAGTGAGCAGATGCGGGGCGGACTCTACATCCCCGACACGGCCAAGGAAAAGCCGCAGCAGGGAGAGATCGTCGCGGTGGGCCCGGGCCGTTTCGAGAAGGACAAGCGCGTGCCGATGGACGTGAAGGTCGGCGATCGCGTGTTGTACGGGAAGTACAGCGGCACCGAGGTGACACTCGATGGCGAGCAGTATCTGATCCTGAAGGAAACCGACGTTCTCGCGATCGTCGGCTGACGCCACGCATCGCGGGGCCGGCGGGGCGAGGGAAGCCTGCCGGCGCTGATTGCTCACTTCGTTCTTTCGTGAGGACTACGACATATGGCCGCTAAGGAACTCCATTTCAATACGGAAGCGCGTTCGGCGCTCAAGCGCGGGGTCGACCAGTTGGCCGACGCCGTGAAGGTGACGCTCGGTCCGCGTGGACGGAACGTCGTCATCGACAAGAAGTTCGGTGCGCCCACGGTCACCAAGGACGGCGTCACCGTTGCCAAGGAGATCGAGCTCAGCGATCCGCTCGAGAACATGGGCGCGCAGATGGTCAAGGAAGTGGCCACCAAGACAAGCGACCTGGCCGGCGACGGTACCACCACGGCGACCGTTCTTGCCCAGGCGATCTTCCGCGAAGGGCTCAAGAACGTGACCGCGGGCGCGAACCCGATGGCGCTCAAGCGCGGTATCGACAAGGCGGTGGCCGCGATCGTCGAGGACCTGAAGAAGATCAGCGTCCCCACCAGTGGCAAGAAGGAGATCGCGCAGGTCGGCACCATCTCCGCCAACAGCGATCAGGAAATCGGCGATCTCATTGCCGAGGCGATGGAGAAGGTCGGGAAGGACGGCGTGATCACGGTCGAGGAGGCGCGCGGGCTCGATACGACGCTCGAGACGGTGGAGGGCATGCAGTTCGACCGCGGCTATCTCTCGCCCTACTTCGTGACGGACCCGGAAAAGATGGAGGCTGTGCTCGAGGACGCCTACATCCTGATCCACGACAAGAAGATTTCCTCCATGAAGGACCTCCTGCCCATCCTCGAGAAGGTGGCGCAGATGGGCAAGCCATTGCTCATCATCGCCGAGGACGTGGAGGGCGAGGCGCTGGCGACGCTCGTCGTCAACAAGCTGCGTGGCACGCTGCGCGTTTGCGCGGTCAAGGCCCCCGGCTTTGGCGATCGCCGCAAGGCGATGCTGCAGGACATCTCCGTCCTCACCGACGGCAAGGTGATTTCCGAAGAGGTGGGCTTCAAGCTCGAGAACGCGGTGGCTGGTGACCTCGGCCGTGCCAAGCGGATCGTGATCGACAAGGACAACACGACGATCATCGACGGCGCCGGATCGAACGATGCTATCCAGGGTCGCGTGAGCGAGATCAAGGTGGCCATCGACAAGTCCACCTCGGACTACGACAAGGAGAAGCTGCAGGAGCGGCTCGCCAAGCTGGCCGGCGGCGTGGCGGTCATTAATGTCGGTGCAGCCACCGAGTCCGAGATGAAGGAGAAGAAGGCGCGCGTGGAGGATGCGCTACACGCCACGCGGGCGGCTGTGGAAGAGGGGATCGTCCCTGGCGGCGGCGTGGCGCTCATTCGCTCGCAGGCCGCCCTGAAGGGACTCAAGCTCGACGACGCCGAGGAGCAGACGGGCGTCGAGATCATCCGTCGCGCGATCGAGGAGCCCATGCGGATGATCGTCCAGAACGCTGGCGGGGAAGGCTCGATCGTGGTCGAGAAGATTCGCCAGTCCAAGGACAAGAGCTATGGCTACAACGCGCTTACCGACACCTACGAGGATCTGGTGTCGGCCGGCGTGATCGATCCCACCAAGGTGACGCGGACCGCGTTGCAGAATGCGGCCTCCATCGCCGGGCTCCTGCTCACGACGGAAGCCATCGTCGTGGAGAAGAAGGAAAAGGAGTCGGCAGCTCCGGCGGCTCCGGGCGGCATGGGCGGCATGTACTGAGCCCTCCCGTCGGATGGCGCGAACGCCGCACGCCCGGGGATCACGATCCCCGGGCGTGTTGGCATCTCAGAGGGCGAGACGGAGCTGCGTGGGCGCCGCGCGCGCGTTCCCCGCGGCGAAAGGGCCGACCGCATGCCGCGCCGGCGCGGCGTGCAGGCTGCCGCGAAATGCCGACCGGCTGAGCGCGTTTCCCACCACGCGTGTTGCCGTTTGCGGGTGGTTGCAGCGCACGCTCAGGTGAGCCAGAACCAGATGCGCGAGCGCGCGCCCAGCGCACGTGCACGCGAGCGACGCCGCCGCCTCGTTGCTCAGGTGCCCACGCGCGCTCGCGATCCTGGCCTGGACCACCGGGGGATAGGGACCGGCGCGCAGCATCGCCCGATCGTGGTTGGCCTCCAGCACGAGCATGTCGAGACGGTCGAGCGCCCGGTGCAGATGCGCATTGGTGCGCCCCAGATCGTACACGATCCCCACGCGGGCGCCCGTGTGGCAGGCGGTGGCAACAAACGCCACCGGCTCCGCCGCGTCGTGCGATGTCGCCACCGCGTCGAGCGCGATGTCGCCGATTTCGACCGGCGTACCGCGCGTGAGCACCTGCGCCGCGCACGCGACGAGATCCGGCACCGCCGCGATGGTCCCGCGCGTGGCGAACACGTTCCAGCCCCAGCGGCGCGCGCCCGCGCTCGCCCCGCGCACGTGATCGCCATGTTCGTGCGTGATCACCGCCGCCGCCACGCTCTCCGGCGCAACGCCGATCGCGTGCAGCCGCGCGCTCAGAACGCGTGGGGGAAAGCCGACGTCGACCAGAATGCGCGTCGTGCCGCTGTCGAGGAGCACGGCGTTTCCCGCGCTGCTGCTCCCCAGGATCCACATCCTCATCGGGGGAAGCGCCGTCCCCGCGCGTGCGCGGCCGACAACTGCCGGCGTTGAGACGGTGACAGCTCCTCCTGACGTCGTCCCATGACGCGCGCCGCCGTGTCCAGGAACTTCTCCAGATCATACGTACCGAGCTGTTCGCCTTCGCCCCAGGAGAATGGCGGCACGCGCTTGGGCGGCATCGCGCTGCCATACACGTTGGAGCCGGCGCCCACCACCGAGCCGGTCGTGAGGCACAGCCCGATGCCCGTCTTGACGTGGTCCCCGAACAGGGTGCCGAGCTTGAGCGTGCCGGTGTCGCGGAGGCCGCGCGGGGTCCACAACGATACCGTCCCGTAGGTGTTCTTGAGGTCGCTGGTGATCGTGCCCGCGCCCAGGTTCACCCAGCGCCCCACGTACGAATGTCCCACGAAACCGTCGTGCGCCTTGTTGCTGTGGCCCAGGAACACCGTCTCGCTCACCTCGCCGCGCACGAGCGTGGTCTCGCCGATCGAGCAGGCATGGATGCGATCGCCCAGGATCGTTGCGCCACGGGCGATGGCGCACGGCCCGGCGAGCCGCGTGAACGCGCGTACCACGGCTCCGCTTCGGACCAGCACCGGCCCCTCGGTCACGTCCAGACACACGCCGGGCTCGACGTCGGCGCCGCGCTCCACGTACACTGGGTGCTCTCCCCGCACGATCGCGCCCGCCGGGACGTGGCAGTCGAGCCGTGGTCCGATCGCCTGGATGTCCTCGTGCAGCAGCGGGACGAGATCCACGATGAGGCTCCAGACCTCGTCCAACCATCGGCCGCGGAGCTCAGCCATGCGCGAACCGCTCGCGCCCAGCACCTCGAGCGACAGGTCGCCGTCGCGCATCGCGTCGAGCGACAGCGGCTCGGCGATGCGCAGCGCCGCCACGCGCCCGCGACACATCCAGACGTCCGCGCTGGCGGCCGCCTCCGCGTCCACGCGCGTGTAGTCGCGCCCGCCGATCGTCACCGTTTGCCCCATCACGTCCTGCGGCGCACGATCGCTACCGGCGATGGGCGGCACGCATCGCGCATTCACCAGCACGCTCCCCGCCGCAATGCGTTCGTGTGTGAATGGGGGCGTGCCCGGCTCGCAAAAGCCTTCCAGGTGCGCGCCGGAGATGAAGCCCGTTGCGTTGCGACCCAGAATGTGCTCCCATCGGCGGCGGATCAGCGCGACGCCGGCGCGCAGCTCACTGACCGGTCGCGTGAGCGCGAACGGCTCGAAGCGCCGTGCGCGCGCGTCGTCGTAGAGATACAGCCCGCCCCTGGATTCCGTCATCCGTCGCGTCCCGGTGCGTCGCGTCCCGGTGCGTCGCGTCCCGGTGCGTCGCGTCCCGGTGCGTCGCGTCCCGGTGCGTCGCGTCCCGGTGCGTCGCGCACGGCCGCGGGGAGCGCGTCCACCACGGTCTTGAGATCCGCCGCCTGTGCCGCGGTGGTGACGAGCACCACTCCGCGTCGCGCCACGATCACCAGATCGGAGACGCCGGAGGCCACCACGGTGCAGTCTTCGTCGGCGTATGCGATCGTGTCGCGTGCGTCCCGGAGCACCGTGGTCCCGCCGCCGGCCGTCACGTTCCCCGCACCGTCTCGGTCTCGTATCCTGCGCAGCGCCGTCCACGTGCCCACGTCGTCCCACGGGAATCGCCCGGGAAGCACGAGCACGCGCCGGCTCCGCTCCAGGACGCCGTGGTCGACGGAGATGGGGGTGACGCGTGCGTAGAACGATGCCATGGCGGCCGGCTCGGCGGCGCCGTGGGCGACGGCGGCGTCCAGGGCACCGGACAGCTCGGGCGTATGCGCCCGCACCTCCGCCAGGAAGTCCCCGGCGCGCCAGGCAAAGATGCCAGAATTCCACAGGCACCCGCGCGCGATGAGAGCGGCAGCGACCTCCCGGGTGGGCTTTTCCACGAAGCGGACGACGCGCCGCGCGCCGTCGACCGTCTTGCCGGGCTCGATATAGCCGAAGCCGGGATCCGGTCGTGTCGGGACGATCCCCACGGTCACGAGACTCGCCTGTGTCGCCGCCAGCGTGGCCGCACGCTCAAGCGTGGCGCGGAAGTCCGCCTCGTCGCCCACCCACCAGTCGGCGTGCACCGACAGCAGAACGGCCTCCGGACCGGAGGGGTCACGCACCGCCGCGAACCGGGCAGCCCACACCAGCGCCGCCGCGGTGCCTGCCGCGCACGGCTCGCGCACGATATTCTCGGCCGGCAGGTCGGGCGCCAGTGCCGCGATCGCAGGGGCCAGCGTGGCGTTCGTGAGGATGAGCGTGCGCGCGGGCGGCACGAGCGGCCGTAGGCGCACGAGCGATTGGGACAGGAGCGCCCGTTCGCCCGCGAGCGGAAGGAGCTGCTTGGGACGGTCCGGTGTGCTGAGAGGCCAGAAACGCGAGCCGACGCCACCCGCCAGGATGACCGCCCACGGGGCGGCGGTCACGGCGGGGGAGCTCCGCGTTGCTCGGCGGCCACACCTACCAGCTCGGCCGCGCGCGCGTAGAGCTTCTTGGGGCTGAACGGTTTCGTCAAGAATTCGCTCGCCCCCAGCTCCATGGCATGCCGGTAGTGCTGTTCCTGCCCCGCCGCCGTGAGCACGATGCAGGGCAGGGAACGCCACCGTGCATCCTCACGCATGCGCGCCAGGACGTCGAGTCCGCTGACGTGTGGCATCATGAGATCCAGCAGCACGAGCGCCACCGCCGGGTCGCTTTCCAGGGCGTCCAGCGCCTGGCGACCATCGTACGCGAGCAGCACGTCGAACGGACCCTGCTCGAGTTTCATCTTGATGATGCGCCCGATATGGGGCTCATCGTCGGCAACCAGGACATGGAGACGCGAGATCGACATCGTCACACCATCAAACGGAGAGGCATTACCGGAGACCACGCGGCGTGATGCGCCGGCTAGACAAGGCTGGCGAGATGGTGATGGCTGCGGCGAAGCTCGAAGAGCAGAGGGCCCACATGGGCGCTTTCCCGCGTCAGCACCAGGAGCACCGCCTCCAATGTGAGCACCGACACGATGGCGATACCCCCCTCGTGCTCGAGAATGGCGGTCACGAGGGGGCCGCGGCCGCTGTGCGCACCCATGGAGTCAGCCGCGCCCACCACCGGCGGCACCAACGCGGCAAGCGCATCGGCGTCGAGCGCCGTTGTCCCGTCGGCATCGATCACGAGCCCGTCGCGCCCGAGCACCACGGCGGCATCCACGCCGTCGCGTTCTCGCAGCGCCGCAACAAGCTCACGGATGGTGGGCATGGAGACTCCCGGTCAACGTGCAGCGAACCTAGAGACGCCAGATGGTGAAGTCAAGCGAACGCAACAGCTTGAAGTTGTGCGCAACGGAGCGTTATTGTTCGCGGCCGCCCGTTGTCTCACCAATCCTTCCGCCGGACTGCCATGAAGGCGAGAATCTGCATCGCCGTTGCACTTCTGGTCGCCGCCACGCTTGGCACCGAGGGGTGCGGCGACCTCACCGGTCTCGGCGCCAACCTCCCCGTGTTCGAGGATACCGTGGTGGTGTTTGCCCTGTCCGGAACCCCCGCGAGTGCACCGGTGGCCATCAACACGGCTCAAGCGCGGGCGGTGCGCGCCGAAACCGGATCGGGGTTTGACGTCCTGTTCGACATCACGCCGGAGGGACAGGCGGAGATTATCCCGCCATCCATTCTGGGGCTCACCGCGCGGACCGGCGTGCTCGAGAGCACCATGCCCTTCGACGCCATCGATCGTGCTCCCGCGAGCGGATACGTCGAGAGTGCGACCACACCGATTGACGTGGGTGACGTGGTCGTGATCCGGGCCGCTGCTGTCTCGTGCGGCGGGCAGGTCAACCCGTTCATCTACTCCAAACTCGAGATCCTGGATGTCGACGCAGCCGCGCGATCGATCCGGGTGCGGCTCCGTGTCGACCGCAACTGCGGATTCCGATCGTTCGGCGAAGGCGTGCCGAAAGACTGAGCGTGCACGATCTCAAGCTGCTGCGCGATGGCCTGGACACGCTGCGCGACGGACTGCGGCGGCGCGGCGCGCTGGACGCGATGGCGCCGGTGGTCGATCGTCTCGTGGTGCTGGACCGCGAACGGCGCGCGACCATTCAGGCGACGGACGAGCAGAAGGCCGCGCGCAACGCGGCCAGCGAGGATGTGGCGCGGCGCAGACGGGCGGGTGAGGACGCGCACGAACTCATCGTGCACGCGCGTGTGCTCGGCGAACGGATCAGCGAGCTCGAGCAGGGTCTGAAGAACACCGATGCGGAGCTCGCCGCGCTCCTGCTCGAACTCCCCAACATTCCGCTCGCCGACGTGCCCGAGGGCGGCGCGGAGGCGAGCATCGTCGTGCGCACGTGGGGTACGCCGCGCCCGGCTGAGGGTGTGCGGCCGCACTGGGAGGTGGGAGAGGCGCTGGGCATCCTCGACCTTCTGCGCGCGGCCAAGGTGACGGGCTCCGGGTTCGTGGCCATGTGCGGCGCAGGCGCCCGTCTCACGCGCGCCCTCATGTCGTTCATGCTCGACATGCACACGCGCGAGCACGGCTACACGGAGTACTGGGTTCCGATCCTGGTGAACCGCGCGTCCATGACGGGTACCGGACAGCTGCCCAAGTTCGAGGACGATGCCTACGTCACCACCGACGACCTGTTTCTGATCCCGACGGCGGAGGTGCCGCTCACCAATCTGTACCGCGAGGAGATGCTCGACGGCGCCTCGTTGCCGCTCGCGCTCACCGCGTACTCGCCGTGCTTTCGCCGCGAGGCAGGCGCACACGGCAAGGACACGCGCGGCCTCATTCGTGTCCACCAGTTCGACAAGGTCGAGCTGGTGCGCTACTGCGCGCCGGAACACTCCGACGCGGAGCTGGAGCGACTCACCGGCCACGCCGAGGCGGTCTTGCAGCGGCTCGAACTCCCGTATCGCGTGCTACAACTCGCCGCCGGAGACCTGGGCTTTGCCGCTGCCAAGACATACGATCTGGAGGTGTGGGCCCCGGGGGTGGAGCGGTGGCTCGAGGTGTCGTCGTGTAGCCTGTTCACCGACTTCCAGGCGCGGCGCGCGCAGATCCGGTTCCGGCCGGGTCCGGGCGAGAAGCCACGGTACGTGCACACACTCAACGGATCGGGCGTCGCGTTCCCGCGGACCATCATTGCCCTGCTCGAGCACCATCAGCGCGCCGACGGAACCGTGAGCGTGCCCCTCGCGCTCCGTCCGTATTTTGGCGACGACGTCATTCGCTGACGATGCGCCGTAGCGCGTCGGTGGTCATTCTGGGTGCGCTCGTCCTCGTGCTGCTGGGCTCGTACGTGGTGTTTTCACAGACCGCGGTGTCGGAGCTGCGCCGTGATGCGGGGAGCTACGCGCGGATGTACGCCCGCGTGTTCGACGCGCTGTCCGATACCAGCGCCGAGGCCGGGAACGCGGCGCTGCTCGACCTCGCGCAGGCGATTCGCGATCTCGGCGTGCCCGTGGTCGTGACCGATGCATCCGGCCACGTGACGGCGGCGGCGAATCTGCCATTCCGTGCCCGACGCGATGATCCGCGCATCCTGCGGTTCGTCCAGGAGCTCGACCGGCAGAATCCACCCGTGGTCCACGGCGGCGGGCGCGTACACTTTGGCGATAGCACGCTTGTGAAGAGTCTGCGCATCATCCCGGTGCTGCAGGCGGCGCTCCTGGCACTCGTGTTCGCCGCGGGCGTGTACACGTTGCGCACGCGGAGCCGCGCCGATCGGGAACACGTGTGGGCCGGCATGGCGCGCGAGTCCGCCCATCAGCTCGCGACGCCGCTGTCGAGTCTCAGTGGATGGCTAGAGCTGCTGCGCGACCGTGACGGCGAGCCCATACCCGAGCAGGCGCTCGATCACATGCAGGCGGATCTGGAGCGCCTGGAGCGGGTGGCGCACCGCTTCGAGCGCATCGGCCGACCGCCGCGGCGTGATCCGGTGGACATGGGTGAGCTTGCCGAGCGCGTCGCGCGCTACTTTCAGGCGCGCGTCCCCACGCTGGCTCACCGCGTCACCGTCACGGTGAGCCGCGATCACGAGCCCCTCACCGTCGAGGGCGACGCGGTGTTGTTGGAGTGGGCGCTCGAGGCACTGGCCAAGAACGCGCTGGACGCGCTGGCCGGCCGCGGCGGCCATCTCCACATCGCGGCCGAGCGCGCCGGGCCGGACCGGGTGCGCGTGCGCATCATCGACGACGGGCCCGGCATTCCACGCGAGATACGGCACCGCATCTTCGAGCCTGGCTTCTCCACGAAGCGCGCCGGGTGGGGCATCGGCCTTTCCCTCGCGCGGCGGATCATCGAGGAACACAACGACGGCACACTCGTGCTCGCGCCCACCGAACGCGGGGCGACCTTCGACGTTATACTTCGCCTATGACGTTTGCGCTGCCGCACGCCGGCCAGGAGAGCGCCACGCTCGCCACGCTCAATCCCGCACAGCGCGAGGCGGTGCTCCACTTCGAGGGACCCCTGCTCGTGCTGGCGGGCGCCGGATCCGGCAAGACGCGCGTGCTCACCACCCGGATCGCGCGTTTGGTCGATCATCACGGTGTGGACCCGGCGCGCGTGCTCGCGGTGACGTTCACCAACAAGGCCGCGGGGGAGATGCGCTCGCGCGTCACTGCCTTGTTGGGCGAGCAGCCGGCCGGTATGTGGGCGGGCACCTTTCACGCCGTGGGCGCCCGCCTCCTCCGGCGCGAAGCGACGCGCGTCGCGCGGACGCCCGCCTTCACGATCTACGACGAGGCCGACGCGGTGTCGCTCGTAGGGCGCGTCATGGACCGCGTCGGAGTCTCCTCCAAGCAGTGGGCGCCAAAGATGATGCGCGCGCTCATCTCCGACGCCAAGAACGCGCTCGTCACTCCGGACGAGTACGCGCGCCTCGCCATGGATCCGGCGACGCGCGCGGCGGCGACCGTCTACCCGGCCCTGGAGCACGCACTGCGGGAGGCGAATGCCGTGGATTTCGACGACCTGCTCGTGCTCCCGGTGCGCCTGTTCGAGCATCACCCCGACGTCCTCGCGCGCTATCGGGAGCGCTTTCAGTTCGTGCTGGTGGACGAGTATCAGGACACCAATCGGGCCCAATATCGCTTCATCGCGCTCCTCGCCGGCGCGCACGGCAACGTGTGTGTGGTGGGGGACGACGATCAATCCATTTACGGATGGCGCGGGGCCGATCTCCGGAACATCCTCGACTTCGAGAAGGACTTCCCCGCCGCGCGGATCGTCCGGCTGGAGGAGAACTATCGCTCCACGCCGCAGATCCTGGCCGTGGCGAACGCCGTGATCCGCCCCAATGCGTCCCGCCGCGGGAAGACGCTTCGTCCCACGCTGCCGGCCGGACCGGCGGTCACGGTGCTCGCCGCCCTCGATGAGCGCGACGAGGCCGAGAGCGTGGCGGAGGAAGTCGTGGCCCGCCGGTCCACGGGGCAGATCTCCGCGTTGGCGGATGTTGCGGTGCTGTATCGCACCAACGCGCAGAGCCGGTCGCTCGAGGAAGCGTTGCGCCGGCGTGGCCTCGCCTATCGCGTGGTGGGTTCCGTGCGCTTCTACGACCGGCGCGAGATTCGCGATCTCATGGCCTATCTCCGCCTGGTGGCGAATCCGTCCGACGACGAGGCCTTCCTCCGTGCCGTTGCGGTGCCGCGTCGCGGTCTCGGTCCCGCCACGCTCGACGCGCTCGCCGCGGCACGCCCCGCCGGAGTGTCCCTCCTCCAAGCGGCAGCGCGGCCGGATCTCCAGTTGACGTTGCGACCGGCGGCGCGCGCATCCCTTGGCACCTTTGCCGCCCTGATCGCGCGCCTGCGCGCGCAGACGCGCGACGCCGCCGTCGACACGTTGCTGCGCGAGCTCATCGAGGAAATCGGTTATCTCCAGGTGCTGCGGAACGAAGGGCCGGAGGGCGCCGAGCGCATCGAGAACGTGCGCGAACTCGTCGACAGCGCGGCGGAGACCGTGATCGACGAGGGCGGGGAAGTCGGCCTCTCGCCGCTGGACCATTTTCTCCAGCGGGCGTCGCTCGTCTCACCCGCGGACGGCGACACCTCCGCGGATGCGCTGACGCTCATGACGCTCCACAATGCCAAGGGGCTCGAGTTCCCGCTCGTCTTCATCACTGGACTCGAAGAGGGACTGCTGCCGCTGGGACGCGCCTACGATGACCCGGCGCAGCTCGAGGAGGAGCGCCGCCTGCTCTACGTGGGCGTCACACGCGCCGAGCGGATGCTCTACCTAGTGCACGCCCGGAGCCGGCGGCGCAACGGGGAGTTGGCGAGCGCCGCCCCGTCGAGCTTCCTGCGCGCCGTGGAGGCATCGCTCGTCGAGCAACGCTCCACCATGCGACTGCGCGCGAGCGGACGCCTCAGCATCCCGGCCTCCGGCGCATGGGATCGGCCGTCGCATCGGCGACCAGGTCGCCCGGTGGAGTGGCCCGGCGCCACCGATGCCGATATCGATGTGTCGCAGGACGCTCCGCGGTACGTGCGCGGAGAGCGCGTGCGGCATCCCCGCTTCGGGAGCGGGACGATCGCCGAGGTGTCCGGCGCATCGCGTGACGCCAAGATCACCGTGGACTTCGACGAGGAGAGCATCGGCCGCAAGCGGCTCGTGATCGCCTACGCAGGTCTCGAGCGGGAGGTGGACTGATGACGACGGTGCGGATGGAGGCTCTGCGCCACGTGATGGAGCTCGCGCGCGTGGACGTGCCGGAGGAACCGGCCGCTGAACTGCTGAACCAGTTGAACGACATCCTGGGGCACATGGAGGTCCTCCGGGAGGTCGACACCGAGGGCGTTCCCCCCGCTGCGGGCGTGGGCGACGCCGCACTCCCGCTCCGCGTCGACGCGGGTCCGCCGGTGCCACTCGCGCGCCCCGTCGAGGCGTTCGCACCCGCCGTGCGTGACGGCTTTCTCCTGGTGCCGCGACTGGCGACGCACGAGGATGCGGGTGCGGATGCCCCGGGCGACGAGGACGGCGCATGACGGGCTCGCCGAGCGCTGTCTCGGCGGTGGACGCCGCGTTTCGGCGAGCGACGGCGGTCGACGCGGGGCCGCACGGATTGAATCTGCTGGTCTCGACCGATCGCGATCACGCGCTGGCGGAGGCGCGTGAACGCGACCAGGAGGGCGAGAGCGCCGCGGCAGGGCCGCTCCGCGGCGTGCCGTACGTGGCCAAGGACAACATTGCGACGCTCCGCCTCCCCACCACGTGCGGCTCCCGCATTTTGGAAGGGTACGTGAGTCCCTACGAAGCGACGGCGGTCCGCCGTCTGCGCGAGGCGGGCGCGATTCTCATCGGCAAGAGCAACATGGACGAATTCGCCATGGGGTCGTCCACGGAGCACAGTGCCTATGGCGCAGCGCGCAACCCGATCGATCCGTCGCGCGTGCCGGGCGGCTCCTCCGGCGGCTCGGCCGGCGTGGTGGCGGCTGGCATCACGCGCATCGCGCTGGGCTCCGAGACGGGCGGTTCGGTCCGACAGCCGGCCGCCTTTTGCGGCGTGGTGGGCGTGAAGCCAACCTATGGGCGCGTCAGTCGCTACGGGCTGGTCGCGTTCGCATTGTCGCTCGATCAGATCGGCGTGCTGGGGGCGACGGTAGGCGATGCGGCGGCGACGCTCGAGATCATCGCCGGCCGCGATCCGTGTGACTCCACCAGTGCTGATCGCCCGGTGGAGCGCTACCGCGACGCCGCCACGCCATCCCTTGACGGGATGGTAATCGGCCGTCCGCGCGAGTACTTCCCCCAGTCGCTCGATCCTGCCGTGGCCGCGCGCTGCGATCGCGCGCTCGATGTGCTACGGTCGTGCGGCGCGAGGGTCAAGGACGTCTCGCTGCCGCACACTGACCTCGCCATCCCCGTCTACTACATCATCGCGCCCGCCGAAGCCTCGTCCAACCTCGCGCGGTTCGACGGCGTGCGCTACGGACTGCGCGTGGAGGGGGACGGGCTGCGTGGGATGTATCGGGCCACGCGATCGGGTGGGTTTGGTGCCGAAGTCACGCGCCGCATTGTACTCGGCACGTTCGTGCTCTCGGCCGGCTACTACGACGCGTACTATCGCAAAGCGCAGGAGGTCCGCACCCTCATCGCCCGCGACTTCCACCGCGTGTTCAACGACGGGGTGGACGCGCTGTTCACGCCCACGGTGCCGTCGCCGGCCTTCGAGATCGGCGCCAAGGCGCACGACCCGTACGCCATGTATCTCAGCGATATCTTCACCGCCACCGCGAACCTCGCGGGGGTGCCGGCCATCTCCGTCCCCATTGGACGCGTGGGGGGACTCCCCGTGGGAGGCCAGATCATCACGTCGCACTTCGACGAGATGGGGATGTTCCGTGCAGCGTTCGCGCTGGAGCGGGCCATGGGCGGAGAGGCGCACCGATGAGCGACACCGAATACGAGATGGTCGTCGGCCTCGAAGTGCACGTCCAGCTGCGCACCGACACGAAGGCGTTCTGCAACTGCGCGACGGCGTTCGGTGCGCCGCCGAACACCAACGTGTGTCCTATTTGTCTGGCCCTGCCAGGCACCCTTCCCGTACTGAACGCGCGCGCGGTGGAGTTGGCGGTGCGCGCGGCGCACGCGCTGGGCTGTACGGTGAACGAGCGGTCCGTCTTCGCGCGCAAGAACTACTTTTATCCCGATCTACCCAAAGGATACCAGATCACCCAGTACGACCGCCCGCTGGCGCAACACGGACGGCTGACCATTGGGCACGAGGCCGATGGATCACCGATCACGGTGGGCATCACGCGGCTGCACCTGGAGGAAGACGCGGGCAAGTCCATCCATGACCGATACCCCGGCGCGACGGCGATCGATCTCAATCGTGCGGGTGTGCCGCTCATCGAGATCGTGAGCGAGCCGGAGCTGCGCTCGCCGGAGGCCGCCGCGGGCTATCTGCACACGCTCAAGCAGATGCTCGCGTACGCCGACGTGAGCGACGTGAGTATGGAGGAGGGAAGTCTGCGGGTGGACGCGAACATCAGCGTCCGCCGCCGCGGGGAGACGCATCTGGGCACGAAGACCGAGGTCAAGAACATGAACTCGTTCTCCGGCGTACAGCGCGCGTTACGTGCCGAGTTCGACCGCCAGGTCGCGGTGGTGCAGCGGGGAGGAGCCGTGCGCCATCAGACCATGCTCTGGGATGGCGCCGCTGGCGCCGTCCGGCCCAGCCGGAGCAAGGAAGAGAGTCACGACTATCGGTACTTCCCCGAGCCGGATCTTCCACCGCTCGTGCTCACGCGCGATCGCATCGATGCCATCGCCAACGCCCTCCCGGAAATGCCGGCTGCGCGCCGTGCACGCTTCAGGGACTACGACCTGCCAGAGGACGCCGTCGAGCGACTCACGGCGACGCCGGCGCTCGCCGACTATTTCGAGGGTGTCGCCCGCCAACACGGCGACGCGAAGGCGGCCGCGAACTGGGTCCTGGGCGAGGTCCTTGCCGCTCTCCACGACGCGGACACGTCGATGCGCCACTTCCGTGTGCGGCCCGCGGACCTGGCCCGTCTGCTCGATCTCGTGCGCGACGGCACGATCAGCCACTCGGCCGCCAAGCAGGTCTTCGCGCGCATGGTGAGCACGGGCGACCCGCCGTCGACGATCGTCGAGCGCGAGGGCCTCGCGCAGGAACAGAACGTGGACGCGCTGTCGGAGTGGGTGGACGCCGTGCTGGAGGAGCATCCACACGAGGCCCAGCGTTTTCAGGCCGGCGAGCGGAAACTACAGGGCGTCCTGATCGGACTCGTCATGAAGAAATCGGGCGGGCGCGCCGACCCCAAGCGGGTCAATCAGTTGTTGGCGGCCTTGCTGTCCAAACGCTCGGGCGCGTAGAGCGGCGCCGGCAGGTGCGCGGCGTATCCCAGCCGGCGCTTGGGCATCGCGAAGTGGCGCCCCGCCTCCTCGGCCAGCCGAAAGCGCGTTCCGCTGCGCCGCACGTCGCGCCGCACCTGTTTGGCGAGACGCAATGCCTCCTCGCCCGACGGGTCGCGCGCGTACGGCTCCGAGGCTTCCACGCGCCTGAGAAAATCGACGATGAAGTCGTAGGAGCGCTCCATGTAGCGCTGCACCCGGCGCGAGGAGAGATCCCAGCGGCTCGCGTCGGCGGCCAGGCGAAAGATGCGCTGCCACGATTCCGTGTCGGTCACATACACCATGCCGCGGAAGATACGGCGGTTGGTGTGCGTGCTGAAGATCGTGGGGCTGAGAATGCGGTCGAGATGCGCATCCGCGCCCGTGTGATCGCGAAGAATGAGCGACCGCGCGCGGCTCGCGTACCCGTCGCCCAGATGCGTCTCGAAGCGGCTCTCCCAGTAGCTGTGCCCCAGCGCCGACGTGCGCGAGGTCATCACGAGGTAGCGCGGCACGAAGAAGTTGTGCGCCACAACATCGGCGGCGAGATGGGCCAGGTAGCCGAGCGAGAAGGCGCGCAGCGGTTCGTCGTCCGCGCCGTCCAGGATCTCCATCCCCACGGTCCACGAGTGGCAGTGCCGCCCGGCCGGCGCATACTTCTTGGCGATGCTCGTGTCCGCGGCAATCGAGCCGTACAGGAACTCGTACGGGAACGCGCGCAGCAGATCGGCAATCCCGGCCGGCAACTGCCACAGCGAACCCAGCACTGCCTCGCCAAGAAAGACGTGCGTGCCGGGCGTCCACGCGTATGCGGTGGACGGAAGGAGGGCGACGGCGAACAGCGCGACCGCCACCACCATCGCCGCGCGCGCAATCGCGCGTCCTCCGCCCCGCCTCACGTGGCCGCGGCCCCGGGCGCTACAGTCCGAGCCGCTTGCGATGCCGCCGCGCGGACTTGCGCAGCTGCTTGAGTTCGGATCGCACCGCGTCATCGATGGCGTCGCGTGCGGCCGACAGGTAGCCGCCAATGGCGTCGCCAACATCCTCGAGCTCCAGACGGTCCATCAGCGCGTCGCCCTGCCGCGACGCCCACCGGACACCGCGCCGGCCCGTGGCGCGCGCGCGATCGGCCCCGCGCTCCGCCCCGCGAATGGCGCGCTGCCGTGCGCTGTGCACCGCGCGCGTCAGTGGTGCCACTCGTGTGGCCCGCCGTGGACGCACGAGAAACGTCACCGCCGCGCCAATGGCCGCACCCAAGACGGCGGCGGTCAGGAGATCGAAGTCATCCGGTAGGTCCGCGCCGCCGGATCCGCGGCCGCGGCTTCCGGTGCCTGTGCGTGTCCAGCTCGCCATCCTCATCCTCCTCGTCATGCTCGTCATCCAAGCCGTGCACCGCCTCGAACTCCTCCAACTCGTCCAACTCGCCGCGGGCGGCTGGGTCGTCGAGCATCCCTGGCACGTCGCGGCGCCTCGCGCCGCCTTCGAGCGCGCCACCCATGCCGGCGCCCGGCTCGACCTCCGCGTCGTCCTCGTCCTCGTCCTCGTCGTCAAGGGCGTCTTCGAGCTCGTCCTCGTCCTCGTCGTCAAGGGCGTCTTCGAGCTCGTCCTCGAAGTCGTCGTCGAGCGCGTCGTCGAAGCCGTCCTCGAGCTCGTCCTCGAGGTCGTCGTCGTACGCGTCCTCGAGGTCGTCGAGATCCTCCTCGACGCTGTTCACCGGGGCGTCGTCGAACACGTCCTCGTCGGCGACATTCGTGCCGCGTCGCCCGCGGATGGTCCGTCGCAGGGCGGAGGCGCCGCGCCGCACACCGCGCACCGACGCGGCGGCCGCGATGAAGGCATCCTCCGCCTCCTCCTGCACCACCTGCAGGAACGCGTCCACTTCGCCCGCCCGCTGCTCGACGGCGGCCAGGCCACGCCGCGCGCGCTCGACCGCATCATCGACCACGTCGCTCACGCGCTGCACGTCCGACCGCACGGCCGCCGTGATGAACCCGGCGTTTTCCGCGATGGCGTTGGCGTGCCGGATCGCCGGATCCAATTTGGCCTCCAACCGTGCCAGCAATCCCTTGGCGTCGCCCATCGTGGTGCGCAGGCGCTGGGCGGCCAGCAACAGCAGCACGAGCACCGCGATCAGGACGATCGCCAGAACGATCACGGCGATCCCGGCCGCGACCTCGAAGGTCGACGGAGCGGCGGCGGGGCGCTGGCTCAGCGCCTCCGGCACCGCCGTCTGGATCGCCCACACTACTGCCGCGCTCCACGGGGTCATGCGTCGCTCGCTTCGCTCGGGGTTCGCTAAGGGTGTGCCGCGGGTGTGCTCTCCCGACCCGACCGTCGCCGGCGCCGTGCGCCACCGACTGGTGCAAAGCTGGGGCCAAAAGCGGCGTCTGTCACCCCTCCGAGTCGAGCTCGGGCGCCAGCCCGACCACGCGCGTGACCGGCAGCACGAAGACGATCCCCGCCCCGGGCGCTTCCAGGCTGCCGCAGACCTCCTGGATGAGCGCGATGGCGGCGTCGATCTTCTCGTCGTCGATCACGCTGAGCACCGTCTGGTTGGTGGGTCGCGAACGGGCTGTGAGGGATCGAAGCCCCGCAAAAATGGGGACGTCATGGCTCAGCACGTGCCCCATCCCCTCGCTGTCGATCACCGTCGCGCCGGTGATCCCCAACTCCAGGAAACCGGCGAGAATGTCGTCGACGCGCTCTTCATGATTGATCACAGCCACCAGGAGATGCATGCAAGTGCGGTCGACGGAGACGGGGCGCTATCCTACGCGGCGCCACCGCCTCGTGTCAAGCAGTCGTGATACCGGCGCAACATCCGGGACGCCCCGCCCGCGCGCCGTGCTTGACTTCGCGGCGCTTCGGCCGGCATCCTTGGCGCGCGTCCCTCCGACTGCGCCTCCGCCTGGATTCCATGTCTGCACTGCAATTCGTCGTCGAGGGCGGCCAGCGCCTCTCCGGCAGCATCCGCCCGTCCGGAAACAAGAATGCCGCGTTGCCGATCATCGCCGCGGCGTTGCTCACCGATGCGCCGGTGGTGCTCGACAACGTCCCGCGCATCCGCGACGTGGAGACGCTGGTCGAACTCGTGCGCTCGCTCGGCGTCGACGCCCAGTGGACCCACCGGAACTCCTTGCGCATCCACGCGCGCGAGGTGCACGCGGGCGCGCTCGACCCGGTGCTCTGCGCGCGCATCCGCGCGTCGATTCTCCTCGCCGGTCCACTCCTGGCCCGCTGCGGCGAAGTGACGCTCCCGCCGCCGGGCGGCGACGTGATCGGCCGTCGCCGCGTGGACACACACTTCCTTGCCTTGGAGCAGCTCGGCGCGTCCTACACCGTGGGGGCGTCGTTCGCCCTCCGTGCGGATGCGTTGCGCGGCGCCGATGTGTTTCTGGATGAGCCGAGCGTCACCGCCACCGAGAATGCCCTCATGGCCGCGGTGGCTGCACACGGCACCACGGTGCTGCGGAACGCCGCCAGCGAGCCGCACGTGCAGGATCTGGCGCGCTTCCTCGTCGCGCTCGGCGCACGCATCGACGGCATCGGCACGAACAGCCTCACTATCGAGGGCGGCAGCGCGCGCCACGGGACCACCTACCGAATCGGACCGGACCACATCGAGGTGGGCTCCTTCATCGGCCTGGCGGCGGTCACCGGTTCGGCGCTGCGCATCGAGCAGGCGGGCGTCGAACACCTGCGCTCCACGCGGCTTGGCTTCGAGCGGCTTGGCATCGTGTGCGAGGAAGATGGCGACACGCTCGTGGTCCCGGCCGACCAGGAGATGGAGATCCAGAGCGACCTGGGCGGGCACGTGCCCAAGCTCGAGGATCAGCCGTGGCCCGCATTTCCGGCGGACCTCATGTCCATCGCGATCGTGACGGCGACGCAGTGCCGCGGCCTCATCCTGATGCATGAAAAGATGTTCGAATCGCGCATGTTCTTCGTTGACAAACTGGTCGGCATGGGCGGTCGGATCGTGCTGTGCGATCCGCACCGGGTGCTCGTGTCCGGACCGTCGCGGTTGCGCGGCGCGACCGTGGAGTCGCCCGACATCCGCGCCGGGATGGCCATGCTCCTCGCCGCCTTGTGCGCCACCGGCACGAGCACGATCAACAACGTGGGGCAAATCGAGCGTGGGTACGAGCGCATCGACGAGCGTCTCCGCGCGCTCGGTGCTCGCATCGAGCGGGTGGAGGGGCGCGGGGCGTGAGCGGGAGGCGTCCGCCGGATGCTCCAGCCGCCGACCGGCAGCCACTGTCGGTCGAGCCGATTGCCGAGCTCGAGTCGCTGGGCGCGCGCGCGTTCGTCACGCGGCGCGACGCGGGGAGTTTTAGCACCGCGTCGGCGGAGCCGGTGGCCGACGTAATGGCGCGATGGGATCGGCTCGCGCGCACGCTCGGCGTGCGCGATGGACGCCTCGCTACGGCGCGACAGGTGCACGGTGCCCACATCCTGCGGCATGACCCCGGGTGGACTGGGTGGCTGCGCGCCGGCGACGCGGACGGACACGTCGCGCCGCAGCGGGGAACGGCGATGGCCATCTCGGTAGCCGACTGCGTCCCGGTGTTTCTCGTCCACCCGGCCGGCGCCTGCGCGTTGTTGCACGCCGGATGGCGCGGCACGGCGGCCGGAATCCTCGAGCGCGGTCTGGCGGCCGTGTGCGACACCGCGCGGGCCGTGCACGACGTCACGGTCTATCTGGGCCCGGCCATCTGTGGGCGGTGCTACGAGGTGGGTGCCGAGGTGGTGGCCGCCGTCACCGGTCGGGAGACCACCGGGCGGCAACAACTCGACCTGCGCGGCAGTCTCTGCCGCCGCGCGGAGCACGCGGGTGTGCGCCACGTGGGCGTGAGCCCCTTTTGCACTCGCTGCGACAACGCGCGATTCTTCTCGCATCGCGCCGGTGACACGGGCCGGCAGGTGGCGGCGCTCGTCATGCCCGCCCCCTGACACGCCGGGCGTGAGAGCGCTGAGCGCCAGCGCGCGCCCCCATCGCTCACATCCCGACGGTCAAGTCGCCACGCCGCGGGGACGACTCGCCGCGGGCATTGACTCCGCGTAACGTGTGGTCTAGATTCGATTTGGTTGCCCCTGGCAGGGACGCCAGGGCGCGGAATGTGGGGGAAGTTGCCCCACATTTTTTATTGTGGTCGACTCCGACGGCAGCTGCTACTGAACGTGAGCGAATCGCTCGAAGGCATTGTCGCTGAAGCACTTGCCAGGATCGGTTTTGAGCTCGTCGATCTCCGGCATGCCGGGTCACGCTCCCGGCCCGTGGTGGAGGTCCGGGTGGATCGCCGCGACGGCAAGCCGGTTACGGTCGACGACTGCGCGCGCGCGTCCCGGATGTTGGAGCAGGAGTTGGACGCGTCGCCGCTGGTGAGCGAACGCTACGTGCTGGAGGTCTCATCGCCCGGTGTCGAGCGGCCCCTCCGGACGGCGCGGGATTGGCGCCGGTTCGTGGGGCATCCGGCGCAGGTGACGAGCCGGGAGCTGGGCGGCCGCGTCGAGGTGGACATCCTCGCGGTGGAAGAGGTGGGGGGCCACACGATCGTGGTCGTGCGCACCCCTGGGGGTGAGGAGCGTCGCATGCCGCTGGCGTCGATGTCCGACGCCCGGTTGGCGTTTCATTGGTGATGGCTCGGATACGCGGGAGTTCGTGATGGCGAGTACCTCCGACATTCTGAACGCGCTGCGCGACATCGCCAGCGCCAAGCAGCTCGACCGGAACGAGCTCCGTGAGCTGCTGGAGGACGGCATTCATGCCGCCCTCGCCAAGACGTACGGTCCGACCGTGCGTGCCGAGGTGGACATCGACGACGACCGCGGCACGTTCCGCATTGCGCGGCTGCGCACGGTCGTCACCGAGGTCACCGATCCGGCGCATGAGATCTCACTCGACGATGCGCGATTCTACGACGAGAGCTTTGAGCTCGGCGACGTCATGGAGGACGAGATCGACTTCGCGGGATTCGGGCGTACGGCCGTGCAAGCGGCCAAGCAGCGCATCGTCCAACGCGTGCGTGAGCGCGAGCGCACCCGTATCCGCGACGAGTTCTCGGATCGCGTGGGCGACCTGCTCTCGGGCGAGGTGCAGCAGATCGAGCGCGGCAAGCTGGTGGTGATGCTCAACAAGTTCCGCGAGGCGGAGGCCATCATTCCGTATCGCGAACAGAATCATCGCGAGCACTTCCACCAGGGCGAACCCATGCGCGCCGTCCTCAAGCGCGTGGAAGAGACCCCCAAGGGGCCACGGCTCATCCTGAGCCGCGCCGATGGGCTGTTCGTTTCCGCGCTCTTCGCGCTCGAAGTGCCGGAAATCCAGCAAGGCATCGTCGAGATTCGCGCGACGGCGCGCGAAGTGGGGAGCCGAACCAAGATCGCCGTCTTCTCCCGCGACGACGCCATCGATCCCGTCGGCGCGTGCGTGGGCATCAAGGGATCGCGCGTGCAGGCCGTGGTCAACGAGCTCGGCGGCGAGCGTATCGACATCGTGCCGTGGTCGTCCGACCCGGAGCGCTTTGCCAAACTGGCGCTCGCGCCGGCACGCGTGGCGCGCGTCTTCAGCGATGCCACCACCAAGACCATTCAGGCCGTGGTCGATGAGGACCAGCTGTCGCTCGCGATTGGCCGGAACGGACAGAATGTGCGGCTGGCGTCGGAACTCACCGGGTGGAAGATCGATCTGTACTCCAGCCGGGAGTGGCTGGAGCGGGCCGGCGAGGCGCCGCTCTTTGCGCCGCTTCCCGAGGAGTCGTTCGACGAGGGTGACGTGCGCCTGGCCGAGATAGCGGGGCTGGGCCCCGCCACGGTGGCCGTGCTGGAATACGCGGGCTACCGTACGTTGAACGACATCATCGATCTCGAGCGCGAAGACTTCCTGCGCCTGCCTGGCATCGCGCCCGAAGAGGCGGATCGGATCATGGCGCTCATCAACGAGCTCACGGAGGAAGGAGCCGGCGAGGAGTCGGCCGACGAGGAGCAGAAGGTCGGCACGGCTGGGGAACCGACGGCGGCGGCGGAGGCTCAGGCGGCGGAAGCACCGCCTGCGTCGTCCGGCGCGCCGCCCGGTGCGGTGGACTCGGAAGAGATCGTCGAGGAACCCAGCACGGCGGCGCCGGACGGAGGTGGCGCGTGAACGCACGCGCCATTCCGACGGCCGCCGAGGTGCGTGTGCTGCGTCTGGTTGGCCTGGGAGTGCGTGGGCGCGGAGCGGTGGTGGGAGTGGAACAGGTCCGGCGAGCCGCCAAGAGCGGTCGCCTGCGCCTTGGCATTGTCGCGCAGGATGCGTCGGAGAATAGCAAGGACAAGGTCGTTCCGCTGCTGGCGGCGCGACGCATTCCGCTGCTCACCGCCTCGGCGAGCGAGCGGCTTGGGGCGGCGGTTGGGCGTGGAACGACGGCGGCGGTGGGCATCCTGGATCCCCATCTCGCCCGTGGGATTGGCGACGCCGCCGGTGGCGTCGTGCGGCCTGGATAGGAGGACGGTTTGATCAAGCTTCGTGTGCACGATCTGGCAGGTGAATTCGGCATCTCCAGCGACGAGCTGATGAATATGCTCCGTCAGATGGATGTGCCGGTGCGGAGCCATTCTGAGTCAGCTCTCCGATGATCAGGTGGCGCGACTGCGTGCGCGGTGGGAGCGCGAGAAGCGGGCACGCGCGAGCAAGCCGGCTGCCTCCACGCGGCGCCGGCGCGGCACGGGTGCGCCAAAGGCCGCCAAGAGCGCCGCGTCTGCCGCGGCCCCGTCCGCCACTGCCGCACCGGAAAAGGCGCCGCCGCGCGGCCCCGCGACCGGCGCTGGAGTGCCCGCCCCCTCGGGCGTGAGGCGCCGCCGACGCAAGGCCGCCGACGTCGCGGCGGCCGAGGCCGCCGCGCAGGAAGCGGCCGCGCAGGAAGCCGCAGTCGAACAAGCCGCCGCGCAAGCGGCCGAGGACGCCGCGGCGCGCGAGCGCGAGGCGCAACAAGAGCAGGAAGCGGCCGCGGCCGTTGCCGCCGCGTCACGTGCCCGGCGGCCACGTGCGGCCGCTCCGCCAGCCGAGGAGGAGGAGCCGCAGCCTCCCACGGGCGACGTGCCGGGAACCGCCGCCGAAGCACCCGCGGCCGCGCCAACGGCGCGGACCGAAGCGCCCGCTCCGCCCGCGCCGGCCAGGCCCACGCATCGCCCGCCGTCGGCCCGCCCGCGCCCGGTCGTGCCGGGGCCGCCACGTCCCAAGCCGGTGGCTTCGAGTACGCCCGCGTATCCCCCCGCTCGACCCATCGCGTCCGCCGCGCCCGGTGGACCTCCGGGCGCCGCCCGACGCGATGACAAGCGGGGAAAGCGCAAGAAGGGACGCCGCGGATCGGTGGATCAGCAGGCGGTTTCCGCCAACATCACGCGCACGATGAGCGCCATGCGGGGCGGCACCGGCCGGCGCTCCGGCCGACGCTCCGAGGACACGAGTGCCCGCGAGGAGCAGGCGGCCGTCCGCGCCGCGGAGGTCGAGCGCGAGAAGAAGACGGTGCGCGTGAACGAGTTCATTACCGTGAGCGAGCTCGCCGACATCCTCAAGGTGCCCGCCAGCGAAATCGTCGGCTTCGCCTTCAAGACGCTCGGCCTGGTGATCACCATCAACCAGCGGCTCGACTTCGACCAGATCGAGCTGGTGGCCGGCGAGTTCGGCTTCGAAGCCGTGCGTGAGCAAGAGTATGCGGCTCCGGCCGAGGAGGTGGAGGCGGACCGGCCGGAGGATCTCGTCTCCCGTCCACCCGTCGTCACCATCATGGGGCACGTCGACCACGGCAAGACGTCCCTGCTCGACTACATCCGCAAGTCCACCGTCGTCGCCGGAGAGTCAGGAGGCATCACCCAGCACATTGGGGCGTATCACGTCACGCTGCCGAGCGGACGGGAGATCACCTTCCTCGACACCCCGGGGCACGAGGCGTTCACCGCCATGCGCGCGCGCGGAGCGCAGGTCACCGACCTCGTCGTGCTGGTGGTCGCCGCCGATGACCAGGTGATGCCGCAGACGGTCGAAGCGATCTCCCACGCCAAGAACGCCGGCGTTCCGATGGTGGTGGCGATCAACAAGATCGATCTGCCGTCGGCCAACGTGAGCAAGGTCAAGCAGGAGCTGCTCCAGCACGACGTGGTGCTCGAGGAGTTCGGCGGCACCACGCTGGCCACGCCCATCTCCGCCAAGAAGGGCACGAACATCGACGATCTGCTCGACCAGGTGCTCCTTCAGGCGGAGATCCTCGATCTGCGCGCCAACCCGGATCGACACGCGCAGGGGACGGTGGTCGAGGCGCAACTCGACCCGGGCAAGGGTCCGGTGGCGACCGTCCTCGTGCAGAACGGTACCCTGCGCGTGGGCGACGACTTCATCTGCGGCATGTATTCCGGCCGCGTGCGTGCGCTGCTCGACGAGCGCGGCAAGCAGGTGGCCGAAGCCGGGCCGGCCATCCCGGTGCAGGTGCTCGGCATGGAGGGCGTTCCGCAGGCGGGCGATCGGCTGCTCGTCCTGGAAGATTCGTCCACCTCGCGCGAAATCGCGCAGACCCGGCAGCGCCTCGACCGCGAAGCAAAGAGTCGCCGCACGTCGCGCGCGGGCGTCTCGCTGGAAGATCTGATGACGCAGGCGGCCGAGGCAGGGGAGCGCCGCACGCTGCAACTGCTCATCAAGGCGGACCAGGGCGGGCCGGCGGAAGCATTGGCCGACGCACTGGGCCGGTTGTCCAACAACGAGGTGCAGGTCGACATCGTGCATCGCGGCGTGGGAGCCATCACGGAGAGCGACATTCTGCTCGCCAAGGCGGCCAGCGCGATCATTATCGGGTTCCATGTTCGCCCCGACAACAACGCGCGCGCGGCCGCGGAGCGCGAGGGCGTCGAAATCCGCCTCTATCGCGTGATCTACGATGCGGTCAACGAAGTCCGCGCCGCGCTCGAGGGCATGCTCCGTCCCGAACAGCGCGAGGTGGTGCTCGGCGAGGCCGAGGTGCGCGAGCTGTTCCGCGTGCCGCGGGCGGGCGTGGTGGCGGGCTGTGCCGTTCGCAGTGGGGTCATCAGCCGAAATGCCCGCGTGCGCGTGGTGCGCGACGGGGTGGAAGTGTACGACGGGACCATTGGGTCGTTGCGCCGCTTCAAGGAAGACGTTCGCGAGGTCCGCGAGGGCTTCGAGTGCGGGATCTCGATCGAGAACTTCAATGACGTCAAGGTGGGCGACGTCATCGAGTGCTATCGCACCGAGGAAGTGGCGCGCACGCTGGCAGCGGACGGGTAGCGGGCCCGCCACACGCGCATGACCATCGGCGTCGTGTCGTGGGAGCTGCATCTGCCGGCGGCACAATCGCTCAAGCAGAAGCGGTCGGTGCTCAAGAGTCTCAAGGACCGGCTGCACAACGCGTTCAACGTGTCGGTGTCCGAGACGGCGCACCACGAGGTCTGGCAGCGCGCCGAGCTGACCGCGTGCGTGGTAGCCGGCGACCGGCGCCACGCCGCCCAGGTGCTCGCCGCGGTCGATCGGTTCGTGGCGGACACCTCGGGCTGCCGGATCATCGATTCGGTCACCACGTACCTGTGATCACGACCCGTGCTCGCAGGGGCACGCATGTGTGGGTGGAGAGTATGGCCAATGTATCTCGCCGCGCCGACCGCGTCGCCGCCGGCATCCGGGAAGAAGTCGCGACATTTCTCAACGAGCGCGCCAAGGACCCGCGGCTGGTGGGGTTCGTGACGGTCACCGGCGTCGATGTGACGCGCGACCTGCGGCACGCACGAATCTTCGTGAGCGTCATGGGCACCGATGCCGAGCGCGAGGCCACGTTCGAAGGGCTGTCGAGTGTCGCCAGCCACCTTCGCTCGGTGGTTGGGCGGCGGCTGCGCTTGCGCCACGCGCCCGAGCTCGAGTTCCGGCGCGATCCCACGCTCGAGCAGGCCGCGCGCATCGATGCCCTGCTTGCGCAAGTGCGCCAGGAGCGCCCGACCGGCGATGCGGACGGTGACGTCTGAGGCCGAGGGGGTGCTCCTGGTGGACAAGCCCGCTGGGATGACATCACACGACGTCGTGCGAGACGCCCGTCGCGCACTCGGACAGCCGCGGATCGGGCATGCCGGAACGCTCGATCCGTTCGCCACCGGATTGCTGGTGCTGCTGGCCGGACGCGCGACGCGACTCCTCCCCTATCTGGACGCCGAGCCGAAGATCTACGACGTCCGCCTCCGCTTCGGCGCCGAGACGGACACGGACGACCTCACCGGGACGGTCGTCCGCACCGCCGCGCTGCCGGACGCGAGCGCCATCGAGCGCGTCCTGGCGTCGCTCACCGGCGCCATCCAACAGATGCCCCCCGTCTACTCCGCCAAGCAGGTGCACGGCGAGCGGGCGCACACCGCGGCACGCCGCGGGCGCCCGCTCGCGCTGTCGCCAGCGCGTGTGGTGGTACACGCCTGGACGGAGCGGCGTTTCGAAGGGGGCGACTTCTCGTGCCGCATCACGTGCAGCGGCGGAACGTATATCCGCGCGCTGGCGCGCGACCTGGGGCGGAAGACCGGAAGTGCTGCCCACGTCACGTCGCTGCGCCGCGTGCAGAGTGGTCCGTTCGCCGTGGCCGACGGTGTCACGGTGGACCAGCTTCGCGCAGGCGTGGCGCGGTGCCGCCCGGCCTGGTGCGCGGTCCGATCGCTGCCGGTGGAGGTCCTGGATGCCCCAGCCGTCGGTCGCGTGGTGCACGGCATGTCCGTCCCGGCATCGGCCGCGGGCGACCGGGCCGCGCTGCTCGATACCGAACGGACGCTGGTCGCCGTCGCCGAGCGCCGTGGTGACGCGTGGCAACCCCGCGTGGTGTTGCGCGATGCGTGACGGCTTTGGTGGGTGGGAAGACTCGGGGCTGCCGCCCGATGCCCCGGGGACGGTGGTGACGGTGGGGTCCTTTGACGGCGTGCACCGCGGGCATCAGCTGGTGCTCGCGCGCATCGCCGCCGCCGCGGCCGCGAGTCGTCTGAGCGGCGTGCTGGTCACCTTCGAGCCGCATCCGCTGGAGGTCGTCAACCCTGCCGCCGCCCCGCCGCTGCTCACCCTGTGGCCGGAGAAGCTGGAGGTGCTCGCTGAATCGGGCATCGACTACGCGGCGGTGGTTCCGTTCACGCGCGCGTTGGCCCGGTACAGCGCCGCACAGTTCGTGGACGAAGTGCTGCGCCGTCGCTTCCACGTGCGACATCTCGTGATCGGGTATGATCACGGCTTCGGACGGCGTCGCGAAGGCGATGTGGAGGTGCTCCGGGCACTCGGCGAGCGGAGGGGGTTCGCGGTCGATGTGGTCGAGCCGGTGTGCGATAGCACGGGGCATCCGATCTCGTCGACCATGATCCGGCGCGCCGTGGCGGGGGGTGATCTGCGGCGCGCCACGGACGGCTTGGGACGGCCCTACTCCGTGACCGCACGGGTGATCCCCGGTGTGGCACGCGGGCGCACGCTCGGCTTTCCCACCATCAACCTGGGTCCGCCGCCCCCCCGCAAACTGCTGCCGCCGCAGGGGGTCTATGCCGTGCGGGTGCAGACACCGGGCGGGCCGTGTGGTGGCATGATGAACATGGGGCCACGCCCCACGTTCGGCGACCAGACGACCGCGCTCGAGGTACATCTGTTCGACGTCGACGCCGATCTGTACGCACAACTGGTCCGCGTGGAGTTCATCGCCCGGCTGCGCGAGACGCGCCGCTTCGACAGTGCGGCCGCGCTGGCCGACCAGCTCGCCATCGACGCGCGCCAGGCGCGGCGCGAATTGACGGCATTGGATGCCGCCACTAACATGAAAGGCTCGCCCCTCACGCCCTCGTCCTGACTTTTCAATGTCTACTGTCAACAAACGCCTGCTGGTCATCGCGGTCCTCGCGGCGGCATCGCTCTACGCCGTGTGGCCACGGAACGTCCACGAGCGCGTGCGCGTGAACGGCCAGTTCGTGGACACGGTCGTCTACCGCGTGCCTCTCAAGTACGGCCTCGATCTGAGCGGCGGCATGCACATCGCCCTCGAGGTGGACGACTCCAAACAGGCGGTGGCGGACAAGGCCGAAGCGATCGACCGCGCGCTCAAGGTGGTGCGCAACCGGATCGACCAATTCGGTGTCGCGGAGCCGGTCGTCCAGAAGGTTGGCAACGAGCGCATCATCGTCGAGCTTCCCGGCATCGACGACCAGGAGCGCGCCGAGGCTATCGTCCAACAGTCGGCGTTCCTCCAGTTCCAGATCGTCGACAAAACAGGCGCGCTCGATCGCGTCCTCCCGCGGATCGACGCGATCATCCGGCAGCAGGGGGCAGCGGGGAATGCGCCGGGCGCGCCGGCCGCTGCGGCGCAGCCGGAAAGCCCGGCGGCGATCACCAATCTGCTCAAGCCGGCCGATACCGCGCAGGGCGACACGAGTGCGCGCGACACCTCCGCGGCCGCCGCTGACACGGGCCTTCTGGCTGGCGGACGTGAAGGGCCGTTGTCATCGCTCCTCCACCCGGGCGGCATACCGGGAGGATACGTCGTGGACTCGGCGCAAATGACCACCGTCGAGCGCTACCTCCAGATGCCGGACGTGCAGGCCGCGCTGCCGCCCGGGAAGGTACTTCGTTGGGCTAACAGTGCGATCGCCACTCCCAGCGGACCGATGGAGCCGCTGTACGTGCTCGACGCGCGCCCGATCATCACGGGCCAGTATCTCACCGACGCCAAACCCGCCACCGATCCCATTGACGGCAACGTGGTGCAGTTCTCGCTCAACAACGAGGGGGGACGCCGCTTCGGCACGGAAACGGGCAAGCACGTGGGCGACTATATGGCGATCGTGCTCGACGATCGCGTGAACGGCCAACCGCCGGTCATCCAGAGCGCGATTCACACGCGCGGGCAGATCACCATGCGCGGGCAGCCGCTCCAGGCGGCGCAGGACCTGGCCCTCGTCCTCCGGGCCGGTGCGTTGCCAGTGCCGCTCAAGGTCGTGGAGATGCGCACGATCGGCCCCACGCTGGGCAAGGACGCCGTCCACCGCGGTGTCGAGGCCGGGCTCCTGGGCGTCGTGCTCGTGATCGGGATCATGATCGTGTACTATCGCACGTCAGGGCTGCTGGCTGTGGCGGGGCTGTTCCTCTACGGTCTGTTCACCCTGGCCGTGCTCGCCGGGTTCGACGCCGTGCTCACCCTGCCCGGGTTGGCCGGCTTCGTGTTGTCCATCGGCATCGCGGTCGACGCCAACGTGCTCATCTTCGAGCGCATCCGCGAGGAGCTGGACCACGGGCGCGCGGTACGGGCCGCCGTCGATGCGGGCTTCAAGCACGCGCTGAGCGCGATCATCGACAGTAACGTCACGACCGCGCTCACGGCGTTGGTGTTGTTCCAGTTCGGCACGGGGCCGGTGAAGGGCTTCGCCGTCACCCTCCTCGCCGGAACGGTGGCATCGATGGTGAGCGCCATCTTTGTCGTCCGCACCTTCTTCCTCATGTGGCTCACCCGCATCCCGCGCGGTGCCCAGACTCTGAGCATCTGATGCTACGCCTCCTGCACGGTACGCACCTCGATTTCATCAAGTGGTGGAAGTGGACGACGGCCATCACGCTGGCGTTCATGATTCCGGCGGTGCTGCTGATTTTCGTCACCGGCTTCAATCAGAGCGTGGAGTTCACCGGGGGCACCTTGATGGAGCTCCGCTTCCACGCGCCGCCGGGAGCCGATGCGCTGCGGTCCACTCTCGCCAAGGCGGGCGTCTCTGGCGCCGAGATTCAGCGATTTGGGAGCGACACGGACTACGTGATCCGGGCGCAGGACCAGCAACAGGTGGCGGAGCAGGTCGCTGGCGCCGCCAAGGTATCCGACGTCATCACGCGGGCACTCACGCAGCGCTATGGGGCGCAGCCCCAAGGATTCCAGGTGCTGCGGACGGAGGCGGTGGGTCCCAAGGTGGGCGGTGAGCTGCGACAGAAGGCGGCCCTCGCCATGTTGATCTCGTTCGTCATCACGCTCCTCTATCTGGCCTGGCGGTTCGAGTGGCGCTTTGGACTGGCTGCCATCGTCGCCACCGTGCACGACTTCGTGGCGACGCTGGCCTGGATCAAGTACATGAACCTGGAGATTTCTCTCGTTGTGGTCGCCGGGATTCTCACGATGATCGGCTACTCGATGAACGACACGATCATCATCTTCGATCGCGTGCGTGAGAATCTCCGTGCGCATCGCAAGCTGGGCCTGTATGAGATCCTCAACCGGTCGGTCAACGAGGTCGTGCCGCGCACGATCCTCACCGGCGGCACCACGCTGGCCAGCCTGCTCGCGCTCCTCATCTTCGCGGGCCCCGTCATCCGGCCGTTCGCATGGGTGATGCTGTTTGGCGTCATCACCGGCACGTTTAGCTCCATCTACGTGGCCTCGCCCATCCTCCTGTACATCGAGCGCCGTTGGCCGCGCGAGCTGGGCGCCAAGTCGGGGGTGGCGCGGGCGTCGGTCGATCGGTCGCGGCGCCCCGCGCGCGAGCACGTGTGAGGCGGTGGCCGCACCGCGCCCGTGCGGGCGGCGCGGTGTAACGCCGCGCTCCGATGACGCCGTTCGTCGACAGCCACGCGCACCTGGCCGACGCCGCCTTCGACCAAGACCGGGACGCGGTGATCGCCGGGGCGCGCGCCGCGGGAGCGGCCGCCATCGTGTGCATTGGCGAGTCCGTGGCCGCCGCCCACCGCGCTCGCGACCTCGCGCGCACCGCGCCGGACTTCCTAGCGTGGACAGCGGGCGTGCACCCGCACGACGCGGCACAGTTCGTTGCCGCGCGAGAGCTGCCCGCGCTGCGCGCGTGTTTGGACGATGGGGCCGTCGCGGTGGGAGAGTGCGGACTCGACTACCACTGCGCGCATGCACGGCCGGAGGAACAACGGGCGGCGTTCGCCGCGCAACTCGCGCTCGCGGCCGACGGCAAGCGCCCGATGGTCGTGCATACGCGCGATGCGGTGGCCGACACCACGGCGATGCTGCGCGAGGCGGCTGCGGCGCGTGTGTGCGGCGTCCTGCACTGCTTCACCGGTCCCGCCGATCTGGCCGCGGCGGCACTCGCAGCGGGATGGTATCTCTCCTTCAGCGGGATCATCACGTTCCGCAGCTGGAACGACGACGACCTGCTGCGGCTGGCTCCCGATGACCGGCTGCTCGTGGAGTCCGACGCGCCCTACCTCGCCCCGGTGCCGTACCGCGGCCATCGCAACGAGCCGGCGTGGGTGCCGCACACCATCGAACGATTGGCGAAGGCGCGCGGCGTATCCGCGATCGCGCTGGCCGGCGCCACGTCGGACAACGCGCGGCGCCTCTTTGGCCTGGCGTCCCCTACGCCGGGATGAGTAGACTGCACGCGGCCACCAGCCGCATTCGGTGATTCCCTGTGAGAGGAGGTGTGGGTGCCCCCCGTCCCGACCGATATCGAGATTGCCCAACAGGCGCGGCTGCGCCCCATTCTGGACGTCGCCGCCGACGTCGGCCTGAGCGATGACGACCTGGACCTCTACGGCAAGTACAAAGCAAAGATCGCGCTCGACGTCTCCGCGCGGCCGTCGCGTGGCCGCCTCGTCCTGGTCACCGGCATCAACCCCACAGCCGCGGGCGAAGGGAAGAGCACCGTCACCGTCGGTGTCACGCAGGCGCTGCGTCGCCTGGGCGTGGACGCCACGCTCTGCATTCGCGAGCCGAGCCTGGGCCCGGTCTTTGGGGTGAAGGGGGGCGCCGCCGGCGGCGGATACGCGCAGGTGCTTCCCATGGAAGACATCAACCTGCATTTCACCGGTGATTTCCACGCGATCGCCAGCGCGCACCTCCTGCTCTCGGCCATGCTCGACAACCACCTGCAGCAGGGGAATGCCCTCGGAATCGACCCGCGGCGCATCACGTGGCCGCGCACGGTGGACATGAACGACCGCGCGCTGCGCGACACCGTGATCGGACTTGGCGGCATGGGCAACGGCGTGCCGCGACAGGAGCACTGGGTGATCGTTCCGGCGAGCGAGATCATGGCCGTCGTGGCGCTCGCCACCAGTCGCGCGGATCTGGAGGAACGGCTCGGCCGGATCATCGTAGGCAGCACGGCGGGCGGCGATCGCCGCCCGGTACGCGCGGCCGATCTCCACGCCGTCGGCGCCATGAATCTCCTCCTCAAGGATGCGCTCCGGCCGAACCTCGTCCAGACGCTCGACGGCGGGCCGGCGTTCGTACATGCCGGCCCGTTTGGCAATATCGCCCACGGCTGCAACAGCGTGGTGGCCACGCGCACGGCGCTCGCCGTGAGCGACGTGGTCCTCACCGAAGCCGGATTTGGCAGTGATCTCGGCGCAGAGAAGTTCTTCGACATCAAGTGTCGCGCGGCAGGGCTCGCCCCGGCGGCAGCCATCTTGGTCGCGACCGTGCGCGCGCTCAAGCTCAACGGCGGCGCGCACAAACAGTCGCTCGCGCGCGAAGACCTGGCCGCGCTCGAACGCGGGCTCCCGAATTTGGGACGACACATCGCCAACGTGCGGCAGTTCGGCGTGCCGGTGGTTGTGGCGCTCAACCGCTTCAGCGCCGATACGGATGAGGAGCTGAACATGGTGGCGGACTATGCCGCGGCGCAGGGTGCGCACTGCGAGCTGGCGGACGTGTGGGCGTGCGGCGGCGAAGGTGGCGAGGCCGTCGCTAAGGCCGTGATGCGCCTCCTGCAGGAGCAGCGCGCGGACTTCGCGCCGCTGTACGATGCCTCGCTTCCCATCCGCGAGAAGATCGACACGATCGTCCGCCGTGTGTACGGTGGCGAGGGCGCCGACTACGCGCCGCGCGCCGAGAGCGCCATCACCTACCTGGAGCAGATCGGTCTGGGCGACACCCCCGTGTGCATCGCCAAGACGCAGTACTCGTTCACCGATGACCCTACCGCGCTGGGCGCGCCGAGCGGCTTCCGCGTGCAGATCAGCGAGGTATATCCCGCGGCCGGAGCCGGTTTCGTTGTTGCGCGTTCGGGCGACATCATGACGATGCCCGGCCTGCCCAAGGTCCCTGCCGCCGAGCACATGGCCGTCCGTCCGGACGGCAGTATCGTCGGACTCTTTTAGGAGCGCACATGCCGCTAACCGTCGTGAGCACCGACCATGCCCCCGCCGCCATCGGGCCCTACTCGCAAGCGGTCAGCGTCGGCGGATTCCTGTTCTCCGCGGGCCAGATCGCGCTCGACCCCGCGTCTGGGGACATGGCCGACGCCGACATCGTGGCGCAGACCCATCGCGTCATGCAGAACCTCCAGGCGGTCCTGAGCGCCGCCGGCCTCGCGTGGACCGACGTCGTCAAGACGACGGTGTACCTCGTGGACCTCATCGATTTTCCCGCCGTCAACGAGATCTACGGTGACTATCTGGGTGCGGCACGCCCGGCCCGTTCCACCGTGCAGGTTGGTGCCCTGCCGCGCGGAGCGCTCATCGAGATCGATCTGATCGCGCGGATCGGATCCTGAACGCGAGGTGCACCGGCATGAGTGAGCAGGGCGGATCCCATACGCGCGAGGAGTTGTTCCGTCTCACGGCCTTCGCGCGATGCGCCGGTTGAGCGTCCAAAATGGGTCCGGGTGACCTGTCGCGTGTCCTCGCCCCGCTCCCGCGCCGGAGCGATCCTCGTTTGGTCGTCGGATTCGAGACGTTCGACGACGCCGGGGTCGTCATGCTATCCGAGACGCTCGCGCTCGTGCAGACGGTGGACTTCTTTGCGCCCATCGTGGATGAGCCGTTCGTGTTCGGCCAGGTGGCGGCCGCGAACGCGCTCTCGGACGTGTATGCCATGGGAGGCGAACCCGTCTCGGTCCTCAACCTCGCCGCGTTTCCCACAGCGCGTCTGCCCCTGCGCGTGCTCACGGAAATCCTGCAGGGAGCGCAGGACATCGTACATGCCGCGGGCGCGGTGGTCGCCGGGGGTCACACCGTCGAGGACGACGAACTCAAGTTTGGATTGGCCGTCACGGGGCGTGTGGATCCGCGTCGCCTGTTGACCAACGCGGCCGCGCGCGCGGGCGATCGGCTGGTGCTCACCAAACCCATCGGCACCGGCCTGCTCGCGACCGAGCTCAAGGCCGGCACGCTCGACCCTGGCGCGCGTGCCGCACTGCATGCGTCCATGATTCTGCTGAACGCCGCAGCGAGCCGGGCGGCGCTGGACGCCGGCGCGCGTTGCGCCACGGATATCACGGGCTTCGGGCTCCTCGGCCACGCGTCGCATGTCGCGCGCGCCAGCAACGTCACCATCCGCATCATGGCCGACGCTGTCCCGTTCCTTCCGGGCGCGCACGCGGCGGCCGCACGCGGCGTACACACGGGCGGAACGGAGCGGAACCGATCTTACCTGGAACCGATGGTCGACTGGGGCGCCGCCAATGAGGTCGTGCGCGCACTCCTGCTCGACCCTCAGACGTCCGGCGGTTTGCTCATCGCGCTGCCCGCCGATGTGGTGCCCGGTTATCTTTCCCGTATCACCGGTGCTGCGGAGATCGGCGTGGTGGAACCGCGTGGTTCGCATGCGCTGGTTGTTGCCTAGCGGGGGGGGCGGATGGGGCCTGGTGGCTTCCCCAGTCTTCAAAACTGGTGCGACCCGACTCGGTCGGGTCGGGTGGGTTCGATTCCCACACGTTCCCGCCATTCCACCTCGAGACGACCGTGAAGATTCATTCGTTTTGTGGGCAGCGCCGCCGTCGCGGGTCGGTGGCATTCACCGGCGCCGTGGGGCCGAGGTCGGCGCGCGGGTCGTGGTGGGTGGTCGGGCCGTGCCTCGTAACGCTGCTCGTCGCGGGCGTGGCGTCCGCCGCCTTCGCGCAGGGCGCCGACAGTGCGCGCGGTCCCGCGGGCGCGGACAGCACCGTGCGCGGCGCCGATACTTCGACGCGCCCACCCGGTCGTGCGGAAGCCATCTCGGTGCGGGCGCGCGTGGACACCGGTCCGCCCATCTCTCCTGGAAAGGCATTTCTGCGATCGTTTCTCGTGCCCGGGTGGGGTCAGCGGACGCTGGGCCGGTCGCGCGCGACCGCGATTTTTGCCGTGGTGGAGCTCAGCTCGCTGCTCATGGTGGCCGAGACCAAACAGCGCCTGGATTTCGCCAAGCGCCACGGCGAGGACAGCCTGTTCGTCGGGTTCGGCCTTCCCGCACCTGGGGAGACGGTCCCCAGACTGCTGTTTCGCACGGGTCCTCTGGTGGGGTTCGTGCGGCTGCGCCGCCAGCAGCTGGAGGACTGGATCACGATCGTCGTGTTCAACCACCTGCTGTCGGGCGCCGACGCGTTCGTGGCGGCGCACCTCTGGGACGTGCCGGCGGCGCTCTCCGTCGTCCCCACGCCCAACGGAACCGTGCTCGCGATGCACGTCGCGTTCTGACGGCGTGGATCGTCGTGCGGCGTTGCCAGCGGTGACGTCCTCCACCGCGCCCATCGGCGTCTTCGACTCGGGGATCGGCGGGCTCACGGTGGTGCGGGAGCTCATGCGCGCGCTGCCGCAGGAACGCATCGTATACGTGGGCGACACGGCGCGCGTGCCGTACGGCCCCAAGGGCCCAGACACCGTGCGGCGGTACAGTCGCGAGATCGCCGCCGTGCTGCAGGATCGCGGCGTGAAGCTCATCGTCGTCGCCTGCAACACGGCCACGGCGCACGCGCTGGCGGCGCTACGGCTCGAGCTCACTGTGCCCGTCCTGGGAGTGGTGGAACCGGGGGCGCGCGCGGCGGCGCGGGCGTCCGCAGCGCAGCGCATCGGGGTGATCGGCACGGCCGGCACGGTGGCGTCGGGAGCGTATGAGCGCGCCATCCATTCCCTCGCGCCGCAGGCCACCGTGATCGCTCGTGCCTGTCCCCTGTTCGTCCCCCTCGTGGAAGAAGGATGGCTGGACGGCGACGCCACCCGGCTCATCGCGCGGGCGTACCTGGCGCCGCTCGTGGCGGCGGAGGTGGACACGCTGGTGCTCGGGTGCACGCACTATCCGCTGCTCGCACCCGTGTTGGCTCGCGAACTCGGTCCGGCTGTCGCGCTCATCGACAGCGCCGCCGAAACCGCGCGCGAGACGGAGCGTGTGCTCCGGGAGCACGCGCTGTCCAATCCGGCGGGGGACGTCGCCGCCGTTCACCAGTTTCTCGTATCGGACGACGCGGAGCGATTCCTAGCGTTGGGGCAGCGCTTTCTCGGCACGCCGATCGAGCGCGTGGAGCAGATCTCCCTGGGCTGATCCGTTCCAGCGACGCAGCTCCACCGCGTGTGGGGTCACGACGAGATACGTGGGCGCGTCCAACCACGAGCCCGCATTGGCGTACACACCGCCCGTCCCCGAGCGCTCCAGCGCCGCGGTGTGGGAGTGTCCCAGGATGAGCAACTCTGGTGCGCTGGCGGCGTCGAGCCGTTCGAGCGCGATGCGCTGGAGCCCGCGGCCGCCATCCAGCGCGCGATGCGCGCGACTCGTCTCGGAGCTCCCGCGCGCCAGCCACGTGCCCACGTCAGGGTGCAGCCAGCGGAAAGCGCGGATGGCCGTGGGATGACGCAGCACCCGACGCAGGACGCGGTACTTGCGATCCTCCACCACGCGGAGTCCGTCGCCGTGCTCGACTTCGGCATCCCAGCCGGCCAGCCGCCCGCGCCACACGCCAGCGTGATAGCGCATCCCGACATCGCCCGTGAGCACGTCTCCCCCCCAGCAGTCGTGATTTCCGGCGATCATGAGCACGTCCACGCCGCTCTCGACCAACTCGGCGAGCGCGCTCAACAACCGAAAATGTCCCCGGGGGATGACGCTGCGCCATTCGAACCAGAAGTCGAACAGGTCACCGTTGATGAGGACCGATGCGGCGCCTCCCGCGCCAGGTACGGCGCGGAGAAACTGCACGATCTGGCGCTCGAGGGCTTGAGAGCGGGCTCCGAGATGCGTGTCGGAGATGACCACGCACGGCGCCGCCAGCGCGTCGCGTTCGGGTCGGACGTCCACGGCGCGCACGGGCCCGGTGGGAGTGGACATGGGATGATACTAGCCGCGCGCGGCGCCGTTCTCAAATGGGTTGCGTCGTGGGACGGCTGCGTTGCGGGACGCCCTTTACAACCGGCCGGGTCGGGCCGCAATATGTCGCTGCGCCAGCGCGCCGCGAGCGGTGCAGTCGACGCCGGCGCGTGCCTCGGGTCTCGTCCGTCGTTTCGCCCTCCCGTCCACCCCAATCCTCGTCTGCGCTTCGTGCTCCAGCCGTCGCGACAATGCGCCGCAGCACCGTGATCGAGCTCCGCGTGCGCTACGCGGAAACCGATCAGATGGGCGTGGTGTACCACGCCAATTACCTCGTCTGGTGTGACATGGGACGTACCGAGCACATCCGGGCGCTGGGTGGCAGCTACCGCGACCTCGAGCAGACGGGCGTGCGCCTGGCCGTGACCGAAGCCTCGCTCCGCTACCATGCGCCGGCCCGCTATGACGACCGCGTGCGCGTGCGCACCACCGTCGCCGACGTCGGGTCGCGGAGCGTGACGTTCTCATACGAGCTGCAGCATGTCGACACAGGCACGCGTCTGGCCACGGCAACGACCACGCTGGTGTCGCTGGACGAGCGCGGCGTCGTGACCCGTCTGCCGTCCTCCCTGCGCGCGGCTCTTGCGGAGCACGATACGCGTGAACGGTGAGCGCGTGAGCTCTGTGGCGGCCGTCGCCCTCGCGTGCGTCGCCGCCCGGGCCCTTCCGGCGCAGCAGCGCTCGCTCTCCGACGCGGATGTGCCCGCCTACGCCGCGGTGCTGCAGATGACAGACGCGCGCGAGGTCGATACGGCCGTGCTGCGCGCGGCATGGCGCTCCAACAGCTCGCCGCTGCGCGTCGTGGCCACGCGCGCGGCAGGGCAGGTGCACGCTCTGCAGATGCGTCCGGTCTTGGAGCATTTGCTGCAGGATCCCGATTCCGCGGTTGCGGCTACGGCGGCGTTTTCGCTCGGGCTTCTGCGTGACACCACGTCCCTCGCGGTGATCGAGCACACGGTGCGCGCTGCACCACTCACGGTTGCCGCGGCGGCCGCCCGTGCGCTGGGAGAGATGGCACCCGCATCCACCCCCGGCATCGCCCGCCTGCTCGCCCAGGACTCGCTCGCGCCAGCCGTGACGGAGGCACTGCTCCTCGCGGCGGCCCGCGCTCGGCCCGTGCCGGTGGAGCGCCTCCGTCCCTGGCTCGCGTCTCCCGACTCCGCGCTCCGCTGGCGCGCGGCCTACGCGGTGGCGCGGCCGCTGGTGCCGAGCGGCGTGCGCATGCTCCTCCCGCTGGCGCGCGACGTGTCGGCGGCCGTGCGCGCCCAGGTAGCGCGTGCGCTGGCGCAGGAGGCCGCGGGGGACTCACTCGCCTCCCTGGCGATGCCCGTCCTCGCCACACTGGCAGGCGATCCCGACCCGCACGTGCGCGTCAACGCGTTGCGCGCCGCGGCCAGCTACGGACCGCGCGCTGCCGCGACGCTACTGCACGCGCTCGGTGATCCGGATCCCAACGTGCGCGTCGCCGCCGCCGCGTCGCTCGGCGCGGCGATGCCGGCGACGGACCCGCGCTGGGACACCGCCCTCGCCGCGGACACCAGCTTCGCCTACCGTCGCAGTCTCGCCATCGCAATGGCGCGTGCCGGCGCACCGGCGCTCGCCGCTCTGCACTGGCGGACGAGCCCGCGGTGGGAAGATCGCGCGGCGCTCGCCGAGGCCGCCGCGGGTGCTCCCAGCGGGGAGATGGGGCTCGTGATGTTGCGCCCGCTAACCGTTGACTCCGACGGACGGGTGCGCGCGGCGGCGCTCGCCAGCCTGGTTGCGCTCGACGACAGCACACCGCGCCTGGCCGCCGAACGCGACGCCATGTTGCGTCGCGGCCTCGTGGATGCCGATCCGATCGTGCGTGCGGCCGCGCTGGGTGGACTGACGTCGCATCCCGAGGCCGCGGACGTCCCGCTCCTCCTTGCCAGCTACGAGCGCGCAGCGTTCGACAGCGCGGTCGATGCGCGCGTCGCCGCGGTGCGCGGGCTCGTGATGGCCTGGGCGCGTGACAGCTCCGCCATGGGGCCGGCGCTGCGCCAGCAGATCCGAGAGCTTCCGGCGCCCCCCGCCGGCGATCGCATCACGCGCGCGGCCGGCCAACCGCTGACGCTGCTCGACTCCTGGCGCGCGTCCCATGCGGCCCGTCCCCCGCTCGCCTGGTACGAATCACGCGTGCGCACCCTCGTCCGCCCAGCCCTCGAGGGACAACTGCCCCGCGTAGACATCGTCACCTGGCAGGGCACGATCACGCTCGAGCTCTTTGCCGCCGACGCCCCGCTCACCGTGGACAACTTCCTCACGCTCATCCGCAACGGCTATTATCGAGGGACGCGATTTCATCGCGTGGTTCCCAATTTCGTGGTGCAGGATGGGGACCCGCGCGGGGATGGAAACGGCGGGCCACCGTACACCATTCGCGACGAGCTCAATCGGCATCGCTACGATCGCGGTACGCTCGGTATGGCGCTATCGGGACCGGATACCGGCGGGAGTCAGTATTTCATTACCCTGTCGCCGCAGCCACACCTCGACGGTGGCTACACCATCTTCGGCCGCGTCGTGCGTGGAGAGAGCGTGCTGGATTCCATCGTGCAGGGCGACCGCATTCTCGCAATGCGCATCCGATGACCCACACGCGCGTGCGCACGTTCGCGGTGGCCTGGGTGGCGCTGGTGGCCGGTACCCTCAGTGCCTGCCTCCATCCCGCACCGCCGCTGCGTGGAGTACCCGCGCCGGCCAGGCTCCCGTCCACCGCCCTGCCTCCTATCCATCGGAAGATCGTGTTCTCGTGGGAATACGAGGACACGGACTTTCATCTGCGCGGCCAAGGCGTGGCGCGCGCGGCGCCGCCGGACTCCGTCCGGCTGGATTTCTTTCTCGATGGCGGCATCGGCGGTGGGTGGGCTATTCTGGTGGGTGACAGCCTCCGGACGCCGCACGGCGAGGTCGTGGAGGGGCTGCTCCCGCCCGCTCCGTTGCTCTGGGCCTCGCTGGGCCGCCTGGCTGCGCCGCCAGGCGCGGACACGGTGGTGCGCGTTGACGCCGACACGCTGCGTGTCGACATTGGACACGAGCCACGATGGCGCGCGGTGCTCGTCGCCGATTCCCTTACCCGCCTTACGCTCATCCGCAACGGACGCGAGCGGGAGTGGGTGGAGCGCCACGGTCGGGAGGTGCACTATTGGAACGCTCAGGCACGGCGCGACCTTCGCATCTCTGTGCAACGCGTGGACACGGTCGGAGCCTATGATCCGTCGATTTGGCGCTGAGTGTCTCCTGGCGGGCATCCTGGTGGCGATGGCGGGGTGCCTCTATGGTTTCACCGGCGGCGGGCTGCCGTCCAACATCCACACGGTCGCCGTGCTCCCGTTCGATAACCAGACCTCGGCCAGCGGACTCGGGCCCGAGCTGCACGAGCGGATGCGAAAGGAACTGGAGGGGCGTCTTGGCCTCCGATCGGCCACCGAGACCAGAGCCGACGCCCTTGTCCGCGGTCGCATCATTTCCTACGAGCCCGACATCCCGGCGGCCTACAGCGCTGACCGGCAGGCCGTCAACACAGCGCGTCGGCGGCTGCGTATCGCGATTGATGTCGAGATCGTGGATCAGGCCAACGGACGCGTGCTCTGGTCGCAGAAGTCGTTGACCGCCGAAGGGGAATATGGAGAGAGCTCCGAACAAGAGGGACGAGAGCAGGCCATCGACAAACTCGTCAGTGACATCGTTGCAGGGGCCCAGTCGCAGTGGTGAGGACGCCGAGGCGTTCGCATCCAGGCGTGCGCGGGGTGCCCGCCCGGCGATCCGTGGCGCATCCGTCGGACGTTGCTGGGCCGCGCTGCCCGCGCGGTACCAGCCGGCTGGGGTGTCTGTTCATGATCCTGATCGCCGCGGTTGCGGTGTACTACGGTGTCGGCATTGGCGCGGCATACCTGCGGTTTTACCGGTTCCGCGATGCCATGAGTACTGAAGCGCGGTTCGCGCAGGCCATGCCTGTCGACAGCATCGTCCGTCACTTGCGAGCCGCCGCCGACTCGCTGGGCCTCCCCGCCGCGGCGCAGCGCGTCCAGGTCAGCCGTACGCCGCGCTCGGTCCAGGTGTCGTCCGCCTACGTGGAGGTCGTGGAGGTTCCTTTCGGCCGCCGCTCTATTCGGTTTACCCCTTCGGTGGAGCGCACGTTCTGAGCGGTCCACACCACGTGCACGGCGACGCGCCGCCACGGCACAAGGTGCTAAGCCGTGCCGACGCTTGCGCGTGGCGCGCGCGTGCGACACCGCCCGTGGTTTTCACCAACGGCGTGTTCGACCTCCTGCACCCCGGACACGTGGATGTCCTCACGGCCGCACGGGCCGAAGGCGGGTCGCTCGTGGTGGGCGTCAACAGCGACGCGTCGGTACGGCGCCTGAAGGGTGGCGGCCGTCCCATCCGCAACGAACACGATCGTGCCTACGTGTTGGGGGCGCTGGCGGCGGTGGATGCGGTGGTCGTGTTCGACGAGGACACCCCGCTGGCGCTCATTCAGGCGCTCCAGCCGAGATGTGCTCGTGAAGGGCGGCGATTACCGGCCCGATGCTGTGGTGGGGGCGGATGTCGTGCGCGCGCGGGGTGGCCGCGTGGTGATCGTCCCCCTGACGCCTGGTCATTCGACCACGGGAACGGTGAAGCGTCTGTCGGCCCAGCGGTGAGCGCATGAATGTCCCCGCCGTCCGCACGCGCGCGCCCGACGTGCTCCGACCCGTGTCGCTCGAGCGCGCAGCCGCGCCCTTCGCTGAAGGGTCGTGCTTGGTGACGTGGGGAGCGACGCGCGTGCTCTGCGCGGCGAGCGTGGACGCGGGGGTGCCTGGGTGGCGCCGAGGCAGTGGTCGGGGGTGGATCACCGCCGAATACGCCATGCTCCCGCGCGCGACGCTCACCCGCACGTCGCGCGAGCGCGGCCAGATCGGCGGCCGGACGCAGGAGATCCAGCGTCTCATCGGGCGCAGCGTGCGCGCCATGGTCGACGATTTCTCGTACGGGGAGTTCACGATCCGCGTCGACTGCGACGTGCTGCAGGCCGACGGGGGCACACGCGTCGCGGCGATCACCGGGGCGAGTGTGGCCGTCATCGACGCGTTCGCGTGGATGGTCCGGGAGGGCCACTGCGCGGCATCGCCCGTGCGGCGGCGCGTGGCCGGTGTGAGCGTGGGGGTCGTCGACGGCGTTGCGTTGCTCGACCTCGAGTATGCCGACGACGCGCGCGCCGACGTGGACATGAACGTGGTGGCGACGAGCGAAGGGCACTATGTGGAAGTACAGGGCACCGGTGAACGAACCACGTTCGACCGCCGCACGCTCGACCGCCTCCTGGAGCTTGCCGACGCGGGTGTGCGGCACCTCTTGGCCGCCCAGGCCACCGCGTTGCGCGTGTGATGAGCGACGTGGTGCCCGGCCCAGTGCTTCTCGCCACGCGGAGCGCGGGGAAGATGCGTGAGTTGGGTGCGATGTTCGCGGACGCGGGTATTCCCGTGCTGGGACTGGACGACGCTGGCATCGCGTGGTCGCCAGAGGAGCGTGAGATCGAGTGCTTCGACACGCTCGAGGCGAACGCGCTGGCCAAAGCGCGCTACTTCTTCGCGCGCGGGGGTGGGCGCACGACGGTGGCCGACGACTCGGGCTTGGAGGTGCGGGCGTTGGCCGGAGCACCGGGCGTGCACAGCCACAGGTGGTGCGGGCGCAGCGACCTTGAAGGCGCTGCACTGGACCGTGAGAACAACCGCACCCTGCTCGCGCGGCTCGAGGGTGTGACGGACCGGCTGGCGCGCTTCGTATGTGTTGCCGCCCTGGTGCGCGCGCCCGGCGAGGAGCGTGTGTTTCGTGGGATCGTGGCGGGTTCGGTGCTCCACGGGCCGCGTGGGGACCGTGGCTTTGGCTACGATCCACTCTTCGCGCCGGAAGAGCTCGGCGGCACGCGGACCTTTGGCGAGTGTACGATTGGGGAGAAGGCGTCGCTGAGTCATCGCGCGCGGGCCTTTCACCAGCTCATCCGTCAACTGCTGGCGTGACCGCGGGTTGACCATGGGATGGGGCCCGGCTAGAATAGGTGGTCTGCGGGGCGTAGCGTAGCCTGGTATCGCGCCTGCTTTGGGAGCAGGAGGTCACCGGTTCAAATCCGGTCGCCCCGACCTGCAGGTTGTCCCGCAGGCGGTCGCCGTGGGAGGCGAGCGGCTCGCGCGATGAGGGCGCCAGTAGCTCAGGTGGATAGAGCAACAGCCTTCTAAGCTGTGGGTCGGAGGTTCGAGTCCTCCCTGGCGCGCTGTGGACGGAGGGCGCCCTTAGCTCAACTGGCAGAGCAACTGACTCTTAATCAGTAGGTTGTAGGTTCGATTCCTACAGGGCGCATGGATGGTTCCGCTCGCACCGGAGTGCGTGGTGAGGGCGGTCGAAATGAGCGATGAGGGCGCGCATGGGGGCCACCAGCTATGGGTGGCCTTTGTTATTGGCGCGGGTTATTGGCGCGGGTTATTGGCGTGGGTTGTTGGTGCGGGTTGGGGCGCGGGCGGTTGGGCTGGGAGCGCATTGGGGTGCGGGGTGGATGCGGGGTTGACAGTGGATTTTGGCGCGGGTAACTTTGCTTGCTTCCTCGATTTGTGGGCGGTGTTTGGGTGGAGCGCGAGCGGCGTTTGATCGTCCGTTCGGAGCCGGTGTGGGGTTGACAGAGGGGCAAGAATTGGCTACAATTCAAGGCTGTCGCAGAAGTGGCGACGGACCAAGCTATTTGACAATCGAATGAGAGAGACGGTTGTGCGAGGCGACTTGTCGATCCGGTGCTCGTTCAGGGTGCCGGGGAGAGTATAGAGCTGAACACACAGTGATTCGGACGTGGAAAGACCGCGTTCGGTCGGAGCTACATTGAACTTTCTCTTGGAGAGTTTGATCCTGGCTCAGGACGAACGCTGGCGGCGTGCTTAACACATGCAAGTCGTGGGAGCCCTTTCGGGGGCGACCGGCGAACGGGTGCGTAACACGTGAGCGACCTGCCGTCCTGCGGGGGATAGCCGGCCCAACGGCCGGGTAATACCGCATACGCTCATCGGACCGCATGGTTTGATGAGGAAACCTCCGGGGCAGGACGAGGGGCTCGCGGCCTATCAGCTAGTTGGCGAGGTAACGGCTCACCAAGGCGACGACGGGTAGCTGGTCTGAGAGGATGGCCAGCCACATTGGGACTGAGATACGGCCCAGACTCCTACGGGAGGCAGCAGTGGGGAATATTGCGCAATGGCCGCAAGGCTGACGCAGCGACGCCGCGTGTGGGAGGACGCCCTTCGGGGTGTAAACCACTGTTGCCCGGGACGAACCCCTGGTTTTGACCAGGTTGACGGTACCGGGTGAGGAAGCACCGGCTAACTCCGTGCCAGCAGCCGCGGTAATACGGAGGGTGCGAGCGTTGTCCGGAATCACTGGGCGTAAAGGGCGCGTAGGCGGTGGCCGAAGCGTGCGGTGAAAGTCCGGGGCTCAACTCCGGATCGGCCGTGCGAACTGGGCCACTTGAGCACTGTAGAGGCAGGTGGAATTCCGGGTGTAGCGGTGGAATGCGTAGAGATCCGGAAGAACACCGGTGGCGAAGGCGGCCTGCTGGGCAGTGGCTGACGCTGAGGCGCGACAGCGTGGGGAGCAAACAGGATTAGATACCCTGGTAGTCCACGCCGTAAACGATGGGTACTAGGTGCTTGGGGGAGCGACCCCCTGAGTGCCGGCGCTAACGCATTAAGTACCCCGCCTGGGGAGTACGGCCGCAAGGCTGAAACTCAAAGGAATTGACGGGGGCCCGCACAAGCGGTGGAGCATGTGGTTTAATTCGACGCAACGCGAAGAACCTTACCTGGGCTTGACATGCAAGTGAAACTCGCCTGAAAGGGCGAGCCTCCTTCGGGACGCTTGCACAGGTGCTGCATGGCTGTCGTCAGCTCGTGTCGTGAGATGTTGGGTTAAGTCCCGCAACGAGCGCAACCCTTGTCCCTAGTTACCAGCGGGTCATGCCGGGAACTCTAGGGAGACTGCCGGTGCCAAACCGGAGGAAGGTGGGGACGACGTCAAGTCATCATGGCCCTTACGTCCAGGGCTACACACGTGCTACAATGGGCCGTACAAAGGGTTGCGAAGCCGCGAGGTGAAGCCAATCCCAAAAAGCGGTCCTCAGTTCGGATTGCAGTCTGCAACTCGACTGCATGAAGCCGGAATCGCTAGTAATCGTGGATCAGCTACGCCACGGTGAATACGTTCCCGGGCCTTGTACACACCGCCCGTCACGCCATGGAAGCTGCGAGCGCCCGAAGTCGGTGTCGGAACCCTCACGGGACCAAGCCGCCGAAGGCGAGCGTAGTGACTGGGGCGAAGTCGTAACAAGGTAGCCGTAGGGGAACCTGCGGCTGGATCACCTCCTTTCCGGAGTGATGAGTAGAGCGCCGCCGCCACGCGAAAGCGTGCGCGCGTGGTCGCCCGAAAGTCCCGGAGTACGTCGCGGTCTCGCACACCCCTCTCTCATTCGATGTCGGCGCGACTTGCTCGTCGCGCGGGTGCCTCTCTTTGGAGGCCTCGCACGCGAGCGCGTGCCGACGCGCTGTTTGACAACGGAAATGGTGTAGATCGTGGGATACGATGGGCCCGCATGCGAAGGCTCGGGAGCGTGGACGCGCAAGCGCACACGTCCGAACCCCAACACGCGCCGCCCATCGAGCGAATCATCATCGAGCACCACCCGGAGCGTGGCAACACGTGCCCGAGTGGCTCGAAAGTGACGAGCGCGTGCTCTGCTTGACCAACAGACGTTGTAGTCAAGCGAGCGAAGGCATGTGGAGGATGCCTGGGCACACGGAGGCGACGAAGGCCGTGGTAAGCTGCGATAAGCCAGGGGGAGCGGCACACACGCATCGATCCCTGGATGGCCGAATGGGGAAACCCGGCCACCGGAAACGGTGGTCACTCGCTTCGGCGAGAGCAAACCTGGGGAACTGAAACATCTCACTACCCAGAGGAAGAGAAATCAACCGAGATTCCCTCAGTAGCGGCGAGCGAACGGGGAACAGCCCAAACCGGTCCCCTTGCGGGACCGGGGTTGTAGGACCCACAGACGCGATCGGCGACGGCAACCGAAGTCCCCTGGAACGGGGCGCCACAGACGGTGACAGCCCGGTAGGTGAAGCCCATGGACCGATCGTAGTGGAGTTCCTGAGTAACGCCCGGCACGAGAAATCGGGCGTGAAGCTGGGGGGACCACCCTCCAAGGCTAAAGACTCCCGTGTGACCGATAGTGGACGAGTACCGTGAGGGACAGGTGAAAAGCACCCCTGTGCGGGGAGTGAAAGAGACCCTGAAACCACATGCCTACAAGCGGTAGGAGGACGGACGCGGGCTTCGGCTCGCGCCGCGTCTGACTGCGTGCCTTTTGCATTATGATCCGGCGAGTCAGTGCTCACGAGCAAGGCTAAGCTGGTCTCCAGCGGAGCCATAGCGAAAGCGAGTCCTGTAACGAGGGCGACTGAAGTTCGTGGGCCTGGACCCGAAACCAGGGCGATCTACCCATGAGCAGGGTGAAGCTTGGGTAACACCAAGTGGAGGCCCGAACCGGTGTGGGTTGAAAACCGCTCGGATGACTTGTGGGTAGGGGTGAAAGGCCAATCAAGCCTGGAGATAGCTGGTTCTCCCCGAAATCTATTGTGGTAGAGCCTCGAGGCATGTTCCTGGGAGGTAGAGCGACTGGATGGGCGCGGGCGGCTTACCACCGTACCAACCCCAACCAAACTCCGAATGCCCATGGAATCGACCTCGGGAGGCAGTCGCTGAGCGATAATGTCCAGCGGCGAGAGGGAAAGAACCCAGAGCCACCGCTAAGGCCCCAAAGTGGCCGCTGAGTATAGCGAAGGATGTGTTCCTGCTGTGACAACTGGGAGGTTGGCTTAGAAGCAGCCATTCCTTTAAAGAGTGCGTAATAGCTCACCAGTCCAGCGGGAATGCGCCGAGAATGGTCGGGATTAAGCGGCCCGCCGAAGCGTGGCCTCGAGTCTTCGGACTCGGGGGTAGGGGAGCGTTCTGGGAGCTGTGAAGGGACGGTGAAAACCTTGTCCTGGAGCGACCAGAAGTGAGGATGCCGGAATGAGTACGCGCAAATCCAAGTGAAAACCTTGGACACCGTAAGCCCAAGGGTTCCTGCGCCATGGCAATCAGCGCAGGGTGAGGCGGACCCTAAGTCGAGGCCCCAGAGGCGTAGACGATGGACAGCCAGTCAACATTCTGGCCCCGCCGCCGACCGTTGAAGCCGGGAGGGACACTGGAACGAAGCGTGAGCGGTCATGTGGATCGACCGTCTAACCGCGTAGGGCGCAAGCCCGAGACGGGAACGCGAGGGGAAGCCTTCGGGCAACCCCAAGTCACGTGGAGTCGACAGGCAAGAAAAGCTCCCGGGGGAGGTCGGATGGCGTCCGTACCGTAAACCGACACAGGTGGGCGAGGCGAGCAGCCTCAGGTGAACGAGTGAAACGTGGTCAAGGAACTCGGCATATTGATCCCGTAACTTCGGAAGAAGGGATGCCCAGTCGGGTAAGAAGCTTCGCGCTTCGAACTCGGCCGGGTCGCAGCGAATCGGCCCAAGCGACTGTTTAGCAAAAACACAGGTGTGTGCCAAGCCGCACAAGGCGCCGTATACACACTGACGCCTGCCCGGTGCCGGAAGGTTAAGGGGAGAGGTCAGCCCGCAAGGGTGAAGCCTTGAGCCGAAGCCCCGGTAAACGGCGGCCGTAACTATAACGGTCCTAAGGTAGCGAAATTCCTTGTCGGGTAAGTTCCGACCTGCACGAATGGCGTAACGACTTGGGCACTGTCTCGACCACGTGCTCGGCGAAATTGCAGTCTCGGTGAGGATTCCGAGTACCCGCGACAGGACAAAAAGACCCCATGCACCTTTACTGCAGCTTGTCATTGGACGTTGCACTTCACTGTGTAGCATAGGTGGGAGGCGTTGAAGCCAGGGCGCTAGCTCTGGTGGAGCCACCGGTGAAATACCACCCTGTGTTGTGCGACGCCCTCACCAGGCTCGGGTACACCCCGGCTGGGACCGTGGCAGGTGGGCAGTTTGACTGGGGCGGTCGCCTCCGAAAAAGTAACGGAGGCGCGCGATGGTGCCCTCAGTGCGGTCGGTAATCGCACGATGAGCGTAACGGCAGAAGGGCGCCTGACGGCGAGAGCGACGGCTCGAGCCGAGACGAAAGTCGGCCGTAGTGATCCGGTAGCCCGGTGTGGATCGGCTATCGCGCAACGGATAAAAGGTACGCTGGGGATAACAGGCTTATCGCGCCCGAGAGTTCACATTGACGGCGCGGTTTGGCACCTCGATGTCGGCTTATCACATCCTGGGGCTGGAGAAGGTCCCAAGGGTCCGGCTGTTCGCCGGTTAAAGTGGTACATGAGCTGGGTTCAGAACGTCGTGAGACAGTTCGGTCTGTATCCGTCGTGGGCGTTGGAGTGTTGAGGGGCGCGGACCCTAGTACGAGAGGACCGGGTCGGACTGCCCGCTCGTGTCCCGGCTGTCACGCCAGTGGCACCGCCGGGTAGCGATGGCAGGCAGGGATAACCGCTGAATGCATCTAAGTGGGAAGCCCTCCCCAAGATGAACACTCCCGAGGCCTTGAGCCTCCTGAAGGGCCGTGGAAGACCACCACGTCGATAGGCCGCCCGTGGAAGCGGGGTAACCCGTTCCGAGCGAAGCGGTCCTAATCGCCCGTGCGGCTTGACTACTCCCCTTGTTCGCAAGGGTCGTACGACAAGCAGAGTATCGCCCGTCTCGATTCGCTTCATGATCTACACCACTTCCGTCCGTCATCTCCTCCGGATTCCCCGGGGAGACGACCACCTGAATCGCCGGTGGCCAGAGCGTAGGGGCCACACCCGTTCCCATCCCGAACACGGTCGTTAAGCCCTACAGCGCCGATGGTACTCCGCCCGAGAGGGCGCGGGAGAGTAGGCCGCCGCCGGCACCCCCTTCGAAGCCCCCGGGTCACGCATCCGGGGGCTTCGTGCATCACATACCCACTCCGCGCCTCACCACTCCACCGTCCGCCACCACACCATGCCGCACACCATGCCGCACACCATACCCCGCACCATGCCCCGCCAGACGACCCTCTGCACCCCCGTACGACTGCACAGCATGCGCTCATGACCCGGGCCGGACTCGTCGCCGTGGCGGGCGCACCAAACGTGGGAAAATCCACCCTGCTCAATCGGTTGGTCGGGCAGAAGCTCAGCATCACGAGTCCCAAGCCCCAGTCGACGCGCAATCGCGTCGTCGGCATCCTGACCACCGACAACGCCCAACTGGTCGTGCTCGACACTCCCGGCCTCCTGGAGCCGCGATACGAGCTCCAGCGCGCCATGCGCGCCGCTGCCGTGCGAGCCATTCGGGACGCCGATGTCGTCCTCTATCTCACTGACGCAACCCGCCATGCGCCACCGCCACCGCTCGACGAAGCGGCGGCGCTTCGCACGCCGATCCGTGCTGCCGTTCTGACGGTCCTGAACAAGGGCGATCTGCTGGGAGCAGAAGCGCGTGAGCGTCTGGCCGATCTCCTCCCCGACGCGTTCGTCATCTCGTCCACCACGGGCGACGGCGTCGACCGCCTGCTCCAAGCGGTCGTGGAGCGACTGCCCGAGAGTCCGCTGCTGTACCCAGCAGACGACCTCGCCACGCAGTCGCTGCGGTTCTTCGCCGCCGAGCTGGTACGCGAGACCGCCCTCGAGCAGCTGTCAGAGGAGGTGCCTTACAGCCTGGCCGTCGAGGTGGAGGAGTTTCGCGAGGACCGTACCCCGTTGTACATTCGGGCAATCCTCTTCGTCGAACGAGCCAGCCAGAAGCGGATACTGATTGGGCACCAGGGCTCGCGCATTCGCGAGATCGGCAGTGTCGCGCGCGAGAAGATCGAACAACTGGTGGGCTCCGATGTCTATCTCGATCTGTGGGTCAAAGTACTCCCCCATTGGCGGCGTGATCCGCGGGCCGTGCGCCGCTTTGGCTACATGCCCTCCGAGGACTCCACGAGATGAGCCTTGCCGAACCGTTGCTACAGATCCTCGTCTGCCCGAAATGCAAGGGCGAACTCGAGTACCGCGAGGCGGAAGACAGCCTGATCTGTCACGCCTGCCGGCTCCGCTACCCCGTGCGCGATGACATTCCGATCATGCTCGTCGACGAAGCGACACCGCTCTGAGTCGCCCTCTCGGGCGCCGGTGTCACCGATCCTGAACCGCGGTCTCGTGCCTGGGCGCTCCGGCTGGCTCCGCACGGTCGAGGCACGATCGCCGGGCCGTCGACAGCGCCCCTCGCGCGCGCCGAACTCCGCCGTGCGTGCCATCGTTTTCGCACTCGCGCTGGTGCTATGGGGTGCGCAGCGCACCCTGGCGGCGCAGGCATCGACCGGCGGCGCGACGTTCCTGCTCATCCCCGTCGGCGCGAGGGCCATCGGCATGGGGCAGGCGGTGGTGGCGGAACAGGGCGGAAGCGAGGCGGTGTGGTGGAACCCTGCCGGCGTCGCGCGCTCCACGTCCGCCGAACTCGCCATTCACCACTATCAGAGCTTCGTGGGCACGGGCGATGCCCTCACGGTGCTGCTGCCCAATCACCGGCTGGGGACGGTGGCTTTCTCCGTGTACCTCCTCGACTACGGCGAACAGGCGGTGTTGGATCCGGAGAACCAACCGATCGGTCGCCTCCTGCTGCGGAACGTGGCCTATGCTGCGACGTATGGAGTGCGTCTGGCCGGCCGTCTCTCGGCGGGCGCGACCTTCAAGGTCATTCAGTTCCGCGCCGACTGTGACGGAAGCTGCGCCGACGTGCCCAACAGCGTGTCCACGGGCACGGCCGTCGACTTGGGCGCGCAATACAACGGCGGTCCCACCTCGCCGATCGCCATCGGTCTGGCAGTGCGGCACCTCGGACCGCGATATCAGATCAACGACGCCGCGCAGGCCGATCCGCTGCCCACGCGCGTGGAACTGGGCGTGTCGTATCTCGTGCCGCGCATCCAACGCATCGCTCCGGAAACGATCCTGCGCGTGAGCGGCGATGTGGTGGACAACCTCGACTTTGACGAGACCGACGGCCGACTGGGTGCGGAGCTGGGATGGCGCGATCGCGCCTTCCTGCGTGGCGGCTATGTGTTCAATTCGTCGGAAATCGCCGGACCGTCGCTTGGCATCGGACTCGCCACGGGCGGGCTGCGCATCGACATCGCGCGGATCTTCGAAGGATTTTCCACCGGCGCGGGGCAGACGCCCACCTACGTGTCGCTGCGCTACCTGTTCTGATGCTCCGTCCGGCGGTGTGGACGGCGGCGCGGGGCGCGGGTCGATGTGCGGTGCGGCGGGTGGCGCGCAATCGGATCTCGCGTGCGCGTTAGGCTAGCGAGCGTTTTCCTCGCGTCGACGGCCGCCGCCCTGTTCTCCGCGCGCGCCCGTGCGCAAGGGCCCCGGCTCGATCCACGACTCGCTCTCGCCTCGCGGACGATGTCTCCGCGCCGCGACAGCCGCCCGCTTCCCTATGCGTCCGACGCGCACAGGGTCGGAACGGCGGCCTGGTGGGCCCCGCTGGCGTCGGCCGTCCTCCCCGGCAGCGGCCAAGCCGTGATGCACCAACGGAGAGGCATCGCCTACGCCCTGCTCGAAGGGGTGCTCTGGGCGGCATACGCGCACGAGCGCGGCGAGGCACACGCCCACACGCGCACGTATCGCGCGATTGCGCGCGACGTGGCGCGCGCGCCGTTCTCCGACGTGCGTCCCGATGGCAGCTTTGCGTACTACGAGTCGATGGAGCACTTTGCGTCGAGCGGTGCATTCGACCTCGATCCGGACCCCGTACTGCAGCCGGAGACCGATCCCGCTTCCTTCAATGGGCACGTCTGGCTACTGGCGAGGGAGACGTTTTGGGTTGACCCCGACACGCCGCCGCCCCGCGACTCCGACGCGTACCGGCGCGCGGAAGACTTCTATCTGTCGCGTGCCGTGCGTGCGGAGTTCCAGTGGTCGTGGGTGGGTCACGAGGATGCTCTGCAGCGCTTCCGGGGCGAGATCGCTAACAGCAACAGCGCGTTCCGAACGGCTTCGTACTACGTGGGCGGCGCGGTCGCGAATCACCTGCTGAGTGCCGCTGACGCACTCGTCTCCGTGCGAGTGACCGTGCCCGTGAACAGCCAAGGGGCGTATATCGTGAGCGCGTCTCTCCCTCTGACGCTCCTTGGCGCGCCGCCACACGCCCAACGCGCGGGCCGCCGGCGCGCGGGCGGCCCGCCGCGACGGTGAGCTGGCTCCGCTGGCTCCTTCTCGCCGCCCCGGTGGCCGTCGCCAGTGCGCTGCTTCATGCGTCGCCACTCGTCGTCTTCGCCGCGAGCGCGCTCGCCATCGTCCCGCTCTCCCAGCTCCTGGGCGAGGCCACCGAGCAGCTGGCCGCGCACACGGGGCCCACCGTCGGCGCAGTGATCAACGCCACCCTCGGGAACCTCGCGGAACTCATTATCGGCGTTTTCGCGCTCCGTGCCGGCCTGGTGGATCTGGTGAAAGCGTCGATCACCGGATCGATTCTGGGCAACCTGCTGCTCGTCCTCGGTCTTTCGCAGCTCGCCGGCGGTCTCCGCTTCGCGCAGCAGCGGTTCAGCCGGCATCTGGCCGGAATGAACGTGGCGCTCCTGGTCATCGCCGTGGTGGGGCTCGTGGTGCCGGCCCTGTTCTTTGCCACGCATCCGGATCCCGCGCGCGTCGCCACGATCCGGCTGTCCGAGGCGGTGTCGCTGTTCCTCGTCCTCGGATATGTGCTGTCGCTGGTCTATTCCATGGGAACGCATTGGCACGTCTTTGCCGACGGCGTGCGGCCGGCGGGCGAAGCGGGGAGCACTGAGCAGGTCGAGCCGTCAGCGGCGAGCGGCACCGGGGGGAGCCTGCGACGCGCGTCGATTGTCCTCGGCGCATCGGCTGCGGCCATCGGACTCCTTTCCGAGATGCTCGTCGGCTCCGTCCAGGGCGCCACGCGCGCCATAGGACTGTCGGAGCTGTTCGTCGGTCTTATCGTCATTCCCGTCATTGGAAACGCGGCGGAGCACAGTTCCGCCGTCATGATGGCGCTCAAGAACCGGATGGATCTCGCGGTCGGGATTGCCGTGGGGTCGAGCGTGCAGGTTGCGCTCCTCGTCGCCCCGGTTCTGGTCTTTGCCGGATTGCTGCTGGGACAGCCCATGGATCTCGCATTTGGGGCCTTCGAAGTGGCAGCAGTGGCGCTGGCGGTGGGTATCGCCACTGTAATTGTCCTGGACGCCGAGTCGAACTGGCTGGAGGGGGCGCTTCTCCTGGTGGTCTACGGGGTGCTGGCGGTTGCGTTCTATTTCTTCTGATCGTCTCTTGACAGACGCAACCCTCGGTGATTCGGTGCTTTACTTCGCATACACCGTGGGCTATGATGCGCCGGCCGACCGACGAGGACCGCCTAGCGTGGCGCACCCCTTCGCGATCTTTTTTTCCCCTGACGTTCACGATCTCCCTCCGATCGCGCGCGCCTGGCTGGCGGACCACGAGCTGCCGGCGGTCACGTGTTCGGACGCGGACGATCTGATGGCGCTCGCCCTGCGCGGGCGGCCGCACGTCGTGCTCTTCGACGCCCGCGGCGCGGACGAGGCTCGGGCGATCGGCGCGTGCGCCCGTTTGAAGGGCGACTCGTACTCCGCCGTCGTCCCGACTGCCGTGCTGGCGCGTGATGCCGATGCGGCGCTCCGCGCCGCGTTCGCCGCCGGTGCCGACGAGGTCGTGCCCGAGGGCATGGACGACCGCGAGGCCCGTGCGCGCCTGGACGCCATGCTCCGGCGGGCGAATCGGGACGTGCACGTCCATCCCTCTACTCGGTTGCCGGGGGCACCTGAGATCGAGGCGGAGATCGGACGCCGTCTTGCGCTGGACGAAATGTTTGCGGTCTGTTATGCGGATCTCGACCACTTCAAGGAATACAACGACCGCTACGGCTACTATGAAGGCGACCGCGTCATCCGCATTCTTGCCAAGGTGTTGCACGACGTCGCGCGCGGACTCTGCCCAGACGGCAGCTTCGTGGGGCACATTGGCGGCGATGATTTCATCTTCATCGTGCGTCCCGAGACGGCGAGTGAGATCTGCGAGGAGATCGTACAGGTATTCGACGCGCTCGTTCCGTATCAGTACTCCGAGCAGGATCGGCGCGCGGGATATTATTTTGGGAAGGATCGGCGCGGTCAACTGCACCGTGTGCCCCTCATGACCGTGAGTATTGGGGTTGTGACGAACGAGCGCCGGCGCTTCACGCATCCGGCCCAGGTGAGCGAGCTCGCGACGGAGATGAAGAGCTACGCCAAGACGCTCCCAGGTTCGATCCACGTTGCCGATCGGCGTCACGAGGGGTCGGAGCTCACGTCGTCAACCGCGGAACGTGGGCACACGTGGCCGCCTGTCGTCCAGGAATGATGCTGTCCGTGGAGCCTTCATGAACGTCAGCTGTCCCGAGTGCGGATCGGTCTTTCGGGTGGACCCGGCCAAAGTTCCACCCGCCGGAATCCGTGCGCGGTGCTCGGTGTGCGGCGGGGTCATGGCGATCGGCGCCGGCGGCTCGGTGGCGGACGACTTCGCCATCTCTCCATCCTCCGCCTCGCGAGCCTCCGCCGCCAGCGCTGGGTACAACAACGCTGGCGGACATCCGGATTCGGCTCCGGCCATGCGGGCGTCAGCGCCCGCGCGACCGGGGCTCGCTGCTCCCTCGTTCGGTGCAGGCGGCGGGGCGTCCCAGCAGCCGTCGATGCCGCGTCGACCGGCGGCGTCCGCGCCCGCGCCTCCGTCGTCGGCCGGCGCGCGCCCGAGTCCCACAGCACCCGCGCCGCGGGCGGCCCAGCCTCCGTCCGCAGCAGCCGGTACACCCCATGCTGGCTCGCCTGCCGTCGTCGCGCGGCCCGCCTTTGGAGTGCCGCGACCAGGTACTCCAGAGGCTCCCAGACCTGCAGCGGCGCCGCCGGTCCCCAGGACGGCTGCCGCCGCGGGCGCCGTGTCGGGGGCCGCAGCGGGCGCCTCACCGCGCGGCCATGCGTCCGGGCCTGGAGCGGGGATCGCACGCCCCGCCTTCGGCACACCAGCGGCGCCTGCGGCGCGGGTTCCCCCGGTTGCACCGGCGCCCTCGCCGTCCGGTGGGTCCGTCCCGGCCGCATCCCGTCCGGTCGGTTCGCCGCGACCGGCCATGGGAGCGCCCGCCTCCCCCGCGTCTGCCGGTGAAACAAAAGCGCACACGTGGTCTGCGGCGGGTGCCGCGGCAGCTCCGACTACCCCGTCCGCCGCGGGCATCACCGCCACCCCGCTGGCGTCACCTCCCGCACCGCCGCGACCGGCGCCGCCGCGACCGGCCGACCATTCTGCCGCGCCGCGCCCGTCGTCGCCCACGCCCTCCGCTCGGGGCGCCGGCAGTCAGGCCCGCAAGCCGATCAATCCCTTCCTGGCAAACGACCCCAACCAGAAGGCCAAGCGCCTGGCACGCGCGCTGGTGTCGGACATCGTGGCGTACTTTCCCGACAAGCACCGCGAGGGCTTGCGCAGTGGAACGCTGAAGGAGCTCTTCCGCGAGGAGATCAAGAAGAGCTACGAGGAATACGTCGAGCAGATGGGCAAGGAATTTTCCGAGAGCACCACGCACTTCCAGGACGCGCTCAACGAGGTGCTGGCTGGCGGGCAGAAGCTGTTCGGCGGCACCAGGTAGTCTTGCGCGGAGCGCGCCGCTCGTGCCGGCGCGCGGGTGCGGTGTGGAGCGCGCGGCGGTCAACGGCTATATTACGCGCGCGTATCGGGCCGTCCTCTGCCTTTGGCGGGACGGCTCGTCTGTTACGGAGACGGCTCTCGTCGGTTGGAGGCGGCTCGTCTGTCAGTGAGAGGAGACACGATGGCGGAGACGGAACGAGCTCGGCAGTTGCGACGCGGTGCGGAGCGACTGGGCGAGCTGCGGGGGTATCTTTGACCTCGCCCACAAGCGGGAGACGCTGGCCGGGTTGGAAGCGCAGATGGGCGAGTCGAGCTTCTGGAACGACCACGAGCGCGCACGGGAGACCGTGCAGCGCGTGAAGGGGCTCAAGAGCACGGTCGACGGGTTCGACCGGCTGGAGGCGCGGTTGCGCGACGCGCTCGAGTTGGAACAGATGCTCGCAAGTGAAGACGGGGGCGATCCGCAGTTGGATCAGGAACTGGAGCGCGAGGCGGAGGCGTTGGACGTCGAACTGCAGGAGTTCGAGATGGCCGCGTTGCTCCGCGGACCGGACGACCACCGGGGGGCGCTGCTGGAGATCAGCTCGGGCGCGGGGGGCACGGAATCGCAGGATTGGGCGGCGATGCTGATGCGGATGTACACCCGGTGGGCCGAGCGGCGGGGCTTCCAGGTCAATATCCTGGACTTGAGCGAAGGCGAGGAGGCGGGGATCAAAGGCGCGATGCTGGAGATCCCCGGCGACAACGCGTATGGGTTCCTTCGTGGGGAGACGGGGGTGCACCGTCTGGTGCGCATCTCGCCATTCGACCAACAGGCCCGGCGCCATACGAGCTTCGCGTCCGTTTACGTCTACCCGCTCGTCGACGACGAGATCACGATCGAGATTCGCGACGAGGACGTGAAGATGGACGTCTTCCGCGCGTCCGGTGCCGGCGGACAGCACGTCAACAAGACGTCGTCGGCCGTGCGGCTTACGCACCTGCCCAGCGGCGTGGTCGTTTCGTGCCAGCAGGAGCGGTCGCAGTTCAAGAACCGCGCGACCGCCATGAAGATGCTCAAGGCGGCGCTCTACCAGCGCGAGGTCGCCGAGCGCGACCGCAAGCGCGCGGAGCTGGAGGCGAGCAAAGCGGACGTCAGCTTTGGCAGCCAAATTCGCAGCTACGTCTTTCAACCGTACACGATGGTGAACGACCATCGAACCGAGCTCAAGCTCACCGACGTGCAGCGCGTGATGGATGGAGGCATCGATCCCTTCATCGAGGCGTTCCTGAAACAGGGAGCGGCCTCCAGCGAGGCGGCGTGACGGACGACCTGAACTTCGTGATGCGTGCGCGTCGCGAGAAGCTGGACGCGCTCGCGGCACTCGGAGTGGTGACCTACGCGTATCGCTTTGAGCGGACGCACAGCGCGGCGGCGGCGGTCGCGGCCATGACGGCGGCGGAGGCCACAAAGGGAGGCAGCAGTTCGTCCGCGGGCGGGCTCGGCGAGGCAGAGGGGCCGATGGTGCGCGTGGCGGGGCGGCTGCTCGCCTGGCGCGGACACGGCAAGACGGCATTCGCGCACCTAGGAGATCAGTCCGGGCGCATCCAGCTGTACTTCCGGCGCGACGCGCTGGACGCCTCCGCGTGGGAGATGCTCCAGCTGCTGGATATCGGCGATGTCCTCGGCGTCGCGGGTCCGCTCTTTCGCACGCGGACGAACGAGGTGACGGTACGGGTGCAGGAGGCGGAGCTCCTGGCCAAGTCGCTGCGTCCGCTGCCGTTCGGCAAGGAGGAAGTGGTCGACGGAGCTCTCGTGCGCCACTCCGGCTTTGCCGACCAGGAGCAGCGCTCGCGCCAGCGCTACGCCGACCTGGCCGTGCACCCGGATGTGCGCGCCCTGTTCGGCGCGCGCTCGCGGATGGTGTCGGCCATGCGGCGCTTTCTCGAGGCGCGCGGATATCTCGAGGTGGAGACGCCGGTGCTGCAGCCGCTGTATGGTGGTGCGGCGGCGCGCCCCTTCGAGACGCATCATCACGCGCTGGACATGCCGCTCTTTCTACGTATCGCTGACGAGTTGTACCTCAAGCGTCTGATCGTGGGCGGATTCGAGCGGGTGTTCGAGATCGGGCACGACTTCCGCAATGAAGGCGTGGATCGCACGCACAATCCCGAGTTCACGATGCTCGAGTTCTACGAGGCCTACGCCGACTACGGGGATATGATGTCGCGCGTGGAAGAACTGCTCGCCTGCGCGGCCGCCGCCGTACGCGCGGAGCCGCTGCTCGCCGGTCGCGTGCCGGAATTCGCGCCGCCGTTCCCGCGGGCGTCGTGGGGGGAGTCGCTCGCGCGGGTGTTGGGCATCGATCCGCTCGCCGCCGACGAGGGCCGGCTGCGGAACCTCGCACAGCGCGCGGGGGTTGAACACGTGGCTACGCTGAGCCGACCCAAGCTGCTGGACGAGCTCTTCCAGGCGCTGGTGGAGCCCACGTTTCAGACGCCCACGTTCGTGGTGGACTATCCCGCCGAACTCTCGCCGCTGGCCAAGCCCAAGCGGGGGGATGCCCGGCTTACGGAGCGATTTGAGCTGTTCGCCGACGGACGCGAGCTGGCCAACGCGTTCAGCGAACTGAACGATCCGCTCGAGCAGCGGCGCCGACTGGAAGCGCAGGCGCGTCTCCGCGCCGCCGGCGACGAGGAGGCGTCGGCGGTCGACGAGGACTACCTGCGCGCCATGGAGTATGGCATGCCGCCCACCGGCGGTGTGGGTATCGGCATCGACCGGCTCTTCATGTATCTCTCGCGCACGCCGCACATCCGCGACGTGATTCTCTTTCCTACCATGCGCCCGGAATGACGAAACTCGAGTGGGGCATTGCCTGGCGCTATCTGCGCAGCCGGAGCGAATCGCGGCTGCTGTCGTTCATTAGCGTGATCGCGATCGGCGGCGTGCTGGTGGGCGTGAGCGCGCTCATCGTCACGATCGGCGTGATGGACGGGATGCAGACCGACCTGCGGGACAAGATATTGGTGGGGAGCCCGGCGCTGCGCGTGCTGCGCTTCGGCGACGACCTCACGCTTCCGGATTGGCAGATGGTGCTGCAACGCGTGCGGAAGACGCCGGGCATCGTGGCGGCCGCGCCGTTCGTCACCACCAAGGGGCTGGTCAGTGGCGGTCACGATTTCGTGGACGGCGCCGTGGTGGTGGGCATCGAGCCGGAATCTCCCACCGTGCCGCGTGTGACGGCCATTCGGCAGTACGCCACGCAGGGGGACTTCCGATTCGTGACCGCGAGCGGCGAGCGCACGGGAGCGGTGGTGGGGGCTGCGCTGGCCGAGCGCCTGAACGTCCACGTGGGCGACACGCTCCGGCTTGGCGGACTGGCCAGCGGCGGCGCGCGCATCGATCCCGTGACCGGGCAGCCGGCGTATCGCGTGCGCTCGCACGAGGTGACCGGGATCTTCCAGACGGGGATGTACGAGTACGACAATTCGTACATCTACATGTCCGTGTCGTCCGCGCGCGATTTCGCCGGCATTGGCGATGCGGTCACCGGGATCGAGGCGCGTACGGCGGACCTGTGGAACGCGCCGGTGGTGCGTGTGCGCTTGCAGGGTGTCTTGCAGCTGCCCTACCGCGTGGAAGACTGGCAGCAGACCAACGCGTCGCTGTTCCACGCGCTGAAGCTCGAGAAGTTCGGCATGGGTCTCATCCTGCTCCTCATCGTTCTCGTAGCCGCGTTCAACATCGTCAGTACGCTCACCATGGTGGTCAAGGACAAGACCAGAGAGATCGGCATTCTCAAGGCCATGGGCCTCCCGGCCCGTTCGGTGCAGAACGTCTTCATCCTGCAGGGATTGGTAATTGGATTGGTGGGGACGACGATCGGCGTGGCGCTCGGTCTGCTGACGGCGATCGCGCTCGATCGATGGCACCTCGTTCGGCTCGACCCGACCGTATATTTCATTGACCATCTGCCCGTGTCGCTGAATCCGCTGGACCTGGCCTGGATCATCCTGGCCAGTATCGCGATCGCCGCCGTGGCGACGCTGTATCCGGCGCGGCAGGCGGCGCGGCTGTATCCTGTGGAGGCGATCCGCCACGAATGAGGGTGTTCCGGTGATGGTGCTGCAGGCGCGTGAGGTGGTGAAAATCTTCCGTGGCGGCGATGGGGGCGTGGTCCCCGTGCTGGACGGGGTGGATCTGGACGTGCGTCCGGGGGAGCTGGTCGCGATCGTCGGCGCGAGTGGGGCGGGCAAGAGCACGCTGCTCCACATCCTCGGCGCGCTGGAGCGGCCCACCAGCGGGCACGTCACGCTCACGGACGTTGCGCTCGCCGATCAGACCGAGGCGGAGCTCGCCGCGTTGCGCAACCGCAAGGTGGGATTCGTGTTTCAGTTTCACCACTTGCTGCGTGAATTCTCGGCGCTCGAGAACGTGATGATGCCGATGCGCATCGCCGGGTGGGATGACGCGCGGGCGTCCACCCGGGCGCGCGAGCTGTTGGAGGCGGTCGGGTTGGGCGCGCGCATGTCGCACCGTCCGATGGAACTTTCCGGCGGCGAACAGCAGCGGACGGCCGTGGCCCGCGCACTGGTGCTCGATCCCGCCGTCGTCTTGGCGGACGAGCCATCGGGGAACCTGGACCACACCAACAGCGAGCGACTGCATGACCAGCTCGTGCGCGTGGTCCGTGAAGTGGAGGTCGCGATGGTCGTCGTCACCCACAACCGGCTGCTGGCGGCGCGCGCCGATCGGGTGCTCCTCCTCGAGGACGGCCGGCTGCGTGATACCGACGTGCGTGAGGTGGTTGCCTGATGATGTGCGACAACTGCCGCGAGCAGGACGCGGTCGTCCAAGTGATGCGCATCGGCCCCGAGGGTCCGGTGGAGATCAATCTGTGCGAAAAGTGCGCGGCCGAGAAGGGCATCGAGACGAACGTCACGATGAGCCCCAAGAGCGCGCTGGCCGAACTGCTGCTCCCGGCGCAGAAGCCGCTGGCGGCCCTGGCCGGCGAGACGGGACGCTGTCCGTTCTGCTCCTATTCCCTGCGTGATTTCCGCACCACCGGACGTCTGGGATGCGCGCGGTGTTACGAGTCGTTCGACGGCACGCTGCGGGATCTCCTGCGGCGCGTCCACGGCAGCTCGCAGCACGCCGGCAAGGCGTACGTGGCGCCGGAAACCGAGTGGACGCAGGAATCGACCGTCCTGTCGGAGCTGCGTCGCCGGCTCCGCCGAGCCGTGGACTCCGAGCAGTTCGAATTGGCGGCGGAACTGCGTGATCAGATCAAGGTGCTGGAATGACATTGGATCTCTCGCTCTTGCCGGACGGCGGGGTGAGTTGGCTCGACGCGTCGGGCGAGCACGCCGGCATCGTCCTGTCATCGCGTATCCGTCTGGCGCGGAACATCAACGGCTTTACCTTCCCCGGGCGCGCGCGCGAGGGCGAGCGTCTGCGCGTGTTGTCGCGCGTGCGCGAGGCGGTGGAGGGTGCGGCCAGTCTGCGAGACGCCGCGCTGGTGCGGGTGGACGAGCTCTCGCCCGAGGAGCGGCTGCTCCTCCACGAGCGGCACCTGGTCAGTCGCGAACTGGCGGGCCTCGACCCTGCACATCCGGTGCGAAGCGGCGCGGCGGTGTTTCTCGGCGACGGCATGGGCGTCCTTGTGAATGAAGAGGATCACTTGCGTCTGCAGGCGATCCGGTCGGGATTCGAGCTGGCGGCCGCGCTCGGGGCCATCGACCGACTCGACGCGGAGTTGGGAGGCCGCCTGCCGTTCGCGTTCCACCCGGAGTTTGGCTTCTTGACGTCCTGCCCGACGAATACCGGCACCGGGATGCGGGCATCGGTCCTGATCCATCTTCCGGGGCTGGTGCTGACGAAGGAGATCGGGAAAGTGCTTGCGGGGCTGCAGCAGATGGGCTTGACGTACCGTGGGCTGTACGGCGAGGGGAGCGAGGTGGTGGGGAATTTCTTTCAGATCTCGAACCAGACGACGCTGGGGCGTTCGGAGGAGGAACTGCTCGATCACCTGAGCCGGGTCGTACGGCACGTGATCGATCGCGAGGAGGAAGCACGACGGGTCTTGCTTCGTGACGCCGGTTATATTATTGAGGACAAGCTCTGGCGCGCCTACGGCACCCTCCGATATGCCCGCAGCCTCACGTTTGACGAGGCGATGAACTACCTCAGCGGGGTACGCCTAGCGGTTGGCCTGAAACTGATGTCGGGCCTGAGTGTATATACCCTCAACAAGCTCCTGGTCTTTTCGCAGACTGCACACCTGGCCCACGGCGAGGGACGGCCCCTCGGCGAGCACGAGGCCAATCTCGCGCGCGCACGATATGTGCGGCAGGCGTTAGCAGTAGAAGCAGGTTCAAGTGGGTGACCGCGCCGGGGTCGCCTGAGCTGAGGGGCGTATGACGAACGGCGGCTACAACTTCACTGAGCGAGTCCGGAAAGTCCTGCAGATGGCCCGCGAGGAGGCGGCCCGTCTTCACCACGAGTATGTGGGGACGGAGCACATCCTGCTCGGGCTGATCCGCGAGGGTGAGGGCGTCGCGGCGGCCGTTCTCCAGAATTTGAGCGTGGATCTCGAGGAGATCCAGCAGAAGATCGAGGAGACGGTCAAGAAGGGGAAGGCGGCGCTGGCGACGGCGCCGGACCTCCCCTACACATCCAAGGCCAAGAAGGTGCTCGAGCTCGCCATGAGCGAGGCACGCGAGCTCAACCACAGCTACGTGGGCACGGAGCACCTGCTGCTCGGTTTACTGCGCGAGGAAAAGGGGATTGCGGCGCAGGTGCTCACCGACGCCGGGGTCAACCTCGAGCAGGCACGCACGGAGACGCTGCGCCTGCTTGGCACCGAGAGCGCGGGGGCGGTCACGTCCCAACAGGGCTCTCCGCCCGCGCCGCAAACGGCCAAGGGGGACAAGAAGTCCAAGACGCCGGCCCTCGATCACTTTTGCCGGGATCTCACGCAGTTGGCGGGCGAGGGGCAGTTGGACCCCACCATCGGCCGCGGCAAGGAAATCCAGCGGGTCATGGAAGTGCTCACCCGCCGCAAGAAGAACAACCCCGTTCTGATTGGCGAACCGGGCGTGGGCAAGACGGCCATCGTGGAGGGATTGGCGCAGCTCATCGCGACAGGCGAGTGCCCCGAGTCGCTGCGGGACCACCGGGTGCTGGCGCTCGACATGGCCGCGGTGATCGCAGGGACCAAGTACCGTGGGCAGTTCGAGGAGCGCCTCAAGGCAGTGATGAACGAGATCGCGCAGAACAAGAACGTGATCCTGTTCATCGATGAGTTGCACACGCTCGTGGGCGCGGGAGCGGCGGAGGGCGCGATCGACGCCAGCAACATGCTGAAGCCCGCGCTGGCGCGGGGCGAGCTGCAGTGCGTCGGCGCCTCCACGCTGAACGAGTACCGGAAGTACATTGAGAAGGATGGGGCGCTGGAACGCCGGTTCCAGACCGTCATCGTCGAGCCGCCGACCATCGACGAAACGATCCAGATCCTGCAGGGTCTTCGGAAGAAGTACGAGGACCATCATCAGGTTACGATTCCCGACACGGCGCTCGTTTCCGCTTCCAAGCTGTCGGAGCGCTACATCACCGATCGCTTCCTGCCGGACAAGGCCATCGACGTGATCGACGAGGCGGGCGCGCGTGCGCGGCTGGCCGCGCAGGCACCGCCGCCCGAAGTGGCCGCGCTCAAGGAGCAACTCGAGGGCGTGAACTCGGACAAGGAGAGCGCGGTCCGCGATCAAAACTTCGAGCGGGCCGCCGGTCTGCGTGATCGCGAGCGCGAGTTGCAGGGCGATATCCGGCGCGTGCAGGATGACTGGGCCAAGAAGCGCGCCTCACATCGCCCAGTGCTCGGTGAGGAAGAGATCTCCTTCATCGTCAGCCGCTGGACGGGGATCCCCGTGACGCGGCTGCAGGAGGCCGAAAGCTCGCGCCTGCTGCGCATGGAAGAAGAGTTGCACAGCAGCGTGGTGGGGCAGGACGAGGCGATCAAGGCACTCGCGCGGTCCATTCGCCGGAGTCGTGCCGGACTCAAGGATCCCAATCGGCCCATCGGCTCGTTCATCTTCTCGGGGCCAACCGGCGTCGGGAAGACCGAGCTCGCGCGTGCCCTCGCGCGGTTCCTCTTTGCCGATGTGTCCGCGCTCATTCGCGTGGACATGAGCGAGTACATGGAAAAATTCTCCGTCTCGCGGCTCATCGGTGCGCCGCCTGGATACGTGGGCTACGAGGATTCGGGGACGCTCACGAAAGCTGTACGGCGCAAACCGTACTCGGTGGTGCTGCTCGACGAGATCGAAAAGGCGCATCCCGACGTCTTCAACATCCTGCTCCAGGTCTTGGACGAGGGGCACCTGACCGACAACTACGGGCGCGTGATCGACTTCAAGAACACCGTCGTCATCATGACGTCCAATGTCGGCGCCCGCGACATCACCAAAGGCAAGTCGCTGGGCTTTTCGGCGCCGGACGACCGCGAGACATTCGAGCGGATGGCGGAGAAGGTCAAGGAGGAGATTCAGCGGGTGTTCAACCCGGAATTCCTCAATCGACTGGACGACGTCATCGTCTTCCACCCGCTCACGCAAGAGCACATCGCCCAGATCGTCCAGATCCTCCTGCGCGACGTCCAGAAGCGGCTCTCCGAGGAAGAGATCATGCTCCGACTCACGCCGGCGGCGACGGAGTTTCTCAGCCGGAATGGCTACGACGAGAGCTACGGAGCCCGTCCGCTGCGCCGTGCCATCCAGCGCTACATCGAAGATCCGCTGTCGGAGAAGATCCTGCTGGGCGAGTTTGCCCACGGGGACGAGGTGGAGGTCGACGTGGCCGCGGATGGCGCCAAGCTCGAATTCCGGGTGCTGTCGAAGACCACCTGACCGCACGGCGGCGCGACGGGCGGCTGGCTGACCCTGGTGGGCCGGCCAGCCGCGTCGCGTGTATATTTCCTCACCATGTCTCGATTGTTTCTGGCCACGCTGGTGCTTGCCGGGGCGCTCGTATACGGTCCGCGGTCCCTGCGTGCCCAAGATAGCACGACGGTGGCCGCCTGCTCCCGGCCCGATTCGGTGATTGTCACCGGGAATGTTCGGGTCAGCGACGCCGACGTCCGGTCGACCGCCGGCATCGCCTCCGGCGCTCAGCTCAATTTCATTCTCATCCAGCACGCGTTGCGCAACCTGTTCGCCACGGGTCAGTTCGAGCACGCCCGCGTCGACTGCGTGCTCGACTCGCTCACCGGGCAGGCACGTCTGGTGATCACGGTCGAGGAGCGCCCCGTGCTCGGTTCGCTATCGGTCACGGGCACGGAGCGTATTTCGAACGACGCGGTTCGCGACCTCATCACCGCACGCCCGGGGCAGCCGCTCGATCCCGCCGACGTGGCGCGCTCGGTTGCGCGTATCGATTCCATGTACGAGACCAAGGGTTACTACCTGGCGCACGTCGAGCCGGATACGGTGCTCGAGGACGGCCGGCCATCGCTGCTCTTCCACATTGACGAGGGCCGGCGGCTGGCGGTCTCCGGTGTACGGATCGAAGGCAACACGGCCCTTCGGGCGGGCGAGATCGTCGACAACATGAAGATCAAGCCGGAGGGATTCCTCTGGCTGCACAAGGGCGAATTCGACGAGGACAAGTTCGCCGTGGACCTCGGGGACCGCATCCCCAGTCTGTACGCGCGCCACGGCTTCATCGACTTCCAGGTACTGCAGGATACGCTCCTGGTGGATCGTCAGCTTGGCAAGGGACTTGTGGACATCAAGGTCCAGGAAGGCCCGCGCTACCACGTCGGCACATTCGATGTGGTGGGGAACCGACGATTCCCCACCGAGGCCATCCGCGCCTACTACCCTTTTGGCGAGCAGCAACCCACCCTTGCTGAGCGCATCAAGGGCGTGCTGGGGCGCAGCGGGAGCGACGCGGACATCTTCGACCAGGAGCAGTGGGACGCGGCCACGCAGGCGCTCGTGAAAGCGTATCACAACGAGGGCTACATCTACTCCAACATCAACCCCGTGGTCGAGCGCTCCGTGGCGCCCGACTCCACGCCGGTGGTCAACCTGCGTTGGGAGATTCAGGAAGGCACGCCGGCCATCATCAACAAGGTCGTCATCCAGGGGAACGACTACACCACCGAAGCCTGCATTCGCGATCAGATCTTCGTGCTTCCCGGGGACGTGTTCAATCAGGACCGCCTGGTTCGGAGTTATCAGAACATCGCCAACCTGGGCTTCTTCGAGAACCCGCTCCCGCCTCCCGAAACGCACCAGGCCAACGACAAGGGGGACGTGGATATCATCTTTCACGTGAAGGAGCGCCGGACGGGCAACGTCAACTTCGGGGCGTCGGTGGGGCAGGGCACGGGCGTCGGCGGCTTCATCGGGCTCGACCAGCCGAACCTCTTCGGCAAGTGCAAGCGCGTGTCGCTGCAGTGGCAGTTCGGGCGTCTCGTCAACGACTTTGAGCTCTCGTACACCGACCCGTCCATCAAGCAGACGCGGATCTCCAGCACGATCACGGCGTATCACTCGCGCAGCCGCTTCATCTTTCAGGATCTTGGGCGGACCACGGCGAAGGGTGGGTCGATCCAGTTTGGCTTCCCCGTTCCCGGGACGTTGTTCACGCGGCTGTTCGCCAGCTATGGTTTGGAGTCCATCGATAACCGTGGCGGCATCTTCGCCAACGACACGAGTCTGGTGCGCGTGGATGGCATCCGCTCGACGCTCGGGTTGACGCTCACGCACGACACGCGGATCGACCTTCCATTCCCCACGGCCGGCACCATGCAGACGATCACGGCGCAGGCGAACGGCGGGCTGCTGGGGGGCGACGAGACATACCAGCGCGTGACGGGGGAGGCGCGGCTGTACCTGCCGGTGGGGGAGATCGGTGGCGGCCGGCCGGGATCACGGCCGCTGCAGTTCGTCTTCGGGTTTACGGCGCGGATGGGTTCGGTCTTCGGGAACGTCGGGCCGTTCATCACGCGGCAGAAATTCGCGCTCGGCGGCACGCAGTTCGGTGAGATCCTGCGCGGATACAAGGAGTTTTGCATCACGCCCAACGGCTACGATCCCACGTGTGAGACCTCGAGTCGGGCCCGCGCGGCTTCCTTCGGTAACGCGTTCTTCAGCACCACCACGGAATTCGGATTGCGCGTCAGCCAGTCGCTCTACGCCAACGTGTTCCTGGACGCGGGAAATCTGTACGATCGGCCGCGCGACTTCGACCCGACCCGGCTGTTCCGGGGACTCGGATTTGGCGTGGCAGTCATATCACCGCTCGGCCCGATCGGGCTGGATTGGGCCTACGGCTTCGACCGGGTCGATGAGCTGGGCCGGCCCAAGCCTGCTGGTCAGCTTCACTTCCGGATTGGGAATCTCTTTTAGGTTAGGAGTGCACATGGAACGGATCCTTCGTTGGGCGGCACCGCTCGCGGTGGTCGTCGCGATGCTTCCCGCGACCGCGCGTGCGCAGGCCGCCCCAAAGTTCGCCTACGTCAATTCCCAGGCGATTCTCGCGCAGGCGCCCGGACGTGCCGAGGCGGAAGCCCAGTTCAATCAGGAGATGGCCGGCTACCGCCAGGAATTGCAGCGCATGTCCGACTCGCTCAATGCGCTGATCGCCGCGTACGGTCAGAAAGAGAGCACGCTGACCGCTGCCCAGAAGCAATCGCAGCAGGAAGCTATCCGGAACAAGCAGGGCGAGTATCAGCGTCGGGCGCAGGACCTGGAGAAGAAGGCGTCGGATCGGGAAGCGGAACTGATGCAGCCCATCATGCAGCAGGTGCAGAAGACCATTGAGGACGTCCGCACGGAGGAGGGCTACAGCATCGTCTTCGACGCGGGCTCCGACGGTGGCGTTGTCGTGGCCGCGGATAAGAGCCTGGACATCACGCAGAAGGTGATCGCGCGTCTGCAAACCGCCGCCAAGCCCGCGGCACAGAAGCCCGCCCCGGGAGCGCAGCAGCCCGGTCCATCGGGCGTCACGCGACCGGCTCCCAAGAAGCCTTGAGCGCTCCCGGCGCCGGGCAGTACGAACGCGGCGGTGAGAGGGACATCTCTCTCACCGCCGATGCCATCGCCCGGGCGGTCGGCGGCGAACTCCGCGGGAATCCGAGCCATACCGTGGTGGGTGTTGCACCGCTGGACCGTGCCACGGCACAGGACCTGAGCTTTCTCACCGGCCCGCGGTACGCGGCGGCGTTCAACGCCTCGCGCGCGGGGGTCGTGCTCGTCCCGCGTGACCTCGAGGACAGCGTGCCTGGCCCTGCGTGTCGCGTCCGCGTGCCGGACCCGTACGCGGCCGTCCTGCAGGTGCTGCCGCTCCTCCGCCCGCTCCTTCCCGAGATGCACCCTGGCATCCATCCCACCGCGCTCGTCGGTGATCGGGTGGCGCTTGGGCATGAGGTGGCCGTGGGGGCCTATTGCACCATCGGTGACGACGCGGTGCTGTGCGACGGCGCGCGCGTCGGACCGCACTGCGTGGTGGAGCGCGCGGTCCGCGTGGGAGCGGGCAGTCACCTCGTTTCGCACATCACGCTGTACGCGGGCACCGTACTCGGAGAGCGGGTGATTCTCCACGCGGGTGTGCGCGTGGGCTCCGATGGCTTTGGCTACATTTTCCGCGACGGAGCGCACCGGAAAGTTCCGCACGTGGGGCGGTGCATCGTGGAGGACGACGTCGAGATCGGTGCGAACTCCACCATCGATCGGGGCAGCATCGATGACACGGTGGTCGGGGCCGGGACGAAGATCGACAACCTGGTCCACATCGCCCACAACGTGCGCATCGGGCGACGCTGTCTGATCATGGCGCAGGTAGGCATCGCGGGGAGCGCGCGCATCGGGGACGGCTGCATCATCGCCGGGCAGGCCGGATTGGGCGGGCACAACATCGTGGGGGATGGAGCCCGAGTCGCGGCGCAGGCGGGTGTCTTTGGGGATGTCCCCGCCGGAGAGACCTGGTCGGGCTATCCGGCGCGCCCGCATCGCGAGATGCTGCGTGCGCACGCGGCGCTGCTCAAGTTGCCGACGGTGCTCCGCGACGTGGAGCGGTTGCTCCGCGAGCGCGAGGCAGGCACGTGAGCGCGCGCCGGCATTCGATCGCAGCGCCGGTGTCGCTGGAGGGGATCGGACTGCACCTCGGGCGGGAGTGCCGGCTCACGTTCCACCCCGCCGCCGCTGGGACCGGTGTCGTCTTTCGCCGCACCGACGTTGCGAATGCTCCCGATGTGCCGGCGCGCGCCGAGTTCGCGGTGTTGAGCGATCGCCGCACGCAGTTGGGCGACGGGGACGCGGCGCTGCACACGGTGGAGCACGTGCTCGCCGCCGTGGCGGCCCTGGAAGTGGACGATCTGGTCATCGAGATGAACGGCCCGGAGCCGCCCATCCTCGACGGCAGTGCGCAGCCATACGTCGATGCGCTGCTGCACGCGCGGCTGGAGGACCGCGCCGGGCCGGTGGAGTTCCTGGAAGTGACCGGGCCCGTGCGGTTCGAGCACGCCGGCGCGTGCTATGACGTCACGCCCGGGCCCACGCTCTCGCTGGACGTGACGATCGACTTTCCGCATCCGCTGATCGGCATCCAACGTGGGCGCTACCGCATCACGCCCGAAGAATTTCGCCGGGAACTCGCGCCCGCGCGCACCTTTGGCTTCATGCACGAGGTGGAGGAGCTGCGCGCGCGCGGACTTATCCAGGGAGCCTCCACGCGGAACGCGCTCGTGCTCGACGCGCACGGCGTCGTCGACCAGCAGCTGCATTGGCCCGATGAGTTCGTGCGGCACAAGGCCATGGATTGTGTTGGCGATCTGGCGCTCGCCGGCAAGCGCGTGCGCGCGCGGGTCGTGGCGCAGCGGCCGAGCCATCGGGCCACGGTGGCACTCGTTCGCAAGCTGCTCTCACTCGCCGCGAAGGAGACGCGGATGCTCGGCATCGAGGAGGTGATGAAGATCCTGCCGCACCGTTATCCATTCCTGCTCGTGGATCGTGTCGTCGAGCTCGAGGAGGGGAAGCGCGTGGTCGGTATCAAGAACGTGACGATCAATGAGCCGTTCTTCCAGGGACACTTCCCCGGCCACCCGATTATGCCCGGCGTCCTCATCATCGAGGCGATGGCGCAGGTCGGCGGGACCCTGTTGCTGGGCAGTGTGGAAGATCCGGACAACAAGGTCGTGTACTTCATGTCGCTGGACAACGTCAAGTGGCGACGGCCGGTGCGACCGGGCGATCAGCTCCGCTTCGAGGTCGAGGTGGTGCAAATCCGTGGTCGTATCTGTCGCATGCGCGGCGTGGGATACGTCGACGGCGAGGTGGTGGCCGAGGCGGACATGGCGGCCATGGTGCGGGATCGATGAGCGCACCTGCGCGCGTCCATCCCACCGCGATCGTCGATGCCGCCGCGGCGTTGGGCGACGGCGTGGAAGTCGGGCCGCACGCCATCGTGGGCCCCGGATGCACGCTGGGTCACGAGTGCGTGCTGGCTGCGCGCGCGGTGCTCGAGCGCAACGTCGAGCTCGGCGCCCGCGTCCGCGTGGGCATTGGTTCCATTCTTGGCGGCGACCCGCAGGACCTCAAGTTCGCCGGCGAAGAAACGCGCGTGCAGATTGGCGACGACACGGTGATCCGGGAGTATTGCACGATCAACCGGGGCACGGCGCAGTCCCACGTCACGTCCGTGGGACGCGGCACGTTCATCATGTCGTACGTCCACCTGGCGCACGACTGTCACGTCGGCGACGGCGTTATCCTATCCAATGGCGTACAGCTCGCCGGCCACATCACCATTGAGGACCGCGCGATCGTGTCGGGGCTCACGGCCGTCCATCAGTTCGTGGTCATCGGCACGCACGCGTTCATTGGCGGATGCTCCCGCGTGCCCAAGGACATCCCGCCGTACACTCGGGCGGTGGGGAATCCCGTGCGTCTTTACGGATTGAACGGGGTGGGCCTGCGCCGGAACCACTTCGATCCGGACGTGGTACTGGAGCTCAAGCGCGCGTACCGGCTGCTCTTCCGCTCGGAGCTGAACTTGTCGCAGGCCATCGCGCGCGCGCGCGACCAGTTGCGCGACGTGGCCGAGGTGCAGCGTCTACTGGAGTTCGTCGGGCGCAGCGAGCGCGGAGTGGTGATGTGACGGCCAGTGCGCGGATCGGCGTCGTGGGCGCCGGCAGCCTCGGCTATCATCACATCCGCCTGCTGCGCGATCTCCCGCACGTCACCCTCGTGGGATTTCACGAGGCGCGTCCGGAGCGGTCCGCCCAGGTGGCCGGCGAACTCGGCGTCCCGGCGTGGGACCGGATGGACGCGCTGCTCGATGCGGTGGACGCGGTCACCGTGGCCGTACCGACGCCCGCGCATCATCGTGTGGCGCGGGCCGCAGTCGATCGCGGCCGCCACGTGTTGGTGGAAAAACCGATCACCGCAACCCTCGAGGAGGCGGACGATCTGCTTGCAGCCGCGTCGCGGAGCGGAGCGCTGTTGCAGATCGGCCACGTGGAGCGGTTCAACCGCGCCATACGCGCCGCGGAACCGTATCTCGACCGGCCGTTGTTCATCGAGAGCGACCGGCTCGCGCCCTTCAACCTGCGCGGCGCGGATGTGGCCGTCGTGCTGGATCTGATGATTCACGACATTGATCTCGTGCGATCGATCGTGGGCGCGCCCGTCGCCGAGCTATCGGCGGTGGGGGTGCCGGTGCTCACCCGATCGGTGGACATCGCGAATGCGCGGCTGACGTTCACGGGCGGCACCGTGGCCAACATCACGGCGAGTCGCGTGTCGCGCGAGCGCATGCGCAAGATTCGCATCTTCCAGCGGAGCGGCTACCTGTCGCTCGATCTCGCTGCCGGTTCGGGAGAATTCTACCGATTGCGCTCCGACGTGGACGTGGCGGCGCTGGCCGGCGCGGCCTCCCTCGTTGGCGGCGCACCGTCCGGATCGGGCGGGCCGTTGCCGTTGGAGGCGTTCGTCGAGCGCATCGCGCTGGACGCCGATGGGATGGAGCCCCTCCGGCTCGAGCTGGCGAGCTTTGCCGGTGCGGTGCTGGGGCGGCACGGCGTGGCGGTGACGGGCGAGGACGGTCGCGAAGCGCTGGCCCTCGCGCTCCGCATCGTGTCGGAGATCGAGCGCTCGCGCTCGCACCTGGCGGAGCTCGACGGTGGATGAGCTGCTCATGATCGCCGGAGAGACATCCGGCGATCTGCACGCGGCGGCGGTGGCCGAGGCGATTCGCCGTCTCGCGCCGGACCAGCGGATGGTGGGGATCGGCGGCAGCCGCATGGCAGCGGCCGGGGTGCACCTGATCGAGCATGCGGATCGGCTGGCGGTGATGGGATTCGTGGAAGTCGTTCGTCACGTGCCGCGGCATGCAGTGCTGTTGCGCGATCTCCGCCGCCGACTGCGCTCCGGGACCATCCGGCTGGTGCTGCTGGTCGATTACCCGGGGTTCAACATGCGCGTGGCGCGGGCGGCGCGTGCCGCGGGCGTGCCCGTGCTGTACTACATCACGCCGCAGGTGTGGGCCTGGGGCGCTGGTCGTCTCGACGCGCTGCGGCGCACGGTCACGCGCGCGGCGGTGATTCTGCCGTTCGAGCAGGCGTTGCTTCGCGACCACGGCATTGACGCCACTTTCGTGGGCCACCCCTTGCTGGATCGCGCGGTGTCCATGCCGTCGCGCGCCGAAGCGCGGCAGCGCCTCGGGCTCCCGGACGACGTGCCCGTGCTGGCCCTCTTCCCGGGCAGCCGCGCGCAGGAACTCGGCCGGCATCTCGAGCCGTTCGTCGCCACGGCCCGCGCCCTCCAGACACGCGTTTCGAATCTGCAGGTTCGTGTGAGCGTCGCCCCCGGCCTGGCGGTGGACGAACGCGACTGTCCGTACCCGCTCGTGCGCGGTGCCTCGTTCGATGTGTGGCGCGCGGCCAATGCGGCATTCGCCAAGAGCGGCACATCCACCCTGGAGGCGGCCGTGGCGGACTGCCCGCTCGTCATTGGCTATCGTACCAGCGCCTGGACCTACGTCATTGCGCGGCGGCTCGTGCGGGTTCCCGACATCGGTCTGGTGAACGTGGTTGCCGGCCGCCGTATCGTGCCCGAGTTCGTCCAGGGCGCTCTGCGCGCGCGCGACGTGGCCGACGCGCTTCTGCCGCTGTTGGACCACGGCAACCCCGCCCGCGCCGAGATGCGCGCTGCCTTCGACCACGTACGCGCCGCCCTCGGTGAGCCCGGCGCGGCGGCGCGCGTCGCCAGCATGGCGCTGGAGTTGGCGGCCGACGCGGCGCTCGGCGCGTCACGCTGATGGGCGCCGCGGCGCGGCGCCGGCGCCCTTCGCGGTGGCTGCTGTTCGCCGCCGGCCTCGTGCTGCGCGTGGTGGCACGGACGTGGCGCTACCGGGTGGTCGGGGCGGAGCCTGTGCGCGCGCTTCGCGCGGCTGGTCGCCCCGTGGTGCTGGCGTTTTGGCACGGGCGGATGCTCCCCCTCCTGTGGTACCATCGCCGGCAGGGGATCGTCATTCTGGCGAGCGAGCACGGAGACGGTGAAATCATCGCGCAAGTTGCGTCGCGGCTCGGCTACGGCGCGGTGCGCGGATCCACGTCGCGTGGCGGGGGACGGGCCCTGCTTGGGTTGATCCGCGCGGCGCGACAGGGACGCGTGGTGGCCGTCAGTCCCGATGGGCCCCGCGGGCCGGCGGAGGTCTTCGCGCCGGGCGCGGTGGTCGTTGCACAGCGGAGTGGTGCGCCCGTCGTGCTCCTGGCGGCAGGTGCCAGCTCGGCGTGGCGCCTCGGGAGCTGGGACCGCTTTCTGATTCCGAAGCCGTTCGCACGCGTCACCGTGAGGTACGCTGAACCGGTGAATGTTCCGGCGGGAAGCATTCGCGACGCCTCCGATCTGGTGGCGCGCCTCCAGGCGGAGCTGCGAGGACTCTCGGACGAGAGCGATGCCTGAACCCCGCGCGCTCGATCGGCTGTGGTGGAGCGAGGGGCCATTGGCCCGGCTCGCCCGGCTGTCGCTGCTTCCACTCGAACTCGGCTACGCCGGTGCGGTGCGGACACGGAACGCGCTGTACGACTACGGCGTCCTGCGCGCCTTCCCGCCGGCACTTCCGGCGCTGAGCGTGGGGAATGTGGTGGCTGGTGGGACGGGGAAAACGCCTGTCGCGGCGTGGTTCGTCGAGCGCCTGCTGGAGCGCGGTGCGCGGCCGGCTGTGGTCCTCCGCGGCTACGGCGAGGACGAGCCCCTGGTTCATCACCGCCTCGTCCCCGCCGCTCCGATCGTGGTCTCGGTCGATCGCCTGGCGGGCATCCGGCGGGCTGCTCAACTCCACGCCGACGTGGTCGTATTGGACGACGCATTCCAGCATCGCCGCGCGGCGCGCGTGGCCGATGTCGTCCTGGTGAGCGCGGACCGGTTCGCCCCGCGCCAGCATCTGCTGCCAGCCGGGCCGCTGCGCGAGCCACTGCTGTCGCTTCGTCGCGCCGGGATCATCGTCGTCACCCGCAAGGCTGCCACGCGTGCCGAGGCAGACAGGGTGGCGCAGGCGCTGCGGCGATGGGCGCCGGACGTGCCGTTTGCCGGCGTGCATCTCGCGCTTGGCTCCCTCCGGGCGGTGGGGGACGAGCCGGAAGACGAAGCTGCTGTTTCCGGGCTCGCCGGCCGCCGCGTCTTTGCCGTGGCTGCGGTAGGTGACCCGCGCGCGCTGATTCGCCAGTTGGCGGCCACAGGCGCCCTCGTGCGATTCAGCATCTTTCCGGACCACCATCGCTTCACCCCGGACGACGCGCTGCGCATCGCGGCCGCCGCCGACGCGGGGGAAATGGTGGTCTGCACGCTCAAGGACGCCGTGAAGCTCGAGCGCGTATGGCCTCGCGAAGCTCCGCCCTTGTGGTATGTTTCACAGCAGGTCGTGCCGGAATACGGTGCGGACGCGCTGGATGATGCACTCACCAGCGTTCTCGCCGCCCGACCGGCGTCACCCTCCACGGGCCCCTCCGGGCGCGCCCACCCTCCCCTATGACCACTGATCTGCGCCTGCCAACTCACAAGATCGTCCGGCCGGACAAGGACCGCTTTCTCAGTGAGGACAATCCCTTCGAGGACATGATGTCGCGCTTCGACCGCGCGGCAGAGTTGCTGGACCTCGAACCCGGCCTCTACACCATTCTGCGTCATCCGGAAAAGCAGGTGATCGTGTCGATTCCCGTGCAGATGGACACGGGCGAGATCGACGTCTTCACGGGCTATCGCGTCCTGCACAACACGTCGCGCGGTCCCGCCAAGGGGGGCATCCGGTTCGACCTCAACGTCACGCTCGACGAGGTGAAGGCGCTGGCCGCGTGGATGACGTGGAAGTGTGCCGTGGTGAACATCCCGTTCGGCGGATCCAAGGGGGGGGTGGTGTGCGATCCGCTCAAGCTGAGCGTGAGCGAGCTGGAGCGGATCACGCGGCGCTACACGGCCGGGATCATCAGCACGCTCGGTCCGGACTCGGATGTCCCCGCGCCCGACGTGAACACCAACGAACGCGTGATGGCGTGGGTGATGGACACCTACTCCATGCACATGCAGCACACCGTCACGGCGGTCGTTACCGGCAAGCCGGTGGAGATGGGCGGGTCCCTTGGGCGGCGCGAGGCCACCGGACGCGGATGTACGATCGTCGTGCTGGAGGCGCTCCGACACCTCGGGATGCCGATCACGGGCACCACGGTCGCGGTGCAAGGGTTCGGTAACGTGGGTTCCGTCGCCGCCAAGCTTCTGCGGCAGCAGGGATGCGTGATCCGCGGGATCAGCGACCGGTCCGGCGGCATCATCAACGAGGGCGGCATCGATATCGACGACGCCATCGCATACGTGCAGAAGCACAGGTCGCTCGAGGGGTACGACAAGGGCGAGCGCATCAGCAACGACGAGCTCCTCACGCTGGACGTCGACGTGCTCCTTCCCGCCGCGCTGGAGAACGTCATCACGCGGAAGAACGCGGGAAGCATTCGCGCCAAGATTATCTGTGAGGGAGCGAACGGGCCCACGACCGCGCCGGCGGATGCGATCCTGGACGATGCGGGGGTGTTCGTCATTCCCGACATTCTGGCGAACGCCGGCGGCGTGACGGTGTCGTACTTCGAGTGGGTCCAGGATCGGGGCGGCTATTTTTGGGCGGAGGACGTGGTGAACGAACGGCTCACGGCCATCATGCAGAAGAGCTTCGCGGATGTCCTCGCCCTCGCGGAGCGCCACAAGGTCAACATGCGCACGGCGGCGTACATGCTGTCCATCAGCCGTGTGGCCACCGTGCACCGGCTCCGTGGCATCTACGCCTGACGTCGCGACGGCGTGTTGACGCGCCGCCATGCAGATCCTCATCGTCGCCGTGGGGCGTCCGCGTGCCGGTCCGCTCGCGGACGCGATCCGACTCTACGAGGCGCGGGCGGCGCGCTATTGGCCGCTTGCCGTGCGCGAGGTGCGCGCCGAGTCGGGACGGACCCGCAGCCCGTCGGAGGTCCAGCGCCGCGAAGGGGACCGCCTCCTCGCGCTGTGCGCGTCCGCGCTCACCGTTGTGGCGTGCGAGCCCGGTGGCGACGAGGTCACCTCCCGCACGTTCGCGCAATGGCTTCATGCGCATCGGGAACGCGCCGAGGGCGATCTCGCGTTCTGCATTGGTGGGGCGTTCGGATTGAGCGAGGCGGTGCGACAGCGCGCGGCCAAGCGGTTGGCCTTCTCGCGATGGACGCTGCCGCACGAGCTCGCGCGACTGGTGCTGGCCGAACAGTTGTATCGCGCAGGGACCATCCTGCGGGGCGAACCGTATCACAAGTAATCATGGCCCGTCGTTGGGTGGCGCTGGGTCGGGGTGGGACGCGACCCGCTCGACCATGAGCGATTGGTTCGAGGAGTGGTTCGGTGAGGAATACCTCGAGCTGTACCCGCACCGAGATGAGCGCGAAGCGCGCGGCGTCGCCCGCCTCATTGCGCGACACGTGTCGATCGAGCACGGCGCGCGGGCACTCGACCTGGCGTGCGGCGCGGGCCGCCATATGCCTGCCCTGGCCGAGCGATGGTGGACGGTGGGGCTGGACCTGTCGCCGGCGCTCCTTCGCGTGGCACGCGAACGGCTGCCGGCGCTTCCCCTGGTGCGCGCGGACATGCGCACCCTCCCGTTCCGCAGTGCGAGCTTTGGGCTGGTCGTGAACCTGTTCACCAGCTTCGGGTATTTCCGCGACGATGGACAGCACGCCCGCGTGCTCGCCGAGGTGGGCCGCGTGACCCAGCCGGGCGGATGGTTCGTGCTGGACTACTTGAACGCGCAGGCGGTGAGGGCCACGCTCGTGCCGCACGATGAGCAGCGGGTGGGCTCGCGGGTGGTGGAACAGGAGCGCTCCCTCTCCGAGGACGGCCGGTACGTCTGCAAGACGATCCGTCTCGTGGACGAAGCGCGATCATTCACGGAACGTGTGCGACTGTTCACGGCCGACGACCTCACGCGGATGCTCGACATGGCGTGCTTCGAGGTGGCGCATGTTTTGGGGGATTACGCCGGGCGCGCGCACGACGCCGCATCGCCTCGCACCATTCTCGTGGCTCGCCACCCGTGACCGCACCGCGCATCCTCACGCAACCGCTCGGTGGGTCGCCACTGGCGCGTGACATCGTCGCGCGGCGGGTGCCCGCCAGCTGGACGCCGGAGCCGCCGAACACGAGCGCCGGGTGGCGGCAGCGCCTGGCGGGCGTGCGCGACGCACTCGGCTCTGGCGACTGGTTGGACGCCATTCGTCCGGCGATCGCCCCCACCGGCGCCGCCGCCGCGCGACTGGCGCGCAGCTCCCAGGGGCGTGGCGTGGTGGTCACCACCGGACAGCAGCCGGGTCTGTTTGGCGGCCCGCTCTACAGCTGGCACAAAGCCCTGAGCGCGCTCGCGCTGGCCGATGTGCTCGAGGCCCAGACCGGCGTCCCCGTCGCGCCCGTTTTTTGGGCGGCTACGGACGATGCCGATCTGGCGGAGGCCTCCACGACATACGTCGCGGTGCCGGGCGGCGTGCGTGAGATCACCGTCGGAAGCGGCCGGCGCCCAGGCGCGACCGCGGCGCGGCCGCTGCGCGAGGTCGCGCTGGGTGACGTGAGCGCGCAGATCGACGTTCTGCGACAGGGGTCTGGCTCGGCCGCGTTCGTGGATGCTCTCGAGGCCGTGTCCGAGTGTTACGACGCGGGTGCCACGGTGGGCGGCGCGTTCGTGTGTCTCACGCGCCGTCTGCTCGAACCACTCGGGGTTGCGGTGCTGGACGCCGGGCATCCGAGCGTGCGCGCCGCCGCGGTCCCGGTGCTGCAGGCGGCACTACGGGAGGCGGTGGCGATCGATGCCGCCCTGCTTGCGCGCGATGCCGAGCTCCGGCGCGCTGGGTACGAGCCGCAGGTCAGCCACGTGCCCGGACTGTCGCTGGTCTTCCGCGACGCCGATGGCCGGCAGCGCGTCCCGATTACCGAAGCGGCCGCGGACGGCATCGCCCCCCTCGGCCCGAATGTGCTCCTCCGCCCGATTGTGGAGCGTGCCATCCTGCCGACGGCGGCCTACCTGGCCGGCCCGGCGGAGCTCGCGTACTTCACGCAGACCTCAGCCGTGGCGCAGGTGATGGGTGTCGCACAGCCGCTCGCGCTCCCGCGGTGGTCGGCCACCATCCTGGAGCCGCACGTCGCTCGGATCCTCGACCGATACGACGTGCGTCTGGAGGAACTGCGCGATCCGCACCGCGTCGAGACGCGGCTGGCGGCCGAGCGCCTGCCGGAGAGTTTCCGGCGGGCGATGGCGCGTTTGCGAGACACCACCGCCGAAGCCACGGAGGATCTCCCGAGCGACGCGCCACATGTCGGGCAGCGCATTCTCCCTGCGGCGGTGCTGGCTGGGTTCCGTCGTGATGTCGAGCATCGTATCGGGCGCCTGGAGCGCCGGGCGCGCGCCGCGCTCAAGCGCGCCGATGGTCATCTGGTGCATGACATTGGCACGGCGCGCGGATCCCTGTTCCCCAACGGCGCGCCGCAGGAGCGACGGCTCAACCTCATGCCGCTGCTTGCCCGCTACGGCCCCGCGCTCATGGACGCGCTGCGTGCGAGTGCGCGGTCGTACGCGCTCGGGCTGAGCCACGGCGAGGAGAGCGTTGCACTCGCGGCGCGCGCGTCCAGTGCGCCGGTGCAGACCGCATCGCCCACGCCGCACGGACGTGCCTGAGACGCAACGCGCCAGCACGGACGCGCACGCGGGTCGTGCCGCCAGCTTTGTGGCCGGCGGCATTTTCGTGAGCCGGATCATTGGCTTTGTTCGCGATCGGCTGTTTGCGCATTACTTCGGGAGCTCGGCGGCGGCCGACGCCTTCAACGCGGCCGTCAAGATCCCCAACGTGCTGCGCAATCTTCTGGGCGAGGGAGCGCTCTCGGCGTCGTTCATCCCCGTCTACAGCGCGGCGCTGGAACGGGCGGACGAGAATCAGGCACGCGCGCTCGCCAACACGGTGCTCGGCATCCTGCTGCTGGTCACGTCCGCGTTGACGCTCGTCGGGATCGCTGCGGCCCCGGTGATCACCGCGATCGTGGCCACGGGATTCGATCCGGTGCGCGCCGCGCTCACCACGCGTCTCGTGCGTGTGCTCTTTCCGATGAGCGCGCTGATGGTGCTGTCCGGGTGGTGCCTCGGCATACAGAATTCTCACCGGAAATTCTTCAACGCGTACGCCAGCGCGGCGCTCTGGTCGCTCGCGCAGATCGTCCTGCTCGTGGGTTGGGGCTCGCGCGCCGCCTCGCTCGCTCAACTCGCGTGGTGGTTGGCATGGGCCACCCTGGTGGGATCCTTCCTCCAGGTCCTGGCCCAACTGCCGCAGGTGATCCCGCTCGTGCGGCCGCTGCGGCCGCAACTCACGCTCGACGTCGCTGGCGTGCGCGAGACGCTTGGCAACTTCGTGCCGGTCGTGACGGCGCTGGGTCTGTTCCAGATCTCGAGTCTCATCGACTTGCAGATCGCCGCGTGGCTGCCCACGGGATCCGTGGCCAACCTGGGCTACGCCACACGGCTGTACATGGTGCCGATCGCGCTCTTTGGAATCTCGGTGGCCGCCGCGTCGCTGCCGGAATTCTCGCGTGAGTCGGCCGACGCGCGCGATGCGCTGGTCGAGCGGCTGCGCGGCGGCTGGGTCCGCATCCTGTTCTACATCGTCCCGACCACGATCGCGTTTCTGCTCTACGGCGACCTCATCGTCGCCGTGCTGTATCGCAGCGGCCGATTCGGGGCGGCGGAACAGCGGCTCGTGCATCTCATTCTGGCGGCGTACGCGGTGGGGCTCGTGGGGTTCAGCTCGGTCAAGCTGCTCGCGTCCGCGTACTACGCGCTGCAGGACTATCGCACGCCGCTCGTCGCGGCTGGCGTCGCCATCGCGTGCGGAACGGTGGCGTCGCTCTCGGTGGCCATCCCCTTCCGCCACTCGCCGCTGGCGGCCGCGGGGCTGGCGTTGGGCGCAGCGGTGGGAGCCTATGTGAACCTGTTCATCCTCCGGCGCGGATTGCATCGTACGCTGGGCCCGCTGTATACCGGCCCCATGTGGCACGCCACCCGTCGGATCGTCATCTCCACCGCGGTGGCCGCGGGCGTCGCGCTCCCGGTGCGGTGGCTGTTACGTGATCGCAGCGTTTTCCTGGCCGCCGTGGCAACCCTGCCGGTGTTCGGGGTAGTATATCTGGTGACGGCGCACCGCCGCGGCAGCCAGGAGGCCACGCGGTGGTTGCGCCGGGTTTCTCTGGTGCGGCGCTGATCATGCCTTCCGTAGATGACGTGGTGCTGCGACGTGTCGCGGCGCTCCCCGACTCGCCCGGTGTGTACCTGTGGAAGCACGCCGACGGCAGCGTGCTGTACGTGGGTAAGGCCAAGCGGCTTCGCTCCCGCGTGCGCAGCTATCTCACAGGCGACCATCGCGAGAGCGTCAAGACGCAGGCACTCATGCGCCAGGCGGCCGACGTCGAGACGATCGTCGTTCCTTCGGAAGCGCACGCGCTGGTGCTGGAGGCGAATCTCATCAAGGAGCATCGTCCCCGGTTCAACATCGCGCTCCGCGATGACAAGTCGTATCCGTACGTCAAGGTGACGCTGGGCGAGCCGTTCCCGCGCGTGCTCGTCACCCGGAGGCTCGTCGACGATGGCTCGCGGTACTTCGGGCCCTACACCGACGTGGGTGCCATGCGGCGTGCGTTGCACGTCGTCAATCGGATCTTCACGGTGCGCTCCTGTCACTACGACATGCCGCGCGAGATGCCGGAGCGTCCCTGTCTGGACTACTCGATCGGCCGCTGCAAGGCGCCCTGCGCACTGTTGCAATCGCAGGCCGACTATCGCGCCATGATCGACGAGGTCGTGCTCTTCCTGAGCGGGCGCGCCGCAGAAGTCACGCGGCGCGTCCGGGGGCGCATGGATGCCGCCGCGACGCGGCTCGATTTCGAGCGCGCTGCCGAGCTGCGGGACACGCTGCAGCGCCTGGAGCAACTGGAGGAACCCACGGTGGTGGTCGACGTCGGAGGAGGGGATCGGGACGTGGTGGGATACGCGCGCGATGGCGACGAAGCCTGTGTGGCGCTGCTCCGCATTCGCGGCGGCAAGCTCCTGGGGCGCGAGCACGACCTGGTGGAGAATCTTACCGGCGAAGACGACTCCGCTGTGCTCTGCGCGTGGCTGGCCGGGCCGTATCTCCGCTCGGACGCTCGCGCCGCTCAGCTTCTGCTCCCGTTCGAGGTGGAGGATGGCCCCGTACTGGAGGAGGCGCTCGCGCCGACGCGCGTGCGCGTCGCGCACCGCGGGCCCAAGCGCGCGCTGCTCGATCTCGCCGAGCAGAACGCACGGCATCTGTTGGAGGAGCTCCGACTCACGTCGGCGGAGGGTGAGGCGAGCGCGCGCGCGGCCGATCCGGTGTACGCGCTGCAGCGCGAGTTGCGACTGCGCATCGTGCCGCGACGGATCGCCTGTTTCGACATCTCGACGGCGCAGGGAACGGACACCGTCGGTGCAGCGGTGTGGTTCGAGAACGGCCGTCCGCGGCGCGCGGAATACCGCAAGTTCCGCGTGAAGACCGTGGAGGGCTCGGATGACTTTGCCGCGATGCGCGAAGTCGTGGGGCGGTGGGCGCGGCGCCGCATCGACGAACAACAGCGTCTGCCGGATCTCATCGTCGTCGACGGCGGCAAGGGGCAGCTGGCGGCAGCGCGCGCGGCGCTGGACGAGGCCGGGCTGCGCGAGCTGCCGGCCATCTCGCTCGCCAAGCGAGACGAGGAGGTGTTCATCACGGGACAACGGGAACCGGCTCGCCTCTCGCGACGTTCTCCGGCACTGCGCCTCCTCCAGCGGGCCCGCGACGAAGCGCATCGCTTTGCCGTCACCTATAATCGCAAACGACGCGCGATCCGCACCGTCACGTCGGACCTGCTCCGCGTTCCCGGCATCGGCCCCACACGCCGTCGCACGCTGCTGCGCGCCTTCGGCAGTGTGCAGGCCATCCGCGACGCGGAGCCGCAGCAGATCGCGCAACTCCCGGGATTCAGCGAGCGGTCCGCGCGACGACTGCTCGAGGCGCTGCGTCCGTCACCTTCCCCATCAGAGACGAACCCGAATGGCTGACTGGACGCTGGAGTGCTCGTCGTGCCTCACCGCCGTGCCAACGAACGGGCCGGCCACTGTCTGCCCGCAATGCGGCCAGCCGCTCCTCGTGCGTCTAGACTCGCTGCCGCCAGCGCACACCGTCGAGCACGGACGGTGGGACATGTGGAGGTACGCGGCCCTTATGCCGCTCTGCGACGGCGAGGAGCCGATCAGTCTGGGAGAGGGAGGGACGCCGCTGCTCGAGCTGCCGGAGTTGGCGCGCGCCCTGGGCGTCCATCGGCTGTGGGTCAAAGACGAGGGGCTCAACCCCACCGGGTCGTTCAAGGCGCGCGGGATGAGTGCGGCCGTCACGCGAGCAAAGGCATTGGGGGTGAACGGTCTGGTGGTGCCCACGGCTGGCAACGCTGGAGCCGCATTGGCCGCGTACGGGGCTGCTGCGGGATTGCCGGTGCGCGTGTACGCTCCCGAGAGCACGCCTCCATTGATCCTCGCCACGATCCAATGCTTTGGAGCCGAACTGGTGACCGTTGCTGGCCATATCGGCGACGCCGGCCGCGCGGCCCGCGCGTTCGCCACGGAGCGGGGTTTCTTCGACGTGTCCACTCTGCGCGAGCCGTACCGCATCGAGGGAAAGAAGACCATGGGCGTGGAGCTGGCGGAGCAGCTCGGATGGACGCTCCCGCACGCGATCGTGTATCCGACCGGTGGCGGCACGGGGCTCATCGGCATGTGGAAGGTGTTCGCGGAGCTGCGGAGGGCCGGCTGGATTGCCGATCACCAGCATCTGCCGAAGATGGTGTCGGCTCAGGCCGCCGGGTGCGCGCCGATCGTGCGCGCCTTCGCGGCGGGCGAGGAAGCGGCGGTACCGTGGGCCGATCCTGTCACGCACGCCAGCGGCCTACGCGTGCCGGCGCCGCTGGGGGACCGTCTCATCCTGCGCGCCCTCTACGAGAGCGATGGATGCGCCGTGGCGATCGACGAAGACGGCATTCGCGCCGCCGTCACTCGACTGGGGCACCAGGCCGGCATCGACGCGGCGCCCGAGGGGGGATGCGCGCTGGCAGCATGCGAGTATCTCGCGGCCGCGGGAACCCTGGACGAGCACTCCGACGTGGTGGTGTTCAACACGGGCAGCGGCGCGTCGTATCGTACGTGAACGGACACGAGCCGCGGAGGCGGGATAGCTCGTACGTTCCGCTGGCTGCGTCGTCCCCGCGGGCGTAGCTTTGGCACCTATGACAATCGCCATCCTCGATCCCTTCAGCGGCATTGCTGGTGACATGCTGCTCGGCGCCCTCGTGGATGTGGGGCTGGATGCCGAGTGGCTCCGCCAGCTGCCGGGCCGCCTTGGTCTCGCGGACGTCACCGTGCGGATCGAGCAGGTGCGGCGCGCCGGGATCGCGAGCGTGAAGGTGGACTTCGACATCCCGGCGCAACCTCACGGCCGGTCCATGGAGCAGATCCGTGCCGTGGTGGCGGACGCGGAACTGCCGCCGGCCGTCCGCGAACGGGCCGACGCAACCTTCCAGGCCATCGCGTCGGCTGAAGGGGCGGTGCACGGTGTGGCGGCAGACCACGTACACCTGCACGAGGTCGGTGCAGTGGACGCCATCCTCGACGTGGTGGGGTCCGTATGGGGGTTGCATCAACTGCAGGTCGACGCCGTGTACTGTGGCACCATTGTTCTGGGAGACGGAACGGTGGAAGCGGCGCATGGGACACTTCCGGTGCCGGCGCCTGCCACGCTCAAATTGCTGGAGGGGTGCAGCGTGCGCGTTGGCCCAGAAGGCGCTGGCGAACTTGTGACGCCCACGGGGGCAGCGCTTGTTCGCGTGCTGGCGTCCGGTCCGCCCCCCGCCCGGTTCGTGGTGCGCCGGAGTGGGTTCGGTGCGGGCACCCGGGATCCACGCGGCCGGCCGAACGTTCTGCGGCTCATCCTGGCCGACGCTGCGGCGGAGGGGTGGCGAATGGAGCTGGTGGAGCGATTGAGCTGCGATATCGACGACATGCCGGCCGAGCAGCTGGCGGCGGCGGTGCAGCGACTGAGAGAGGAGGGCGCACTGGACGTGGTGCTCGTTCCGATCATCATGAAGAAGGGGCGCTCCGGAGCCCGCCTGGAGGTCCTCTGTCGGGCCACGCACGGTGACGCGCTGGCGCGGACGATCTTTCAAGAGACCACGTCCATTGGTCTTCGCCGCGAGCGCGTGGAGCGCCTGGTCTTGCCAAGGGAGCGGGTCAGCGTCCAGGTTCTTGGCCGTCCCGTGGCGGTGAAGGCGGTACGGCAGCCGAACGGAACGTGGCGTGCAAAGCCGGAGTTCGACGACGTCATAGAGGTGGCACGGGAAACCGGGCGACCGTTTCGGGAGGTGTTCGGCATGACGGTCATTGCCTGGGAACAGATGGTTACGGAGCGTGTAGAGGGCGCGGCGGACTCGAATCGAACGCCGTGAAGGAATCCATTCAGGAGAACGTCGATGACCAACGGGTACAAGGCGCTGATAGTGGCGCTCGCCGCCCTCATGCTGGGCGCGGGAACAGCAGGCGCGCAGGCGAGTTGTTCGATTAGCACGGACAGTCCTGGCGACCTGAAGAATGCGAGCAACGACCTGCTGAAGCTGGAAGTCGGCATCGGCCGAAATGACCAGCGCAAAGTCTTGCAGGACGTCGTCAAGAAGCTCACGGAAAAGCCGGCAAAGTTCGAAAGCAATCCGCTGGGTCGCGATCTGGTCCTCGGTCGAGCGCTCGCCGACTTCGCGGCCATGACCGACCAACCTCCGGTAGCGCAGCGCGGTACGCTCGGGTTCACCACGGAACCGCAGGCCACCATTGATATCGTGGCGACGGCGGACTCCCTCTTTGACTTGGTGGAGCAGCAGCAGGGATGCGCGGACGAGACGACGCCGGCACGTCAGCGCGTGTGGCAGCCGCTGGTGAACCGGGCCGGTCAGCTCCTGAATGCGGACCAGCTCGACTCGGCCGAGGTGCTCCTGCGTCGCGCCAACGTGATCTACGACGGCCTTCCGTACGCTGAGTACTACCTGGCGGGCATCGCGCAGCGGCGGAACGATGACTCGGCTGCGATCGCGCACTTTGCCGAGGCCCTGAAACACGCCACGAAGGAGCAGGCGGCGAAAGACAGCAACGTGGCCCAGATTCGTGCGACGGCCCTCTACAGCCTGGCGATCTCCCGGGTGCAGGCAGCGCAGCAGGACAGCGGGGCCGCGCGCCAGGAGGAAATGAAGGAGGCGCTTAAGGCACTGCAAGAATTTCTCGCCGAGTTCCCGCAGAGCGAGTACACGGCGCGCGCCAAGGGGATTCTGCCCTCCCTCCTTGCGGCGACTGGCGATACAGCGGCCGTGACGAGCATGTGGCAGCGGATGGCGGACGAGCCAGCAGAGTACAGCGACATGCAGTTGTTTCAGGCTGGAACGGACGCGTTCGAAATCAACAAACAACTGGCGGCACGCCTGTTGGAAGCGGGACTCAAGAAGAATCCCTATTACCGGCCGGCGCTGTACAACGCGGTCAACACGTACTATGTCGCCCGCGACTTCGACAAAATGAAGGAGTACGGGGAGCGCCTCGTGAACGTGGATCCCAATAGCTCGGACAATCTGCAGCTTCTGGCGGTGGCGTACGACCAGCTCTCTCAGAAGGCCGGGCCGGGTGCAAAGAAGGCGCTGCACGACTCCGCTGCGGCCCTTGTCGATCGCGCGGACGCGTTGCCAGCGGTGGTCGACGTCAGCGAGTTCGACCACGACGGGCAGGCTGTGGTGCTGGCTGGTGCGGTCGAAAACAAGAAGAAGCAGGCGCAGGAGGTCACTCTGCGCATCGATTTTCTCGACAACACGGGACAGGTGGTCACCCATCGCGACGAAACTGTCGCCCTGCCGGCGAGTGGGTCGAAGGCGTTCACCATTCGCGTCGACGATGGACAGCAGATCGCCGCCTACCGATTCGCGCCGCTCACGTCTTAGCGGCGGTAGTGCTGGAGGGGGCTCACGCGGCGGCGTCCGGCTGGGCCCACCCGTCAGAAGTCCACGGGCCCGGTTTCCCTGCGGAGACCGGGCCCGTGCCCGCGCTATGGCTGAGTGGGTTATACGACTCCTAAATGTCGTTCTGGCTTGACTTTGGCTCGCTCGGTTCCTAGGTTGCTTGAGCTGAGCACGCGCTCGCGGTGCGTGCCGCGATGCGCTCCCTGTCCCTCTCGCCGCACCGCGATGGTCCGCGTCAAGAACGTCACACCACACGGCATTGCCCACGCGGTAGGTATCGCCAAGGGCACCGAACTGCTCTCGGTGAACGGGCGTGAGGTGACGGACTTTCTCGACTGGGAGTTCCTGTCGGCCGACGACACGCTCGTCATCGAGGCCCGGCTGCCCGGGGGGAAGGCGACGGTCTACGACATCGAGCGGCCGGAAGGAATGGCGCTGGGGATCGAGCTCGAGCCGCCGCGGATCCGGCGCTGCGGCAACCGGTGCGAGTTCTGTTTCATCGAAGGGCTGCCCTCCGGACTACGGAAATCACTGTACGTGCGCGACGACGACTACCGTCTCTCGTTCGCGTACGGCAACTTCGCGACGCTATCCAATGTGCGACCCCGCGACGTCGCACGGATCATTGAGTATCGGCTGTCGCCCCTGTACGTGTCGGTCCACGCCACGCCGTGGGACGCACGGAAGGTTCTGCTCAACAATCCGCGCGTCCCCAACATCGTGCAGCAGTTGACGGAGCTCGCCCAGGGGGGAATCCAGTTCCACTGCCAAATGGTCATCGTCCCGGGGCTCAACGACGGCGCCGTTCTCGAACAGTCCCTGGCCGATCTGTGGGCGTTGGATGAGGCCGTTCTCTCCACCGCGATCGTCCCGGTGGGACTCACGCAGTTCTCGCATCTCTACACGGGCACGCCGATGGACGCCACCGCGGCAGCCGCGCTGCTGGACCTCGTGTCGCAGTGGCAACACCGGGCGCTCGGCGCGCGAGGCGGCCGATGGGTCTACGCATCGGACGAGATGTATCTGCTCGCGCAGCGGGATCTTCCCGGCGCGAGCTTCTACGAGGACTTCCCTCAGGTCGAGAATGGGGTAGGCGCGGTGGCCACGCTGCGGAGCCGTGTGACCGAGATGCTCTCGGACGCGCCGCGTCTCGACGGACAGCACATCGCTGTGGTAACCGGCACGGCGATGGGCGGCGCCATCATGCCGCCACTACTTCGGGATCTCGCCACGGCCACGGGTGCGCGATTCGAGCTCGTCGTCCTGGAAAACACGCTCTTCGGCCCGACCACCACCACGGCGGGGTTGCTGCCGGGCGCCGCCATTCGGGGCGCGCTCGCCTCGCGCACCGACCTCACCCGGGCGCTGATCCCGGCAGAGACGATCAATGATGCGGGAGTGTTCCTTGACGACCTCTCGTTTACCGAACTTCAGCGCGAGGTGCCTGTCCTGGTGCAGCCCTCGTACGACTTCGCCGACGCGCTTGCGGATGCGGGACGGACGCGCGAGCGGTGGCCCGCAGCCCCGGGCGAGCGCTTGGCGTCGTGAACATCCCCGCCGTGGCGATTGTCGGTCGTCCGAACGTGGGGAAGTCGGCGCTCTTCAACCGGATCGTGGGCGGCAACGCTGCCATCGTGAGCGACGAAGAGGGCACCACTCGTGATCGCCACTTCGGGCGGGCCGAGTGGAATGGAAGGGCCTTCTGGCTGGTCGACACGGGCGGGCTGAGCGAGGATCCGCAAGCGCCGATGGACGCCGAAATCCGCCGGCAGGTGCTGCTTGCCGTGGCCGAGGCGGACATGCTGCTGGTGGTGGTGGACGCGCAGGTGGGCGTGCATCCCAGTGACGCCCAGGTGGTCGACCTGGTCCGCCACGCCGGCAAGCCATGGCTCCTGGTCGCCAACAAGGTGGACGATCCCCGTTCGCCGGCGTACTACGAGTTGCATGCGCTGGGCGCCGGCGAGCCATTGCCCGTGTCCGCCGTCAACGGGAAAGGGTCCGGCGACCTGCTGGATGCGCTCACGGCGCGCATGCCCGCGATGCCGCCGGAGAGCGAGCGCGGGTTACGCATCGCGGTGGTGGGTCGCCCCAACGTAGGCAAGTCGTCGTTCGTGAACCGGCTGCTGGGCGAACAGCGCCTCGTCGTCTCCGAGGCCGCGGGCACGACGCGCGATGCGATCGATGCGCCCATGACATATCACGGACGCGAGCTGGTGTTCGTGGATACGGCGGGGCTGCGCCGTCAGAGCCGGGTGGAGCGGGGGATCGAATTCTACGCCGGGTTGCGCACACGTCGCGCCATTGCGCGCGCCGATGTCGCCCTCTTGCTCGTCGATGCCACGGTGGGGCTGGAAACGCAGGACATCCGGGTGGCCTCCACGGCTTGGGATAACGGATGTGGTCTCATAATCGTCGTCAACAAGTGGGATGTAGCGGAAAAGGACGACAAGGCGTCGGCGCGGTTCACGCGCGCTGCGCGAGAGAAGGCGCCGTTTCTGCGCTGGGTCCCTTTCTTGTTTGCCTCCGCTCTCACGGGACAGCGTGTGACTCGTGCGCTGGAGTTGATCCTCGAAGTGGACGCGCAACGGCAACGGCGTATTCCCACCGCGGAAGTCAACGAGGTGCTACGCGCCCTCGTGGCCAGGCGGCAGCCGCCGCAGCGCTCCGGCCGCGAGATCGCACTGCGCTATGCCACGCAGGCGGAGGTGGCGCCGCCCACCTTCGCGGTCTTCTCCAACCGGCCCGACCTCGTGGAGGAGCACTATGTGCGCTACCTTCATAATGGGTTCCGGGAGGCGTGGGGGTTCGTCGGCAGTCCACTGCGCATCGTGCTCCGTAAGCGAGGGGATTGAGTGCATCCATTTGTCGCGCTGGTCCTGGCGTACCTTTTCGGGTCGATTCCGACCGCCTTCATCGTCGGCAAGGTGTTCGGCGGCATCGATCTCCGACGTCACGGTTCCGGGAACCTCGGTGCCACCAACGTGCTCCGTGTCATGGGGTGGAAGTACGCGGTGCCCGTCTTCATCGTCGACATCGCCAAAGGCGCGCTGCCCGTCTTCTTTCTCGCCTGGTGGACACCGGTGGGGAGCAAGGGCGTGTGGGTGGTGGCGTACGGCGTGGCCGCCATTCTCGGACACGTGCTGCCGGTGTTTCTCAAGTGGCGGGGCGGCGGTAAGGGCGTGGCCACGGCCACGGGGGTCTTTCTCGCTCTGGCTGCCGTTCCAACGCTGGTGGCGATGGGGTTGTTCATCCTGGTGGTCTACTTCTCCGGATACGTCTCGCTCGCGTCGCTGTCGGCGGCGTTGGCGCTTCCCACGGCGATGCTGCTCCGCGACGGGGTCAGCTCTCCGGTCTTCGTCGCGAGCGCTCTCGTGTGCGTGTTCGTGTTCTGGACGCACCGCGCGAACATTGCCCGGCTGCGCCGGGGCGAGGAGAATCGCCTCGGCCGTAAGCCGTCGGGGTGATGCGGTGCGCCGTCGTGGGCGCCGGGGCGTGGGGGACCGCGCTCGCTGATCTTCTCGCCCGGATGCGGCACGAGGTCACGCTTTGGGCATACGAGCCCGAAGTGGCTGACCACATTTCTCGCCGACGCGAGAACGAGCGATATCTTCCTGGCGTGCGACTGCCGTCGGCGCTACGCGCCACGGCAGACCTCGCATCGGCGGTGGCGGGGGCGGCGCTCGTCACGTTCGTTGCTCCCTCGCACGTCCTGCGCGCGGTGGCGCGCGAGAGTGCCGGTGCTCTTGCCCCCGGGGCCACGGTGGCCGTGGCCACCAAGGGGATCGAGCGCGGATCGCTGGCGCTCATGTCGGAGGTGTTGGCGGATGAGGTGCCCGGGCGCGCGATCGTGGCGCTGTCGGGACCCAGCTTTGCCGTCGAGGTCGCCGCCGGAAGCCCTACCGCTGTGGTGGCCGCGTCGCGGGACCCGGAGGCCGCTCAGCTCGTGCAGCACGCCTTCAGTGGGGAGCGGTTTCGCGTGTACACGCATCACGATCTGGTTGGCGTGCAGATGGGCGGAGCGCTCAAGAACGTGATCGCCGTGGCCGCCGGAATGGTGGAAGGGCTGCATCTCGGCTTCAATCCGCGTGCGGCGCTCATCACGCGAGGGCTCGCGGAGATGACGCGTCTGGCCGTCGCGCGTGGCGCGTCACCGCTCACGCTCTCCGGGTTGGCCGGCGTGGGTGATCTGGTGCTCACATGTACGGGAACGCTCAGTCGGAATCGATCGCTCGGTGCGGAGCTGACGACCGGCCGGTCGCTCGATCAAGTGCTCGCGTCGCGCGACAGCGTGGCGGAGGGCGTGGTCACCACGCAGAGCGCGCACGCGCTGGCGGAACGCGAACGGGTCGAGATGCCGATCGTGGCGGCGGTGCACCGCATCCTGTTCGAGCAGCAACCGCCGGAGCAGGCGATCACCGATCTCATGACCAGGGAGTTGCGAGCGGAGCACGAACCATGACGGATCGCGAACCCGTACAGGAATTCTTCTCCATTGGCGAGGTGTGCGCGCTGACCGACCTCAAGCCGCACGTTCTCCGGTACTGGGAGAGCCAGTTCCGCTTTCTGAGCCCGGTCAAGACGCGATCGGGCAACCGTGCCTACCAGCGGAAGGAGATCGAGCTCATCCAGTTCGTCAAGCACCTGCTATACGTCGAGAAGTACACCATTGAGGGGGCGCGGCAGAAGATCGAGGAGCAGCGCCGGAGCGGTACGCTGCGTGGCAGCAGTCGCCAGGCGCTGGAGCAGCGTACCATCGATGCACTCGAGCACGACCTGCGCGACTTGCTGCGGGTCCTGGATGGGGAGACCGGTGCATCCTGAGGCGGCGTTGACACCGGCGCCCTCGCCGCACGAGAACACGCGCGGAGGGGTGCCCCCGTGCGTCGCGACCCTGCGTGTCCGCGCCTGATGCGACTGCTGTGCACCAACGATGACGGCATTCTCGCTGCCGGGCTGGACTGTCTCGTGCGCGCGGCGTCGCAGCTCGGCGAAGTCACGGTCGTCGCGCCGGATCGCGAGCAGAGCGCCACGAGTCATTCGCTGACCCTGCACCATCCCGTCCGGCCGGTTCGCCGCGGCGAGCGGCGCTTTCAGGTGGACGGGACGCCAACGGATTGCGTGATGCTCGCGGTGGAGGCGCTCATGCCCGAGCGTCCGGACTTCGTTGTCAGCGGCGTGAACCATGGGCAGAACATGGGCGAAGATGTGCTGTATTCCGGCACCGTGGCGGCGGCCATGGAAGGACTGAGTCTGGGTATCCCATCCATTGCCCTGTCGTTCGCCGGAGGGGACCTGCACGCCGAACCATCGCTGCTCGTCGACCAGGTGGAGCTCGTGCGACACGTACTGCACCACCTCACCACACTCGAGCGCTTTCCCGCCAACACGTTGTTCAACGTGAACCTGCCGCCGCGCGCGGCCTCGGACGTCCGCGGCGTGCGCCTCACCACGCTGGGGCGGCGCGTGTACTCCGATTCCCTCATGCGTATGCAGGACCCCCGCGGCCGCGAGATCTACTGGATCGGCGGCGGCTCGGCCGAATGGTCCGGGCGCGAGGATTCGGACTTCCGCGCCGTTCGCGATGGCTACGTGTCCGTCACGCCGCTTCACCTCGATCTCACCAACTATCGGCTGCTCGACGATGTACACGCGTGGTGGCGGGAACCATGAGGCACACCTATCAGGGGGCCCGACGTCGCCTGGTAGAGCAGCTGCAGGACGGCGGCATTGCGGACCTCTCGGTACTGCACGCGTTCGATCTCACCCCCCGCCACGTCTTCGTGCCTACCGGGATGCAGCATCGCGCATACGAGGACAGTGCGCTTCCCATCGGGAACGGGCAGACGATCTCGCAACCATCCACGCATGCACGCTATCTCTCGTTGCTGCGGCTGACGGGCACGGAGCGCGTGCTGGAGATTGGCACTGGCTCCGGGTATCAGACCGCGCTGCTGTCGCACCTCGCCGCGCAGGTCTTCTCGATCGAACGGGTGGGAGGATTGCTCGACCGTGCACGCGACGCGTTGCGTGCGGCCGAAGTGCGTAACGTGTCGCTGCTCACCGGCGACGGAACCCTGGGGTGGCGCGAATACGCGCCGTTCGATGCCGTCCTCGTGACCGCGGGCGCGCCCGATGTTCCCGCGCCCCTGGTGGAGCAGCTCGCCGAAGGCGGGCGCATCCTCATACCTCTCGGCGGCCGCGATGAGCAGGAGCTCGTCCTGCTCACGAGACGCGGCGACGACCTGGAGCGACGTGACATCGGTCCCGTGCGATTCGTCCCGCTCGTGGGGATTCACGGCTGGGGGTCATAGCGCGGCTACGGCGCAAACGTTGAACCTCGCGCGGTGCGATGGCCGGCACCTGCCCGTGACGTCACCTCTCCTCCGCGTTAGCTTTCGTTGGCATTCTCCATCCGGAGCGCGATGGTGCATCACGACGACGTTCCTTCACCCGTTCCTCCGCCAGCGCGTACATCCGCGCTGCCGCCGTTCCGCCCATCCCGCCAACGCACCACTCCAGCCAGTGGGAGCGTGAAGACGAGCACGCCCCGGCGACCATCCCTCGCTCCGTTCACGCCTGCTGGTTCGCGACGTGCGATCTCGCGAGACACCCCGCCACCGGCGCTCCCCACGCCAGGTCCGCACCGGGAACGTGCCACGGGCGATGCGCCTCCGGCCGCCGATGACGTCCGCGATCGCATGCCACTTCGATCGCCTTTGGACGTGGCGTCGCCGCTTTCGGAGCAGCCGGCGCGCGATGAGTCGCATGTGCCAGGGCGGGACGAGATCACTGCGGTCGAGGCGGCTGCGGAAGAACTGGTGGAGCTCCAGGCCACGGCTGCCGCGCCAGCGGCAACTGGGGACGAGACGGAGCACGATCGAACGTCGGGCGCCATGGCGTCCGACGCGCCCTGTCCGGGCGAGTTGGAATCGGCCATCTCGCTGGACGATGTCGATGAGTGGGATGTGACCACCGCTGCCATGGATCTCATGCAGCCGGCGCACGAGGTCCCGCTGTCGGAAGCGGAGTTCTTCGAGGAGGCCACCTGTGAGGACGTCGCCCGCGAGGACGTCGCCCGCGAGGACGTCGCCCGCGAGGACGTCGCCGGTGAGGACGGGGCGGAGGACGCGGTCGCTGGGGAGCGCGTCGCCAGCGCGGTCATTCCCGGTGAGAGCGTTGTCGGCGCGGGCATCCTCGACGGGGGCGGCAGCGCTATGGAAGCCGCCGACGATGCCGGCGCGCCGGTGACCGAGAAGCAGGCCGCGGCTGGTGGCGGACTGGTGGACCGCGCGCAAGATGTTCGGGAGGAGCAGCCGGGAGCGCTCGATCATTCGCAGGGACAGTCGTGGGAGTACTCCGACGCGGTCGTGCCGGCTCCGCCTCCTGTAGGCGAGGCGATTCACGAGGGGCAAGAGGCGACGCCTGCCAGCGAAGCACCGACTGGGCAGGGAAGCACCATGCAGGCGATCCGCGAAAGTGCGGCCGAACCGGCCCCGGCGGGACACACGCGTACCGCTGCGGCGTCTTGGGACGACGACGTGTGGGCGAGCGTCGACGATCCGACGATCGCCGGATCCCAGGCCGATGAACAGCCTGGCGGGCAGGGTGGCGAGCAAGGAGGCGGGACGGCAGGCTCGGCCATGCCTGGTTCAAGCGCATTTGAATTTGCGGGCGACTTCCCGGTTCCCGAGGAGTTTCGAGAGGCGATCGCGCTACTCAGTGGCGCTGCGGGAACAGAGTCGGCGGCGGTGGCTGGGGACGCGCTCATGCGGCTTTCGTCGCTTCACGCCGCCGGCACTTCCGCAGATGCAGCGCACACGCCGGGAGGGGATGCACCACGTGCCTCGTCCTCCGGCCACGTGGCGCCGCCATCCACGCTGATACAGGCGTTGGAGCGGGTGGCGGACCGCATCCGTCGCGGGGACGTTGTTCTGCCGAGCGATCTAGAGGTGTCCAGTGACGAAGCGGCGTTGGCGACCACGCTCGCTGCCCTCCTACGCAAGCGGTCCACGTGAGGCGCACCGGGAACCACGGTGAACACGCTACGGGTGGAGGTTCATGGCCGGGTGCAGGGGGTGGGATTTCGGTGGTACGTGCGTGAGACGGCGCGACGACTCGGTTTGTCGGGTTGGGTTCGCAATCGCCAGGACGGCGCCGTGGAAGTGGCAGCTGCTGGCGACCCCGAAGCGCTGATGCAATTTCGAGAGGCCGTGCGGCGAGGTCCGTTGGGCGCGGTTGTACACTCCGTGCTGGACTTGCCGGTCGAGGGCCTGGGTGCGCTGCCGCACCCGTTCAGCGTCATCACGAGCATGTGAGACACGTGACGAAGCGCGATTCCTCACAGACCCTGCAGCACGCTCTGCGCGCGCACATCCGCGACATCCCGGACTTTCCGACAACGGGGATCCTGTTCAAGGATCTCACGCCGGTGCTGCTCGACGGGCCGCTGTTCTGCCAGTCGACCGATGCGATGGCGGAGCCGTTTGCCGGCGCACGGGTGACGCACGTGGTTGGCATTGAGAGTCGCGGCTTCATCCTCGGGGCTCCGGTTGCGCAACGGCTGAGGGCGGGATTCGTACCGGTCCGCAAACGGGGGAAGTTGCCGGCGGCCGTGGAGCGGGTGGAGTACGCGCTGGAATACGGCGTCGACGCGCTGGAAGTGCACCGCGACGCCCTGGGAGTGGGTCACCGGGTGCTGGTAGTGGACGATGTGCTTGCGACGGGCGGGACGGCGGAGGCCGCGTGCGAGGCAGTGGAACGACTCGGCGCGAAGGTGGTAGGTGTCAGCTTTCTCTTGGCGTTGTCGGCGCTCTCCGGGCTGTCCAGATTGGCCGCGCGACGCGTGTCAGTGCTGGTGACATACTGATCGGCCCGATCAGGGCGACCGGCGCGTTGATCCGCATTGAGCGCCAGTTATGTCACACTATCGCTCGTCCATCAACCACACCCCATCCACTCCAGCTAGCGCCACCCCGGTCCTCCTCGAATATTGACCGTACGAGTGCATCCGGGTGTCCGCTGTCGCCGCAGCACCGCTCGGCCTGCGCCGCCACCACGGACTCGTCAATCCCCTCACTCCGCACGCGCATTGGCTCTTCACCATCGCGATGCCGGCCGCGCTACCAAGATCGGCCGGCTCCGGTTCTGGTTGCTGCTCCTGGCAGTATGGTCCATACCCGCGCTTCTGACCGTCGCGCAGATGCAGGCCGTCGCCTTCATCAGCGGCCATGCGCTCTTTGCCTTCCGCGACACCATTCCCGCACTCGCGGAGTGGTACGTCTGGATCCCCGCTACGCCCGTCATTCTTGCGGTGCTCCGGCGTTTTCCGCTGTCGCCGCGCCCCTCGGCGACCACCATTCTCGTGCATGTGGCGGGCATCGTGGGTGTGGCGGCACTCCGAGGGGTGGTCTACGGTGGAGTGAGCTATCTCGCAACGTCGTCGTTCCCCAGCGGCCCAATCAGCCAGTACGTGGTGCGAATCGGCATTGGCTGGCTCCCCTTTGCAGCACTGGTCTATGGCGCCATTGCCGCCGGAGCCCTCGCCATGCAGTACGCGCGCCGGTCGCGCAATGGCGAGATCCAGGCCGCGCACCTGGGAGCTGCGCTCGCGCGCGCCGAACTTGGCGCGCTCCGCAACCAACTGCATCCGCACTTCTTGTTCAACGCGCTCCATTCCATTGGGGCGCTCGTCCGTGCCGGCCACCGTGCGGAGGCGGTGCGTGCCCTCGCCACGCTGGGCGATCTGCTGCGCGAGCTCCTCACGCAGGGGCGCCGCGACGAGATCCGGTTGTCGGACGACATTGCCTTTACGCGGCGCTACGTGCACTTGGAGGAATTGCGTTTCCGCGATCGGTTGACGGTGGAGTGGCGCGTGGATGCGTTGGCGGAAGAGGCGCTCGTGCCGTGCCTGCTCCTCCAACCACTCGTGGAGAACGCGATCCGACACGGCATCTCCGCGCGGAGCGCCGCTGGACGCGTGCTGATCACAGCCGCCGTCGACGGCTCCACCCTGCGCGTCACGGTGGCCGACGACGGTCCAGGTTTCTCGTTAGGGGGGGACGTTGCCAGGGAGGGGATTGGTCTGGCCACCACGCGTGCCCGGTTGGCGCAGCTCCCCGGCGGCGCCGGCACTCTCAGTGTAGGCTCTGCCCCGTTGGGTGGCGCCCTCGTGCGCGTCGAACTCCCGTTCCGACACGACGAAGGCGGTGCGAGCTTGTCCGGCACCACCCGTGGGTCCGCCTCCCTGGTGGGCGCATCCTGCGTGGAAGATGAGCTGCTGGAACGTGACGTGCCCGTCACCGGACCGGCGCATGTCTGAAATCCGCGCGCTGATTGTCGACGACGAACCACTGGCCCGCGATGTCATCCGCGGTCTGCTGGCGTGTCATGAGGACGTGGTGGTGGTTGGCGAATGTCGAGACGGACACGATGCCGTACGGGCAGTCCGATCGCTCGCTCCGACGCTCTTGTTTCTTGATGTTCAGATGCCGGAACTGGACGGCTTTGGCGTGTTGCGCAGGCTCGGCGTGGCAACGCCGCCGGCCGTCATCTTTTCGACCGCGTACGACGAGTTTGCCGTGCGCGCCTTCGACGCGTTGGCGCTGGATTATCTGGTGAAGCCATTCGCGGACGAGCGGTTCCATGTTGCCGTGCGACGCGCCCGGCGACACCTCCGGTTGCAGGAGACGTCGCATCTTACGGAACGACTGCTGGCGCTCGCCCGCGGGGCAGACGTGCACGGCGCGACCGCTGGCGTCTCCAGATACCGCGATCGATTGCTGGTCACCGTTGCGGCCCGTACGATCGTGATCCCGGTTGAGACGATCGACTGGGTGGCAGCCGACGGCTACTACGCCCGCCTGCACTGCGGATCGCACGCACATCTCATGCGCCGATCGCTCACCGAGTTGGAGCGCGAGCTCGATCCGAGCGCGTTTCTTCGGACACACCGATCCGCGATCGTGCGCATTGATCGCGTGCGTGAGCTCCGCCGCTCGCGCACCCGCGGCCGGGAGATCGTATTGCATTCCGGTGAGCGCGTGCCGGTGAGCGAGCGCAGGCAGGAGGAGGTGGCCAGCCGATTGTCGGGCGTGATACGGAGCGACTGAGCGGGCGCGGAGGTGTCTTCGACTTAGGCGCGACTCGCGTCGCGCAGCCCTGCCGGAAGGCGCTCGCCACGCCAGGGCCGCGCTCGCTGCGCGTATCGCAGCGCCGGCAGCATCGCCTGCTGCGTGTTGCGGATTTGGGCGCTACCGTGGGGGCATGTCGCTGTTCCACCTTCCCCTCCGCACACGGCCGCTTGTGCTCATCAGACGCGTTGTCACCCTCGGCGCGATGCTTGCCTTGGCTCCCATCCCCTCGGGTCGTGTGGCGGGTGCGTACGTACCGCTGACCTCGGCGGGCGAGCGTCCACTGCACGCACGCGCGGTCCCTGCCACCGCGGTCCTTCCGCCCGCGTTGGTGCGCTTCTTTTCGGGCTCCTGGCGGTGCCGCGGTAGTGACGCACGCGGCCGGTCCGTTGCTTCGCGTCTCGAGGTGCGTCCCGCCGCCGGCGGCACATGGCTCGCCGTGGCACAGGACGATGATCCGCCGGGCCGGTATCACGCGCTCGCCCTCTGGGGCCCCACGGCCGCGGACAGCATCGTGGCCACAGTCGTCGATAACACCGGCGCCACGCGACGATTCGTCGGCGGCGCGTGGACCGGTGGTACACTGGTGCTCGCACGTGATACGCTGATCCAGCGGCGGCGCTCCGGTGAGCGGTTCAGGTACTCCAAGATGACTGACGCATTGTTCGAGGTGACATATGACGTGCTGCTGGATTCCGCCTGGCGCTTGGGCGACCGGTTGGTGTGCGCGCGAACCAGCTCAGTCACGGAGGTTCGCCTGCCGGCTGCGCCTGCGGACGGCACGTGCACGCGGGCGCTCCCGGACGTGCCAGCGGCGGAGTGGATCCGCCGCGCCGAGCGCGCGGTGGGAATGGACCGCGCCAACGGCCGGGTGCTTCACTACACCGCGTCCGACTCGCGCGAACTCGCCGATCAGTCTGACCGCAGCTATCCACCGTTCCTGGCGCTCACCTCGTCGCGCGATGTCTGGCTCGATCCTGCAACGGGCGTGCAGCGCTTTCCCCGTGGCAGAGGCTATGCCTTGCGCGGACCCCGAGGTACAGAACAGGCATCCGATTCTTTGGGCGGCGTCGCGGCGCAACGGCCAGCGCCCACCCTCCACGCGCAGTTGGGGGAAACGCGTGCCTTCGACGTGTGGGCCACGATCGCCGATTGGGAGCGCGCCACGGATGCGCGAGTCGTTGGACTGTGCCAGTACCTGGACTACGATCGCGTGGTGCTGTCCCGCCGTGGCGCGCTCGGCGACGAGCGGCTCTACCTGGATTCGGCGACGGGGTTCCCGCTCAAGCTTGCGCGCACGGAGTTGCACTACTACCTGGGCCCGGTGCATGCGGAGTATGTCTATTCAGCTTGGGTCAACGTGGAGCCGCGCATCTACATCCCGGTGTCGGCGATCCGGCTCACGGACGGCCTCGGACAGGAGAACTGGACTATTTTCCCACTCACACGAGTGGGTCTCGTCGAGCGAGACAGCGCGCCCGCGCTACGCCTTGCAGATAGTGCGCGGTCCATGTCGTCCCTCCTGCCTCCGCTGCTGGGTGCCGATGCGGCGCCGGATACAGAGCGGGTGGGTCGGCACACATTTCTGCTCCGGAACGCGTCGTTCACCTCGGCGGTCACGATGGTTCGGGACACCGTTTTCATCCTGGATGCACCTCAGGGGGAGGGAAGGGCGCGTCAGGACTCGCTGTGGATCGGCCGCTTGTTTCCGGGACACCATCCAGTGGTGCTCATTCTGCCCGTGTCCGCGTGGCCGCACACAGCAGGAATGCGGTTCTGGGCCGCAACCGGTGCGCGGATCATTGCTCACCGCGTAGCTCTGCCCGCGATATTGCAGGCGCTCCATTGTTCCTGGCGAGAATACCCGGACGCTCTCGAGCGTGAGCATCGCGACGTCACAGCGCAGGTCGTGGCCCTCGATGACTCGCTCTCACTTGCTGGGGGCGCGCTGCGCCTCTACGCCATCAGGGGGATCGGGAGCGAGGGGAGCTTCCTGGCCTATCTGGGTGACGATCAGTTCCTATGGGCGAGCGATCGCGTCCAGGATGTGGAGACGCCATCGCTCTATACCACCGAGTTGCTGCGCGCCGCGGCGGACGCTGGTCTGAGTCCGCGCCTCACATCCGGGCCGCACTTTGGTGTCGTGGAGTGGTCTCGGCTAGACCGGCTGCGGGAGCAACAAGGCCCGAAGCGCTGACGTCGCTTTCCCTGGCACGCGTGACCCCCCACGCGCGCCATAGCGTGGGAATCCCCAGGGCCAGCGCCGCCAGAAATCGACGCGAGGAAGGTGGAGAGGCGTGGCGCCGCGCGTCGCGCCGCGCCGGTTCGAGCTGCGGGTGCTCCTCCGGCCCGCGTTTGGGCGCCGTGCTCCGGCCAACGTTTCGGCGGGTGCTCCGGCCCGCGCCAGCTTGCTCCATCGCGCCAGAACGGCCCCTCCGTTAGTTTGCAGGCGCCGCCCCTGTAGCTCAGGTGGATAGAGCAGCGGTTTCCTAAACCGTTGGTCGGGTGTTCGAGTCACCCCAGGGGCATGCCGCGGCGCAGATCGGCGCTCGCAAGTGCCTGTGATCCAAGCGCATGCGATAGTCTACTTCATACTCACCCAGAACATCCTCATGCCCGCCACACGCCCCGTAAGTCGTCAGCAGGACATCACGGCGGAGAGCTTCTCCGAGTGGATTCAGTTTCATATCAAGCTGGTGGTCGCCGCCGTTGTCGTCCTCGTCGCCGCCGGTGCCGCGGTCTGGTTCTACCTTGCGGTACAGCATCGACAGGAGGTGAACGCCAGCCACAGCATGGACGCGGCACGGACGGCCGTGGCCAGCCAGAACCTGGTGCTCGCCAAGAACGAGTTACAGCGGACGGTTACGCGCTGGCCTAACACGATGGGTGGGCGCGAGGCCGCGCTTCTCCTCGCTCAGATCGACTACGAGCAAGGTCAGTATCAGGAAGGGGTGGACGTACTGAAGAAACTCCGCTCGACCAATGCCGACTTCTCGCCTGGTGCGGTGCAGAACCTTCTCGCCGATGGGTACGAGCAGCTTGGGAAGGCAGGGGAGGCCGCGAAGGCGTTCGAGCAAGCGGCTGCAGCTGCCCGGTTCCCGCGCGACAGCGCCGAGTACCTCTTGAGTGCTGCCAGGGCCTACTTCGAAGCTGGGAACAAGGCCGATGCGATGCGGATCTGGCAGGCACTTTCCGAGAGCTCAATCACGGAGGTAGCGGCTGAGGCTCGAGTGCGCCTGGGCGAGGTCGAGGCGGAGCCGGCGCAGGCCAGCAAGTCCTGAGGTGGCCCCCCGCAGAGCGCGCGGGTTGAGGTCGTCTCGCACCCGGACTACCTTCGGCTGTCCCGGCGAGTGCAACAGCATATAACAGCGCGCCTTACGCAAGTTCATGTGAGGTTGCACCGCACCTAACTGGCTGGCACGGGCTATCCAGCTCGGATGGGCGCGCGTCTATCTGGCACCCGCGCATGGCGGCCACGCCGTGGAGCGGTTGGTTGGTTATCCAGCTGCCTTGCAGCAAAGAGCGGTAACGGTGCCCGTTTCCTAGCCCTCGTTTGACGCTGGCAGGGACGCCGTGCGATTCAGCCTATCACCAATTGGCCCACATAGCGCCAGCACCAGCCTTGTAGATGTAATTATAGTTCGTATAAGAGACGTTGCTGGGACGACTTATGCCGCCTGTCCGGTGGTCCACCTCCTGGTAATTGCCCCTCGCTGCACGTGGATGCGCACGAGCTCCCCATCCACGCCTACCCATCGCAGCCGGCGAAGCCACTGCCGTTGTGAGCACGGGATCGGTCCACCGCTGAGATAGCGCTGCACCGTCCGCGTGTCTCGCCCCATCACCCACTCGGCTAGCTCCCGCTGCGACAGCCGAGCATCCCGCATCACCGCCAGCATGCGCTCGAGCGGCGGGATCACCGCATGCCGTGCTGGCACCACCAGCTGACCATCGCTGGCTACGCTCCGGGCCACCAGCTCCTCCTCGAGGTGTGTAGAAACCCGACGATCGGCGGCCGCCAAAGGAACGCGCCCGGAGTGATTCTGCCACTCCGGGCGCGTATCCGCAAGCCCTGACCATCACTGAGGGAGCGGAAACCGTCACACGCCAGGCTGACCGCTCCCCTGGAGGCCAGGAACGACCGCGTGGTCGAGCTCGCTCGAGCGCGGTTGATCTCCCGCGGATCTCGCAGTTGCAGCGGCCGCCGCCGTGGCGCCTGCCGCCTCCTGAGCTCGCTCCGCCTCGTGCAGGGTGATGATTTGCGCGAGCAGCTGCAGGAGCTGCCCCCAGGTGGGGAACGCATTGGCGCCGTGCTCCTCGGCGGCCTCTCTCAATTTCTCGATCACGCTGATCTCCAGGTGCAGGGTTATCGGAACAGAAATGCCGCCGCGGCCGCGGCGAGCGCGAGCGCTCCCGAGCTGCCGGAACTGGTCGAACTCGTGGAGCTCGTGGAGCTCGTGGGCAGCGGAACGAATTGGGGAGCGCCGGTCGTGTCGCGCTCGCCGTCCGCGAGCGGGCCGTAGGTGATCGCCAGCTGCGCCACGTCTGGACGCTGCTGCTGGATCTGCCCCCAGTCCTGCTGATTGATCGCCTTCGCGGTGGCGGTCGCTGCGCCGCGCCCCGGAATGAGGCCGGTGTTGTTCAGGATGTGGCGCGCATCGGTGAGATTCCCATTCAGCGCGCTGGCGAGCTGACGCGAGATATTATCCTCGCGTTTTGCTTCGGCGTTCCCGCCGAACAGGCGGCCGATCGCGCCGACCACGCCGGAGACGGCGCCACCGCCGGGGATCGCGCCGAGCGCGGTACTCTTGATCGTGTTGGTAAGAGTGCTCATCAGAACTCCACGCCGGAAGCGTCCACAACGTAATGGCCGCCAGTGATCCCCCCGGCCGACACCGTGACTGTGAGCACCTCATCCGGCTGTGCCTGTGGCTCCGTGGGCGCGCCTTCGCCGGATCCGAAATCTCTGTAGAGCACCGCGAGCTCCCCCGCCTGAGCTGCCGCAGGAATCGCGACATCCCACTCTTGGACGATGTGATTGCCCACCTTGAGGGTGAACGTAGTTTCGCCGAGCGCTGCTCTGACACACGATCCCGATACGACGAGTGAGAGCGTCTGGAGGCCGATGCTCTTGCCGGCGCCCGGCGTCCAGACCGCATTCGGGCCGACCGTGCTGAAACGCCCGTTGACGAATTTCGATGGCGTGAACAGCGATTGCACCTGGTCATCGCCGCGGCCGGTGCGCCGCACTTCGTGCGCCTGCACGCGGCTCGAGATCCCATCCTTCGGCATCTGCCTCGACCACACGGTTTCGCCGCTACTGTGGTCGAAGTACTCGCCGGGCTGCAGCACCAGGAGCGTGGCCCGGTGCTCCGTCTCGCGCGAGTCTTGCACGAAGAGCGGATTGAAGACGCGGAAGCGGGTGAACGGCCGCGGCAGCCAATAGACCGCGCCCGGCTCGAGCGGCAGCCGCACGCCCTCATCGAACGTGATTTCCACCGGCACTCCCACGAGCAGTCCGAGATCCAGCGCGACCAGGCCGATGCCCCCGACGTGGAACTCTTCGCCGCGGGAACGGTCTACAAACAAGGTGTCGAACGATACCGGGATCACGAGAGCCTCATCAGCATGGAGAAAACAGCGTCGTCGTCCCACTCGTGCTCGTGGGAGAGCTGCCGGCCGCGTTGTGAAAAGTCACCTTGCAAAACACGTCGGTGCTCGGATTCCCGGCGCTCTGCGCGAGGAACGTGTGCTCATTGAACGTCGCGGCCGTGCTGGGATGCACCACTCCCAGGCTGGCGCCGTCCTGAAACCACTCGAGGTCGATCGAATGTGAGGCCGCCGGGATTCGTCCAGCTGATGCGCGCGATCGGCTGCCAGCTGCCGAACAGCGGATCCGGATCCACGCATTGCGATAGATCCTGAGGCCCGGTCAGAGCAGGCGCCGCCGGCGCCCCGCCGCCTGCAGCTGCTCCCCCGAGCATGGACGGATCCACGCCCCCGCGCACTGCGAGCGGGATGCTCATTTTCTCCGCAGCAGTGGCGGCAGCCCGAGCTCTGCGCGCAGGAATTGATAGCCCACGACGGCGGCCACGCCGAGCACCACCCAACGCGGAACGCCGAGAATGCTCCCAATGAGATCCGGCGGGCGCAGATGCTCGAGCACTGACTGTGCAGCGCCCGCGGCTTTGCCTTCCACCTGGTCGATCGTCTCGCCGGCGCCGGTGAACCACTGCTGCAGGCGTTCGGTGATCGACAGATCGGCCGACGCATAGCGCGGCTGTCCCTGCGCATCGATGTACCGACACGCCGGCTCGCCCTGGTGCGGGCCGTCGGGGAAAACCGTCGGCACGTGGCCCGGTCCCTTCGCGCGGCAGCGCTCTTGCCAGGTGCTCACGCCAGCAGCCCTATGGTCAGCGCGCCCACCAGGAGGGCGATGGGAAGCGTGCCGCCCGGTCCCACTCCGCCGGATCCGGAACTCGCGCGCAGCGCATTCCACTGCTCGAAGTAGCGCATCCGCTCGAGCACCACGTTCACGTAGCTCTGATTGATGAACGGTGAGCTCGTGGTGTCGCCGGTCCGCTTGCCGTCGCCGGCGCGCTGCGCGCTGAAGCCGCCGTTGTACGCACTGAGTGCGGAGTCGAGCCCATAGCCGCGGCTCTGCGCGTAGCGAATGTTGTCGCGCAGCAGCCGCGTGCCCAGATCGATGCTGGTGGCCGGGTCGAAGAGCCCATCCGGAGTGCCGGTGTATCCGAGCGCCTTCGCTGTTTGGAATAGCAACTGCATGAGGCCGCGGCTGGCGTCGTTGATCTTCGGTTCGGCCCGGTATGCCCGCGGCAGAAATTCGCTCTCGAGAGAGATGACCGCCTGCACGAGCGCGACCGGTACGGCATAGCGCGCGCTGCTCTCTTTGATGAGGGCAGTGTAATCGTCCTGATGCGGCCACCGCTTCTCGAGCGCCATCACGTGATCGACGGGCCGAGATGCTTTTTCAGGTAGCCGCGCACGTACGTGTAGACGGAGGCCACCAGCCCGCCGACGAACGTCTCAGCGGTGAGGTGCAATCCCGACTGCGCCAGGTTGTACACCTGGTCGAGCACCAGGAGCAGCACCGGCATCAGCACGGCCAACAGCGAAATCCAGAACTCGCTCGTGAACACTCCGGCTTTCATGGATCCTCCCTGAGAGAGCTTCCGCGTCGCGCGATAGCGGCAACGCCGTTGATGTCCTTTTCCAGCTTCTCGAGCTTCGCCTTGAGCTCACCGACGAGCTCGCCGCGCGTTTCCAGCACCGCGATGCGGGATCCGAAGACAGCAATCCCCCCAAGGACACCGACCAGCAGGCCGATCGCTGCCGCAACTACAGGCCACATATCGCCTCACAGGAACAGAGCGGCCGCGCCGAGTAGCGCGCCGAGCGCCGTAGTGGCGTGCGAGGGAGTGCCCGCCGATTGCGCCACCACGGGAGCAGCTGCAGCGGCCGCGGCGCCGCGCACGGCCGGCGCGCTCGAGGGACGCCGCGCGATGATCTGGCCAGGCGGAACGATCGGCACTGGCCGGAACTGCGCCGGCGATACCAGCCGCCGATCGTGGAACATCGGCGTGCGGACGATGAGCGGCCCGGTCTGCGCGATCGCGCCGTTCCCATCCTGCCGGAGCTCGCCCGCCGGCGCCGGAGCTAGAGCTGTGCCGGGCGCTGCTTCGGATCCCGGCGTGACCGCGCCGAACAGGTCAGCGAGGCCGGCCACGACGCCGGAGCGATACACGGCCGGTGCATCCGGGAGGGTGGAGACGCGCAAAACCTCACTGAGTGCCATGCGGCTGCGCCGTTGGGTGAGTGCAGTCATCTCCCCCTCCCGAATCCAAAGAGCACCAATCCTACCGCCACCGCGGCGACGATCACGACGGGCTGAATCACGCGCTGCTGGATCTGGTGATCCACCGCACTGAGTACCTGCCCGTTCGCCGGCAGCGCGTTCACTGAGGCGTCGAGCGCCGAGCTTCCTGCTACCCGGAGCTGCTGCACCAGGTTGCTCGTGACGGTGCTCACGCCGGTCCTCAGCGATTGCACACCCGCCTGAGCGCCAGCGCTCACGGCGCCCTTGAGCTCACTGAGGAGACTCACGGCGCCGTCAGGCTGCTGTGCCCGGCTCGATCATCTTCTCGTACACCCGCACCTGACTGTTCGCCACGGCGTTGATGTCGATCTGGAGATCCAGCGCGGTGAACTTCGTCGCTTCGAGAATCCTGCTGATGTCCTGATCTTCGGCGAATTCGAGCACGTACACGCCGGGCGGCATGTTCACGCCGAAGACCTTGGCGTTGTCGCTCCGGAGCGAGGCGCCATCGACCTCTGCGAACTGCGAGACCGTGTTGTTCACCCGCAGCGTGATCGCATTGATCAGCCCATTGGTGGGCACACCGTTCGCATCGAGCGCCACCAACACGATGCTCCGGAAATCGGCGGTCCGCGGCAGCTCGATCGGGAACTTGCTGTTCGCCGCGCCGCCGGTGGCCACTTCCTTGAAGCCCTTCACCGCTTTGCTCAGGCGCTTCCCCCAGACAAAGGGATCGCCGAGCGAACTGAAATCCTCCTGGATGCCATCGGCCGTGAGGGACAGCCGGCTGATCGTTACGACGCCGGCGCCACCGACCACGAGCTCGGCGTGTCCGCCCCACTCCACGCGCAGGATGAGGTTGTCGTAGGTCCAGGTGGGCAACGCGGTGCGCGCGCCCTGATCGCCGCTGAACGGCTCCTGAAACAGGAGGTGCAGCTGGAAGTTGAACGCCTGCGCGCCGATCGCGGCAGACGCCGGGGGAGAGACCATGCTGGAGAGCGCGGTCTGCTCGTACAGCTCGGCCTCCACGAGCACATCATGGGGCCGGACGACCTGCAGCACCTTCCCGTTGTCACCGATGATGCTGATGCTCTTGATCGGTGCGCCTCGCGCTCGCACCGCGCTCCCGGCGCCCGAAATCGTGTCGAGGCCGACGCCGGACAGCACGAGTCCACGCTCGAGGAAGCCCTTCGGGATCCGCACTTCCGTCGTGCCGTTCTCGACGAAGTTGAGACCGACGATAGCTCGCTTGTTCGAGATCATCAGAGCCTCACAGGTTGATCTTCGCCGCAACGTCCGGCAGGAACTTCTTCACCAGCACGATCAAACCGATCGTCACGCCGGCGCTCTTGAGTACGTTCTTCGACACGATCATTGCGGGCCTCGTGATGTGGTGGATGTGCGTGCCACTGCATCACGGATCCGGGGGAGCACGACGGCCGCGCCGGCGATGACCGCCAGGGAAACGCCCAGGTGGATCGCCACCTCTGACCAATCGACCTCTTTCACGCCTCGCCTCCGGTCCGGTAGTGCAGTGGGCAGCTGATTCGCTGCTGCAACGCTCCGGAGACGCGCCCGCTGATTGTTCGTTACGGTCTTTGATTTCGCGGGCGGAATTCAAACGAAGCATTGCCCCGCGCGGTGCTGGATCGTCACTCGGACGAATTCAAAGGCGAGGGATCCCGTGAAGCACACGTGTCCAGGCTGCGGCGCCAAAATCGATTGTGAAAGCGGCAGCGCGGAATTCAATCCGGAGCCCGAGCCGCACCAGGAGGAGCCGGAGCGCGACCTTGAGCCGCCGCGCCCCGCGCGACGGCGGCGCAACCGTTTTTTCAAAGGGGGAGCGTGAATGTCCGAATCAGAGCAGGACACCGGGTTTGATTCCGCGGTAGAAAGCGTGCTGCACCCCACCCGCGATCCCGAGCAACCGCCGGCGTCCACCTCACCGCCACGGTCGGGCAGGGGGGGAGCTCGCCCGGGTGCAGGCCGGCCAAAGAAGCACCGCAGCGGACCGGAGCTGGGATCCCTCTCAGCGCCGGTGCAGGATCCGCCTCAAGGAGAGAGCTCCGGATCCGATCGCGCGCCGGTGGATCCGAAAATCATCGCGCAGCTAGTGCGGCGCGCCGATGCGGTGATCGTGGCGTTCTGCAAGACGCGGCCGCTCGAGCGCGGGGAGTGTGATGAGGGCGGCGAGGTGCTGGCGCCGCTCGTGGACCACTATCTCCCCGATGCGATCACATCGCCCGGCGGCATTGCAATGGCGTGGGTGCTCACCGTCTATGGACCGCGCGCGCTCGAGGTGTGGGAGCAGCGCCAGGCCGCGGAGACATCACAGGTGCCGGGCGACGCGGCGCAGATGCCGACGGCGGCAGGAGGTGCGCCGCCGGGCGCTGGCTTTTCTGAGCGCGACGCGGGCGAAGCTCTCCAGCTGGGTTACGTCGCTCCGCGCCCGAGTGCGCACGCGGCGTGAGCGTGCTATGCGCGCAGTGCTCGCGGCCGCGCTGTGTACTCATCTCCGAGCGGTGATCCGATGGCAGATCGCGCGAATGAAATCACGCTGATCCTGGGCAAGAAGTGGTGCGGGAAATCAAAGCTCGCGCGGGATCTGATCGCGCGATCCGACAAACGGATCATCATTGATCCGATGTGGGAGCACACCCAAGGCGCGATCGTCAGAGGATTCAGCGACTTGGTGGCCTACATCCGGCCGCGGCGGCACGAGCGCTATGCCGTCGTGCTCCGCACGCTCGACGACCTGGAGCGGGATCGCCTGCTGCAGCTCCTCACCGCCGGCACGCCGGAGCGCGCGCCATTGCCCGGCGTGACGGTGCTCATTGACGAAGCCGATAGGATCTCGAGGCCCACGAATCTCCCCGAGCACGTCTCAAGGCTCGTAAACTACGGGCGGCACTTCGGAGTGAGCATGATCCTGGTGGCCCGGCGCGCCCAGGCGCTGCACCGCGACTTCCGCGCGAACGCCGATCGCATCTACATCGGGCAAATGCAGGAACCCGGAGACGCCGACTACTGCGCGGAATTCATCGGGCGCGAGCTCGCGGACCGCGCGAAGCTGCTGCGCCCGAATGAATTTATCGAGTGGCCGGGCGCTGAGAGCGCCGGCGGGCCAGCTGCAGGAGTCGCGGCTTAACCAGCTTCGGAATTCTCCCGCCCTGGCGCCACAGCCGCAGTGTCTTTTCGTCGCGCAGCAGGATCTCCCGCGCGAACCGTCCGACGCCCAGACCGCTCCGCTCGATCGCTTTTTCCAGCAGCTCGTGATCCGTCACGCTCCCTCCAGGTCGGGTGATGGCCTCCAAAATATCGCGCATTCAGACGATGCGGGCGACGGCCCGGGCTGCGCAAGGGCGATCGCCCGCTGCGAAACTGCATCATGGCCACGATGAATCGCGCAAAGTGTTGCCCTACAATGTCTTGGCGGATCGCGGTTCGTATACTGGTCCATTATGTAAACCATTCCTAATGTGACCGCCTCCCGCCGCGGCCGTCGGTGAGATGCATTCACGCCTTTCCCTCAGCCCGAGAATTCAATGCGCTCTTTGATTCTCTCGCTCGCCCTCGCGGCCGCAGTGGCCACGCCGGTGCGCGCGCAGCAGATAACCGCTCAAGATTCGACGCTCCATGCGATGCGAGCTGTCTATGTCTCGATCGTGAATCCGGATAGCGGGCTAGGGAACGCTGCGCAGCAAGTGCAGAGCTACGTTACCCTCGAGTTGCGGAAGGCTGGGCTGCGCGTGCTGCAGGAGCAGGCGGATGACTCCACCGCTGGCGCGGTACTCGTGAGCTTTCATGGGAGGCGGAACACGTTCAGCACCGACGTGGAGTTTGAAATTCTCGTGGTGCAATTCGCCCGCCTGGTGCGCACCGGTGAGCGATTCCCCGTGACCACGTGGCGCTACGAGGCTGAACAATCGGGCGCAACATCGGAAGCTGCGGTTGCCATGAAGCTGCTCACGCCCGGCGTCGATCGATTTCTTAGTTCCTGGCTCTCGGCCAACGGCCGTTAGAATAGCGCTCGCGCATCTTCCGCTCATGGCGGTGCCGATCGAGGCGTCTCACGAGCGCGCGCTCGAGGAGCGCGAGCGCCCAGCCGAAAATCAAACCCGCCACGAATTCAAGTACGCCAACGCTCATGGCTCTGCGCGCTGCTCGCGCAGCTGGCGAGGTGCGCGGCCTTGCTGCCGCGGCGAGGTGCCGAGCTGGCGCGGAGAGCGGCCCTGTTGCCGGGGTGACGTGCCATCCGCGCGCGGTCCCGATCGCGGCTCCTGAGCGATCCTGTCGCCGTCTGCGCGGGGAAATCGGGCACACGCGCGCTCCGCGATAGCGCGGCCCCGCTCACGGCCGAGCTCCTGACTGAGCGCCCACCGGATGAGCTCGCGAGCGATATGGCGCCGGCAGGCAAAGATGTAACTGTCGCTCTGTTGGACGTGCAGCGGGAGGCGACGGGATCGCCGTTGAGCTCTCCACAGGGCGCGCTGGATGGCCCGTTCGATCGCCCGCAGCTGCTCACGTGCCGGCCGGAGCTCGTCGGGCCATCGGCGGGGCAGGAGTGACACATTGTCCAGCTGCGCGATCGCGTCCGGCAGGAGCTCGCCGACGCGCTGGGGTGCGGCTGATCTGCGCCTCATCGGTCCTCCGTCCGAGGTTTACCCCTGCTCCCCCTTCCCCCCCGCCCCGCCCCACGCAGGGGAGGTGAAAGGGGCAGTGGGGAGGAAGAACATCCACTGCATTGTGTTGTCTGCCGGTGGGCGCCAGCTTCGCCCCGTGCTACTATGGCTCCACGCGAAATCGCGCTACGCCCGCGGATGCTCCCCTTGCTCTGGACCTCTCCAGGCGCGCCGCCGATCTCCGAGCGGCGTCTGTTCCGCGAATTTCTCCACTGGCACCGATCGACAGGCGAGAGAGAACAGGCTCCCGCACCGGTGCATCCAGGTGGCAGGGCTACGGCGGCCGTGGCCGCCGGCGCGCTGCGCAACTGCGGCTGGCCCAGGGGACGGGTAGAGCACCCCTCCTCTCGCCCGATCGCGGCTCTTGCGAACGCTCAGGCACGATCGCGCCTTGTTTTGGATGGGCCTCGTGAGGTGAAGCTGACGGTCACTCTCGCCTCACCCTCGACGCCGAACGTGTAGAGCGCCACGCGCACGTTCTCCGGTGGCGGCATGGGCGAGCAGAGAAGCACGCCCCCATCCCACCAGACGTAGAGCTCGTTGGGGAAGGCCAGCCGGGTCCCGCGCGGCATCACCATTCCGCCGGCGCGGCGAGCATCCAGAGGGTGAGGAGATTCCGCCAGTGGAGGGCACTGGCGACTTCGCGCGCGTCACTGCTCGCGAGCGGATGATCTGGCGCCGTGAGCGGCGGCAGACTAGGTTCAGAAACGCCCTGAGCGGTGCTACGCTCATCGGCTAGGGGGGCCACGACTCCCATCGTGGTATCTCCGATTTTGGACCAGCGAGGCGCGCTCGTACTTAGCGGCCTCGTCTGGCGGGTGGCGAAGTTCGTATAAGAGACGTTATGTAAACTTGCCCATGGGCATTCCTGTGGAAAACGATGTGCTGGCCGGCTTTGACCCCTCTGGACGTCGTATGCCTCGCGTGCAGGCCCGCTCGGCTCTACGTGGCTTGGTGTGCCGCGCCCGTGGCGCGAGACGTCGCCGCGGCGCTGTTCAGACGTCCTGAAGCGCTCCCCGGTAGACGAGGCGCCCTTCCCCCTGCAATGTCGGCAGCCAATCGCCGTCGGTAGTCGGCTGGAGCCACACCGTCAGGGGGCGTTCGGATGGTGGACGCAGCGTGACGGGAGATTCCGCCTCGCCCCAGGTGACGAGCAGCACGGCGCTGGCCACCGCCCCTGTTCCGCAAGCCAACGTCTCCCCCTCTACGCCACGCTCATACGTGCGAATCTGCCACCCTTCGCCCGTGGGCGCGCGTGAGACGAAATTGACGTTCGCCCCACCGCGTCCGCCCCTCACGACGCTCGCATGCCGCCGGAGCTGCCGGCCGCGCGCCAGAACGTCCACCGCGGCAACGTTTGGCACCAGGACGACGAGATGTGGTACGCCCGCTGCGGCGAAGCCGATGCGTTCCTCCCCCGTGGCGGGATCGATCTGGGCCTTGCCCTCCACCTGTCGTACCGGTCGGAGGTCCACCGCCGGCAACCCGTCCCGTACCATCGAGCGCACGAGCCCATCGTCGCTCTCGAACGACATGGCGTGGTTCGGGCCGCTGCCGGCGCCTAGCCGGGCAGCCAGCGCCGTTACGCAGAGGGTGGCGTTGCCGCACATGGACGCACGGGATCCATCGCTGTTGAAGTAAATCATACGGAAGTCCGCCGTGGTCGACGGCTCCAGGAGAACCACTCCGTCCGCCCCCACGCCCGTGCCGCGTGCGCAGATGCGCCCGATGACGGCCGGTTCGGTGAGCGCGTTCACGAGCGGCGTTCCATGGCTGTCCACTCCAGCCGCCAGGGCGACCCCGTCCACTGCTCCCGCTGCCCCACTCGCCGCCGAGTGGCGAGCGTCCGCCCCGCTTGCCGGCAGACTGCTGGGGGCCGTCAGCGGGAACCGGCGCCCCAAGGATGGGTCCCGCAGGTCGAAGATGACAAAATCGTTCCCTGAGCCCGTCATCTTGTAGAACGGCAGGTCGGACATGCGCTCAGAGCTTCCCGGTGAGCGTCCACCAGCGGAGTCGCCACACCATCAGAATCGCCTCGCGGATGATCCCGCGGGACATCTTGCTCTCGCCTTCAGTGCGATCGACGAAAACGATCGGGATCTCGATGATCCGGAACCCCTTTCGCCACGCGCGGTAGCTCATCTCGATCTGGAAGGCGTATCCGTTGGAGCGAACTTGTGTGAGGTCAATTGCTTCCAGTACTTCTCTGCGAAAGCACTTGAAACCTCCCGTGGAGTCATAGAGGTACAGGCCGGTGATCGTCCGAGCATAGATGTTGGCCGCGTAGCTGAGCAGCAGGCGCGTAACGGGCCAATTGACCACGGTAACTCGCCCGTTGCGGTAGCGGGAGCCGAGCACCAGATCCGCATCGCGGATCTCCTCGAGAAATTGCGGGAGGTGGGCCGGGTCGTGCGAAAAATCGGCGTCCATCTCGAAGACGTAGATGTAGTCCCGCTCCAGAGCCCATCGAAAGCCCGCGATATAGGCGGTGCCCAGCCCCATCTTGCGAGGCCTGCGGAGGAGGTGGACCCGGGAACACGCGGACGCCAAGGCCCCCACGACTTCTCCAGTGCCGTCTGGCGAATTGTCGTCCACCACGAGCACGTCGAGGCGTTCGTCGCGCGCGAGCACGCTGTCGACGAGTCGCGCGATATTCTCGCGCTCGTTGTAGGTGGGGATGATGACGAGGGCGCGGTCAGACACGTCGTCTGCGCGAGAGAAGGGACCCAAGCACAATCACACCCAAGGCAAGCGTGAGGCCGATCAGCGTGATCACCCGCCCGTGTCGGTACGGAGGAGAATCAAAGGTGAGGTCTACAGTACGTGCTCCTTTGGGAAGGACCACTCCGAGGAAAGCGTAGTCTGCTAGCCCCAGTGGAGCCGTCTTGCCATCCACGGTGGCCGACCACCCCGGGTAGTAGTTCTCGGAGACTACCAGCACTGCACCAGCGGGCGGCGGCGTGCCAAGCTCGACCGAGATGTGACCCGGATCGTACCTCGTCACGTGTGCAGCGATGCCCAACGAGTCCGGCATTTGGGAAATCTGAGTGGCCGGCACGTCGGCGGACGAGTCGAAGAGCGCGGCGCGGGACGGATCGAACCGCGGGTCGAGCACCGTGGCAAGGACCGGCCCCGGCGGCGCCTTCACGCCCACCGGGGCGACCCATGCGGCCGGCGGCTGCTCGTCACCGAAAGCAAACAGGTACTGAGGGGTGCCCACCGAGCTCACGACGGGACCGACCATGCGGCGCAATTGCAGCGGAGCAAGAGTCGGTTGGCTGTCCAGAGGAGCGTCGGTCAGGACGTATCGGGTATTCGTGAGACGCCGGAACTGTGGGGAGAGGAGGCGCTGCAGATCCACACTGGGCGACTTGGCGCCTGCAAGATCGACCCACCGCTGCAACTCGTTCCCCTGGTTACCCGTGGTCGTTCGGACGCCGTAGAGCATGAGCGCGTCGCCCTCAATGAAGGGATCTCTTGCTCCACCACCACCCACGACAGGCAAGGAGATGACGCGTCCAGGCTCGGGGAGGTTCCGGAGATATGCAACGGCCGGACTCTCCGCGTAGAGCTGGGATGCGGCCGGCGAGAAGTTGAAGAAGAGGCGGTCCACGCTCCAGAAATCCACCGCGGCCAGCAGCACGAGTCCCCACCCCGCCACGCGCGCGGCTGCGCGGTGCTGGCGCGCGAACCACAGGAGGAGCGCCGCGGCCACGACGAACAGCGCCGAACGCCACGCGCCCGCGGTCACGCTCGCTGCGTTGGCCTGCACGCTGTCCACTCGTTGCGGGAGCGCGATCGTCTCTCCGAGGGTGGTGAAGAAACCCGCGCTGGCCAGCAGCGCGATGGCGATGGCCGCTCCTCCCCACCACATCAGGTAGCGCGCGCGTTTCCACTCCGTTGCGCCGAGCAGGCGCTCGAGGCCAATGGCCGCCAGGAACGCGACCGCCAGCGCGTCGATGAAGAAGATCATGTCGGGCGCGCGCACCACGCTCATCATGGGTAGGTGGTACCACAGGCGGTAAAATGGCGTGTGTCCGCCCAACGCCACGAGCAGAGCCACTCCCCCGGCCACCAGCCAAAAACGCACGATGCCGCGCCGCGCGCGCGAGCCGAAGGCCGCGCCCATGGCGAGGAGATTCACCACGCCCAGATATTCGATGTGCAGCTTGATCGGATTGCGTCCCCAGTAGTGGTCGAGAATTCCCGAGAATTGTGGCAGGTAGACGTTGATGAGCTCTTCCGGCGGCATCGAGTACGACGTGGCGTACTCGTATCCGCGTGCGGTGCCACGGGCGCCATAGGGCAGGTACTGCAGAAAGGGCATCAGCTGTACGGCTGCGATCACGAGTCCGAGCAGCGCCGCACCGGCGGCAAAACCGAGCCGGATGAGGGCCGTACGCCGGTCCAGGCGCTCTCCGTCGTTCCACCGGCGAAAGGCGAGATAGATGGCGAACCCGCCAGCCAGCATGCCGAGGTAATACGCCATCTGGTACGACGGGCTGAGGATGGCGAGCGCCGTCGCGATCGCGGCGACTCCCCAGGCCCAGATCGTGCCGTCGCGGATGCCGAGAAGGATCATCCAGAGCAACAGTGGCGCGACGGCGCTCACGTAGAGCTTGCCATCGTGTCCCGGCGAGACGAGCGAGGCCACCTTCCCGCTCAGCATGTACGCCAGGCCGCCGAACAACGAGGGGAAGAAGCCCATTCCCCACGCGCGCAGGAAGCCGTATGTGAACAGTCCGGCGAGGAAGATGTGGAGCGCGAACGTCCACGTCATGGCGGCGTCGGTCGGCATCACGTACCGCAGGGCCGCCGCCGGGTAGAACACGTCCCCGAATCCCGCTGCAGCGAACGGCAGCCCCCCGAGCAGATAAGGATTCCACAGGGGGAAATGGCCCGTGCGGCGCATGACGTCGGCCGAGACCGCGCGGTACGCGTAGCCGCTGTACTGATCGCTGTTCGGGCCGACGAGGAAGGCACCGTGCAGCGCCGGGAGGAAGAGCACGAGCGTGGCCAACGCATAGACGAGGACCACGGCGAGGATCGCCAGGGTGGGCGGCGGCTCTGGCGCGAGTGGAGCACTCGCGGCTTGGTCGCGGGGTCGCTTAGCCATGAGAGCCGTTGCCGTTTGCTTGAGCGCGTGCGCGGCCAAGGGATGCGCGCACCAGAAAGAAAAGCGCCGGTGAAATCTCGAGCATCGTGAGCCAGAGTCGTGAAGCGACCACGAGTAGGAGCGCGGGACCGGCCGGAACGCCCATCCGGACGAGCGCCACCTGCATCACGGCCTCGCGCACGAGCAATCCGCCAGGCGCGATCAGTGTGAGGAAGCCAGCGAGATAGGAGCCGGTAAAAATTGCCACGGAAGCCGGAATTCCGCCAGCGGTGACGCCGATCACGCCACGTGAAAACCAGTGGAAGGCGAGGCCGTACATCGTCCACGCCAACAAGGAGATGACAGCCGCGGCCGCGACGGCACGTGAAGGAAGGCGCTCGACTTTGATCTCGCGTCCCGTGCGCGCGGCGACCGCAGTGGCCAATGCCGGAACGACGCGCGGAGCGAGGAGCGCGGCCACTCCCGCGACCGCAATCACGATGGCGGCGATCGGCGGCACGTCGAGCACGTGCGCGCCCGTGGTCGCCAGGATCACGAATCCGGCCACCGTGTTGATGATGGTGACGAGCACCGCTGAACCGGCGGCCGCTACGGGCGAGGCGCCTTCGCGTTGCGCCATGACCGCCATGGAGCCAAGCTGCCACACCTTTCCGGGAACGTACCGGCCCAGGCTGGAGATGAACCAGATCCGCGCGGCGGCTCCGAACGGCAGGCGGACACTCCATCCTCCCACGACCGTGCGCCACGCCTGGATGAGCAGTATGTACGTGAGCAGGACGATGGCGCAGGACGCCGCAATCCAGCCCCATCGCAGATGCGCGTGGCGGGCGGCGTCCTGCACCGCGCTCCACTGCTGCACGAGGATGCGGCTCGCAAACCAGAGTGCGGCGGCCGCGAACGCCACCTGCGCAAGCTGGAACGCCCTACGCGGGGTGAGACGCACTGACGTCGCGATAGAGGGCGGCGTAGCGGGCAGCGGCGGCGTCCGGTGAGAATGTCGCGAGAACAAACTTTCGTCCGTTCCGCGCCAGGGACGCGCCGCGGTCCGCACGGTCCAAGAGCGCGTCGATGGCGGTGGCCAATGCTGCGGCGTCGGCCGGCGGCACCAGGATTCCTGTATCGCCGTCGCGTACGATGTCCGTCAACCCGCCGGAGCGCGATGCGATGACAGGAGACTGGCAGAGTAGCGCCTCCGCCGCTACGAGGCCGAGGCCCTCGTCCACACTGGGGATGACGACGGCCGCGGCACGACGGTACCAATCGACCAGCTGCGGCTGTGGCATGGGCGGATGCCAATGAATCCGCGACGAGACGCTCAACTCCCGCGCGAGCGCGCGCAGCATGTCGTCCTCCGGCCCCGCACCCACGATGTCGAGCTCCACGGGGCGACGCAGCCCCGCGAGCGCCCGCACCAGCGTCGCCACGCCCTTCTGGCGCGTGAGACGACCGACATAGAGGAGGCGTGATCGTGGGGCCTCCGGCACACGGCCTGGCGTGAACGATTCCGTGTCGACGGGCATGGGCGAGACAGCAGGCGTGACGCCGGGTGCGACCTGATGCAGCTGATCGGCCAGCCAGCGAGAGACCGCGGTCACGGCGGCTGATCGCCGAACGACGGGTTGCAGGAACGCGCGTGCCGCGGCACTCGTTCGCGCCAACCGCACGTCCGTGCCGTGCACCGTCGTGACGAGGGGCGTCTGCGTGAACACTGACGCCCACCGCCCCACCACGCCTCCCGGAAACCACCAGTGCGCGTGCAGCACGTGTGGGGCGACCACGCGCGCTTGCCGCAGCGTGCACCAGAGGGACGACGTGAGGAACCCGCCGAGCGCGAGCTTGGCCGCCCACGATGCACGCACGTCGGCCGCCATCGTGCCGGTGTACGCCAGCCGCTCCCATCGTCGGGGGGCGTAGCGGAAGCGATGGACGGCAATCCCGTCGAGTGTCTCGTGCGGCGCGAGCCCCGGTGCTCCGGGCGCGATCGCGGTGACCTGCACCCCCTCCCCTTCCAGTGCCACGGCGAGGCGCAGGAGAAACGAGCCCGCCGCGTCCCCACTAAACCGCGGGAACGAGTGAGCGAGAAAGAGCACGCGCATGCGCGTCAGCGTTGCGCGGGATGCTGCGGATCGGGTCCCAACTCATCCAGCCGGCGCCGCACCTCGCGGAGCTCCGATCGCTGGACGGCGATCATTTCTCCTAGCAGTCCGCCGATGAAGAGCAGTCCGCCGAGCACGACGCACGTCTGGATGAGCGTCCACACCCAGCGGTGCCCTACCCCGGTGGCGGCCAGCACCACCAGCGCGATGAGCCCCGCCAGGAATCCGATCGCGAACAGCGCCGCGCCCATCATCCCGAACAGCAGCAGCGGCTTCTGTGCGAACCGCAGCTCGAACCAGACGGAGAACATGTCGAGCACGCCGACCGGGATGCGACCGATGCCGAACTTCGATCGACCCGCGTGTCGCGGGTACAGCGGGACGGGAATCTCGCGCACGCTAAAGCCGTGCGACGCGGCGATGACGATGAGATAGCGATGCCAATCGGGCCGCATCGGAAGGACATCCATGATCTCTCTTCGGTAGGCCTTCACCGAGTTGAGATCCCGCACGGGTACGCGAAACAGCGCCTGGCTGAGTCGGTTGTACACGCGCGACACGAAGGCCTTCTCGTACCTGCCCTGCTTCTGTCCTGTCACCATGTCAGCGTCGTTCGCCAGAATGGGCGCGACGAGCCGTGGAATGTCTTCTGGCTTGTACTGCAGGTCGGCGGGATAGAACACGAGCACGCGGCCGCGGCTGTGCAGGTATCCGGTGCGGAGCGCGTCCGCGATGCCGCGCCGCCGCCGGTGCCGCGCGAGGCGAAGGAAGGCATAGCGCGTGGCGAGCTCCGTGAGCACGCGCCACGTCTCGTCCTCCGACCCGTCGTCGACCACGACCACCTCGTAGCGGATGGCCGACCCCGCGAACGCGTCGGCGGCGAGCTCCATGAACAGCGGCAGATTCTCCGCTTCATCCTTGGCGGGGACGAGCACGCTCACGTCCACCGCCTCAGCGGTCGTCTGCGCGGGGCGCAGGGTGGCCGCCGCCGTATCACGCGCCGTGGTGCTCACCGGGGCATAGGCTCCGCGGCGCGCGCCGTGACCGCTGTGCGGCGTGTGCCATCTCGCCCCGTGCTCATACGCGCTTGCGCATCCGGGCCGAGAGCACGCCGAGCTGGTCCCGATACTTGGCCACCGTGCGACGGGCAATCTGCACGCCGCTCTCCTTGAGAATGTTCACGATCGCCTGGTCGGTGAGCGGATGCCGCGGATCTTCCTCGTCCACGAGCTTCTGGATCTGTGCCTTGATACCACGCGCCGACACGTCCTCACCCCCCGTCGTGGAGAGTCCGGACGAGAAGAAGAACTTGAGCGGGAGGACGCCGCGCGGCGTTTGCACGAACTTCTCGTTCGTGACGCGACTGACCGTGGACTCGTGCATGTTGATCACCTCGGCCACCTCGCGCAACGTGAGCGGTTTGAGGAACTGCACCCCTTTCTCGAAGAACTCCCGCTGCCGGTCCACGATGAAATTCATCACCTTGAGCATGGTCTGCCGGCGCTGCTCGATGGCCTGGATCATCCAGTTGGCCGAGTTGAGCTTGTTGGAGATGAACTCCTTGTTCTCGCCCTCGAACTTCTTCTTGTCGCGCGCGATCTCCTGGTACGCACGGCTCAGCTTGAGGCGCGGGAGGTTGGCGTCATTCAAGAAGACGTGGTACTTGCCGTCGATCTTCTCCACCACCAGGTCGGGGACGATGTAGTTGTCGCTGGCGTTGCTGTAGATCAGCCCCGGTTTGGGGTCGAGCTTGGCGATCTCGTCCGCCGAGCGCTGCACGTCGACCGGGCTGATGCCAAAGCGCTTGGAGATCTCGCTCCACCGATGGTTGATCAGTTCGTCGAAGCAGTCGTGCACCAGGCGATAGGGCACGGACTGCTCCAGGCCGGCTTCGCGGAGCTGGACCAGGAGGCACTCGCGCAGGTCGCGTGCACCCACGCCCGGCGGGTCCAGCGCCTGGATGATGCCGAGCATCTCCTCGGCCTCTTGCATGGTATAGAACGGGAGCTCCTCGTCTTCGCGACCGGCTGCCTCGGCTGTCTTGTCCACGAGCTCGTTTACCGAGCGAAGAATCTCATCGAGCGGACAGCTGAGGTAGCCGTCCTCGCCGATGTTGCCGATGAACTCGTCGGCCAGCACGATCTGGCGCGGATTCAGATCGAGGAGCGTCACCTGGTCGCGCAGGTGATCGCTGAGGTCGCGCTCGGCCACGGTCACCGGCTCGAAGTACTCCTTTTGCTCGTGTTCCTCCGGGCGGCCTCCAGCATCGAATCCGTTGAGGAGAATTTCCTCCCAATCGATCTCGTCGTTGGCCTCGTCCTTCTTTTCCTCGGTCGTCTCGTCCGCTGCCTCGTCCTCGTCGTCCTCCTCCAGCTCCGCCATCTCGAGGAACGGGTTGTTCAACAATTCCTGCTTCAGATGCTGCTGCAGGTCGAGAAGGGGCATGTACAGGAGGTCCATCGCCTGGTACAGGCGAGGGTTGATCTTGAGCTCCTGTCTCAGTTGGGTGGACTGCTGCATTCCTGCTTTCATGCCTGCCCGTCCCCCGGTCGCGAACCGGCAAAGCGCGCACGGAGGCGCGCCGACAACGTGGGTCCCAAATAGATCTCGGCCACCGTGTCATCAAAGACCAGGTCCCGGACCGTCCCCGAGACCTTCACCTGCCCGTCGAACATTATGTAGGCGCGGTCCACAATGTCGAGTGTCTGCTCCACGTTGTGGTCACTAATCAGGACGCCGATACCGCGGTGGCGGAGTCCGGCGACGATCGACTGGATGTCGTGGACGGCAATGGGGTCCACGCCGGCGAACGGCTCGTCGAGCATCATGAACTTCGGCTCGGTCACGAGGGCGCGGGTGATCTCGAGCCGGCGCCGCTCCCCACCGGAGAGCGAGTAGGCCTTGCTGTGTCGCAGGTGCTTGATGCTGAGTTCGTCCAGCAGCTCCTCCAGCCGTCCACGGCGCTCGGCCGTGCTGAGCGGCAGCGTTTCCAGAATGGCCAGGATGTTCTCCTCGACGGTCAACTTGCGAAAGATGGACGGCTCCTGCGAGAGATACCCGATCCCCTGCCGGGCACGGCGATACATGGGGACCTCGGTAATGTCGTCGCCATCGAGCAGAATTCGTCCCTCCTGCGGCTGGATGAGCCCGACGATCATATAGAACGTGGTGGTCTTGCCGGCGCCATTGGGCCCGAGTAGCCCCACGATCTCCCCCTGTTGCAATCGCAGGGCCACGTCGCTCACGACGCGGCGTCGGCGGTAGACCTTCACGAGATCACGCACCTCGAGCAGGCTGCCCGCCCCCGCCGCAGCCGCCTGGAGCGCAGAGCTCACCGCGCCGTGCTCGGCCGTGTGGCGCAACACCTCGGTGACCTCGGTGCTTTCCATCTGCATCCGGTACGGGCGGATTTCGCTCCAGTACCGGTCGGAGAACCGGACCTCGGCCTCCGGGGTGGTGAGCCCCTGCGGCGGGAGGACGATCACACCCTGGCTGACCAGCCGGGGGAGGACGGTGTCCGCCAGGTGCCCGCGTACGGCGTCGATGCCAAGCAGCCCCGCCTCGCGCTCGGCGTCGCGTCCCTCGAGGCGCATCATCTCGAGGTGGTCGTTGCGGTAGCGCATGGCCACATCATTGAACGTCGCACGCCCGTCGTCGCGTGCCGCGCTGATGAGCGCGTGCAGCGCCAGCGCGCATGATCGGTCGCCGCGCGCCAGGTCCTCGATCAGTTGCTCGAGGCGGGGATTCCTGTCGAGGGAGAGGGGCGGCCGGATCACGAGCGCCCTCGTAGCCGACGGGAGGCTGCTGGAGGCGTGCCGGCTGACAGATTGCCGGCTGGCGGTTTCCCGGTTGACGGGCTTCCGGTTGACGGGTTGCCGGTTGACGGGTTGCCGCCTGGCGACTTGCCGGCTAGCGGTTTGGCCCTGGATTTCTCCGCGGCCGGTGGTCGTGCTGCGGGTGCCCCGGATGTGGGGGAGCCGCCCGCTGGCGGCGTCGGCGCTCCGCGCATGCCGGCGGAGTCGGATGCGGGCACCTGCGGCGACGCGGGATCGAGATACAGACCCCCTGACTGCTCGATTACATCCACGCGCTCGACTTGTTGCTGCGCGAACGAGACGGTGATCACCTTCCCCAGCACATAGTTGATGGCCGGCTGCGTGGCTGACGGATTGTTCGGGGGAAAGTGATAATACGACCGCGCTTCGCCCGTGGCCACCAACCCGGTCAGTACCGGGCGCGAACTCGTGGAGTCCGCAGTCGCACCTGCGTTTCCCGAGGCGGTGGCGCTGTCCGTAGCGCGACGAGCCTTGGCCGGGAGTGTGTCGAAGGTGGCAACGATGGTGTCGCCCCGCAGCCAATCCTTCTCCGTCGTATGCACCGTCGCGCTGTCAGGGTCACTCTGCGCGAACGCGCGCGTGACGGCGCGGAGCTCACGTAGCCGTTGCCCCGGCATAACGACGTCCATCGAGTCCGCCACCAGGTCGTACGCTGGCGAGAACGCGTGCGCGCCGCCGGGCCCCCAGACGAAGGCGCGCTCCATCTTGCCGTCGGCAAACCGGAAGGAGAGCGTGTCGCCCGTCATCGTGAGATCCTCGCTCACCACGCGTCCGGTGCCGCTCGCGAGCACGCGCTCCAACACCCGGTTCCGAGACTCGAGATCGACCCCTACGGCGGTGAGGGTGAACGGCCGTTCGCCGGTCCCCTCAATGACGGGGTGGCCCAGCAGTCGGGCGAAGTCGGTGCCGCTGTCCAGGAATGCCGAGTCACTGTGCGTGACGAGGTCCGGGCGCGTGATGTCGACCTTTCCCGAAGCGTAGACCAGACTGTCGGCCTCGGAGACGACGATATTGGCGACAACGACCGTGGGCGGCGCCGCTTTGCCGGTGCTGTCATTGGCCGGCAGCTCGATCGTGGGACGCTGGGGCGCCACCATGCGGGCCACCGGACGCTTGCCCGGCACGGCTCGATAGTAGTCCACCACGGGACCGCGCAGCGTGCTGCCACTGGGAAACGCGGCGTCCACCGCGCCCTCGGCACGCAGTCGCTCCTCCGGCATCCAGTAGGTGAGGAGATTCGACGTGAGACGCAGGCGCGGTTCCGTGTAGTGCACGTGGCCAATGAGGTGCACCAAGCCGGTGTCGCCGAAGTACTCCAGACTGTCCGCCATGAGCACGATGTCCTGTGCCGGACAGCGCGCCGTCCACCCCCCACCGAGAAACGAGTTGTACTGCCCGGTTGGCGTCTTGATCGAGGTCATGCGGCTCGTGGGCTGCGACTCCAATTCGAGCTTGCAGACACCGGTCGGCGCGGCGGCCAGTTGCTGTGCGGCCAGCGGGGGAGCCAGGGGAAGGAGCAGTGCCGCGGCGCCGGCGCATGTGACGGCGAGGCGCAACCACGGTTGGAGTGCCACGCCGGCGGCGCGCGCGCCGGCGCGGCTGGCTCCGTTTCGTACCGCGGCGCGGGCGTCCGTGATGGCGCGCGTGGCGCCGTGCGTGAGGCCGCTGATCGCGCGCGTCGATGCCGCCGCCGCCCACGTGCTCCACGGGGTGCCGGCTCGCATCACTGCCCTGGCAGCGTGAAGGTTCCCCCGCCGCCGGGGTTCTTCAGCACGCGGATGTTGTTGAGCGCCGGATCGGAGACGAAACCAATGCCGGTCAACCGGCGCCCAGGCTGGTCGAAGACGAACGCGCTATCACTGGAGATTCTGTCCGCCCCCTGGTCATAGCGTATGTGCTCCGTGGTGAGGACCTTGCCGCCCTCTCCCACGACGCGGACGTTGCCGAATGCCTCCATCACGTTGGTGCGCGCGTTGGAAGTCCCGTCCCGCGCGGTGAGCACGGAGCTCTGCTGCCCCATCTCGGTGAAAAACGTGATGCGGATGGTGCGCATGACGACGCGCGTGTTGTCGTCGAACCAGAAGGCGCTGTCCGCCGCGAGCGTCGCGCGGCGCAGGCCGTGGTCGGCGATGTTCAACTGGACCGTCGTCGCGACCTGGTCGGCGGAATCCGCCATGGAGCGCGTGGCGACAGGCGGCTGCGTTCCACTCGCGCCGCACGCGAGAGCGGTCACGGCCATGGCGGCCGCCAGGACAGCGCGCGGGGGGCGCCTCCGTGCGCGCCGGAAGGGCACGGAGCGGATCATACGACACCTGCCCGCATGAGGTCGTGCAGGTGCACCATCCCGATCATCGTGTCGGTGTCGTTGAGGACGGGCATGGCCATGATCCCGAACGTCTCCATTCGGTACACCACGGCGCTCGCCAGTTCCCCGTCGTGACAGAGTTTCGGGTGGGCATTCATGGCCTCGGAGACGGGCACCGAAAGGAAGTCCGCCTCGCGCTCCATCAGTCGGGTGAGGTCTCCGGCCGTTACGACGCCCAACACGTGCATGTCCCTGTCCACGATGGCGGCTGTGCCGCGGCGCTCCGCCAGTTGGACGACCGCTTCGCGCATCGTGGCGGAGGGTGGTAGTGCGGGCAGCAGGTCGGAGACCATCACGTCGCGCACGTGCGTGAGCAACCGGCGGCCAAGCGCTCCACCCGGATGCAGGCGCGCGAAGTCCTCCCGGGCGAACCCCTTTCGCTCCAGCAGCGCGACGGCCAGGGCGTCGCCGAGCGCGAGCGCGACGGTGGTGCTGGTGGTGGGGGCCAGGTCGTGCGGACACGCCTCCTCCTGCACCCATCCGTCGAGCACGACATCGCTGTGACGCGCGAGCGTGGACTGCCGATGACCCGTGAGAGCCAGGACGGGAACGCCCAGTCGCCTCAGCTCCTCGAGGAGCGGAAAAAGCTCGGCGGTCTCTCCGCTCTTGGAGATGAGCAACGCGACGTCCGCCGGCCCCACCAGCCCGAGATCGCCGTGCACGCTTTCCACCGGATGGAGAAAGGTGGCCGGTGTGCCGGTCGACGTGAACGTCGCAGCGATCTTGCGTCCCACGAGCCCTGACTTGCCTACGCCGGCCACGATCACGCGACCGTGGCATCCGGTCAGAAGATCGATGGCGCGCGCAAAGCCGCCATCCAGGCGTTGCGCCGTCTGCTCCAGCGCGTCGCGTTCCATCCGGAGCACGGACCGACCACGTTCCACCACCGCGTCGTGTGTGGGGCTCGGCAACTGCTGGAGGTTCATGGCGTCGCGCCCAGCGGGATCGTGGAACGCTCGCGCACGTAGCGCTCGGTGGCCTGTTCCCACTCTCCGCGCGCGCGCAGGAGGAGTTCGGCGAACTCCCGCACGGCCCCGTGCCCGCCGCGGCGGGTGAGATGAACGGCGCACGCCGACCGGATCTCGGGGGCGGCGTTGCCGACCGCGACGGGGAGCCCCACCGCGCGCAGCACCGCCAGGTCCGGGAAGTCGTCCCCCAGGAATGCGACATTGGCCGTGTCGATCTGCTCCCGGTCGAGGATATCGCGGAGCGCCTGGAGCTTGCGCGCGAGGCCGTCCTGTACCACGTGATCCACCTGCAGCTCGGTGCCCCGCATGCGCACGCTCTCGGAAACGCGTCCGGTGACGATCACGACTTTGATGCCGACGGCGCGCATGGCGGAGACGCCGAATCCGTCCTGGATGTCGTACCGCTTGAGCTCCAGCGGCGCGCCGGACACGTCACCGAGGTAGATGCCACCGTCGGTGAGCACGCCGTCCACATTGAGGCCGACGAGCCGAATGCGACGCGCGAGCGTCTGGTCGATCACGACTGCGCTGCCTGCCACACGTGCACCATCCGTCGCAGCAACGGCCCGAGATCGCCGAGCGGGAGCATGTTGGGGCCGTCGCTCGGCGCGCGGTCGGGGTCCGGGTGCGTCTCCAAGAAGACGCCATTTGCACCGGCCGCCACGCCGGCCAGGAGGAGCGGCGCAACGAACTCGCGGGCGCCACCACTGGAACCACCGGGGCCGTGCCCCGGACGCTGCACGGAATGGGTGGCGTCGAACACCACCGGCGCGTCACATGCCACGCGTATACGGGGGATCGAGCGCATGTCGACCACCAGGTCGCCGTATCCGAAGAACGTGCCGCGTTCGGTCACCGCGAGCTCGGCGCCCGTGTGGTCTGCCGCGGCGCCACGGTCTTGGCGGCCGCGCCGCACCTTGGCCACCGCGCCCTGCATTGCCTCGGGGGCCATCCACTGTCCCTTCTTGACGTTCACCGGCTTGCCGGTGGCGCCGGCGGCGAGCAGGAGGTCGGTCTGCCGGCAGAGGAACGCGGGAATCTGCAGAACATCGGCGACCTCGGCCGCCGTGGCACACTGCTCCGGGTGGTGAACATTGGTGAGCACGCGCAGTCCGGTGGAGGTGCGTACGCGCTCGAGAGCGGCGAGCCCCTCGTCCAGGCCGGGCCCCCGGTGCGCACTGGCCGACGATCGGTTCGCCTTGTCGAAGCTCGCCTTGAAGATCACGCCCCCAGGGATGTGCTCCTCGAGCCGGGCCAGCGCCTCGGCCACGCGCAGATTGAGCGCGTCGTCCTCTACCACGCAGGGGCCGGCAATGACGAACAGCGCGCGCAGCGGGAAGACGGCGCGTGTGGGCGTGGCGGGCGCGGCCATCAGTCTCCGGCGTGTGCCGGCGACGGCGCCGCGGCGCCGGCCGGTGCCACGGCGAGACCGCGCGCGTGCGCTACGTGGGCGGCGGCCGCGATGAAGCCGGCGAAGAGTGGGTGCGGCCGCGTGGGGCGTGATCTGAGCTCGGGATGGAACTGGCAGCCAATGAACCATGGATGGTCGCTCAGCTCGATGATCTCGACCAACGATCCGTCGGGCGATAGACCGCTGAAGCGCATGCCGTGCGCCGTGAACAGATCGCGATAGGCGTTGGCGAATTCGTAGCGGTGCCGGTGGCGCTCGCTGATCTCCGGGACGCCGTACATCTCCGCCACCTTGGATCCGGGGCGCAGCCGGCAGGGGTAGGCGCCCAGGCGCATGGTGCCGCCCATGTCGGTGACGTGCTGCTGCGATTCCATGAGCGAGATGACGGCATTGGTGCACTCGGGCGAGAACTCGCTGGAGTGGCTGTCGTCGAGCCCGCAACAGTCGCGCGCGAACTCGATGGCCGCCGTCTGCATGCCGAGACAGATGCCGAAGAACGGCAGCCGCTCCTCGCGCGCGTAGCGGATCGCCTCCAGCATGCCCTCCACGCCGCGCACACCGAAACCACCTGGGACGAGGAGGCCGTGGACGTCCTGGAGCAGCTCCGCGGTGCGGGTGGCGGAGATGAACAGATCGCTCGACAGCCACTGGATGTCGACACCGGTGTCGTTGGCAATCCCGCCATGGATGAGCGCTTCATGCACGCTCTTGTAGCTGTCTACCAGCTCCGTGTACTTCCCCACCACCGCAATGCGCACGCGTCCGCGGGGCGCCGTGATGCGCTCGACCAGGCGCTTCCACTCCGTCAGATCGGGCTCGCCCACCGTGAGTCCCAGCCGCTGGGCCACGCGTCCGTCGAGCCCCTGGGCGTGGAACGCGAGCGGGATCTCGTAAATGGTGGGTACATCGCGACTCTCGATCACCGAGCCGAAATCCACGTTGCAGAAGAGTGCGATCTTGCGTTTCACATCCTCGGAGAGCGGCAGCTCGGTGCGGCAGATGAGTACGTCCGGTTGGATTCCGATCTCCATCAGCTCGCGCACCGAGTGCTGGGTGGGCTTGGTCTTCACCTCGCCGGCGGCCGCGATGTACGGCACGAGCGTAAGGTGGATGAACAGCGCGTTCTCACGTCCTACTTCGTGGCGAAACTGCCGGATGGCCTCGAGGAACGGCAGCGACTCGATGTCACCGACGGTGCCGCCGATCTCGACGATGACGATGTCGTTCTCGGGCGCGACGCGTTTGATCGCGGCCTTGATCTCGTCGGTGATGTGCGGGATCACCTGCACCGTGGAGCCCAGGTACTCGCCGCGACGCTCCTTGGTGATGACGTTGAGGTAGACGCGACCCGTCGTGACGTTGTTGGTCTGGGACAACGCGCGATCGATGAACCGCTCGTAATGACCGAGGTCGAGGTCCGTCTCCGCCCCGTCGTCGGTGACGAACACCTCACCGTGCTGGAACGGCGACATGGTGCCGGGATCGACGTTGATGTACGGGTCGAACTTCAGGATGGTGACGCGCAGTCCGCGTTCGACCAGGAGTCGGCCGAGCGACGCGGCCGCGATCCCCTTCCCCAGTGACGAGACCACGCCGCCGGTGACGAAGATGAACTTCGTGGGCTGCTTGTTCGGGCTCGGCTTCATCATGACCGTCCGGTGCTGAAGGCTGTCCAACGAGCGTTGGCCACTGCGAGGTCCTCTTCCGTGTCGATCCCGTGCGCGGGCGCGTGTGGCACCATGGCGACCCCGATCGGCATGCCGGCGGCGAGTGGACGCAACTGCTCCAGCCGCTCGATGCGCTCCAACGGGTGCGGAGGCAGCGCCACCCACTGCGCGAGCGCCTCGCGCGTGTACGCGTACACGCCCACATGCTGCCGCGCGGTGGCGTCGCGCAGGGTGCGCTCGGCGCCGTCGCGGAGATACGGCAGGGCGGCCCGAGAAAAATACAGCGCCCGGCCATCGTCTGCACACACGACCTTCACGACGTGCGGGGCCTCGAGCGCCACCGCATCGGCGGGCGCGGCCGCCGTCCCGATAGCGAACCGGCCGTTGGAGACGATCGCCACGGCGCCGCACGCGGCCTCGCGGCTGATGAACGGCTCGTCCCCCTGAACGTTCAGTACCACGTCGTGGCCGCGGAATTCGGCGTGTGCGGCCACCTCGGCCACGCGGTCGGTCCCCGACGGGTGGTGCGAGGCGGTGCAGACGACCTCTGCTCCGTGCTCCTCGCAGACGCGCTGTACGTCCGCATGGTCGGTGGCCACGACGACGCGTTGGGCGACGCCGAGGGCGCACACGCGTTCCCACACGCGTATGACCAGGGGGAGACCCGCCAACAGGCGCAGCGGTTTGTTGGGGAGTCGCTGCGCCGCGAGTCGCGCGGGGATGACCGCGAGGACCGTCATGCTGCCGGAGGGGCGGCGCGCCATGCAAGATTCACGCCATGCAATATAGGCAACAGACGGTGCGGGCGCAAAGGCGCGAAGCGCAGATGGGCGGGTAAGCGGCCCGGACGGCGCTCTACCGGAACGAGATCGCCGCCAACAGGTTGTGCTTTCCCGTTCCGGGGTTCACGGTGAAGTCCACCTCCACGAATGCCAGCTTTACCATGAGGCCGAGATTCTGTTCCAGTGACGGGAGCGACCCGACCCCTGCCGACCCGACCATGTAGCGAACTCCGGCGACGGGGTTGCCCACGATGGGGAACTGGATCCGCGGGATTTCGGTGGAATAGGTCGCGCTCAGGTACAGCAGCTGGTCGCCCCCGAGTGACAGGATCGGAAACGTGGGCAGCGTCCCCAGTCCCCCCATGTACGCGAACCGCTGCGGAGGCGCCGTATCTCCCGCCGTCAGGACCATGTGCGCCAGCAAGTCGAGGTTCTGCTCCGCAAACGTGGGTATGCGCATCGTGGCGTGCACCGTGCCCTGGGTGAACTGCCGGTTGCCGGGCGCGTCGAGGGAGGTCTCGAGTTTGAGATCGGCCTCCATGGTGGTCGATGCGAAAAACGGAGTGACGTGCACCTCGCCCACCGCCGAGGTGATGCGTCCGTCGATGATCGGCGGATTGGGGCGCAACATGCCGCTCGAGCTCTCGTCGCCTGCGAGACTCCACGGTCCGCCGGCGTCCACCGACTCGCCGCTCTCGGTCAGTGCGCCTGCCGAGAGCCAGCCGGAGACGTTCACCGTCTGGAACGTGCGCCTCAGGTACGCCTCGTAGCGGATGCCGCGATAGTAGTTCCGGTAGTCGCGGCCGCGCGCGACCGCCGACAGCGAATTGAAGAACGTGGGCCAGATCCAGTCGTCGTTGGTAAACGTCGCGCGTCCGCCCCACGCTTCCAGCGACAGATTGTCCTTGAGCGCGACCGTCATGCTGACGGTCGGATCGAAGGCGCCGAGATCGGAGCGATAGGTGAGCGTGGGGGTGACGAGCAGCCGCTCCTTGAACCACCGGAGTTCCGGCCCCCACGGCAACACCACGCCGTCCACCCGCGAATAGCTTGGCACGCGAAAGAGGAACGCGCGGGAGAATGGCAACGGCGTGGGCACGTCCGGCGGCATGGGGCCGGCGGCCACCACGTACGCATCCGCCGAATCGCGCACGACTAAACGCGTGAAGCGGTAGTCCCACAGCCCGCCGCGGACGCGGGCAAGCGACGAGTTGATCACGCTCCCGCCGAGCGCCACGGTGCGTCCGGCGATCACCGCGCCCGGATGCAGAAACAGGTCGCCGCCCACCACGATCACGTCGCCGTTGACGCGACTCGCCACCGTGGCACTACCGCCGAGCACGATCACGCTCTCGTTGAACGTGGTGTCGCGCGGAAGGTGGACCGGCGCGGTGTCCTGTCGCACCCGCACGGTGACGTGCGGCGCATCGACGGCCGCGCGCAGAATGTCTCCCGGCTGGCCCGCCACGTTGGCTGCCACGTGCACCGGGTGTGCGTCGGGCGCTCCCCTGCCCTGCGCGACGGCGGCGCCGGGCGTGACGGGTGGGAGAAGCAGGGCGAGCGCGGTGGAGAAAAGACGGACAGTCAGCATGCGGCCAGCCGGACGAAGTTCTGCAGCAAGCGCTGCCCTTGCTGCGTGACGATGGACTCGGGGTGAAACTGGACTCCCCATACGGGGTGCTCTACATGACGCATCGCGTGGATCTCGGCCGGATCATCTCCGGCCGTCGCGGTGACGCGCAGAGTCGCCGGGAGCGACTGCCGGTCGACCACGAGCGAATGGTAGCGCATGACCTCCAGCGGCGACGGCAGCGCGTCGAACAGCTCGGTGCCGTCGTGCACGATGGGCGACGTCTTGCCGTGCATGACGCGCCGCGCGCGGACAACCGTGCCGCCGTAGGCGGCGCCGATCGCCTGGTGGCCCAGACACACCCCCAGGATGGGGATGCGGCCTCCCCACGTCCGGATCACGTCCACCGAGATGCCGGCTTCCGCCGGTGTGCACGGCCCCGGTGAGATGACGATGGCGCCGGGCGCGAGGGTGCCGATGTCGTCGACCGAGATGGCATCGTTGCGACGGACAAGCGGCTCTGCCCCCAGCTCGCCAAGAAGCTGCACCAGGTTGTACGTGAACGAGTCGTAATTGTCGATCACCAGGATCATGGTTTCATCCACCGTGCGCCGTCGTGTCTCTGCCGTGCCGGTTGCTGCGTCGTTCCCCATGCGGCTCAGGACCGCGGATGATACTGCCGGTGCACCGACCGCAGATACTCCCGATCCACGTGGGTATAGATCTGGGTCGTGGCGACGTCGGCGTGCCCAAGCATTTCCTGTACCGCCCGGAGATCCGCGCCACCCTCGAGCAGATGCGTCGCGAACGAGTGGCGGAGCGTGTGCGGGGTGACGCGCGTGGTAATCCCCGCGGCGGCAACGTACTTTCGCAGAATCTTCCATGCGCCCATGCGTGTCAATGGGCGTCCGTGCGCGTTCAGAAACAAGATCCCGCGTCCCTCCCCACGCTCCAGGCGGGGGCGCAGCTCGCGCAGGTACACCGATGCGGCCGCGACGGCGCGGCGTCCGATCGGCACGAGCCGCTCCTTGCTGCCTTTGCCGAAAACGCGCACGAGCATCTCGTCCAGCACGAGATCGCGCACGCCGAGCGCAATCCATTCGGAGACGCGCAGCCCCGCTCCGTAGGCCAGCTCCAACAGCGCCCGATCGCGAAACGCCAACCGCTCGTCCAACGACGGCGCCTCCAGCAGGCGTTCCACCTCGGCCACCGTGAGCACGCCGGGCAGCGTGAGCCAGCGTTTGGGCGTGTCGACACGCTCGCTGGGGTCGCTCACCATGTCGCCCTCCCCCACCAGGAACCGGAAGTAGCCTCGCACCGCGGACACGTTGCGCCGGATGGAGGTGGGGGCGAGGCCGAGGTCCTTGAGGTGGTAGACAAACTCGCGCACCAACGCGGGCGTGGCCTGTACCGGCGTGGTGACGCCACGTGCGCGGGCGAAGGTGGCGAACCGCGCCAGATCGCGCCGGTACGCCTCCAGCGTGGCGTGCGCGGCCCCCCGTTCCACGTGAAGGTGATCCTCGTAGCGTTCCAGGCCGAACGCTCGCGAGAGGGCCTCGTCGCTCGCGTGCAGGGGCGCGGTCACGAGGATGACCGCCGGTGGACAATCCAGATCACGAGCGCGGCGATGACGATCACCGCAGCCGCCACGATGGCGGTCGTGATGGAGGCGGACTTGAGCGTGTCGAGTAGCGCCTGCCAATTGCGGCCCACGCGGTAGGCAAGCCACGTGATGAATCCGTACCATAGGGCGCTGGCACCTGCGATGACGAGCCCGACGGACCACGCCGAGAGCTTGAGAGCTCCCGCAAAGGGTGGTACGACGGCGCGCACGGCGGGGATGAAGCGGCTGAAGAAGAGGGCGAGCAGTCCGTACCGGTCGTACAGGGCGCGCAGCCGCTGTTCGGCATCGTCGCCAGCGCGCCGCAGAACAAACGAGCGCAGGCGCCGGGTACCGAAACGGCGCCCCAGCCCGTAGACCGTCATGGCGCCGCTCACGTTTCCCATCCATGTGGCGGCAAAGGTAGCGTAGACGGTGGCGCTCCCCTGCGCAGCGAGAAAGCTACCGAACGCCACGACGGTGTCCGCCGGAAACGGAGGGAAGACATTCTCCACGGCGGCGGCCAGCGCGAGCGCCGCGTAGAGAGCGACCGGAGGAAGCTGGCCGAGCCACTGCAGTGCATCGTGCATGCCTGTCCCTTAGCGGCGCGCACCGAGCGTGGCGATCGCGATGCATGCGATGCCTTCGCCGCGCCCAACCCATCCCATCCCCTCGTTGGTCTTGCCTTTCACACTCACCGCGGCGGGGGAGAGCTCCAGGGCCTGTGCGAGCGCGGCCCGCATGGCATCGCGGTAGGGGCCGATGCGCGGCGCCTCGGCCACAACACTGACGTCGACGTTCACCACGGACCAGCCGCGGGCCGACACCCGGACCGCAGCGCGCCGCAGCATGTCGAGCGAGTCGCGGCCCGCGTTGGCGGGTTCGTGGTCCGGAAACATCTGCCCAATGTCTCCTTCTCCAGCCGCGCCGAGGATCGCGTCGGTGATCGCGTGCGCCACGACGTCGCCGTCGGAGTGTCCTGTGAGTCCGTGGGAATGGGGAACGTCGACGCCTCCCAGCCGGAGGGGACCGCTCCCTCCAAACCGGTGCGAGTCGTACCCGATGCCCGTGCGGGTCATCCGGTCACGCGACCCAGGATGCGCAGCGCGAGGTGAGCGGCGTTCTTGGCGTTGTCGATCCCCACGGTCCCCACGGGCACTCCGCTCGGCAGTTGTGCGATGGCCAACAACGCGTCCATGCCGTTCAAGGGCCCGGCGGCAAAGGGGACGCCGATGACCGGCAGCGGCGAAACGGCAGCCACCGCGCCAGGGAGGGCGGCCGAGAGCCCTGCGCCGGCGATGATGACGCGCACGCCGCGCTGCTTCGCGCCGCGGGCAAGCCGCGTGGTACCGTCCGGATCGCGATGCGCGCTGGAGACGACCAACTCGTGCGACACGCCGGCCTGCTCCAGGATGGCAAGGGCCGGCTGGATGCGCGGCCGATCGGATTCGGAGCCGACCATGATGAGCACCTCGGGGCCCGGAGCCGCCGCGGCGCGCGGTTGCGCACGCGCGCCGCGCGTGCGGGTGGTCGGACGGGTGCCCCCGCGGGCCGTGGCCGGATGTGCGCCCGCGGCAGTGGCTGCCCCGGTTCCCTTGTCCTGCCTGCTGCGCGCCCTCATGCCGCCACCTCAGCCGGTGCGGCGATGATCGAGTAATCCTGGCGGCGACGCGCGGGAGTGAAGCCCGCATCGCGAATCAGGCGATCCATTTCTTCGGCGGTGGTGCGATGCGTGGTGTTGGCGGCGCTGACGACGTTTTCCTCTATCATGAGCGAACCGAAATCGTTGCACCCGAAGCGGAGGGCCACCTGTCCCACCTTCATTCCCATGGTGACCCAACTCGCCTGCAGGTTGGGAACGTTGTCGAGGACGATGCGCGCCATGGCGACCGTCCGGAGATAGTCCACGGCGTCCGTCTTGGGTTGCTGCGACATGGTGGGCGTGTTCTCCGGCTGGAGCGGCCAGCAGATGAACGCCGTGAACCCGCCCGTGCGCGCCTGCAAGTCGCGCACACGCTGCAGATGCTCCAGCCGCTCGGCCAACGTCTCGCCCAGCCCGTACATCATCGTGACCGTCGTCTTCATGCCTTCGCCGTGCGCGAGCTCCATGATCTCGAGCCAGCGGTCAGCCCCCGCCTTCTTGCGCGCCACGAGGTCGCGCACGCGCTGGACGAGGATCTCTCCGCCACCGCCGGGAATCGAATCGAGCCCGGCCTTCATGAGCTCCCGAATCACCTCACGCGCGTCCATCCGGAAGGTCTTGGCGAAGAAGTCCACCTCGCTCGGACTGAAACCGTGAATGTGAATGGGATGATGCTCCTTGATGTAGCGCAGAAGGTCCAGGTACCAGTCGAACGGAATGTACGGGTTGTGGCCCCCCTGCATGAGGATCTGGACCGCCCCCACCGCCTTGGCTTCGTCGATCTTGGCGCCGATCTGCTCGTAGGAGAGCGTGTACCCCTCGCCGTGCTTGGGGCGGCGGTAAAAGGCGCAGAATCCGCAGTCGGCCACGCACACGTTCGTGTAGTTGATGTTGCGGTCGATGATGAACGTCACGAGGCCGTGCGGATGCTTCTGCTGGCGGATGCGATCAGCCTCCGCGCCGAGTTCCAGGAGCGGCGCGTCGCGATAGAGCTGGAGCAGGTCGCGCATGGGCATTCAGGCAGCGGGAAGAAAGGTGAGCGAGCCGTTCGGGACGTCGCCGTCCGCGGCCAGCCGTCGGAAGAAATCAGTCAGTCCCGCCAGGTGGCCGTACGACAGGCGGTAATCCAATCCGGAAAGAAACGCGCTGCACGTTTCGCGCGCGATCCCCGTGGCCGCGGCGGCCTGGTCGGCCAGCTCGTCGCGGTGGGCGATACCCCAATCGCGCGACTCGATGAGCCGCGCGTGGATGCCGAGCGCCGCGCGCACCGGTGTGGCGCGCTGCGCCACCCATACCGCGAAGACGAAGGGAAGGCCCGTCCACGCCTTCCACGCGGCGCCCAGATCGTACACGTGCGGATACGCTCGCAGCGCGCCGCGCGCAGCAGCAGCTGATCCTGCCACGGGGGCCGCGGAGCCGCCGGCGCCGAGCAGCAGCGCCGCGTCTCCGATCACGAGGCGGGCGTCGTGCGGTTCCTCGGCCATGCGGGCCACATCGTGCAGCTCCGCGTCCCCGGCAGCGAATTCGGGGGCGGCGTGCCACACGTGGCGGAACAACAGCTGGAGCAGCGCGACGCTGGTCATCGAGCTGCGGGTCAGGAGCACGCGCCGTCCGGTGAGTTCCGGCGCGGGGCGCTTGGAGAAGAGCATCACGCTGCGCACGGGACCGTCGCAGGAGATGGCGAGATCCGGCAGCAGCAGATACCGCGCCGCGGCGCGCGCGTATTCGACCGCCGAGACCACGCTCACGTCCAGGTCCCCTGCCGCCATCATGGCATTGAGGCGGCTGGGAATGCCGTCGACGATCGTCCCATCCAGCGCGACGATTCCCCGGTCGATGGCGCCGTAGACCGGATAGCAGTTGATGTACGGGATGCGCCCGACGCGCATCTCAGGCGGCCTCGGCGCTCGCCGCCGGCGCGAAGGTGCGAATCACCCGGTACAGCGCGTCGCGTTCGACCGGGATCTTGCCGGCGCCGCGAATGAGCGCCAACACGTCCTCGAGCGCCATGCCCTGCGCGGTGTGCGCTCCCGCCTCGTGGTAGATCTTTTCGCGCACCACGGTCCCCTCCAGATCGTTGACCCCGAAGTGCAGCGCGACCTGCGAAATGAACGGGGTGACCATGATCCAGTGGGATTTCATGTGCGGGACGTTGTCCAGAAAGAGTCGTCCCACCGCCAGGTTCCGTAGATCGTCCATGCCGGAGGTGGCGGTGCCCTCGCGTCCGAGCTGACGCCCGAGCTCGTTGTGATCCGGGTGATAGGCGAGCGGGATGTAGGTGAGGAACCCATCCGTTTCGTCCTGCAGATCGCGCAGCATCTGCAGGTGGGCCACGCGATCCTCCACCGTCTCCACGTGACCGTAGAGCATGGTACAGTTGGACCGGATGCCCAGCTGATGCGCCGTACGGTGGACGGAAATCCAATCCTCGGCCGCCAGCTTGCGATCGGCAATGGTGGCGCGCACGCCCGCGCCGAACACCTCCGCGCCGCCGCCGGGAAGCGTGTCGAGCCCGGCATCCCGCAGCGCCACGAGCACGTCCTCCACGGTCATCTTCTCGATGCGCGCGATGTGCGCGATCTCGACGGCCGTGAGCGCCTTCACGTGGACGTGCGGAAAGCGCTCCTTGAGCCCGCGGAACATGTCGGCATAGTACGCCAGCCCGGCCTTCATATCCAAACCGCCCACAATGTGGAATTCCCGCACGTACGGATTGGCGGCGGCCTCGGCGTAGACCTGATCCAACGTGTAGCGGTACGCACCGTCCTCCTTGGGCAGCCGCGCATACGAGCAGAACACGCACGTCTTCCGCAGGATGCAGACGTTGGTCGGGTTGATGTGCTGGTTGGCGGCGAAGAACACGCGGTCGCCATGCCGCGCGCGGTTGGCCGCATCGGCCAGGGCGCCGAGGCCGATCAGGTCGGGGCTACGGAACAGCGTGGCGCCGTCCGCGGCGCTCAGGCGCTCGCCGGATCGGACGCGCTCCGCGATGGGAGCAAGCGCTTCATCGGTGATCCGATCGCGTTCGAAATCCACGGCGGGCGGCATCCGTCACTCCGTGAAACGTGTGAGGGCAAGGGACGCGTTGTGTCCCCCGAAGCCGAAGCTGTTGCTGAGCGCGGCCGTGATCTCACGCGCGACGGCCGCGTTGGGCGTGTAGTTGAGATCGCACGCCGGATCGGGCACCGAATAGTTGATCGTCGGCGGAATCTTTCCCTCATGCAGCGCAAGGGCGGTCACCATGGCCTCGACCGCGCCCGCCGCGCCGAGCATGTGCCCCGTGGCCGACTTGGTGGAGCTCACGTTCAGATCACGTGACGCGTCGCCGAACACCCTCTTGATGGCCGCCGTCTCGTTGAGATCGTTGGCCTGCGTGGACGTGCCGTGGGCATTGACATACTGGACGTCCGCTGGCGTGAGTCTGGCGTCGGTGATGGCCAGACGCATGGCCCGCTGCGCGCCCTCGCCGTCGGGCGCGGGGGCGGTGAGATGGTAGGCGTCTGCGGTCATGCCGAACCCCGCGATCTCGGCGTAGATCCGCGCGCCGCGCGCGCGGGCGTGCTCCAGCTCTTCGAGGATGACGACGGCGGATCCCTCGCCCATGACGAACCCGTCACGCGTGGCGTCGAACGGACGCGAGGCCGTGGCGGGGCTGTCATTGCGCTCCGACAGCGCCCGCATGTTGGCGAAACCACCGATCGCCATGGGGGTCACGGTGGCCTCCGCGCCGCCGGCGAGCATGACGTCCGCGTCGCCGTACTGGATCACGCGCGTGGCGTCGCCGATCGCGTGGGCGCTCGACGCGCACGCCGAGACGGTGGCGTAGTTCGGCCCGCGCGCACAGAAGCGCATCGACACGATGCCCGCGGCGATGTCGACGATGTACATCGGGATGAAGAACGGGGAGATCTTCCCCGGCCCGCGTGCCCGATACGTATCATGCTGTTCCTCGAACGTCTGCAGCCCGCCGATGCCGCTGCCGATGATGACGCCGGTGCGATCGGGCGCGTAGCCCGTGTGTTCGCCGAGTCCTGCATCGGTCATGGCCTGCACCGCGGCGGCGACCGCGTACTGGGTGAACGTGTCCGCGCGCTTCGCCTCCTTCCGCTCCATGTAGTCGTTGGGGTCGAACGCCTTCACCTCGGCGGCGAACCGCACGGGGAAGCCGGAGGCATCGAACCGCGTAATCGGTGCCGCGCCGGAGACGCCATCCAGCAACGCACGCCAGGTCGTCGCCACATCATTTCCGACGGGCGTGACACAGCCGAGGCCCGTGACGACGACCCGCCGCTTCATCAGCGCCCAGCCTTCTCGTGCAGGTAGCGCAGGGCGTCCCCCACCGTCCGGAGCTTCTCCGCGTCTTCGTCGGGGATGTCGATGTTGAACTCCTTCTCGAACTCCATCACCAGCTCCACCGTGTCGAGACTGTCCGCCCCCAGGTCCTCCATGAAGCTCGCGTCATCGGTCAACTTCTCGCGTTCCACGCCGAGTTCCTTGGCGATGATGTCCCGCACCTTGTCGTCTAGTTCGGCCATGGATCTGGTCCTCGACTGAGTGATTGGTGGTCCACCGGCAGCGGCTCTGCCGCCGCCACAAAGTTACATCACCATGCCGCCGTCCACCACGAGGACCTGCCCCGTGATGTAGGCCGCATGCTCCGATGCCAGGAACGCCACGACACCGGCGACGTCGGCCGGCGCGCCCAGGCGCTGCAGCGGGATCTGCCCGGTGAGCGCGGCGCGCGCTTCCGGGCTGAGCTGCGCGGTCATGTCCGTCTCGATAAACCCCGGCGCGACGGCGTTGGCGAGCACGTTGCGCGAGGCGAGCTCCTTCGCCACCGCCTTGGTGAGCCCCACCAGGCCGGCCTTGCTCGCCGCATAGTTCACCTGCCCCTTGTTCCCCACCAGTCCCACGACGCTCGCGATGTTGATGATGCGGCCCCAGCGGCGCTTCATCATGCCGCGACTGGTGGCGCGGATGGCGGCGAACGCCCCGCGCAGGTTGGCGTCGAGCACGGCGTTCCAGTCGTCGTCCCGCAGCCGCATGAGCACGTTGTCGCGCGTGATGCCGGCGTTGTTTACCAGGATGTCGATGGGCGAGAGCGTCCGTTCCACCTGCTCCACCAACGCGGTCACGCTCGCGGTGTCCGCCACATCGGCGGCGAATCCGGCGGCACCGGATCCCACCTCCGTGGCAACGGCCGCGGCGCGCGCCTGGTCGCGTCCCACCACGGCGACGCGCGCGCCGCATGCCGCGAGTGTCTCCGCGATGGCGCGTCCAATGCCGCGTGTGCTTCCGGTGACGAGGGCGACACGCCCACCCAGATCGATGTGCATCAGGCCATCCGTTGCACGAGACGGTCCACATCGGCCGGGGTGCCGCAGGCGACGGCCTCCGCCCCCGGGACGATCCGGCGGACGAGATTCGTGAGCACGCTGCCGGGCCCCAACTCGACGAACAGCGCGCCGGGCGCGGCGCTCCACAACGCGCGCACCAGCGCCGACCAGCGCACCGGCGCCGTGAGCTGCTGGAGGAGCAAGGGCCGTGCGTCGCCAGCGTGCTCGACCAGCGCCGCGGTGACGTTCGATCCGACCGGGAACGCGGGATCGCACATGGCCGTCGCCGCGAGCGCCTGGTCCAGCCCCGCGGCGGCGGCCGCCATGAGCGGCGAGTGAAACGCCCCACTCACCTTGAGCCGCAGCGCGCGCTTGGCGCCGGCCTCACGGGCGAGCTCGATCACGCGGTCGACGGCGGCACTGTCGCCGGAGACCACGACCTGCTCGGGAGAGTTGTAGTTGGCGGGCACCACCACGCCGGTCGATGCGGCGGCCCGACACAGCGCGTCGACGGTCTCGTCGGCAAGGCCGAGGATGGCCGCCATGCCCCCCGCGCGCTGCTCCCCGCTTTCCCGCATGAGCTCGCCGCGGCGTCGGACGAGCGGCGCCGCGTGGGCCAGAGAGAGACTCCGCGCCGCGTGGTAGGCGGTGAACTCGCCTAGCGAGTGTCCCGCCGCGGCCCGGACGTGCGATTGGATCGCGTCGCGCACCACGGCCCACACCGCCGCACCGTGTGCGAGCAGGGCCGGCTGCGCGTTCTGCGTCTCGGTGAGCGCGTCGTCCGGGCCGTCGAAGCAGAGCCTGGACAGTGGCATGCCCAGCACGTCGTCCGTCTCCTCGAACGCCTGCCGCGCCTCGGCGAACGCCTCGGCGAGCTCGCGCCCCATGCCGGCCTTCTGCGATCCCTGTCCCGGAAAGAGCAGGACGATGTCCATGACTTCCCCGCTAATCCACGTGAGGCGGTGTGACGTGTGCGCGCTGGCGTACAGCCGCGCACGACGGGCGTGGGGCCAGCCCCGTACAAACGCGCGCTCCGCGGCGACGGGCGCTCAGAACCGCACCACCATGGATGCCCAGGTGAAACCAGCGCCAAACGCGACCAGCAGCACGGTGGATCCCTCACGCACGCGTCCGGCCTGGAGGGCCTCGTCGAGCGCGATCGGCAACGACGCCGAGGACGTGTTCCCGTACCGGTCGACGTTGACGTAGACCTTGTCCGCGGGAATGCCCGCGTGCTTGGCGGTCGCCTCGATGATGCGCACGTTGGCCTGGTGGGGGATGAGCAGGTCGATGTCGGTGGCGCCGATCCCGGCGCGCGTGAGCGCACAGTCGGCCGCCTCACTCATGGAGCGTACGGCTGCCTTGAACACCTCCCGGCCGGCCATCTTCACCAGATAGCTGCGTTCCTGTAGCACCCGCTCCGACATGGGGACGGCCGCGCCGCCGTCGGGGCGCCAGAGCAGGTCCGCCAACCGGCCATCGCTGCGCATGAAGGTGGACAGGATCCCCCGTCCGTCGCGCGCCGGTTGCAGGACGGTGGCACCGGCCCCGTCGCCGAACAGGACGCACGTGCCGCGATCGGTCCAGTCCACGATGGCGCTCATCTTCTCGGAGCCAGCCACCAGTACGGTCCGTGCCGATCCCGCCGCGATGAGCCCCTCGCCGATGGTGATGCCGTATAGCCAACCCGAGCAGGCGGCCGACACGTCGAACGCGCTGGCCCGGGTGGCTCCGAGCGCCGCCTGCAGATCCACGGCCGTGGAGGGGAGGAGCCGGTCGGGCGTGGCGGTGCTGAGGACGATGACGTCGACGTCCTCAGCCGCCACGCCGGCGCGCGTCAAGGCGGTCCGCGATGCGGCGGCTGCCATCGAGCACGTACTCTCGCCGTCGCTGCACAGATGCCGCTCGACGATGCCCGTGCGCTCGACGATCCAGTCGTGCGACGTCTCGAGTCCCATCGCGGCGAAATCGTGGTTTGTGACCACCCGCGACGGGACGGCGTGGGCCACGCTCACCAGGCGCGCGATGGGGCGCGTCACGCGGCCCCCGCCCGGTGCGCCAGGCGCCGGCCGATGTGGTCGTCCATGCGCGTCTCGACCGCACGCAGCGCCACGCGGAGCGCGTTCTTGAGTGCGCGGGCGGACGAGCTGCCGTGCGAGATGATGCTCACGCCACGCACGCCGAGCAGGGGCGCGCCGCCGAACTCAGAGTAGTCGAAGCCGCGCGTGGCATCCTCCTGCAGAAGACGCGGGTCGAGGCCGCCCTTCTTCAGCAGGGTCGCGATGAGCGGACCCACGGACTCGTAAAACTTGAGCAGCACGTTGCCCACGAAGCCGTCGCAGACCACCACGTCCACCGCGCCACGTGCACTCCCACCCGCCAGGATATCGCGCCCCTCCACGTTGCCCAGAAAGTGCAGCTCGGTGTCTCGCAGCAGACGGTGCGCTTCCTTGACCGCCGCGTTTCCCTTCTCCGGCTCCTCGCCGATGCTGAGCAGCGCGACCGCGGGATGGGGGCGTCCCAGAATGTCTTCCGCGTACACGGCGCCCAGTCGGGCGAATTGGACCAGCTCGGTGGCCGAGCAGTCGACGTTGGCGCCGGCATCGAGGACCACCACCGGCTGTCGTGCCGTGGGGAACACCGTCGCGATGGCCGGTCGGGTGAGCCCGTCGTGGAGCTTGAGGAGGAAGACGGAGCCGGCCATCTGCGCCCCCGTGCTGCCGGCCGACACGAACGCGTCGGCGTTCCCGGAAGCGTGGAGCCGCAGCCCGACGGCCATCGAGCTGTCGGGCTTGTGGCGGAGCGCCGTGGTGGGCCGATCCGACATCTCGATCACGTCGGCGGCATGGACAACGTGGATGCGGCCCCGCTGGGATGCGGCGCCCGCGTACGTGCTGGACAGGAACTGATCGAGCACGGGCTCGATGGCGTCCGCGCGTCCGATCAGCAGTACTTCCAGCGATGGATCGAGTTCTCCGATGGCCATCAACGCGCCTTCGATCGGCGCCGTGGGGGCAAAGTCGCCCCCCATCGCGTCCAGCGCGATCCGCGCCAACGCTATGCTTCCCGAGCCGCGACGCGCTGCTCGTCTGCGTAGTACCCGCACTCCGCACAGACGTGGTGGGGGCGACGCATGCTCTGGCAGCGGGGGCACGGCTGTATGACGACGGCGGGCGCGTGCTTGTGCGTATTGCGCGCGCGCTTGCGGCGCTTGGAGGTCCGGCGTTTGGGGACGGCCATGAGAGGAAGTTCCGCGAAAAGGTCAGTCGTTCACGACGTACTTGGACGGGCGGCGTGGAGCGCTTCCCAGCGTGCGTCGCTCTCCGGCGCACAGCCACAGGGCCCCGCATTCAGCTCGGCACCGCACCGTGGACAGAGCCCCTGGCAATCGTCCCGACACTGCACGAAGGCCGGTGCGGCCAGCAGCCATTCTTCGCGGACGGCGGGACGCAGATCGATCATCTGGGCGCGCGGTGGCACCGGGTACACGTCCGCGTCCGCTTGGACATCGTCCCCCGCCTCGGCAAACACCAGGTGCACGTCCTCGTCCACCTCCACATGCGTCGCGGCCAGACAACGTCGGCACGGCGCAGTCGTCCGTCCGGACAGGTGTCCACGGAGATAATAGCGTCCGGTCCCCGCGGCGGAGAGTCGCCCGGTCACCTGCACCGGTGCGCTCGGCGTCACGTCACCTTGCTGCCAGACGGGGTCGTCGTGCGCAAGCACGTCGTCCACGCGCACGGCGTGCTGCTGCACGTCGCGTAGTGTAAAGCACAACATAGCCATCAAATATATCCCGCGCCGAGTCCCAAGTCAACGCGCGACAGTGGGTTAGCCGCGCGGTCCGACGCTGTGTGCTCCGGACCCTCCGCGGCGCTAGCCGTCCAGCAGCGCCGTATCCGGAAAGAAGAAGCGAATCTCGCGGGCGGCGTTCTCGTCGGAATCGGAGGCGTGGATGGCGTTGCGCTCCTTCGACTCGGCGAAGAGCCGCCGCACGGTGCCCTCGGCGGCCTCGGCAGGATCCGTGGCGCCGATCACCCGCCGCAACTCGGCCACCGCATTCTCCCGCTCGAGCGCCATTGGCATGCACGACCCCGAGGTCATGAATGCCGTGAGCGAGCCGAAGAATGGACGTTCGCGATGCACCGCATAGAACGCCGCTGCCTGCCGCTCTGAAAGATGCATGTGACGAATGGCGCGTACACGGAAGCCCGCGGCTTCGAGGTGCGCGAGAATGTGCCCGGCCTGGGCGCGCGCGAGCGCATCCGGCTTGATGATGGCGAGTGTCTGCGACAAAGGCATGAATCAGGATCCGATGAGCTTGCGGATGATGTCTCCACGGGAGAGAAAACCAACCAGGTGTCCCTCGCGCACCACGGGGACCCCTTCGACGTCCTTGTTGCTCATGAGCGATGCGACTTCGGCGAGCGGCTGCTCGGGCGAGACTGCGAGGACCTGACGCGTCATGACATCCCGCACCGTGCGGCGCGCGGCCGTACCGCTCACGGGCGGGTGGTGCCCTGCCCCGCCGAGGATCGCCGCGCTCAACATGTGACGGAGCAGTTCGCGCTCGGTCAGAATGCCAACCAGGAGACCATCGCCATCCAGGACCGGAAGCGCACCCACGCGCGACCGGCCGAGATCACGCGCGGCATCGCGCAGCGGTGTATCCGGGTGCGTCGTGCGTGGCCCTTCGCTCATGATGTCGCGCACGACCAGATGTTCCGGTATGTCCTGCTGCCACAGGTCGGTGCGGGCGACCAGCGCCTGCGGCCCTTCGGCTGCCAGAAGCGCCTCGACCGCTGCCGGGCTCGACAGCATCCTTCCCAGCGCGCCAAGCAGTTGCAGATACCGCGCGGCGAGCCGTGGTGGCGCGAGGATGAGGAGAACGATGCGCGCCTCCTGCGTCTCGCTTTCCGTCACCTGGCGGCGGATCGGTGTGGGCGAGACGCCGATGGCCAGCGTGAGGTCGGACGCCGCGTCCGTGCGGTAGTGCAGCAGGAAGGCGCGATCGCCGAGGGCGACGATGTCTTCGCCGCGCTCCTCCTCGATGCGCGCACGGAGCTTGTCGGCATCTTCCACCGCCCCGGCTGCCGCGAGGCGCTCCACGAGCGCGAGCGCCGCATCGCGGAGCGTGCCGGCAGTGAGCGGCACCACCACGTGCTCCGGCCGGAGGAGATCGGCGATCTTCACCGGCGCGCCTTGATGAGCTCCACTACGTCGACCGGGCGTTGCGCGACGCCGATGCCCGCATCGCGGAACGCCTGCAGCTTCTCCGCGGCCGTGCCCGCGGAACCGGAGATGATGGCGCCGGCGTGGCCCATGCGGCGTCCCGGCGGCGCGGTCTGGCCGGCGATGAAGCCCACCACGGGCTTCGTCATCCGCTCGGCGACGAACCGCGCGGCATCCTGCTCGTCCGTTCCGCCGATCTCTCCAATGAGCACCACCGCTTTGGTGCTGGCGTCGGCCTCGAAGGCCGCCAGACAGTCGATGAAATGCGTACCGATGATGGGATCCCCGCCAATGCCCACGCACGTGGTCTGTCCCAAACCGGCGCGCGTGAGGTGGAAGACCACCTCGTAGGTAAGCGTTCCGGAGCGGCTCACGAGGCCGACCGGGCCCGGTCGGCAGATGTGTCCGGGAATGATCCCCACCTTCGCCTGTCCCGGCGAGATGAGCCCGGGGCAGTTGGGGCCGATGAGGCGCGCGCCGCGCTCGTGCACGTACGGGTAGACGCGGGTCATGTCGAGCACCGGCACCCCTTCCGTAATGCAGACGATCAGCTCGATCCCTGCGTCGGCGGCTTCCATAATGGCATCTGCCGCGAACGCGGGGGGGACGTAGATGACCGATGCCTCCGCCTGCGTCTCGCGCACGGCGTCGGTGACGGTATCGAAGATCGGCACGGCGCTCGCGAACCGCTGTCCGCCCTTGCCGGGTGTCACGCCAGCCACGAGTTGCGTGCCGTACTCCAGCATCTGCTTTGCGTGGAAGGAGCCGTCGCGCCCCGTAATGCCCTGCACCAACACGCGCGTGTCCTCGTTGACGAAGATGCTCACGCGGCGCTCCCCTTGGTGGCAAGCTGCACCGCCCGCTGTACGGCTGCGTCCATGTCGGTCATCGCATTGAACCCGTTGGCAGTCAGAATCTCGAGGGCCTGTTCTTCGTTGGTGCCCGTGAGGCGGATCACGATCGGCACGCGCAGCGGCGCACGCTGCGTGGCCGCCACGATCCCGTTGGCCACATCGTCGGTGCGCGTAATGCCACCGAAGATGTTGAAGAGGATCGTCTTGACGCTCGGATCCTGCGTGATGATGTCGAGGGCAACGACGACTTTGTCCGGATTGGACGAGCCGCCGATGTCCAGAAAGTTCGCCGGCTGCCCGCCGTAGTACTTCACCAGATCCATGGTGGCCATCGCCAACCCGGCGCCGTTCACCACGCAGCCCACGTTCCCTTCCAGCTTGATGAAGCTCAGGCCGGCCTCACGCGCGCGTACCTCGCTGGGCGCCTCTGCCGACGGGTCGCGCAGCGCGGCGAGCTCCGGGCGGCGCGCCACTTCGTTGTCGTCGATCACCATCTTGGCGTCGAGCGCGAGCACCTGTCCGTCCGGCGTGGTGACGAGCGGATTGATCTCCGCCAGCGAGCCGCCGTTGTCCATGAATGCGTCGTCGAGCTGTCGCATGATCCGCGCGGCCGCGCGCGCCTGTGCGATGTCGGCATAGAGAAACAATCCGAGTCGCAGCGCCTGAAACTCGAGCAGGCCGTAGCGTGGATCCACCGGCAAGCGCAGAATGCGATCGGGCTTGGTGGCCGCCACCTCTTCGATGTCGATGCCCCCCTCGGGGCTCACCATGAACACGGGCCGTTTGCTGGACCGGTCAATGATCACGCCCACGTACGACTCGGAGGCGATATCCGCCGCCGGCGTCACGAGGACGCGCTCCACCGTGAGTCCCTTGATGGACATGCCGAGAATACGCCCCGCGGCTGCCCGTGCCTCATCGGGCGTGGACGCCACCGTGACGCCCCCCGCCTTGCCGCGGCCGCCCGCGTGGACCTGCGCCTTGACGACCACGCGGCCGCCATACTGCGTCGCGAGGCGGACGGCCTCATCCGGAGTGCGCGCGACCTCGCCGGGCGGCACCGGAATGCCGGCGGCGCGAAAGAGTTCTTTGGCCTGGTATTCGTGGATGTTCACGTAGGCTCCCAAGTGATCGTCGTTCCGCCCACACCGCGCACGGCCTCGCGTCCGCGGCTGAGCTCCGTAATGATAGCGCGACCGCCCGTGCGACGCACGAACGCGCTCGCCGCACGCACCTTGGGCGCCATGCTGCCCGCGCCGAAGGCGCCGTGGCGATCCAGCCGCTCCGCCTCGTCCACGGTGAGGGTCGAGAGCGCCCGTTGTGCCGGCGTGCCGTACTCGAGATACACGGCATCGACGTCCGTCAGGATGAGCAGCAGACTCGCCCCGAGATCCGTGGCCAGCACCGCGGCCGCGAGATCCTTGTCCACCACGGCGTCGACGCCTTCGAGACCGAGCGCCGCGTCCTCGTACACGGGCGCGCCGCCCCCTCCGCACGCCACCACGATCGTGCCCCGTGCGACCAGTTGCGCGATGACGTGCACCTCGTGGATGGCGAGTGGCATCGGACTGCCGACGACGCGGCGCCATCGGCCGCGCGCATCGGCCGCCACGGAGGTGCCTTCGGCCTCGAGCGCCCGCGCGCGCGCCGCGGGGAGCACGTGGCCGATGAACTTGGTGGGGTGCGAAAGCCCGGGATCGTCGGGTGCGACGACGACCTGCGTGATGAGGGTGACAACGCGACGCGCGCTTCCGGCGTGGCGCAGCGCATTCTCGATCGACTGCTGGATCATGTAGCCGATCCAGCCGGCCGTTGCCGCGACGAGGACGCCGAGCGGGAGCGGCGGAACCGCGGCCCGCGCGAGCTCGTTGCGCAACAGGGCGTCCCCCACCTGTGGGCCGTTGCCGTGCACGATGCAGAGATGCCACCCGTCGAGCGCGAGGTCGACGATGGCGCCCAGGCTCTCGCGCGTGTGGCGAAACTGGTCGTGAATGGTCGAACGCTCTCCGGCCGGAGAGAGTGCGTTCCCACCGAGCGCGATGACTGCCGTTCCGAGGACGTCGCCCGTCCGGACGCGCTCCACGCCGGCGTCGCTCATGGCCACACCGCACCGTTTCCCATCACGGCCTCTGCTGGAGCAGCGTGCCCAGCGCCTCGTAGGCGTGTCCGAACGCGACCCAGTCACCGCGACGCATCGCATCGCGCATCCGTTCGTAGAGCGCGCTCACGCGCGCGCGAAAATTCTCGCCGGGCGGGCCCTGCGGTTCCACAACGGTCGTAATGGGGGCACTCGCGTGGACGGCCTGGAGCACCGTGGCCCCAGCGCGCACCGTGTCACCGGTGAGCACCGCGACGGCGGCGAGGCTGGGAGGCTCCGTGGCCGGCCATGCATAGGCCGGTTGCACAAAGGCAACGCCGCCGTCCAAGGGGACGACGCGCACCGCACCGCGAACGAGCCGCACGTCGCGCGGCAGCACGGCGGCGCTGTCGAGCGCCCGCCGCAGGCGATCCAGCACGACGGCCCACCGCGGCGCTGCCGCGGCGAACGGCACCCAGACGATTCTCCGATGCGCGCCTCCGGCCGCAGCCACAACCCCGACCACCGAATCCTGCGCACTCAGCACGACGCGCACATCGACGAGGGTTTTCTCGGTCACCAGTGCGAGCGGGGGCGCGACGGCACTGGCCACGGTGGAATCGGCCCCATAGTCCCACGGGACGTGGCCGTCCGGCGGGCGGCCGGGCGCGCTGCCGTAATGCGCGACGACGGACGCGAGCGCCGCCGCTTCCCCAGCCGGCGGCGGCAGCAGGCGCGCCAGCCGTGGTGGCAGCCGCGGGCGGTCCACGAACAGGTGTGGCAACGCGCCCGTCCAGCTTCGCGCCACCGGATCGAGGTGCTCATCGGCTACGAGCAGGACGGACCCAGTCGCACCGTTCACGAGTGCGACACCTGCATGGCGCAGATAGGTGACCGTTCGACCACCGAACGGAACGCTCGCCGCCACCGGAAAAGTCTCCGACGTCGCGAAGAGATCGATGACCCACGCGATCGTGTCGCCCACGAGGATGCTCTGCGGTGCGCTCCGCGCGAGGAACGGCACAAGGGTGGCCACGCGGGCGACGGCGCTCCGCCGCGTGACGACGCGCGGATCGGGGCGCGGGAGGTCGCGCACGAGGAGCCGCACGTTCTGCAGACTCCAGGCAAAGGCAACCCGGGCCGTGGTGCGTGACAGACTGGGCGCGACGATGTGGCCCGACGAATCGGCAACGATGACATATCCTGGCCCGCCCGCGCTATCGAGCACCAGGACCGGCGCGGTGCGCGAGGGTTCGGCCAGATCGGCCGACAGATCGGCGGCCGTGCGCCCGCGCGCGGCATCTCCCGCACCGGCGTCGACTCGCGTGGACACCCACGCGGGAACGTCTGATGGGTTGCTCGGAACATCGAGTGCCTGCAGGACCACCGCCTGCAACCCGCCCGGCGCCGCGTGCCACGCGACGGATCGCACAATGCCAGATCCTGAGCGGGCGAGCGACACGCCGTGCGTGAGTGCGCGCTCGTCCCACAGCGGAATGCCCGACGCTGCGGCGGCCACCGACGTGGGGAGTGAGAGCGACGCATGCGGCGTGGCGGATTCGTGGGAGGGCGGAGGACCCAACTGTGGCAGATCGAGGATGCCGAAGGCGCGACGCGTGTAAGCCGCCCGGCTCTGTACGAACGGCGCGTCTCGCTGCTCGGCGTCCTGAACACTCATGCGTTCCACCACCAGCGGTGCCAGGTGACGGAGGCCGATCGAGAGGACGACCGTCGTGACCACCGCCGTGACGGCGACTCCCAGTTGTCCGGTGAGGCCGAACCAGAGCGCCACGAGCGCGGCGCCCATCGTTAGCACGGCAAGCCACACCGCGACGGGAATGCGCGCGTGTTCGTCGATGGCCGACACCACGCCGCCGGTGCCCGTTCCGTTGAGCATGACGCCGTAGGCATCGAGGCGGTAGCTCCAGGCGAGCAGCAACAGGAGAATGGCGCCGAGCACGACCCAGTGCCGACGCACGTAATGCGAGGCGTAGAATCCGCCGCGTCCGACCCGGAGGCTGGGGGTGAGCGCGTAAAGCAAGGTGACCACGATCACTGTGACCACCACCACGAGGAGCGCGCGCAGGTGCAGCAGGCGCTCGAACGGCAGCCAGTACAACCAGAAGCCAAAGTCGAGCTGGAAGCGCGGATCCGTCTCGCCAAACGGGATGCCGAGGCGCGCTTGGGCGAACGTGGTCCACCGGTCGGGCGGGATGGCCAGCACGGCGCCGAGCATGAGCGCCAGCACCGCAGCGCTTGCCACGAGATAGCGCCCGGGCACCTCCTCGCCGATCTCGATATTCCCGACGCGGCGCGGGAGCACGAGCGATACGATGCTGCGTCGGACCACGAACAGGTTGGCGAATACGAACGCCGCGGCGGCCAATCCTGAAAGGCCGGTGAGCAGGAGAATCGACATCGCGCGCAGCCGCCAGAGTTCGAGCGCACCCATGGCGGCATACCACGCGTGCCCGGCCCAGATGCCCGCGGCCGCGCGCATGGCGACCAGGAGCCCCCCGGCCCCGAGCAGCGACAGCAGAACGGGGTGCCGCGTCCGCACTTACGCAGCCACTCCGTGCGCGCGGAGCCACCCCTCGAACTCCTGACGGATTTCGCGCAGACGCTCCGGTGTGCGCGCCTCGAATCGCATGACGAGCACGGGCTGCGTGTTCGACGCGCGCAAGAGACCCCATCCGTCACCGAACAGCACGCGCGCGCCGTCCACGTCGATGACGTCGTGGTTCGTGCGAAAGTGGCGGACGGCGTCGTCCACCACGGCGAACTTCCGATCGTCCGGGCAGTCGATGCGGATTTCCGGGGTCGCGACGAACGCGGGGACATCCGACAGCATGGTCGATACGCTGCGCCCGGCCTCGGCGATGATGCGGAGCAGGCGCGCCGCCCCATACAGCGCATCATCGTGCCCGTAGAAGCCCTCGCGGAAAAACATGTGTCCGGACATTTCCCCAGCGATCGGGGCCTGAAGATCCCGCATCTTCTCCTTGATAAGCGAGTGTCCAGTCTTCCACATGACCGGCACGCCTCCCGCCGCGCGGACGGCGTCTGGGAGCGCCTGCGAACATTTCACATTGAAGATGATGGGCTGCCCCGCTCCCGTGCGCGCGAGCACATCGCGCGCGTAGAGGATGAGCACGTGGTCGCCCCAGACGATCTCCCCGCGTTCGTCCACCACGCCGATGCGATCCGCGTCGCCGTCGAACGCGATCCCCACGTCAGCGTGCTCGCGCCGGACGGCGGCGATGAGGTCGCGCACGTTCTCCGGTACCGTGGGATCGGGGTGATGGTGTGGGAACGTCCCGTCGCTTTCGCAGTAGAGGCCGGTATAGTCCACGCCCAGCCGCCGGAACAACGCCGGCGCCACCAGCGACCCGACCCCGTTGCCGCAGTCCACCACCACGCGAAGGCGGCGCGCCAGCGTTCCGGTGCGTTGCACGACGTCGTCGACGTAGCGCTCGAGGACGGCCTCGTCGCGCGTGACCGTGCCGCGTCCGTTGGCGAACGCGCTGTCGCGGATGACGCGATACAGCTCCTGGATCCCCTCTCCATGAAGCGAGGCGGTGCCCACGCACAGCTTGAAGCCGTTGTACTCGGGTGGATTGTGGGAGCCGGTGATCTGCACGCCGCCACTGACGGCACGGTGATGCAGCACCCAGTACAACACGGGCGTGGGCACGAGCCCGATGTCGATGACATCGAGCCCAGACGCCGTGAGCCCGGCCACCAGCGCGTCGCGGAGCGCGCCGCCGCTGGGGCGGTTGTCGCGGCCCATGACCACGGGACCCTGCGCGCCGCGCCGCTGGAGCTCGGTGGCAAAGGCACGGCCCAGGAGCGCCGCGACGTCAGGCGTGAGATCGGCGCCGACCACGCCACGCACGTCGTACTGCCGGAAGATCCCCTGGCTGATCTGCATGTGCTCCTCTAGACGATTGCGGGGCCGCTCGCACGGCCCCGCCCGGTCAACGTCGTGTCGTTGCCGCCATGGGCGAAAGCTGCCGCGGGGGCGGCCCACCCGCCACCGTTGGGGTGGTTCCACGCACGAGCCGCGCGATGGGGCTGGGAAAGATGCCGAACACCAGCAGCGCGATGGCGGCGACGGCAATCACGGTGCCGGTGATGCCGGGGATGCGAGCCGGCGTCGGCGCGGTAGGCGCCCGCGGCCGCATGAACATGTTCATCACGACGGCAAGGTAATAGCCAGCGGACACCACGCTGGTGAGCACCACGACGACCGCCAGCGTGACCTCCGGCGTGGGAGCGCGGAGCGCGACCCAGAGGATGTACCACTTGGCGAAGAAGCCCATCCCCCCCACCACTGGGAAGCCGAGCAACGCCAGCATGAAGACCGCCATGGCGGTTGCCGTCCATGGTCGCACGCGCCAGAGCCCATCGAAATCGCGCAGGTCGAGATGCTGCTCTCCGCTGTGGCCGATGGCGATCACCACGGCAAAGGCTCCCATCGTGGCCAGCGTGTAGGCGAGCAGGTAGAAGAGGAAGGCCGAGGCGCCGGCCGCCGTGCCCACGACCACGGCTACGAGCAGGTATCCCGCGTGGGCGATGCTGGAATAGGCGAGCAGCCGCTTGATGTTGCGCTGAGCGAGGGCAATGACGTTGCCGGCGATCATCGTGGCCAGGGCCACGCCCCAGAGCGCCGCGTGCCAGGACTCCCCCGCACTGCCGAACGCCTCGATCCACACGCGCAGGAACGCGGCGAACGCGGCCGCCTTGACGGCCGCGGCCATGTACGCGCTGTATGGCGTGGGTGCGCCCTCGTACACGTCGGGCGTGTACATGTGAAAGGGGACCGCCGCCACCTTGAAGCCGAAGCCGACGATCAGGAGGCCCATCCCCACGAGCAGCATGGGACTGTGTGCGGCCCCATGCTGCGCCACCCACGTGCCGATGTCGCTCAGGTTTGTGGATCCGGTCGCTCCATACACGAGCGCGATGCCGTAGAGCAGGAACCCGGTGGAGAACGCTCCCAGCAGGAAGTACTTGAGCGCCGCCTCCGCCGCCGCCGCACTGCGCCGATTGAGCCCCGCCAGCACGTACACCGCCACGGACATGAGTTCGATCCCGAGAAAGACCAGGATCAGGTCGCGCGCGGCGCCCAGCAGCATCATCCCCGACGTGGCGAGCAGGAGAACGACGTGCGATTCGGCGATCACGATGCCCTCGCGCCGTTCGTAGTCGACCGATAGCGCGAGCGCGATGATGGCGGCCAGCAGGAAGATCACATCGGCGCTCCAACGGAACACATCCACGGCGATCATGCCGCGTCCAGCCTGCAGCCCGGACCCCGCGTAGAAGAGAATCGCGGCGATGGTGAGGACGCACACCGCGATCGCGGCGATGCCGACCGACCGCTGGTGGCCGTCACCTTCCGGGCGCGCGACGGCCACGAGGAGCAGGAGCATCGCGCCCACGAGGAGGATGATGTCCGGGCCGAGCGCGATGGCGAGATGCGCGGGGCGCGCCAGGTCGAGTGGCATCTTACCGGGTCTCCAGACGCGCCTGTACCGGCACCGGGGCGGACGGCTGCTGGGCCTGGTCGATGAACCGCGTGGCCGACCCTTCCATGCGACGCAGAATGGGCCCGGGCGCAATGCCGATCCAGAGAATCGCGGTGGCGAGCGCTACGAGGACGGCAAGCTCGCGGCCGTTCAGGTCTCGCAGAACGCGGTTCTCGGGGCGCGACAGCGGTTGGTAGAGAATCCGCTGGATGGCCCACAGCAGGTACGCGGCCGCGAAAATGACGCCGGTGGTCGCCAGCACGGCAGCGAACGGCCGCGTACGGAAGCTTCCCACCAGCACCAGAAATTCTCCCACGAACCCATTGGTGGAAGGCAGGCCGATGCTGCTCAACGCGACGAGCGTGAGAAAGACGGCGAACATGGGCATCACGCGCGCAATCCCGCCGTACGCGTCGATCATGCGCGTGTGCCGTCGCTCGTAGATCATCCCGATGAGGAGGAACAGGGCGCCGGTGGAGATGCCGTGGCTGATCATGACCATGAGCGCGCCCTGTACGCTCTGCAGCGTGAGCGCGAAGATCCCGAGCATCACGAATCCGAGATGGCTCACGGACGAGTACGCCACGAGCTTCTTGAAGTCCGGCTGCACCAGCGCCACGAGCGCACCGTAGATGATGCCGATGACGGCAAGGACGACGATGAGGGTGCGGATGCTGGGGTGCATGGCCGCCCCGGGGAAGAAGGGCACGGCGAAGCGCAAAAAGCCGTAGGTGCCCATCTTGAGCATGATGCCGGCCAGAATCACCGACCCGGCCGTGGGCGCTTCGACGTGCGCGTCCGGCAACCAGGTGTGCAGCGGAAACATTGGCACCTTGATCGCGAAGGCGAGCGCAAAGGCGCCGAACAGCCACCGCGCGGCCGAACCGCCGGTGGTCGTCGCCGCGTGCAGGACGTCCGCGTACGCGAACGAGGTCCCGCCCGCCGCGTTCCACAGGTACAGGATCGCCACGAGCATCAGCAGCGAGCCGACCATGGTGTACAGGAAGAACTTGATGCTCGCGTACAGACGTCGCTCCCCGCCCCACATGCCGATGATGAAGTACATCGGCACGAGCATCACTTCCCACATCAGATAGAACAGCAGGAGATCCAACGAGACGAACACGCCGACCATGCCTGTGGTGAGCACCATGAGCAGCGCGTAGTAGGCACCGAGCCGATCCCGGATGCTCGTCCAGCCCCCGAGCACCGCCAGCGGCATGATGAACGTCGTCAGCAGCACCATGAACAGGGAGATGCCATTGATGCCCAGCGTAAACCGGGCGCCCCAGGTGGGAATCCACTGCCAGTCGACGGCGGCCTGCCAGAGTGGCGACTGCGGATCATACGACCACCAGAGGCCCGCCGAGACGACGAACTCCACCACGAAGATGCCCAGGGTGGTCCAGCGGATTGCGCTCGACGCCGCCCACTCGTTTGTGGCAAGCGACGCAGCGCTGCGGGCTCGCGCCAGCAGCAGCACGAGCGCCGCCCCGACGAGCGGCAGTCCCAGGAGGACGGGGAGGACCCAGCGATCGTAGTGGATCGATGCGAGGAAGTCTGCCATGCGCGCTATCGGAGAGTGAAGGCGCCAAGGACCGCGAGGACGCCAACCACGATGGCCCACGCGTACGTGCCAACCTGTCCTGATTGGATCCAGGAGCCGATGCGCGCCGCGATCCGCGCCGCGACCGCGCTGCCGTTGACGAACAGGCCGTCGATGATGCCGACGTCGATGATCCGCCAGAGGACGAAGCGCGATCCCTCCACCACCGGGCGGACGATCACGGCGTCATAGGCTTCGTCCACATAGTACTTGTGCTCGAGCACCCGGCCCAAGCCGTGCGCCTCGTGCGCCTGCGCCTTCGGAACCAGGCGCGCCGGCTTCAGCAGCGCGAGCGCGATCACGATGCCGGCGAGCGCGACGGCGACCGCCACGAGGATGAGCAGCGCCTCGGTGTGGGCGCCCGTTTCGGCCGTGGCCGTTCCGGCAATCTGCGCCGTGGCGCCGCCCACCACCGGCTCGAGCCAGCGCTCCAACGCGCCCGTGGGACCCAGGGGCACCACGCGGTGGATGAGCGCGGGGACGTTCAACCAACCGCCGACCGCGCTCAGCACGCCCAGCAGCAGGAGTGGCCCGGTCATGGTCCACGGGGCCTCGCGCAGATGTGCCTCCTCGCGGGCGCCCGTGCGGTTGGGACCGTGGAACGTGTAGAGCATCATCCGCGTCATGTAGATCGCGGTCAGCATCGCCCCCGCCAGTCCCAACGCGTACACGCCGAACAGCACGGTCCGTCCGGGAATCCCCAGCCAGTGCGCGCTGGCCAGTGTCGATCCACCGGCGCGGGCGAACGCGCTGCCCAGGATGTCGTCCTTGGAAAAAAATCCGGCGAACGGGGGGATGCCCGCGATCGCCAGCGTGGCGATCCACATGAGGATCCAGGTCCACGGGAGATACCGGCGCAACCCACCCATGTTGCGCATGTCCTGCGCGTCCTCGTGGCGATGCGTCTGGTGATACGCCGCGTGCATGGCGTAGATCACCGAGCCGGACCCCAGGAAGAGCAGCGCTTTGAAGAACGCGTGCGTGACGAGGTGGAACATGCCGGCGACGTACGCGCCCACGCCCACGCCGATGAACATGTAGCCCAGCTGCGAGACGGTGGAGTACGCGAGCACCTTCTTGATGTCCCACTGCTTGAGACCGATCGTGGCGGCGAACAGCGCCGTCACCGCTCCAACGACAGCGACCGTGAGACTGGCCACCGGCGCCAGTGCGAACAGGAACGAGCTGCGCGCGACGAGATAGACGCCCGCGGTGACCATTGTGGCGGCGTGGATGAGCGCCGAGACGGGCGTGGGGCCCGCCATGGCGTCGGGCAGCCAGATGTACAGCGGGATCTGCGCACTCTTGCCCGTGCACCCCAGGAACAGGAACAGACAGATGGCCGTCACCACCACTCCACCGGGCACGAGCGCTCCCGCACGACCGGCGAGGCTCACGAAGTCCAGCGCGCCGAGGTGCGCGAACAGCAGGAACATGGCGACCAGGAACCCGAAATCGCCGATGCGGTTGACGATGAATGCCTTCTTTCCCGCGTCGGCGTTGGCCTTGTCCTCGAACCAGAATCCGATCAGCAGATACGAGCAGAGGCCGACCCCTTCCCAGCCGATGAACACCACCGGGTAGCTGGCCCCCAGCACCAGCACGAGCATGAACACGACGAAGAGGTTCAGGTACGCGAAGTAGCGCGGATACCCGGGATCCTCCCGCATGTAGCCGATGCTGAAGATGTGAATGAGCGTCCCCACGCCGGTGATCACGAGCACCATCAGCACCGAGAGCTGGTCGAGTTGGAACGCCCAGTCGATCCGCAAATCGCCCACCGGCATCCACGCGCCGTAGCGCTGCACGAACGGCACGTGCATCGCGCCGCCGCCGGCGCCGCGCATGGCGAAAAAGAGCACCACGGCCAGGGCGAAGGCGAGCCCTACGGTGGCGGGCCCGATGATGCTCACCAGCCACGCGGCCGGATGCGCGGTGGGCTCCTCGCGGCCAGGGGGCGGCGCATCCGATACCACTGCCTCATGGCCGTGGCGCTCGTCGTGCGCGACCTCGGCGGGCAGCGACGGATCCGCTGGTCCGCGATGGTATGCCGACAGCAGCGAGATCAGACCGTTGATGAGAAAGCCCGCCAGCGGCAGGATCGGCAGCAGCCAGAGGTATCTGGCCGCCGTCCCGTCGAGCGGGTGGACGCCAGCGGTGGTGAGCGCGTGCTGGAACATCAGCCCTTCAGCAAATTGATGTTCTGCAGATCGACCGTCTGGTGGTGCCGGAAGATGGCGATGATGACCGCCAATCCCACGGCCGCTTCCGCGGCCGCCACCGTAATGACGAACAACACGAACACCTGGCCGCCCGCGCCGTGCAGACGCGCCAGAGCGACGAACGCCAGATTCACCGCGTTGAGCATGAGCTCCACGCACATGAAGATGATGATCGCGTTGCGGCGCGTCAGCACGCCCACGACGCCGATCGTGAAGAGAATGGCCGAGAAGAACAGCGCCTCAGGGACCATGGCTTACACTCTGCGCTTGGCGAGCAAGACGGCCCCCACGATGGCGACGAGCAGCAGCACGCTCGTCACTTCGAAGGGGAGCAAGTACGTGGTGAGCAGCGGACCGGCCACGCCGGCGATGACGTCCTGCGGCAGCTGCGCGGGCGGCGGCGGCGAGGGCACGCGCTGTCGAGCCTGGACGAGCACCTCGGCCAGCAGCGCCACGCCCGCGGCCAGCGCGGCCACCTGCGTCCACTTTCCCTTGATGTCCCCCACCGAGCCATGCCCCAGATTGAGCAGCATGACGACGAACAGGAACACCACCATGATGGCGCCGGCGTAGACCAGGACCTGGATGGCGCCCACGAACTGCGCATTGAGCATCACGTACAGCGCGGCGAGCGCGAACATGGTGTTCACCAGCCACATCGCGGCGGCCACGGGACTCCGGCGGGTCACGAACGCCAGCGCCGAAGCGATGGCGAACAGCCCGAAGAAGTAGAACGTGAGCTGAAAGAAGAAGTTCACTCGCCTTTGGGGTCGGCGGGATCCCACAGTTCGGAGACCGGATGGGTCTGCGCCATCAGTCGCTCCAGATCGTACACAAAGCCCTGCCGGCTGTACTCGGAGTTCTCGTAATGCCGTCCCACGTGGATGGCCTCTTCCGGGCACACCTCCTGGCAGTACCCGCAGAAGATGCAGCGAAACTCGTCGATCTCGTAGACCAGCGGATAGCGATTCCCCTCTTCATCTTCGCCCGGGACCAGCTTGATGCAGTTGGCCGGACAGATCTGCGGGCAGAGACCGCACGCCACGCACTTGGCCTTCCCCGTCTCGTCGGTGAGCATCCGGTGTGTGCCGCGCCACCGCGGGGAGATGGGCTCTTTTTCCTCGGGGTACTGCACCGTCACCTTGTGCGGGTCGACCAGATGCTTGAAGGTGAGCGACATGCCCTTGAGCATCGCGCGGACGTAGCTCACCTCCTCCACCGGCCGGTCGAGCACCTTCACTTCGATCGCCATCCGTCAGGTCCCCCTCGTCATTCCAGCCGCCCGCCGACGAGCGCCGCCTGTGTCGCGCGCGCGCAGATCCCGCAGCCGCGCCACCTCTACCGCCGACATCCGCGGACTCGCACCCTGAATGAGCCGTCCGCGATCGAGCAGGACGAACACCCCGATGGCCATCAACACGTTCAGCGCGCCGAGAATCCACCACGCCGGCACCGTCCCGACCCCAAGGAACTGGAGCAGCAACATCGTTCCGGAGATGACGACCATGTACGCCAGCGCGAGCGGGAGCAGAAACTTCCACCCGAGCGCCATGAGCTGATCGTATCGGAATCGCGGGAGCGTCCAGCGCACCCACATGAACAGGAACAGGAAGAACAGCACCTTCACGCCGAACGCCAGCAGCGTGAGCAGCGTCTTGTACCACGCCCACGGCGCGTGATTGAGCGCCGCCAGGGCGTGGATGCCGAACGACGGCACCGACCACCCGCCAAAGAACAGCGTGGCCGTGAGCGCGCTCACGGTCACCATGTTGGCGTACTCGGCAATGAAGAACATCGAGAACTTCATGGCCGAATACTCGGTGTGATAGCCGGCGATCAGCTCGGACTCCGCTTCCGGCATGTCGAACGGGAGCCGATTGGTTTCGGCGAAGCCGCTCACCAGAAAAATGAAGAACCCGAGCAACAGCGGCAGCACGTTCCAGCCCAGCCGCTGCTGCTCTGCCACGATCACGTTGAGGTTCACGTTGCCGGCCAGGAGCAGTACCGACAGGAGCGCCAGCCCCATCGCGACTTCGTACGACACCATCTGCGCGCTCGCGCGCAATCCGCCCAGCAGCGCGTACTTGTTGTTGGAGGACCACCCCGCGAGGGTGATGCCGTACACGCCGAGGGAGGCGATGGCGATGATGAAGAGGAACCCCACCGGCATGTCCGCGACCACCATGTCGATCTGCCCCAGGTTGCCGATCGTGGTGGGCAGGGGCGCCGCGAACGGAATGACCGAAAACGTGAGCATGGCGGGGATGAACGCGAGCATCGGCGCCAACATGAAAAGCGGCGCATAGGCCTGCGATGGAAGCGTCTCCTCCTTCATGATGTTCTTGACCCCATCGGCGGCCGGCTGCAACAGGCCCCCGGGCCCGACGCGGTTCGGACCGTAGCGGTCCTGAATCCATGCCGAAATCTTCCGTTCCGCGAGCGTGAGCAGCGCCACTCCCACCATCAGCACGCTGAAGACCAGCACGATCTTGACGATGCTGAAGAGGACGAACCATCCGAAGGACGGCGGCCCCAGATCGGTCGCCTGGAGCATGGCCGCTACCGCTGCGTGCGTCACGGGGCGGCTCCCGCCGCCGCGTGCTCCGACGCGATAACAGCGCCGCGCAGCCCCAGGCGATCATATGTGAGCCCGCCGAACTCCGCGTGGGCGGCGGCCAGCGCCTCGAATACCTCGGAGGCCAGCAGAACGTCCGTGGCTTCGCCGAGGGCCGTCAGGAGGTCGGCCGCCACCGACCAGACCGGGCGCGCCATCCCGAGCGGCGCCTTGGCTTGCAGGTATCGTTGCACGCGACCGCGCAGGTTCGTGAACGTGCCTTCCTCCTCCGCCATGTTCGCGGCGGGAAGCACCACCGACGCCTGGCGCAGCGCGGCCGGAAGCGTGGTGCCGATCACGATGATTGCCCGCGCGCGCGCGAGCGCCGCCATGTCGGTCTCCCGTACCGGGTGATCGGCGATCATCACGACGTCGCCGTCGCGTACGCCGTCAAACGGCGCGTCGTCCTTGCGGAAGCCCAGGATCTCGGCGCCGCGCACGTTCGCCGCGCGCTCGGCCCGCAGCGCGAGATCGGGCACACCGGCCAGCGGCGCTTCCTCTCCGCGCGGCACTCGGAAGGCCCCCTGCGCACTCGCGTCCAACCGCTCCATGACGCGCGTGAGCATCCAGAGCGACTCGTTGCTGAGCATCGGGCTGGCCGCCACAACGACGCGACCCGCACGCAGGAGCTGAGCCGCGGCGGCGATCGCCGCATCCCAGTCCGCGGCGAGCAGGCGGTCGCCCTGGCGCACCAGCGGCGCCTCGATGCGGTCCGGCGTGTTGAGCCAGCGATAGTCCAGGCGCCCCACGTCGCACAAAAAATAGGCGTTCACGTCCGTATTCGGCCGCGGACGCATGCGCACCACCATGTTGTCGCGGGTCTCGAGGATCGCGTTGCACCCCTGGGTGCAATTCGGACAAATGGACGGGGTGCGGTCGAGCTCCCACGCGCGCGACTTGTTCAAAAAATCCTTGGAGAGAAGCGCGCCCACCGGACAGAGCTCGACCACATTGCCCGCCCACGGATGCGTCAGATCCTGTCCCTCGAACTTGCCGATCAGCGCGCGGTCGCCGCGCTCGCTCACGTTGAGCACCGGATCGTGCGCCACGTCGTCCATGAACCGCACGCAGCGCGTGCAGAGGATGCAGCGATTGGGGACGTACAACACGTCACCGCCGAAGTCCTCCACCGGGTTGAAGCGCTTGGGATCGCGCAGTCTGCCCTGGGCACGCCCCTCTCGATACACGTAGTCCTGCAGCTCACACTCGCCGGCCTGATCGCAGATGGGACAATCGAGCGGGTGGTTGATGAGCAGAAACTCGAGCACGCCCTTGCGGGCGTCGAGCGCTTTGGGCGACTCGACGTGCACCACCTGTCCTTCCGCCACCGCGGTCGCGCAGGCGGGCGCCAGCTTGGGCGCCTTCTCCACCTCCACCAGACACATGCGGCAGACGCCGGCCACGGGCAGACCCGGGTGGTAGCAATAGTGCGGGATGAGGACGCCCGCGGCCTTGCCCGCTTCCAGGATCGAGGTCCCCGGGGGCACGGAGACCGTGCGCCCCTCGATCGTGAGCGTGATCAGACCGGCGTCAGCCATGGACGGCCACCGTGGCGCGCGAAGCGGGAATCTTCGCCTCGAACTCGGCACGGAACTTCTTGATCCCCGACACCACGGGCGCCGCGCACGAGTCGCTCAGCACGCAGATCGTCTTTCCCGTCATGCTCTCCGAAATCTCCACCAGCGTGTCCAGGTCCTCGCTGGTGCCACCGCCCGCCACGATGCGTTCCAGGATCTTGGTGACCCACGCCGTGCCCTCGCGACACTGGGTACACTGGGCGCAGCTCTCGTGGGCGTAGAAGCGGGCCAGGCGCGCGATGAGACGCACCATGTCCTGCGCGTCGTCGAACACGATCACGCCGCCGGAGCCGAGCATCGTACCCTGGGCGACGAAGCCCTCGTAGTCCATGAGAGTGGCTTCCGCTTCTTCCATCGTTTGGATCGGCACCGACGAGCCGCCGGGGATGACCGCCTTGAAGGTCCGCCCGGGAGGCGGACCGCCAACCAGATCGTAGAGAAAGTCCTTGAACGGGAAACCGAGGACAACCTCGTAGTTGCCGGGGCGCGCCACATTGCCGCACACGGAAAACAGCTTGGTCCCCGTGCTCTTGGGGTTCGACAGCGACATGCCCTTGTACCAGTCGGCGCCGCGCGTGAGGATATGCGGGACGGCGGCCAACGTCTCGACGTTGTTGATCGTCGTCGGCATGCCGAACACACCGGCTACGGCCGGAAAGGGCGGTTTGATGCGCGGATTGCCGCGACGCCCTTCCAGCGAGTTCATGAGCGCGGTCTCTTCGCCGCAGATGTAGGCGCCGGCGCCGCGATGGAGGTGAATGTCCACCCGCTTTCCCGACCCCATGGCGTTGGCGCCGAAGATGCCCGCGGCATACGCTTCACGGAGCGCGTCCGCCATGATCCGGAGCGGTTCCGTGAACTCACCCCGGATGTAGATGTAGCAGGTCTCCGCCCCGATGGCGTAGGCGCCGATGCCGCACCCTTCGAGCAGGGCGTGCGGCGTCCATCGCATGATTTCGCGGTCCTTGAACGTGCCCGGTTCCGACTCGTCCGCGTTGCACAGCAGATAGTGCGGTTTGCCGTCGCCCGGCTTCATGAACGACCACTTGAGACCGGTAGGGAATCCGGCGCCGCCGCGACCGCGGAGGCCCGAGTCCTTCACCACGTTCACAATCGCGGCCGGCTCCATTCCGAGCGCCTGCTCGAGTGCCTGGTAGCCGCCCCGTTTTCTCCACCCGGCGAGCGACCGCGCGTCCGCATCGCCGAACGCGGCCGACAGCACCGGCGTCTCGCGCGGGTGTGGTGCGTGTGGATAGCCCATCAGGCGAGCTCCCGCAGGATGTCCGGGACGCGCTCCGGCGTCACCGATTCCACGAACGCATCGTTGATCATCACCGGCGTGGCGAAGCCGCAGGCGCCGAGACATTCCACCTCGATCACCGTGTACTTGCCATCGGGCGAGGTGGCCCCCAGCTCCCCGCAGCCCGTGTGGCGGAGGAACGCCGCCACCACGTCCTCCGCGCCGCAGGCACCGCACGGCGATGTGGTGCACACCTGCACGAAGTGCCGCCCGACCGGATGCTGATGGTACATGGTGTAGAAGGTGACGACACCCTTGACGTACGCGGGCGTGAGCCCGAGCACCTGCGCCACTTCCGTCATCGCGGTCTCGCTCACCCAGCCCCGCTCGCGCTGCACGATCCACAGCGCCGGTAGGAGCGCCGCCATCCTGGTGGGATAGCGCGCGAGCACCGCGTCCAGCTCCTCGCGCGCGCTTCCCGTGAATACGGGCGTATCGGCGCCGCCGCCCGCGTGGCCGTCGCCGTGCGACGCGTCCGCAGGAGCATTGGTTCCGCCCATCTCGTATGCGCTCACCGGTCGATCTCCCCCATCACGATATCGATGCTCGCGTTGATCGCGATCACGTCGGCCAGGAGATGCCCCTCGACCATCTTCGGGATGGCCGACAGATTCACGAACGAGGGCGGCCGGATGCGCCACCGCACCGGCTTCGCGGTGCCGTCCGACACAAAATAGTAGCCCTTCTCGCCTTTGGGACTCTCCACCGGCACGTAGCACTCGCCGATCGGCGGCGCCGGCCCCTCCATCACCTGCTTGAAGTGATGGATCATCGATTCCATGTCGCTCATCGCGCGCGACTTGGGCGGAAGCACCACCCGCTGATCGTCGGTGTTCACCGGCCCCTCGGGCAAACGCTGCACCGCCTGCTCCAGGATACGCACCGATTGCCGCAGCTCTTCCATGCGTACCAGGAACCGGTCGTAGACGTCCCCGTTGACCGTCACCGGCACGTCGAAGTCGTACGTCTCGTAATCCAGGTACGGAAAATCCTTCCGAACGTCGTACGCCACCCCTGATGCGCGGAGCAACGGGCCGGACAGTCCGTAGTTCACCGCCTCGTCGGCCGTCATGACGCCGAGCCCCACCGTGCGCCCCACCCAGATGGCGTTCTTGGTGAGGACGCGGTCCACCTCATTGATGGTCCGCGGGAAAGTGCGCAAAAAGTGTTGCAACTGCTCGATCCAGCCGTCGGGAATGTCCGCCGCCATCCCCCCCACACGGGTCGAGCTCGTGGTCAGACGGGCGCCGACCCACCGGTCGAACAGGTTGTAGACGTTCTCCCGTTCCTGAAACGACCAGAGGAACGGTGTGAACGCGCCGATGTCGATGCAGAACGTGCCGAGCCACACGAGGTGTGAGATGACGCGCGAGAGCTCGAGCGCGATGACGCGCAACACGGTGCACCGCGGCGTGATCTCGATCCCGAACAGTCGCTCGGCGCCGAGCACGAAGGCAACGTTGTTCCCCATCGAGTTGAGGTAGTCTTCCCGGTCCGTCCACGGGATGATCTGGTTGTACTGCCGGTACTCTCCAATCTTCTCGAAGCCGCAGTGGAGATATCCGATGTGCGGGATGCAGCGCACCACCGTTTCTCCGTCGAGCTCGAGCACCAGGCGCAGCACGCCGTGGGTGGCTGGGTGCTGCGGACCGATGTTGATGAGCATGTGCTCCGACGCCAGTTCGGGCTCAGGTGGAAACGTGCCCGTCTGCGGCTCCGCGCGGGCCGTCACGGCTGCGCGTACCGGGCGTCCCCGCTCGTCCACACCGGGCGTGCCCACCGTCATCTCCACCGTACGCGTGCCCGACATTATTTATTCTCCCGTCCGCTCGCCGCCGGCCAAGCGCCGCCGCACATTGTCGGGCAGTTCCCCATAGGCCTCGGTGACCGACAGTTCTTCCATGGAGTAGCGCGCTTCCGGATTCACGGCCAACGCCTGGCGGAGTTGTTCGGAGCGGGAAAACCGGCCGCGGAGGGGAAAGTCCTTGCGCAGCGGAAACCCCTCGCGGTACTGCTCCCACATGAGAATCCGGCGCAGGTCCGGGTGCCCGCGGAAGCGGATGCCGAACATGTCGTAGCACTCCCGCTCCATCCAATCGGCGGAGCGGTACACGGGCCACACGCTGTCCACCTCGAGCGGTGTGCCCTTGGGAAGGGCAACCTTGAGTCGGAGAAAACGCCGGAACGGCAGCGAGCGGAGATGCCACACGACTTCGATCGGCATCTCGGCGTCGCGGTATTCCACCGCCGTGACGTCCGACAGGTAGTCGTAGCGCTGCTCCGCGTCGTCGTGCAGCCACTGCACGATCGTCAGCACGTGGTGCGCGTCGATGTGCACCGTGGTTTCGCCCCACACGACATCGACACGCCGCACCGCCGCGCCGAAGCGCTCGCGCAACGCGTCGGCCGTTGGATTGGCCGGGCCGCCCACATGTGGCACGCGTTTGGGCGTCACGGGGGCCGCCGCCGTGGTGTCGGCGCTTCCCGGCATCACGGGCAGTGCGCCGTCGCTCACAGGCCGGACCGTGTCTGATGCACCGAGTTGCCGAACGGCTCCGACAACTCATCGATGGTCGCCGGCGGGATGTACAACTCGGTATCGGGGTCGGGCTCCATCTCGTGGCGGATCGCTCCGTCGCTCCGGCGCTCCCGCTTGATCTTTTCCTGCAGGAGCCGAATGCCGTAGATCAGCCCTTCCGGGCGTGGCGGGCACCCGGGCACGTAGACATCCACCGGGATGATGGTGTCAATCCCCTGCACTACCGCATAGTTGTCGAACATGCCCCCCGACGACGCGCAGGCGCCCATTGAGATGCACCATTTGGGCTGGGGCATCTGCTGCCAGATCCGGCGCAGCACGGGAGCCAGCTTGAACGGCACGCGACCGGCGCAGATGAGGACGTCCGCCTGGCGCGGGGAGAAGCTCATCCGCTCCATGCCGAATCGCGCGAGGTCGAACTTGCTGGCTGCGGTGGCCATGAACTCGATGGCGCAGCACGCCGTGCCGAACGGCATGGGCCACAGCGAGTTGGCCCGTGCCAGGTTCACGTACTTGTCCAGCACGTCCATGCGCGTGGCCACCCACGCTTCGCTGCCTTCCGGCTGATACTCCACGCTGGCGTCGGGGCGCGGGGGTGGGGTCAGTCCCATTGCAACGCTCCCTTCTTCCACTCGTAGACCAGGCCCACCGTCAGCACGATCACAAAGAGCAGCATGGCGACGAATGGTGTGATCGTGGTCTGTCCGGCCGGGCATCCGCCGTTCTGCACGACGGGCACCAGGCACGACAGCCGCTTGAACTGCGCCGCCCAGGGGAGCAGGAGCACCGTCTCGACATTGAAGATGATGAACGGAGATGGCCACCATGTAGAATTTTACGGAGAACCGTTCGCGCGCGTCCCCCAGAACGGGGATCCCCGACTCGTACGGTGTCTGCTTGACGGTGGTGGGGCGGCGGCGGATGACAAGGTGGGAGACGGCAATCATCATCACCGCGTTCGCGACGACGAAACCGATCAGCAACAGCAGTGGGAAGTACGCGCGAGCCATCCCTCTCCCAATTCGTGAATTTTTTCACTTACCAGTCACGCCGAAACTTATCGCGCGCGCGGGGAGGGTGTCAACGCGCGCTCCCGCGCCGCTTCCGGTGGCGCGCCGGCCACGATACATTGCCCGCGGTCGTGGCCGGATGACCGGTGTGTACCCCGCGCCACGTCCGCGCCGCGTGCACCCCACGTGCAGCCCGCCTGCACGCTCGGCGCATGCCGCGCGCATGCCGCGTCCAGCCCGCACATGCAACCCCGCTCTCACCCAGACACCCGCCTCATGTCGATCAAGTCCGACCGGTGGATCCGCCAGATGGCCCGGGAACAGCGCATGATCGAACCCTTCGCCGATCGACAGGTCCGCGACGGCGTGATCTCGTACGGCGTGAGCTCCTACGGCTACGACATGCGGGTGGCCAACGAGTTCCGGATCTTCACCAACGTCCTGAACTCCATTGTGGACCCCAAGGACTTCGACCCCAACTCGTTCGTGGAGTTCTCGGGCGAGGTGTGCATCGTGCCGCCGAACTCCTTTGCGCTCGCGCGATCCGTGGAGTATTTCCGCATCCCCCGCAATGTCATGACGATCACGGTGGGGAAGTCCACCTACGCACGGTGCGGGATCATCACCAACGTCACGCCATTCGAGCCCGAATGGGAGGGATTCGTGACGCTCGAGATCTCCAACACCACGCCCCTTCCCGCTCGCATCTACGCCAACGAGGGCATCGCCCAGGTGCTCTTCTTCGAGGGGGATGAGCCGCCCGAGACGTCGTACGGCGATCGCAAGGGCAAGTACCAGGGGCAGCAGGGGGTCACGCTCCCGCGGGTCTAGCTCGGACGGGCGGCCACGCCAGCCACGGCTGGACGCCCGATGCACGACCGCGCGACGATCGACGGACGGACTCCACGCGCCTTGTGGCGAGGCGCGGTGGGATTGGCGGGTCCCGGGGGGCGGGTGACGGCGACCTGTGGCGGCGGGTCCGGCCGGCCCCACCGGGGCAGCCGGCACTCAGCGCCCGAACAGTCCCAGCCCGTAGAGCAGCGCGGCCAGGGCCAGCGCGGCCAGCACGATCCAGAACGAAGCGGGTAGTCCGCCCCTCGACGCGACCTGCGCCGTGGGCTGGTCGCCGTCGTGCGGTCCCGATTCCTGGTTGGGTTCGGCCCCATGCTCGACCGCGCCGGGCGAGTCGGGCACGGCATCGGCCCCTCCGTGATAGAGCGGCTCTGGTTCGCGGTCGGGCGGCGGTTGCGGGGACATCGTGAGCTCCGTGTGCGCGATGCTCGCGCCTCGTGCACCATGCGGGCCATCGGCCCGCGTCTCAGTCGCCTCGCCCGGCCGCCCGCGCGCGGAGGTAGTCGCGGTTCATCCGGACGATCGTCTCGATGCTGATCTCCTTGGGGCAGGCGGCCTGGCACTCGCCGTGGAAGGTGCAGTTCCCGAACCCTTCCACGTCCATCTGCGACACCATGCGTAGGACGCGCCGGTAGCGCTCCGGCTGTCCCTGTGGCAGCAGCCCCAAGTGCGTGACCTTCGCCGCCGTAAACAGCGAGGCGGACGCGTTGGGGCACGCGGCCACGCACGCGCCACAGCCGATACAGGCCGCGGCGTCCATGGCCGTATCCGCGTTCGCCTTGGGCACCGGTACCGTGTTGGCGTCCGGGGCGCTGCCTGTGCGTACGGAGACGAATCCGCCTGCGGAGATGATGCGATCGAAGGCAGCGCGATCGACGACGAGGTCCTTGACGACGGGGAATGCGTTCGCGCGCCACGGCTCGATCCAGATGACAGCCCCGTCGGAGAAGCTCCGCATGTGCAGCTGGCAGGTGGCCGTTCCGGTGAGCGGGCCGTGTGCCGTGCCGTTGATCATCAGACTGCACATCCCGCAGATCCCCTCGCGACAGTCGCTATCGAAGGCGATGGGCACCTCGCCCCGCTCGATCAGCCCCTCGTTCACCACGTCCAGCATCTCCAGGAACGACATGTCGGGGCTGACGTCGGCCGCGTCGTACTGCACGAACTTCCCCGGCGCGTCGGGGCCGGCCTGCCGCCACACGTGGAGGGTGACTCGCATCACTTGTAGCTCCGCTGCGAGAGGGCGACGTACGCGAAGCTGAGCGGCTCCTTGAGCAGCACCTCCGGTTTCCCGCGTCCGGCGTACTGCCACGCCGCCACGTACGCAAAGTGCTCGTCGTTCCGCAGCGCCTCGCCATTGGCCGTCTGGCTCTCCACGCGGAAGTGTCCTCCGCACGACTCGGCGCGAGCCAGGGCATCCACGCACATCAACTCGGCGAGTTCCAGGAAGTCGGCGACGCGCCCGGCCTTCTCCAGCGCCTGGTTCAACTCCACGTCGCTCCCCGGCACGTTCACGCTGCGCCAAAACTCCGCGCGGAGCTCGGGAATGCGCTGGAGTGCCGTCCTGAGCCCCTGCTCCGACCGTGACATCCCGCAGTACTCCCACATGATCGCGCCCAGTTCGCGGTGCAGCGCATCGACGGTGCGCGTGCCCTTGATGCTCAACAGTCGCCGGGTAGCGTCGTGCACCGCGGCTTCTGCCTCGCGGACGGCCGCGTGCGAGGCGTCCGCCTTGGCCGGCTTGGCCGATGCCAGATAGTCGCCCACGGTGAGCGGCGCCACGAAGTAGCCGTCGGCGAGGCCCTGCATAAGCGCGCTCGCCCCGAGCCGGTTGGCGCCGTGATCGGAGAAATTGGCCTCACCGAGCACGAACAGGCCGGGTACCGTGCTCATGAGATTGTAGTCGACCCACAGTCCGCCCATCGTGTAGTGGACGGCGGGGTAGATACGCATGGGCACGACGTACGGATCCTCGCCGGTGATGCGTTCGTACATTTCGAACAGATTCCCGTACCGCTCGCGGATGGTCTCGGCGCCGAGGCGGCGGATGGCGTCGCTGAAGTCGAGATACACACCCCGCCCGCCGGGCCCGACGCCACGTCCCTCATCGCAGACTTCCTTGGCGGCACGCGAGGCAATGTCGCGCGGCGCGAGATTGCCAAAGCTCGGATACTTGCGCTCCAGGTAGTAGTCGCGCTCCGCGTCCGGGATCTCGCGCGGCGGCCGCGTGTCACCCGCCTTCCGTGGCACCCACACGCGGCCGTCGTTGCGCAACGACTCGCTCATCAACGTGAGCTTGGATTGATAGTGTCCGCTCACCGGGATGCACGTGGGGTGAATCTGCGTGAAGCACGGGTTGGCAAATGCCGCGCCCCGCTTGTGCGCCCGCCAGATGGCGGTCGCGTTGGAGCCCCTGGCGTTGGTGGACAGATAGAACACGTTGCCGTATCCGCCGCTGGCGAGCACCACGGCGTCCGCCATGTGCGCATCGATGGCTCCCGTCACCAGGTCGCGAGTGATGATCCCGCGCGCAGAGCCGTCGATGATCACCAGGTCTAGCATCTCCGTCCGCGGGAACATCCGCACGCCCCCACGCGCGATCTCCTTCTCCAGCGCCTGGTAGGCACCGAGCAACAACTGCTGCCCCGTTTGCCCACGCGCGTAGAACGTGCGCGACACCTGCGCACCGCCGAACGAGCGGTTTGCCAGGTACCCGCCGTACTCTCGCGCAAACGGCACGCCCTGCGCCACGCACTGATCGATGATGTTCACGCTGATCTGCGCCAGGCGGTACACGTTCGACTCGCGCGACCGGAAATCGCCTCCCTTCACCGTGTCGTAGAACAGGCGGTAAATGCTGTCGCCATCGTTCTGGTAATTCTTGGCGGCGTTGATGCCCCCCTGCGCGGCGATGCTGTGCGCGCGCCGCGGCGAGTCCTGGAAGCAGAAGCAGCGCACCTGGTAGCCGAGCTCGCTCATGCTCGCGGCCGCCGAGGCGCCGGCGAGCCCCGATCCCACCACGATCACGGTGTACTTCCGCTTGTTGGCCGGGTTCACAAGCTTCATGTCGAACCGGCGACGGTCCCACCGCTGTTCGATCGGCCCTTCGGGAATGCGCGACTGGAGTTCCATGGAGCCTAGCGGATGAGCCCGGCGAGCACCGCCACCGGGATCGAGGTGAAGCCGATCCACACCGCCACCGCCACCACGGTGGCCACGCGCCGGCGGAAGGGATGGCCGGTGGCGCGCTGCACGCCGAGCGTCTTCCCGCTACTCCAGATGCCGTGGTAGAGGTGCAGGCCCAAGAACACCATGGCGACGATGTAGATCGCCGACACCCACCAGAGGCGGAACGCACTCACCACGTTCGCGTACACGTCGCCTTCGCGGAATGGAGCCCTGTGCAGCGTGCCGGTGGTGAAGTGCAGAATGTGATAGATCACGAACAACGCCAGGGCCAACCCGCCCCAGCGCATCGTGCGCGATGCGAGCGTGGCGTTCTGCGGCTCGCGGCGCGCGTAGCTCACGCTCCGCGCCGCGCGCGACGTGCGCGTGAGCCAGATGGCGGCGGCGATGTGCAGCAGGACTGCCACGAGCAGCACGATGCGTACGGCCCACAACAGCGGCAGGCTGCGATGCAGCAGGGCGCCGTACGCGTTGATGGCTTGCGGCCCGCGATAGATGAGCAGGTTGCCCGCGACGTGACCCAGGATGTACGCCACGAGAATGATCCCCGTCACGGCCATCACCGCCTTGGCCGCGATCGTGGAGCCGAACGGCCCGCGTGTGCGAGTGGACATGCTAGAGCGTCAAGGCGCTCATCGGCTCGCGCACCGCCTCTGCGCTCTGGCGCAGCGCCGCCTGCTCGTCCGCGGTGAGCTCCACCTCGAAGATGTGTTCGATGCCGCGCCGCCCGAGCTTGCACGGCACTCCCAGGAAGATGCCTGATTCGCCGTATTCCCCCTCCAGCCAGGCAGCGCACGGCAACACCCGCTTGCGGTCGAACGCCACGGCTTCGCACATCTCCACCGCCGCGGCCGACGGCGCGTAGTACGCCGAGCCGGTCTTCAGGTATTTCACGATCTCCGCGCCGCCGCCGCGCGTGCGGGCCACGATGGCGTCCAGGCGCGCGCGATCGAGCAGCTGCGTCACCGGGATGCCACTCACCGTGGTGTACGAGATGAGCGGCACCATCGTGTCGCCATGCCCGCCGAGCACCATGGCCTGAATGTCCTGCACGGACACGTCCAGCGCTTCAGCCAGAAACGCCCGGTAGCGCGCTGTATCCAGCACACCCGCCATGCCGATCACCCGCTCCCGCGGAAAGCCGGTGACCTCCTTGGCCACGTAGGCCATGACGTCCAGCGGATTCGACACCATGATGAGAATCGCGTCCGGCGACGTCGTGCGGAGCTGCTCGGCCACCGTCCGGACGATCCCCGCGTTCGTGTTGAGCAGATCGTCGCGCGACATTCCAGGCTTGCGCGCGATCCCGGCCGTCACGACCACGATGTCCGATCCGGCGGTCTCGTCGTAGACGTTGGTCCCGACGACGCGGCTGTCGAAGCCCTCGATGGGCGCCGATTCCCACTGATCGAGCGCCTTCCCCTGCGGAACGCCCTCCACCACGTCCACCATGACCACCGTGCGCGCGAGCGACTTTTCCGCAATGCGCTGGGCGGTGGTGGCGCCCACGTTTCCCGCTCCAATGACTGAAATTTTATCGAGCATGACGTCCGTGTGTCGTCTCGGTGATGAACCGCGCGATGATCTTCAAGAAAACCGACCGAACTTACCCGTCCCCACGCGGCGCGGCAACCGACGCGCCGTCGCGCGTGCCCGTGGGGTCCACCCATTCACGCGTCCCATCCACGTATTCCTCCCGCTTCCAGATCGGGACGCGCCGCTTGAGCTCCTCAATGATGTAACGCGCCGCGTCAAAGACCGGTGCCCGATGCGGGTGCGCCACCGCGATCGCCACGCTCGCCTCGGTGAGCGCCAGTCGGCCCACGCGATGCTCCACCACGATGTCGTCGCTCCCCATCCGTCGGGACGCTTCGCGCACGATCGCGGCCAGCTCCCGTTCCGCCATCGGCTCGTACGCCCGGTACTCGATGCCCGTGACGGCGCGCCCCGCGTTGACCTCGCGTACCGTCCCCACGAACAGCAACGCAGCACCGTTGCGCGATGCGGCCAGCTCCGCCAGGAGCGCGGCCGGGTCGAGCGGGTGCGTGACGATCGCGCTCCGCACCTCAGCCCCCCGCGACCGGCGGAATCACCGCCACCTGGTCTCCCTCGCACAGCGGACGCTCCACGGCCGCGTACTCGAGATTCACCGCCACGAGCGGCGCTGGCGGCAGACGATCGCCGCCGGGGAGGGAGGCCAAAGCGGCAAGCAGCTCGCGGACGGTGGCGCCATCCGGAAGTCGGATGTCGACCTTCTCACGCCCCAGCTGATCGGCGTACGACGCGAAGAGCAACGCAGTGACAGTCATTGCCGTGAACTCTGGCCCGTTGCGTTGCTCCTCGCAAGAACCGGCGCGCCGCGCGTCCGCCGGCGGCGGCACCGCGGCGAGACGCGGCTGACGATGCGCTGCTCCGGAAGCCGTTCCGCCGGGCGACACGCATAAACGCCCCGGTCACGTGGACCGGGGCGCATTGGGATCGCACAATCCATGAACTGCCCACCGCTCATGCGGCGCTCGACTCACCGGGCGATGACTCCTCACCCTCGTCGGCCACCAGGGCACGGAGCTCCTTGGAAGGCTTGAACACCGGCACAGGCCGGGCAGACACCTCCACCGGAGCCCCGGTCCGTGGGTTCCTGGCCATCCGAGTCTTGCGATGCCGGATCTTGAACGTGCCGAAGCCGCGTACCTCGATGTTCTTCTGCTCGCGAAGCGCGTCCTTGACCGCATCCAGGAATGCATCCACCACTCTGGCGCAGTCTTTCTTGGAAATCATCGGCCCCGCCGTGCGGGAGATCGTTGCCGTCACGTGCTCGACCAGGTCGGCTTTCGTCATTCGGGAACCTCGGCTGGAGCCCTCGTCCACGGCGAACCGTGGTCGAACTTATTTGCTTACCCTTTGTGTGTCAACCGTTTGGCGCACTCGAACGCCTGTTCGAGCGAACCGCATTCAGGAAGTCCGAAAAGAGTGGGCGGGCATCGTGTGGTCCGGGAGCAGCCTCTGGATGGTACTGGACGGCGAAGATCGGGAGTTCGCGGTGCCGGAGCCCCTCCACCGTTCCATTGTTCAGGTTGATGTGGGTGACCTCGAGCGATGGTGCCCCGGGTAGCCCGTCGCTCCCGCCGCGCACGGCAAACCCGTGGTTCTGCGACGTGATGAGTACGCGGCCGGTCGCGATGTCCCGCACCGGATGATTGCCTCCGCGATGACCATAGGGAAGCTTCTCCGTGGTGGCGCCGAAGGTGAGCGCCAGGAGCTGGTGTCCCAGGCAGATGCCCAGCACGGGCGTGCCGCTGTTGGCGATGTGCCGGATGATGGGCGGCGCGCTCGACACCGCGGCCGGATCACCCGGGCCGTTGGAGAGGAACACGCCATCCGGCTGCATCGACAGCGTTTCCTCCGCTGGCATATGGGACGGCACAACCGTCACACGGCACGCGTGCTCCGCAAACAGGCGCAGGATATTTCGCTTGATACCGTAGTCATAAGCTACGACGTGGAACGGCGCTGCCTCATCTCCCCAATGGTAGGGAGCGCGTGTGCTCACACGGGATGCGAGATCGAGCCCTTCCATGGAGGGGCAGCTCCGCAGGGCGGCCAGAGCATCCTGGTGCGGCTCGCTGCCGGACCCGATCACGCCGTCCATGACGCCGGCAGACCTCAGGTGTCTCGTAAGGCGACGCGTGTCAACGTCGGCCAGAACAGGAACATGCGACGACCGAAGCCAATCGGTGAGCTCTCCATCCGCGCGCCAGCTGGAGCGATGCGCGCTGAGTTCGCGGAGCACGACCCCAGCAATCTGCGCCTGGCCGGACTCCGGGTCCTCCGCGTTCACTCCGTAGTTGCCGATCATGGGGGCGGTCATCACAACGATCTGTCCGCGATAGGACGGATCGGTGAAGACCTCCTGGTAGCCGGTCATGTTCGTCGTGAACACAACCTCCGCCACCGCCGGCTCATCCAGTTTTCCCACCGTTCCGCGAAAGAGGGTTCCGTCTTCGAGCAGGAGAAACCCTGGCTGCCGGTCGGAAGTGGCGGCCATATCTATGGTTGTAGGGGCGGTGTTTGGCCCTGCGCGGGCGGCTGTTTCTGCGACGTATCGGGCTGCCCGCCGGGAGCGGCCGGCGCGAGCGGGACGGCCGTGGACGGTGCCGGGGGCACCACCTGCTGCTCGGCCGGTGGCGGTGTCTGCCCCTGCTGGATGACCGACCGGGGCACGCCCGCTCTCTGGGAGATCGACGACAGGATGAACGCGAGTGCCATGAAGATGCCGCCCGTCCACCAGCTGGCTTTGGTGAGGACCGTGCCCATCTGGCGCGTGCCCATGAATGTGTCGGCCGACGATGCCGCTCCGCCAAAGCTCGCCGCCAGACCGCCTCCCTTGCCCGATTGCAACAGGACAACGGCCAGGAGCGCAAAGCTATCGAGCACGAGGAGGACGAGGAGAAATGTGTACATCGATGGGCGGGCCTTCAGAGGTGGGCGAGCACTCGTAAGCGTAAAAAACTAGGAGAGTTAGGCGCGACGGTCAAGGCACGTTGTGTGGGAGTGACGTGCCTGAGGGTGCTCTGCCGCCAAATACTAGCTGAGCGCGATGGCCGCCCAGGTTTCCGCGTCCAGGCTGGCCCCGCCAACCAGGAGCCCGCCGATCTCGGGAGCGGCGAGCAGCGCCGCCGCGTTGTCGCGCTTCACACTCCCGCCGTACAGGATCGGGATGCGCTTCCCGCCCGTCGGGCTGAGCTGGAGCAGCGCGCGGCGGATCACGCCGTGTACGGCGGACGCGTCGGCCGGCGTGGCGGTGCGGCCGGTGCCGATGGCCCAAACCGGTTCGTAGGCGACGATGACTTCGCTGACCGAAGCCGGGTCCAGCGCGGACAGACCCGCGCGCAACTGGCGCAACACGACAGACGTCGTCTCACCCGCCTCGCGCTCGGCCAACTGTTCCCCTACGCAGAGCACCGGCGTGAGCCCCGCATGCACGGCCGCGGCGCACTTCCACGCTGTCTGTTCGTCCGTCTCGCCAAACACATGGCGCCGCTCCGAGTGCCCTACCAACGTGTACGATGCTCCCGCGCCGCGGGCGATGGGCGCCGAGATCTCTCCCGTGAATGCGCCCTGTGGCTCCCAGTGAATGTTCTGCGCGCCGAAGTGCACGTCGCGACGGGCGCTCGCGGCCTGGATGGTCGCTGGGAGGGTGACCGCGGGGGGAAAGAACACGACCGTCCGGTCGTCGAGCGCGGGCACGCGCGTCAAGAAGATGTCCATGAACGCCCGCGCCTCCGCGGGCGTCTTGTGCATCTTCCAGTTGGCGGCCAGAACGGGGGCGCGGACGGGAGTCACGACGGATCGAGCGCCGCCACGCCAGGAAGGACCTTGCCCTCGAGAAACTCCAACGACGCGCCACCGCCGGTAGACACGTGGCTCATGGAGGCATCGAGTCCCATTTGTGCGACTGCCGCCGCGGAGTCTCCGCCGCCCACGATCGTCGTCGCTCCGACCGTCGTGGCGCGCGCGAGCGCCTCCGCGACAGCGCGGGTGCCTCGGTCGAACGGCGGCGTCTCGAACACGCCCATGGGCCCGTTCCAGACCACCGTGCGGGCGTGCTCGATCTCGGCGGCAAATTCCGCGGCGCTCGCACCACCGATGTCGAACATCGCCTCGTCCGGCGGAATGGCGTCGCGCGCCACCGCGTGCGCCGCCGATGGCGTGGCATCGAGCGACGGCGCGACGACGGCATCCACCGGAAGCATGAGGGTCTCAGCGCCGCGGTCCAGCAGCATCTTCCCCAGCGCGACGCGATCCTCCTCCACCAGTGAGCGACCCGTCTCGAGCCCCATTGCCCGAAAGAATGTGCAGGCCATCGCGCCGCCGATGAGCAGGCGATCCACCCTCGGGAGCAAGTGCTCGATGACGTCGATCTTGCCAGAGATCTTGGCGCCGCCCAGCACCGCCACGAACGGACGCGCCGGGTGGGCGAGCGCCGTGCCCAGGTACGACAGCTCCCGTTCCATCAGGAACCCGGCGACGGCCGGGTGGAGATACCTTGCGATGCCCGCGGTGGACGCGTGGGCGCGATGCGCTGCCCCGAACGCATTGTTCACATACAGATCGCCGAGCCGGGCGAGCGCGCGCGCGAGCGCGTCATCGTTTTGCTCCTCGCCGGGCAGAAAGCGCGTATTCTCGAGCAGCAGAATCTCACCCGGGCGCAGCGCGTGCGCGGCGGCCATGGCCCGCTGACCAACGGTCTCGGGCTCGAAGCGCACCGCGTGCCGTGTGAGCGTGGCAAGATGCTTCGCGATGGGAGCGAGAGAGTAGCGTGCGTCGGGCCCCCCCTTGGGCCGGCCGAGGTGCGAGAGCAATATCACGGCGGCTCCGTGATCGAGCAGGTATCGGATGGTGGGGAGCGCGGCGCGCATTCGCGCGTCGTCCGCCACCTCACCCGACGCGTCCTGCGGCACGTTGAAGTCGACGCGAACGACGGCGTGTCGTCCCTGCAGATCGCCGTCGGCCAAATCGGAGAGTGCTCGCGCCGTCATGGACTCTGCTGGCGTTGACGGCGGGCGCGGACGACGCGTCGCGCGGTGGACGCGATGGCCACGAGAATGGCCGCGCCAATCACGGCGGCCCCGGTCCGGGCGAGACGGTCGAAGTGTTCGGCCCGTGCAACCGCCAGTTCGCCCGGCGCGGTGTGAATCGGCCCCGTTGTGAGGGCGCGGAGCCCGAACAGGCCGTAGGCGGCCATCAGCAGTCCAATCACCAGCAGCATCAGCGCCAGAAGATCGAGCCCGCGCCCCTCGCGCGGCGCTGGCGTTGACACGCTCACAACCGCTCCCCGACGTACCGCAGCAAATCCACGCACCGCGAGGAGTAGCCCCATTCGTTGTCATACCAGCCGCACACCTTCACCAGCGAACCGTCGATCACATTGGTGCTCTTTGCGTCGAAGATGCAGGAATACGGGTTCCCAATGTAGTCCGACGACACCAGCTCCTCTTCCGTGTATGCCAGCACGCCGTGCAAGGGACCCGAAGCGCTGGCCGAGCGGAACGCCGCGTTCACCTCGTCAATCGAGGTGGGGCGTTCGACCTCGACGACGAGATCGGTGAACGACACATCCGGGGTGGGCACGCGAACGGCGATCCCGTCGATGCGCCCTTTCACTTCTGGAATCACCAGTGCGGTAGCCTTGGCGGCCCCGGTGGTGGTGGGAATGATCGACAGCGCTGCCGCTCGGGCGCGGCGGATGTCCTTGTGGGGAAGATCGAGGATCTGCTGATCGTTGGTGTAACTGTGAATGGTGGTCATGGAGCCATGTCGGAATCCGAAGGCATCGCGCACGACCTTGACCATCGGCACCAGGCAGTTGGTAGTACAGCTCGCGTTGGAGATCACGTTGTCGCTGGCGGGATCGTACTTGTCCTGGTTGACGCCCATCACGATCGTGATGTCCTCTCCCTTGGCTGGCGCCGAGATGACGACTTTGCGCGCACCAGCGGACAAATGTCTCTGCGCATCCTCGCGCTTCGTGAAGCGCCCGGTCGATTCCAACACGAGTTCCACCCCGAGCTCCTTCCATGGAAGGGCCGCAGGATCCTTTTCCGACAGGACCCGCATCTCGTCCCCGTCAATGGTGATGCTCTGGTCTCCCGCCTGCACGTCGCCCGGGTACGTCCGATGGACGGAGTCATACTTGAACAGGTGCGCGAGCGTGCGTGTGTCCGTGAGATCGTTGACGGCGACGAAGTCCAGTTCGGTGGCGCCCTGCTCCTTGGCGGCCCGGACGACCTGGCGCCCGATCCGGCCGAAGCCGTTGATACCGACGCGAATGCCCATGGGATTTCTTGCTCCGGTGCTCACGGGTGGTCGCCAGTGGCCGGCGCCCGCCCAAAGGTGATGACGCTGATGATCCGCGCGCCCGCCGCGTGCAACGCGGCCGCGCAGGCGACGAGCGTCGCCCCGGTGGTGACGACATCGTCCACCAATACCGGATGGGACCCCGCCAGCGTGCCCGTCTCCGCGTCGACTGCACGGAACGCGCCGGCAACATTGGTCCGCCGGGCATCCGGTGTCAACCGCGTCTGCGTGCGCGTGACGCGGGTGCGCTCGAGCACGGTGTCCCAGAGCGGAAGGCCCCAACTCCCGCCTAGCGCTGCAGCCAGCAACGCGCTCTGATTGAAGCCCCGCTCGCGCGCACGCGCGCGCGCGAGCGGCACGGGTACGAGCGCCGACCGTTCATCCACCACATCCGGCGGCCAGGCGCATCGGCCCATGCGATCGGCCATCGCACGCGCGGTGCGGGTCCAGCCGTGATATTTGAGCGCGTGGACAATCTGGGCGGCCGTGCCGCCGGGAATCCAGTACGCCGATCGCACGGCGCGCACATAGGGCGGCCAGAGCACGCACCATGGACAGGCTCCGGAAGGCCGCAGGGGGTGTCCACACCGCGCGCACTGCGGATGCGGCAGCGGCCGCGCCCGGATCCAGCAGCGCGCGCACACTGGACCGTCGTCGCCAGCGTCCAACCGATGCTCGCACACGGCGCATACCGCGGGAAGCAGAAGCTCGGCGGCACCGCGACCCACCGCCACGACAGCCGTTCGTACCCGGTGCGGCACCGACCGCGCAACCGCCATGTTCATCACGGCGCGCCGCCGAGGACCTGTCGCATGACGTCGCGCGGCGCGGGGACGCCGAACCAGCGCTCGAAGGCCAACGCGCCCTGCTCCACCAGCATGGCGGTCCCGTCCTGCGCGTGAAGCCCGCGCCCGCGCGCGGCCCGCACCCAGGCCGTGCCGCCCGGGCGATAGACCAGGTCCAACACGAACGCGTCGCCAGCAATGGCATTCAGCGGCACGGGATGGGCCACGCCGTCCATCCCGATCGTCGTGGCATTGACGACCAGCTGCGCGCCGCGGGCTGCCACCGCCGCGCCGTCGACGACCTGCACGCGCGTTCCAAACCGGTGTGCGAGCGCTTCCGCGCGCTGCCGGGTGCGATTCGCGACGAGGAGCGTGCATCCCTCCCAGGCTCCGGCGGCCACCGCCACCGCCGCCGCCGCGCCTCCCGCGCCGATGAGGGCGATGCACGCGTTGCGTGGCTCCGCGTGCATGAGCGCGCGCACCGCCGCCGCGACGCCGCCCACATCGGTGTTGTCGCCCACCAACGCACCGTCCTCTGTCCAAAAGACGTTCACCGCGCCAGCCGCGCGCGCCCAGTCCGTCAGGCGATCGCACCGCGCCGCCGCCGCTTCCTTGTGCGGCACGGTAACGTTTCCCGCCGCGCGCTCGGCACGCATCTGGCCGAGCACGGCGCCGAGCGCGGCGGGCGCCACATCGAGCGCCTCGTATCGCAGCGGGATGTCGAGCGCGCGGAGCGCCGCGTTCTGAAAGCGCGGCGAGAGCGAATGCGCGACGGGGTGGCCGAGCAACACCAACCGCCCCGGCCTTTCGGTCATGGCCCGTCGAGCCCGCGTCCCACGACGATACCGTCGAAGGCGCGCCGGACTTCCGTCTCCAGCTCGTCGAACGCCTCACGGTAGGCATCCAGACCGCCGCCGAACGGATCCGGAATGGCGCGGCCGCCGCCTTCGGTCTGGTCCGGCGACGCGTAGTCCGTGAGCAGGTACGCCTTGCCCCGACCGCCAAGCGCTTCCGTGCGCTCCAGATGATGCTCGCCCATCGTGAGGATGAGATCGCTCTGCTCCACCAGCTCGCGCGTGAGCGGCCGCGACGCGTGCGCCGACAAGTCCACTGCCCGCTCCATGCTTACCAGCAACGCGCCGTCGGACGCGGGAGAGCCCTCCCATGCCGCCGTCCCAGCGCTGCCGATCTCGATGTGCGCGAGCCCGCGTTCCGCGGCCACCCTCCGCGCGATGGCTTCGGCCATGGCGCTCCGACACGTATTGCCGGTGCAGACGAAGAGAAGGTGCAGCGGTTCAGACATCGCCAATGAGATCAGGAACCGTTTCGCGCAGCGTGGCCGAGGCGATCGCGCCGGGCCGAATGACGCGCGGGTGCCGCCCGGTGCAATCTACCATGGTGGATGCCGGCGACGATGCGAGCACGCCCCCGTCCAGCAGGAGGAGCACACCGCGGTCCAACGCCGCACGCCACGAGCCCGCGATCGCCGCGGCGGAGCGTGCGGGCGGCTGGCCTGGCGCGTTGGCGCTCGTGGAAGTCATGGGCTGCCCAATGGTCTCCAGCAACCGGCCCAGACCCGGGTGCGGCGTCCAACGGACTGCCACTCCGCCCTCCGGTCCGCGCAGCCGCTCGTTCAGCTCCGCTCCGCCGCCGGGGAGCACCAGCGTCAGCGGACCTGGCCAGTATCGCATGGCCAGCCGCTCGGCGTCGCCGGTGAGCTCGAGGCCGAGTGCCGTGACCATCGCGCGCGAGCAGACCAACAGAAGAAACGGTTTCCCGGGTGCGCGTCCCTTCGTCCGAACCAGCGCGTCCACTCCTGCGGCGGTGGCCACTCCCCCGAATCCGTACACGGTTTCGGTGGGATACGCCAGCACGCCGCCGGCACGGACGTGCTCCGCCGCGACCGGAAGCGCTGCTTCAATGTCGGGGCTCGCCACGAACGGGAGGATCGGCTCGCAGCGGCGCGTCATGCGGGCAGCGCCGCCAGCGCATCGACACGCGCGAAATCGGTTTCCCACGTGACCTTGATGGTGCGCTCGCTTCCCGGCACGACGACCACCGGGAGCCCGAAATGTTCGCACAGCGCCGCATCGTCGGTCGCGCTCCGCCCCTCGCGTGCTGCCGCCACGTGCGCGCGCTGGATCATCTCTCGCGGGAACGCTTGCGGTGTTTGCGCCGTCCAGAGCCGCGTACGGTCGAGCGTTCGCGCGATCCGTCCGCCATCATCCACCTCCTTGACCGTGTCCACCACACGCAGTGCGGGGACCGCGCCAACACCGGTGCGCGCTGCCGCGATGACCTGGCTGACCACCGTGTCGTCCACGAGCGGGCGCGCGGCGTCGTGGACGAGCACGATCTCCACCTCGCCGGGCAGGTCCTCCAATCCGTTGCGCACGGACTCCCCGCGGTGCCGCCCGCCCACGGAGATGAGCAAGCGATCGACGTCGCACTGAAAGATCCACGCGGGCGGGTCGCCCACTGTGTGGCGCGGAAGCACGCACACCACGAGCGCCACGTCGGCACGCCGGTGAAACGCCTGCAGACTGTGGAGCAGCATGGGTTTACCGGCGACCCATCGAAACTGCTTGAGCTCCCCGTGGCGCTCCGCACCGGTGCGTGTGCTCGCGCCGGCCGCCACGAGCACCACACCTACGTCCCGACGCGCGTCGGTGGGCGCCTGGTGGCCGCCCTCCCCCGCGCGCTGCTCGGCCGGTGTCGTCACCGCGGTCCTCTCACGGGAACAACTGCCGAAAGAGTTCGTCCACCGTGCGCACGCCCACGGGGCGCAGGGTGCCGCGCGCCGTGCGGGCCGGCACGCTGCGCTCGGCCAGATACGCGGTGCGAAAGCCCAGTTTCTCTCCTTCCGCCAGACGACGCTCGGCTTGTGAGACGGGGCGGATTTCGCCGCCGAGACCTACTTCCCCCAGGAAAAGAGCGTCGTGGGGGAGCGCGCGGTCGAACACGCTCGACGCGAGCGCGGCCGCGACGGCCAAGTCCCCCGCCGGCTCCTGCACGCGCAGACCTCCCACGACGTTCACGAACACATCGAGCTGCGCGAACGACAGACCGGCGCGCTTGTCCAACACGGCCAGGAGGAGCGCGAGACGGCGCGCATCGAATCCGGTGGCGACGCGCTGCGGCGTTCCGAAGCCGGCCTTGGCCGCCAGCCCCTGCATCTCCACCAGCACGGGACGCGTGCCCTCGAGCAGCGCCGTCACCGCGCTGCCCGACGCCGTCTCGATGCGATCGCCCATGAACAGCGCCGACGGATTCGCCACGGCCTCGAGCCCGTCCTCGGTCATCCGGAACACACCAATTTCATCCACGCCGCCAAAGCGGTTCTTCGTGGCGCGCAGCACGCGGTGATCCAGGGTGCCCTCCCCCTCGAAGTACAGCACGGTGTCCACGATGTGTTCGAGCGTCTTCGGGCCGGCGATCCCGCCGCCCTTGGTGACATGGCCGACCACGAACACGGCGGTCCCCGATCCCTTGGCGTAGCGCATGAGGCGCGCGGCGCACTCGCGAACCTGCCCCACGCCGCCCGGTGCTCCTTCGAGGTCGGGCGTATAAACGGTCTGGATGGAGTCCACGAACAACACGCTCGGCTGCGCGGCATCCGCGGTGGCCAGAATCCGCTCCAGCTGCGTCTCCCCCACCAATGCCACATCACCGGCGGCCTCGTGCAAGCGGTCCGCGCGGAGCTTCACCTGGAGCGGCGACTCCTCCCCGGACACGTAGAGTGCGCTGCGGCCGCCGCTCTGCACGCGCGCCGCGACCTGCAGCAGGAGGGTGGACTTGCCGATCCCTGGCTCACCCCCGACAAGGACCATCGACCCGGGCACGATGCCGCCGCCGAGGACGAAGTCGAACTCGTCGATGCCCGTGCGCCACCGATGGTCGGGCGTGGCCTGCACGTCCCGGAGGACGACGATGGGGGCGGGGGCACCGGTCGCGCCCGCGCCGCGCGCGCGCACGCGCGACACCGCGGGGCGGGCGGGAGCCGCCATCTCCTCTACAAGCGTGTTCCACTCCTCGCAGACGTCGCAGCGCCCCTGCCACCGCGCGTACTCCGCCCCGCACTCCGTGCACCGGTGGACGGCGCGCGCCTTGGCGGTCACGACTCGACGGCGCGCGCGGAGTAGTTCTCGAACCGGGTGTAGGCCTTGTGGAAGTGCAGGTTCACGATGCCCGTGGGACCGTTCCGCTGCTTACCCACGATGACCTCCGCCCGTCCTTCGAGCGAGTTGCCGTCCTTGTCCACCGGGCCGTCATACATCTCCTGCCGGTACAGGAACATCACCAGATCGGCGTCCTGCTCGATGGCGCCCGACTCCCGCAGGTCGGAGAGCTGCGGCCGCTTGTGATCGCCCGTGCGCTGCTCGGGAGCGCGCGACAACTGCGAGAGCGCGACCACGGGTACGGTGAGCTCCTTGGCGAGCGCCTTGAGCGAGCGGGAGATCTGGCTGATCTCCTGCTGGCGGCTCTCCGAGTTGGTTGGCCCCGCGATGAGCTGCAGATAGTCCACGACCACCATGCCGATGCCTGCGTCCGCCTTGAGGCGGCGTGCCTTGGAGCGAATCTCGAGCAACGTGAGCCCCGCCGTGTCGTCGATCCAGATGGGCGCGGCACTGAGGATGCCGGCCGCGCGTGCCATGCGCGGAAAATCGTCGTCGCGCAACATGCCTTTGCGCAGTTTCTGCCCGTCCACGCGCGCCTCCGCGGTGAGCATGCGCTGCACCAGTGCTTCTTTACTCATCTCGAGCGAGAAGACCGCAACCGGAATGTTGTGCTCGATAGCCGCGTATTGCGCGACGTTCAGGATGAACGCCGTCTTTCCCATGGACGGGCGCGCCGCCACGATGATGAGATCCGCGGCCTGGAAGCCGGACGTCATGTCGTCCAGGTCCGTGAAACCGCTGGGGACGCCGGTGATCGTCTTCCCACCACGCTGGAGCTGCTCGATGCGCTCCATCGTGGGCCACATGAGCTCCTTGATCCGCGTGAACCCGCGGTCTCCCCGCTGCTGGCTGACGTCGAAGATACGCTGCTCGGCCGCGTCGAGCAGCTCGGCCGCCGATTGCCGCGCCTCGAACGCATCCGCCACGATGGACGTGGACGTCTCGATGAGCCGACGCAGCAGCGCCTTTTCACGCACGATGCGCGCGTGGTACTCCACGTTGGCCGCGGTGGACACCGCGTCGAGCAGCACGCCCAGGTAGTCCTTGCCGCCCGACGCGTCCAGCTCGCCGCGCCGCTTGAGCTCCTCGGCCAGGAGCAAGCTGTCCACCACCTCGCCGCGCTCCGAGAGCGCCACCAGCGCGCGGAAGATGCGGCGGTGCCCCTCACGGTAAAACATGGTGTCATCCACCAACTCGGCGGCGCGCAGCACGGCGTCCGCGTCCATCAACATCGCGCCGAGCACGGCCTGCTCCGCCTCCTCCGAATACGGAGGGCGGCGATCGCGATACGCGTCGGCCGCAGCGGGGGGAGCGTGGTGGAGGACGTCAGTCACGGCGACGAGTCGAGAAGGCGACGGGCGAGTTGGACATCTTCCCAGGCGGGACGCTTCCAGGCCGGATTGCGCAGCAGCGCCGCCGGATGATACGTGACCACCACGGAGGCACCGTACGCGCGATGCACCGCGCACCGCAGCTTACCGATCGACAGCTTGCTCTGCAGAAGCGTCTGCGCGGCAAAGGTGCCCAGGGCGAGAATCACCTTGGGGCGAATGAGCTCGATCTGGCGCATGAGGTACGGTTGACACGCTTGCACCTCCTCCGGGCGCGGATTGCGATTGCCCGGTGGGCGATGCTTGAGCACGTTCGTGATGAACACGTCGTCCCGGCTCAAGTTAACCGCCGCCAGGATCTTCGTCAGCAGTTGTCCTGCCTGGCCCACGAACGGGCGCCCGCTCGCGTCCTCACTGGCGCCGGGCGCTTCGCCGATGCACATGAGCTGCGCCGTGACGCTTCCCTCTCCCGGCACCGCGTGCGTGGCGGTCGCAAAGAGCGGGCAACGCTCGCACGTCCGTACCAGCTCGGCAATGGCGCCTGCGGTATCCGCGCGCGCCAGGGGCCCGGCAAACAGGTCGCGCTCCGTGTCCGGCACCACGACGCCGGGCGCCAGCACGGCGTCATCCGCGGCACGGGGGCTGGCGGGGTGTGGGGGAGCCGGCCGGACAGGCGAAGGTTCCATTGCCGTGGCTGGGCGCGTCGGCGCCGCGCGGCCTTCGCGCGGCGGCGCGGCCCCTGGCGACTGGGCGTGCCGCACCCCACCCGGCGCGCCCACCAGTCGCATCACCTCTTCGACCGACAGGCCGTCGAGCACCAGCTCCCGTTCGCCCATCTCGCGACGCTGTTCCAGGTAGCGGCGCAGGAGCTGCTCCGTGTCACGATGCATGCAGGAGTGTCTCCACCTCGTCCAGGATGACGTCGGCCACTGCTGTCTTGGGAAGTACCGGCAGCTCGATCGGATCGGCGTGCGCGCGCAGGATGGTCACGCGGTTCGTGTCGACCCCAAACCCCGCGCCAGGTTCGGTGGCGTCGTTCACGACCACCATGTCCAGCCCCTTCGCGCGCAGCTTTTCCCGCCCCCGGGCGAGGGCATCGCCTGTCTCCAGGGCGAAGCCCACCGTGACCAGCCCCGGTGCGCGTCGCGCGCGCGTGGTCTGGAGGATGTCCGGCGTGGGGGAAAACTCAACGGCCGCGGGAGCATTGTGTTTGGCGATCTTGCGCGCGGCCGGATGGCACGGCTGGAAATCCGCCGGGGCCGCCGCCATGACGAGCACCTTGGCGGTCCCGATGGCGCTCGCCACGGCGGTGGCCATCTCACTGGTGGATTCGGCGTGAATCACCGCCGCGCCGACGGGCGGCGATACCTCCAGCGGGCCCGCGATGAGCGTGACATCCGCCCCGCGCCGCCACGCCGAGGCAGCCACCGCCACTCCCATCTTGCCGGTGCTCCTGTTCGACAGGAAGCGCACCGGGTCCAGCGCCTCGCGCGTGGGCCCCGCGGTTACCACCACGCGATGGCCGCGCAGCGTCTGAGGCTCGAGCAGGCGCCCGACGTGCGCCAGGATGGTCTCTGGTTCCGGCATGCGTCCTGGTGCGGTGGCGGGTCCTTCCGCCAACGGACCCACCTCGGGATCGAGCACGGCGTATCCGTGCTGCCGGAGGTGGGCCGCGTTGCGCACGGTTTGCGGGTGGGCCCACATACGGTCGTTCATCGCCGCGACGAACAACACCGGTGCCGTGGTGGCGAGCAGCGTGGTGGCGAGGAGGTCATCGGCCATCCCATGTGCGCACCGCGCGAGCAGATCGGCGGTTGCGGGCGCCACGACCACGGCCTCGGCCGCGCGCGCCAGCTGGATGTGCTCGAGCGAGCGGCCGGCGGCGAACAGATCGTGGTGCACCGCGCGTCCGGTGAGTGCTTCGAGTGTGACCGGCCCAATGAATTCCGTGGCGGCCGGCGTCATGACCACATCCACCACGGCGCCGGCGAGCGTCAGCGATCGTGCCAGCGCGGCCGACTTGTAGCTCGCGATCCCGCCGGCGATGCCGAGCAGGACGCGACGGCCGTCAAACGGACGCACGTCCCCCTCCAGGGCCGGTCAGGCCCGTCGGCGTGGAACGACGCGGAAGGTGATTTCACCGGCGGTCAACTCTTCGAGCGCGCGGGTGGTGAGCTTCTTTTCGCGCGCTGCCGAGCCACCGGGGAACTCATTCAGCGTCCGCGCGAACTTGGCCGCCACCAGCACGCCGAGATACTTGTTGACCACCGGTCCGGCGGCCACGTCGCTTGGGGTATAGACTCGCATGGATCCCTAGGAGTTGGAGTAGCTCCGGACCTCGCGCTCGAGGTGCTCGATCATTGCGCGCACTTCGGTGGTGAGACCGCGGAGTCGTTCGCGCCGGAGACCTTCCGCGTCGATGATTCCGGACACCCGACGCGTGGCCCGTTGCAGCTCATCGTTGACGACCACGTACTGATACTCGTGCACCGCCTTGAGTTCGACCAACGCGCTCGCCAGGCGGGCCGCCAACGAATGCGCGTTTTCCGTACCACGTGCCCGAAGGCGCTCCAGCAACTGCTCGGCCGACGGCGGCAGGATGAAGACGAGCACCGCATCGGGAAACACGCGCCGGAACTGTAAGGCGCCCTGCACGTCGATGTCCATGATGACTGACTTGCCGGCACTCAGCACCCGCTGGACCTCGGAGCGCAGCGTGCCGTACATGTGTCCATGGACCTCCGCCGACTCCGCGAAATCGCCACGGGCCTGCTGCCGGAGAAATTGATCCGGGCTGAGAAAATAGTAGTCGGTGCCCTCGCGTTCTCCGTGACGTGCGGGGCGCGTGGTGCAGGACACCGAATACCCCACATCCTCCCTCTCCTCCAACAGCCGGTGCGCGATGCTGGTCTTCCCGCCGCCCGACGGCGCCGAGAGAATGACGGGGAACGCCGTCACTCGACGTTCTCTACCTGTTCGGCCATCCGATCGAGTTCTTCCTTGATCGTAACGACCTCGTGCGCCATGGCCGCGTCGCGCGCCTTGCTGGCCGTGGTGTTCGCCTCCCGAAGCATTTCCTGCAGCAGAAATCCCAGCCGCTTGCCCACCCCCTCGCGGCCAGGCCGCGAGAGCGCGTCGCCGAATGCCGCCACGTGCGCTCGAAAGCGGTCCACTTCCTCACTCACGTCCAGCCGATCCGCCAGCACCGCGATTTCCTGTGCCACGCGGGCCGGGTCCAGCGCCACGCCCCCGGACAACTCTTCCACCGATCGGCGCAGGCGGTCCCGCTCGCCCGCGAGCCGCTCGGGTGCGCGCGCCGCGACGCGCTCGAGCGCGGCGGTTACGAGGTCGAGACGTTCGGCCAACAGCGCGGCCAGGCGCTGCCCCTCCGCCTCGCGCATGGCGGTCAGGGCCGCCAGCGCTTCGGACGTGACGTGCAGCAGTTCCTCCACGCGGCCGCCCTCGTCTTCCTCCCCGCCCGTCAAGACGTCCGGCATGCGGAGCACCGTAGCCAGATCCGGCCCGTCACCCAACGCGTAGCGCTGCCGCAGTGCGCGCAGCTCGATCACGTAGGCGGCGAAGCGATCTTCGTTCACCACGCTCCCCGCTGCCGCACCTCGCTCCACGCGTGCCACCAGCGTGACGTGTCCGCGCCGTATGCTACCGCGCAGGAGGTCACGAACCTCGCCTTCCCACCGCGCGAAGGGCGACGGCAGCTTGATGGACGGCGAGAAGAATCGGTGATTCACGCTGCGGAGCTCCACGGCCACGCGGCGCGCACCGACCGGCCCCACTGCCGTGCCGAAGCCCGTCATACTACGAATCATGTGCAGTCATCTAAGTTATGACAGCGCAACACGATTGTCAATTGAAGAAGTCCCATCGCACCCCGTAGAGGGTTGCCTGCCGCGGCGGGATGAACCCCGGCAGGTTCGTGTACGGGTGTACGAGGCCAAGCTGCTGCTGGAAGAACAAGACCGCGTCCACGACGCGGACCTCCAGCCGGACCGTGAGGATATGCATTCCGGTGCTCGCGACGAAGTCCGGCACGTCACCGCTCTCCGGCTGCTTCGGGATAAACAGGTTATCGCGGTACTGGTAGGCCAGCGAGGCGAGTAGCCCGAAGTTCCCTCGCGGAAACCGGCTGAGCCATTTCGTGTCGAGATACGCCTCAGCGCGTGATTCCACCCGCGGACGATACGACCCCGCCTGCGACCAGTACACCAGGCTGGCGTCCACGCCCAGGTCCTGGTAGATGGGGCCGCGCGCGCGGAACACCAGCCCGGAGGCCGCCGATTCGCGCACCGGTACAAAGGTGGAGTCGTACAGCACCGGTGCCGGCAAGGCCGACTCGCCGCGCCGGATCACACCGCCCGACAGCCAGGTCCTGAAGACCCGGACGCCGGCCTCGGCGCGCGCCGTCACCGCATCGTCCGCCCCGTCCGCCCCGCCATGCCGGCGGCCGATGGAACCCACGAGCGCCACGTACGGCACCGGGGACACGCGCGCCGTCACCTCTTCGCCGGACGATGAGTCCGCCGACCGGTGCTCCGCGCGGGCCGCGATGGCGTACCGCGGTCGCTCGATGGCCGCGTGCGCTACGACGCTGTTCACCGAGCTCCCCTGTGACCGCAGCAGCCGGTCGGTGAGGCTCATCCGCACGCCCCACTGCGTGAGGCCGGCGGCAGCGACGTACTCGTGCGCGGTGGTGGTGGTGTCGGCGTCGTCGGGAATGTCGGAGAAGCCCGAGCTCGGTGTCATTTCCTGCAGCTGCAGCCAGGACGCGGTGAGTTGCGCCCACGCGCCGGCGTCGGGATCGCCGTACCCGCCGCGGACATATGCGTCGGTACGCTTGGCGCGCTCTCCGGCGATGGATGGAGCGTCCAGCAGGCTGATTTGCCGATCACGCGTGAAGCGATTCCGCAGGGCGAACGCGTCGACACTCCACGGTCCACGTGACCAGCCGACGCGCCCGAACAGCGCCAGGGCGTCACCGCCCCCGATACTCTGTGGCGCGTTCGTTCCGAACTGCTGGCCACCGAGTTGGATGCCAAGATGGTTGCGAAAGCGGCGACCAAAGAAGCCGCGGTAGATCTGCGTATCCAGATCGCCGGTGGCGATGTCGACGCGCGTGTACGGAATGTGCCGATCCACGCGCCAGCTGCGCAGATAGACCCGCACTTCGTTGGCCCCGCGCACCACCGTGACATCTTCCAGCGTCCACAGCTGCACGCGACTGAGATCGAGGAGCCCTCCGTTGCGCTGGTCGAGCGATGGGTACTCGAGCCCATCGTAGAACACGCGCACCCGATCCGCGTCGCCCAGATACATGGCCTGCGTGGCGGACGCCAGCCATCCTGGACGCAGGACGCTGATGCCCGGGACGCGCTCGAGGAGGTCGGCCAGGGTGAGCGCTCCACTGGCGAACAGCTCGCGTCGGTCCCAGTGATAGGATGGGCCCACCTCCACGCTGGCCGGGAGCTCGGCGTGCGCGAACGGCGCTTCCGGAATGGTGTCCGGCGGAGTGGTGTCCGCGGCGGCGATCGGCACGACCGATCGCACGGTATCACTGTCGGCGCGCATCGTGTCGGCGCGCGCCGTCGTGTCGCGCTGGGGCTGTTGTGCAGCAGCGGTGCGCGCGGCCGGAATCAGGAGCGCGGCGACGAGCAGCCAGCGCGAAACCGGCCCCACGCTCAGCTCACGCGGCCGCGGACGAACTCCACGAAGGTGCCCACCGGGACGCCGGTGGGGCCCTTGGCGATGAAACCAAGATCCGCTTCGGAGTACGCGGTTCCAGCGACATCCAGGTGCACCCATGCGTACTCGCCCGCAAACTCCTTCAGAAAGAGCGCCGCGGTGATCGATCCGGCCGGACGGCCGCCCGAATTCTTGACGTCGGCAATATCCGAGCGGATGAGCTCCTTGTATTCGTCCCAGAGGGGGAGCGGCCATCCCTTTTCTCCCGCGCGCGCACCGGCGGCAACCACCTCGTCCACCAGGGCTGGATCGTCACCGAACACCCCGGTGGCGGTGTGCCCCAGCGCGATCACGCATGCACCGGTGAGCGTCGCTGCATCGATCACCACGGCGGGCTCGAAGCGACGCGCGTACGCCAGCACGTCGGCGAGCACAAGCCGGCCCTCCGCATTGGTGTTGATGATCTCGATGAACTTGCCGGACAGACTCTGGACCACATCGCCCGGATTCATGGCCGTGCCGGAGGGCATATTCGTGGTACTGCCCACGAGACCGACGACGTTCACGGGCAGTTGCAGCCGCCCGATGGCCTCCATCGCCCCCAGAACGCCGGCGGCGCCGCACATGTCGAACTTCATCCACTCCATTCCCTGCGCGGGTTTGATGGAGATGCCGCCGCTGTCGAAGCAGAGTCCTTTGCCGACGAGGACGATGGGCTTGCTTCCGGCGGGGCCGTTGCGGTACTCGAGCACGATGAGCTTGGGCTCCTGGGGCGTGCCCTGCGCGACGGCGAGGAACGAGCCCATGCCGGCCTGCTGCATCTCCTGCCGTCCGAGCACGGTGTATTGCATGCCGTGCCGCTCGGCGATCTCCCGCCCTGTTTGCGCCAGATAGTCGGGCGTGCAGAGGTTGCCGGGCATCATGGCGAGCCGCCGGGCGAGGTCGAGTCCCTCGCCTACCGCGCTGCCGCGGGCGATTCCGTCGGTGGCCGCGCGCTCGTTCTCGCGTACCAGGATCGCCTCCTCCAACGGCGGCTGCCGCTCATCCGCCGGCGGTGGACTGCGCAGATCGTCGTACGACCACGCACCCAGGTGCAGTCCCGTCGCTACGCGTTCCGCGCTGGCCGGCGCGCCGTCGTCGTCCCACCACGCCAGCGTGGCCACGCGTGCCCGGCGAGCCTGACGCGCGCCCAGCGCGGCGGCCCGCCGCAACGCGTCGCCCACGTCTGCGGGCTCCCCCAGTCCGATGAGCAGAATCCGCGCGGGTCCGCTCTCCGCTCCGGCCAGGTGCAGCATCTCGTCCCGCGTGCCGCGGAAGTCGCCGCGTTCGAGCGTGCGCGCGAGCGCACCGCCCAGGTTCTGATCGAGCTCGGCGAGCGCGGGCGCGAGGGTCGGTGCCTGACGGAGCGCGAGCACGAGCAAGGGGGCGTCGAGCGTGGAGAGCGCCACGCTGCGTGCGGTGATGCGAAGAGCCATGACGACGGGTGCGATGCGAGTGCGAAGCGGGTGGCGATGGGCGGGTGCGTGACGGCAGGAAGCTACCGACGGCCCCGGAGCCGGGCAAGTCGATCGCGGGATGCGCGCGGCGTCGTACGCGCGGCGCCGCGTACCGGTGCGCGGCGCGGCCTGCGTCCATTCATGGCGCGGATGATGCGGACCCACCATCCCAAACGGTGTCGGCGCGATGCGGCACGCCGCCATCCACACCAGGAGAGATAGCGATGAGTGCAGCGGGGCAGCGGGTTGTCATCATCACAGGTGCTTCCGCGGGAGTGGGCCGTGCGACGGCACGCCGCTTTGCGCGGGAGGGAGCGCGGATCGGGCTCGTGGCGCGCGGCGCGGAAGGGCTGGAGGGCGCGCGCCGCGACGTGGAGGACCTGGGCGGGCGCGCGCTCGTGCTCCCGGCTGACGTGGCGGACGCAGACGCGATCGAACACGTCGCCGCGCGCGCCGAGGAGGAGCTCGGCCCCATCGACGTCTGGATCAACAATGCCATGACGTCCGTGTTCTCGCCCGTGAAGGAGATGACGGCCGACGAATTTCGGCGCGTCACGGAGGTGACGTACCTGGGCTACGTGTACGGTACGCTGTCCGTACTGCGCCGCATGCTGCCCCGCGACCGTGGAGTGATCGTGCAGGTCAGCTCGGCGCTGGCCTACCGAAGTATCCCGCTACAGTCGGCATACTGTGGCGCGAAGCACGCGATCCTTGGATTCACCGAGTCGCTCCGCACGGAACTGCTACACGATGACAGCGGTGTCAGGGTGACCATGGTGCACATGCCGGCGTTGAACACGCCGCAGTTCGGTTGGGTGAAGAGCCGATTGCCGCATCGCGCGCAACCCGTCCCGCCCATTACCAGCCGGAGGTGGCCGCGGAGGCCATTCATTGGGCGTCGCTGAACGAGCGCCGCGAGCTCTTCGTGGCCCCGTCCACGCTCCAGGCGGTGTATGGGAATCGCATTCTGCCAGGGCTTCTGGATGAGTATCTCGCCCAGGCCGGCTATTCGGGGCAGCAGACCGACGAACCAGCGGATCCCGATCGCCCGTACAATCTGTGGCATCCGGTGGAGGGTGATCATGGGGCGCACGGCGCCTTCGATCGGCGCGCGCGTGGCGCCAGCGTAGAGACCTGGTTCGCCACGCGCGGGCAGTGGCTGGCCCTTGCCGGTGCCGGTCTGGCCGGGATGGCCTGGGGCGCACTCGCGGGCAACGGGCGCGCCAGCGCCGACGACGGTCACGAGGACTGGCGGGAATAGAGCGGTCCTCGTCGCGCGCTGTCACGCACGCCCGCGCGTGGCGCGCGCTGCATAGATGGCATGCTTGTTGAACGCTGCTCGAGCAACGCCATGTCCCTAGCACACCTTTCGCGACACGAGTACGCGCTGTGATGCGCACGCCGTGGTGGATCGGCGTGATGGTCGTCCTCGCTCCATGCATCTCCGGATGCGCGGCGGCCCCTTCCATACTCGCACCCCACGGCGCGGCAGCCCGGCCCGTCACGACGCTCTCGTGGTTTCTCATCGTCGCCGCCAGCGCGGTCCTGGTGATCGGCACCGCGAGCATGCTGTTCGCGGTGTATCGGCGCCGCCATGGCGACGAGCCTCCCGACCGCGCTCCGGTAGACCGCACGCGTTGGGTGGTGGTGGCCGGCGTGGCGATCCCGGCCGTGATCCTGTTGGGCACCTTCTGGTGGGGAACCCACACGCTCTCGGCGCTGGCCGGCTCGGATACGGCGACCGCGGAGCAGGTGGAGGTGATCGGGCACCGATGGTGGTGGGAGATCCGGTACCCGGGCGAGCGGGTGATCACCGCGAACGAGTTGCACATTCCCGTCGGCCGCCGCATCCGGCTCACGGTTCGGTCCGCGGATGTGATTCATAGCTTCTGGGTGCCCGCATTGGGCGGAAAGGTGGACCTCATTCCCGGGAACGTGAACCACCGCTGGATCGAAGCCGACAGCGCGGGGGTGTATCAGGGTGCGTGCGCCGAGTACTGCGGGGCGCAGCATGCGCACATGCGGTTCCTGGTCATCGCGGAATCGCCGGCGCGGTTCGCGGCCTGGGTGCAGCGTCAGCGGCAGCCCGCGCCGGCGTCACGGGATTCGCTGCCGGCGCGCGGCGAGCAGGTGTTCCTGCGGTCGGCGTGCGTGTCGTGTCATACCATCCAGGGCACGCCGGCCGCCGGACAGATCGGTCCCGATCTCACCCACGTGTCTAGCCGGCGCACGCTGGCGGCCGGGACGCTTCTCAATACCAAAGGGCGCCTCGCGGCGTGGATTGCCGATCCCCAGCACATCAAACCGGGCAGCCTCATGCCGTTCGTACCGCTCACGGGCTCGCAGTTGCAGGCCGTGGTCGCCTACCTCGAGACGCTCCGATGACGACCAGCGCATCGACGCCCATAACGCCGCTTGCCGAGCGGCTGGAGCGCACGTGGGAGACGCCGCGCACCCTGGTGGGGTGGTTCAGTACGGTCGATCACAAGCGGATCGGCAAGCGATACCTCGTGACCGCGTTCGCGTTCTTTCTCCTTGGCGGACTGGAAGCGAGCGCCATGCGGGCGCAGCTGGCACGCCCCGCCGAGCATCTGCTGTCTCCCGGCTTCTACAATCAACTGTTCACCATGCACGGCGTCACGATGTTGTTTCTGTACGCCGCTCCGGTGCTGTCGGGCTTCAGCAATTACTTCTGGCCGCTGTTCATCGGCGCGCGCGACATGGCGTTTCCACGCTTGAACGCGTTCAGCTACTGGGTGTTCCTGCTCTCGGGGGTCTTCCTCTACACGAGCTTTCTCGTGGGGCAGGCGCCGAACGGCGGCTGGTTTGCCTACACGCCGCTTACCGAGGCCGCGTACACGCCCGGTCTGAACCTGGACTACTACACGCTCGGATTGCTGTTCCTGGGAATCTCGACCACGGTCGGCGCGATCAACTTTATCGCGACGTTGTTCGCGCTGCGCGCGCCCGGCCTCTCGATCAATCGGCTCCCCATCTACATGTGGGGAACCCTCACCACCTCCGTGTCGATCCTGTTCGCGCTGCCGGCCCTCTCGGCGGCGTGCGCGATGTTGTATATGGATCGACGCGTCGGCACCCATTTCTTCGACCCTTCGCACGGCGGGCATACGCTGCTCTGGCAGCATCTGTTCTGGATTTTCGGACACCCGTGGGTCTACATCCTGGTGCTGCCCGCCATGGGCGCGGTGTCCACGATCATTCCGGTGTTCAGTCGGCGGCCATTGGTGGCGTACCCGCTGGTGGCGCTTTCCACGGTGGCGACAGGCATCCTGGGCTTTGGCGTCTGGGTGCACCACATGTTCGCCACCGGCCTCCCGACCATCTCGATAAGTTTTTTCAGCGCCGCGAGCATGGTGATCACCATTCCGAGCGGGGTGGCGTTTGCCGCATGGATCGCCACGCTGTGGACCGGGCGCCCCGTGATGCGCGTGCCGCTCGTGTTCATGCTCGGATTTCTCGTGCTGTTCGTCCTGGGCGGCGTGTCGGGCGTGATGGTGGGCGTCATTCCCTTCGATTGGCAGGTGACCGATTCGTACTTCGTGGTCGCGCATCTCCACTATGTGCTGCTCGGCATCAACCTGTTTCCGGTGCTGGGGGCGTGTTACTACTGGCTGCCCAAGATCACCGGACGCATGCCGAGCCGGCGCCTCGGCCTGTGGACGTTCTGGCTGATGTTCCTGGGGACGAACGTCACGTTCTTCCCCATGCACGTGCTCGGGTTGCTCGGGATGCCGCGGCGCATCTACACGTATCCCAGCGGGATGGGGTGGGGCGGACTGAATCTCGTGGAGAGCATCGGCGTGGTGATCGTGGCCACAGGGCTCGTGCTCTTTTTCATCAGCGTGGTACGGACGATCCGCTCCGGTCCACCCGCTGGAGACAATCCGTGGGGTGCGAGTACGCTCGAATGGTCCATCGCCTCGCCGCCGCCCGCATACAACTTCGAGGTCATCCCCACGGTTCGGAGTCGCGATCCGCTGTGGGAGCCGCGCGTCACCGAGGATGCGACGCGCGCGGAGAGCGAGTTGCGTGAGGGAGCGGCGCTCGATCAGGGGCGGGAGACGATGGGAACCACGCTCCTCGACGCGCAGCCGAATGCGGTGTATCGCATGCCCGGCGACTCGCTCTGGCCGCTCCTCACCGCGCTCGCGCTCGGCCTGCTGTTCACCGGCCTGCTGCTCACATCCGTGGTCCTCACCGTGGGAGGGCTGGCGGCGACCATCGCGACGGCAATCGGGTGGTTGTGGCCGGAGCACATTCCGGCGTCGCGCGCGCCGGATGCTGCCGCGAGGGCGCGCGCATGAGCACCACCTACCGTGTGCTCCCGTACGGAGGCGAACGCCCGGTGGCGCGGCCCCTCGGGTGGTGGGGTATCGTGCTCGTCATCGTCACGGAAAGTGCGTTCTTCGCGTTCCTGCTGTTCAGCTACTTCTACACCGGATCGCTGAACGCCGGCCCATGGCCGCCGCACGGCATCCCCGAGGTCAAACTCGCGGGGATGAACACGCTCCTGCTGCTCACCAGCAGCGGGGCGATGTGGTGGGGTGAACGCGGGATCCGACATGGCGATCGGCGGCGGCTCATGGTGGGGCTCGGTGCGGTGCTCGTGCTGGGGGTGGCGTTTCTGTCGATGCAAGGCGTGGAGTACAGCCACAAGACGTTCTCGCCGCGCACCGATGCGTACGGTTCGCTCTTCTTCACGATTACGGGATTCCACGGCGCGCACGTGGCCGTGGGGCTCATCATGGTCGCGGTCACGCTCGTGCGGGCGGCGTTGGGCCATTTCACGGCGGATCAACGGGCGTCCGTCACGGTCACGTCCTTGTACTGGCACTTCGTGGACGCCGTCTGGCTGGCCGTGTTCACGTCGTTGTACCTCACACCGCGGATCGGGCTGTGGTAGCGCACGCGGATGCACCGGCGAGGCAGCGCGTCGGTGCGGACGCGCGCGGCGGTGGGAGCGCGCGGCTGTGGTTCGGCTTGCTCGGCGCGCCCGCGGCATGGTCGCTGCACCTGCTGGTGAGCTACGCCGTGCACGCGCTCGGATGTGAGGCGGGATGGCCGGGGCTGCGCTGGTGGTTGGTGGGGGTGACGGCGCTGTTCGGCGCGGCGGCCGCCGCCGCGGGGATCGTGGCGTACGGCTACTGGTCGCGCGCGCACGCGGGCGGGCTCGCCACCGAACCGCCTCCGCCGGGAGCGGCGGCGTTCGTCGGCCTGTCGGGGGCTCTACTGAGCGTGGTGTTCGTGGCGGGAATCCTGCTCGGCGGCCTCCTGCCGGCGCTCACGCTTCCGCTGTGCCAATGACCCGCGACGGTGTGACGGCGCCACGGCCAGACGCCCGTCCGGGGCCGTGGGCGCGGGTGAGTGCGGCTTGCTCCGCACTGAGTCGGGTAGCCGTCGACAGAGGAGGACGGAAGCACATGGCACATGCATGGACGGCAACGGCAGCGCGTTCTCTGTCACGACGGTGGTGGATCGGTGTGGGATTCGCCGCCGCGCTGCTGGCAGGATGTCATCCCGCCAGCGGCGGAGAGCCGAGCTACCAGATCCCGGGCGCGAGCGCGTCGCGTGGCAAGGTGGCCCTGCAGCGGTACGGGTGTGGCAACTGCCACATGATCCCTGGCATTGCCGGTGCCACTGGCATGGTGGGTCCGCCGCTCATCAAGTGGTCCCAGCGGACGTACATTGCCGGTGAGGTTCCGAACGATCCCGCGCACCTCATGACATGGATCCAGGCACCGCAGTCGATCGAACCGGGGACGGCCATGCCCGATCTTGGCGTGAACCCGCAGGACGCTCGCGACATCGCGTCGTACCTGTACACGATCCACTGATACGGACGCACGCGCAGGCCGTGCGACGGCACACGGCGTCTCCCACCGCGATTCCGGTCGCACCGGCCGTGATGCTCGCCATGGCTCCGCGCTTCGTCGGCAGCATCCCCGGGCGCGCACTGCTCGCGCTGGCGCTGTTGGCCGCACTGGTGCTTGCAGCCCTGGCGGGATGGCGGTACTTCGCGGTCCTGGTCGGCCCACTGTGGCGTCAGACGGACGCGCTGCGCCGTCGCGTGCTGCAGTCTCGCCCTGCGCAGGCGGCGCGACGCCGGTTCCCGCGCGCGTGGGCGTTTGTCGCCGCCCGATTTGCCCCGGGCGAATACCTGGGACTTCACCTCACCATCGGCCTCGTGCTCGCCGCGGCGGCGCTCCTGCTCTTCTCGGTCATCACGGAGGACGTGGTCGAACGCGAAACGCTGGCGCGGTTCGACCTGCAGCTCGCCGCCGCATGGCGTGCCAGCGCGACGCCGACCGGAGCGCACATTTTCTCCATCGTCACGCAGCTCGGGAGCGGAGCGGTGATCGCGCTCGTCGGCGTGGCCGTGGCCGCGGTGCTGCTGGCGCGTCGCAGGCGCTATCTCGCTGTGGGATGGGTGGCGGCCATTGTGGGCGCGTGGATACTGAACCTCGTGCTCAAGCTCGTGGTGCAACGCCCGCGGCCCACGTTCGCCAATCGGTGGGTGACCGTACACACGTTCAGCTTTCCAAGCGGCCACGCGATGTCGTCGCTCGTGACGTACGGCATGCTGGCCTACGTGCTGGTGCTCGCCGTGTCGGGATCGCGCGCGCGGCGGTTCATCGTTCTCGCTGCGCTGCTGCTCGTTCTCGCCATCGGCTTCAGTCGCCTTTATCTCGGCGTGCACTACTTCAGCGACGTGATGGGCGGCTATGCGGGTGGCGTGGTGTGGCTCACGGCGTGTATCTCGGGGACGGAGATCGCGCGACGCCATGCGCGCGAGCGCGGCATCTAATCGCGCCACGCGCGCTCCGGCGCGCCAAGGCGGGCTCCGAGAGCGGGACGGGCGTCGCGCGGGGAACGGTGCGCGAGCCGATCCCGCCGCTCAGTTTTCCGCCTCGGTGATGCCGCGCGCGAGGAGACCGAGTCCGAGCGCGACCCCGGCCAGCCCCACGATCAGACCGTCCGTGCGCGGCCCACTGATGCGGAACACTTCCACACCCGCGATCTCCGGCAGCGGTACCTCCACGCGTTCGACGCCGGCGGTGGGCGTCTCGCGCACGCCCACCAGCGCGGCGCCCCGCACCTGCGGTGCGTGCACCAGCATCACGCTACTGTCGCTGCGGGTCACGCGGAGCACGTCAAAGTGCTGGCTCTCCAACAGCTCGGGGACGGAGAGATTTCGCGACGTCCACTGCATGCAGCCACTGGCGGCAAGCATGATCACAGAGACGGCAGCCAGCATCACGCAACGCAACGGTCGCATCGCAGCTCCCCCGGAGGTGGTGTAGCGCACCTGCTTCACGATGCCCGGGGCGGGACTCGAACCCGCAAGGCCCGAAGGCCGGGGGATTTTGAGTCCCCTGCGTCTACCAAATTCCGCCACCCGGGCGTGGATGCCGGAATCTACGCGCCCGCCGGCGCCGGCTCAACGCTTGTCGGCGGGTCGGCGCCCGGGCGGACGGCGGTCGCGATCCGGTTGCGGTGTGGCGCCGCGCCGACCCTGCTGGCGCCGCAGCTGGTCGAGCCGCTGCCGGAGACGGTCCTGGATGGTGAGATACTGGACCCGCTGCACCGGCGTGAGAAAAGTGGACAGGTCTCGCTGCTCGCGCTCCGTGAGATCCAGGCGCCGGCGCTGGATGCGGAACAGCTCCTGGAGCAGTTCGTCCACTCGGCGCTGATCAGCGCCATTTCCCGCCTGCACCTCTCTGCGGAGCTCGAGGCGCGATTGGCGCTCGCGCTCGTTGAGGTCCGTGCGCTCGGACTCATATCGACGGTTCACCGCCGCGAGCTGTTGCAGTTGCCCGTCTGTGAGACCCAGCTGGGTCTTGACCACCGTGGCCAGCCGCTGCCGGAAGCGCTGTTCCAGCTCTTGCCGGTTCGGCTGCCCCTGTGCACGCACCGGAGGGCTCCACGCGCACGTCATCAGCACGCCGCACACGATGCCGGCCCAGCGCCACGCACGCGCGGAGCGCCACGGAGAGCCGTGCGCGCACATCGGGCCGCGGCGGCCAAAGCCCCCGCCTCGTTGGTGATTCATCATACTCCCTCCTCCGTCACGGCCGGCAAGACGGGCGCCGGTTCTGCATCTGGGACTGCGCTGAGGCCGTCGAGCGCGTGCATGAGGGTTGCGATGTCGCCGTCGGCAAGGTCGCCTATTCCTCCGGCCGCGAACAGCCCCACACGCGTTTCGGCCGGCGATGTTCCGTGTGCAGGCGGCACGGTGCGGCTCGCTGATTCCGCAGCCGGCAGCGCGACCGCGGTGGAGGCGACTCCTGGTAGAGGAGCCGCACCTCGCCGTCCGACGCTCGTATCCAGGCGGCTGGCTCTGCCCGCGCGGGCCACTGCCAGCGGAGCGTCGCGACGCGCTGCCGTGGCGTAGACCGCTGCTGCTCCGACCGTCAGCACCACCGCCGCAGCGATCCGCCACAGCTGCCCACGCCTGCGGCCGGCGAAACGGAGGACCGGGTGGGCCGGGGCGCCCCGTCCGCGCGGCAACTCGGGAGTGCGACGCGCCCGCACGGCGGCGACCACCGCCTCAACATCCACGGCGGGGACACTCGCCATGGCGTCACGCGCCTCGCACAGCAACTCGAACTCGCGCGCGCACGCTGCACACGCGGCCACGTGCTGCTCCAGCCCCAGCCGCGCTGGACCCGATAGCGTGTCATGCAGCAGATCGGGAAGACGGTCGCGGATCTCGCCACGAGGGCAGTCAGACATTGCAGAACTCCTTGATGGAGCGCATCGCGTTGTGGTAGTGCACCCGCGCCGCTCCCTCCGTCGTGTCCAACACCCGGGCAATCTCCCGGTACGAAAGGCCGTCACGCACCCGTAAGCCGAACACCTCGCGCTGCATCTGCGACAGCCGTTCCACCGCTTGCGTCATTCGCTCGCGCGTCTCGGCGGCGATCGTCTCGTCCAGCGCGTCGTGCTCGCTCACGCTGAACTCGTCCTCGAGCGTCACCCGCCGTCGCGCGCGCCGAACGCTCCGCAGCCGGTCGCGCACCACGTTCCGCGCGATGCTGAACAACCACGTGCGGAGCGAGCTCTCGGAACGGAACTGCTCCAGCGATCCGAACGCGCGAACGAACGTGTCCTGCACCAGCTCATCCACATCCTCCCCCGTGGCGCTGCTCGCGATGAACCGCGCCACACTCCCCGCGTGCCGCTCGACGAGCAGGCTGGCCGCCCGCTCGTCTCCGGCACGCCACCGCCGAATCAACTCGGCGTCGTCCGGAGGGGTCTGGGAAACGGTGGCGTGGCTCATGCGCGCATGGGATTGGACGCCGGCCATCCGGCAACGTTAAGGCAGAGCGGCACGGGCGGTTGACGCCGCTGCCGACAGGACGTAGGTTGAATCCGAACGATCGTTCGAAGGTGTGTCGAGGGCGCTATGGCCAGCACAACGCACGACCAGAAACTGGATGCCCTGCTCGCGGTCGCCGCCCGGGTCTTTGCCGAGCGAGGATACGCGAACACGAGCATGCGCGATCTCGCGCGCGAGTCCGGCGTGTCGCTCGCGGGCCTGTACTACTACGTCGACAGCAAGGAAGAGTTGCTCTTCCTAATCCAGAGCCGGCATTTCCAGGCCGTCCTCGACGGGATGCACGAACGCCTGGCCGGCGTGCGCGACCCCATCGAGCGTCTTGCGCGCTTTGTCGACAACCATCTCGACTACTTTGCCGCGCACATGGCGGAGATGAAGGTGCTGTCGCATGAAGCGGGCGCGTTGTCCGGAGAATTCCTGACACAGGTGAACGAGGCCAAGCGCAGCTACACCCGCGCCCTGATGGACATCCTCGGCGGGGTGGAGAAGACGCACGGTCCCGCACACACCAACCGACGTGTGGCCGCGTATCTGCTGTTTGGCATGATGAACTGGATTTACAACTGGTACGACCCGCTCGGTGATATGGGCGTCGAAGCGCTCAGCACCAATGTCTGCCGCCTCTTTCTGGGCGGGTATGTCGGGCTCCCCGTGTCGGAAGCGGCTCTGCCGCGCTCCGCGTCTGGGTAAGCCTGGACCCCGTCGTTCTCACACCCTGGAGTCTCCATGGCGACTGCTACTCTACAGGACACCGAAGCCCGCACGCTCGTCACGTATCGCACCGATGAGAGCGTGGCCGTGATCGAACTCAACGACCCACCCGCCAACACGTACACGCACGAGATGATGCGGCAGTTGGACGAAGCGATCCTCCAGGCGCGCTTCGACAACGACGTCCACGTGATCGTGCTGCGTGGCGCGGGGGAGAAGTTTTTCAGTGCCGGCGCGAACATCCGGATGCTGAACGAGGTCGATCCCACGTTCAAGTACTACTTCTGCCTGCACGCGAACGAGACGCTGAGTCGGTTGGAGCAGACGCCCAAGCTCGTGATCGCGGCGCTGAACGGACACACGGTGGGTGGTGGACTCGAGATCGCGATGGCGGCTGACCTGCGCGTCGCGCGACAGGACGCGGGCAAGATCGGCCTACCCGAGGTGAACCTGGGTGTGCTGCCGGGCACCGGTGGCACGCAGCGGCTGGCACGGTTGGTCGGAAAGTCCAAGGCGATCGAGCTCATGGTCACCGGACGCACGTTCTCCTTCGAGGAAGCCGAGTCGCTTGGCATCGTGAACGCCGTGCTCCCCAAGGACGGTTGGTGGGACAACGTCATGCTGTACGCCAAACAGTTCTGTCTCCCGAACAAGGCGTGCATGGCGGTGGGACACATCAAGCGCTCGGTACAAACGGGCGGCGAGCTTCCGCTCGAGCAGGGACTCGCTCTCGAGCGCGAGCTGCAGAGTCTGCTGTTCAAGAGCGCGGACGCCAAGGAAGGGCTGGCCGCGTACGTGGGAAAGCGGCAACCCAATTTCTCGGGCAAGTAGCCGGTGTCGGCCGTGGTGGAGGTGGAGCGGATGCCTACGCAGCTCGTGATCGGAGGCGAGCGCGTGGATGCCGTTGCGGGCGGGCACTTCGCGGTGGTGAACCCGGCCACCGAGGAGGTGGTCGCGCGGGTGGCCGAGGCGACGGAGCGGGACGTGGATCGGGCCGTGGAGAGCGCGCGAGCGACGTTCGAGTCGCACGCCTGGCAGCGGATGAGCGCCCGGCGTCGCGGCGAGATGTTGCTCCGCCTCGGCGCGTTGTGCCTGGAGCACAAGGACGAGCTTGCGCGGCTGGAGACGATCAACAACGGCAAGCCGTTGTTCGAGTCGGCCATCGACGTGAAGCTCACGGCCGAGACCTTCCGCTACTACGGCGGCTGGGCGGACAAGCTGCACGGTGAGGTGATTCCCGTCGACGGTCCGTTCCTGAACTACACGCTCCGACAGCCGCTGGGCGTGGTGGGTGCGATCGTACCGTGGAACTTTCCCATGTCGCTCGCCGCGTGGAAGGTGGCGCCGGCACTGGCGTGCGGCAACACGGTGGTGCTCAAACCGTCGGAACAAACGCCGTTCACGGCGCTGCGCATGGCGGAGTTGGCATTGGAGGCCGGTTTTCCGCCGGGCGCCCTGAACTGCGTTCCCGGTGCGGGCCGGGTGGCCGGGATGGCCCTGGTGCGCCATCCCGGCGTGGACAAGATCGCCTTTACCGGATCCACCGAGGTGGGCACGCTCATCATGCGCGAGGCGGCGACGACGGTGAAGAAGCTGTCGCTCGAGTTGGGCGGCAAGTCGCCGAACATCGTGTATGCGGACGCCGATCTGGACGCGGCCGCGCGCGGCGCGCTCACCGGAATCTTTTACGGCAAGGGGGAGGTGTGCGCGGCAGGATCGCGGCTCCTGGTGGAAGCGAGCATCGTCGACGAGCTCACCGAGCGTATCGTGCAGCGGGCGCGCAAGATGACCGTGGGCAATCCGCTCGACCCCAAGACGCGGATGGGCGCGATCGTGTCGAAGATGCAGATGGAGCGCGTGCTCGGCTACATCGAGCGCGGGCGCGCGGAAGGCGCCACCCTGCTGACGGGCGGGGAGCGCGCGACGGTGGATGGCAAGGGATACTTCGTGCAGCCCACAATCTTTGGGGGGGTGACGGCGGAGATGACGATCGCGCGCGAGGAGATCTTTGGGCCCGTGCTGGCGATGCTGACCTTCGACGGGGGCGTGGAGGGCGCGGTATCGCTGGCGAACGACACGATTTATGGGCTCGCCTCGGGGGTGTGGACACGCGACCTCAAGAAGGCGCTGCGGACGGCACGCGATCTCCGCGCGGGCACCGTCTGGATCAACACGTACAACATGTACGATGCCGCCTCGCCGTTCGGCGGGTTCAAGCAGTCGGGGTTCGGTCGCGAACTCGGTGTGCACGCGCTCGAGGGGTACACGCAGGTGAAGTCGGTGTGGGTGGATCTCTCATGACCTCCGTGCGGCGCGCGGAGCCGGGAGTCGCATGCGCGAAGCGGTGATCGTCGACGCGGTGCGCACGCCGGTGGGCCGGCACGGAGGGGCGCTGGCGCGCGTGCGTCCCGACGATCTGGCCGCCACGGCCATCCGTGCGCTCATCGAGCGCACGGATGTCGACACCGCCATCCTAGACGACGTGATCCTGGGGTGCGCCAACCAGGCGGGCGAGGACAACCGGAACGTGGCGCGTATGGCCGCACTTCTGGCGGGGCTGCCCGTGGAGGTGCCGGGGCAGACGGTGAACCGGTTGTGCGGCTCCGGACTTCAGGCGGTGATAACGGCCGCGCACGCCATTCGGGCCGGAGAGGCCGATTGCATCGTCGCCGGCGGCGTGGAGAGCATGTCGCGCGCTCCGTGGGTGATGCTCAAGCCGGAGCATGGCTTCCCGCGGGCCGCGCCCGCGGTGGCCGACACCACCGTGGGGTGGCGCTTCACCAACCCGCGTTTGCCGGCGGCATGGACGATCTCGCTGGGGGAGACGGCCGAGGAGGTGGCGCGCCGCTACGGCGTGACGCGCGAGGAACAGGATGCGTTCGCGCTGAACAGCCAGCAGCGGACCGCGGCCGCGATGGCCGGCGATCGGTTTCGCGACGAGATCGTACCGGTGTGCGTCGAGGGCCCGCGCGGCGCGACCACGATGGTGGAGCGGGATGAGCATCCTCGCCCGGATGTGACGTTGGCCGCATTGGCCAAGCTGCGTCCCGCCTTCGTGTCCGACGGGGGCACCGTGACCGCCGGTTCGTCGAGCGGCATCAACGATGGAGCAAGCGCCGTGTTGGTGATGGAGCGCGAGGCGGCGCGGCAGGCGGAGCTCCCCGTGCTCGCGCGCATCGTCTCGAGCGCGGTGGCCGGCGTGTCGCCCGAGGTGATGGGGATCGGGCCGGTGCCGGCCACGCGAAAGGCGCTGGCGCGGGCCGGGCTCGGCATCGACGACATGGATCTCATCGAGTTGAACGAAGCGTTCGCCGCGCAGGCGGTGGCCTGCGTCCGGGAGCTCCACGCGGACCCGGCGCGCGTGAACGTGAACGGGGGCGCCATCGCGCTGGGGCATCCGCTGGGCGCCTCCGGCGCGCGCGTGCTGACGACGCTGGTGCACGAACTGCGGCGGCGAGGAGCGCGGAGGGGGCTCGCGACGATGTGCATCGGTGTGGGGCAGGGCATCGCGATCGTGGTGGAGCGCCCGTCGTGAGCGCGTTCGAGCACGTGCTTCTCGAACGGGATGGCGCCGTGGGCATCCTGACGCTCAACCGTCCGGAGAAACTCAACGCGTTTGCCGGGAGCATGCGTCGCGAGCTGGGAGACGCCCTGGAGGATCTGGACCTGGACGGCCGTGTGCGATGCATCGTCGTCACGGGCGCCGGGCGCGGGTTCTGCGCGGGTGCGGATGTGGGATACATGGCGGAGTTGATCGAGCGCCGCGACACGGAGGCGATGGCGGCCCTCGTGGAAGCCGGCCGGCGGGTGGTCACCACGATTCGCCGCTCGAGCAAGCCCGTGATCGCGAGCCTCAACGGCGTTGCTGCTGGCGGCGGCGCGAACCTGGCGCTCGCGTGCGATGTGCGGATCGCGAGTGACCGTGCCCGGCTGGGGCAGACTTTCAACCGCATCGGGCTGCACCCCGACTGGGGTGGCACGTACTTCCTGCCACGGCTGGTGGGACCGGCCAAGGCGCTCGAGCTCTTCTGGACGGCGGAGATCATCGATGCGGCCGAGGCGTTCCGCCTGGGGCTGGTGAACCGGGTCGTGCCGCACGACGCGCTGCGCGATGTCACGGTGGAGCTGGCGCACACGCTGGCTGCCAAACCGGCGATGGCGATCGCGCTCGCCAAGCGGGCCGTCTACGCGTCGATGGACCGCACACTGCCCGACATGTTGGACTACGAGCTGGAGGCACAACTGCGCTGCTTCGCCAGCGGCGACGCGGCGGAGGGCATCCGCGCCTTCGTGGAGAAGCGCACACCCGCCTTCGGGTCACAGGATCGTGCCGCGGACGCGGCGCGATAACGAGAGGAGACGGATCATGGCATTGACGAAGATCGGCACATTCGACGACTGGGTGGACCTGTTCAAGTCGTGGCAAGACGACATAGGTCTCCAAGCGTCTGAATTGAAGAACTACAAGTTCGACGTGAAGCTGGGCGAGGTCGAAGTGCCGGAGATCGAGTTCGGCCACTACCGCGGGCACAACAAGTGGCCGACGGTGATGCACATTCCGGATCAGCGCATCCGCGACGCGCTGCAAAACCTCATCATCTTCCAGGGCGATACCGAATTCGCCTCGGTGGAGCAACAGCGCAGTCTGCTCAACAACGCTCCCAACAGCGCCGACTTGCTCGCGATCTACCGCGTGATGGCGGAGGAGATGCGCCACGGCTGGCAGATGTCCTATTTGCTCGTGGAGCACTTTGGCGACGAAGGAAAGCGCGAGGCGGAGAAGCTGCTGCAGCGGCGCGCGGATGAGCACGAGCGGCTGCTCGGCTCGTTCAACGAGAGCGTGGAGAACTGGCTCGACTTCTTTGCCTATACCCAGTTCATCGACCGCGACGGGAAGTATCAGTTGCAGATGCTGTCCACGTCCGCGTTCGCCCCACTCTCGCGCTCCATGCGCCCGATGCTCAAAGAGGAATCGTACCACCTGGGTACGGGGAACAACGGCCTGCTGCGCATCCTCAAGGCGGGAAAGATCCCCGTGCCGATCATGCAGCGGTACTTCAACAAGTGGGTGTCGACCGCGTTCGACCTATTCGGCACCGACAACTCGTCGTCTGCGCAGTGGGCATACGTGTGGGGACTCAAGGGGCGGTTTGATGAACGCTCCAATCCGCAGGAAGCCGACACGGCGCGCCTCAACGAGTCGGCGCGCGAGCTGTACCGGCAGGAAGTCCAGGGGCTGGTGGATCGTCTCAATCAGCACGTCCCGGACGACGTGGAACCGCTGCGGATTCCCAGCGAGAAGTTCAACCGGCGCATCGGCGTGTACAAGGGGAAGACCTTCACGATCGAGGGCACCCCGATCGCGCAGGAACACTATGCGGACTACGTGGCCTCCGTGCTTCCCACCGCCGAGGATCGGGCGATCCTGGCCGACATCTTCAAAGAGAACGACTGGATCATCGCTCGCAAGACGGGAGACGAGTCCTGAGGCCGTCGCGGATTCGACGGAGCGCGCGCTGGTATGGCCGGGATGCGGTCGGTGAGCGGCGGGCGCCGGGCACGCACCCAGCTGATCGCGCACCGCGGTGCGCACCGCGGTGCGCCCGGCGCGCGCCATGAGAACACGCTGCCGGCCTTTCTCCACGCGCTCGAGATGGGCGCCGATGCCGTTGAACTGGACGTGCATGCGACGCGTGACGGGATCGTGGTGGTCCACCACGACGCCGTGTTGGGCGCCAGCGGCGAGGCGTCGTCCACCGGCCGCGCCATCGCCGCGATGACCTACGGCGAGCTGTCCGCGTTCCGATTTTCCGATGGCGAGCGTGTCCCGTCGTTGGGCGAGGTGCTCGCGGCCATGGACGGGCGGGCGGCGACGTATGTCGAGATCAAGCAGGCCGGCATCGAGGAGCTCGTCCTCGACGTTATCGAGCATGCCCCCGCCCCAGAGCGGTGCGCCGTCCACGCCTTCGATCACCGGGTGGTGGCGCACGCGCTGAAGCTCCGCCCGGGAACGGCGGGAGGCATCCTGCTGCAGAGCCGACTGGTGGACACGGTGGCCGCGCTCCGGGCCGCCGGCGCGCGCGACCTGTGGCAGTGGTGGGAGCAGGTGGACGATGCGCTGATCGGCGCCGTACACGCCGCGGGCGGGCGCGTGGTGGCGTGGACGGTAAACGATGTCGCCACCGCCACCAGTCTGGCCGACGCAGGGATCGACGCAGTGTGCACGGACGACGTGGCCACACTGGCCGCTGTCCTCCGCGGTTGAGGCGAAGCATCGTGCCCGGCATCGAGCGCGTGGGGGTCGTTGGCGCCGGCACGATGGGGCACGGCATCGCGTACGTGGCGGCGGTCAGGGGCTGCACCGTGGTGCTCGCGGACGCGGACGAGACCGCCCTCGCGCGCGCCGAAGACCGCCTGCGGCAGGCGTTTGCCAAAGGCGTCGAGCGCGGCAAGCTGTCCGCTGCGGATCGCGACGCCGCGCTGGCGCGCATCCGCGCCGTGTCTTCCGCCGAGGAAGCGGCCGCCGACGCACAGCTGGTGATCGAAGCCGTACCGGAGCGGCTCGCCCTCAAGCGGCAGCTCTTCGGGCTCTTCGATCGCGTGGCATCGGCCAACACCATCCTGGCCACCAACACATCGTCGCTTCCCGTGGGAGAGATCGCCGCGGTCGCGCGCCACCCGGAGCGCGTGATCGGGTTGCACTTCTTCAATCCCGTGCCGGTGATGCGGCTGGTGGAAATCGTCCGCGCGTCCGCCACCAGCGAGGACGTGGTGACACGATCGCGCGCGTTCGCGGAATCGCTGGGCAAGACACCCATCGTGGTGCGCGACTCGCCGGGGTTCGCCACCAGTCGCCTGGGCGTCGTGCTCGGACTGGAGGCGATCCGCATGCTCGAACAGGGCGTCGCGAGCGCGGAGGACATCGACCGCGCCATGGAGCTGGGCTACAACCATCCCATGGGTCCCTTGCGGCTGACCGACCTGGTGGGGCTGGACGTCCGGCTGGCGATCGCCGAGCATCTGCACGCCACGCTGGGCGACGACACGTATCGCCCCCCTGCGCTGCTGCGCCGTCTGGTGGAGGAGGGCAAGTTGGGCCGCAAGACGGGCCACGGGTTCTATCGATGGGAGAACGAGTCATGAGCGAGGCGGAGATCGTGCTGTACGAGAAGCGCGGCGGGGTAGCGGTGATCACCATCAACCGTCCCGAGAAGCGGAATGCGCTGAGCGGCGGGGTGCGGTGCGCGCTCCTCGGCGCGCTGGAGCGGGTGGCGCGCGACGGCGAGGTACGGGCCGCTGTACTCACCGGCGCGGGAGACAAGGCGTTCGTGGCCGGCGCGGACATCGGTGAGTTCGAAGGGCGGTCTCCGGTGGACCAATGGCGCGTGATGCACGCGCCGAGCGTGTTCGCGGCCATCGAGCATCTTGCCGTGCCCGTCATTGCCGCCGTCAACGGGTACTGTTTGGGCGGTGGGATGGAGCTGGCGCTGGCGTGCGACATCCGGATCGCGAGCACCGCGGCACGCTTCGGCCAGCCGGAGGTGAATCTCGGGATCATCCCCGGCGGCGGTGGCACGCAACGGTTGCCACGCGTCGTGGGGCTGGGTGCCGCCCTCCGCCTGATTCTGTCGGGCGAGATGATCGACGCAGCGGAAGCGCTGCGCCTGGGGCTCGTGGAGCAGGTGGTCGAGCCGAGCGCGCTGCTGGAGGTGTCTACGGCGCTCGCCAACACCATCGCGTCCAGGAGCCCGGTGGCGGTGGCAGCGGCCAAGGAGGCTACCCGTGCGGCCCTCAGCCTGCCGCTGGACGACGGATTGAAGCTGGAGACCGCGCTCTTCCAGATGTGCTTCTCCAGCGAAGACAAGGCGGAAGGCGTACGCGCGTTTCTCGAAAAGCGCGCCGCGAAGTTTCCTGGACGGTGACATCTCCGCCGCAGCGCGCCGACGCCCCGGCGGTGCCGGACACGGACGCCGAGCCCACCGCGTATCGGATCACGGATGTCCACATCCACATTCAGCCATGGCGCATGGTGAAGCCCGCCGTGGCCGAGACGATGCGCCGCGGCAAGGAAGCGCACTGGGACCTGCTGCTGGCGCTCATGGATGATCCGGCGATGCTGTTGGGCATCATGGACGCGGACCGGATCGCGCGGGTGGGCTTGGTGAACTATCCGAGCCCCAGCGTGATGGGGTTCACGCACGAGACCAACGAGTTCGCGGTGCGCTACGCGGACGCGGCACCGGACCGCCTGATCCCCTACGGCGGCATCGACCCGCTCACGCATCCCGATCCCGCCGCCGGCGTCGCGCACCTGGTCGAGATCGGCACGCGCATGCTCAAGATCCACCCGCCGCACCAGGGCTTCGCGGCCAACGCCTATGTGGACGGGCTCGATGCGCTGGCGGCGATCTATCGCACGTGCGAGGACCACGGTCTGCCGGTACTCGTCCACACGGGAACGAGCGTGTTTCCGGGAGCGCGTAGCAAGTACGGAAATCCCATGGAGCTGGACGACGTGGCGATCGACTTTCCGGATCTCAGGCTCGTCATGGCGCACGGCGGCCGCCCGCTGTACATGGCCGAAGCGTTCTTCATCCTGCGCCGGCACCGGCACATCATGCTCGATCTCTCCGGCATCCCGCCGCAGTCGCTGCTGGAATATTTCCCTCGCCTCTCCGAGCTGGAGCGACAACTGCTCTGGGGCACCGACTGGCCGTCGCCGGGCGTGCGCAGCATGCGCCAGAACGTGGATCGCTTTCTCGCGCTCCCGCTCGACGCGCGCGTGAAGCGCAGCGCGCTGGAGACAAATCCCGAGCGGTTCTTTCCGCGGTGAGATGTCGCACACCCGCCCGTCTGCCCCTCCACGCCTTGGCACGTCGCGACGCCGTGCGCGCCGTGCCAGGTGCCACGCCTAGCGGAAGGCAGGACGCGCCCGCCCTGGCGACGGACGAGGGCGGCGCGTAGGTTCCCGGCACCGTATCCCCTTTCACTCAGGCCGGAGGTATTTCCGAGCGATGCGCACTGCCGCCATCGCGCTCGCCGCCGTTGTCGCGCTCGGATGCGCGAGCAGCGGATCGACGCGCGCCGCCGATCAGACGCCGGCGTCTGCCCGGCCCGACTCGGTGTCATCCGCGCCCGACACCACGACGCCGAGCTACGGGCTCGGTGCGCTGTCGGTTCCCAACGCGGATCCGTTTCCGAGTACGTACAAGCCCTTCCCCTCCCGCCCCACGGTGATTCGCAACGCGACGATCTTCACCGCCGCGGGCGCGCACATTGAGCATGGGTCCATCTATCTCCGTGACGGCAAGATCGTGGCGGTGGGGCAGACCGTGGATGCGCCGCCCGATGCGGTGGTCATCGACGGTACGGGTAAGTACGTGACGCCGGGCATCGTCGACGTCCACTCGCACTTGGGTGTGTACGCGGCGCCCGGCGGGCAGGCGCTGTCGGACGGCAACGAGGCCACGAATCCCGTTACGCCCAACGTGTGGGCGGAGCACTCCGTGTGGCCGCAGGATCCGCAGTTCCCGCGCAACCTGGCCGGCGGCGTCACCACGCTGCAGGTGCTTCCCGGCTCGGCCAACCTGTTTGGCGGCCGGAGCGTGGTGCTGAAGGTGGTGCCCTCGCGCACCGTGCAGGGCATGAAATACCCAGGCGCCAAGTACGGCCTCAAGATGGCCTGTGGTGAGAACCCCAAGCGGGTGTACGCCAGTCGTGGTCCATCCACGCGGATGGGCAACGTGGCGGGATACCGCAACGCGTGGATTCAGGCGGAGGAGTATCGGCGCCGGTGGGACAAGTGGCTGGCCGAGCGGAAGGGCGACCCGCCCAAGCGCGATCTCGGTCTCGAGACGCTCGCGGAGGTGCTGCGCGGCAATATCCTGGTGCACATGCACTGCTACCGCGCCGACGAGATGGCGCAGATGATCGACGTGTCGCACGAGTTCGGCTACAAGATCCGCGCGTTCCACCATGGGGTAGAGGCGTACAAGATTGCCGACCTGCTGGCCAAGGAAGGCATCGGTGCCGCCGTGTGGGCCGACTGGGGCGTGTTCAAGATGGAGGCAATGGACGCTGTGAAGGCCAATCTGGCGCTGGTGGACCAGGCGGGCGCGCACGCGATGATCCACTCGGACGACCCGTCTGGGTCCCAGCGATTGAACCAGGAAGTCGCCAAAGCGTTGGAGGCCGGCAGACAGGCCGGCATCAACGTCACGGAGGACGAAGCGATCAAGTGGCTGACGATCAACCCCGCGTGGGCCCTCGATCTGGACAAGGAGATTGGATCGTTGGAGCCGGGCAAGCACGCGGACATCGTGCTCTGGTCGGGCGACCCGTTCAGCGTCTATACGCGCACGGAGAAGGTGTGGGTGGACGGGGCGCTCCTGTACGACCGCAGCGATCCCACCGATCAGTGGCGTACGGACTTCGAGCTCGGCTTCGTGCCGGACAACCGCGGAGGGAGCAAGTGATGAGCGCGACGACGAGAATCACGTGGCGGCGGCCGAGCCGAAAGCTGAACCTGGGGCTGGCGGTGTGCGCGGTGGCGGCGGCGGCGTTCGCGCAGAGCCTCTGCGCACAGACGATCGCGATTACCGGGGGACGTGTGTATCCGGTGAGCGGGCCTCTCATCGAGAACGGCACGGTGCTCATCCGCGATGGACGCATCGTGGCGGTTGGAGCGAACGTGAACGTCCCCGCGGATGCGCAGCGGGTGGACGCCACGGGGAAATGGGTCACCCCCGGGTTGATCGACGCGGCGACGGAACTGGGAGCCGTCGAGATTGGCGCGGTGCCGGAGACGCGCGAGGCGTTCGCGCGCGGGCAGGACGCCGTGGCTGCCGCCTTTCAGGTGTGGGACGGTCTCAATCCGGCATCCGTACTGCTGGCGCCAGCCCGGAACGCCGGAGTGACCTCGGTGGTGGTCCTTCCCTCCGGCAACCTGATCTCTGGACAGGCGGCGTTCATCGACCTGGTGCATGGCTCCGTGCACGACATGCTTGCGGCGGCGCCGGTGGCGATGGTCGGCGAAGTGGGGGACAAGCGCGCCGCGAACGTGACGGCCCGCGGCGAGGTCCTCACGCGGCTGCGTGAGCTGCTGGAAGACAGTCGTGCATTCTCCCAACATTGGGCGGCGTACGAGCAGGGGAACACGCGGACGTATCGCGTGTCGCGCCTCGACCTCGAAGCGATGCTGCCCGTGCTGTCCGGGCGCGTGCCGCTGCTGGTGGCGGCGGACAAGGCCAGCGACATCCAGTCGGCACTCGAGCTGGCGCGGGCGTACCATCTGAGGATCATGATCGGAGGAGGCGCGGAGGCCTGGATGGTGGCTGATGCGCTCGCGCGTGCCCATGTACCGGTGCTCACCGGCGCGATGAACAATATTCCGGGCGACTTCTCGCAGCTGGGGCAGCGGCAGGAGAACGCCGCGCTCCTGCAGAAGGCGGGCGTGCCGGTGATCCTGATCGGCAACGCAGGCGGCGGCGACGAGGAGGCGTTCAACGTCCGCAACATCAAGCAGGAGGCGGGAAACGCCGTGGCGTACGGGCTCCCGTGGGCGGACGCGCTGCGCGCCGTCACGCTGACGCCGGCGGAGGCGTTCGGGGTGAGCGACCGCTACGGCTCACTCGCGCCGGGCAAGGTGGCGAACGTGGTGGTGTGGGGCGGCGACCCGTTCGAATTCAGCACGCGGGCCGAGCACGTGTACGTGCGCGGGCGCGAGATCGGCGAGGCGTCGCGCCAGGACATGCTGATCCAGCGCTACAAAACGCTGCCGCCCAACTACGATCGCCCGTAGACGGACCTTCGGCGAGCGCGACGGTTACGAGCCGGCCGCGCGGCGCGCGCCGGCGGTCGACCCTCAGCCAGCGCTCGGCTCCTGCGGCGCGCCGCTTTCGGGCGGCGCGCCCGCCGCGGGCCCGGTACTTCCCGTGTGCGGCGCTGGCGTGGCGCGCATGCTCTCGAGCTCGCCCTCCAGGCGATGAGCGTCTGCCTCGCGTGCGGCAAGGGCGCTGCTGAGGGTGGCGTATTCCTCCGCCGGCAGTTCCCCGCCGTTTTGCCGCGCGCGAAAAACCGCATACCCGAGCGCCTGGGCGGCCTTGTCGGCCAACTGGCGCGCACGGAAGGCCTCGAGGCGCACGCGTCCCTCGTCCAGCGTTTCCTGCGCGACCTTTCCCGCGCGGTCGAGCTCCTGTTTGACTTTGTCCCAGAGTGCCATTGAACGCTCCTCGCCCGTGGTGGACTTCCCGTCCCGTACGTCTACGGGGCCAGCGGGCAAAAGGTTACACAGGAGCGCGGCGCACCGCCGGTGCCTACGCCGTCTGTGCGGCGTCCTCTCCGTAGACGCTGACCTGGTAGCGCTTCTTGCTCCTGTGCTCGAATCGGACCACGCCGTCGATGAGCGAGAAGAGGGTGTAGTCGGACCCGAGGCCGACGTTGCGCCCGGGATGAAACTTGGTTCCACACTGGCGCACCAGGATATTGCCAGCGCGCACGCGCTCGCCGCCAAACTTCTTGACGCCGCGGTACTGGGGGTTGCTGTCGCGCCCGTTCCGGCTGGAGCCGACGCCCTTCTTATGAGCCATGGTCTACGTCCCTCAGCCGAGGGTGATGTCGTTGATACGCACTTCGGTAAAGTTCTGCCGGTGTCCCTGCTTCCGCCGGTAGTTCTTTCGCCGTTTGAACTTGAAGACGATGATCTTGGGCCCGCGTCCGTGTCGCACGACCTCGGCGGACACGCTGGCGCCGTCGAGCAGCGGTTCCCCGGCGCGCACGCTGTCCCCGTCGGAGCCGAGGAGCACCTGGTCGAACGTCACCGTGGCTCCGACATCGGCCTCGATGGTTGGCACGCGGAGCGTCTTCCCTGGCTCGGCGCGGAATTGGAATCCGCCGGTGCGAATGATGGCGTACGACATTGGCCTGACTGTGTGGTCGTTGTAGGTAAATGGCACAGACTTAATAACTTAGGGCAGTCGCCTCCGCGTGTCAACCGCCATCAGGCCACCGCGTACTGCTGAGTTACATCGCGCTCGGCGCCCTTCACCATCAGCTTGAACTCGTCCGGACGCAACAGGGGGTCGTCACGCAGCTCCAGCGAGAACTCCACCTGCTTCTCGAGGTGGCGGACGAGGTCCCGCTCCTCCTCCAGCAGGTACATGGCCACGTCCGGATGGACGCGCACGATGAGGTTCTCCTTCTTCCCCTCGGCGGCGATGCGCTTGATCGAGCGCTCCACGCGGCGCGCGGTGGTTTCGGCCGAGAAGACCCGTCCCGTGCCATGGCACATGGGGCACGGCTCGGTCATGCTGTGGAAGTGGCTCTGCCGCACCCGCTGCCGTGTCATCTCGATGAGTCCGAGCTCGCTCACCGCGTACGCTTTGCTGCGCGCGCGGTCGCGCGACAGGCAGCCCCGCAGCTCCTGCACCACTTTCTCGCGATTCTGCCGCGATTCCATGTCGATGAAGTCGGCGACGATGATGCCGCCGACGTCGCGCAAGCGGAGCTGCCGCGCCAGCTCGCGCGCGGCTTCGACGTTGGTCTGCAGGATGGTCTTTTCCGGGTCTTTCTTGCCCGTGAAGCGGCCGGAGTTCACGTCCACCGACACCAGCGCTTCGGTTTGCTCGATGATGAGATAGCCGCCCGAGGGCAGGTCGCACCGGCGCTTGAACAGGTCGCGGATTTCTCCCTCGATGTCCTCGCGGTCGAACAGCGGCACCTGGTCGTCGTAGAGCTTTACGCGATCGATCAACTCCGGTGCAATCGCTTCCAGATATTCCGTAATCTCGTTGTAGATTTGCTTGGAGTCGACCGTGAGCGTGTCCACCTTGGTGGTGAACAGATCGCGGATGATGCCGCGTGTGAGGCTGGTCTCGCGATGAACGAGTGCCGGCGCGCGCACAAAGCGCGTCTTCCGTTTGATCTTGTTCCACTGCTTGGTGAGCGCCTGGAGCTCGCGGCGGAAGGTCTCGGCCGTGACGTCCTCTCCGACGGTGCGGACGATCACGCCACCGGGCGTGTTCCCCTTGACCTGGGTGACGAGGTCGCGCAAGCGCTGGCGCTCGGAGCGCTCGCCGATCTTCCGGCTCACGCCCACGCGTGTGGCGTGCGGCATGTAGACGAGAAACCGTCCGGCGAGCGAGATCTGGGCAGTCACGCGGGGCCCCTTGGTGGAGATGGGCTCCTTGGAGACCTGCACCAGGATGTCCTGTCCTCGCTTGAGCTGTTCCTGAATGGGCGGCACCTTCCCGCGCCGCTCGCGGGAGGGGGGCGCGTCGTCGTCGAGCTCGTCGTCGACCTCGTCGGACGCATCGTCGGACTCGTCGAATACCAGATCCGATGCGTGGAGAAACGCGCTCTTCTCCGTTCCAATCTCCACGAAGCCGGCCTGAATGCCCGGCAGCACCGCTTCTACACGCCCCAGATAGATGTCACCGACCATACGTCGGCTCTCCGGGCGGTCGACCATCAACTCGGCGAGCTGGTCATCCTCCAGGATCGCCACGCGCGTCTCTCGCTGACTCGCGCTGATAAAGATTTCTCGCTTCATGCGTCTCCGCCGCACGCGCGCGGAGCGGCGACTCGGCGCCCCCGTGCACGCGGCGCGTTACAGGTGTGAGGTCAATCGCCTCGTGCGCCGCCGGCGTGGCCGGCAGCGACATGTCGTGTCCGAACGGCGCCACCAACGCGCGCCGGCTTGCGATCGTCCACGCGCCACCCGCCTGGCTCCGTGCGGCCGCGGACGGCGCCATCGCGCCGCCCAAAACGACCGTGCCTGCCACGAGGGCGGGCAGCAGCGCCAGGAGTGTACGGGTGTGCGTACGATCGAGAACCGACATGCGGTAGTGGGGGTTGGAAACCGTTCGGGAACGCCCCGAGACAAAAACCGCGAATGAACGGATCGCGCGCAGGCCGCGAGTCGCCCGGCCACACGCGCGATCACATACTACGACTGTGGTGTCTCCCTACCGGCGGACACATCCTGTGGCCCAATATAGCTTGCCGGTCCTGTTTCCGCAACGCAGACAACGAGTTACGGCGATCAGTCGAGGAGATCCTTGAGGAGATGGCGGGCGATCACAATGCGCTGGATCTCGGATGTGCCCTCCCCAATTTCGCAGATCTTGGCGTCGCGCATCATGCGCTCCACGGCGTACTCCTTGGTGTAGCCGTACCCGCCATGTATCTGGACGGCCTTGATGGTGGCGCGCATCGCGAGCTCCGAGCAGAAGAGCTTGGCCATGGCCGCCTCTCGCCCGTACGGCTTCCCACGCTGACTGAGCCAGGCGGCGTGGAACACGAGGTGACGGCCCGCTTCGATCTCGGTGGCCATGTCGGCGAGCTGGAACTGGATTCCCTGAAAGCCAGCGATCGCGCGGCCAAACTGCTTGCGCGCGGCAGCGTAGCGTAGAGCCTCCTCGAATGCGCCCTCGGCGATGCCGAGCGAGAGGGCGGCGATGCCGATGCGGCCGGAGTCCAGCGTGCGCATGAAGTTGACGAACCCCATCCCTTCCTGCCCCAGCATGTTTTCCGCCGGCACTTCGACGTCCTCCAGAATCAGCTCGCGCGTGTCCGAGGCGCGCCAGCCGAGCTTGTCTTCCTTCTTGCCGGCGCGGAGCCCCCCCATCACGGGAAGCGACGCATCATGACCGATGCCAACCTCGCGCGTCCGCTCCAGATCGGTGGTCTGCTTGGTGAGGATGAATGACGAGATGCCCTTGCTGCCCTGCTCCGGATCCGTGACGGCGGTCGCCACGAAGATCTCACCTACGCCGGCGTGGGTGATGAAGATCTTGGAACCGTTCAACACGTAGTGGCCATTCTTGCGGACCGCCGTGGTTCGCGTCGCGGCGGCATCGCTGCCGGCCGACGGCTCGGTGAGACCGAATCCGCCGAGCACGCGCCCGGACGCCAGGAGGGGCACGAAGCGCTCGATCTGTGCGTCGGTACCGAAATTCACAATGGGTGAGGTGCCCAGCGTGGTGTGGGCGGAGATGGTGATGGCGTGAGAAGCGTCCACCTTGGCCATCTCGTGGATCGCGATGATGTAGCTCAGGTAGTCCAGTCCCGCGCCGCCCAGCGTTTCGGGCCACGGTACACCCAGCAGGCCGAGCTCGGCCATCCGTTTGACGTTTTCCCACGGAAAGGAGGCGGCAGCATCGTGTGCCGCGGCCACGGGGGCTACTTCGTCGCGCGCGAACTCGCGCACCATGTTGCGCACGGCGTCGTGTTGCTCTGTGAAATACAGCGATTCGGTCATCGGCACCTGATCGGCGTGAGAGAGCAGGAACACCCGCAGCGTTCCCGCGGCGCGCGGCCGTGGTTCGGGCAGTCCGCGTGCGGACGTTCGATGTCGAGCTGCCCGCCCCGAAGAATTTGCGCGGGCGCGCGCGTCCGTCCAGACGCAATATCCGCCGGAGCACGGCGCGCGGCAACGCTCACTGCCGGGGCGACGCGCCAGGCTCCCGCAGCACGGCCAAGAACGCGTCGCCATAGCGCTCGAGTTTGGCGGGACCCACTCCGCGTACCTGGGCAAGGGCCTCGGAACTGCGCGGGCGATGCAGCACCATCTCCACCAGCGTGCGGTCGGGAAATACCACGTAGGCGGGCACGCTCGCCTCGCGAGCGAGCGAGGTGCGCAGTTGTCGCAGGCGCTGGAGCAGCTCCTGCCCGTGCGGCGGGAGCTGTGCCGAGTCCACCGGCAGCGCGCCGGACGTAGCACCGGCGGAGCCGCCGGCGGGTCCGCCGCGGCGTGAGGCGCTATGGTGTCGCTCGGCGCCGGGCCGCGCGCGGCGGGACTTGGGTGCGGGTGCGGGATCTCCGGCGTGCGTGCCAAGACAGTTGTCGCACCCGGTGCAACGATAGCGCGCGTCCGGGTCGCCGAAGTAGCGGAGCACGAACCCTCGGCGGCAGCCCTTGGTGTAGGCGTAGCGCTGCATGGCTTCCAGCTTGTCCATGTCTGCCGCGCGGCGACGCCGCAGCCCGTCCCAGTCGACGGGCAGGTGCTCCCGTTGGAGGTTGGGCCGGACGATGCGCAGGCCGCCACCCGGACGTTCCCAGGTGACGAACTGCCGCGCCTGCAGGGCGTCGAGGATGGCCATCACGCCCGCAGCCCCACCGAAACCCGGCGCGAACGCTGCACTGTCCACCCAGCCGCCGCGCTCGAAGCGGCGCCCCAGCAACCGCCAGACCGCGCGCAGCAGGTCGAGCGATCTGGGTTCGCCACGCAGCTCGGCGGTGATGCGCCGTGGCGTGGCCAGGAGCCTGACGTGCACGCGCGACGATGTTGCCGGTTCTGAGCTGAGCACGCCGGCGCTCGTGAGCACTCGCACCACGGAGTCGACCTGCCGCGGCTTGAGCCCGTGGCATCGTGCCGCGATCTCCGCCGGCGCGGCCTGCACGAGCCCCCCGTCGCCGGCGCTCCGCACCAGCTCGCGATAGACCCGCTGCGCGTCGTCCGGTTCCGGGTAGGCGCTCTGGATGAAGAACTCGTGCGTGAAGCGGTCCTGGAACGCATGCAGGAGCACACAATCGGCCGGTGCGCCGTCCCGGCCAGCTCGTCCGGCCTCCTGGTAGTACGACTCCAGCGTGCCGGGCATGGCGTGATGCACGACCAGCCGCACGTTCGGCTTGTCGATGCCCATGCCAAACGCGTTGGTGGCGACGATCGCCCGCACTTCTTCGGCCATGAACTGCTCCTGCACGGCGCGCCGGTGCGCGTCGTCCAAGCCCGCGTGATACCCGAGCGCGCGGATGCGCGCATGCTCGAGCGTGCTCGTCACGCGGTCGACGCCACGACGCGTGGACGCGTAGACGACCGCCAGCCCCGGGAAGCGCTGCAGCGCGCCGATGAGCGCGGCGTCCTTCTGGGCGGCGGTGCGCGTGCGTACGACGTGGTAGGAGAGATTCGTGCGATCGAATCCGGCGACGACCACGTGTGCGTTGGTGAGCGCGAGTTGGCGCACGATGTCGCGGCGCACCTCGGGTGTGGCCGTGGCGGTCAGCGCCACCGTGGGCGGCGCACCCAGCCGATGCCGCACGTCACGGATACGGAGATAGCTGGGGCGAAAATCGTGTCCCCACTCGCTGATGCAGTGCGCCTCGTCGACGGCCAGCAGGGACACGCCGGCGCGGCGGAGACGATCGGCGGTGACGCCGCTGTCGAAACGCTCCGGGGCCACATAGAGCAACTTGAGCTCACCCCGCTCCGCACGGTTCAGGCGGTCGGCAATCTCGGCCGACGTGAGACTGGAATTCACGAACGCGGCGGGAAGACCACGCCGCTCGAGCGCGTCCACCTGGTCCTTCATGAGGGAAATGAGCGGAGAGATCACCACGGTGAGACCGGGCAGCAACAGCGCCGGCACCTGGTAGCAGAGCGACTTCCCGCCGCCGGTCGGTACGATCACGAGGGTATCGCGTTGGCCGAGCACCGCCTCGACCGCGCTGGCCTGTCCCGGGCGAAAGTCGGGATAGCCGAACCGCGTGCGCAACAGCTGCCGTGCCTGCTCGACGTCGGGACGCGGCGTGGTCACGGGACGCGTGGAGGGCATGGGGTGATGATGCGTGCGCCCGTCTTTGATGACGACATCAAAGACGGGCGCACGCACCCACTATCTGGCACGGCCGCGCTGGGCCGAGCGGCTCACGCGGCGACTTCGCGGAGAACGTCTCCCACGTGACCGCTCCGGAGCCGCTTGAGGGCACGGTCGCGCAACTGGCGCACGCGCTCGCGGGTGACCCCCAGCATCTTGCCGATCTCGTCCAGCGTGTACTCCCGATCGCCTTCCATGCCGAAGTACAGCCGAAGGATACGCGCGTCGCGCGGGGGCAGGCTTTCCAAGGCGCGGTCGATTTCACTCCTCCGGAACTTACTCAGCACCTCCCCCTCCACGTCCGGTGCTTCCTCGGCCGCGAAGCGCTCGATGAGCGCCCGCTCCCCGGTGCCGCTCGTCGCGGCGTCGAGACGCAAGTCGGCCGTGTGGAGTGCCGCGAGTGCCTGCACGATTTCCGTGGACACGCCCGTCAGCTCCGAGAGCTCCTCGGCAGTGGGCTCGCGGCCCAGCTTTTCGCGCAGGAGCGCTGTGGCCTTCCCGACACGCGAGAGATCGGCCGTGCGGTTGAGCGGGACCCGTACGGTACGGCCGTGCCGGGCCAGCGCCGCCAGAATGGCCTGTCGAATCCACCAGACGGCGTAGGAGATGAATTTAACGCCCTGGTCGGGATCGAACTTCCGAGCGGCGGTCAAGAGCCCCACGTTCCCTTCGCCGATGAGGTCGATGAGCGGCAGCCCGCGGTTCTGATACTTTTTGGCCACGGAGACAACGAAGCGGAGATTTCGGCGCACCAGTTCGTTGAGCGCCTCGTCGTCCCCGCGGCGGATGCGGCGCGCGAGCACCTTCTCCTCCTCCGCCGTGAGCAGCGGATACCGGCTCACTTCGGCGAAGTACTGGTCGGTGATGTCCCGATCGCCCTCGCGGGGCCCGATGTCGGCGGGCGCCGGCCGGCGGCGCTTGGCAGCAGCCATATTCGTCCTCCTTTCCAACCTTACCGGGAGAGCAACAACCGAACCGCGGATCTGTCGGCGGTCCGCTGCTGGACTCCGTCGTCGTTCTTAGCGCCCGGTCCCTCCACGCGTGGTAAACCGGAGCAGAAAAGCGCCGACGAGCGCGGCAAGGCCAACCCATTGCAGGCTTCGTTCCTCCATTCGTACACCAGTACCCCACACGGCGATCCCTGCCGCCATGAGCAGGAGCTTGACCCTGGTGAGCCGGTCGAGGGGCGCACTCATGGTCCGTTCAGTGCGAACGCAGGGCGCGCTCAGTGCCGGCGCCGCTGACCAAAGCGGTTCACGCCGGCGCGGAACTCGTCCGTGGCGCGCGCCTCGACGTTCACCAGTACCCCGCGCGCGATCCCGCTTCGGAACGAGAGACCATCCAGTTCGTAGAGCAGTTGCTTGGTGAGGCGCAGCGCGTTGGGCGGAGCAGCGGCCAGCTCCGATACGAGTGTGGAGACCTGGCCGTCGAACTCGCCGTCGGCCGCGACGCGGCTCACGAGTCCGATGGCGAGCGCCTCTGCGGCACCGATGATGCGCCCCGTGGCCACGAGCTCCATGGCGCGCTTCTCTCCCACGGCGCGGACGAGCATCGTCATGACCATTGCCGGCACGAAGCCGACGCGTACCTCGGGGTAGCCAAACTGCGCTGCCTCATGCGCCACGATCACATCGCACGCCGACGCGAGCCCGGCTCCGCCCGCCAGCGCGCGCCCGCGCACCGCCGCCACGACAGGTTTCGCCGTTTCGCGCATCGCGATGAAGACGCGGCCCAACGCCTCGGCATCCGCCGCGTGTTCCGCCGGCGTGGCATCCACCATGGCGGCCAGCGCGGTCAGATCCGCCCCCGCGCAGAAATCGTCCCCGTCCGCTTCGACGAGGAGCGCGCGCACCTGCTCGTCGCGGGCGAACGTGGCCACCGCGGTGAACAGGTCGTCGGCCATCGCGCGGTCGAGCGCGTTCCTTTTTTCCGGGCGGGCGAGAATCACGTGCCCCACCCCATTCACGAGGGTCGTCCGAACGCCACTCACGGCGCGCTGACGGGCAGTCCCGCGGCGCGCGCCTCGGCGTCGGGGACGTCGATGACCAGGCGCAGCAGCGCCGTGGAGTACACCTTCCCCTGCGCATCCGTCTTGAGGGAGAGCGTGCCTCCGCCGCCGAGCGCTCCGTGCAGGAGAAAATTGAGCGCGTGAAGGTTGGGCAGCTCGTACCGCTCCACATCGCCGGTGATGAGATCGGCGACGTGCGCGGCCACGCGTTCGCGCGTGACGTAGCGCTGGAGTACCGGGTACCATTCCGGTCGGCTGGCAATGAGGCCAACGTTCGCCGTATCTCCCTTGTCGCCGGAGCGCGCGTGGGCAATGTCGAGCAGGCGGATCTTCATGTCTCCATCACCTCCACGGAGGTGGTGATGACACGCTTGTCCACGAGCGCGGGCCAGTAGGCCACCACCTCTTCCACCTTGGGGCGGCCGCCCGCAAAGCCGGTCACGCTTGGAGGCCCGTTCAGTACCAGCGGCGCCAGTTCGCGGGTGAAGCGCTCGACGGCGCTGCGATCGCTTCCGCGAACGCCGATCCGGAGCTGTACCTCGGGAACATCTCCGGCCGGACCGGCGAGCGCGCCGTGCGTGGCCGAGACGCCGACGTATTCGGTGTGAATGGTGTCGAAGCGCAGTCCCAGATGGTCGAGCCGCTGGCGGAGCACGCGATCGGCCAGTTGGGCCTTGTCCACCGCCTCGGGCCACGCGTACACGAGCGTCCCCACCGCCTTGTAGCCGGCGCGATAGGCGATGGACACCTTCAGCTTGTCAGTGGGTGGCCGGCCGGTGATACCGAACACGCGGACGCGATCGCGACCGTCCTGCTCCAGGTGAATGGTGGTGAAGTCGGCGATCACATCCGGCGTGATGTACGCGTGCGGATCGCCCATTTCATAGACGAGCTGCTCCGTGATGGTGTGGACGTCGATGCGTCCGCCGGTGCCGGGGTGTTTGGTGACGACGAAGCTCCCGTCGGCCTGCGCTTCCACAATGGGGTACCCGATGTTGGCAAGATCGGGAATGGTGCGCCATTCGTGGAGACAGTTGCCACCGGAGCACTGCGCGCCACACTCGATGATGTGCCCCGCGACGATCCCGGCGGCCAGCTTGTTCCACGCGTCCATGGGCCATGCGAAGCTGCACGCGATGGGCGCCATGGTGAGCGCGGTATCGGTGGACCGTCCGGTGATCACGACCTGTGCGCCCCCCTGAAGCGCCTCGATGATGGGGGCCGCTCCAATATACGCATTGGCCGAGAGCACCCGGTCGCGGATGCTCGAGAGTTGTTCGCCCGTCTCCATGTTGGCTAGCGCGTGGCCATCGGCCATGAGCGCGTCGAGGCGCGGGAGGATGTCGTCGCCGGTGATGACACCCAGGCGCACGCGTCCCCCCACGCCCTGCCTTCGCGCGGCGTCGCGCACGGCCGCGGCGCAGGCGGGCGGGTTGACGCCGCCGGCGTTGGCGATCACGCGCACGCCACGCTCTGCCACGGCCGGAAACACGGCTTCCATGGCGCCCACGAAGTCGCGGGCGTAGCCCAGCGACGGGTCACGCTCCTTCTGCTTCTGCAGGATGGACATGGTGACCTCGGCCAGGTAATCGAGCATGAGGAAGTCCACCGGACCTCCCTCCACCTGGCGCCGTGGGGCCTCGAGCCAGTCGCCCCAGAACCCCTGCCCGCTCGCAACCCGCACCACCCTTCGATCATTCATCCCGGGGCACCTCCCACGTCGGCGAACACCGGCCTGGCGGAGGGATTCGCAGCGGTGTTGTCATGAGCCTGCGCGCCCAGATGAGGCGGCAGGACGAAGGCGCCGAGGTGCGGGCCGGGGTTGTGCAGCGCGGCACGGAGTGCGAACGCCAGCACGGCGCGCGTGTCCTCCGGCAGGACGATCGCGTCGATGTAGCCGCGCGCTCCAGCGTAGCGCGCGTCCAGCTGATGCTCGTAGTCCTCGCGCATCTCCTGCACCGCGCGCTGCACCTCGGCTGGCGGGTCCGTGCGCGCGGCGCGCGCGCTTTCCAGTGCGGGGCCATGGACGGCTTGCACCGCCGATTCCCCTTCCATCACGCCCATCCGTCCGGTAGGCCAGCTGAAAATGAAATCCGGATCGAATCCCTGTCCCGCCATGGCATAGTAGCCCGCGCCGGAGGCATGATTGATCGTCAGCACGATCTTTGGCACGATCGCCGTGGCCATGGCTTCCACGAACCGTGCGCCGGCGCGAATGATCCCCGCTTGTTCGGCCTCGACCCCCACCATGAAACCGGAAACATCCTGGACGAAGAGCAGCGGGACGCCGGCGCGGTCGCAGCGGTCGATGTAATACGCCACCTTCTCGGCGCTTTCCGCGTAGACGATCCCGCCAAAGCGCGGGCGCTCGCCGGGCGCACGTGCTTTGATGAGACCGCGCTCGTTGGAGATGATGCCGATGGGGATCCCATCGATCCGCGCATCCGCGCAGATCATCTCGCTCGCGTACTGCGGCTGGAACTCGTCCAGTGCGCCGTCATCCACAATGGCGCGCAGCACGGCGCGGATGTCGTAGGACATGCGATGATCGGACGGCAGCAGATCGTAGAGGGCGTGGAGCGCCTTGCCCTCGGCGTCGCCGTCGGGACGCGGCTCCCAGCCACGCTGTGTCGCGCCCGGATCGCGCGGCAGCCGCTCGACGAGCGCACGGAGGCGCGCGACGCCGGCGCGGTCGTCGGGCTCCATGTAGTGCGCGACGCCGCTGACGGCGGTGTGCGTGCGCGCACCCCCCAACGTCTCGGCGTCGACCACCTGCCCCGTGGCGCCCTTCACCAGGTTGGGGCCGCCGAGTCCCATGAACGAGGTGCCCTCGATCATGACAATCACATCGGAGAGCGCGGGGAGGTAGGCTCCGCCCGCGATGCACGGTCCCATCACGGCCGCCAATTGCGGCACGCGCAGGTAGCAACGCATGATCGAGTTGTAGTAGAAGATGCGGCTCGCGCCGTACTGGCCTGGGAAGACGCCTCCCTGGTACGGGAGGTTCACGCCCGAGGAGTCGACGAGATACACGATCGGGATGCGACAGCGCATGGCGATTTCCTGCGCGCGGAGGATCTTGCGGATCGTCTCCGGCCACCAGGATCCCGCCTTGACCGTGGCGTCGTTGGCGACGACCACCACCTCACGTCCGTGAACGCGCAGCAAACCAGTGACCACGCCCGCAGCAGGTGCCTGCCCGTCGTACCGGTCGTGGGCCAGGAGGAGGCCGATCTCGAGGAACGGGCTGTCGGGGTCACGGAGCGCGTCGATGCGCTCGCGCGCGGTCAGCTTCCCCTGCTGGTGCTGGCGCTCGATCTTCTTGGGACCGCCCCCCTCGCGCAGCCGGTCTTCCAGCTCGCGGACCTGGCGCCCCAATTCGCGCAGCCGTGACGTCACGCGTCTTGCTTCTGCCGCTCGGCGAACCACGACTTGATGTAGTCCGCGAGCTCGGTGGTAGCGGCGCCGGGCCCGAACAGTCGCCCAATTCCCTGCTTCCCGAGCGCCTCCATGTCCTCGCGCGGGATGATCCCGCCGCCGGTGATGAGAACGTCGTCGCGCCCCATCTCACGTAAGAGCGCGTGGACGCGCGGAAACAGCGTCATATGCGCGCCGCTCAGAATGGACAGCCCCACCACATCCACGTCCTCCTGCACCGCCGCGCTGGCGATCATCTCCGGCGTCTGATGCAGGCCGGTGTAGATGACCTCCATGCCGGCGTCGCGCAGGGCGGCGGCCACGACTTTGGCCCCGCGGTCGTGCCCGTCGAGCCCGGGCTTGGCAATCAATACACGAATGGGTCGCATACGTCGTCGTGAGAGAATCCGCGCGGGAAGTTATCCCGCGCCGGGCCGGTTCGGCAACTCGGTTTTCCGCGCGACGAGCAGCATCTCCGTGGAGCGCCGACGGAGCGAACGGTCGCGCCACCCGTCATAGCACTCCTCCACCAGCAGACCCGCCGCCGCGCAGAGTTCCGCCAGACGCGTGGCCGTGTACAGCCGGATGCGGTGTTCCCGTTCGTGGAGCGCACCATCCCGGCTCCACGTCGCGCGCACGCTGAGCACGCCCGAGAGCGGATCGAAGGTGCGCTCCTGCGCCACCATCACGGCGTCGACCGGCCTCCACCAGTCCCGCTCGAGAAAGGCGGCCATGACGCCGTCCCGGCTGGCGCCATGCCAGACGAGGCGTCCATGCGGCGCGAGCACGCGCGCGAACTCGCGTACGGCACGTGCATCGTCAGCCGGATGCAGAAAGAAGCCGAAGGAGGTGCCAAGATTGAGCACGGCGTCGAAGTGCGCGGTCCATCGCTCGGGGAGTTGGCGCATGTCGGCACGCACGTAGCGCAACCGGGGGCCGGTGCCGCGAGCCCGGGCCACCTGCAACAGATAGGGTGAGTAGTCCACCCCGCGCACGTCCAGGCCTGCCTCGGCCAGGAGGTGCGCATGTCGCCCCTGCCCGCACGGCGCGTCGAGCACGCGGGCTCCGTCGGGAAGACCCAGGACGTCGACCAGCCGTGCGACCTCACGCCGGTCGCGCTCATCGGTGAAGACCGGTGCGTACTCGGTGAGGTACTGCGCGTCGAAGTGCGACTGCCACCATTCCCCTTGCCCGCGCGCGCGCGTGCCGTGGGTGGTTCGCCGCCGCGTACCCCCGCGCCGAGGACGGCGCGATCCGTCACCCCGCGGCGCCGTTCGCGGCACGCTCAAAAGAACACCGGTTCCTGGTACGCTCCGAAGACGTCCTCCATGGCGGCGCGAATCTCGTACAGCGTGCAGTACGCCCGTGCCGCGTCGAGGATGAACGGCAAGAGATTCTGCGACGTGCCCGCCGCCTCGCGGAGCGCATCGAGCGCGTGACGAACCCGTGCGTCGTCACGCGTGGCGCGGAGTGCCTGTAAGCGCTCTTGCTGTGCTTCGGCGGCTTCCGCCCCCACGCGCAAGAGCGGAATGGAGAGCTCGGGCTCAGGGGTGACGAACTCGTTCACGCCTACCACGAGGCGCCGGCGCTGCTCGATCTCCCACTGCTGGCGGGCGGCGGATTCCGCGATGTGGCGCTGCAGCCATCCCGTCTCGAGGGCCGGGACCACCCCTCCGTGAGCGTCGATCTCGGTGAACAGCGCCTCGGCCTCGCGCTCCATCTTGGCCGTGAGCGCCTCCACGTAATACGATCCGCCCAGCGGATCGATCACGTTGGGGACCCCCGTCTCATACGCGAGCACTTGCTGCGTGCGGAGCGCCACCTCGACGGCCGCCTCGGTGGGGAGCGCCAGCGTTTCGTCCATCGAGTTGGTATGCAGCGACTGCGTGCCCCCCAGGACGGCCGCCATGGCCTGGTACGCCACGCGGACGATGTTGTTCATGGGTTGCTGCGCGGTGAGCGTCACCCCGGCCGTCTGCGAGTGGAATCGCATCGCCCACGAGCGTGGGTCACGCGCTCCGTAGCGGTCGCGCATGTGGCGCGCCCAGATCCGGCGCGCGGCGCGCAGCTTGGCGAGCTCCTCGAAAAAATCGTTATGAATGTCCCAGAAGAACGAGAGCCGCGGCGCAAAGGCGTCCACGTCGAGTCCGCGCGCCATCCCACGCTCCACGTAGGTGAAGCCGTCGGCGAGCGTGAACGCCAGCTCCTGCACGGCCGTGGCGCCCGCCTCGCGGATGTGATACCCGGAAATGGAGATCGTATTCCACTGCGGCGCATGGACGGCAGACCACTCGAAGCAGTCGATGATGAGGCGCAGCGCGGGCTCCACCGGATAGACCCACGCGTGCTGCGCCATGTACTCCTTGAGGATGTCGTTCTGGATCGTCCCCCGGAGTTGCCTGGCATCCACGCCCTGCTTCTCCGCGGCGGCGATGTAAAAACAGTACAGGATGACGGCGGGCCCGTTGATAGTCATCGAGGTGGACACCTGATCGAGCGGAATACCGTCGAACAGCGTCTCCATGTCGGCCAGACTGGAGATGGCGACCCCGCACTTTCCGACCTCGCCCTCGGCGCGGGGATGATCGGAGTCGTATCCCATGAGCGTCGGGAAGTCGAAGGCGACCGAGAGCCCCGTCTGGCCGTTCTTGAGGAGAAACTTGTAGCGGGCGTTCGTGTCCTGTGCGCTCCCGAAGCCAGCGAACTGCCGCATGGTCCACAACCGGCCGCGGTAGCCGCTGGCGTGGATGCCGCGCGTGAACGGGTACGCGCCCGGAACGCCGATGGCGGACGGGTCGACGTCCACCGTGTCGAACGGGGTGTACAGCGGCAGGACCTCGCCGGTCGAGTTGGTGAACGCGAGATCCCGCGTGGTAGCCGCCGCGTAGCGCTTCCGCCACGCGTCGACTTCGGCGCGCAGGCGCTCGATCTCGGCGTGCTGGTCGCGGACGACGTCGAGCATGTCGGGTGTGGTCGTCATGGGTCGGCTCGTGTCAACAGAGTAGGGCTCCGCTCGAGCAGGGCCGCGGCGGCGGCGAACGGCGTGAGCGTGCCCGCCTCGAGCTCGGGCAGCCGCGCGTCCAGCCAGGCTCGCGCCTCGGCGTCCCCCCAGAGCCTCCGTCGCACCTCCCGTTCCACCACCTCGACCACGCGTTCACGCAGGCGCTGGCGCCGCCGGGACTGCAACGCGCCGCTGGATGCAAGATACTCGAAGTGGCGATCCAGTGCCTCCACGACCTCGTCGACGCCGGTGTCGCGTGCTGCCACGGTGCTGACGACGGGCGGCACCCATCCGTGGCGCTCCGGATCGGCCGCCGCCGTCCGTGCCGCCGCGGCCGGGTTGCGTACGCGCGTGAGATCGACGCCGTGATGGCCGGGCACGTGGCGGAACGTCTGTCCCATACGCATGCCGAGCATCACCTGGATCTCGTGGCGCAGGCGGTCCGCGCCGGGACGGTCGGCCTTGTTCACGATGAACACGTCGGCAATCTCCATGAGCCCCGCCTTGAGCATCTGGATGGCGTCGCCCGACTCCGGCACGAGCATGACCGCCGAGCTGTCGGCCGTGCGCGCGATGGCCAACTCGCTCTGGCCCACGCCGACTGTCTCGATCAGGATGCGGTCGAAGCCGGCTCCATCCAGCACGTCCGCGACATCGCGCGTGGTCGCCGCCAACCCGCCCAGCGACCCGCGCGTGGCCATGGAGCGAATGAAGATCCCCGGATCCAGCGCCACGCTCTCCATGCGAATGCGGTCGCCCAGCAGCGCTCCTCCGGTGAACGGCGACGTGGGGTCCACCGCCACGATGCCGACACGCAGCCCCGCCGCGCGGTACCGGGCGGCCAGACGCGTCGTGAGGGTACTCTTGCCCGCGCCGGGCGGACCGGTGATCCCGATGCGGCGTCCCTGCCCGAGCCGCGGGAAGAGCGTGGCGAGAATGCGCTCGAAGCCGGGGCGTTGGTTCTCGACGATGCTCACCGCACGCGCCACCGCCGCCGGGGTGTGCTTCGCCAACCCGTCGATCAGCCGGTCGAGCGCCTCCGTCTGCGCGCGCGGATGATGCGTCACCGCCATCGGCGATACCCGCGGAAGGGGTTGGACAGGAGGTGCAGTGGGAGGAAGAACACGACGACGAAAAACAGGAATGAGATGAGCAGGGCCGCCGCGAGCACGTACGCGTTGTGGCCCGCCACGTAGATCAGCGCGCCCAGGATGGCCGCGACGGCGGCGAACAGGCCGAGCAAGAGGCGCCGCGTTTGGCGCGAGATGAACTGCTGCAGCTCGATGACGTCGCGGGGATGCGCCCGGACGCGCAGCTCGTCGCGCCCGGCGCGCCGCAACACGTCGCGAAGCTCGCGCGCCATGGCGGACAGTTCCGTCACCCAGTCCCGCAACATCTCGCGCGAATCGCTGCCGAGCACGGCGCGCATGAGCTCGCCGCGCATCCGACGCAAGACGGGGGTGGCGGCCTGTACGGCGTTGAAGTCGGGAACGTAGCGGATGGCGAGCCCCTCCACGAGCGCAGCAGCGCGTCCAAAGTACACGAGCTCGCTGGGCAGGGTGATGGGCCACCGATAGAACGTCGCCATCACCTCGCTCACGATCCGCTGGATCTGCCGCGGTTTGGCGTCGGGCGTGAACGCGATCGCCATGAGCGCGCGCGCCGCATCCCGCACCGTGCCGCGATCCACCTCGGGATCCAGCAGCCCCAGCTCGTAGAACCCGGCGATCACGCCGTCGACGTCCTGCTGGACGGCCGCCATGGCCGTCTGCAGGAGCCGGGCGCGCGTTTCGGCGTCCACGCGCACCACCATGCCAAAGTCGAGGAGCACGACGCGTCCGTCCGGTGCGATGAGCAGATTGCCGGGATGCGGATCGGCGTGAAACAGCCCGTGCACGAGCATCATCCGCACGTACATCTCGATGATCGTCGTGACGAGTGTCTCGATCGAAATCTCGCCCGCGGCGATCCGGCTCTGGAGCCGGTCGATGCGCGTCCCCTGCATGAATTCCAGCACGAGCACGCGCCGGCGCGTGAACTCGGGCAACACGGCCGGAATGACGATGCGGGGATCGCCGGCAAAGTTCGCCCGGATGAGCTGTGCATTGTGCGCCTCTTCGCGGAAATCCATCTCTTCCTCGATCCGGCGCGCGAATTCCCGCACGATGGCGGTGACGGCCCGCGTGTGGTGATTCGGCACGAGCACGTTGAGGAGGAACAGCGTGCGAAACGCCGCATCGAGGTCGACCGCGACCACGCGCTCCACCCCCGGGCGCAGTACCTTGACCACGACCTCTTTGCCGCCGGTGACGGCGCGATGCACCTGGCCCAGCGACGCGGCCGCCAGCGGTTCGGGATCGAACCGTTCGAAGAGGTCCGTGACCGGCCGTTCGAACTCGGCGGCGATCACCTCTTCCACGGCGCCCGGCGGGAGCGGCGGCACGGCGTCGGTGAGGGTCGCGAGGTGGGCGAGATAGGGCTCGGGCACGATGTCGGCGCGTGCGGCGAACACCTGTGCCAGCTTGATGAACGTGGGGCCGAGACCCGCGACGGTGGCGGTGAGGCGCGCCGCGCGCCGGCGATGCGCGTCGACGTCCAGGCGTCGCGGAGGTCCCAGGATGATCCATCGTCGGCGATCACGCAGGAACGCGATCACGAACGGGAACAACCTCCAGAAGACAACCGCCGCACGCACGTCAGCGCGGGGCGAGGAGGTCCACCGGCACGGCGCCGTCATCGCGCTGCACCAGAAGGCGCAGCACGCGAGCGCGCTCGGCCTCCACGACCGTCAGATGGAGACCGACCAGGCGGAACCGCTCCCCCACCGCCGGGATGCGCCCAAGCGTCTGCACGAGCAGGCCGCCGACCGTTTGTGCGCGGTCGCGCAGCCGCGGCGGCAGTTCCACGCCAAAGCGGCGGGCGACGTCGTCGATGTCCGTGGTGGCCTCCACCACGCTCGCGCGCAGTCCGGCGGCGCTGTCGGCCGACGCCGGCTCGTCGTGCTCGTCGTTGATCTCTCCCACGAGTTCCTCGAGTAGATCCTCGAGCGTCACCAGGCCCGCCGTTCCACCGAACTCATCCAGCACCATGGCGAGGTGCCGCTGCGCGCGCAGCATCTCGAACAGCATCTCGCTCACGCGCTTGGACGCCGGCGCGTGCGCGACCGGCCGCAGCACGGGCATCCGCTCCGCGCCGGCGGCGAGGACGTCGAAAACGTGCACCATGCCGAGGATCTCGTCCAGCGATTCCCGGTACACGGGGACCCGGCTGTAGCCGGAGTCGGCGATGGCGCGCGCCGCACGGCGCGGGTCGGTGGAGATGTCGATGGCGAAAATCTCCGTGCGCGGCGTCATCACGTCGCGCAGCACCTTCTGTCCGAAGAGCACGATTCCCGTGATGATCTCGATCTCCTCGCGGTCGCCGATGCCCTCGAGCTCCCCTTCGCGAAGCAGTTCCTCCACATCGCGACTCACCGCTCCGCTCCGCGGTCCGCGGAGGCGCGGGGGCGCGGCCATGGCCGCCACGCGCCGCGCGCCGCGGAGGAGGGGCGCGAAGACCACCGTGACCAGCTGCACCGGCGGAACGAGCACGGGAATGAGGCGGGACGACCAGCGGCGCGCGATCGCTCGTGGCAGCAGCTGTCCCACGAGCAGGAGCACGAGGGCGAGCACGCCGAGCTCCCAGGCGAGCTGCCAACTGGTCGATGGCTGCGCGCCGGCGAGCATTTCACCCGCCAACACCACCAGCAGCCCGGCCACCGCGCTCGCGCCGGTGAGCAGGCGTTGCGGACGCTCGAGCGTGGAGACCGCGCCTCCCGGGGCGGACAGGCGCTGTTCCGCCCAGTGCCGCAGCCAGATCCGGCTGACGGAGCGCACGGCGGTACTCGCCGCAACCAGCCACGACAGCGCCGCGAGCGTCAACACCAGGAGGAGCACGTAGGCCGTCATGCGGACCGCTCCGCCATGGCGTCCTGCCGTTCGAAGTACACCCGTTGCACCCGCCGCCGGACCACGCGCTCCACCACCACGCGGAACCCGTCGAGCGTGAACTCTTCCCCGGCGCGGGGCACGCGTCCCAGCACCTCGTAGATGAGTCCGCCCACGGTGGCGACCTCGTCGCGCTCGAAACGGTGCCCCAGCGCTTCGGAGAGATCGTCGAGCGACACGCGGCCGGCCACCCAGAATCTGCGCCCCTCCTCCACATGGATGGGAGGTTCCTCGGTGTCGTACTCGTCGCGGATGTCGCCGACGATCTCCTCCAACAGGTCTTCGATGGTGACGAGCCCGGCCGTCCCGCCATACTCGTCCACGACGATCGCGATATGGGTGTTCGTCGAGCGGAAGTCGCGCAGCTGTGCGTCGACGGGCTTCGCTTCCGGGATGAATGATGCCGGCCGAACGAGCGCGTTCCATCCCGCGCTCGGTCGCGTGTCATTGATGATCGCGGGCAGCAGATCCTTGGCGTACAGGATCCCGATCACGTTGTCGATCGTCTCGTCGTAGACGGGGAGCCGCGCATGCTCGGAGCTGCGCACCTTGTCGAGCACCTCGGACCACGGGGCGGACTGCTCGATGGCCACGACGTCGACCCGGGGCACCATCACGTCCTCGATCTCCGTCCGGCCGAGCGAGAACACGCGACGCAGAATGGCTTGCTGATCGGGGGGGACCTCCGCCTCCAGCTCCACAACGGCTCGGAACTGTTCGGCGGCGTCGGCGCGGTCCTCCTCGCTCGGCTCCGCCGGCGGGAAGACACGGTGCAGCACCGCGTCGACGGCGAGGCCCAGATGCACCACGGGCCGGACTACCAGTTCGATGAGCGCGATGACCGGCCGCGTCGCGCGGAGCACCGGCGCGCCGATCGTATCGCCCACCGCTCGCGGCAGGATCTCGGCGAGCGTGAGAATCACGAGCGCGGCGACCGCGGCGAAGGCGGTCGCGGCCAGTGGCGCACGCTCGGCGAGGTGTAATCCCAGGCTAGCGAACGCGCCGGCGGTCAACAGGGCGACCAATCGCCCGACGGCGAGCGCGCGGTGCGTGCGGTCGCGTTGCGCCGCCGCGGGCACGGACGCGCGCGCTCCCGCGGCGGGGCGGTCCTCCGGCCCCAGCAGGGCCCCATTGGCCGCCGCGCAGACGGCCGCGACCACGATCGCGAGCAACGCGACGAGCAGCGCGATCATCGTCGGCGCCGGGCCCGCGCAAGCCGCGCGTGCAACTGCTCCTGGCGCTTCCACATGCGCGATGCCGTCCGGCGTTCCCCGTCCGGATGATCGTGCCCCAGCACGTGCAGCGTGCCGTGGATGAGCAGGCGCACCAGTTCCTCACGCACCGTACAGCCGAAGCGACGCGCGTTGGCGCGCGCTACCTCCGGCGCGATGTAGATGTCCCCGACCAGCGGGCCCGACGCGGGCGCCGTCGGCTCGGCGGCCGGGAGGAAGAACGCGATCACATTGGTGCGTCCGGCACGCCCGAGATATTGCCGGTTGCGCGCCGCCATCGCCCGGTCGCCGAGAAAGGTGACCGAGATGATCGCGTCACGCACGCCCTCGGCGCGCAGGACCGCGCGCACGACGTCGGCCGCCGTCGTGCGCGCAACGGGGATCCGCCCACACGGGGCCGCGACGTCCACGGTGACACTCACGTGGCGGCGAATTCCGCGCCCACGCCGCCGCCGGCCGCCGGATAGTCGATGCGATTGTGGTGCTGGCCGATCAACACGCGCGCGAACGCCTCCTTCACGAGATCGAGCTGCTTGAGCGTCAGCGGCGCGTCGCGCAGCTGCCCCTGTTCCATGCGTTGCCGCACGATGTGGTCCACGACCTCGCGAATCTTCTCCGGTGTGGGGTCATGCAGCACGCGGGCCGACGCTTCCACGCCGTCGGCCAGCATGCAGATGGCCGTCTCGGCGGTCTGCGGCACGGGGCCCGGATAGCTGAAGTCCGCCGCGTTACCCGGCGGTCCGTCGCGCTCGCGCGCCTTCTCCAGGAAGTAGCTGATCTGTGCCGTGCCGTGATGCTGGGAGATGAACGCCGTGATCGCCTTGGGCAGATGGTTCTCCTCCGCCAGATCGAGCCCCTCGCGCACGTGATTCCGAATGATGCCGGCGCTCATCGTGGGCTTCAACTTGTCGTGCGGGTTCCGCCCGCGCGCCTGGTTCTCCACGAAATACTGCGGCTTCTTGAGCTTCCCGATGTCGTGGTAGTACGTCCCCACGCGGCCGAGGAGTCCGTTGGCTCCGATCGCGTTGCATCCGGCCTCCACCAGATTGGCCATGGCGATGGTGTGAGCGTACGTCCCGGGCGCCTCGACCATCAGACGCTTGAGGAGCGGGCGATTGAGGTCCGAGTACTCCAGCAGCGTGAGATCGGTGGTCGTCCCGGTCAGCCGCTCCGCCAGCGGCAACAGGAACATTGCGAGCATCACCGACACGACCGCGTTCCCCATCCCGCGCACGGCGCTCCAGCCGATGGCGGACGTGTGCCAGCCCAACGTGAGTCCGATCACCACGGCGCTCAGCAGGTAGGCGACCGCGATGATCAGCATGGAGTAGTACGCCTGATCGCGACGCCGGATCACGCGCACGCTGAGCGCGGCGGCCGCGCCGCCCACGAGGTTCATGAACAGCGCGTTCGTGCCGCGATAGATACTCTGCCCGCCCACGAGCACGGCCAGGATCATCGCCGCGATCATGCTGATGCGCGGATCGAAGAGCACGCTGCAGATGATGGCTGCGAACGCCACGGGCACGAGCTCGGGATACACGTTGGGCGCGTGCGCGGCCGCCGCCCCGGCCGCGAGCACGATCACAAATACCAGCGCGAACAGGATCAGGGCGCGCAGCGCGCGATACAGCTGAGGCCGGAAGAGCAGAATGGCCACCGCGAAAATGGCAAGCACGAGCGCGTCGTACATGATGGCTCCTGCCGTTCGGCCCACCGCCTGCTGCCCCACGCTGCGCTCCTGCATGGCGTCGTGCAGCGCGCGCAGCTTGTCGTACTCCGCCGTCCCCACCACCTCGTGCTCGCCCACGATCTTCTCGCCGTCGCGCACGGTGTAGCGATTGGTATCCACCGATGTGCGCAGCTCCTGCCGGCGTCGCTCGGTCGCGACGCGGTCCAGTGACAGGCTGGGCTCGAACAAGGAACTCAGCAGTTTGAGGTAGAGCGCGTCGGCCACGGAGGAGTTGGGGTCCGGGTGCATGGCACGGGCGCGGGCGAGCAGCCCGCTGAACGTCATGAGGCTGTCCGCCAGGGCACTCCGCTCGCTCGCGCCGCGCTGCACGATCACCTCGCCCCGAAGGTTGTCCAGCGCGCCGCTGGCGGCGACGCCCACCGGCAGCCAGCGGGCAAACACGCGCCGGACCCCGTCGCTCATCGCGCGCCGCCGGCTTGGCGCGGCCAGGTACTCGGCCTCGCCCGTGGTGAGCGTCACCCCGTGCGCGGCGGCCGCCGTCTGGACGGCAGCGACGTCGGGCCGTTTCCGGGCATCCGCCGCGCCGGCCGAGGCGGCGATGGCGCCGGACAACCGATCCAGCCGTGCCTGCGTGGAGTCGAGGGCGGCGGCGCGGTAGCGGAAGATGGGCTTGGCCGAGCGTGCCAGCTCATCCTGCTCGCGCGCGAGCTCCTCCGGCGTCTTGCGCACGTTGAAGGCGAACGGCGCGATGACGTTCTCCGTGGCGACCGAGCCGACCTCGAAGATCGGGGTGTCTACAGCTGGCGAGGCCGGAAAGAGCACGTACGTGATGGCGGCGAGCACCAAAAGCAGTGCCGCGCGCGGCCCGTGAAACGCCAGTTGCTCCCGGCGCTCCATGAGCCCGGCCACGCCGGCATCACGATCGATCGGTATCCAGCGGCGCGCCATCGCTCACTCTCCCGCGGAGTCGCGTGCGTACGCCTTGATGATGTCGCGTACCAGGCGATGCCGGATGACGTCGGTGTCGTGAAAGTAGTGAAACCCGATGCCTTCGATGCCGTTCAGGATGCGTTCGATCTGCACGAGTCCCGACTGTTCTCGCTCGGGGAGATCGATCTGCGTCTTGTCGCCCGTGATGACGGCCTTGGAGTTCACGCCGAGCCGGGTGAGGAACATCTTCATCTGCGCCGAGGTGGCGTTCTGCGCCTCGTCCAGAATGACGAAGGCATCGGCCAGAGTGCGGCCGCGCATATAGGCCAGAGGGGCAATCTCGATCACCCGCGTTTCGAGCGCCTTCTGCACGCGTTCGGCCGGCATCATATCGTCCAGCGCGTCGTAGAGCGGGCGCAGATACGGATCCACCTTGGCCTGCAGGTCGCCTGGCAGAAAGCCGAGGCTCTCCCCGGCCTCCACGGCAGGACGCGCCAGCACGATCCTCCGAACGCGCTTGCGCACCAGCGCGTCGACCGCCGCTGCCACGGCCAGGTACGTCTTGCCGGTGCCGGCCGGTCCGATCCCCACGACGATGTCGTTGTCGCTCATGAGGCGCAGATACGTGGCCTGCCCGGGCGTCTTGGGCTGGATGATCTTGCGCACGCCCGGCAGCGCGATGCGCTGCGTGTCGGGCGCGGCGCCCGGTGCCGTCCCGTCGCCCGTCCCAACCTCCTCGCTCAGCCGCAGGATGTCGTCCGGCGTGAGGGGCACGCGCTGGCGCGCCATCTCGATCATCCGCTGCGCAACACCGCCGGCACGTTCCACGCTCTCGCCGGTGCCGGAGATGGTGAGCGCGTCGCCGCGGAGTGCCACACGGACGCTGAACACGCGGGCGAGCTCCACCAGGTTCGCGTCGTTCACCCCTGCGAGGGTGAGCAGATCTGCGCCGTCGGTGGGCAGACGAAGCGGTCCCGTGTCGTCGGTCATGACGACCCGTCCAATCGAAGATGCAGGTCGTGCAGGTCGTCCGCGTCGACCGGTGTGGGCGCGCCCTCGAACAGCGCACGGGCCGCCGTTGTCTTGGGAAAGGCAATCACGTCGCGCAGCGAGCTCGCGCCACTCACGAGCATGGCAATGCGGTCCAATCCGAACGCGATGCCCCCGTGCGGTGGTGCCCCGGCCGCCAATGCCTCCAACAAGAAACCGAATCGCGCCTGCGCCGTCTCTTGGCTGAGTCCCAGCAGCGCGAACACGCGCTGCTGCAGCGCGGGATCCGAGATGCGCACACTCCCTCCGCCCAGTTCCGTGCCGTTCAGCACGATGTCGTACGCCTGGGCACGCACGCGTTCCGGCGCGCCTTCCATCTGGTGGACGTCCTCGGGATATGGCGCGGTGAAAGGATGGTGCCCCGAAGACAAGGTGCCGGAATCGGGCGCTCTCTCGAAGAGCGGGAATTCGGTGATCCAGACGAACGCGTTGGCGTCGGCGGGAATGAGCGCCAGCCGCCGTGCCACCTCCTGGCGCACGCGGTCGAGCGCCGGCCCGGAAACGCTGTCCGGCGCGGCTACCATCAGCCACAGATCGCCATCGGTGGCCGGCAGGCGATCGGCCGCGTCGGCCGGAAGGAACTTGACCACGCTGCCGCGGAGCGTTCCCTCCTCCGCCCGCAGGCGCATGAGCCCGCCGACGCCCGCGCCTTTGGCGAGCGCCTCGAGCTCGTCGAGTGCTCGATTGCTGAGCTGCACTCCGCCCGGCACGCGGATGCCGCGTACGCGCCCACCGGCCGCGACCGCGTCGCGGATGAAGCGCGCGTCGCTCTCCGCAAAGAGCGCCGTGACATCCTGCAGCTCGAGCCCGTAGCGCAAGTCGGGGCGGTCGGTGCCGTAGCGCTCCATGGCGTCGGCGTACGTCATCCGCCGCACCGGACGAGCGATCTCCATTCCGCCCTCGCGCCAGAGTGCCTCCACGAGTCCCTCGGCCACATCCATTACATTGGGGACCGTGACGAACGACGCTTCGATGTCGATCTGGGTGAACTCGGGCTGTCGATCCGCGCGCAGGTCCTCGTCGCGGAAGCAGCGCGCGATCTGGAAATAGCGATCCAGGCCCGCGACCATGAGCAGCTGTTTATAGAGCTGCGGCGACTGCGGCAACGCGTAGAACTCTCCGGCGTGCACACGGCTGGGCACCAGATAGTCTCGCGCGCCTTCCGGGGTGGGCTTGGTGAGGATCGGCGTCTCGATCTCCAGGAATCCGCGTTCGCTCAGATAGCGCCGCGTGGCCTGCATGAGCCGGTGGCGGAGGACGAGGTTCTGTTGCAGTTCGGGCCGGCGAAGATCGAGATAGCGGTACCGCAGGCGCTGCTCCTCGCTCGCCAACTCTTCGCCGCGCCCGCGGGCGACCGGAATGGCGGGAGTCGCTGCCGGGCTCACCACGCGCACCGTGCGGGCACGGACTTCGACATCCCCGGTTGGGAGATCCGGGTTGCGGTCCCGTTCGGGACGGGGCGTCACCTCGCCCTCGACCAGGACCACGCTCTCCAGGCCGGCGCGGGATGCCGCCTGCACGGTCTCGGCGTCGGCCGTGTGCGGGTCCACCGACACCTGGACGATCCCGGTCCGGTCTCGCAGGTCGAGAAAAATCAGCCCGCCCAGGTCGCGGCGACGATGCACCCAGCCCGCGAGCTGCACCACGGACGAGGCATTGTCGGCGCGCAGCGTGCCGCACATGCGTGACCGCTGCGACGTGGTCATGCCGTTGGTAGCGGTCACGACGTGGGCTCGGCTCCCCGGCGGCGCGCGGCCACGCAGGCCACAGCGATGCCGGCCGCGGCGCCGGTGGCATCCGCCACCCAATCGCGCGGATCGGCGGAGCGACCCGGTATGAACATTCTGGTGCCATTCATCCACCGCAGCCATCGCAGCCACTCCCAGGAATGCGGCGGACGACAGCCGCCACGCGAGGCGCCACGCCAGCCGCCGCGCGGTCACGGGGCGCCATGCCGCGCGAAGCGTCAACCATCCCATCACACCGTACATGCCCAGGTGCACCGCCTTGTCCGCACCCGTCACCGCCACGGCGCCGAAATTCGGATTGGGAATGGACGTGAGCACAAGGATCACCACCGCCCAGAGCGCAGGGGGTGTCCAGCGGGATGCCATCACGGCACCTCCGAAGTCCGCACGATGCGGAGGAACGCCTCCGGAGAGTTCGCGTTGGCAAGCTCGGTGCGAAGGTGCTCGCGGCGCAGCAGACGGGAGATGCGGCTCAGGGCTTTCACATGCGCCCCGGACGCACTCTCCGGTCCGATGAGCAGGAAGAACACCCGGACGGGTGCGCCGTCCAGAGCGTCAAAGTCGATCGGTTGAGCGGAGACTCCTGCCGCCAGCACGAGCTGATCGATGTCGGGCGTCTTGCCGTGAGGGATGGCCACCCCGGAGCCGATTCCGGTGCTCAGGACGCGCTCCCGCTCGCCCACCGCGGCCAGGATCGCCTCCGCGTCGGCGGCCGGTTGGCCAGCGGTCACGAGCCCCACCAGCTCGCGCAGCACATTGGTTTTCGTGCGGCTGTCGAGTGGGACCTTGACGTGGTTCACCGACAGCAGCTCAGAGAGAAGCACTCAGGCTCCGTCCACGAAGATTGACCGGATGCAAGTTAACAACGCGCCAGCATGCTCGGAAGGCGCGGGCGCCATGATACGACGCGGTGCGGCATCTGGCATCTTCAAGCGGAACACCAGCTTGCAAAAGGAACGCACGGTGCCGCCGACCCTCCTTCACCGCTACATTTCGTGACCCGCGAGGGACGCGTCGGGCCCACGACGCTCCCATGTCGTCGCACCCTGGGCGAGAGAACACGTGCCGCGACCGCTGCCCATGCCACCGGCAAATCTCCTGGACATGCCTCCCGCCGAAGCAGAGCGCCTGGTGCGCGAGGCGGCCGCAGAGTGCGGCCAGCCCGCCTACCGCGGGGAGCAGGCGGTGCGCTGGCTGTGGCAACGGCCGGCGGCCAGCATGGCGGAGATGAGCAATCTGCCGCGGGATTTTCGCGGCGCGCTCGAGACGCGCTTCACCGTCCCCCGTCTGCAGCTTGCGGCGCGCCAGCGCTCCGTGGACGGCACGCAGAAATTCCTCTTTCAGTTACATGATGGCCAGACGGTGGAGACGGTGGCGATACCGGAGGGATCGCGCACCACGATTTGCATCTCGTCGCAGGCGGGCTGCGCGCTCCAGTGCGCCTTCTGCGCCACCGGAGCCATGGGGTTCGCGCGCAATCTGGCGGCGTGGGAGATCGCGGCCCAGGTGCGCGAACTTCGCTTGCTCGACCCACCCGTGGACGCGACCAACGTGGTGTTCATGGGGATGGGCGAGCCGCTCATGAATTGGAACGCTGTGTCGACGGCGCTGACCATCCTCAATGACCCGCGTGGCTTGGGGATCGGCGCGCGCCACATCACGGTTTCCACCGTCGGCGTGGTGCCTGGCATCGAGGCGCTGCAGCGCCGGCCGGAGCAGTTCCGGCTGGCGATCTCGATCCACGCGCCCAACGACACTCTCCGCCGATCGCTCATGCCGATCAATCTCAAGTATCCGCTGCAGCACGTCGTGGCGGCGGCCGCAACATTCGAACGGCGGGTGACCTTTGAATACGTGATGCTCGGCGGCGTGAACGACGCTCCCGAGCTGGCCACGGAGTTGGCGCGCCTCGCGCGCGCCTGCCACGCGTTCGTCAATCTGATTCCGCTCCACCCTGGCGGGGCTGGTGCGTTCGTGCCGAGCTCGGCTGCCGGCACGAACGCCTTCGCACGCGTGCTGCGCGACGAGGGAGTGGAGGTCGCCATCCGGCGCAGCCGCGGCGTGGACATCGCGGCCGCGTGCGGGCAGCTACGGACGGAACGGTTGCGGCGGGGGAGTCCAGCTCTCGCCCAGGAAGACGGACAGATCCACGTAGCGTGACGAGTCGGGCTCGGCGCTGACCTTCGCGTGTTGCAGCACCGCGGCTGCCTCCCGCGCCCACGTGAGATGTCCCGTGCGATCAAATACGACCGTGGTGTCGCGCTGCCCCGGCGCATTCCCGATCTCCACCACGTCGAATCCCGCGTCGCGGAGCACCCTGGTGGCACGCCGGGCCAGTCCGCGGCGATGCGTCGCGTTGAGCACCTCTACCCGGATGCGCGGGCGGACGTTCTCAGCGTCGGCCGGCGACAGGCTGTCGCCGCCGCGCGCGGGTGCCACCGCCGGCGCCGCGTCCAGAACGAGCGACGATACCGAGTCGTGGGCGCCACGACTGTGGACGATGACCACCAGGCCAACGAGGCCTGCCACCACGCCCGTGACCATCCACCACGCCCGACCGGTCACCGGAGCGTCTTCCAGAGCGCTTCCGTCTGCGGATGGAGAGCTCGCCCCGCGCGGTTCGCGCGCTCCACCCGCAGTTGGACGACCTGACGAAACACGCCGGCGAAATCGTGCGGCACCTGCGACGCCAACAGGCCACGCTCCGCACGCGCAAAGGAACGTCCCGGCTCCAGAAAGTCCGCCATGTACAGCGCCTGTCCCACCTTCGACCACGCCGGGCGGCCCACGGTGTGCCAGCGAATGGCATCCAGCACATCGCCGCGCGCTTCCCCGTCGCGCGCGAGCATGGCCGCTGCGGCCGGCCCGTGCAGCATGGAGGCGGGCTCGCCCATCTCCGGCACGATCGCGCGGAGTTCCTCCGCGGGCGCGTCGCGCAACGCGTCGTGCCACCTGCCGGCGTCGTGCCACGCGCGTGTGTCGCGCGCGGTCAACCGGAAGGCGGCGGCCCAGCGGTCGAGCAGGGCGACCACGCGCGCGATGTGCGCGCGCCGCGGCGCATTGGCCTGCGACCAGGCCGGCAAGTCAATCGAATCCGCGTCGGACATACGGCTCGAGTACGGCGTGATTCCTGATGTTGGTGCGAGCCACGTAGTTCCAGCCCTTGAGCTCCACCCCACGTCCAATCTGCGACTCGACGATCCGCGTGTGCGGTCCGATCACGCATTCACTCCCGATATCGGTGTTCCCCTCGATCACCGCGCCAGGATAGATCATCGTGTCGGTGCCGATGCGCACGTCCGCATCCAGCCAGATCGTCGACGGCAGGACGAAGCTCACCCCCCGCGCCTCGTGCTGCCGGATCAGCCGGTCGTGAAACGCTACTGACGCGTCGGACAGGGAGTGTCGATCGGTGACACGGATGAGCTCCTCCCCCGACGTGGGGGCGATGCGCACCGCGCCGAGCGGATGTCGCGGATCTTCCGACGAGGCAAGCGCCGGCCCCTCACCGGCGGCCAGCAGACTGGTGCTCTCGTCCGTGGCCGAGAGGATCGAGGCGACCTCCCCTTCGGCCGAGCGGAGCAGACGCGCGATCGTGGCTGGCGTGAGCAGGGGCGCGCTGCCGTCCGCGAGGACGGTCATCCCCGGTGGTGTGACGCCGGCGCGCAGCGCGCGGAGCATCTCGGCGTCGTCGACCCCCACGGCATCCACGCGCAACGGCAGTCCCTCGGGGAGTGAGATCGCCGAACGCTTGCGATGCAGCACCCGCACGTCGGAGGGCGCCGGCCTGGTCTCCGCCAGCGCGTGGAGCACGTGCCAGAGAATCGGCCGGCCCGCCAGGGGATGCAGATAGACGCTGACACGCGACCGAAACGTGTCGCCATCGTCGAGCGCGGCTACCACTCCGCGCCACTTCACGATGCGCCCAGGATGATGTTGTCGATGAGCCGTGTGCTTCCCACGCGCGCTGCCAGTGCCACGACGGTCCCTTCTTCCACGTACGTCACGGGCTGCAGGCGGTCCGGATCCAGCGCCGCCAGATACTCCAGTGTGACCAGGGGCTCGGCAGCAATCATCGCGCGCGCCCGCTCCTCGAGGGGCGCCGCCCGCAGCTCGCCCCGTTCGAACTCCTCGGCCACCGCGCGCAGAGCGCGCGGCAGCACCTGCGCGCCCCGCCGCTCCTCGATGGACAGGTATCGGTTCCGGCTGGACAGCGCCACGCCATCGCGATCGCGGACCGTGGGGACGAGCAGCACGCTGACGGGGATGTCCAGGTCGCGGACCATGGCGCGCACGAGCGTGGCTTGCTGGATGTCCTTCTGGCCGAACACGGCGACGTCGGGCTGCACGATGTTGAACAACTTCGCCACCACCGTGAGCACGCCGGTGAAATGCCCCGGCCGCGACGCGCCCTCCCAGCGGTCGGCGAGGGCGATCGGTGCCACCACGACGGTTCTCGCATGCCCGTACATCTCTTCGGCGGACGGAGCGAACACCACGTCGATGCCGCGCGCCGCGGCCTTGCGGAGATCGCCGTCGTGATCGCGCGGGTAGCGCTCGAAGTCCTCGCTCGGACCGAACTGCAACGGATTGACGAACACGCTCACCACCACCACGTCCGCCGTCGCGCGCCCGGCATCCACGAGTTGGAGGTGACCTTCGTGCAGAGCGCCCATGGTGGGAACGAGCGCGATCCGTGCGCCGCCGCGACGCTGATCCCGCAGGAGGGACCGGACGTCAGCGATCCGATCGACCGTCTGCATTGCGAAAGCTGTGCTCATCATCCGGATAGCGGTGCGCGCGCACCTCATTGGCGAACGCGCCCACGGCAGTGCGCACGTCGTCAGCGAGATGCGCGTAGCGCTTGAGGAACTTGGGACGGAAGCGGTCGGTGAGCCCCAACAGGTCGGGCAGCACGAGCACCTGCCCATCACAGAGCGGGCCCGCGCCGATGCCGATCGTCGGGATGGTAACGGCCGCCGTGATGGCGCCCGCAACCTCCGCCGGCATCAACTCCAGTACGATGGCAAAGGCGCCGGCCGCTTCCACGCGGCGGGCCAATTCCACCAGCCGCTCGGGGGCGTGGGCGCCGCGTCCCTGCACGCGGAAACCTCCGAGCGCGTGGACGGACTGCGGCACGAAGCCCAGATGCGCCATCACCGGGATTCCGTTCCGCGACACGGCGGCGATAGCGCGCACGACTTCGTCGGTGGCCCCCTCCAGCTTCACGCCCTGCGCGCCCGTCTCCTGCATCACGCGGCCGCAATTCGTGAGCGCCTGTGCCTCGCTCACCTGATACGTGAGAAAGGGCATGTCCACCACCAGCAGGGCGCGCGTGACGCCGCGTCGCACGGCGGCACCGTGATAGATCATCTGATCGAGCGTCACCGGCAGCGTGGTATCGAAGCCCGCCACCACGTTGCCGAGCGAATCCCCAACCAGAACGCAGTCCACGCCCGCTTCATCCACCAGCCGCCCGAATAGGGCGTCATACGCCGTGACGACCACCACCTGGTGCCCGTCGCGTTTCCGCTCGGCGATGTCGGCCACGGTGATGCGGCGCCGGGGCGACTCGCCGGCCGCACGGGGCACCGCATCGGGCGGCGGTGTATGGCTCACCGCGCGCTCCGCAGTTCGGCCAGCTCGCGCTGCCAGAACGCGCGATGGGGCAGCTCGGGATGCGGCACCACCAGGTCGGGGTCACGCACGCGTTGATGGTCGAAGGACACGATATCGAGATCCAGTGTTCGAGGGCCCCAGCGTTCTGTCCGCGTGCGTCCGGCACGCCGCTCGATGTCCTGCAGGGCGGCCAGCACCTGCCGCGGTGACAGCGCGGTTTCCAACGCCACCATCTGATTGAGGAACGGTCCCTGGGGCACCGGGCCCAGTGGCTCGGTTTCTTCCACCGATGATGCGGCCAGGAGCCGGCTGTCGGGAAGAGCGGCCAGCGCCTCGCGGGCCAGGGCCAGGGCGCGTGCCCGGTCGCCGATGTTCGAGCCGAGGGCGATGTACGCGATGTCTCGCACCAGAAGCCGCCGCGTTCTGCCGCTCACGCTGCCGGCGGTCGCGGCGCCAGGATGGAGCCGGACGCGAGCCCGTTGACAGGGCGTCAACGTACGGGCATCGTGCGCGCGTGTCAAACGCGGCTGCGCGGCGCCCATGGACAGTCTGACGGCGCACTATCTGGCGTTGGAGCTGGACGCCCGCTGGCGCGGTCAGCGTGTGCGACGCAGCCGCATGGACCGGCAGCGCGGGACGGTTTCGCTGTCGGTCGCGCATGACGACGTCGGTGTGTGCTTCGACCTTGGCGACCCACACGTGCAGGTGTACGAGTGTCCTGCACCAGGGGAGAGCGGACCGATGGGAGGGTGGCTGGTAGCCGGTGTCGGCGCGCCGGAGGACGAACGGAGGATCGTGATCCGGCTCGAGCGCCCGGGGAAGTTCCGCGGGTCCGTCACGCGACGGGCCACGCTGGAACTGAGCGTCGTCCCCACCGCGCGTGGCGCCGAGTTGCGCGTGAACGGCGACGCCGCGGCCACCGATCGTGCGCGGGTGATCGCGCGACTTGGCGCGTCCCTTCCCGCGCCGCACCCGCCGCGCGCCATTCTCGGCGCCGACGAGCTCGTGCGGATCGCCGCCGAGGGCGACGAGCGGGCTCTGGCCGCGGGACGATGGATGAGCCCGTGGCTTGCGCAGTGTCTGTTGCAGCAACCCGCGCATCTTCGGGCGAGTTACGAACGGATTTGCGCGCTCCCTCCCGCGGTCCCGTGGCGCTACGGCGACGTCATCGTGCCATTCCCCTTCTGTGCCGGCGGTGAGGCGGCAGCGTCGCTCGTGGCGCCGCGGCCTGTACCCCCCACCGGCGCGGGCGATCGTCGTACAAGGCGGCCGGCGGACCGGTGGTCGCGGGCAACGGAGACGCCTCCATTTCGATCCGCGGGGGCATTGGCGCATCGTGGTGCGGCACGCGGCCGGATCCCCGCCGACCGCACCGCCGGCCAGCGAGCGCTCGACCGCATGCGTCGGGAGCTGGAGCGCGCGCATGAGGCGCCGCGCGTCCGTGCGGTGGCGGACGTTCTCATGGCGATCGGCACCGGGCCGGCGCCCAGCGAAGTAACGCTCGCTGACGGCTCGCGCTGTCCCACGCAGGCCAAGCCGGGGGAGTCGGCGCTGGTCTGTGCCGAGCGACTCTTTCGGCGAGCGCGATCCATGGAGCGCGCGCTCGAGCAGTTGCCGCGGCGTATCGAGTTGGCCGCGGGCACCGCCACCCGTGCCGCCGGCGCGGCGGACGAGCGTGTGGCTGACGCTTCGGCGGGGGACGCGCCGGCGCGCGGAACGACCGCGGAAGGCGCGCGGGCGGGGCGCGGGGGGGCTCGTCCGTCGACGGCGCGCACGTATCGGGAGTATCGCACCACCACCGGCCACGCCGTGTGGGTGGGGCGCGGTGCCGCCTCCAACGATGATCTCACGTTTCGCGCCGCGGCGCCGAACGACGTGTGGCTCCATGCGCGCGACGCGGCCGGAGCGCACGTGGTGTTGCGTTGGCACGAAGCGGGCGCGCCGCCGGAGCGGGCGTTGCACGAGGCGGCACTGCTCGCCGCGTGGCACAGTAAGGGACGCCACGCCACGGTCGTCCCGGTGGATTGGACGCGCCGTAAATACGTCCGGAAACCGCGCGGCGCCGCGCCCGGCAGCGTGACGCTGTCGCAGGCGAACACGCTCTTTGTCCGGCCGTCCGCGCGCGTGGAGCGCGCGTTGCGCGTGGAGCGCTAGCGGTCGTCCGTGACGACGGCGGCGTCCATGGCCGTCCGCATCGCTTGCACCAGCTGCACCGCCTCATCCACGCTCCGTTCCGCCGCGCGCACGACCGCGCTGCCGACCACCACGCCGTCGGCGATCCGGCTGACCGCCGCGGCCTGGTCCGGCCGCGCGATCCCAAAGCCCACACACACCGGAAGCGACGCCACGGCACGAAGGCGTTCCACCGTGGCAGGAAGCGCGGCGTCGAGTTCGGGCCGCTCCCCAGTCACGCCCAACCGACTGATGAGGTAAACGAACCCGGACCCGTGCCGGGCGATTTCCGCCATGCGCGCCTGCGGCGTGGTGGGTGCGACCAGGCGCACGAATGCCAGCGGTCCACTCCCAAGCCACGCCTCGCGCTCGGGATCCGCGCCGACCGGCAGATCGGTGACCAGCACGCCGTGCACGCCGGCCGCGGCGGCGCGCTGTAGGACGTTGGGACCGGCGGCGAGCAGCGGATTGAGATACGTGAACAGGACGACCGGCGTGTCGAACCTTGGCCCCGCGCGCCGCACCATATCCAACGCGTCGTCGAGCGTGACGCCGAGCGCGAGCGCGCGCTCCGAGCTATGCTGGATGATCGGCCCGTCCGCCAGTGGCTCCGAAAACGGGATGCCGAGCTCGATCACGTCTGCCCCAGCGTGGCCCAGCCGGCGCAACAGCTCGTCCGACGCATCGCGCTCGGGAAAGCCCGCGGTGAGATACACCACGAGCGCGCGCCGGCCGGCGGCACGCAGCGCCTCCATGCGCTGCGTGAGCACGGCCGCAGCCGGCGCGACGCCGGTGGGCACCCGATGGCCGTCGCGCTCCACCTCTGCCTCAGACGAAATAGTCACTGACGCGAATGCCGTAGCGTTCCGGATCACCCACTTTGATGATGGTGCGCGCGAACGTGCCCGTGGCAGGGTCGCCGTGCATGAGATCGGCAAGATGGCCCGGGTGCAGCAGGTTGCCCATGGCGTCGCTGATGATGCGGACCATTGGACGGGACACGGCATCGGGCGCCGGATTGACCGCATGAACGATCGCGAGCTCGAACGAGTCGAGCACCACCATCGTGCCCACGGGGTAGTGTCCCACGAGGCTCATGAACGCCTTCACGATCACCTGGTCCATACCCCGCCGCGGATTGGCGCGCAGTTCCTGCAACACCGCCGCCGGCGAGAGCGGGGTGGTCTGATACGCACGCCGGGACGTGGCCGCGTCGAACGCGTCCGCCACCGATACGATGCGACTGTAGATGCTCTGCTCGCGCGGACGGATGTGCTTGGGGTAGCCGGTGAGATCGGTTTTCTTGTGGTGCTCGAACGCCACGACCATGGCCCGGTACGGGACGTCCATCTGTCCGCGCATCTGGAACAGCGAGAGCACTCCCTGCCACGGGTGGGCCGCGATCAGGCGCCACTCGTCGTCCGTGAGGCCACCCGCCTTATTCAGCACGTCGAGCGGCACGCGCGACTTGCCGATGTCGTGCATGAGCGCCGCCATGCCCAGGTCATACAACTGGAGCCTGGTGAGGCCGATCTTCCGGCCGAGCGCCACCGAGAAGATGCACACGTTCACACTGTGCGTGAACGTGTATTCGTCGTAGTCGCGCAGCGTGGTGAGCCCGATGAGCGACGTCTCCTCATTGAGAATCTGGTCGACGATGCTCTGCACCACCCGCTTGATCTTCTTGATGTTAGGACTGTGCCCCATGCGGAGCGAGTTGATCACCTCGCGCGTGACGGATACCGACTGGGCGTAGGTGCGCTTGGCCGCTTCCTTGGATTTTTCGAGGAACTCCTCATCGGCATCCGACGGCGGGCCGAGCTCGAAGCATCGGACGCCGGCGTCGTCGAGCTTCTGAGCCAGTCGCCCCCGCCGCGCATCCGGATCCTGTTCCTGCGCCGCGGACTGGAAGAGCGACAGGAAGACGGTCCACTCCCGCTTCCCTGCTCCGTCGCCCACGGCGCACGAGCCGACGCCGGCCTCGCGGAAGGCCGAGATGATGCGGCTGAAGGTGGCGAAGTTGTCCAGGTCCAAGCGCAGGCGCGTGTGATTCAGAAACAGGAATTCGCCCGACGTGCGCAGCTCGAGCTCGTGCTCGTGCGCGCGCACCGCGGCGGTGTGCTGGACCAGCTCATCGAGGGCGCGCTGGACGACCGCATTGTCGGGCGGATACAACTTGACGGTGCGCATGGCGCCGTAGAACGCGTTGAGGAACGCGATCCCCTTGACGCGAATGTAGGCGTCACTCCCGCGCTCGGCGGTCGCCGGGACGCCTGCTGGCGCCGCCGTGCCGGGCATGGCTGCGGTACTCACTCGGCCGCCTCCCGCAGAGCGCGGTTGACCGCGTTCCGTACCAGCACTTCCTTGTCCGAGCTCCCGTCCCGCAGCGCCTCCAGCGCGTCGGGACCGCCGATGCGTCCCAGCGCCATCGCGGCACACGCGCGCACGTCAGTGTCCTCCTTTCGTCCCAAGAAGCCGCGCCCGTTGAGCATGGCGTCGAGCAGTTGAACACCGTCCGGGCCGGAGAGCGCACCAAACGCCTCGAACACGGCCATCTTCTCGGTGAGGTCGGCGTCCCGCACCGTCTTGGAGCGCACCAGATCGCGCACCGTCTCGAGCGCCGCCACATGCCCGCGCGCGGCAACGGCTCGGAGGGCCGTGATGCGCACCTCTCGATCAGGATCGCCGATGGCCGGCTCCAGCGCCTTGAGCGCGCCGGGCGTGCCGATGTCCGACAGCGCCTGCGCGGCCGCCTGTCGCACGGGAACCGCTCCGGTGGAGGCGAGCTTCCCCAGGGCGGCGACCCCGGCGGCCGTCTTCAACTCGCCAGCTCGACGGATGGCTTCGAGCGCGGTGCCCTCGTCCGGCGAGAGGATCAGACGCACCAGTTCGGCCGTGTTCGCCGCCGCCAGTCGGTTGGACGCCTGCACGAGCACGGCGCGCACCGAAGCGTTTTGCAGCTTGCCGATCCAACTGAGCACCACGCCGAGGGTGGACGGTCGCAGCTCGGCAAACAGCTCGTCCAGTTCCGCCTGCGACGGCACCTGCGGAGATTCGTCCAGTGAGCGGAGCATCTCGGCGAGAGCCGTCGGATCGCTCAGACGGTCGGACAGGCGCTGCAACTTCTCGCGGTGCCCAGGTGACACGTCCGGAGCGCGGTCGGCCAACGTCTTCGCCTCGCGCAGCAGATACGCCACCGCACCGAACTGGCTCGTGGTCAGCATGTGCACCATCAGGTGCTCCAAGATCTCCAGGATCTCTTGGCGCACGGCGTCGGGTGTCTGGACCTCGAAGATGTCCAACACGATCGCCAGCACGTTCCGCCGCAGATCACCGCGGTACTCCTCCTGCACCGCGTTCCGGAGATAGTCGATCTCGTGCTCGTCCAGGAAGTAGAGGGCGGAATCGAAGTCATCCATCCGGACGACGCCTGGGCGCGACTCCTCCATGGCCGGCATCTCCGCCGGTGGCGGCACCGAGGCGGGCCCCGCGTCAGGGGCAGGCCCGTCGATGGGCGGCGCATTGGCCAGCGGGGCGTCCACAAAACGATAGCGGAGGTACAGAAACTCCTGCTCCCACAGGAGCGTGAGCAGGTCGTCCTCCTCCGGTGGGGCGTTGCGAATCCGGCGCAGAATGTCCAGCAGGACCACGAGCTCTTCGCCCTCGAAGCCGGGCAGCAAGGTGATCTCGCGCACGCCATCCTTGTACAGCACCCAGGCCAGGCTCTCCGACCGTGTCGCCTCATGAACGATCGGCAACCCCTCCCAGCGGAATTCCTGTTCCGTGATGCCGATGATCACGGCATTGGTGTGCGACCAGATGGGCGGGAACGCGGCGCGCAGGGCGTCGATGGCGCGTTGATACACCGGGTTGTTGGGCAGATACAGCTGATGCGTCCGCACCGTCTTGGACAGCTGGCGCAGCATCTCCTCCACCACCTCGGGAGGAAACGGAGGTGGTGGCGCATCGGCGGCGGCCGTCTGCCGGACGGTCGGTGCCGTCACGCGCCGGGAGCGCCCAGGGCGCTGATCTGCGCCACGTCCTTGTCTCCTCGTCCGCTGAGGCAGACGAGCACCGTCTGCTCCGGTGTCCAGCGGGCGCGTTCGCGCATCACCCATGCGATGGCGTGCGCCGACTCCAGCGCGGGGATGATCCCCTCCAGCCGACTCAGGTGATGCAACGCGTCGAGCGCCTCGCGGTCGTCCACCGAGACGTAGCGCGCGCGCCCGGTATCGCGCAGGTGCGCGTGCTCGGGCCCGACGCCGGGGTAGTCGAGGCCGGCCGAGATGGAGTGCGCGGGGTGCACCTGCCCGTGCGCGTCCTGCAGGAGATAACTCAGCGCTCCGTGCAGTACGCCCGGCCGTCCGCGCGACAGCGACGCGGCGTGGCGCTCTGTTTCCAGTCCCTCACCGGCAGCCTCGACGCCCACCAGCTCCACACCCCGGTCCTCGATAAAGGAAGTGAACATACCGATCGCGTTGGAACCCCCGCCCACGCAGGCCACTACCGTCGCCGGAAGATGTCCCACACGTTCCGTCACCTGCGCGCGCGCTTCCCTGCCGATCACGGATTGAAACTCGCGCACCATCCGCGGATACGGTGCCGGCCCCACGGCGGAGCCGATCACGTAGTGGCTGTCCGTCACCGACTCGACCCAGTCGCGAATGGCTGCGCTCGTGGCGTCTTTGAGCGTCCGCGTCCCGCTGCTCACCGGCCGGACCTCGGCCCCCAACAAGCGCATGCGGAAGACGTTGAGCTCCTGCCGGCGCATGTCCTCCTCGCCCATGTACACCACGCACGTGAGACCAAAGCGCGCGCACACCGTCGCCGTCGCGACGCCGTGTTGTCCGGCGCCCGTCTCGGCAATGATGCGCTGCTTCCCCATGCGGCGAGCGAGCAAGACCTGTCCCACCGTATTGTTGATTTTATGCGCACCGGTGTGACACAGGTCTTCTCGCTTCAGGAGCACCGACGCGCCAACCAGCGCCGACAGCCGGGGCGCCTCACTCACTGGAGTAGGACGACCGACGTAGGATCGAAGCAAACCATCGAGCTCGGCGCGGTAGGCGGGGTCCACCAGCGCCTCACCCAACGCCGCGTCGAGTTCGTCGAGCGCCGGGATGAGCGTTTCCGGCACATAGCGTCCGCCATAGGCGCCAAAGCGGTCGGAGGCGACGGGAGAAGTCATGGAACCAGCGTGGCGCGGACGGCCGCGGCGAACGCGCGCATCCGCTCGTGATCTTTGATGCCGGGTGCGGATTCCATCCCGGAGGAAACATCCACGATGTCGGGCCCGAGAGCGCGTATGGCCTCCGAGACCGACGCGGCCGTGAGCCCCCCTGCCAGTACCATGCGCACCGGTGCCTGAGGCGCGTGCGGCCCGTAGACCCTCGAGTGTACGCTCCCCGCGAGCGAAGCGGCCACTGCGTGCCACGGCAGCACGACGCCCGTCCCGCCCAACTGCCCGGGGACACGCGCTTCCAGCAACAGCGCGCCGGCGACCTCCGCGAGCTCGTCGAAGATATCCGGCACATGGCCCTTCTCGCCGAGCCGCACCGCCGCCCACACCTCGCATCCGGTCGCGGCACGCACCGCGCGCACCTCTCGCGGTGTGGGGTCGTCGTGAAGTTGGATGACGTCCAACGCGGCGCGCTCGGCCGCCGCGGCCACCGCGCTGGGTGCTGCACGCCCGAAGACGCCCACGCGTCGCGCGGCAAAGCCGGCGGCGCCGTCCAGAATAACGCGTGCCCGATCCGGCTGCACGCGGCGCGGGCCCGCGGCGAACACCACGCCCAGGTATGCCGCTCCCGCCTCCGCGCCGGCGGCGGCATCTTCGGGACGCGTGAGCCCGCAAAACTTGATCTCAACCGGCACGATCACGACGCGGTACACCAGTGAGCTGACGCAGCACCACGTCCGGATTGGACGCGGCCGAGAGCATGGTGCCGATCAGCACGGCGTCGGCACCGGCAGCCGCCGCGCGTCGCACGTCCGACACACTGGCCATCCCGCTCTCCGCCACCGCGCATTGGTCGGGCGGGATCAACGGGAGGAGATGATCGTGTACCGCGTGGTCGATCTCCAGCGTCTCGAGATCGCGACTGTTGACGCCGAGCACGTCGACGTCGAGCGACAGCGCACGCTCGAGCTCCTCGCGTCCGTGCACTTCAACGAGCGGTTCGAGGGCCAGCCCTCGCGCTTCGGCGACCAGGACCGCGAGGATGCCCGGAGGCAGCGCGCGCGCGATGAGGAGGACCGCCGAGGCACCCAGCGCGCGCGCTTCGACGATCTGCAGCGGGTGGATGAGAAAGTCCTTGCGCAGGAGAGGGCACTCCGTAGCCGTCCGTGCCTCGCGCAAGTCGTGCGCGGCTCCGCCGAACGAAGTGGGCTCAGTGAGCACCGACACCGCCGCCGCCCCGCCCCGCGCGTAGGCACCCGCCTGGGCCGCCACGGACAGATCCGGTCGTATGGAGCCTCGCGACGGCGAGCGCCGCTTGATCTCGGCGATGACGGCCACCATCGGCCGATCCAGTGCCGCCCGGAAGGACGGCGGCTCTCCCGCAGCGGCAGCCGCCATCTCCAGCTTGGCCGCGCGACGCCGGAGCGGGCCCAGACGGCGCTCGGCGTCCGCCAGAATCCGCCCCAAGACCCCCGATGGGGGTGCCCACGCGCTCCGCACTTGCACTTCGGGTCCTATTCGGATATTGTAGAATTCGGCGTCCGTTCGGGCAGCCCAATGTTTCGAGGGCGTGCGCCGCACGGACGGATCCGGTCGATCGCCGTTCCAGCCCCGTTGCCGGGAGAGACGCCATGCCGCTCACGAAGCGCCAGAAGGAGATCCTCGACTACCTCGTGACGTTCGCCGCAGACAACGGGTACGCACCGAGCTTCGAAGAGATCGCGGCGCACTTCAACTATAACTCGCTGGCCACGGTTCACGAACATCTCAGCAATCTCGAGCGCAAGGGCTACATCAAGCGTGCGTACAACGAGAGTCGCGCCATCGAGATCCTTCCGTCGGAGGCGGTGCCGCGCGCCGTCGAGCTTCCGCTCCTGGGCGCCGTGGCCGCCGGTGCACCGCTCGAGGCCGTCACGGCGCACGAGGCGGTGTGTGTGCCCGAAGACTTCGTTCGGCGCAGCGGTTCGCACTACGTGTTGCGCGTGCGAGGGAACTCCATGATCGAGGAGCACATTCAGGACGGTGACTACGTGGTCATCAACCGGCGCGACAGCGCCGACGATGGCGAGATGGTCATCGCGCTCATCGAGCAGAGCGGGGCGACGGTCAAACGGTTGTACCGGGAACGCGACGGTCGCATCCGCCTGCAGCCGTCCAACGACGGCATGGCGCCGATCTTCGTGCACGAGAACGATCTGCGCATCCAGGGCGTCGTCGTGGGCGTCCTGCGGCGCTGCTAACCGCGTCACGCGTTCGCCGCCGCGTCGCCGGGTTCGCACGACGCGGCACGCAACCGCTCCAGCGCGTCTAGTCCCCAGCCGGCCGACAGTCCCTCGCGCGCCAGCTCCACCGCATCGTCGAACGAGGAAGCGCGACCTGCCACGTACAGCGCGGCCGCGGCATTCAGCACCAGCGCCGCGCGCGCGCCGGGCGCGGCGTCATTGGCCAACACGGCGCGCACCAGCGCCGCATTGTCTTGCCGCGATCCACCCGCCAGCTCGCGCGGGTCATTCGTCGCGAGTCCGTAGCGCGCAGGTTCCAGCGTCCACTGCCGTACGGCGCTCTGCCGCACCTCGGCCAGGCGCGTTGGTCCCAGCGGGGAGATCTCATCCATGCCCGGCTCGCCGTAGACCACCAGCGAGTGCACGGTGCCGAGCGCCGCCAGCGCGCCGGCAAGGAGGAGCTGCCGGTCCGGATCCGCCACGCCGATCACCTGCCGTCCGGCCGCGGCGGGGTTCGCCAGCGGTCCCAGAATATTCATCAGCGTCGGAATGCCGAGCTCGCGGCGTACCGGCCCCACGTGGCGCATGGCGGGGTGCATGTGCGGCGCGAACATGAAGACGATGCCGGCCTGGCGGAGCGTGGCGCGCATGCGTTCCACCGGAACGTCGATCCGGACGCCCAACGTCTCCAGCAGATCGGCGCTGCCACAGGCGGAGGTGTGAGATCGGTTACCGTGCTTGGCCACGCGAACACCTGCGCCGGCCGCGAGGAGGGCGGACGCCGTGGAGATGTTGAAGGTGACGACGCGACCGCCGCCGGTGCCACAGGTGTCGACGAGTTCGTCCGGGCGCTCGGCGTCCAGCCGCACCATGGCGCGACGCATCGCCTCGGCCCCGCCGGCAATCTCATCGACTGTCTCCCCTTTCACCCGCAGCGCCACCAGGAGCGCGGCGATCTGCGCGGGCGACGCATCGCCGCGCATGATCACCTCGAACGCTTCGGTGGTCTCCACGGCCGACAGAGACGCGCCCGCCGCGACGCGCCGGATGGCGTGCGCGAGCTCCTCAGCGTGCACTGATCGCATGGAGCAGGCTCTCGGGGAGCCTCGCATGGGACGCAGCAAGCGAGATGACCAGCGCCAGCAGCCGCACGCGGTCGATGTCGTCCTCCAGGAAGACGCCCCGCTGCGCGCGATTGGTGAGGTTCACGACGCCGATCAATTCTCCGTCGGCCAGCAGCGGAAAGCTGATGAACGAGCCGGTGGTGAAGTACTCGTCACGGAGGAGCGGATGCGACGCGGCGTCGGCCACATCCGTGACGAGCAGGGGCTCGCGGCTTGCCGCCACCTTCCCCGCCACGCCCTTGCCGATCGTGATGCGCGCCCCGTCGGAGAACTCGGGCGCGAGTCCGCGCGCGGCGGCGATGTAGAGCTGGTCGGTGCCCGGCACGCGCAGCATCAACGAACACCGCTGCGCTTGCATGTCGTCGCCCACCAGCGAGAGCAGGCCATCGACGAGCTGTCGTGGATCGGGCGTGGACGCTTGGAGCGTGAGCAGCCGGTCCAGCAGGTAGAGCGTGCGCGTGCGTTGGCGGAGCGCCTCGCTGCGGCGATGCAGCTCCACGTGCGCGTACTCCAGTTGTCCCACGGCGCTGGAGAGTTGCTGCTCCATGCTGTCGGCGCGGCGGCGGGCGCGGCGCGATTCCTCTCGCTCGCGAGCCGCCTCCTGCTCCAGGGCCAGGAGCCGGCCGGGCTCCACCGCAGGCGTGCCCACGCGCGGGGTGTCGCGCACGTGCGCCAGCGCGCGCTCCAGGTCGGCGAGCTTGCGCACGTACTCGCCATGCACGCGCTGCGTGACGTCCTCGAGCGTGCGCACGGCTTCCTCGCGCGCCTCGCGCTCCGAAAACCGCGCGAACGTCAGATCGAACAGCGCCGCGTGTGGTCCGAACCGCTCGGCCACCCGTGCGCCGAACAGTCGCTTGGACTCGTAGAGCGCGAGAACGGCAGCGAGCGCGCCGTCCACGCGCACGCCGCGCACGGCGAGGAGGCCGTCCTCGTCCCCGGACGTCATGCCGAGCAGACGCGCGAACGCGTCCGACTCCTCGCCGAGGTCGACGAACTGCCCGCCCGCCGCCACGAGGTCACGCACGCGCGAGGGAAAGTGGTCGAACGTGGTCTCGACGCGATACCGCGCGATCATGCCGTCGGCGGGCGTGAGCCGTTCGCGCAGCATCTGGCGGCGGCCGTCATACGGGACGAGCGCCAGCCGCGCCGAGCGCTCCAGCTCGGCCAGGGCCTCCCCTAGGGAGACGAGCGCGGCATCCAGATCGGACGCCGCGCCAAGTGCATGAGCGAGCGAGGCGAGTGTGCGAGGTGGCATCCGGGCCCGTGGGAGCGGCGTGCGGTGGGGCGTCAAATGTAGAGGTCTAGGTGGCGTACTGTCAATCAGTTCGGACGTTGCCGCGTTGCTTGACAGTCCCCCGTGCCGGGGTAGTTTTCCCGCTGGATGCCGCAGCGCACCGTGCAACTCGTACTCGAATACGACGGGAGCGGCTTTGCCGGATGGCAACGCCAGGCGAGCGGTCGCACGGTGCAGGGCGAGTTGGAAGCTGCCGTCACCCGGCTGTGTCACACGCAGGTGGCGGTGGTCGGCGCGGGTCGCACGGATGCCGGCGTCCACGCCACGGGACAGGCGGCGGGGGTGCGCGTTCCGGATACATGGCCCGCCACTCGGCTGCGCCAGGCGTTGAACGCGATTCTGCCGCCAGACCTGTGGGTCTCCGCGGCGCACGAGATGCGTCCGGGATTTCACGCCCGCTTTGACGCGCGGTCGCGGCGGTATCGCTACGTGATCGGAACGGACGAAGCCGCGCGGTCGCCGTTCCGGCGGCGGTGGGAATGGGGCGTGGGTGCACCGCTCGACGCGGACGTGCTGTCCCGTGCGGCTGAGGCGTTGCGGGGCGAGCACGCGTTCCGCGCGTTCGCGGTGCGCGGGACGGCGCCCCCAACGGACGAACATTGGTGTATCATCATAGAGGCCATCTGGCAGCGACGTCCGGAGGACGTCGGGTGGATTTTTGACGTCGAAGCAAATCGGTTCCTTCACCACATGGTGCGCTTTCTGGTCGGAACGATGGTCGACATGGCGCGCGGGCGTCGCGATCCCGACGACCTGTCGTCGCTCCTTGAGTCCGAGGACAACCGCGACACCTCCTCGCCGGCGCCACCGCACGCGCTGTTTCTGCGAACGGTGCGGTATCCGGCCGACCTCTACATCTCGAACCTATGAGACTCCTGCTGGAGAGCGCCAACGTGGATGACGTGCGGCGCGTCGTCCCGCGTGGGATGATCGATGGGGTAATCACGGACCCGTCGCTGCTCGCCTCCGGCGGCGACGACGACCACTATGCGCGGCTGAGCGAGATCTGCGCGGCGACCTCCGGGCCGGTCATTGCACCGGTGGTGGCCGTGGACGCCGACGCCGTGTACCGCGAAGGTCGCACACTCGCCAAACTGGCGGACTCCATCGTCGTCAGCGTGCCGATGATCGAGGAGGCCCTGGTGGGTATGCGGCGCCTCGTGGCCGACGGCATCACGGTACACGTGACCCTCGTGTTCAGCGCCGTGCAGGCGTTCGTGGCCGCCAAAGCCGGCGCCTCCTACGTGAGCGCGTGCGTGGGCGCGCTGGAAGACACCGGTCAGGACGGCCTCTCCCTCGTGGATGACATCCGCACGATGTTCGATCGTGGCGGCTCGGAGTGCGAGCTCGTGGCGGCGTCGCTCCGTTCATCCGTGCAGGTGCAAGAGGCCGCGCGCGCCGGCGCGGACGCGGCCGCCGTGCGGCCCGACGTGCTCCGCCAGATGCTCCTGCATCCGCTCACCGACCGCGGCGTCGACCAGTATCTCAACGACTGGAGCCGTCACTTGGCGCGCACGCGCGGCGGCGGATGAGCGTAGCCGGCCGGACCTCGGCGCTCCTGCTGCTTCTCCTGGCCGCGTGCGGGCAGCAGCGTGGCGATGCCGCGCACGACAGCCGGGCTGCGTTGAGCCTCCCCGAGGCCAATGCGGCCGCCGTACGACTCGACAGTGTGGACCCGGTGCGACGCACGGCGCTCACCCGCGCCGTCGCACGGGTGGCCCCCGCGGTGGTCACCGTACAGACCGAAGTCGTTGAGCAGGCCACGAGCGATCCGTTCGAGCAGTTCTTCGGCGGCTCGGCGCAGCGGGTGCTCCCCGGGCTCGGCTCCGGCTTCATCATCCGTTCGGACGGGGTGATCCTCACCAACGCGCACGTGGTGCACGGGGCGCGGCGCATCTCGGTGGCGTTGCGCGATGGCACCACCTATCCCGCCGATCTCGTGGGGCAGGACGAGATCAACGATCTCGCCGTGCTCCGGATTCACGCGACCGATCTGCCGGTCGCTGTGCTCGGCAACTCGGACAGTCTGCTGATCGGCGAGTGGGCGATCGCCATCGGGAACCCGTACGGATTTCTGCTGGGGAACAGCGAGCCGTCGGTGACCGCCGGCGTCATCAGCGGGACCGGACGCAACCTGGTTGCGCGCGCGGAAGGGCCGGGCATGTACGTGGACATGATTCAGACCGACGCCCCGATCAATCCCGGGAACTCGGGCGGCCCGCTGGTGGTGGCCACCGGTGAGGTGATTGGCGTCAACAGCTCCCTCTACTCGCCGACCGGCAGCTCGGTAGGTCTCGGGTTTGCCATCCCCATCAACCGCGCGCGCCGCGTGGCAAGCGACCTCCTGGCACACGGCGCGGTGGCACGTCCATGGGTCGGCGTCAAGCTGGACCTTCCGTCGGGGCGCACGCCATCGAATACCGTGCGGTCGGGCGTCGTGGTGGCGTCCGTGGTGCCGGGCTCTCCGGCCGATCGTGCGGGACTGCAGCCCGGCGACGTGCTGTTGCGATCGCGCGATCGCGTGCTACGGAACCCGTTCGACTGGGAGGCGGAGCTGCTCGATCTTCGCGTGGGCGAGGAGGTTCCGCTCGTCGTACGTCGCGGGAGCCGCGAATTCACAACCCGTGTCCGCATTGCCAACTTGCCCGAGGTGAGTGCGCCCAAGGTGCAGGTGCTGCGCGAGTTGGAGCTCGTGACGCTCACCCCGGCGATTCGCGCCGAACGAGCCATCGTGAGTCGGCGCGGGGCGCTCATCTTCAACGTCACCCCCCGCGTGTCCCAGGAACTGGGCATCCAGAAGGGCGACGTCATCGTGCAGGTCAACCGTACCCCCATCGAGACGGCGCAGGACGTGGCGCGCGCGATCAACAGCTACGGTGATCGCGCGGCCATCCGCATGTACTTCGAGCGCGGCGGGCGCATCTACTCCACGGATTTCATGATTCAATGACCCACGACGCAGCCCGCTACGCTTCGCCGCTGGCCGAGCGCTACGCCTCGGAGGCGATGCTCGAGCTGTGGTCGCCGCAGACGCGCTACGGACTGTGGCGACGTCTGTGGCTCGAGCTGGCCGTGGCGGAGAAGGCGCTCGGTGTGCCGATCCCCGACGAGGCGATCGAGGCCATGCGCGCCCACCTGGACGACATTGACTTTGCCGCGGTGGCCGCGTACGAGCGCCGGTTCCGCCACGATGTGATGGCGCACGTGCACGCGTTCGCCGATGCCGCCCCGGCCGCGCGCGCGTTCATCCACCTCGGCGCGACGAGTGCCTACGTAACGGACAACGCCGATCTGATACTGCTGCGCCGCGCAATGGAGCTGCTGCGCGGCACGCTGATCGCGGGCGTGCGCGCGCTTGCGATCTTCGCGCGGCAGTGGCGCGCGGAGCCCACGCTCGCCTACACGCACCTGCAGCCGGCGCAGCCCACCACGGTGGGCAAGCGGGCGACGCTGTGGATCCAGGATCTCCTGCTCGACCTGGCGGAATTGAACCGGCGCATCGCGCTCCTGCCGCTCCGCGGAGTGAAGGGGACCACGGGCACGCAGGCCACGTTCCTGGAGCTGTTGGATGGGGACCACGAGCGCGTCCGCGAGCTGGACCGCCAGGTGGCGCGGTCGCTCGGCTTCGAACACGTGCTCCCGGTCACCGGGCAGACCTATACGCGCAAGCTCGACGCGCAGGTGCTGGCCGTGCTCGCCGGCATCGCGTCCAGCGCCGCGAAGATGAGCGGCGACGTACGTATGCTGCAGGCGTTCGGGGAGATCGAAGAGCCGTTTGGGAGCGAGCAGATCGGATCGTCCGCCATGGCATACAAGCGGAACCCCATGCGCTCGGAGCGCATGGCGTCCCTGGCGCGGTTCGTGATCACGCTGGAGGAGAATGGCAACCACACGCACGCGGCCCAGTTCTTCGAGCGGACGCTGGACGACAGCGCCAACCGCCGGCTCGTGCTGCCGGAGGCGTTTCTCGCGACCGACGCGATTCTCTTGCTCCTGGCCAACGTGGCAGCGGGGCTGGACGTGCATCCAGCGCGCATACGGCAGCGCCTCGAGGCCGAACTGCCCTTCATGGCCACGGAGCAGATCATCGTCCGGGCTGTCCGCGCCGGCGGCGATCGGCAGGCCGTGCACGAGGTGATCCGCCGGCACAGCCTCGCGGCCGCGCAGGCCATGAAGGAAGGGGCGGCGGAGAACGATCTGTTGGAGCGTCTGGCGGCCGACCCGTCGATCGGCGTTCCGCTGAACGACCTGCGTGCGATCGCCGACCCGCACAGTTTCATCGGACGCGCGCCGGAGCAGGTGGACGAATTTATGGCCGAGCATGTCGAACCCATTCTGGACGCGGCGTCTGTGCCGCAGCCCCTTACCGAGAGCATTCGCGTATGACGACGACCATGGTGCAGAGCGATCTCCCCCTCCCCCTCGTGGGGCGTGGCAAGGTGCGCGACATCTACGACGCCGGCGACGACCGGCTGCTCCTCGTGACGACTGACCGGATCAGCGCGTTCGACGTCGTGATGGCGGAGACGATCCCGTACAAGGGCGCTGTGCTCACGCAGATGAGCGCGTGGTGGTGCCGGCAGCTCGCCGGCCGCGCCGGTGGCGCCGTCGCGCATCACATGCTCTCCGCCGACGCGGAGGAGATCGTCGCGGCCATTCCGTCGCTGGCGGAGCATCAGCGGGACCTGGTCGGACGAGCCATGCTGTGCACGCGGACGACCGTCTTCCCCATCGAGTGCGTGGTGCGCGGCTATCTGAGCGGTTCGGCATGGAAGGAATACGCAAACAACGGCACGCTGGCGGGTGAGCCGCTGCCGTCCGGGATGCGCGAGAGCGAGCGGCTGGACCCTCCGATCTTCAGCCCCGCCACCAAGGCAACCACCGGGCACGACGAGAACATCACGGTGGGGAGGATGAGCGAGATCATCGGCGGCAAAGCCGCCGCGGATCTCGAGCGGTTGTCGCGCGCCATCTACGAATTTGGTCGCGCCACCGCCGCCGCGCGCGGGATCATCATCGCCGACACCAAGTTCGAATTCGGCCGTGCCGCCGGTGGCCAGATCCTCCTCATCGACGAGGTGCTGACCCCTGACAGCTCCCGCTTCTGGCCGGCCGAGGAGTACGCGCCGGGTCGGGGACAGCCCAGCTTCGACAAGCAACCGTTGCGCGACTATCTGGATGGGGAGCGTCGTGCCGGCCGCTGGAATGGCGACGCCCCCGCGCCGCCGCTGCCGGCCGCCGTCGTGCAGGCCACCAGCGACCGGTACCTCGATGCATTCCGCCGCATCACCGGCGAACCGCTCGACCGGTCGGGAATGGCGTGAGGCTCGCCCGGGAGGGGCTTCCGTTCGTCGGCCTCGCCCTGGTGGCGAGCGCGATCGCGCTGTGGGCCGCCTCGCACCGCCGCTCCGTCGTGCTGTGGCTCGTGGCCGTGCTCGTGGTCGCCGTCACGTTATGGGTGGCGTACTTCTTTCGCGATCCGGAGCGGCCCGGACCGCGCGGAGAGCGGCTCGTGGTCTCCCCCGCCGACGGCCGCGTGGTGATGATCACCGAGGTCGACGAACCGGCGTTCGTGGGCGCGCGGACGGTGCGCGTGTCGATCTTCATGAACATCTTCAACGTGCACGTGAATCGGTATCCCGTATCCGGCACCGTGGCCTACGTGCACTACAACAAGGGGAAGTTCCTGAACGCGGCCCACGACAAGGCGAGCTTGGAAAACGAGCAGATGTCCGTGGGCGTCGACACCGGTGCACAGCGGATCCTGGTGCGGCAGATCGCCGGGTTGGTCGCGCGGCGCATCGCGAGCTACGCGCGGCTGGGAACACATGCGGAACAGGGAGCACGGATGGGGATCATCCGCTTCGGTTCACGCGTGGATGTTTTCCTTCCCACCACCGCTGCCCTGCGGGTGGCGGTGGGCGACCGAGCGTTCGCCGGACGAACGCCGCTCGCGGAGCTGTCCTCATGAGCCCGACCCTCCGCCGCCCCACCATGCGCCGCGCCGTCGTGCTGCTGCCCAACGGGTTCACGCTCGGCAACCTGTTCTTCGGGCTGTGGGCGATCGTGTCCGCGTCGCGCGGCGAGTACAGTCAGGCTGGCCTGTTCGTGGTGTTCGGCGGCGTGATGGACGCGCTCGATGGCCGCGTGGCGCGGATGACGCGTACGAACAGTCGGTTCGGCGTGGAGCTCGATTCGCTCGTCGACACGGTGAGCTTTGGCGTCGCGCCGGCGTTCATCATGTACTTCGCCGTCCTGAGCCATGAAGGATGGGCGTGGCTGTTCGTGTTCATCTACGTGGCGTGTGTCGTGATGCGTCTCGCGCGCTTCAACATCGAGCAGGGTGGGCGCGCCAAGACCCATTTCCATGGGCTCCCGAGCCCCGCGGCCGGCATGACGCTGGCCTCCTACTGGTGGTTCAGCCAGACGTCGCTCTACCGGCAGACGATCGTCGGCGACCTTCCGTGGACGCTCGTCATGAAGGGTGTCATGCTCCTGCTGGCGTGGCTCATGATCAGTGACGTGATCTATCCGGCCGTGCCGACCATCGGGGTCCGCAGCGTGCGCGGGATCGTGGGGATCGCGGTGACGGTGGGCGCGATCGCGGGGCTGCTGTTCGTGCCAAAGGAGTTCTTCTTTCCCGCGCTGTTTGCCTACGTGGCGTGGGGCGTGCTGTCGACGTTTTTCTTTGGAATGCTGGAGCGGCTTCCCACGGGAGATCCGTTGTTCGACGGCGACGACGAGGACGATCTCCCCGAACGCGTCATCGCGATGGCTGAGCTGCCGATGGGCGGCCGGCGGCGCCGCCGCCGCCGTGGCGGACGTCGCGAAGGACCCCACCCACGATCCGACGAGAGTACGTCATGAGCCGTTTTCGTGTGTCGCTGCGTGTCATGCCCCGTGAGGGGATTCTCGACCCGCAAGGAACCGCCGTGACTGGCGCGCTCCGCGCCCTCGGCTTCTCGGCGCTGCAGGAAACGCGCGTGGGGCGACATATCGACATCGAGTTGGACGCGTCGAACCCGGACGAGGCGCGGGACGCGGCGCGCCGGATGTGCGAGCGCTTGCTGGCCAACCCGGTGACCGAAGACTTCCACCTGGAAACGGTGGAGACCGCATGAGGTTCGGCGTCGTCACCTTCCCCGGTTCCAACTGCGATTACGACGCGTTCCGTGCCGTCGCGACCGTGCTTGGCGAGGACGCGATCATGCTCTGGCACAAGGAGCACGAGCTGCAGGGCGCGGACGTGATCATTCTCCCGGGTGGCTTCAGCTACGGCGATTATCTTCGCCCGGGCGCCATCGCGCGCTTCAGCCCCATCATGACCGAGGTCGTGGCCCACGCCGCGCGCGGCGGTCCCGTGCTGGCGGTGTGCAACGGGTTTCAGATCGCGTGCGAGGCGGGGCTGCTGCCGGGGGCGTTGCTCCGGAATGCCGGGCTGCAGTTCGTGTCGGACACCGTGCACCTGCGGGTGGAGAACCCGCATACCCTGTTTACCAGCCGGCTCGCGCGCGGGCAGATCCTGCGCATGCCGGTCGCGCACGGCGATGGTCGGTTCACCGCTTCGCCCGATGAGCTGGCATCGCTGGAAGCGGAGGAGCGCGTCGTCTTCCGGTACGTCACGGCGCAGGGCACACGCGCACCAGAGGCCAATCCCAACGGATCCATGAACGACATTGCCGGCATCGTCAGCGCGGCCGGCAACGTCCTGGGTATGATGCCCCACCCGGAGCGGGCGGTGGAAGCCGTACTCGGCTCGGCCGACGGGCTGGCTATATTTCAGTCGATGCTCGAACGCGTGCATGCCTGATGCCGGTCCGCCGTGACTCTTCCGTGACCGTCGAACCCCGTCCAGGCGATCCGGCGATCACGCCGGCGCTGGTGGCGGAGCACGGGCTCACCGCCGACGAGTACGACCGCCTGGTTTCCATGCTGGGGCGCACTCCCACGTTCACCGAATTGGGTGTCGTGAGCGCGCTGTGGAGCGAGCACTGCTCCTACAAGCACTCGCGTCCCGTGCTCCGTACGCTCCCCACCACCGGCCCGCAGGTGCTGCAGGGGCCGGGTGAGAACGCCGGGGTGGTACGCATCGGCGACGGATTGGCCATCGCGTTCAAGATCGAGTCGCACAACCACCCCTCGGCCGTAGAGCCGTATCAGGGCGCCGCCACCGGCGTGGGTGGCATTCTGCGCGATGTCTTCACCATGGGTGCGCGACCGATCGCGATCCTCGACTCGCTGCGCTTCGGTTCGCTCGACGACCCGCGCGTCCGCTATCTGTTTGGCGGTGTGGTGAAGGGCATCGGAGACTACGGCAACTGCGTGGGCGTCCCCACCGTGGCGGGCGAGGTGATGTTCGACGCTGCCTACGAAGGCAATCCGCTGGTCAACGCCATGTGCGTGGGTGTACTGCGCGAAGCGCAGCTCATGCGCGCGCGCGCGGAAGGCGTGGGGAACTCCATCATGGCCGTCGGCGCGCGCACCGGACGCGATGGCATCCACGGCGCGTCGTTCGCCTCCGGGGATCTGTCGGCGGAAAGCGAGGCCAAGCGCCCGCGCGTGCAGGTGGGCGATCCGTTCACCGAGAAGCTGTTGCTCGAGGCCAGTCTGGAGTTGATCGCCAGCGGCCACATCGTGGGGATTCAGGACATGGGGGCGGCGGGACTCACGTCCTCGTCCGCCGAGATGGCCGAGCGCGGCGACGTGGGCGTGACGATCGACGTCACGCGCGTCCCCGTGCGCGAGGCGGGCATGACGCCCTACGAGATTCTGCTCAGCGAATCGCAGGAGCGCATGCTCGTGGTGGCGCGGCGTGGCCATGAGGCCGACGTGCGCGCCATTCTCGCGCGATGGGATCTCACCGCTGAAGTGATCGGCGAGGTGATCGCCGAGCCGGTGTACCGCGTGACCGAAGTCGAGCGGGTGGTCGCCGAGTTTCCGGGCTCGCGGCTCGTCACCGAGTGTCCGGTCTACACGCCCACGGCGCGCGAAGGGACGGCCAGCCGCGCCGCGCGCGCGCGCGACGTGCACGCTATCGCCGAGCGTCCTGAGGAGTGCGATCCAGTGTGGACGTGGGAGCAACTGCTGTCGTCTCCCACCATCGCCAGCAAACGGTGGGTGTACCGTCAGTACGACAGCACGGTGCGCACGGGGACGGTGGTGGGCCCTGGCGCGGCCGACGCGGCCGTGATCCGTCTGGAGGGAACACGACGCGCCATCGCGCTCAAAACCGACGGGAATGGCCGCTACGTCTGGCTCGACCCGCGCATGGGGGGACGCATCGCGGTGGCCGAGGCGGCGCGCAACGTGGCGTGCGTGGGCGGCCGGCCGTGGGCCATCACCAATTGTCTCAACTTCGGGAACCCCACGCGCCCCGAGGTCTTTCATCAGTTCTCGGAGGCCGTGGCGGGTATCGGAGAAGCATGCCGCGCCCTGGACACACCGGTTACGGGCGGTAACGTGTCGTTCTACAACGAGAATCCGTCCGGAGCGGTGTATCCCACGCCGGTCATCGGCATGCTGGGTGTGCTGGACGACGTCAGTCAGGCCACGGGGAGCACCTTTTCGCGCGACGGAGATCGGATCGTGCTACTCGGCGATCCCACCGACGAGCTGGGCGGGAGCGAATACCTGGTCCGCGTCCACGGCGTCGTGGCCGGCGCGCCGCCCACGTGCGATCTGGAGCGCGAACGATCCGTGATCGAGACGGTGCTCGCGTGTACGAGCGGCGGCCTCATCTCGGCGGCGCACGACTGCAGCGATGGCGGATTGGCCGTGGCGCTGGCGGAATGCAGCATGGGCGACCCCACCCGCATGATGGGGGCAGAGGTGGACCTCTCCGCGTGGGCCACACTCCCGCTCCGCGCGCTGCTGTTCGGCGAGGCGCAGGGGCGGGTCGTGGTGGCCACGGCGGATGCCGCAGCCGTGCTGGCGATCGCGCGCGCGCAGGGCGTCCCCGCTCATGAGATCGGATGCGTGCGCCGCCAGAGCAACGCGCTGTCGCTCCGGGTGGGGCAGCGTGTGATCGATGCACCGCTTGCGCGCCTCGCGCGCGCCTACCACGAGGCCATTCCGCGGATCATGGCGCGTGAAGGGGACGGGAGCGCGCCGGAGGCGGCCGTCCTAGAGCAGCATCCGCAGCCAGCGAGCGTGTAGCCATGTGCGGTATCATGGGTGTGAGCGGGGTCGAGAACGCGGCCGGGGTGGCGAACATGGGGCTCTACGCCCTGCAGCACCGCGGGCAGGAGTCGGCCGGTATCGTGAGCGTGGATGAGCGCGGCACGCCGCGCGCCATTCGCGCGATGGGGCTCGTGTCCGAGGGCCTCTCGCGCTCCGGCGTCGATGACCTGCCCGGCGCGCAGGCCATTGGCCACACCCGATACAGCACGGCCGGATCGTCCACGCTCGACAACGCCCAGCCCGTGCTCGCGCGTGTCCGCGGCGGGCACGTGGTGCTGGCGCACAACGGCAACATCGTGAACGCCACCGAGCTGCGCCGCGAGCTGGAGGACCAGGGATCGATTTTCTCGTCGAGCATGGATTCCGAGGTGCTTGTCCACCGCATTGCGCGCTCCACGCACACGGACCCTCAGGCGCAACTGGCCGAGGCGCTCACGGGCGTGGAGGGCGCGTTCTCGCTGGTGGTGCTGATCAACGGGGTGCTCCTCGCCGCGCGCGATCCGCGCGGATGGCGTCCGCTCTCCATGGGACGCGTGGGTGACGGCGTGATCTTCGCTTCGGAGACCTGCGCGCTCGACATCGTGGGCGCGACCTACGTGCGCGACGTCGAGCCGGGCGAGATCGTCGCCGTGGACGGCGACGGACTCCGTTCGTCCTTTCCGCTCGAGCGCCGGGAGCTCCGCCGCTGCGTGTTCGAGTACGTCTACTTCTCCCGTCCGGACAGTCGGATATTCAATGGCGGATCGGTGGATCGTGCACGGCGCGCGCTCGGACGTCAGCTTGGAATCGAAGCCCCCGCCCCGGGCGCGGAGCTCGTCTTTGGGGTGCCCGACTCCGCGAACGCGGCCGCGCTCGGCTACGCCGAACAGTCAGGGCTGCCGCTCGAGCTCGCGCTCATCCGGAACCACTACGTCGGCCGCACGTTCATCCAGCCTTCCCAGAGCGGCCGCATGGCCAAGGTGAAGGTGAAGTACAACGCGGTGCGCGAGGTGCTCGCGGGGCGCAGCGTCGTGATGGTCGACGACTCCATCGTGCGGGGCACCACCACGCAGGGACTCGTGGCGCTCATCCGCGGCGCGGGGGCACGCGAGGTGCACATGCGCGTCGCGTCTCCGCCCGTCACGGGGCCGTGCTACTATGGCATTGACACGCCGTCGCGGGAGGAACTGATCGCGGCCAATTTTTCGGTGGACGAGATCGCACGGCAGCTCGGCGTCGACTCCCTGGGGTATCTCTCGCTCGAAGGGATGCTCCGCGCCGTCCCCGACGGCCCGGACGGCTTCTGTCACGCGTGCTTCTCGGGCGACTACCCCACGCCGCCGCCCAGCGATCCCGACAAGCTGCGTTTTGGATGTGGATGTTGACCCCACCTGGCGCTGGTGCCGGCGCGGGTCGAATCACTCGCTGATGCGGATCTGATGCTCGTCTACTTTTTTGGCAACGGGACGGCGGATGGCACCCGCGACATGAAGCGGGTGTTGGGTGGCAAGGGCGCCAACCTGGCCGAGATGACGAACCTCGGCGTGCCCGTTCCTCCGGGCTGCACCATTGCCGCGCCGGTGTGCATCGAGTACCTCCGCGACGGTCGCTTCCCCGACGGGCTGCGGGAGGAAGTCGCGGCGAATCTCGCCAGGGTAGAGCAGACCGCGGCGCGCCGCTTCGGCGACCCCGAGCATCCGCTGCTGGTCTCCGTACGATCGGGAGCCGCCGTGTCGATGCCCGGTATGATGGAGACCATCCTCAACCTCGGACTCAACGACCGCACGGTGCAGGGACTCGCCGCCCAGAGCGGCAATGCGCGCTTCGCCTACGACTCGTACCGGCGCTTCATCCAGATGTATGGCGATGTGGTGCTCGGCGTCCCCAGCCAGGCGTTCGAGCAATTGCTCGCCGCCAAACGGTCGATCGCCGGAGTGGAGACGGACGCTGAAGTCGGCGAAGACGTGCTGCGCAACCTCGTGGAGGAATACAAGGCGCTCGTGCGCCACCGCACCGGGAACCACTTTCCGCTCGACCCCGAGACGCAGTTGTGGGGCGCCATCGAAGCGGTGTTCCGCTCGTGGACGCTCAAGAAGGCCATCGACTACCGTCGCGTGAACGGCATTCCCGACACGCTCGGCACCGCGGTGAACATCGTGGCGATGGTGTTTGGCAACATGGGCGACGATTCCGGCACCGGGGTGGCCTTCACGCGCAATCCATCTACGGGAGAGAAGCGCTTTTACGGCGAGTTCCTGGTGAACGCGCAGGGCGAGGACGTGGTCGCCGGCATCCGCACGCCGCTCGAGATCGAAGACATGGCCACGCGGCTGCCCGGCGCCTACCAGGAGCTGCTGCGTGTGCAGGATCGGCTGGAGCGGCATTTCCGCGACATGCAGGACATTGAGTTCACCGTCGAGCGTGGCACGCTCTACCTGCTGCAGACCCGCACCGGAAAGCGCACGGCGGCGGCGGCGGTATGCATCGCCGAAGCGATGGTGGCCGAAGGCCTCATTGATCAGAAGGAGGCGGTGCAGCGGGTCCAGCCACAGCAGCTCGATCAACTGCTGCATCCGATGATCGACCCCGGCGCGCGCGCGGAGCCGATCGCCGCCGGGTTGCCGGCCAGCCCGGGGGCGGCGAGCGGCCGCGCGGTGTTCGACCCCGATGTGGCGGAGCGGTGGGCAGCGGATGGCGAGCGCGTGGTGCTGGTGCGTGAGGAGACCACGCCCGAGGACTTCCACGGTCTGGTGGCCGCGCGCGCGGTCTTGACATCGCGGGGCGGGATGACCAGCCACGCCGCCGTGGTAGCCCGCGGGATGGGCAAGTGCGCCATCGTGGGAGCCAAGGACGTCCGTGTGGACGCGGAGCATCGGCAGTTCTCGGTGGATGGTCGCGTGGTGAATGAGGGCGACTGGATTACCCTCGACGGAGCCACCGGCCGCATCTTCCATGGCGACTTGCCCACCGTGCCGAGCGAGATCGTGCGCGTCCTCTCCGGCGCGCTCGCCCCTGCCGCGTCGAGCATCTATCAGTCGTTCGCGCACGTGCTGGGGTGGGCGGATGAGGCGCGCCGCCTGCGGGTGCGCGCCAACGCCGACACGCCGCAGGATGCGCGGCTCGCCAGGCACTTCGGCGCCGAGGGGATCGGCCTCTGCCGCACCGAGCACATGTTTTTCGAGGGCGACCGCATCCAGGCGATGCGTGAGATGATCGTCGCCCGCGACACGGACGGACGCCGGCGCGCGCTGGCGAAACTCCTCCCCATGCAGCGCGCCGACTTCGACGGCATCTTCGAGGCGATGCACGGGTGCCCGGTGACCATCCGGCTGCTGGATCCACCGCTGCACGAGTTCCTGCCACACGGCGGCGAGGAGAGCAAGCGGCTGGCCCGCACGCTGCGGTTGTCGCGCGATGAGCTCACACGGATCGTCGAGTCGCTCCGGGAGACCAACCCCATGCTTGGCCACCGCGGCTGCCGGCTGGGCATCGCGTACCCGGAGATCACCGAGATGCAGGCGCGCGCGATCTTCGAGGCTGCCGTGCGCGCCAAACGGCGCGGGATCGATGTGCACCCGGAGATCATGATTCCTCTGGTCTCGACGTTGGCGGAGTTCCAGAACCAGAACGCGATCGTGCAGGAGGTGGCGCAGCAGGTGCTGGGCGGTATGGGCGAGCCCGTGCACTACATGGTGGGGACGATGATCGAGCTGCCCCGCGCCGCGCTCACGGCCGGCGAGATCGCGCGCGACGCAGAATTCTTCTCCTTCGGGACGAACGACCTCACGCAAACCACGCTCGGCCTGAGCCGCGACGACGCGGGCCGCTTTCTGCCGCAGTATCTCGAAAAAGGCATCTTCGCAGCGGATCCGTTCCAGGTGTTGGACGTCGATGGGGTGGGACGTCTGGTGCGGATGGCGGTCGAGGAAGGGCGCCAGACGCGCCCGTCGCTCAAGGCGGGCATCTGCGGCGAGCATGGTGGCGAGCCGAACTCCATCCGCTTCTGCCACGACACCGGACTGGACTACGTCTCCTGTTCCCCCTACCGGGTGCCGATCGCGCGTCTGGCCGCCGCCCACGCGGCGCTGGCGCCAAGCCCCGCCTGAAGGCCGAAGGCTACCGCGCCGGCGCGGGCACCTCGAGCTCGTGCACGTAGAACAGGTGGCCGTGCCCCAGCTCGTCGCGTCGGAGAATCGGGAGCGACACGTTCAGCACGGGAACGCCGCCGGGGGTCTCGCCGCGGAAGGATCCGGTGTGCGCGTGCCCATGGAGCACCAGCGCCGCGCCAAAGCGATCCACCGGAGCCGCGAGCCGGTCCGTGCCGAGGAACGGATAGATCATTTCCGGCTCGCCCACCACGGTCGCCTGCACGGGAGCGTAGTGCATCACCACCACGCGCAGAGGGGTCCGGAGCCCACGCATGGCCAGCTCCAGCCGATGTACCTCAGCAATGGCCGCTCCGACGAACGCCTTTGTGGCCTCCTCGCCGAACGCGGTGAGTGTCCCCCGCCCAAAGCCCCCCATGAACCCGGTCACGCCCGCAAAGCCCACGCGCTCGTCCAACGTGAACGCGTCGCCGCACAGCAGGTGGACGCCGCGCCCGCGCAGCAGCTCGGTGGCATCCGCCACGTGTCCCGATTCGCAGTCGTGGTTGCCGAGGACCGCGACGATGGGCACGGAGACATCCGCCAGCTCTCCCACCAGCACGTGGAACTCGTCGGGGCTTCCGCGCTGCGTGAGGTCGCCAGCGAGCACCAGGACATTGGCTACCCCGTTGGCCTCCGCAAAGTGGTCGCGGAACACTCCCCCATCGTTGGCTCCGCAGTGCACGTCGGCCACCGCCGCAATGCGCACGCGCCCGTCGCGTCGCCGGTCCGCACCGGATCGGCGGTCCGCGTCGCGCGTGGCGCTGCGCGTGTGCTGCTCGGAATGTCTCGTCACGCTCCCCGCTCCGGTACCGCTAGTCATCGCGCGCCGCCATCCGCGCGCGGAACTCAGCGACGTCGTCGGACCATTCGTCCCACACATTGCCCTGCGCGATCTCGCGCACGATGGGCAGACGACGCGCACGCTCGACGGCCACGCGCCGGCAGTCACGGAATCCCCATTCGTTCACGTCGATGGCAAAGCTGAAGCGAGAGATCAACGTGCCGCGTGTGATCCGCTCGCCGGTGCGCGGCTGCTCCGCTGCCACACGCGCGCGCTCCAACAACAGTTCCATGACCCACCGGGGTACTGCCCCCGCGTATTCCGGGTACACGTAGTGGAAGATCTGCAGTTGCGCGAGCAGCAGAGGCCAGTGCTCTCCCGTCTTTGCCACCAGGCGGCGCCAGTCGAGCGCGTGCCCCACGCACACGAGCAGATGCATGATGTCCGCCATGTCCTGCCGGTGGCGCTCGCCGATGAACAGCCGGTGCCAGAGCAGCTCCTCCGCGGGCGCGACACGCACCGGCGTGGCGGCGAGAATGGCCGGACTGCTGTGGCGGTACCACTCTCGATCGATCATCGAGAGCCCGTTGCCCATGCCGAAGATCATGTCCACCAGGTGTCCGTCACGCGTGGCCTTCGCCAGCCAGTGCACCTGCTCCAACCGCGTCGTGAAGCCCGCTTCGCGCAGCACCCGCATGGCCGCGAGGAGCTCGGCCGGCTCCACGAACACGTCGAGATCCTTGGTGTCGCGGTAGATACCCGTGTGTTCGTGGATGGCGTAGGCGCCGGCAACGACGTAGCGCAGCCCATGCGCGTTCATCGCAGAGAGCGCCCGCTTGTACACCTCGCGGGCACTCTGCGGGATCCAGAAGTCACCATGCGTGACGGAGCGGGCCTCCTGCCTCGACAGCCCGGGTTCGCGCCGCCCTCGCACCTCGGCAGCATCGCCGCCCGTCCGTGGATCGTCCGCGCTGTGCATGCCGCGCTGTGTGGCAAGGGACGGGCCGCGGCCGGCTCCTCACCACACCCCGGCAGGCGCGGGAAGCATGCGGCGGGTGGGCGGCCAGGCGTCTGCGGCGAGGCACCTGACGCGTGCACCCGACGCGTGCGCCTGAGCGCGGAGCGTCAACCGCCGGGATAGGCCCGGGACACGAGCGCCGCCATTTGTGCCGCGTTGGTCGTGCCGTAGTTGCCGTAGCAGTTGTTCATGATGACGTGCACTTCGTTCGCCTCGCCGGCCGCTTCGCCGATGCGCGGCACCCACTCCTCCAACTCGCGGCGGTCGTACAGATAGCGGAACCGTTCCTCCACGCCCACGCCGCGCGCCTCCCACGTGTCGCCACGCCGGCCGTGGAACCGGATGACCGCAAGGCGCGGCGTGGTGACGGCAACGATTGGCGGCACGCTGCTCGCCGTGCCCTGCGGCTCGTCCACCATGACGAACGGCAATTCGAGCTCGGCCAGCAGCGCCAAGGTGCGCTCGCGCGTACCGTCGTCGAACCATCGCGCGTTGCGGAATTCCACCGCCGCTGTCCCGTCTCCCACCCGCTCGCGCGCCGCGCGCAGTGCGGCGCGATGGGCAGCGCTGGGCCCGAACCAGCGCGGATACTGGAGCAGAATCGACCCCAGCTTGCCTGCCGTCCGAAGCGGCGTGAGCGCGTCCAGAAACATGGTCCATACCGCATCGTCCACCTCGGCAGGGAGGTCCTTGGCGTAGATGCGTTCCTTGGCGGCAACCGCGGCCGGGAGCGCCGCGCGGAGGTCGGCCGGGAGACGCGCCACTTCCGACGGCTGCCCTGTCATGAGCGCATGCGCCTTGATGTCGAAGACAAAGTCGTCCGGCGTGCGCGCCGCCCAGAGCATGGCCGTCCGGCGGGAGGGGAGCGCATAGTACGTGGCATCCACCTCCACCATGGAAAAGCAGGACGCGTAATAGCGCAGCCGTGCCTCGGCCGATGTCGCACTCGGCGGGTAGAATACGCCGGGCGCGGTGAGCGTGCGATCGGTCCACGATGCAGTGCCGAAGCGCACGACGCTTCGGCCCACCCGCTCAGCCGACGCTCCCGCGCCGCGGACGGCGGCGGCACGCTCCGCTGCGGCTGCGGTGCCGGGGTCGTGCGCGCCACCCGGATGCACAACGGACTGCCCGACTCGAGGAGCAGCCGGCAGTCCGTTGGGAGTGGAGGCGCGGGGAATCGAACCCCGGTCCGAAACTGGATCCACCACGGCGTCTACGTGCGTAGTTCGTCTTTGGGTGTCTCCCACGGCTGGCAGGCGAACGAGCCCACCGCAGGATCAGTCTTCACAGCACTTCGTCCGGCGTCGGAAGACGCGCCGACGGACTAGCCCGAATTTACGATACCCTGTATGCCGCCTCAGGCGGGCTTCACACAAGGCAGGTGCGAGAACCCGAAGGTTACGCAGCCAGAGCCAAGTTAGAGTTGGCAGTTATGAATCGTCCCGAGTGTTTTACCAGGGCTCGAGGACCTGGGCACGCGACCACGGCCTCACCAACCCCGTCGAAGCCAGTCGCCCCCCAACTCCAAAAATCTAGCCGCTGCCAGCCCGCAGGTCAACGGGACGCGATCTTGAAATGACATCACCTGTGGGCGCTATCGATATGACAGCGTTAAGTTTCCAGACGCTGTCTACCAGTCGTTCTCCCTGCTGTCATCGCCGCCGCCATCCTCGTCCCCGCTCTCGGTGGCGGCCACTGGCGTGGCGCACCGAACGCAGTTCCGTCCCCCGCGCTTGGCGTCGTACAACGCACGGTCCGCTTGCGCCACCAGCCCCGCGCGCTCCGTGGTCGACTGCGGGTAGCACGCGACCCCGAGCGACACGGTGACACGAAGGCGATTCCGACCGGCTGGAATGAGACGCTCTCCCAACGCGGAGCGAAGCCGCTCCGCCGCTTCTTCCGCCTCCCAGAGCCCCGTGCCGGGGAGCAGGACGGCGAACTCCTCGCCGCCCTGCCGCGCGGCCACATTGAGCGCGCGCACCGTCTTTTGGATCGTGAGCGCGACGGCCACAAGCACGGCGTCGCCGGCGTCGTGGCCGTACGTGTCGTTCACCGCCTTGAAGTGATCGATGTCCAGCAGCAGGAGCGATGTCGGAAGGCCGTACCGATCCGTGGCCTCCAGGTGCTCATGCAGCTTCGCCTCGAAGCCTCTCCGATTGACGAGCGATGTGAGGGGATCGACGGTGGCCAGTTCGGCGGCGCGCTGAAAGTGCCGCGTGTTTTCCAGGGCGACGACGGCGTGAGTGGCCAACATGCGCAGGAGATCCACCTCTACGGCCGTGAGCTGCAGCGGTGTGTCGCCCTCCACCACGATGGCGCCCTTCACCACCCGCTGGCTCACCAACGACACCACGGCCAGCGACGCGGGCAGGCGATGCGGTTCGGCCGGACCGTAGAGCACCGCGTCGCGCGCCATCCGGCGGGCGTCGCGAATGGCATAGCTTTGCCCGTCACGGCATGCCGCCGCAAACAGCGCGCGCCCCGTCACGGGCAGTCCGTTTGGAATGGGATGGCCCGAGCTGGTGCGGTGGACATGCCCCTCGTCGCGGCGCTCATCCCAGAGGATGAAAGCCGCCCTGGTCGCCGCCGTCACATTGAGCGCTGCCGTACAGATCGCCTCGGCCAGGTCGTCCAACTCCAGACGTCGCTGCACCATCTCCGCGGCATGCAGCAGGCGCTGCGACTTGTCGCGGTAGCGCCGTGCCGCGTGCGCTTCGTCCACGAGCTCGATCAGGCGGGCCAGATGCGATGCGGCCCGGCCAAGCCACGGTCGAGCTCGCTCGCGGCTCAGTTGTGTGCGACGCTCCACGCGCAAGCCGAGCACGCCATGGATGCTTTCTCCCTTCCCTACGGGCGCGGCGAGGAAGAGGTCGGTCGCGTCGTCGCTGTTGGAGACCACCATCCGCTCCTGCGCCGCCCACCGGATCAACGGGTCCACGCTGGCGGGTGTCTCCGCCGGCGGCGGCCCGCCCGCCTCGTGCGACGTGGCGGTGAGCTCGAGCGCATCGTCGAACAGGTTCGCGCGCCAGTAGAACGTGGCGTCAGCGCCCAACGCGTCCCGCAGATCACGCAGGAACCGTCGCACCACGTCGTCCCCCTGCACGCGGGGCCGCACGACGATGTCCGTGCCTGTGACGGGAGTTGTCGCGCGGCGCCAGGCGCGCCCTGCGTCCACGCCGACGCCCGGAAAGGGCGACGTTCGACCAGGTGCCTGTCCCTGCGGCTCCGCGTGCCTTCGACGGTGTGCGCGCCGCAGGATGGCGCCGGCGAACGTGCCCCGCGCTTGACCATGTAGTCGCACCGCCGCCACCGACGTACCGACCAGCATGACGATCGCCACCATCGCGCCCGATGTGGCGTGTGCAGGCTGCCATCGCGACAGCAGGACGGCCAGCGCGCCGAGAGCGATCACGCACGCCGCCGCACGGAGCGGGGCGAGGCGGTGCACGGCCAGGGCGGCGCCAGCAGCGGCGAGCGCCGCCACCACCGAACCCACAGCCGCGCCGAGCGTCAGCGCCGCAGCGGTGGCGAGCCACGCGAGGGAACTGCGGGAGAGGAAAAACTGATCAGGGCGTCGGAACGCCGGCAGCCTCGTCACGGGCGCGGTGGGTGATGCGGGATGCGGCGTATGCGGCACCAAAGCCGTTGTCGATGTTGACGACCGTTACGCCCGAGGCGCAACTGTTGAGCATCCCGAGCAGCGCGGCGATTCCGCCGAAACTCGCGCCGTATCCCACGCTCGTCGGTACGGCAATCACCGGTGCCGCCACGATCCCTCCCACCACCGATGGCAGCGCGCCCTCCATTCCGGCAACCACGATCACCACCGCCGCACGCGCCAGCAGCTCCGTGTTCGCCAGGATGCGGTGGAGTCCGGCGACCCCCACGTCCTCCAACCGCTCCACGCGATTCCCGAGCGCGTGCGCAGTGACGGCCGCTTCTTCGGCCACGGGAAGATCGCTCGTCCCGGCGGTCACGATGAGAATGGGGCCGAGTCCGGGGGATGCCGCGCCGACGCGCCCGGGTGCTGGCTGATGCGCCGTCCGCGCGCGCGCGTTGACGTGGACCTCCGGAAAGTGCGTGGCCAGTGCCTCGCGAACGGCCGTGTCGGCGCGCGTCACCAGAAAGCCATCGCCGCGTGCGGCGAGACGCTCGGCGATGGTCACCACCTGCTGCGGCGTCTTGCCCTGGGCGAAGATCACCTCGGGGTAGCCGTGCCGGATGGCGCGGTGATGATCCAGTGTGGCGAAGGGAAGCGACTCGATGGGCGGAAGCGCCAGCTGGCGCAGCGCGTGGTCCACCGACAAATCACCCGCGGCAACCTGGCGCAAAAGCGCCAGGACGCCCTCGCGCGTCACGCCGCGGCGGCGCTGGCGGGCCGCGTGCGGGCCGCGGGCGCGGCCGGAGCGGCCCCGTCATCCGCAGGCAGATCACCGCGCGTGGACGCGTCGAGATAGGCGCCGAAGATGGCCTCCATCTCGGCCACCGACACCACCGCGTACAGTTGGCGCCGCAGGTCCGCGGAGCCCGGCAGTCCCTTGACGTACCAGCCGAGGTGCTTGCGGAACTCGATGGCCGCCCCGCGCGGATCCGCATCGTACGCCGCGGCCATGCGCGCGTGCTCGAGGGCGAGCGCGAACCGCTCCGCCACGGGCGGCACCGCGGGCACCGGTGTGCCCTCCAGCATGGCGCGCACCTGGCCGAACACCCACGGCTGGCCAAAGGAGCCGCGCGCGATCATCACACCAGCACATCCCGTTTCGCGCTGCATGCGGACCGCGTCCTCGGCGGTCTTGATGTCACCGTTCCCCAGCACGGGCACGTCGAGCGCGTCCGCAACCGCGGCAATCTCGTCCCATCGAGCGGTGCCGGTGTACATCTGCGCACGCGTGCGCGGATGCAACGTCACCACGCGCGCGCCGGCGTCCTGGCACGTGCGGGCGATGGTCACCGGGTCGCGCATGTCCTCGTTCCACCCGCTGCGGATCTTGGCCGTCACGGGCAACGGAGTGGCCGCTACCACCGCACGAACGACGTTCCGCACCAACCCCAGATCCTTGAGGCAGCCCGATCCGCCGTTCCGTTTGACGACCTTCTTCACCGGACAGCCGAAGTTGATGTCGATGAATTCGGGCGCAAATACGTCGGTCACGAGCGCCGCCGCATCGGCCATGGCCGTGGCGTCGGCGCCAAAGATCTGCACGCCGATGGGCCGCTCCTCCGGGCCAAAACGCAGCTTGGCCAGGGTGGCCGGATTCTCGCGTCGGATTCCCTCCGCGGAGAGGAATTCCGTCACCACCACGTCGGCACCAAAGCGCCGGCAGAGGCGCCGGAACGGCGCCTCCGACACCCCGGCCATGGGGGCCAGATAGAGCGGGATGCGGAACGGAAGAGGAAACGGAAATGGCATGACCATGGAACCTAACGCGGGCCCGAAGTCCATGCAATATCGGTATTTGACACGATTCACCGGTACGTGTAGCTTCGCTTCGGCATCGGGACACGTTTGGACTTTCGCCGCCCGATATACCGGCCCGCCACCGTACCGCGGCGAGCCTCACTCCTGCGGTACCACTCTGAGGGAATAGATGGAACTTCGCCAGTTCTTCGCTGAAGATGCGATCCAGCTCGAGCTGCAGGGGATGTCCAAGGACGACATCCTGAAGGAACTCATTGGTCTGCTCAAGCTCGACGAGAAGTCCGAGGGGATGCTCTACAAGATGCTCAAGCGCCGGGAGAATCTGGGATCCACCGGGATCGGCCGCGGCATTGCCATCCCACACTGTCGCTCGCTCGTGGTGAACAAGCTCCGCGTCGCTTTCGGGCGCAAGACCGAGGGCACCGATTTCAAGGCCATCGATGAGAAGCCGGTGCATTTCCTTTTTTTGATCGTCGCGCCGCCGCTCGAGGTGTCCAACCAGTACCTCCCCGTGCTGGGGAAGATCGCCCAGTTCAGCAAGGAGCCCGACGTGCCGGAGCGGTTGCTCGCCTTACGCGAGCCGGCGGATTTTCTGCGATTGCTGGAGGAGAAGTCCATCTGACGGTCCCGGCGTCGCGGTGCGCTACTCCCACTCGATCGTAGCCGGCGGCTTGGAACTCACGTCGTAGACGACGCGGTTGACGCCGTCCACTTCATTGATGATGCGGTTCGAGATACGCGCGAGCACCTCGTGCGGGAATGGGAACCAGTCAGCGGTCATTCCATCGCGACTGGTGACGGCTCGTAGCGCCAGGGCTTGCTCGTACGTGCGGTCGTCGCCCATCACGCCCACGCTGCGCACGGGAAGCAGCACCGCGAACGCCTGCCAGATGTCGTCGTACAGCCCCGCTTCTCGGATCTCGTCGAGGTAGATCGCATCGGCCTGCCGGAGGGTCTGCAGCGCCTCGCGCGTGACGGCGCCCAGGATGCGAATCGCCAGCCCAGGACCAGGAAATGGGTGGCGTGCCACCATCTCCTCGGGCAAGCCGAGCTCCCGTCCCACCTGCCGCACCTCGTCCTTGAACAACTCGCGCAGCGGCTCGACGAGCTCGAACGTCATGTCGGCCTTGAGTCCGCCCACGTTGTGATGCGTCTTGATGGTGGCCGAGGGGCCGCCGCGGGGTGAGACGGACTCGATGACGTCCGGATACAAGGTCCCCTGCACCAGGAAGCGCACGTCGTCTCCCACGCCCGCCGCCGCGTCCTCGAACACATCCACAAACGTGTGGCCAATCTGCCGGCGCTTCTCCTCGGGATCGTCCACGCCGGAGAGCGCCGCGAGAAAGCGCTCGGCCGCGTCCACGGTGATCAGGTTGATGCCGAGATGTGCCCGAAAGGTGCGCTCCACCTGTTCGCGCTCGTGCAGACGCAGGAGACCGGTGTCGACGAAGATGCACGTGAGCCGATCGCCAACGGCGCGATGCACGAGCGCCGCTGCCACGGAGGAATCGACGCCGCCGGAGAGCCCACAGATGACGCGCGCGTCCCGCACGCGCGCCCCGATGCGTTGCACCTCCTCGTGCACGAAGGCGCCCGTGGTCCAGCTCGGCTCGGCGCCGCACACCACGAACAGAAAGTTCGCGATCAGCTCCCCACCCCGCGGCGTGTGTGCCACCTCCGGGTGAAACTGCACGCCGTGGATGGGGCGCGACTCGTGCGCAAACGCCGCCACGGGCGTATTGGCGCTCTGCGCGGTGACGCGGTAGCCGGGCGGCGGGACGTCCACGTGGTCCCCGTGGCTCATCCACGCCGTGAACTGCTCTCCCCTGGTGAAGCCGGTGAACAGCCCATCGTCGCATCCCACGGTCACGTCGGCACGACCGTACTCGCGTCGTCCGGCACGCGTGACGCCACCGCCCTCGAGGTGCGCAATGAGCTGCATGCCGTAACAGATGCCCAGGATGGGCGCGATGTCGAGCAGCGCCGGATCGGCCGTGGGGACGTTCTCTCCGTAGACGGAGCACGGTCCGCCGCTGAGGATGATGCCCGTGGGGCGCCACGCGCGCACCCAATCAATGGAGCGGGTGGGCGGGTGGATTTCCGAGTACACATGTGCCTCACGCACGCGGCGCGCGATGAGCTGCGTGTATTGTCCGCCGAAATCGAGAATGAGGATGCGGCTTGTCATCGTAGGAGGCCGAGTGGGGTGGCGTCGCGCGCGTACACGGGGGTGCCGGCGCCGTGTCGGCGGCGGGAACGCGTTGGCGACCGCCTCCGCGTCGGCGATGGCGACGGCGGACCCGCTCTCACGCGCGCCACTCCGGCCCGTCGAGCGTGATGATGTCGGCCTGTCGTGTGTCGAGATCCAGGATGGCCGCGGTGGGGCTGCCGTACAGCCAGCCGCACCCTTCGCCGGGGTTGAGGATGACCGTGTCGCCCTGCAGCCGACGCTCCACGCGGTGCGTGCACCCGTGGACCACAATGGCGTGCGAGGTGAGGGAGCGATCCTGCACGTCCCCGATGTCGTACACGAGGAGGATGCGCACGCCGCCCACCTCGACGCTGTGCGGCGACTCGTACAGTTCCACCCCTACGCCCTTGGCCGCTTCGGCGCGAAGCGCTTCCCGGTCGCCATCGTTGTTCCCGAACACGCCCGCGAGCGTGAGCCCGGACGCGACGAGCGGCCGCAGCGCGAAGGGTGATGTGTAGTCGCCGCAGTGAAGCAGCATCGTCACACCGGCGTCGCTAAACCGGCGCGCGAACTCGGCGATGGCCGGAACCCGGTCGTGCGTATCCGCCAGCACACCTATGCGCATGGGCTTCTCCAGCGGTGCGTCGCCGTCAACACGTCCGCCACTCGGGGTCGTCGAGCTCCTGGCGCACGAGATCGTCGTACGTTTCCCGCCGCGTGACAACGGCAAACCGATCGCCGTCCATCAGTACCTCGGCGGCACGCGGCCGCGAGTTGTAGTTGGAGGACATGGCCGACCCGTAGGCGCCCGCGCTCTCGACCGCCAGCAGTGCGCCGGGTGCCACGTCAGCCATTTCCCGTCCCATCCCCAGAAAATCGCCGCTTTCGCACATCGGCCCCACGATGTCCACCGGGATGCGCGCCGCGCCGGCTTGCCCCTGCGGGACCTCGCGGATCTCGTGATGTGCCTCGTACAACGCCGGCCGCAAGAGATCGCTCATGCCGGCATCCGTGATCACGTATTCGCGTCCGCCGCTCCGCTTGCGGTACAAAACGCGCGTGAGGAGCGTGCCCGCGGCGCCCACCAGGTAGCGGCCAGGCTCCACGAGCAGCGTCAGTCCTGTTTCTCGCACCAGGGGCAGCACATGCGCCGCGAACCGCGCGGGATCGAGGGGCCCCTCTCCAGCATACGAGATGGCAAGCCCGCCGCCGATGTCCAGATATCGCAATCTCTGCGCACCGACGGCCATCACGCGCGGCAGCAGGTCCACCACGCGCTGCAGCCCGATCTCGTAGATCTCCGCGCGCGCCACCTGGGAGCCCAGGTGCATATCGAGCCCGGCCAGCTCCACATTCGGCAGATCCACGGCGACACGCGCCACGTGTTCCACCTCGTCGTACGGGATGCCGAACTTCATCCCCCGCTCTCCCGTGCGCGTATAGCGATGCGGCGTGTCGACCGTGACTTCGGGATTCACGCGCAGGGCGGCCGCGACGCGCCGCCCGGCGCGCCGTGCGGCCGCGTCCAGCGCGCGAAGCTCTGCCTCCGACTCCACGTTCACCAGCAGCACGCCGGCGGCCACGGCCTCCGACAGTTCCCGCTCCAACTTTCCCACCCCGCTGAACACGATGTCGGCACCGCGATGGCCGGCGCGCAACGCACGGTAGAGCTCCCCACCGGAAACGATATCCACGCCCGCGCCAAGTTCGCGCAGCAATCGCAGCACGGCCCCGTTGGAGTTCGCCTTCATGCTGTAGTGTATCCGGTGCGGCACGGGCGCCAGCGCGGCCGCCAGACGCGCGTACTGGGCGCGAATGGCTGGAGCCGCGTACACGTACACGGGCGTCCCCACGGACGCCGCGATCCTCGCCAGCACGGCGTCCGCACGCGCCGCGGCTTCGCGCGTCATCCACGGCGCGTCCGCGGCGGGCGCTAGTATGCCCTTGCCCATAGCGCCTCGCGCACGGTGGCGGTCGCGCCACCGGTGCCGCCGCAGCGGAGACAGCTTCGAGGCGCCTCCGCCGAGCGGAACTCCTCGTCCGGCAGGACGCGGATCGTGGCCTTGGTGTCTTCCTTGATGGCCGTTTCGCATGCCGGGTCGCCACACCACCCGGCGTAGACGAATGCCCCCTCGCCCTCCATGATCTCGCGGAACCGATCGTACGTGACCGCGCCGCGCACGCTGTGCGCTTCACGGCGCTCACGCGCCTGCACGAGCATTTGCTGCTGGATGCCCTGCAGCAGATGCTCGACCTCCTCGCCGATGGTGTCGAGGCCGGCCGGTTGCTTGGCGCCGGTATCCCGACGCACGAGCACGCCCTGATTCCGCTCCAGATCACGCGGGCCGAGCTCCATGCGCAGCGGGACGCCGCGCATTTCCCACTCGTAGTACTTCGCGCCCGGCTTCATCGTTTCGCGGTCGTCCAGGTGCACGCGCAAACGATTGGGGTCGCGGCGCTCCCAATCGCCGAGCGCCGTGCACACGCGATGTGCGGCTTCGAGTACGCGCGATCGCTCGTCGTCGGAGCGCCAGATGGGGACGACCACCAGTTCGGTGGGTGACAACAGCGGCGGCACGCGCAGGCCGCGGTCGTCGCCGTGGGTCATGACCAGCGCACCGACAAGGCGCGTGGACACGCCCCAGCTGGTGTTCCAGGCGTATTCCATTTCCCCACTCTCCGCCTGGAAGCGAAGGTCGAACGCGCGCGCGAAGTTCTGTCCCAGATCGTGCGTGGTGCCCGCCTGCAGCGCGCGATTGTCCTGCATCATCGCCTCACAGGCGTACGTCTGCAGCGCCCCGGCAAACCGCTCCGACGCCGTCTTTTCGCCGGTGACCACCGGCATCGCCATCCACCCTTCCATGAAGTCGCGATACACGCCGAGCATGCGCCGCGCTTCCTCCTGGGCCTCCGCGTGCGTTGCGTGCGCGGTGTGTCCTTCCTGCCACAGAAACTCGAGCGTGCGCAGGAACAGCCGCGTACGCATTTCCCACCGCACCACGTTGGCCCACTGATTCAACAGCACCGGCAGATCGCGGTAGCTCTGCACCCACTTGGACAGCATGGCGTAGATAATGGTCTCCGACGTCGGCCGGACGATGAGGGGCTCTTCCAACTTCTTCCCGCCGCCGTGCGTGACGACGGCGGTTTCCGGCGCGAACCCTTCCACGTGCTGCGCTTCCCGCTTGAGATAGCTCTCCGGGATGAACAGCGGGAAGTACGCGTTGCGATGTCCGGTCGCCTTGAACATGTCATCCAGCGCCCGCTGCATCCGTTCCCAGATGCCGTAGCCGTTGGGACGGATGACCATCGTGCCGCGCACGGGCCCGTAGTCGGCCAATTCGGCGCGCAGGACCAGCTCGTTGTACCAGGCGCTGAAGTCCTTCGCGCGTGTCGTCAGTTTCTTTTCGTCGGCCATGGCAGTTCAGCGCCATCCAGGCGCGGGAGAGGACAGGGTGCGGATCACGCGATGCACAGACGCGTTGCTGTCGCACGGCGGCCGCTTCGGCAACCGGGGCGTGCTAGCGCACGAGGTCCGCGAACGCAACGATCTCATCGGTGCCATCCGCCAGATGACGCACCGTCACGCAGCGTTCCTCCAGGCGCATGAGCCTCTGCGGTACAGGCGTGTCCGCCAGGGACGCGCCGTGCCCCAGCTGCTCCGCCTTCAAGAGCACCACGTCGCGCGCGCCGGCGCTGCTGGCCGCCTTCAGCTGACGTGCCAACTTCTGGTCGCGCAGTGCGTACTCCACGCTGCGCCCGGCGCCGCGCAGCAGGCTGGCCGCGCGCATCGCCGCCGCCAGCAGAGCGGGATCGTCGTAGGCTACCCAGTAGTCCAACGCCGGCGCCGCGGTGGGCATCTTCCCCCGCTCGCGAAGCAGTTCGGCGAGCACCACGTCGCCCATGCCGAACCCGAGCGCGGGCAGATCAACCCCGCCGATGGCGCACAGGAGATCGTCATACCGTCCCCCGCCGCAGATGGCGCGCAGCTCGCCGCGCGCGTCGAACAGCTCGAACACGATCCCCGTGTAGTACGCCAGCCCGCGCACGATCATGGGATCGAACACCACCCACTGGCCCACGCCGAGCGCGTCGAGGTAGCCGAGATAGCGCTCCATCTCGTCCACGCACGACGGCACGTCCGCGTCCGCCGAAAAATCCGCACGCAGGCGCTGCAATCCGTCGTGCCGGTCGGCCGCAGCGTCGCGGTAGCCGGCCACCGCGAACACCGCGGCCACCGCGCTGGTGCTCAGTCCGGCGTCCTGCAGACGTCGCGCTCCCACGTCGCGCGGCTCGCGCTCCATCTTGTCGATCACGCCGTAGGCAAGCGGCAGCGCCTCGTCGGGCACGCCGCGCGCGCGCAACATGGCCTGGAGCAACCGCCGATCCGACACGCGCGCGCGCACATCCTGGGCGGTGAGCCCCAGTTGCCGCATGATGTCGATGGCCGCCGCCAACAGCTCCGCGTCGGCGGCCACCGACGGCTCGCCCACGATGTCCACGTTCAACTGGAAGTGTTCGCGCAGCCGCCCGCGCTGCTGCCGCTCGTAGCGAAAGAGCTGCGGCACGGAGAACCAGCGCACGGGCTTGCGCAGCGCGTTGGCGCGCGCGGACACCATCCGCGCAAAGGTCGGCGTCATCTCGGGACGCAGCGCCACCTCGCGTCCGCCGCGGTCGGTGAAGGCGTAGAGTTGACCGACAATCTCCTCGCCGCTCTTGCGCGTGTAGAGTTCCAGCGGCTCGAGCGGCGGGCCGTCGTACTCCACAAAGCCGTACCGGTGCGCCACGTCCCTCCAGGCCCGCACGATGTGCGCTCGTTCCGCGAGCGTCTCCGGGAAGAAGTCCCGGAAGCCCGGGAGGGAGCCAGTGGACATCCAATCAATCTATCCGGCGGACGGAACGGCCTGCAAGCGCGCCATGGCATCACCGACCGTATGGAAGGAGCCTGTCACAACCATCGTACCGCCACCGGCGAGCGCCATCGCGCGCGCTCTCTCGATGGCGCGATCGAAATCCGCCTCGGCCGTTGCGGCGACGCCGAGTGCCCGCGCAACCCGCGCCGCCTCGTTCAGATCCCACGCCCGGCCCGGTGGAGCGCTGGGCGGCGTACAGAGGACCATCCGGGCGGCCGCCTCCGCGAGCGTCGCGATGATCCCGCGCCAGTCCTTGTCGCCCAGCACGCCGAGCAGCACCACCAGAGGACGACGGACGGGCAGCGCGCCAAGCGTCTCCGCCAGCGACCGCGCGCCTGCCACGTTGTGCGCCACGTCCAGGATGATGTCGCCCACACGTTGAAAGCGCCCCGGGAGGACAAGGTGCGGAAGGATACCGCCCGCCCGCTCCGCCGCGTGCGCGTACACCCCACCGGCGGCGTGGAGCAGGCTCAGCGCCACGGCGGTGTTGTACGCCTGGAATCGCCCGACGAGGGCCGTGCGCACCGGCTGCGCATTCTCGCCGCGCACGAGCGTGAAGCTCGTTCCCTCAGCGTCCACCGCCACGTCCCGCACGGCCACGTCGCGCCCCACGACCGTGATGGGCTCGGCGCCCGCGCCGGCGGCGAACGCGGCGAGCAGGGCGGCCACGGTGGCATCCTGCTCGCCGATGATCGCCGGCACGCCCGGCTTGAACACACCCGCCTTTTCGCGCGCCACCGCCGACAGCGTGGTGCCCAGGTATTCCGTGTGCTCCAGGCCAATGGACGTGACCGCCGCGGCCAGTGGCGTGATGACGTTCGTGGCATCGAGCCGCCCTCCCAGCCCCACCTCGATCACCGCCACGTCCACACCGGCGCTGGCGAAGTGCGAGAACGCCAGGCATGTGGTGAGCTCGAAGAACGTGGCATGCAACGCCTCCGCCGCAGGCATCCAGCGCTCGAGCCAGTCGAGTACCTGGGGCGCGGTAATCTCCCGGCCATCCACTGCGATGCGCTCACGGAAGTCCACTAGGTGCGGCGACGTGTAGCGTCCCACGCGCAGCCCGGCGCCGCGCAGTAGCGCATCCAGCGTCGCGACGACACTCCCCTTGCCGTTCGTCCCCGCCACGTGCAGCGACGGAAAGGCGCGGTGCGGATCGCCAAGTTGATGGAGCAGACTGTTGGTGCGCTCGAGCCCGAGCTTCCAGGCGCCCGTGGTGCGCGCGAACAGCGCCGCGAGCGCGTCGTCGTACCGTGTCAGGGCGATGCCCACCCGGCGGCCGCGGGCTGACCGCTCATGTGCCGGAGCAATTGGCCCACCGTCATCTTCAGCTCGCGCCGCGGCACCACCGCGTCCACCATGCCGTGCTCCAGGAGAAATTCCGCCGTCTGAAATCCCTCAGGCAACTCCTGCCCGATGGTCTGCTTGATGACGCGTGGGCCCGCAAAGCCGATCACCGCCCCAGGCTCAGCGAGGATCGCGTCGCCGAGCATGGCGAAGCTCGCGCTGACGCCTCCGGTGGTGGGATTGGTGAGAATCGAGACGTACGGGACTCGTCGCTCCGCGAGCTGAGCCAGCACGGCGGCGGTCTTCGCCATCTGCATGAGGGAGAGCACGCCCTCCTGCATGCGCGCGCCTCCGGAGGCCGACACCAGGATCAACGGGAACTTGCGCTCCAGCGACCGCTCTCCCAACCGGGCGATCTTCTCGCCGACCACCGAGCCCATGGAGCCGCCCATGAACGCGAAGTCCATCACACCGAGGTTCACCGGCATGTCGCCCAGCGTTCCTGTGACGGTGAGAATGGCGTCGTAGTCGCCGGCGTTCCCGGCCGCCTTCGCCAGCCGCTGCGGATACTCCGGAAAGCCGAGCGGGTCCACCGATCGAAGCTCAGGCGCCACTTCCTCGGCCGCTCCGTCGTCCAGCAGCAGCGCCACGTAGTCGCTGGCGCGGATGCGGCGATGGTACGCGCACTCCGGGCAGATGTTGAGATTGCGAACGAACTTCTCGCGAATATCCGTGTGGCCACACGCCTCGCACTTTTCCCAGGCGTCGGCGGGGATCTCCAGCCGTTCGCGTCGCGGCTGTCGCGGTTTCTTGTCCTTCCGGAACCAGGCCATCCCGGAAATGTGGCGCCGTGCGGCAACGCGCAGCAAGAGCGCTGCCGGTCGGGTGGCCCGGGGCTAGCCCCGGATGTCCCCGATCGCCACGCCCCGCCCCTCGCTCGAGATGCGCAGGAGGAGCGCCACCGACAGCCAGCTCGCCAGCATGAAGGAGCCCCCGTAGCTGAAGAATGGCAGCGGAATACCGGTGATCGGCATGAGGTTCAACGTCATGCCGACGTTCACCACGATGTGCACGAGCCAGCTGGCGGCGAGCCCAAACGCGATGAGGCTGCTGTAGGAATCGTTGGCGCGCGACGCCACCCGGATGGCCCTGAGCAGGAGGAAGGCGAACAACGAGAGGGCCACCACCACGCCCAGGAATCCCAGTTCCTCTCCCACCACCGCGAAGATGAAGTCGGTGTGTTGCGCGGGGAGGAATGCCAGTCGCTTTTGCGTCCCCTCCAGCCATCCCGTGCCGAACCAACCACCGGAGCCGATGGCCACCTGCGACTGGATCACGTGCCACCCGGCCGCCCGCGGGTCGATGGTCGGATCGAGAAACACCAGCAGTCGATGGCGCTGGTACGGTGCCAACTTATCCCACACGATGGGCGCCACCACTCCCATGACGACGTTGGTGAGCATCAGCACGACCCCTTCCAGCAGGAAGGGACGATACCAGACCACCAGCGCGAGCAGGAGGAGAAACCACGCGCCCCACAGGCTGGTGTTGAACGCGAGGATGAGACTGACGGCGGGTGACGCGAGCAGCAGCAGCAGTGGCAGCGGGACGCCCGACCAGAAAAGCATGGCGAAGAAGATGCCGATGAAGACGATCCCGGTGCCGAGATCGGGCTGGCGCATGATGAGCACCCATGGCACCATCACCACGACCGCCGGCTTCCAGAGGCCGAGCAACGATCGCGGCGACTCGCGTCGACTGGCCAGCACGCGTGCCAGCATGAGCACCACCGTGACCTTCGCAAGCTCGGACGGCTGTCCCAACCGCACGCCGCCAATGGCAATCCAGCTCTTGGTGCTTGCCGCTGTGCCGGCTCCGGTGCCGATCACGAGCGTGGCCACCAGCAGCGCAATGGTCAGCACATACATGGGGACGGTGAGCCAGTCGATGAGCCGCACGGAGGCGCGACTCGCGATCGCGGCCCCCACGAGCGCGATCACCAGCCACACGATTTGCTGCCGCCACGCATGCGCCGCCACGGTGGGGACGTCGGTCTGTCCGGCCGAGTAGACCATGGCCAGCCCGTACAGCGACAGGAGCAGCGCGGTGGCCGCGAGGGGCCAATCGGCCAGAACGCGACGCGAGCTCATCCGTCAGTGCTCAGATACTGCGTGGGCGACGCGCGCAGATAGTGCTCGATGATCTTGGACGCGATGCGAGCTGCCCGCGCGCCGTGCTCGCCGAACTCCAGCAGCACGCCGACGACGATCTTGGGATCCGCGGCGGGCGCGAATCCCACGAACCAGGCGTGGTCGCGCGTGGGATCCTGTCCGTTTTGCGCCGATCCTGTCTTGCCGGCGAGCACCATTCCCTGAATGGCGGCGCTCCCGGCCGTCCCCCCGCTGCCACCACCCCGGCGAGCGCGTTGCGTAAGCCGGCCATCTGCGCGTCGGTGATCTGGAAGATGCGCTCGCGGTGCTCGGCGCCACGAGCGATGGTGGGGCGCGCCGCCTCGCCGTCGGTTGCGAGCGCCGTGTAGAAGCGCGCCATGTTCGCCACGGTCTGATCGTTCTCTCCCTGACCGATGGCCAGATTGAGCGCCACCGCGTTGGTCCAGTTGCGCGGCCCGTAGCGGCGGTTGTAGTAGTCGACCGCATACGGAAAGCGCGAGCTCGTTTCGTCGGGCAGATCGATGCCGGTCTTCTTGTCGAAGTCGAGCGCGATACCGCCGGCGATGAGCCGGGCGAGGCCCAACTTGAGCCCCAGTTGATAGAAGTACACATCGCACGACACCTCGATGGCACGCGCCAGCGTGAGGTCGCCGTGTCCCTGATGATTCCAGCAGCGGAAGTACCGCGAACCGTACACGAAGCCGCCGGTGCATGGCTGGGGCATGTGCTCGTCCAGCGTCACCGCACCGGCCTGCAACGCCATGACCGCCGTGGCGAGCTTGAACGTCGACCCGGGGGGATACCGTCCCTGCACGACTTTGTTGTACAACGGGTGGCGCGGATCGTCGTTCAACTCGCGCCAGTAGTCGGTGGGGATCCCTCCGATAAACCGGTTGGGGTCCCAACTCGGCGCGCTGTACAGCGCCAACACCGCTCCCGTGGTGGGTTCGAGCGCGATCGCTCCACCTTGCAGCGAGTCGGCGAAGATGCCCGCCATGAACCGCTGGAGATCCAGGTCGATGTTGGTGTACAGGGGCGGCCCAGGGACGGGCGGAAGATCGCGGCGCGCGCCCGCATTTCGCACAACGCGCCCATGCGCATCCACCTCCACGAAGCGCACGCCCTCCTGTCCGCGAAGCTGACCCTCGTACTGCTTCTCCAGTCCCCCCTTGCCCAGTTGCTGCCCCGCCTTGTAGCCGCGGAACGCGGGGAGCGCCAACTCGGCTTCCGTGATCTCGCCCACGTAGCCCACGAACGGCGCGACCACCGGGCCGTCCGGATAGTAGCGCTTGGGGGCGGACTGGATGATGAGGCCGGGAAACTCCACACGATGCTCTTCCAGCACGGAGATCACGTCGAACGGGGCATCCGAGAGGATGACCGTGGGCCGGCTGGGCGCACGCCGATAGCGCCGTACCGTGCTGGCGATCTGATCGGGCGAGAGATGAATGAGGTCCGCCAGCCGCGTGAGCGAGGCCCGCAGCGAATCCGCCGCGGGACTGAGCATGGAGACGGAGTACCCGGGCACGCTCTCGGCGATGACCTGTCCCGCCCGATCGTAGATGACGCCGCGAGGCGCCGGGAGCGGCACCTCGCGCAACCGATTCTCCTCCGACTGCAGCGCGTAGCGCGAATTCTCCAGGATCTGCGTGCGGAAGAACGCGGCCGCCAGAAAGAGATAGACCAGCCCCACCAGCACCGTGGCCGTGCGTCCGCGCCGCGCCACTTCGTTCGGATGAAAGCTCATGCGGGAGAACGGCGCAGGATGGGGCGCAGCACGAGGATCACGACGAGACCGGCGAGCGCCGTCAGCATCGCCGCCAACGGGGACCAGACCAGCACCTGCATCACCGTGTCACCACCGGCGGCGCGATGGTCGATCAGGACGAGCAAAATATCCAACACCCACTTGCCTACGAAGAAGAAGAACGCGTTGAGGACTACGTCGTCGGCAAAGAACACGGCCTTGAGCCACGACGCAGAGAACGCGACCAGGCTCATGGCCAACGCCGCGCCGCCAAAATGCTCGAGCGCCAGCGAATCCATGGTAAGCCCGGTCAGAAACCCAACCAGCGCGGCGCTTCCGGGCCGCACGCGGATCGCCACCAGGAGCAACCCGATGACCAGGAAGTCGGGCTCCACGCGCCACCCCAGGAGCGGCCGCACGGTGAAATGAAGCACCATCAACAGCGCGAAGACAACCGTGAGCCGGAGCGCCTCCCACGCCCTCATGGTTGCCTCGGGAGCGATTGCGGTGCGTGACGTCCGGTGGTGTCCGCCGGTACGGGGATACGCGTCGTATCCACGCGGGCCCGACGTGCGCTATCCACGCCAGCGCGGCGCACGCTATCGCGGCGGAGGCTATCGCCGCGGAGGCTATCGCCGCGGAGGCTATCGCGGCGTGCTGTGTCGCGGCGTGCTGTGTCGGTGCCGGCCCCGCGCCCACTGTCGGCAGCCGAGCGCGGAGGCACGTGGTCGGCGCGCGTGCGCGGTGGGGCGCTGTCGTTCGTTCCGCTCGCGGCCGCTGCGGACGGGCGCGTGGGCCGTACCACGGTGTCGTGTCCCGCCGCCGTCGCGCTGTCTCGCTGCGCCATCGCCGCGCGCGCCAGGGAATCGCCCGCCGCCACGATACTGCGGACCGCCGAGTCGACCCCGCGACCGGTGATCCATACGCGCGCGACGCCGCTGGCCACGCGCTGCGGAAGCAGAACCATCACCGAGCTGAGATCTACCGGCGTCACGGTGGGGCGCAGGAGATACGTGCGCTCCCATACCTCGGCCGTCTTGATCTCTCCCAGAACGATCCCCACCGGAATCCCCCGCGGGTACACGCCGCCGAGTCCGGAGGTGACGATGCGCGTTCCCGGTGCGAGCGTATTCCGCACCGCCACGCCGCGCAGTTCCAACAGGAATCGCTCGGGGTCACTCCCCTGGTGCGCGGCCACGATCCCGAAGGCGCTGCCGTCGTCGGACATCGCGCTGGCGCGGAAGTCCGGATGCGCGAACATGATCCCGATGCTCATGGTGGGATCGACGGTGCGCACCATCCCCACCAGACCGTTGGGTGCCACGATCGGACTGTACGGCGCCACACCCGCCTGCGCGCCCGCGGACAGCGTGAGTGCGTACGGCTCGGCGGCGCCCGGGGAGCGCATGACCTCCGCGGGAACGAACCCCCACTGCAGTTGCTTCCCTAGCCCGAGCAGATCGCGGAGATGGTCGTTCTCCTGCTGCACCTCGGCGAAGCGCATGGAGCGCAGGACCACGCTGTCGCGCGATGCCTGGCGCTGTGCCCGCGTCTGCCACGCCTCGCGCGTGAGCTCTGCCGAGTGTTGCATCGCCACCAGCGGAGCGAGGACGGTGCGCCGCAACGCACCGGCGATCGGCTCACGCAGATGCGGTGGGAGGCCCAGCGCCACCAGCGACAGCAGCAGACTGAGGACGAGCAGGAGCGAGTCCCGGCGGGTGAAGGCACGCGCTGCGGACGGCACGCCAGCGCTCAGGCCGAGAGAACGGACCCGTACTTCTCCTCGTCGTCCAGGATCTTCCCCGTACCACGCACCACACAGGTAAGGGGATCCTCGTCCACGTGGATGGGCAGGTTCGTCTCCTGACTCAGCAGGAGGTCCAGACCGCGGATGAGCGCGCCACCGCCGGTCATCACGATGCCGCGATCCACGATGTCGCTCGCCAACTCGGGCGGCGTGATCTCCAGCGCGCGCCGCACGGCGTCCACGATCTGCTGGATGGGTTCCTGAATGGCCTCGCGGATCTCGCTCGAGTGCACACGCACGGTTTTCGGGATACCCGACACGAGATCGCGACCCTTGACCTCCATCTCCCGCTCTTCACCTACCGGCGCGGCAGACCCGATTTGGATCTTGATCTGCTCGGCGGTGGGCTCGCCGATGAGCAGGTTGTAGTTCTTGCGCATGAACTGCACGATGGCCGTGTCGAGCTCGTCGCCGCCGGTGCGGATGGACGTATCGCTCACGATGCCCGACAGCGCGATGACGGCGATCTCCGTCGTGCCGCCGCCGATGTCGATGACCATGTTGCCCGTGGGCGTCTCGACCGGGAGTCCGACCCCGATGGCGGCCGCCATAGGCTCCGCGACCATGTAGACTTCCTTGGCACCCGCCCCCATGGCGGAGTCGCGCACGGCACGTTTTTCCACCTCCGTGATGCCCGAAGGCACGCACACGATCACGCGCGGCTTGATCTTGAACAACCGCGTCTCGATGATCATCGCGAGGAAGAACCGCAGCATGCGCTCGGTGATGTCGAAGTCGGCAATGACACCGTCCTTCATGGGGCGCACGGCGAGCACGCCCTCCGGCGTTCGCCCGAGCATGCGCTTTGCTTCGAGCCCCACGCCTTTGATGGCTCCCGTCGCGCGATCCACGGCGACGACGGAGGGCTCGTTCAGCACGATGCCCTCCCCCTTCACGTAGATGAGCGTGTTGGCGGTCCCTAGATCAACGGCGATCGCGTTCGCGGGGAACAGCGATCCGCCCTTCAGGAAGGGCAACTTCATCGAGGCGATGGCTCTATGGTGATGGAACGGCGGCAGCGGCAGGAGGGAGGCGTGATCCCGCGTCGGAAACTAGCCCGTGAGGTGCCCTCGGGCAAGGCGTTGGCGCGCCAACACCTAGCTCGATGCCACCGCGCCGTCGGCGCCGGCACCGGCGCGCCTGTATCATACGCGCCGGTCACGCATCCTTCCCGGTCGGCGAACACGTCGACACGGTCCTGTGATGGACGATCGAGAACGCGCCGCGTGTCAGAGGTGGCGCGCGCCGGTTCCGGTGGGGGGAGCTACCCACCGTGCGTGTGGGCCCTCTCAGCTCAGAAACGATTCTGCCGGCTGCCACGGCAGACCAAACGCCTCGGCCACGGCGTCGTAGGTGACCGTGCCCTCGACGATGTTGAGCCCCTTCCGCAAGGAGGGATTCTCCTGCAGGGCGCGCTTCCATCCCTTGTTGGCGATCTGCAACGCGTACGGGAAGGTGGCGTTCGTGAGCGCGAGCGTAGACGTGCGCGGCACGCCGCCGGGCATATTCGCCACCCCGTAGTGAATGACCCCGTCCACCACGAACACCGGGTTCTCGTGCGTCGTGGCGTGAATGGTCTCCACGCACCCGCCCTGGTCGATGGCCACGTCGACGATCACCGAGCCGGCCTGCATGTGCTTCAGATCCTCACGCCGCACCAGCCGCGGCGCCTTGGCCCCGGTGACGAGGACGGCGCCGATCACGAGGTCCGCCGAGGAAATCTCCTGCAGGATCATGTGCCGGTTGGAATGGATGAGCGTCACGTTGGCTGCCATGACGTCCGACAAATAGCGCAGCCGATCGAGCGAGATGTCGAGAATCACCACGTGCGCGCCGAGCCCGGCAGCCATCTTGGCCGCGTTCGTCCCCACGATGCCGCCCCCCAGCACCACCACTTTGCCCGGCGCCACGCCCGGCACGCCGCCCAGCAGCACGCCACGTCCTCCGTGCAGCTTTTCGAGGTACTTGGCGCCTTCCTGCACTGCCATCCGCCCCGCCACCTCCGACATGGGCGTCAGCAGGGGCAGCTCGCGCGACGGGAGCTCCACGGTCTCGTACGCGATGCAGACGGCGCCGCTGTCGATGCAGGCACGCGTGAGCTGTTCGTCGGCGGCGAAGTGGAAGTACGTGAACACCGTCTGCCCGCGGCGCATCCGCGGCCACTCCGGGGCGATGGGTTCCTTGACCTTCACGATCATCTCGGCGTGCTCCCACACGGCATTCGCGTTGGGCGCGATCGTGGCGCCGGTGCGCTCGTACGCTTCATCCGCAAAACCACTGCCGGCGCCGGCGCCGCGTTCCACGAGGACGTTGTGTCCGGCGGCGGTCAACGCCTCGGCGCCTGCCGGGACGACGGCGATGCGGTTCTCGTTGGTCTTAATCTCTTTCGGGACGCCGATGCGCATGTGTCGAGAGCAAATGGTGGTCAATGGACAGATCGTCGAGGCACCGGGAGCGCCACCACGATCGCTGTGCGGTCCGAGCCACGACGGCGCGGGACCGCACAATGATGGTGCACCAGCCCCCACGGCGCCACGGTGCGCCGCCTACGCGTCGGAAGGCGGACCCAGACTCAACAGCGTCTGTCGCTCCGGCGCCAGGAACTCGGCCGCGACGGCGCGGATGTCGTCGGAGGTGAGATCGTCGATGCGCGCGAGAACGTCGTCGAGCGAGCGGTAGGGCGCTCCGTACAGATCGACGGTCGCGGCGCGGTACATCCGCGACGTCGGGCTCTCCAGCGAGAGAGTGACCTGCCCTTTGAGCTGGTTCTTGCCCATCTCCAACTCTTCCTCCGGCAACCCCACGGCGGCCACGATGCCGAGTTCTTCGACGATGGCGGCAGCCGCTTCCCTCGCCGTCGCGGGGGAGGTTCCCACATAGACCCCGTGCACGCCGGTGTCGGGGTGAAACGACTGGAACGTATACACCGCGTAGGCCAGGCCGCGCTCCTCTCGAATGCGCTGGAACAGGCGCGAGCTCATGCCGCCTCCGAGCACGAGGCTCAGCAGCACGAGTGCGTAGCGTCGTGGATCGGCGTGCGGGAACGTGGGCGTGCCCAGCACGATGTGCGTCTGCACCGTGTCGCGATCCACGTGTCGGGCCACCGGGTCGGCGGCGCGGACACAGGGCGCGGCGAGCGGGCGCTCCTCGCCGCGCGGGACCGCGACCCACCCGGTGCGTTCGAGCGCGCCCAGCAAATCGTCGTGGCGCACGTGTCCGGCGGCGGCCACGACCATCTGCGGCGGATGGTATGCCCGATCGTGCAATTCGCGGAGTTCACGCACGCTCAGCGCGGACACCGTCTCGCGCGTGCCCAGGATGGAATAGCCATACGGGTGCGGATGCCACATGGCCGCGTTGTGGAGCTCGAACACCAGATCGTCCGGCGTGTCGTCCACCGTACTGATCTCTTCGAGCACCACGCGCCGCTCCAGCTCGAAGATCATCCGCGCGCAACGCCGGGTGAAACACCAGGTCGCCAACCACGTCGGCGGCGAGTTCGAGGTGCTCGTCCAACACGCGCGCCTGGAACGAGGTGTGCTCACGCGCCGTGTACGCGTCCAGCGAACCACCCACCCCTTCGAGCGCCAGCGCGATCTCCTTGGCGGTCCGTCGCCGCGTGCCCTTGAACACCATGTGCTCGAGCAGATGCGACACGCCCATCCGGTCGACGGGCTCGTGCACGGACGCGGCGCGCACCCACGCTCCGAAGGCCACCGATCGGACTCCGGGCACGTACTCGGACACGACCGTCAGCCCGTTGGGAAGGACGGTGCGCGAGAAGTCCGTAGGCTGTGGACGCGCGGGGCGCGCCCGGATGGGCGCGCGTTCGAGCGCGGCGGGATCCGTCATCTCAGCTGCGTGAGCGTCCCCCGCCCCCTCCACCGCGTCGGGAGCGTCCGCGCCCGCCGCCGCTCTCGCGGCGCGAGCCGGCGCGCTCCTCGGACCCAACACCGGCAGCCGAAGCCGCTGCCTCGGGCGCGAGATCGTCCGCGGACGGCCGCCGTCCGCCGCGACCGCCACGTCCGTCCCCCTCTCCCTCGCCACCTTCCGGCCTGGGAAGCAGCGCCTTCATCGAGAGGCGGAGCCGCCCACGCTCATCACGGTCGATGAGCTTCACGTTCACCCGATCACCGCGCTTCACCACGTCCTCGGTTTTCTCCGTGCGCCCGTGCTGCAGCTCGGAGATGTGCACCAGACCCTCGGTGCCCGGCATGATCTCCACGAACGCGCCGAACGGTGTGGTGCTCTTGACCGTCCCCTCGTACGTGGTGCCGATCTCAGGCTCGGTCGTGAGCGCCTTGACCATGGCGAGGGCGCGATCGAGCGCTTCCTTGCCCACGGCGGCGATCGTCACCAGCCCGGTGTCGTCGACGTTCACCTCCGAGCCCGTCTCCTCCTGGATGCCACGGATCGTCTTGCCCTTGGGCCCAATGAGATCTCCGATCTTCTCCGGGCTGATCTGCGTGGTCACGATCCGCGGTGCGAAGGGGGAAAGATCGGCGCGCGGCGCGTTGAGTGCCTTGTTCATCTGCTCGAGGATGTGCAGACGCCCTTCGCGCGCCTGCGCCAGTGCCTCGCGCAGGATCCGGACGTCCAATCCTTCGATCTTGATGTCCATCTGGATCGACGTGATTCCCTGCTCGGTGCCGGCCACCTTGAAGTCCATGTCACCCAGGTGGTCTTCGGTGCCCAGGATGTCGGTGAGGATCGCGTAGCGCTCCCCCTCCTTGATGAGCCCCATCGCCACACCAGCCACCGCGCCGCGCATCGGCACGCCCGCATCGTAGAGCGAGAGCGATCCGCCGCACACCGACGCCATGGAGGACGACCCGTTCGACTCCAGCACGTCGGAAACCACGCGCACCGTGTACGGGAACTCCTCGAACGGTGGCAGGAGCGGCTGCAGCGCGCGCTCGGCCAGATTCCCGTGGCCGATCTCACGCCGGCTGGTGCCGCGCACGGGACGCACTTCGCCCGTGGAGAACGGCGGGAAATTGTAGTGGAGCATGAACGACTTGGTGGCCTCGTCGGGCACGTCGATCGTGTCCAGACGCTGCACGTCCGACTGCGTGCCAAGCGTGACGGCGGCGAGCGCTTGCGTCTGCCCGCGGGTGAAGAGCGCCGAGCCGTGCGCGCGCGGCAGGAGGCCAATGTCGATCGAGATGGGACGCACCTCGGTGGGCTTGCGTCCATCCACGCGCTCACCCTGCTCCAACACCTGCATCCGGAGCGTGTCGTACTCGACGTCGCCCACCAGGTTGGAGATGTCTCTCGCGTTGTCGGGAAAGTCCGCCAGGAGTTCGTTGATCACTTCGCGCTTGACGATTTCCACCGCGCCGACGCGTTCGTGCTTCTCCTTGCTATTGATGGCCTCGGAGATCTTTCCGGTCGCGAGATCCTTCACGCGCGCTATGAGGTCCTCGTCATGCTGCACCCGCTGCCATTCCATTTTGGGAACGCGCACCTTGGGCAGCATCCGCTCCTGGATTTGCACCAACTCGCCGATGGCTTTCTGCGCGAGATGCAAGCCGTCGACCACGTCCTCCTCGCTCACCTCCAGCGCCCCGCCCTCGACCATCACCACCGAATCCTTGGATCCGGTGACGATGATGTCCATGTCGCTGTACTCGATCTGCTGGAAGGTAGGATTGATCACCCACTTTCCCGCCAGCCGGCCGATGCGCGCACCGGCGATGGGGCCGGCGAACGGAATCCGCGACGCGTTGAGCGCAAACGACACGGCGAGCAGCGCCGGCACGTCGGCGTCATTTTCCTGGTCGGCGGAGATGACGTAGACGAAGACCTGCACCTCGTTCTTGAAGCCCTCGGGGAACAGCGGGCGAATGGAACGGTCGATGATGCGCGCGGAGAGGATCTCGTCGTCATGCGGACGGCCCTCGCGCTTGATGAAGCCGCCGGGGATCTTCCCCGCCGCGTAGGATTTCTCCTTGTACTCCACGGTGAGGGGGAAGAACGGAAGCGAGCTCAGATTGTCGCTCACGGTCACGGCGGCCAGCACCACGGTGTCGCCGAACTGCACGAGGGCCGAGCCGGCCGCCTGTTTGGCCATCCGACCCGACTCGATGATGAGCTTGCGGCCGGCGAATTCTTTCTCTACACGTTCCATCGATGTGTGTATCCAGGAGGTGAACGCAAAACGCGCGGAGGCCTCGGTGTGGCGCCCGCGCGTATGCGTGACTGCACGATCTTAGTGACGGAGTCCAAGCTCTTGGATGAGCTCTCGATAGCCGTCCACATTCGTGCGCTTGAGATAGTCCAGAAGCCGGCGACGCCGGCCGACCATCTTCAGGAGCCCGCGCCGGCCATGGTTATCCTTGGCATGAAGGCGGAAGTGATCCGTGAGGTAGTTGATCCGCTCGGTGAGCATCGCGACCTGCAGCCGCGTCGACCCGGTATCGCCCTCATGCAGCCGGTATTTCTGTATGGTCGATGACTTTTCGAATGCCATTATGGTATATTCTCCCTACCCTTTCTTCCGCGCGCCGGCGCCCAATCGCTTGAAGCATTTCAATTTACTCGCCGCCGCTCTCCCTGTAAAGGCACACCGCCGTGCCTGAGCGGTACGTCGGACAGCACCTGGGCCGCTTCCGTATCGACGCCCTGGTGGGCTCCGGCGGTTTCGCCTGGGTCTACCGCGGGTACGATCCGGAGCTCGACATCCCGGTCGCCGCCAAGGTCCTCAAGCCGCAGTTCGCCGGCGACCCGAGCTTCGAGTCCCGCTTCCGCCGCGAGGCGTCGATTGCCGCGCGGTTGCGCCACCCCAACATCGTGCGGATCCTCGCCGTGGGACGCGAGGAACAGGCGGTCTATTTCGTGATGGACTACCTGCCGCATGGCCTCGCGCAACGGATCGAGACGGCCGGCACCCTGCCAGAACCAGCGCTCGTTCGCGTGGGGATGGACGTCGCGGCCGCGCTGGCATTCGCCCACCGCGAGGGGGTGGTCCACCGCGACGTCAAGACCGACAACATCCTGTTCGACGCCCATGGCAATGCGATCGTCGCCGACTTCGGGATCGCTCGCGCCGTCTCCGGCTACACGCATGAGACGGGGACGAACATGGTGGTGGGCACTCCCCAGTACTTCGCGCCCGAGCAAGCTCGAGGGCAAACGCTGGACGGTCGCGCCGACATCTACGCACTCGGCATCACGCTCTTTCGTGCCGCCACCGGCGTGTTGCCGTTCGAGGGCGACGACTGGTACGAGGTGGCGCGCCGGCAGATCGAGGAGCTTCCCCGCTCGCCGCGCTCGCTCAACCCTGCGCTCTCCCCGCGCGCCGAGGAGATCATCCTCACCTGTCTTCAGAAGGACCCCGCCCAACGCTACCAGTCGGCCGAAGCGTTACACGACGAGCTGGCGCAGCTGCACGCGGCCGACAGCGTAGCCACCGAGCGCACGGTCCGCATGCAGGTCGTCGGCGCCCCCAGTACGGGCCCCGGCCCCGCAGCTCCGGTCCGGCGCGGCCGCCGTCAGCGCGCGCTCGTGGCGACGTCCCTCGTGGGCGCAGTGGCCGTTCTCTCGGCGGTGGTCGTGTCCATGCGCTCCCGATTCCTCGACCGCGATCGGCCCGACGGCGCGGTGCCGGCCGCGGCAGTCATGGCGCCCAGCGTTGGCGTTGTTCCGGACTCGTCGGTTACCGACAGCACGGGCGAGCCCCGTCTCGATTCGCTCCCCCTGCCGCCGCCGGTGCTGGTCGTGGCGGCGACCGCGGGTGCGCGTCTCCGCGTGGACGGCCGGGCGGTGGGACAGGGCAGCTGGCGGAGCACCGCGCTCGCTGCCGGCTCGCACGACGTGGAGGCGGTGGCCGACAGCAACCCAAGCTGCCCCACCGGTCGCGCGCATCGGCGTGTGCTCCTCGCCGCCGGCGACACCGCCACGGAGCGGCTTGTCGTTCATGCGTGCGGGACCGTGGTCTTCCGGCTGCGCAATTCGGGCACCGACAGCACTACCTACGTGCTGCACCCCATGGACGGGGAGGGGGACATTCGAGGTTCCCTGCCGCATGACAGCATCGTCGTCGTCCCGTCCGGCACGTATGACGTGTCCATCGTGAGCCGTGGCCGCTACTGCACCGCCTACCGCGCTACCTGGTCCATCCCCGCCAGCGATACCACGCCCATTCGCGTCGCGCTCATCTGCGCTCCCGCGCGCTGACGCAGCGCGGCGGACACCGGTGCGGCTGACAGCGGCGCGGCCAACGCATCGCGGCCGATTCCCCGCAGCATCGGCTTCGCCACGCGACGTCGGCTATTGCGAGCCGATCGCGACCCCGGCAGCGGCACCGAGGATGAGCCCGGCCCAGAAGCCGCGCTGCCGATAGAACGGCGTCCGCGGCCGCTCCAGCAGTGCCACGTGGATCGGCACCAGGCGCGTGGTCTGTCCCGTCACGAGCGCGAACCCCACGCCGCGGCGCACGTCCAGCACGCGAAAGCGCGCCACCAGCGCGTCGCGTCGCGACGGATCCACGACGATCCCCTGCTGGCCCTGCCGCACCCAGTCCTGCGAGCCGAGCGCGAACGAGAACGTGCTGTCGCCGATATTGCGGATGTCGAACCGCACGGCGGCCGACTGCGCCGATGCGCCACGGGGAACCGACGCCAACGCCACCAGGAGCATCACGACGCCCGACGCGCGGCACGCGATGCGGCGCGTTGCTCTCTCGCCCCGCACACCCAGGCCCGCGCCAACGCTGCGCTTCACGTCCCGAGGAGCCGGTTGAGAAAATCGCGAATGCTGTGGAACACGCGGCCCAGGTCGTTGATCGTGACGAAGACGAACAGGAGCACGATGAACACGAGCCCCACGCGAATCACCATCTCCCTCGTGCGAGGGCTGAGCGCGGAGCCGCGAATTCCCTCGACCAGCGTGATGAGGATCTGCCCTCCGTCCAGGATGGGGATGGGGAGCAGGTTGAAGACGGCCAGATTGACGCTGAGCAGCGCGGTGAGAAGGAGCACGCGCTCTATCCCGACCCGCGCCGCGCTGGCGGTGGCCTGCGCGATGGCCACGGGGCCGCCCAGATTGCGCAGCGACGACTGGCCGGACGCCATCTCCCGGACGGCCGAGAAGATGGTTCCGGCGAACGCCCATGTCGCACTCCAGCCCTGTGAGACGGCCTGCCCGAACGGCACCGGCCGCCGCTCGTCGCCGATCCGCGCCGCCGCCCCGATCATGCCGATGACGATCCGCTCACCGCTGGCCGGGTCGCGGATCTGGGTGGAGTCCGGGCGTACGGAAAGATCGCGCCTGGCGCCGTCGCGCACGATGCTCAGGTGCACCGGCGTTCCGGGCGAGCCACGTATGTGGTCGACGACCTGCGACCACGACGCCACGCTGGTGTCGTTCACGGCGACGATGCTGTCGCCGGGCAGCAACCCCGCCTCGGCGGCCGGCGTGCTGGGACTCACGTCGCCAATCACTGGCGCGACATACGGCTGAATGGCCGCTTGCAACCGATCGCGCTCCGCCTCGCCCACCACCGGGAGCGACACGGCGCCAGCCGAAGTGCGGACATCCAGCGTTGGGCCCGCGGCGGTATCGATGGCGTCGCTGATGTCGTTCCAGGTGGCGACCGGATGGCCATTGATGGCGAGGATGGTGTCCCCTGCGTGGAGGCGCAGCACCGCATCGGACAGCCCCGCCACCCGCTCCACGGAACCGACCACGCGCGTACGGATCACGACGTCACCTTTCCACAACAGGAGGCCGGTCGTGATCACGACGCCAAGCAGTACGTTCATCGTGACGCCGGCGAGCAGGATCGTGAGGCGGGCGCCGAGGCTCTTGGATTCGAGCAGCCGGTCTTCGGGCACGGGCCGCGGCCCAAAGGGCGCCATCGCCTCCGGGTCGAACGCGTCGTTCCCAGTGGGCGGTACAGGCGCGACTTCAGTTCCGCTCCCGCCCACCGTGGCCGGAGCTTCGCGCGGGTGCTCGCCTCCTCCCTCGAGCATGGCGAGCGTCTCATCTTCCCGAGATGCCATGCGCACGTAGCCGCCCAGCGGAAGCGCGGCGATCACGTATTCCGTCTCCCCCCACCGGCGCTTCCACAGTGCCGGGCCAAAGCCGATGGAGAAGCGCGGCGCGTACACGCCAAAGGCCTTGGCGGCGAGAAAGTGCCCGAGCTCGTGCACAAAGATCACGAGTCCGAATACGAACACGAGTGCGGCCGCCGTGCGCAGCAGATCGAGCGGCGCCATCATCGCTAGCATGCGTACAGCTCCTTCACACAGGCACGCGCACGGGCGTCCGCGCTGGTGAGCTCCGCCAGCGTCGTACCCGGCACTGCGGCAAGCCGTTGCAGCGCGTGGTCGATCGCGCGCGGAATGTCACCGAAGCGAATCCGCTGGACGAGAAACAACGCCACCGCCTGCTCGTTGGCCGCGTTGAACACGGCTGGCGCCGCCCCGCCAGCACGCCCCGCTTCCACGCCCAGTTGCAGCGCGGGGAAGGCCGCGCCCCGCACGGGCTCGAACGCCAGCGGCGACATCGCCACCGGGTCGAACGCCGGAACGCCGGCGTCCGGCAGCCGTTCAGGATGCGTGAGCGCGTAGAGCACGGGGAGCTCCATGCTGGGCACGCCGAGCTGCGCAAGCACGCTGCCGTCCACGAACTCCACCATCGAGTGCACTACACTCTGCGGATGCACCACGACATCGATGCGCTCGTACGGGATGCCGAACAGAAAGTGCGCCTCGATGACTTCGAGCGCCTTGTTGGCCAGGGTCGCGCTGTCGATCGTGACCTTGGGCCCCATGGACCACGTGGGATGTCGGAGCGCATCGGCAGCCGTGGCGCCCGCGATGCGTTCGGGCGACCACGTGCGGAACGGACCGCCCGAAGCGGTGAGCACCAGTCGGCGCACCTGCGACACGTCGCGCCCGTGGACGCACTGCAGGATGGCGCTGTGCTCGCTGTCGATCGGGACGATCTCGCCGCCACCCTCTTCACAGGCACGCCGCACCAGGTGGCCAGCCATCACCAGCGTTTCCTTGTTGGCGAGCGCCACTCGTTTGCCCGCCCGCAGCGCGGCCAGGGTGGCCTCGAGGCCCGCGGCGCCCACCACCGCGTTGAGCACGATGCCCACGTCCGGCAGGCGCGCCGCATCCACCAGACACTCCTGGCCGTGATGCCATGCCTCGTCCCCTTCCGCGCCGTTCTGCACGATCCCCACGTAGGACGGCTGCACGCGATCTGCCTGTTCGCGGAGCAAGGCCGCGTTGCCGTGCGCGGTGAGGGCCGCCACACGGAAGCGGTCGTCGTGCCGCGCGAGCACGCGGAGCGCCGTGGTCCCCACGGACCCGGTGGATCCCAGAATGGCCACGCCGCGTCTCACCGGATGCCTCCGCCCCCCGGCACCGGGATGACCAGCACCCCGAACAGCCAGTAGGCCACGGGCAGCGCGAACAGCAATCCGTCGATGCGATCGAGCACGCCGCCGTGTCCCGGGATGATGTGCGAGCTGTCCTTCACTCCCGCCTCGCGCTTGAGCAACGACTCGGTCAGGTCGCCTACCTGTGCCGCTCCGCCGGTGGCCAGCGCGAACACCACCAGCCACACCGGCCTGAACGCCAGGTGGGCGGCGGGCATCAGTACCAGTCGCTCGTAGAGCATCGCAACCATCACGCAGAACAGCAGCCCTCCCACGGCACCTTCGACGGTTTTCCCGGGACTCACATCGGGAGCGAGACGATGCCGCCCGATGGCGCGGCCCACCGCGTAGCCTGCGATGTCGCTGGTCCAGGTGAGCACCACCGGCAAGAGCAGGACCGCCGCACCGGCACGGGCGCCCACGGCGTAGTCGTGGTATCGGAGCGCGTACGCGAAGCTCAGCATCCCCCCCGTATACACCACGCCGAGCAGCGTGGCCGCGGCCGCACCCAGCGGGTGCCGGGCGGGCCCGCGGCTCCAGATCACCACGGCCATCACCGCCAACACGGCGACCGCCGCCAGCGAGAGTCGGGGGGTGGTGACGCCCAGGTATACGGCGTGGACGTACAGCGGGACCACGGCCGCGAGCACGACGGCCGTCGTGCCAAGCGGCCGGTAGCCGGCGGCTTCTCCCATGCGCGCGAACTCCCAAGCCGCCAGGGCAGCGGCCACCGACAGAAGCGCGCTCAGCGCCCAGTCGCCCACGAGGGCGATCGCGACGACCACGGGGATCGCCACGACGGCGAACGCCACGCGCAGCGCGAGCTCCGACCGCGCCACTACGCCGACACGCGGCCGAACCGCCGCTCGCGTTGCTGGTAGTCGTGGATAGCCTGATAGAGATGCTGCGCGGAAAAGTCCGGCCACAGCACCGGCGAGATGTACAGCTCGGTGTACGCCAGCTGCCAGAGCAGGAAGTTGGAGATCCGTTGCTCGCCAGAGGTGCGGATGAGCAAGTCCGGATCGGGGCAGCCAGCCGTGTACAGGCGCGCGGCAAGCGCGTCCTCATCCACTTCTTCGGCTCGCAACCGGCCGGCGGCGACGTCTTGGGCCAGCAACCGGGCCGCACGCGCGATCTCGGCGCGGCTCCCGTAGGAGATGAACAGATTCAGGATGAGCCGGTCGTTCGCGGCGGTGCGCTCCACAAGCGCACTGGCAGCGGCTGCCGCGGCGGGGCGCAGGCGCTCGAGGTCTCCCAGCAGCCGCACACGGACACCGCGTTCCACCAACTCGTCTCCCTCGCGCTGGACGTACTCCTCCAGGAGAGACATGAGCGCGTGGATTTCGGCCTCGGGCCGATGCCAGTTCTCCTGCGAGAAGGCAAAGAGCGAGAGCATCTGTACCCCCGCCTCGCCAGCCGCCTCGATCACCTGCCGCACCGCGCGCATGCCGGAGCGGTGTCCAACCGGGCGCGGCAAGTGCCGCGCTCGTGCCCATCGCCCGTTTCCGTCCATGATGATGGCGACGTGCCGCGGCATGTCGCCATGCAGGCGAATCTGGGCCAACAGCTCGGCGCCCGTCACACCTCGAGAATCTCCGCTTCCTTCTGCTTCAGCGCCTCGTCGAGCTTGTGGATGTACTCGTCATGGTACTTCTGCAGTTCCTTCTCGGCGTGCTTCTTGTCGTCCTCGGAAACCTTGTTGAGTTTCTTGAGCTTGTCGCGTCCGTCCGTGCGCGCGTGCCGGATGGCCACCCGCCCTTCCTCCGCCAGCTTGTGCACCACCTTCACCAGGTCGCGGCGGCGCTCCTCGTTGAGCGCGGGGATCGGCACGCGGATGACGCCGCCCTGCGACGCGGGGTTCAGACCCAGATCGGAATCGCGGATCGCCTTCTCGATGGCCGAGCCCAATCCTTTGTCCCACGGGGTGACCGTGAGGAGCCGCGGCTCCGGCGCTGCCACCGTGGCTACTTGCGAGACGGGCATCTGCTGCCCGTAGGCGTCCACGCGCACCGTGTCCAGCAGCGACGCGCTGGCCTTGCCGCTCCGGATGGAGCCGAATTCACGGCGCGAGCTCTCGAGCGCCTTTTCCATCGCGCCCCGCGCATCCTTCTCGATCTCTGGAATTGACGTCATCGCACGAGCGTGCCGATCTGCTCGCCGCGGATCGCCGCGGCCACCGCGCCGGCCTGTTGGAGGTTGAGGACGATGATGTGCAGCTTGTTCTCGCGGCACAGCGCGATCGCCGTCTGGTCCATCACCGCAAGATCCTCGATCATCACCGTCTGGTAGTTGATCTCGTCATAGCGGACGGCGGTGCTATCCTTGCGCGGGTCGGCCGAGTAGATGCCGTCCACGTTGGTCGCTTTGATGATGACGTCCGCCTTCATCTGGATGGCGCGCAGCGCCGCCGCCGTATCGGTGGAAAAGTAGGGATTGCCCGTCCCCGCTGCAAAGATCACCGTGCGCCCCTTCTCGAAATGACGGAGCGCACGCCGGCGGATGTACGGCTCGGCCACCTCTTCCATCCGGATGGCGCTCATCACGCGCGTATCGATGCCCTTGCGCTCCAGCACGTCCTGCATTGCGAGCGCGTTGATGACCGTGCCGAGCATGCCCATGTAGTCGGCCCCGACGCGGTCCATGCCCGTCTTGGAAAGCTGCGAGCCGCGAACGATGTTGCCTCCCCCGATCACGAGCCCCAGCGCGACCCCCATGTCCCGGACGGCGCCCACCTCGTCGGCAAACCGGTCGAGCGTATCGAAGTCGAATCCACTGCCCTTCTCACCGGCCAGCGCTTCGCCGGACAACTTGAGCAGGACGCGCGGGTAGCGGAGCTCGGTCACGGGACGCTCAATCCGCGCCGACGTGAAAGCGCGCGAATCGGCGGACGACGATGTTCTCGCCCACCTTGGCCGATACCTCCGTCACCAGCTCCCCGATCGTCTTCTTGGGCTCGCGGATCCACGGCTGCGACAGCAGCACGACATCCTTGTAGAACGCGTCGACCTTTCCGTCCACGATCCTGGGCACCAGGTGGTCAGGCTTGCCGCTCGCCCGCACCTGCTCCTCGTAGACGCGTCGCTCGCGCTCCACCACGTCCGCGTCCACGCCGCTCTTGTCCACCGCCAGCGGGGCAGCGCTCGCGATGTGCAGCGCCAGCTCGCGCACCAGGCCGCGGAAGTCGTCGCTGCGCGCCACGAAATCGGTTTCGCAGTCGACCTCCACCAGGACGCCCACCTTGCCGTTGTGGTGGATGTAGCTGCCCACCACGCCTTCGCTGGCCTGCCGGCCGGCGCGCTTTTCCGCCTTGGCGGCGCCGCGCGCGCGGAGCCAATCGACCGCCTTCTCCATATCGCCGCTCGTCTCCGCGAGCGCACGCTTGCACTCCATCATGCCCGCGCCGGTGCGCTGGCGGAGCTCCTGGACATCCTTCGCCCTGATCTGCGTCACGCTCATCATCCCCTCTCGTCGTTACACAAACGCCGCCGGCAGCCGTGCCGGCGGCGTTCGAATGTTACCGCGAACCTCCGGTACATGCGACCGGCCGCGTGGACGACCTACGCGTTCCCCTCCGGCTCCGCGCCGTCGGCCCCCTCGGACGCCGGTGGCGCCCCGGCGGTGGCAGCGGGTTCCTCGCTCGCCGCCTCACTGGACGCCGCGCCGGCGTCGCCGGTGTCCGCGCCCTCGGTGCCGGGCCGCAACCGCGCCGCGATGGCTTCGGGCTTGGCGCGCCGCCGGCGGGTACGGCGCCGCTTGCGACGCTCGCCCTCGTCTGCCGACTCCATGCCGCGCTCGGAGCTGTACGTCCGACCCGATTCCGACTCCTCGTCGTCGCGATGCGCCGGCGCCTGGCGCCGCGCTTCCTCCACCGTATCGGCCACCGCGTGCGTCATGAGGTCCACCGAGCGGATGGCGTCGTCGTTGCCGGCGATCGGCACCGTGATGAGATCCGGATCGGCGTTGGTATCCACAATGGCGATGATCGGGATGCCGAGCTTGTTGGCTTCGGTGACCGCGATGCGCTCCTTCCTGGAGTCCACCACGAACATGAGTCCGGGGAGCCGCGTCATGTTCTTGATGCCGGTGAGGTACTTCGCGAGCTTGTCGCGCTCCCGGCCCATCATGAGCTGCTCTTTCTTGGTGTAGTTCTCGAACTCCCCGCCCGCCTCGCTCCCGGTTTCCAGCTCCTTCAGACGGCGGATCTGCTTCTTGACCGTCTGAAAGTTGGTGAGCAGACCGCCCAGCCACCGCTCGGTCACGTACAAGGCGCCGCAGCGCTCGGCTTCGGCCTGCACGATGCCTTTGAGCTGCCGCTTGGTGCAGACGAAGAGCACGTTGTCGCCGCGCGTCACCACGTCGTGCACCAGCTTCTGCGCGAGCTCCAGTTGCCGCAGCGTCTTCTGGAGATCGATGATGTGGATGCCGTTCCGCTCGGCGAAGATGAAGCGCCGCATCTTTGGGTTCCACCGGCGGGTCTGGTGGCCAAAGTGGACGCCCGCTTCGAGAAGCTGCTCGAGCTGCGGCTGCATTTGAGGATGGGTCATCTGGGGCTACCGCTTGGAGAACTGGAACCGCTTGCGTGCCTTGGGGCGGCCGGGCTTCTTGCGTTCGACCTCGCGTGCGTCGCGCGTGAGGAGTCCCAGCCCGCGCAGCTTGGCGCGATGCGCGTCATCCATCTTGACGAGGGCGCGCGCTGCGGCGAGCCGCAGTGCTCCTGCCTGCCCGCTCATCCCGCCTCCTTCCACGTGCACCTTCACGTCGTAGCGGCCGAGCGTGTCGGTGGCGGCGAACGGCTGCTGGATGGCGGAGACGAGCGCAGCGCGTGGGAAGTAGTCGCCGAGCGTGCGCCCGTTGACATCCCACTTGCCGGAGCCGGCTTTGACATAGAACCGGCACACGCTCTCCTTGCGCCGTCCAATGGTGTGCACGACGGACCCGTCCGCCATCATCGCGTCTCGTTCTTCAGGGTGAAGGGGGTTGGCTGCTGCGCCACGTGCGGATGATCCGCCCCGGCGTAGACGCGCAACTTGAGGCGCAGCTTTTGCCGGCCCAGGGCGTTCTTGGGGAGCATACCGTGGACCGCCTTCTCGATCACGCGCTCCGGATAGCGCTCCATCATCGTGGCGAAGGACGTGAACCGCTCGTGTCCCATGTAGCCGGTGTGACGGAAATAGCGCTTCTGCTCGGCCTTGCGTCCGGTGACGCGGACCTTGGAGGCGTTGATGACGATCACGTTGTCGCCCGTGTCCATGTGTGGCGTGAACATGGGCTTGTGTTTACCGCGGATGATGCGCGCGACCTCACTGGCGAGTCGTCCGAGGACTTGTCCCTCGGCGTCGACGACGAACCAACGGGGCGAGATATCCGCGGGAGTGGCCGAATAGGTCTTCATGTAGGGTGCGATCTGTATAGGCCGGCACGCCGGTGGCGCGGACACGCCCTGCGTCCCCGCTCGTGGTCCGGCTTTTTTGACAGACTTGTAAGCTACGCAAGGAGTTATGGCATGTCAACGGACAAAGGGTGGCCCCACGCGCGCGCCCACTCCGGGCACGCGACGCATCCCGCGACGCATCGCGCTCCTCATCTCGCCGCGCATCGCGCCTGTCGGCGCGCACGGCGCCGCGCAGGCCGCGGATGGGGGTCGGCTGGGGGCCCGCTCGGAGCGCTGGCGCTCGCCGCTCTCGCCGCATGCGCCGTCCCGCACACGAGCTCCCTCTCCAGTCTGTGCTCCGACGAGAGCGTGGTGCAGCACGTGGTGCTGGTGGTGGACTCCGTAGCGCCGCCTGGCGGACTCAACGTGCAAGAGCTGCGCGGCCGCCGCATCGCCCTCACCCTCACGCTCCTGTCCGACGTCGAGCAGCCCTCCCCCTTCCGCTCCCCCTGCCCCGACGCCACCGGTCGCGCCACCTGGGTGGGCGCCATCCCCGGCGCGCTGCGTACCGGCGTCGGCGACTCCACGCGGGCCGCGTGGCGCATTCAGGGAGACAAGGTGCGGATCGACCTCAATCCGGGCGTGGCCGACAACAACCTGGAAATCCTGCTCCCCATCGAAGGCGACGGCGGCCGTTGGGGGCTCTCGACGCTGGCGGGCGAGGTGGCGTCGGGGCGGGTGCTGTTGGATCCGAAGAGGTAACCCTTCCCTACTCCAGCTCCACCAGCACCGCGCCCTTGTCCACCGCCACGCCCGGTTCCGCACGTACGGCCACTACGCGTCCGGACGCCGGCGCGCGGAGTTCGTTCTCCATCTTCATCGCCTCCATGACCACCAGCGGATCGCCGGCGTTCACCTCGGCGCCCACTTCCACCTCCACGCGAACGACGAGCCCGGGCATGGGCGCCACGAGCGGAGCCGGGCCGGTGTCGCCGCGCGTTGCGTCCGACATGTCGCGAATGGCGCGCGTGCGCTCGTCCAGCGCCTCCACGTCGTACGTGCAGCCGTCCATCCAGATGCGGTAGCGGCCACGCGTGCTGCCGCGACGGACCACGAGGCGGTGCACAGCCCCGTCGACTTCCAACAGACGCACCGGCGTGCCCGGCACGTCTCGTAACACGGCGGACGCGGCACGTTCATCCACGCGCACGCCATTGGTGCCCAATTCCACCATCACGCGCACGTCACCCACGGCGACGACGTACTTCATCGGGACGCTCCGCTGGGCACGAGGAGGCAGACCGTCTCCACGTGCGACGTCTGCGGGAACATGTCGAACGCATGCACCATCGCCACGTCGTAGCGCGGCATCCGCGCGAGGTCGCGCGCCAGGGTGGCCGGATTGCAACTCACGTAGACGACGGCTCGAGGGGGCGTAACGACCTCTTCCAACACGCGCGTGACGCTCGCATCCACACCGGTGCGCGGAGGGTTGAGGACCACCACGTCGGCCGGGAGCACATCCGCCAGATGCGCTTCCACTCGGCCCGCGATGCTGCGCGACGGCGGCGCGAGACGACGTCCGCACCATGCCGCCGCGTCCTCGTCCGCCTCGATGGCGGTCACGACGACGCCCTGAGCGCCGAACTGCGCGGCCAGGTCGCCGAGTCCGGCGTAGGCGTCCACCACCGTCGCCGGCGCGAACGGGCGCACGACAGCCAGCACCTGCGCGCGCAACGCGGCCGCCACGGGCGGATTCACCTGTGCGAACGATGCGCCGGGCGGCGCACTCCCCCGCGCGTGGAGCTGGCGCCGCGGTTGGCCCTCGGGCGCCCACCAGAGCGCGGTGAGCATCGGCATCCGCGTGAAGAACCGCTCGCTCTCGGGCCACGCGCGTCCCCCCGCCACCACGAACGCCGCGCATGGCGTGCTCGCGCTCCCATCCACCACGCCCTCCGCCGGGTGTGCCGTGGCCGGCTGGTCCACCATACGAACGCTCGCGCGCAGCGCGCGCGCGCGCGGAAGCAGATCGGCATGCCGGCGCACCTCGGTCCATACGGCCAGCACGTCGTCGCTCGTGATGGGACAGTCGCGCACGTCGAACACACGGTCCGGTGCATTGTACGGATGCAGTCCGGCCATCCATGCTCCGTCGCGTTCGCGTCGCATGGCGAACGTGAGCTTTCGCCGATAGCGCCATGCACGCGGGGCCGGGTGCACCGGCGGCGGTACCACCCGCCGGCGCCCGATCCGCTCCAGGGCGTCGGAGATGATGCGTGCCTTGGCCGCGCGCTGATCATCCGGGCCGAGGTGCTGCAACTGACATCCACCGCACCGGTCGTCGCCGTAGTGCGGACAGGGCGGCTCCACGCGGCCCGGGCCCGGCTCGAGGAGTTCCACCATGTCGCCGCGCGCGAATCGCCCGCGCGACTGCACGCGCACGCGCGCGACGTCGCCGGGCGCACTCCGCGGAACGAACACCACCAGCCCGTCGTGTCGCGCCACCCCGTCGCCGCCCGCGGCGATGGAGTCGATCCGGAGTATCGCCTCCCCCGGCGCCTGAGTCACGAACGCACGCCCTCCACGCGCGCCGCCCGGCGCCACGTGTCGGTGTGGGCGCCGCCATCGGGCGAACCACCCGCTTCCTCCGCGGGAAGCGAAGCGGTTCCCCGCTCCGCGGCGGCGGGTCGTCCGCTCCGCTCGCGCTCGGCCAACAGCGCCGCCGCGATCGCCGCCACGCGCACCGCGTCCACCGGCGGTGACACGTGTGTCAGCTCCTTCAGCCGGCGCTCCAGCCACTGGATGTCGATGTCGCCGCGGCGGAACTCGGCGTCTTCCATGACGCGCAGGTGAAAGTCGCGCGACGTGTCGATGCCGTCGATCGTGAGCTCCAGCAGCGCGCGATGCATCCGCTCGACGGCTCCCTCGCGCGTGGGCGCCCACACGATGAGCTTGGCCAACATGGGGTCGTAGAACAGCCCCACCTCGCTGCCGATCCCCACGCCGCCGTCCCATCGCACACCGGGACCGCTCGGGAGGCGGAGGTAGGTGATCGTCCCGGTGGACGGCAGGAAGTTCTCGAGCGGATCCTCGCTGGTGATGCGACACTCGATGGCCCACCCGCGCGGCACGATGTCCTCCTGCCGAAACGGGAGCCGTTCGCCGGCGGCGATGCGGATCTGCCACTGCACGATGTCGATGCCGGTCACTAGCTCGGTGACCGGATGCTCCACCTGCAGCCGGGTGTTCATCTCGAGAAAATAGAACCGGCCGTCGCGGTCCAGCAGGTACTCGCACGTGCCGGCGTTCACGTACCCCGCCGCTTGCGCCGCGCGGACCGCCGCCTCGCCCATCTCGCGCCGCAGTGCCGGCGTAACCGCCACACTCGGCGCCTCCTCGATCATCTTCTGGTGCCGCCGCTGCACCGAGCATTCCCGCTCGCCCAGCGAGAGCATGGTGCCATGGTGGTCGCCCAGCACCTGGATCTCGACATGCCGCGGTCCCTCGATGTACTTCTCGACGTACACCGCGTCGTCGCCGAACGCGTTCCGCGCTTCCCGCCGCGCGGCATCGAGCGACGACGACAGCTCGCCCTCCGCACGCACCACACGCATCCCCTTCCCCCCGCCGCCGGCCGCCGCCTTGAGCAGCACGGGAAAGCCGAACTCGTTGGCGATGGCGCGCGCATCCGCGGCGTCGCGGACCGCCTCCGTGGTGCCCGGGACCACCGGCACACCGGCCGCGATGGCGAGCTGGCGCGCGGCCGTCTTGCTCCCCATCGCGGCGATCGCCTCGGGCGACGGTCCGATGAAAACGAGCCCCGCCTCGCGCACCGCGCGCGCGAACGGCTCGCGCTCGGAGAGGAAGCCGTACCCCGGGTGAATCGCCTCGGCGCCCATGGCGCGCGCCGCGTCGATGATCCGGTCACCGCGCAGGTAGCTCTCGGCGGACGGCGGCGCTCCGATGCATACGGCGGCATCGGCCTCGCGCACGTGCGGGGCAGCGGCGTCGGCCTCGCTGTAGACGGCCACCGCGCGCACGTTCAGCTCCCGGCAGGCGCGGATGATCCGCAGCGCGATCTCGCCACGGTTGGCGATGAGGATGGTGGAGAACATCAGGGGTCGTCGCCCGATGGACGTTCGGTGACGGCGGTCAGTTGCGCGGCGACATTGCTCGCCTCACCACCGACTGCCGGTGACGACCCTTCCACCAGAGCGATCTCCGCGTCGCTCAACGCGTACATCCGATAGACCAATTCATCGATGAGCCCATCGGTGAGCGCGAGCCGCGTGAGGATGGGCGCGAGCACCTCCATGCTGCGCGCCACGGCGTCAGTAACACGGCTGCGAGCGGCATTGTTCGCGCCATAGGCGCGCGGCCGCTTGACACTCACGGGCACGTGACGCGGATGATTCCTCTCCAGTACGTTCAGCACGGCGGCCGCCGGGTTCTCGGCGCTCCAATACTCCAGGAGTGTGGTCTTCCCGGCGAGATCGTCGATGTGGCACTGCATTTCCTGCTCGATCCATTGCAGAAAGTCACGTACCTCCGTCTGCCGGCGTTCGTGGAGCGACGTCATTTCCCTGGCGAGGGTACCGAGCAGATCCGCCACGACATCGGTGTGGGCGCGCGCGCCGTCCGGCAATCGAGCGGCGAGGAGAGCGTCCACGGCGTCGAGCAGCTCAGCGAAAGGAGAGTCAGCCACGCGGATCATGAAGTCGAATCCTGCACCGCCATCAGGACGCGCTCGGCAGCCTGCAGCGCAGCCTCGACCTCGGCCGCGGTGTACGGGTCGCCAACGTGCGGATAGCGCGCGGCAACACCGTAGGCGGTGAGCAGGAGCGCGTCGTCCGCGCGAGCCGTGAGCACAGGACGGGACGCGGACGCGATGGCGAGCAGCGCCGACAGCTCGTGAGTACGCGGAGGCGTAGCGGCGCCGGCAACGATGACACTCTTGAGCGCCTTTTCGGCGCATTGTTGGCTGTGGAACAGAGCGACTTCGGGTTTTTCTCCCTCGCCCGCGGCCCAGCGCGCGGTCTCCAGGCCCATGCGCGCGAGACGAAGCCAGTCGTCGCGATCACGGGGGGGCATCGAGCACGACCTCGTTGCGGCGGAGCTGAGAGAGGAACGAGCCCGCTTGCGCGGCCGACAGCTCGCCCGGGGTGACGACGATAGGATCGACCGGCCACGGCGTGGCGCCCAGGTGACGGAGAACGTCGAGGCGGCGTGCGCCATGGCTTCCGGAAGTATCGCGAACCACCAGCAGATCGACATCACTGTCGTCGCGCGCGGTTCCCCGCGCCCATGAGCCGACGAGGCTCACGCGCGAGACGCCCGGCAGCGCGGCCACGACGGGGCCGAGCGCACGCACGGCATCGGGAATGTCGGGGTCGATTCCCGCTGCACGCAGGCCATCGGCGTAGAGACCAGTGAGCCAGTGGGTGAGGTCGGTTCGTGCGCGAGGAGCGGTGGATTCTGTGATGCGGGGGACGGGGAGGCGCTCCATGTACTGGGTGAAGAACCGGAGATAGGAGCTGCGGGGGCCCTCCAGCTCAGACGATGTGAGCGACAGCACGAATTCCACGACCCTGCTGTTTACAACTGACAATAGGAAGAAGTCGCCGCGTGGGATGAAGAAGCACGTATTTGTGGGATACAGCGGCCCAGCCGCAAGACAGAAGCGCACGCCTCGTGCTATGTCCGGGTAGATGATCTTGTCTGATTCGAACCCAGCCGAGTACGCCTCCTGCGGTTGCTGCAACTCGTACCACTTGTGACTTCCGATCGTCGCCCGTGCTTCGAGCCGTGCACGGTGCTGCTCCAGGTGAGCGAGCACGGCCGGGTAGCGACTGATGTCACATCCGTGCGGGATGTACAGCAAGTAGCGGGCACGGCTTGCCAGATGATACCGCCGCACGTCTTCACCGACCACCAGCGGCCGGATGAGCTCGGCGCTCCGTGGGTCAGCTGTGATGAGCTGACCGCGCGTCGCCGCGTCCAGAAAAAACGCCTCGTTGTACCCTGTCTTCACGCCCCAACATATCTGACCGTCAACCGTCTGCCCCAACGGCACAGTTGCGGCGCTGAGTCTCTCCAGCATAGCACCCACTTGCGGGGAAACCAGCATCCATTCTTCCCCACCGACCGCCCCTTCGCCGAGTTCGACGAACGCTGCTTGCACATCCGATTGGAACGAAGCCGGTTCTAGGCGCGTCATCTCCGCCCAGCGCGTCGGCGTTACGCTCTCGCGACCATGCCGCGCCAGCAGGATGGCCGCCCGCACCGTTGCTCCCGGAAAGATCGGCAGCCCCCCCAGATCGACGATCTCCCGTATTGCTGTTTCGCTCGCAAACAACTTCCGCACCGGCTTGCCGTAGTTGGCCCGGAGGAACTTGTTCGAGAGAATGACCCCGTACTCGCCACCATCGCGCAGCAGCTCCAGCGAGCGCTCCATGAAGTACACGTACAGATCGGCACGCGTCTCGTACGTGCGGTACCGGTGCCGCAGGAAGTCCTTGATGTTACGGAACGCTTCCATGCGCACGTAAGGCGGATTCCCCACCACCGCGTCGAATCCGGAGTTGTCGCGTAGCTCGCCCTTGTCGGTATAGAACGCTTCGCCGAACTCCACGTCCCAGTGGAAGAATGGCCCCACGGTCGCCCGCGTCTCCCTGGCCGCGGCGAACCACGGCTCGTCGCGCAGTCGCCGCCAGTCGTCGTCGCTCGCGCGCAAGGCATCCAACGCGGCGGTGTACTGCTGCTCCGTGACCGTATTGCCGAACCAGGCGCTCATCCAGAGATCGCCCACGTCGCGAAAGCGATCCAGCAACGCGTCGGCTTCGCGGAAGATCCGATCCTTGAGCGCGATATCCTCGGCCGTATCCGACGGCAGGAGCTCGAGAACCTGCAGCGAGCCCACCGAACGACTGAGCGCCACACGATATGCCGTATCGAACACGTTGTACTGACCCCGCGCTTCCTGTCGCGAGTCCTTTCCGCTTCCCTTCTTCCTCGGCGCGCTCGCCAGCTCGCCCACCCGCGCGCCCAGCAGCGAATCTCCACACTTGAGGTGGTGGTCCAGGAAATTGAGCGCCTTGCCGCGCTGTACGGTCGCGAGCCAGAGCGAGAGCTTGGCCAGCTCCACTGCACGTGGGTTGCGGTCCACGCCAAAAATGCATCGCTCCACCACCAGCCGTCGCAGGTGATCTGGCGTGGGCTCCGCTCCCTCGCCGAGGGACAGTCGCGGGTGCACAATCGCGCCGCTCGCGCGGTCGGATGACGCGTCGGCAGCGGTGACTGCTGCGCGCGCGAGGTACGCCGTGGCCGCCACCAGGAAGTGCCCACTGCCCATGGCGGGGTCGAGCACGCGCAACTCGAGGATCTCCTCCAACGTTCGCCCGTCTACGAGTGGGCGTAGGGTGCCTTCCACGATGTACTGGACTACGTAGTCTGGCGTGTAGTAGGATCCGCTCTCGTGCCGTTCGCCGCGGTCCGTTGCCAGGTACAGGTCGCCCACGCGAACGGCGTCGCGCACCACCCGCCCATGCTCCCGCAGCACCGGAAGTTCTTTCTCCGCGTGTGCGACGACGTACTCGAGCAGCCCCTCGTAGATGGAGCCGAGGTGGCGCACATTGAGCGGCGTGTAGTCCACGAAGTGCAGCCGCCCGTCCTCCGGGTCCTCGGCGCGGGAGAGCAGATCGATGGCCTCGGCAAGCTGCGGATCGCTGACGTACGCCGCATCCAGGCGAGGATGCTTTGCCGGGTCGAAGAGGCCGCCGTCGTAGACCGGAATGCCGTCCAACCGCCACTCCGGCGCACCATTGATGATGCGAAACAGGTCGCGAAGGTCGTTCCAGTAATTGCGTCCCGCAGGAAAGAGTTGCTGGTGACCGTCACGGTCTTTGGCCGCGCGTTCGCGCAGCGCGAGGAGACTCTGCCTGCGATAGCCCTCGTGCCGGATGGGAAGCAGCTCACGTGCCTCGGCGTACAGGATGAAGAGCAGCCGGAAGAGCACGGTGAGCGCGTCGTCGAGTAGGTCTCGTGAGCGGACCGCATCCGCAGCCACGTCGCGCGACGCAGCGCCAGACGCTCTGGCGAATCCCCGGACGAGTGCCGTGACCGCACGATACGCGCGAGGCCTCAGCTCATCTTCCACCCCACGCGCGTAGCGCTCGGACGCGCGGCGAACCACATCCAGCCAGCAGCGCGCCTCGGGCACGGCGGCCCGATCGAACGCATTCGGTCTGAACAACAGGTAGAAGTAGCGGAAGGCCTCCGCCGCGGAGATGCGTTCGTTCGACGCGCCCAACGAGACCGGCTCGTCAGCCAACAATGCGGGGAGCGAGACTCCAAAGTAGACGGAGTCGGCGAAGTCGGCATCCCGATAGTACAGCCGCCACTCGGTGCCGTTGGTGAGAATGCCCCAGCGCGTCTGCGTCCGGACGAGATAGTTGACGATCTGGCCAGACGGGACCTTCGTATCGCCAGCTCCGCCGCCTGCGTCGAGGTCACGTTCCCAGCGTTTGGCCTCGAGTACGCCAATTGCTCGCTTGAACAGGAGGTTGACGTCGCGGTCGGACGCCGCAGTGCGAGCATCTGCCGCCGTCGCGAACAGCGCGTAGTCCGGCACGTGTTCCGAGCCCTGGCTCCGCTTGCGTGGCTGGACTTCATATCCCCACCCGAGCGCGTCCAACACGGGGCGGATCCATCGCTGCTCGGTCTGTGACTCGTTCGCTGCATGCAACGCAGCGCGCTCAGCGTCCAGTTGCGCTCGCAGCCCGCGCCGCACCCGTTCCGCCTCCTCCGCCACTCCGCTCCACTGTGGATCTTCCCGCAACCTCGTTTCCAGGTACCAGCTCGAGAAGAGCTGCTGGTTGGCATACGCGGCCGGCGGCAGGAGCGAGAGCTGTCCCTCCGTCACAGCGGAATGTTCCCGTGCTTCTTGGGCGGATTGGTGAGCCGCTTGGACGTGAGCGTCTCGAGTGCGTCGATGAGACGGGGCCGTGTGTCGCGCGGGTCGATGATGTCGTCCACGTACCCGCGACCGGCCGCGATGTAGGGGTGCGCGAATTTCTCGCGATACTCCTCGATCTTGGCGTCGGTGGCCGCCTGCGGATCGTCGCTCTCCGTGATCTCCTTGCGGAAGAGGATCTCCACCGCCCCCTTGGGACCCATCACGGCGATCTCGGCCGTGGGCCACGCCACGTTGAAGTCGCCGCGGATGTGCTTGGAGCTCATCACGTCGTAGGCACCGCCGTACGCCTTGCGCGTGATCACGGTGAGCTTGGGCACGGTGGCCTCGCAGTACGCGTAGAGCAGCTTGGCGCCGTGCTTGATGATACCGGAGTGCTCCTGCGTGACGCCGGGAAGAAAACCCGGTACGTCCTCGAACGTCACGATGGGAATGTTGAACGCATCGCAGAAGCGAATGAAGCGCGCACCCTTGAGCGAGGCGTCGATGTCGAGCACCCCGGCGAGCACGGCCGGCTGATTGGCCACGATGCCCACGCTCATGCCGCCCAGGTGGGCGAAGCCGCAGATGATGTTCTGCGCGTACTCGCGGTGCACGTCGTAGAAGTCGCCGTCGTCCACCACGCGGCGCAGCACGTCGTGCATGTCGTACGGCTTGTTGGGGTTGTCGGGAACGACGTCGAGCAGGGCCTCATCGCGCCGGTCGGGCGGATCGGTGGCGGGGCCGCGGGGCGGGTCCCCCAGATTGTTGGACGGGATGTAGCGAAAGAGCTGGCGGATGGCCTCGAGGCACGCCAGCTCCGACGCGCAACTGAAGTGCGCCACGCCCGACGTGCTCGCGTGTGTGTCCGCGCCGCCCAACTCTTCCATCGTGACGTCCTCGTGCGTCACCGTCTTCACCACGTTGGGCCCGGTGACGAACATGTACGACGTCCCGCGCACCATGTAGATGAAATCCGTGATCGCGGGCGAGTACACGGCACCGCCGGCGCATGGGCCGAGCACTGCCGAGATCTGCGGCACCACGCCGGAGGCGAGCGTGTTGCGGAGAAAGATGTCCGCGTAGCCGCCCAGCGAGACGACCCCTTCCTGAATGCGCGCGCCGCCCGAATCGTTGAGCCCGATCACGGGGGCGCCGTTCCGCACGGCGAGATCCATGATCTTGCAGATCTTCTCCGCGTGCGTCTCGGAGAGCGAGCCGCCAAACACGGTAAAGTCCTGCGAGAAGACGTAGACCAGCCGCCCGTCGATACGCCCGTGGCCGGTCACCACGCCGTCGCCGTAGATGCGCTGCTCCTCGAGACCGAAGTCGACGCTCCGGTGCGTCACGAAGCGGTCGGTCTCCACGAAGCTCCCTTCGTCGAGCAGCACGTCCAATCGTTCACGTGCCGAGAGCTTGCCCTTCTGGTGTTGCGCCGCAAGGCGCCGTTCCCCGCCGCCGAGCTCGGACTCGGCGCGCCGGCGCTCGAGGAGCTCGAGTTTCTCACGCATGGTCATCGCGCCGGTAAGCTACGCCTCGCGGGCGGTGGTATCCAGACGTGGCCGCTGCGGCGCGCTCCTGCGGTCGGCCGCGAAACCTGCCCAGGATGAGCACGTAGGGAGAGTACGGACTCGAGCAGCGCGCAGCGCGCCTGCCGATGGCGCAGGCTTGCAAGACCAACGCGCACTCGACGTCCCGAATGCACGCACTGTCTCCGGTGGAGGAAGACACATGTTGACGGCGCTCAAGGCGGTGCTCGCCGGTTGGTTTCTCAAGCGGACGGTCGGAGGCCTGTGGGGCATCCTCATGGCACTCGCGCTTCCGCTCACCCTGCTGCTCAAGGGCGTGGGGCTGCCTTTCCTGTTCGCGCTCGCGGTGGTGGGCGTGCCGATGGCGCTGCTGCTGGCCGTCGTGGGGCTCCCGGTGTTGCTCGTGGCGGGGCTCATGGGTGTCGTGCTGGCGAGTATCGTGGCCGTCGTCACGCTGGGCGTGCTCCTGCTCAAGCTCGCGCTTCCCATCGTGCTGGTGGTCCTTGCCGTGCGCTGGCTCCTTGGCCGCCGCAACGGTGCAGACGGCGATGTGAAAGCGGGGCCCCCACCGGAGGCCCCGCCAGACGGCATCGGCACACAGCCGCTGTAACCGCTTCCGCCGCCCTACTCCCGGCCCGGCTCGTCGCTCTCGGACGCGGCGGCGGCGTTGGACTCCTCTGCGCCCGCCGGCTCTTCGGATTGCTCGGCATGCGCCCGCTCCAGCGGTGGCTCCGCTGCCGGCTCCGGCGACGGCTCCGGCGACGGCTCCGGCGACGGCTCCGGCGACGGCTCCGGCGACGGCTCCGGCGACGGCTCCGGGACGCTCCCTTCCCCTGCCGCGGCGGGGCTGGCCCCGCCGGTGGCCGCCGGCCCCTCGATGGGCTCGTCGTCCAGCATCTCGTCCTCGGCCGTGGGAATGGCCTCGTCGGCCGCGGCCGCGGTGGTCTCCGGGCGCGGAGGCTGCTCCTCGGGGATGTGCGTGACGGTCAGCACGATGCGACGGTGGATGGGGTCGACCTCCAGAATGCGCATGTCGAGCAGCATCCCCTCGAACGCCAGGTCCCCCGGCTCCTCCACCGGTGAGCCGGCGTTGAGGTGGCTCACCGGAACGAAGCCCTCGATGTCGTTGCCAATGTCGACGACCACGCCCTTGTCCATGAGCCGTACCACGCTCCCCGAGAGCTCGGTGCCCACGGGATAGGTTTCCCCGATGCGCAGCCAGGGATCCTCGGTGGCCTGCTTGAGGCCCAGCGAGATGCGTTTGCTCTCCGCGTCGATGTTCAGGATGACGACATCCACCGTGTCACCCTTCTTCACCACCTCCGACGGGTGCTGGATCCGCTTGGTCCAGGACATGTCCGAGATGTGAATGAGCCCGTCGATTCCCGGCTCGATTTCCACGAAGGCGCCGAACGACGTGAGATTCCGCACCTTGCCCGACAGCCGCGTGCCGACCGGGTACTTGTAGGGGAGCACGACCCACGGATCCTGCTCCGTCTGCTTCATGCCGAGGGAGATCTTTTCTTCCGACGGATCGACCTTGAGCACCACGGCCTCGATCACCTCGCCAATGGAGACCAGTTTGGACGGGTGCCGCACGTTGCGCGTCCAGCTCATCTCGCTGATGTGCACCAGCCCCTCGATCCCGGGCTCCAGCTCGATGAAGGCGCCATAGTTGGTGATGGAGACCACCTTTCCGTGGACGCGCGTGCCGACCGGGTACTTGTCGGCGACGTCCTTCCACGGATACGCCTGCAGCTGCTTGAGGCCGAGCGAGATGCGCTCGCGCTCCCAGTCGATGTCGAGAACCTTGACCTCGAGCTCCTCGCCGATGTGCACCAGCTCGCTGGGGTGAGAGATGCGCCCCCACGACATGTCGGTGATGTGGAGCAGGCCGTCCACACCGCCCAGGTCGATGAACGCCCCGAAGTCGGTGATATTCTTGACCACGCCCTTGCGGACCTGGTCCTTGGCCAGCTCCTTCATGAGCTTCTCGCGCTTGCCGGCGCGTTCGGTCTCGAGGATCACGCGGCGCGAGACGACGATGTTCCGGCGGCGCTTGTTGAGCTTGATGATCTTGAACTCGTACTTATCGCCCAGGAGCTCGTCGATATTGGGGACGCGCCGCAGCGCGATCTGCGATCCCGGCAGGAAGGCGTCGACCCCCATGAGGTCCACCACCACGCCACCTTTGATCTTCTTGACCAGCGTGCCCTCCACCGGCTCGTCGCTCTCGTAGGCCACCCGGATGCGCTCCCACACGCGCATGAAGTCGGCCTTCTTCTTGGAGAGGACGACGGAGCCCTCGGCGTCCTCGAGATGCTCGAGCAGGACCTCCACCTCGTCGCCGGGTTTGAGCTCAGGATGGTCCTTGAACTCCTCCAGCGGCACGGTGCCCTCGGACTTGAAGCCGATGTCCAGGACCACGACGTTGTCGCGGATATCCAGCACCGTACTCTTGACGATCTCCCCTTCTTCGATGGAGGCGAGTGTGCCGTTGTACATCTCCATCATCCGCTCGAACTCCTCGGGGGAGTAGTCCTCCTCGTCCCACCGGTCATCGCGGCGGGTGGGGCGGAGCTGGTTGCGCTGAGCGGCGCGCTTTTCGTCCGCCGTCACGGCGGTAGTGGGGTCGGTGGTCTGAAGCTCTGACATGGCCAGAAGGCGTCTCCTGATGTGCGGTAGGGATCGGCTCGCCGCACCGAGGCTTGGGTGATGAGAACAGCGCGCGCCAGGGCGGGCCCCAGTCATGTGGGCTCGACCGGACGCGAACGATAAGCCTTTAAATATATGGCTGACGGTACCTTGGGTCAACACGCCGCGCGCGCAAGTGCCACGATCCGCTCCACCTGCTCGTCCTGCGTCAGATAGGTGGTGTCGATCAGGATCGCGTCCTTGGCCTGAACCGTCTGCGTCGCATCCAACGCATCCCTCCGCACCAGTCGTTCCGTTTCGGCGGCGATCTGCTCGTCGGACGGAGCATGCCCCTGGCGCTGGATAAGCCGGCGTCGCGCCCGCTCCCACGGGTCCGCCACCAGAAAGATCTTGAGCTGGGCCTCGGGGAAAACCACCGTCCCAATGTCGCGGCCGTCTACTACGGCACTGCGTCCGGCCGCGGCGCGCCGCACCGCGTCGTTCACCCAAGTGCGCACGTGCGGCATCTGGGCTACGCGCGAGACGTACTGCGTGACGGCCGCGCCGCGGATGTCCTTCTCCATGCTGCGGCCGCCCAGGAACGGGACCATGGCGTTCCCCTCGGGCCGAAGCTCCACCTGGCGAGCCGCCTGGAGCACGTCGGCCTCACGCCAGGAAGGCTCCGCATCCGTGGCCAGCGCCGCCGCGGTGGCCGCCCGATAGAGTGAGCCGGAGTCGATGTGCACCACTCGCAACCGTGCGGCGACCCAGCGCGCCGTGGACGACTTGCCCGACGCGGCAGGGCCATCGATCGCCACCACCAGACGGTCGCCTGCTCTATCCCCGCCGCCGGAAGGGCGGTTGGCGGTCACCGCCGGTCCCCGCGCGTCACGTGGCGAAGCGTGGACCAGAAGCCGGGGAATGACACGTCTGCGCAGGAGGGATCGTCAACCTCGACGGCGCCTCCGGTGGCACGAGATAACACGCCGAACGCCATCGCGATGCGATGATCGCCTCGCGTGCGGACAGATCCCGCGAGGGGGCGCTCCGTGCCCTCGACTTCCAGGCCGTCGGCGCGCTCCTCCGCCTCCACGCCGATGGCGCGCAAATTGGCCACCACGGTGGCAATGCGATCGCTTTCCTTTACGCGTAGCTCGTCCGCGCCGGTAATGACGGTGGTCCCGTGCGCACGCGCGCCAAGGCAGGCGAGGAGGGGCAATTCGTCGATCATGGCGGGCACGTCGCGCGCGCCCACCGAGATCGCGCGGAGCGGCGACGCGTACGCTCGCACGGTGCCCACCGGCTCTCCGCCCTGCGGCGACCCCATGGCGACTTCGATCCTTGCGCCCATCCGGCGCGCGGCCCGGAGGAACCCTGTGCGCGTGACGTTGAGGCACACATTGGGAATGGTGAGGTCCCCCGCGTCGGCCAGCAGTGCGAGCGCGATGAAGAAAGCCGCCGACGACGGGTCGCCCGGCACGGTGATGTCCAGCGGGGCGAGCCTCTCCACCGCGTGCAGTGCCACGGTAGTGTCGATCGCCTCGATGCGGGCACCCATGGCGGAGAGCATGTGCTCCGTGTGATCGCGCGTGCGGATGGGCTCGCGCACGATCACGGGCACGCCGGCCGCGGCGCCGGCAAGCAGCACCGCGCTCTTCACCTGCGCGCTCGCTACCTCCGTTTCCCACTCGACCGAGCGGAGCGAGCCACCGCGGACCGTCATGGGGAGCGTGCCGCCGCCGGCCGATGCGCCGGCCGATTCGCCGGCCGACGCGGCGGCACGTTCGGTGAGCTCGACCGCGGCGCCCATGGCGCGGAGCGGCCGCGCGACGCGCTCCATGGGCCGACGGCTCAGACTGGCGTCCCCCACGAACGGGCTGGTGTGCGCGATGGCGGCGGCGATCCCGGCGGTGAGACGCACCGTCGTGCCGCTGTTGCCGCAGTCCAGCTCCGCGGTGGGCGCGCAGAAACCGGCGGGACCGCGCCCCTCGACCAGCATCTCGTGCGCCACGGGGGGGACGCGGACGCCGTACGCGCGGAGCACGCTCGCCGTGGACTGCACGTCCCGCGACGGCAATAGCGCGCGCACGCGCGAACGCCCCGTGGCGAGCGCGGCCAACAACAGCGCGCGGTGCGAGATGGACTTGTCGCCGGGGACCCGCACCGTGCCACCCACGCTGAGCGGACGCGCTAGCGAAGCCATTGCTCCAGCGTGGTGGCGGCGTCGGTGCCTGGATCACGGTACTTCACGATGACCGCCGCGTAGAGGGAGAGCCCATGCTCGCGCCCCCACGCCGACTGCACCGCACGCGCGCCGGGCACCACCACGGCGCCCGACGGAATCTCGAGCGGCGCGTCGCTCGTGGCGCGATGCACGGTCTCGTGCACCAGGTCATAGACGGGCGTGCCGCGTGTGAGAAGCACGCCGGGCGCCAGCACCGCGCGTGCGCGAACGGTCGTACCCTCGTAGATGCCGCAGTTGCCGCCGACGAACACGTCGTCTTCGATCACCACGGGCGTGGCGTTGATCGGCTCGAGCACGCCGCCCACCTGTACGGCGGCGCTCAAATGCACGCGCTCCCCGATCTGCGCGCACGAGCCCACGAGCGCGTGCGAGTCGACCATCGTGGCCGCGCCCACATAGGCGCCCACGTTCACATACATGGGCGGCATGCACACCACGCCCCGCGCGACGAACGCGCCGCGACGAATGGTGGATCCTCCCGGCACGATCCGCACGCCGTCGGCCAGCGTGAGCGGACGCACCGGGAGCGTGTCCTTGTCGAAAAACCGAAACGGACCGTCGCGCGGCGACATCTCACGTATTGCCCCGGCGCGGAAGGCGAGCAGGATGCCCTGCTTCACCCACGGCACGGCGCGCCATACCCCGGCTGCCGTGCGCTGGGCGGCGCGGATCGTCCCGTGCTCGAGCGCGGAGAGCAGCGCGTCGAGCGTTGCGCGGAGGTCGTCCGGAGCGGCTGCCGCGCCGGGCAGCGCCGACAGCGCCTCGATGCGATCGCGCAGCGCGCTCGCGTCGCCCGTCACGCCAACGCCCCGGCCACGCGCAGCGCCTCGCGCACACGCGGCTCGTGTTCGGCCAGCATGGGGACGAGCGGCAGGCGGAGCACGTTCTGCATCCGCTGCATCATGGCGAGGGCGGCCTTGACCGGAATGGGATTGGACTCGCAGAAGGCGGCGGTCATCCAGGGCACGAGCTGCAGGTGCAGCGCCCGCGCCGCGCTCAGGTCGCCGGCCGCACACCGCTCGGTGAGCTGTGCCATGAGCCGCGGCGTGGCGTTGGAGACAACGGAAATGATCCCGTCCCCGCCCGCCGCCATCACGGCAAGCGTCATCGCGTCGTCCCCACTGAGCACGGCAAACGCCTCAGGACGCTCGCGGATAATCTCCGTGATCTGCGACAGATTGCCAGACGCCTCCTTCACCGCCACGATGCCAGGAACCTGGGCGAGCGCGAGCGTGGTGCGCGCCTCGATGTTGCTGCCCGTACGCCCGGGCACGTTGTAGACCACGATGGGCAGCGACACGGCATCGGCGATGGCGCGGAAGTGCGCCACGATGCCACGCTGCGGCGGCTTGTTGTACATCGGCGACACGTGGAGCAGATGCGTGGCGCCCGCCGCCGCCATCTCGCGCGAGAACGCGATGGCCTTCGCCGTATCGTTCGAGCCGGCGCCCGCCACGATCGGCACGCGCGCCGCCGCCTGCTCCGCCACGATCTCCACCACGCGGCGATGCTCGGCCGCGGTCATGGTCGCGGCTTCGCCCGTGGACCCGCAGGGCACCAGAAAGTGAACGCCCTCGTCGATCTGCCAGTCCACCAACGCGCGCAGCGCCTGTTCGTCAATGTCCCCAGACGGCGTGAACGGCGTGGCGAGCGCGGTGCCGCACCCGGACAACGGGCGGTTGGTGATGATCATGTGGTCCCCCCGAGAACATCGCGCATGGTGAAGATACCGCGGCGGCCCATGAGCCACGCAGCCGCTACGAGCGCCCCTTCGGCGAACACGCGCCGGTCGCGCGCCTCATGCTCCACGCGCAGTTGCTCGTAGCGTCCGTCGAACAGCAGCGTGTGCGTGCCGGGCACGTGCCCCATCCGTATGCTCGTGATGGGCACGTCGCGCCCGTCACCCAGCCCGTCCGCGACGATGCGCCGGAGCTCGGCGGCCGTGCCGGAGGGTGCATCCAGCTTGGCCGCGTGATGCGTCTCCACGATCTGCACGTCCAGGCCGGGGAGATGCGAGGCGACCCGCGCTGCCTCGTGCGCCACCTGCCAAAAGAGATTCACGCCCAGCGAAAAGTTGGGGGCCCACAGCATTGCACCGCCGGCGGCGGTCACCTCGCGCGCGACGTCGTCCAGGTGCGCGTACCATCCGGTGGTGCCCACCACCACCGGGCACCCCGCGCGCGCGCAGGCCACGATATTGGCCGGTGCGGCGGCGGGCGTGGTGAACTCCACGGCCACCTCGGCCTCCGACAGCGCCGCGGTCGTGATCCCCGTTCCGCCCGGGTTGCCGGCCTCGTCGATGCGCACGCGGACATCCCACCCCATGTGCGGCGCGATCGCTTCCACGGCGCGCCCCATCTTGCCAGCGCCGATGATCGCCAGCCGGCGGTCAGGCTGCGCGACGGACGTCATGCGGCACCTCCGGCATCGAAGAACGTGGCGTGCAGCGCGCGCAAGGCACGCGGCATGGCGCCGGCATCGACAATGAGCGTGAGATTGATCTCCGTGGCCGAGAGCGAGATCATGTGCACCGGGATGCCGTCGAGCGCGCTCAACGCGCGCGCCATGGTCCGGCTGTCGCCTCCCAGGCCGGAGCCCACCACGGCAAGGATGGCGCGCCCCCGCTCCACCGATACGTCGCCGAGCGCGCGGAGCTCGATCAGCAGCTCGTCGAGATGCGTGGGATCGTCCACCGTAACCGACACCGACACTTCGGAGGTCGCCACCACGTCCACCGACGTGCGATGGCGCTCGAAGATTTCGAAGATGGTGCGCATGAATCCGTGCGCGAGCAGCATGCGTGACGAGCGGATCTTCACCACGCTCACATCGCCCTTGCCGGCGATCGCGCTCACGTCGCGCCGCGGCGCCACGGCCGTAATCAGCGTTCCGCGACCCTCGGGGCGACGGGCATTGAAGATGTAGACCGGAATGCCGCGGCGCACGGCCGGCGCGATGGTACTCGGGTGCAGCACGCGCGCCCCGAATGACGCCAGCTCCGCCGCCTCGTCGAACCGGATCTGCTCTATGAGGCGCGCCTCCGGCACGACGCGCGGGTCGGCGGTGAGCATGCCATCCACGTCCGTCCAGATCTCGATCGCCTCGGCGTCCAGCGCGGCGCCGACGAGCGAGGCGGTGTAGTCACCGCCGCCGCGTCCAAGGGTCGTTGTCACGCCGGCGGTGGAGGTGCCGATGAAGCCGCCGAGCACCGGGATCGCGCCCGCCGCGACCACCGGCAGAACGTGTTCCCGCGCGGCCACCGCGATGGCCTCCGGCTTCGGCACCGCGCGCGTGTAGTGGTCATCCGTGACGATCACCTCGCGCCCGTCCACGAGCTGCGTGGGGAGACCCCGCAAGCGGAACGCGGTCTCGACGAGAAACGACGACAGCAGCTCACCCTGCACGGCGATGGCATCCTGGCTGCGCGGCGTGAGATGCCCCAACACGGACAACGCCTCCGCCAGACTGGCAAGCTCATCGAACGTGGCGCTCAGCTCGGCGCGCGCGTCGTCGGCCGCCGTCCCGTCGCCCAGAAGCGCGTCGGCCTCGCGCAGATGCCGTTCGCGCAGTGACTCCACGCCGCGCAGCGCGCCAATGAGCTGTCCGCGCGCGGCCTGCTCGGCGACGGCGAGGAGCGCGTTCGTGGCCCCGGCCAGGGCCGACACGACCACCACCGGCGCTCGATCCAGGCGCGAGCGCGTGATCTCCGCGGCGCGCTCGATTGCGGCCGCGTCACCCACGGACGTCCCGCCAAACTTGAGGACGATCACGTCGCGCGGATGAGGCCCTGGGCGACCAGCAGTTCGGCGTTCAGGACCGACGCGCCGGCCGCGCCACGGATCGTGTTGTGCCCGCTGGCCACAAGCCGAAGATCGAGAATGGGATCGGCGCGTACGCCGCCCACGGTGACGGTCATCCCGCAGCCGGCAGGCGCATCACGGCGCGGCTGCGGGCGGTCGGGCGCGTCGTGCAGCGCCACGGGATGCGCTGGAGACGAGGGGAGCCCCCGGGCCTCTGGGGCGCCGCACCACGCGGCGAGTGCCGAACGGGCCTCGTCCGCCGAAACGCGCCGCGACAGTCCAACGGCCAGACACACGGTGTGCCCGTGCTGCACCGGCACACGCGTGACCTGCGCGCTCACCGCGATCGGGGCAGGCTCCACACCAGCGTCCTGAACGCGGCCGAGGAACTTGCAGATCTCCGGCGCAATCTTCTCCTCCTCCCCCGGAATGAACGGGATGACGTTGCCAAGGATGTCGAGCGATGGCACACCCGGATATCCGGCGCCCGACACCGCCTGGAGCGTGGTCACGAAGAGTTGCCGCACGCCGAACGCCTGATGCAGCGGGGCCAACGCCATCGCCATCACGATCACGGCGCAGTTGCCGTTGGTCACGATGGCGCCCTCCCACCCGCGCTCGCGCCGCTGCCGTGCGAGGAGCGCGAGGTGCTCGGGATTCACCTCGGGGATGAGCAGCGGTACGTCCGGTGCCATGCGATGGTTCCGCGCGTTGCTCAACACCATCCGCCCCGCGCGAGCGAACGCCATTTCTGCTTCGCCCGCGACGCTGGAGTCGAGCGCCGAGAACACCACGGGGGCGCGCACCGCGGCGGGATCGCACGCCACGACGCAGCGGGTGGCAACGTGTGCAGGGGGATCCCCGTCGATCCAATGCACCGCCTCGCCGTACGGTCGTCCGGCGGACCGCTCGGAGGCGGCCAACTCCTGCAGCTCGAACCAGGGGTGGTCCGCGAGCAGACGCACGAACGTCTGCCCCACGGCGCCGGTGGCGCCCAGAACGGCCACCGGGATGCGACGTATGGGCGACGCTGGGTGCGTTGTGGAGCGGCGACCGGACGCCGTCACGATTCCTCCAGCAGCGCGCGGACGATGCGCTCGTAGCTGTCCACGCTGTCGCGCAGCTCGCGAACGCTGATGAACTCGCCCGGTGTGTGCGCCACGTGAATCGATCCGGGACCGAAGAGCAGCGGTGTGCCCCACCGTCCCAGGAGCGGAATGTCCGTGGTATATGCCACCGGCGCGGCCTCGAAGCCGGGGATCGTTCGGAACCGCTGAGCTGGAATGTAGGACCCGTACTCCATCTCGGCGCGATCGCCCACACACGACTCCAGCCGCTGCTTCACCTCGTCCACGTCGCCCACCAGGCGGAACATGATCTCGGCGGCAGCCGCGTCGGGGATGATGTTGGCTTCCGTGCCGCCGTGCAGTGTGCCGATGTTCACCGTGGTCGCGCCGAGGAGCGGATCTTCCGGAAGCGCCAGCTTTCGGAGCGACGGCAGGAGCTCGAGCATCGGCTCGATGGCTGACGAGCCCAGTTCGGGATAGGCGGAATGCGCCGCCACGCCGCGTGTTCGGAGCGTGACGCGGAGCGAGCCCTTGGCGCCGGTTGCCAGCTTGCTCTCGGTAGGCTCGCCGTTCACGAGAAATCGCGAGGTAGCCGGGAGCTGGTTGGCGGCCCGGGCGCCGTCGGATCCCTTCTCTTCGCCCACCAGCAAGAGGAGCTGAACTCTGCTTTCACCCGCGTCGGCGAGCCGGTTCGCCGCCACCATCATCGCCGCCGCAATACCTTTGGCGTCGCATGCGCCGCGGCCGTACAGCCGGTCGCCCTCCAGCGTGGGTCGGATAAATGGCGGAACGGTATCGAGATGGGTGGAAAGCGTGACCCCACCCGCGGGCGCGCCCGCGCGGGTGGCCCACACGTTTCCTCGGCCGGGCGTGACTTCCTGAATAGCCACGTTCCAGCCTCGCGCCACCAGCCAGCGCGCGGCAAAGTCCACCGCCGGCCCCTCGGCCCCGGTGGGGGACTCCAGTGCGACAAGTTCCGCCGCCAGCGAGACGACATCCGTCATGGCGCGCAAAGTAGTGGATCGGCCTTCCACGCGCGAGGTGGCCTGGGTCCTTATCGGCTTGTGTGACTTCGGTTTGTGACACCTGTGCCGGGCGCGATTACCTGTTGACTGCACGGCGGTTCCAGGGTAGATTTCCTGCACCGAATGAATGCCGAAGAGCAACGCGGTTTGCACGTCACAGGAGACGTTACATCCCATGGCCGAAGGCGTTCTATCTCACACTTTTGGCGCAATGGCGCATGGAGGTCAACGGAGATGGCCAGGCGGTCCTCGTCGCACTCTGCGTCCCGGAAAAATCCCCCAAAGACGCGGGGCCGGACGAGGAGAGGATCCAACTCGCGGCGCTCCGGGGCCAGTTCGGCCCCGGCGAAGCCCAAGCGCTCAGGATCCCGCGGAGCCAAGGCAGGCTCATCCGCCGCACCCCGGCGTGGGAAGTCGGCGCGCGCCACAGCGCGAGCGGTCGAGCGCGGCAGTGTGCATGGCACACCACGCGCGCGGGGGAAGACGGCCAGGAGAACAGGAGCGACACGGCGCACGGCGGGTGGCGCGCGGGCCCCGGCGACGGAGCTCATGCGCATTCGCGAGTTGGATCCGCACGCCGCATGCGGGTCCGGCACCACGGTACTGCGGCTCTTTCGTGTGGATGAGCTGCCAGCGGGAACAGGCGAGGCGCATCTGGTTTTTCTGGACCGGCGTGGCTGGTATTGCGTGCATGGCCGCGACTGTCCGGCCGTCGCCGCGGCCCAACGGCAGCATGACGCAACGTAGACGACGAACATAGGTTGGACTGGACGATGATCGCACGACACGAGGAACAACAGACCGGGCACGCCGATGTGTGGAGCAAGCTGGCCGCTCCCCTTCCCCAATCGACCATCTCCTGGCGACAGGATGGGCGTCCCATCGAACGAGAAGGCCGTTACATCGCGCGGTTCGTCGCGTACATCGAGGCGAACACCGTGCGCGACCGACTGGACAGCGTGGTTCCCGGCGAATGGAATCTCACGCTGGAACTGCTCCCCTCGATCATCGCGAGCGATGACGATCGCGCGCTGGAGCCCACGCCCACGGCGTTCAAGGCCCGCCTCCAGATCCTGGGAGTGGTACGCGAGGACGTCGGCACGGGACGCGACTACAAGCAGGCAGCCACCGACGCGTTCAAGCGCGTGGCGGTCCGCTTTGGAATCGGTCATGAGCTCTACCAGCTCGGACAGAACTGGGTCGCTATGGATGGCGACGGCAAGTACGCCAAGCCACTGGAGGACCCCCAGGCCGCCTACGAGCGGCGGTATGGGGAGATTACCGCCCAAGCCGCCACCAGCACCGATAAAGCCGACAACGACGCCGGCGAGCGTGGCGAGGGCGGCGAGAGAGCGGAGCCCCGGGCACGACGTGCGGCGCGGAAGGGCGCCGCCACGCTATCGATCAAGCGCGAGCGCGCCGGAGCGCCCACGCCGGACGTTCCCGCCTGCCCCAACTGTGGCGGACGCATGTGGGACAACCGTCTCGGTAAACGCAACCCCCGTGCGCCGGACTTCAAGTGCCGCGACCGGAGCTGTGATGGCGTCATCTGGCCGCCGCGCGAGAACGCGGACGCTGCGGCGAAGCGCCAAGACTCGCCCGCGGCGCACGTCGACACCGAATCGGAATCGCTGGTGCTCGGGGACGTGGACGTACCGTTCTAAAGATCCAGCCATCGGATCGCGTGCGGCCCTGGCGCGATTCGAACCAGTGGCCGGAGTGACATGGTGGGACGGAACAACGGGGTGGCAGGCATCGTGTCTGCCACCCCGTTGTGCCGTCCGATCCCGCCGTCGCGTGCGAGCGTTCATCCCCGTTTCACGCCATGCCCTTACCGTCCTCCGCCCCGCAACGAATCCCACATCGAATCCCACAGGGCGCGAAGAGAGCGCGTAGGATGACCCGATGCGAAACGGCGTAAGTGCTGTGCATTGCAACGATGCCCGGGGCGGGAATCGAACCCGCATGGGGTTACCCCCAGGGGATTTTAAGTCCCCCGCGTCTGCCTTTTCGCCACCCGGGCGAACCACGCGAATCTCCGATGGGCGTCCTGCGGTGCTCCGATGGCGCACCGGCCGGTCGAGGTTGTCGCCTTTCGTCTGCTACGGCCTACCTACCACCACGGCCTACCACCACTACCGCGAGCCTGCTGACGCCTGCCGCGGCCAGTGCGTGAGGAGGCCGGCCAAGCCGCGATGACGCCCTGCTGTGGCCTGCAATCGCCTGACGCCGCCTCGTTCCGTCCGCTCCTGCTGCTGACAGAAGGCGCGGGTGCCAGGGTGGCACCCGCGCCCAGCGCGCAGATTCTCGTGTCGATGTGGCACCGCGGAAAAGAGCGGGAAACGGGACTCGAACCCGCGACCCCAACCTTGGCAAGGTTGTGCTCTACCAACTGAGCTATTCCCGCGCGGTCCCGTGAAGCTAGGTATTACCCTGGCGGCCGACAAGAGGTCGGCGGCGCGACGGGTCGTGCGGCCGACGCATGGACGGCTTTGCTCCATGCCTGGTACGATATGTTGACGATCAGGGCTGTACGCCAAGCGCGTGGATGGCGTACCACACGCTCCAGGCAAGCAGCGCGGCGACGGCGGCGTCTCCGCCGTTCGCCCGTGCTCGACCGTCGGCGTCCACCACTTCGGCGGCGATACCGTTGTCCAGCGGCGCACGGCGCAGCCACTGCAGCACTGGAGCCGCGTCGGGACCCATGAGGCGAGCGCACTGCGCCGCGAGCAGCTCTGGATCGCGGCCGAGCGCACGCACCGTGCGGCGATAGGTGGAGTCGTGATGCTCCACTGCCTCGTACAACGGCAGCCAGTATGCGAGCGCCAACGCATCGTGCTCGACGTCCACGTTGCCGGCCAGGTCTACCGCCGCGGCAAAGGTCGTCTGCCCCTGCGTTCCCGTGGAGAGATGGCGCCGGAGCGCCGCCCGCACGGCCTCCGGGTCCTCCACCTCGCGCGCGGTCTCCTCATCCAGCGTGTGCCGGAAGATGTCCAATGCCTGCGCCACCACGGCGTTCGCGTGCAGTGTGTACGGGCGATGGAGCGGTTCGCCGGTGAGGGAGACCTCCGAGCTGTACAGAGGGATGTGCGCGTCCCGACGCGCCGCGATGTCCTCCCACGCTAGATACAACGTTTCGGCCAGCACTTGTTCGTCGACTAGCTGCTCGTCTCCCGTTTCGCGGATGTAGCGGTCCACGGCGAGCGGGTAGGCGGCCGCGCCTTCCACGGAAAAGCCGGGCTCGAATAGATTGCCATCCAGATAGTGAACCCCGCTGCCAGGAGCGTACCCGTGCAGCTCACACGTGCGGAGCAAGAGTTCACGCGCGAGCGCGGTGTCGGCGAGCTGCACGGCCGGCAGCAGCCAGGAGAGCGCCTCCCAGTCGCGCACGGTGACGCCCAGCGCATGCCACGGCGTGCGGGTGCGGACCACGTAGAAGTGCGCATCGTCCAGAGCGCGTCCCACACCGTAGAAGTAGGCGAACAACAGGTTGCGGTTGACCAGCCGGTCGAGGCCCTCGTGCCCCACCGACTGCTCGAGCTGCATCAACGCCTCGCGTGTGAGGGTGAAGAGCTCGTTCCAGCCGCGCCGCCGCAGCACCACGACGCTGGCGCGTGCCGCGTCGCGTTCCGCTCCGGCGGCGATGTAGAACGCCACGCTCTCGCTTGCACCGGACTCGAGACGCAGCGACCGCTCCAACGTGAACCGCAGGGCCGGGCCGTTCTGGACCGTGACGCGGGCCCCCGCGTCCGCTGCCACCGCGACGGCCGCCAGTCCCGGGAGCGCTGTTCCCTCGAGGAGGACGATCCCGTCCTCGGCGCTGCTGACACGATGGGCATCACCGAAGGCACGTGGTGTGCGCACACGCAGTTGCCGGTGTCCGAGCACGCCCTCGAGGGCAATGGTCAGGTCCACGGGAGCGGAGCCGCGATTCTCCGCCGCCACGACGTACACCGCGCCCGCGGCATCGGCGTCGCGTCCGTACGGCGCGAAAATCGTCCCGCGGAGGACGACGGGGGCCACGGTGGCCGTGAAGGTGGGGAGCCAGCCGAGCGATCGTTCCCAGGCGAGCCCCTCCGCCGCCAGCTCTCGCGGGTGACCGTCGATGCGCAGCGTGGGTGTGAGCAGGGCCGGAGCACGGCCGGAGAGAAAGGCCGCGTTTCCCGCGAATTCGATCGCGGCGCGCGCGCCGCGATGCAGCACGCCGAGCGCGTGAATGGAGCCGTCCGCCGGATGAATGCACGGAAGCGACAGCCAATGGTTGCCCGTCACCTGCCACGGGACGTCGGGAATGGGCGAGCGATTCACAGGGTGTGCGCGCTAGGGGAGACGAGGGAGCGGAACGATGCTCCTCCGGCGCCCGTGCGTCAACGCGCAGGCGTCAGCGCGCAGGTGGGTACGCGCGTGTGCACGCACGCTCGCGCCGAGCGTCTCTCGGGGTCTCGGTGCGTTCCGAGCGCCGGCGCAGAGGTAGAGGACCTGTTAGGCGCACGCCGGCACTCGGTCACTGTCACGCGTGCGAGGCTCCGCGTGAACGAGAGGCCGCCATCGCCATTGCCGCTCCCAGTCCCGAGCGGTAGATCAGCACCAGGCGTGCGGTGCGGAAACCTGGTCATCACCTTCGAGAAGGAGGAGCAGATGCGTCGTTCTCTCGTAGTGTGTACGCTCGCGTTCCTGTGTCTCACATGTCTCACGGTCCTGCCCGTCAGCGCGTGGGGGCAGGGCTTCGGGCTGAACGAGATCGGGACGTGCGCGGTAGCCCGCGGCCATGCCGGCACAGGGGCGCCGTGCCGCGACGCGTCCGTCATCTACTGGAACCCGGGTGCCGCCACGCTGATCCCGGGGCTTTCCATTTACGGCGGCGTGGCGGCGATCGACCTGGGGGGCTCGTTCACGCGCGACAGTACCGGGCGGGTGGACGACGCCACCGTGGCGACGCGCTGGCCGCCGCACCTATTCGTGAACTACGCGCGGGGGCGGTGGGCGGTGGGGGTGGGTGCGTACGTCCCCTACGGCCTTACCACCCAGTGGGGCGCCGACTTTCCCGGCCGCTTCGTCGCGCGTCGCGCCTCGCTCACCTCATTCTACTTTCAGCCAAACGTGGCCTTTCAGCTCTCGCCCAACTGGTCGATTGGCGGCGGCCCGGTGATCGGCTACTCGGAGGTGTCGCTGCGACAGTCGGTGGACTTGTCGGAGCAGGCCGCCGCCGTGCTGCCCACCAATGACACGATCACGTTCGGGCAACTGGGTGTGCCGCAAGGTACGGAGTTCGCGCGCGTGTCGCTGGAGGGACACGACGTGGCCTACGGGTTCACGGCCGGCATCCATGGGCGGATCACGCCGACCATCGAGGTGGGCGTGCGTTACCTCTCGCAACTCACGTTTACGTACAACCACGCGCGCGCCGAGTTCACGCAGGTGCCCACGACCCTCGTGATTCCGGCCGCGCTCCCCCTTCCCACCGGCGACACGATTCCGGCGGGCACGCCCGTCGACGCGCTGGTGGCGGCGCAATTCGGTCCCGGCGGTCCGCTCGCCGCGCAGCGCGTCTCGACGCGCATCAAGCATCCGGCGCAGGCGGAGGCCGGGATTGGCTACAGCGGGCTGCCTCACACGCGTTTGGCGTTCGACGTGGCATGGGTGGATTGGTCCGCATTCAAGGAGCTGCCGGTCGACTTTCAGGGGGGCGCACCGGATGAGCTGCGCATCGAAGACTACCAGGACTCGTGGTCGTACCGCACCGGGGTCGAGTACGATTTTCCCAAGCGCATCATCGGGCGCGCCGGATTCAACTTTGTGCAGACGCCCGTGCCCGACGTGACCGTCACGCCGCTCCTCCCCGACATGGATCGATACAATCTCACGGTCGGCGTGGGCGTGCCGATGACGGATCATGTGTCGCTCGACGCGACGTACCTGCGCGTGGAATCGAAAGGGCGGCGCGGCCGCATTGTCGAGCGCACCTCGCGCACCCAGACGGCCGCGGACCTGAACAGCGGCTTCTACACGCTGGACGCCAACATCTGGTCGCTGAGCTTCAATGTCCACTTCTGATGGCGAGCCCCCGAGACGGGAGAGGTCTACAATGATTCGTCCTTCGATCTTCACCCGCGGCGTACTGACGGCGCTCATTGTCGCTGTCGTGGCCGGCTGCGACGACTCGCCACAGCTCGTGAGCGGTCCGCCGCCGGTGGCGCCCAATCTGCTTGCCAGCTACGTCGCGCTGGGCAACAGCATTACTGCCGGCTTCCAGTCGGCGGGGATCAACGACTCCACGCAGCGCGAGAGCTACGCTGCGCTGTTCGCGCATCAGGCAGGGACGCGGTTCGCGATTCCGGCGCTGGCCTTTCCCGGCTGTCCGCCGCCGCTCAACAACTTCCAGCTGCAGACGCGCGTCGGCGGTGCGCCGGCCGGCACGTGCGCGCTGCGTGAGAAGAGCAGCATTACCGACGTGCTGAACAACGTCGCGGTCCCAGGCGCGACGGTGATCGATCCGACGCAGCGCGTGACGTCCACATTGAACCAGCTCACGTTGTTCGTGCTGGGCGGACAGACGCAGGTGGAGCGCGCACTGCAGGCGCATCCGACGTTCGCGAGCGTGTGGATCGGGAACAACGACGTGCTCGACGCCGCGCTCAGCGGCATTCTCGTCCCCGCCGCCGGCATCTCACGCGGGGTCACCCCCGTCACGACGTTCACCGCGACGTACGACAACCTGATCAATCGCCTGCTGCAGGGCGCGTCCGCGGCGGGCGAACCGCTCCCGCGCACCGGCGAGCCGCAGTTGCTCGGCGGGGTGCTGATCGGCATCGTCGACGTGACGAACGCGCCGCTACTCTTTCCGGCCGCGGCGCTGTTCAATCCGACGTTCAAGGCGGGATTCGATCAATTCGCCGGGCAGACGACCACCCTGTTGCCGAGCTGCACGCCCTCCACGAAGTCGCTCATCAACTTCCAGCTGGCCGGAGCGATTCGTCTGGGTCAGCATCCGGCGACCATCGGGTGTGAGCCCAATTCGATACCCGGCACGCCGGTGGGCGATCTGTTCGTGCTCGATTCGGCGGAGATCGAGACGGTGAGCGCCACCGTGGCCGAGTACAACGCGCACATTGAGAGCCTGGCGGAGGCGAAGAACTTCGCGTTCGTGGATCCCAATCCACTGCTCTTCGCGCTTCGTATGGCGGGGCAGATCCCGATCGTGCCCGATCTGGCGAGTGCCACTGCTCCTTTTGGGGACTACATCTCGCTCGACGGCATCCACCCGCGCGCGCTGGCACACGTGGAGATTGCGCGGTCCATCATCCTCGCCGTCAACGACAAGTACGGGACGGACATTCCGGTGACAGGCATCCCGCTCATCGTGCCGTAAGCGCGGCCGCGTGGCGCGGCGGCGGCGCGCGCGCGATGTCAGTCGCGTGCGCGCTCCTCCCGCGCGGAGGTGCGCCGGCGTGTAGAACGCGGTGGCCGCAACTCCGGAGCTCGAGGCGGAGCGGCGCCCGCGCTCTCCAGCAGCTCGCGCGCGTGCGCGCGACTGACATCGCTCTCCGGATCGCCGCCCAGCATGCGGGCCACCTCGACCACCCGCTCCGCGTCCTGCACCACCCGCGTGTCCGCCGTCGTGAGGCCGCCGCGTGCCGCCTTGCTCACCACCACATGATGATGCGCGCGCGCGGCGATCTGTGGCAGATGCGTGATGGCGAGCACTTGATGATGGCCGGCGACGGCGCGCATGGTATCGCCCACCTGCAGCGCGACGCGTCCACCGATGCCGGCGTCCACTTCGTCGAACACGAGCGTGGGAACGCGCTCCAGTCGGGCGAGAATGGTTTGCAAGGCGAGCATCACGCGTGACAACTCGCCGCCGGATGCCACACGGTCGAGGGCACGCGCATCGTGCCCCACGTTGAGGGTCACGCGGAACTCCACGTCCTCCGCCCCGCTGGCCGCGATCGCCGCGCGCGGCTCCAGCGCGATTTCCAGGCGTCCCTCCGGCATACCGAGCCCGGGCAGCAGACCATCTACGGCCGCGCTCAGCTGCTCTCCGGCGGCCGCCCGGAGTGTGGAGAGTGCCGCGGCCTCGCTTCGCAGCACCTCCTCGGCGCGCTGACGGCGTCCGTCCAACTGCCGCAAATCGAGATCGGCCGTATCGATGAGCTCCAGCTCGGCGCGCGCTCGGCGGCCGGTCTCGAGCACCTCGCTCAGTGAAGGGCCGTACTTCTTGCTCAGCCGGAAGAGGAGATCGCGTCGGCGGCGGACCTCATGGAGCCGCTCTGGGTCGAGCTCCACGGAGCGGGCATACGCATTGATGTCGCGCCCCAGCGCCTCCAAGGCGTAGTAGCCGGCGTCGAATGACTCTTGCAGCGGCGCAAGGGACGGATCGACGCGGAGAATGGCGGCCAGCGTGCGTTGCAGCGATCCGAGCGCGGGCAGAACGCCGTCTGCTTCTCCGGCGCCCTCGAGCCCGGCCGACAGTGACGCAGCCAGTGCGCGCAGTTCCTCAGCGTGCTCGAGGCGTCGCGCGTCCTGCTCCAGGCGAGCGTCCTCGCCCGGCGCCAGGCGCGCCGTTTCGATCTCCTCAGCCACGTGGCGCAGATAGTCGGCGCGGCGCTCCGCCTCGGCTCGGCGGGCCGCGAGCGTGTCGATCTCGGCCGTCAGGCGCGCGAGCTCTTGATGCGCCGCGGCCACGCGCCCCGCCTGCTCCACTCCGCCGCCGAACGCGTCCAGGATGGCGCGCTGCGACTCACCGTCGAGGAGCGTCTGCGCCTCGTGCTGCCCGTGGAGATTGACGAGATGACGGCCCACGTCCGACAGCAGTCCGGCCGTGGCGCTCACGTCGTTGATCCACGCGCGCGTGCGCCCGGTTGACGCGATCTCGCGCCGCAGCACGACCCGCTGATCCTCGAGGTCGATCCCGCGCTCGTCGAGCAGCGCCCGGAGTTCCGTTTGGCTTCCCGCTTCGAACACTCCCTCCACGAGCGCCTTGTCGGCTCCCGTACGGATGAGATCCGCGCTGGCGCGCTCGCCGAGCAGGAGACCGAGCGCGCCCACGATGATCGACTTCCCGGCACCGGTTTCACCCGTGAGCACATTCAATCCGCCCACGAGCGGAAGCGTAAGCGACTCAATAATGGCGAAGTTCCGAATCCGGAGCTCTGTCAGCACCGCGGGTCCTGGTCGCGTTCCTGGAGGCCCCCCCACCCGAGCTTGCGGCGCATGCGCCAGAAGAAGCCGGAGTCGTTGAAGCGGACGACCTGGACCGGATGGTCGTCGCGCCGCACGAGCAAGGTGTCCCCGGGAGCAAAGGTGGTTCCCACCTGGCCGTCTACCGTCACCAAAAGCTCGTCTTGCGCATCCTCTACGTGCAACTCGATCTCCGCGGTGGGCGGAAGCACCACCGGGCGCACGGCCAGCGAGTGCGCGGAAATCGGCGTCACGACGATCGACTCGAGCGTGGGCACCACTACCGGGCCGCCGGCGCTCAGATTGTAGGCCGTCGAACCGGTGGGCGTCGACAGGATGAGTCCGTCGGCCGGGAAGGCGCCCACGAGGTCGCCGTCCACGTACGCGCGCAAATGCACCACGCGCGCGAAGCCACCCTTGTGCAGCACGACGTCGTTGAGCGCTCGCCACGTCCGCGCCGGCTCGCGCGAGGTCCGCGCCTGGATCGTCATCCGCTGCTCCAACCGGAAGTCACCCGTTGCGAGCCGTTCCAGCGCGCGCTCCAGTTGGTCGCGGCCGCACGAGGTGAGGAACCCCAGGCGTCCCAGGTTGATGCCCATAATGGGCACCTGATGTCCGTCGAGCATGCGCGCGCCGCGTAGCAGCGTGCCATCGCCGCCCAGCGTCAGCAGTGCATCCAGGCTGCTGGCGTCGTCGAAGATGCAGGCATCCGGCCCCATGCGCTGCAGTTCCCGCTCGAGCGAGAGCTCCAAGCCCAACTCCGGTGCGCGCGCGCGCAGGGCGCCCACCAGCGCGGGAAGCCCCGCATAGGTCGAGTTCCCAACGACACCGATCCGCTTCACCCGGCCAGCGCCTCACTGTCCAGGAGCGCGCGCACGCGTTTGGCGATGCCGTCGGCATCGATGCCCACCAACGCCATCTGCCGGCGACGCGGGGCCTGCTCGATGAACACGTCGGGAACGCCGTGCACGGTGACGCGGACGTCGCCGCTCATGCGCGCGATCGTCGCGGCCATGAACGCGCCGAATCCGTTCACCACGGTTGCGTCCTCCACCGTGAGCACGCGGCGGTGCCGCGCCAGGATGGCCGCGAGCGTCACCGCATCGTACGGCTTGAGGAATCGGCAGTTCACGACGGTGACATTGATGCCGTCGGCCGCCAGCTGAGCGGCCGCGTCGCACGCAGGGAGGACGGTGGTGCCGGTCGCCAGGATCGCGGTGCCACCCTGCCCTTCGCGCAGCACCTCCCACGTGCCGTAGGGCACCGGCTCCACCGCGGCGATGGCCGGCGGCTGGTCGGGTACCGCGTCGCGCGGATAGCGCATGGCGAACGGACCATCCTGGTGCGCCAGCGCGGTGCGCAGCAAGGCGAGCATCTCCGTTCCGTCCTTTGGCGCGGTGACGGTCATGCCGGGAACCGCGAGCATGTACGCCACATCGTAGAGTCCCATGTGCGTGGGCCCATCCTCGCCCACCAGGCCCGCGCGATCCATGCAGAAGATCACCGGCAAATGCTGGATGGCCACGTCGTGGATGACCATGTCGTACGCGCGCTGCAGGAAGGTGGAGTAGATGGCGACCACGGGGCGTATCCCGCGCGTGGCCAGTCCTGCGGCGAACGTGACAGCGTGACCCTCGGCGATGCCCACGTCGAAGAACCGGTCGGGATGCTGCTGCGCAAAGCGCTCGGTCCCGGTGCCGGTGGGCATGGCCGCCGTGATGGCCACCAGATCACTCCGCTCGGCGCCCACGTCGGCGAGCGCCTGCCCAAAGACCTTGGTGTATGCCGGGTTGGCCGTGCTCTGTCGCGTCACGCGGCCCGTTGCGGGATCGTGCCCGGGGGGAAGCGCGTGCCACTTCTCGTTGTGCTCGCCAGCGGGAAATCCCTTGCCCTTTTGCGTCACGACGTGCACCAATCGCGGCGTGTCGAGCTCGCGGACGGCGGTAAACACCGCGAGCAGCGCGTCGAGATCGTGGCCGTCCACCGGGCCGAAATAGCGAAAGCCCAGCTCCTCGAACAGCACGCCGGGCGTGAGCAAGGACTTCATGCTCTCCTCCCACCGGCGGACAAAGCCGCCCACCGCGGAGAGTGGCCCCGGCAGGTCGTCCACCACGTGTCCGATGGCGGCGCGCACCCGATTGTACAGCGGGTTGCGCTGCACCGACCCGAGATAGCGCGACATTGCACCGACGTTGGGCGCGATGGACATCTCGTTGTCGTTGAGGACGACGATGATGTCCCGGTCCGAGGCGCCGGCGTTGTTCAGCCCTTCGTACGCCAGTCCCGACGTGAGCGCTCCATCGCCTACCACGGCCACCACCTTGGATTCCTCTCCAGCGAGATCGCGCGCGGTGGCCATCCCGAGTGCCGCCGAGATGGAGGTCGCGGCATGGCCTGCGCCGAAGGCGTCGTACTCGCTCTCGGTGCGCTTGAGAAATCCCGAGATGCCCCCTTCCTGCCGGAGGGTGTGGAAATCGGAGCGCCGGCCGGTGAGCAGCTTGTGTGGATATCCCTGGTGTCCCACGTCCCAGACGATCTGATCGCGCGGGGCATCGAAGGCGCGGTGCAGCGCGATCGTGAGTTCCACGACGCCCAGGCCGGCACCGATATGGCCGCCCGTACGTGCGCAGCTCTGGATCATGTACGCGCGCACCTCGTCGGCGAGCAATCGCAGCTCGGCCGCGGAGAACGCGCGAAGATCGGAAGGCGTGTGAATCCGGTCGAGCAGTGCCATTGGGCTCCCGTCGGTCACGCGAGGACACAGGCGAACAGCAACAGGCCGGCGCGTTCGCGCCGGCGTCAGGACGTGCGCGTCAGCGTGGAGCGCGCAAGATACTCGAGCGCCGCCGTCCGAACACCGGCCGCGTGCAGCGCGGTGCAGGCCTCGTCGACCAGGCGTGCGCCCTGTGCGCGCGCGCCATTGATGCCCACGTGCGCCACATACGTGCTTTTCCCCAGCGCGGCGTCGCGCCCGGCGGTCTTGCCCAGCTGACCCGTGCTGGCGGTCGCGTCGAGGATGTCGTCGGCGATCTGGAAGGCCAGTCCCACCGCGTCGCCGTAACGTGCCAGCGCCACAGCGGCGGGAGCGCTCCCGCACGCGGCGATCACTCCGATCCGCACCGACGCCGAGATGAGCGCGCCGGTCTTGGCCCGATGGATCTGCTCCAGCTGCTGAAGCGAGAGCGACCGCCCCTCCCCGCGCAGATCGAGCAACTGTCCACCCACCATGCCGCCGGCGCCGGATGCACGCATCAACTCCCGAACGATGGCGCCGCACGCGGGCCACGGCAAGCGCAACGCGCGCGCGGCGTGGCACGCGGCGTAGGCGGCGAGCGGCACCATGGCGGTGCCGGCGATGCTTGCCGTCTGCACGCCAAAGACGCGGTGCGCGGTGGCGCGGCCGCGCCGCACGTCGTCGTCATCCATGCACGGCAGATCGTCGTGGACCAGCGAATACGCGTGCACGACCTCGGCCGCGGCCGCGAGCGCGCTCACGTCGTCATGGCCACCGGCGGCCGCGTACGCCGCCATGAGGAGCACCGGCCGCCAGCGCTTCCCCTCGCCCAGGATGCTGTACCGGATCGCCTCGCCCACCGCGCCCGGCGCGCGGAGCGCGAGGCCATCGCAGAGTGCCCGCAGCGCGACGTTGGCGGCGCGGCGGTACTCCGCCACCACCGCCGCGCCGGCGTCAGCTTCCATCGCGCGCCAGCAAGGAGATCGTGCCGTCCGACTGCTCCAGCAGCGTGCGCACCTGCCCCTCCGCCCGCTCGAGGGCGGCGCTCGCGCTTCGAAGGCGCTCGATGCCCTCCTGGAACAGCTCCAGCGCGCGCTCGAGCGGCACCTCCGGTGCGTCCAACTCCTCGAGAATGGCACCGAGGCGGCTCAGGTCGTCCTCATAGCTCATGCGGCATCGTCCGGCGCTGGAGATTGTTCCTGGCCGTCCCACCGCTCCACCCGCGGATCGGCGGCGACAGCGGCATCCACGCTTCCATCCGTCACGGTGAGACGGAACACCCGCGCGGCCGTGAGCAGCGCGACGGTCGTGATCGCCCGTCCATCCGGACCGCGCGCCACGGCGTACCCGCGTTGCAACGTGGCCAAGGGGCTGAGCGTGTTCAGGCGGCCGGCCAGCTCTCGGATTCGCGCGCGCTCCCGTTCGGCCATGTGCGCCGCCGACACGCGCATCGTGCGGGCGGTGGCTTGCAGCCGCTCGCGCGCCGCGCCCATACACCGCTCCACCGTGCCATGCAGCGATGCGCGAACCGACACGAGCACGGCCCGCTCGTCGGCCAGCACCGGAACGGCGGCTTCCGCTGCGGCGGACGGCGTGGGAGCGCGCAGATCCGCCACGAGATCACAGAGTGTGATGTCCACTTCGTGACCTACGGCCGAGATGGTGGGCACCGTGCACGCGGCTACGGCACGGGCCACGCGTTCGTCGTTGAAGGCGCGCAGGTCCTCGCGTGCTCCCCCGCCGCGGCCGACGATTACCGCGTCCGCACCGCGCCACCGGTTCACGCGCTCGAGGGCGCCTATCAGCTCATCCGGCGCCCCGTCGCCCTGCACGCGCGCGCCCACCACCACCACGTCCACGGTATGGCATCGGCGCCGGAGCACAGCCAGGATGTCGTGCAAGGCCGCACCGTCCGGGCTGGTGATGACCGCAATGCAGCGGGGAAGGCGCGGCAAGGGCCGCTTCCGTTCGGGACGCAACAGCCCATCGCGCTCGAGCCGGGCACGCGCCTGCTCCAGCGCCTTGCGCCAGAGTCCCTCGCCCTCCGCCTCCATGCGCGTGACGCGCAACTGCAAGTCGCCGCGCGCCGTGTACAGCGTCGGCTGTCCGAACGCGGCCACCTGCATTCCGTCGTCGGGCGGTGCCGGGATGCGCCGCTGATCCGACGCCCAGACGACGCAGCGTAGCTGCGCGGCATCATCGCGGAGCGCAAAGTACCAGTGGCCATTTCGGTGCGCCTTGAAGTCGGTCACTTCGCCGCGCACCCAGAGCGGGACGAACGCGCCTTCCACCACCTCACGCGCCACGGCGGTGAGCGACGATACGGCGATCGCCGACTCAGGATTTGCGCCCGGCACCGCCGGCCCCGTCGGCGCGGCCGCGGCGAAGGTCGCCGACTCGAGGCTCGTCACGTGCATAGGCGCCGCGGCGCCTCCCGACGGCGCCACCGGAGTGTTCGCGGTGCCGAAGAGATCCGGATTCTCCGCGCCGCGGGGATGCCCCCGCCCCGGTCCGCGCCGCTTCACGCGCGCTTCACCGTTGCGGGTGCTGCGCCTGGCGCGCCGCGCGCACCGTGTTGCGCAGCAGCATGGCGATGGTCATCGGCCCCACGCCCCCGGGCACGGGCGTGATCTTGGAGGCAACCTCGGCCGCGCTCTCGAAGTCCACGTCCCCGCTCAGCCGGTAGCCCTTGGGCGCCGACGGATCGTCCACGCGGTTCACGCCGACGTCGATCACCACCGCGCCCGGACGGATCATGTCTCCGGTGACCATCGCGGGACGCCCGGCCGCGACGATGAGGATGTCCGCACGGCGCGTGTGCGCCGCCAGATCGCGCGTCCGGCTGTGGCAGACCGTGACCGTGGCGTTTGCGGCCGGCGCGTTCTGCACGAGCAAGGCAGCCATGGGCTTGCCGACGATATTGCTCCGCCCGACGATCACGCACTCTCGCCCCGCCGGATCCGCTCCACTCCGGACCAGGAGCTCCTGTACACCCGCAGGCGTGGCGGGCACGAAACCGTCGCGCTCGCCGATCAGCATCTTCCCCACGTTCACCGGATGGAACCCGTCCACGTCCTTGGTGGGACGAACCGCGCGGAGGACCGCGTCGGCGTCGATGTGCCGCGGAAGCGGCATCTGGACCAGGATGCCGTGGATAGCGGGATCGGCATCCAGCGCGGCGAGATGCGCCAGCAGCGCCTCCTGCGTGGTCTCGGCAGGCAACCGCAGCGTGACGCTGTGCATCCCTGCCTCCTCGCACGCCTTCCCCTTCATGCGCACGTACACCGCGCTGGCCGGGTCCTCGCCCACGAGCACCACCGCCAGCCCGGGACGCGTTCCGGCGTCCACCAACGCGCGCACCTCCGCCGCCACCTCCCTGCGGATCTGTGCGGCGATCGCCTTCCCGTCGATCAGTTCAGCGTGCAAAGTCCACCGCCCGTTGTTCGCGAATCGTGACCACCTTGATCTGTCCCGGGTACTGCAACTCCGATTCGATGCGACGCGCGATCTCCTCGGTAAGCACGGTCATGCGCGCATCATCCACGTCCTCGGGGTTAACGATGACGCGGATCTCGCGTCCCGCCTGGATGGCGAACACCTTGTCGACCCCCCGATAGCTGGACGCGATCTTCTCCAGCCCTTCCAAGCGTTTGACATACGTCTCGAACGCCTCGCGTCGGGCACCGGGACGGGATCCGGAAATGGCATCCGCCGCCTGCACGAGAACGGACACCTCGCTCTCGTGCGGCACATCGTCATGGTGCGCGGCGATGCAGTTGATCACGAGCGGGTGCTCGCCGTAGCGCGTGGCCACCTCCACGCCCAGTTGGACATGCGTGCCCTCGTGCTCGTGCGTCAGCACCTTTCCCACATCGTGCAGCAGCGCGCCGCGGCGGGCCATGGGCACATCGAGCCCCAGTTCGGTGGCCATGATCCCGGCCAGCCAGGCGACCTCCTTGGAGTGCTGCAGGATGTTCTGCCCGTAGCTGGTGCGGTAGTGCATGCGTCCCACCAGCTTCACGAGCTCCGGATGGAGTCCGTGCACGCCGGCCTCGTAGGCGGCCTGCTCACCCATCTCCTGGATGCCCGCCTCCACTTCCGCCCGCGCCTTGACGACCACCTCCTCGATGCGGCCCGGGTGGATGCGTCCGTCCGCGACCAGGCGCGAGAGCGCCAGGCGCGCGACCTCGCGGCGGACAGCGTCAAACGCGGAGACGACCACGGTATCGGGGGTGTCATCGATGATGACATCGACGCCCGTGGTGAGCTCGAAGGCGCGAATGTTCCGCCCCTCACGTCCGATGATGCGTCCCTTCATCTCGTCGTTGGGGAGCGCCACGGACGAGACGGTGATCTCGGCGGTGTGGTCGGCAGCGATCCGCTGCACGGCAAGCGCCACGATCTTGCGTGCCTCGCGCTCGGCGTTCCGGCGTGCCGTCTCGCGGATCTCCCGCAACCGGTTGGCGGCCGCCGCCTCGGCCTCCTCTTCCATCCGTCGCATGAGTTCGGCGCGCGCGTCATCCGCGGACATGCCGGCCAGCTGCTCCAGCCGGCGACGTTCATCGGCCAGGAGACGGTCGAGCGCCTCCTGCTGATCGGACACCGCGCGCTCGCGGCCGCTCAAGTCCTGCGTCTGCTGCGCAAGCTCCTTTTCGCGCCGCTCGAGGATGTCCAGTTTGCGGTCGAGATTTCCTTCGCGCTCCTGGACGCGGCGCTCCGCGCGCTCGAGTTCATCGCGGCGCCGCGTGGCCTCGACCTCCCATCCCTCCCGGAGGCGGATCATTTCCTCCTTGCCCGCCACCACGGCCGACTTGCGCAGCGTGTCAGCTTCGCGCCGGGCGTCGTCCACGACGCGCCGCGCCTCGTCCTCGGCCGTGCTGCGGGCGGCCGTCTGCGCACGGCGCTCGGCGGTCCGGCCACGACTGCTCCCAAGAACGAAAAACGCCGCGGCGGCGACGACGATCAGTACGCCAAGCGCGACGAGTAACGCAGTCTGGGTCATGGGATCTATGCTCCAACGCGACGGGCGTCGCGTGCTTGGGAAGACGGCGGGACAGCGCGGCAACCGCCACCTCCGCGACGCCACAGAGCGTCCGGCAGCAGCATCGCTAACTAGAACGCGGCCATGGACCTAGGCGCGCCGCAGCATCATCCGCGGGACGAAATTACTGGCCGTCACCCCAAAAGGCAACGCGGCGGCCCGGAGCGGCCGCAGCTATTCTCCCGTGGCGCGCTTGGCCGGGGGCAATCGTCGCCGAATGTCGGACGCCAGCGTCGACATGGCCGCGGCGATCTCCGCGCGCGATCCGCGTGCCTTGAAGAGCTCGTCGGTGATCTGCAACGCGGCCAGAATGGCCGCGCTGCGAGTGTCCACGCTGGGGGCACCGGCGAGCACCGTCCGGATGGCGCGGTCTACGTACTCCGCCACGGCCCGTGTGTGCTCCGGCGAGGCGTCGCTGCGCAACGTGTACTCGTCGCCGACAATCGTCACCTTGACCGAGCTCTTGCTCACGTGGCTGCCTCCGTCTGCTGCTGGCGCAGGAAGCGCACGCGGGCGACGAGCTCTTCCGTCCGCTCGCGGGCTAGCGTCAGCCGGCGCTTGAGATCGGCGTTCTCGCGCTCGAGCTCCTGACGGCTGCGCGCGTCTTCCGACCCGGAGCGCTTGGTCACCGTGCGTCCCTTGTCCGAGCTGCCGCCGGCGGCGAATTCCAACTCGGTCTGACGCAGTCGCGCCTCGGCCGTCTGCGCGCGACGGCGGAGCGTGGCCATCTCATCGGCCATGGCCCGCACCAGCTGTTCGAGCTCGCGGAACGCGGCGAGATCAGGTCGTTCGCTGTCGGACACCCAGTTCTCCCTCCAGCGTGCGCAGCAGTCCCTCACGACGGCCAGCGATCTCCTTGTCGCGTAGAGTGCGCTCCGGATGCCGGAACGTCAACCGCCACGCCACGCTCCGATACCCCGCGGGTACGTGCTCACCGCGGTATTCGTCGAACAGGGTGAGCCGTTCCAGGAGCGCTCCGCTCTCCCGGCGCATCACGTGCTCCACGTCGCCGGCCGTGACGGCATGGGGCACCAGGAGCGCCAGGTCCAGCTCGGACGCCGGTGTGGCCGCGAGCGGTTGAAACCGCCGCTCGCCGCCCCCGCGCGAGCGTGCAGGTTGCCCAACAGCGAAAGATTCGCCAGGGGGCACCGGCGAAGCATCCATCGTTCCCAGCGTGAGCTCCACGCCGAACGCGGGGGGGGCCCACGGGGGCGCATCCAGCACGAGCCGGCGCGCCATGCCCAACCGCCGCTCCCCCACCTGCACGTGCCAGAGCACGCTCTCGTGGTCGCTGTCCGCCGCCGGCGTGAGGGACACCTGGTCGCTCGCGCCGGCAGCGACTGCGCGGGCCATGTCCTCGGCCAGCGCCTTGGCGTCCCATTCATCCACATCCGGCGTTGCGGGCTCCGTCCAGTGCCGCGGCGTGCGCTCGCCCATGATGAGCGCGGCGGCGCGGAGTTCCTCGCGCAATGGGAGCGCGCCGTCGGTGGGAAGGAACACATGCCCGATCTCGAACAGGCGGATGGCGCGGTGCATCTTGCTCAGGTTGAACTCCGCACGGCCGACCAGCGTCTGCAGGAGACTCGTGCGCAGGTACGCCTCGTTGGCCGCGAGCGGATTGCGGAGTGCCGGCGCCGAGCGGTCGCTCCCGTCCACGGTGGTGTGGTTGGTGAATGGCATCGCGCGCGTCTCGCGCAGGCCGGCGGCAACGAGGACGTCGCGCATGGCGCGCTGTGCGGCAACGAGCGGCGTGTCCGGAACGGCCCCGGGACGGAACGGACGCAGTTCGCCGGAGAAACTGTCGTACCCGCGCAGCCGGGCGACTTCCTCGAGGAGGTCCACCTCGCGTTCGACATCGGGGCGCCATCCAGGAACGGTCACGGTAAGCGCCGCGCCGGGCGCGGGCGCGCCGACGCCGAAACCCACGCTGCCGAGCAGCGACGCGATGTCGTCGCGATCCACCGCGTCTCCGAGCACCGCGGCGACGCGGGAGGGGCGCAGCATGAGCGTGCGCGGCTGCCGCGGCGTGGGATAGAGATCCAGCGGTGCGCCATCGACCCGGCCGCCCGTGAGCCCCACCAGCAACTCGACCGCACGCGAGAGCGCCGTGGGCAGCGCGTCCACATTCACGCCGCGCTCGAAACGGTAGCTCGCGTCGGTGGACAGCCCAAGTCGCCGTGCCGCACGTCGCGTGCGCACCGGGTCGAAATACGCCACCTCGAGAAAGAGGTCGCGTGTCTCCGGGCGCACCTCGCTCTCCGCACCGCCCATCACGCCGGCGATCGCCTGCGCGCGCTCGGCATCGGCGATCAGCGCGGCATCGGCGTGCAGCGTGCGTTCCACGCCGTCGAGGGTGACGATCCGTTCGCCCACGCGCGCGCCGCGAATCACGACGGTGGCGTCGCACAGCCGATCCAGGTCGAAGGCGTGCATCGGCTGCCCGATCTCGTGCAGCAGATAGTTCGTGGCGTCGACGACGTTGTTGATCGAGCGTGCCCCGATGGCGGACAGCCGGTCGGCAAGCCAGAGCGGACTGGATCCGACGCGCACACCGCGGATCACCACGCCCATGTAGCGGGGGCACGCGTGAGCGTCCTCCAGCCTGATGGTGACGCCGCCGGTGGTGCCTTCGTGCGCTGTCTGCCTGGCGGCGGGTACGTCGCAGCGGTCCACGTCCGGCAAGCGCGGCAGCGACCACGAGGTCGACGTCGCCGCGGCGATCTCACGCGCGAGCCCGGCGTGCGACAGCAGATCGGGACGGTTGGGGGTGACATCAACCACCAACCGCGTATCGCCCACCGACAACGCGGCGAGCAGCGGCGTCCCCGGCTCCGCGTCCGTGTGGAGTTCGAGGATCCCTTCGTGCTCCTCACCCAGCCGCAGCTCCCGCGCGGAACAGAGCATCCCGTTGGAGATCACGCCACGAATCTTTCGCTTCTCCAGCTGCAGCCCGCCCGGGAGCGTGCTCCCTGCGGGCGCGAACGGATACCGCGTGCCCTCGCGCACGTTCGGTGCTCCGCACACCACCTGCAGCAACTCGCCCGTGCCCGCGTCCACCGTGGTGACGGTGAGATGATCGGAGTCCGGGTGCGGTACCGCCGTCACCACCCGCGCCACGACGACGTCCGCCAGGTCCGCGCGCAGCGGCACGAGCTCGTCCACCGGGCAGCAGCGCGCGGTGATGATCTCCCGGATCTGCTCGGGCGCGCATCCGGTCGGAACGAGCGACTCGAGCCACCGATACGAGGCGTTCATGGCGCGAACTGCTCCAGGAAGCGCAGATCCGACTCGTAGAGAATCCGGATGTCGGGAATCCGATAGCGGAGCATCGCGATGCGCCCCGGCCCCATCCCGAACGCCCATCCCGTGTAGCGTTCGGCATCGAGGCCGGCCGCCTCGAGCACGGCGGGGTGCACCATGCCCGAACCCAGGATCTCCATCCAGCCCGTCTGCTTGCAGGCGGCGCAGCCGGTGCCGCCGCACAGCAGGCACTCGACGTCCATTTCGGCCGACGGTTCCGTGAACGGAAAGTAGCTGGGGCGGAAACGCGTGCGCACGGGCCCCAGCAGCGCCCGCGCGAAATACGTGAGCGTGGCCTTGAGGTCCACGAACGTGATCGCCTCGTCGACGGCCAGCCCTTCGACCTGCGAGAACATGGGCGCGTGCGAGGCGTCGAACGGATCGCGGCGGTAGACGTTGCCAGGGATGATCACGCGCACGGGGGGGGCGAACCGTTGCAGCGTGCGCACCTGCACGGGCGAGGTGTGGGTGCGCAGCAGAAGATTCCCCTCGAGGTAGAGCGTGTCGTGCATATCCATCGCCGGGTGGTCGGGCGGAAAGTTGAGCGCGGTGAAGTTGTACCACTCGCTTTCCGCTTCGGGGCCGAGGGCGACGGTGAACCCCAGCCCGCGGAAGATCCGCTCGATCTCGTCGAGCACGAGGGTGACCGGATGGAGGCTGCCATGCCATTGGTGTCGCGCCGGCATGGTGAGATCCGCGTGGGTGTGCGCGCGCGGGCGCGCCGCCATGGCCGCCGCACGGTGCGTCAGGGCGTCCTCCAGCGCGTCCTTCACGCGATTGATCGCGGCGCCGGCGGAGCGACGCGCCTCGGCCGGCAGCGAGGGCAGCCGTTGCAGCAGGGCGTTCACGCGGCCGGCCTTCCGCCCCAGGAGTTCCACGCGCAACGCCTCCAGGCCGTCGGCATTCTCCGCCGCCGCGATGCGCTCGACGGCCTCGCGCTGCAGGTCCTCCGCGTCGGCGATGATCGTGGTGAGCGTGGCGTCCATGCGTGCCGTGTTCGGAAGCGGGTGATCGTACGCGCCGACTCCACGGGCGGTGCGCGCCGCGAAGCGGAGTGCGCTGTGGATGACGAGAGCGCCGACCGCGCCTTCCGCGCAGCCGGCGCTCAGCCGCCGTGTCGCGAGCGGCGCCGGGCTACGCGGCGGGCAGGGCGGCGCGCGCCTTGTCCGCCAGCACGGTAAACGCCTGCGGGTCGCGTACGGCGAGATCGGCCAGGATTTTCCGATCGACTTCGATCCCGGCCCGTTTGAGCCCGTGCATGAACACGCTGTAACTCATCTCGTGCTGGCGCGCGGCCGCGTTGATCCGTGTGATCCACAGCCGACGGAACTCGCGCTTGCGGTTCTTCCGGTCGCGGTACGCGTACGACCACCCGCGTTCGACGTTTTCCTTGGCGGCCTTCCACAACTTGCTGCGGGCGCCGAAGCCGCCGCGCGCCGCCTTCATGATTTTCTTCTTGCGCTTGAGATGCGCAACGTTGGATTTCACCCGGGGCATCGGAGTCTCCTCACGCCTGTAGGAGGCGCTTCATTCGCTTCTCGTCGCCGCGTGTGGCGACGAGCGTCGGCCGGCGGAGCTTCCGCTTCCGTTTCGGGCTCTTCTTGGTGAGGATGTGGCTCTTGTACGCCTTCATCCGGCGCACCTTGCCGCGCGCCGTCACCTTGAAGCGCTTCGCCGCGCCCTTGTGCGTCTTCATTTTCATCGTGTCGTCCGCCAGGTTCGCCAGCGCCGCTGTTACCGCTGCGGCGCCAGAATCATTGTCATGTTCTTGCCTTCCAGCTTGGGGTCCGTCTCCACCTTGCCGACGTCCACCAGATCCGCGGCCACGCGGTCCAACACTTCTTTTCCCAGCTCCGGATGGGCCACCTGCCGGCCCCGAAACATCATCGTGACCTTGACCTTGTTCCCGTCCTCCAGGAACCGCCGCGCATGTCGCGTCTTGGTGTCGAAGTCGTGATCGTCGATCCCCGGACGGTACTTGACCTCCTTGAGATGGATCACGTGTTGCTTCTTTTTCGCCTGTCTCGCCAGCTTGGCCTGATCGAACTTGAACTTGCCGTAGTCCATGATGCGGACCACGGGGGGCCGGGCCATTGGCGCGACCTCCACCAGGTCGAGCCCCTGCTCTTCCGCTGAGCGTAGCGCCGTCTCGAGATCCAGGATTCCCAACTGCGAGCCATCGGGTGCGATGACCCGGAGTGGGCTGATACGGATCTGACGGTTCACGCGAACGCGCTTGGTGCTATCCTGAATCGGGACCGCTCCTGGAATCAGAGAAAAAACAAATCGCGGACCATCCCTCCGGAGTCCGCGATGCGAGACGGCGCCCCGCCGAGGCGGGAGCCACTGCCACTGGAACTCCTACAGCTCACCCCACGTGCAGGATGGGGGCCGGAGGGTGAGGGCGACGGCATCGCCCTACTTATGCGTTTGTCGCTCCGAAGGTTAGCGGGCCCCGGAGTGGGCGTCAAGCCCGCTCAGCGTCGGGTAGTGGGTCAGTTTCATTGTAACAGTGCCTTGCCGTCCACCCGGTCCAGAATTTCCTCGACCTTCCAGACGTGATCGGTGAGCCCCGCTGCCATGGCGGGCGTCGTCTTGATGCCGCTCTTGGCCTTGGTGAGCGTCGTGTGCGGCCGGCAGTAGTTGTAGAACATGAAGAACAGGCTGACCGCGTGCGCGTGGTTCTCGGCCTTCTTGCTGAACGCGTTCGTCAAGCGCGTGAACCGGCGCATTCTGCATCCGCATGTTCAAGTTCTGCCGCTCCACGTAGGACGTGGAAATCTTCTCGGCGTCCGGGTTCCCCATGATCGGCGTCTTGATGGCGCCGGTGCAGACGGCGGGGCTGTAGCGCCGGTGCCGTTCCGTCTCGTCCAGTGGCGTCCCGTAGGTCTTGATGATCTGCGCGAAGTCTACCCCGTTCCAGCCGAACGCTTCCTCCACCGCCGAGACGTACCAGCCGAGCCCGTCGGTCGTAAGCTGCACCCGATTTGCCAGCCGGAAGGCGACATCCCGCATGAAGGCGAAGGTCGTCTCGTGATTCCGGGGGCCGACCAGCCATGAGACCATTAGCTTCGAGTCGGCGTCGATGGCCGTGTAGGTCCAGATGTCGCCCTGGCCGTCCTTCGTGGCGTTCTTCTGCTTGGCGCCAACGAACGCCCAAATCTCATCCACCTCGACGCGGCGCGTGGTCAGGTTCCGTAGCGCGTGGTCCTGGTAGATCGAGCAAAACTCGCCCAGGTCAACGAGCAGCTTAAGTACCGTGGCCTTGGCCGTGCCAGTGAGCCGGGCAGTGGCCCGGATGGAGTTGCCCTCGGCGAGCGCCAGGACGATAGCGGCGCGCTTGGCGGTGGGCAGTTTGTTCATGCCTGAATATAGTCAAATGCTTACGCATGTCAAGTGAATGTTGCGTTTGCTTAGCAGATATGCCATCTTAGCTACATGGCGATTAACACTGCGGACTACCGCACCCCCGGCCAGTTGCTTTCTGCCCTCATGGCTGAGCGCGGCTGGACGCAAGAGGTGGTTGGCCTTGTGCTCGGCGTTGCACGCCCGACTGTTGGTCGCTACGTGCGCGACGAGAAATCCATCGACGCGGAGCTGGCGCTGAAGCTCGCTGATGTATTTGGCGTAGAGCCGGAGGCGTTCACGCGCCTTCAGCACGACTACGACCTCGCTAAAGCGCGCATTACGCAACGCCCAGACCCGACGAGGTCGTATCGTGCACGGCTCTTTGGCGACCTTCCTCTAGCAGAGATGATTTCGCGTGGCTGGATTGATGTTCCCGACCTCCGCGATGTCGCCCAGGTGGAATTGGAATTGGTCCGCTTCTTCGACGTGTCAAGCGTCGACGAGATTGAGATTCTCCCGCACGCCGCAAAGCGAACGAACGTGTCGGGTAACGTCACTCCGACCCAACTCGTATGGCTCTATCGCGTTCGGAGAATCGCGAAGCGCGTAGTCGTGCCCAAGTACTCGACGGATGCCATGAAAGACGCCGTAAAGCAGATGCAATCGCTTCTGCTGTCGGCGGAGGCGGCACGTAAGGTCCCTCGGCTGTTGGCAGAGGCAGGCGTGCGGTTCGTAGTCGTCGAGTCAATCCCAGGGGCGAAGATCGACGGCGTTTGCTTCTGGCTAGATGACCGATCGCCTGTCATCGGCATGTCCATGCGCTACGACCGAATCGACAATTTCTGGTTCGTGCTACGTCACGAATGTGAGCATGTACTTCGCGGCCACGGCCGCACAGCAATAGCGTTGGATGCGGACCTTGAGCGCGAGCGAGCCGGCACGGGTCCGGACATCGAAGAACAGGAGCGCATCGCCAATGCTGCGGCCGCAGACTTCTGCGTTCCTGAGGGAATGCTGGCGAAGTTCATCGCGCGTAAAGCTCCTGTCTTCACGCGGAAGGACATTCTCGGATTCGCGCGGGTAGTGAAGGTTCATCCTGGCCTCGTTGCTGGTCAGCTTCAGCGCGCGACAGGGCAATACGATCGCTTTCGAGATCACCTCGTCGCAGTGCAGTCGATGATCTTGCCCAACGTAGTTCATGATGGCTGGGGCGACGTTGCCCCACTTGCCCATTAAACGCCGGAGTCGAAATGTCCAGGAACGAAGAAATCCAGCGATGGCATAGGCAATACAAGCATGAGACCGGCATCAAGGAAGTCGATCTCAAGCAGTTCGCAGCTTGGATGGTGAAGAAGGGCTGGCCGGAGCCCGAGCCGGTGTCAGCGCTAGATCGCCTCGCGAAGCAGTGTGCCGCAGCGCTTCGCGAAGAAACGCGCGAGGATCGGGAGACAGGCGAGCCCTACCGCGTGAATCACTACTACTCAGTCACGCGAGATGGCGAGCAGCTTCATCTTTGGTTTGACATAGACGAGGCGCTGCGTGAGCCGATGCAAGTAGCCCTCACGCTGCGTCGTGAGCAGGTCGTGGGCGATGTGACGCAACTCGCGCGCGATGCAGAACATTGGAACAGGAGGAACCCTCACGAGCAGCCTATTCAGATAGAGCTAGACTTCAGCCTCGATGTCGAAATCCGCCGAAGCACACCGGTGGAGACATGATCTTACTTCTTCTTCCATCGCGCTAACGCGGCTGTTTGCGCCGCTTCTTCCCGTTCCTCCGGCGTCAGTCGGTCGGCCCGAGCCCGTCCCCCTTTCTTCCCCCCTTCCGTCCGCGCTTCACCGCTTCCGGGTTCTTCTCCTCGCGCTCGCCGGGCGGGAGAGTCTTGGGCCGTTCGCCGATGGCTTCCTGCATGACGCGGAAGGCCGTCTCGGCAACGTCGGGCCGGAGCTTGCTAGTTGTTGTTTCCTTAGTCGATTTCTTAGCCATTCCGACGAGCCCACGGCGTGCGATACAACTTCGGCGTACCGTCGCTGTTCAGGGGGCACTTGGGGCATCCAAGTTCGTCGATGAGCAAGACAGTCTGGTCTCCGGTCACGTCCAGTTCGTGCCCCGCCGGGCAAGTCAGCTTGATAGGATCTGGTTTCCATCCATCAAATTGCATAGCGATCAACCTAACGAAGTAATAGCCGTCCGTCACGGATTGTCACGGCTCAAACTGACCCACTACCCAGCGTCGCCCAAGCGGTACGTCTTGCCATCGTGCTCGACCCGCCCCCAGCCTACGGTGGCATCGTGCTCGAAAACGGCCAGCCAGCCTTCCTCCACCATTGTTCGCAACACGCGGCGCTTGGTTTCGAGGGTGACGAGCGGCTCGACGTCGTACCCCATGATCCACGGGAGCGGCAGGTGCGCTGCCGTCGGCACCAGGTCGCCCAGGTAGAGCGCGCTTTCCCCGCGCGAGGCGAGGCGGACACTCTGGTGATAGGGGACGTGTCCGGGCGTGGGGAGCACGCGGATCCCCGGCAGTACCTCTTGCTCCCCCTCCGCAAAATCGAACAGACCCGCCTCATGCACCGGCACGAAGTTGTGTGGGAAATAGCTCCCGGCCGTGCGCTCGTTGCTGTGGGTCGCGAAGGCGTACTCGCCGCGCTGGACGATGTACCGGGCCCGCGGAAAGGCCGGACGCACCCTGCCCGCCGCATCGCGCACGGTGTTGCCCCCCGCGTGGTCGAAGTGCAGGTGCGTGTTGATGACGTACGCAATGTCTTCTGGCGCGTGTCCGGCGGCGCGAATGCCATCCTCCAGGCGCGTCGGACCCGGGTGCCCCGCGTTCACCACGCCGTAGATGTCGTGGAACTTGTCCGACTCCTTGTTCCCCGCGCCCGTGTCGATGAGCACGAGTCCCGCCTCGTGCTCGATGAGGAGACAGCGCATTCCGAGCTGGATGCGATTGCGATCGTCGGCGGGGATGCGCCGCTCCCACAGTGGCTTGGGCACCACGCCGAACATTGCTCCGCCATCCAGCCGCTGTCCGCCGGCCTGGATGGCGTGCACGCGCCACGCGCCGAGCGTGAGGCGTTCGACCAGCGGCTCGAGCGCCGGCACGGCGGTCTCGGTCTCGGTCGCGGTGGTCGACGGGTGCGGATCGCCATGGCGTGCCGTCATGCGGTGGTGTCCCGGTCGACGGAAGTGGGAAGTGCCGAGCGACGACGGCGCGGGCGGCGCGATGCGAGCAGGCGCTGCAGATCGTCCCACGATGCGCACGCCTGCTCGGCAGCGTGCTCGAGCAGGCGGAGCAGGATGCGCGCCGTCGCGGCAGCGTCACCGCCGGCGCGGTGACGCTCCGCGATCTCGATCCCGTAGTAGTGCGCCAGTGCATTGAGGCGGCGGCTCCGCAGATGCGGCAGCATGCGACGCGCCAACCGCACGGTGCACAGCCGCTCGTTGGCCGGAACGCGCCCGGTCGCGCGCGCCATCTCCGCGCAGACGAAGCGCCAGTCGAAGTCGGCGTTGTGTGCCACGAACACGCGCCCGTGCATGAGGCGCGCCACCTCGCCCGCCACTTCCGCGAACGGCGGCGCGTGCCGCACCATGGCCGGGGTGATGCGCGTGAGTGCCGTGATCATGGGTGGGATGGAGCGTTGCGGATTGATCAACGTCTCGAAGCGCTGTCGTACCACACCCCCCTCCATCACGAGCGCGGCGATTTCGGTAATCCGATCACCGCCGTCGGCGCGCATGCCGGTGGTCTCCACATCGACGACGACGTAGGTGAGGTGCGACAGCGGAACGCCCGGCGGCTGGGGGAGCCGCGAGGCCGGATCGTCCCACGGCAGACGCGCGGGCCGGCCGGGTGTCAGCTCCATGGATCGTCTCGCAAGAACGGGAGCGTCATGCACCGCGGACCGCCGCCGCCACGCACCAGCTCGCTCCCCTCGAACGTAATCACGGCGCGCTCCCCTTCCTGCACCCGCTCGTCGCCCGAGAGGAACGAGGCCGCCGGCAGAATGCGGAACCCCATCTTCTCCATCTCGCCGATCGTGGCTTCGTTGCGCCCGTACGACAGCACGACCCCCGGCCGCACCGCCACGAAATTGCACCCGGACGCCCACTGCTCCCGGTCCTGCATGATCCGGCGCTCGCCGCCGCAGAAGATCGGCTCCATGGGAAGCCCGCACACGGTGAGGGCGGCAAAGACGTTGGGCATCTCGCGCATCTGGTGCTGCCCCTTGTGGCGATACAGGATGGACAGCCGTTCGGCCCCGATGAAGTGGGGCGGGAACACCACGCACAGCTCGCGATCCACTTGGGTGAAGATCATGTCGAGATGAATCGCCGTGTTCTCCTTGGGCATCACCACCACGATGGCGTGCGCGATGGGCGTGCGCTCGAAGAGCAGTTCGATCAGGTTATCGATCGCCGCCGGGCTGGATCGTTCGCTAAAGCCGATGAGCACCGTGTCGTGACGCAGCGGATGCACATTGCCGCCCTCGAGCGTGTGGTTGGGACGCCGCTCCGCCGACCCGTCGTAGAGGAGTCCGTCGTTGCGAAGCAGCGGATGGTGCAGGAAGAGCGCCTTCATGAGGAGCTCCTCGGACCACCGCACCGCGTGCCGCATGGCGCCGACGAGCACGTGCGTCCCGATCACCATCGCGACATTGCGCGTGAAGAAGAGATTCGGCAGCGGCGGCAGGGCGTAGCCAGTTTCGTTGAGCGTCCGCGCGAGCGGGCCGGGCGATTCCTCTTCCCCCTCGATGAGCATGCGAACGAGATCGGAGGCGGGGAGTTCTCCCAGCCGGCGGGCAAGCGGGCCGGATGGGATGACGTCCAGCGTCTCGCGCACGAGCAGCTCCCGCACGGCCGGCTCCACCACCACGTCGGCAAGGAGATCGGGCACCGTGTGCACCTCCGTGAACCGCTCGAGGATGGCCACCAGGCGCCGGTGCTCCCGCTGCGCCGCCTCGACGTCGATGATGTCGTCGTACAGGTAGTCCTCGCGCGTGGCAGGGGTGACGGCGAGCAGCTCCGGCCCCGGCGTGTGGACCAGAACGGCGCGCAGACGCCCGATTTCGGAGGTGACGGTGACGGCCATGGCTCGGCGAAGTTAACCCGGCGCGGTAGAGCTGGTCCACCCGCGCTGGCGCCAGACCTGGCACGGGCATAGCTTTGTGAAGAATTTCACAAAGGGTGTGCGGCCCGTGAAGCACGTTGCCGAGTCCACCGTCCGGCGGCTCTCGCTCTACCTGCGATTTCTCGAAGACTTCGAGGGAAAGGGGCTGGCGACCATCTCGAGCGATGAGCTGGCCGCGCGCGGGGGTACCACCTCCGCCCAAGTTCGGAAGGACCTCTCACTGTTCGGCTCGTTCGGCAAGCGCGGGCTGGGCTACGCCGTGCCCCAGCTGGCGGCGCGACTGCGCGAAATCCTCGGGCTCGGACACGAATGGCGCGTGGTCATCATCGGCGCCGGCAAGATCGGGAGCGCCCTGGCGCAGTATGGCGGCTTCGCCCAGCGCGGTTTCCGCGTGGTGGCCGTCTACGACAGTGATCCCCAAAAAATCGGCCGGGCGGTAGATGGGTTGCGCATCCGTTCCGTGGCCGAGATCGACGAGGATGGCGCGGAGACGGCGCCGGACATCGCCGTCATCACCGTCCCCGCGGACGCGGCCCAGCACGCGGTCGATCTGGCGGTCCGCGCCGGCGTACACGGTGTGCTGAACTTCGCGCCCGTGCACCTGCAGGTCCCGCCGTCGGTGGCGCTCAAGACGGTCAACATGGCCATGGAACTCGAGGGGCTCGCCTTCGCGCTGGTCAATCGGGCCGACGTCGAGCTGGAAGTCGGCGCACGCCGCCGGGGCTAGCGGACGCTTCCCTGCCAGCTGGCGGCGCAGGACGCATGCGCCCTCGCCCGCCTGCCGCAGCTAGGGAACGCCTTCCTGCTCACGTGCCGCGGCGAGTAGGGCGGCGAACTGCGTGGGCGAGACGCGCTCGGGCCGGTCGGTGGCGGCGATCTGCGCGCGCGTCAACAGGAGGTCGGCCCCGGCCGCGTCCAACCCAAAGCGATCGCGGACCACGCGCCGCATCTGCTTCCGCCTGGCGCTAAAGGCATCGACCACGAGCCGGCGATAGCGCTCCTCCCACTCGGGGGCGACGATCGGACGTAGGAGCGGAGTAAGCCGAACGGCGGCGGACTCCACGCTTGGTGCGGGCCGAAACGCGCCCGGCGCCACGCGGAAAAGGATCTCGACACGCGCGACGGCCTGGACGTTGGCCGATAGTGCGCCATACGCGCGCGCACCGGCGGGTGCCGCGAGCCGCTCGGCCACCTCGCGCTGCATCAGGAACACGGCGCGCGAGAAGCGAGGCGGCTCCAGCGCGTGGAAGAGAATGGGCGTGGTGATGTAGTACGGGATGTTGCCGGCAAGCGCGTACCTGGGTCCGCCGAGCGCGCCGAGCGACAGCGCAAGCGCGTCGCTCTCGACGACGTCCACGGACGCATCGCCGGCAAACCGCGTGCGCAGGCGGGCCACGAGGTCGCGATCGATCTCGACCGCGATCACGCGACCGGCGCGCGCGCGGAGCTGCTCCGTGAGCGTCCCCAACCCAGGGCCGATCTCCACCACGGTGGTCGCGCGGTCGAGCTCCAGCGCGTCGGCGATGCGCGCGAGGATGTGCGGATCGTTGAGAAAGTGCTGCCCCAACCGCTTGCGCGGCCGGTGGCCGCCGGAGGCATCGGAGGGAGTGGGCACGGTGGGAGCGGAAGCCGGGGGGGGCGCGCGCGTGCCGCTCAGCTGCGCAGCACCACCAACGCCGCGTCGTCGCGTTGGACGGCGTCGCCCACGTGCTCGGCGAGGTCTCCAAACACCTCCTCCACGATGGCGCTCACCGGCTCTTCCCGGAGCCGGACGACAGCGTCCAGCACGCGTTCCTCACCGAATCGCGTGCCATAGCGGTTGCGCGCATCGCTCACGCCGTCGGTGAAGAGAACCAGCAGGTCGCTGTCGGCCGCCCATGGGCGCGACTGCGCGCTCGGGACCGTATCCACCATGCCGAGCGGCGGATCGAGCGCCCCGAGGCGTACCAGCGTCCCCGCGGCGTGGATCTGGAATGCGTGCGGGTGGCCGGTGTTGGCATATCGAAGTGCGCCGCGATCGCGGTCGATGATGGCATAAAAGGCCGAGATGAACATCTCCGTGGTGACGAGCTCCTCGCGCAGCGTGCCGAAGAGCGCGCTCAGCATGGCCGCGGGGTCGTCGGTGCTCTGCGCGTGGATGGCGGACGCGCTCATGGCGAGCGCCATGATGAGCGCGGCCCGATACCCGTGATTGGACACGTCGCCGATCATGACGCCCGTGCGCCCGCTCCCCAACCGGAACAGGTTGTAGAAGTCGCCCCCGACACTCTCTGCCGGCACCACGCGCGCGGCCACCGCGGCGTACGGCACCACCACCTCGGTCCGGGGCAAGAGGCGCATCTGCAGATCGTGCGCGAGCTCGAGCTCGTGCACCAGCCGCTGCTGACTGAGCGACGCGCGCACGAGGCGGGCGTTCTGAATGGCCGTCCCGATCTGCGTCGCGATGGCCGTGATCAGCTTCTGGTCGCCGGCCGTGAACGCCTGCCCGGATGCGCGATCGGACAGGTTCACGACTCCCAACGGTTCCGCGCCGCTGGGTGCGGTCCACATGATGGGCACCGACAGCATCGTCCCACGCCGGTACGGCCGCTCCGCCTCGCAGTCCGGCTCGGTCTCGTCGGCAATGCGGGCGCGCTGATCGCGAAAAACGCCCGCCGAGATGCTGCACTCGTCGTCCACGGAGATCGGAGGCGCTTCGCGCGGCGTGACACCCAGTGCCGCAACCGTCTGCAGTGTGTCGGTCACGCGGTCGTGGACCAGGATCGAGCCGCGCTGCGCTCCGACCGTCTCCGACACTTCCTTGAGGATCCGCGCGGCGGCCTCCTCCAGCGATACGGTGCGCCCCAGGATCTCCGTGATGGTGTAGAGGAGGTTGATCTCTTCGTAGCGCTCCGCCAATTCGGCGGCCGCGTGCTCGACTTCGAGGCCGGACTGGAGGTACTGCGAAACGACGGGGAGGAGAAAAGGGAGACAGCGTTCGCGCGCGAGGGAGGGAGCGGCATCCGGCCTGAGGACCAGCCAGAGGGGGCGCGGGCCGGGGATCGGTGCCACCAGCACCGATCCATCGGATCGCTCGGCCGGATCGGGCGGCCCTTGTCCGAGCGGCGGCGTCCAGTGGGGATCGCCGTCCGGCATGGGGCGTTCGCCTTCGACGAGCACGGGAGGCGCGTCGGAGCGGGCGCTCCACACGGACGCCTGCCATCCCGTTGCGAGGCGAAAGCCGGCCAGCACCACACCCAGCTCAGTCATCGCGCTCGAGGGTCATGCGCACCACGTTGCCGCGATTGGTAAACCGCTCGATGCGGTCCATGAGACGCGACATGAGATACAGCCCGCGCCCGTCCTCCCGCGTCACGTTCTCGGGGCTGGTGGGATCCGCGATGCACTCGGCGAGGTCGAATCCGCTCCCCTCGTCCACCACCTCCATGATCAGGCGATGGTGGTCGACTTGCGCGCGCACCAGCACCTGCGCACCGGTGTGGGCCACGTTGCCCCGCAGGATCGCGTTGGAGAGCGCTTCGGTGAGGGCGACGGGGACGTTGAGCGCCACTTGCCGTGGATGAAACTGCAGCTCGCGGCACTGCCGCGCGACGAGCTCCACGACCTGCTCGATGTAGCGCACATCACTCGGAATCTGAAATTCGAGCGCGACACGCACGTGCACGTCACGTGCGCGACGGCACGCGTTGGGGGTGGGCGACGGACCGGTCATCTCGGTCGCAACTTCGCGCTCGCACACCGCGGCGCGCAAGCGGCGCGCGCGCGGCGCGCGGAGGCTCAGAAGCTGGCCAGGGCCCGGTCGCGATTATCGGCGATCTGGAACAGGGTGTCGAGCTTCGTGAGCTCGAACAGGGTTTTGAGATCATCGTTCAGGCTCGCCAGGCGCAACTCGCCGCCCTGCTCCCGGATCTTCTTGGAGAGCGACACCAGCACGCCGAGCCCGGAGCTGTCGATATACCCGGTTTGAGAGAAGTCGATGAGAAATTTCCGCTCGCCGCGCTCCAGTTCATCCAGCACCTTTTGCTTGAGCTCCTGCCGGTTGCCCACGATCAACTGTCCCTCCACATCCACCACAACGACATCTCCGTGCTTCTTGATCGAGAAGCTCATGACCGTTCTCCCGTCCTGTGCGAGATCCATTCAAGCGGTACCACCGTCCCCACTCTGGAGCGCCGTGATTGCCGCGACGTTGATTATGTCATCCATTTGAGCGCCGCGCGAGAGATCACTGCACGGGCGCGCCAATCCCTGCACGATCGGACCGATGGCCGATGCATTGGCGAGGCGCTCGACGAGCTTGTAGGCAATGTTCCCCGCATTGAGCGACGGAAAAACCAACACGTTCGCCTCGCCAGCCACGGTGCTGTCCGGAGCCTTGCGGTGCGCCACATCCGCGATGAGCGCTGCATCCACCTGCAATTCTCCGTCCACCGCCAACCCGGGTACTCGCTCCGCCACCAGTGCGGCCGCGTCGCGCACGAGTGCGACCGAGGGCCCTTCAGCGCTGCCGCGAGTGCTGAAGGAGAGCAGCGCCACCCGTGGCTCGTCGCCCACGATCCGGCGCCGGTCCGCCGCGGCGGCGATCGCGATGTCCGCGAGTTGGCTGGCCGTCGGCGTCGGCATGACCGCGCAGTCGGCGAACGTCAGCACCTCCTCCCCGCGACCGCGAAACGACGGAACGACCATGTAGAACGCGCTGGAGACGGTGTCCACGCCCCGCGCCGGACCCACCATCCAGAGCGCCGCACGCAGCACATCGGCCGTGGTGGTCGCCGCGCCGGCCACGCACCCGTCCAGTGCGCCGAGCGCCACCAGGCCGTCGGCAAAATAGAGCGGCGTGCGCGCCAGATGCTCGGCCGCTTCGCGCGCGAGCCCTTTCGGTCCGCGGCGCCGCAGCAGGTGCTCCACCACGGCGGGCAGCCGCGGATCGCCGGCGGGGTCCAGCACAGCGATGCCTCGCGGAGCCATGCCGGATGTGCCCGACCGCGCGGTCGCTTGGCCCACGAGCACGGGCTCGAGAATGCGCTCGTCGGCCAACACGCGCACGGCGGCCAGCGTGCGCGGATCGGTGGATTCCGGAAAGGCAATCCGGCGACGAAGGCGGGCAGCACGGGCACGGATGTCGGCGGAGAAGCTCACCGGTGGAACCGTGCGCGCAGGGCGCGCTCCACCTCCGGGTGCACCAGGTCGGCCGTCTCCCCGCCAAAGCGCGCCACCTCGCGCACCAAGCTGGAGCTGAGATAGGTGAGGTCGAGACTCGGCACCATGAACAGGGTCTCCAGCTCCGGATACAGATGGCGGTTCATGAGCGCCATCTGGAACTCGTACTCGAAGTCGCTCACCGCGCGCAGCCCGCGGATCGACACGGTGGCACCCACCTCGCGAGCGAAGTGCACCAGCAGCCCGTCGAAGGCGCGAATCTCCACCCGCGCATCGTCGCCGAAGGTCGACCGGATGAACGCGATCCGCTCCTCCACGGTGAACAACGGCTGCTTGGAGACATTGGTCGCGACGGCGACGACGAGCCGCTCGACAAAGGTGAGCGAGCGGCGGATGAGATCTTCGTGCCCGCGCGTGATGGGGTCGAAGCTGCCGGCGTAGATCGCGGTGCGAGGCATGGTGTGCCTGAGAAGAGTCGTCGCGCCGCTACGCGCGATAGAACGTGACGGCGGTATCGCCGTAGCGACGGGTCTCGCCGCCTGCAGGGAGTGCTTCGCGCGCCGCGTGCTCCACGCCCAGGAGGCGAGCGAACGGCACGGCCAGCCACCGCGCGGCGACGCGGGCGGCTACCCCGCCCGCATACGGCGGATCCGCGAACGCCACATCGTACGACATCGCGGGCATTGCTTCAACTTCCCGGAGCGCATCGGCCCGCCGCACGCGGGTGGCGTCCGCCGCGCCGAGAGCGGCGATGTTTGCGCGGAGCGCCGCGAGACTGCGCGGCGCGGTCTCCACGAACTCCGCGAACGCCGCGCCGCGCGACAGCGCCTCGAGCCCGAGTGCGCCCGAGCCGGCAAAGAGGTCGAGGACACGCGCGCCGCCGAGCTGGGGTTGGACGATGCTCATCCACGCCTCGCGCACCCGATCGGCGGTGGGCCGGACATCGCGGCCCGTGGGCGCCCGTATGACCCGCCCCCCCCACCGCCCGCCCACGATCCGCATGGCGCGCTACTGGCGAACGCCGGCCAACCGCGCCTGCAGCCGCCGTTCTCCCTGCCACTCGTTCATCTCCAACCGGAAGGCCACGTCCATCGGCCGCCCCGTCTGGAGCTCGGCGGCCAGAGCGCCCATGCCCCAGCCGATCGCATCCAGTTCCACGCCGTCCTCGGTGAGGCGCAGCTTGAGGTGATCCTCCCCAACCACGCGTGCCGGTGCCGCCAGCTGCACGCCGCGCGACACCAGGACCGGGCCCGGATTTCCTATCCCGAACGGCTCGAAGTGGCGGAGCAACCGCTCCATCTCCTCGCCGGCCGCCGCGAGCGGCAGCTCGAGGTCGATCCGCAGCTCGGGAACCAGATCGTCCGGCGTGAGGCGCGCGCGCGCGACGGTGTTGAATCGCTCGGCGAATGCCTCCACGTTCGCCGCGGCCAGCGTGACGCCGGCCGCGGCCCGGTGTCCGCCGAAGCGCACAAGCAGATCGCGACACTCGCTCAGTCCCGCATGCAGATCGAAGCGACCGATGGAACGGCCGGAACCCTTCCCCTCCTCACCGTCGATGGCCACTAGCACCACCGGGCGGTGGAGACGCTCCACGATCCGCGACGCGACAATGCCGATCACGCCGGGGTGCCATCCGCGCGCGGCCAGCACCACGCCCATCACCGTGTCCAGGTCGAGCCGCTCGATCTGCGTCCACGCTTCGTCCAACGTGCGGCGATCGACATCTTGCCGGCGGCGATTGAGCTCCTCGAGCTCACGGGCGATCAAGTTCGCCTCGTGCGCATCTTCGGTGATGAGGAGCTCGACCCCGCGGATGGCGTCTCCCAGCCGGCCGGCAGCGTTGAGGCGCGGCGCGAGGACGAACCCCACGCGTCCCGCCGTGAGTGGCCGGCCGTCCAGTCGAGCGGCGCGGACGAGCGCGCGCAGCCCCACGTTCTGTGTCCGATCGAGCGCGCGCAGCCCATACCGTACCAGAATCCGGTTCTCGCCACGGAGCGGGGCCACGTCAGCCACGGTGGCGAGCGCCACGAGATCCAGGTGGCGCCAGACGACGTCCTCATCCACGCCCGCCGCTCGCACGAGCGCGAGCGCCAGTTTGAACGCGATGCCCACCGCCGCGAGATCCTTGTCCGGATAGGCGCAGTCGGGATGTCGCGGGTTGAGCACCGCGACGCACGGAGGCATGGGGCCATCCGGCAGGTGGTGATCGGAGATGATGACGTCGATCCCGCTCGCGCACGCCGCGGCCACCGCTGCATGCGCCTTGGTGCCGCAGTCGCACGTGACGAGGAGGCGTGCGCCCACCGCTTCCGCGGCGCGCACGCCGGCGAGGCTCAGGTCGTAGCCATCGCGCAGTCGATGCGGGATGAACGGCTCTGCCCGCCCGCCGAGTGCTCGCAGCACGCTCAGGAGCAGGGCCGTGGAGCAGATACCATCCACGTCGTAGTCGCCGTGGACCAGAATGGTCTCGCCGTCGCCGATCGACCGCGCGATGCGAGCGACCGCCTCCGGCAGGCCCCGCATGCTGCCGGGATCGTGCAGCTGCTCCATCCGCGGACGCAGATACTGCTTGGCCGTCTCCGGATCCGTGAAGCCGCGCTGGCAGAGGAGACGGCACAGCGCATCCGGCAGATGCAGTTCACGCTGCAGCGCCCGCATGGCGTGCTCGTCCGGCGCCGGCACGGCCACCCAGCGAGTTGCCGTATGCGCGTGAGCGGGAGGTGTGGTGAGGGACACGCCGGAAATTAGGCCTCGGCGCCGTGCGCTACAAGCATCATTCGGTTGCGTACAGAAGCACGCCGCACGCCTCACACACCTCGATCGACCGTCCAGCGGCAATCATGTTCCTCCGCTGGAGCGGGATGGCGGTATTGCACCGCCCGCATGCCGCTCCCCGCAACGGGTAGAGGGCGCCGGTGCGATCGCGCCGGCGCACACGCTCGTACATGGAGAGGATGGAGCGCGACACGTGCGTGGCCTGTTGCGTTCGCTTCTCCTGTGCGGCGGTGATTTCGGCGTCGAGCTGGGCCCGTTCGCTGGCGATCTCCGCGCGCGCCTCGCGCTGGCGCTCTTCCGCCTCCGCCAGCTCTGTCTCGTGCAGCGTGACGGCTTGATGCAGCCGCTGGAGTTGAGCGCCGAGCGATTGCAGATCGCTCTCCTCCTGCAGCAGCACCTTGCGCGCCATCTCCACCTGCGCCATGGCGGCGGTGGCCTCCTTGGCCTTCCACACCGTCTCCAGGGCGGCCAGGTTGCGCTGTTGCAGCGTCCGGTGCTCCTGCACCTTCTCGTCCAGTAGACGATGGCGCTCCTCCTCGATGGCGATCGCCTCGCGTGCCCGCGCAAGGGCGTCCACGAGTGCCTGTCGCTCGCGATCCAGCACACGCTCCCGCTCGCCCAGCGCCTCCGCGCGCTTTTCGAGCTCGAGCATCGCGATATCCTCGCTCTGTAACGCCAACAACGCTTCGAGATCCGCGTTCACGCCTCCCCCTTGGTGGTGATCAGACTGCCTTACCCGCGCGCCCGTCGGTGAGGCCCAGAGCGCGCCGTTCGCGTGCGCAGGCCTCCACCTCCCTCAACAGTGCATCCTTCTGGTCCTCCGCGGCCAGAGGCAGCAGCCGGTTGATCTCCCGCAACCGCTCCTCCACCCGCCGCACCTGAATCCGCGCGACGGCATCGTCGATCGTCCGACGCACGTCCAGCACCGCGTTCTGCTCGGCGACCAGTGCCTCGAGCGCCGGGACCGCCGCCTCGTCGACCGCCGCCACCAGATCCGCGACCGTACACTCGCTTCCGAGCTGGAGGATGCCAGCGAAGATGGCGCGATACATTGGATCGCGGAACTCCTCCGGGCCAACTCGCTCAGCAATCGGCTCGATTTCCGCACGGTGGTGCAACATGACGCGGAGCAGATCGCGCTCCGCGGAGCTCCCCGGCACGCGCCGTCGAGGCGGGGTCCCCCTGGCGCTGCTCGGTCCCCCGCTCGCCTCGCGCGCGCGCTGCTCCCACGCGCGGGCACCATCCCTCCCGCGCGGCGGCGCGCCGGTTTCCGTAGCCTCCGCGCCCGGTTGCTCCATTGCGCCCACCTCGCGCGCCAACAGCTCGCGACGCACGCCCGCCACTTCAGCCACGCGCGTGAGATAGATATCGCGCGTCAGCGGATCGACGGTGGCGCGCAGCGTGGGCATGAGTTTGTCCAGGGCGCGGCGCTTGCGCTGCAGATCCGCAAAATACCCCTTCCGCTGCAATTCCAGGATCTTTCGCTCCAGAATGTCGATCGCGCCGCCGAGTGATGCGCGCAGACCTTCCGCGCCCCGTGCCGCCACGAACGTGTCGGGGTCCTCGCCTTCCGGAAGCGACACGACCTGCACCGCGTAGCCATGGCGCAGCAGTTCGTCACCGGAGCGGAACGTGGCCTTGAGCCCGGCTGCATCGCTGTCGTATAGCAGCACGGCCCGCGCGGTGTACCGGCGGAGCAGTCGTGCCTGCTCGCTCGTGAGGGCCGTGCCGAGCGGCGCCACCACCCAGTCCAGCCCGGCGGCGACCAGACGCAGCACGTCGAAGTACCCCTCGACGATCAACACGCGCTCGTCGCGCCGGATGGCGTTCCGCGCGAGGTGCAGCCCGTACAGCAGCCGCGTCTTGGAGAAGACGTCGGACTCTGGTGAATTGAGATACTTGGGCTCGCCCGGTCCGAGCAGCCGGCCGCCGAAGCCCACGGTATGCCCGGCGAGGTCGAGGATGGGAAAGATCAGCCGGTTGCGAAATCGGGTGCGCACCGTTCCGTCGTCCTTGCGCTGGAGCAGCCCGGCGGCGATGAGGCGCTCGTCGTCGAAGCCCAGCGCCGCGAGATGGGCGCGGAGCAGTTCGCCATCGCGGGGAGCGAAGCCGAGCTGAAATCGGTCGGCAACCTCGCGCGTGATCTGTCGCAACGCCAGGTAGTCGCGCGCCGGACGTCCCCCATCGCTCTCCCACAGTGCGTCACGGAAAAAGGCCGCGGCGGCGGCGACCGCCTCCCACAACGGCTCACGGGGATCGGGCTCATTGCGGCGCGACATCTCCTCGCGCACCTCCACCCCCGCCCGCGCGGCGACATAGCGCACCGCGGACGGCCAGTCCAGCCCCAATCGCTTGCGCACGAAGTCAAAGACATCGCCCCCTTCGTGACATACGAAGCAGTAGTACATCTCCTTCTTGGGGGAGACGGAGAAATTGCGGTGCGTGCCCTGATGAAAGGGACAGGGGCCGCGGTAGTCGGCGCCGGTGCGCTTGAGATTCACGTGCTCGCTGACGATCTGCACGATGTCGGCAGCGTCGCGGATCTGCTGGATCACGTCGTCGGGTATCATGGCACTACACCAGTTCGGCCACGGTGACGCCCGCACCACCCTCGTTCCACGCCCCAAGGCGGAAGCTCCGCACCCGGGTGTCCCCTCGGAGCATCTCTCCCACGCGCTCGCGCAGCGCGCCCGTGCCCTTGCCATGCACGATGCGCACGATCCGGAGATCGGCGCGCACCGCGGCGTCGATCGCCTGGAGCACTGTCTGCTCAGCCTCGTCCGCCCTCATCCCGCGCACGTCGATCTCGGTGGGGGCCTTCACGTCGGGAAGGGTGCCCACATGGCTGTGCGCCGCGTCCACGGGCCGGGCCTGTTCCGGCGCGCGCTCGAGTGACGCGCGCGGAAGGGTGAGCTTCACACCGCCCACCACGACCACCGCTGCCCCGTCGCGCACTTCCACCACGCGCCCTTGTCGGCCACCCAGCGTCCCCACCGCCACCAGGTCTCCCACGCCGAGCGCTCCGGACGCCGTGCCGGACGCTGTGCCGGATGCCCTGCCGGATGCGGCAGCGCCCGGGCTGGCACGCCCAGCGCCGCCGGCCCTTTCCCCGTGCCGCGCCGCGCGATTCACGAGCTCGGAAGCCGCGACGCCCTGCGCCTCCATGTCCGCCAGCGCTGCCGCATGCGTGGCCGCGAGCGCCTCCACCGACCGGCGGGCCGCGCGCGCGGCATCCTCCACGTTCTGCGGCGTCTCGTCGGCCGCGCTGGCGCGCAGCTCGGCGATGACGCGGTCTATCTGGGCGCGCGCCTCCAGCACGTACGTGCGCGCGTCGCGCCGCGACTCGCGCTCCACGTCGCGTTCCCGTTCGCGCACGCGCGCTTCGCGCGCGGCCAACTCCTCCGCCCGCACGTCGGCACGTGCCGCACGCATGGCCACATCGCGCTCCCGATCGCCGAGGTCCGCGCTCCGCCGCTCAACGTCCGCCACCAGCTCTCCCAGGTCGCGCTCGCCGCGCGGCAGACGGGCTTCGGCGCGATCGAGCAGGTGGGCCGGCAGCGCGAGACGGCGTGCGATCGAGAGACCGTACGACCGCCCCGGCACCCCTTTCACGAGCCGGTAGGTAGGCGCGAGCGCCGCCTCGTCGAACTGCAGCGACGCGTTCACGATCGCCGCATTCTCGGTGGCGAGCAGTTTGAGGGCGCCCAGGTGCGTGGTGGCCACGGTGAGCGTACCGCGGCCGGTGAGCTCCTCCAGGATGGCGCTTCCGAGCGCGGCCCCTTCGGCGGGATCCGTGCCCGAACCCAGCTCGTCGATGAGCACCAACGAGCTGGGCGAGGCGTGGGTAAGGATGGTCGCGAGATTCTTGAGGTGGGCGCTGAACGTGGAGAGGCTGGCCTCGATGGATTGTTCGTCGCCAATGTCGGCATAGATCCCGTCGTAGATCGGGATGCGGCTCCCCGCGCCCACCGGCGCGGGAATGCCAGCCTGCACCATGGCGGACATGAGTCCCACCGCCTTGAGGAGCACCGTCTTGCCACCGGTGTTCGGCCCGGAGAGCAACAGCGTGCGCTCGTGTGCTGCGAGCAGCAGGTCGAACGGCACCACCGCCTGCTCCCCGCCGCGCGCGAGCAGCAAAGGATGCCGTGCGCTGCGCAACTCGAGCCCATCGCCGGCAGCGACCAGCGTGGGAGGGGCACATCCGTATTCGTTCGCATAGCGCGCACGCGCGGACAGCGAATCGAGCTCCACCAGGGCGGCAAGCGCGCCGGTCATCGCCTCGCGCAGCGGTCGGAGCCCGTCGGTGAGCTCGGCCAGAATGCGGTCGACCTCGCGTCGCGCCTCGGCTTCCATCTCGCGAATGCGATTCCCCATTTCCACCGCGGCGGGAGGTTCCACGAACAGCGTGGCCCCCGTGGACGATGCATCGTGCACGATGCCACCCACGGCGCCGCGGCCCTCGCGTCGAACAGGAATCACATAGCGCCCGTTGCGCACGGTGACGGACATGTCCGGCACGCGCGCATGCGCATCGAGCCGCGCCAAGGTCCGCTCCAGCAATTGGATCAGTTCCCCTTCCGCGCCACGCAGCTCGCGGCGCAGCCGTCGGAGCAGCGGCGAGGCATCATCGCGCACCTCACCGTCGGCATCCATCGCGCGCGCGATGGCCTCCTCCGGCGCACGCGCCACGAGCAGTCGCGCGATGAACATGGCGAGCGGACGGATGGTGTCTTCGCCGGCGACGGCCTCCAGAGCCGCGCGGGTCTGTCGCGACGAGGCGAGGAGCTGCGCACCCTCCAACAATTCCGCACCGCTCCACGCGCTCCCGGCCGCGCGCAAGCGCTGCAGCGCCACGGTGAGATCGGGGATGGGGTGCGGCGCCCAGCCGTCCGCGCGCCCGCGAAGGGCGCGCATGGCGTCGACGCGCGCGTGCTCCGCCCGGAGCGGCTCCACCTCGGTGCGCGGGCGCAGCGCGCGAACGTGCGCGACGCCGAGCGAGGAGGTGGCGCGGCCGGCGACCACGTCGAGGACGCGCTCGTACTCCAGCAGTTGCAACGCGTGCGCGTTCACCGCGTGGCCCCACCCTGCACGCCCGAGGCCAGCGGTGCGTCGCGACGCACGACGGTACACGCACGACGCCGTCCGACCGCGGGTGCGCAGCTGAGCGGTCGGACGGCATCAGACAGATGTGGGGACACGTTCAGCCTCGGTTGCTCAGCTCCTCGCGCGCGATCGCGTTCAACTGAGCGCCATCCGCGCGCCCCTTGAACCGCGGCATCACGGCGCCCATCACCGCGCCGATGGACGTCGCCCCCGCGGCGATCGCCGCCGTCACCGCTGTGCGCAGTTCCTCCTCCCCGACCACCGCCGGAAGATAGTGCTCGATGGCGCGTATCTCCGAGCGTTCGCGCTCAGCCAGCTCCGGCCGGCCGCCCTGGTCGTACAGCTCCACCGCTTCGCGACGACGCTTGACCGCGCGATGCAGCACCTCATGCGCTTCGTCATCGGTGAGGTCGCGCCGTAACTCGATGCGCCGATTCTTGAGCTCGGACAGCAGCGTGCCGAGGAGGAGCGTGGCCGGCTTGTCCTGTGCTTTCCGTGCCGCGGTGAGATCGCGTTGCACGCGCGCCGGAAGCCCCGGCACGGCCGCCGCCTGATCCGTCATCTAGACGTGCCTGGGGCGCCGCCCTTTGCGCCGCGCCGCGCTCTCCTTCCGTTTGCGGCGCTCACTCGGCTTCTCGTAGTGCCGGTGCTTGCGGAGATCGGCGAGAATTCCCGCCTTCTCGCACTTCTTCTTGAAGCGCTTGAGAGCCCGATCGAAGTTCTCGTCGTCGTGAATGATGACTTCCGACACGTGTGCCGATCCAGAAAGGACAGACCCGCGGCATGGCCGTGACGCACGCCCCCCTCACGCGCGGGGGATGCCAATCTTAGCGGTCGCGGCGAGACCCTGTCAAGCAACCTTCGAGCGCGCTGCATACCGGGGGCCCGGTGGCCCGCCGACTCGAACGTCGGTCATCCGGGAGGCCACTGCAGGCGACGGCCGCCCAGCAGATGCAGATGCACGTGCGCCACCGATTGGCCGGCGTCGGCGTGCGTGTTGATGACGGTGCGGTAGCCGCTACTGGCGATACCCTCGCGTCGCGCCAGCTCGGCCGCCAGCAAGTGCATGGCTCCGAGCAGTTCGGCGTCCGCCTCCGTGGCCGCGTCCAGCGAAGCGATGTGTCGCTTGGGGATCACGAGCACGTGCACCGGCGCGCGCGGGTCGATGTCGCGGAAGGCCAGGCACTGTTCGGTGTCGGCAACCAGCGTTGCCGGTAGCTCGCCTTGCACGATGCGACAGAAGAGACAGCTGTCAGTCACGGACAACCTCCACGGGCGCGGTGACGACGGCCCACGCTACGGAAAGCGCCGCGACAGCGGCCGTCTCGAATCGCAGGGTGGACGGCCCGAGCGTCACGGGCACGAAGCCCACCGCGCACAATGCCTCATACTCGCCGGGCTCGAGCCCGCCCTCCGGCCCCACCGCCAGGGTGAGCGGCGCGCCGCGCACGGCACCCAGCATGGGCGTTCCACTCGCGTCGAGCAAGAAACGCGCTCCCTCGGGAGGGAGCGCCGCGATGGCGCGGTCCAGCGGGGCATTGGGATGATGCACGGGGAGCCACGCACCGCCGCTCTGCGTGAGCGCTCCGACCATACGCGCCCGCACTCGCTGCTGAAAGCTGCGACCCTCACCGCGCGGGGTCACGTCGCGGGAGCGGCGCCACTGCACGGGACGCCAGCTGGCAATGCCCAACTCGACCGCCTTCTCCGCCAGCCACAGCATCCGGTCCCGGTCGGCGACCGGCACCAGCAGGTGCACTTCCGGCAACGGTGGGTGGTTCGCCACCTCGTGCACTTCCACCACCAGCTGTGAGCGCGAGACCTTGACCGCACGGCCATGCGCCACACCGCCGCGCCCGTTGACCAGTCGCACGGGCTCGCCGAGCGCGACCCGACGCACGTGCGCGTGGCGTGACTCGCGCTCGCCGAGCGCGATCAGCGCGCCGGAGTCAAAGGGGTCGTCGGCGAACAGCGTCAGCATGGTGCGAGGCGTCCGCTCCACCATGCCTCCTCCGCCTCCTCCGCCACCAACGTCCAGCCCCTGTCCACGAATGCACGCACCAGGTCGTCGCGTTCCGACGTGAGCACACCGCCCAGAACTGCTTCGCCGTCCGGCGCGAGCGCGGAACGCATGGACGCCTCGAGCGACAGCAGGACGCTCGATAGAATGTTCGCCGCTACCACGCGCACCGGCGCGACGAGCGCAAGCAGCACGCTCGCGTCGCCGCACAGCACCGTCACGCGATCCTCCACGCCGTTGCGCGCCACATTGGCCTCCGCCTCGGCGGCAGCTTCGGGATCGAGCTCGATCGCCGCCACGCGACCGGCCCCCAGGCGAGCGGCGGCGATCGACAGGACGCCGCTCCCGGCGCCCACGTCGGCCACCAGATCACCCGGGCGCACGGCGTGCTGCAGCAGGCGCAGCATGGTGCGGGTGGTGGGGTGCTCGCCCGTCCCAAAGGCCATGGCCGGCTCGATCACCAGCAGATCGGCGGCTGCGGTGCCCGTCGGAACGCCCGTCGCGACCAGCCACGGGGGCGAAATGACGAAGCGCCCCGCCTGGTGCACGCCGACCGTGCCGTGGAGCGGCACGCGCGCATCGACGGACCGCGCCGGATCGAAGGCGCAGGCGGCGGTAATGCTCACGCGGCGCACCGCCCGGCGCGTGCGCGCCGGATCCACACTGTCGGGAAACATGGTACTCACGGTGTCGCCGTCCTGCACCACCGCGCCCGCCCCGGACGCGATCAGCGCCTCACCAATGCGCTCCCGCTGCAGCGCGTTGGGCTCGCGTACCCTCGCACGCCACCACTTCATGCGGCACGTGTAACGGCCGAGAGAGGCTCACGCACCGAGCGCCTCCTTCATGCGCGTCCAGAGGCCCTTGGAGCGTCCCGAAGGGACTTCGCCCTCGAGATCGCGCATTCTGGCGCAGCAACGCCTCGTAGTCTCCGCTCACCGACTGCGGTGTCCACAGTTGGGCGCGCACGTGCAGATCGCCCGATCCGCTTGCATTCACGCGAGGGAGCCCGCGTCCGCGCAGGCGAAACACCTGGCCGCTCTGCGTGCCCGGCGGGATACGCAGCGACAGCGTGCCGCTCACCAACGGCACGGTGACATCGGCGCCCAGCACGAGCTGCGGGTAGGTGACGAGCACCTCGGTGTACAGATCGGCACCCTCCCGCTCGAAGCGCGGATCATCCTCCACATCGAACACGACAAGGATGTCTCCGCGCGGCCCGCCGCGGGGGCCAACGCTCCCGGCTCCGCGCAGCGTCATGTATTGTCCGGTCGCGACGCCGGCCGGGATCGACACGGATACCGTTCGCTCGCCTCGCGTACGCCCTTCGCCGCGGCAGCTACGGCACGGCGACGCGATCGTGCGCCCCTGTCCCGCACAGGTCGGACAGGGCGCCACACTCACGAACTGCCCAAAGAACGACCGTTGCGCACGCCGCACTTCTCCGGTACCACCGCACGTGCGGCACCGCTCCGGGACCGTGCCCGCCTCGGCGCCGGTGCCCGCACACTGCTCACACGGCTCGAGCGAACGGATCGTGAGCGACTTCTCCACGCCCGTCGCGACCTCCGCCAGCGTGAGCGGGACAGTCACCTTCACATCCGCGCCCGTCCGCGGGCCGCCGCCCCCACGTCCGCCAAAGAGATCTTCCAGACCGCCGAACGAGGCGCCGAAATCGCGCATGAAGATGCTGAGCGCCTCCGACAGATCCACGTGGTGGAACCCACCGACGCCCGCGCCACGCAGGCCCGCTTCGCCGTAGCGATCGTACGCCGCGCGCTTCTGCGGATCCCGCAGCACGTCGTACGCCTCGGTGATGTCCTTGAACCGCTCTTCGGCGTCCTTGGCCCCATGGTTCCGGTCCGGATGGTACTGCATCGCGAGCTTCCGATACGCCTTCTTGATGTCATTGTCGCTCGCCGTACGCGGTACACCAAGCGTTTCGTAGAAATCAGCCATGGATTCCGAGAGAGAAGTCAACTGCGCCGTGCCCGCCAACGCGCCGGGCGACGGCCGTGGTCAGTCCAGCAGTTCGGTAATCAGACGCGACGTGTGCGCCACGACCGAGATCACCTTTTCGTACGGCATGCGCGTGGGGCCGATCACGCCGATGACACCTCCCAGCGCACCCACGCGGTACTCGGCCGTGACGACGGTAAAGTCCGTCATGGCTGGATCGCTGTGCTCGCCACCGATCGTAATCGTGATCCCAGGACGCGCGCCCCGCTCCAGCAGAAAGGCGCCCAATGCCTCCGGGCGGTCCGTGAGCGCCAGCAGCTTCCGGAGATTGGCCCCGCTGGCGAACTCGGGCTGCTCCGCCAGATGCGAAGCCTGGCCGAGCACTACACGCGGCTCCGCGGACGTCATCGGGAGCTCGAACAACTGTTCCCCCTCCTGAATGAAAATATTCAGCAGTTCGCGCGTGGGCGCGTCGGTCACGGCGTCCCGGAGCCGCGCCGGCATGCTCGTGCGAATCTCCTTCAGCGAGAGCCCAGCCAAGCGCTCGTTCAACACCCGCGTCACCTCCGCCATCGCCCGCTCGGCCACCTCCTCCGGGACCTCGACGAAGATGCTGTGCCCCGCACCGCCGCTCAGCCGCAGTACCATGAGAAGTCGGTCTGCCGAGAGACGCACGAGGTCCAGCTTTTCCAGCCGCACCTCGTCCAGCCGCGGACCTAGTGCCACGGCCAGTTCGTGCGTGAGCACCCCCAACGCCTGTGCCGCGCGGCGAAGAATCGCCTCGATGGCGGTCTCCCCGCCGGAGAGCTGCTCCAGCAGCCGGCCCCGCGCCCGCGCGTCCACCGGCGGCAGGTGCATGAGCGAGTCCACGTACACCCGGTATCCCGAATCCGTGGGGACCCGACCGGCGGATGTATGCGGATGGAAGAGGTACCCCTTCTCTTCCAGGTCGCTCATCGTGTTTCGGATGGTGGCTGGTGACACGCCCAGGCCGAAGCGGCGCGCGATCGTGCGCGAGCCGGCGGGCTCCGCCGACTCCACGTAAGATTGGATCACAGCCTCGAGCACTCGACGCTCGCGCTCGTTGAGCGGTTGCTGGTCCATAAGTTCAAACGTAGAAATGACTTCCGGGTTCTGTCAAGAGATCGACGAATGCGTCCAACCGAAGCCAACCGGCGGCCGTGAGCGTGAGATGCTCCCCTTTGACGACGGCCCACCCGGCAGCGCTCCAGCGGTCTACCAACTCGTGCATCGCGGCGGTGATGCGGACCCCGCGGACCGTCCGCAGGCCGAGGTAGACCTCCTCTAGGCGACGCTCGCCGGTGCCTAACTCTTCTACCCCGCCCACCGCCGTCTGGCCTCCCAAGAGGCGGCGGCGCCACTCCGTATAGGATGACGCATTCCAGGCACGGCGGGTTCCATCGAACGCATGCGCGGATGGCCCGAGCCCCGCATACGGGGCTCCCTCCCAGTACGAGGCGTTGTGGCGAGAGCGCATCCCGGGACGCGCATAGTTGGAGATCTCGTAGTGCTCGAAGCCGGCCCCGCACAGCGCGTCGTGGGCGGCGAGAAACTCGCGCTCGTAACTCTCCTCGGGCGCCTCGCTCACCAGACCGCGATCGCGCCAGCGGCCGAGCGGTGTGGCTGGCTCGAGCGTGAGACCGTAAATCGACAGGTGCGCGGGGCGCAGCGCGATCGCCGCCTCCAGGTCGCGGCGCCAGTGGCGCTCCATGCCGGCGGGCAGCGCGAAGATGAGATCGAGTGAGATGTTGTCGAGGCCCTCGGCGCGCAGCGCCTCCACGGCCGCGTGAGCGCCACGCGCGTCGTGCGTGCGGTGCATCCAGCGGAGCACCGCGTCGTCAAAGCTCTGCACGCCCAGCGACACGCGCGTGACGCCCGCCTCCCGCCATGCCCGTGCGACGGTGCGGTCGACATCTTCCGGATTTGCCTCGATCGTGATCTCCGCGTCCGGTGCGAGCACCATGCGCTGCCGGACCGACTGCAGCAACTCGGCCGCGCCGTCACCGCCCAGGCGCGATGGAGTGCCGCCGCCCAGGTAGAGCGTGGACGCGGTCCACGTACCGTTCGCGCGCTCCGATCCATCGCTCGCGGTTGCATGTGCTGCGACCGCCCGGAGATCGCCGCGGCTGGTCGCCCACCGGTCCAACTCGACGCCGAGCGCTGTCAGGTACTCCGCTCGCGGAACGGTGCGCCGTACCGCGATGGCGAAATCGCAGTACGTGCAGCGCCGCGCGCAGAACGGCACGTGAACGTAGACGTGGGTCGGAAGCATGACGAAAGGTAGCGCGCATGACGAGCTGCCGGGAAACGCACGCGGGGTCGGAGGGCGTGGCGCGGGAGCTTATCGGCGGCGGATCTCGCCCGAGGCTGCGCAAGCGATGACGCCGGCCAGCTCGAGTGCGGAGACCGCCTCCAAACAGGCGCGCGCGGGCAGGTTCGCCGTGGCGGCGAGCGTATCGATGTCCAGCGCGCCCTCCTTATCCAAGGCGCGCCAGACAGCCGCTTCGGCAGGCGAGCCCAACGTGGCCGCTGCCGCAGCACTCGCGGTGGTAATGCCCGCGAGCGAGAGCGCATCGGCAGCGTCAGCAATCACGAACGCGCCATCGCGCAGCAGGCGGTTGCTCCCCGCACTCTGCGGGGAGTCGATCGGTCCCGGAACAGCGGCCACGCTCCGCCCGAGCTCGAGCGCGTGGTCCGCCGTGATGAGCGCGCCGCTGCCGTGCCCTGCTTCCACCACGATGACTGCGCGCGCGAGCGCCGCGATGATGCGATTGCGGCGCGGAAACGAGCCGCCATCGGCACGATCGTCGGGGCACAGCTCCGACAGCAGGAGCCCACGCTCGGCGATCTCCGCCTGCAGCGCCCGGTGCGCCACCGGGTAGGTGACCTCGGTGCCCGTTCCCAGTACCGCGATGGTGTCTCCGCCGACCTCCAGCGCGGCCCGATGGGCGGTGCCGTCCACTCCGCGCGCGAGGCCACTCACCACGCACACGCCCGCGCGAGCGAGCGCGGACGCGAGGGCGCGTGTGACGCGCTCGCCATACGTCGTTGCGCGACGCGTGCCCACGACCGCCACGCACGGACGCGACAGCAGTTCGCGTCGTCCCTGCGCGAAGAGCCGCACGGGGGGCTGAGGCAGATCGCGAAGGTCCGCCGGATAGTCGTCCTCTCCCGGCAGCAGCAGAACCATAGCACGCTCGTCCGCGCGCGCCAGCATCCGATCGGCTTCGGCGAGTGCGGCCTCTCGGCCCGCGCCGGCCAGGTGGTCGAACGCCACCGCGGGCGATCCGTGCTCGTCCACGCCGGCCCAGAACGTCTGGAGTCCCACGCCTGGCAGGAGGGAAAACGCCAGCGCGCGTCGCCGCCTGTCGGCGCTAGGGGAGCGGGACGTGATGCGCCTCCTTGTCGACGCTGTCGTGCCGGAGCGCCGAGAGCTTTTCCCACCAATGCTCCAGGAGGGCCGGAAGGCCGATGTGTGAGACAGCGCTCACGTGAAAGATGCCGAACGCGTCTGGCGCCTGCAGCGGAGGCTCTGGCAGGTCGACGTCACCGAGGAGATCCATCTTGGACAGCACCACGCAATGCGGCTTCGCGGCCAGTTCGGCGGAATAGCCGGCGATCTCACGGCGCAGGGTGTCGTACTCCACCTGCCAGTCGAGGGCATCTACCGGGATGAGGAGCGCGAGCATTCGCGTGCGTTCGATGTGCCGCAGAAAGCGCGTGCCGAGTCCCCGGCCTTCGTGCGCGCCTTCGACGATGCCGGGGATGTCGGCCACCACGAAGCTGCGATGCCCGCTGAGCGCGACGACGCCCAGATTGGGCACGAGCGTGGTGAACGGGTAGTCGGCGATCTTGGGGCGGGCGGCCGAGACGACGGACAGGAGCGTGGACTTTCCGGCATTGGGCTGCCCCACCAGTCCCACATTGGCGATGAGCTTGAGCTCGAGCTCGATGTCGCGCCCTTCGCCTTCCTCTCCCGGCTGCCACTCGCGCGGCGCCTGATGCGTGGCCGTGGCGAAGCGACTGTTGCCCCGCCCGCCCCGACCACCGTGCGCCACGACGAGTTCCTGCTCCGCGCTCACCAACTCGCCGAGCACGGCGCGCGTACGCGCGTCGCGCACCACGGTGCCGGGCGGCACGGGAAGAACGACGTCCGCACCGGAGTGCCCCGTCTTGTTGGATCCCATTCCGTGCTCCCCGCGCTCGGCAACCCACCGCGTGCGATACGTGTAATCGAGCAGCGTGGCCAGATTGGTGTCCACGCGCAGCACGACGCTTCCCCCGCGTCCGCCGTCGCCGCCATCCGGACCGCCCTTGGGCGCGCGGTACTCGCGTCGGAACGACACGCATCCCGACCCGCCCGTCCCCGCCTCCACGCGGATCACCGCGCGATCGATGAACGCGCTCACGTGGCCTCCTGCGCGCGCTCGAGTAGCCGGTGGTAGCGAGTGGAGCGATCGCTGTCTGCGGGCGGGATCACCCGCGCGAGCACGTCACGCAGTTGCGCTGGCGTTGCACCGGCGTGCAGCGCGCCACGCAGGTGCGACCGGAGCTGCCGTTCCTGTGCGGTAGCCGCACACACGGCCACGATACACAGCTCGCGCCGCGCCAGATCGAGTGCCGCGCGGGAGAGCACCTTTCCGTAGCCTTCCACGATCATCCATTCGTCCAGCTGAGGGTGCAACGCTCGAACATTCTGCCGCAGCCGTTCATACGACGCGCCGTACACGATGGCGCACGTGCGCTCGCCGTCACGGCGCCAGCGTTCGCGATCGTGGGGCACGGACGGCTCCGCGGGAGGTGCAGGCCGGCCGGACACCGTCCGCCATGCACGCGCCGCGTTGAGTGTCCGTGGAAAGCCAGCAAACAGATACGACTGCAGAATGAGCTCCTCGATCCATTCGGGCGGCGTGCCGGCACGCATTGCCTGCTGCATCCTGGCGTTCATGCCCGCTTCATCCGCCACCGCGATGGCGGCCGCGAGGTCCACGAGCGCCGCGGTGGGCGCGTCCAACCCCGTCATACTACCCGCCTCGTGCGTGGCCGGCGCCATCCGTTGCCCGCGCGTGGTGGCGCATCGTTGCGGGCGTGCACCGCGCGTACCAACTGGCGGCGCACGTCCACCGGGCACCGCGGCGTTCGACGACGACGCGCGGCGGCTCTCCTCACCGTGCCGGGCAGACGGCGCCCACCGGTTCACCGCGCGTGTTGGAGACCGTGGTGCACAAGAAGCCGTCTAGCCGCGTGGGCAGCGGATCGGGGAGGGCGCCCAGATGCTGCAGGAGGCGGAGCACGGCAGGGTGCTGTGCGCGGGCCGCGCCGTCCTCCACCTTGAGCGCGATACCGAGACCCGCGTCCAGCAGAGCGACGGAGTGCACGCCCTCCGCACCCACTTTGGAGAGGATGCGTCCGTCCGTCTCCTGCATGAGTACGGTATCGAAGCGATCCGTGCCGCCCACCAGATCCGGGTGCGCCACCATGGCGCTCACGATGCGGGCCGGAACTTCGTCGCCCCGGCGCACGCCATTGGCCAGGCGCGCAAAGGCACGCGCCATCCCCGTGAGCGGCAACCCGAAGGTCGCGGCGCCGCAACCGTCGACCGCGGTGCCAAGGGCGTCACCCGACACACCGGTCCATTCGGAGACCACGGAGGCGACGCGCTCCTGAACAGGGTGACCCGTGCGCTCGTACGCGAGCACGGGCCAGTCGGATCGTACCGCGAGCGCGAGCATGGCTGCGTGCTTGCCGGAGCAGTTGTTGTGCAGGCGGCCCGGCCGTTCGCCTGCCTGCTGCAACAGACGCGCGCCCCGGCGCGAGAGCGGCTCGTGCGCCCCGCACGCGAGGTCCCCTTCCTCCAGCCCGACGGCCTCGAGCATCGATTGCACCAGCGCGACGTGCTCTGGCTCGCCGCCGTGCGATGCACACGCGATCGCGAGCTCCCGCTCGCCCCAGCCCAGCGCATTGAACTGCCCCGAGGCTACGAACGGCATCGCCTGGAGCGGTTTGGCACCGGACCGCCAGCAGGTGGACAGCTCGGGATGTCCCGCACGCGCCCGCACGTGCCCCTGCGCGTCCAGCACGATCGCATGTACCCGATGGCGCGATTCGATCAACTCGCCGCGGGTGACCACCACATCCAGATCGTACGTCGTCATCGGTCGCGCGTCCTCAGTGAGCAGTGGCCGTGCGTGGGAGCGCGAGCGCGATCCCGGCCAGCACCAGCGCACCGCCGGCCAGGGTCGCGCCCGGCGGCACTTCGTGAATCCATGGGAGCGCAGCCGCGAGCACCGATGCGCCAACCGGTTCTCCCAGCACCGCCACGCTCACCACGAATGCCGGAAGGTAACGGAGCGCCCAGTTCATCCCCGTGTGGCCGAGCAGCATGGGTCCCACGGCGAGCGCCGCCAAGATCGCGACCTCGTGCGTTGGCTGCGGCCAGACACGCGCGCCCGTGAGGGCGGCCGCGAACAGCAGGACCACGAGCGCCACCCCGTATACGAGCGCGACGTACGGCCAGAGATCCAGCCGCTGCCGCACACGGCGCCCCGCAAGATAGTACATCGCGACGGTCACAGCGCCGGACAGGGCGAGCAGATCGCCCATGACCGCGTGCGGCGCCGCACCCGCCCCGCTACTGTGCGCATCGCCCACCGCGATCACGGCCGCGCCCAGCAGGGCCGCGACGATCCCCGCCCACTGCGGCAGAGTGGGACGCTCGGCGAGCCACACTCCGGAGAAGATGGCGACGATCACCGGATGCAGGTCGACGAGCACGACCGACGCCGCCACGCTCGTGAGCCCGATCGAACGATTCCACGCCCAGAAATGCAGCGCGAGCGCCACGCCGGCCGCAAGGCACAGGAGCAGCTCCGTCCGTCCGAGCGTCCGCCATTGTCGCCAGCCGCGTCCGGGCACCAGCATGGCAGCGATGAACGGAAGCGACAGCGCCAACCGCCACGCGGCAATCGCCAGCGGGTCCGCCCGGGAGATGCGGATGAGGGGAGCGGCCACCGAAAAGCCCACGATCGCGAACGCCACCACCACGGCCGGCGGCGGGCGCACGCGCGAGCGCGTCAGAACAGCTTCACCATGCCCTTCGTGTACTTGCGGGGATCGCGTTGGATGTCCTGCAGGATGGCGTTGAGATCGGCCACTGTCTTGGTGAGCTGGTCGTACAGCGTCTGGTCGCCGATCAACTGGCCGAGCGTGCCCTTCCCGGCCGCCACCATCTTGACCAGGGAGTCCGCACTTGTCGAGATCCCCGCCAGCCGATCGTACAGCGTGTCGTCGGCGATCAACTTTCCAAGCGTCCCCTGGCGATTCGCGATGCGGCGCACGATGGTGTCGAGGGCCGCCGTTGTGGATGCGAGACGCGCGTACACCGTGGTGTCGGTGAGCATGCGGCCCAAGGTGCCATCTCCATGCTCGACACGGGTGAGGAGCGCGCTCGTGCGCTGCAGCGTGTTGGCCAGCTCGTCGTACAGCGTGCGATTGGTCAGGAGCTGTCCCGCCGTCCCCTCGCCCTGCATGAGTCCCTGGGTGATGCCGTGCAGCTCCCCGGTGAGCTGTGTCAGCTCGTGCACCGCCTGTGCTGCCTCACTGAGCACATCCTCGTAGTCCATGGTCGATTCGGCAGGGATCGTATCGCCCTCGGGCAGGACGGGTGCGGACGGCGTACCGGGGGAGATGTCCACCAGCCGGTCGCCCAACAACCCCTGCGTCCGCAGGCGCGCACGGGAGTCCTCCCGCACCTGCGACTGCAGCGATCGGTCGATGGCCAGCCGGAGGCGGAGATTGCGCGACGAATCGCCGTCGGGCGGCAGAAAGTCGATCCGATCGACGCGGCCGACGAGTTGGCCGGCCAGCGTCACGGATCCTCCCTCACGCAGCCCCTCGGCGCTGGGCAGGAGGACGTACAGATGGTACCGGCCGGCAAACAGATTGGCCGTCTCACCCAGCTTGAACAGCGCGACCGTGAGCACCGCCGCGGCAGCGAGCAGCAGCACGCCCACCTTGAGTTGGTCCCACGTGATGGGTGAGGAGCGCCTCATCGCGGTCTCCGAAGGTCGGCGGGCGTTGGGGTGTCCCCCCGCAGGCGCTGGCCCGACGCTGAGGACAAATGGCCGTCACGCATCAGGTGCCGCCCAGGAACGCGCGGATGTACTGGTCGTCGCTCTCCGTCATCTCCTGCGGCGTCCCGATGAAACACAGTCCGCCGTCGGCCAGCAGCGCGATGCGGTTCGCGATCCGGAAGCACGATCGGAGATCGTGCGACACCACCACGCTCGTCACGTCGCGCTCGCGTTGCAGCTTGCGAATGAGGTGCGTGATGGTGGCCGTCGTGAGCGGGTCGAGGCCCGACGTGGGCTCGTCGTAGAGCACGATCGGGGGGTCGGTGACGACGGCGCGCGCGATCGCGACGCGCTTCCTCATGCCGCCCGAGAGCTCGGCGGGCAGCTGGTCCATGACCTCATCCGGATCGAGATTGACGAACGCCAGTTTCTCCCGCACACACGCCTCGATGGCCGTGTCGTCCAGCTGCGTGTGCTCCCGTAGCGGATAGGCGATGTTCTCGAACACGGTGAGCGAGTCGAAGAGCGCCGCGCCCTGGAAGACCATGCCCATGCGCCGGCGGACCTCCAGCACCTCCTCGAAGTCCAGCCGCCCCACGTTTTCGCCGTGCACCAGCACGCGTCCCGCGTCGGGGGTCAGGAGGCGCAGGATGAGACGCAGGATGGTGGATTTGCCGGTGCCCGATTCACCCACCAGAGCCAGTGTTTCGCGCGGCCGCACGGTGAGCGAGACGTTCGTCAACACCGAGCGCTCGAATGCCAGCGAGACGTGATCGAGCGCGATGACCGCCTCGCCGTCCACGGGCCGCTCCGCCGTGGCCGTCGCCCCATGCGCGTCGTCCGGTGCCAGCGCTCCGCTCATGTGGTGAGCGCCAGGAGCACCTGGGTGAGGAAATAGTCCACGATCAAGATCGAAATGCTCGCGGTGACCACCGTGCGCGTGGTCGCGCTGCCCACGCCTTCCGTCCCGCCGCGCGTTCGCAGACCGTAGTAGCATCCGCTGAGGGCGATGATCGCCCCGAACACCAGAGGCTTGGCCAGCCCCTGGAGAAAGTCGTTGGGAACGTAGCGCCACACGAATCCCCCGTCGGCAATCTGCTCCCACACCGTGCGCCAATAGAAGGACGTTGGGATGCCGACGTACACGGCCGCGATGATGTTGCCCCCGATGATCCCGACGAAGTCCATCAGGACGGTGAGCGCGGGCAGCATGATGATGGTCGCGAGCAATCGGGGGGTGACGAGCTTCTTGATGGGATCGGTTCCCATCGCGTTGAGCGCGTCGATCTGATCGGTGACGCGCATCGCGCCAAGTTCGGCGGCGATACCGGATCCGACGCGGCCAGCGACCATCAGCCCTCCCAGGACGGGGCCCAATTCCCGAATCATCGACGCGGACACGAGTCGGCCGATATACGCCGTGGCTCCGAACCCGCGCAGCTGCACCGACGTCTGGAGTCCGAGGACCAGCCCCGTGAACACGCCGGTCAGCACGATGATGCCGAGCGACTGCACTCCCACGACGTACATCTGCTGCACCAGGTCGCCGGCGTAGAAAGGCCGTGCGACGATGAAGCGGACGGCTTGTGCCAACAGCGTGAAGAAGTTCTGAACCGCCAGAACGCGCTCCTTCGCGCCGTCGTTGAGTTGCTGAATGAGCTCGCGCAAGAGCGGTGGTGAGAGTGGCGGAGCACGGCACGTGGGCGGCCTGTGAAATGATCCTGTACAACGCAAGGGCTGTACCGCCCACCGGCGCGCGCCGCGTGCGCGTTGACCGGTGCCCCGTCGGCGCCTAGGTTCCGCTGCCACATGGCGGAGACACCTGCGTTCCCAACGGGGGAGCCCATTCCTCCCCCCCACACGCTCCTCGCGCGCGACCGGTTGGTCGCACTGCTGGAGCGGGCCGCCACCTGCCGCGTGGCGGTGGTGGGCGACGCGATGCTGGACGTCTATCTGCATGGCGACGTGGAGCGCATCTCGCCCGAGGCGCCGGTGCCCGTGGTCCGCGTGCGGGAGCGCCGGGTGGCCATGGGTGGCGCGGCCAACGTGGCACAGAACGTTCTCGCCCTCGGCGCACAGTGCGAGCTGGTGGCCACCGTGGGCGACGATGCGGCCGCTCACACGCTCCGCGAACTCCTCGCTCGCTCGGGCGCCGTGGAGGATGCGCTCGTGTCCTGTGCCCGCCCCACCACCACCAAGACGCGCGTGCTGGCGCGCGTACAGCAGGTGGTGCGGTTCGACGAAGAGGACGATGGCGAGCTGGACGGCGACGACGTGGAGCGCATGTGCGCCAGCGCCCGCCGCGCGGTGGAACGCGCCGATGCCCTCGCCCTGGAAGACTACAACAAGGGATGTCTCGTGCCGGCCGTGATCGCGACGTGCATGGATGCCGCGCGCGCACGAGGCATCCCCATCGTGGTCGATCCCAAGTATCGAAACTTCTTTGCCTATCGCGGGGCAACCGTGATCAAGCCGAACCGGCGCGAGTTGGAGGCGGCCCTGGGCGCCGCGGTCGACCTGGACCATCCCGCCTCGCTTCCTGCCACCCTCGCGCGCCTGGACGCACAGACCCTGCTCCTCACGCTCGGCGAGCGAGGCATGATCGTGGTGAACGCCGACGGGACCGTGCACAGTGTCCCGACGACAGCGCGCGAGGTGTACGACGTGGTCGGCGCGGGCGACACGGTAACGGCGTACCTGGCAGCGATGCTGGCCGCGGGTGCGACGGCGCTGGAGGCCGCCATGGCGGCCAACTTTGCCGCGGGAGTCGAAGTGGGCAAGTTGGGTGCAGCCACCGTGTCGCCGGCCGAGGTGATCGAAGCGCACGACGACTATCGTGAACGGCACGGCAGGGCATCCGCACCGCATGCCGTTGCTCGAGCTGCGGACACGCAGAGCGTTGCGTTCACACCGCGTCGCGTCTAGATTTTTTCTCTCTCTCGGGGCCCTTAGCTCAGCCGGTTAGAGCAGCGGACTCATAATCCGACGGTCGCAGGTTCGAGCCCTGCAGGGCCCACCACTGGCAGCGCACGTCGGTTCGTGGGGGCAGGCGGGTGCGGGAGCAGGCAGGTGCGGGATGTGGAGTGTTCGCCCGGCCGACGCGCACGTCATCGGCACCACCCGTGCGAATCGATTGTGGCATCTGCGGTCGCGTAGCTCAGCTGGTTAGAGCGCTGGTCTCACATACCAGAGGTCCGGGGTTCGAGTCCCTGCGCGACCATGTTGTCACTGCACATGCCGGCCCGCCGCGTAACGCGGCGGGCCGGCATGTGCAGTGAGGGCGGGAACACGCGGCGCCCACCGGTCTCATCACGCACCAGACGCGTCGGCGGCGGCGACGATCCCCGTGCGCTGGTCCACGTACGCTTCGCCGCAGGCCGGGCACGCGCGCCGCTGGCCGGTGCGGAGCGCGGCACTCCCAGGCAGTCGTTCCCCGCACCGGCACATCCACCCGATGCGGCGCGCCGGCACACCGGCCACCAGCGCGTGCGCGGTCACGTCGTGCGTCACGACGGCCCCGGCCGCCACGAAGGCGTACGCTCCCACCTCGTGACCGCAGACGATCGTCGCGTTGGCGCCGATCGAGGCACCCCGCCGAACGACGGTCCCTCGGAACTCGTGCTTTCGCGAGACCGCACTCCGGGGCGTAAGCACGTTCGTGAACACCATGGACGGACCGAGGAAGACGTCATCCTCACACTCGACGCCCTGGTAGAGACTCACGTTGTTCTGCACCTTCACGTTCCGCCCCAAGCGCACACCCGGCATCACGACGACGTTCTGCCCCAGGTTGCATGCGTCCCCGATCGACGCGCCAGCCATCACATGGCAGAAGTGCCACACGCGCGTCCCTGCCCCAATCTCCGCCCCGGCATCCACGTAGCTGGACTCGTGCACGAGCGCGCCATTGGGGAGCGCGCGCATCTGCTCGCGCGTGTCGGCGGATGTCGTCGCGCGTGGGCGAGGCGCGTCGCCGGCCATCAGCCGCTGGTGGGAACGGGGGCCGAGAACGCGCGCAGCGGGAGCGCCACTTCGCGCCCGAGCCGAGCGGATTCGTAGATGCCGAGGATCAACTCCAACGACTTGCGCCCCTCCCGACCATCCGTGCCAGGCGCTTCCTCTCCGCGCAGCACCCGGACCACGTTGTCGTAATACCGGTTGTGGCCGGAGCCGTACACGGACCCGGGATCGGGCGCGTCCCGGAGCGCCGCCGCGGCGTGGTCATCCGCATCCGCTTCGGCAAACTGCCACGTGTCGACGCGGTTGAGCGCGGTCCCGCCAATCTTTACGCTGCCGTGCTCGCCCAGCACGGTCACGGACCCTTCGAGATTGTGCGGGTAGGCAAGCATCGTCACCTCGATGGTACCCAGGGCTCCGTTTCGGAAATGCAGAATGGCGACGCCCGTGTCCTCCGTCTCGATCCGGCGCGCCAGAGTCGCGGTCTTGGCCGCCACCGCATCCACGGGGCCGATCAACCACTGGATCATGTCCACGTAGTGGCTCGCCTGGTTCATGAACGCGCCGCCGTCGAATTCCCAGGTGCCACGCCACGGCGCCATATCGTAGTACGCCTGCGGACGCTGCCACCGGACCGTCGTGTTGGCCAGGTAAATCCGTCCAAAGCGGCCACGTTCGACCGCGCGCTTGAGCAGCCGCACCGCCGGATTGAGCCGGTTCTGCTTGACCACGAACAGGACGACCCCCGCGTCGTCGCACGCGCGGACGAGCGCATCCGCCTCCTCCAGACGGGTAGCCATGGGCTTCTCACACACGACGTGCAGCCCGTGCGTGGCGGCGAGGATGCCGTGGCGCGGATGCAGCCCACTGGGCGTGCAAATCGCGGCCACCTCCGCCGGCACGGCGTTCAACATCTCCTCGTAGGCAGTGTACGCAGGCGCCCCCCAGCGTTCGCCGGCCTCGGCGGCGCGCTCGCCCACGATGTCGCACACCGCCGCGAGCTCCAGTTGCGGGTGCGCCGCAATCGCCTCGAAGTGTCGCGCGCTGATGCGGCCGCACCCCACCAGCGCCACGCGGATCGGTCGCGTCATCACCGCGCTGCTCACGCCGCGCTCATGCGTCGCTCATGCGTCGCTCATGCCGGTGCGGGCACCGCGCGCGCGGCGGCGGGGCTGCTCGTGCTCGCCGCCACGGCACGCGCGCACGCGTTGCGCGTGTCCACCACCAGCCGTGCCAGGCGGCAGACGCGTGCGTAGTCGACGCAGGAATGATCGGTCACGACGATCACCGCATCGGCGCTCGACAGCGCATCGTCCGTGAGCGGCACCGACGTGCCCACCGCGCCCGCCGGTGTATGGCCGTCGTCGCGAATGTCCGGTACGAAGGGATCGTGATACGACACCTCCACGCCCTTCTTGACGAGCAAGTCCATGATCTCGAGCGCCGGCGACTCGCGCAAATCGTCGATGTCGCGCTTGTAGGCCACCCCGAGCACGAGCACGCGCGATCCGCGCAACGCCTTCCCACGCTCATTCAGCTCGTCCTGCACCTTGCCGACCCAGAACGCCGGCATCTCCGTATTGATCTCTCCCGCCAATTCGATCATGCGCGTGCGGTAGTGCAGCGTGCGCATCTTCCAGGCGAGGTAGTGCGGATCCAGCGGAATGCAGTGCCCACCGAGCCCCGGGCCCGGCGTGAACTTCATGAAGCCGAACGGCTTCGTGGCGGCCGCGTCGATGACCTCCCAGATGTCCACTCCCAGCTTGTCGGCGATGACGGCCATCTCGTTGGCCAACCCGATATTGATCATGCGGAACGTGTTCTCGAGCAGCTTCGTCAGCTCGGCGGCTTCGGGAGAGCTCACGCGCACCACGTGGTCGATGAACAATTCGTACGTGGCGACTCCCAGATCCGTGCACCGCGGCGTGACGCCGCCCAACACCTTGGGTGTGTTTCGCGTATGCCAATGCGCGTTGCCGGGATCTACCCGCTCCGGCGAGAAGCAGAGAAAACAGTCGTCACCCAGTACCAGTCCCCGCTGCTCCATCTTGGGCAGCAACAGCTCACGGGTGGTACCCGGATAGGTGGTGGACTCCAACACCACGAGCTGCCCCGGGCGCAGCGCCTGCGCCACGGCGTCCGACGCCGCGGCCACATAGGACATGTCCGGATCGCCCGTCTTGCCGAGCGGCGTCGGGACGCAGATGGAGACCACGTCGCACTCGCTGAGACGCGCCATGTCGGAGGTCGCTTCCAGGAGTGCCCGGTCGCGCAGCCCGGCCACGCGCGCGGACGCCACGTCCTTGATGTGGCTCTCGCCCGCGTTCACTCCCGCGATGACGGGCTCCGAGAGCTCGAAGCCGAGCACACGCAGGCCGGACTCGCCCATCTCGACCGCCAGGGGAAGACCCACGTAGCCGAGCCCCACCACACCGCACGTGATGTCGCGGCGCGCGATCTTTTTCGACAAGGCTTCGTATTGACTCATGGATATTGCCGACACAGAGGTGGAGCGCTCTGGCCCGCGAGAGGAGATCTCACCGCGCCACCGCGCGCTGACGGGGCACCGCCGCTCCCGCCGACTCCAGGAGCGCGCGCACCCGATCCCGCTGCGCGCGCGCGAACAAGGCGTCGCCGCTCGCGGAGCCGCCTAGATGAACCACGCCTCGCCGGTCCATGCGCGATCGGATCGCCTGCACGACACCGGGCGGCACGCACACCACCGCATCCCCACGATGCACCACGTACAGCGCACCCAAGGGCTCGACGAGCGATCCGATGGGGCTCCCGGCACGCTCGCCAACGATCACGTAGCGCGGATAGAGCGGCGCAAAGCCAGACCGCGAGCGCACGCGCGGCTGCACGGTAGCGAACCCCCGCTTGCGCAGCTGGATTTCGACCCAGTCTTCGGCGCGCCCCTTGGTGTACAGCAACAACCACGACGTGTCGACGTCCACCGCACTCTCCATCAACCGTGCCCGTACGAACTGCACCCGAACGGCAGCACGGCCCGTCCTGTGCGGCGCCGTTGGGTCCGTGTCCGCGACGCACCGGCTGCCGCGACGTCACGCACGTAACCCGCCTCCTGCCTCGCCCGTCTGTGAGAGGGTGCCTGTCCGGCCCGGTCGCGCCTCCAGCACCGGAGCACGCACGCACCGCCTGCCGAGCCCCGCCAGGCCGTAGGAGTTCGCAACTTAACGGACGCCCAGTGAGCCTTCAAGCAGGACGCTATCCCGCTCCCGCCACGCTGCGCGACCTGGCACGCATCGTCCCCTGCAGCCACGCCGGCTGCCCGCTTGGCGTGGACCTGCCGGGGATCGCCCGCGCCCTTGCCACCGGCGAGCACGAGCGCGCGCACGCGCTCGCACGGACGGCCAACCCGTTCGCCAGCACGTGCGGCCACACGTGCCATGCCCCTTGCGAGCACGCCTGCCGGCGCCATGACGGCGCCCCCGTGGCGACGGCGGCGCTCGAGGCGTTTGCCGCCGACCTTGCTCCGCCCGGGCCCGTCCACCTGCACGGACCCGTCACGAGCCCGTTCGATACGCGGTGGACTGCGCATCTTCTCGCCAGCGATGACGGCGACCCGCTCAGCCACGCCACACCGAGCAGGGTCGCGGTCGTGGGCGGCGGCGCGGCCGGGCTCAGCTGTGCCGGTACGCTGGCGCGACTGGGACACCGCTGCGTTCTGTTCGACGACGGCATGGAGCCCGGGGGGGTCCTCAGTCGCGCGATTCCGTCGTTCCGGATTCCGCTGGCCAGCGTGCGCGCGGAGTGCGCCGCCATTCTATCCCAGGGGGTCGAGCTTCGACGCAGTGCGGTGCGGGGACCGGCTGCGATCCGCCATCTGCTTGCCACCGAGTTCGATGCGGTGTTCATCGCAACCGGCGCGTGGCGCCCCCACCAGCCCATGCTCGGCGTGCTGACCTCCCGCCCCGCGCAGCTCGTCGACGCAGTCGATCTCCTGGCGGGCCACGCGGCCGCCAGTGGTCGGATCGTGGTCGTGGGCGAGGGAGATCTCGCCGCCGATGCTGCCCGCGCGGCGGCGCGCTCGCGGAGCGGCGGCGATCCCGAAGAAGGAGTCGATCTTGTCCTCACCGCATCACTGGATGACACATCGCTGCCCGCGCACACGCTCGCCGCGGTCCTGCGCGACGGTGTTCGCGTGCACGCAGGCTGGCAGCCGCGCCGCGTCATGCTCAGCGACGATCCGGCCGGCATGGTGACCGCCATCGAGCTATCGCGGCACGACGGCCTCACGTCGCACGTGCTCCGCTGCGACCAACTGGTGCTCGCCGGCCCGCGCGCAGCCGCCATAGACGATCTGCAGGCCGATCTCTCGACGGACGGGAATGGCTACGTGGCGGTCGACCCGCACACCCTGCAGACGTCGCTCCACCGCGTCTGGGCAGGCGGCGCCTGCGCGTTCGGTCACCGCACCATCGCGCACGCCGTGGCCGACGGCGTGCGCGGAGCGTGGCAGATCCACAGCGCGGTGGCTGGCGTCGCCGTGCCGGCGACGATCGCCGCCCTCTGGGTGGAGGCGGATGACCACGATGGCGCTCGTGCCAGAGCCGCACGTACGGTGCGGCGCCGATCCCTCCCGCTGTTCGATGCGCCCGCGCCCGATCCCTTCTCCGGCGCGCGGAAGGCCAACGCCGACGCCATTGCGGTGGACGCGCTGCGGTGCTTCGACTGTACGGTGCTCCCGAGCGTGGATGCCGACTGCACCGGATGCGGGGAGTGTGTCGCGCCGTGCCCGGCCCGCGCCATCTCCCTGGGCGGGAACCCCCGGGTTGCCCGGGTGGATCAGGATGCCTGCACGCGGTGCGGCATCTGCGCCAACCGGTGTCCGGAAGCAGCGATCACGATGGTGCGCGCCGTATGGGAGCTCCGCTCTCCGAACCACCGGCCACTGGACGGCGGAGCACAGGCCCACGCCGTCGGCTGCTCGCCACCCCTGGCGATCACGGAATCGTGACGATCGCTCCCTTGCTGCGCATGCGCCCAACGGCCGCACCGTCCACGCGGACACGCAGAATCAGATCGGCACCGTCGCTCCGCTGGTCCAGCACTTCCCCGCTCCGGTGCACCTCGGCCACCAGTCGGCCGTCCCCAGCGGGAATGCGGATCTCGGCGAGCTGACGGAGCGCGCGCACGCTGGCGAGCAACGCACGCCGCAGCGGCGCGAGTCCTCCATCTTCCACGGCCGACACGAAGACCGAGTTGGGGAGCACGGCGGCGCACCGCGCCTGCAGCGCGATCAAGGTGGCGTCCTCGAGCCGATCGACCTTGTTGAACACGTGCAACATGGGCGTTTCGCTCGCGCCGAGCTCGTCGAGCACCGCGTTCACCACGTCCCGCTGCTCCTCCCAACGCGGATGGCTGGCGTCCACCACATGGAGCAGCAGATCGGCGTCGCGCACCTCGTCGAGCGTAGCGCGGAACGACGCCACGAGATCGTGCGGCAACTTGCGGATGAAGCCCACCGTATCGGTCACCAGCACGCGCGCGTTCTCACCCAGCACGACCTCGCGCGTGAGAGGATCGAGCGTGGCAAACAGCCGATCTTCCACCACGACGTCTGGGGCGCTCGCGAGCCGGCGCAGCACGGAGGACTTCCCGGCGTTCGTGTAGCCCACAAGCGACGCGCGGACGGCATCGCGTCGTCCGTTCCGCCGCACGTCCCGCGCGCGCTGCACCTCCGCCAGGCGCGAGCGGAGCATGCGTATGCGCCGGCTGATGAGACGGCGGTCCGTTTCAAGCTGTGTCTCACCTGGACCGCGCATCCCTATGCCACCGCGGAACTTCTCCAAGTGCGTCCACATCCGCGTGAGACGCGGCAGAAGATACTCGAGCTGCGCGAGCTCCACCTGCATCTTGGCCTCGGCCGAACGAGCACGCGTGGCGAAGATGTCGAGAATCAGTTCGGCGCGGTCTACGACGCGCGTGCCGAGCGCCTGCTCGATGTTTCGTCCCTGCGCCGGCGACAGCTCGTCGTCAAAGATGACTACCGTGGCGCCAAGCTCGGCAACACGCGCCTGCAACTCGGCCAGCTTCCCCGTGCCAAGAAACGTGGCCGGATGCGGACGGTCGATGGCTTGCGTCACCTCGCCCACTACGCTGGCACCCGCCGTGTCGGCAAGGCGTCCTAACTCCTCGAGATGCTCGGCAACCCCGTTCTGACGATGCCGTCCCTTGCGCGATGCGCCCACCAGGACGGCCCGTTCCTCGGGTGGGCTGAGCGAAATGACAGTTCTACTGATTGGTCGCGTCCTTATCGGCTGGAGCCGCTGAGGCTCGAGAACCGCGCCGTGCGGTCATACGGCACGTGTATGACCCCAGCCGGCGTCCCGACGGTGAGCTCTCCCTTCACGCGATAATTCACCACCCCCGTGTTGACCAGGTCGCGGCCCGCCTGGCCCACTCCGGCCCACGTGAAGCTGAGCGGGAGTCGGACCTTGGTGGAGTCGTTGTCCTCGACCGTGAAGCGCGAGTCGGCCACACCGGCACCGAACGGGATGGAGTCCACCAGAACGTTGTAGGTGAGTTTGGTGGCGTCCAGCTTGTAGCGGTTCGGATTGTACACGTTGAGCACGACGTCGAGCGACCCACCCGTGAGTCCCAGCCCATTCACCTGGACGTCGGCCAGGGTGACGACCGGCTCCTGGAACGCCCCGCGACCGAACGTGGCGCAGGCCGCCACGCCCACGAGTATGACCAGCCAGAGCTTGAACGTCCGCATGTGCAAGATTCCTCCGCAGGGGAGATCCAGAAGGCAAGATCGACCGACTCCAACCGCCGGTGCCACCATGCTCTGCGGGATGCGTGCCTCGGCGTAAGGACGCCGTTGCACGCCGTGGGCGAATCATACCCCGGCGGAGTTCGGCGGGTCCTCCGCGCCCGAAGCCGATTCGTCATGCTCGACATTGGCCGGCCTCGGTCCCTCGTTTCCTTTCTCGACCGCAGTGTCGCCAGCGTGCAGGCGGCGCCGCAGGTCAGCCCACCACGCGAGGCGCCGCGCGATGTCGCGCTCGAAGCCAAACCGACCGGGAGCATACAGCGCGCGTCCGCGCAGGCGCTCCGGCAGGTACTCCTGCGGAAGATACGCCTCAGGGACGTCATGCGCGTTCTGATATCCCTTGCCGTATCCCAGTTCCTTCATGAGATCGGTCGGAGCGTTGCGGATGTGGAGCGGCACGGGCTCGGCGGGACTCTCGCGCGCGAGCGCCAGGGCATCCGTCCACGCGCGATAGATGCTGTTCGACTTCGGGGCGGTGGCCAGGTAGACGGCCGCTTCGGCCAGCGCGAGCTCGCCCTCGGGAGAGCCCAGCAGGTGGTACGTGTCCCGGGCGGCGAGCGCCACCTGCAGCGCGCGCGGGTCTGCCAGCCCCACATCCTCGGCGGCAAAGCGGATCGTACGCCGCGCCACGTACATGGGGTCTTCCCCACCGTCGATCATACGCGCCAGCCAATAGAGCGCGGCATGAGGATCGCTGCCGCGCAGCGCCTTGTGATACGCGGAAATGAGGTTGAAGTGCTCTTCGCCGCTCTTGTCGTAGCGGGCGAATCGCCGCTGCAGCGCTTCCCGGACAACCTCGGGAGTGATGTGGCCGCCTGAACCCACGTGCGCCACCGCAGCGTCGAGCACCGTGAGGGCACGTCGGGCGTCGCCATCGGCCTCGACCGCGAGCTGTCGGAGCGCGTCGTCGTCCACGCGCACGGACGCGCTTGCCAAGCCGCGCGCCTCGTCGGCCAACGCGCGGCGAAGCACGCGCTCCACGTCGTCGCTCGACAGGGCGTCGAGCACGAACACGCGAGTGCGCGACAGGAGCGCCCCGTTGATCTCGAACGAGGGATTCTCGGTTGTCGCACCAATGAGCGTCACCGTCCCGCGCTCGACGTGCGGCAGCAACGCGTCCTGCTGTCCCTTGTTGAGGCGGTGGATCTCGTCGATGAACAGGATGGTTCCGCGGCCGCTTTCCACACGATCTTCAGCCGCGGCCACCACCTCGCGAATACGTGGAACTCCCTCGCTCACGGCGGAGAACGGAACGAACGCCCGGTCCGCATACCGCGCAATGAGAAACGCCAACGAGGTTTTCCCCGAGCCTGGCGGGCCCCACAGGATGATCGAGCCGAGCGTGCCCCGTTCGATCAAGTCGCGCAGCGCACGCCCCGGACCGAGCAGACGTTCCTGTCCCACGAACTCGTCCAGCGCTTGCGGGCGCATCCGCTCCGCCAGCGGCTGCGCCCGCCCGGTGGCGAACAGCCCGGGCTCGCGGTCGCGGGATCGGCCGGCGCGCGGCGGCAACTACAGCCCCACCAGAGCGCGCGCGCTGAAGTACATCGCGCAGCCCAGAAAGAATGCCGCCGGCAGGCGGAAGCCCCGCTTGGCCTGAAACTCCGGTACCAGGTTGGACGCGCCCACGTACAGCGTCACCCCGGCAGAGATGGCCAACCCGTGCGCCTGCAGCCCCGGAAAGACGTCGGTGGACGCAGCACCCGCCACCGTGGAAACGCCGAGCGCGAGCGCGGCGTAAATGGCCACGCGGCGCGGGGCCCCGGCGGCCAGGAAGAGACTCGAGATGGCCAGCCCCTCTGGCAGCTTGTGCAGCACGATCGCGATGAAGATGAGCGTCCCCAGTCCGGCGTTCACGTGAAAGCCGCTGGCAATCGCCACGCCATCCACAAAGGTGTGCACGAGCAGGCCCAGCAGCGCGGAGAAGCCCACCACTTCGGACACCTCGTGCGTCTCCTCGCCAAAATGAAAGTGGGGCGCGAGCGTGTGCTGAGCGAGGTGCACCAACAGGTAGCCGCCCAGCGCCACCACGGCGGCGCGACGACCACCGAGCCGAATCGCCTGCGGGAAAATGTCGGTGAGGGACGCGGTGATCATGAACCCCGCCGCCAGCGCCACCATGGCCTCGAGGGCGCGCACACTCCAGCGCGCGCGCCAGGTTACCGCGGCCGCGCCTGCCAGATTTCCCAGCGCGGCAAGCATGGCATAGGTGATCGGGGGCGTCATTCGCGTTCCAACCGGAAGTTCGCCACGAGGCGCTCCACGGCGCGGGTGAGCTCCGGCGCCGGCGGCGGGGCGGCTCGGTGCAGCTTCCAACTGCGCGTACGCACGAGGCGGCGTTCCTCCAGGCCCTTGCCCTCCAGGAGGAAACGCCAGCGGTCGGTGCGGGCATAGATGAACAGCTCCAGCACGCCGTTCAGCGTGAGTTGATCCTCGCCCGTGTAGACCGAGATCTCCACCCCGCCGCACGCGGCCAGCATGCCCTGGAGCGGCGTCAGCGCATCGCGCACGTCAGGGAGCGCGAGTGCTGCTCCCACCCACCGCGCGCCGGTCCGCTCATCGCGCACCGCCAGGTCCACCGCCGGAGGCATGTCGTCGAGCAATGCCACAAAGAGATCCACCGTGCGTTCGGCGTTCGCGACGACGTGCGCCGCGTAGTAGTCCCGTTCCTCCACGAAGGAGAAACCATCCGCGGCGCTCCGGAAACGCTGCCACACGGAGGTGGGCGGTGAGCGTCCACGGAAGAACACGATGTCAGCGCCTCCGCCCAGCCGCGGGCCAAGCCGCCGCGGGCGCGCAGCCGACGGTCACGCCACACCGCCCGTCGCGCGTGCCTGCAGCAGGGCGTCGTGCAGCACGCGCGCGCGGGCGACGAGCAGGTCGGGTCGGTTGACGGACGGATCCTCTACCACGAGCGCCAGCAGCCCTTCCAACACGGGACGCATGAGCGGACCGGCCGGAATCCCAGCACGCTGCAGGTCGTCGCCGTCGATCGCCAGGTCGCCAATCTCCACCGGATCGCGATAGGCCGCGCGCACCGCGCGACGATAGAGCGATGCGACCGCGCCGGGTGCCGGGGCATCGGCCCCAGCCTTCCGTGCTGCCGCCCACCGTGCGGCCGCGAGGCGCAGCACCCATGCGATCCGCGTACGTCCGGCCGCGGCCACCCAGCGCCGCACGTCGAGTTCCGGCACCGGGTTCGCCCCCTGGAGCCGCCGGGCAATGGCGGGCGCGAGTGCTGCCACGCTCTCGACGGCGCGCGCGATCCACACCGCATCGGCGTTGGAGAATCGGAGGGCGCGGAGGGTGCGTTCGGCCTCACGTCCTTCGAGGTCGAGCACGAGCGCCGCCACACGGAGCGGGCGACGGTGCGGGCGCGACGGCGGTCCTGGCAACGGGAGCTCGTCGAGCGTGGCGAGCGCCAGGGCGGAGATGTCCGCGAGCCCCGGCACCAGCGTTGCGAATGCCCCCGACGACTTCCAGAGCGCGAACGCCGCACTCGGACGCTCCACCTGGTCCATGGTCTTCTCGATCTCCTGCCGTACACGTTCCGGCGACAGACGATGCAGGTGCGGCGCGGAGCTCCGTATCGCGCTCCAGGTGTCCGGGACGATCTCGAACCCGAAACGGGCGGCGAAGCGGATGCCACGGAGGGCACGCAGGCGATCCTCACGCATGCGCGCTCCAGCGTCGCCCACCGCTCGCACCACCCCGTCCGCCAGGTCGCGGCAACCGCCAAAGGGATCGTGCAGCTCGTGCGTACGCGGAGAGTACGCGAGCGCGTTGATCGTGAAGTCGCGCCGTGCCAGATCCTCGTCCAGCGAAGCGCCGAACGCCACTTCGGCGTGCCGCCCGTCCGTGCGGACATCCCGGCGGAAGGTCGTGACCTCGTGCATCACGCCGGTGCGGTCCAGCACGCCCACGGTACCGAATTCGATCCCCACCGGGACCGTGCGCCGGAAGAGACGCCGCACCTGTTCGGGGCGGGCGTTCGTCGCGAGGTCCCAATCCAGATGCGGCTGCCCGAGGAGTGCGTCGCGCACGGCGCCTCCCACGCACCACGCTTCGAAGCCCCCCTGCTCGAGGGTGCGCGCGATCTCCAGCACGGTGTCAGGCGGCGAGATCACCCGCACCGCACGCTCCCCCCGTTGACGTTCACGATCTCTCCCGTGATGTGGCGCGCCAGATCGGAGCAGAGAAAGACGATCGGCCCGGCGATGTCGCGTGCGGTAGCGATGCGTCCGAGCGGAATCTCGCCCACCGCGCGTTCGCGCCCGCCATCCGCCAGCGCGCCAGCGACCATGTCGGTGTCCACCCACCCCGGAGCGATGCAGTTTACGGTCACACCGCGCGCTCCGAGCTCGACGGCGAGCGATTTCACCAACGCGCCCATGGCGCCTTTGGACGCTGCGTAGTCCGCGTGCATGGCCTCACCCCGCTGCGCCGCGGTGCTCGACACGAGGACGATGCGTCCGCCGTCCGCCACCACGCGCGCCGCCGCGCGCGCCGTGAAGAAGAGCGCGTCGGCGTTCTGACGCATCGTGTCGCGCCATCGGTCGAGCGGCATGTCGGACAGCGCCACCGGATTCTCCGGCCAGACGCCGGCGCTGCCGACAAACAGATCCAACCCGCCGAACTCGCGCACGACCCGGCTGAACAGCGCCTCCACTCCCTCCTCCGTGGCGATGTCCGCACCGTGCGCGAACGCGCGCACACCACGGTCGGCAAGCGCGCGCACCACCGCGGCCGCATCCGCTTCGCGCCGCCGGTAGCCGATGCCCACGTCCGCGCCCGCCTCGGCGAGCAGGAGCCCCGCGGCTGCGCCTATCCCGCGCGAGCCTCCCGTCACCAGCGCGCGTCGCCCACGCAGCGAGATCATCGCGGCCCCGCAGCGGCGCGCGGCGGCCGGCGAACCGGCTGGCCCGCAAAAACGTGTGAGCCGGCGCGTGAGCCCAGGCATGAGCCCAGGCATGAGCCCAGACATGAGCCCGCTGGCGAGCCCGCACGTGGGCCCGCACGTGGGCCCGCACGTGGGCCCGCACGTGGGCCGCGATGTGGGCCGGGATGTGGGCCGGAATGTGGGTCGGGACGCAGCGAAGGGTGCGTCACAGATCGCGCTCCACGAGCTCGCACAGCAGATGTCCGATGCAGAGATGCAGTTCCTGCGCACGGTCGGTGCGGTCGACTGGCACGATCACACTGTGATCCGCCACCGCGGCCAGCCGCCCGCCGGTGCCGGCGGTGAACGCGAGCACCGGCACGCCCCGCGTGTGCGCCGCTTCGGCGGCGCGGAGCACGTTGGCTGAATTCCCGCTCGTGGAATGAATGACGAGCAGATCGCCGGGACGCGCCAGCGCTTCCACCTGCCGCGCGAAGATCTCGTCGAAACCCAGGTCGTTCCCCGCGGCGGTGAGGAGTGACGTATCGGTGGTGAGCGCCACGGCTGGGTACGCGCGACGCGTACGCGCATAGCGTACCACGTACTCCGTGGCGAGATGCTGTGCGTCGGCGGCGCTCCCGCCGTTGCCGCAGAAGAACAGCGTGCCGCCCCCCTGCACCGTGCCGCGCATCATCGCCAGCGCCGTGCCGATCTGAGGCGCCAGACGGTCCGCCGTTTCCGTCGCGGCCGCAGCGAGCGCCCGCAGCGCGGCGGCAACGTCCTCTGCGTCGCGCGCTGACGCGCGCTCGTTCGGAGCCGACGGTATGGTGCTCACGCGCGCCGCGCCTTGGTGCGACCCGTGCGCCCGCGTCCCAACAGAAGATCGCGCAGTCGCGCCAACATGCCGCGGTCCAGTGCGGGCAGCGGCGCCACGGGAAGAATGGGCTGCCCCGTGAGCAACCGCTCGGCGTTCACGTGCGTCAACATGCGGGCGTGCTCCCCGGCGTCCATCTCGCGCAGCCACTGCGCCGCCTGGGCGAGCGAGCGGTGGTCCCCATGGTTGTCGCTGGACAGGCAGTCCACGAGGCCACGCTCCAGCAGAGTCCGCGCCAACGCCGACGAGCCTCCGGAGCCCAGCAGCACGGCGGTGTCCGTTTGGATCACCGCGCCCACGCCGCGCCACTCCTCCACCATCTCGACCGTGCAGCCGTGATATCGTTCGGGATGCGCGAGGACGGGGACGACACCGCTCAGCCGCAGGCGCAGGAGTTCCTTGGCCGATCCGACCGGCACCTGCATGCGGGGGAATTCCACGAGCACCGCGCTGGACCCGCCCAGGTGAAGGTGCGGTGCCCGGAGGTCGATGCCCGGCGCGTCCAACATGATCTCATACCCGCGCAGCAGCCGTGGCCGCTCCGGCGCGTGCTGCACGAGCGACGCAAAGACGTCCGCATGCGTGCCGGGGCCGGTCTGTGCGGCCTCCGTCGCACGCAGATGCGGCGTGCACACGAGCACGCTCACCCCGTCACAACCCATCCGGGTGAGCACACGCGTGCTGACGTCCACGCTGGGTGATCCATCGTCCACACCCGGCAGCAGGTGCGTGTGGATGTCGATCACGGTGCCGCCTCCGGCGCCAGCGCCGCCAGGCGTGCGAGCGCCGCCGTGGCGCGAGCCTCCAGTTGCTCCGGGGCCTCGGCCGCCGCTTCGAAGGCGTAGGTGACGAGCGCGTCGGCCGTCAGCAGATCCATGGCCTGGTCGCGCTGCATGCAGGGGTGCCGTACGAGGTCCTCGAGTACTCGCGCAGCCGCCTGCAGCAGCACATCGGGGGCGTCGCCCACGCTGCGGCGGACAGAAGCGCCGAGTGCGACGCGCAGTCGTGCCGCCAACTCGTCGGGCGGACGCGGCTCCCGCGCCTCCAGCCACTCCGCGATCGTCATGGCGAAGCTCTTCCGCCAGGAGGAATGCTCACGCGGCGCGGGTAAGCAGCGTACGGACCAGCTCCGGCGCGCCCGCCATCGCCTCCGCAAGCCGCGCGGCGTCGGGAATGCCCGCCTGCGCCATGTGCGGCTTCCCGCCTCCGCGCCCGCCCGCCTTGGCCGCGAGCTCCTTCACGATCGCGTCGGCGCGGATGCCACGCTCTCGCAGGTCGTCGGTGACCACCACCAGCAAGGTCGCCTTACCGTCGCCCAGCCGCGCGCCCAGCACACCGACGCCACTCCCCAACTTTTCTCGCAGCCCGTCGCCGAGCGTCTGCAACTCCCGCACATCCGCGGCCGATACGTCCGCGGCGACCACACGCGATCCGCCAACGCTGGTCGCGCCGGACAGGAGCGATTGAATTTGATCACCACCGCGGAGTGCCTCGTCTAACCTGCGCTGCAACATGCGCCGCTCCTCCAGCAACGCCTCCACGCGCTGCACCACGGCTTCCGCAGGCGCCTTGACGGATCCCGCGATGCGTCGCAGGCGCGCCTCTGCTTCGCGTACGAGTGCGTAGGCGCGTGGGCCGGTGACGGCTTCGATCCGCCGTACCCCAGCGGCCACGCCGGTCTCGCTCACGATCTTGAACAGCGCAATCTGTCCCGTGTTGCGCGCGTGCGTACCACCGCATAGCTCCGTGGACCACCCCGGGATACCCACCACACGCACCACGTCACCGTACTTCTCGCCGAACAGCGCCATCGCGCCGCTCGCCACAGCATCCGCGTACGAGCGTTCCTCCACCACCAGATCCACGTCCGCCCAGATGCCGCGGTTCACGAACATCTCCACGTCGTTCAGCTGCTCGTCGGTGAGCGGGCCGTGATGCGTGAAGTCGAATCGCAGCCGGTCCGGGGCCACGAGCGACCCGGCCTGATGGACATGCTCGCCGAGTATCGCACGGAGGGCAGCGTGCAGCAGATGGGTCGCCGTGTGGTTGCGCTCGGTGTCGCGGCGCCGATCGGTGGGCACGCGCGCCACGGCACGACCGAACGCGAACGTCCCGCGCAGGGTTCCCACCGCCGCGATCCGTCCGTCCACCTTCCGGACATCGTCCACCTCCACCCGCCAGCCGTCTCCGACGATCTCGCCCTGATCGGCGATCTGCCCGCCCGACTCGGTGTAGAACGGCGTCTCCCGCAGCATGACCGCTACGCGACTGCCGCCCAGGCGCAGGAGCGCCGTGCTCTGCGTCTCGATCTCCACCGTCTCGTAGCCGACGAAGCGCGTGGGCTCCGGGGCCGGCGCGGCGCTGGCGACGTCCCACGTTCCTTCCGACAGCGCGTCCGCGCCCACACCGAGATCGCGCGCGCGACGCTCCTCGCGCGATTGTGCGCGCTGCGCCGCGAGCGCGCGCTCGAAGCCGTCCACGTCCACCGTGTATCCCCGCTCCCGGGCCATGAGGTCGGTGAGGTCGATGGGAAACCCGTACGTGTCGTACAGCCGAAAGGCGTCGTCGCCCGCAATGGTGCCGTGCAAGGCCGTGGAACCCTGCGTGCTGTGCAGTGGCGCAATCTCGTCGAACCGCCGCAGACCGTCACCGATCGTCTGAAGGAACCGTTCCTCCTCCGCCCGCGTGGTCTCGAGCAGAAACTGCCGCCGCGCGCGCAGCTCGGGGTAGGCGTCGCCCATCGCGTCGACCACGGCGTCCACCACGGTGACGAGCGTGGGCGCCGCGCGCCCCAGCAGCCACGCGTGGCGCACGGCGCGCCGGAGGATGCGGCGCAGCACATATCCGCGCCCATCGTTGGCGGGATAGACGCCATCCGCCAGGAGGAACGCCACCGCGCGTGCGTGATCGGCGAGGACGCGAAATGCCGCCGGATGCACCGTCACGCGGCCGTCGCGAACGGCGGTGGATGTCTCGCCGGCGGCGCGCCCCGTGAGGTCGTGCTCGTACGTGTCGTCGCTGGTGCGGCCGCGATACGGGATCCCTTGCAGGGCGTGCTCCGCCGCGACGATCAGCGGCTCGAACAGATCCGTGTGATAGTTGCTCGTCACCCCCTGCATCACCGCCGCGATGCGCTCCAGTCCCGCCCCGGTGTCCACCGATGGCCGCGGCAGCGAGACGAGCGTGCCGTCCGCCTGCCGGTCGAACTGCATGAAGACGAGATTCCAGATCTCCAGGAATCGCCCCGCCTCGGCCCCCTCCACGAACGCGTCGAGGGAGAACTCCGTGCGTCCCGTCTCGGTCCACTCTCCCCGCGCGCCGGCGGGGAATCGCCAGTCGCGCGCCAGGTGGGCGAGATCGACGTACAGCTCCGAACAGGGCCCGCACGGGCCCGTCTCCGCCATCTGCCAGAAGTTGTCCTTCTCGCCCAGACCGTAGATGCGGGAATCGGGCAGGCCGGCCACCTCGCGCCACAGCGCGCGCGCTTCGTCGTCCGACGCGTAGACGGTCACGCGCAGATACGCGGGATCGATGCCCAGTTCCTCGGTCACGAACTCCCACGCAAACCGGATGGCGTCGCGCTTGAAGTAGTCGCCAAAGGAAAAGTTGCCAAGCATCTCGAAAAAGGTGTGATGCCGGGCGGTGTGCCCCACCTGCTCCAGGTCGTTGTGCTTGCCCCCCGCGCGGACACACTTCTGCGCCGTGGTGGCGCGTCGGCCGAACGCCGGGGTTTCGAGCCCCAGGAAGACGCGCTTGAACTGGACCATCCCCGCGTTCGTGAACAGGAGCGTGGGGTCATCGGCGGGGATGAGCGACGAGCTCGGACGCCGAGCGTGCTGACGACGCTCGAAGAACGACAGAAACCGCTCGCGAATCTCGGAAGCGCGCATAGGATCACAATATAGAGATCGCGCGTGCACGTACTCAAGCAGTCGCGCGGCGTTGTGGGCAGACGCGCGCGCCCGGCGCTCACGCGCCGGACGCGCTCTCGCGCGACTCGTCCGCGAGGCGACGGACGACGCGGCGGATGGCCGATGAGGCGTAGCCACGACGCGCCAGGTAGCCGTACAGCCTCCGGCGACGCGTATCGGGGTCGACCGCGCGCAGGCGCGGCAGCTGTTGCCGCGCCAGACGCTCCAGCGCGGTGTCCTCGTCAAAGTCCTCCTCGCGCAGCACCTCGTCGATCGCGACCTCCGCCGTTCGACGCTCGACGCCGCGGCGAAAGAGCTCCGCGCGCAGGCGATGGCGGGAGAAACCCTTGTCCAGCAACTTGGAACGCGCCAGCTGGCGAGCGTACTGCGCGTCGTTGAGCAGCCCCGCCGCGACGAGGCGCGGAATGACCAGATCCACCGCCTGCGCAGGCTCGCCTTTCCGCAACAGGTTGCGCCGCAATTCCGCCGACGATCGGCCCCTGAACGCGAGCATGTTCAGCGCGCGATCGAGCGCATGCACCTCGGCCGCCGCGCGGCGCAGTGCATCCAGCGCCGCGACGTTGAGCGTCTGCCCCACGCGCAACCCGTGTGCGGCAAGCGCTTCGTCGGAGACGACGAGCTTCGGCTCACCTTCGATGCGGAGCTCGAACCGGCCACTCCGACGCGGGTGCTGCGTGATCGCTGTGATCAGAGCCATGGATCTGCCGCCGGGGAGCTGCCCACGCGCGCGCACATGGTCCGGTGGATCGCGGTCGCTGCACACCACCGCCCCGCCGCCGCGGCACCGCAGCGGCGCGCGCGCAGCGGCACGGAGGACGGGGAAGGGCCGAGGACTGGACCATCAAGAACGGGGCATTGTCCGGGTACCCCAGCTCTCAACGATCCCTCCCTCGGCCCCAACGTCTCGAGACCTGGCGGAGCGGGACGACGACTACTCGTCGACGACCGGCTCCATGCTCTCGACCGCGCCGTTTGTCTTGGCGATGCCGAGCACACCCTTCACCTTCTCCTCGATCTCGGCCATGAGCACCGGATTGTCCTTGAGGAACATCTTGGCGTTCTCGCGTCCCTGGCCAATGCGCTGCCCATTGTAGCTGTACCACGCGCCCGACTTGTCGATGATCGCCGCCTCGGCGCCAATGTCGACCAGCAGAGACGTGTGGCTGATCCCCTCCGCATACATGATGTCGAACTCCGCCTGCTTGAAGGGAGGGGCGACCTTGTTCTTCACCACCTTGACCCGCACGTGCGACCCGGTGACGTCATCCTTTTCCTTGACCGGACCGATGCGCCGGATATCGAGCCGCACGGACGCGTAGAACTTGAGCGCCTTGCCGCCCGTCGTCGTCTCCGGATTCCCGAACATGACCCCGATCTTCTCACGGAGCTGGTTGATGAATACCACCGCGGTTTTGGAGCGGGCGATGGCCCCCGTGAGCTTCCGCAGCGCCTGACTCATGAGACGCGCCTGAAGGCCGACGTGCGAGTCGCCCATCTCGCCCTCGATCTCCGCCTTGGGCACCAACGCAGCGACCGAGTCGATGACCACCACGTCCACGGCACCGGACCGTACCAGGATCTCGCAGATTTCCAATGCCTGCTCTCCCGTGTCCGGCTGCGAGATGAGCAAGTTCTCGACGTCGACTCCCAGCTTGGTAGCGTACTCAATGTCCAGCGCATGCTCGGCGTCGATGTACGCCGCCACCCCGCCGGTGCGTTGCGCGTTCGCCACGATGTGAAGGCAGAGCGTGGTCTTTCCGCTCGCCTCCGGACCGTAGATTTCTGTAACGCGTCCGCGCGGGATGCCGCCGACACCAATGGCCGCATTGAGATTGATGGCGCCCGTAGGAATGGCCTCCACGCGCACGCGCGGATTCTCCGAGCCCATCTTCATGATGGACCCCTTCCCGCAACTCTTCTCGATCTGCGCGATGGCCAGGTTCAGCGCCTTCTTTTTGTCGTCCTGTATCGTGGAGCCTGCCATGTTCATTCAACCCATGGTGAAGGTGTCCCTGCCTGGCCACCAGAAGAATGTACCCGATTTCTGCTCGTTGCCGTACCCCGAACAAATTACGAAGATGGCAGAATCCGGTCAAGTCCTCCATGGTAGCGTGAACGCATTCTCGATGTGCCGAACCCGAACCCGCCCCGCACCCACCACAACCCCAACCACATCGAACCGACAGGGCACGCCGAGTCGCCCACGCCGTTCGAGCCATACATGAGCTGAACGCACTAACTCGCGCTGTTTGCGCCAGTTGACTGCTTCGATCGGCTGCTGCATGACGGCGCCACTCCTGGTCTTCACTTCCACGAACGCCACCTCACCGTTGCGCTCCACCACCAGGTCGATGTCCCGGTGCCCCGACCGAAACCGACGGTCCAATACGCGCCACCCTCGCCTCGCGAGCCATCGCGCGGCGATCTGCTCGCCGTAGCGCCCCAGGACCTGCCGATCGTCCGACACGGCGCCACTATACACCGCACCCACGCGGCACGAACCACCGATTTCACGCCGCCGAAACCGCCACACCGCGCAGCGCCGCCGACGGATATACGACGGCCCGCGCAAGGAGAGGTCGTTCCTTACGCGGGCCGGTGGTGATCCTCGGCGGCTGGTCGTATCACCGCCGCAGGTCGAAGATGCGAACGAGGGAACCTAGCCGGGAGGGCGGGCGCGCGTGATGCGGTCGAGTTCGTCCAACCCAACCAGGACGTCGCGCGGCTTCGAGCCGTCTGGAGGGCCGAGCACACCGGCGTCGTGCAGTTGATCGATGATCCGGGCGGCACGGCCGTATCCCACCTTCAGGCGGCGCTGCAGCAGTGACGTCGATCCCTGCTGGTGCTGGATCACGACCTCGGCCGCTTCGCGGAACAGCTTGTCGCGCTCGCCAACGTCCTCGCTCTCCGACGGCGCGCCCGCATCCTGTGCTTCGCGCTTGCGCACCTGCTCGAGGATGTCTTCCTCGGTTTCCTCCGGCGCCTCGGCGATGAGCCCCTGCTCCTTGAGCACGCGGCGATGCGTCGCGCGTCGCCGGTCGTACCACTCCATCAGCCGCTCGGTGTCCTCGCTCGGGATGAATGCACCCTGCAGGCGCGCCGGCTCCGACTTCCCCGGCGGAATGAACAGCATGTCTCCGTTCCCAAGCAGGGATTCCGCCCCCATGCCGTCGATGATCGTGCGGCTGTCCACCTGCGACGCCACGCGGAACGCGATCCGGCTCGGAAAGTTGGCCTTGATGAGTCCGGTGATCACGTTCACGCTCGGCCGCTGCGTGGCGAGGATGAGATGAAGGCCGATGGCGCGCGCCTTCTGCGCCAGAATGGCCAACGGCGTCTCCACCTCGCCCTGCACGGTCATCATGAGGTCCGCCAGCTCGTCGATGACGACGACGATGTACGGCAGCACGTTGCCCCGGTATGCCGTGTCCTCGAAAGCGACGTCCGGCGCCGCGGGACGTTTGAGCTCCGCCCCCCCCTGCACGCGGCGATTGAAGTCCTGGATGTTGCGGCACCCGTTCGCGGCGAGGAGTTCGTAGCGTTCCTGCATCTCCAGCACGGCCCAGCGCAGGACGGCCGCCGCGTCGCGGTTGTCGGTGATGACCTTGTGCCGCAGATGCGGGAGCGCATTATACACCGAGAGCTCCACCATCTTGGGGTCGATCATGAGGAACCGCAGCGTCCGTGGCGTGTGACGGTAGATGAGGCTGGTGATGAGCGTGTTGATGCACACCGATTTCCCGGACCCGGTGGCACCGGCGATCAGTAGGTGCGGCATCTTGGCCAGGTCGGCGATCACCGGCTTGCCTTCCAGGTCCTTGCCGAGCGCGATCGGCAGCGCCGCGCGCGCACCTTGGAATTCGCGCGCCTCCACGAGCTCGCGGAACGCCACGATTTCCGCGCTCGGATTGGGGACTTCGATGCCCACCGCCCCGCGCCCTGGGATGGGTGCCACGATTCGGACACTCGGCGCGCGCATCGCGAGTGCGAGATCGTTAGACAGGTTGGCTATCTGGCGCACTTTCACGCCGGGTGCCGGTTCCACCTCGAACTGCGTGACGACCGGTCCGCTCGTGCGCCCCACGATCTCCGCATCCACGCGGAAGGTGCCGAGCGCATTGCGAATCCGTTGGCCCATGGCGTCGAGTTCCCGGCGGTCCGCGTCCGGGTTTCGCGGCGGGGCGGGTGTGAGCAGTTCGGTGGGCGGAAGCGCATCTCCACCAGGGGCGTCGCTGTCCTGCCGATCCATCTCGGCCGCGATGCGCTCGGTGCGCTCCGCGGCCAGGTCGGCCTTGCTCTTCTTTCCCTTGCCCGCCTGCCGAGCAGGCGCGGGTTCCTCCACCGCAGCCGGCGCGGTCGACATGCCAGGCATCTCGTGCGGCGCGGGCTCCAGGAGCCCTGCCAGCGGGTTCCCCCAGGCGCTCGCTCTCGTCGTCTCGGCCACCTGCGGCTCGGGCGCGGCAGCGGCGGCACGGTGTCCCAGGACCACACGCACCGGGTTCCACGCCAGCGTGACCACGGTGAGCGCGCTGAAGCCGAGCAGAAGCACGATCCACGCGCCCGCCGAGCCAAACCCACGCGCCAGATAGAACGCCAGGAATCCGCCCCACAGCCCGGTCGACGGGTGCATCTCCGCTCCACCGGGCCCAACGGCGAGCCCGATCCCCACCGGCAGCAGCAGCACCAGCCCGCCCAGGAAGATGAGCCACGAACGGTCCGTGCGGCCCTCGATGTGACCGAACAGCCGCAGCGCCTCGACGGCCGGGAGCAGTGGGACGACGAGCATCGCCGGAAGCCCGATCAGAAACATGAGCGACGCGCGAACGCACGCGCCGACGGGACCGGTGAGCCCGTGCGCGGCCGTGCAGGCGCCGAGCGCCTCGCCGGTGCCCTGGCCCGCCAGCACCGCGACGAGCAGGAAGGTGGCCAGCAGCAGCAGCGCGACTCCGGCGAGCTCGCGGCGGACGTGCGCTCCCCCCATACGATCAGCGCTCCCGATCGGGACCGAGCCGGGTGATCTGTCGCTCCTGGTAGATCGGCACCACCGGATACGCGTCCAGGGTGGCGCAATCCACGAGGTCGTTCGCGAAGCCTGCATCACGCAGCGCGCGCCCATGCTCGGAGGCGGCCAGCAGCTCGGGGAGACGACCCTCGTACTCTCTCGCCATGAGCGCACATGCCGCCGCGCCGTCGCTCATCTCGGCGTCGCCCACACGCACCTGGAGCTGCAGCGCGTAGCGTCCGGCGCACGCCGCGTCCTCCAGCGACAGCTGGCGATCGCGGCCGGCACACAGCAGGGTGATGTCGCTCCCGCCGCCGAGCGCCGTTGCCAGCAAGGCGAGCACGGCCGAGAAGTTCACGTACGACGCCACCACGGCATCGCGCGCGCCCTGGACGGCAACCAGCGCCGACGTGCCGTTGGTCGTGGTCAGCAGCACCGTCTTGCCCTCCACGGCGTCGCGACTGAATTCGGATGGCGAGTTCCCTAGATCGAACCCCGAGATGGGTATCATCTTCCGTTCGCCCGCCAGGCGGACTTCGGTGCGGTCGAACGCCTTGGCGCGCGTGATCACCTCGTCGATGCTGTCGAGCGGAATGATCGTGCGCGCGCCATTCGCCAGCGCGGCCGCGATACTGGACGACGCACGCAGCACGTCGATCACCGCGACGACCCGCCCGCCGACCAACGCGGGCGTAAGACTCGTCGGTCCGAACACCACGTCGATACGCATCAGGGCTCCCGCAACGAGTCCGCCTCGCGCTCCAGAAACTTCGTGTCCACCTCACCCGCCTGAAACCGCGGGTGGCGCATGACGCGTCCCAGAAACGGGATCGTGGTCGTCACGCCCTCGATGATGAAACTGTCGAGCGCCGTGTGCATCCGATTGAGCGCCTCCTGCCGGTCGCGCCCCTGACAGATGAGCTTGGCAATGAGCGAGTCGTAGTACGGCGGCACTTTGTATCCGCTGTACACGTGCGTGTCGAGGCGCACCCCGGGTCCTCCCGGTGGGTGGAACGTCTCGATCCGCCCCGGCGACGGCTGGAAGTTGCGCGACGGATCCTCGGCATTCACGCGGCACTCGATCACGTGGCCGCGCAGCGGCGGCAGCTCGCGCACGGACAGCGGTGCGCCCGCTGCCACCCGGATCTGTTCCTTTACGAGATCGATCCCGGTGAGCATCTCGGTCACAGGGTGTTCGACCTGAATGCGCGTGTTCATCTCCATGAAATAGAACGATCCGTCGGAGTCGAGGAGCATCTCGACGGTCCCGGCACCCACGTAATCGATCGCCTGGGCGCCCCGCACCGCGGCGTCACCCATGGCGGCCCGGAGTTCCGGCGTCATGGCGGGACTCGGCGCCTCCTCCACCAGCTTTTGATGGCGCCGCTGGAGTGAGCAATCGCGCTCCCCCAGATGGATCACGTGTCCGTGGCGGTCGCCAAGGATCTGAAACTCGATATGTCGCGGCCGCGCGAGGTACTTCTCTACGTAGACGTCGCCGCTCCCGAACGCTGAGAGCGCTTCGGAGCGGGCGAGCTGGAACGCGCGGCTGAAGTCCTCAGCGTCGGCGGCCACCCGCATCCCCTTCCCGCCACCGCCGGCCGCCGCCTTGATGATCACGGGAAAGCCGATGTCGTTGGCGAGCGCCAGCGCGTCATCCACATCGTCGACCGGCCCCGGTGTCCCGGGCACGATGGGCACGCCGACATCGGCCATCGTCCGCCGCGCCGTCGCCTTGTCTCCCATCAGTCGGATCTGCTCGGCCGTGGGGCCGATGAAGACGATGTTGGACGCCGTGCACGTCTCGGCAAACTCCGCATTCTCGGCCAGGAAGCCGTACCCCGGGTGAATCGCGTCAGCGCCGGTGATCTCGGCCGCGGCGATGATGCGCGGGATCTTAAGGTACGACTCCCGCGCGGGGGGCGGGCCGATGCAGACGTCGTCGTCGGCGAAGCGAACATGCAGCGACTCGCGGTCCGCCTCGGAGTACACGGCGACCGTCTGGATGCCAAGCTCGCGGCATGCGCGGATGACCCGTAGCGCGATCTCGCCACGGTTGGCGATGAGAACTTTCTTGAACATCAGCCGGCGGGCAGCTCCCGGTGCATTAAGCGCCTGAGTCGCGCTCGAAGGTATCCCAGCTCGTGTCGCTCGAGCCGGCAACGCCCTGCGCCCGCAGCGCAAGCTCGCTCGGATTGGTGGCGTAGAAGAGTGCGCTCTCGTACGAGATCACGCCCTGCGAGTACCACTGCATGATCGACTGGTCGAAGCTCTGCATCCCGTACTGCACCGTGCCTTCCTTGATCAGATCCGGAATGTTCAGGGATTTGGTCATGTCGCGGATCTGATCGCGTACGGCAGCGGTATTCACCAGGATCTCGCACGCCGGCACACGGCCGGGGCGGTCCGATCGCGGAATCAGCCGCAGCGAGATCACCGCGCCGAGCGCGCTGGCGAGCACGAAGCGCACCTCGCTCTGCTGGTGCGGCGCGTAGAACGAGATCACGCGGTTGATGGTCTGCGTCGCGTCGGTGGTGTGCAGGGTGGAGAACACCAGGTGTCCCGTGTCCGCCGCCTTGAGCGCCACCTCCAGCGTTTCCAGATCCCGGATCTCTCCGATGAGGATCACATCCGGGTCCTGTCGCAGCACGCGGCGCAAGGCGGACGCGAAGCTGCCCGTGTCGGCGCCCACCTCGCGCTGGTTGATGCTGGAGTTGATGTCGCGGTGCAGGAACTCGATCGGGTCCTCGATCGTGATGATGTTCGCGCGCCGCTTCTCGTTGATGTGCTGGATCATGGCGGCCAGCGCGGTGGACTTCCCGGATCCGGTGATCCCGGTGACGAGCACCAGCCCGCGCGGGCGCATCGAGATCTCCTCCACGACGGGCGGCAGGTTGAGCTCACCGATGCTCTTTACCCCGTAGGGCACTGCCCGCATGGCGAACGCGATGGTGCCCCGCTGCTGATACACGTTCACGCGGAAGCGGCCGATCCCCGGAACGCCGATGGCGAAATCCGCTTCCTTATGGTCCGTGAACTCCTTCACCTGGCGCGGGGTCATGACCTGCTCGGCCAGCAGCTTGAGGTCCTCGGGGCGGAGCGGCGGCAATTCCATGCTGGCCAGGTCGCCGTTGATCCGGAGCACCGGAGGGCGGCCCACTTTGAGATGGAGGTCCGACGCGCTCTGCTGAATCATGCGCTGCAGCACCGCCTTGAAGTTGAAGGCGGCCGGCACGGCCATGCCGGGGGTGCCGGCCACGCCGCGCTGCGGGGCCACCGGCGTGGGGTCAGCCATTGGGATCCACGCGGAACAGCACCTGCCCGTACTCCACCGGCTGCGCATCCTCGACGAGGATTTCGCGCACCACGCCCGAGTACTCGGACTCGATTTCGTTCATGATTTTCATCGCTTCGATGATGCAGAGGATCTGCCCCGTCTCGATCCGAGTGCCTTCTTCGGCGTACGCCTTGGCGCCGGGTTCGGGTGACCGGTAGAAGGTCCCGACCATGGGCGAGGTCACTTCCAGCAGCTTCGGTTTCGGCGGCGCCTCCGCGGTGGCGGCGCCGGTCCCTTCCCCGCCGCCGGCGGACGACATCCCGCCGGGCGGCGCCACTTGCGGCGGCGCGCCCGCCGATGGAGCCATCATGGCCGGCATCGGCATGGAAGGGGTGACCTGCACCGCCCCGCGCTGTTGCGGCGTCTTGGAGATGCGGATCTTCATCCCCTTGTCGGATGCGATCTCGATCGAGTCCACCGATGAGCCATCCAGCAACTCGACGAGCTTCTTGACGTAGCGTAAGTCGATCATAGATGTGTTGTCGGCCTCTCGCGCTGGAGATCACCCGAGCTCGACGAGCTCGCGCGTCCACTCCGTCAGCACCCGCGGCGCCGCATCGCTCAGGACGACATTGTCCTCGATGCGCACACCTCCCCACCCCGGGCGGTAGACGCCCGGTTCGATTGTCACGACCGCATCGGCCGGGAGCACGGCATCCGCCGTCCTGGCCAGCCGCGGAGCCTCGTGTACCTCCAGCCCCAGTCCGTGTCCGAGACTGTGCCCGAACGCCGCCCCCCAACCGCGACCCTCAATGTAGCGCCGCGCGAGGGCGTCGGCATCCCGTCCCGTCATCCCGGCGCGGATGTGCGCCGTCGCCGCGGCATTCGCCGCGCGCACCACGTCGTAGATCTCCCGCTGCTCCGGCGTCGCCGTCCCCATGACGAACGTCCGCGTAACATTGGCGCAGTAGCCCCAGCGCACAGCGCCAAAATCGATGAGCAGAAAGTCGCCTCGTGCCACTGTCCGGTCCGACGTCCGTGCGTGCGGGAGCGCGGATCTCGGTCCCGATGCCACGATCGTCGGAAACGGGTACGCCTCGCTCCCCGCGTCGCGCAACGCTCCCTCCAACATCCCGGCCACCGCCAGCTCGGTGAGACCGACTCGGATGAGGGGAATCGTGTGCTCCAGAGCAGCCAGCGCCACCGAGGCCGCATCAGCCACCATGGCGATCTCCGTGATCGACTTGCGCGCCCGAAGTGCTTCCACGAGATCGGTAGTGGGGCGCCATTGCCATGCCGCCCCGGCGTCCCCCAGCCGGTCGAAGTCACGATGGAGCAGGTGCGCGGACTCGAAGCCGATCACGCTCACATTGCCAACTTCCGGCAACATGCGCCAGAGCGCACCCCAGAGACTCTGCGCGTCCACCACCACGCGGGCGAACTCCCCCACCTCCTCGTGCACCTGCGTCTCATACCGGAAGTCGGTGAGCAGGAGCGACTCCCCCGCAGTGACCAGCAGCAGCGCGCTGCTACCGGAAAAGCCGCTCACGTAGCGGATGTTGGGAAGGCTCGTCAGCAGGAGGGCGTCCAGGTGCGCCGAGCGCATGGTGTCTTGCACAGCAGCGAGCCGTGCCGGGCGCTCGTCAATCGCCACGCGACAGCCGGCCGACCAGCCCGCGCAGCGCGAGCTCGTATCCTGCACCCCCGAACCCGCACACCACGCCCACGGCCGCCGACGCCAGCATGGACGTGCGGCGTTCCGGCTCCCGCGCAAAGATGTTGGACAGGTGCACCTCCACGAACGGCACGCCCACCGCCACCAGCGCGTCGCGAACGGCGAGGCTCGTATGCGTGTACGCGCCCGCGTTGACCAGAGCCCCGTCCACGCGACTGCGCATCGCATGGATGGTGTCGATGAGTTCCCCCTCGCCGTTGTGCTGGGAGAATTCCAGAGACACGCCGAGCGTCGTGGCCACCGCTTGCACGCGCGCTTCGATGTCCGGCAGGGTGTCCGTGCCGTACACGGTCGGCTCGCGCACCCCCAGCAAATTAAGACTGGGGCCGTTGAGTACGGCGATGCGCACTACTTCTTCAACCCCTCGAGCCACGCATGAAAGAGCTCGAGATCGGACGCCTCGGGCGGAGGGCCTCCCTCGGGACGCTGCGGCGTTCCTTCGCTCGCCGTGTCATCTGACTGCTGCGAAAAGAACTCGTCGAACGACATGCCTCCGGCGGACTGCTCCTGGGACGGGGCGCTCCGGTCGCGGAACACATCGTCCAGAGAAAGTTCGTCCGCAGCCGCGCGCGTGGCGCGGGGCGCGGTCGCCGTGGGCGGATGGTACTCCGGCGAGAACGCGCCCGCCAGTGTGGTCGCCGCAGTCTGGTCGTGCTCCCCCACCGGCGCGTTCGGAGCCAGCATAATGTCATTGGTGTGCCCACCCTCCCAGCCCACGGGTGGGCGGCGCGCTGCGAGACGCGCGAGCAGCGCTCCCACGGTCGCGTTCGCCGCCACCTGCTCGGCCGGCGCCGCGTGCGCGCCGGCCGCCGTTCCGGTAAGGATTTCGGATTCCAGCTCGGCCACCCGCTGCCCCCACGTGCCGTTGTCCGGCTCACGCTCGGAGAGTTGCCGGAAAATCGAAAGCGCCTCGCCCACGAAGCCCTGACGGAGGTACAACTCAGCCATGGTCTCCGTGACGAACTGTGTGGGCGTGCCCGGCTCCGCCTGGGGCGGCTCCGCCGGGAACCCGTCCGGTTCAGCCGCGCCCGCCGTAGCGCGCCGCGCTGGCTCCGCCTCGCCGCCGCCGATGGGCTGTTCCTCCGCGGCGATCCCGCCCGCCACGCCATCGTGGTGGCTCGCATCGGCCTCATCGTATGGCTCGACCCCTGGCTCGACCCCTGGCTCGACGGCCGGCTCCGGCTCCGACGCGCCCGTGGTGGGCAGCGCCGCGCTCTCGAGATCCACCGCATCGACATCCACGCTGTCGTCGACGCCGAACTCTGGCAGGAGCACCTCGCGATCGGGGGTGAGCGATCCGGTGTCGATGGACAGTCCCGCCGATGCGCGCACGCCATCCTGGATGTGCACCACTCGGTCCTCGTGCGCGGTGATCCCGGGCGAGAGCTCGAGGTCCTCCAGGTCGTCGCTGTCGAATGGACCGGTTTCCCGGATGATGCCTTCCACCCCTTCCACCGAGGCGTCGCCGCCGTGGAATTCCGCAGCGCCTCCGGCCTCCGGGCCGTCGTGCGGGAGCGCCATGTATTCATCGGACGCGCTCGCGTGGCCTGGCGAGACCGCGGCGTCGGAGGCGTCCACCATCTGGAGGTCCACGTCGAGATCGGGGACGAGCGTCTCCTCGCCCGCGTGCGGTGGTCGCTCCGACAACAACTCCGCGCCGGCGATGCCGCCCTCCAAGCCGCCCGCTTGTGCCGCGGCACGCTCCCAGGGAGCGAGACCATCGTCCTGCTCGTGGGAGGCAGGTTCGACGGTGGCAGGCGCGTCTTCTCCGGCTGCGCTCGTGCTCTCGTAGCCGCTCACGGCGGGGATGTCCACTTCCGCGTCCAACAGCGTCCCGGCGAGATCCCCACCCGCGTGGCTATCCACGTCGGATTCGACGGCACGCTCGCCCGTCGCGGCATCCGCGTCTTCCGGATGGATGTCGCTCCACGACGGCGCGCTCTCCTCGGCGGCAGGCGCCGCGCTCGGCTGGGGCGCTGGGCTCGCATCAAGCGCCTCGAGATGCGCAGCGACCGCGTCGTTCTGAGGGTCAATTTCCAGGAGACGGTGGTACCAATCACGAGCGGACGGCGCGTCGCCACGCTCGCGTGCGATGTCGCCCAACTGCCGCAGTGCGATCAGGTTCTCCGGATCGAGCGCGATCGCTGTTTCAAACGCCTGTTGGGCTTCATCAAGTCGTCCCGTCTCGAACAGCGCCTGGCCGAGCACGATGTGCCCGCTGATGTAACTGGGCTGCTGCGGGACGTGGACCGAGCACACCTCGATGGCACGCTCGTAGTCACCCGACTTGCGATATTCATTCGCCAATCGGGCAAAGACACGTCGCGGATTCTCGAGAAACTGGCGCTCGAGATCGTCGATGAGGGCGGAGTGGGCCATGCAGAGCTCTCGGCAGGGCCGCCCGGGACGGCGGCGGGAAGGTGATAATACATCTTCCAGACGACCGAAGTCAATCGGAAGTGACAGGCTGCCTTGCTTTTACGCTTCAGCGACGGGTAGATTTCAAGGTTGCTGGTCCCGCCGCCTCAGACCCTCTTCCAAGAGCGTTCAGGAGTTCGCCCCGTGCTGATGTCAATGCGGAGCAATGCAAAATACATCCTTTGGTTCCTCATCGCCGCTTTCGTGGTGGGCTTCGTCTTCGTGCAGCTTGGCGGGCTCTTGGGAAGGCCCAAGATTACGCCGGGCACCACGGTCGCCACGGTGAACGGCGAGGCCGTCACGGAGCAGACCTACACCAACGCCTACGAAACGCGCCTCCGGCAGCAACAGGAGGCTGGGCAGACGCTCAACGAGGATGAGATTCAGCGGGTCAAGAATCAGGCGTTCGACCAGCTGGTGAACGACATGCTGCTCCGACAGGAAATCGACCGTCGCGGCATCACCGTCACGGATGAGGAGATCAACCAGTACGCGCTGAATCAGCCTCCACCGGAAGTAACGCAGAACCCGAACTTCCAGACGGATGGGCAGTTCGATCTGGCCAAGTACCAGCGGTTCATCCGCAGCCCGGTCGCGGCGCAGCAGGGCGTGACGTACGGACTGGAGCAGTACTACCGGTCCGAGATCCCCAAGCAGAAGCTGTACGACCAGATCGTCTCCACGGTCTACATTTCAGATGCGGAATTATGGCGTGCCTATCAGGACGCGCACGATTCGGCGCAGGTGTCCTACGTGGTGTTCGATCCCGCGTCGGTCCCCGATTCTGCCGTGACCGTGACGGACGCGGAAGTCCGCAGCTATTTCGAGCAGCGCAAGCAGACATTTCCGGAGCGCCAGGGAACCGCGGTTGTCTCGGTCACGAAAATCGCGCGCCCCATTACGACAGCCGACACGGCGCGCGTGCGTGACCACCTGCTCGCCCTTCGCAATGAGATCACGGGTGGGACGCCGTTCGCCGACGTCGCCAAGCGCGAATCGGTGGACAGCGCGAGCGCGGTCAACGGCGGATCGTTGGGATGGATCAAGCGTGGCCAGCTGGTCAAGCCGTTCGAGGACGCGGCCTTTGCCATGCGCCCAGGGCAGCTGTCCCAGCCGGTGCTCACGCAGTTCGGCTACCACCTGATCCAGGTCGACGAGCGCAAGGGCGACAGCGTCTTGGCGCGCCACATCCTGCTGCCCATCGCGCAAGGCGACTCGAGCGCGGCACGAACCGACCGCCGGGCCGATCAACTGGCGCGGGTGGCCGAAGGTGCCACGGCGCCAGCGCAGTTCGACAGTGCGGTGCACCAGCTGCACCTGCCCACGGCCGAGCTCCGCGTGCGGGAAGGCGAGCCGCTCATGTGGAACGGCGACTACGTCCCTGGCGGGAGCGCGTTCGCGTTCAGCGGCGTCAACGTCGGCAGCTCGAGCGAGTTGACCAGCACGCAGGACGCGTACTACCTGGTGCGGTTAGACTCGCTCAGCAAGGGGGGGAAGCCCACCCTGTCGGCGGTGACGGACAGCATCCGTGCACAGCTCGCACGCCAAAAGAAGATCGACGTGCTGCTGCCACGTGCCGCGCGTGTAGCGCAGGCCGCGGCGGCCGGCTCCCTCGAGCAGGCGGCAACGGCGCATGGCCTCATGGTGCAACACACCGAGATGTTCACCCGCGCCGACCGAGTGAATGGACTGGGCCAGTTGACGCGCGCGATCGGGGCGGCATTCGCGCTGCCGGTGGGGGCGGTGAGCAAGCCCATCGCTACCGCCGACGCGGTGGTGGTGCTCCGGGTGGATCGGCGTGTGAACGCCGATCGCGACACGTGGAAAGCACAGCGCGACGAGCAGCGCAAAGCGATTCTTCCGCGACTGCAGCGGCGCCGGGTGCAGGAGTTCGTGGCCAACCTGCGCGCCACGGCGAACATCAAGGATGATCGCCGCGCGATCGAGTCGCTGGCGCGCCAGACGAGCTAGTACCGTCGGACCAGGGCGGGCGGCCGATCACACGTCGCCGGCGGCGCGCTCAGCGCAGCAGTCGCTTGGGCTCCGAGCCCTCGTCGTCGTGCTGTGGCGCCGGAGGCGCCGGCGCCTCGGCGCGGCGCAGGCTCTCGCGCCGATCCTCCTGCCCGACGTCGTTCAGAGACCGATCGACCTCTGACACGCTGCGCTTGAATTCGCGGATCCCCTTCCCCATCGACGCAGCGATCTCGGGAATGCGCTTGGCCCCAAACAGCAGCAGGACCAGCACCAGGACCACCATGATTTCTGTGAAGCTGAAGTTGCCGAGCATGCCCGCCTCCTAGAAGAGCGACCGCGCGATGAGGTATGCGACTAGCACGCCAAGGAGACTCATCAACGCCACATCGATCGCCACCGGCCCAATAGCAAACTTGATGATAACCAGATCCACCGCCAGGGGGCCCACGCTTCCGGTGACGCCGGTGGTGAGGAACTCCTTCACGGCCCCGGCCGGCAGAAACCGCCGTGAGAGCTGCGTGAGAAAGCCGCCCACGATGAAGCCAATGGTCAGCACCACGATGTGGAACATCGGCCGGTGCTTGGCGGATCCACGGACCATCACTGGGTGCGCTCCATGGCGTAAGCTACTGCATTGCGCAGTGCAGACGTAGCCGGGCTCTCCGGCAACCCGTCCAGCGCCTCCTCGGCCTCGGTGGCATACTGTTCCCCACGGCGGCGCGCGTACTCCAGCCCGCCCTCCTCCGCGACAATCTCCATCACGGCTCCAATCTGTTCGTCCTCCGGCTGGTCGGTGGCGAACAGACGCTCCACGAGTGCGCGCGCCGGCCGGGACATCGTCCGCAGCGCGGCGATCAGCGGCAGCGTCACCTTGTGCTCGCGGAGGTCGAGTCCGCTGGGCTTCCCCGTGTCCACCACGTCCGCCGTGTAATCCAGCAAATCATCCACCACCTGAAACGCCATGCCCAGCCGGTCACCGTACCGTGCCAACGCGGCGCGATGCGATGGGCTCCCGGCAATGGCGCCGATCTCGCATGACGCGGCGATTAGCGATGCTGTCTTGGCGTGGATGAGCGTCTCGTAGTCCTGTTCCGAGAACTGGAGCGTGTCGACCGCCGTGAGCTGCCGCATCTCGCCAACCGTCATGACGTTCGTAGCGTCGGCCAACACCCGCAGCACCTCCAGGTCCCCGTCGCGCACCAGCTCGACGATCGCGCGCGAGTACAGGAAGTCGCCCATGATCACCGACACCTGGTGGCTGAACAGTGAATTGACGGTCGGCATGCCACGCCGCAGCGCCGAGTGGTCCACGGAATCGTCGTGCACGAGGGTGGCCACGTGCACGAGTTCCACAATGGCGCCGAGCGTCGCCGCCCGCGATGCAGGCGCCCCATCCACCGCACTCGCCAGGAGGCAGAGCGTGGGACGGAACAACTTCCCCTTCATGAGCAGCAAGTGCTCCGACACCTGTTCGATGATCGGGAAGTGGGCGATGACGATCCGGCGCAGCTCCTCGCTGGTTCGCTCCAACTCGGCTCGCACCGGCCGCTGAATCGCGGCTAGCGCGGGTGCCTGTCGCGAGCGCGCTGGGAGTACACCGCTCATGCGAGCTTGCGCTCCACCGCGGTCAGCCGATCGCCCACATCCGCAAATTGGATGTCGAGGGCGAAGACGCGCTCATAGTAACCGCGCGCCTCCCGCCACTGGCCGAGCGCTTCCGAGGCAGTCCCTAGCAGGTAGAGCACGCCCACCAGCGCGTCGTCCCCGGAACCGCGGTCGTGCAGCGCGCGGGACAGAATGGTGACCGCGATCTGGTACTGGCCTTTTTCCACGAAGCACTGTCCGAGCGCTTCGTACGTCGGAATGCGCTGGTCCGCTCCGCGCAGCGCCTTCTGAAATTCCGCGACCGCCTCGTCAAGAAGGCCCATTTCCTTGTAGGCCACGCCCAAGTCGTAGTGACTCTGGTAGTCCGCCTCCTCAACGTTCGCGGCGACACCCGCCTTGAACATGGAGAGCATCTCGGCGAAGTCCACCTGCTCCCGATGCGCCGGCTCGGCCACGTCCACGACCATCCTCGTGGAGCGAGGCGTCTCCTCCTCCCGCAACCAGTCCGAGAGGTTGACGAAACTCTCGTCCTCGCGCGGAGATACCGGCGGCTGGTCCGCCACTCTCGCCGCGCCATGGCCGTCTTCGTACGCCTCCTCGACCACCATCTCGGCGATCGGGTCTTCGGCGGACTCCGGCGCCACGTCCGCCATCTCGCCGACCTCCAGCGCGCGGTTCGTTCCGGGCGCATCGGCCGCGGTGGACGTAGGAGCAATTGCGTCCTCGCGCGCGAACTCCTCCAGGACCAGTCGCGCGCGCGTATCCTCCGGCGCGAGCTCGAGCACGCGTTCGTACACGGCACGCGATTTTTCCGGCGCGCCCGTTCGGAACAAACAGTCGGCCAGCTCGAGGTAGGCATCCACCAGCCGGCCGCGGTCATTCCCACGAAAAGAGAACTCCACGCGCTTTTGGTGATGATGCACGGAGTTCGGCTCCAAGCGCAGGATCTCCTCCACCACGGAGCGGGCGCCGGCAAAATCGTCCGCACGCGCCAATCCTCCCATGGCCGTCTCCAACGCCTCCAGGCCCGCCTCGCGCTGCCCGGCTTCGAGCAGCGCCTCGCCCAACTCACGGTAGAGCGACCACTGCTGGGGAGACATCACGACGGCGTCGCGCAGTTCCTCCCAGCGCGCACGTTCGGGCGTGGTGCTGGTTGCCCCTCCGGTGGCTTCCGGCCTCGCGGGCGCTGACGGGGTGAGCGCCGAAGCGGTCCTCGCCAAAGGGGCGAGCGGCGGGTCGCCGGTGCGTTCCACCGGCACGGCGGGGCTGCCGTCCGGCTCGAGGTCACCCTCGGTGTCTCCCATGAGTTCCAGCACATCGTCGGCCAAGGCGTGGTCCGATTGCCCCAGAGCCTCGGCGCTGGTTGCGAGATCCGCTTCGTCCAGATCTTCCATCGCCGGGACGGCGTCGATCTCGACGTCCAGATCGTCGCCCAACCCGAGCATGGGAAGATCGCCCGTGAGTGCCAGCCCGTCCGCGTCGTCGTCATCCCCGGCACTTGCGTCGCTGGAGGAAGAAGCGGTCGGCGTCGCGTCGCGTGGCCCCACGTCGGGCTCCAAGCCTTCGTCGAGATCCTCCGGCGGAAGATCAGCACCGCTGAGCTCCAGCGCTTCCTCGCGCCCGGCGTTCGCCGCGAACTCGTCGAACGACGTCGGCTCCAGATCGGGGAGCGACGTCACGTCGGAGTCCAAGCCCTCCTGACCGAGCTCGAAGACGTGGTGCTCGAATCCCTCGACACCACCGATCTCGGCCGCGTCGTGCCGCGCACCCAGGTCGGCACCGTGCACGAGACCCTCGATGGGGGCGATGTCCGGATCACCCACCGCGGCGTCGGCATCCGTCGAGGCTTCCAGTGCCGGATCGTCGGCCCCCTCCACCTCCGCCGCCTGTTCGAGCATGACTTCGGGCGCTTCGAGGATGTCGAAGTCGCCGCCAATCAGGTCCGGAAACTCTGCCCCGCGATCGACGGACGCGGCGGAGTCGTCCGTATCGATCGGGGACGGGTCGGCGCCTGGCGCCAACGATGCATGCGACGGCTCGCGCTGTGGCTCGGGCTGCGGCTCGGGCTGCGGCTCGCGCTGTGGCTCGCGCTGTGGCTCGCGCTGTGGCTCGCGCTGTGGCTCGCGCTCGGCAGCAGGCGGAGGCGCGGTCGGCTTGGCCGCTGCGTCCGCCTCCTTGGCACGAGCGGGCGCATTGTAGCTGACGTCCAGAAAAACGAGATCGCCCGACTTCTGCGCGGGCACGGAGCCACTGCGGCGCGGCGATATCTCCGGATCGATCGCGCGCATCCGATCCGCCGTGGCGCGTGCTTCGTTGGTGCGCCCTTCCTGCTCGAATTTCTGGTACAAGAGCTGAAGCTGCTCGACGGCCTCTCCCTGGCGGTCCTTCTGCACCAGCTGGTCGGCCAGCATGAGGCGAATGTCATCCTGGTCCGGACACAGATCGGCGAACTCCTTCAGCGCGCGAAACGCCTCTTCCAGGTTGCCGGCCTTCTGCATGCGGTCGGCGTACTCGAGAAAGTTCGCCTTGGCGTCGTTGGTGAATCCCTTTTTGGCGCTGATCCGGCCAAGCTTGTAGTACACGGACGTGCGGCCCGGCGCGTTGCGGAGAATCTTGTTGCAGAGCGCGATGGCGTTGTTGAAAAAGCCACCTTCGCTATACAGATCCACCGCGCGCTCGTAGTAGTCGGTGGCCTCTCCCACCGAACCCTGACGGAGCAGGAGATCGCCGACCCGGTTATAGAGCGCGACATCCGCCTCATCCGGGTGCTCGCCAAGCGAGTCGAGCACCTGGATGTATTTCGCCAGCGCCTTATCGAACTGCTTCTTCTGCTCGAAGTCGGCCGCTTGCTTCTTGAGCTTGGCGAGGTTGGACATCAGCGCGATCAAGACCCGTGGGCAGGAGTGGGATCAACCCCTGGCTTGGGGTAAGCCCTTAAAGTACCGGTAAGTCACACGGGTGACAAGCTTTGCCGCGCACCCAGGTGCCCCTACATTGACGGTCGCCGTACCAGTAGGGCAACTCGCGGTAGTCATCGGCCTCGAAGACGGCGATGTCGGCGGAGAAGCCCGGCGCAAGCTGCCCGATGTGGCTGGCGAGATCGAGCGCGGCCGCGCCATTGACCGTGGCGGCCACGAGGGCTTCGGCGGCCGAGAGGTGGAGCTGGCTCACGGCGAGGGTGAGGATCAGGGGGAAGTTGACGGTGGGCGACGTGCCCGGATTGAAGTCGGTGGCGACTGCCACCGGTACGCCCGCGTCGATGAGGGCACGTGCCGGCGCGTGTCGCGTGCGGCCGAGGAAGAGCATGGTGCCCGGGAGCAGCGTGGCGACGGTACGCGATTGGGCAAGGGCGCGGATGCCAGCGTCGGAGACGGCGGCGAGGTGATCGGCGCTGGTCGCTCCGAGTTGCGCGGCCAGTTCGGCGCCGCCGGAGGGTTCGAGCTCGTCGGCGTGCAGTTTGAGGGCGAGGCCGGCGCCGCGGCTGGCGCGGAGAATTGTCTGTGCTTCTTCCGGCGAGAACACGCCCGGCTCGCAGAAGACATCGGCGAACGTGGCGAGCTGTTGGGTGGTGATGGCGGGGAGCATTTCGCGTGTCAACAGTTTGACATAACTGGCTCGTGTCGCTGCACTCCCACGGTACTCGGACGGAAGCTCGTGCGCGCCCAACCACGTGGGGACCAGGCGCAGCCGCTGTGCGGTCGCCAGTCGGCGCACGACGCGCAACTGCTTGAGCTCCGACTCGACCGTCAAGCCGTAGCCGGACTTCACCTCCACCGTCGTCGTTCCATAGGACGCGAGCCGGGCCAACCGTGCACGGGTGAGCGCCACGAGATCATCCTCGCTGCGCGCGCGCACGTCGCGCACCGAGGCGTGAATCCCTCCCCCACGCCGCGCGATTTCCATATACCCCACCCCGGAGGCACGCAGCTCCTGTTCGTCCGCGCGCGGAGCGCCGAAGACCGCGTGCGTGTGCGAGTCCACCAACCCGGGCGTCACAATGCAACCGCCACAGTCGACGCGCCGTGCGTCGGGATGCGCGGCCTCCAATTCCTCTTGCGGCCCCACCCCGACGATCACGTCCCCGTCTGCCGCCACGCCCCATCCTCCGTGCGCCTCGACGTCGCGCATCTCGGCGCCGCTGCGCGCGCGCGCGGGGCCGCGACACGTGACGACCTGCCTCGCGTTGACGAACAGCAGGACGCCCGACGCCACCTCCGAGCGCCGTGGGGCTACGCCCGTGGCCATCGGCGCCGCGGCGGCTGGTCGCTCGGGATCCATGGTCTCGGTGCCCGTCCCCACGTGCGTCACGCGATTCATGCCATCACATCGCGCACGCGGCCGAGGGTGAGCGGGGCCTGGGCCTCGCCGCGGCACGCGTAATAGCACGCCTGGCAGTCGATGGGCTGGTACGACCGGAAGGCACGCCACGGCATGTCGGCGGGGAAGTCGGGACACCGGCGAACCATCCCACCGGGGTCCACGTGAATCGTGCGCACCCCGGAGCGACATGGCTCCATGCGCTCTCCGCGCACGTAGCGCGGGATCTGCCGCAGGTAGTGGTCGGAGTTGACGATCGTCCCGCGATGCCGGCGTTTGTATGCGCGCACCGCCGCCACCACATTGGTGAGTGCGCGCGCGTCGTCGTCACGGAACGCCGGACCAGCGTGTCCATTCTTGAGCGTGGTATACACGCTGTAGGATACGCCGCATCCCAGCTCGCGCGCCCGCTCGGCGATCGGAATGAGCTGGTCCAGATTATCGTTGCGCATGACGGTGTTGAAGCGGATGCTGTCGATGCCGCGCGCCCGCATGGCGGAGACCGTGTCGAAGATGCGCGCGGCCAGCCCGGGGATCCCGCGCGCGCGATCGTGGCGCTCGTCGGGGAAGTCGAGCGAGATGTTGAATTGATTGAGCCCGGCATCCCACAACTGCTGCGCGCGCTCCACCGTGAGCATCCCGCCGTGCGTGATCATCGTGAGGTAACGCAGGCGGATCGCGCCCGCCACACCCGCCACCAGATCTGCCAGATCGCGGCGCAGCAGCGGCTCGCCCCCGGTGAACGTGACCATGATGGGGTTGAAGAACCGCGCTGCCGCGGCGAACCGCTCCACCTCATCGCGCCGCGCCGATGCGTCGCTCTTCCAGTAGTCACAGAAGTCACAGCGGGCGTTGCAGCGCGTCGTGACCTCGAAATGCACCAGGATGGGAAACCGGCGTAGATGCAGGTAGGCGTACTTGGCCGCGAACAGGGGAACGTGCCACGGCCGGAAGCGCTCGGAGAGCATGTCGGAGCGGCCGCGCTCAGTCGCGCATCGGAAGCGTGATCCCGTGCTCTTCCGCCGTACGCACGGCGATCTCGTACCCGGCGTCCGCGTGTCGCGCGACCCCGATGCCCGGATCATTGGTGAGCACCCGCTCGAGCCGCAGGCGCATCTCGGGGCTGCCGTCGGCCACGATCACCTGCCCCGCGTGCAACGCGTTGCCGATGCCCACGCCGCCGCCATGGTGAAAGGAGACCCACGACGCCCCACTGGCCACGTTGAGCATGGCGTTGAGGATGGGCCAGTCGGCAATTGCGTCGCTCCCATCGCGCATCGCCTCCGTCTCGCGGAAGGGGGACGCGACGCTCCCCGTGTCAAGGTGATCGCGCCCGATGACGATGGGAGCCGACAGCTCGCCCGACGCGACGAGATCGTTGAGCGCCACGCCGAATCGGGCGCGTTCGCCCTGCCCCAGCCAGCAGATGCGCGCCGGCAGTCCCTGAAAGTGGACCTTCTCGCGAGCGAGTTGGATCCATCGCGCGAGATGCGCGTTCTCGGGAAACAGCTCGAGCACGAGCTCGTCGGTGCGATAGATGTCCTGGGGATCGCCGGAGAGCGCCACCCATCGAAATGGTCCGCGGCCGGCACAGAACAGCGGGCGCACGTACGCCGGCACGAAGCCGGGAAAGGCAAACGCGTCCCGCACGCCGGCGTCGAACGCCACCGTGCGCAGGTTGTTCCCGTAGTCGAACGTCACGGCGCCGCGCTCGCGCAGGGCGAGCATGGCGCGCACATGCTCGACCGCCGATGCCGTGGAGCGGCGAACGTACTCGGCAGGATCCGCACGGCGCAGTTCCGCGGCCGCATCGACGTCCAGACCCGCGGGCACGTAGCCATTGAGCATGTCGTGCGCGCTCGTCTGGTCGGTGAGCACGTCCGGCGTCACCCCGCGACGCACGAGCTCCGGCAACACGGACGCCGCGTTGCCCACCACGCCCACCGAGAGCGGGGCGCAGGCCGCGCGCGCGGCAAGCACCCACGCCAGCGCCTCGTCCAGATCATCCGTCACGCGGTCGCAGTACCCGGTGGCGACACGACGGTCAATCCGATGGCGATCCACTTCGACTCCGAGGAAGACGCCGCCGAGCATCGCTGCCGCCAGCGGCTGCGCTCCGCCCATGCCACCCAGGCCGGCGCTCACCACCAACCGCCCGCCCAGCCCGCCGTCGAAGTGCTGGCGGGCGACTGCGCCGAACGTCTCGTACGTGCCCTGCAGGATGCCCTGCGATCCGATGTAGATCCACGACCCGGCGGTCATCTGCCCGTACATCGTGAGCCCCTGTCGCTCCAGCTCCCGGAAGACGTCCCACGTGGCCCATCGGCCCACCAGGTTCGCGTTGGCGATGAGAACGCGCGGCGCCCACGCGTGCGTGCGAAACACCCCCACGGGCTTGCCGCTCTGGATGAGCAGCGTCTCGTCGTTCTCCAGTTGCTGCAGCGCGGCGACGATGGCGTCGAACGCGGCCCAGCTGCGCGCGGCGCGTCCCGTCCCACCGTAGACAACCAGGTCGTCGGGGCGCTCGGCCACGTCGGGATCGAGATTGTTCATGAGCATCCGCAGGGCGGCTTCCTGCGCCCATCCCTTGCAGCGGAGCGTGCTCCCGCGCGGAGCGCGGACGAGCCGTGCGCCGGACTCCGGCGGCGCGACCTGGGCGTGTGTGGTCATCCGTCGCTCATGAGTTCAGGAAGGTCGAAGGTTCCCGCATCGATCGCGTCGGCCAGCCGGGCCACGTCGCCTCGCATCGCGCGGTCGCCGGTGTACGGCGCGACCAGGGATCGCACGCGGCGGTGCGCCTCCTGGACGCCGGCGCCCGGGGCCAGCGGCGCTCGGTAGTCCACCCCCTGCGCCGCGCACATCAACTCGATGGCCAGCACCGTCCGCACGTTGGCGATGACGCGACGCAGCTTCCACGCCGCGCCCATGGCCATCGGCACGACGTCTTCCTTGCTCCCGTCGGTGGGAATCGTGTCGACGCTCGCCGGGTGCGCCAGTCCCTTGCACTCGCTCGCCAGCGCAGCGGCCGTCACCTGCGTCATCATGAATCCCGAGTTCACACCGGCATCGCGGGCGAGGAAGGGCGGGAGTCCTTGATTGAGATCCGGATGCACCAAGCGATCGACGCGTCGCTCCGCCATCGTGGCGAGATTGGTGAGCACGATCGCCATCACGTCCAGCACCATCGCCACCGGCTGTCCGTGGAAGTTGCCGCCGCTCAGCAGCGCGCCATCCGCAAACACGAGCGGGTTGTCGGTGGCCGCGTTCAGCTCGCGCGTCACGATCGTCTCGGCGAACGTCAGCGCGTCGTGGACGGCGCCATGGACCTGCGGCATGCAACGCAGCGAGTACGCGTCCTGCACGCGCGGATCACCCGCGCGATGCGATTCCCGGATCTCGCTCTCGCGCAGGAGACGTCGGAGCCCCGCGGCGGCGGCGATCTGGCCTGCCTGTCCCCGCGCCTCCTGAATGCGCGCATCGAACGCCACCGGCGTTCCGAGTAGCGCCTCGAGCGACATCGCGCCCGCGACCTGCGCCGCACGCCACAATCGCCACGCATCGGCCACGGCCAGCGCGGCAATCCCCGCATGCGCCTGCGTTCCGTTGATGAGTGCGAGCCCCTCCTTGGGTTGCAGCACGAGCGGCGCCAGTCCGGCGTCGCGCAGCATCTGGTCGGCCGCGCCCACCACTCCCGCGCGCACCAACTCCCCTTCTCCTATCAGCGTCAGCGCGAGATGCGCGAGCGGAGCCAGGTCGCCACTGGCGCCCACGCTTCCCTGCTCCGGCACCGGCGGCCACACGCCCGCGTTGAGCATGCCGCATAGCAAATCCACCACCGCGGCCCGCGCGCCGGAGTGCCCCTTGGCCATCACGTTGGCACGGAGGAGCATCATGGCCCGCGTGTCGCGCTCCGGCAGGATGGCGCCCGCCCCCACGGCGTGGCTCCGCACCAGGTTGACCTGCAACGCCGCGAGTTGATCCTGGGGGATGGCAACCTCGGACAGCTTGCCGAATCCCGTGGTGACGCCGTAGACCACCGCACCGCGCGCCACGAGATCATTCACCACACGGCGCGTCGCCTCCACACGCGCGCGCGCGGCCGCCGCGAGCACCACCCGCGCGCGCCCCGCCGCCACGGCCTCCACGTCCGCGATACGCAGCGACTGCCCATCCAGCTCGATGCACGGCATCATGGGGTCGACGGCCGATACGTCCGCTGGTTGTACTGGAACTTCAAATCCGGTTCCGCGATGAGGGAGATAAAGAAGTTGAAGGCGAAACTTCCGGTCGGCGACTGGCTGAACGCAAAGATCGCGCGCCAGTCGTGCATGTCGCGCTGCAGCGTCACGATGTGATCGGAGAACCGACGCCGCTCGAAGTCGTATCCCGTCTGCCAGTCGATCGACCAGTTGGGAGTGAGGCGAAAGCTGGTGCTCGCTCGCAGTGTGGCGCTCGGAGGGAGGCGTGCCAATCGTGTGCCCTCGAACAATCCGCTCGTATCCTGCTGCGCCAGCGCCAGTTGCTGCTGCTCGCACCGGTCGCGGAGAATGGGATCCACGTCCTGACACACCGCCGTGGGGTCGAAGAACGCGCCGGTGACCCCGGCGGGGGGCCGTCGCCGGATGGCCGAGAACTCCAGGCGCAGCTGCCATCCCTGGCTGGTGTTGACGCCCAGGGGATAGCGGCTGCGCGTGGTGCCGGCGATGAGCGGCGCCGTCCCGACGGGCGGCACGGCCCCTTCGCCGCCCTGCGAAGCGGCCGGAAGCCCCGCCGTATCCGGGGGGACAGCCTTCCCGAACAGCCGTGTGAGCACGGTGAGCGGATTCCGTCCGCGCCCCATACTGACGCTGGCCGAGATGGACTCGCGAAACGGCTTGAAGCGCGCGCTATCGCTCTGCGGATTTCCCTCGAACAGGGACCACCCGACGCGCACATCCAGGCCGGGAACGAGGTCGGACGCTGCGCGCAACGTGAACGAGGGCGTGGTGAGTCCCGTGCCACCCGTTTTGCGCGCCCGCTCGAAGTCCCACGTGAGCGGCGAGAAGTCGAGCTGCAGGAGCTTGAGCTTCTCGCCGGCCCCCGGCGTGGAATCTCCCGGCTGCCGGATCTTGGCCTCGAACACCTGATTGATCGCGACCGTGACCTGATTGCGCGTGAGGGTGCTCAGATCGCCCACGCGCGTCTTCCGCACCGCCTCGAGAAATGCATCGCTCACCTGCCCCGCCGGCGCGTAGTTGTAGGTGATCCGCGGCGTGATGGAGTGCCGAATGCGGCTGAACGGCCCGAACCCGGGGAACAGGCCGAAGAACGTCGGGGAGGTGGACAGGCTGTACTGCAGCCGTTTGGACTGATGCACAAAACTTCCACCGCTCAGGAAGCTCCGCACCAGGAATGCCGAACCGGGGTCCGCGTTCACAATCTGCAGCGACGGCACCAGATTCCATCGCCCCGGCGAAATCGACGGCAGGTCGAGCGACGTCTGCCAATCGATGGCCGTCTGGTACGTCTGCGCGAACACGCGATCGGCGTTCTGGCTGGTGTCCGTTACATTGGGCACCGTGATCACCTGCGGAAAGTCGTTGAACCGATCGTCGACCGTGAACGCGTTCCGCCACGTGAACCCGCCAATGCGGAGGGGCGTATCGAAGTTGACGCGCGTCGTGCGCTGACTGGCATCGATGCGCGTACTGTCCAGCTGCCCGCCGGGGGTAACGCGAAAGCGAAACGCAGCCGCCGATGCGGCGTTCTGGTCGAGATGGGAACGCTGGCTGTTCGTCACCCGCAGCTGCGGGCTCCACACCAACCACGACGCGGGCGAGAGGGGCGCCGTGCTCAGGCTGAAGTTCGGAAAGTCTTGGTCCACCTCCGATCGCCCGGTGAACTGGCGGCGCGTGCCGCCCAAGCTCATCTCGGCCGAGCCGAGCTTCCGTCGGTAGTTGAGAGATGAATAGATCGTCGCCAACGCCTGCGCGACATTGAGCGCCTGCTGTCGCTGCGCGCGCGTGTTGGAGACGTAGTTGATGTCCGCATTCAGACTGCTGCGCTGCGAGAAGGTCTGATTGTGCGACCAGGACACGGCGGTGTTCGTGCTGCCATCGGAGTACGACGAGTACGACGTGGCCATGCGCCCGGACATGAAGCGATCGAGCCAGCGGTAGCGAAACTCCCCGTTGAGGCGCACCCAGCCAGGGTCGCTGTCGGTCGCGTGCGCGCCGCTCCGCCAGTCGAGCGACGCCTGCGCATCCATGTAGTCGCTCAGGGCGAAGTAGTAGCCCACATCCTCGATCTGCCGGCGGTAGTTGGCCGACGTGCGGATGACGTCCGTGAGCCCGAAGCGCATGGGCAGCAGTCCGCTGTGCCTCCCGGCGCGCAGATCCTGGAATACGAACGGGAGCCAGAAGATGGGGATGTCCTGCACGTACAGCACGGCGGGGCGCGCCACGATCCAGCTCTTGGAGATGTGCTTGATCTCGCCCGAGGCGAAGTGGTAGTGCGGGAACGGCAGGTCGCAGCTGGTGATCGTGCCGTCCGCGGCGTAGGTGACCGTGTGGCCGGCGTTCGTGGTGTCGAGCTGGACGGCGCCCGTGTCCGCCGTCACGTACCACGTCTGTCCCGTCTCGGCGGCCGTGGTGGCGATGTTCGTGCCGATGCCCCGATGGGCGACGAGGTCGTAGACCAGCAATCCCCGCGCACGGAGGTCGCCCGCGTTCTGAGTGAGATCCCGCAGGACGACCGTGTCGCCGCGCACCGTCACCGTTTGCGCCGAGTCGCGGAAGATGATCGTGTCGCCGACGACCGTCGCCTCCTCGCGCGCCACCGCGGAGCGTCCGGCCAGCTGAAGGAGGCGCGGGTGGCCCTCGAAGGTGGTATGCGCGGCCTGGTAGCGTGTGGCCACGTATCCCGGGCGCGCCAGGAGTTCTTTCATCACGGAATCCGGCTCCGGCCACTGCACCAGCTCTACACGGGCCGTGTCGCGCGCGGCCGTGTCGCCGGGGGCGCGGGCGACGCTATCCTGCCGCGCCGCAGGACGCGGCGCCGGCCGCTGCGCGGCAGCGGCAGCGAGCCCTCCCGACGCCCCCGATCCGCCGATGAGCGCGGCCGCCACGAACGTCGCCCATCTCACGCAGCCGACACCCCGTCCGCCTCCGCCGCCGCTTCGCGTGCCGCGCGCCGCGTCCGGCGGCGATGCACCAGGTGCGACAACAGCACGCTGATCTCGTACAGGGCATAGATGGGCACCGTGAGCGCGCTCAGCGTCATGATATCGCCGCCAGGGGTGATGATCGCGCCGGCCACGGCGCTCAGCACGATGGCATACCGCCGGAACCGCCGCAGCATTGTTGGCGTCACGATGCCGATCGCGGTGAGCGCGAGGATCACGATGGGCAATTCGAACACCGCGCCGAACGCGAGCGACATCCCGACGGCGAAGCCGAAATACGCGTCGGCGGTGATCATCGGCTCCAGCGACGCCGACTGAAAGCCAATGAGAAAGCCGAGCGTGTATGGCAAAATGTAGAAGTACGCCAGCGCCACGCCGGTGGCAAACAGGGCCACCGCCCCCATGATCACGGGAATCATCACACGGCGCTCATGGGTGTAGAGGGCCGGCGAGACGAAGGCCCACAGCTGGTACAGGATGACCGGCAGGGCGAAGACGATCCCGATCCCGATGGCGACCTTCATGACGATCATGAAGGCGTCGCTCGGATTGGTGAACACCAGCTTGTGGCCTTGCAGATAGGGTGCGACCGGCTGCTGCAGGATGGCGATGGCATTGACCTTGAGGACGAGCACCAGCGCCACGGTGATCCCCACGGCCAGAGCGAGCAGCGACCAGATCAGGCGCCACCGAAGCTCCTCGAGGTGGTCGAGGAACGGCATCTCGGCCGTACGCTGCTTCACCATCGGATGCGCCCCGCCCGGACTCAGTGCATGGTACGAAGCCGATCGCGCGCGAGGCCGGCCTCATCGGAGCGCGGATACTCCGTGACGATGCGGTTGAGCGCCGCGCGCGCGGCCGGCCCGTTGCCCGCCGCTTGATATGCCAGCGCCTGCTTGTACAGCGCGGTCGGCGCGCGTGGAGACTGCGGGTAGGTAGCCACCACCGCCGCGTACGCGCTGTCCGCGTGGACCGTATCCCCCTCCGCCGAATAGGCCTCGCCAATGTAGAACTGTGCATCGGCAGCGACGTCGGCGCGTGGAAACTGCTCCAGGAGCTGCTGGAACGCCGCCCGCGCCGCGGAGGGACTGCCGTGGCGGAGTTGCTCGAGCCCGACCTGCAGCAGCTGGTTGGGCCCAGGCGTCTGGGCCGCTGCCGCGGTCGCGGTGTCGCCCCCTGAGGCCTGCTCCTGCGCGATCTGCTGCCCACGCTGCTCGAGATCCGTGCGCAGTTCCTGCAGGCGACGCTGGCTTTGTCCGGTGAGCTCCTGCACGGCCAGCAGCTGCTGCCCCATCTGGTACAGATCGCCCCGCACATCGCCGGTGAAGCGCACCAGGTGGGCGGCGAGCTGCGACAGCGTGTCGTTCACGGTGCCCATGGCGCTCACGAGCTCGCGGAGACGCGCCTCCGTGAGCGAATCCGAGCGCGCATTTTCCTGGCGCAGAGCGATGAGATTCGCCTGCAACTGGCGCACGTCGGTCTGCGTGGCCAGGCACGCCCCGGTCGCCAGGAAGACGACCGGGGCAAGACGGCGAAGCGCACGCATCAATCGGTGGGGCTCAAGGTGTCGCCGCCGGCGATGATCTCGAACTCGTCGCGCCGGTTCTGCTGATAACACGACTCATCCGACTGCTGGCAGACGGGACGCTCCTCCCCGTAGCTCACCACCTCCAGCCGGTCGTCGGCGATGCCGTGCTGCGTGAGATATCGCTTTGCCGCCGCGGCGCGGCGCTGCCCCAAGGCCAGGTTGTACTCATCGGAGCCACGCTCGTCCGCGTTCCCGGCGATGCGCAGCCGAACGCCCTGGTTCGCGTTCAGGATGGCGAGCTTGGCATCGAGCGTGCTCTGCGCCTGCGCGCTCAACTGATCGCTGTCGTACTCGAAGTAGACCTGAGCCGCGAGCGCGTTCCGCATCTCGGCGATGCGGCGCTCCCGCTCCTGACGCGCCGCTTCCTCCGCCTCGCGGGCCCGAGCGGCGGAGTCGGCTGCTCGTGCACGTCGCATCGAGTCCGCACGCGCAGCGTCGATGCTGTCCTGATTCACCTGCGGGACCGGAGCCGGTGGTGGCGGCGGCGGCGTCTTGTGGCAGCCGGCGAGGGTGGCGGCAACCACGACTGTGAGGACGGCGAGTGGGGATGTGCGGATCATGCGTCTCCTCTCCGAGTGTGAGGTGGGTGGTGGGAAGCGTGCGCTGCAGCGGAAGAAAAGGACAGGACGCCCACGTGCCGCGTCACGGAACGGCCCCCAAAATGCCGGACCACGCCGACATGCGCGCGCCCGGTGCGTGGGTGAGCTGGCGTGCACGACCGGACTCCGTGTCCAACACCCACAGCTCTCGCACGCCGGTGCGATTGGACGTGAAGACGAGATGCCGGCTGTCGGGGGCCCACGACGGGTCCTCGTTGATCCCGTCGCTCGTATGCTGCTTCACCGTCCGGTCACGTAACGAGATCGTCATCACCTGAAACTGCCCCGCGAGCTGTGACTGGAAGGCGACGAGACGCCCGTCCGGCGCCCAGTCAGGATTGGAGCGATAGTTCTGGTCCCCGAAGTTGAACGGCGTCAGCAACTCCACGTTGGAGCCGTCCGCGTCGAGCGTGTAGACCTCCGGATGGCCCGCGCGCCCCGACGTCATGGCGAGGTGCCGCCCGTCCGGACTGAAACTCGGCGACACGTTGTCCGACCCGCGCCCCACCGTGATGCGACGCATGCTGCCGTTCCCCGCGCCGAAGGCATCGGCGGCGTACAGATCCGTGCCTGATTCTTCGCCGTGCGCGAACACCAACGTCGCGCCGTCGGGTGAGAACACCGGCGTGATGTTCAACCCCGGCCGCATTCCAGGCAGTCGGTGCTCCGCCCCCGAAGCGAACTCGTGGAGCATCACCTCCGTCCCTGCGCCCCCAAAGTGGCTATACGCGATCCATCGGCCGCTCGGATGCCAGGCCGGCGACAACGCCCCGCCGCCGCTCGTGAGCGCGCGGGCGCCGAACCCGTCGCTGTCTATAACGTACACCCTCCCATCGCGCACGTACAGGATGCGCGTCTGCGCCATCCCACGCGCGCCCGTGATCATCCGTACGAGATCGTCCGAGATCCCGTGCACCGCCATGCGCCACCCACGATCGAATGCGCCGCTCGGCAGCGTGTAGCTGCGTGTGCTGAGCACCTTCTGCTGCGCGACGTCGTGCACCGCCACGCTCAGCCCGCCCCCCGCGGCCGCTGAGACTTCGACCAACCCGGCGGCGCCGAGCGAGCGCCAGAGCCCGTAGTTGATCCGGCCCCGCACCGCCGCGTCCACGGCCTGGCGGGTCGACGTGCCCTCGAGCCCAATGACCTGGACCGCGTCGCTGTAGTCGAGATCCCGCTCGAGCATCGCGCGGATGCTGTCGCCGGCCACGCCCATGCCCCGCACGGGCAGTACGACGATCCCGGGGCGGGTGCCCGCCTGATACGTGAGGCCGATGCGTACACCACGTTGCGCGGTGGTGTCCTGGGCACGCGCGGCCGACGCGACGACCACGAGCGTAAGCAGAGCGAGAAACGCGGAGAAGGACCGGCGCGTGGCAGACATCAATGCAGCACCTTGGGATCGAAGCTGAAAGTGACCGGGAGCACATCATCGGTAAAGCCCGACGGCAACGGGCCGAAGTCTCCGGCCCGGGCTGCGCTCTCGATGGCGCCCTGCGCCTCGATGTCGAACGCGAAATTCCCCGACCGCTGAACGAATCGGAGATTCGTAATCGAGCCGTCGCGATGGAGGAGGAAGAACACCTCGGCAGTGGCCGTGGTGTTGCCGGGCGCCTTGAACCGCAACGCGATCTGTCGGACGATGTTCTGCAGATACCCGGGATAGGGGAAGTCGATCCCCTCCGTGTGCACCGTTGCGACATCCGCGCCCCGCCCGCCCGTGGGACCACCGCCTGCGGCCGCGTCGGCGTCGGTGGTGCGCGTGTCGGTCGTGCGCGGCTGGGGGACGGGCGTGGCGGCCCGCGGCGCCGCCGTCCGCCGCTCGCGCTGGGACGTGGGCGCGGGCATGTCCTGCGGTTTCGTTTGCGCCCGCGGCGGCGGCGGCCGCGTGGACGGGGGCGGCGTCGTGGCCGGCGGCTTCACCACGCCGACCGACCGCGGGCCTGGCGGCGCGGCCACCAGATCCACCTGGTAGACCGGTGGAGGGGTGAGCGCGCGAGCGGGACGAACGAACAGCAGGGCGGCGGCGACGGCGGCGTGCAGCAGCACGGAACCGGCGAACGGCGTGGCGAGGGTGGGCTGGCGCGGCGCCCGGACGCTCACGGCGTGCCCTCCTCCGGCACCGCGATGAGACCCACGTTTCCCACGCCGGCCGCCCGCATCACCGCCACCACGCGCAACACGTCGCCGTACGGCACGTTCTTGTCCGCCCGGACGTACACGCCCTGCTGCCCGCGCCGCGACGCGATGGCCGGAAAGCTGGTCCGGAATTCCTCATAACTCAACGGTGCATCTTCCACGAAAATCTGCCCGCGGCGGTCGACCGTCACCACGAGATTGCTCTTCGCCGTCAGCGGACGCGCTTCGGCGGTGGGGAGCGCCACATCCACGCCGCCCTGCATGAGCGGCGCGGTGATCATGAAGATCACCATGAGAAGCATCATCACGTCGATCAGACTGACCACGTTGATGTCCGCATTGATGGGGAGCCCGCCCGGGCGACGCCGCCGCGCCATGGCTACGGCCGCCCCGGCCCGCGTGCACCGCCGCGCGCGCTCATATCCGCCCCTCGCGCACCATCATCGCGATGATCTCCGTGCCGAAGCTCTCCAATTGCGACTCCAGCCGATTGAGCTTGTTGGCAAAAATGTTGTAGCCGAACGCCGCCGGGATGGCGACCGTCAGCGCCGCCGCCGTGGCGGTGAGCGCCTCGGCCACCCCGGGCGCGACCGCCGCGAGATTGCCCGAACCCGACGCTGCGATCCCCACGAAGGCATCGATGATCCCCAACACGGTGCCCAGCAACCCGAGCAACGGACTGGCCGAGGCCACGGTGCCAAGCGACGGAATGAAGTGTGCCACCCGATCGCGCTCGGCGGCTGCCTGCGAATCGAGGACGAGCCGGAGTGCTTCGACCTGCGACGCCGAGAGTGGATCGCCGCCAACGCTCTGCCGCAGTGCGCCCGGCCGCATCTCCGCAAAGAAATTCACGGCACGCGAAAGGACGCGGGTGAACGGGCTGGACGCCGTCCTCCGCGCCAGCGCGCTCGCCTCCTCCAGGCCGGAGACACGCTCGAACTCATGCGCGAAGGCCGCGCCCGCCCTTTGGAACCGGCGGAACTCGCGTGCCTTTCCCAACATGATCGCCCAACTCACCAGCGAAAGTGCGAGCAGCACGAGCAGCACGATCTTGGTGACCAGCGACGCCTGCGTCACCAGCTCGGTGGCCCGCGTGGGAACCGCGCCGCCAACCTGTGTCAGCACCATCGCCAAGGTCACGCCCCCCTCCCGTGTCGGTCCCGGAACCACTCGTACGTCCGGTGTAGTCCATCCTCGAGACGCACCGCGGGTGCCCACCCCAGCAGTGAACCGGCCCGATCGATGCGCACCGCCGACCGTTGCTGCTCGCCCGCGCGCGCGGGGGCGTGCTCCACGGGCACCGTGCGCCCCGTCGTCCGCATGAGGGCGTGCGCCAATGCGAGCACGTCCGTTTCCGTGCCGGTCCCCACGTTGACCGCGCGCGCATCCACACCCGCCGCCGCCGGAATGGCGCATGCGGCCGCCATCGCGTTGGCGCGAGCCACGTCCTCCACAAACACGTAGTCGCGCGTCTGCCGTCCGTCTCCGAACACCGTGAGCGGTGCCCCATCGAGCACGCGCCCGCAGAAGATCGCCACCACACCCGCCTCGCCGTGCGGATCCTGACGCGGTCCATAGACGTTGGCGTAGCGCAATGCCAACGTCTCGAGCCCGTGCACGCGGGCGTAGTAGCCCAGATAGTACTCGACGCTCAGCTTCGCCGTTCCGTAGGGCGACTGCGGATCTTTGGCGGCATCTTCGCCGCTGGGCGGAGGCACGAGATCGCCGTAGATGGCGCCGCCGGTGGACGAGAAGATGAAGCGCGCCGTCGCTCCCGCCTCGCGCGCCGCCTCCAGCAGGGTGAGCGACCCCAGCACATTCACCCGCGCATCGAACACCGGATCGCGTACGCTGCGACGGACGTCGATCTGTGCCGCCAGATGACAGATCACGTCGAACGCGCCATCGCGCACCACCGCGGCCGCGGCGGGCGTCGTGATGTCCGCCTCCACGAACCGTGCGTCGGTCGGGACCTGGTCTCGCTTGCCGGTGGAGAGATTGTCGAGGACCGTCACCTCGTATCCGGCGGCGAGCATCGCCTCCGCCACGTGCGAGCCGATGAACCCTGCCCCTCCGGTCACCAGCGCGCTACGCGTCATGATCCCCGGCTCCAGGTGTGGGTTGCTCGGACACGGTGCTGTCATTGTCGCGCTGCGCGCCGGCAGAGTCGCGGCCCGGCGGGGCGGCGGCGGCGTTCCGCGCCGACAGCGAGGCGTCCGCCGACGGCGGGGCCGACTCCGGCGCCACCCCGAACAACTCCTGGAGCGCGTCGATGATGGCCAATCCCTTCCCATTCGCCGCCGCGGCGCGCAGGCGAACACTGGGTTCGTGCAGAAACTTGTTCATGAGAGCACGTGAAAGGTGATCCACCGCGCGGCGATCATCCTCGGACAGGTGGTCCAAGCGGCGGAGCGCCCGCGCCAGTTCGTTCTCGCGAAGATGATCCATGTGCCGCCGTAACGCTGTGAGCACCGGCACGGCGCTGAGTCCGGCGAGCCAATCCCAGTAGTAATCGACCTCGCTCGCGATGAGCTCTTCGGCCGACGGCAGCTCCGCGCGTCGGCGCTCGATGTTCGATGTCACGACCGACCGAAGATCGTCGAGATCGTACAGGAAGACGTTGTCCAGCCTACCCACGCCCGCCTCCACGTCGCGCGGCAGGGCAATATCGAGCACGCACAACGGCTCGTCGCCGCGGCGTTGCACCGCCGGCTGCACGTGCGAGACCGTCACCACCGGATGCGGCGCGGCCGTGGAGCACAGCAACAGATCCACCTCGTGCAGATGTGCCCAGCAGGCGTCGTAGTGGAGCACGGTCGCGCCGTGCCGCGCGGCAAGCTCCTGTGCACGCTCATACGTGCGATTGGCCACGATCGCCGCGCGCACCCCTTCGGCCACCAGGCATTCGAGTGCCAGCTCCGCCATGTCGCCGGCCCCGAGCACCATCGCGTGCCGTCCCTGCAGCGTGCCGAAGATCTTCTTGGCCAGCTGGACAGCCGCCGAGCTGACCGACGCCGCTCCGCGCGCGATCGAGGTTTCCGAGCGAACCCGTCCGGCGACCCCCAGTGCCGAGTGGAACAGCCGGTTCAGTACCGTTCCGGACGCGCCGCGGCTGCCTTCCCACGCGTCGCGCACCTGGCCCTGGATCTGCGCCTCGCCCAGGATCATCGAATCGAGTCCCGCCGCGACGCGATAGAGATGGGCCACCGCATCGCGCTCACGGCGCACGAAGCCATGCGGCGCCGCGTCCGTGCCGAGCCGCGCCGACCACGCCCGCCATATGGCCTCGGTGGCGTCATGGTCTCCTCCCGCCAGATACAGCTCCGTGCGATTGCACGTGGACAGGAGCACGCCCTCGCGCGCCCCCGCCGCCTCGCGCCAGCTCGCGACGGTGGCCGGCACGTCGGTCGCCGACACCGCCAGCCGCTCCCGAAGCTCGATAGCGGCCGTGCGATGGCTTAGCCCGATAACGGTCAGCGCCATGAGCGTACCCGCTCGGCGAGGGTGCCAGCCTCCACGCGCTCGCAGAAGCCCTCGTCCATCACGTGCTTCGCGAGCGCGCGCCACGCCGCGCGCTCGCCTGCCCGCAACATGGAGGCGCGCGTCGCCGCGATGGCGTCCAATGCGGCACCATAGCGCGCATTGAACCGCGAAGCCAGCGCGTCGCGGATGCGGGCCGCGGCGGCAGGCACGCCCCCGGCCGAGACCGCGATCGTGAGTTCGCCGGCGCGGTGGACGGCCGGCAGCCAACACGTGCCTTCCTCGGGTGCGTCGCAGACAACCACCATCCGCCCCGCGGCGCGCGCGTCACGCCCCACGCGCGCGTTCACCGCGCGGTCACCAGCAGCCGCGATGACAAGCGCCGCCTCCCGCACGTCCCCCGAGGCGTACGGCCGCACGAGCAACTCGAGCCGCTCGGTGCGGCCGGCGAGCGCACGCAGCACGTCCGTCAGTTCCGGCGCGATCACGCGCACGTGCGCGCCGCCCTCCAGCACCGACTGGGCGCGGCGCGTTCCGACCGCACCGCCACCCACCACCAGCACGCGCAGCGCCTGGCCGCGCAGGAGCACGGGCACACCGCTCACAGGAACTGCCCGCGGTGCACGCCGACGAGCCGGAGCGCGATGTACAGCGCCACGACCGCGGCGAACGACACGCTCGACACCAACGCCGCCCGCCGTGCCCGCCATCCGGCGATCACACGGCCGCCCGTGAGCGCGGTCACGGCAATCCATGCGGCAAACGCCCACACGATCTTTTCCGGGTCCGCCAGTCGAAACGCCGGCGCGTGCACGCCCGCGAGCGTGACGCCGATCGTGAGGGCCAGCCAGCCCACGACGGCCGCGACATGGTTGACGCGGTCCAGCGTCTCCAGTGGCGGAAAGAACCGGAAGATCGCGCCGAAGCGGCGCGACTTGAGCTCGCGGCGCTCGACCAGATACATGAGCCCCGCCGCGGCCGCGGTCGCGAACGCCGCGATGCCGAGGAAGCTCATGGCCACATGCGCCGCGAGCCAATGGCCAGTGGTCTCCACCGGGGCCACCAGGGGTGTGAAGCCCGCCACCAGGGCGGCTCCGGTCACCACCGCCGCGAGCGGCGCGGCGGCGAGCGTGAGGCTCACCTCGCCCGCCATCAGCTCCACGGCGAGCAGCATGGCCGCCACCAGGAGGGCCGCGAACGACAACGCCGGCCCGATGCCGGTGAGGGGGAGGATGCCAAACCGCAGCCCGAGCAAGAGCAATCCGGCAGCGTGGGCCACCACGCCCGCCGCGAGCAACACGACCACTCCCCGGAGCGGCGGCGCGACCGGACGCACAAAAGGCGCCGCCGCCAGAGCGGCGGCGCCGAGGTACAAGCAGATGGCCAGGAGGTGGGCGATCGCAAGCATGCGTCGCCGGTTAATCTAACGGCTCGCGCCCACTCCGGCATCCAGTAGTGCGAAGGCGGCCACCGGCGTGGCTTTGCCGGGCACGGGGGGACAGGGTCGAGCCACCATTCCCCGCGTCAACGAGCGCCCGGCGCTACGGCACGCGGGCCGTGAGACGCGCCTCTGTGCCCACCGAAATCGTGGGATGGCGTTGGTCCACGATGATGGCCGTTACCGAGCGGTTGGTGATGCGCACCACCTGCGCCAACGCGATGGGCTCCTCGGGGAGCCACGTGCCGTCGTCGCGGTGCACGCGCGGACGCAGGAGCGTGAACTGGTCGCCCAGCGACACGGACTCGGGCGCCGTGACATCGAGCACCACGTACCGTTGAATGGTGGGGAGCACCGGTTCCGACGGGATCCACACCACTTTGGCCATCGTTCCCAACTCGAGGTGCGTCCGTGTGACGCCTGCCGGCCCGCTCGGCCGCGACGCCAGCGGAATGATCCCGTTGCCGATTTCAACTTCGTCGAACATCCGGACGATCCGCACGGTGGTGGCATCCCCGTTGTCCGCCCGTTCCACCACCACGATGCCCGTCGGGACGACCATCTGCCCCTCGGGCAGCATGGGCCCAAGGCGATAGGTGAGGAACCGGTCCCCAGCGACGGGAACGGAGGTCTTGGGGAGTGTGACGTACACGCGCTCTTCGATGCCGAGCTTGTTGATTGGCTGGGTGGCCGCAATGCCGAGCGGCTCCGCGCGTGCGATCAGCCGACCGCTCATCGCTGGCCCGTCCTTGTCATCGATCCACGGTGCCGGATAGACCTCGTCCGGCCGGACCGCCGGCGGGGGCATCATCCCACTCAGGCTGACGGCGTTTCGGGGTGGCTGGACGCGGGGACGCTCCGCCTCGATCCGACGCTCGTCGCGAAAGACCGTGGGCCCCAATGCTACGACCGGCTGTACCGGTGGTGCCGGCGCCTCCGCGACCTCGGGAACCTCACTGAACGGCTGGGTGGCCGGTGTTGCGCTGTCTGCCGCCTCGGATGCCACCACGGGGGCACCCGGGATGCGTAGTCGCTCGCCCGGGTAGATCCAGTGCGGATCCTGCACGACGTCGGTGTTCACGCGGTAGATGAACGGCCACAGGAAGGGATCGCCCAGATACTGATGTGAGAGGTCCCACAACGTGTCGTGCTTCCGAACGACGTGCGTGCGCCCGGACTGGGTGGAGTCCTGCGCCCGCACGGGCGCGGCGACGCTCACCGCGAGGAGCGCGGCGGCACAGAGGGTGCCCAACGGGCCGCGCGCGCGGCGCGCGACGATGACGAGTGAACCATGCTCGCGGCGAGAGAGCATCGAGAGCCCCGCGGGTGTGGGATCGGAGATGGGACGCGGCGCGGGCGCGCCGGCTCGCCGGCGCGCCGCACCGTAACTGTCTTGAGGACGGTTCAGCCGCGTGCGCGTAACCGCGGCACGCTAAAACGGCAGGTCGTCGTCCTCCTCCACCGTCTCCTGAAAATCGTCGAACTCGCCGCCGCGCCCGGCGCCCCCGGCCCCGCCTCCGGCCGCCGCCTTGGCGGTCCGTCCTCCCCCACCGTCCCCCTCGCCGGCACCGGGGCGCCCGCTGAGCATGATCAGCTCGCGCACGTTGATTTCCGTGGTGTAGCGCGTCTGGTTCTCCTTGTCCTGCCACTGCCGGTATTCGATGCGTCCTTCGACGTACACCTTGTCGCCCTTCTTGAGGTAGCGCTCCACGATGTCGGCCAGCGACGAAGACTTGCTGTTCCACACCACGCAGCGATGCCACTCCGTCTTCTCCTGCCGCTCCCCGTTGGCGCCCGTCCAGCTCCGACTGGTAGCGAGGGAAAACTGCGCCACGCGGTTTCCACCGGATGTCGACCGGACCTCGGGGTCAGCGCCCAGGTTTCCAATCAACGTGACCTTGTTGAGACTTCGACTCACGATTCCTCCTGGCAAGATGGCGAGTGTGATCGCCGCAGATCATAATCGGTCGGGAGGTCGGCCACGCACACGAATTCACGCCCGACCAAGCAAACCCGCGCTAGGGTGCGGTGAGGACCTTGCGCAGCACGCGCGCATCCTCACGCGGCCGACGATAGTAGTGACGACGCCGGCCGACTTCCTCGAATCCGTGCGACGCGTACAGCCGGCGCGCGGCCTCGTTGGACTCGCGGACCTCGAGGTACAGGGTGGCCGCGCCGCGCCGCCCGGCTTCCGCGAGAACGCTCTCCAGCAGGCGCGTCGCCATCCCGCGCCCTCGATACTGTGCGGCCACCGCCAGCGTGGCAACCTCACCCTCGTCGGCCACGAACCAGGCCGCAAGATACGCCCTGGGCCGGTCGTCCCCGCCGACCGCAACCGCGAAGTACACCCGCGGGTCGTCGAACAGCACGGCGAACGCGCCCCGGCTCCACGGGTCGGTGAACGCCTCGCGCTCGATCGCCAGGATGTCGTCCAGGTCGTCCCGCCGGGCCGCGCGCATCAGTACCTCCGTCCACGCGCCCGCATCGTCGCGCGATGGGCCCGCGCGCGGCGGGCCGCGCATCGTCACGACGCGGTCAAGGCGCGTCCGTGCGCCTCCTCCCATCGCACCTGCGCCTCCGGAGGGCGTCCATAGTCTGGTTCCCACGCGCCGAGCGATACCGGATCCGCCGTCGCCAGCCACCCTTCGAGCGAGGCGACGCCGGCGGCGATGCCGCCAGGAGCGAAGACGGTGCCGGCCGGCCGGGTGTCCGGGGCGTTCGGCGGCGGCTCCCCCGCCGCTGCACTCACCGGTAGCGCGCCCAACGTGGATGCGAGCGACTCGAGCCCTTGGCGCGGCGTGACAGCGGCCGCACGAAGCTCCGACCACTGCCCGTTGCGTGCACGCGCATCACCCGCGGTTATCTCGCCCGTCATGTGCTCGTAGCAGGCCACGTACAGCTCGCCGCGCAACGCATCCAGCCATGGAAGATAGCGGCCCGGCCGGTCACCGGCGCCCGCCGCTGCCACGAGCAGCAGCGACGGAATGGCAAACAGCGGCTTTGCCGCGCCCAGCGCGATCCCTTTGGCGATCGATGCCGCGATCCGGAGGCTCGTGAAGCTTCCCGGTCCGGAGCCGCACGCCACCGCGTCGAGCGCGGCAACGTCGGTCCCGGCCTCATCGAGCACGCGGGCAACGGCGGGCATCAGTCGCTCTGCATCCGCGGCCCGCATGGCCACCCGAGCGGAGGCGAGCACGGAGCCGTTCTGGATCACCGCGGCCGATCCACGGTAGATCGATGCGTCGATCGCCAGGGTGCGCACGTCTATCCCGCCAGGAGCATGCGCCGCTCCCCCCTCGCGTCGCCCGGCACCAACTCGAGCTCGATGGGCACGGCGTCGGTCGGAAACCGGTCTCCCGCGCGCTCGGGCCACTCCACCAGCACCACCGCGCCCGCTGTCAGAATGTCATCCCAGCCCAGATTGATCAGCTCATCGGGACGCGTGAGACGGTACAGGTCCAGATGATAGACCGGGCCGCTGCGCCCACGGTACTCGTGCACCAGGGCAAAGGTCGGACTGGTTACGGATTCGGACACGCCGAGGCCGGCACAGATGGCCTTCACGAGCGTGGTCTTGCCCGCACCCAGCGGTCCGGAGATCCCCACCACCAGCGGCGGCGTCGCCGCACGCCCGAATTGCTCTCCCCACCGGACCAGCTCCGGCTCCGTAATCGCCAGATGACCGCGCTCTGCGAGACGTGGCACGACGTGCCGATGCCCCGTTTCCGCGCCCCAGTCGGAGGTGGGTCCGTCGAGATCCGGGCGCATTATCGTCGCGCGCGCAAACGCGCCAGCCCGGAGGCCGGGCGCTGGACGTTCCCCGCCGCCGCCGCACGCAGTTCCATCACCTGGTCGCGCAATTCCGCCGCTGCCTCGAAGTCCAGCCGCGCCGCCGCATCCTTCATCTGCGCCTCCAGCATTTCGAGCATCGCGGCACGCTCCATCTCGCTCGCGTACGTGGGCTTGGCCTCGGCCACGCGCGCCGGCCGCTCACCCCGCGCGTCGGCCACCCGCGTCACGAAGCGCACCTGTTCGGTGCTCTTGACCACGGTGCGGGGCGTGATGCCGTGCTCCTGATTGTGGGCGAGCTGCAGCTCGCGGCGGCGGTCGGTCTCCTCCATGGCGCGACGCATCGATCCCGTGACGCGATCGGCATAGAAGATGGCCGTCCCACCCACGTTCCGCGCCGCGCGTCCCACGGTCTGGATCAGCGACCGGTCGCTCCGCAAGAACCCCTCCTGATCCGCGTCCAGGACCGCCACCAACGACACCTCGGGCAGGTCCAGCCCCTCCCTCAGCAGGTTGATGCCCACCAGCACGTCGAACTCCCCCAATCGCAGCCCCCGCAGGATCTCCATCCGCTCGATCGCGTCGATGTCGGAGTGCATGTAGCGCACGCGCACCCCCATCTGTTGGAGATAATCCGTGAGGTCTTCGGCCATCCGCTTGGTCAGCGTGGTCACCAGCACGCGCTCCCCGCGCCCCTCGCGGAGGTGGATCTCGTGCAGGAGATCATCCACCTGACCGCGCACCGGACGAACCTCGATCGCCGGATCGATCAACCCGGTGGGGCGGATGATCTGCTCGACCACGACCCCGTCCGAGAGCTGCAGCTCGAGCTCGCCCGGCGTGGCCGACACGAACACGGCACGCGGCGTGAGGGAGAGAAATTCGTCGAACATGAGCGGCCGATTATCGAGCGCGCTCGGCAACCGAAACCCGTACTCCACCAGGGTGAGTTTGCGCGCGCGATCGCCGTTGAACATTCCGCCGATCTGCGGCAGGGTGACGTGCGACTCATCCACCACCACCAGGAAGTCGTCGGGAAAGTAGTCGAAGAGCACGGCGGGGCGCTCGCCCTCGTTGCGCCCCGACAGGTGGCGCGAGTAATTCTCGATGCCGGCACAGGTGCCGATCTCGAGCATCATCTCGATATCGAAGTTCGTGCGCGACTCGAGGCGCTGGGCCTCGAGCAGCTTCCCCTGCGCGCGCAGCTCCGGCAGCCGCTCCGCGAGCTCCGCGCGGATACGCGTGATCGCACGCTCGAGCGTGTCGCGCGACGTCACGAAGTGCTTGGCGGGGTAAATGGCGGCGCGCTCCAGTTCGGCGATCGTCTCGCCGGTGAGCACGTCGATCTTGGAGATGCGCTCCACCTCGTCCCCCCACATCTCGATCCGCACGCCCTGCTCTTCATACGCGGGAAGAATCTCCACCGTGTCCCCGCGCACCCGGAACGTTCCGCGCTCGAAGGCCACATTGTTCCGGAAGTACTGAATGTCCACCAGGGAGCGCAGCAGCCGATCGCGCGGGATGGTGTCCCCACGTGCGACCGTGACCATCGTCTCTCGATACGCCACCGGATCGCCCAACCCGTAGATGGCCGAGACCGTGGCCACGATGATGACGTCCTCCCGCTCCATCAGACTGGACGTGGCACGCAGCCGCAGCCGGTCGATGTCCTCGTTGATCGACGCGTCCTTCTCGATGTACGTGTCGGTGGTGGGGACGTACGCTTCCGGTTGATAGTAGTCGTAGTAGGAGATGAAGTACTCGACCGCGTTATGGGGGAAGAAGCCCTTGAGCTCGCCGTAGAGTTGGGCCGCCAGCGTCTTGTTGTGCGACAGGACGAGCGTGGGCCGGCCGTGCTCCTGGATGACGTTGGCCATCGTCATGGTCTTTCCCGATCCGGTCACACCCAGCAGTGTCTGGAACCGGTCGCCGCGTCGCAGCCCGCCGCTCAGTTCGGCGATGGCACGCGGTTGGTCTCCGGCGGGCGCATACGGGGCGCGGATGTCGAATCGGGCGCGGGACATGCACGGAATATAATGCGCACCGCCGGGGTTTGTTCGGAACACGCGGCGTGCCCCGGCGCCGGCAGGCGCGGGCGGAGCCCCCGCCCAGCCACGGCGTGCGGCCCCGGCTCCTATCCCTCGCCCACCGCCATGTGCTCGCGGCGCGTGACGTCGGTGATGCCCTTCACGCGGCGCACGGCCCGGATGAGCTTCTGCAGATGTGCGAGGTTCTCCACCTCCACCAGGACCGATCCGGACACGCTGCCGCCGTCCCCGCTGCGCAGCTCCATGTTCTTGATGTTGGTCCCCGACTCCGTGACGGCGGCGGCCACATCGGCGTAGAGCCCACGACGATCCGCCCCCTCCAGCACGAGCCGCACGAGGAACAGTTCGCCCTTGATCTCTTGCCAGTCGATCTCGAGACGCCGCTCCGGCTCGTGTGACAGCAGGAGCAGGTTGGGACAGTCACCCCGGTGAATGCTCACGCCGCGCCCGCGTGTGACATACCCGACCACCGGATCCCCGGGCACCGGCTGACAACACTGCGAGTAGCGGATCATCAGCCCATCGGCGCCCTGGATCCGCACGCCCCGGCTGCTGCCGCGCATCCGCTGCACCAGCCGCTCGAACGCGCTCGTCTTCCGCTGCTCCGGCTCGAGCGTGGTCTCGGCATCCGGATAAAGCGCCTTGAGCACCTGTCCGATGTGCAGGTCGCCCTGGCCAAGCGAGGCGATGAGGTGATGCGCATCGTTGACGTTGAGCTCCTTGGCCGCACGCGCGAGTTGGTCGTCGTCGGGACGCGCCAGACTGCGCCGCCGCACTTCGCGGTCCAGAATCTCGCGCCCCAACCGCGCCGACGTGGCGTTCTCCTCCTGCCGAATCCACTGGCGGATCTTGTGCCGCGCCCGCCCCGTCCGCACGTGCGCGAGCCAGTCGCGGCTCGGTCGCGCATTGGGGGAGGTGAGGATCTCGACCGTATCCGAGTTCTTGAGCTGACGCGACAGCGGAGCAATGCGCCCGTTGACCTTGGCGCCCTGGCAGTGCAACCCGACATCCGTGTGGACCGCGAACGCAAAGTCGATGGGCGTCGCCCCCTTGGGGAGCTGGATCACGTCCCCCGCGGGCGTGAAGACGAAGATCTCGCTCTCGTAGAGGTCGATCTTCAGATACTCCAGGAACTCCTCGGGCGTGCGCGCGTCCATCTGCAGCTCGAGCACTTCGCGGAACCACGCCATCCGGTTGTCCAGTTCGTCGGTACTCTTGGCGTCCTCCTTGTACAGCCAGTGCGCGGCAATGCCGTACTCTGCCGTGCGGTGCATGTCGCGCGTCCGGATCTGGATCTCGAACATCTGCCGCCCCGGACCGAACACCGTGGTGTGGAGCGATTGGTAGCCGTTCGACTTGGGCTGGGCGATGTAGTCCTTGATGCGTTCCTGGATGGGCGTCCACCGGTCGTGCACCACGCCCAGGGCGTGGTAGCAGTCGGGAACGCTGTTGACGAGCACGCGGATGGCCAGGAGATCGAAGATCTCCTCGTACGGGCGCTCCCGTTGCTTCATCTTCTTATAGATGGACCACAGGTGCTTGGGACGCCCGGTCACTTCCACGTCGCGCAGTCCCGCGCGGCGCAACTCGACGTCGAGCGGCTCTCGCATGCGCGCGATGAGCTGCTCGCGCTCGCCGCGCTTCTGGGCGACGAGCTTGGCGAGACGCTTGTACTCCGGCGTCTCCAGGTTCTTGAACGCCAGATCCTCCAGCTCCCACCGTACGCGCGCCATGCCGAAGCGATGCGCGAGCGGCGCGTAGAGCTCGAGCGTCTCCGTGGCGATGCGGCGGCGCTTCTCCTCGGGCAGGTGGTCGAGCGTGCGCATGTTGTGCAGCCGGTCAGCCAGCTTGATGAGCACCACCCGCACATCCTTCGCAACCGACAGCAGGAGCTTGCGGTAGTTTTCCGCCTGCCGCTCCTGCGTGCTGCGGAAGGAGATGTTACCGATCTTGGTCACGCCGTCGACGATCTGCGCGATCTCTCGGCCGAACTCGCGGGCGATGTCCTCGATCGTGACGTCCGTGTCCTCGACCACATCGTGGATGAGACCACTCGCCACCGTGATGGAATCCAGCTGCAGCTCGGCCAGAATCTTGGCGACCTCGACCGGGTGGTGTACGTAGTCCTCGCCGGAGACGCGCTTCTGCCCGCGGTGCGCGGACTCGCTGAACCGATAGGCGCGCGCCAACAACTCGACGTCGAGCCGCTGCCGCAGCGACGCGTCCTCGAGATCCCACCCAGGAATGACCGGGTTCGGAACCGGCACGGTGGTCACAGCAGTCCTGCCTCCGCGAAACTCACGTAGCGTCCCCGTCCGACGATCAGGTGATCGTGCACCGGGATGTCGAGCAGCCGTCCCGCCGCCACCAGCTGCTCCGTCACCAGACGGTCGTCCGTGGACGGTGTCGGGTCGCCGCTCGGATGGTTGTGCACCAGGATGATGGCCGCCGCGCGCTCGGCGATCGCCTCCCGGAACACCTCGCGCGGGTGGACCAACGACGAATTGAGAATTCCCCGTGTCACCGTGACATCCCGCTCCAATCGGTGCTGCGCATCCAGGATGGCGACGTGAAATTCCTCCACCGGCAGATCCTCCAGCCGCGCCGCGAAGGCCTGATGCACATCCTGAGGCGAGCGCAACGGCACGCCCTCCTCGTGCGCTTCGGCAGCCATCCGGCGCCCGAGCTCGAGCGCCGAGTGGATGGCCACCGCGCGCGCCGTGCCCACCCCGGCCAGCCGGGTGAGCACCGCCACCGGCTGCGACGCAATCCGCCGGAGCGAACCGCCGGCGCGCGCAAGCACATCCTGTCCGACCGCGACCGCGGACCGTCCGCCATGCCCGGAGCCCAGAACGATGGCCAGCAGCTCGGCGGTACTGAGCGCGTGTGCGCCGAGATCCGTGAGACGCTCTCTGGGCCGCTCGGAACGCGGCAGCTCTCTAATACTTAATGCTTGGCTGGAATCGCGGCCAGGTGAGCCGGCCCGGGGCCGCCCAACGCCGCCAGTGCTGGGATCCGTTGGAAGGTGCATTGGGGCAATCTGGCACCCCTGGGCGACGTGGCAGCATCATCGGCATGCCGGGCGGTGCGCGGCAATGCGCCGCCGACGCCGGGCACGGCAAGGGGGACGCGCCGAGCGCTGCGCCTTCGATCAGGCGTTCGCTCCGTGGCATTTCTTGAACTTGCGCCCAGAGCCGCACGGGCAGGGATCGTTGCGCCCAACGTCCTTCCAATCGGCCCCCGTGGCCTGCGGGCGCGCCGAGGTGGTGAGCGGCCGCGCCTTCCCCGCCCCGACGATCACCGGCTCTGGCGTGACGGCAACTTCCTGCGCTGGCGGCGATTCCCCCGGCCCGATGTCCACAGGAGCCGGTGCGCTTTCCGATGGAACGGCAGCGTTTTCCATCACGCCGAGTGCGTTGTAGCGCCGTTGCTCGCCAGCGTCGCTCTGGCCATCTCCCCCGGCTGCTCCCGCTGCTCCCGCTGCTCCCGCTGCTGCAGCACCAGCCGGAGCGCCGCCGCGCTGGCCAGCGCTCCCGGCCGGCCGGCGGGCACCCGCGGCGCCCGCGGCCGGCGCCTGGCCAGGGGGCCCCTGAAAGACCACCTGTACGCGCAGAAATCGTTCGGCGAACGTGTTATAGACGTCGGTCATCAGGTCCTCGAACATCGTGTACGCTTCCTGCTTGTACTCGATGAGCGGGTCCCGCTGCCCCCAGCCGCGGTAGTGGATGGCGGCGCGCAGCTGATCCAGATCGTAGAGGTGGTCCTTCCACTTCTCGTCGATCACGCTCAGCGTGACCTGCGCGAGCAGATAGTCGGCGATGTTCTGGCCGCTGGGCGCTCTGTGCTGCGCCAGGTTCCGGTACTTCGTGTCGAAGGCGCCCTGCGCGGCGTCGCGCGCGTGCTGCAGTGCCTCCTCCATGTCCGCCGGCTGAGCGCCTTCCTGCTCGAACGCCGGAATGGACAGGAGGTAGTGCATCAGCAGTTCCTGCCTGAGCAGCGCCAGGTCCCATTCTTCATGCGGGTCGAGTCCCACCAGCGCCTTCTCTACGCGCCCGGTCACCGCGCGCTCCACCATGGCGCGCGCCTCGCCCTTGAGCTCCTCGCCGCCCTCGAGCGCGAAGGCGCGCAGCGAGTAGATGACCTCCCGTTGCTGGTTCATCACGTCGTCGAACTCCAGGAGCCGCTTACGCGCCTGGAAGTTCTGCAGCTCGACGCGCTTCTGCGCCTGCTCGATGGAGCGGGTGATGAGCGGATGCGTGAGCACCTCGCCGTCCTTCGCTCCCATGCGATCCATGATGCGCGCGATGCGCTCCGACCCGAACCTGCGCATCAGGTCGTCTTCCAGCGACAGGAAGAATTGCGATGCCCCCGGGTCTCCCTGCCGGCCGGCGCGGCCGCGCAACTGGCGGTCGATGCGCCGGGAATCATGGCGCTCGGACCCCACGATGTGGAGCCCGCCGATCTCCTCGATCTGCACGGGCTTGCCGTCGAGGTCCATGACCTCCGACGGCTTGGATGCGGTGACGCCCGCGCCGAGTTTGATGTCGGTCCCACGGCCAGCCATGTTGGTGGCGATGGTGACCGAACCCGGCTGCCCCGCCTGCGCGACGATCTCCGCTTCTCGCTGGTGGTACTTGGCGTTGAGCACTTCCGGGCGCAGGCCGCGCAGCCGGAACATCTTGGCGAGCGTCTCCGAGGTTTCGACGCTCGTCGTGCCCACCAGCACCGGATAGCCGAGCTTGTGCAGGCGATCCGTTTCGTCGATGATCGCGTTGAACTTTTCGCGCCGCGTCTTGTAGATGAGATCCTGCCGGTCGTCGCGGATGACTGGCTTGTTGGTGGGGATCACCGACACCTCGAGCCCGTAGATCTGGAAGAATTCCGTCTCCTCGGTCTCGGCCGTTCCCGTCATCCCGGCCAACTTCTCGTACATGCGGAAGTAGTTCTGAATGGTGATGGTAGCGAGCGTCTGCGTCTCGCCCTTCACCTGGACCCCTTCCTTGGCCTCCACCGCCTGGTGCAGTCCTTCCGACCAGCGACGTCCGGGCATCGTGCGCCCGGTGAACTCGTCGACGATCAGTACCTGTCCGTCCTGAACGACGTAGTTCACATCCTTCTCGTACAACGCGTGCGCGCGCAGGAGTTGGTGGATGATGTTGAGCCGCTCGCTCGTGACGGCGTAGTCGCGCTCCACCTGCGCGCGGGCGTCCAACTTCTCCTGCGGCGACAGCTCCGGATCGTGGTCGATCTGGTGCACGGACTCCGAGATGTCCGGGAGCACGAACCCGTCGTGCTCGCCCGGCGCCATCCGGTCCACGCCGCTGTCGGTGAGGTGGACGCTGTGGCCCTTCTCGTCGAGCACGAAGTACAGCCGGTCCTCGATGTCCCGGTAGCGCTGGCGCGACGACGGCAGCTTGCGGTCGGCAATGTGCTCCAGCTCCATCTTCTGGACGAGCTGCTTGGTCCCCTGTTCCTGGAGCACCTTGAGCAGGCGCTTGTTCTTTGGCGCTCCGAGCTGCGCCTGATACAGCAGATAGCCGGCGCTCTCCGTGTCCCCCTGCTCCAGCGCCTGCTCGGCCTCGGCCACGATCTTGTTGACCATGTCGGACTGCGACCGTGCTAGCCGCGCCACCGAGGTGTTGTGCTCCCGGTAAGCGGTGTCCCCCTCGTTGCCCACCGGGCCCGAGATGATGAGCGGTGTTCGGGCCTCGTCGATCAACACCGAGTCCACCTCGTCCACGATGGCGTACACGTGGCTCCGCTGGACGCGCTGGTCGAGCGAGACCACCATGTTGTCGCGCAGGTAGTCGAACCCGTACTCGTTGTTGGTACCGTAGGTGATGTCGCACAGGTATGCCGCGCGGCGCCCCGGGGTTCCGGGCTCGGTGTCATCGAGACAGCCCACGGTGAGACCGAGATACGTGTACACGTGCCCCATCCACTGCGAGTCGCGGCGCGCCAGATAGGGGTTCACGGTGACGAGATGCGCGCCGCGGCCGGCCAGCGCGTTGAGATAGAGCGGCAGCGTGGCCACGAGCGTCTTTCCCTCGCCGGTGGCCATCTCGGCGATGCGTCCCTGGTGGAGCTGGATGCCGCCGATGAGCTGCACGTCGTACGGCACCATGTCCCACACCATGTCGCGCCCCGTCACCGTCACCGTGGTGCCGAGAAGCCGCCGGCACGCCTCGCGCACCGTCGCGAACGCCTCGGGGAGCAGTTCCTCCAGGACCTCGGCCGTCGCCTCGCGGAGCTCGCTCTCCACACCGCCGCTTCCGTCGCCACCCGTGAGCTCGTCGTCCAGACGGTGGCGCTCCTCGGCCTCCTCCGCGTCGTGCTTCTGCGCGCGCAGCTCGGCCACGCGCGCCTGCAGCTCTCCCGTGCGCTCGCGCAGGAGGTCGCGGAAGCGCGCGGTCTGCCCACGCAACTCGTCCTCCGGCACGCTCTGCAGACGCTCGTAGTGCTCGTGGATGCGGTCGATGATCGGGCGCACGCGCTTCAGCTCGCGGTCGTGCCGCGTGCCGAAGACGCGCGTAATGAGTGGCTTCAACATGTCGTCCTCTCGCGATAGAGCGCGGCGCGCGTGATGTACGCGGCGACCGCGTCCGGCACGAACCCTCGAATGGATGCTCCCGCGCGCACGCGCGCGCGGATTTCCGTGGCGGAAATGTCGACGCGGCGGGTGGCGATGCGCCGCATCGGCACCTCCGCTCGCGCCAACGGCCGGCCATGCGCCGTCTCGCGCTGGCTCGCCATCGAAGGCCGTCCTGGCGGCGTCGCGATCCGTACGTCGCCATCGCGCACCAGGACGATCACCTCGACCATCGCCGCGAGGCGCTCCGCCTCGTGCCACAGCGGAAACTCGGAGACCAGGTCCGCACCGATCAGCAAGAATAGCGTGGCACACGGCTCCCGCTCCTGCAGGGCCGCCACGGTATCCACCGTGAAAGATAACCCCGGCCGCTCCAGTTCGGCGGTGTCGATGGCGAACCGCGGATCGCCGTCGATGAGCAACCTCAGCATCTCCACGCGCTGCACGCCGGTGGCGGCGATCTTTCCTTCCTTGAACGGCTGCCGGCCCGCGGGGACGAAGAACAACCGATCGAGCGCCAACGCTTCAAACGCGTCGCTCGCCGCCAGGAGGTGCCCGTGATGCGGAGGATCGAAGGAGCCACCCAGAATCCCGAGTCGCACTCCGTCAGGGGGTGGGCGACGGTACCGCCGCGGTGGCCGGGGGAGGTCCGCACGCCTCGCGCACATCGGCATCCGATGGATACCGCGCATGCAACGTCGCACATGCATCCTTGGCGTCCTCCCGGTACCGCACGTCGCGATAGACGTCGACCAGGCGAAGCAGCGCGTCTTTGGCCTGCGGTGTGGTCGGAAACTGCTGCACCACATCCTGGAAGTAGATGATGGCCGAGTACGGCGACTTCCGTCGGAGATAGAACATCCCGTTGTCGTACGCCTTCTTGGCAAGCCACTGTTCCAGGTGTGCGATCTCCTTCTGCGCCTCGTCCAGCAATGGCGACGTGGAATAGCGCTCGCGGAACGTCTCGAGCGTGCTGATGGCCAGTGCGCCGTAGCTCGCATCGAGACCCGGCTTGCGCCAGAGTTCGGCGTACGCCACACCGGCGTGGTACATGGCCTCGTCGGCCAGCGTGTCCGCCGGAAACGCATCCGCCATGCGGCTGTACGCCTGCGCGGCCAGCAGATGCTCGTCGGCTCCCTCGTGCGCACTGCCGAGATAGTACATCGCAAGCGGCATGAGCGAATCGCGCGCCGGAAGCTGCAGGGTCAGGCGGTCGAACCCGGCCGCCGCGTCGGACCATTTGTGGTGACGCAGCTTGTCGAGCGACGCGCGAAAGAGCGCCTCGTTGGACGTGAACTTGGCCGGCTGAAAGGCCACGCCGCACCCCGTGCCGAGAACGACGGCACCGAGCAGGGCGGTGAGACGCCAGCGGACCGGAACAGAGCGTGGTCGGAGCATGAACCTCTGTGCTACCCGAGAGCGGCCGGAGGGTTCACGCGGCGGCACCCGAGCCGCGATGCTCGCGGTACCATTCCACGAAGCGCGGAATCCCCGCGTGGATCGGGACGCAGGGCGCGTACCCAAGGGCGGCGCGCGCGCGTGTGATGTCGGCAAAGGTCCGCGTCACATCCCCGGGTTGCGCCGGCAGGCGCTGCAGCGTGGCGGGGCGGCCCACCGCCTGCTCCAGCATCGTCACCAGCGCCGAAAGAGTGGTCGTAGCCGATTCCCCGAGATTGTAGATCTCGTGGCCCGCGCTCTGCGACCGCGTGTGATCGACGGCCCCGAGGACCCCCTGGATGATGTCGCTGATATGGGTGTAGTCGCGGGAAAAGCTCCCGTCCCCAAAGAACGGGATGGGCTCCCCGGCGTCCATGAGGCGCGTGAACTTGTGGATCGCCAGATCGGGGCGTTGCCGCGGCCCGTAGACGGTGAAGAAGCGCAGCGAGACGATCCGGAGCGCCGGGTACAGCGCGGCGAACGTCTCGCACAGCAACTCCGCCGCGCGCTTGGTGGCGGCGTACGGACTCACCGGCTCGATGCACGGATCGTCCTCCCGGAACGGCGGCGTGGCCGCGTTGCCGTAGACGGACGAGCTGGACGCGATGACGAACCGCCGCACGCCGGCCGCTCGGGCCGCTTCCAGCACCGCGGCCGTCCCCACCACGTTGACCGCGGCGTAGTCGACGGGCTGCTCGATGGACGGCCGGACGCCGGCGCGCGCGGCCAGGTGCAGCACCACCTCGGGCCGCGCGTCGGCGACGGCGCGCGCCAGCCCCTCCGCGTCGCGCACATCGCCCTCGACGAGGCGAAACGCCTCGTGGCCCTGGGCGCCGCGCAGATTCTCCCGCTTGATCCGCGGCGCGTAGAACGGATCGAAATTGTCGAACCCCGTCACCGCATCGCCGCGCGACAGGAGTGCATCCACCGCGTGCGAGCCGATGAAGCCGGCCGCCCCCGTCACGAACACGCGCTCAGCCACGTGGCTGCATCCGATGCGTCCCGAGCAGGGAACGGAAGTACGCGATCGTCTCCCGCACGCCGTCGCGCAGGTCCACCATCGGCTCCCACGCCAGCATGGCGCGCGCCCGCGTGATGTCGGGCTGGCGCACCTTCGGGTCGTCCACCGGCAGGGGGCGAAAGGTCACCGACGACGCCGACCCGGCCAGCTCGACCACGATGTCGGCCAGTTGCCGTACGGTGAACTCGTGCGGGTTGCCCACATTGGTCGGATCGCTGTCCCCGCGATGGAACAACCGGTAGATCCCCTCCACCTCGTCCGAGACGAAGCAGAAGCTGCGCGTCTGCGTACCATCCCCATAGATGGTGATCGGCTCATTGCGCAGCGCCTGGACGATGAAGTTGGAGACGACACGCCCATCCCACGGCCGCATGCGCGGACCGTACGTGTTGAAGATGCGAACGATGCGCGTGTCCAGCCCGTGAAAGCGGTGATACGCCATCGTGAGTGCTTCCGCAAACCGCTTGGCCTCGTCGTACACCCCACGCGGGCCCACGGGGTTCACGTTCCCCCAATAGCTCTCAGGCTGCGGATGCACCAGGGGGTCGCCATACACTTCCGATGTGGACGCGAGGAAGAATCGCGCGCCCTTGTCCTTGGCCAGGCCGATCGCGTTGTGCGTGCCCAACGCCCCCACCTTCAGGGTGGGAATCGGGAGCTCGAGGTAGTCCACCGGGCTGGCCGGCGAGGCAAAGTGCAGCACGCCATCCAGATCGCCCGGCACGTACGTATAGGTCGAGATGTTATGCTCGATGAATTCGAAGCGCGATTCGCCGGTGAGATGCGCGATGTTGTCGGGATGGCCCGTGACGAAGTTGTCGAGCCCGACCACGGCGTGGCCGTCGCCGAGAAACCGGTCACAAAGGTGCGACCCGAGAAACCCGGCCGCCCCCGTGATCAGCACCCTCACGCCATGCCCCCGCTCGTCCCATTCGCGCGCCGCCCGATGGAATCGTACGTGAACCCCAGACTGGCCATGCGATCGGGCGAATAGAGGTTTCGTCCATCCACGACGATCGGACGGCGCAGCAACGTCTTCATGCGCCCGAAGTCCGGATGCCGATATTCATTCCAATCGGTGACGACCACCAGGGCGTCGGCGCCAGTGACGGCCTCGTAGTTCGTGGCCGCGTACTCGATGCGATCCCCCAACCGCCGGCGCGCCTCGGCCATGGCAACGGGATCGTGCGCGATGACCGATGCACCCGCACCCAACAGCGCTTCCACCAGCGTGAGCGCGGGAGCCTCGCGCATGTCATCCGTCTGCGGCTTGAACGCCAACCCCCACAGCGCCACGCGGGCCCCGGACATTGCGTCGCCGAGCAGCACCTCGAGCTTCTCGTAGAGGCGGCGCTTCTGACGCTCGTTCGCGAGGTCTACCGCTTCGAGCACACTGATCGGGGCGCCGTGCTCCGCGGCCGTGCGCATGAGCGCCTTCACGTCTTTGGGGAAGCAGCTGCCACCATAGCCCGGGCCCGGAAAGAGAAAGGATGGGCCGATGCGTCCGTCGCTCCCGATCCCCTTGCGCACGTGGTCGACGTTGGCGCCCACCTGTTCGCACAGGCACGCGATCTCGTTCATGAACGAGATGCGCGTCGCCAGCATGGCGTTGGCCGCGTACTTCGTCATCTCCGCCGATGGAATGTCCATGAAGATGATCGGCTTCCCGGTGCGCACGAACGGCGCGTACAACTCCGCCATCACCGACCGCGCGTGATCCGTCTCGACGCCGAGGACCACGCGATCGGGGCGCATGAAGTCCTCCACGGCCGCCCCTTCCTTGAGGAACTCGGGGTTGCTGCACATGTGAAACGGCACCTGTGCATGACGGGCGATGACCTCGGCCACCTTGCTGGCCGTTCCCACCGGCACGGTGGATTTCGTCACCACCACCACCTCGCGCCCGGCATTTCGTCCGATGGTGTCGGCCACGGACAGGACGTGTCGCAGATCGGCCGAACCGTCTTCGTCGGGCGGCGTGCCGACGGCGATGAACACGACCTCCGCGTCCCGGATGGCCGCGTCCACGTTGGTGGTGAAGGTCAAGCGCTCCTGCGCCTGATTGCGCTCCACCAGCGGCCCGAGTCCGGGCTCATAGATGGGAAGCACGTTGCGCTGGAGGCCTTCGATTTTCCCGGCGTCCACATTGGCGCAGGTGACGTCGTTCCCCGTCTCGGCGAGACAGGCGCCGACCACGAGGCCGACGTATCCGGTTCCAACAACGGTAATACGCACGAGTATGAGGCAGGCGATACGAGGAGAGCCGAACGCGGCCGAAACAGAACAAAATAGGGTCGGGCTGCGACTTGAGCAACGTTTGTGCCTTGCGCCGGAGCGCTCCGACGCGGTTGATGAGGGGGGATCACCTTCCGGTGTAGAATCCACGCACGACTTCGATGACTTCATCCAACTGGGCCGCGGTGAGCTCCGGATAGACCGGAAGGGAGATCACCTCGGCAGCGGCCCGCTCCGCCTCCGGGCAGATTCCCTCGCGGTATCCCAGGTGGCGGAAGCAGGGCTGGAGGTGCAGCGGAAGCGGGTAGTAGATCGCATGGCCGATCCCGCGGCGCGACAGCTCCTCGCGCAACGCCTCTCGCCGGGCCACGCGCAGTGTGTATTGATTAAAGATGGACTCGTTCGCGTCGTCGACCACCGGCCTGACCACGCCGTCCAGCCCCGCGAACGCGGCGTCATAATACTGCGCGTGCGCGCGGCGCGCCGCGCTCCACGACGCCAGGTGCGGGAGCTTGGCGAGCAGCACCGCGGCCTGAAGCGCGTCGAGGCGACTGTTGTAGCCCACCTCCTCGTGCCGATACGTGGTAAGCCCGCCATGCGTGCGCAGCCGCCGCAGCCGGTCCGCCAGCAAAGCGTCCTGCGTGACGACCATTCCGCCGTCTCCGTACGCGCCGAGGTTCTTGGACGGGAAGAAGCTCAACGTGCCCATTGTCGCGCGTTCGCCGGCCACGGTCCACTCGCCGTCGATGCGCCGTCGCGCGCCGATCGACTGGGCGGCATCCTCGATGATGGGCAGCGGACCCACCACCTTGGCCAGCCGCTCCACCGGCGCCATCTGCCCGAACAGGTCGACCGGGATCACGGCCCGCGTCCGCGGCGTGATCGCGGCCGCCGCAGCGTCGACGTCCAGATTGAACGTGGCCGGCTCGATGTCGGCGAACACTGGCGTCGCGCCCACGTTGTGGATCGTACCCGCCGTCGCGAAGAAAGTGAACGGCGTGGTGACGACCTCGTGGCCGCGTCCAATGTCCAGCGCGCGTAAGGCGAGCAGCAGGGCATCGGTGCCGCTCGCGCAGCCCACCGCATGCCGCGTGCGTGACAGCTCCGCGATGGCCTCCTCCAGGTGCGCCACCGGATCGCCCAGGATGAACCGCTGCGCGTCCACCACGGCCAGGAGGGCCGGCACCACCTCGTCGGCAATGCGCGCGTGCTGCGCGCGCAGATCAAGGAGCGGAACGCTCATCGGCGGCACCGGTTGGGGAGAGGGCGACGGCCGGCGTCGCGGCGCGGCGCGCCACCTCGTGCCACTCCTGCAGCGAGCGGACCCCCGGGCGCCGGAAGCGCAGTGCCAGGATGGCGTCGCACGCCGCGTTCGCGGCGGACAACGTGGTGGTGTACGGAATGCGATGCGCCACGGCCGCCTGCCGCATGGAGTAGTCGTCGCGCTGCGAGTGCTTGCCGAGCGGTGTGTTGATGAGCAACTGCACCTCGCCGTTCAGCATGAGATCGATTCCATGCGGACGCCCTTCGTGCACCTTGAACACCCGCTCCGCCGGAAGGCCACGCGCGCGGAAGAACGCCGCCGTCCCGGTGGTGGCCAGCACGCGGAAGCCCATTTCGTGGAAGCGACGGGCGATGGGAGCGGCGGCGGGCTTATCCCGATCGTTGACCGTGATCAGGATCGATCCCTCGAGCGGCAGCCCGTTCTCCGCCGCGAGTTCCGCCTTGGCAAACGCGCTCCCGAACGAATCCGAGATCCCCATCACCTCACCCGTGGAGCGCATCTCGGGCCCCAGGATGGGATCTGCCTCCGGAAACTTGTTGAACGGAAAGACCGCCTCCTTGACCGCGACGTACGGAGGCACGATCTCGTCGAGAAATCCGAGGGTGGTCAGCGATTCGCCCACCATCACGCAGGCGGCGAGGGAGGCGAGCGGGACGCCGATGGTCTTGGACACGAACGGGATGGTCCGACTCGCCCGCGGATTCACCTCCAGCACGTACACCACGCCATCGCGAATGGCGAACTGGACGTTGATGAGCCCGACCACACCGAGCGCGCGCGCCAACGCCACGGTATGCCGCCGCATCGTCTGCAGGTCGGGCTCGCTGATGATGTACGGCGGCAGCACGCACGCCGAGTCGCCGGAGTGAATGCCGGCATCTTCGATGTGCTGCATGACCCCGCCGATCACCACGTGTTCGCCGTCGCTGATCGCATCGACGTCCACCTCGTAGGCGTCCTCGAGGAATCGGTCGATCAGCACGGGACGATCCTCGGACACGCGCACCGCGTCGGCGAAGTACTGGTCCAACGCCGCGTCGTCGTAGACGATCTGCATGGCGCGTCCCCCCAGAACGTAGGACGGCCGGACGAGCACCGGATATCCGATCCGCTGCGCCACCTCGCGCGCCTCGTCCGCTCTGGTGACGGTGCCGCTCGGCGGCTGCGCAATCTCGAGCCTGCGGGCGATGGCCTCGAACCGGCGGCGATCCTCCGCGACATCGATCGCGTCGGGGCTCGTGCCCAAAATGGGCACTCCGGCCGCCTCCAGTGCGCGCGTGAGCTTGAGCGGGGTCTGTCCCCCCAGCTGGACGATCACGCCGACCGGCTGCTCGCGATCGACGATCTCCAGCACATCCTCCAGCGTGAGCGGCTCGAAGTACAGCTTGTCGGAGATGTCGAAATCGGTCGATACCGTTTCCGGATTCGAGTTGACCATGATCGTTTCGAATCCGCGTTCGCGCAGCGCCAGCGCCGCGCGCACACAGCAGTAGTCGAATTCCACGCCCTGGCCAATACGGTTGGGGCCGCTCCCCAGGATCACCACGGAGCGGCGGCCGCTGGGCGGCGCTTCGGATTCCTCGTCGTAGGACCCGTACAGATACGGCGTGGACGACGGGAACTCGCCCGCGCACGTATCGACCATCTTGTACGCCGGACGGATGGCCATGCCCCAGCGACGCTCACGGACCACCTGCTCCGTTTCTCCCCGCAGGGCGGCGAGCTGCCGATCGGCGAACCCCATGCGCTTCATGCGCCGCAGGTCACCGGCGTCGACCACCGTGGCCGCGGCATACGCGTCCTCGGCGGCCACCAGTTCCGCCATCTCCGAGAGGAACCACGGATCGATCGCGGTGAGCTCGTACAGCTCGGCGACACTCATGCCACGTGCGAGCGCGCGCTTGATCTGGAAGATGCGCTCCGGCGTGGGCTGGCGCAGGGCGCCGCGGAGGCTCTCCAGCGTGTCGTCGGGCAGACGATCGTCGGCCGGCGTGGCGCCCACCACCCAGCCCGCCCGGCCGGATTCGAGCGCGCGCAACGCCTTCTGCAACGCTTCCTTGAAGGTGCGTCCGATGGCCATCGCCTCCCCCACCGACTTCATCTGCGTGGTGAGACGCGGATTGGCGGACGCGAACTTCTCGAACGCGAACCGCGGGCATTTCACGACGACATAGTCCAGCACCGGCTCGAAGGATGCCGGCGTGGTCTTCGTGATGTCGTTGGTGATCTCGTCCAGCCGGTAGCCGACCGCGAGCTTGGTGCCGATGCGCGCGATGGGAAATCCGGTCGCCTTGGACGCCAGGGCGGACGACCGCGACACCCGCGGATTCATCTCGATCACCAGCATCTCCCCGTCGGCGGGATTGACGGCGAATTGGATGTTGCACCCTCCCGCCTCGACCCCGATTTCGCGGATGATCGCGATGGCGGCATCGCGCATCCGCTGGTACTCGCGATCCGTGAGCGTCATGGCCGGCGCCACCGTGATGGAGTCACCCGTGTGCACGCCCATCGGGTCGACGTTTTCGATAGAGCAGACGATGACGACGTTGTCCGCGCCATCTCGCATCACCTCGAGCTCGAATTCCTTCCAGCCGAGCACGCTCCGCTCGATGAGCACCTGCGAGACGGGTGACAGATCGAGTCCGCGGCGGACGATGCGCTCGTATTCCTCGCGGTTGTACGCGATCCCGCCGCCGGTACCGCCGAGCGTGAACGATGGCCGGATAATGGCGGGGAAGCTCGTCGCCTCCACCATGCGCTCGGCGTCCTCCCAGGACCGGGCGATGCCGCCGGCCGGGACCGCGAGGCCGATGCGTCCCATGGCCTGCGCGAACAGCTCCCGGTCCTCGGCGAGCTTGATGGCGCGCGCGTCGGCGCCGATGAGCTCGACCCCGAACTGCTCGAGCACGCCGCTGTCGGCCAGCGCCATCGCCACGTTGAGCGCCGTTTGTCCCCCCATGGTGGGCAGCAAGGCATCCGGGCGCTCGCGCTCGATCACCTGCGCCACCGTGTCCGGCGTGACCGGCTCGATGTAGGTGCGGTCGGCGAACTCCGGATCCGTCATGATCGTCGCAGGATTGGAGTTCACCAGTACGACCTCGTAGCCCTCCTCGCGCAGGGCCTTGGCCGCCTGGGTGCCCGAATAGTCGAATTCGGCCGCCTGTCCGATCACGATGGGGCCGGAGCCGATGAGCAGGATGCGGTGCAGGTCAGCGCGTCGCGGCACGGCGTCGAAGCGGCGGAAGGGTCATGCACCAGGCCGCGGAACGCGTTCCGTGGAGCGGCGCGCGATGTAAAAACAGGGAGCCCCAAAGGAGCTCCCTGCGTGACCCTGTGGAAGCGGCGGGGCGGGTCACGCGACCTGGGCGCCCCGCGGGGCGCGCCGGATCTTGCCGGCCTTGAGGCAGCGCGTGCACACCTTCACGCGCACGGTCTTGCCGTCCTCCACCACACGCGCCACCTGGAGGTTGGGCTTCCAGGTGCGGCGCGTACGATTGTTGGCGTGCGACACATTGTTGCCGAACGCGACGCCCTTGCCGCAGACGTAACAGCGCGTGTTCCGCATGGTCATCCCTCGATCAGTTCGATGCGCGCGAGATCCGCGCCATCGCCCTTGCGGTGCCCGGTCTTGAGAATCCGCGTATAGCCGCCCGGACGCCCGGCGTAGCGGGGTGCGATGTCACGAAACAGCTTGTCCGCCGTTTCGCGCTTCTGGATGTGACGGCCCGCCAACCGGCGCGCGTGCAGCGTCCCGGAGCGGGCCTTGGTGATGAGCTTCTCGACGAACGGGCGCAACTCCTTGGCCTTGGCCTCGGTGGTCTCGATCGAGCCGTGCTCGATGAGCGACGAGGCGAGATTGCGCATCAGGGCGAGCTTCTGCTCGCTCGTGCGCCGGAGCTGCCGTCCGGCTTTGCGGTGGCGCATGGCGTCCTACTCCTCTTCGTCCTCGTCGTCATCCGGCGCGGCGGCAGCGGCCCGGCTGGGCGCGGTGCCCCAATCGATCACGCGGACACCATCCGGCCCCTCTTCGTACCGCATCCCGAAATTGAGTCCTTCACGCTCCAGCAGATCAGCGATCTCCTGCAGCGACTTCTTGCCGAAGTTCTTGATGCTGAGCATTTGCCCTTCGGTCTGCTTCACCAGGTCGCCCATCGTGCGCACGTCGGAATTCTTGAGCGAATTCACGGAGCGGACGGACAACTCCAGCTCGTCGATGGGGCTCTTGAACAGCTGCGCCAGTCGCGCTCCGTCGCCCGAGTGATCGGCCGGCGCCGCCATGGCGCCCTGCGCGTGCGACCCGAAGTTGGCGAAGTACTGGAAGTGGGTCTGCGTGAGGGCCGCGGCGTAGCTCACCGCTTCCTCGGGCGAGAGCGTACCGTTCGTCTCCACCGTCAGCAAGAGCCGGTCATAGTCGGTGCGCTGCCCCACGCGTGTCTCGGCCACCGTGAAATTGGCGCGACGCACCGGATTGTAGATGGAGTCGATGCGCACCAGGTCGACGGGAAGCGAGCGGTCCGTCGGATGCTGGTCCGCCTCCACGTAGCCGCGCCCCTTGTTCACATACAACTCGACGTTGATCTCGCGGTCGTCCTGCAGTGTGAACAAGTGATGCGTGGGATCCAGCACGGTCGCCCCCGCTGCTCCCTCGATGTCGGCGGCCGTCACGGGGCCCGCTTGGGATTTCCGGATCCGCAGCACCACCTCGTTCTTGGCGGGATCGAGACTGAGCGTGAGCGCCTTGAGGTTGGCGATGATCTGGTGCACGTCCTCCACCACGCCGGAGATCGTCTGGTGCTCGTGCAGCACGCCCTCGATGCGGAACGCCCACACGGCCGAGCCGCGCAGCGACGAGAGCAACATGCGCCGCATCGCGTTGCCCAGCGTGTGGCCGTAGCCGCGCTCGAGCGGTTGCACGCGGAACTCCGCCACGTTGGGCTGATCCTCGCGCCGCGTGACGTCTACCAACTGCGGGCGAACGAGCCCGGTAAGATCGATTGCCTGTGTCATTCGTTGTCGTTCCTCATGGTCCACCGGGCGCCGGCCCGGCAACGCCTCACCCCGCCCCTAACGCGCGGTGAGCCCGTGTGGGAGTTAGGGTCCCGACCGATGACGGCCGCCAGCGATGCCTTGGCAGACGCCGTCGCGCGCCGCGTGAGCGGCGCCTGGCGTGGCGAGGCGCCCGTGAGTGCATTGCCACCGTGTTACTTGGAGTACAACTCGACGATCAACTGCTCCTGCGCCGCGATGGGGATGTCGCCGCGGCCCGGACGCTCCAGCATGCGACCGCTGAACGTGTCGCGGTCCACGGCGATCCACGACAGCGGCACCCCGCGCGACGCCTGATCCATCGACGCCAACAGCTGCGTCTGCTCCCGCGCGTGCGCGCGAACGCGCACCTCATCGCCCGGCTGGACGAGAGAGCTGGGGATGTCGACCGTCCGGCCATTGACGTCGATGTGCCGATGGCGGACGAGCTGCCGCGCCGCCTTTCGGCTCGGCGCAAACCCCATCCGGTACACCATGTTGTCCAGCCGGCTCTCCAGCGCCGCCAGCAGGTTGTGTCCCGTGATCCCGGGCATGGCGTTCACGCGCTCGAACGTGTTGCGGAACTGCCGCTCGCTCACCCCATAGATGCGCTTGACCTTCTGCTTCTCGCGCAACTGCCGTGCGTACTCGGAGGCCTTGCGGCGGCGCGCCGTCGACTGGCCGTGCTGGCCGGGCGCGTAGGGACGCCGCTCGACAGGACACTTTTCGGTGAAGCACTTGGTCCCCTTGAGGAACAGCTTGGTGCCCTCACGGCGACAGAGGCGGCAGCTGGGGCCCGTGTAGCGTCCCATGGCTTACACCCTCCGCCGCTTGGGAGGACGACAGCCGTTGTGGGGGATCGGCGTCACGTCCTTGATGGAGCGCACCTGCAACCCCGCCGCGGACAAGGCCTGGATGGCAGACTCCCGGCCGCTCCCCGGCCCCTGCACGCGCACGTGCACGCGGCGGACCCCCGCCGTGTGCGCTTCGCGCGCCGCCTGCTCGGCCGCCACCGTGGCCGCGAACGGCGTCGACTTCTTGGATCCCTTGAAGCCCGCCTTGCCGGACGAAGACCATGCAACGGCATTCCCATGCATGTCCGTGATCGTCACGGTGGTATTGTTGAACGTCGCACGCACGTGGGCAATCGCCTCCGCATCCACCACCTTCTTCGACTTGCGCGCCGTGCCTGGTTTTCCCGTTGCCATGTCCTGCCTGTCGAGGGGGTTACTTGGTGACTTTCTTCTTGCCGGCGATTGCGCGGCGTGGACCCTTCTTGGTCCGCGCGTTGGTGTGCGTGCGTTGGCCGCGCACCGGCAGCCCGCGCCGGTGCCGGATCCCACGGTAGGATCCGATGTCCATCAGGCGCTTGACGTTCATCGCGATCTCCGTGCGCAGCGCGCCTTCGACGCGATGATCCTTTTCAATGGTCTGGCGCAGCCGGTTGACGTCCGCGTCGCTCAGATCGCGGACGCGCAACGCGGGATCCACACCCGCGGTCTCCACGATGCGATGGGCCGTGGAACGCCCGATACCAAAGATGTATGTCAGCCCGATGTCGACCTTCTTGTCCCGTGGGAGGTCGACGCCCGCGATGCGTGCCATGGCTCAGCCCTGTCGCTGCTTGTGCTTGGGATTGCGCTTGCAGATGATGCGCGTCACGCCGTTGCGCTTGATCACCTTGCAGTGCTCGCAGATCGGCTTCACGCTGCTGCGCACTTTCACGTGCCGCTCCGTTGGGAGGTGGTCAGTTTCCAGTCAAGTCTTAAAGCTTAACTGACTTACGGGCCTCACGCAAGACGTGCGGCCACCGCCGATACCGCGCCCGCGGCACCCAGGACGCGCCCACTGCTGGCCCGCGACGCGGCCACCATCGTGGCGACGGCGGCGCAGCGACGCCGTCGCTCATGACGGCCACTCCAGGGCGCCCACCATGGCATGAAGGTCTCCCACGCCGTGATCGCGGCACCAGCGGTCGAGCTCGCGCACGACGCGCTGCGGCGCCCGCGGGTCGCGGAGCGCCGCTGTCCCGATCCCCACCAGGGACGCACCCGCCAGCACGTACTGCAGGGCGTCGGATGCGGTGCTCACGCCGCCGACGCCTAGGATGGGGAGCGGGACAGCGCGGTGGACCTTCCACGTGGCGAGCACCCCTACCGGGAGCAGCCCCGCGCCGCTCAGTCCGCCAGACCCGTTGCCGAGCGCCGGCCGTCGCCGCTCCACATCAATCACCATCCCCGGCAGCGTATTGACGAGGGTCAGCGCATCCGCTCCCGCGTCAGCGGCCACGCGCGCGGCGGCCACAATGTCGGGCAGGGCGGGCGAGAGTTTGACGAACAGCGGACGCTGCGTCGCGGCGCGGCACCCACCTACCACGCGACGGAGCGCCTCCGGATCGGCGCCAAACTCCAACCCGCCAGACTTCACATTCGGGCAGCTCACGTTCAACTCGAACGCGTCCACGCCCGGCACATCCGCCAATGCGCCGACGACCGTCGCGAAGTCGTCCGCCGTGTCGCCCACCACGTTCACCACCACACGGGCCGCGCGCAGGTGTGCAGCGAGCCACGGCAGGTCGTCACGCTTGACGGCCTCCACCCCGGGGTTGGCGAGCCCCACGGCGTTGAGCATCCCACCCTCGACGTCCGTCACCCGCGGCTCGGGCGCGCCAGCGCGCGGGGATGGGCTGACGGCCTTCGTCACGAGACCGCCCAATCGATCGAGCGCCATCACGTCGGCCAACTCGCGCCCGAACGCGGCAGTCCCCGCAGCCAGGACGATGGGGTTCTGAAACGCGAGCCCGGCCATGCGCACGGCGAGCGGCGACGACGCAGCCGGCTGCTTCTCCCGTGCCGCCGCCACGTCGGTCATCGGCCGCCCCCGCCCAGCCGCCGCTCGTACAATTGGAGATATTCGACCACGGCGGCCGCGATGTCGGTCGCGATCTGCCGCTGTCGAGCCGGATCGTGCAGGTAGCGGGCATCCTCCACGTTCGTCCCGAAGCCCGTTTCCACCAGCACGGCTGGCATGAAGGCGGTGCGCAGCACGGCGTAGTTGGCCTGCTTCACCCCGCGGCTGGGGCCGGGGTACGTTGCCATGAGGTGGTCCTGAATGGCCGCCGCCAGATCCTGCGACTCACGCAGATGCTCGTTCTGCGCCATGTCGTTGATCAGGAACGCCAGCGGATCGTTCCCCGTAGCCGTGACCGACGTCTCGAAGCGCACCGAGGAGTTCTCCATCTGCTCCACGCGCCGCTCATCCTCGGTCTGCGCCTCCGACAGGAAGTAGGTCTCCACGCCGCGCGCTTTTTCCGGCCCACGCCACCGCATGTTCGCGGCGTTCACATGGATGGAGACGAAGAGGTCGGCGTGGTGATCGTTCGCGATGCGCCCGCGGTCGGCCAGCGCGATGAGCGTGTCCGTGGTGCGGGTCATGATGACCTCCACGCCGCGCTGCTCCAGCGCCGAGCGCAAACGCTTGGCGATCTCCAGCGTGATGGTCTTCTCCACGATCCGGGGACCGGCGCCCAGGGGCCCGGTCATCCCGTTGTCCGGGCCGCCATGTCCCGCGTCCACCACCACGCGCCAGTGCCGCGCCGGCCGGTGCGCATCGGCCGCGCGCCCTGCGTCAGCTGGTGCGGCCGGCGGTGCCGTGCCGTCGCTCGCGCGCACGCGGCGGCCCGCGCTCGCACCCTGCGCGACAGCCCCTGGCGCGTGTTCGTCGAGAAACGACAGCTCGTTGCGCGCGAGATCGTACCGCACGCGCCCGCGCGTGAGCCGCGGTGCAACGTCCAACAGGAACTGCAGCGGGAGATAGAGGGTCCCGCCCTCCACCAGCGGCGGAAACGCGAGCGGCGCCACCGTGGCGGCGGCGCGCACGAACGGGAGTCCATCGGCAAGTGTCATCGCGACACCGGCCAGCTCCAGAGTGAACCGGCCAACGGAGTCGTGGCGCAGACCCAAGGGCACCGCGACATCGAGTCGATCCGCAGACACGGCCGGCCCGGATCGCGTCGACACGACGGGGAGCACCGCACGCGCGGTGGGCGTGCGGACGGTGAGCGTCGTGGGAGCCGGCGCCATTTGAAGTGCCAGGAGGAGCAGCAGCATCATCGCGCCCTCGCCGCACGCGCCATCTCGCGCTCGTCGTCGCGGCGCCGCGCATCGGCGCGTTTGTCGTGCAGTTTCTTTCCCTTCCCCAGTGCGAGCGTGACCTTCGCGATGCCGCCACGGAAGTGCAGGTCGAGCGGCACGAGCGTGAGCCCCTTGCGCTCCACGGCCCCGATGAGCTTCCGGATCTCACGCCGGTGCAGCAACAGCTTGCGCGTGCGCGTCGGGTCATGATTGAACTGATTGCCGCGTTCGTACGGCGAGATATGCAGGTTCACCAGATACACCTCGCCACCACGCACGATGGCGTGACTGTCCGCCAGGTTGGCCTTCCCGTCCCGGAGGGACTTCACCTCCGTTCCGGTGAGCACGATGCCCGTCTCCCACCTGTCCAGAATGGTATAGTCGTGCCGCGCCCGCTTGTTCCGCGCGACGATCTGGGTGTCGTCTGCTTCGCGCTCGTGCGGCATGGTCGCTAGGGAAGGGACGCGGGCCGCTGCGACCCGGTGACGTGACGAGCGTGCGATCGGCACCACGGACGGCGACCCCCGCCGGGCCACGCCCCATGGAGGCCGAGCGTGGCCGTCGCGGCCGCCTTCGCGGCCGGACATCGCGGCTACCCTGGCGGATCGCACCGCCGGTGTTCGCGCCAACGTTGCCCACGCACATCGCTGGCGCGGTACGCCAGCGACGCGCGCGCTGCCTCGCAACATAGGCCCGTCGGACGGCGCAGGCAACGCCGTTGCACCGTATTACGTTGACTTCACGAACGGGGGGCAATAGCTTTTATAGTTCTCGCCGAAGTGGTGGAATTGGTAGACGCGCTGCGTTCAGGGCGCAGTGGGCGTATGCCCGTGGGGGTTCGAGTCCCCCCTTCGGCACTCAGGACTGCGGGCGGGTGCGTTGCGCTCGCGCGTGCTCACCGCGTGACGCGCACACCTCGTCCAGCGCACGCGGACAGCGGGTGCCGCGCCAGCGACGCGCACGGCCCATCCTGCTATCCCCGCGCCGAACCGCGCAGAGTCGACGGGACTACATCCTCGGGGAGCGTGGCCGTGCCGAACTGCTCGCGCAGTGCGTGGTTGGCTTCTTCCGCGTAGCGCGACAGCAGATCGGCCGCGTAGCGCACGTCGTCCGACGCCACGGTATCGCGCCGACCGGCAAAGCGCAGCAACGCGCGTCCCAGATGCCAGCCACTCCCTGCTCCCTCGCGATTCCGCAGCGCCTCTCCGTAGACCCGCAGCCGCTCGTTGAGCTGCCGCTCGGCCACGCGGAGCTTCCCCGGCGCGATCGCGGGGTCGTCCGCCAACGCGAGAGCGAGGGCATGAGCCACCGCCGACGCCGTGCGATCGTCGAGCGCATCACGCGCCGCGATCAGGAGTCCGAGCGCGCGCCGCGCATAGCGCAGCTCCCAGCGTGCATGATCCGCATCGCCGTCCGTGCCGCGTGCGGCCACCCAATGCACGTCTGCCTCTGCGGGCTCGGCCAGGAGAGCGCTCACGTAGGCCTGTGCGCGCCCGCGCAGGAGTTGTCGCGCCTGCCACGCACGCCAGCTAGGCCACATCCACGGTGCCTGTCCGGCGGAGGTCGCACGGGAGCCGTGGACGTTCAGCCATGGAGCACGGGAAGCCCCACCCGCTCACGGACCTGCGGCTCTTCGTGCAGGAGATCGGCCAGACTGACCCCCTCCAGCACGTGGTCGATTCTGTGCTGCAGCAACACCCACACGGGCCGAATGCTGCACTGGCTGGACGCCGCGCACCGCTCGGCGCTTACGGGATGCGTCACGCAGTGCAGGTCGAACGTGGTGAACTCGGATGCGGCGATCACGTCGCGCACGGAGATGTGTTCGGGCGCACGATTCAGCGCGTACCCACCGTGGGCGCCGCGCGTACTCCGGACCACACCCGCTCGGCGCAGGCGCAGGAGGATCTGCTCCACGTAGTCGGCTGGCAGGCGCTCACGTGTGGCGATCTCCCGCCCACCGATCGGCCCTTCGGCGCAGCGACGCGCCAGGTGCAGCGCGCAGATCAGACCGTATTCGGCCCAGGTGGTGATTCGCACGGTTGGACGTTACGGATCTGAGCCGGCCCCGACAAGGGGCGCCTCACGGCACCCCGATGTCCGTCATCCGCCGGAGGTCGAGCACACGATCGACCTCGTCGGCCGGCAGCGCCCCCTCGCGACGCACCAGGTCGCGGATGAGAACGTCTTCCTTCACGGAGCGCTTGCTCAGCTCGGCGGCACGCGTATAGCCAATGCGCGGGGCGAGCGCGGTCGCAAGGGCGGCGGATCGTTCGACCCATGCCGCACACTGTGCTTCGTTGGCCTCGATGCCGCGCACGCACCGCTCGTCCAGCGCGATGGCAGCGTTGGTGAGAATCTGCATGCTACGGAGCAAGTTGTACGCGATGACCGGCATCATGACGTTCAGCTCGAGCTGGCCGTGCTCCGCCGCCGCGGAGATGCAGCTGTCATTGCCGATCACCTGGAAGCACACCTGGTTGACCATCTCGGCGATGGACGGATTGATCTTGCCGGGCATGATGGACGATCCCGGCTGGACGGCGGGCAGCACCACCTCGTCGAGTCCCGTGCGCGGCCCACTGGCGAGCAGTCGCAGATCGCTCGCGATCTTGCTAAGGTCCACCGCCAGCACGCGGAGCTGGGCGCTGAACGCGGCCGCGTCTCCCATGCTCTGCATGAGCTGGATCCGATCCGCGCCTTCGCGCAGCTCCAAGCCGGTGCTCTGGCGCAGATACTCGACGATGCGCGCCGGATACGCCGGCTCGACGTTCACTCCCGTCCCCACCGCGCTCCCGCCGATCCCCAGGTCGCGGAGGTCGTCGGCCGAGCGCTCGACGCGCTGCAGGTTCCGGTCGATGGTGTGACCGTACGCGGTGAACTCCTGCCCCAGCCGCACGGGCATGGCGTCTTGCAGATGCGTCCGCCCAGCCTTCACGATGTGATCGAACGCGAGGCCTTGTTGGAGCAAGGCATCACGCAGGGCGCGGAACGCGTGGGCGAGGGGACCGAGCTCCGTGAGCGCGGCCAACCGAATCGCCGTGGGAATGACGTCATTGGTGGACTGCGCCATGTTGACGTGGTCGTTCGGATGCACGGGCGCGTACGTGCCGCGTTCGCCGCCCAGGAGCTCGTTGGCCCTGTTGGCGAGCACCTCGTTCACGTTCATGTTGTGCGACGTTCCCGCGCCCGCCTGATAGACATCCACCACGAACTGGTCCCGGTACTTGCCGGCCAACACCTCGTCAGCGGCCGCAATAATCGCGTCGGCCAGGCGAGCGTCCAATCGCCCCGTGTCTCGATGCGTCAGGGCCGCGGCGCGCTTGATCTGCACCGTGGCCGTCACGAACGGCGGGAGCGGTCGGAGGCCACTGATGGGAAAATTCTGCAACGCCCGCATCGTCTGGATCCCGAACAGCGCCCCCAACGGCACCGCCAACTCGCCCAACGGATCGCGCTCGAGTCGCACCGCCTCACTCATTGGCCCGGCCGCATGCGCGAGATCGCACGGCGGCCCTTCCTTCCGTGCGTCGGGTGCCTAGGCTCATGGGGCGGTCGACGCGGTGAGCGTGGTATCGAAGCGCGTGAGCATTTGCAGCCCCGCCTGCCCCACAGCGACCGTGTGCGTACGGAATCTCGTCATCGCGATCGTGCGATTGAAAGCCGAGGACCAGCGCCCCAGCACGGTCGACGGGATCACCGACGCTCCGTCGTCCAGAAACGAACAGGAGATTTCCGTGTTCTGTTCACCACCGTCGATCGTAGCGAATTTCATCGTGAGCTGGATGTGCGTGCTGTCGTCGCCTGCCGGGCTCCAAGCGACCGGGATATCGTCACCCTCGGCGGGGGATGCCGGAATGTCGGTGATCGTCGCGAGCGGAGGGACCGTGAGCGTGGTAGCGCTCGCGGCCGGGAATCCCGCGTCGTCTCCGGGAATGGTGACGGCGAATCTCGTCACGCCCGGGTTAAACGGGACAGGCGCCGGCGCGACGTAGTGGAGCGTCTGGCTGGCGCGGAGCACCGTCGTGTCCACTGGCGAGCCTCCCTCCACCAACTCCACCAATATCGAATCGCCGGCAAGACTCGACGGCACCGCACCGTCAGTCGCATCCGGCGGATTGCTCACGAACGTACAACCATCGAGCCTCGACTTGCTGTCCGGAACCTGGACGTTCACGGCGCGCAGGAAAACGCCGTCCAGCGCGGCGTTGTAGCCGCCGCTCCCGTCCGATTGCGTGAGGATGGTGAGGAACCCGACATCGTGCAGCGTCGGGGCCGTGGTTTCCGTGCAACCGGCAACGAGGGCGAGGCTCAATGCCCCGACAAGTCCAGCGGCCCTAACGAATCTGGTCATTGCGGTACCCCGTGACGAAGGACTGATCCGGTGACCGGCACCTCCAATGAGATGGCGAGCCGGTTGAAGAGGTTGAATAATGCAACGACGGACACGATCTCAACAATCTGAGCCGCGGACCACGCCTCCGACAGGTCCGCAAAGCAGGCGTCCGACAACATCCCACCCTCGCGCGTGATGGCCGCGGCCGCCGCGAATGCAGCGCGCCAGGCGGGGTCAAAGCCGTCGAGCGCACCCGTCGCGACGCGCGCGAGATCCTCTTCCGTTGCTCCCAGCCGTCTTGCCAAGACGGTGTGCGATGCCAGTCAATACTCGCACCCGTTGAGGCGCGAGACGCGCACCGCCAGCAGCTCCTTCAGCCGCTGATCCACCTCCCCCGGACCCATGATGACCTCGAGCGCGGAGGCAAGCACGTCGGCAATGGGGGGACGGTGGCTCACCACCCGGAAGAGATTGGGTACAACGCCGCGACGTCGGCGAAACCGTTCGAAGAGGTCCCGCACGCTCTCGGACTCGATATACGGCAGCCGCGCATACGGTTCCCGCTCCTCGTTGCTCATGCCACTCCTCCTGGCGTGTCCGTCCCGGTTGTCTTGGCGCGACTTCGTTGCTGCGCCCTCGTGCTCCATCTCTCCGCATCGCCGGCTGGAAGCGAAGCGTTGGCCCTCGGTTGGCGACGTCCGCGCACCCCAGCTCCCAGTGTGACGACCGCGGCGAGCATAGCCGTTCCGAGGAGGAGCACGGAGTACAGGTGCAGCCGCGCAAAGCTGGCGCGCCGGGGATCGCCAACGGGGAGCGCATCGACGGCGCCACCGATCGCGGCCAGCAGCCGTGCGATCCGCGGGTTGACGACGAACTGCGCGACCGCCGTCGCGAGGGCGATGCTGCCGGCGCCCGCCGTCATCACCCAACCGGCACGAGCGCGACTCCAGATCGCCACCGTGAGCCCGGCGATGAGCATTCCCGCGATGAGCACGGCTGGCAACGTGCTGCCCACGACCGAGGCCGCGTCCGCGCGCGAAGGAAGGACGCCGAAGGCCCTCGGCGCCAGCACGGCCGAGAAGAAGAGCGCCGCTCCCAACCAACCGGCCAGCAGGACAAGGCCGAGCCGGTCCCATGAGGCGCGAGACGGTCCGTCGCTCATCGGCTCAGGCGCTCCACGGCAGCGGGCGGCGACACGCGTCTCATCCGGCACGCGTGAGGCGGAGCTCGCCGGTGAGAAAGGGATTCGACGCGCGTTCCCGACCGATCGTGGTCTCCGGACCGTGTCCAGCAAGGACGCGTGTCGTCTCGGGGAGCGACGCAATGCGTTGCAAGGAGCGCTCGAGCGCGCTCGCATCAGCAAGCGGGAGATCGACGCGGCCCACCGAGCCGGCAAACAGACAGTCGCCCACGAGCGCGAGTCCATGCCCGTAGATGACCACGTGCCCGGGCGCGTGCCCCGGCGTGTGCATCACGTGGAACTGGGCGGTCCCCACCTGCACGGTGTCTCCTTCCGCGAGCGCGGATGTCGCGGCGGGCGGGGGGTCGATGCGCAACCCGAACAGCGCGCCCATCTCCGCGGCGCGGTCGTAGAGGGGCCGGTCGAGCGGATGCAGGTAGACGGGAACGGGGGTCTGGGCCACGATTGCCGCGATCGCACCCACATGGTCTACGTGCGCGTGCGTGAGCCAGATGGCCTGGAGCCTCGCGCCCGTCGACCGTACCGCGGCGAGCAGCCGTTCCGGCTCTGCCCCGGGGTCAACCAGCACGGCGGTCCCGGTGTGTTCCTCCACCAGCAGGTGGCAGTTCTCCTGGAAGGCACCGACGGCGAACGTCTCGACCTTGACCGATGGCGCGGAGCCGGGACCGGTGCTCACGTTTCGGACACTGGTGCTTCAGCGGTCTCGAGCACGGGCGATTCCCCCAGTCCGTGGTGAGCGAGCCAGCGCTCGGCCTCGAGCGCGGCCATGCACCCGGTGCCAGCGGCGGTGATCGCCTGCCGGTAGAAGTCGTCCATCACGTCGCCAGCGGCGAACACGCCCGGCACGCTCGTGGCGGTCCGCCACGGGTGGACGTGCAGGTAGCCCGACGGCGTCCGCTCGAGCTGTCCGTCCAGAAATTCGGTGTTGGGGTGGTGCCCGATCGCGACGAACAGTCCTCCGACGGCGCGTTCGCTCTGCGCTCCGCTCACGGTATCCTCGAGGCGGAGCCCGGTGATGTGGTCGTCACCCAGGATGTCGACGACCCGCGAATTCCACAGGACGCGAATCTTGGGATGCCCGCGCACGCGCTCCGCCATGATGCGCGACGCGCGAAACGCATCGCGGCGGTGGATGATGACGGTTTCGCGTGCGAACTTGGTGGTATAGAGGGCCTCTTCCATGGCCGTGTCCCCACCCCCGACGACTGCCAGCACCTGACCGCGATAGATGGGCAGCGCGGCATTGCATACGGCGCATGCCGACACACCGCCGCCGCGGCTGGCCAGCCGCTCTTCGTTGGGTACGCCCAGCCACTTGGCGTTGGCGCCCGTGGCCACCACGACAGTGAGCGCCTGCACGGGATCGCTCCCGCTGGGATAGAGTATGAACGGATGACTTCCCAGCTCCACCCGCTCGACCTGCTCGAACATCGCGCGCGTCCCGAACCGCAGCGCCTGCTGCTTGATCCGCTCGACGAGCTCCGGCCCGGTGACGCCTTCGGGAAATCCGGGGAAATTTTCGACATCGGTGGTCGTCATCAACTGCCCGCCGGGCAGCATGGTACCCATCGGTTCCCCTTCGAACACCACCGGCTCGAGATTCGCGCGCGCCGCGTAGATGGCGGCGGTCCACGCCGCCGGTCCGGATCCGATGATGACGATTTTCTCGGTCTGTGGTGCGGTCATGACAGTCGTCCGGTGTGGTGCCGTCTTGGAATCGTAGTCCCGAGACGCGCCGCTCGCCATGGCGGCGCCGTTCCCGAGGGTGAACGCCGCCGCCCACCCTTCGGTGCCCCACGCCAAGGGCGCGCTCATTGGATGTGGCGGCCGCCGTCGACGAGGGCGACCTCCCCCGTAACGTAGTCGGCGTCGAGGAGGTACAGCACCGCGCGCGTCACATCCTCGGGCGCGCCGATCCGCTGCAATGGGGTGGTGGCGATCAAGCGCTCGGCGTCGCGCGCGCTCCACTGCTCTGGAAGCAACACGGCGCCGGGAGCGATGGCATTGACGCGCACGCGCGGAGCGAGTGTCCGCGCCAATGCGCGCGTCATGTGAATCACGCCGGCCTTGGAGATCCCGTGCGGAATGTATGCCGGCCAGCTCTCGAGGCCGGCCAGGTCGGCGATATTGATGATCACCCCGCCGCTGGCCTCGGCGCGCGTCATCTCGACGCCCGCGGCACGGGCGCAGAAGAAAGCCGCCCGCAGGTTGATGGCCATGATCTCGTCCCACTCCGTGGGAGTGACGCTGTCGAGCGGCGTCCGCCGCATCACGGCCGCCGAATTGATCAGGACGTCCAGACCACCCATGGCGCGTACGGCGTCGGCAACCAGGGTGTCGGGAGCGGCGGGGCCACGAAGATCGGCGTGGAACAGGACGGGCTCGCCTCCACGGTCGCTCACGCCGCGCGCCGTCTCGCGCGCACCCTCTTCCGACGCGTGATAATGGACGCCGACGCGCATCCCGCGCTCGGCGAGCGCCAGCGCGATGGCACGTCCCACGCGGCGCCCGGCCCCGGTGACGAGCGCACGCCGCGGCACGAAAGGGACATCGGTCATGGCAGGCCTAGGACCGCACTGCGGCGATCAGCTCCGAGGGGGGCGGTGCACCACGGGCGGCGAAAGCGATGGTTCCGTCGCGACGGACCACGTAGACGGTGCGCTGAACGCGGAGGCCGTTCCACTTGAGAGCGCCATACGCACGGGTGATCTCGCGATCGGCATCGCTCAGCAGCGGGAAGCCGAACGCGAACCGGGCGGCGTAGCGCGCATGACTCTCCACGCTCGCCGGGTTCACCCCCAGCGGCTGAATCTCGGCCTGTTGCAACATCGTCAGCTCATCGCGCACGGCGGAGAGTTGGCGGTTTCAACCCGGGGTGTTGTTTCCCGGGTAGAAGAACAGCGCCACATGGCCGCGCGACAAGAGCTCGTCCAGCGCGTACACGTGCCCGTCATCGGCGGGCGCCCGGAACGATGGCGCGATCTGCCCCACGCGCAGCAACGTGTCGTCGGTCACGCGACACGCTCGCGCGCTAGGCGCTCGCGCGCACGAAGGTCCTGTCGCTCCAGCCACTCGGCGGGCACGCGCATGCACCCAATGGTCCGCCTCGCATCGGGCAGCCCATGCCAATCCGAGCCGCCGCTGGGCACCAGATCGGAGCGCTCGACCGCCGCGGCGATCCGCGCGACATCGGCAGGCGCGTGGCCAGGATGCAGCACCTCCACTCCGTCGAGGCCGTGCGCCCGCATGGCGGCGATGCGCGAGGGTGTTCCCTCTCCACCCGGATGGGCCCACACGGCCAACCCACCGCCGCGGTGGATCAGCGCGATGCTCTCGCGCACGGTGAGCGCACGCTTGGGAACGAAAGCGGGGCGCCCGCTCCCCAGGAAGCGGTCGAACGCGTGGCGCGTGTCGGCCACCGTGCCACGGGTCACCATCGCGCGCGCGATATGTGGCCGGCCGATCGCGCCCTTCTGTGCCTGGTGCAGCACGTCGGCCATCGTGATCGCCACACCCAGCTCGTTCAGCCGGGTCACGATTCGCTCGGCGCGCGCCCGGCGTTCGTCTCGCAACGCAAGCAGTTCGCGCTCGATCTCTCCCAGCCGAGTGAGGTGCAGTCCCAGCACGTGGATCTCGCGCGTCTGCTCCACCGCGCTGAGCTCCACGCCGGCGACCACACGCAGCCCCAACCGTTCGCCCGCGGCGGTCGCCTCCGGCAGCCCTGCCACGGTGTCGTGATCGGTGAGGGCCATGGCTACGAGGCCCGCCTTGCGGGCCGCGTCCACCACGGCGGTAGGCGACAGGGCGCCATCGGATGCATTGGAGTGCATCTGTAGGTCTACGTATCGTTCAGCCGGTGCGCCGCCCCGCGGCGGTGGGGTGGTCACGACGAGTAGCCCGCCTCGGGCGACGTGGCCGCCGGCTGCGACATCTCGAACAGCCGACGCAGGTCGTCGTCGGTATGTTCGGCCAGCGATTGGTCGCGCCAGCGCGCGCCCATGGGCGAGTAGCGCGTGACGCGCACCTCGCGCTGCTCCCCGTCGTCGTGCACGAAAAGAAGGGAGAATTCATCCCGGTCGTACTGGGTCACGCGGCCGCTGGCGCGCACCACCCAGCGGCGTCCGTCTACGAGGATCGATCGCGTCGGCATGTCCCTGCTCTCATGCTGGTAAACACCTGCCCGGCGGTCCAGGCGCGCCGGCACAACGCGGGCCCACGAACGGGACGCTGGATCACGTGAGGTCGACCTCTTGATACAACCGCACTGCCTGCGCCTCCTGCACGGGGGAGTCGCTCGCCGCCCGCTCGAGCGTCTTCGCGTCGTCGGCTTCCACGAACTCGAGAAACGCTCCCGGCAGATCGATCTCCTCGAAGAGCCAGAAGCGGCACCCGTTGTTGGAGAAATGCGCACGGGCAGCGCGCGCGCGGTCGAGATACTTCTTGCGGTCGCCAGCCGGCACGGCATAGCGTCGGATGTTGAGAACGCGTGGCACGGTCAGAGCGCCGCCTCGGGAAAGGCCTCGATCGTCTTCTTGATGTGGGCCAAGAACTGGTCGGCCACGGCCCCGTCGATCAGCCGGTGGTCGAACGAGATGGAAAAGAAAGACATCGTGCGGATGGCAATCGTATCCTCGCCATCCACACCGGTGATGACCTTCGGACGCTTCTCGATCGTGCCGACCCCCAAGATGGCGACCTGCGGCTGGCTGATGATGGGCGTTCCCATTAGGGATCCGAAGACGCCGGGATTGGTGATGGTGAAGGTGCCTCCCTGCACCTCCTCCGGCGACAGCTTCTTGGCGCGCGCGCGCGTGGCGAGATCGTGCAGCGTGCGTGCGAGTCCGGTGAGCGAGAGATCATCCGCGTGCCGCACGACCGGGACGATGAGTCCCCAGTCAAGGGCGACGGCGACACCGATATTGATCTGCTTGCGGAAGATCACATGCGTCCCCGCCACCGACGTATTCACGATCGGGAAGGCCTTCAGCCCGTCCACCACCGCCTTCAAGATGAACGGCATGTAGGTGAGCTTGAGCCCGCTCGCCTCCTGGAACGCCCGGCGGTGCTCCGCGCGCAGGCGCGCCACGCGCGTGAAGTCGATCTCCATGAACGACGTGACATGTGCCGATGTGCGCCGCGAGGCGACCATGTGCTCGCTGATGCGCTGTCGCATCACGGACATGGGTTCCACCACGTCGCCGGGCCACGGCTCTGGCACGGGCGCGTGCTCCACGGCCGCGGCACCGGCGGGCGCGTGCATCGACGCACGCGCCGCTGCCGGGGCTCCCGACTCGATGACGGCCAGGATGTCGCGCTTGGTCACCCGTCCGGCCACGCCCGAGCCTTGCATCCCGGAGAGCTCGATGCCGTGCTCGGCGGCGATCTTCCGCACGAGGGGCGAGGACCGGGTTCGGACGCGCTCCTCGAAGCTCACGCCGCCGTTCCCACGGGGCGGCGTGCCGCCGCGCACGGGAACGGCGCCCGCACCGCCACCGCCGGGAGACGCAGCCGTGGCGCCCGCGCCGGCCGGTCGCGCGGCCACAGCCGGTGCGGCGGGCGATGCCGCGGAAGAACCAGCGCCGGACCCAGCCGGAGCCGCCTCTCCCCGGGGCGGCGCGGCCGCATCCGGTCCGCCGGCGGAGGTCGGGGCGGCCTCCACGGCCGCTCCCTTTTCCGTCTCCAACCGGGCGACGACCGTCTGCACCGCCACCGTTTCCCCTTCGTGCACGAGAACTTCCGCCAGCACACCGGCCGCGGGCGCGGGAATCTCGGCATCCACCTTGTCGGTCGAGATCTCGAAGATCGGCTCGTCCCGCTTCACCTCGTCGCCAACCTTCTTCAACCACCGCGAGACCGTTCCCTCGGCAATCGATTCGCCCATCTGGGGCATGATCACATCAACGCGAGCCACCGATCACTCCGTCGTTTGGTTGCGCGCCGCCGCCGCACGCCGCAGGCGCCAAAAGGCAATGCTCGGGAGCAGCACCATTCCGATGACCGCTCCAGTGAGGAGATACTCGAAAGTATTGCACGCCGGAAGCCCTTCGGGCGGCGTGCACTGTCGTACCCAACCCACGGCCTTCGCCACCAGCACCGCAATCATGCCGCCACCGAAGAACCCCGCCACGGTCAGCAGGCAACCCAGGCCGGCGAAACGCGTGGGACGCGCGTCCTGCCGCGGCACCGGCGGACGCCTGCCGCCGGACGCGGGATCGCGCCGTTCGCCCGCTGTGGCTTCATGGTGCCGCGGTGGATCCGCCATCCCGCGCCTCAGTACGCGGCCAGCCGCCGCACGGCCGTCACGATATCGCTGGTCTGCGGCAGGACGGCGTCTTCCAGCGGCGGTGAGTAGGGCAGCGGCACATCCGCCGCGGTCACGCGCATGACGGGCGCGTCCAGCCACTCGAACGCCTGCTCGGTAATGCGCGCGGTGATCTCGCCAGCCACTCCACCGGTGCGCGTGTCCTCGTGCACGATCAACGCGCGGTTCGTCTTGCGGACGGTGGCAACGATGGCAGCATCGTCCATCGGCAGCAGGGTGCGCAGATCGAGCACCTCCAGCGACAGCCCATCCTCGCGCTCGAGCTGCTCGGCCGCCTCGAGCGCCTTCCACACCGTGGCCGCGTACGTGATCACCGACACGTCCGTGCCCTCACGCGTGAGTCTCGCCTTGCCGATGGGGACGACCACGTCGTCCTCCGGCAGCTCCTCCTTGATACGGCGGTACAGGTACTTGTGCTCGAAGAAGAGGACGGGATCGTCGCCGCGAATCGCCGACTTGAGCAGCCCCTTGGCGTCCGCGGGCGTGGACGGATACACGATCGTGAGCCCCGGCGTGTGAAGAAACGCCGCTTCGGGATTCTGCGAGTGGAACGGTCCACCGCGCACGTATCCGCCACTCGGACCGCGCACCACGAGCGGGCACGGCAGGCCGGCGCGGTAGCGGGCGGTGGCGACGTAGTTGGTGAGGATATCGTACGCGCACGAGATGAAATCGATGAACTGCATCTCGCACACCGGACGCAGCCCCATGTGCGCCGCCCCCGCGGCGGCCCCCACGATGGCCGCTTCCGAGATGGGCGTGTCGATCACGCGTGAGGCGCCGAAGCGCTCGAGCAGCCCCTCCGTCACCTTGAACGCGCCGCCATAGACGCCGATGTCCTCGCCCAGGCAGAAGACGCGTTCGTCGCGCGCCATCTCCTCGAACAGCGCCTGACGGATCGCCTCCAAAAACGTGGTCTCGGCCATGACGCTCCCCCCTGACTCGCGCGCTCAGCGCGCCGCGCGCGGCGACGACGTGCCGCTCGCCGGCGGCGCACCGTACACGTCCACCAGCACGCCGGCCGGATCCGGCATGGGCGACGCCTCGGCGGCCGCCACGGCCTGGTCGAGCTCGCTGCCGACACGCGCATCGATGGCGCGAAGCGCATCGGGCCACACATGATACTCGTCGTGGAGCACCCGCACGTAGCGATCGATGGGGTCGTTCTCCGTTTCCCAGCGGGCGATCTCGCCGGCCGGAACGTACGACTGATTGTCGTGCTCCGCGTGCCCCTTGCGGCGATACGTCACGAGCTCGATGAGCGTGACGCCCTCGCCGCGGCGCGCGCGATCGACCGCGCGGCGCGTCACATCGTACACCGCCAACACGTCGTTGCCATCGGCGCGTTGCCCCGGTATGCCGTAGGCGAGCGCTTTCTCCGCTAGCTCGCCGACGGCCGTCTGCGTGGCAACGGGTGTGGAATACGCATACCCGTTGTTCTCGATGATCACGACCAGCGGCAGATGCTGCACGGCGGCCAGGTTCAACCCCTCGTGGAAGGCACCGGTGGACGTGGCCCCATCGCCAACGTACACGAGCCCCACGCGTGCTTCGCCGCGTATCTTGAAGCTGAGCGTGACGCCGGCCATCACCGGAACCATGTCGCCCAGATGAGAGATCTGACCGATGAACCCCCGTTCGAGATCGCCGAAATGGATGTTGAGCTCGCGTCCGCGCGTGGGGGCGTCGCCGCGCGCCATGTACTGACGCAGGATCTCCAGCGGGGTGGCGCCCTGCACCAGCATGGAGCCCAGATTCCGAATGAGGGGAGAGAGAATGTCGCCCCGTGCGCGATCGAGGGCGTACGCGCTCCCCACTGCATCGGCTTCCTGCCCAAGAGAGCGGAACAGGCCGCCCACCACCTTGGTCTGCCGATAGAGGTTGACCAACCGCTCCTCGAGCGAGCGGGTGAGGCGCATGAAATAGTACAGCTCGAGCCGCTGCTCCTCGCTCAGCAAACGAGACGGACGTTCGCCCTCGCCCGCACCGCGCCGGGGCGCGGCGGATCGGGAACGGGAGGGCGACCGACGGCGCGTCTGGCGGGGCATCAATACGCGGCGCGGAGCACGTGGCTGGGGTCTGCCCGACGGTGCACCCGCACGAAGAACCGCTTCACATTCCGGTCGAGCCGGCTTTCTCCCACCTGATCCGTTTCGGCCTCGATGAACGTGTAGTGCCCGCCCTCCGGCCGCACCAGGAGACGCAAGGAGCCGAGCGCTCCGGTGAAGGCTCGCGATCGAAGTTCGGTACCCTGCCGCGCGAGGCCGATCGTCGGGAAGAACTCATCCGCGACGGCCAGAACATCGTCGGGCGGCAGGTGCGTGCGATGAAAGTGACGCATGGCGAGGTCAGCGGCCCGTGTCGGGCGGCGCGGGGGCCACCGAATCGGAGGTCGGCACGGCGATGGACTCGCCTGGTGCCTCGCGCTCCGCGAAAACGTCCTGCATCCAGTCCACCCGCTCGAGCGGCTGCGTGGAGTCGCTGCGAAACTGAATGGCGACCGCCCAGCTTCCGGACGTCACGAAGTTGAGCCTGCCGTAATACGTCCCCACTTCCGGGCCGGTGCGAAAGCCGTCCCACGTGCGCGGCCCTTGGCGCGATTGTGCGAAGATCCGTCCTTCGCCGCCCTCGACCGGTTGTCCTGACTTACGATCGCGAATGACGACCTTGTAGACCACCGGCTCACGCGCGTGTGGCGGCGCCGGCTGCGAGCTGACGGTGTAGCCGTACGTGGGCGAGATGAGCCGGAGCCCGGGTGGCTGATTGCTGGCGGGGCCGCACGCGGCCGCCAGCGCCGCCCCGGCAATGGCAGCGGTGCGACGGGCGAGCTTCATGTTGCGTAGTACTCGAGGCCGAGATGCGTGATCTGCTCCTCCCCCATGATGTGGCGGAGTGTGTTCTTGAGCTTCGTCTGCTGGATGAACAGATCATGTTCCGGCTGCAAACCCGGGGCCGCCATGGGGCTCTTGAAGTAGAACGACAGCCACTCCTGAATGCCCTTCATCCCGGCCCGCTGCGCGAAGTCCATGAACAGGGCGAGATCGAGCACGATGGGCGCGGCGAGAATGGAATCGCGGCAGAGGAAGTTCACCTTGATCTGCATCGGATAGCCCATCCAGCCCACGATGTCGATGTTGTCCCACCCTTCCTTGTTGTCGCCGCGCGGCGGATAGTAGTTGATCCGCACCACGTGCGAGAAGCCCTCGTACAGCGCGGGATATTGCTCTGGCTGCAGGATGGTGTGCAGCACGCTCAGCTTGGACTCTTCCTTGGTCTTGAACGAGGCGGGATCGTCGAGCACCTCGCCGTCGCGATTGCCCAGGATGTTGGTGGAGTACCATCCGGCCAGGCCCAGCATGCGCGCCTTGAGCCCGGGGGCGATGACGGTCTTCATCCACGTTTGGCCGGTCTTGAAATCCTTGCCGGCGACCGGCAGTCCGCGTTCCAGCGCGAGTTGATTGAGTGCCGGCGTATCGACGGTCAGATTGGGCGCGCCGTTGGCGAACGGGACGCCCTCCATGAGCGCGGCGTAGGCGTAGAGCATGGAGGGAGCGATGGCCTCATCGTTGCGCTCCATGGCTTTCTCGAACTGCTCCAGCGTGGCATGCTGCGGCCCCGCCTTGATGAAGATCTCGGTGGAGGCGCACCACACCATTACCAGGCGATCGCAGTGATGGCGCGCCCGGAAATCGCGAATGTCCTGCCGCAGTTGCTCCGCCAGATCGCGTTTGGTCTTCCCTTTCTTGACATTGGTGCCCGAAAGCCGGGTGACGTAGTGCTGGTCGAACACCGCGGGCATGGGCGCGATGCCCGAGAGGAAATCGGCGATCGGATCGAGGTGCCGCGCTTCCAGGACGCCGGCTTTCCGCGCGGCGGTCAGCGCATCGTCCGGGATCGGATCCCACGCGCCAAACACCAGATCGCCCAGTCCGGCGAGCGGGACGAAGTCGCGGATGCGAGGGGCGCGGTTCTCCGTGCGTTTCCCCAGACGGATGGTGGCCATCTGCGTCAGCGACCCAATCGGTGCGCTGAGGCCACGGCGGATACTCTCGACCCCCGCCATGAAGGTGGTGGCGACCGCGCCGAGGCCTGGCGTGAGAATGCCGAGCCGGCCCGCGGCCGGCCGTGGAGCAGGCCGGGATCCGGCCGTGGACGAACCCTGCACGAGTTGATCTCCTTGGGATTCGGCCATCCGGCTGCTTGGCCGATACGCCGCGCGCGCGGCGGCGCCGGTGCACCGCGAGGGCGCAGCGCCGCGGCCGACCACGTCGTCACGGCGCGCACACGCGGCCAGACGGCACGTTCGCATGGCAGGATGGCAACCGGGCCGAAGCACCGCTCCGGCCCGGCGATAAGATAGTCCGCCTCCGAACGAGGAGCAATCCGTCAGGGCACTCGCCAGTCGAACTGCCCGGTGAGCGTCACGTCTTGCCGCTCGTAGCGGCGGGAGCCGTCGGTCGTCACCGCGCGCAGCGTCACCATGGAGCCGGCCGCGACGCCCCGCACCGGGATCTGCTGCGTGCTGTTGGCCTCCACCTGCCCGAGAAAGATCTCGTTGCCCGCCGAGACCACGTACACGTTGATCGCCTGTGCCAGCGAATTGGTCACGTGGAGTGAGACCTCGGTGGCTGGAGTGGGGTTGGTCTCCACCTCCACTCGGCGTGACCCGCACGCGGCCAGCAGGACTGCCACCACCAGCACCATCATCGGCTTCATCGCTCGCGTCCTCCTTTCTGAATGGTCGCGCGCCTGCCAGCCCGAGATGCCTCGGCCGGCGTTCGCGCTCGGCAATGCACCGCCAGCGCTGGGACGCTGTGCAATAGCCGTGCACAGCGCAACCCACGTCGCGCCCGGCCCCTCCCCGCGCCGGGGAGCGTGACGGAATGCCGCCGCTCCGGGTTGTGAGGGCGAAACCGGCGGTCCCGGGCAGCCGTAGAGAGCAGCCACGCAACCCGGGCGCACGTTCCCGTGTCCAACGCACATCGGCCATCGGTACGGAGAGCTCATGCGGAAGTCCATCATCATCGCTGGGCTGCTCGCCGCCCACGCCGGCGCGGCGCAGACCTCGGGCCCATCGCACCCGGCCGGCCCCGCCGCGCCGGCGCGCACCGTGGCGGCGGTCAAGCAGCTCACGGCGGCGCGCCTCTCCGGCGCGATCTCCATTGACGGTCACCTGGACGAGCGCGCGTGGACGACGGCCGACTCTGCCACGGGATTCACGCAGGGATTTCCCAACCCGGGGCAGCCCGCCACTCAGCGCACGGTGGCCCACATCCTATTTGACGACGACGCGCTCTACGTGGGCGTCCGGCTGTACGACACGCACCCGGATTCCATCGCGGCCCAGCTTGCCCGCCGCGACGCGGGAGGGATCTACTCCGACTGGGTGCACGTCATGATCGACAGCTATCACGACCGGCGCACCGCGTTCCGGTTCACGGTGAATCCGCGCGGCGTGATGAAGGACGCCATGCACTCCAACGACGTGAACGAGGACGTATCTTGGGACGCGGTCTGGCAAGCCGCCACCAGTGTGGACGATAGCGGTTGGACGGCGGAATATCGCATCCCGCTCTCGCAACTGCGCTTCGGCGCGGTGGAACCGGGGACCGAGCGCGTGTGGGGGCTCGGCATTCATCGGGACATCGCGCGCAACCAGGAGCGCGACGTGTGGACGCCGTGGACGCAGAATGACGGCGGCTTCGTGTCGTCCTTCGGCCGGCTGGTGGGCCTCACCGACCTCCGTGTGCCCGCACGCCTGGAGGTGCAACCCTACGTGAGCACATCGCTCACCCGCGCGCCCGGATCGGCCAGCAACCCGTTCTTCCATCCCAACGATCTCTCCGCCAGCGTGGGCGCGGACCTGAAGTACGGACTTCCCGCCGGCCTCACCCTCACGGCCACGGTGAACCCCGACTTTGGCCAGGTGGAGGTGGATCCGGCGGTGGTCAATCTCAGCGCGTTCGAGACGTTCTTTCCGGAAAAGCGCCCGTTCTTTCTCGAGGGCGCGGACATCTTCAACTTTGGAAGCGTCCGCACCAACAACAACTACAACTTCCAGCAGTTCTTCTACACACGCCGCATTGGGCGGGCGCCCGAGCGCTCGGCGGCCACGGCCGACGCGGCGTTCGTGGATGCCCCCGACCAGACCACCATTCTCGGCGCGTCCAAGGTGAGCGGAAAGGTGGGCCCGTGGACGATTGGGATGCTCGATGCGCTCACTGCCGAGGAGAAGGCGCACGTGGTGACACGCTCGGGGGCGGAGCTGACCACACCGGTGGAGCCGCTCAGCAATTTCGCCGTGGGGCGCGTGCGTCGCGATCTCCGGGGCGGCCAGTCCGTCGTCGGCGCCATGGTCACGGCCGCCAACCGCCAGGAGTCCGATCCCGTGTTCTCGCCCATCCTCCGGTCGGGCGCGCTGTTTGGTGGGATCGATTTCGAACACACATGGGCACGGCGCCAATGGTCGCTCACCGGCTACGCGGCCGGGAGCCGCGTGGCGGGAAGCGCGGACGTCATCACGAGCACGCAGCGATCGAGCGCGCGCTATTATCAGCGCCCGGACGCGGACTACGTGGACGTCGACCCATCGCGCACCTCGCTCGCCGGCCACATGGCCGAGCTCGCGCTCAGCCGCTCGGGCAACTGGGACATGTCGCTGGACTACAAGGAGGCCAGCCCCGGATTCGAGATCAACGATCTGGGATTCCAGTCGCGCACCGATTATCGCGCGGCGTCGTGGTTTCTCGGCCGGCGGGTCACGCGCCCCGGAACGCTCTTCCGCAACTACTCGTACTACGGCTACGGCAACCTGGCCTGGAACTTCGGGGGTGACCGCACCTTCGAGGGATACGGGGCTGGGGCCAACGGCACGTTCAACAACCTGTGGTACGCTGGCGTGAGCGCGAACATCTCGCCGGACTTTAGCAGCGATCGACTCACGCGCGGCGGGCCGCTCGCGCTGGTGCCAGGCAGCTGGAGCGTGTCGCTCAATGCCGGCAGCGACTCGCGCAAGGTGCTCTCGGCCAGTGCGTTCGCGAACACGGCCGCCGATGCCGCCGGCGGCGCGAGCCGCTTTGCCAACGTGTCGCTCAGCGTCCGCCCCAGCTCCTCGGTGCTCGTGAACACCGGCCCGTCCATCAGCCGCTCGCTGGACACCGAGCAGTACGTGTCGACGGTCGACGACCCACTCGCGGCAGCCACCTACGGTGAGCGATTCGTCTTTGCCAACGTGCGGCAGACCACGGTCTCGCTCGACACGCGCGTGGATTGGACGTTCACGCCCACGCTCAGCTTGCAGCTCTTCGCGCAACCGTTCGTGGCCTCGGGCAGCTACTCATCGCTCAAGGAGCTATCGCGCGGCGGCACGCGGGACTTCGCTGTCTACGGCGTGGACCGCGGCAGCGTCCGCCGTGGTGAGAGTTGCGACACGCCCGCCGCAGCCGGCGACACGTTCCTGGTGTACCCGGACGGAGAGGGGGGCGCGGCGAGCTGCTTTGAGGTGGGCAATCCCGATTTCAACATCCGCTCCCTGCGCGGCAACGCCGTGCTCCGATGGGAATACCGCGCCGGCTCCACCTTATTCTTCGTGTGGCAGCAGGTGCGCAGCGACTTCGCTCCCGTGGGCGATTTCTCGCTGAGCCGTGACACGCACGCACTGTTGCGGGCGCCGGCCCGCAACATCTTTCTCATCAAGGCGAGCTACTGGCTGGGCAAGTGAGCGCGTCGTGCATCGGCGTCCACCGCGGGTTCGCGCGGCGCTTGCCCGCCGCCGCGCGGTGAGCCGGCATTACCGTTCCGCCGACGGTCCGTACAACCAGTAGCGGCGCGTCCGTTCGCGAAACGCCACGGTGGCGGGGAGCGTGCGGTCCATCACGGCGTCCGGGTCGTCACCGCGCAGGAGCGCCAGGCGACCCTCGGGCCACCCGAACAGCTCGTCGAAGTGTGACGCGCTCACGCGCAGAGAATCCCCGTTCACTCGCGCAATGGCCCAGAGCAGCGTGGCGGCCAGTCGAACGACACGGACACGCCCGCGGTCGGTCACCACGATGCGCACCCCGTGCACCGGGCGGCCGGAGAACTTCCGGTCGGTGGGGTGGTCCGGGGTAAAGCGCTCCACCTCGAAGCGAACACCCGGGATCTCGCGCGATTGCATCAGGCGCACCACGCGCTCCGCGTCCAGCCACGGCGCACCCACCTGCTGAAAGGCGTCCGGTGTGCCCCGCCCCACCGACAGATTCGTGGCCTCGAAGATCACCGTGCCAGGATACAGCGTAGCGCTCTCGAGCGACGGCATGTTCGGAGACGGCCGCACCCACGGTAGCCCGGTCTCATCGAACCACATGCCGCGCTCCCAGCCGTCGGCGGGTATGACGTGGAGATCGGCGCCCAGGTGCAGCTGCTCATTGTAGAAGCGGGCCAGCTCGCCCATGGTGAGCCCGTGACGGAGCGGTATCGGGTACAGCGCCACCGGCTTGGCCCGGCGCGCGGGCGCATCCGAGCCGGCGTACGTGAGCGCGCTGTCGATCACCGGGCCTTCCGCGCGATCGCCGGTGATCGGGTTCGGACGATCGAGGACAACGACGGGGATCGCGTGCTTGGCCGCGCTGCGGACGGCATACACCATGGACGCCACGTACGTCCACGGGCGTGCGCCGAGGTCCTGCAGATCGATCACCAGCGCGTCCAACCGATCGAGCACGCTGTCCGGGGGCGGCAGCACGGTGGCGCCATACAGCGAATAGATGGGCAGCCCGGTACGCGCGTCGCGCCCGCTGGCAATGTCGGAGCGATCCTGGTCCCCGCGCATGCCGTGCTCCGGCGAGAACAGCGCGACGAGCCGCGGCGCCTGCGCACCGGCGCGCTGCGAGAGCGCGAACAGCAGATCGATGTCGCTTCGCCCGTGCTCGTCCACGCCGCTCTGGTTGGTGAGCAGTCCCACACGCTTGCCGCGAAGGAGCGCCAGGCTGTCCCGCACGAGCACGGTAATGCCCGGACGCACGCGCGCCGCCGTAGTTCCGCGAATTGGGTGTGACGCGGACGCGTCGCTTGCGGCTGAACCGGCCGCCCCGGTGCAGCAGAGGAGGCTCGCCGCCCACGCGAGGGTGCGCACCCACGGGCCAGCCCAGCCGTACGGAAAGCGTTGCATCGTGGTCGACTCCAACGTCAATTGAATGGGCGCACGACGGACACGTCGCCGTGCGTCCGTGCGTACCCGCCTCCGCCGCTCAGGCTCCCCTCAGGGCCGCCGGCAAGGTGTGGCCGCACCACGCCGCCCCGCGGCGGTTCGAACAGCCCGACCGCTCCGCAGCCCCTCTTCCACACCGCGTCGCTCCTCTTCCGGAATTCTCTCCATGACGTTGACCGTCACCGACTGGGCGATCGTCGCCGCGTATTTCCTCGTCACCATCCTCATCGGCCTGTACTTCACGCGGCGCGGCGGGGAGAGCCTGAGCGAATACTTCGTGTCCGGACGCAGCGCAAGCTGGTGGCTGCTGGGGACCTCGATGGTGGCCACCACGTTCGCCGCCGACACGCCGCTTCTGGTGACGGGAATCGTCGCGACCAAGGGCGTGGCGGGCAACTGGCTGTGGTGGAGTTACGTGATGAGCGGCATCCTCACGGTGTTCTTCTTCGCGCGCCTCTGGCATTGGTCGCATGTGCTGACCGACGTGGAACTGGCGGAAGTCCGCTACGCCGGCCGACCCGCGGCGGCGCTCCGCGGCATGCGGGCGGTGTACCTGGGGCTCGTCATGAATCTCATCATCCTGGGGTGGGTGACCCGCGCGATGGTGAAGGTACTCCAGATCAGCTTGGGCATCGACCCGCTCTACGCGATCGCGATCTGCTTCGCGATCACCGTGCTGTACGCGGTCGCCGCGGGGTTGTGGGCGGTGCTGTGGACTGACTTCATTCAGTTCGGGATCATGATGACGGCCGTGATCGTGCTGGCCATCTATTCCGTGCACGCCGTGGGCGGGATCGACGCGCTGAAGACGCAGGTGGCGGCGCACTTCGGGAGCGAGCGCGCGGCGCTGTCGGTCCTGCCGGTGTCGCTCACCGGACACTCCATCGTGGCGTACGCGTGGATGCCGATCTTCGCGCTGTCCATGTTCCTGTTCGTGCAATGGTGGGCCACATGGTACCCGGGCGCCGAGCCGGGCGGTGGCGGATACGTGGCGCAGCGGATCTTCGCCGCGCGCAGCGAGCGCGACGGCGTGCTGGCCACGCTGCTGTTCCAGATCGCACATTACGCGTTGCGCCCGTGGCCGTGGATCCTCACCGGACTGGCGACGGTAGTGCTCTATCCCACGTTGGCGGACAAGGAATCCGGCTACGCGCACGCGTTCGTTGATTTGCTTCCCACGCCCTGGCGCGGCGTGATGCTGGCCGGCTTCGCGGCGGCGTACATGTCCACCGTGGCGACGCAGCTCAACTGGGGGGCTTCGTATCTGGTCAACGATTTCTACAAGCGCTTCCTCCGCCGTGATGCGAGCGAGCGGCACTACGTTGCGGCCTCGCGGTTGACGACGGTCCTGTTGTTCGGGGCATCGGCTCTCGTCACGTGGCAACTGACGTCCATCGAGAAGGCGTGGGTCTTTCTCATCGGTCTGGGCGCGGGCACCGGGCTCGTGCTCATGCTCCGCTGGTACTGGTGGCGCATCAACGCGTGGTCCGAGATCAGCGCGATGGCGGGATCGTTCGTGGTGTATCTCGTCGCCCGCTTTTCCGTAGCGCCGCGCTTTGCCGCCGACGATCCGAATGGCGAGGCCGCCGTGCTGCTCGTGACGGTGGTGGTCACGACGGTCATCTGGCTCACGGTGACGTTTGCCACGCGCCCCGAGCGCGACGAGGTACTGGTGGCGTTCTATCGGCGCGTTCGCCCAGGGGGAGCGGGGTGGGCGCGGATCGCGCGCGCGGCCGGACTGCCGGCCGAGCCAGCCGCCGGCGGCTGGCGCGCGTGGGCAAACTGGGCGGCGGGAGTCGTCGCCGTCTACGGCACGCTGTTCGCCATCGGGAAACTCATCTTCGGCGACACGGCGGTGGGGCTGGGGCTCTTGGCGCTGGCCATCGCGGCGATGGCCTTCATCTCCCGCAGCCTGCGCGACGCCTCGCCGCCCGCCCTTCCGGCGCCCGAGGCCGATCCGTCGCCCGCGGTCGCGAACGAACCGGCCTAGATTCGTCCGCTCACGAGCGTGGCGCGCGCGGGCAGCACGAGGGCTGATCGGAACCTTTCTTGTCTGAACAGGGTTAAGTAGCTAGTATTCAACAGACTAGCCGGACCACACGGACCATAACCGGCGATCTTAGCGAGGATCAGATGAGCACCACACAGGAACCCGTCGTCGCGCTTGTCCTCACCCCGGTTGCTGCCGCCGAGGTCAAGAAGTTCATGGCGCAGGAGTCCGTTCCCGAAACGCAGGGCGGGCTGCGCGTGAGCGTGCAACCAGGTGGGTGCAGCGGCTTCAAGTACGGCCTTCTCATCGAGGAGCAGCCGGCAGAGGACGACTACATCGTCGACCAGGAGGGGGTGCGCGTGTTCGTCGACCCGTTCTCCGCACAGTACTTGGGAGGGACAACGATCGACTACGTCTCCTCCATGCAGGGCTCCGGATTCACCTTCAAGAACCCGAACGCCACCGGCGGATGCGGGTGCGGCAGCTCATTCACAGCTTGATCGTGTGCGCGTGACAGCGCTCCGGCCCGAACGCAGTGGCCGGAGTCGCGCCCCAGGCCCGCGATGCTCTCTCGAGCCGCGGGCCTTGTCGCATCCGCGGCCATGGTCGCATGCCGGCCGCCGCGCGCTCCCTCGCCATGGCGCACAACCAGTAACGCACGGCCACGCGCAACGCTCCACGTCGGCGCCGGTGTCCACCCACGCCTCCTTCCTCGCTCTCTCGCGATGACTCACGGCTTCACCGCGATCGACGCGATCGTCCTCGCCGCCTATCTGGCCGGCATCACGCTGCTCGGCGTGTGGCTCGGACGCCGGCAGCGCGATACGCGCGACTACTTCGTGGCCGGACATAGCATCCCATGGTGGGCGATCCTCTTTTCCGTCGTGGCCACCGAGACGAGCGCCCTCACGTTCATCAGTATCCCGGGGCTGGCGTACCTCACGGATCATTCGTTCCTGCAGGTGGCCGCCGGCTACCTACTCGGGCGCATCGTGATCGCGTTCACCCTCCTGCCACGTTACATGCGCGGCGACCTCGTCACCGCATACGCGCTCCTGGAGCGGCGCTTCGGACTGGCGACCCGCCGGCTCGCCTCGGTGACCTTCATGGCGACGCGCGCGTTCGGCGATTCGGTGCGCCTCTTCGCCACCGCCATCCCGCTCGTCCTGATCCTGGGCACGTACGTGCCGGCCCGCGCCGTCTCACCGGTCTCGATCCTCATCCTGGGCGGACTTACGCTCGTCTATACGTACCACGGCGGAATGCGCGCGGTGGTGTGGACGGACGTGATCCAGACGGGCGTGTACCTTGTGGGCGGTCTGGCGGCGGTGTGGCTCATCGGCAGCGGAGTGACGGGAGGCTGGAGCGCGATCCTGCACGGTGCCGCCGCCGCTGGCAAGCTGCGCCTGTTCGATACCTCTCTCGCCCTGGACCGACCGTACACGCTGCTCGCCGGACTGCTGGGCGGCGCGTTTCTGTCGATGGCCTCCCATGGCGCCGACCAGCTGATCGTGCAACGGCTGCTCGCGGCCAGCTCGTTGCGCGACGCGCGGCGCGCGCTCATCGGCAGCGGCGTTGCGGTGATTCTCCAGTTCGCGCTGTTCCTACTCATCGGTACCGGCCTGTTCGCCTATTACCATGCACGCACGTTCGCCACACCGGACGCAATCTTCCCCACCTTCATCGTCGAAGCCATGCCGCCCGGGTTGACCGGGCTCGTCGTCGCGGCGATTCTGGCAGCGGCCATGAGCACCATCTCGGGATCGCTCAACTCGCTCGCCGCCGCGAGCACGCACGACATCTATCTGCCGCTCACCGGTCGGTCCCGCGACGATCCGCGGCTGCTGCGCATGGCGCGCCGTCTTACACTCGCCTGGGCGGTGGTGCTCATTGGCGGCGCGTTGCTCTACCGGCAGCAGGGAACGCCGGTGGTCGTCGTCGCGCTGTCGATCGCTTCGTTCACGTACGGCGGTCTGCTGGGCGGGTTCTCGCTCGCCCTCCTCTGGCCGCGCGCCAATCAGCGAGACGCCATCGTGGGAATGACGGTGGGGATCACCGCGATGATGCTGGTGGTGTTCGCGAAGCAGATCGTCGCCTTCGCGCCGGCCAGCGGAGATCTCCTCTCCGGACTCGCGATGATCGCCTGGCCATGGTACGTCCTGCTGGGGACGCTCATCACGTTCGCGGTGGGCGCCATCACATCCCTCACCCATCCCGTGCCGCACGACGGCACGGTGGAACCGCCGTCGCTCCAATCCTCCGCAGAGGTGGCAGGTCCGGAATGACATCGATCGTCGTAGGTGTGGATGGTGGCGGTACGCGCACGCGCGCCGTGGTCGCCACCGACAGTGGTGACATCACCGGCGAGGCCGAGGGACCCGCGTCGGCCATGCGCCCGGGCGGGGCCGATCACTCGGCTGCGAGCATTGCAGCGACGGTGCGCAATGCGCTCGCGGCGAGCGCCATGACGCACGTCGTGCCCAAGGTCGTGTGCGTGGGCGTGGCGGGCGTGGGGCGGGAACCGGAGCGTCACGCCCTCTGGCAAGCGCTGGCCGCGCTCGACCTCGCCGAGGATGTGGTGGTACACGCCGATGCGGCGATCGCGCTGGACGACGCGTTCGGGGACGGACCCGGCATTCTCGTGACGGCCGGAACGGGATCGGTGGCGTTCGGGCGTGGGCCCACGGGCACGCCGGCGCGGTGCGGCGGATGGGGACCGGTCATCGGCGACGAGGGGAGCGGCGCGTGGATCGGCCGCCGTGCGCTGTCCATCGTCACGGCCGCCGCGGACGGGCGCGAGCCAGAGACCGCGTTGACGGGAGCCATCCTCACGGCCGCCGGCGTCAACGAACCGACGGAACTCATAGCATGGGCAGCACAGGCCACCACCGCTGACCTGGCCGGGCTGGCGCCAGTGGTGCTCAGCACGGCGGACGCCGGCGACCTGCGCGCCAACGCGCTCGTGAGCCTCGCCGCCGAGGAGCTCATACTCCACGTGCGCGCACTCGCGCGGGCGCTGTTTGCAGACGAACGCGCCGCGTGCAACGTGGCGCTGGCCGGCGGCCTTCTGGGCCCAGGCTCGACGCTGCGCAAGCGCGTGGAGGGTCGGCTCCGCTCCGCCGTGCCCGGGGCGCAAGTGCGCGCCGAGGAAGTAGTGCCCGTACGCGGCGCCATGCACGCAGCGCTGCGACTGCTCGGGGTCTAGCGCGCAGCGCTAGACCTCCGTGCGCTCCGACGCCGATGGCGCTGGCGCGGGCCACCCCGGGCTACTGTCCAACACCGCGTCGCCCGCCTCGGGCACGCTCGCCGGGATCATCGACGCGTTCCAGAGTCCCTCGGTCTTGGCGATGAACGCCGTCGCACCCAGATCGCCGATCACATTCACCGTGGTGCGCGACATGTCGAGAATGCGGTCGACGCCGAGGATGAGCGCAATCGCCTCGCCTGGCACGTTGAAGTACACCAGGATGCCGATGAGGAGCGGAATCGATCCCGCCGGCACACCGGCGGCCCCGATGGCGGTGAGCACCGTCATGACGACCACCACGACCTGCTGGCCGAGTGTGAGCGAGACGCCGAACACCTGCGCCAGGAAGATGATCGTCACCGCCTCGAAGATGGACGTGCCGTTCATGTTCATCGTGGCACCGAGCGGCAGGACGAACCCGGCCACCGACGGCGGCACGCCCAGGTTCTGCTCCGCCGACACGAGCGAGGTGGGCAACGTGGCCGCGCTCGAGCTGGTGGAGAACGCCGTCACGACGGCGGCACGGATGCGCGAAAAGAAGCGCAGCGGCGACACCCCCACGAGGAGCCGCAAGATGAGCGAGATGTTGACCCCCACGTGGATCAACAGCGCCAGAAGCACGACCAGAATGTACACCAGCAGCGACTGCACCAGCGCGAATCCAAAGCGTGACGTGACGCCGAAGATGAGCGCCGCGACGCCGTACGGCGCGATCTTCATCGCGATCTCGACCACCTTGATGACGACGTCGTTCAGCCCCTCCAGAAACGCCAGCATCGGCCGCGCGCGCTCGGCCGTGATGAGCGTGAGCGCGGCGCCAAAGATGAGGCTGAAAAAGATCACGCCCAGCAAGTCGCCGTCGGCCGCCGACTTGACCGGGTTTTTCGTCACGATGTCGACGATCGTCTGCACCCCGAAGTTCGCGTGCTGCGACGCTTCCACCTTGCTGGCCGCGTCGGTGGCATAGCTGGCCATCAGCTCCGAACGCACTTCCGGCGTGATACGCGTGCCGGGCCGGAAGAAGTGCACGAGCGTGAGTCCCACCGTGGCCGACAGCGCGGTGGTGAGGACGAAATAGAGCAGCGTCTTGGCACCCACGCGGCCCACACGCCGCAGGTCTCCCAGGCCGGCCACCCCGAGCGCGATCGACGCGAAGATGAGCGGCACGACGATCATGATCAGCAGCCGCAGAAAGATCTGCCCGACCGGGCCCGCGACGTAGTGGTTGGTCCAGTCCACCTTGCCGGCCCACCACCCCGATTGCGCCGCCGCGAGGTTGGCCCCCAAGCCGACGCCGGCGCCAACGAGCAGGCCAAGCAGAATCTTGGTGTGCAGCTTCACGGCTCGATCTCCGGCGGGACCGCGGGCCGCCCGCGACGAAGCGTGGAGTGGCGATAGCCGTAGGCGAAGTACAGCACGAGACCGATTACGAGCCAGCCAGCGAACCGATACCACGCCTGGTGCGGCAGCCCGCCAATGACGAACAAGCACGCCAACGCGCCAATGACGGTGAGCGGAATCGCGAACGGCACGCGGAACGGGCGCGGCCGATCCGGCTCCTTGAACCGGAGCACGAGCACACCCAGGCACACGAGCAGGAACGCCGAGAGCGTGCCGATGTTCGTGAGGTCGAACGTCTCCGCTGCGTCGCCAATGAGCGCCCAGAGGGCGACGAACACGCCGGTGAAGATCGTGGTGATGTAGGGGATGCGCGTCTTCGGATGAATCTTCGCGGCCCACCGCGGCAGCAGGCCGTCGCGCGCCATGGCAAAGAAGATGCGCGGCTGGCCGTATTGGAAGACCAGAAGGACCGCCGCCGTAGAAAAGAGGGCGCCGAGCGCGAGCATCCAGCTGGCGGTGTTCAACCCGACACGCTGCAGCGCGAACGCGAGCGGATCCGCCGTGTTGCCGAGCGTGTTCCAGGGCACCATCCCCGTGAGCACGGCGGCGACAATGATGTAGATGACCGTACAGATCGCCAGGCCCCCGAGAATGCCAATCGGCATGTTGCGCTGGGGGTTTTTTGTCTCTTCAGCGGCGGTAGAGATCGCGTCGAATCCGATATAGGCGAAGAAGACGATCGCCGCTCCCTGATGGATGCCACGAAACCCGTTCGGCATGAACGGGTGGTAATTGGCCGTGTCGATGTGCCGCAGACCGACGAAGACGAACAGCGACAGCGCCAGGAGCTTGACCACGACCAGGATATTGTTGGCGCGCGCGCTCTCTCGTGCGCCCGCCAGCAACAGCCACGTGATCAGCATCACGATCGTGAACGCCGGCACATGCACCACGATCGGTATGCCCGCGATGTGTGGGGCGGTCTGCAGAAGCCCGTGAATCTGCGGATCGGAGCTGAGCAGAGCGGTTCGATAGCCGGTGGAGAGCCACGCCGGGATTCGCCACCCCATCGCCCCCATCAAGAAGCTGTTGAAGTAGTCTCCCCATGAGATCGCCACGGCCACGTTGCCGACGGCATACTCGAGGATGAGATCCCAGCCGATGATCCAGGCCACGAGCTCGCCGAGCGTGGCGTACGAGTACGCGTACGCGCTCCCGGCCTGTGGAATCATTGCCGCGAGCTCGGCGTAGCAAAGTCCCACGATGCCGCACACCGCGCCCAGCAGCACGAAGGAAAGCACCAGTGCGGGACCGGCACCGGTGCGGACCACCTCGCCGGCCGCGTTCACCTGCCCGGCCGCCGCGGTGCCGACGGCGGAAAAGATGCCCGCGCCGATCACCGCGCCGATGGCGAGCATGATCAGATCGCCGGCCCCGAGCGAGCGCTTGAGCGCGTTCGGGTGTCCTTCCTCGGCGAGAAGAGCGCTAATCGGCTTTCGAGAGAACAGCGATGGCATCGCGTGGGAGGCTGAGGGGAGGGCTCAGGAGAGCGCGAAACCGCTGCGCCTCGGCGGTGGGATGGCGCGCCGCTTGGGCGCGCCGGGCGGCCGAGGTGGCCGGGCTGTCATAGCCGGGCGGGAAGGTAACCGCAGAAGCAGGAGCGTGCCAGATGCCGGCGTCGCGGCACGCTGGGCGTACCTCGACCGCCAGCGAGTGGAACGCGTGCGGAGAGCGAGGGCGCTGGACCGGTCCTGCTAGATGCGCCCAGGCAGTGTGAGCGTCATCTGTATGACGGCGGCCGTTGGCGTACCGTCGGCGCGGACAGCGGGATTGAACGTCATCTCGCTGAACATGTCGTGGAGGCGGCGATTGTAGCCCGCGTCGCGCGTGGGGGTAAAGGCCACGTCGGTAACCCGGCCGGTGGAGTCGACGGTGAACTGGGCCACCACCCTGGCGCCCCGCGCCCTGTCCGGCACCGGCGTGGGCGGGATCAGGGTGAGGCGTGGCGTGGGAGGGTAGCCATCGGCATTGCCTCCCCCCGTGCCAGGCCCAACGCCGGACCCGCGCCCGGCACCCGTCCCCGACCCTACGCCTCCGCCAGTGCCCGGCCCGCTGCCGCGCGAACCATCTGCGCCGCTCCCACCGCCCGCGCCCGCAACGAGCGAGATTCGCTGCGGCTGCACGATTGGCGGGTCATTCCGAGGGGCGACGGGCGTGGAGTCTACAGGAGGCGGCACGGCCTCGGGCACTTGCACCGTGGGCTTGAGCGGCTCCGGAACCGGCACGGGCGGCTGCCGCTGCTGTACCGCCGGTGTCTCTCGCGCAGCGGGAGTTCGTGGTGCGGCAGGAGCGACGTACATATAGCGGACGCGCTCCTGCACCACTCCACCCGTGCCCCTGGCTCCGCCACCTCCGCCCCCGGCAGGACCGGGCCCACCCGCGCCGCCAAAGATCGCGGCGGCAAAGCTGGGGGCGACGGCCGGGGACAGCAGCAGCGCGATGAGAAGGACATGGAGGATCAGCGCCAGCAGCGCCGGCCATCTGGAATGCTGTTCCGCTGGCAGCCCGGTCGGCGGGCGATACGGCGGCCGGCGAGGGCCGGGTGCCTCGTATACGTGATCTCCGAACGCCATGCGTGTTCCTGGTAGCTCGTCCGGGGCAGCGCCTCCCAATCATGCGCAGCGGCATGCCCGTCACGCACGATGCCCGTGCGATGGGGCACACGTCTCAAGCTAATACGATTTGCGAGCGAAAAGGTTCTGGAGGGGCGCGGCGAGGGGCCCAGCGACAAGCGGGCGAAACTTGACGGTACGCCGGCAATTCCCGTGGTCATAAACAATGTGGCGGCGGGTGCCGAGGCCCCCGCCGCCACATTGATCGTTCAGCGGTTCGCGCCGGCGATCTCCGTCAGGACGTCTGATCCGGCGGGATACCGATGACCTTGACGCCCGATCCACGCGCGATGTCCATGGCGTGAATGACTGCCTGGTAGTTCACCTTTCCGTCGGCCTTGACGAACATGACCTTGTCCGGCCTCGGGTCGTAGATCTCGTGCAGTTTGGCCGAGAGCCCGTTCTGAGCTACCGGCTGCTTGTTGATCTCGTAGCTGCCGTCCGCCGCGATCTCGAGGACGATCTGATCGCTGGGCGGGTTTGGCTGCGTCTGCGTCTTGTCGGGCGTCGGCAGTTGCAGGTCGATGGCCTTCCGCACGGTGGGCTGCATGAGCATGAAGATGATCAGCAGCACCAGCAGAATGTCGATCATGGGAACCACGTTGGGCTCGTTGGTGAGCCCGCCCCCGCTGTCACTTCCAACGTTCATTGCCATACGACGGATTCCTCCCCGTTCGGGGCGCGGTTACTGGCTGTCCTGAACATCCCCGGCCACCGACGACTTGGTTCCGGGTTCCTGGTCGGTGATGGCGGCCACGAGCACGACGCCATGTTGGGACGCGACTTTCATAGCCTCACGCACCTTCTGGTACTCGAGGTTCCTGTCCGCCTTGACGTAGAGGATGTGGTCCACCGTGCGGTTGGCGTAGATGTTCTCGAGCGCCGCCGGGAGATCCTCCTTGCGGATAGGCTCCTTGTTCAGGAAGTACTGTCCCTGCTTGTCGATCCCGAGCACCTGGTCGATGTCCTCGTCCTTGGGGTGGGCCCTGAGGTTCACCCCTTCGGGCGGCGTAGCCTTGAAGCCCTCGACAATGGCGGGAGTGACGATCATGAAGATGATGAGCAGGACGAGCATGATGTCGATCATCGGCACCACGTTCGGCTCCGCCTTCACCCTCCCCTTGGCCCCGCCTACTGACATACCCATGGTCTACCTCCTGTCCGCGACGCCGTGGCCGCTCAACCGGTCATGGGGCCGCTGCCGGCCGTGGTGTCGAACTCGCGCGTGAAGCGCGACCGGCCGAATTCGCCCGCGACGCCCTTGATCAAGTAGTCGATGAGCTCCTTGGACGTGACCGTCATCTCGACCACCAGATTGTCGATCTTGGTGGTGAAGTAGTTGTACGCCCACACGGCGGGAATGGCCACGAGCAGACCGAACCCGGTCGCGATGAGGGCTTCGGCGATACCAGCGGCGATACCGGCCAGGCCACCACCCGAGGACTGGGCGGCCATCTGCGTGAATGAGTTGATGATGCCGAAGACGGTACCGAGCAGACCGACGAACGGCGCGGTGGCTCCGATCGTGGCCAGCACGGCGAGGCCGCGCTTCAACTCGGCCGTGATGATGAGCATGTTCCGCTCGACCGCGCGTTCCACCGAATTGATGTCGGAGACGGTCACCGAGCCGTCCTGGATGAGGGGCTTCACCTCGCCCAGCGCGCCGCCGAGCACGCGCGCTACGTGCGACTTCTTGTAGCCCTCCGCCAGCCGGATGGCCTCGGTGAGGTTGTCCTCCTCGAGGAACTGCGAAAACTCGGGAGCGAACTTCTTGGTCTCGGACCGAGCGCGCCGCAGGCGCCACCATTTCTGAATCATGACCGTGAGCGAGAAGATCGACATGATCGCGAGGACGACCCAGATCGACTTCGCGAACACCGTGGTGCTGCGCCAGATCTCGCTGAATGAGAACTGCATGTCTGGTAGTCTCCGAGTGTGGGAAAAGTCTTACGGCCCGCTAAGATTGAAGTTGAACGGAATGTTCACGAGCATGCGTACCTTACGTGTACCGATTTCGGCGGGGAAAAAGCGCCACTGCGGGAGCACGGCCTTCACCTCCCGTGTAAGCAGTTCGCTGGACGACTCCAGGACCTTGAAGGTGCTCATGTCCGCCCTGCCAGTCGTATCGACCGCCACCTGAATGGTCACCTTCCCGCCCATACCGCCCGATCGCAGCATGTCGGGAAATCGCGGTTTGGGATTTCCCGACTTCGCGGCCGCGGGCTTGTCCACCTGGAATTCGAAATAGGTCTGGTTGTTGTCGACCGGCCCCGTGCCCCCCTCTACGCCCCGCGCCACGCCACCAGCTACCCCCTTGCCGCTGAAGTCAGCCTCGTCTGTGACGGCTTTGGACAAATCGACATCCGGGATCTTGTCTGGAATGTCGATCGGAGCGGTAATCGTCTGGTAGCCCTTGGGCGGTGGAGGCGCCACGGTAACGTCCCGCGGCGGTGGCGGCTCGGGCTTGGGCGGAGGCGGCTTGTCGGGCTTGACCTCCACGAACTTTAGATCTTCCTGCTGCTGCTTTTCGTGGATCTTCTGTCCCGCATTCGCGGTCGCGACCACCAGCAGGGCGATGATCCCCACGTGAACGATCACGCTGAACGCCATCTCGCCGGCGGTGCGGTCGCGCTTGCGTTTGGACTCGATCAGGTCGTCGAACATTCGGCGGTCACCACGCTGAAGAAGGGAAAGTGCCCGTGGCACACTCCTTAAGCACGATCCGTGCTTGAGACGAAGCTACGCACGAGATCTTGCTGCGGAATGACTGCAAGATTAAGGAATGGTGAAAGGCCAGTTAGCATTCGTTCATGGTGCCGCTGCGCGCCCGGGCTCTTGCGCCTGGTCCGCAGCCTGGGGCACCTCGCTCCCGCCGCTGGCGTCGATCGCGTCCTCGTGAACGAGCGGCAGCGTCACGGTAAACGTGCTTCCGCGCGCCAGCCGCGATCGCGCCACAATGGAACCGCCGTGCGCTTCGGCAATCCACTTGCTGATCGCCAGGCCCAGCCCGAATCCGGCGCGCTCGGACGCGCGCGACCGCGCCCGGTCCGCGCGATAAAAGCGCTCGAAAATGTACGGCAGGTCGGCGGCGGCGATGCCCACACCCGTATCCCGCACGGACAACACCGCCTGACCGTCGCTGCGTGTGAGCGAGATCTCCACGCTCCCGCCGCGCGGCGTGTACTTAATGGCGTTCGTGGCCAGGTTCAGGAACAACTGCCGCAGGCGGGGACGGTCACCCAGCACCACCGCCGGTTCCAGACGGGGCATCGTGACGCTGAGCTGCGCCGCCTCCCCGAGAATGGCCGCGGTTTCGAAGATTTCGTGCGCCAACGGCACCAGGTCCACCGGCTCGCGGTGCAGGTCGAAGCGCCCCTCGTCGGCTCGCGCGAGCGTGAGCAGACTTTCCACCAGGTCGGCCATCCGCGCGGTTTCCTGCAGCGCCTCCTCGAGCGCCACCAGCCGCTCGCTGCCGGCGCTGGACGGCGCCATCGCGCGCTCCACATCGGCGCGCAGGACGGCAAGCGGCGTCTTGAGCTCGTGGCTGGCGTCGGCCGTGAAGCGGCGGAGCGCAGAGAAGGATCGCTCCAGTCGCTCCATCATCTCGTTGAGGGTGATCGTGAGGCGCGCGATCTCGTCATCGCTCGACGGCACCGGAAGGCGGCGGTGCAAGCTCCGGCCGTCGGTGATGGCCTGCACCTCGTTGATGAGTAGTCCGACCGGCTGCAGCGCCCGGCCCGCAATCGCGTAGGCCAGCGCCACCGAAGCGACCAGCAGCAGGGGAGCGACGATGAGCATGGTCACGACCAGGTCGCTCGTCGCGCGCTGCGAGCGCTCGGCAGATGCCGCGACCACCACGCGCGCGATTTCGGAGCCCGCCGCGGCCGGCGGGAGCGCGATGATCAGCCGCTGGTCGCCATGGATCGACAGCGCGACCGCCCGGCCGAGCGGCACCTGCAGCGCCGCCTGCTGCAACGCGTCCATGGCGTCCACGTCCAGATTGCGGACCGCTTCCGAGCGGTAGACGCTCCGGCCGGTGGTGTCGAAGACGAGCACGAACTCCGGCAGGGACTCCAGCGTGCTCCCCAGCGCCGGGCTGATCACCGGGCCCACCATGGGATCGTAGACGACGGTGACCGGCTCCCCGTCGAGCTCCGTCTGCCGGATGACGCGCAGCGCCAGCTGCGCTTCGTACGCCGCCAGCTGCGCCCATTCGCGGTCCGTGGCCGCCCGGCGCGCGATGAAGAGGGGCACAGAGTAGACGAGGAGCGTACCGATCATCGACGCGGCGAACGCCACGGTGAGGCGCGACCGGATGGTGTTCACGCGCTACCTCTTAGGCGACGACGGCACGCGGCGCCGCGACATCCACGCCCCCCGTCACGCGGCGTCCTGCACACCCGGTGCGGTGCCGGACGGCGGCGCACGTCAGGCGTGTACCACGTAGCCCACACCGCGAACGGTATGGATGAGCTTGAGCTCGTGGCCGGCGTCGATCTTCTTCCGCAGATGGTTGATGACGACGTCCACGATGTTCGTCCCGGGATCGAATTGGTATCCCCACGCGTATTCCGTGATGAGCGTGCGGCTCATCACACGCCCCGCATGGCGCATGAGGTACTCCAACACGGTGTACTCCTTGGGCGTCAGCTCCACGGGCTGACCGGCGCGCGTCACGGCGCGCGTGCTCGTATCCATCTGCAGATCCGCCACCGTGTACACCGGCGGCGTGATGGCGCGCGGGCGCCGGCTCAGCGCCTCCACGCGCGCCAGGAACTCCTCGAACGCAAACGGCTTGGTGACGTAGTCGTCGGCGCCGGCACGGAGCGCCTGCACTTTGGCGTCCACCGCGTCCTGCGCCGTGAGCACCAGCACCGGGCGTTGGAACCCGCGCGCCCGCAGATTGCGCAGCACCTCCATCCCCGACCGGCCCGGGAGGCGCATGTCGAGGACCACCAGATCGTAGGCATCCGAGTCGGCGCGCTCCTCCCCCTCCTCGCCGTCGGCCACGAGATCCACGCCCCAGCGCTGCTCCTCGAGCCCGCGCTTGATGTAATGGCCCACCGTGGGGTCATCCTCGATCACGAGGACCTTCATGCGGTGCTCTCGCGCGGCCCCGGACTCCCCGGCACGGGGCGCTGCATCCGATATTCGCGGATCTTGCGGTAGAGCGTCTTGGGGGAGATCCCGAGAATCTCCGACGCCCGTCCCTGGTGCCAGCCGACGCGCTGCAGCACACTGGCGATGTGCTGGCGCTCCACCTCCTCCAGGGAAACGAGCGGGCCGTCCGACAGACCACGCCCGGACTGCAGCGGGAGATCCGCGCTCGTGATCTGCTCGCCGCTGCGCAACAGCACGGCGCGTTCGATGACGTTGCGCAACTCCCGCACGTTACCGGGCCAGCGATAGGCCTGCAGCGCATCCAGCGCCTCCGGCGCCAACGCGGGCGGCTGCGGCCCGGCAAAGCGCCGCAAGAAGTGCGTGGCCAGCAGCGGGATGTCCACCGCGCGCTCACGCAACGGAGGAAGCGCGATGCTGATCGTGTTGACCCGATAGAAGAGATCGGCGCGGAACTCGCCCGACTCCACATGCGCGGCCAGATCGCGGTTGCTGGCGGCCACCACGCGCACGTCCACCGCCACACGTTGCGTACCGCCCACGCGGTAGAAGGCGCCATGCTCGAGCACGCGCAGCAGCTTGCCTTGGAGTCGCGGATCCAGCGCGCCGATCTCGTCCATGAAGACGGTACCGCCATCCGCCAACTCGAACAGTCCGAGCTTGCGCTCCGTGGCACCGACGAACGCGCCCTTCTCGTGCCCGAACAACTCGCTCTCCACCACACCTTCGGCAATCGCGGCGCAGTTCACGTCCACCAAGGGACCGGCGGCACGCAGCGACAACCGATGGAGCGCACGCGCGATGAGCTCCTTGCCGGTACCCGACTCGCCGGTGATCAACACCGCCGAGTCGCTGGGCGCAACGCGCTGTACCACGGAAAGCACCGCCTGCATCGGCGCGTACTGCGTGAGGATGGGCTCCTCCTCCGCCTGCCGCTCAAGCTGCGACTGCAGCAGTGCGTTCTCGCGGGCGAGCTGGCGTTTTTCCCAGGCCCGGCGCACCAGGACGTCGATCTCCGCCATGCGATACGGCTTGGCCAGATAGTCGTAGGCCCCGAGCTTCATCGCGCTGATCGCCGTCTCGATAGTGCCGTTGCCAGTGATGATGATCACCTCCGGCGGCGCAGCATCCTCGCGAATGGCGCGCAGCACCTCCAACCCGTCCATCTCGGGCATCACGATGTCCAACAGCGCCACATCAAACGACTCGGCACGCAGCGCGTCGAGCGCGGCACTGCCGTCCGCACGCGTCGTCACCTCGTGCCCACGGTCGCCGAGATACTTTTCCAGCAGCATCGCCAGGTGCGGCTCGTCCTCGGCGATCAGGACTTTGATGCGGGCATCGTCGCGCATTCGTCTTCCTCCTGCGGCAGAATGACGCGGAACGTACTCCCCACCCCACGTATGCTCTCCACCTCGATGCGACCGCCATGATCTTCGGCGATGCCGTAGCAGATGGAGAGACCGAGGCCCGTCCCCTGCCCCGGTGGCTTCGTCGTGAAGAACGGCTCAAAGACCCTGCGCAGCTCCTCCGCGGACATCCCCGTCCCCTCGTCGCGTATCTCGACCACCGCCGTGGGGGGATCCCCCGGATGGCTCGTGGTGCGGACCCACACGCGTCCGCCCTCGGGCATGGCATCGGCTCCGTTGAGCAGCAACGCCATGAACAGTTGCACCAGATGCTCCGCACGGCCTCGCACCATGAGCGGCGCATCGGTCTGATAGTCCCGCTCGACGCGCACCGCGCGGAAACGTGCGTGGTACCGCAGCAGCTGCAGTGTCTCCTCCAACGACGCGTGAAGATCCACGGGAACGCGCTCGCTGTCTCCGCGCCGGCTGAAATGCAGCAACTCGCTCGCGATCCGTGTGCATCGCCGTACTTCATGCTCGAGAATGCGGAGATACTCGCGCACGTCCGTCCGCGCCGACGCCGAAAGCTCCTCGCCCTCCAGACGCCCCTCCAGCGTCTCGGCACACGCGCCAATCGTCGCGAGCGGGTTGTTCATCTCGTGCATCACGCCCGCCGCCAGTTGCCCGACCGCCGCGAGTTTCTCCGCCTGGACGATGCGGTCGCGCGCCCGCCTCCGTTCCGTAAGATCCTCGCCCAGCGTCAGCACGTGTGTTACGTCGTCTCCATGGACACGCATGGGCACCTTGGAGATGCGATAGTAGCGCGTCTCACCGGACGCGGTAGACTCCACCTCGTATTGCCGCATCTGCCCGGTGCGAAACACCTCGTCGAACTCGGCGCGCAGCTGATCGGATGGCTGACGGTGTAGCACCTCGAACACCGTGCGCCCGAGGGCATCCCGTCGCGCGAGTCCCTGCGTGCCCGTCTCGCGCTTCCGGTTCCAGAGCTGGATGCGATAGTCACGATCGATGACGTAGACGCCGACCGGGAGCGCGTCGACGAGCTCCGCGACCAGCTCATCCCGCGTCCCTGCGCCTGGCACGAGCGGCCACCGTGCGCGCAGTCGATCGAGCGCGCGCTCACCGTCCGCGCGAACCGCCGAGCCGGCGCGCGCCAGCACGGCGGCAAGTTCATCGAGAATGGGCTGCGGAGTGTCGAGCTGCGGCTCGCCCGACACCTCGCGGCGCGTGGACGTGCGCGGCGGCAATCGCCCTCTGCTGGTGGGAGATACGTCAAAGGTACAGCCGCGCCGCGGATCGGACAAGCTGACCGAATCCTCTGCATGGCTGGCGGAGCATCGGCCTGGCAGTCTGTCGCGGCGGCATAACTCACTGCCAACTCGGCGATTGGAACACGGTATGCCGGTTGCCTTGTCCCACAGCGGGAGCGTGCGGAGCGGAGACGAATCGAATGTCCGACACGCACGCTTGCTGCACGAATGGAACCCTGAACTCAAGGAGAACTCTATGGCATATCGTGGCCACGGCCTCACGCCGTACTTCGGCTCGAGCTTCGCACCCCTGTTCGGCCTTCGGCGTGAAATGGATCGGCTATTCCAGGACGCTCTGGGCGGCCAAACGTCCACATGGACGCCTGCGGTAGACGTTCGTGAGGACGACAGCGCGGTGAGTCTCGACGTGGAGCTGCCCGGCACCGACCCGGACAACGTGCACGTGAACGTGGATAATGGCGTGCTGACGATTCGCGGGGAAAAGCACGCCGAGCGCCAGGAGGGGAAGGAGGACGAGCAGTATCACCTGGTGGAGCGGAGCTACGGATCGTTCACCCGCTCGTTCCAACTGCCGCAGGGCGTGGATGACGAGCAGATCGACGCCAACTTCCATGACGGCGTGCTGACGATCAGGATCCCCAAGGCGGCGCTCCCGCAGCCGCGCCGTATCCAGATTGGACGCGGTGAGCAGCGGCAGGTGAGCGGCCAGGCTGGCAACAGAAGCTCCTCGGCCAAGCGCGGGCGCGCAGGCGGCGAGGGGGAGCGGACCGCCGAGCCCATGGCGGCATCGGAGAAGGGCCGGTGAGCGTACGCGTTCGCGTCCCGCGCCACGCGGGACGCGAACCTCCTGCGAGCACCATTGCCGCGGCGCGGGGCCGCCTCACACGCGCGCCAGGGGACCTGCCTCCCTACTCAAGTGTGGCGATCTGGGCCAGCACCTCGTCGTTGGAGCGCTTCTGCCCAGGATTCTCCTCCACGTGCATCCAGCGAATGGTGCCACTCTTGTCAATCAGAAAATACGCGCGCGTGGAGAAAAAGCGATCCGGCAACAGTACCCCGTACGCGCGGGACACCTCGCGGCGGAAGTCACTCAGCAATTCCACCGTCATGTGGTGTTTCGCCTTGAACTCACGCAGCGTGGGCACCGAGTCCACGCTGATGGGAAGCACCACGGCGCCGGAGCGCGTGAAGCGGTCGAGGTCCGCGCTGAAATCACACAGCTCCTCCGTGCACGTGCTGGTGAAGGCAAGCGGGAAGAAGGCCAGCAGCACGTGCGTGGAACCGCGGAACGCTGACAGCGTCACGGGTGTGCCGGACGTCGCGTCGAGCGTGAAGTCAGGCGCCAACTGCCCAACGGCGGGGCGTGGCGCGATGCCGGTGGTCATGCACGGTCTCCCGGTGTGTGGTGGCGGCGAGAAGCTACCCGGCCCCGGGGCGCGCGGCAAGGCGACGGATCATCGGGCGGCGACGCACACGGCACCGCACGTCGGGATTGGTCGCTCCCGCCAGGTTCAGCGCGAGGAGGCGCCTCGCTCCCGCTGCACCGGCTGAGGGCGCGTTGCCGCGGAACGGGTATGAGGACGCGGCGCGGGCGGCGGGTCCCCGTCTCCGGCGCCGGCAGTGCCGCGCTCCGACGCCCCCGCGGCGTGACGCGCTCCGGGGGACGCATTGCCCGATGGCACGCCGGCGGGCCGGCCTTGCACCAACTCCTCGGCGGCCAGAAGGCTGCGCGCGAGGTCGGCCATCGACGTATTGCGATTCTGACTCGTTCGCTGGAGCAAGCGATAGGCGGCGCTCTCGCTGATGCCCTCGCGCCGCATGAGGATGCCCTTGGCGCGCTCCACCAGTTTGCGGTCCTCCAGTTTCTGCGAGAGAGAGAGCCGCCCCTGCTGCTCCTGCAGCCACTCCGCGTGTCGGGCGGCCGAGATTGCGATAGCGGCGCCGAGTTGCGCGGCGCTCACCGGCTTCACGAGGTAGTGAAAGACGGGAACGCTACTCGCGCGCTCCACGGTGTCCGCATCGCTGTAGGCGGTGACGAACACGATGGGGATCGCACGTTGGCTGTGGATGCGTTCCGCCGCTTCGATGCCGCTCAGGTGCGGCATGCGGACGTCCAGCACGACCAGCTCCGGACTGAGTGTAGCGGCCATGGAGACGGCGGTGATGCCGTCAGCGGCAATGCCGACCACGGTGTGGCCGAGGGAGCGAAGATCCTGCTCGAGGCCGAGCGCGGTAACGCTCTCGTCCTCCGCAATGAGGATGCGCATCGAGCGTGAGGTCACAAGCGCCTCTGGCGTCGGAGGGTGAGTCGCGGCAGAGACACGCTGCCTGCAAGAGCTGGACCCTCCGCACGAGCGGCGGCGAGGAGATGACCATTTTGCGAGGTGGCCGCTGGCGGGCGCGACGATCGGAGCGATCGTGAGCGCGATGGTCGCTGCGACGGCTGCCGCGATGACCGGCGCCGGCGAGGGTCGCGGCGGAACGGTTCCTGCCGACAACGCGCCCGATGTCCGCGCCCCACCGGCCCTCCGCGGCGACGGCCCACATTCTCGTGGCCTGCACTGGCGACCGTGCACGGATGCGGCGCGCCCTGGCGCGCCGCGGACATCGCGTGCGCACCGCCGACGTGGCGAACGCCCCCGCGTTGGTGGATGCCACCACGGACGCCGTGATCATCGCCGGGCGCCGAGCCGCGGCGCTCGACGCGTGCGCGCGGATCAAGACGCGCTTTCACGTCCCCCTCCTTCCCGTGCTCGTCCTCTTGCCGCGGCCGCCGCGCGCTCCGGTAGACGCGACAGCGCCGGATGCCTGGCTTCCATCCGACAGCGCGATGCGCGAAGTGGCGGCGCGCGCCGAGGAACTGGTGCGCATCCGGCGCGCCGAAGCCGAGCTGGTGCGTACCACGCGCGAGGTGGCGGAGCTCGCAGCGGAAAACGGCCGCCTGTACGAACAGGCCCGCCGTGACAGTGCCACGAGCGCGCGGCTGCTCCGCGAGTTGCAGCACCGTGTGCGGAACAATCTGGCGTCGATTCAGGCGCTGCTCGTGTTGGAGCGCGGACGCACGCCCGCGCGATCGCTTCCCGAGGCCATCGACGCCGCACTCACACGACTGCGGAGCATGGCCGCGCTGCAGGACTGTTTGCGCGAGCGCAGCGACCGCGTGGACGTCGCCGCCCTTGCCAGTTCCGTGGCGCACGGCGCGGCCGAGGTGGTGGCCGCCGGCGAGCGCGGACGCGTGCACATTCGCGGCAGCGCTACCGTCCCCGCGAGCGCCGGAAGTGCGCTGGCCCTCGTGCTCAACGAACTGGTGACGAACGCGCTCCGCCACGCGGCCCCCGCGCCCGTCCGCATCGAAATCCAGAGCGATGGGCGTATGCTCACACTCGACGTCGTGGACGAGGGACCTGGGTTCCCCAGCAGCTCGACGAGTGGGACAGGACTCGTGATCGCGCAGGCGATCGCTCGCAACGAACTGGGTGGCCGCCTGGAACGGATCGCTACGGCGCGCGGAGCACACGTTCGCCTGTGCATCACGCCAACGGCATCGGCATAGCGCTTCGCGACCGGCGCGGCAGCGCGCACGAGCGTCGCGCACGAGCGTCGCGCACGAGCGTCGGGCACGGGCGGCGGGCACGGGCGGCGGAGCACGCGGCGTGTCCGCGCGGGGTACCGGCGGCGGGGCGGACCTCGGCGGCTAGTCTGGACCGCTCGCCGTCGGAGGAGAGGAGATCTGAGGCGACACGGCGGCCTCGCCGTGGTGCGGACGCGTGGCGGAGACCGCTTGCGCCGCGGGCGGCGAGGCGGGCGGCGCTTCGTGCGGCGGAGGCGTGGCCACCAGGACAGCCGTCGCGCCGAGGATCAACACGCCGAGCACGAGCTCGGCGCTCGCCGAGCGCCGCAGGCTAGCGGCATCCGCTCCGGCGGCCACGCGCGGCGTGGCCACGCGCCAGTTGTACGCGCCAGCGGCGAGCGTGAGGAGCAGAATGCCAACCTTGATGAGGAGCACACGACCATAGCCGGTGGTCCACAAGGTGGACAGCGATCCCAGGTGAATCCACGCGGCGGCGACGCCTGTCGCGACGATCACGGATGCGCAGGCGAGCGCCACGGGGGAAAAGACGGCGAGAAGATCCACGAGCGCAAAACGAGGGGCGTCGTTGGCGAGCTGCTTCACTGCGGGCAGCGCGGCGAACACGAGCATGACGATGGTGCCCAGCCAGCCCCCCGCGGCGAGGATATGCACGGCGTGCAGCGCGACCGTGAGGAGCACCGCACGCGGTACGGCGACGGCGTGCCCGGAGAGCGGAAGCGCCACTGCCAGCAGGAGTGCGGACGCCACGGCCAGACCCCATCCCGGCCGGCGCCCATGCCGGATGCGCGCGAAGGCAACGCCAGCGCCGATCGCGGCGGCGAGCGCGGCCAGCCACGACCAACCCCAGGTCGTGTGGAGGAAGAGAACGCGAAGCGGGACGCCCGAGAGCGGATGGTCGCCGCCGTTCACCGCCACCGCCTGCGCGCCTCCGCGCAGCATTGTGACGGGCACCAAAAGCCAGGCGGCCAGGGCTCCGATGCCACGGGCGCGCTCGAGCGCCGCCGACTTGAGCGCCGACCAGTGCGGCGACCGGATCACCGCCAGACGTATCACCACCAAACGGAAGACGATCGTCCCAATGACGCAGAGGACGCCGACGTATGTGAGCCAGCGGATGATCACGTAGAGCGGTGACCCGACGCCGAACGCGCCTGCCGTGGACGCCGCTGCCACCGTACTGCTGCCGGCGTGAGACGGTGCTTCGACGGCGGGCAGCGGCGCATGGGCATCCGACGCGAGAGGCTCTCGCCCCGCGTGTTCCGAGTCCGCGGTTGCCACGGCACTCGGGTCGAGTGTAAACGGCAGGCTGCCGGATGCGGGATGACCGTCGGGCGAGACGGTGCGCCAGTGGACGGTGTAGGCTCCTGCGGACAGCGACACAGGCACATCGCCCACGACCGCGTGGGGATCCGTGCTGTCGGCGCGCACCGTAAGGTCGATGAGGCGCCCGTCGGGCAGCGCGAGACGCATGACGGTGAGCCGGATCTGTGCCGTCTCACTGAAGACGAGCACCACCCGGTGCAGCGGAGTGTGGAGCACGCTGCCGCGCGCCGGCTCGGAGCGCACGAGATGCGTGTGCGCCCACGCGGGAACGGGAGCGAGGAAAAACGCCGCCACGGCGACGAGGGTGACGACCGACCGCCTGAGCCTCGACCGTGGGCGGCGAGCAGACGAGGAACGCCGGCGCGGCAGCGGCTTGGCGTGTGACATGTGGGCCGGAGCGAGCTGGAGGTGAGCGCGACCGCACCGATACGGCAGCGGCGACGCGCGACGGATCCCAGTGCGCACGCGGGCGGGATGTCCCGGCGTGCGGGGTTCGCGGCGCGACCGCGCGAGGAATGAATGGAGCGTGCGAGGCTCGAACTCGCGACCTTTCGGTTGCAAACCGAATGCTCTCCCAGCTGAGCTAACGCCCCAGTCTATGAAAAATAGGAAGCCCCGGGGAGGGCGTCCAGTGAGGCATGCGGCGTGCGACGCACGAGAAGCGCCGCAGCGGATACGCGTGCGCGAGGCCGGCGTGGAGCGTCCGCCGGGAGGCGCGGTGCTTTCGCCGCGCCGCTCCGGCGCGGTAGCTTACCATCACGCTTGCAGCGAGGGGACGATGACGGAGCACCGCACCGAGCACCAGACGGAGCACGCCACGAGCACACCGACCGCCGGCGACGCGCGCGCATCCGCGAACATGACGTTGCGCTGTCAGTTCTGCGAGAGCTGGAACCGGATCGACAGTGCGCGGGCGGCCGCGCACCCCAAGTGCGGCAAGTGCGGTCGGCCCTTTCTCCTGGACCGGCCGTACCGGCTCACGGACGAAACGTTCGAGCGCACGGTGCGCGAAAGTGGCATCCCGGTGCTGGTGGACTTCTACGCCGACTGGTGCGGCCCGTGCAAGGTGATGGCGCCAGTGATCGACGACGTGGCCGCGCGTTACGAGGGACGCGTTTTGGTAACCAAGCTGGATACCGACGCGGCGCCCCGCACGGCGCAGGCGCAGGGGATCTCCGGCATCCCCACCCTGGCCTTGTGGTCGGGCGGCCACGAGGCGGCGCGGCGCACCGGGGCAGTGCCGCGCGCCGTGGTGCAGCAGATGCTGGAACAGCAGGGCGTCCGGCCGTAATCCGGCGGGACGAGTCGCCAGGCCGACGAAAACTACCGGCCTGCATCGCTCACGCGGCCTTGGGTCTGGATGGCCGCCGCTCCCCACTCGCTGGCCGGCAGCGTCTCCATGGTGTCCGGATTGTACGGCACCTGGACCTCGTCACGGAACGGCGAGGTGATGAGCATCACGCGCACGCGGGGGAAGGCCTGCATGAACGCCACGTACGAGAGCCCCCACAGTCCGATGTAGCCCAGCGTGATGCCGATCTCCCACAGGCCGAACGGCGCATTGACGCGCTCGCCGAACACCGCCGGATACACCTCCACGTACCGCTGCACCCAGATTCCCACCACCGAGGAGGCGCAGAACAGAAAGAGCGTGGGGAGATACACCTTGGCCGACTTGGAGAGCAGTCCGAAAAACGGAATCACGAACGCGCAGAACACCACCACCTCGGTGAACGGCCGCCAGGCACCGATGAGGCGAAGGTGGAAATAGTGCGTTTCCTCCGGAAGGTTGCCGTACCAGGTGACGATGTACTGGGCAAAGGTGATGTACCCCCAGAATGCCGTGAAGGCGAAGACCAGCTTCCCGATATCGTGGAAGTGTCCCTCGGTAACGATGGCATTGGCGGCGAGATAGCGTCGCCACGCCATCACGATGATCGCCCACGACGCCAGTGCCGCCACCCATGCGCTCATGAAGAACCACCAGGAGAACATCGTCCCCTGGTAATGCAGGTTGAGCGACATTGACAGGTCCCACGCGAACAACGAGTAGAAGAAGCCGAAGCCGAGACAGAGGACAACGGAGAGCTTTCCCTGGAAGGTGTGCGTGGTAAAGATCTCCCGCCGCTCGTCCCCGAAGCCGCGGCGCATGCGCTCACGCAGCCCGCGCGCCCATCGCGCTCCCCATTCGGGCATGATCGCGACGTCCAATCGCACGGACGAGTAGATGTACCACAGGCTCAGCGCCGTCAGCAGAGCGAAGAGCACCAGATCGCGCGTGATGAGAAACGGCTGATTGAGGTAGAACACCTTCTCGGCCGCTGGTGGCCGTTCGTGGGTCCAGGGGAAGATGTGGTTCTTCCCGAAGAAGATCAGCACGAGGAGCAGGAACGCCACGGGGAGGAACGCGACGTATCCTTCCAGGAAGCGCACCACGCCACGCGACCACCGGGCCGTGGTGATGCGCTGGACCGCAACGAACGTGACGGCTGCCTGCGACACGCTGGCGAAGAAGAGCCAGTTCACGTGCAGCGCGCGCCAGACGCGGTCGTTCCCCATCAGCGCGCCGACGACGAACGTGAGAGCCCCGAGCGCGGCCAGGATGGCACAGAGCCACGTCAGACGCCGCGGCAGCGGGGTATCCGTCTGCGCAAACAGCTCCGAGCGGCTGGGAATGGAGGCGTTGTGATCGCTCACGGGTGTTGTCCTCCGCCGCGCGCTGCGCTGTCCGGTATGGGCGGCTGGGACGCTCCCGTCATGGACGGGGTGGGATGGACGTACGGCGCCGGGCGAGAGGGCGAGGTGGCGGTGGGACCGGGGACGGTGACTCCCGTTTCACCGGGTGCCCCCACGGGTCCGGTCGGCACGCTGCTGGCCAGCAGCCCCTGGAGCCCACGAATGTAGTTCACCACGTCCCATCGATCAGCGCTCTCGATGCGGTCATAGGTTGGCATGAGGCCGCGGCCATTGCGGATCATGCCGTAGATGTAGCCGTCGGTGAGTGTCTTGGCGTGATCGGCGAGCAAGGACGGCGCGGGGACGCCGAAGGATGCGGCCTTGCCGTCACCCGCGCCCGCGAGCCCGTGGCATACGGCGCAGTTGATCTGGTAGTACTTGCGACCGTTCTGCAGCGAGGCGGCGGTGGGCGCCGTGGGATTGGGGATGCTCGCGAGCGAGTCGAGGGTGGCCGGCATGGGAGCGTGGGAGATCACCAGCGCTGGCACGCCGCCACCGCTCGTGGGCACCGAAAACTCAGGGTTGGCTGGAAACGGAATGGTGTCCGCGCCGGTGTATTCCTCTTCCCACGGCTCGACGCGCGGCTGGTCCTTGAACGTGGTGAACCAATCGCAGCCCCCCAGCGTCAATAGGCCAGCCGCGGCGACCGCGAGCGCGGCAGCGGAGCGCGTACGGCCGACCCAATGCTTACCGCTCACTGCGCACCTCCTCGGCCCCTTCGTGCGCCAGGAGTTCGCGCACCGCGTTCTGGTGCTCCGGGGCGGCTTCCACCCACACACCAAACCGATCGTCGCTGAACAGGGGACTGTACCCGATGGTGGCCGTGATGCGCGGGATCCGCGCCGCGATGAAGAGCCCGGCCACGGTGGAGAGTCCGCCGATGAGCACCATGAGCTCGAAACTGATGATCGTGTACGGTACCCACGACGCGACCGGCTTGCCGCCCACCACCAGCGGCCAATAGTCGGAGATCCAGATCGGGATCCAGTAGCCGAACGTCATGCCCAGCAAACCGCCGATCAGCGTGAACCGGCGCACAATGCTCGACCGGTGCTTGAGCGCGTGCTCCAGCTCGTGGCGCGGCGTGGGGCTGTAGACCGTGATGTCGCCGTAGCGCTTCTTCTTGAGGAGCTCGATGACATGCACGGTGACATCGAGCTCGCGAAAGATCCCCAGTACGCCCCGCATCAGCTTTCGCCCTCCAGTTCCGGGTGCGCGTACTCCGCCGGGGGCCGCCGATGCACCGCGCGCAACCGCGGAGGGACGATCTCCTTGATTTCGGAGATCGGCACGGCCGGCAGCTGGCGACAGAAGAGCAGGAACCACATGAAGAACCAGCCGAAGCTCCCCAGGAGGATCGACCAGTCGACGGCCGAGGGCGCGTAGGCCGTCCACTGCCAGGGCTCGAACTCGTGCGACAGCGACGGAATGACGATGACGAACCGCTCGAACCACATCCCGAGATTGATGAACAGCGACAGGATGAACAGCCACGTGGTATTGCGGCGCAGTCGCTGGAAGAACAGCGACAGCGGCATGATCACGTTGCAGGTGAGCATGATCCACGCGGCCCACCACCACTGCCCGAAGACGCGGTTCACGAAAAAGCTCTGCTCGAACTCGCTCCCGCCGTACCACGCGATGAAGAATTCGGTGAGGTACGCGAGCCCCACGATGAGCGACGTGAGCAGGCACATCTTGGCCGCCGCGTCCAGATCGTTGATGGTGACGTACCGCTTGAGGCCGAACCAGCGGCGGAGCGGGATGATGATCGTGAACACCATCCCGATGCCGGAGAAAATGGCGCCCGCCACGAAGTAGGGCGCGAAGATCGTGGTGTGCCAGCCGGGAACGAGGGCCATGGCGAAGTCGAACGACACCACCGAGTGCACCGACAGCACGAGCGGGGTGGACAACGCCGCCAGGAACAGGTAGGCCCGCGAGAAGTGCCGCCACTCATTGTCCGAGTTCCGCCATCCGAGCGACAATACGGAATAGATCCGCTTCCGGATGGGGTGTGTTTCGGCGTCGCGGAGGGCCGCGATGTCGGGGACGAGCCCCAGAAACAGGAACGTGGTCGAAATGGTGAGATACGTGAGGATCGCGAACACGTCCCAGACGAGCGGACTCTTGAACTGCGGCCAGATCAGCCGCCAGTTGGGATACGGAATGAGCCAGAAGAACTTCCACGGGCGCCCGAGGTGGAGGATGGGAAACAGTCCTGCCGTCATGACCGCGAACACGGTCATTGCCTCGGCGGTGCGGTAGATGGTGGTGCGGAAGCCAGCGCGGAAGAGGTAAAGAATGGCCGAGATGAGCGTGCCGGCGTGTCCGATACCGACCCAGAAGACAAAGCTCACGATGTAGACTGCCCACATGACCGGCGGCATGTATCCGGCAACGCCCAGCCCCATGTAGATCTGGTACATCCATGCCGTGATGCCGACGAGCAGGCAGACGATGGCGAACGCGAGCGCGCCGAACCACGCCTTGGTGGGGTGCAACGTGGACCGGATGTCCACGTTGACCTCGTGGTAGCTCCGCACGCCGGGCAGGTGCACATCCGGGGATGGCAGATTCGGGAGCGTGTCCACGGGCTTGACGGTCGATGCCATGGCTGGATCAGGCTCCGCTGGGCGCTTCGGGCGGCGCCGGGTGAAGGATCTTCTTGAGGTACACGACAGCCGTGTAGGTATTCAGCTCGGGAAAGACGTGGTAGCCACGTTCGCTGGCCGCGACATGGCTCACCGTCCACTCCGGATGGGCGGCGTCGCCAAAGATGATCGCGCGGGACGGACAGGCCTGCGCGCAGGAGGTGGTGAACTCGTCGGGGCGAACGTCCCGCCCCTCGAGCTTCGCCCGGCTCTCCGCCTCGCGAATGCGCTGCACGCAGAAGGTGCATTTCTCCATCACTCCCTTCCCGCGCACCGTCACGTCCGGATTCAGCTGCCAGTTCAACGGTTCCGGCCAGGCGTACTGAGGACGGTTGGTCTCGCCGTACCCGTACCAGTTGAAGTAGCGCACCTTGTACGGGCAGTTGTTGGAGCAGTAGCGCGTTCCGACGCAGCGGTTGTACACCTGTACGTTGAGCCCATCAGGGGAGTGATATGTGGCATAGACGGGACAGACGGGTTCGCACGGCGCGTTGCCGCAGTGCTGACACAGCATGGGCACGAAGCGCGTGTCGAACTCGGAGTCCGCGATGCTGCCCTCGTAGTAGCGCTCGACGCGCATCCAGGTCATCTCGCGGCCGCGCAGGATGTTCGCGCCCGGTCGCCCCTTGAAGCCGGGCGTCTGCTGCGATTGGTACGGCGCGCCGACGGTGGGCAGATTATTCTCCGCGTAGCACGCCGTGATGCACGCCGAGCAGCCGGTGCAGCGCGCCAGATCCACGGTCATGGCCCAGCGGCGCTTCGCCATGCCGCTCCAATGCTCGGGATCGTACATCCCGCCGTCCTTGGCGTCCTTGCTGATCAGGTCGCCCTGTGCATCGGCCGCCAATCCGGAGCGCAGACCCGGTAAGAAGTCGGTGTCCGGCTGGCCGGCGATATGTGTGTTTTCCTCTTGTTCCTCCGTGGGGATGTTGTCCCCTTGCGGCATGCGCGAGTTCGCGACCGTCTCGGGCAGCTCCGTGCTGTGCGGGGCGAGGAGCGTGGAAGCGAGGACGGCCTGCGCGATGCCGCGCTCGTGCTGGCGCGCGGAGCCTTCGGTCGTGACGAGCTCGTCGAACGCGTCCACTTTATGCACGCGTGCGTGTGCTCCGGAGAGCGCGAGCACACCGGACCGCGGATGGAGCGCGAGGGGAACCGCCTTGAGCGGATTGATGCCCACGTCTTTCGCGTAGCGGCCATACGCGTCGTGGCCGCGACCGAGGGCGATCGCCACCGTATCCGGGCGCACGCCGGGGTACACGAACGCGGGCGCCTCCACGGTGCCAGCACTGGTCTCCACGCGCAACACGTCACCCGGGACCAGGTTCATCCGTGCGGCGGTGGTGGGATGGATTTCGACCCACGACTGCCACGAGATCTTGCTCACCGGATCAGGCAATTCCTGGAGCCACGGCTTGTTGGCTCCGCTGCCGTCGCCGAGCGCGGGAGAGGGGTAGACGACCAGGTAGAAGTCGCCATCCCCCAGGGGGGTGACCGGTGGAGATGCCGTCGCGGCGCGCGCCGCCGTGGCGGGCGAAGCGCTGCTGCCCACGCGCCCGGGCGCGACCCCCTTCTCGAGCGCGGAGGTGAAGGCACGTACACCACCGGGGAACTGGTCGATCACCCACTCGCGATATCCGTTCACCGCAAAACGGGACGCCGCCGGTGTCTTGTGCGCGACGTCGATGAGCACGTCCGCCGTGGAGCGCGTGTCGAACACCGGGCGCATGGCCGGCTGCTGCAGCGACATCTCGGTGGCGAGCGGCTGCGCGATGCCCCACGACTCCAGTGGGTGGTGGTCCGGAAGGACGAGGTCGCACAGCTCCGACGTGGCGTCGGGGTAGCTGGAGAAGCTGATCTTGAACGGAACCTTGGCGAGCGCGTCGGCCACGCGCGCCGCGGCGGGAAGCGTGTGCACCGGGTTCACGCCGCGGACGAACAGGAGCGACACCTGCCCGCGGCGCATGCGATCGAGCGCGTCGACGACGTCGGCGTCGCGTGCGGCGCCGTCGAACGCGGCGATGGGGCGATCCGGCAGCACTGCCGTCCCCACGCTGCCGTGCGACCGGTTGAGTTCGTTGACCGCGAGCGCCAGATCGAACGCGTTGCTCCCGTTGCTTCCCGCGAGGAACATGGCCGGCGTGACCGCGGCGATTTCGGAAGCGAGGCTGCGCAGCGCCGCGACAGGCGCACCGCTCGACGCGGCTGCCTGCGCGATGGACCCGGAGCCGCGGAGTGCCTGGGCAATGGCCAACTCGCCGCCGGGGACGCACGGAATCCAGGTGTCGGCGTTGAGCCCGGTGAGCGACCGGCGTGGCCCGATGTAGACGAACCGTGGCGCGCCCGTGACGCGCGAACGAGCCTCGGCGAAGCTCAGTTGCTGCGGCACGCTGGCGCCCCACGTCTCCAGAAAGTCGGCGCCGAAGGAGACGATGAGCCGCGCGGCCGTGAAGTCGAGCGACGGCCACGCCACGCCATAGCTCTGGCGGTTGGCCTCGACCACCGACCCGTCGATCAGCGGGTCGTAGCTGAGATGCGGCGCCAGGCCGTGCGCGCCCAACCACTGATCGAGAAATGCGGGAAAGGCGCCGCTCTCGTGGCGATTGATGAACACCGCGCCGTTTCCGGAAACGCCACCGAGCTTCTGTCCCAAGAGCGCGAGCGCATTGTCCCACGTCGTCTCCACGAGCGCGCCGCCTCGCCGCACGCGCGGTTTCCGATAGCGATCGGGATTGAGCAGTCCCTGCACGGCCGCCTGGCCCCGGGTGCACAACGCGCCACGGTTCAGCGGGTGCTCGGGATTTCCCTCGAGCTTGAAGGCGCGTCCGTCGCGCGCTTCGGCCAGGACGCCGCACGACGCCGCGCACTCGCGGCACGTCGTGGCGAAGTAGAAGGAGACGGCCGGGACCGTGTTGTCGTTGTCCGGCTGGATGAGATACGGGATCAGCTTCTCGACACGATCGGAGCTGCATCCGATGGCAGCCGTGGCGGCTCCCGTGGCACCGAGCACTTTGAGAAACGTGCGCCGGCGGACGCCGTTGGACTCCGATGTGTCACTCATGAGGCAGCCATGTGCTGGAAGCGAAGCGCGTGGTCATCAGTAGTGACAGGTGGAGCAATCGTAGCGCGCGCGGAAGGGCGGGTTGGAGTTCCCCGTATGACAGTTGACACACCACCCCATGCTGAGCGGCTTGGCCTGATAGACCACGGGCATGTCCTGGATGTTGCCGTGACAGGTTTGACACGACACGCCCGCGTTGACGTGTCGCATGTGCGGAAACTGGACGTAGTCCGGCACTTTATGAATGCGGATCCACGGGATGGGCTGCTTGGCGTTCCAGTACTTTTGCAGCTTGGCGATCCCCTCACTGGTGCGCGCGGGCCCGAACTGCGAGGCCGGGCGATTGGGTCCAACCACCAGGTGGCAACCCATGCACGTGTTGACGGCGGGGAGCCCCGGATCGGTGGACTTGTTCGCGGCGAAGTGACAGTACAGGCAGTTCATGCCGAGCCCTGTCACGTGCGTCGGATGCGGGAAGGCGATCGGTTGTTGGGGTCTGCGTCCCTGAGGCGTGGAGGCGCCGCTATAGGCGGAAAGCATGATTGCGGCGGCGGCCAGGGTGAGGATCCCGGGCACGACCACCCACTTCCTCATGATCATCGCGCAAGCACTCGGGGTGAAATGACTTCGTCACCTTGTGAACGAATTCACAAGTTTGACGCAATGGCGGGTAAATTGTTGGCTGCCAGCAGCAAGCGCAAGAGGCCCGGCAGCGCGCGCGATCGTTTGCCGATGCGCGACGGGATCGCATGACGCTGCGCGGCAGACTCGTCCGCCGCTGCGCGACGCGATCACGCGCCGGTGCGCGCGACGGTGAGGATGTCGGACGCGCGCGCCATTGGCGCGCGCTGCAGCGCGGGGGGAAGCAGATCGAGGTGCGCGCGCGGCGTCTGCGCCAGACGGAGCGGCCATCCGGAGCCGTAGACGAATCGGTCCGCGCCGATGGTGGTCATGAGATGCGCGAGATCATCCTCGGGCGGGCCCCAGATCCAGGAGATGTCCCACCAGATGCGTGTGCGCTCGTCGGGCGTGAGTCCCCAGTGCACCTGTTCGACGGTCGCGCGGCCGGCCGCGGTGACGACGATGCGCACACGCGCGCTCGCACGCGCCAGGTCGCGCACCGTCGCCGCCGGAAGGTCCCCCGCGGTGTCCATCCAGTGACGCTGCCGGGCATCTTCGAAGCGCGTCGCGAGCAGCAGCACCAGTCCCGCCTCACCGCACGCGCCGGCAAGGGCGCGCAGATGCCGATCGCCCGCGCCCAAGCCCCACTGCGGCGGGTACGCCCGCACGGCAGGAGCGCCCGCCTCACGCGCGCGCAGCAGGGTGCCCTCCCATTTGGGCCAATCGGGCCGAACCGCCGGCGTGGGATGCAGCCGATTGCGGTGCGGCGCGAGCATCTCCACCAGCGCCTCGTTGCCCGGCGTCGGATCGCGATAGAACGCGGACGGGAGATGCCCCACCCACGCGTTGGCAACGCGCTCGCGATCGAGCACGCGGGCGAGCACGGACGGCTCCGGGTGTGGAACGTGCCGGAAGGGGTATCCACCCACCCACGTATTCACGTCCGTAGGCTGGTCCATTGGCGCAGGCGTAGCCCGTAGTGCGCTGGTCGTCACGGGCGGCGCCCCGTGCCGAGACCATGCGGCGTACGATGGGCCCGCGCGGTCCTCCACCCGTGCCGAAGGCCGATGGACATCACGATCCGTCCGCCGCGCCGCCGGCCGCCGCGTCGATGCCGGGGAGCGCACCGGGTGGAAAAATGGACGCGGCGTTCCGCCATTGCACGCGCGCCATGTCGTGCTCGTCCAGTCCGGCCGGCGGCAGCGAGCGCAGCTTGGCGAGTCCCGTTTCCATCGTGAGATCGCATCCCCACAGCAAGCGCGTGACGCCCACCGCACGCACGGCGGCGTCGAGCATCCCGCGATCCACGCCGCTGCCCGACAGGTCGATATACACGTTCGGGATGTCCTCCACGGCGGGAAGCGTGTGCGCCCAATCGCCGCCGCCGCCGATGTGTGCGAGGATGAACGCCACGCCCGGATGGCGCACGGCCAGCCGGCCGAGCTCGAGCGCATCCGATGCCTCTTGCCCCGGCCATTCGCGGCGCCGATGCTGCCAGATGTGGTGCAGGATGGGAAGTCCGAAACGCGCCGCCTCGTCGGCCACCGCGTCCACCAGCGGATCGTCGGCGCGCCGGCTTGCCGCGAGTTTGACACCGACGGCTGCCCCGGGCGCGGGCCGTTCCACGCACCGCGCGATTTCCTCGCGCGCGTGCGCGCGCTCGTTGGGGTTCACCGTCACGTAGCCCCGCACACGTTCGGGGTGGCTGCGCTGCAGTTCGAGCACGGCATCGTTTGCCACCTGGAGGTCGGCGGGCGACGGAAAGTAGGTGGGTGACGTATGACCGAAGCTGCCGAGGATGGATGCCACATGCACGGTGATCCCGATCCGCTCGCCGGCCGCGATCCGCGACATGTTGCGCGCGTGCCAGTCCGTGCGGCCGCACCCGGCGTGCAGAAAGTGCGCGTGGACGTCGACCAACGGCTCACCGGCCGCACGACCGGGACGCTGATCGCCAACGGTCCCCGACACGGGCGCCGTCATCGAGCAGCGTGGGTTAACGCGGCGAAGGCGTGCGCGGCGGCGCGCTCGACGGCTGCCAGCGCATCGGCATCGTGCGCAAGCGACGCAAAGTTGTACGCGCCGAGCTTGAACAGGACGCCCTCCCCCAGCGCGAGCTCCACGAAGCGTGCCGGGCGCAGCGCATCATCAAAGCGCACAAGCCACATGGGCGGGATGCCCACGAGCGCGACCCCCCTGGTGCCCGCGTCGCGCGCGGCCCGTTGGACGCCGTCGCGCATCTGCTCGCCCGTGCGCCAGAGGGTGCCACACACGTCCTCGCGCGCGTGCCGATCGAGCACAACCGCCGCCGCCGCCAGGGCGGTGCTCTCGCTCGCCAGGGTGGACGAGATCCAGGTGGAGCGTGCGGCGTCCATGACCGCCGCACGACCGACCACCGCCGAAAGCGGAAACCCGTTGGCCAACGCCTTGCCCACGATCGCCAGGTCGCAGGATTGGTTCGCGAACTCCTGATACCCGCCCGGGCGCAGGCGAAAGCCGGTCTTGATCTCATTGAAGATGAGCACCGCCCCGCGCGCGGCGCAGGCGTCGCGCGCCGCCGCGACCCACGCCTCCGACGGCAGACGTTCCACGACGGGCTCGAGCACGATGGCGGCCAGGTCATCGCCCGCGGCGGCCACGGCGCGCTCCAGCCGTGCGAGGTCGTCGAACGACGCCACGCGAAAATCGCTCTGCACACCGGCGGGGACGCCGAGCGCCGCGCTACACCAGTCCAGCCAGCCAAAATATCCCGCGCCCACCACGGTGGAGCGTCCGGTGTACGCGCGCGCGATCCGCACGGCGGCCGCCACGGCCTCAGCGCCCGTCTTGAGAAAGCGCACGCGCTCGGCGCAGGGGATGATTGCGATGAGCCGTTCGGCGACTTCCACTTCGCGCACGTGGGAGAGGCCGGCCACGTTGCCGTCGCGCGCCGCGCGCGCGACGGCCTCGGTGATCTCCGGATCGGCGTAGCCGAGCGCCACAGACCCGAGCGCCATCGTGCAGTCGACCAGCTCACGACCGTCGGTCGTGGTCAGACGACACCCCGAAGCGCGCACGAAGTGTGTGGGGCCATGGCCCCCACCAGCCCCATAGAGCGCCTCGGGACGCTTGCTCCCTGTGGACGCGCCGCCCGGAATGGCATGCGCGGCGCGCGTGCGCCAATCGTCCGCGCGGCGACCGGTCATGGCCGGACGGGAGGAGGTGTCTCGCGAAGTCATGGCTGCAAGAAGGAAGTCCCGGCGACGCCGGTCAAGGGAGGTGCGGTGATGGCCGGGACATCGGGCTGCACGCTCACGGTGTACCCCCATGGCCGAGGCGCGCGAGGACGTGCCGCACCTCGAGCGCGAACGCCCGCAGTAGGCCCACCTCCCGCGCGTCCGGAGCGGCGCGATGCGTGAGCGAGCGCACGGTGCGGAGGATGTGCTCGGGATGCCGTGTCTTGAAGAAGTCGATCGCGGCCAGCGCCTGCTCCACGTCGGCGTACAGCCGCTCGAGCTCGGCGGTGGTTGCCGGTGGCGCGTGGTGGCGCGGAGGTGCGACGGTGCGGGACGCGTTTGGCGCAGCGACATGCAGCTCGTACAGCGCGACGAGCACCGCCTGCGCCAGGTTGAGCGACGCGTGTTCCGTGGTGGGAATGGTGACGATCACATGCGCGCGGTCCAGCGCCGCGTTGGACAGACCGTGGTCCTCGCGTCCGAACAGCAGGGCACACGGGCCGTGTGCCACTTCCTGCAGGATGCGGACAGCGAGCGCGCGCGGCTCGATCACGGGACGGGACGCCGCGCGGCGGCGCGCGGTAAAGGCGGCGACGAACGTACAATCGTCAACCGCGTCGCCCAGACGCGACACATGGTGAATGTCGCGCACCAGATCGGCCGTCCCGTGCGCCACGCCCTCCACGCGCTCCGGCTCGAGCGGGACGCCATCCACGAGCCACAGATGCCACAGTCCCATGTTCTTCATGGCGCGAACGACGGCCGCCACGTTGACCGGATCCTGCGGCTCGTGGAGCACCACGCGGATGGCGTCGAGGCGCGCGTCAGGCACGAGGGATCACGAAGTGACGGAACCGCGCGCGCGGCTGCCGATCTCCACGCAGGTACACGGACTCGCCCTTCCCGCCGCTCATCACCAACTGCCCGCGCCGCCGCTCTCGCCCTGGCGGTATCTCGTTCACGAGCACATCCAGCGCACAGGCGATGTCGCGGGTGGGATCTCCGAGCGCGCGGAGCGGGACGGCGAAGTGCATGGCGTACCCGTCCGCCCTGCGTGCCCACGTGGCGGACACGGGTACGTCGAGGCGCGACCCTTCGATCCGCCGCAGGCGAACGCCGCCGTGGCTCGGATCGGGAATCGCGAGCACGCCGACGGGGGCGGTCCACCCGCCGGCGTCGAGGTACAGCTGCACCCCATCGCTGTGAATGTCCGGATGCTCGTTGTCGAACTCGGGATCGGGGGCGTCCGCACCGCGGAAGTGGACCGGCATCTTGCGCACGTGGACGTCGATCTCGAGTGCTTCGCCGGGCGCGGCCACACGCACCACGGCCGTCGGCCGTCCCGCTTGCTCCCACGTCTCTTCGGACCAGCGGTACGCGTCGCGACCCAGTTGCGTGGTGAGCGGTGGCGCGTCGTGGCGTGGGACGATTTCAGGCACCAGCGCCGTGGGCGCGGGCGGTGCGGCGCGCATGGGGAGGGGGGGGCGCCCGCGATCGAGCACGAGCGAGCTCCGCGCGTGTCCGTTCACGAATCCCACGCGCCACTCGGCGTCGCCGGATGGTGCGTGTTGCTGTCGCGATCCGTCGCGCATCGTGACGTGCACGCCGGCGGGGTCGATCTCGACCGCACGCACCGCGCCCGCCCAGCTCCACACGCAGGTGATGGTGCCCGACGTACCCCGTTGACGCACGACAAAGAACGCCCGCTCGTCGTGGTCCGCGCCGGGCGGCGCCGGGCCGACGGCGCGCCACCACGTGCACGGCACCGTAGAACTCATCCAGGCGTCGCCGCCGGCCGCGCGCGCCAGATGCACCACCTCTCCTGCCGCCGCCTCGGCGCGCCGGGCCGTGCGGACGAAGGAAAATCCGTCGCTCGCGCTCTCTCCGCCGACCAACGCCGCGTCGCGCCATGCGCGCGGCGGCTGCATGGTGGCGTCGATGTGCAGGGGGAGCTCGAAACGCACCTCCTGCGATGCGGTCCATTCGACACGGTCCAACGCGTAGTCGTCCATCACCACCACCGTGCGGGTCACCGAGGTCCCGGGAGCCAGGCGGCCTTCCGGCAGATCGGCGCGGACCCAGCCGGCGGCACCGCGGTCGTCCCACGCGCGGAGGACGCCATCTCCCGACGCCTGCGAATGTCCGTTGACGAGCGGAGCGTTATGCGCGAGCGTGCTGCGGTACCAGTGAAGCGTGGGGTCCACGTAGGAGCCCGTGCCGACGTCGTCCAACCACCGGTCGTCGCCCACGGCGAGTAGCAAATTGAGGCGATCCGGATGGCCGTGTCCACCGCCCGCGTGTCCGTAGTCGAGCGCGACATAGGTCTGTCCTTCGTTGCGACGGATGACGGCGATCCCCTGCCCCTCGAGGAGCGCCGAGCCGGCGCGGGCCGGCGCGAGCGGCGGGAGTTCCGCGCAGGCGAACAGCAGCGACCGCCAACCGAGATCGGCGCGCGAGAGCGCGGCCGCTGGCTCGTTGCGCTCCGCCTCGGCCGTGGAACGCCAGCGGCCGGTGTCGCGCCGCGCGGCATTGGTGTGATAGAGCGTGTGCAACGCGCCGAGGAGCCGCGGATCGGGATGACGCGCGAGGCCCAGCTCGCACGACTCGGCAAAGCGCCACTGCCGGAGCGACACGCGGTGTGGCGAGTCTCGTCGCGACGGAAAGGTGAAGTCGGGAAGCGCCGTCAGCAGCGGTGCGGCGAACCCTTCCTGAAATCGTTCCCGCAGCCGCTGCGGGAGCGGGACGCCCGCGCATTCGGCCATCGTCACCCCGTACGAGAGACCACGGTGGGCGAAGAGATGATAGTTGTCTCCCTCGTACCACGTACCGTCGGGGAGGAGGGCCGTCTCCAGGTGCCACTGCAGCCCGGTGGGACCGTGTATCGCGCGATCGACGAGCGCTTCGTCGTCGAGCAGCCGCCCGGCGGCCAGCATCGCGGCGTTGTTCCACACCTGGCGATTGGAGGCGCCTTCGTCGAACGAGGCGATGAGTTCCGCGCTGGGTGCCACGAGCGCGTCACGCAAGAGACCACCCGGCGCATCCGGCGCGCCGGCCAACTCGAGCAGGTCGATGGCGATGCACAACTGCGCCAGCCAGATCGACTCGAGGTAGGTGCTGAAGAACGGTCGTGTAGGGCCGAGCGCGTTGTCGCGGTTGGGGTAGTTCAAGTACCGTTCCGCGTAGCCGCTCAATATAGTGGCCGCCAGCTGCGCGAGCGCCCGTTCGCCGTGCATCGCGTACAGCGTGGCGGCATGCACGGAGCGCTCGGCCAGCCAGAGGTGCTGCCACGTTGCCCACCAGCGGTCATGCCGCTCGCCGCGTACGATGGTTCCGCACGCCGGGCATCGATGGTCGCGCGGCGATGCGGGATCGAACGTGAGCATGGCGCCATCGGTTGGGCAGCGACCGCCATCGCGCGAGAGCAGGGCCTTCTGGGCCGGAATCTGGACCGGTGCGTCGACGAGCGGCTGCAGGTCGCGTCGGAGCGACGCCGCGAGCGTGGCCAGGGCGCCGTGTGCCACGTCGGCGCGCGTGCGGAGTGCATCGACGTCGATAAGAAGGGTCATGGCACGCGATCCGCGTTTAGCGTTCGCGCGCGCCACTGCGCCACGGTGACCATCTCGCCGCGGAGGTCCATCCGCACGCCGCTCAACCGGCGGGACAGGCCCTGCAGCCCGCGCGCGTGGTAGACCCAGGCGGCTGGCATGGCGCGCTCGAGCTCACGCTGCACGGCCACCCACGCGGCGCGGGCGGCGGCGGTGGTGCGGGCGGCGTGCGCGCGCGCAAAGAGCGTGTCGAGCACGGCCGTGTGATAGCCGGCGTAATCCAGCGCGCCACCCGCGAGGCGCGAGGCATACATTGCTTCGATGTACGACAGCGAGAGATCCCCGGGGATGCCGGTGAACAGGACGTCGAAATCGCGCGGCTGCGCGCGCGCCGCGGCGAGGAGCGACGTCATGTCACGCAGTCGGATGTGCAGATCGATGCCAACGACAGCGAGATCGGCCTGCAGCAGCTGCTCCACCGCGTTGTCTCCCGATGCCACCGTGAGCAGATCGAGCTGCAGCCGTCGACCGTCGCGCGTGCGAATTCCATCGGGGCCACGGCGCCAGCCGGCGGAGTCCAGCAACGCGGCGGCCGCTGCCGTGTCGAAGGCGATCGTGGCGGGGGCGGCGAAGGGGTGTTCCGGGGGCACCGGGCCAAAAGCAGGTGTTGCATATCCGGCCAGCGCCGCACGCACGATGCGTGCGCGATTCACCGCCATGGCGATCGCGCGGCGCACGCGTGGATCGTCCAGCGGCGGGCGGGCCGCGTTGAACACCAGTGCATACGAAAAAAGCACCGGGTAGTCGATGACGCGCAGGGTGGGATCGCGCGCCGCCAGTCCGGCCATGGACGGCGAGATCCCAGCCACGTCGAGCTCGCCGCCAGCCAGGCCGGCAAACTTGGTGGTCGCCTCATCCACGACCGCGATCACGAGCTTTCGGATGCGCGGGGGGCCGCCGAGCTCGGCGGGAAAGGCGGGATTGCGCTCGAACACCCACCGCTGCTGCGGCGTGCGCGACACGAAACGGAACGGACCGTTGCCAACGGGCGCGAAGCCGAACGCAGCGGCACGCATCTGTGCGTGCGGCACGGCCGCCAACCGGTGGGCCGGCACGATGGGGAGCTCGCAGAAGACGAGGGGGAAGCCCGGCTGGGCCCGCGCGAAATGCACCTCCACGGTGGAATCGTCGGGCGCGCGGACACGCACGATGTCCACCAGGTCGGCGTATCTGGGGTAGCCGGTCGCGCGATCGCGGGCCGCATCGAGCGTGAACGCGACATCGCGCGCCGTGGTGGGGCGACCGTCCTGCCACGGCACGTTTGGAACCAGATGGAAGGTGAGCGTGCGACGGTCGGACGACCACGTCCACCGGCGCGCCAGATACGGCACCGGCGCGAGCGCGCTGTCGTACCGCGCCAGGGTGGTGAGGAGCACGAAGCGCTGCACCTGGCGCGAGAGCGGATGGATGGTGACGAGCGGGTTGGCCGATTCCAGATCGGCGCCCGACGCGTAGACCACCGTGTCGGGGTTGTGCGCGGCCCCGCTGCACCCCGCCGCGCAGAGCGCCGCCGCGACGACGGTCCTCGCCATGGTTGACGCGGCGCCAGATCGCGGCATCATCAGCCGATGCGCACGATCGTATGGCGCGGCCTGCACGCCGTCCTGCTCTTCTGGGCGGTGCTGACGATCACGTTTCTCCTGCTGCATGCGGCGCCGGGCGACCCGTCGACGTTGCTCATCTCGCCCTCGGCGTCCGCCGCGGACATTGCGCGCGAGCGCGCGCGGCTGGGAATGGACCAGCCGCTCGTGATACAATATGCACGCTGGGGCTGGGGCGTTCTCAAGGGCAACCTGGGTCAGAGCTTCACGTACCACCGCTCGGTGCTCGCGGTGCTGGGCGATGCCCTTCCCTTTTCCATGGCGCTCGGGGTGACGTCGATCCTGCTCACGTTCGTGATCGGCGTGGCCGTGGGCGGGTATCAGGCCGCGCGCCTGGGGCGTCCGGCCGATGCGATGCTCACCGCCGCCAGTACGGCGGTGTACGCTGCGCCCAGCTACTGGGTGGCACTGCTGCTGGTGGCCGTGTTCACCTATGGGGCGGCGCGTTGGGGGTTCCCGGCGTGGCTGCGACTGCCGGCGTTCGGCGTGCGGGATCCCGCGCGGGACGCCCGCGGACTGGCCGCCGCGAGCGACGTGCTGCGACACGCCGTGCTACCGGTCTGTACGCTAACCGCGGTGGGCGCGGCCGGCGTGGCGCGCTACGCGCGGACGATTCTGGCGGACGTAGCGGGCGCGGGCTTCGTGCGCACCGCGCGCGCCAAGGGCGCATTGCGCGGCCGCGTCCAAGTGCGGCACGTGCTGCCCAACGCGGCACCGCCGCTCATCGTGCTGTTCGCGCTCGCGCTGCCCGGCGTGTTGGCGGGATCGGTGTTCGTGGAGACCGTCTTCGCGTGGCCCGGCATGGGACGCATGATGGTGAGCGCCATCGCGGCTCGCGACTACCCGCTGGTGCTGGCCGCGGCGGCGGTGTACGCCGCGGCGGTGATTGGCGCGAACCTGGCGGCGGACCTCGCGCTCCCGCTCCTCGACCCCCGCCTGCGCAACGGCGGATCGTGAGAGCCCATTGGCGGGAGTGGACGGCCGGCATCGTGCTGGTGGGCATCGTCCTCGGCGCCGCGGTCATCCCGGCGTTCGCGCCCACCAGCCCACTGCGCATCGGCGACGTGTTCGCGCTCCGCTTTCTGCCGCCCCTCTCGCGCGACGCGCTCGGGCATCTCCACCTGCTCGGGACGGACCAGTTTGGACGCGACATCCTGGCGCGCATGATGCTCGCGGCGCGCGTGTCGCTGCTGGTGGGCGTGCTCGGATCAGGACTGGCGGGCGGCGTGGGGATCGGTGTGGGCGCCACGGCCGCGTGGCTGGGTGGGCGGGCCGACCGTGCGATGATGACGCTCACCGACGCGCTGCTGGCGATCCCGCGGCTGGTGTTGTTGTTGGTCGCCGCGGCGCTCTGGCAGCCGGGGGTGCGGATGGTGGTGGTGGTGCTCGTCGCGACCGGGTGGATGGGCGTGGCGCGGCTGGTGCGCGCGGAGGTGCTGTCGGTACGCGGTCGGCCATTCGTGGAAGCGGCCCACGCCCTCGGCGCTCCGCGCTGGCGCGTGCTCTGGCGTCACGTCCTCCCCAATACGCTCGGCGCGGCGACCGTGGCCATCACGCTGGGTGTCGGGGGAGCGATCCTGCTGGAGAGCGGGCTGTCGTTTCTGGGACTGGGCATCCGCCCGCCGCAGCCCAGCTGGGGCAACATGATCGCGGATGGTCGGCAGGCGCTGGTGGTGGCACCGTGGGTGTCGCTCGCGCCCGGTCTGGCGCTCATCGCGACCGTGCTGGCCTCCACGCTTCTGGGGGACGCGCTCCGCGACCATCTGGCGGGAGACGTCACGGTTCCGCTCCGCGACCGCTCCTGAGTGCGCGGGGCCACTCCCCGCTCGCGCACCCTCGCCGTCGCGCGGAATTGCCGCCGTCGCGAGCGGCCTTGGCGAGCGCGCGCGCGCCGGCGCTGAGCGCGCGCTCAGCGTACGAGGATCGTCACCGTGGCCAAGGGCGGAGCGACGAAGCGAATCTCGCTCGACTCGTGATCGGGCGACTCGGATGCGAGGGCATCACCCGGCGTCTCGTCCAGCCGCGCCCATCGGGCCTCGTTCACGACGCCGGGAACGGACCACGCACCGGCGCGCTGTTCGGCGGCACGATTGACGCAGCGGAGCACCATCCACTCACCGTCCTCGCTCTGCTTACAAGCGGAGAAGGCAAGGTCGCGTCCGGTGAGCCGCACGCCGCGCACCGCGGCGGGCACCGCGGCCGCGTCACGGAGCGTGACGCCTCGCAGCGGCAGGAGCACGTCGTCCACCATCATCTCGATCTCGTGGCGCGTCCCGGCACGCCACGCACACGCGGGCGCCACGCTCACCTGGGCGGCCATGGGACCGAGCATCTGCGCTTCTGGCGTGGCGGCAGGCCATCCTGCGTGCCCCCATCGCTCTGGCAGATCACCGCGTGAGAGCTCGCCCACCGCACGCAGCAGGGTGACGGCCACCGTACCGCTGTCGGTCACCTCCCCTTCCGCCAGTCCATCGCTCACCACCGCGAGTCCGCGATCGTCGCCGAACAGCGCCACGAACCGCGCGAGCGGCATGGTGGAAACCGGCTGTTCCTCGCGGCGCTGCGGATCGACCGCGGAGGGCCGCGAGGTGGGACGCTCGAGGACGGCGAACGCCGCATCGGCGAGCGCGCGCGGCGCGCGGATTCCAGACGTGAAGAGCAACCGCAGGCGATGATCACGGGCACGGTTTTCCCCGGCGATGCGCAGGCGCGCGAATGGCGCCCCGGCGTCGACCGACAGTTCGAGCCAAAGCTCCATCTGGACGCACTCGCTGGCCCGCGCCGCCCGCCCCGTGTACGCGGGGATGTCCAACCGCCACCGTGTGCGGAGCATCCCGCGCAGCGGTCCGCGGTGCACGACGTCGACCGTGGCCGCACGATCGACGCACAGCACCGGGCCAACGGGCGAATGCGTGTACAGGTCGCCCGCGTCGCCAACGTCCTCGAACGCTACCTGCACGGCGGGCGATCCCGGGCGCGTGGAGCGAATGGAGACCACGCCAACATCGTCCACCTCCACCCGCACCAGCCCGTTGTCCAGCGAACGCGCCGTGCAGGTCACGGGCGTCACGCCCGCTGGCAGCGTGGAGGACGAGAGCGTGTCGTGTTCCTCCTCATGCACTCGGATGGGGAGCGCGACGAGGCCGTAGGCAGGTACCTCGTCCACCCACGCCAGCATCCGCCGGTCATCCACCAGGTCGTCGTCCGGATAGTGGAGCGAAGACTCGATGCGGTCGTGGCGAACCGCGCGCGCCAATTCCTGCAGCGCGCCGGATACGCCCGGCACCGACACGCGCGGCGCCGGACGCTCGGGCTCCACCTCCGGCCGTGAGCCCGGACCCACGGGCACATGACGGCGGAAGGTGGTGATCTCCAGCTCCGCCACGCCGGATCTCGGGCGTGGCGCCGCGTTGCGCACGACGCACAGGCTCGTCCCGTGGCCGTGGCATCGGCGCGCGGCATCGGGGCGATATCCCACGAGGGCTGCCATGGCGTCGTGCAGCAGCCCGTCTGCCTGCGCCTGGGTATCGTCCAGCCGGGCATCCATCGCGCGGGCGACGGCGTCGACGGAGCACCCACACAGGGTGTCGTGCGGATGGCAGCGCAGGAGCGATGTCCACGCGGCGCGCACGAGCGCGCCCATGTCCGCCCCGCCCGCGCGCGCGAGCAGCGCACACCAGGGTTCCACTTCACGCACGAGCGTACGCTCCAACCGCGCGTTGCGTCGCTTCTGCGCGGCGCGCACGGCCAGCGTCCCCTGCAGGGCCCAGGTGTGCCCACCCGAGGAGCGCAGCTCGCCGGTGATCACGGGAAGCTCCGTGGTGCGCGCCCGCGCCTCGAGCTCCGCCCCGAGCTGGTCGAGCGATACAGCGCGCACGGGCATTGGTGCGGCCGCGCGGGAGAGAGCAGCTATGGCGCCGGCAAGATCGGGAGACCGTGCGTGGTGGTCGGCTCCCGCCATGATGACCAGCACGCCCAGTCGCGCACGCGGCCACAGGTCCGCTGCGAGCCGATCCCACCGCGCGCGCATTGCTTCGTCGTCTGGCGGAAGCTCGGAGCCGTGCTCGTATCCCGCCGCGGGAAGATGCCAGAACAGCACCTCGGCGTCACCCGCGCGCCAACGGAAGGCGTCGCCGGACGGCGACGCCGGTCCGCCAAAGCCTCGCCACGCGATGATCGTCGGGAGGCCAAAGCCGGCGGCGAGCTGGGGGAGTGCTGCCGGATGCCCGAACGCGTCGGGCGAATAGAGCACGCGCGGCGGCGCGGCGCCCAGTTGGCGTACGACGCCGCGACCGGTGAGGAGATTCCGGACGAGGGCTTCGCCCGAGGGGATGAGTTCGTCCGCCAGGACATACCACGGCCCGGCTTCGATGCGACCGTCGTGCAGCGCTTGGGCCAGCGCGTGCCGCTGTTCCGGACGCACGGCGAGATAGTCCTCCAGCACCACGGCCTGACCGTCCAGGAGGAACGACGGCACACCAGGCAGCGGCTGTTCCAGCACCTCGTCCACGAGCGTGACGAGGCGCTGCCGGAAGCGCCCGGCCAGGTGATACCACTCGCGATCCCAGTGCGTGTGCGGCAGGACAAGAACGCACGGTCCCTGTCCTGCTGCAGCGCTGCCAAGCGCCATGACGCGTCGCTGTTAAGATGGTGACGGGCAGCGTGACGCCGACTGCGCCGTCACCCGCCCGCTAAACCACGCTTCGTCCCGTGATCAGCCGCCACACGATCAGGATAACGGCGATGACGAGCAGGATGTGAATGAGGCCGCCCGCGACGTGGAACACCGCGAAGCCAAGCAACCACAGAATGAACAGGATTATCGCGATCGTCCAGAGCATATGCGTCCCCTCGTGAAGGTCCTCTGAGATGCTGACGCCATGGCATAACGCAACTCCTGTTCCCCCCGCGCCACCGCCCTCGCGTCCTACCGGTCAGCCGCCCCTCGAACCGTGGGCGCGGCGGCCTCGGGTGGCATAGCATCGCTCGGCCCGGTCGCCTCGGGAGTCTCGTATACCGGCGCCGTCAGACGCTCCCCGTGCCGCTCGAGGCGCCCCAGGAGAATGTGGACGGCGCGGACGTCGTGACCGACGTCGATGAGCAGCAGGGCCAGGTCGCCGCTCGCCCAGAGAATACCCGCCATCACGAGCAGGCGTCCGCTCTCGACCAGGAGCCCGAAAATCGCTGTCGTCCCTTGCAGACGCAGGCCGGTGATGACTTCGGCCAAGAGCAAGAACAGGACGACGATCGCGATCAGCCGGAACAGGCGCGCCACGTAGCGCAATCCGACGTACGGCGCCAGATCATCCTGGCGAACATCGGCTGCATCGGACGAGGGCGGGGTACGCCGCTCCGGCGCACGGGCGGGCGGCTCGCGCACGACGTTCGTTGAGTCCACCTCGCGACCGTGCATCGTACACCTCCCCTCTTCCCGTGGGCCCGACGCGGCGCGAATGCCGCACGGGGCGTTGACCCCAGGCGCCTGCGCGCTGAGATTGCTGCGCGAGCCGCGCACGTCACGACGCAACGTGCGCGATCCGTGCCACCGTGGGCGCGTGCCCGATACGGCCGGGGTTCCGCTTCGCAGAGTGCTCCTCCAGCGCGTAGACCTTGATGACCACCCCGCCGGAATCCGCCGCCACCCCCGTGTCGCGCCAGCCGAGCGCAGGCCCGCTGCGCCGACTCTACCATTGGGTGCTCAGCTGGGCCGATCACACCTATGGTCCGGCCATGCTGTTCGGCCTCGCGGTGGCCGAGTCGTTCATCTTTCCCGTCCCGCCGGATGTTCTGCTCATGCCGCTCACGCTCGGGAGGCCGCGGCGCGCGTACTGGTTTGCGCTGCTCTGCACGGTGGGTTCCGTGCTTGGCGGACTGCTCGGGTACTTCATCGGGCACGAGTTGTTTCAGCAATTCGGGCGTCCGGTGCTCGAGTGGTATCACGCGATGCACACGTTCGAGGTGCTGGGAGAGAAGTACCGGCAGAATCTCGTCCTGTCACTCGGCACGGCCGGCTTTACGCCCATCCCGTACAAGGTGTTCACCATCGCGGCCGGGGCGGTGAATGTGCCGTTGCTGCCGTTCGTGGTGATCTCGTTCATCAGCCGCGGCATGCGCTTCTTTCTCGTCGCTGGGCTCCTCCATCGCTTCGGACATCCGATGAAGGCGTTCATCGAGCGGTACTTCAACGCGCTCACACTGGCGTTCGTGCTGCTCCTGGTGGGCGGATTCCTGGTCGTGCGACTCGGGTTCCGTTGAGCGGTGCGGCGCCGATGATTCACCGGTGAGAGCGCGCCACCCCGGAACGCGCCGGCACGGAGCGCGCCGCCCCACGCGGACCGCTATCGGACGACGAGCGGGACCGTAGCACTAGACGTGCAGGTCGGATGGCGTATGATTCCAGCGACCAACTGACCACCGTAAGACCGGAGGACGCACATGGCATACTCGCTCCCGCCGCTCCCGTACGACACCGGCGCTCTGGAGCCGTCCATCGACGCTCGCACGATGGAGATTCACCACGACAAGCATCATGCGGGATACGTCAACAACTTGAACAAGGCGCTCGAAGGAAGCCCGGATCTGCAGAAGAAGAGTCTCGACGACCTCCTGACGCACCTGAACAGCGTGCCGGACAAGATCCGCACGGCCGTGCGCAACAACGGTGGCGGACACTGGAATCACTCCCTCTTCTGGCCGATCATGTCACCGGACGGGGGAGGCGAACCCGGCGGCGCGTTGGGGAAGGCCATCACTACCGCGTTCGGCAGCTTCAGCACGTTCAAGGAGCAGTTCGCCGCGGCTGCCGCGGGCCGGTTCGGCTCAGGCTGGGCGTGGCTCTTGGCGGACGGTGGCAAACTGTCGATCGTCAGCACGCCCAATCAGGACAACCCCATCATGGACGGCAAGAAGCCGGAGCAGCTGCTGATGGGACTGGATGTGTGGGAGCACGCCTACTACCTCAAGTACCAGAACCGCCGTGCCGACTACATCTCGGCCTGGTGGGACGTGGTAAACTGGCCCGAGGTGGGCAAGCGGTTCGACGCCACCACGTAGAAGGTGCGGCCGCCCTGGGGTTCGTTGCCCGGAGGCAACAGCACCTCGGTGGGAGAGCGCCCGGCGATGCGACCGCCCGGCGGCAGCACCGCCTCATGCGCCCGAGCGCGGAAGACCGCGCTCGGGCGCTCGGCATCCAGGCGACGTCATTCGTCTGACCCGCGAGTACCGGCCACCAGGTCGTCGATGCCGCCGTCCCCGGGAAGCTCGGCTGCCGAGCGGCGCGCGGCACGGCGCGCCATGTGCCCGAGCGCGACCGGGGCGATGAACGTGGTGATGATCACCATCATCGTGATGGCGCTGAACAGTCCCAGGTCGAGGGCGCCCGCGTTCAGTCCCATCTGCGCGAAGATCAATCCCACCTCGCCACGCGGGATCATGGCGACGCCCACCATGGCCTTGTTACCACGGAACCACCAGGGCGCATAGCCGGCGGCGAGCTTCCCCACCACGGCGACGACCACCAACACGCCGCCGATCTGCAGGACGCGCGCGTCGAGCAGCGTGCGGAGCTGTACCTGCGCTCCCACGGCGGCAAAGAAGATGGGGACCACCAGGTGTCCCACGGATGTGGTCGCGCGCTCGATGCCGTGACGCTGGGGTGTGCGATGCAGCACGAGCCCGGCCGCGAACGCGCCGATGATCATTGCCGAGCCGACCCACCAGGCGATCCAGGCCAGCAGGAAGGCAAAGGCGAGGGCCATCACGCCGAGCGCTCCCGACACGTCGAGCTTGTCCACCAGGTGAAAGACGGGCGGTGCGAGACGACGCCCGAGCAGGATGGCGGCGACGATGAAGCTGACGGCCACGGCGGCGCTCTCGGCAATGCTTCCGACGCTCACAGCCGCGCCCGCGGCCAGGGTCGAGACCACGGAGAGGATCACCAGCCCCACCACATCGTCCAGCACCGCGGCGCCGAGCACGATCTGCCCTTCCGGGCGCTGCAGCTGCCCCAGATCGGCGAGCACGCGTGCCGAGATGCCGATCGACGTCGCGGTGAGGGCCGCCGAGGCGACGACGGCGGTTATGGTCGCGAGCCCGAGTTGCCGGCTCGCCAAATCGCCCAGGAGAAACGGGAGCGCCACGCCCACCAGCCCCACCGCCACCGCCGATCGCCCCACGCGGGCGAGGGAGCGCAGGTCGGTATGGAGCCCGATCTCGAACAGGAGCACCAGCACGCCGAGTTCCCCCAGCGCATGGATGACCGGGTCGTGGGGATCGAGCAGGCCAAGGAGGGAGCGTCCGAGCACGATGCCGGCGAACAGCTCGCCCAACACCGCCGGCTGCTTGACCCGCTGCGCCAACTCGCCGAACAGCTTGGTGGCGATGAGCGTCGCGACGAGGGCCGCGAGAACGTGCGCGAAGTGGCCAGATTGCACGGCGCCGCTCCTATCGATGCGCGAGCGGGCCGCGGGGCGCCGGCCTGCTCAGCGCGATGCCGCCTCGCCCTCGAGGTACGTGTAGCCCTCCAGACCAGCCACGTAGTCGGCGATGAACGTGTTGGCCACGTGCCGCGGAAGATCCCGTGCCGCGGCCACCTTGCGACGGAACGTGGCCAGGAGGTCGGGCGCGCGGAACTGCACGTAGTTCAGCACCTCCGTCACCGTGTCGCCGTGCACGAGATCCGTCACTTCGTATCCGTCGGGAGAGAGTCGCACGTGCACGGCGTTCGTGTCGCCGAACAGGTTGTGGAGATCTCCCAAAATCTCCTGGTATGCCCCCGTGAGAAAGATGCCCAGCATGTACGGCTCCCCATGCCGGAACGGGTGAAGCTCCAGACTGGGACGCCCGTTCCGACCGCCGCTGAACCGGTCGATCTTGCCGTCGGAATCGCACGTGACGTCCTGCAGCGTTCCGCGCCGCGTCGGCTCTTCGTCCAGCCGATGGATCGGCATGATGGGGAAGATCTGGTCGATGGCCCAACTGTCCGGCAGCGACTGGAAAATGCTGAAGTTGCAGAAGTAGCGGTCGACGAGCGTGGCCTCGAGATCTTCGATGATGTCCTCGTACTCGTCCCGGTCGCGCTGCGCGATCCGTGCCACGGCGTTCACCGTCGCGAGGTGGAGCTGCTCCGCGCGCGCGCGCTCGCGCAGCGACAGCACACCGCTCTTGAACAGCGCCTGCGCGTGGACCTTGGCGAAGGTGGCGTCGTGATAGGCTTCGCGCGCGCTCCGATGGGAGATAGCGTCGTAGCCTTCGCGCAGTTGGTGCAGGATGGCGTGATCGTCGTCGGTGACGTCGGGAACGGCGATATCACGCTGCGACTCGACGTCGATCACGTTGAGGAGGAGCAGCGCGTGGTGCGCCGTCAGCGCGCGCCCCGACTCGGAGATGATGTGCGGCATCGGGAGGTCCAACTCGCGGCACATGTCGCCCAACGTGTAGATGATGTCGTTCGCGTACTCCTGGATGGAGTAGTTCACACTCGCGCTGGCCGTCGAGCTCGTGCCGTCGTAGTCGACCCCCAAGCCGCCGCCCACGTCCACGTGCGTGATGTCGACGCCCAGGGCGCGCAACTCGGCGTAAAAGCGCGCGATCTCCTGCAGCCCGCTCTTGATGTAGCGAATGTCGGTGATCTGCGATCCAAGGTGGAAATGGACGAGCCTGAGGATGTCGAGCCGCCCGGCGGAGGTGAGCCGGTCCAGCACACGAACGAGCTCGCTGGAGGTCAGCCCGAACTTCGATTTCTCGCCCCCGCTCTCTGCCCACCGGCCGAACCCTTCGGAGGCGAGCTTGATGCGCACGCCGGCCGTGGGGGTGATGCCCATCTCGTCCGCGACACGCAACAGCACATCCACCTCGCTCACCTGCTCCACGACGATGAACACCGTGTGCCCCAGACGCTGGCCCATGAGGGCGAGGCGCATGAACTCCTCGTCCTTGTACCCGTTGCACACGATCACGTGGTCCGACGACTCCGACAGGGCGAGCACCGCCTGCAGTTCGGGCTTGCTGCCGCACTCGAGCCCCACCCCATGCGGCGCGCCGAACTGAACGATCTCCTCCACCACGTGTCGTTGCTGGTTCACCTTGATGGGGTAGACGAGCGTGTACCCGTTGTCGTAGCCAAACTCGCCAATCGCATTCTGAAACCGTTGGCCAAGCGTCTCGATGCGGGAGCGCAGGATATCGGAGAACCGAAGGAGGAGCGGCAGTCCTACACCCTGCTCGGCGAGGTCGACGGCGAGATCGAACAGATCGAGACTGCGATCGGGGCGACTCTTGTCGGGGCGCACCACGACGTGCCCGGCGTCGTTCACGTCGAAGTAGCCGATGCCCCACCCGGCGAGGTTGTACAACTCCCGAGACGCATCGATGGTCCAGTCACCGCGTGGCGCGGCGGGAGCGGATTCGTCGAGGACGCGCGTGGTCATGGCCCCGAAGTCTAGGGGCTGCCCCCGCCGAGCGGAACCCGCGTCGACACACGCTCAGCCACCGCCGCACGCGGCCGCACGCCGCACCCGCGGGTGCACGCCGCCGCACCCGGATGCACGCCCCTGCGCCCCGCTGCGCGCCGGCACGCGAGAATGGGCGCGGGTCCTGCTGGCCCCGCTCCGGACCGGGTGGTATACTTGGCGGCGCTGAAAGGGCAGAGGCGCCCGCGACCGGCAACTACCAACCACGAGGTGCTGACTTGAGTACCAGCGGCAACACCGCAAACGAGGCGTGGGGCAGTCGCATTGGACTGATCCTCGCCATGGCCGGCAACGCCGTGGGACTCGGCAACTTCCTGCGCTTCCCGACGCAGGCGGCAAGCAACGGCGGCGGCACGTTCATGATCACGTACTTCATCGCCCTGCTGCTGCTCGGCATCCCGCTCATGTGGATCGAGTGGGGCATCGGCCGCAACGGCGGCCGCTACCGCAAGGGACACCTGCCCGGCATGTTCTCGGCGATCTGGCACAACCCGATCGCGAAATATCTGGGCGTGGTGGGGCTCGCCATCCCGCTCATTGTCCTCATCTACTACACGTACATCGAGAGCTGGACAGCGGCGTTCGCGTACTTCTCCATCACCAAGGACTACTGGGGGAACAGCACGCAGGAGCAGATGGTGTCATACCTGCACTCGTTCCAGTCGATCGGTGACAACAGCGTCCACGGTGCCGCGAAGCCGTTCCTCTTTTTCTTTCTTACGCTGTTCATCAACATCTGGGTCGTGTCGAAGGGGATCTCCGGCGGCATCGAGAAGCTGGCGAAGATCGGGATGCCCATCCTGTTCCTGTTCGCCGCCGTGCTGGCGGTCGTCGTCTTCACCTTGCCTCCCGGCCCCGGCGGGGAAACCGCGCGGAACGGCTTCCAGTTCATCTTCCATCCCGACTTCTCCAAGCTCAACAACCCCAAGACCTGGCTCGCATCGGCTGGGCAGATCTTCTTCACGTTGTCCGTAGGCATGGGGACGCTGCAGGCCTACGCGTCGTATCTCTCCACGCGCGACGACATCGCGCTCTCCGGAGTAGCGACCGCCGCCACCAACGAGACGGCCGAGGTGGTGTTGGGCGGCTCGATCGCCATTCCCGCGGCCGTGGTGTTCTTTGGCGTGGCCGGTGCGACGACGATCGCGAACTCCGGATCGTTCAACATTGGCTTCGCCACCATGCCGGTGGTCTTTCAACAGCTCCCGCTGGGCAACCTGCTCGGCTTCATGTGGTTTGGGCTGCTGTTCTTTGCCGGGATCACATCGTCGGTGGCGATGGCCACGCCCATCATGGCGTTCTTCCGCGAGGAGTTTGGCGTTCGCCGCGAGGTGGTGGCGTGGAGCCTCGGCCTGGTGGCGATGGCGTTCGGTCTGTGGCACATTTTCTGGCTCAAGTACGGCATGCTGGACGAGTGGGACTACTGGGGCGGCACGTTTGGCCTGGTCATTACCGCCACGATCGAGACGATCGTCTTCATGTGGATCTTCAAGCCCGAACGCGCGTGGCATTCGCTTCACCAGGGCGCGGACATGAAGATTCCGCGCATCTTCAAGTGGGTCATGACGTTCATCACGCCGCTCTACTTGGCGTTCATCCTGCTCTGGTGGGGCATTGCGGACGCGATTCCGATCCTGAAGCTCGACAAGACGCCCGGCGGCGGCCCCGTGCCGCCAGGCACCGACTGGTACATTCACATCTCGCGTGCCGTGATGGTGCTGTTCGTGATCGTCTTCCTGTTCCTCATCCGGATCGCGTGGAAGCGCAACGGGTATAACGAACGCGAAGGGTTCCCCGAAGTGGAAGGTCGCGCGATCGAGGGGGTGACCGTATGACTACCGGCGCAATCGTCTTCATGGTCCTGAGCTGGACCTTCGTGCTCGGCCTCATGTTCTGGTCATTCCGCCGCATTCTGCAGAACAAGCGACACTTCGATCCGGATGGCATCGGGCCGGCCGTGCCGCCGGAGCCGGCGCGCTACGATCCCGGCAACGACCCGAGCAGCTAGCCGCACGCGTCCGCAGCGCCCGCTCAGAGGGCCAGCTGCGCACGTGATCGACGCATAGGGGGCGCGCCTCTGAGAGGCGCGCCCCCTATGCGTTTTCCGGCTCGTGCGCGCGGTCGCCCCGGCGCCACCCGGCCGCGGCTACGGCTGTGGCGGCGGCTTCTGGTCGAAGGACGGCACCTTGGTCTCGACGCGCTTCGTTACCGAGTCGAGCGCGGCACGATCGCGATCAACGGCGGCCGTCACCTTCCGGATGTCGATCTTGGGAGGCGCGATCACCGGAACATCGGCCAACGTGCCAGCCGCGTTGCTGTCGGTGGCCGCGGCAGCCTGGGCAGCGCTTTCCGGATCGGAAGTCACGTCGACGGCGCCACCGGGAATGATCGCGCTCTGCGGCACGATCGTCCTGGTCCGCTCCTCGTCCGGCACAGTGGCATCGACAGCCGTGCCGGACGCAGCTCCGCTGCCACCCGTGAGGGCCGGATCTGCACCGACGCTCGCGGCCGAGGCCTGGCTGTCGTTCCCGTGGCGTCCGAAGAGTGCCCAACCGCCAACGGCGACGAACAGCATCGCCACCGCCGCGATAGCCAGGGTGCGCGTGTGGGAGCGCGCGCCGTAGCCCCAGGGGTCCATCCGCACCCTGCGTCGCCTACGCGGCGGCTCCGCGAGGGGTTCCGCCGGGTCGGAGTGGGCGGGAGTGCGGCGAGGCTCGTCCCGCCGCGAAGCGGGAGCGTGGTGCGGCTGGTCGGTGTGCTCCGGCTCGGCGGCGCGGCCCGGAAGTCCTGCTCCCACGTCGAAGCCGGCGACGGGCGACGGCGGGCGGGACGGAGCATCCCATGCCGACGGCCCGCTGGGGGATACAGGGTGTGTCGCGGCGTGCTCCGCGGCCACCGGCGCCGGCGCCGCTCCGGTGCCGGTGGGTCCGTGCTCAGGAAAGAACGGGTACGCCTCGCGCGCGTCGTGCGCACTTCCGTTGGTCAACCAGGACCCGTCGGATGCGGATCCGTGGGGCGCGGAGTCACCGCCCGTAGCGGCCTGGCTCGCGGCGCCGATCTGGCCCACGTCGTGGGCGGCCGAGCCATGCTGGATCGCGCCTTCGGGCATCGTGTCATGGTTGGCCGGAACGGCACCACCGGCATTGGAAGCCGTTCGCCGGGGAACCGGGCCAAGCCCCGACGGCATCTGGGGCTCCCGCCACGCGCCGGTGGCCGCGTCCATGTGCGGCACCAGCGACGATGCCTCCGGCGCACGCGCGCCAGGCACGATTCCGGCCTGGCTGTCCGAAGGCGTGGGGACGAGATCCCGGCGCGGCATGAGCTCGGCAAAGACTGGTGACTCGCCCACATGCGCGTCGAGGTCTAGCGGGGGATGTTCCTCCGACGTCTCGGGCACGGGCCGCTCGTCCGTGCTGTCTTCGCCTCCTACGGGCGCGCCAAAGGACGCCTCGCTCTCGGAGCGGTCGCGAGAAACCGCCTCGCGCGCTACGTCCGCCGAGTACGCTGGCACCTCGTGCCTCACGCGCGGTCCGAGCTCGTCCGCGACCGTGGCGTCGGGAGAGTTGGCGTGCGAGATCTCGAACGGCCGCGCGTCGTCCGGGCCGGTGAGTTCAGCCGCGCTCCGCCCGTCGCCCGTAATCGCAGTGGGTACGCTCGCGGACTCTCCGTAAGCCATTTCGCCGTGACCACCGCCAGCCGCATCGACAGCGGTGTCATCCGCGGAATGGTGTGCCCCGTGGAGCGCCCCATGGTCTGCGGTATGACCTGCCGTATCGTCTGCCGTATCGTCCGCTTTGCCGTCCGCCTGGCCGGGATCCGGCCACGCTGCCGGGGTTGCCAACCGCTCCGGCACAGCCGCGTCGCCAACGTGCTGCTCCTCCTCGGGCTGGAGTGCTGTGCCAGATCCGGAGTGAGGGCTCGAAGCCGCATCTACGCCGGGACGGGCGTGCACGGCGGCGTCCCGCCGCTCGATCTCGAATCGAATGCGATCCACTCGCTCCCGCAGCGTGGTGAGCCCGGCATGATCGCCGCCCAGCGCGTTGGTGCGGACGTAGAGCGCACGTTCGAGCAGCTCCAATTCCTCGTCCAGCTTTCCCCCGCCAGCGCAGGCGTCCGCGAGCGTCTCGAGCGTGGTGGCCAGCGCCGGCTCATTCCCGTCTCCTATCCGCTCCCGAATGGTCAATGCCCGGCGCGCCAGCTGCTCGGCGGCATCGAAATCACCTTGGCCGCACCGCACTTTGGCGAGACTGTTCAGGATGGCCGCGATTTCCGGGTGATCGACGCCGTGCTGCGCTTGCTTGACGGACAGAAGGCGGAGCAGCAGCGGTGCCGCCGCGTCGTGGTCGCCCCGATGAAAGCACAGTCGTGCCAGGTTGTTCAGCGTGCCAGCCAGCTCAGCGTGCTCTGGACCGAAATGCTGCTCCAGGATCGCGAGCGCGCGGCGGTAGTAGCGTTCGGCCTCGGCCACCTCACCACGAGCGAAGTAGAGCGCCGCGAGATTGTTGATGGTCTGCACCGCACCGGGGTGGTGTGCGCCGAGCGACTGCTCGCGAATCTCGAGCGACTTCCGGAACAGCTCCTCCGCACGGCGAAAATCGCGTCGGCGGTATTTCAGCTGTCCCAGATTGGACAGGCTGGATGCCAGGCGGAGGCTGGTCTCCCCAAGCTGAACCGCCTCGCGGATGGCCGCGACGAACGCGCGTTCAGCTCCCGCCAGGTCGCCGCGCGCGAACAGCGCGCGTCCCTCTTCGTTGTGCTGTTCCCACCGTGTTTCGGTCGTGGTCGTCATCCGCGCTCCTCCTCAACAGAGGACGCGGGGAACGCACGACTGTAACGTTCGTTGCCGATGTCGCGAGGGCACCGTCCTCGCGGCTACGGCCGGTACTGCAGGGAGACATACACGCGCGTGCGATGGCGGAAGGGCTCGTCAACGGAGTAGGCGATCCCCGCCTGAGCGTGTACCTCCGGCAACGCCACGAGCGGTATGGCGCCCATCGACTCCGAGACTTCGAGCCCGTACACCCGGCGCCAGCGGCTGAGCGTGGATCCGGCGCTCACCCAGCGCAGGTATGGCACGACTGCCCCCCCGGTGAGTGACAGCGACAGCGATCCCATGCGGGATCCGGACGCGACGCCTTGCGGGACGGCGGGAACGAACACGCGCTGTGACAGGAGCGCCGGATCGACCAGGCCGGGCGCCACACCGCCCACCAGGAACTGCTCGTACGCTGGCCCGTCAGCGTTCACCGCGCCGTAAAGGCCGCTGGCGCGCACGCCTCGACCGTCGCGCGCGGCCGAGAGCGCGGCGGCAGCGATGCCCCGCCGCCACGCGGCACCCGCTGTACGGCCGACGGCACCATCCAGGCTCGCGGCGGCCCCAACCCGCCACGACGATCCAATGGCGACAGCGCCGAAGCCCGCGTGAGCGAAGGCCAGTGCGCGGCGATCGCTCGAGAAGGCGGGACCGTCTAGAGCGCCGTACGAGCCGCCAAGCCGGTATTCGTCGCGCCACGCGCTGAACAACCGCTCGTATGAGACGGCCAACATGCCGGCGCGGTACTCCGCGTCGAGCGCCGGTGGCAGTCCGAGATCGTCTCGTTGTCGGGACGGCCGCTCGCGCGTGGTGAAGATCGATGCCTCGAGGGTTGGTCGCCAACGATGGAACACCGCCCCGCCCGACAACCCGCGCCAAGTGCCGGCATCCCCGTAGGTGCCCTGCAGCGTCCAGACCAGGCGCCCCACTGGATCGGCGCTGGTGAAGGCAAGCGAGAGCCGCCGCCCGGAGGGCGCCCACACGCTGCCGGGCCAGAGCCGGTAATGGCGAGGGCCCAACCCATAGTCGTGTGGCCCGGAGAGACGGCCCACAACGAACGTGTCCGCGGGGGCGGGCGGCGGCGGAAGGATCGGCGCGAGTCCGGTGTCCAACGGGATGCCGCGCGCGCCGACGGTGCTATCCATCGGGAGACGCCGCACGTCCAATCCCTTGGAGTGGAGGTGCAGGAAATACACGTCCCCCGACGCGGAATCTGGCTCCGGGGAAAAGGCGGCGCTCACCACGCGCGAGAGCGGGCGGGTGGAGCGCGTGTGGGGGTCGAGGAGCTCGAGATTGGGGATCCCGCCCAACTCCGAGACCAGTAGCAGGGAATCTCCGCGCCCGGTGAACGTCGCATCGTAGCGGTTGGCGCCGTCATCTGGATCGACCAAACGCACCGCCCCGCTGACGGCATCCACCAGCGCCACGCGCCACCGTCCGTCGCGCTGCACGGCCACGGCGATGGTGCGGCCGTCAGCAGCAACGCGCGGGGCATAGAAGTTCACGAACGGTGAACCCCGCACCAGGTTCGTCACGCGGCCCGCGTGTAGATCCACGCGCACCAGATCGCACGTGCCGTTCACGCACCGGTCGGCCGCAGCCCACGACCCATCGGGCGCCGGATCGGCGCTCCGGATGGCGGCCCCGTGCGTGATCCGTCGCACCGCTCCCGAGCGGATGTCCCACTCGAACAAGTCGGACCGGACCGCGCCGTCGCCCAGCGCCGCGAACCGCGTCACGAGCACATGGCGGCCGTCGGGCATGAACCGGGGCGCGAAGTGGCCATGACCCGCCACCGGCTCCAGCACGGCCACCGGCTGCTTGGGGGGCGGACGCCACGCGACGGCCGGCACGTCCTCGGGGTCCAGGCGGAGCAGCCTCGCTCGCGCGCTGTCACGCCTGGCAGCGGCGCCGGAGTCGGCGGCCGTGCGCCACACGACGACCCGCGTGGGCTTCTCGAGTGGTGAGAGGACCACCGCCAGCAGCGAGTCGTTGGGCGACAGTGCCGGTCCGCCGGTCTGCCCCTGGAGCGCCTGCACGAGCTCGCCCTCCGCGGCGCCCTCGCTCCGGATCTCTTGCCGTACGCGCAGCGCCCCGGCCGTGAGCGCGACGGTGAAGTCACCGTAAAGATCGTCGGGCTCTCCAGCGAACACACCGGCGAATGCGTCACGGAACGTCCGCTTCTGGCGAGCGCTCATTCGTCGCCACAGGTCATCCAGGCTCTCCGGACCCGCGCGGTCGACCAGCCACTGGAGGTACGCCGAGCCGACGAGGTAGGCCATGGAACCGGCCAGAAAGCCGTGCGAGGCGTCGAGCTGCTGGTACGTGGGAAGCTTGCCCTCGAGCGCCCACTCGCGGAGGACCGCCGCACGCCACGCTCCGTGCGGACGCCCGCTCCCGGTGAGCTGCCCTTCGATATAGGTCGCGTATCCCTCGGTAACCCATCGCGGCGCTTCGATGGCCAGCGGCCCCACGCCCACCGGGGAGAGCCGCATGAGGAATCGCTGCATGGGATTACGCGACGGACGCGTAAGATGCGCGACGTGCGCAAATTCGTGCACCGACAACATCTCTCCCCACCCGCGGTGCTCGCCGATGGCCAGGTGCGGAGACGGCGGCGTGGGGAACATCATAATGAGTGGCGCACCCAGGAACGGCAGGGCAAAGCCGTTGGACACGTTGAGTGGGTCCTCCACCACGATCGTTGTCCGGCCAGCAGGCGTATGACCTACCAGCGCCTCCACGCGCGTGGCGACGCTCTCGATGCGTCCCGCCATGGCCAGCGCCCAGTCGGCGGTGGACGCGGGATAGTGGACGATGAAGTGTGGAGTCTCGACCGTGCGCCAGGCGAGTTCCGGCCGGGTGAGCACCGACTGGCCGTGCAGGCGAGCCGGCTGCACGGTGGCGAAGAGGAGGGCGAAAAGCGCGAGACGCAACGGGCGGAGCCGCATCCCGCAAAGTACCGTCCCGCGCCCGCGCCCGCAGCAGGGGGTCACACGCGCGACGCGCACCGGCGCTGCGCCCACTAGCCGACGCGCGCGAGGGGACGCGCTAGGCGCGCAGTGCCGGGGGCGGGCTTTCTACCGGCTCGTCGCCGCTGTAATACGAGCCGCCCACCGTGACCCGCGCACCGAGCAGGCGTAAGCCGTGCTCGAGCACGCGGCGCATCCCGTGGAAATACCCCTCCGGCATATGCAGCGCACCGAGACACACCCGGTTGCCCGGATCGCGCGTGCGGCCAGCGCGGTATGCGAAGATCTTGACGTGAACGGAATTCTGCAGCTTCCGACGAACTTCCAGATGAAGGTCCTGCTCCAGCATCACCAGTGCTCCAGCGTCACCTCTGGTGGATGGCCGCATCCGATCACCCCTGCCCGCGGGCTGGCATCAGACCGACCGACATCGTCGTCACTGGGAGAGTAGGACGCACGACCGCAGAGCGCAGTGATGTGGCTCACGATCCGCTGCCGTCAATGCTCTGCGATGGTGACAGCAGCGTGCCACCTGCCTCGGCGTGCAGTCGGCGCTCCTGACGGTAGGGAAAGATGTCCACCAGGTCCCCGCGGGCCTGGCGCTCCTGCATGGCGATCCAGAAGTCCACGTCGAGCAGGTCGGCGTGATGGGCAAGAAAGGTGTCACGCAGGCGGCCCGGCGGCACGAGAAAGCTCGCAAACTCCTCGGGAAATACATCGTTGTCAGCGACGTAGAACCACGGTTCGGCCGACAGTTCATCGGAGGGATCGCGCGCGACGGGGATGCGCCGGAACCGACAGTCGGAGATGAGCGTCAGCTCGTCATAGTCATAGAAGATCACCCGCCCGTGGCGCGTCACACCAAAGTTCTTGAGCAGCATGTCGCCGGTAAAGATGCCCGCGGCCGCCAGGTCCTTGATGGCGTTGCCGTAGTCGATGATCGCATTGGCCGCATGCGCATCGTCGGCTGCCCGCAGGAAGACGTTGAGCGGCGTCACGCGCCGCTCCGTATAGAGGTGATGCAGTACGATGGAGCGGCCCAGGTCGCGTACCGTACGCGGCGCCACGTGCAGCAGGTGATGGAGCAGATCGTCCGGAAAGCAGCCGCGCGGAAGCTCGAGATCCTCGAACTCCTGTGCGTCGGCCAGCCGACCCACACGGTCGCGCAGAAACACCAGATGGTACTTCTCCATGACGGCACGACGGGTGGTGCGCTTGGGCTGGCCAAACGTGTCCTTGATGATCTTGAAGACCACGTTGAGCGTGGGGAGCGTGAACACCGTCATGACGAGCCCTTCGTCTCCCTCCGCGCGGGCGAACCGCGGCGTCCCGGTGCGGAGGTGTGCGTCGAGCGTTCGAAACAACTCGGCCTTGCCGTGCTTGTTGTAGCCGATCGCCGTGTACAGCTCGTCGATGCGCTTCTGCGGCATGAGCGACGAGAGGAAGGCCACGAGCGCGCTCGGTCGGGAGACCTCCACGTGGAAGTACGACCGGCTGAATCCAAAGACGACGCTGGTTTCGTCGGCGGTGGGAAGCACGGCGTCCACGGCGATGCCGTCGTCGTGGTGCACGACGGCCAGGACCAGGGGAATGATCTCGCGCCCGCACGTCAGCCGCCCCACGAGGTACGCGCCCTTGTTGCGATAGAAGACGGCGGGGAGCATCTCGGCACCTTCGGCCCTCCGCCCCCACACGACCTGTGAGGCATCGTCCAGCACGCGAGCCGCGGCCGTGGCGTCGGCGGCGAGATCGCGCCACGGGGCGTCCCAGCCTACGCGCTTCAGCACGCGGGCGATCATCGTGGCCGTGGATTCCTGGTCCAGGGCGTAGCGGTCGAGCAGCGGCGTATCGGCTGCCGCCGCGGCAGACGGCTCGGCCGCCGGACGCGCGGCGAGCGTTCCGGGGCGCAGGTACTCCACGCGCGGATCGACGCCTACCACGTGCAGATAGCGCCGCGTGACCGAATTGAAGAACGTCTGCGCCAATTCGGCGTCGCCGCGGCCGGCCACGAGCGCGGCGTGTTCGTTGCGCACCGCGCCCCATGCGTCCGACGGCACGGCTGCCGTGCCCGGCGCGGCGCGGAGCGTGGCGACGCACGCATCCACCGCGCTCCGGTAGAGCGCCAGGCGCGCGGCGGCGTCGGCTTGTGCGCCGTGCCACTCGCGACGCTCGAACCGCACGCGCGCCCTGGCGGTCAGGTCGCGAAAGCGGGCGTGGTAGTCGTCGAACGCCGCGACCATCGTGCGGGCCGTCTCCTGTGCTCGCCGGTTGCCCATCCTCACGCGTCCCGACAGATTCCATGGCGATGGGCGCCCGTGCACGCACGGCGGGCGCGCGCCTTCCTCTCCCAGCCACGATGATGCCCACGACGAGCTCCACTCCAGCCTACGCGCACCTCACGCCTCCGGCGAGCGGCGAGACTATCACCATGCGGGACGGCGTCCTGCAGGTGCCCAATCACCCCATCATTCCCTTCATCGAAGGCGACGGCACCGGACCGGACATCTGGCGCGCGTCGCGGCACGTCTTCGACGCTGCCGTGAAGAGCGCGTACGGAGACGACCGGCGCATCGCGTGGTTCGAGGTACTGGCGGGCGAGAAGGCCAAGGATCAACTCGACAGCTGGCTTCCCGACGACACGCTGCGCGCAATCGGACACCATCTCGTCGCGATCAAGGGTCCGCTCACCACGCCCGTGGGCGGCGGCTTCCGGTCGCTCAATGTGGCACTGCGTCAGCAGCTCGATCTCTACGCCTGCGTGCGGCCGGTCCGCTACTTCCCCGGCGTTCCGTCGCCGGTAAAGGATCCCGGTGCGGTGGACATGGTGATCTTTCGCGAGAACACCGAAGATATCTACGCTGGGATCGAGTTCCGCGCAAAGTCGGAGGAAGCGCGCACGGTGATCACGTTCCTCCAGGAAGAGATGGGGGTGCAGCGCATCCGGTTCCCGGAGACGAGCGGCATCGGTATCAAGCCGGTGAGCGAGGAGGGTACCAAGCGCCTCGTGCGCGCGGCGATCGCGTACGCCGTGCGCCACGACCGGCCCAGTGTGACGTTGGTGCACAAGGGCAACATCATGAAGTTCACCGAGGGGGCGTTTCGCGACTGGGGATACGAGTTGGCACGCGAGGAATTCGGCGCCACGGATCTGGACGGCGGTCCGTGGCTGCGGCTCCCCAACGGCACCATCATCAAGGACGTGATCGCCGACGCCTTCCTCCAGCAGATTCTTACGCGGCCGCGGGAGTACAGCGTCATCGCCACGCTCAACCTCAACGGCGACTACATCTCCGATGCGTTGGCGGCACAGGTGGGGGGCATCGGGATCGCGCCGGGCGCCAACATCAACTACGTGACGGGACACGCCATCTTCGAGGCCACGCACGGCACCGCGCCCAAGTACGCCGGGCAGGACAAGGTGAATCCTGGCAGTGTTATTCTGTCGGGCGAGATGATGTTCCGGTATCTGGGCTGGGACGAAGCGGCGGACCTGGTGGTGTCGTCGCTGCAGGCGACGATCGCGCAAAAGCGCGTCACGTACGACTTCGAGCGGCTGATGGAGGGGAGCACGTTGTTGCGCACGAGCGAGTTCGCCGCCGCAATGGTGGAGAACATGTAAGGCGCGCAGCGGTCCGCGGTGGGCAATCGTTACGCCACCGGAGGCGCGCGATGCCGGCATACACGGCACGGCGCCCGACAGCGATGCTGCCGGGCGCCGATGACGATCCGTCGAACCTACCGGTTAGATGCTCCGGCTCGTGCAGCCCTGCGAGTTGGGATTGTTCCGCTCGTCGATTGGGATCGGGAGGTTGACCTCGTTGCCGTACGGCGCCCCACCCTTGGGATACGCGCCGGTAGGAAAAACCGCATCAATGGCGCGGCCGTACTGCCGGACGAGACGCCGCATGTCCCCCAGGCGATGCCCGGTGAGATACAGCCAGTACGCGCGCTCCTTGAACAGCGTGTCCTGGCGTGCCTGCGCGGTGCCGGGATCCGACAGCGCGGGCAGCCCGCCTGGTGAGACGTCCGGGTTGCTGCGCAGGTCGTTGAGCGTGGTGAGGAACCCGGGCACGTCGGCGGTCTCCAGCTGCGCCTCCGCCTCGATCAGCCGCGCCTCCACTCCGGTCGCGAGTGGGATGTTCGCGTTGCGGTCGGGATACGTGAGCTGGATCCACATCGGTGTGACCGCGTCGAGGCCCACGCGTTGTACGCCGTTGCGGAGGAGTGGTGCGATCGGCACACGCGGATCGTCGTCCGACCGGAACCCCAGGCCGTTCACCCCCTCCGAGTCCGCCGCACTCCACCGGCGCGAGATCACGTTGAAGACGAACACGCCGTTGTTCTCACGCGTCGTGTTGTCCGAGTACTCGATGGTGAACACGAAGTCCGTGGGCACGGACGCCACCGCCGCAGCCGCTTGGGCGAACTGTCCCTGATCGAGCAGCGCGCGCCCGAGGCCAATGGCGGCCAGATTCGTCTCCGCGTCGTCGTTGGCCACCGCCAGGGCCGCGGTAAAGCGATCGGCCGCCAAACCAAAGACCTCATCCAACGTGGTGGGCTGGCCAAATTGAATTTCGCCGGTCGGACTCACCCGGCTGAACGACACGCCAGGGCAGTAGTTCTCGCCAAAGAGCACGTAGGCGAATCCGGCCAGGCTCAGGACCTTGGCGTTGTCGTCGCCGCCGGGCTGGCGCGAGGCGAACTGCTCTGACGCGAACTCGGCAGCCACCCGCGCCTGCTGGAGGTTGCGGAAGACATCCTGGTTGCTTCCGTTGTCTTCGGTGATGACGCCGCGGTCGATTTCCTGGCGCGTGTCGAACGTGTCGGAGTTCAGCCACTCGTCGGCGCGCAGCCCGCCAGCCAGAATGATTCCCTCCGTGCCGCCGTCATCGCCGGCGAAGGCCAGCGCGAAGTCGCCGAACGCGCCGGCGACGAGCGTGGGGAGGGCCGCATCGCCCTCCAGTTGCCCGGGCTTCACGATGTCGGGATCAACGACGTCCAGACTGCAGGCGGCGAACGGCACGAGCGCGAGCGCACTCATCGCTCCGGCGCGCCAGCAACGGCGCCAGAGCGCAGCCGCGCACCCCCGTCGGTTTTTCGTCGTCATGGGTCAAATCCTCAATAGAGTTGTGCTCCGGCAGCCGTGGCTGGGGCGCGCCCCTTGGTCGCGCCCGGCTCGGCGCCTAGAACTGAAGTGTGAGTCGAGCGTTGAAGTGCCGGACCTGCGGCTGGGTGAGGAAGTCGCCCGACGTGAAATTCGCCTGCCCCACGGCGTTCACTTCGGGATCCACGCCACGGTAGCCGGTGAACGTCGCCAGGTTGCGTCCGGCCAGCGTGAGGCTCATTCCGCCCACGCCGAACCGCGCCGCCAGAGCCCGCGGCGCCTGGATGGTGAGCGACAGTTCGCGCCACTTCACGAATTCGGCGTTCTCCACGAACGGAGAAACGACGCCCACGGCGCCACCGATGGCAGCCGCCTGCTCCTGGAGCGAGGCGGTGGCGTCGTTGGCCCCGCGGCATTGCAGGATCGCGCATTGGAATGACTCCGACAGATTGTACAGTTTGTACCCGCCGCGGTAGTCGAACAGCGTCGACAGGCGGAAGTACTTGAACACGGTGATGTCCGTGCCGACGGCGGCATTCTTCGTCGGAATCGAATTGCCGAGGAACTTCTCCTCCGTGCCAAACTCGATCTCGCCATTGGCCAGGCTGATGATGCCGTCGCCGTTGTCGTCCGAGAAGTGCGTGATGGGCACGCCCCAGTACGAGCCGAGCGACGCGCCTTCCTTGAACCGCTGTAGGCCGTCGAAGCCGAAGACCACGGTGGCGATCCCCTGGCCGAGCTGCTCGAGGCGGTTCCGATTGTAGCTGAAGCTCGTGTTCAGGTCCCACGACAGATTCGCGTGATCGACGGCCCTCACGTTGAGCGCGGCCTCGATGCCGCGGTTGCTCACGGATCCGAGGTTCTCCAGCCGGTTCGAGGGCTGGCCGACCGACGCCGGAAGACGCCGCGCGACCAGCGCGTCGTGCGACAGCTTGTCGTAGAGCGTGAAATCGAGCGATGCGCGCTCGTCGAAGAGCTGTGCGTCGAATCCGACCTCGTATTCGCGCACCTTTTCCGGCTGTAGGTTGGGATCGCCCAGCCCGCCGGCCGTGACACCCGCCACCTCGGCGCCATTCACGCGCGCGGCGACCGGCGCGAAGAAGATGAGCGCGTCCCGATTCCCCGGGCGCAGCCCGGACTGGCCATAGGAGGATCGGAGGCGCAGCGAGGACAGGAAGCCCCACTGCGGGAAGAAGGGCTCCTCACTCACCACCCACGATACACTCGCCGTCGGATAGTAGACGACGCCCAGGTTGCGACCGAATGCGCTGTTGTCGTCACCGCGAACGGATCCGCTGAGGAACAGCCGATCTTTCCATCCAAGCTGCTCCTGGACGAAACCGCCCAGCAGGATGTTCTCGATGGTCGTCTCACCGACGGCGAACTGCTGCGTGGCACCTCCCAGACCGCCCGTTCCCGCAGCAAGTCCGAAGCCCGACGCAAGCGTGCCACGCAGGACCTCCCGCTGCCACTGGTATCCGGCCGTCGTGGTGGACTGCACATCCTTCGTGAGCCGGAACGCACCGGCGGCGGAGACGTTGGAGGTATAGGTGCCCGTTTGGAAGCGATTCGACTCGCGCTGCCCGATGTCGAGACCGAAGAAGTCCACCGCGCCGGTGGGAAACGTCTGCGCGTCGAACCGATTCACGATGTCCAGCCCGACCGTCCCATTCATGCTGAGCCACGACAGGGGGCGGTATGAGCTGTTGATCGAGGCGGTGTAGCGCTCGATCTCCTGCCTCGAGAGGATTTTATCCAGCACCTCCGGCCCAATGGGGTCGTATCCCTGGCTCGGCCCGTCGATCGGTAAGCCGGCGAGGCCGTTGGACACGTATCCCAGGAACGTGTTGTCGTTGCCGGGAAGGTCGAGATCGCTGGACAGATAGCTCGTGTTCACCTGCAGCTGCAGTTCGTCGCGGAGTTGCGTGCTGATGTTGGCCCGCAGGTCCACGCGCTGCAGATCGTTCGTGCGGTAGACGCCGTCCTCGTTCTGATAGCCGCCGGACAGGAAGTACGTGGAGCGCTCGGAACCGCCGGTGACGCTCAGCCCGTACTGCTGCCGCAGTCCGGTGCGGAACGGGCTGTGCACCTCCAGCGGATTGAATGACGCCAACGAATCCTGGGTGCAGGCGCCGAACGATTGAGTAATGAGATCGCACGTTGGAAAATCGGTGTCACCATCGCCCCACCCCGCGAAGTTGGCAGGGTAATGGTTGTGCTCCTGCACGGCGCCGGCCTCGGCGAAAGCGGTCCACCGCGCCGCGCCGCTGCGTCCGTGCTTCGTCGTGATCTGCACCACGCCGTTCGCCGCCTGCGTTCCGTACAGCCCCGTGGCGGCAGGGCCGCGCAGCACTTCGACGGACGCGATGTCGTCGGGGTTGATGTCGTTGAGGCGCGATGCTTCCTGCCCGCCGACGTCGAGCGACAACGAATTGACGTCAGAGTTGAGCCGTACGCCGTCGAGAATGATCAACGGCTCATTGCTGAGCGACAGACTATTAGCGCCGCGAATACGGATGCGGGCACCCGTACCCGTCGTCCCGCCACTCTCGAGCACCGATACGCCGGCGGCACGCCCGTTGACGAGTTGCGAGAAGGTCTGCACGGGCACCAACTGCACGGAATCCACGTTGATCGTGGCCACGCTGTTGCCCGATTCGCGGCGCCGCTCCTGCGCACCGGTGGCGGTGACGACCACCTGTTCGAGAATCGACGCACCCTTCGGAAGGGTAAAGTTCGCCTCCACCACTCCGCCGGCGGGCACCGTGACGGTCTGCGTGATGGGTTTGTACCCGAGCCGCAGCGTACGCAGGTCGTGCGGACCCGCGGACACGTTGGCAAGGCGATAGTGCCCAGTCGCGTCCGTGCGGGCACCCGCCGTCGTTCCGACGAGCACCACCTGGACGTCCCGGATGGGCTGCTGGTCGTCCGCATCCACCACGCGGCCGGTGATCGTGCCGGTCTGCTGGGCACGTACCGCGGCGGTAACGAGCGGAACGGCCGTGAGAGCAGCCGTGAGCAAACGAAGCACACGTGACATGCCGCCTCCGAAGTGAAAGGTTGGCACCCGTCTGGCACCGTGTCACGCGACAAGCGGCTGGCGGGTGCACTGGACCGCGCGCGGGGATGCCGCGCACCAACGGCTCTCACTACTACACTTGCCGGCAATGTACGAGGACGCGCGGAGCCGCGCTACATGCACACGCTCCGTGCAAGAAGACGCATAGGAGGAGAGGATTCGCGGACGGGCAAACGGCGAGTGACCGCCGCTGGCAAACGGCATGCCTCACCACGGAACGAGCGTCAGGGCGCGCACAACGCTACCGCGGACCACAGCCCCGTCGCGACGGTGCATGCAACACGTGTTATCGGGGCGATGCACCCGCCGCGGAAGCGCCTCCCGAGGGGACGCGCGGCGCCGGAAGCCGCGCGGCACCCGCCGTGGTAAGCGCGTTGAGATCGGGCATGGTCACCAGCAGTCCATGGTCTTCCGTGTTGCGCGAGTACCCAGCCACGAGCTGCTCGTTGTAGCGGTCGAGGCTGAACTCGAACGGATCGGATGGACGGGCATCCAGGATCTCCATGTCCGCGTGGACCATGTACAGCTTACCGAAGCGCAACGTACCGCCGCGGAAATACATGTAGTTGGGCACGTCCTCTGGCGGACGAAGTGTGTCCGCGGCCGCGATGCTCGCGTTGCTCCCCGTGGCCGACGAATCCTCCGTGGCGCCACCACCCGTATCTTTCGTCCGGGAAGTCGAAGCGGTGGTCGCCGCCGCGGCGTGCGCACCGCCGAACTCCTGGACGAGTACGCCCGGCTCCATGTGGATGGCCACCAGACGACCCTGAATGGTGGGGGGCGGCAGGATGCGCTCCGGATCGAGAATCAAGTCGTTCTTGTCCACGCGCACGCCCGTCGCTCCGGAAAGATCCAGCAGATCCGACAACTGTACGCCCAGCGCCTTGAGCAGCCCTTTGCCGTTCAGCCCCACGATCTTGATCCGCTCCGGGTGCACGCGGATCTGCCCGCGATCGGTGACGGTGAGCGACGAGCGGATGGTGAACGGAATGTCGATCACCTTGTGCATCGTCCCCGCCATGATCAGGCGGGCAGTGTCGGTGGAGAAGCGGAGGTGCTTGAGCGGAGACCCATGATAGGCGAAGACGAAATCGTTCATCAGGTGATCCAGATCGTCCATCTGCAACGCCACGGTCGCCTGTCGCAACCGGATGACGAACGCCCGCTTGTCGTCGAACACCACCGGGCGCCCGGAGTCCTTGGCCACCATCTCGCCGCGCAACCAGCGAATCCGCAGCACGAGCGCGGGCGCCAGGTGGAAGTCGACGTTCCGCATCTGCGTCTGGGTGACCGCGCTGTCGGTGGCGCGTTGCACCGCACCAGGGGGGGGTGGGATGACCACCACCTGCGCAGGCGGAGGGGAGACGTGATCCGCGTTGTGGGAGGCACACGCCGAGTAGCAGCTCGCCAGGGCCAAGGCGGCGGCCGTGAGACACCAGCGGCGGTTGTGATGGGGGCCCGCGTCTCGACATTGCACCGGTCTCTCCCTGTTCGCATGACGCGGAGACCAGCGCGGCGCGGCATCCCCGCCCCCGGCTCCGCCGGTTTTGTGCCCTCAGCCCCACGGTGCATTGGAATACCCGTGCCAGCGTGGCGACGAAGAGTTCGGAGGGGGACGATCCGGCGGCGCAGAATTCAGCGACCGCGAGTCCGGTGGCCGAGCGTGCCGCGACGCGGCCGCCACTGCGTGGCGAATGCCTTGCTCGATCGTCGAGTTAGGAGCAGACGATATCGCGCGCGGAGGAACGGCTCGGCCGGGCCGCCCCCGCGGCATTCCGCTGCACGGGCGATGCACCCGCCATCGCGCGTTCGCGGAGGAGCAGTACCCCCACATGCCTATCCCGTGGCCGACGCTCGACCGCTGACGGTCCTCCTCATTGAGGATGATCCCACCGACCTGGAGCTGCTCCAGGACGCCATTGCACAGGCGTCCGATGAGCCGGGCTCCGACGCGCGCCTGGAGCTCGAGCACGCGGACCGGGTGTCCACCGGGTTGAGTCGTCTGGCCGACGGTGGGATCGATGTCGTGCTGCTCGAGCTTTCCCTTCCCGACGGAACCGGCCTGGAGACGCTCGAGCGACTGCGCGAGCACGGCCCCGATGTCCCCGTGGTCGTGTTGACAGCGCTGGATGACGAGAACCTGGGACTGCAGGCCCTGCGACTCGGTGCGCAGGACTACCTCATCAAGGGACGCGTGACGCACGACCTGGTCGTGCGGGCGGTTCGCTACGCGCGTGAGCGCCACAAGATGCAAGCGACGCTCCGCAGCCTGGCGCTGGTGGATCCGCTCACCGGGCTGCACAACCGACGCGGCTTCTTCACGCTCGCCGAGCAGCAGCTCAAGGTGGCGCAGCGGACCGGGCGCGGCCTCATTTTGCTCCTGGGCGACGTGGACGGGCTGAAGACGATCAACGACACGCACGGCCATCAGGCCGGCGATGTCGCGGTGATGGAATCGGCCGGCGCGCTTCGCGCCACGCTGCGCCGGTCGGACGTGATCGCGCGGCTAGGGGGAGATGAGTTCGCGATGCTCGCCCTGGATGCCCCGCCCAACGTGTCGGATCTCCTTGTGGAGCGGATCCAGAAGCGTCTGCGCGATCAGGCGTGCCAGCGCAAGCTGGCGTTCGAGCTGTCGATGTCCGTGGGCACGAGTGCGTACGACTCGCAGACGACGCCCACGCTGGATCACCTGCTCGCGATCGCGGACCAGGATCTGTACCGTCGGAAGCCGCACGACCGACATGCGTTCCGCGAGCGCGCGCGCATCTAGCCAACCCGCGTCGGCGCTCCGAACGGCGCCAGCGCGTCGCCCGCCGCAATCGCCTACGGCGCCGGGCCCTCCAGCCTGAGCCCCAGATACAGGGTGCGTCCCGGACCGGGTTCGAAATAGCGGCCGCCGAACGCGTTCACAACGACGGACGTGTTGTAGCGCACGCCGAACAGGTTGTCGATCCCGGCAAACGGGACGAGCGTGGCCCCCCCAGCGCGACCGGCTCGCATCCCCGCACGGAGACCGATCACCGTGTAGGCGGGTGAATGGGCTGAGTTAGCGTCGTTCACCGGAATGGCCGACTGGTAGCGTGCGGTCGCCACGGCATAAGCGCGATCGGTGGACGGGCGCCCGTACGCAACCGCGACGCTCGCCTGATGCGGAGCGACTCCCGGCACACGCCGCCCGCCAAAGCTGCCGGCGTCCGTGGTGAAACGGTCGAACCGCGCGTCGGTGAGAGCGTAGCTCACCTCCGCGCGCACCGTCGTGGCAAGCCACGCGGCCGCAGATAGCTCCACGCCCCGGTGGATGGCCGACCCGGCGTTGCGGAAGAACTGTCGAGCGGGTGCGTCGGGAACCTCGAACGGAGTGAGCGCGTCGCGCACGCGCGCCCGATACACGCCGAGCTGGTAGGTCACGCCCGTGCGCGCTACGGTTCCCTTGAGGCCCACCTCGGCCGAGGTGGTGCGCTGTGGTTGGAGCTCGGGATTGAATCCGCCCGCCCCGTCGGGACGGTTGGCCAGCTCCGTGGTGGTTGGCGTCTCGAACGACGTGGCGACATTGGCGTAGATGGTAGCGCCCGCGCCGGCGTCGTAGCTGACGCCGAGCGACGGGCTGACGGCTGCCATCCGCCGCTCCCCGGAGTCGTCGGGATTGTCGGCGGTCACCAGATGATCGTCGGCGGCAAAGCGCGTACGGTCCACCCGCGCGCCGGCAAGTACCGTGAGCCGCGTGGTGGCCGCCACGTCCGCCTGCGCAAACGCCGCCAGCCCGGCCACGCGCTCGCGCTGATCGAGCGTGAGCGCGGCACGCGTGCCCGCGTCGTTGTCGTGATTCTGCCGATCGTCGCGCTGCCAGCTTCCTTCCGCACCCACCGACCATCGGACCGGCAGCGACGCGATGGGCGCGTCGTGCGCGAAGATGGCGCGCACACCCCCAGCGCGCCGGCGGAGGTCGATGACGCTCGCCGGGATCGGGTTCTCGATCGAGCGCCCGAGCGCCCACCCCGAAAGCTCCACCGTGCCGAGAGCGAGCTCGCGTCGCCACCGGAGACCGCCCTGGAGCTGGTGCCCGCGCTCGCCGGTGCGCTGCACCCGGTTGTTCTGGAACGCCTGCGTGCGGTCCGCCCGCAGCAGCGAATCGCTGAGCGATCCCGGATTCTCGGCGTCGTACTGCACCCAGTTGCCGACGAGCTGTAGGTCGCTCCGCTCCGGCTCCCAATGCAGACGGACGTTCGCGTGATCGTTCCGCGCGGCGCTGAAATCGCGAAAGCCGCCGTAGTCGAGCCGGCTCAGTCCAGCCTGATACGACAGGCGGCCACGGTCCACCATGCCGGCGGTGCGACTTTCCCAACGGCGCAGCCCGTGCGAGCCCCCCTCCGAACGCAGCTGCTCGAACACCGGCTGTGCCGGCGGCGGTGGCGAGGTGAGTTGAATCACGCCGCCGGCCGCGTTCCCGTAGAGCGACGAAGCGGGTCCACGGATCACCTCCACGCGACCCACGAAGTCGGGATCCACGTTGGTGAGATTCGTCTGTCCGTCCGGCAGCGTAGCGGGGATGCCATCGACGATCACCCGCACGCCGCGCACGCCGAATTGCGATCGCGCGCCGAAGCCGCGAATCGCCACCCGCTCGCCGAGCGCGTAGTTGAAGCGGTTGTCCACTTGCAGACCGGGGATGCCGCCGAGTACGCGGTCCAGCGCCAGGCCGGGCGCATCGTGCGGGAGCTCATCCGGGCCGCGCGCCATGACGGCGTACGGCGCGCGCGTGACGGTGAACGGCGTGCGCAGCACGGATACGTCCACGGCCGGGAGGAGCGGCGGCGTGGTGTCGCGCGCGGACGCGCCGGTGGAATCTCCGCGCGCGCGACCGTGCACGTGCGCACTGTCGGACCCGCGCCCGCCCTGCGCGTGGAGTGTCGCCGCCGCGAGACTCGCGAGCGCGGCCAGCACCGCGACCCACGACCGGCGCCGCATCACGGCGCGACGCACGTCACGGTGCGCGCCGCCGCGGGCGACCGAGGCGGCAGCCGCATGCATCGCGAGGGCGCCGGAGCGATGCTGGCCCCGGCGCCCTCGCGGATGCATGCGGTCGCCCTCAGTGGGTGGCTTGATACGCCGGGCCGTGATCCCAGTCCTGAACGCTCGAGATGTTCGGCATCCCCCACGCGTTGCCGTTCCAGCCGCTAAAACCGTCCACGCGGAAGACATAGAGCCCCGTATTGGAGTCGCTGAGCACGACCAGCCCGTCGGCATTCCGCACGTCCACGCCGAACGCACCGTTCTCCACGCTGGTGCCGTGGATGTTGGGGATCCCGCCAAAGCCCGTCTCGTGCTTGCAGCCACAGGTGTAGTACCAGCCGATCGTCTGTGGGTTGGTCGGGTCGCTCATGTCGAACACCTGCAGCCCGTCCTCGTACGCGGAGACGAACACGTAGGGCCAGCGCATCTCGTGATTGTGGGCCAGGTCGCGCCAGTCGGCCTGCCACGCGCCCACCGGCGCGGAGATGGTGGACGCCTTGCCGCTCAGGCCGGGCTCGAGATCGAAGATGCGCAGCGGCGCGTACTGGTACTCCGTTTCCGTCACGGCGTAGTGCCCGTCGGGGCTGGGCGTGAACGTGTGCCCCCACGACACGCCGGCCACGCCGGTAATGGAGGTCAGGAGCTTGGGCGTGTCGGGATGCGTGACGTCATAGACGAAATACCCTCCGCCCCCCGCGCCGAAGAACCGATCCTGCTGCGTGGCCGGATCGTACCCCACATAGAAGTCGTGGTAGAACGCGCGCTCCCCCTGCGGCGCCGGGTCCGGGATGGTCCCGACGAGCGCGTGGGCACTGTCGCCCGCCAGCACGCGGGCCATGTCGTAGATGTTCGCGTGGTCGCCGTTGGTGGTGGCGAACAGCAGCACGCGTCCGTCCGAGTGCTTGTACGCGTAGATGTTGTGAAAGCCGCCCGGTCCCTGGGCGTAGCGGATGCGCGCGACTTCCTTCACCTTGGCCGGATCCGGCAGGCCCGTGACGTCCAGCACCACCGCTCCCACATTGGCGTCGGCCGAATTTTGCAGGAACTGCATCGACTGCACGTAGTAGTAGCGGCCGTTCAGCTTGAAGTACTTGCCATCCATGCCCCCCATGAGTTGGTGGAGTTCCGGATGGTCGATGGCGTACCGGTACACGATCTTCGCGTGCGCGGGATCGCTGACGTCCACGATGGTGGTCCCCGCGCCGCCCGACGGACTCATCATCGACACGTACACGTACGGGCGCGAGAGCTCCTGCTCCATCTCGATGTCCGCGGTGGCGAAGAAGCCACCCATGGGAATGTGACTCAGCAGATGCACGTTGGGACTGCCGCCGTGCTTGACCCCGGCCAGAACACCGGGCTCCTGCGCGTGGGCGGTGGCCGCCACCATCGACACGACGGCGCAGAGGAGGACCGCGCGGAGCGGCGCGCGCCGAACGCTGCGAAGCTGGATCATGAATGGGCCTCGGGAGGGAAGGAGAGAAAGCGGGGCAGCAGGTGACATGATGCAGTGCCTGTCCGATCGCGTCCAGCCACGATCATGTCCCGCCGGTGACGTTGAACACGAACGCCATACCAGACCCCAGATGTTCGGCGATGTGACAGTGCGCCATCCAGCGGCCGGGGTTCGACGCGTCGAGCAGGATGTCCACCGTCTCGCCCACCGGCACGAGCACCGTGTCCTTCCACACCAGGTTCGTGTTCGGCACGCCATTGCGCGACACCACCAGGAACCGCTGACCGTGGAAGTGGATGGGATGCTGCATGGGGTGGATGGACTGCGGATCGTTGTAGATGCGGATCTTCACCACGTCGCCGCGGTGAAACGTCCACTGGATGTCCATGTTCTCGCGGCCGGTGTCGTGGTCGCGAAGAATCCATCGTACCTCGCGCGCGGTGGAGACCCAGTTCATGTCCGGCATCCCATCGTTCCACTCGACCGGCGGGTAGTACATGGTATCCACCGCCATGAACGCCGGGATGGGATTGGGCAGCCCGCGCATCTGTACGGTGAGATCGAGCTGCTTGTCGGGCGGCCGATCGAAGGACGCGCGATAGCGCGCGATGTCGGCCCGCACGGCCGCGTTCACGCGGAGCCGGCGAAAGGCGTCGCCGTAGTCGTGGTCCGACCGCTGCGGCGAGACGGTGACCGTGCCGAGCGTGTCGACCTCGGAAAAGAATTCCCCCTGCACGTGGTCGATGGCCTGGACCCGATTGGTGAGTGCGAACGTGCCGGCGCGGTCGAAGCGCACCTCCACGATGTAGCGCTGCGCCACGGAGATCGGCACGCTGGACACCATCTCTTCGTGATCGAACAGCCCGATGTCCGCGCCGACGAGTTTGATGGGCGCACCGCCAAAGTCGAGGTTGTACGTGCGCGCGTTGGAGACATCCGTCACGTAGAACCGCACCACGTCCCCGGCGTGCACGTCCAGGTGATAGTGGGGCTCGCCATTGACGAGAAAGAGGTTCCCAAAGCGCCCCATGATGGCGAAGTCCGCCGCTTCTTCGCCGTACGGGAACCAGCCCTGTGCGTCCATCAGCACATCGTTCAGGAGCAGCGGCTCCTCGCGGTTGACGGGGCTGTAGTAAGATGTGTCGGGGGACTCGACCAGCTCGTTCCCGTAGAGGCCGAGGTTCTGCTCGACATCTTCGCGCACATGCGGGTGATACCAGTACACGCCGGCATCGGGAAAGCGGACGTGGTAGACGAACGAGCCGCCGGGGGGCACCGGATCCTGGGTGACGCCGGGAGAGCCATCGTTGGCGTTGTCGAGTCGCAGCCCGTGCCAGTGGATGGTGGACGGCAAGTCGAGACGATTGACGAAGCGGACGACGATCGTGGCGTTCTGCGGCACGCGGATGAGAGGCCCCGGATACTGGCCGTTGAACCCGTACATCACGAACGTGCGGCCGTCGATCTCCCGTCGTACGAGCTCGGCCGTGAGCACGAGCGTGTCGCCGTCGGCCAGGCGGACCACGGATCCGGGGCGCGCGGCCGACAGGGCAGCGACGTCGCGCCCGGCCCCGGGAAGCCACGGCTTCACACTGGGCGTGGCGCCGCGCGTCATCATCATCCCCATGTTGGACGGCATGGGCGGTATGCGGCGCGTGAGCGGGCCCGCCGTGTCGATGGCGTGCGCCATGCCGGGCATCCCGCCCATTGTCGGCGCGTGCGTGCGTGCGGTGCTGTCGGTGCGCGTCGAGTCGGGGCGCTGCCGCTGTGCGAGAACCGCATGGGACGGGGCGAGTAGTGCGACCGCGAGGCATACGAGCCGAGCGCCTTGGGCGCGTGCGGCGCGGCGAAACCGGGCGGTGGCGGGCCCGCATCGCCGGCCGGGCGAGACCCACGCCGGGACGTCGGCGCGCACCGGCGACACCGGTGTGCGAGTCACCGCGCCGCGTGCGCGGCGCTGTCGCGGCGGAACATATGGGGGGAGCACGCCTGACATTCTCGCCCGCGTACGCGGCCCGGTCAAGCCGCTCCGAGCCGCTCGCCTGGCGACCGCGCCGACGCGCTCGCGCCCTTCCGGGACATCTTTCTCGGGCTGCGCCCCGTCGCACAGTCCGGGGGCCCTGCCCTATTCCGCGCGGAGAGCGGTGACGGGATCCACCCGCGCCGCGCGCCGCGCCGGCAGATAGCTGGCCACCGCAGCCACGGCGGCGAGGAGCGCCGCCGCCCCGAGGAGCGCCACCGGGTCCGAGGCGCGGACGCCGAACAGCAGCGACTGAAGCAGCCGCGTGGCGAGGAGCGCGCCCACCGCGCCCACGACCAGCCCGACGAGCGCCACCCGCAACGAGTCGAGCATTACCCCACGCGTGACCTGCTGCCGTTGCGCTCCCAGCGCCATGCGAATACCGATCTCCCCGGCACGGCGCGTTACGATGTACGAGATCACGCCGTACAGACTCACCGCACTCAGGAGCAGCGCCATTCCCGCCGAGATGCCGAGGAGCACGAGCGTGAAGTACGCGCGAGCCGCGGACTGGCGTACCACCTGACGCAGGGTCGAGATACCTGCCACCGGAACACTCGGATCAAGTCCCGCGATGGTGCGCCGCACGCCGGTCGCCACCTGCTCGGGATGGTCCGTACCCGTGTAGACGACGATCGTGCCGGCACGCGCCGGGCTCCACAGCGGCGCCCCATCCATCGGAATGAGGGGGAAATACACCATTTCGGTGGGCGGCGCATTGAGACCGTCATAGCGCACGTCGCCCGCCACGCCCACGACCCGGTAGAACGGCTGCGTCCATCCGTTGCCGCGTATGCCCTGGCCGATGGGGTTCTCACCCGGCCACAGATGCTCCGCCAACGCATGACTGACGACGACCGATCCGTTCTGGCTCTGCACGTCCGACCAGACAGGAGCGCGCCCCATCACCGGAATGCCCATCGCGTGAAAGAAGCCAGGCGCCACGAAGCTCACACCCACGCACGGCGGTTCGTCACGGGTTTCCGGCTTGCTCTCCACGAACACGGCGTTGCAACCGCCCCGATCCTGGAGCGGGACGACGTCCGTGAATGCGGCTTCGCGCACAGATGGAAGCGCCTCCAATCGCTCAGCCAGCGTGCGGTAGAACGTGGCTGTCGCGGCGTATTGGAGGTACCGGGCGCGCGGGAGCGCGAGATCGACGGCCAGGACACCCGACGTCCGAACGCCCGGATCGACGTTCTGCAGTCGGATCACGCTGCGCATCATGAGTCCGGCCGCTGTCAACAGCACGAGCGCGAGCGCCATCTGCGACGCGACGAGCGCGCGCCGCACCACGTGCTGGTGCCGAGCGAGGGTCACGCCGCGGCCGCCGCCGCGCAGGAGTGCCGTGTCGGCACCCGCGCGCGCGAAGGCAATGAGGCCGAACCCGGCGCCGGCCAGGAGCGACACCGCCGCGGTCGCCGCGACGCTTTCCCACCCCAACTGCACCTCGCGCACCCGTGGAATCCACGCCGAGGCGACACCGACAACGAGGTGCACCCCCCACACTGCAATCCCGTACCCGGCCAGTCCGGCCACCGCCGTGAGCAGGAGTGTCTCCACCAGAACCGTGCGCGCGATGCGCGTCCGTCCGGCGCCCAGCGCGACGCGGACGGCCATCTCGCGGCGGCGGTTCTCCGCGCGCACGAGAAACAGGTTGGCGACGTTGAAGCACGCGATCACGAGCACGAGCGCCACCGAGCCGAGCAGCACCCAGAGCGCTTTGGAGACCGGCCCGACCACTTGATCGCGCAGCGACACGGGATCGAACCGGAACCCGGTGCGCTTCATGAACGCCGGGGTATACGCCGACTTGAACAGCTCGACCGCACGCCGGCTGAAGCTCGCGAACTCGCGTCGCGCCGATTCCAGCGAAGAGGTGGGCCCGAGTTTTCCGATGGCGCCGAACGTGTGCCAGTTGGTCGCCGGAGCAGCGGGATTGAGTCCCAGCGCGAGCCATACATCCACCTGTTCGTCCGGAAGGCCGAACCCGCGTTGCAGCACACCGACCACCGGAACAGCCTTCCCGCCAAGCTCGATGGACCGTCCCACGATGCCCGGATCGGCGCCGAAGCGGCGCACCCAGAACTCGTAGCTGAGGACCACGGCTGGCGCCGCCGGCCCCGGCATCACCGCGTCCCCGCCCACGATGCGCGAGCGATCATCCGTGGAGTCCAGCAGCCGCCCGCGCACCGCCCGGGCGCCGAGAACGTGGAACAGGCTGGAGGTGATCATCGCCGCCGGAACGCGCTCGGCGCCCTCGTCACTGCCGGTGAGCGTCAGCCCGTCTACCGTGTAGAGACCCAGGTCCCCAAGGGTGCGGCTCGCGTGGCGGAAGTAGAAGTAGTTGCCGGGAGAGATGCCGTAACGGGCATCGGGACCGATGCCCGGCCACCGCGTACCGATATCCACCAGGCGGTCGGCGTTCGGATACGGCAGTGGGCGCAGCACGACGCGATCGAGCAACGTGAACACGGCTACCGTGGAGCCGATGCCGAGGGCCAGCGTCATGACGGCGACGGCGGTGAACGCGCGCGCGCGGACGAGGCTCCGCGTGGCCCCACGCACGTCCGATGCGATGTCGCCGAGCCAGCGCATCCCACGTCCGTCGCGGTGCGCTTCCTTGTGCCGCTCGACGCCACCAAAGGCGGCCATCGCGCGGCGGCGGGCTTCGTCACGGTCCATTCCGCGTTGCATGTTCGCTTCCGTCTCCATGTCGATGTGGAACCGGACTTCCTCATCCAGCCGCGCCTCGGTGGCGCGGCGGCGCACCAGCGACCGCAGGCGCGCGCTGATGCCGTGGCGAATGCTCATCGATCTCCTCCTGCAGACGCGTGCTGCACGGCGGATCACCTACGCGGATCACCCACGCGGACCACCGGCGCGGATCATCCGGCCCCAATCACCAGCTCGAGCGCCGCGGCGAACCGGCGCCAGCTCTCCAGCTCCTCGCGCAGCGCGCGCCGGCCGGCGGTGGTGATACGGTAGTAGCGCGCGCGCCGGTTGTTCTCCGTCGCACCCCAGGCACTGTCGACGAGCCCGGCGTGCTCTAGCCGCTGCAGCGCGGGATAGAGCGAGCCCTGATTCACAGACAGCGCTCCCCGCGAAATTTGCTGGATCCGTTGTCCGATGCCCCACCCGTGCATGGGCGCGAGCGTGAGCGCCTTGAGGACCAGAAGGTCGAGGCTTCCCCGCAGAGCGTCGGACTGTGGTGTTGGACTCATGACCGTCGCGCCCCATCCTCAGGTGTGTTCCTCTCGCTGTCTACAGAACAGTCGCGACGTGTCCTGTCGATGTCAAGAGGAGACGCACAGACGCGCCCCCACCACGGAGCCGGCACGGGCGGCCGATGCTGGGCTGGTGCAGGGCCGGTACTGAGCTGATACGGGCGGCAGCGACCCCGCGGCGAGGTGCGTGGCCGAGCCGCGTGCCCGAAAGCGCAACACCGCAGCCCGCGCGACAAGGCGCGCGCCGCGGCGCATCCCGCCCCACCTCAGCAGGGCGGCATGCCGCCGTTGTTCAGTGGGTGGGTGAGTAGGTTCTGCATGAGGGCGCTCGGCGCGATCCCTCGGAGCACGACCGGACCGGAAAAGGCGTCGACAGCTCCGCTCCGTTCGGCGGTGACGAACACCATGAACTTGTTCAGTCTGATCTCGCCCGTGGCCCGGCCGTTGTCGTCGACCACGCCGAGCCGATGCACCTGCTGGAGATTGGTAGTCGCCGCCCAGGCCACATACGTGGTGTAGGCGCCCAACGAGGCGGGAGCCGGCAGACGACCCACCTGGACCATGGCGCGCACGCGGTAGTGCCCATCGGCCGTGACGGCCACGCCAAAGGGAGATGCCGCTGGCTCGAGATGCACGCTGCCCTGCGCGCCGCGTACAGCGGTGGTGGGTGCGAGGACGATCTCGAAGAGCGATGGCCGCGCGACTGCTGCAACACAAGACACCGTCGCACGCGGTGCCGCTTGTCCATAGCGCTGCGGTGGACCACTCACGATCATGGTGGTGGCCAGCACGCCGGCCAGCCACAGTATGGTCTGCATCAACTTCTCCGGGTCGGAGTTTGCCTTCGCGCGCTCACGGCGTCCACCGCTGATTGCTCCGGTCCAGGTCGGGGTAGGCGCCGTCGGGGTCGATCTCGACCGAGCGCACCGTGGCCGGATCGGCCACGCGTAAGGTGGTCGCCCGCGCGCCGGAGAGCCAGACGGAAACCGGGACGACGATCTGCTGCGTGCTGCCGTCGCTTCGCGTGACCGTGACCGGCACGGGCATCGGCACGCGTCCGCGATCCTCGATGACGATCGCGAGCGAATCGCCTTCCACCGTGGCGCCCGCAATGGCCTGGTCGAGACGCCACGTCTCGAAGAACCAGCTGCGCCAGAACCACCAGAGCGGGGTGGGCGAGCCCCGATCGAACGTGTTCCAGAAGTCGTACGGTTGCGGATGCTTGCCCACCCAGGCCCGACCGTATGCGCGGAAGGCCGCATAGAACGCCGAGTCGCCAAGGAGCTCGTGCAGCGCGCCCAGCACTGCGGCGGTCTTGCTGTAGGTGGCCGTGGAGAAGGCCGGGGAGCCCACGGGGTACCGGTCGCCGTGTCTCATGATCTCGACCTCCCGGCCGGTCCGCGCCCAGCGAAGATAGCGCTGCCGGTCGCGGTCGAGCGCGCCGTCGGACGCGGTGAAGGCGTTTATCGCCGCGGCCTCGTCGAACGTGGTGAAGCCTTCGTCCATCCACGAGTAGCGCTTCTCGTCCGAGCCGACCTGCATGGGGAACCACTCGTGTCCAATTTCGTGCGCGAGCACGCCAAAGAGGCCCAGCGAGTCGCGGGGCGCATTGATGTGCACGATCATGGGGAACTCCATCCCTCCTACGATCCCTTCCGCCGCCGTGATGTGCGGGTACGGGTATGGCCACAGGGCGCGCGAGTGGAATTCCACCGCCGTCCGAGCATAGCGCGCCGCTTCGGTCCACCAGCGTGCCTCCGGCCGGTACAACGCATTCACTACCACGGTGTCGTGCACCGCGCCGTCGGGGCCGCCGATGATCGCGCGGGTAGCGTCCCACACGTAGCGATGACTGGTGGCGAAAGCAAAGTCGCGGACGTCGTGCGCGTGGAACCGCCAGGTGCGCGGCAGACCGGCGGCCGCCGCGGATGCGCGTTCGTTCGCGGTCACGACATGGACCACGCCCGCCGTATCGCGTACGCGCGCGAGTCGCGCGCGCATGACGGGCGATAGCACGTCGTCGGGATTCGCAAGCACGCCGGTGGCGCCCACGAGAAATCCGCTCGGCACCGTGATGGCGACGTCGTAGTCCGCGTAGTCCATGTAGAACTCGGCGTTGCCTAGGTACGGATCGTCGTGCCAACCGGAGATGTCATCGTAGACCACCATCTGCGGGTACCAGTAGCCCACGAAGAAGATCTCCCCGTCCTGGCCAATGCGGTACGCACCGCGCGGCGGTACGGTGAACCACCAGGCGAATCCCAGGCGCACGCTGTCGCCGGGCACCAGCGGCCGAGCGAGCGGAAGTTCGGCCACCGTACCTGAGACGCGATAGCCGCCGCGACGCGCGCCGGAGTCGGCCGGCACGTCGCGGCCGTCGACCGTGACGCGCTGTAGATGCACGCCGCCGGTGAGTGGCACCGGACGCGTGCGTGGCACGCCCGGCGCGTAGAGATTTTGCCGGAGGTGGACGAACACGCTCCGCAGCGTGTCAGGCGAGCGGTTGTAGTACATCACCTCGCCGCGGCCGTCCAGCCGCGCGGTGCGCGGATCGAGCCGCGCCTCCAGGGTATAGTGCGCGAACTGTTCCCAATAGCGCGGGCCCGGAACACCCGTTCGAGTACGCGTCCCGCGCGCCACGGCGTGCGCGAACGCGTCGCTCTCGAACACGGGATACGGGCGGGGGCGGGCATCCGGCGCCAGCACGGCGACGCGCTCCGCACTGTCCGCCGCCAGAATTCCCGCCGGGCGTTGCGCTCCCGCGGGAGCAACGGCGAGCGCCGCCAGCACGATCGCGCGCACACCGACGCGCCACACACTACGCGCGGTGACGGAGAGATGGGGGGTGGGCATGTACCAACAATGGCGCACGGGGGCCGCGGTGCGCCACCCGCCCCGGCAGGCGGTGGGATGTGCTCTCTGGCCGCCGCGCGCCACGTGCCCTATAGTTGTGGCGCCATGGCCCTCATCGAGACGCGGCGGGAGCGCGCGCAACTGCTCATCCTGGCGCTCGGGCTCGCCATCATCGTGGCGCTCTTTCCCTTCCTGCCCGGGCTCTTCGGCGCCGTGGTGCTGTACGTGGCGAGCGCGCCCGCCTACGTGCGCATGGAGCGGCGCATGCGTCCCTCAGTCTCGGCGACGCTGACCGTCCTGGGCGCTACCATCCTCATCCTGCTCCCGGCGGCCTGGCTCGTGAGCGCGATCATCTCCGAGGCGCCGGACATCGTCCGCAGCGCGAGCGGCAGCGTGCTGTTCACGCGGTTGGCGGGGTTGCACGTGGGGCGCTACGACGTGGGTGCGGAGATGGCGCGCGTGGGAGAGGAGGCGATCGTCTGGGTGTCGCGGCACGCCCTGTCCGCGGTGGGAAGCGCCACGCGCAGCGTGCTGAACGTCGTGATCGCGCTCTTCGGGCTGTACTTCCTCCTCCTCTCGGGCGGCGACGCGTGGCAGTGGTTCCGGCGTCTCGTCCCGTTTTCCGCGTCGAGCGCCGAGGTGTTGCGCGTACGCTTTCACAGCGTGACGGAGGCAATGTTGCTGGGGACGGCGCTCACGGCGGTGCTGCAAGGCACGCTCGTGGGCGTCGGATTCTGGCTGGTGGGGTTTGCGCATCCCCTGTTCTGGGGGGCGATCACGGGCGTGGCATCGATCGTTCCGGTCGTGGGAAGCGCGCTCGTGTGGCTGCCGGGGGTGGCCGCGCTCCTGCTCACCGGGCGGTACGGAGCCGCGGCGCTGCTCACGCTCATCGGTGCCGTGATCGCGTCGAACATCGACAACGTCATCCGCCCCATCGTATATCGCCGCATCTCGAACATCCACCCGATGATCACGCTCGTGGGCGCGTTCGCGGGCGTTCCGGTATTCGGGCTAGTGGGGTTGTTGTTGGGCCCGCTCGCGATCTCGTACTTTTTCGAGCTGGTGCAGATCTACCACGCCGAGTATGGCGTCGCGGTTGGGCCGCCGCCGTCCGAGGCCGGCACCGTGCGAGCGCAGGAGCCACACAGCCCCTGATCGCGCGCGGCTAGTCCTGGGCGAGGTCGTCTTGGCCGTGTCCGTTCACGTCCACATCGGCGCCGGAGCTCTTGCCACCGGCGGACGCCGTGATCTTGGCCTTGCCGTGGTCCACCGCGGTGACGGTGCCGTCCGCGCTCACGGTTGCCACGCGGGTGTCGCTCGACTGCCATTCCACTGGCACATCCATCGGCTGACCGTCCGTGTCCTTCACCGTCGCGTCCAGCTGCCGGCGCTCTCTTGGATGCAGCTTGAGGTGCGTGGGAGTCACGCTCACGCTGCCGATGCTCTTGTGCGGCGGGTGCGACGGCGCGTTCTTCACCGTGATCGACGCGCTACCGGAAACGCCTTCGCTCGTCGCCTTGATGGTGGTCGATCCCGCCGCGAGCGCGGCCACGGTGCCCGACGGGGACACCGTAGCCACGAGTGGGGCGCTGCTGGTCCACGCGACGCTCCGTCCCGTGAGGACGTTCCCCTGCCTGTCGCGCAGCGTCGCGGTGAGCTGCACGCTCTCGCCCGTTCGGAGCTCGGCCGAGCTGGGCGACACGGTGACGCTGGCCACACCGGGGGCGGTGACGGTGAGGACCGCCGTCGACGACTTGCCCTCGACTGCGGCGGTGATGTGGGCCACGCCGGTCGCGCGTCCCACCGCCAGGCCGGTGCTGGAGACGACGGCGACATTTTCGTGATCCGACGTCCAGGTGATGCTGCGCCCCGAGAGCACATCCCCGGCCGCGCTGCGCGCCACGGCGGTGAACTGCTGCTCGCCGCCCTCTTCTACCGTCGCCGTGCCCGGACTGATCGACACGCTCGCGACCGGGACCTCGGTGACAGTCACGGTGGCCGTGCCATGCTTGTCTTCGCTCTCGGCGGTGATCACCGCCGTGCCGGCGCCAACCGCCCGCACCAGGCCGTGCGTGTCGACCGTGGCTACGCTGGTGTGATCGCTCTGCCAGCTCACCGCGCGTCCCGTGAGTACGTTGCCGTCCGCGTCGCGCATCTCGACGGCGAGGTGAGCGGTTTCGCCGACCTGCAATCGGGCCGTGGAGGGAGACACAGCTACGGACGCGACCGCTCGCGGCACGACGGTGACGTCCGCCAGCGCGCTCTTTCCTTCGGCACTCGCCCCGATGCGGATCGCGCCGCGCGCCACGCCGATCACCTCACCAGCGTCGGTTACGGTCGCGACGGAGGGATCTTCAGAGTCCCAGAAGACGCGGGGACCGCTGATCTCGTTTCCCCCGGCATCCCGCATCGTCGCGTGGAGCCTGACGTGCTCACCCACCTCGATGCGCGCCGAGGTGGGAACCACCTCGATTGACGCAACCGTCCCGCCGCTATCCGGCCCTGTGGAGTCGCCGCTGCACGAGAGCAGGCCGCAAGCGGCCAACGCAGCCCCGAGCCAGATCGAAAGCGAGGTCGTGGGGCGATGGCGAAAGCCACCGCGAGTAGCCAGGTGCACCTGAACCTCCGCGGTCGTGTCGATGGCCCGCGAGCACGAGCCCTATTCCTCCCCAGGCGCAACGCACGTGCCAGACGCGCCAGCGAGCCGAACGACTTCGCGTGCACATCCCCACGAGAGCGTGACCCCGGCACCCCCATGGCCATAGTTGTGTAGGCAGAGGCAGTCCCGCGCGAGCTGCTGCGCCTCCAGTCGTACCGCGTGCCGCCCGGGGCGAAGTCCCACCATCACGCCGCGCGTCGTCGCGGCGCGGAGCGCGGGTTCGACCTCCCGGCATCGCGCCAGGATCTCGTCCGCGGCGCGGGAGTCGGGCACCGTGGACCACGCACCGTCGTCAGCGGTTCCGCCCAGAATGGTCTCATCACACCGCGGAACGATGTACGTGAGCCCGTGCGGATTGTCGTCATCGATCACGAATTCCGCACGTGCGACCGTCTCGCGCACGCGTACCACCTGCCCACGGATGGGAAAGAGAGCCTCGTCCTGGGCGAGCGCCCGCGCGCCGAGGCCGGTGCAGTTCACGATCACCGGGGCGAGCGCAGCAGCTTCCTCGAGCGTGCTCACGGCGCGGAGCTCCACCTCGACGCCGGCCGAGCACAGCCGCCGCTCGAGCCAGCGGAGGTACCTCGGCATGTCGACACACGGGACGCGGACGCGGTACGACGGCGTGCCCGGCCGGCGCTGGGCGTCGGTGGCCATCCAGCTGGCGTCCGGCAGCATGGCCATCACCTCCCGATCCGGCTCACGGTGGCCGATCACCTCGCCCCACAGCATGCGCACGCCCGAGTCGGGATCCTTCGCATGTTCGAGAAAACGCGTGTAGCTGTGCCGCCCCCACGTCGCGGTTCGTTCGACAGGCGCGACACGAAAAGGGAACCACACTGCAGCTGCGACGGCGGAGGTCGTACGGGCTGGGCGATCGCGTCCGAGTAAACGGACGTTCCAGCCGTGCGCTGCAAGTTCGATGGCGGATGTGATGCCGATCACACCGCAGCCGAGTACGACGGCGCTTCGCGTGTCTCGCGCGTTGGGCATGGAGACCCTTGTGCGGACGCCTGTCCGCCGGTGGCGGGCCGACATTGTGCGCGCCACGGCCGAGCGCGACCGAGCGCGTGGAACATGCCAAACAGTACACCCGGATCGTCTGCTGCGGCATGGCCCCTGCGCTGGCGGCGCTGCACGCGAGAGCAAGCACGCACGCGTGCTGCCGAGCCCACCCGGATGCGCTCGCGCGACGTGGTGGCCGGGTGGTCGCTTCATCAGGAGGAATCCGTGCAAATACGCATTGCTGGAACCGTCTTGCTCTGCGCGCTGGCCGCCGCCGCGTGCAGCAGCGATGACACGACAACCATCATCGGACCGCAGAATTCCAATCCGGCTGTCGACAGCGCGCAGATCCGTTTCATCAACGCTGCCGCGACGACGACAAACGTCAACTTTATTGTCGACTCCACCCTCGTGGCGAGCAACGTCGCGTTTCCGGACAGCGCTTCGTGCGTGAACGTGCCCGTCGGATCGCGCGTCGTCACCGTCGTGGATGCGGGCACCGCCGACACCCTGGCGACGTTCACTCCGACACTCGTCGCCAACCAGGGTGGCACCGTGGTGTTGACCGGGGACGCGACGGGCCTCACGCCGCAGCTGTTCGTAGACACGCTGACGGCACCGGCCGCTGGACGCGCGCGGCTGCGCGTGATCAACGCGGCTCCGAGCCTCGCTTCGGCCGACGTGTTCGTGACCGCGCCGGGCGATATGCTGCCGACCACGCCCACGATGGCCGCACTGAATTTCGGCGTCGCGTCGCCGTTCCTGGACGTGCCTGCGGGGCCGACCGAGGTACGCTTCACCGACACGGGCACGGCCACGGCGCGCCTGGATGTCAATCCCACGCCGGCGTTCACGCTGGCCGACCAGGGCACGCAGACACTCCTCGCCGTGGAAGCGCCTGGTGGTGGCGAGCCGCTGGGATTCTTCAACCTGGGCGCATGTCCATAACGATCCGGGAGATGTGACACTGGCCGGGGAGGAACGGGATCGAACCTCCCCTGCCGGTCGTCCGGCCGCGTCGGCCGCCGACGTGGCCGAATCCGCTGTCTTTCCCCGGACGCCGCGGCTAGAGAAATGCGCGGCCGTACTGCGGCGGTACCGGAGCCGGCTGCCCCAACGCGTGCGCCGCGTGCAGAGCGAAGTACGGGTCGCGGAGCATCTGCCGGGCGAGCAGCACCACGTCGGCCTGTCCCGCCCGAATGAGCGCGTCCGCCTGCTCCGGTTCGACGATCAGCCCCACCGCGCCCGACGGCATCCCCGCCTCGGCGCGCACGCGCGCGGCAAAGGGAGCCTGATAGCCAGGCGCCACCGGGATGCGGACGCCGGGGATGATCCCTCCCGACGAGCAGTCGACGAGGTCCACGCCCAGGGGACGCAGCTCACGCGCGAGCCGTACCGTGTCGTCGGGCGTCCAGCCACCGCTTGCCCAGTCGGTGGCCGATACGCGCACCCACAGCGGATACCGCTCCGGCCACACCTCGCGCACCGCCGTGACCACGTCGCGCACGATGCGCGTTCGCCCCTCGAACGCCCCGCCGTACTGATCGGTGCGCCGATTGGCCAGCGGGGAAAGGAACTCGTGCAGCAAGTATCCATGAGCGGCGTGCAGCTCGACCACCTGCATGCCCGCGTCAAGCGCGCGCCGTGCGCCAGCGGCAAAGGCGGCGACGACAGCACGAATGCCGTCTTCGTCGAGCGCGATGGGCGTCGCGTACCCGCGATCGAACGGGACCGCGCTCGGCGCCACGATGGGCCGCCAGCCTCCCTCGGATACGGCAAGCGGCCGTCCGCCCTTCCATGGAGAGCTCGTGCTGGCCTTGCGCCCTGCGTGCGCGAGCTGTATCCCCGGCACACTGCCCTGCGACGCGACGAACCGCGCGACCCGCGAGAGCATCTCGACGTGAGGGTCGCTCCAGATGCCGAGGTCGTCAGGGCTGATGCGCCCGTCGGCCGTGACCGCCGTAGCCTCCGCCAGAACGAGCGCGGCACCGCCCACGGCGCGGGATCCAAGGTGCACCAGATGCCAGTCGGTGGCGAAACCATTGACGCTCGAGTACTGGCACATTGGTGAAACGACGATGCGATTCCGGAGATCGACCCCGCGCGTGCGATAGGTGGTAAACAGATGCGTGTCCGTGGCGTCCTCCATGGCAAGAGAAAGCGCGACCGTCGTTGGGCGCCGGCGTCGCGGCGGCAACCTATCGCGCGCCGCACCGGCGCGCCACTGGACGACATGGAGGACTACCAGATAGCGGAAGGAGAACCCGACATTCGCGGCTGGCACGTCGTGGCCGCCGACGGTCGCAGGCTGGGTGAGGTGGAGTCGTTGATCGTGGACACGGCCGCGATGCAAGTCCGCTACGTGCTCATGGATCCGGACGACGACGTGTTCCGCGACAACGACGATCGTCTGCTCCCGCTCCCGCTGGGCGCGGCGCATCTGGACGAGAACGACAACGAGGTGGTGCTGGACACCCTCACCGCCGACATGCTCGCGAGCGCACCGCGACTGAAAAAAGGCGGACTGACCGCGGAAGGGGAAAGCGAGCTTCGCACCTATTACTTGTCGCGGTTGCGTGGCAGAAGCGTGGCCGGCAACGGGCCGTTCAGCGACCGTGACCTGTACAACCACACGCGCTTTTTCGGGCGCCGCTGGGCGGGGCCGGAGAACGCGCCGTATCTGACGAGCCGCCGCCGGCGTTCGGTGGAGCGCGAGGTGCCGATCTCACGTGAGACCGCTAGTGAGTCCGTGCGGGAACGTTCGACGGCCAGCGATCGAGTGGAGCGCTCGGCCGGACCGGAGGAGGATCGTCCGTTGCGCTGACCGTGCACTGAGGAGCCACGCAGCGTCGTACGACGGGGCGGACCGGCGTGGATCGGTCCGCCCCGTCGTGTTCAGGCATCCGGCGGCGTTCGGCGTCCGTCAACCGGTTGGCGGCGGTGGCGGGAGCACCGTGAACGCGCGCGTGTAGCTCTTGCCGTTCGCATTGAGCCTGGCGGTGAAGGTGCCCGTGATGAGCGTCGGCCGGCGGCGGAAGCCGCCGCGTCCGCCAGCGGACGGTCTGACGGGCAGCCACACGGCCCGGTGCATTCCCGCCGCCGCCGAAAAGGGCGCGGGCGGCTGCCGCCACAGGGGAGAGGTATTCGGGATTCCCTCTTCGGGTGCGGCACCTGGCGCCGCGCCACGCACGGCCGGCTGCTCCGCGCTCGAGAACGTGTGCAAGACGCTGCCATCCGCGTCCAGAATCTCGATCGTCACCGGCCCGGATGCATCCCGCGCCAGATAATAGTCGATGTAGGCACCGACGGGGGGATTCTGCGCCTGCGGCTCATCCTTTTGGAGCGGCGTTCCGTCGTCGCCCGTGGGCGCGATGGCGTAGGCGTCCGCCGGCTGAAAGAGATACGCATCGTTGGCGAGTACCTCGGCGCCCGCCTGCCGAAGGGGGCTCACGTCGTCGATCACCCAGAAGCCGCGCCCATGCGTGGCGACCAGGAGGTCGCCTCCGTAGAACTCGAAGTCCCGCACGGAGGTCACGGGAAGATTGAGCTGCAGCGGCCGCCAACTCTCTCCGTCGTCAAACGAGACGAAGGCGCCGCGCTCGGTGCCGGCGACGAGCAATCCTTGACGGCTCGGGTCCTCGCGCACCGCGTGCACGTACACGCCCGCTGGCAGCCCGGTGGTGATCCGCTGCCACGTCTTGCCCATGTCGCGCGTGCGATAGATGTACGGGTCGAAGTCCTCGAGTTGATGCCGATCGACACTGACGTACGCGCTGTTGAAGTCGAAGTGCGATGCTTCGACGGTGGTGATGCGGCTCCACGGCCCCACGTCGCGGGGGGTGGCATCGTGCCACGCGCCGCCGCCGTTCGTGGTCACCTGGATGCGACCGTCATCGGTTCCCACCCACACCATGGGGACGAGGAGCGGCGATGGCCCGATGGAGTAGATCACGCCGCGCTGTCCGTTGGCGCCCGTGTCGGCGGCAGCCGCCGCGTCGAGCGTGCGCGGCACGCCGGGCGCGCTCCGCGTGAGATCGGGACTCACCCGCGTCCACGTCCGCGCCCCGTCCATGCTGCGGAACAGGTACTGGTTCGCATAGTACAGCGCGCGCGGATCGGCGCGCGACAGCACCAGTGGCTGCGTCCAGTCGGTGCGCGCGGTCTCGCCGTTCGGAACATTGGGCGTGGTGGTATCGGGGATGGGCGCGAGCATCGCTAGATCGAACCGCTGTCCCGTTCCGCCATAGACGATGCCCGGATGCAGCGGATCGCCGGCCGTGAATCCGCTCTCGCCGCCGGCGCCGATGGGCTCCCAATCGCGCATGGAAATTTCGGCGTACTTGCCGCGCGAGCGCACCGCCACCGCGCCGCTGTCCTGCTGCGCCCCCGTCACCCAATACGGAAACCGATAGTCCACTGACAGATGGTAGATCTGCGCGGTGGGTTGGTTGAGCCAGGAACTCCACGTGACGTCGCGCGGATCGGCGGCCTTGGCGTTGCGGGTGATGATGGTTCCCTGGTCGCTGGCGACAATAACCGTGTTCGGATCGTCGGGCGACACCCACGCCTGGTGATAATCGTCGCCGCCGGGCGAACCGCGGATCACGTCCCACGTCTTGCCCCCGTCCATGGAACGCGACATCGCCACATTGGAGACGTACACCACATCGGGGTCCTTGGGGTCGACCACCACGTGCTCGAAGTACCATCCGCGCCCCCAGAGCGCGGGATCGGCGGAGAGGCGGGTCCACGTCACTCCCCCATCGTCGGAGCGGAAGAATCCGCCCAGTCCGCGCACCCCGGCGCCGAACTCGCTGCGCGCCGCGGTCGTGTCCGGTGGCGGGGCGTTGGGATCCGGCAGAAGATCGTCCACCACTGCGTAGACTCGCCGCGAGTCGCTCGGCGCCACGGCGATGCCCGATTTGCCGATGCCCTCGGCGGGTAGTCCGCGCGTGAGTCGGGTCCACGTACTCCCGCCGTCGGTGGACTTGTAGAGTCCGCCGCCCGGGCCGTTGGTGGGCGCATACACGAACCACGGCGGACGGCGCGTGTTCCACAGCGCCGCGTAGACGACGTTCGGATCGTTGGGATCAATGACGACATCCACCGCACCCACGTTCGCGTTGGTGAACAGCACCTTCTCCCAACTGCGTCCGCCATCGCGTGACCGGAAGACGCCGCGCTGCTCATGGGGTCCGTAGAAGTGGCCGATCGCGGCGACGAACACGACGTCCGGATTGGTAGGGTGCACCGCCACGCGACCGATGTGCTGTGTGTCCTCCAGTCCGAGATGCGTCCACGTCTTTCCCGCGTCGGTCGTCTTGTACACGCCGTTGCCATATCCCACCGAGTCGCGGAGGGTGGACTCACCGGAGCCCGCGTACAGCACGTCGGGCGCCGAGGGCGCCACCGCGATCGCGCCGATCGACGACACCGGCTGATCGTCGAATACCGGATCCCATACACGGCCCGCGTCAATGGACTTCCACACGCCGCCGTTCACGGCGCCGAAATAGAACTCGTTCGGGTGTCCCGGCACGCCCGTCACCGCATCGGTCCGTCCGCCACGGAAGGGGCCGAGCATCCGCCAGCGGAGGCCGGAGTAGAGCGGCGACAGGTCGGCGGCGTCCCACCGCGCAGTGTGTGTCGCCGGGTCGGCAAGCGCACGCACCGGTGACAATGGCCGTGGCGCGAGCATCTGCGCGGCGAACCGCGGTCCGAACACCGACAGCGCACCCACCTGCCCCGCGCGCAGCAGGAACCCGCGGCGCGACACGTGTGGGTCGCCGTGTGTGTCGCGGTGAGGGCCGTCATGTGGGTGGGCGTGCTCGTGGGGGTGCAGGGACGACGTCGAAGCGGAGTCAACCGGCAGACGCGCGTCGTCTCCTGCGGCGTCGGGTGGGGTGGGAGTCATGAGTGGATGCGAAGGAGAGGGATCCCGGATGACGGCCATGCTACCACACTCAAGGTGGCGCGCGGGACGGGGGCGCGTCAAATTCGTGGGCGACGCGGACGCGTCGATGGAACCGGCCTGGACGCAGGCTTTGCACGAAGGTCTTCATGCGCTGGGTTCTTCTCTCACTCGGTGTCGTCGTCGTGTGCGTCGGTGGGGTGGTGCTCTGGGGCATCCACCTTCCGGTGGCGCACGTCGCGGCACGGACGGCCATCTACGACGCGCCACCCGACTCGGTGTGGAGCGCCATCAGCGATGTGGCGGCGTTCCCGTTATGGCGGACCGACGTGCGGGCCGTGGAAGCGTTGCCTGACCGCGACGGGCATCGCGTGTGGCAGGAGCACGGCACACACCGGGATATCACGTACGAGGCAGTGGAGACCGCGGCGCCACACCGCCTCGTGGCGCGCATCGCGAGCGCCGGACTTCCGTTTGGCGGGAGTTGGACGTACGAGATCGCAGCGGCAGGGAGCGGCGCGCGCCTCACCATCACCGAGCATGGTGAGGTCTACAACCCGATCTTCCGCTTCGTCTCGCGCTTCGTGCTCGGACACACGGCCACGATGGACGATTATCTCACGGCGCTCGGCGGGCGGTTCGGGCAGACGACGACGCCCGTCGACGCGCCCGTCGGCGCAATGTGATCGGCAGCGATCGTTTTGCAGCGCCCTATCCGCGCCGTTGCCCCAACCGCCACTCGACGGCGAATACACCGATGCCGGTCGTGCGGCGGTCAGCGGCCCTGCATCACGTAGCGCAGTCCGTCGCTCAACGCGCGCGGGAAAATCGAATTGTGCGTCTCGTTCTCGTCCACCTGCCAGGCCAACGCGAGGTGCGGCCAGCGCTGCATTTCCAGCGCGCTGGCAAATCGTTGCAGGTCCGTCACCATGTTCCGCTCACTGTTGATCTCGCGCGACCCAACGGCCATGTACATGCGGATGGGAAGATCGTCGCGCCCGTCGATCGCGCTGCGCTCGAGCCGGAACATCATGCCGCTGTCGTACCAGAGGGACGGACTCACGGCAATGTAGCCAGTGAAGAGCGATGGTTGCGTGAGAGCGACCCATGAAGCGAAGAGACCGCCATACGAATGTCCCACGAGGATGCGTTCGTCGCTCGCGCGGTAGGTGTGTGCGATATACGGCACCAGATCCTCGGCAATGAACCGGCGGAATGCCGGTGCGCCACCGGAAACCGCCTGTGCCTCGGGCCCATACCCACCGGTGAGGATGTGCGTTGGCGTGTAGTCGCGCGTGCGGTTGACCTGATATGCCGGAGGGCCCGCGTAGGCGATTCCCACGACAATGGCCTGACGCAGATGTCCACGATCGCTCAGATGCTCCACAATGTTTCGCGCAATGGCGAACGAGTAATCCGCATCCAGCAGGTAGACTACGGGGTACCGCTGGCGGGTGGAGTCGTAGCCGCTGGGGAGTGCCACGTACAGCTTGTACCCCACGCCGCTGGACGTGGCGCGCAGGATTCGCTGCTCCGTGTGCGGCAGGGTGACGGCGGAGGGCGCCTCGGCGACGCGCGTTTGCGCACGGGCCGGCGCCGCCCACACGGCGAGGCAACAGATCCACACGGCGGCGACCGGCGGACGCCGGTGACGGTCCATCATTGGCACAACGCTCCATGGCAAGGGAAGGGCGGATCTCAGCACGGCTGAGACCGATCGGAGGTGGCGGACGGCAATGCTCGGAGGCGCCCACCAACTGACGCGCGTGCGACGGCACGTCCGAGCGCGCCCGCCAGCGGCGGGTATTGCGCGTCAACTGTACCACGAGAGGCGCGCGAGATGCCGCGACTGCGCGGCGGGACGTGTCCAGACGTGTCGAAAGCGTGTCGATCGGCGCGTTGAACCGGGCGTGGGCTCACCGGACCCGCTGCGTGGGTGATCTCGTGGGACCGCAGTGGCAGCACGTTCGGGACGGCGCGGTTCGTGTCCGCACGGTGCGTCTCGGTGCTCCGCGCGCCAGCACTATGTGCTTGTCCAGCAATGTCGCGTGCCCACCAGCACGCGCAGCAGCCGCGCGAGATCGTTCGACACCGTGCGCCCGGCGGCCAGCACCTCGTCGTGCGACAGCGGCGCGGCCGCGAGCCCCGCGGCCAGATTGGTGATGGCCGAGATGGCCAGCACGCGCATGCCGAGCGCGCGCGCGACGATCACCTCGTTCACGGTGGACATCCCCACGGCGTCAGCGCCCAGTCGGCGCAGCATGCGAATTTCGGCCGGCGTCTCGTAACTGGGCCCCAGGAGCCCGGCATAAACGCCCTCGGTAAGTGGAATTCCGAGATCGAGCGCGGCGGCGCGAGCGGCGGCGCGCAGGCCGACGTCGTACGGAGCGGACATGTCGGGAAACCGCTCCTCCCCCGCGCGCACCGGGCCCGCGAGCGCCGAACGAAAGGTCAGATTCACGTGGTCGGCCACGAGCATGAGACGGGGCGGTGGAAGCTGTGGGTCGAGTCCGCCCGCCGCGTTGGTGAGCATCAGCGTATCGATTCCCACACCGGCGAGCATTCGGACAAGGCTGACCGCTACGTCGGGAGCGTGTCCCTCGTACAGATGTGGACGGCCGCGCTGCAGCACGACGTTCACACCATCCAGCGTGCCGGCCACGACCTCGCCACTGTGCCCCGCCACGGTGAGCGCGGGCAGATCTGGCAGGTCCTCAAAGGGCACGTGCACGGGCGCGTCGAGCGCGTCGGCCAGGACATCCATGCCGGAGCCGAGCACGATGCCCACACGCGGGCGGAGCATTGCAAGGCGCGTGGCCAGCACGTGGGCCATGCCGCCCGGCACGCGCGCAGTCAGCGTCCCGTCTCCAACCTGTACACGTGCACGTACTCGACGTCGAGGTCGTCCTTCCACCGGCCGACCACGTACCCGCCGGCGAAAGTGCATGAAGATGACATGACTCCTCCGGACGCCAAGGTTACGGATCTCACCCGCCGCTCGGCCACGCGCCGAGCAGACGCCGCACGGTGACGAGCTGCCCCACGTGGTAGGCCGAGTGATCGAACGCCACGAGGAGCGTGCGCAGGTAGGTCTGTCCGCTGCCCCACGGAGTCTCCCGCGTGAGGTCGAGATCGTCCCGCATGGCAAGGCGCCGCAGCCGCTCGCGGTCGCCGCGGTACCGTGCTATGCTCTCGTCCCACGCGCGCGCGGTGGGCGGCTCGGCCGCGTCAGGCCAGTAGGCATCGGGCCAGGCGGGCGCCGCGTAGTGCGCGTTCTCCATGAAATCCACCAGATCCTCCTGGGCGATGCGCAGGTGCTCGAGCAACTCCCAGGGCGAGTACGGCAGGCCGTCCGGACGCCGGCCGCGCAGCTCCGGCGGAAGGCCGTCCACCGCCGCGTCGAACGATGCGTGCGCCTCGCGCCAGTCCAGCGCGTGGGCCAGGATGCCGCGCCAGGTATCGGATTCAGGCGACATGGCGGTTGCTCCGCTGCTGGTGACCGTGCACGTGTTCAGTCGAGTGCTCGGAGCACGCGCTTGAGCACGGCGATCTGGCCGCTGTGATAGGCGTCGTGTTGCAGCACGCCGCGGAGCGTCGCGCCGTACGTGACGCCGCTCCCCGCGGGAGAAGCTGCGCCAGCGTGCACCACCTCGCCGAGCCGTTCCGGGGGGAACGCGCGCACGGCCGCCGCGAGCGCTTGGTGCGACGCGTCGAGCTTGGCCAGGGCCTCGGTCCACGCCGTATCGCTGGCTTCGGCCGGCTGGGGCGGCCAATCGCCCTCCGTCGGCGTGGACGGTGCGTTTCCCGCGAGCCGGCGCGCCACCTCGCCCGTCCAAGCGGCCATGTGCAGCACGAGCTCCCAGATGGAGTGCGCCCCTCCCGGCGGGCGCCGCGCCGCCTCGGCCGCCGGGACGTCGGACAGGATGTCGGCGCGCGACGGCCCGTGCCACGGATCGCCAGCGTGCGCGCGCTGCAGTTCGTCGATGAGAACGTCGATGTCCCTCACGTACACCTTCCTCCGGTCGGAAGCGCCGCGCGTAGCGCGTGCAGCATCATGGATGCGAGTGTGGCAGCGTCTCGTGCGCGGGCGCGTGATGCTCCATCCGTTGAAAGGCAAGAAAGTCGTGAATCGCCGCCACGGCAATGGAGTCGCTGGACCGGATTCGCACCTCGGCACCGCGTGGGAGCGCGTGCGGTTCGTAGGAAATGACGGCGCGCCTGGCGCGCATCACGTCGGTACCCGGTACGGCCTGCGCGTGCACGAACCCGGGGATGGAAAAATCGCCGCGACTGAACGCCAGAGCGATCTCGCGCATGTGCGCGCGAATTGCCTCGGCGCCAGCCGAGTCGCTTACGCTGCGCTGCAGCACGATGCGACCACCGTCCGGGAGCGGCTCGAAGATGTGCGCCGACGTGTACTGGTCCACGCCCATGGCCGCACGTCCGCGCGCCTGCATGGCGCGGAAGGCACTGTCCTCCGCCGTGTCTCCTGCGGGCGACGCCCGGCGCTCGTCGCTGGTGCCGCACGCTGCGGCGACGGCGACGGTCATCATCACCGCAAGACGGGAGAGACGCATAGGCCACAATCGCGTATCAGGACCCAACCCGCGCCCCGCCCATCTCATATTCATCCGCGCCCGGTCAGAAGGTGACGACGTCCTCTTCGCCGACGAGCACCGTCGGCGGGCCGCCGGTGGAGATCTTGTGCGCGTGCGCCAGCGCGTCCTGGCCGCCCTTGGACGCGGCGCATGCGTCGAGCGCCTGCCGCGTGGGGAAGTAGACCGCGACGCTCCGGTGGAACGCGGGCGTTCCGCCGTCCGGCGCTGTGAACCGCGACATCACCACCCGGGTGGCACCCGCATCCTTGAAGATCGGCGCCGCCAGTGGGATGTGCTCGTCGTGGTACACGCGCTCGAAGGCGTCCTTGTCGCGAGGCACCGGATAGAGAACGGTCAGCTTGGCGTCAGGCACGGCTTCCTCCCGAGGGTTTAAGTTCGGCCGGGAACGGGGCTCACGGTCCACGCATTCATCACGAGAACGTCCAACACCTATCAGCCAGGAGCCACCGTGTCTCTCCGGCCCGTCAAGCGCATTGTGCAAGCGCAGCCCACCATTGAAGGGGCTGGGGTCAAGCTGCGCCGAGCCTTTGGATTTGGCAATACCGAAGACTTCGATCCCTTCCTGCTGCTGGACGACTTTCGGAACGAGCGGCCGGAAGACTATCGCGCGGGCTTTCCCTGGCATCCGCATCGGGGCATCGAGACCATCACCTACGTGCTGGCCGGATCGGTGGACCACGGAGACAGCTTGGGCAACCAGGGCACCCTGGGCGCGGGCGACGTGCAGTGGATGACCGCCGGCAGCGGCATTCTCCACCAGGAAATGCCGCAGGGCGATCCGCGAGGGCGCATGCACGGCTTTCAGCTCTGGGCCAATCTGCCATCGCACCTTAAGATGACCGCGCCGCGCTACCAGGACATCAGCGCGGGCGATGTTCCGGAAGTGGTGGACGACGACGGGACCACCGTGCGCGTGGTGTGCGGCACGTTCTGGGGAAAGACCGGGCCGGTGGAGGGCATCGCCACGGACCCGAGCTACCTCGACATCCGGGTTCCGCCGCATCGGCGCAAGACGCTCGACATCGAGACCACACGGCACGCGTTCGCGTACGTGTTCGAGGGGAGCGGCACGTTCCGCGATGCGTCGGGTCCGCGCGGCGTGCTCACCGAGCAGGTGGGAGTGAGCGATGCGCCCGTGCGCGAGGAGGCGGGCGATCGGTCCCTCGTGCTGTTCGACCGCGGCGACGAGGTCACCGTCCAGGCGGGCGAGCACGGGATCCGCTTCCTGCTGGTCTCGGGAAAGCCGCTGGGCGAGCCCGTGGCGTGGCGCGGGCCGATCGTGATGAACACCCCTCAGGAGCTCCGGCAGGCGTTCGCCGAACTGCACGAGGGCACGTTCATCAAGTAGGAGCGTGACTATGCGCCCGGGTGATACTCCCGTTCGGTATGCCCGTGGAGCTGCGACCGGTAGAAATACACCGGGCGCAGGTTCCCGGCCGCGTAGCGCGCGGCCTCGTCGTCGAAGTGCGGCGAGTCGGGATGTCCGCTCTCCCCGCCGGCCGTCACCGCCACCGCGTGCACGCTGTCTCCGAACTCCACCACGGCCACAAAGCTGTTCCCGCTCGTACCGTACCACTTCTTGGTGTTCGGGTACGGGCGGGCCCCGAACGACGCCAGCGATCCCCACCGCGACGACGTGAACGGCACGGGGATGCTCGGCTTCGCGTCATCGAAGCTGGGCTCGATGTTGTCGTTCAGCCGCTGAAAGCGATTGATCGCTCCCCAGGGCGTGCGCCAACTGCCGAAATCGGCAGTGAGTTTGTCGCTGGCACGCGCGAGGGCGGCCAGCAGGTCGTGCGCCGTGGCACGCTGGACGATGTAGTCCTCCCCGCTCATCCCCGCCTGCGCCGCGTCGCGGCGCACCTCATGGAGCATGTCCGTGGCCCAATAGACGGCGAGCGACGTCGGCACCGACGCGGCGCCCCACCGATAGTCCCACCGGCGCAACTCGCCGATCTGCGCGGCCAGGCTACTGCTCAGCGAGTCGGTGGGCGGTGTTGCGTCCCACGCGTGGATGAGCGGCGGGAGCAGTTGCTCGAACGCGGGGAGATAACTGTCGTACGCGGCGGCCATGAGCGCCGGCACGGAGAAGTCGCGCCGGCCTTGCAGGACACGAATGGCGTGCAGTCCGCGGAACGACTCCCCGCCCTGCTCCACGTAGCGCGGGAAGTCGGCGCGCTTGGGGCTGTACGGTCCGGCCGCCGACCACGGCCAGTTGTTGCTGTTGTACAGCCACCCGTTGGGCGGGTTCTTGAGGTGCGGCGTCTCGTCCACCGACAGTAGACCATGCCAGTCGGTGCGCGGGTCGCTGCCGTCCACCGGCTTGGTCCAATCGAAGCTCGTGTCGCGGCGCGGGATGAAGTTGCCGTGGAAGTACGCGATGGTACCGTCGGCATCGGCGTAGATGGTGTTGTTCGACGAGTTGGTATGCAGCTCCATCGTCCGATCGAACGCGTCGTAGCTGCGCGCCTTCGTCCGGAGATACGATTGCGTGAGCGCCTTGAGGGGCTCCTGCATGAGACGAATGGTCATCCACTTCCCGTTCGCCGACCGTACCACCGGCCCGTGCTGCGTGTAGTAGACCGTGAACGTCCGCCGTGCCAGGCCCGACGGCGTGCGGTAGGGCACCGTGATGCGCTTGCTTCGGACGGGGAGGTCCTTGGTGTCGTACCGATACGTGTACCGGCTGCCGGTCTTCGTCACCGTTTCGGCGTACTCGTCGATGGCATCCACACCGCTACTGGTGTGCATCCATCCCGCGCGGTCGTTGAACCCCTGGTAGACAAAGAACTGTCCCCACGTGACGGCACCGTACGCGTTCAGCCCCGAGTCGCTCACCATCTGCAGCTCGGAGCGGAAATAGAACGACGTGTGCGGATTGATGAGCAGCAGCGCGTGGTGGTTCACCGTATTGGAAGGAGCGATGGCAATGCCGTTCGACCCGCTGGGCTCCGGGGGAGGGCCGTCTTTGTCCGCCGCCGAGGAGGTCCGCATGGCGGCGCTCGGCGCCGCGCTGTCGTAAAACGCGCGGAGCGCATCCAGGTTCACTCGCTCGATGTCGCCGCCAATGCTTCCTTCGCTGAAGGTGAGCGCCATCCACGGTTCGAACTGCCGGATGACCCGCGGCTTCACATTGGGGTGCTTGTACAGGTAGTAGTTGAGCCCGTCGGCGAACGCCACCATGAGTGATTGCAGCCAACGCGGGCTCCTCGCGTACGTGGCCTTCATGGAATCCGGGTCGATGAACAGCTTCATCCGAAGATCGCGCCACACCTCGCCCTCACCCTCCGCCTCGGCCAGCCGCCCCATCGCGTTGATGTAGTTGGTCTCCACGCGATTGAAGTCGTCCTCCGCCTGCGCGTAGATCATCCCGAAGACGGCGTCCGCATCGCTGTGGCCGTAGACGTGGGCTATGCCCCAGTCGTCACGCACGATGGTGACGTTCTGTGCTTCGCGGGTCCAGCGGGCGATCTCGGCGCGCGATGGTTGCGCGGCCGCGGTGGCAGCGCCCGCGGCCGATGCGCCAGCGCAGACGAGGACAGAAGCGGTCAGCGTGCGGAGTGACACGGTCATCAGGTGGGCTCGGGGAGGTGGGGAGGAATCTGTCGGCTATCTGAACCAACACGCGTGCCGCAGTCAAGGACGCCGTTCGCAGGCCGGTGAACGACGATCGGTTTCCAGAGGACGGCCGCTGCCAATATTACAGCGACGCACCGCCCCATGCCACGCGCCCTACGCCGTCACGTCGGCCGGCACGGGATCGCCCGTTTCCGTCGGCGGCATCCTCGGAGTGTTCGGGCGGACCCGCAGCGCACGTCCTCAGTTGACGCCCGGCGCATCACCGCGCGGGTCCGCCCTCGAGATCGTGACGGCGCGCGGCATACCAACGTCCATCGCGATGGGGTTCCCTTGCCGCGCGATCACCTGATCGTGCAGTGTTCGTGTTGATCACGGAGGGTTCAATGCGCCACCTCGTCGCTGCCTTCGGCGTTGCCGCTGCCGTCCCCGTCGTCCCCGCACGATCCACTCCGGAAGCACACGCTGGTACCGCTGCGCCGGGCGCCAGAGAGAAGCTGGTGCGGGCCCTGCAGTCGCTCGTGGTCGCGGAGGAGGCGCACTACTCCGGTCATGGGACGTACACGACGGACATCGTGGCGCTGAATTTCCGTCCACCGGCCGCGGATTCGGTGTTGGTGCAGGAGCTCTTCGCGGGCGGCCGCGGGTGGACGGGCATGTCGACGTCCCGTGGCGAAAATACCGGGAGCTGTGTGAGGCACGTCGGTGCTCCGGAATACCTCATGGGTGTGCCCGCCACGCTCACGCAGAAGCGACGTCCCACGGAGGAGGCGGTGGCGATGTGCGACGACGGGTGAGCGCTCCTGGCCGCCGAGGGCGCGTGAGCAACTCGCGATCCGCGAGCCGGCCCGCGCCCGCGCTTCCGGCCCGATTCGATCGCGCAGCCGTGGCCAGCTCGCACCACCTGGCGAGCGAGGCTGGGCTGGCGATCCTGCGCCGCGGCGGGAGCGCCGCCGACGCCTCCATTGCCATGGGCGCGGTGCTCTGCGTGGTCTATCCGCACATGACCGGATTGGGCGGCGACGGATTCTGGCTGGTGTGGGATCCTGTCACGCGCCAGGTGCACGGGCTGAACGGCAGCGGACCGGCCGCCGCGCTCGCCTCGCGCGCGTACTACCGCGAGCGCGGATGCACGGACGGCATTCCGGAGCGCGGGGCGCTGTCGGCGCTCACCGTCCCCGGCACGGTGGATGGGTGGCGCATGCTCCACGAGCGGTGGGGGCGGCTGGCGTGGAGCGAGCTGTTCGACGACGCACGTGCGCTCGCCCGAACCGGCGCGCCTGTAGGGCGGTCGCTGGGACACTGGATCGCTGCCGACGAGCCCCTGTTCGCGTCGCACGTGGCGCTCGGCACGCTGGTGCGGCACGATCCGCTCGTGATCCCCGGACTCGACGCCGCGCTCGCGCGCCTCGCGGAAGGCGGCGCCCGGGCAGGGTTTTACGAGGGGAAGACGGCCGCGGAACTCTGCCGGTCGATGGCGCCGCTGGGCTCGCCACTGCGGGCGGACGATTTCGCGGCGTTTCGTGCGGAGTGGGTAGAACCGCTCGGCTCCACGTATCGCGACGTGACCGCGTGGCAGCTGCCGCCCAATTCGCAAGGGTGGACGGCGCTCAACGCGCTCGCGATCGTGGACGGCTACAACGTAAGAGCGATGGGCGATGGGACGGCGGACTACTATCACCACCTGGTGGAAGCGCTCAAGCTCGCCCTCGCCGATCGGGACGCGTGGCTGGCGGACCCGCGCTACGTGGACGCGCCGTTGGGCGAATTTCTGTCGGAGGAGTACGCGCGCGCGCGACGCGCGCTCATCGACCCACGCCGCGCGCGCGCACCGGAGGAGGTGCGTCCGGGCATTCCCTTCTCCACCCAACCGACGGCGCGCCCGCGCTCACGGGGCGACACCTGCTATCACTGCGCCGTGGACGCCGACGGTCTGGCCGTGTCGGCCATCGAATCGCTGTACTACGACTTCGGCAGCGCGGTGCTGGGCGGGAGCACGGGGATTCTGCTGCAGAACCGCGGAGCCAGCTTCTCGCTGGATGCAGGCGTGGCGAATACGCTCGCACCGGGCAAGCGCCCCGCGCACACCCTCATGCCCGCCATGTTGATGCGGGACGACGCGCCGTTTCTGGTGTTCGGCACCATGGGCGGCGACGGGCAGCCGCAGACGCAGCTCGCTGTTGCCACGCGGATCGTGGACTTTGGCTTCGACGTCCAGCAGGCCATCGCCGCACCGCGGTGGCGGTACGGGCGTACGTGGGGGGAGTCGCACGCGTCGCTCGCGCTCGAGCGGCGCATCCCGCATCAGGTGCGGCGCGCGCTCGAGCGGCGCGGGCACGAGGTGCTCGTGGTGCCTGCCTGGAGCGAGAGCATGGGACACGCGCACGCCATCCGGGTGGATCGCGCACGCGGGTGCCTGGAAGTGGCGGCCGACCCGCGCAGCGACGGCGCCGCGGCCGGATACTGACGGGGCGCGATCGACCGCGTTCGGTGCTGGGACGACGGCACGCCGCGCCGCGCACGCCGCGCGCGAGCCGCATTGCTGACATCGACGCACGTTGCACGCGTCCAGGCACGTTGCCGCTGCGCGGGTGCGTTGCCGCTATTTAGGCGCGTTGCCGGCATCGCACCGGCTTGACGGTGGAATGCGCCGGCGCCAAGGTGAGACATCCGCCGCCGGCGCTGCATCGCACGAAAGCGTGCGCCGCGGCATTGCCGAAGAGCGCACATTCAGCGAGGCACAGCCAGATGTCACGCATGGCCAGAGCCACCTCCGTCGTGCTCCTGCAACTGCTCCTATCCGCAACCCTGGCAGCACAGCAGCCGCTCCCGCGCGCGGTGTCGGCGCCGAGCGTGGGGCCGCCGCGCGGCACGGTGCTCGTGGTGGGGGGCGGGGTGCTCGGCGCGCAGATCCAGCGGGCGTTCATCGCGGCCGCCGGCGGCCCCGATGCGCTGATCGTCGACATCCCCACGGCGGGCGGCGACAGCGTGTACGGACAGGATGCCGCGGGTGCAGTGTTGTGGCGACGCGCGGGAGCGCGTCACGTGGTGGTGCTCCACACCACCGATCGTGCCGTGGCCAACAGCGATTCGTTCGTTGCCAGCATCCAGCGCGCGAAGGGCGTGTGGTTCGACGGCGGGCGACAGTACCATCTCGTGGACGCCTACGCGGGCACGCGCGCCGAAGCCGCGTTCCACGACGTGCTCGCACGCGGTGGCGTGGTGGGCGGCTCGTCGGCGGGGGCGACGATCCTGGGCGACTTCCTGGTGCGCGGCGCGCCGTCGAACGACAACTTCATCATGGACGATCCCAGCCACGAAAAGGGGTTCGCGTTCCTGCGCGGCGTGGCCATCGACCAGCACGTGGTCGCGCGGTCGCGGCTGGCCGACCTGGCCGACTCCATCGCGCCCAAGTACCCCCGGCTGCTGCCGATGTCGGAGGATGAAGGCACCGCGTGGATGGTCCGCGGTGATACGGCCGCCATCATCGGCGCGGGGCAGGCGTTTGCCTACCAGGCGGCCACGCACGATCCGGGAAAGCCATTCGTCACCCTCCACCCGGGCGACACGTTCAACCTGGCCACGCGCCAGGTGATGCATCGCGCCAGCGACGACGTCCCCGCCCTGGCGGCGCTCGTCGACAGCCTCTTCGCCCCGTATGGCGACAGCGCGCGAGGAGGCGCCACCGTGCTCGTGGCGCGCGACGGCAACGTGCTGATCGACCGCTCCTTTGGCATCCCGCCACAACCGAAGTACATGCCAACCACAACGCTTCCGCTGTTCGACGTGGGCGGTATCGCAACGGTGTTCCGTTCGCTGTGTGCCCAACTCCCCACGCCGTCCGCCAACCGTACCGCCGCCGCACGCGGCGCAACCGGGCGCGGTGGCACGGCCAACGATTCCGCATCGCGCACCACCCCCTTTCAGACGTGTGTCAGTCGCACCATCGCTCGACGCGCGGGGATCCATCGCACGCACGTCACGTCCGCCGGCGCCGTCGAGTCGGACGTGGACGAGCTATACCGCCTGGTGCTCGCGCTCGATCCGCCGCCGCCGACCACGGTGGAGTCCGGCTCCAGCGCGGAGGGCCGCTTTCCGGTTGACATCGCGCGCGGCTGGAGAAGCGACACGACGCATGGCGTCGTCCGCTACAGCGCCTTCGCGAGGCCGGACGGCACACGCGCGGTGCTGGAGCGCATCCCGTCCGAGACGCTGGCGGTGATCATCCTTACCAACGATCTCACCGCGGATGCGCGCACGATGGGCGACCGCGTGGTGGACCTGCTGCTCACGCAGAAGGCCGCGAACACGCGGTAGTCCGCGTCGATGCGCCACACGGGCGAGCTGGCACGCCGCAGATGCTTCGCGCGTGCGCCACCGCCCGTGAGCCGTTCCAACCCTTGTCGCCTGCGGGATGTCCAACGTCACGACATCCTGCACCGTGGGTTTCATGACGGCCATCCTTGCACTCTTGCTCGTCGCGCAGACGCAGGTGCCGCAGGCGCGGCCACGACCGCACTCCGCGCCGCCACCCTCGGCCTCCGAGGTCCGGGCGATACACGCGTCCAACGCGCCGGTGCTGGATGGGCGCGACGCAGACTCGGTGTGGTCCACCGCGCCCGTGGTGAGCGGATTTCAGGAAGCGCGTCCCGCCGAGGGCGCAGCGCCCAAGCTGCGCACGGAGGCGCGCTTTGCCTATGACGCGCACAATCTCTACGTGTTCGTACGCGCCTTCGATCCGCACCCGGACAGCATCGTGGCGCTGCTGTCGCGACGCGACGACCTGACCGCGTCCGATCAGCTCGTCGTCCTGGTCGACTCCTACCACGACCGCCGCACCGGGTACGAGTTCTGGGTGAATCCGGTGGGCGTGAAGGGTGACCGTGCCATCTACGACGATGGCGCCGAAGACGGCGCGTGGGACGCCGTGTGGGACGTGGCGACAGCCGTCGACTCGCTGGGCTGGACCGCCGAGTACCGCATCCCGCTGTCGCAGATGCGTTACACCGCGCACGGCGATGGCACGTTCGGCATTCTCATCTGGCGGCAGATCGAGCGGTACACCGAGGTGGTCACGTGGCCGCTGTACCACACGTCGAAACCCGGATTCGTCTCCCAGTTCGGAGAGCTCACCGGCCTTCGCGGCCTGGCGAGCCCCAGCCACATGGAGATCACCCCGTACGTCGTGACCAAGAGTACGGAGCAGCCCACACCCAGCAGCTATACGCGCTCGCAGGACGTCACCGGCGGCGTGGATCTCAAGTACGACCTTCCGGCGGGTCTCCTGCTCAACGCCACCGTGAACCCGGATTTCGGCCAGGTCGAGGCGGATCCCTCCGTGCTCAACCTCGGCGCGTTCGAGACCTTCTTCTCGGAGCGCCGGCCGTTCTTTGTCGAGGGCAAGGGACTCTTCAACTTCCCGGTGAACTGCGTGGTGGTTGTGGACTGCAGCACGGGGGAAGGGTTGTTCTACTCGCGCCGCATCGGGCGCGCGCCGGAACTTGCGGGCGTGTACGGCAACGCGTCGTCCCCCACGTCCACCTCCATCCTGGGCGCCACCAAAGTGACGGGGCGGCTGCCCGGTGGATTCTCGGTGGGCGTGCTGGACGCGGTCACCGACCACGTGGACGGGCTCGCTCACACCACCCTCGAGCCGCGCACCAACTACGCGGTGGTACGCGGCAACCAGGATTACCGCGACGGGAACGGCAGCATTGGGTTCATTCTCACCGCCGTCGATCGGTCGCTCGACGCCAGCGCCGCCCCCTTTCTCAACCGCAGCGCGTACGCCGGCGGGGTGAGCGCCCGGCAGCGGTTCGCTCGGCTGTACGAGGTGTCGGGCTCGCTCGATCTGAGCCGGGTGGCCGGAGATCCGCAGGCGATCGCGCGCACGCAGCGGAGCACGGTGCATCTGTTTCAACGCCCCGACGGCCCGCTCACCTTCGACTCCACCCGCACGTCACTGAGCGGCAGCAATCTGGAGTTCCGCTTCGCCCGGGTGGGAGGCAAGCGGCTGCACTACGAAACGGCGTACCAGCGGCGCTCGCCCGGCTTCGAGATCAACGACATCGGATTCCTCCAGCAGGCCGATCAGGAACAGTGGACCTCGTGGGCACAGCTTGCCTTCCTTACGCCCAATCGGGTGTACCAACAGATCCGCTGGAACTTCAACAACTGGGAGTACTGGAGCAGCGCGGGGCTGCCCACCGAACGCGCCTTCAACACGAACGCGCACGCGCAGTTCACCAATCGGTGGTGGCTCCATGTGGGCGGCACGGTCGGCCAACTGGGGACGACGTTTTGCGATCGTTGCGCCCGAGGTGGGCCGGCCGTGCGGCAGGACGCGTACGTCGCGCCGTGGGCGGGGATCGAGGGCGACAGCCGCAACGCGCTCGTGCCCGCGCTCTTCGTCAACTATTTTCGCGGCAGTCAGGGTCGCTCCAGCTCGTTGAGTCTCTCGCCAGGCGTGAGCCTCAAGGTCTCCAGCCGCTTCAGCTCGTCGATGAGCCTCGACCACGCGCGGAATCACACCGACGCGCAGTTCTTCGGTACCTTCACCGATTCGCTCGGCGGTTCGCACTTTACGTTCGCACACCTGGAGCAGACCACGCTCAGCCTGACGTGGCGGGCGAACTACACGTTCACGCCCAACGCGTACGCTGCAGGTGTATGCATCGCCGTTCATCTCCAAGGGGAGCTACAGCGACGTGCGCGAGCTGGCCGATCCGCGCGCCGCCGCCTACGACGCACGGTATCGTCCGTACGACGACCCGGCCGTGGCGAGCGACCCGGGCGGGTTCAACGTGCAGGAGTTCCGGTCGAACGTGGTCTTTCGCTGGGAGTACCGGCCGGGGTCGACGCTGTTCCTGGTGTGGAGTCAGGGGCGCGAGGGGCTGACGGGCGCCGAGGGCAGCCGATCGTTGACGGGCGACGTGCGCGAGCTGTTCGACCATCGGTCGAACGATACGTTCCTCATCAAGCTGTCGTACTGGTTGGCGCGGTGACGCGCCCGGCGGCGCCAGGCCACGCCGGAACCGAGGCGCAGGCGCGCGACGCCGAGCGGCCGTCGGCCGCCCGCGCTCACGCGGGCCGTCGACAGATCACCTGCACCGGATGCGTGCGCGCTTCCGCGATGTTGCGAGCCGAGTTGCGCGTCTTTTCCAGCGCGTTCTCCCCCAACAGCAGGTGAATGCCCAGCAGAGGCAGCGCGCCCTGCGCCGCGAGTTCGAGCGCCCGCATGTACCCCGCCAGATATTTCGGGCCCGTATCCTCCATCACGATGTCGGCGAAACCGGCGGCCTCGAGCAGGGATCGCGTTTCCGCGGGAGATACGAGATACGAGCCGGTCCCATCCTCCGACCACGGAAGCGGGTACCATGGATTGCCCGCGGGCCCAAGACCGTGCTCCGTAACGGCAAGGTACGCGCCCGGTTTTAGCACGCGAAATGCCTCGGCAAAAAACTGGGGCCGATCCGGTACGTTCATCGTGACGTGCTGCGTGTAGGCGCCATCGAACGTCGCGTCGGCGTATGGGAGATCGCGACCGTTTCCACGCTGGATCGTGACCCGGTCTTCCAGTCGCACCAGGCCGGTCAACTTGTTGCCCACCTCGACGAACGGTCCGGTGAGATCGATGCCGGTCACCCTGCATCCAAACCGGTGGGCGAAGTATCGGGCCGGACCGCCCAGACCACATCCGATGTCCAGCAGGTGGTGGTGCGGCTCGACGGGCAGGCGGTCAGCCAGGTCCACCGTGGCGGGAAGGCCGCGCGCGTGAAAGTGGTCGACCGGTGCCGTGTCCTCCACACCCAGTCGGTCGAGCGGCTTGCCCGCCTGCGCCAGGGCCGCCGCAATCCGCGGAAAGACGTCAGCGTGGGCCCAGTGATCGGCGATCGCGTGTCCATTCGACATGGGTTCTTCCCTCCGTGAAGCCGTCTCTTCACGATAGGGCGTGCGGGAACGAATCTCCAGCCCGTGAGTGTTCCGCAGCCGTACGGACCGTCTCCCGCGCGCGACCTCTCCTGGAGCGCGACGTGCGCGCCGGCGAACGGGCGGCGCGCACGCTACGCCGGCCGCTCGGTCACGAGGTTGGCGTGGCGCGCGATCGTACGCCAAACGCCATCCTGCATCCGCCACACATCGGTGAAGCGACGGTGATAGGTCCTGCCCTCGGGCGGATCGGCGACCGTCTCGCGCCCCATCACCACGACCACGTCGCCATGGCGGCTCATGTGCTCGATCTCGCCGTCGAGCGAGAGATGGCGCAGGCGGCCCGCGCCGATGAGCGCCAGAAGGTCGCCTTTGCGGCGCACGTCGTTGAGGGGTGAATTCACCGTGAATGCATCGGACCACAGCGCGTCCAGCGTCTGCACGTCGCCGGCCACGAAGGCGCGACGCACATCGTCTTCGCGGGCGCGGATCTCGCGCTGCCAGTCGGCGCCGGTGTGAGGGAGCGCGTTCACTGGACTCACGGGTGGGCCTCACGGAGTGGAGCGTCGGGCGGTTGCCTCCGGTGGAAGGCTAGAGGCGATCCAGCACGCGGACGGTCCGCTCGCTGGTCACGTTCCCCGTGTTCAGCGTCGACGCTGGTTCGAAAAACAGCACGTGTGCCTCCCGCGCCGCCACCGGTTTGTGCTCCACCCCGCGCGGTACGATGAAGAACTCCCCTTCCCCCAGCTCGATCACCCGTTCGCGCAGGTGGAGCGCGAGTGAGCCGCGCACGACGAGGAACAGCTCGTCCTCATCCGGATGGTGGTGCCACACGAACTCGCCCTCGAGCTTGGCAAGTTTCACCTGCTGCCCGTTGAGCTCGCCCACGACCTTGGGGCTCCAGAAGTCGGAAAACGACGAGAACTTCTGCGCCAGATTCACCTTGTCCATGCGTCCTCCGCGCGAGCGAAGATGGCGCCGCGGCGCGCCATGACGCGACCCGTCGCGGTATGATCGGCCGGGCCAGAGTAGGCCAGCGTCAGCGACCTCACGAGCAGGTCTTGCGCCCTCACGCGTCAGCCGCCCCGCAGATGGCTTCGTTGCTACACGCCACGCGTCACGATCGTCGGCACGTGTTGCGCCAGCAGCCGCTCGAATTGCGCCCGCTGGTCCGCCCTCTCGAAAACGCGCTTGGGAATGACCGTGAACTGTTGCGGTCCGTAGTAGAGCAGGTAGGAGTGCCGCGTGATGAGCGCACGGGGATACATGGCCCACTGCAGCTGGGAGTCGATGTTCACGGTGCGGAAGCGCACGCCATCCGCCGAGAATCGCAGCGAGTATTCGTCACGAAATTTCGGCTCTCGTCGGAAGACCACCGACGGGACGATCGCGAACGCGCCCAGGAGCAGCGCGGCGAGAGCACCCGCCGCCAATACCAAGGCGAGACCGATCGAGTGCGTCGTGGGCGAGCGCAGCAGGTAGACTCCGTAGCCGCCGACACCGGTCATGACCGCGATGTCCAGCGGCAGACGCAGACGCGTTGCGTAGTGAGAGCGTAACGCGCGCGCATAGTCGCGCTCCGCATACCGGAAAGTGAGGTCTATCGCTGAATCCATAGGCAGGCGAGCACGCTACGCGATTGCTGCTCCGGTTGAATCGGTGCGACGCGAGCATCTGATGGAAACTCCGGCGGCGACTGCTCCGGCCACCACGGCTACGGCAGCCACCGTGTGACCTCCGCCGCCGCACGGCGCGGCTTCGCTTCCGGCTCCTCCCCCGGCGCGCCAAGCTGGATGAGCGCGACGATCCGCTCGCCGTCGCGCACGCCCACCGCCGCGCGCGCGCGCGGATCGTCCATCACCGCGCCGGTCTTGATGTGCGTACCGAGCCCCATGGCCCGTGCCGCGAGCAGGACATTCTGCACTCCCATCATCGTGGCCGCGTAATCTTCTTCTCGAATTTCGGGGTTGTCGTCGAGGACCATGCCCACCGCGATATCGGCCGGCAGCGCGGCCTCGCTCGCCGCGACCTTCTCCGTAACGGCGCGCGCCGCGTCGGGATCGGCGACGCGCTTCGCCTTCCGCGCACCCAGAGCCGCGCCGTAGGCGCGCCGTGCGTCCGGCCCGAGCACGTAGAAACGCCAGGGCTGCGTCATCCGGTGGTTCGGCGCCTGCACGGCGGCGTCCAGCAGGCGGGTGATCTCCGCGCGCGTGACGAGCCGGTCGGTGAACTGCCGGACGGAACGACGGCTGTGAATGGCTTCGAATACGTCCATGAGACGAGGCGGCGCGGGTGAGAGGGACACGCGTTGCAACTTGCAGCGCCGGCGGACACGTGGCAAAGACCGCCACGCGCCGCGCGGCTCGCCGTCCCACCAGCAGCGCCTATGCCGCCGGCGGAGGCCCGCCGCTCCGTCGCACCCAGCGCCAGTGGAACCAGAAGAGCGCCGCCGAAATCAGGAGGAGCAGCACGCTACTCGTGAGCCCGCGTTGCGCGTCCAGCCGCGACCGGCGCAGTTGGTCCGCCCGGAGCACATCGTAGCGTGCCCGAAGCGCCGCGTCCGTCGGACGCGGCGCGGTACTGTCCCGGCCACCCGGCGGCACCGGCGCCGCCACGCGATTCACCGTCGCCTTGTACGACTCGAAGGACGTCAGCACGGGTCCGCCGCCCCAGCCAAACGGTCCCCCGGCACTCGCCAGCGGATCCGAGAGCGTGAACGCCTTGTCCACGATCGAGCTGATGCTCACCAGCATGACCACGATCGCGATGAGGCAGACGGAATAGCCGTACAGCTGCGCGATACGCTCCGGACGCTCCATATCTCCTCCGCGCACAAGTGAGCTGCGAGCAACGAGCAACCAGACGCCGATCCCCAACGCGATTCCGATCGCGAGCAGCCAGCCGCCGACAGGGGACATCACAGCCCGGCTTACCTGCATATCCGCACCGTAACTCGACAACGGATCGGCTGTGCAACGACTACCTGCATGGGGACGCCTCGCTGAGCACCAGAGGTCCATGTGGCCCCATTCAACGACTGGCCCAAGATACTTGCAAAGCGGCCATCCTGCGCGAAGTCGCGCGAGTAACTCACGGCAACCCCGATTCCATGCGGCGTCGGTATGGGCCGCCCCGCTCAGGGGACTTTCTCACGCCCCGATTCACGTGCGACGGTGCCCGTGCCACGCGCGACTGCCTCACGCGTTGACCGCGGGCCGGTATCGGTGTTCAACGAAGCGATTCCACCCCGTTTTCGTCCTCGACTCCACCACCCAGTGGAACCCGCCGTCTGTCGCCGGCCAGTATGCCATTCGTGCCCGACCAGCCGGCATGTCCGCCTCGAATCCCACCGCCTCCGGATGCAAGTCCGTGACGTCCGCCAGCACCCCTTCCGAACGTTTGCCGTCGGAGGTGAACGACCAGAAGCGAACCTCCCCACCAGCCGGTCCGATCAGCGCCCGCTCTTCGTATGCCGCGCTACTGCCGCTGGGGCCGAACTCCCATCGCGCGTCCAACTGCAGGTACCGCCCGCCGAGCACTGGCGTCAACTGGCGGTAACAGCGCATCGGCCCGCGCGGCGAATCGCCCTCCGCCAACCACGCGCCATGGAGCGGCGCGAGCGGCCCGAGCTTCCCACGTCCTTTCTTCCAGAGGGTCGCCATGAAGATCTCCAGGCAAGGGTAACTCCCGGCGCTCGGCCAAAGCCGGTCCATATAGATGTGGCGCGCGCACGGCCCGTGCAACGGATCGGCGACCCAGGTCGATTCCCGCCAGTCGACGACGCTGGCGACCGCGCCAGCCGCGATCGCGATGTCTACCCGGCAGCCGCCTATCGGGCTTCGCCAAAGTACAACGTGTGTCCACGGTCATCGGTGATGACAAACTCCCGCGTGCCCCAAGCGGTGTCGTGCACCTCCGTTACCAGAGGGACACCCTTCCCTTTCAACGCGGTTGCCGCCGCTTCGACGTCATCTGTCACGAGGTACAGGTGGAAGTGTCCCCGCTTCGCTACGAAGTCGACAGTGGGGTCCTCCTCGTCGACGAGCTTCAGATGAAACACCTGATCGCCCGCTCGGATGCCGGCGTAGAAGTCCTGGTACTGGAACTCGAGCGTCAATCCCAACTGGATGGTATAGAAGGCGATTGAGGCGGCGAGATCGGTCGTGCGTAGCTGGGCGATCGCATTCGATATCCGCATCGCTTCTCCTGTTGGTGGGCGGGCGTCTTGCGTCACCGACGGCTACCGCTGCCGCAAAGCGGCCGACGCCCGGCTCATCGGCAACGCCACGCGATGCGTGGTGTCGGCGGTAACAGCCGGCGCTCTGGCGGAGCGACACCAACTTCCATACGCTTTACCGCCGCGTTGGACTCCGCCGCCGCCAACCAGAACGGCCCAACGGCACGCCGTCCACTGGACGCCAATCATCCGAGGTGGCATATATGACTGATCGTCCATCCGCGTCTGCCAACACGGGAGATTCCACTTGGGCGACGCAGCCCGCCAGTGGTGATTGGAACACGGCCGCCAACTGGAACCCGGCCAATGTGCCCACGGACACGGCAACCCTTGGCGCGTCTTCGAATACGGCCATCTCCTTTGCGCCGAAGAGCAGCGCCACGGTGAACGCCATCGCGTTCGCCGCCGGCGCTCCTTCGTATACCTTCACTTTCAACGCGCCCGCCCCTCACGGGCCGGCGTTGACGATCGCGGGTGAAGGCGTCTCGAGCGCGGCCGCGAGCCCGCAGCGCTTTGTCGTCGCGTCGTCGGCCATCGACTATCAGCAACCGCAGCTCAAGTTCATGAACGGCGCGACCGCTGGAGGCTCTGACATATTCTACTCCGCGGGCCCTACCACGCCAGCAGACGCGGGGGGCGGCGTGATCGGCTTCTACGGTACGTCCACGGCAGGCTCGGCCTCGTTCACCGTGAAGACGGGCGCGGCGGCTCCCCCGGAGCCGGGCACGGTGGGCGGCGAGGTGAGCTTCAGCGACTCATCGTCGGCGGGCAATGCGCGCTTCACCATCTATGGATCCACGAGCACGGTCCGTCACGGCGACACGTTCGGCAACACCGTGTTTCACGACACGGCGAGCGCGGCCAACGCCGTCTTCCTGAACGCGGGAGGGACGCTGTCCGGTTGTGACGGCGGGAACACCCAATTCTACGACAATGCAAGCGCGGGACATGGCCTGTTCCACAACATGGGCGGAACGGTGAGTGGCGCGAACGGCGGCGACGTGGCGTTCGACGGGACGTCGACCGCGGCCGACGGCAACTTTCACAACTTCGCCGCGACGGCTTCCGATGGGTATGGCGGCGTCACGAGCTTCAACAACAACCTTCCTGCGTTGAGCACCGTTACGGCGGGTGCGTCGGCGGGCAGCGGCGTGTTCTACAACTATGGCGCGAAGGCGAGCGGCCAGGGCGGCGGTCACACGTCCTTCGCCGCCAAGTACGGTTCCCCCAGGGCCGCCACCGGCACCTTCGTCAACTATGGCAGCGCGGTAGCCGGAGGCGCTTCCACCGCGGGGCACACCGTCTTCTCCATCAGTCTCCCGCAACAGGTCAACTACGCTCCATCCGCCGACAGCGGCGCCTTCTGGAACTTCCCCGGCACGGCCGCCGGCGCGCCGGGGGGCAACACGGAATTCGCCGTGTACTCCGACGACGCCGCCGCCACGACCAGCGGTAACGTCCCCACCGCCGGCAGCGCGACGTTCATCAACCTGGGTGCCGTCGTCCAGGGCGCGCTGGGCGGGGAGACGTCGTTCGGCGGGACGTCGACGGCGGACCATGCGGAACTGATCGCGCTGGGCGGCAGCAGCGGCGGCGCCGGCGGCACGATCGTGTTCCACGACCAGGCCTCCGGCGGCGCGGCGACCGTTCGCCTTTCCGGCAACGGTGTGCTGGACGTGAGCACGTACGCGCAGCCCGCGCTCACCATCGCCGCGCTCGATCTGACGGCCGGGATCATCGCGACGCGCGTTGGCACCGACACGACACGCCTCGTGCTTTCGGCGGGCCTCACCATCAGCGCGGCTCCTGCGGCGTTCTCGTTCACGAGCGGCAAAGCGTTCGGGGCGAATGTCGCTTACACGATTCTCACGGCTCCTAACCTCTCGACGTTCACGGCGGACCAGTTCACGGGCAACAGCGTCAACGGGGCGGCACCCACGTTCAGCATCGACGGCAACGATCTGCGCGTGACGTTCGGTTTGTGAGTAGGTGTTGGTCTGGGCGTGTTACAATGTGCAACGAGCGGTTCTCCGGTACTCAGAGCCCGATCACGCGTACTTTGTAGATGAGCAGCGCGCCGAGCGTGAGCACCACGAGCACGAGCGCGCTCCGAAAGCGTCCGCCGAAGTAGAGCAGGAGGGCTGCGCCGAGGCCGGCGAGCCCGATGAGGAGCCCACCGACAAAGGGCGCGAACGCATGGAGCCCCGCTTCCTCACCCAGAGCGGCGCCCGGCACGAGTGCCCCCTCCGGACGGGGAGATCGGAGCGCACATCATCCCCTCACGTGATCGGCAGGAGCATAAACCAGAACTGAAAGCCGAGCAGCACGAGCACCGTCCGCTCATGAGAGTGGCTGGAACTTACTGGCCGCCGGCGATGCTTGCAGCCAGGCTGTAGCCTGGTCATGTTTGCGGCGGCCCGAATGGCGGAACGGCACACGCGCGGACTCGACCCGCGCCGAGGGCAATGCCGTGCGAGTTCGCCTCTCGCCTCGGGCACGCATCCCCAACACATCCTGTGGCCGGAGGCCGTTGTGCCAGCATTGCGCGCCCTACTTCGCGTTCCCGCTCTGGTTGCTTTCCTCTTTGTGGGCACCATGCCGCTTCACGCGCAGGCTCCGCTCACCGGCTTCGCGCCGGCTGCCGCCACGCGGGAGCGGGCGCTGGAACAGGTACTGCTGCAGGCCGGCGACTCCGCCGCCGCCCTGCACGATCGCCGCATTCTTGCCGGCAAGGCGCATGTCGCGGGAACACCGGCGCAGCAGGAGACCGCTGCCTACGTGCTGCGTGAGATGGCGCGGGCCGGTCTCGACACGAGCCGTGTGAATTTCCGCGTGTATTTGCCCTATCCCGATTCGACGGTGGTGGAGCTGGTTGCACCGGAGCGTCTCCGGCTCGACCTGGAGGAACCGCCGATCCCTGGGGACACGACCACCTATCTGCCGAACTGGCCAGCCATGAACGGCACGGCGGGCGACGGTGACGTGACCGCACCGTTGATCTACGTCAACTACGGGCTCATCGACGACTACGCCACGCTCGATTCACTCGGCGTGAGCGTGAAGGGCAAGGTCGTAATCGCCCGTTATGGGCGGAGCTTCCGCGGCATCAAGGCGCGCGAGGCCGAGCGACATGGCGCCGCCGCTCTCATCCTGTACTCCGATCCCCAGGATGACGGCTACTTCCGTGGTGATGTCTATCCGGACGGGCCGATGCGGAACGCCAACGGCATCCAGCGCGGCAGCGTGCTGAACGACAACGGTGATCCTTCCACGCCGGGCTGGCCTTCGGTAGCGGGCGCCCGCCGTGTGCCGGAAGATTCGATGGCTCGGATCCACATCCCGGTCGTTCCGATCAGCTATGGCAACGCCGCCAGGCTGCTTCGTCCGATGCGCGGGCACGATGTCCCGCAGCCGTGGCAGGGTGCCCTGCCCTTCCGCTATCACATCGGCGGTACCGGTGACGCGACGGCGCGCGTGGGACTCTGGCATCAGCATGGCGACGCCGCGTTCAAGACGATCACCAACACCTTTGGCACCATCCGCGGTAGCGACTGGCCCGACGAGATCGTGATCGTCGGCGGCCACCGCGATGCATGGGGACCGGGCGCTCAGGATAATGTGGGCGGTGTCGCGAGCGTCTTGCAGGCGGCGCGTGCGTGGGGAGCGGCACTCACGTCGGGATACCGTCCGCGCCGGACGCTCATCTTTGCCACGTGGGATGCCGAAGAGTGGGGGCTCGTTGGCTCGACCGAATGGGTGGAGTCGAAGGAAGACTGGCTCACGCAGCGCGTGGTCGGGTACCTGAACCTCGACGCTCCCGCCAACGGCCGGCATTTTGGCGCGTCCGGCACGTCCTCGCTGCACGGCTTCGTTCTGGATCTCGCCCGCTCGGTCCGGCAACCGGCGGAACCGCTCACCGTCTACGACGCGTGGCGCCGCGACCAGAGCGTCGAGGACTCCGCGCAGCCGCGTGTGGGCGATCTGGGCGGCGGCAGTGACTTCGGGTCGTTCTACAACTACCTCGGCCTCCCTGCACTCGATTTCGGCTTCGGGGGTCCGGGCGGCGTGTATCACTCGGCGTACGACACCTACACGTACCAGGAACGGTTCGGGGATCCGGGCGGCCTGAGTGTGGTGGCGGCAGGACGACTGGCGTCGCTCACGTTGGCCCGGCTGGGCGATGCCGACGTTTGGCCGTTCGACTACGCGAATCTGGGAAAATACTTGCAGCGGCTCACCCGCGAGGCGTTCTCGCGCGATTCCGCGGCCGGTATCGGCGACAGCGCCCGATTCGCCGAACTGGACTCGGCGGCCGGGTTGCTCGCAGCGGCCGGCCGGCGTTTTGCCGACGCGCGTGAGGCTGCCCTCCAGCGTGTCGACCGGAAGGCGGTGCGCGCGGCGAATGCCGAGCTCCGCCAGGTGGAGCTGTCCTTTGCCCGGCCGTCCGGACTGGTGGGCAGACCGCAGTATCGGAATCTTCTCTTTGCCGCGGACCGCAACAACGGGTACGCCAACATCGCGCTGCCCGGTATAGCAGAGGCGGCGGAAGACCACGACGCAGCCCGCGAAGCAAAGGAGATTGCCGATCTGGCAGCGCGGGTACGGACGGCGGCCCAGCACGTGGATCGCGCCACGGCTCTGCTCACCAGGCGCTGACGGTACGGCGGGCGGGAGACGCGTTCACACCGTGAGCGGTTTGCGTGCTCTCCGCGACGGCGTGAAGAGCGGCCCTCACGCCTGAGCGCGCGCCGCCGCCGCCCGCTCCAGCTCCAGCAATCTGCGCTTCATCTCGATCCCGCCGCCGTATCCGGTGAGCGTGCCGTCGCTGCCGATGACGCGATGGCAGGGCACCACGATGGGCAGAGGGTTCGCGCCGTTCGCCGCGCCCACGGCGCGGGCCGATCCGGGCGCACCGATGGCGGAGGCGATGTCGCCGTACGACGCCGTCGCGCCGTACGGAATGCGTTCCAGCGCGTTCCACACCCGGCGCTGGAACGTGGTGCCGTGCGGTCGCAGCGGCAACGAAAAGTCGCGCAGCTCCCCCGCGAAGTACGCTTGGAGCTGGCGCCTAGCCTCGCGGAGCGTCGGGTCGTCATCGTCTCGGACGGCGTCGTCCGTCACACCCGGCCGGGCTGGCGGCAGCTCGATGTCGACGATCTCGCCGCGCTCGGCCAGTACTGTCAGCGTGCCGATCGGCACTTCGATCTCGGTCCACACCCGCGTGCTCACGTGTCCCTCCTTGTGTTTGTCGTGGGTCCCGCCCACAGGTGCATGGCGGCGTACGCCCGCCACGGCCGCCACGTCTCGGAGGCGCGCGCCGCGTCGTCGCCCAGCGCACGGCGAATGCCCAGATCCCGCGCGGGGAACGCGTCCGGCCAGTGCAGCGCCCGCATGGCGACGTATTGCGCGGTCCACGGCCCGATCCCTGGTACCTCCAACAGCGCCGCCACGGTCTCGTCGGCATCGGCGCCCGGCCGCAGGTCGATCGTGTCGTCGGCGACCGCCTGCGCGAGCGCGACGAGCGTGTTGGCGCGCGAGCGCGGGAGTCCAATCGACGCCACCTCATCCGGTGTGGCGTTGGCCAGACGTAAGGCGGTGACCGGCAGCCGGTCCAGACGGGCGCCGCCCGCCTTTGCGTTGGAGTCGTCGAACGGCGCGGCCTCGCCAAAGGTCGCGGCCAACCGGCCGGCCAGCGTCGTCGCGGCGCGGACACTCACCTGCTGGCCGAGCACCGCGCGCACGGCCAACTCGAACCCGTCCACGGCGCCAGGGACGCGCAGCCCGGGCCGGGCGCGCACCGACGGCGCGAGCCGTTCGTCGCGCGACAGCACGGCGGCGATGGCCAGCGGCTCGGCGTCCAGATCGAACAGCCGGCGCACGCACGCGAGCAACGGCATGAGCGCCGGCGTGAGCGAGTCCGACACGCGCAACTCGAGTGCGGGCGCGCCGCGCGCGGCGGGCCGTACCGCGATGTGACCCGCCGCACCGGCGATCGACACGGTGCGCGCGTACGTATCCCCGACCACGCGCTCGACCCGTGGCGTGGCGCGTGCGGCGAGAAAAGCGAGCAGGCGCGGCCAGTCCAGCGGCGGACGGTACTCCAGCCCCAGTGTGGTCGCACCGCTCTCCGCGCCGTTGCCGCTCGTTTTGCGCAGCGCCGTGGGACTGAGATCGTAGCGCGAGCGGAACAGCGCGTTGAACCGTCGTCCGCTGGAAAAGCCGGCCGCAAACGCCACCCGCGTGGCGCTCAGCAATGTCTCCGTGAGCAGTTGTTTGGCGAGCAGCAGTCGCCGCGTCTGCGCCAGCTCCACTGGCGACACGCCGAACGTGCGCTTGACCACGCGCCGCAGTTGGCGCTCCCCCACGGACAACTCCAATGCCAGCGCAGCCACGGGACGCTCGTTCAGCCCGCCCGCCCAGATGCGCTCGAACGCGACCGCGGCGAGCCGGTCCGTCGCGTCGGTCGGCGACCGGCCGGGCGCGCGCTCGGGCCGGCAGCGAAGGCAGGGCCGGTAGCCCGCGCGCTCCGCCGCGGCCGCCGTGTCGAAGAACGTGCAGTGTGCGCGCTTCGGCACCCGCACCCGGCACACCGGCCGGCAGTAGATGCCGGTGGATGAGACGCCGATGAAGAACAGGCCGTCGAAGCGGCGGTCGTGCGCGCACAGCGCCCGATACCGGGCCGCGTCGGTGCCGATGGTGGTCGCCATTGGAGGGAAAATCTACACGGCCGACGGCCGGATGCTCGCCGTTTTCGGACATCGAGCTGGGAGGGGCGAAGGAGCCCGCCGGTGCGCGCCCGGCTACCGTGACCGGCCAGCACGAGCGCGATGCGACCCGCGGCGCATGCGCCAGCAACAAGATTGGCCGGTCTGGCTGCCACCTTACGCACCACGGTAAGATGCGCCAAACGCGGAACCATCTCCCGCTCCGCGACACGACGATGATCCACCTCAAACGCGCCTACGAGCCCGCCGCTCGTGCAGACGGTAAACGCTACCTGGTCGAGCGCCTCTGGCCTCGCGGGCTCCGCAAGGACCAGCTCCCGCTCGACGGATGGCTGAAAAATGCGGCGCCGAGCGCCGCGCTCCGCACGTGGTTCGCGCACGACCCGCGAAAGTGGGCGGAGTTCCGGCGTCGCTACTTTGCCGAGCTGCGTGAGCACGACGACGCTCTCGCCCCGCTCCGCGCCGCCGCGCGACGGGGTTCCGTGACGCTCGTCTACAGCGCGCGCGACACCGAGCACAACGCCGCCGTCGCGCTCCGCGAGTTCCTCACACGGCGCTGATCACACGGCGCTGATCCCGCGCCCCGTGATCTCACGGCCTTCATCGCACGGCACTGACCATGCCGCGCTCGGCGTGCGACGCTCCATCGCGCGGAGCCACGCGGCGAACGTTCCCATCGCCGCCGCCACGTACACGAACCCGAACGGGATCCACATGATGAGCCCGCCCAACTGCTGGTCCTCGAGCGGGATGAGTCCCCATGCGGCGCTCGCGTGGCCGTAGGCGGGGTACCACGGTGTGGACGCGAACGTGAGCAGCGCGCCGAGCATGCCTCCGTAGATGGCCGTGGTGAAGAGCGACAGGACCGCGATGCCGTAGCCGCCCCGGTGTCGCCGCGTGAGACGCAGCAGGCCTTCCCAGAAGACCAGTGCGGCGCCCAGAAAGCACGCATGCTGCAGGGCGTGCACGGGTTCGCTGGCGAGCGCGCGCTGGTAGAGCGGCGGCGCATGCCAGAGCCATATGGCCGCGGCCTGCAGCGTCCACCCAGTGCCCGGATGCAGGAGCGCGCCCCACGTACGTCGAACGGCGCGCGCGCGCGTCCATTCTGCCACGCTACGTCGCCCGGCACTCGGGAGCGCGCACAGGAAGGGAATGGCCGGTGCGCCCACGACGAGCAGCGGCGCCGCGACGAGCATGAGCAGTTCGTGCTGCACCATGTGCGCGGAGAAGAGCGCCTCCCCCGCCGCGTCGAGCGGCGAGATGAGCGCCACCAGCACGGTCGCGATGCCGGCGCCAAAGCACACCACCTGCCACCGCCGGATGCCACGTCCCACGCCCGCGCGCATCCAGATGCGGCGCACGCCGCGCGCGTACAACCACGCCGACAGCGCGACCGGCGCGATCACGCCGGGCTCCAAGCTCCACGTCATGCCGCCGGTACGGACAGCGATCGGGTAGGACCCACCAGGCGTGCCTCTCCTGTGCGCCGTGCTGCGGTGCCGGAATCCGTTCGCTCGTCACGCGGCACCTCTCGCGCGACGCACCGATCGCGTCGCGGCCGATCTCTGCCGCGCCAGCGCTGCAAACGGAGTGCCGGGCTCCGCTCTTGCGCCGCCCTACGCGCTCTGCACCCTGTAGATGCGCACGATCACCCTACCGGCTTCCGTGTCGTCGATCTCCCACGCGAATCCACGTTCGGCGAGCATCGGCAGCAGAAGGTGCGGCACGCGCTCGTTGATGTGCACCAGCTCTCGGTCGACCGGAAGCGATTCCAGCGCGCTCAGCGTCCGCAGCAGCGGCTCGGGTGGTTGAAGTCCACGCACGTCCAACAGGACGGGCGCCGGCGAGGATGGCCCCTCCTGGGCGGGCTCGCCGGTCGCGCGCACTGCTGCCGGGTCGTTCCGTTTCTCCTCGGTGTCCGCGCGCGTCGGCGCGTGGGCCGACGGGATGCCCGCGGCGCGCCAGAACCACGCCGACCAGTCGTCCGGCGCCCATGCACGTGCCTCGTACGCGAATCCGCGCTTGGACAACACCCGCTCGAGCGGGACGGGTTCGAAGATCGCGCGCACGTGGAGCACCTCGTGCTCGCCTAGCGATCCCACCGCCAACATGATGCGCCCGAACGGCTCCTGACCCGTGCGAAGATCGTCCCGCACGTCCACTTCCACCACCGGCCAATCGGCCGGCCGTGCACGCTCGGCGTCCGACGCAGGCGTCTGGATGTCCCGCGCCTCCGCTGCGGCGGCTGCGGTGGTCGGAACGCTCTCTCCTGAATCGATCATGACCGTTGTCCTCCAAGAGCAACGCGCGCGATCTGCGCGACGAAGATCGACGTGCCGAGGGCAAACATGATCGCCCCCATGCGCGCCACCACCGGATCGCCCGTCCCGATGCCCACCACCAGCATCAGCACCGCGCCCGTAATCAGCACGAGGTGCACGTGCGCCGCGCGCGACGAAAAGAGCTCCGCCACCGTTGGCACGCGCTCCTTGCCCATCCGTCCCGCAAAGCGCACCGTCCAGGCGAGGAGCGGGACGATCTTGTAGAAGAAACCCATGACGTACGTCACGATCGCGCCCAGCACCCCGATCACCACGTAGAGCATGGCCAGTCGGCCGTGCCCCAGCCCGCGTGCAAGCACCACCGGACCCAGGATCATCGCGACCATCAACCAGCCGAGCGCCACCGCGGCGAAGCGCATGCCGACATCGAGCGTCTTTCGCACCCGCGCGCGATAGAAACCGTACGCCTGGCGGAGAAAGGCCGCGAGCCCCGCCTCGACCAGCACCACGCCGCCCCACGTGGGCGCGCTCCACCCGCCCGCCAGGCCCGTGCCGAGCAGCGCCGCGCCGGCGCCCAGCAGCGTCACCGCGCGCGCCGTCCATCGCGTGTCGGCGCCGTGCGAGAGCAGGAACATCGGAAGCAACCGGTGCGAGACGCCGACGATCATCACCAGGACCCATCCGATGAGCGCGACGTGCAGGTGCGTCGCGAGCACGCGCACGCGCGCCGCGGCGATGAAGCCAGTGTGCAGATTGTGCAGCAACACGAGCCCCAGCACGAACGTCGCGAGCAGAAAGCTCACCGACACCCACACCGCCGCCCACGTGACGTCGCGGTGCCGTGCGCGCACCAGCGATGCCGCGACCCGCCCCACCACGATGAGAATGCCAGCCGTGACGAGCGCGACCCCAACCATGCGCGTAGCCAGCACTCCCGTCGCGACGCCGGTGGCGAACACGCCCACACCGAGCGCGAAGCTCCAGAACCCCACGTGCCCCAGACGCACCGCGCGCACCGGCGCGTTCAGCGCGACCGGCATGAACTGCGACAGCGCGCCGAAGATGGTCATGGTGATCCAGCCGAGCGTGAACAGGTGCGTGACTCCCGCCACGCGCGGCGAGACGAAGGCACCCGCCGCCAATTCGGGGGCAACCCAAACCAGCCCGGCCGCGCCGGCCACGAGGTAGAGAACGGCCGCCGCGAAGTGTTCGGCCGCCAGCGCGAGTGAGGCGGCGGCCGGCGACACGCTGGCGGGCGCGCCGCTGGAGCGGCCGGATGGGCCGACCACCGGGATGGGCGGCGCAGTAGTGGACGCGGCGAGGGATGGCATGCGCGTACGCTACCACCAGCGCGCCGTGTAGAGCGTGACGGTTGTCTCACTACCGTCCGCCCCGCCGCGCGCTGGCGGCTACTCGTACCGCGGGCGCTCTCCGGGACGCGCCAGCGTGCGCAGCCGCTCGACGTCCGGAATGCGGAGCCGCGTGCGCGACATCCGCTCCACCAGGCCGTTCTGCGCAAGCTGCTTGAACGCGCGCGACACCGACTCGCGCGCGGTGCCCAGCTCCAGCGCCAGCTCCTCGCGCGTGCGATCGAGCACGAGCTCCGTTCCGTGCGCCGTCGGCGTCCCATGCTGCTCGGCGTACTGCGCCAGGTGCAGCGCGAGCCGCGCCGCCACGTCGCGGAACGCGAGCGTCTCCGTGACCTGCACCAGATGGCGGAGCCGCTTGCCGAGCTCGCGGATCACCGCCTGCGCCACGTCCGCGTTGTCGCGATAGAGCGCCTCGAACTCCGCGCGCGGCACGAACACCAGGCGCGACTCCACCTCGGCGATCGCCGAAGCCGGGTACGCGCCGCCGTCCAGGAGCGGCAGCTCGGCCACCGCGTGTCCCGGCCCCTCGGTGTGCAGCACCTGCTCGCGGCCCGACGGGCTCGTCCGGTAGATCCGCACCCGCCCCCACTCCACCACGTACAGTCCGCGGCACGCCTCGCCAGCCGTGAACAGCACGTGCCCGGCGCCGTAGGTGCGGGTCACGCTCCGCGCCGCCAGGCGCGCAAGCGCCTCGTCGCCAAACTCGGCGAAGAGCGGAATCTGTGACAGAAGCGCACGCGTCTCCATCGTGACCCTTCCCCAGTCAGCGCGGCGGAATTCGTTCACAGTGCCCGTGGCGTGACAACCGTCACGCCACGGGCACGGGTCGGCAGCGAGATTTAGGATCGTTCCTCTGTCGAGAAACCGCCCATGGACCGTGACCGGAAATTACACGCGCCTCTCCCGGACGGCGACGCCGACCCACCTGTCGCCGCCGTATGGCGTGCACTCGCCGGCGTGATGGACCCCGAGCTCGGTCTGGATGTGGTCACGCTCGGTCTCGTGTATGACGTGGTGATCACGGACCGGGTGGCCCGGATCACCCACACCGTCACCAGCCCGCGCTGCCCAATGGCGCCCGTGATCGAGGCCGGCATCCGCGAAGCGGCCATCCGGGTGGATGGCGTCGCGGCCGTCGAAACGCACCTCGTGTGGGAGCCCGCGTGGCACCCCGGGATGATCGCTCCTGGCGCACTGGCGCGCTGAGGACGTGCCGCTCGACACCCGCCGCTCGCCATCGGCCACTTGACGCCGATGGCGCGACATGGGCCGCGCGCCGCGGAGCGCCCGGGACGGGTTGCCGCAGCCACGCTCTGGCGCTCCACGCCACCTGTTGATTGAACCTCTTGCACTGGAGATCGCTATGCCGCAGGACACCCTGATTGATCCCACCTGGTCCGTGCACCGCATGCTCGAAGCGCACCCCGAGACGGAAGCCGTCTTCGCTCGCTTTGGCATTCACACGTGCTGCGGGGGCGGCGCCGACATCGCGAGCGCCGCGGAGCGCGATGGCGTGGACCGGGAAGCACTGGTCGCGGCACTGCAGGAGGCGCTGCAGGCAACACCGCGCGCATAGCTCGGACCGTCCTGACCGTCGTCATGACGACGGTCGAGACGACGGTCGGGACGATCGTCACGAGGTAGAGCGTATCGCCGGGCGGGTGGCATTGCGCGCTCGGAGCCGCGCGGTTTAGTTGCCAGCGGTCCTTGCAACCCCGCACGTGCGACACCGCCGCGCCGCGCGCGCCTGTTCCGCCGCGGCCAACGCGCCGGTGTCCGAGCCCCCATGATGAACCAGCTCGAGTCCGCCATTCGCCAACGGCGAACGTTCGCCATCATCAGCCACCCCGACGCGGGCAAGACCACGCTCACGGAGAAGCTCCTTCTCTACGGCGGCGCGATCCATCTGGCGGGTTCGGTGAAAGCGCGGCGCGCGCAGCGCCACGCCACATCCGACTGGATGCAGCTCGAGCAGGAGCGCGGGATCTCGGTAACGTCGAGCGTGCTGCAGTTCGAGTATGCCGGCTACCGCGTGAACCTGCTCGACACCCCGGGCCACGAAGACTTCTCGGAGGACACCTACCGCACGCTCATCGCGGCCGACAGCGCCGTGATGCTCCTCGACAACCGGCGCGGCGTGGAGGAGCGCACGCGGCAGCTGTTCGACGTCTGCAAGCTGCGCCGCACGCCGATCTTCACGTTCGTGAACAAGTGCGACCGCGCGGGTGAGGATCCGCTGAAGCTCGTGAGTGACGTGGAGGCCGATCTGGGGATCGCCTGCCACCCCGTCACCTGGCCCATCTTTCGCGCCGACCACGCGAACGCCGGCTTCGTGGGCGTGTACGACCGCCGCGAGCGAAAGATTCATCTCTTCGAGCGCGGCGCGGACCATGGCGAGCATCGCGCGCTCGTACGCACCGGCGCGCTCGACAGTCCGGCAGTGGCGGAGTTGCTCGGACCGGCCACGCACGAGCGTCTCGTCCACGACATCGCGCTGCTGGACGCGGCCGGCCACCCGTTCAACGAAGCCGCGGTGATGGCCGGCGAGCTGTCGCCCGTGTTCTTCGGCAGCGCGCTCACCAACTTTGGCGTGGAGCCTTTCCTGCGCGAGTTTCTGGAGCTCGCGCCGCCGCCCTCCGCGCGCGAGTCCAGCGCCGGCATCATCGAGCCGTCCAACTCCGCGTTCACCGGGTTCGTCTTCAAGATTCAGGCGAACATGGACCCGCGGCATCGCGACCGCGTGGCGTTCGTGCGCGTGGTGTCGGGGAAGTTCGAGGCGGGGATGGACGTCACCCACGTGCGCACGGGCAAGTCGCTCCGCCTCGCGGCCCCGCAGCAGTTCATGGCGCGCGAGCGCTCGGCCGTGGAGAACGCGTGGCCGGGCGACGTGGTGGGCGTGATGGACCGCGGCACGCTGCGCATCGGCGATACCCTGTCGGCCAACGGGATGCTCGAGTTCCGCGGAATCCCCCGCTTCCCCCCCGAGCACTTCGCGCGCGTGGTGCTCACCGACCCGCTCCGCCGCAAGCAGCTCGATGCCGGACTTCGCCAGCTCACCGAGGAAGGCGCGGCGCAGGTGTTCTTCACCTCGCCCACCGAGGTAGCCGGCCCCACACCCATCGTGGGCGCGGTGGGGCTGCTGCAGTTCGACGTCATGCTCCACCGTCTCCAGCACGAGTACGGCGTGAGCGCGCGACTGGACCGGATTCCGGCGCGCTACCCGCGCTGGGTCACCGGCTCCGAAAGCGCCGTGCGGCGCGTCGCCGAGGAGCGCGGGCGCATGCTGCTCTACGACGCCACGGGGCAGCCGCTCGTCCTGTTCGAGGACGAGTGGTCACTGCGCTGGGCGCTGGAGCGGAGCGAAGGGGTGGAGTTTCGCGAGATGGCGCCGTGACCAGGGGCGCCGGCTGCCGCGCCACTGGCAACGACCTTCCGCCGCGCATGGACTGTGATTCCCTTCGCCCGTCGCTTCGTCCATTCACAGACCTGCCGCCGCGTGGTGTCATGGGGCGGCGTAGAAAGCGGCAGGGCTTGGCGTCGGACGGCGGAATGGGTAATATTACTTCTATGGCACTTACCCGAAAGAAAGCGACCACCATCGCGCTCGATCCCGAGCACGACCGGCTGCTGACACGCGCCGCGCGCGAGCGGGGTGTCTCGCGATCGGAGTTCATCCGGCAACAGCTCGCGCTGGTGCTCGAGCAGTATCGTCGGCATCCGCGACCGGCGAGCGCAGGGGTGATCGAGCGGCTCCCACAGCGCGGCGACGAGCACGAGCTCTTTGCCCCGAATCAGGGATAGACACGCCGCTCTGATCTGCGACACCGGCGCCATTCTCGACTATCTGGCCAGGAGCGCGCCGGACCATACGCGGTTCCGCGCCGCCATCGATGCCGCGCGTACGCGGTACGTGCCCGGGCTGGTGCTGGCCGAGGTGGACTGTTTTCTCCGTGGCGAGCGCGCTGCGATGCGGGCGTTCATGGGCGACCTCGTGCGAGGTGCATTCACGTACGCCCCGCCAACGGCGGATCAGCTCCGCCGCGCCGTGGCAATCGACGCGCGATTCGAGGACCTCAGGATCGGCCTCGTGGACGCGTCGATCGTCGTCCTTGCGGAGGACCTCGGCCTGCGCCGAATCGCGACGCGGGATGTGCGTCACTTTGCCGCGATTCGGCTCCGAGACGGCAGTGCGCTGGAGCTGGTGGTGCAGCCGGTGGCGCCGGACCAGTCCGATCACTGACGTCGCACCGCCGGTGTCTGCTCTTCCCCGGTGCTGCGTCCCCACCCGCCCATCGCCCTACGGCACGACGTTCGGCGTCATGAGCTTCCGCACGAAGTACGTGTACTCCAGCGCGTTCGTGTGCGAGGTCTGCCTCGCATTCGCGCCGGCTCCGTGCCCCCCCTCGATCACCTCGTAGAACATATATGGATGGCCCATGGCCGCCATCTTCGCCGCGAACTTGCGCGCGTGCTGCGGGCCCACGCGGTCGTCCTTGGTGGTCGTCCAGATGAGCGGCTCCGGATATTTCACGTCCGGCTTGAGGTTGTTGTACGGCGAGATGCGCGCGAGGAAGGCGCGCTCATCGGGATTCTTCACGCTGCCGTACTCGCCAACCCATGATGCGCCAGCGTCGATGTACTCGTAGCGGAGCATGTCGAGCAGCGGCACCTGGATGTCCACCGCCTTCCACAGGTCGGGGTGCTGCGTGAGCTCCACGCCCATGAGCAGGCCGCCGTTGGAGCCGCCCATGATCCCCAAGTGCGCGGTGTCGGTGACGTGGCGCGCGATCAAGTCCTTGGCCACGGCGGCGAAGTCGTCGTAGATGATCTGCCGCTTGGTCTTGAGCCCGGCCTCGTGCCACGCCGGCCCGAATTCGCCGCCGCCGCGGATGTTACCGAGCACGAACACGCCGCCGCGCTCGAGCCACAGCTTGCCCACGACCGCCGAGTAGGACGGCGTGCGCGAGATCTCGAAGCCGCCGTAGGCGGTGAAGATCGTGGGGTTGGTACCGTCGAGCGCCATCCCCTTGGGGTGCACTATGAAGTACGGAATCCGCGTGCCGTCGGTGGACGTGGCCTCACGCTGCTCCACCGTGTCGCGGCTGGCGTCGAACTGCGGGCGCTGCGACTTGATGCGCGCCATCTTGCCGGTGCTCGCGTCCACGAGCCAGACGCTCGTGGGCGTGAGGAAGCCGTTCACGCTCACCAGCGCCTGCGCGCCGTGCAGGTCGCCGTCGGCGACGCGCGTGGTGAGATTGTCCGGGAGCGGCAGCCGCTCGCGCGTCCACGTGCCCGCCGCGGTTCGCGTGAACAGGTACACCCGGCCGCGGACGTTCTCGTCCACGTTCAGTATCAGGTGGTCGCGCGTGGTCGCGCCGCCACCCAGCGACTCGCGCGAACCAGGTGCGAACACCACCACCGGCGACAGATGCGCGGGATCGCGCTCGGCCCGGGTGACCGCGAACGACGCGAGCGCGCCGGAGGGGACCGTCGTGCCACCCACCGTCCACGGTTCGGCCACGCGAACGAGCACCTGTCCGTCCAGCATGCCCATCATCCCCGACTTGCCCGGCACGGCAAGCCGGTCAACGCCTGAGGGACGGACGACGTACGTCTCCCCCTTGAACGTGTCGAGCGGGCGATCGATGAGCACCAGGCGGTGGCCGGCACCGTCGTGCAGCACGTAGGGCGACACGCCGTAGCCGCCGTCTCCCGCGTCGCCGCGGAACACTTCCTTGGCGCTCGAGAGCGGCTGCCCGCGCACCACCGCCTTCACGATGTACGGATAGCCCGCGCTCGTGAGCTCGCCCTGGGTCCACTCACGCGCCACGAGGAGCGTGTCGGTGCCCATCCACGTGAAGCGCTGCTTCCCCTTGGGGAGCATGAAGCCGTTCGGCACGAAGGAGCGCGTGCCGAGATCGAACTCGCGAACCGTCACCGCGTCCTCGCCGCCGTCGGAGAGGGAAATCATGCAGCGGCGCTCGGCCGGCTGCGCGCAGTTGGCTCCCCGCCACACCCAGTTCGCCTTCTCGGCGCGCGTGAGCGAGTCGAGATCGAGCACGGTGGTCCACTGCGGGTGCGCGGTGCGGTAGCTGGCCAGCGTGGTGCGCCGCCAGATGCCGCGCACGTGCGCGCTGTCGCGCCAGAAGTTGTACATCTGTCCGTTCAGGAACTGCACGCCCGGGATGCGGTCGGGCGCCTGCTCGACCTTCAGCGCCTCGCTGTACAGCGAGTCAAAGTGCGGATCCTGCTCGAGGACCGCGGCCGTCTTGGCGTTCTCCGCCTTGACCCACGCCATCGAGCGCGGGCCGTACTGGTCCTCGAGCCAGATGAACGGATCGGTGGTCGAATCCTGCGGGACAGCCGGCACCTGCGCGCTGGCCGCGCGCGGGACAGCGAACGCCATCGCTACCACGGCGAATCGAGCGAGACGGTTCAGCATGCGGACTCCAACGACAGGTGAGCGACAGAGCGGGCGAACCAGATGAATTGGTCATCAGGCGCTGGCGCTCGCAAGGGCGGGAGGGCGCGGCGGCCGCGCCGTGCGACGGGAGACGGAGCGGTAGCTCTCGAGGTCAGCCTCCCATGGCAGTGTCGATGATCTCCGCATTCATCCCCTCTACGCGCGATGTAGTGCCCTCAGCTTGGCGGAGCGGCTGGCTCGCACTACCTTACAAGACGATCCTGCGATGGTTTACCAGCGCAGAGCGGGTCGCGCCACAGTGCCGGCGTGCGGCACGCACCTGCGCCCCTCGCCACGCCTGTTCGGTACCGTCCCCATGCGTCCATCCCCCACTGACGGACCCAGCAACGCATCAACCACCGCTTCGCGGTCTCGTGCGTCCAGCGGCCATCCATTCACGAACGAGGGTATTTCCGGTGCGAGCAGACGTCTTCGGGCGCTTGCAGCTCTCAGCGGATCGCTCACCGATGCGCTCGGCCCGGAGGAGGCCGCCGACCTGGTCGAGCAGAAAGCGCTCTCGGCGCTCGAAGCGACGAGCGCCGTCGTCGTAACGCTCGGGCCGTTTCCGCCCGTGCTACTACCTCCGAGTGTCGCCGACGCACCACCGCGGAGCGCGGAGGTGCTGAATGTGGTGCATGCCATCGGGCTTCCCGCGGAAGTCAAGGCGGCGTTGGATGAGTTGCCGCTGGACGCGCCGGTGCCGTTGGCCGAAGTCGCCCGGACGGGCGAGCCCTTGTTCCTGCCGTCGGAAGCGGAGATGCGGCGCTATCCCGACTGGGCGACCTCGATGCTCGCCGCGGGGGCTCGGGCGGCGGCGATCGTCCCGGTTTGGGCCAACGGCGAACTACGCGGCGTGCTTGGGCTTACCTGGGCGGAACCGCGTGTTTTCGACCAGGACGAGTGTGCCTTCATCCTGACCCTCGGGGTGATGTGCGCACAGGCCATCATGCGCTCTCATCTGCGCGGAGCCGAACGCGCGTCGCGCCAGGCTGCCGATACGGCGCGCGAAACAGCCGAACAGGCAAATCAGTCGAAGGCCCGGTTTGTGGCGACCATCAGTCACGAGCTGCGGACGCCGATGAACGCCGTGTTGGGCTACACCGCGCTGCTGGCCGACGAGGTCTATGGTCCCGTCAGCCCGCTCCAGAAGGAGCACATTGGACGCGTTCGGACGTCCGGATATCATCTGCTCGGTCTGATCGAGGATCTGCTCAGCTTTGCACGTGTGGAGGCCGGCCATGAAGTCGTGCAGCCGGAGCCCGTTGCGTTGGTGGATGTCGTAGAGGCGAGTCTCGTCCTGGTCCGACCGCTCGCGGAGCAGAAAGGGCTGCGCGTTCGCATCGAGAGTCCAGCCGAGCCAATCGAGATGCACACCGATCCGCGCAAGCTTCGGCAGATTCTCATCAACCTGCTGGCGAACGCGGTGAAATTCACCGACGAGGGTGAGATCGTCCTCATCCTTCGGGTCGAAGGCCACGACGCCGAGGTGAGGGTGGTGTTCGAGGTGACCGATCCCGGCCGCGGAATGTCGCCGGACGTGCAGGCCCACGCTTTCGACCCGTTCTGGAAGGCCGATATGACCTCCAAAACGTCGGAAAGCAGTGGTCTTGGACTGTCCGTGGCTCGTCAGTTGGCGCGGCTGCTTGGCGGTGACGTGACTGTCACGCGGAGCGCGCCGGGGCAAGGCAGCACGTTCGTGCTGTCGTTGCCCGCCAAGTATGTGGCTCCGGGCGGCAGGGGGAGCGAGGCGCCGCGGGCGGAGTAAGCGCGCTGCACGGCAATATCGTTGGAGATCTTCGCGGTGCCCCGGCGCTCGATCTCGAACGCGAGCGATCCCCGCGCGATTGCCCCTGCCTGACCGAGGCTTCCCTCGGAGGGTGGACTGCTGTCCCATCTCCGAATTGCCCCGCATCGCGCGCAATCGAACGGGCGGACCGGTTCGAAGTGCGGGCGACATACTCCATGTCACACACCAGCCCCATTCACAGCGGTATGTGAACGGGGCTGAGCACGCCCTTGGCTTGTTGCCGTGCAATACTTGCTACAATCGGGACGGCGGGATTTGAACCCGCGACCCCCTGAACCCCATTCCGGTCCGACATCGTGCGCCAGACCTGCAAATCCGCGCAGAATCGCACGTTAGCGCACCTGAATACCTATAGGTTCGTGAATGGTTTTCGCGCCTTTTGAGGCGTAAAACATACCCCACATACCCCAACACCGTCGCGTTCGACAGTCGCGATTCTTGCTGCGCATTCAAGCACTCTGAATTCGTTCGATGAACGCTCGCACACGTTCCATGGCCTCGCGAACGTCGTAGACTGGAAGGTCGAGTTCGCGGGCAAGTGTTGCGAATGGCTCGTCCCAGTGCGCCGGCGCTTGGAGCGCGGGCGGCCAATCGTGAGTGCGTCGCGTCTCAAACACGAGCTCACACGCTTCGCGCAGTCCAGCGAAGTCGGTGACGAGCACCTCCATCAGCAGCAGGTCCACAAGATCCTTGAACCGTTCGTTTCGTTTGCCACGTCGCGGGGGCAGCGTCATCCCGTGAAGTTTTTGCGCGATGTGCATGCGCAGCGGGAGACATGCCAGCTCATTCGGCCCGGTGATTCCTGTGGCGTCATTCAACGGAACGGCAGCCACGAGCTCGACTTCGGATTCTCCGGCTTCAGCGCGCGCAAGGTCGACGATGATGGTCGTCCATGCTCCGCCGAGATACGTGACCGCGAACTCCACGCTGATCGTGCGATTCTCGAGCACGAGCGGCTCGGCCTTTCGGCGGAAATGAAAGCCCTGGTACCCGTGTGCATCGCCGGCCATGACCGACTGCTCCAGCGCTCGCGCAAGGTCAGCGTCGGCATGATGCAAGACGAGATCGATGTCCTTCGTCGCACGAGCGCGGTTCTTGAGACGGAGCTCGAGGGCAACACCTCCCTTCACCGTGAATCGATAGCCGTCAGGACGTTCTTTGGATTGCTCGAGGATACCGCCGAGAATCATGTATGAGATCCATGCTCGAACGCGACTCTCGCTGACCCCGAGTTCCTTCGCATACGCGCGCGTGTAGCGGGCGAGAACGCCAGCCGATGGCGGCGGTCCAGTCGGGAGCTTTCGTCTTGGCCCAGTCACCGACGCCGTGCCCCGCTCCGCGTGTTGAGCTTCGTCATCGACTTGGTCTTTGCCTTCCTCTTCGTGCTTGTTTTTGCGCTCGCGGTTTCGGTCCTCGTCATCGTCTTCGAAGTCGCGTCCTTGCGTACCAGGCCGCCCGGCTCATCGAGCAATTCCCGCGTGAGGCGATCGGCCTCGTTGTGCGTCAATCGGCCTGTCCGGCGACCGTCCGCGATCGCGGCCCGAATCAGCGCCGGTCCGACATGCGCGGCATGAGCGTCGCGAATCGTCCGCGCAGGGGTCGTTACCGGAACGCCTTCAACGACTTGAATATCCTCCGGCGTGAGTGACGCGACATGCAGGACGAGACGAGATGGAACCTCGCGTCGAATGCGAAGAGTCGGTGGCACTGTGATGTGGATCTTCGCGGGACTCACCTCTGAAAGCTCATGGAGGGCGAGCGCGGAGACATGTGAAATGACCGCGCGAGCAGGTGATGCCGATCCCGGCCGGCGCACTTCTGGCCAGAGCACCGCTTCCATATACTGACCCAGCGGCGAGGGCGGGAAGCGAGAGAGGCGATATACGCCTCGGCTGACGCGCTCGATGTCGCCGTGTTCGTGGAGCTGGATTAGTCGGACGGGATGAATGCCTGCCGCTCGGGCTTGAGCCGCAGTGAACAGGCCGAGTTGCCCCTCGGCGATATCGTAGAGCTTGTCCGGCCATACGCGCGATCTCATCTAATCTCCCGGTATGGCACTAATATAATGTCTTGGAATAATATTGCCACTGCGGAGCTTGCTCGTCGCGGGCATCCGGCATCTCGGCGACCGACGCCTCTACCCTAGTCGGCGAACGGCGGCGCACCTTTGATTCGTGTCGTCGTCATCAACTCAGTAGCCCTGCAGCGTGATTCATTGTGGCCACAAAACGATCTCCCAGCCCCAAAGCGCCCAAGCAACTTCTGCTACGCGTCACGATGTGCGACATCGAGCCGCCGATCTGGCGGCGAATCCGCGTGCCCGATTCGTTCACGCTGCATCAGTTTCATCGCGTGCTTCAGATCATCTTCAGCCGACTCGACTACCATCTTTATTCATTCGACGTCGATGGGCGTGAGTTCCAAGCGCCAGACCCTGAGGCGGAGTACGAGACGGAGGATGCGACCACCACGCGGCTTCGTGATCTCAGGCTCGGCGCCGCGTCGCAGTTCACCTACGTGTACGACTTCGGTGATGATTGGCGACACGATGTCGTAGTCGAACGCCTGCTTCCGATGCCGGCGGAACACGGACTGGATTGGTCGCCTCGCTTGCTCGACGGCGAACGCGCGGCACCGCCAGAAGACGCTGGCGGCACAGACGGGTATTCGCTCATGCTCGAAGCACTACGCGACGGTGAGCATCCGGAGCACGATGAGTATCGCGCGTGGGTTGGCCAGCAGTACGACCCAGAGCGATTCGATCTATGGTCGCTCGATCACGCGCTCGCGCTGGTTGTCGCGTGGGGCGGCATCTAGGTTCATTCGCCTGAACTCGAAGCGGCAGGCAGCGTATCGAGGCGACATTCCACGCATGGAAGGACATCATGACTCGCACTGAACTCGAGATGAAATTCACCGGCGCTGCGCTTGGCTGGGTCGAGCGAGAACTCGAGATGACCGATCAGGAAGTCGGCAAAGCACTGCAGGTTGATCCGAGAACCATTGCCCGCTGGCGCAGGCGTGAGCACGCGCCAACGACCGAACCTCGCAAGCGACTGAGAAGGCTCACGCAACTCAAACCGCTCCTAGAGAATGCATTTCGAACGCGAGCGCACGGCATGCGTTGGCTCCGCCAGCCGGTGCCCGCGCTGCATGGGCGCGCACCTATTTCGGCGCTAATCGACGGAGACATTGACGACGTTCTGGTCATTCTCGGAACACACGCGTGCGGGACCTACGTCTGAGCGTGATCACGCAGCGACCGCGTCGCCTCTAGCCTCTCTGTACGAGCAAAATGAGCCCGAAAAAGCGATCGAGTCGAAAGCGCTGGCCGCCAAGTCCCGCCGCGCTCGACGCGCTCATCGAGGAGGCGACCGTCGATGCGAACGGCGTCTCTGAGGAACGGGTCGGCTTCTATACAATGCTCGAAGAGCATCTCGCCGTACCGTTCGATGTCGAGCTCCTCGGGATCACCGTGACGGTCGAACGAATCGATATGACGGACAACGAACGCATTGTCGCTGTCTGTCGGCGCGGCCGGCTTCGACAGACGATTTCAATCGCGGACTTGCCGATGCCGACTCGTCTTCCACCCGGCGCGGAGTGGATCGCCGCCTATAGGCGCTGGGCGCGCTGGCAGTAGCAATCAGACGGGACCTCCGCACACGAGAGTCACGGCTTAATCATTCTTTAACAACCACGGGGCGGACCGGTCACGCCACCCGCCGATCACCAATGTCCGAAAGGCGGCCCGATAGCCACTGTCGGGTCCGACGCCGCAACGCTTTCCCGACGCGGGACGTCGCGCCACTCAGCCGCCAACGCACGACGCGTTTCGCCGAGGCCCCGCTCACGCCAATACAGGACGCGTCCGATGCTCAATGAGCAGACTTTCCCGAGTGACAACGGATGGACCCGAAGTCCGGCGACCGGCATTCTCTCGCGCTCCGTCGGACCCTGGGGCGAGCGCCAACGGCTCTTTCAGAAGCGCGCGGGTGGGCCATTCTATTGCAGTGTGTATCTCGCCGACGGACGGCGACACGTTCGCAGCCTGGGCACGACAGACCATGACGAGGCGTTGCGGATTGTCACGTGTCAGGGCGCAACGACACCTGCGACTGGTTCGGTCGACTATCGCGCGTGCGAAGACGATAGAGGGAACGTGCGTCCTCGAATAACGCTCGGTCGATTGTGGGAGCGTTACCGGCGTGAGTGCGAGACGTTCCGCGATACAGACCGGACGCACCAATCCGACACCGCCACGCGCGCCGAGATCTTGATGGCGTACTTCGGAGCGGAGTACGACGTCGAACGCCTCAGCAAGGATGCGCAGCGCCGCTACGAACGCGCCCGTGCCGCGGGCGGCCTGCGGTATCGATACGAGCGGCGAGTCGTACGGTTTGGGCGCGTGTTCATGGAGACCGTCGTACATGTCTCACAACCGACGCGTGCCCGGTCTGCCGAAGCTGACTTGGTGCTGCTCCACGCGATGCTCAATTGGGCGACGACGGTGCGTGACCCACGCGCAACGGACGGTGCACATTGGCTTCATTCGAATCCTCTTCAGGGAATCGAACGACGGCCAGAGAAGAATCCGCGCCGACCAGTGACGTGTCAGGAGCGATTCGACGCGACTCGTCGCGCGATTCAAGCCCGCAGCGCTCGAGCTCCCGACGGCTCGGCCGAGCGACTCAAGTGGATTCGGCTCGAGCTCGCGCTCGTGTTGGCCGAAGCGACTGGGCGGCGGATCGGTGCGATTCGACAATTGCGGTGGGAGGATATCGACCACGCCAAACCAGCAATCACGTGGCGCGCGGACGCTGACAAGATGGGCGTTCTTTGGACAATCGATCTCTCGGCCTCGCTGATCGCCGAGTTGCGACGATTTCAAGCGCGTCTCAGTGGCGTCGGCGGATGGGTATTCCCTGCCGCTCGCTTCCCGGATCAACCGATTGATCGCTGGTTGATTGTGAAATACCTGCTCCAGGCAGAACGCGATGCTGGGCTGCCGAAACTCGTCGGTGGCGTCTGGCATCCGTATCGCCGCAAATGGGCGATGGAGCGAAAGCACTGGCCGATGCGCGATGTCGCGGCCGTCGGCGGGTGGAAGTGCCTCCGCAGTCTTCTCGACTGTTATGCTCAGGCCGATCGCGAAACCATGCGAGCCGTCGTGAACGAGCCACGGAAGCTTGTGTCGGCGGATTTGCAGCCGTCGCAGCTTGCGACGCGGGAGCCATGGTCACCGCCGGCCGGGCGATCGTCCAGGGGCTCGGCAAGAGGAAACCGGCGTCGATGTGCGATGCGGCGCGGGCTCGATCCCGGCCGTGTTGCGAGAGGAGCGACGCGCGGGAGCGAAAGTAGCACCCCCGGCGTCGAAAGTAGCACCGCCACCTCGTAAGTAATCGGGACGGCGGGATTTGAACCCGCGACCCCCTGAACCCCATTCAGGTGCGCTACCGGACTGCGCCACGTCCCGTCCGCAGCACGTGCCGCGGCCGAACGTGGTAACATAGCGCCCCGCACCGCCCCTCACAACGATCACGCAGCGCCGAAGCTATGTTGGGCCCGCCGAAAACCCAGCCCCGACACTGAGACCCAGCGCATTCGCACGGGCGCCGAGGTCGGTCCGTCACGTCGGCGTCGAGGCTCCTCTACACCCCGTCGCCCCTCACCCCCCAATCCTCACCGAGTCCGCCGCCACGTACACGCCCTGCGTGCCGAGCGCCGACACGTCCGTGGAGCTCACATTCCACGACGTGGTGCTGTCCGTGAGGTTCGCCGGCATGCGCTCCACCGTGCCCCAGAAGGATACCGTCTGCCCCGCCTGCACGGCGCCGTTGGGCGGCGTAGCGGGCGAGCTCTGGTGCGTGCGGACGACGAACAGCCGCTGGTCGGGGGCGCTGCCGGTGCCGACCCAGAAGCCGCGGTCGCTCACCGCGCGCTGCACGCGCGCGCCGGTGATCGCCACCGCACGCCCAACCAATGGTGTACGATCGGGGACGAGCACCACACCCAGATCGGTCACCGGCTCCGCGGGAACCACCGCGCCCGTGGCCACGGGCTGCGTCACCGGCGCTTCCGCCACCGGCGTCGAGCGCGATACGAAGATCCACCACAGCAGCAGCAACAACAGCACGAACGCGATGATCCACCAGATCCAGTTGGTGCCGGGCTTCCGCTCTACATCCAGCCTGGCCATCTCTCCTCCCCTGCAACACTGAGCTCGCCGGCCGCCGCGCGAGTCGCCGCGGCCTCGGAGCGACGGCCGCCTCGCACGCGCGGCCGGGCCCCGCCCGTCAGCGCTGCAACGGCCATTCCAACACCGCGCGACGAAGGGGGTGCACAACCGCAGCCGACGGCGTGTTGTCGGACGAGCACATGTCGTTGGACGCCGCCGCCCCGAAGCGCCGCCCTCGTCCCGCTACACGGTCGCTGCCCACGCGGCGGGATCGGCGATCTTCCCCACGTAGAACTCGCCGAATTCCGCGTATTCCGCGCTCGCTTCGTCGAACCGCATGTCCGTCACCAGCTTCTTGAACGCCAGCGGATCGGCGGCAAAGAGCGTCACACCCCACTCCCACGCATCGAATCCGATCGCACCCGTAATCACCTGCATCACGCGCCCCGCGTAGCGCCGGCCGGTGAGCCCGTGCGCGTGCATCAACCGGCTGCGTTCGTCGAGCGACAGCGCGTACCAGTTCTGGCCGGGCGCGCGCCGCTTCGACATGGGATAGAAGCACACGTACGGCATCTCCGCCGGCGGCTGGGGATACAGCCGCCGGCGCACGTGCGCGCTCCCCTGCTCCGCCTCCACGCGCGCGGCCATCGCGGCACGATACGCCTCGTCGCCCACGCTCCCGCCGCGCACGGCCGCCTCGCGCGCGAGCCGCGCCGTGACGTGATACAGCCCCGCTTCCGTCACACTCAGGAACGACGTGACGGGACGCATCACGTCGAACAACGGCTCGCGCGCCAACCGCCGCTGTGCCGCGCCCAACGCGTCCAGATCAGGCCGAAAGTGCATGAACATCACGTCCGCTACGGATCCGATGAGCGGCACCACCGCGCTCCACCCTTGGCGTTCGCCCTCCGGCTCGGCCAGCTCGTGCAGTGCGCGCACCATCCCCTCGCGCTGCTCCGCGCGCTCGCCGTCGCCCAGCGCGCGCACGGCCGCGCGGTCGAACGAGTAGATCTGGTGGAGCGCGTACCACCCCTCCAGTGTCTCGGGCGGGTACGCCGCGGACTCGGTGTCGGCGCGCGGGGGCGCGGCGGGGCCGCGCTCGTGCTCGGCGGTACTGGTCATGCCTCTCACCCTGTGATGGGACGGCAACGGTGCATCCCCGGCCCGGGCGGTCCGCTCCGGGCACGGGCGCGTCGTCTGGAGAATCTAGCGCGCCCGCTCGCACGATGGAGCGCAGGATTGCCCCGGTGCGCGCGCACGTCCATACTCGTAGACGTACGCACCACTCTCACACGGAATACCCACGCGGAATTCCTACACCGACGCCTTCTCATGATGCTCCCCAACCCCCGATGGCTCGTCGCCGCGGCCTTCGTCCTCGTCGCGCCGCACGCGGCAGAGGCGCAGCAACGCGACGAGGCCAACTTCTATCTCGTGGCCGGCTCCGACACGGTGTTCTCGGAGCATCGCGTGCGCACACCGGCGCGCGTGGAGGGCGAGCTGGTGGATGCCACCGGGGCGCGACGCGTGCGCTTCACCGCCACGCTGTCGCCCAACGGCCTCATCCGGCAGCTCGACGGGCACGCCACCCTGTCCGCCGCCGACACCGTTGGCCGTCACCAGACCGTCGTGTTCGACGGCGACAGCGCGCGCGTGGTGAACAACGGTGACAGCAGCACGGTGCCCATCGCGCCGGGCACGCTTCCGTACCTCAACCCGTCCCCCACGTTCATGGAGCAGATGGCGTTCCGCCTGCGCGCGCTGCAGGCCGATTCCACCACCATCCCTCTGTTCGCGCCGAGCTCCCCGCCCGTAGAGGCCACCGTGCGGCGCCTGGGAGCCGACTCCGTGCTCGTCACCGTCGGCGGTGTGGAGATCCGACTGGCCGTGGGCGCGGACGGAACGCTCCAGGGCGGCGTGGTGCCTTCGCAGGGACTCAGGATCGTCCGCGGCGCGGGTGGCGCGCCGTTGCATAGCGGCCGCCCGGACTATTCCGCGCCGCCAGGCGCGCCGTACACCGCCACCAACGTGACCGTCACCACACCCGCCGGTATAACCCTCGCGGGCACCCTCACCATGCCAAAGATGCACCGCGGCCGCGTGCCCGCCGTGGTCACGCTCACCGGCTCCGGACAGGAGGACCGCGATGAGGCGGTCCCCGGCATCTCCGGTTACCGCATCTTCCGCCAGGTGGCCGACACGCTGGGGCGGCGCGGGATCGCCGTGCTGCGCCTGGACGACCGCGGCGTGGGCGGCTCGGGAGGCGATCCTGCCACCGAAACGTCGGCCGACTACGCCAACGACATCCGCGCCGCCGTCGCGTACCTCCGCGCGCGCCGCGACATTGACCCGGAGCACGTCGCGCTGCTCGGCCACAGCGAGGGCGCGCTCGTGGCACCGATGATCGCCGCCACCGACTCCACGCTGGCCGGCATCGTCCTGCTGGCCGGCCCCGCGCGCAGCGGGCGACGCGTGATCACGTATCAGCTCGCCCGCCAGATCGACCGCGCGAACGTGGACTCCGCCACGCGCGACTCGCTGCGCCGCGCACTGCCATCGCGGATCGATTCCATGAGCAACGAGCCCTGGATGGGTTACTTTCTCTCGCACGATCCCGCCGCCACCGCGCGGCACGTGAGCGTCCCCGTGCTCATCCTGCAAGGCGGGCACGACATTCAGGTCACCCCCGACCAGGCCAACGAGCTGGCCCAGGCCTTCCGCGCGGGGGGCAATTCGCAGGTTACCATGCGCGTGTTCCCCAACCTGAATCACCTCTTTCTGGTGGACGAGAAGGGCGATCTGAATTACGCCGATCTCCCCTCCAAGCAGGTGCCCGACACGGTGCTGGGGACGATCGCCGATTGGCTGGCCGCGCAACTGAAGTGACACCGCCGGCGGAAACCGCCGCGCTCCCGGTCTCGTATTCTTAAACCATGACGACACCACTCCAGGCGGGCCAGCCGGCACAGGCGCCGCAAGGCGCCGGACCCGCCACACCGCAGCCCATGCAGATCCCTCCGCCGGCGGGCGACGTGGGCGCCACCGTTCTCGGGCCACCAAAGACCGCCGCGGACGTTCGCGCGCTCAGGATCAGGCGGGGCGAGCTGTCGGACCAACTGATATCCGCCACCAATCGACGCGACGAGCTCGTGAGCGAGTTGAAGTCCGCCCCCAGTGGCACCGAGCAGGGCCTCCAGGCGCGAATCGGAGTCCTGGACCAGCGCATTCTCCAGCTCGAGTCCGACATCGCGGCCACGGGCCGGCTGCTCACCAACGCGCCATCGGCGGCGCTGGTGGCGTCCACCGCGCCGCCGTTCATGCCGAACAGCGGCCCTGATTGGAGCGCGGGCGCCATGGCGGCCATGTTCATCGTCCTCATCCCGCTCGTGTTCGTGCTGGCGCGGCTCATCTGGAAGCGCGGGAGCGCTCAGAAGCACGTGGTGAACAGCACCGTGGGCAAGGACGTGGCCGATCGGATGGGACGGATGGAGCAGGCGGTGGACGCGATCGCGCTCGAGGTGGAGCGCATCTCCGAGGGGCAGCGCTTCCTCACGAAAATCATGACGGATCGCTCGGTGGCCGGCGCGGCAGCGGAGCGCGCGCCAGCGTTGCGCGGCGGGGAACGCGTGGCGGGCTCGCCGGGCGCGGACAGCTAACGCGGACCGTCCGCCGGGAGGACGCTCAGTCGGACGAGTGCCCGCTCGCCTTCCAGAGCGCGTCGCTGGCGGATGCGTCGGCCGCGAGTCCCGCGACCGACCGCAGATCGGCGTCGCTCCGCGTGTCGCGCGCCAGCGCCGCCGTGGCCCGCGAGCGGCTCAGGTTCCACGCGTACCAGGGCGCCGTGCGGCGTCGCCCATGCGGGCTGAACCGCTCGCGCAGCGCCAGGGTGAGCAGTGCCGCGCGCGGGGCGGGCATGTTGCTCCGCTGGCGCACGAGCTCGGGGGCGGCGTTGGGCGACAATCCCTCGCCCAGGTACCACCAGTCCACCTGTCCCGTGTGCACGTAGCGCTGCACGTTCCACCGCACCACGAACGCTTCGTAGTTCCAGAAGCTCATCACCGCCACACCGCCCGCCGCGACCACCAGTGCGGAGCGCGCCAGGCGGCGTGCGTCCAGCCCCGCCCACAGCTCCAGCCCCAGCACGATGAGCAGCAGCGTGACGGCCACCATGTACGCCAGGGCCAGTACGCGCGCTGCGGTGAAGCCGTACGCATCCTGATAGAGCCACACGCGGTGCATGGCCGAGTCGGTGAGCAGCTGCAGCTCGACTACGACGGCCAGTCCCGCCCAGCGAACGGCTTTGCCCTGCTGCCGCGGGCGCACGCCGTGAAAGACCCACGCCAGGACGATCGTGCACAGCGTGGCCACCACGCTCAGCTCGCCGAAGCCGCGGCGCGCGTAGTCGGCGAACGTGATCCCGTTCCCGTGCACCGCCGGCGCGTTGCCAAACAGATAGCTGACCTGCAGCAGGAGAAAGAGTCCGAACAGTCCGCCCACGCTCCCCACCACGAGCAGTCGCTCGGTGTGGCCAAGTTTCCACGGGGCGAACGACGAACTGTCGGCGGCGCTGGGCGTCGCCCAGCCTGCAGCGGACGCCGGCGCTTCGCCCGCTGCCGCGGGTGCGCGCCGCCACGCCGGAGCGCCGCGTGCCGCGACCCCGCTCGCGCCGAGTGTGAGCGCACCCAGCGCCAGGAAGCATGCGACGCGCGGCAGGAACGACAACGTCTGGATGGCGGTCCCAACGTTGTCGCGCCAGAGCGCGAAGGTGGGATCCGCGCCCGAGAGGAGCAGCGCGAACACCACCACCACCGGCACCGCGAAAAGCGCCCCACGCGCGAGCGAGGCCACCCGCTGGCCGCGCACGCGCTCGGTCAACTCTCCGGTGCGCCGGACCACCTCGGCCGCCGACAGTGCCCACCCCACAAGCGGCGCCGTGAGAATCCGGACGGCGCCCAGATCGCGCGCGTCCGTGCCGGCGCAGAGCACCACCGCGAGCGCCAGCAGCCCGCTCGCGCCGAGCACGATGAGCACGTGGAAGAGCGGATCGGCGGTGACGGCGGCGCCGGCCGCGAGCGCTACCGCGAGCGCCACGCAGAGCGTGGTGGTGGAAGAGAGGTCCTGCTTCGCGCGCCGGCGCGCGTCCACGAACACCAGCGATGCGGCCGTCGTCCACAGCAGCCAGTTGATGCCCGGCGGCGCGTACAGGATGATCGCCGCGCCCAGTGCGCCTACGAGCGCGGCGCCGATCCAGATCCGCGCCACATTCGTGGGCACGGGCACCATGGGGCGGCGCGCCTCGCGGGCGGGCAGCACCACGTCGCGTCCGGCGAGTGAAGTGAAGGTCTCGAATGCCATGGTCCATCACCCCGCAGCTTTGGGCACGGCGCCGAAACGGCGCTGCCGGTTGTGAAAGTCATCCACCGCGGCGGCGAGCGCCGCTTCGTCGAACTCGGGCCACATGCACGGCGCGAAGTACAGCTCGGCGTACGCGCATTCCCACAGCAGAAAGTCGCTGAGCCGGCGCTCCCCACCGGTACGGATGAGGAGGTCCACATCCGGTGCGGGCTCGTCGCTACCATACGCGGCGCCGAGCAGGGCGGCAAAGTGCACGTGCGCGAGCGAGCGCTCGGCTTCGGTGTCTCGCTCCGCCGAGTCCGGCGCGTGTGGCTGGTCGTGCGCCGCCGCGCGCGTCGTGGCGAGCGTGGTGGCCTGGGCGGACGGATGAGCGGCCGCGCGGGCAGCGCGGATGATCGCGTCGCGGGCGGAGTAGTCGATGGCGAGGCGGAGGTGCAGCGTGCGTCCGCCGGCCGTGGCGTCCTCGGCGGCGGTGATTTCCGTCTGCAGCGGAAGGGCAAGTCGATCGCGTCGTCCGATGACGGACAGGCGGACGCCGTTCTCCACCAGCCTGGGTGTTTCCGAGCGCAGGTGCGATCGGAAGAGGCGCATGAGGGTGGCGACTTCGCGCGGGGGACGTTTCCAGTTGTCGCTGGAGAAGGCGTAGAGCGTGAGCGTGGCGATGCCGAGCCGTGGGGCGGCCTCGACCGTTCGCCGTACGGCATTGGCGCCGGCGCGGTGACCGGCCACGCGGGGCATGCCGCGCGCGGTGGCCCATCGTCCGTTGCCATCCATGATGATGGCGGCGTGGAGCGATGGCGTGTGATGCAAAGGACTTGGACTCATAAAGTGAGTGTCGAAAAAAAAGAGACGGGTGAAGGAAATCAGCGGTCCAGGGTGTCGCGCGTGCGCTGGATGAGGGCCTCCATGTGTGCCAGGTAGCGCTGGAGGGCGCGGCGTCCGGCCGCGGCCAGGCGATACTCGGTGCGCGGGCGGCGCCCCTCGAAGCTCTTGTTGCAGATGACGTACTTGGCTTCCTCGAGCTTGCGCGCGTGCACGCTGAGATTGCCGTCGGTGGTGCGCATGAGGGCCTTGAGCTCGTTGAACGACAGCGCATTGTTGGCCGCGAGCGCGCTCACGATCCCCAACCGCATGCGGTTGTGAATGAGCGAGTCGAGCTCCAGCGACTCGGCGGGGGTTCCTCCGTCTCCCCCTCCCGCTTCGCCGCGCAGGCGTTCGTCGCGCGCGTGACTTCCATCGGCGCGCTTGCGAGGGAGCGCTCCGGTTCTAGCCACCATACCTCCTTGCGATGAGGGCACCAAAGGCCACGTGCAGCCCGCCGAACGCGGCGGGAAGCATCCAGACGCTCCACGGCGCGGGGGTGAACAGGGCCGCCGCACCGGCCGCCATGAAGCAGATGCCCATGGCGGGAACGGGGCGCACGGAGAACGATCCGCCGGCCACGACGCCGGCACCGTAGAGCAGCATCCAGATGCCGGGCAGCATCTCGAACATTCCGCGGTTGTACAGGAAGAGCGTGAGCAGCGCGCCCACCACGATGGCGGGGGCGAAGCTCAGGACGAATTTGCGCACCGGCCCGGACGCGAGCGGCAGTCGCACCGCGCGCGCCTTGAGCCCGGTGGTCACGGTCCCGATGGCGACGGACACCAGCGCTTCGCCCAACCACACGTTGAGCCACGCGGCCTCGGTGCGCTGCCGTGCGGCGAGCACGCCAGCCGCGACGGCCGTGAGGCCGACGAGCAGTTGTCCCCATCCGGAGAACGCGGTGAACGACGACGCGTTCTCCATCGTCTCGCGAATGAAGCGCAGGTCGTCCATCGCGCGGGCGTGCAGCGCGGGGGACTCCCGGACCGGGGTGCGGATGGGACGGACGGACGCCATGGCCCCACGATAGGCGCCGGCGTCCGTCCTGTCAAGTACTTTGCTCCGCAAAGCCAGGGCGGCCCGGCCGGGCGGGCCAACTCCGCCGAGCTCCTCCGCCTGGTCGGCTCCTGGAGCCTATCGCTCCCCCTCCCCCCCCCATCCGCGCGCCCCACGATCACCTCCGGACGGAATCCCAAGAAAAGACCCGTCTCCACCACCCCCGGGCGCCTGCGCAGCGCACGAGAAACCGCTTGCGGGTCCGCGATGCCCCCGGCAAAGCGCACGTCCAAAATGAAGTTCCCGCTGTCGGTGCGGTACGGCTCGGCGTCGTTCCCCAGCCCCGCGCCACCGCCCGCGCCCAGCCGGCGCAGGACCGGCTCACCACCCAGCGTGCGGATGGGCGAGAGGTGCGTGGTCCACCCAAAGGGCACCACCTCCACGGGCAGCGCGTATCGCGTGCCCAGCCGCCCTACCATCTTGCCCGCGTCCACGACGATCACCAGCCGCGCGGCACTCGCGGCCACGATCTTCTCCCACAACAGCGCCCCACCGGCTCCCTTGATGAGATCGCCTGATGGGTCCACTTCGTCGGCCCCGTCCACGGCGAGATCCAGCTCCGGGTATTCCTCGAGCGTCCCCACGGGCACGCCGCACCGTTCCGCCAGATCGCGCGTCGCGCGCGAGGTGGGCACGCCCGCCAGATGCGTCAACTCCCCGCTGGCCAGCCGCGCACCGAGCTCCCGCACCACCAGGCTGGCCGTGGAGCCCGTGCCGAGCCCCACGCGCATCCCCGATCGCACGAGCGAGGTCGCGCGCCGCGCCGCGTCGAGTTTGGCGCGGTGTGCCGGATCCACGCTCACGGCTTGCGCCAGACGGCGCCGTCGCGCGCGATGAAGTCCTCCGCCACGGTGGGCCCCCAACTCCCGGCGGCGTAATTGGGGAAGTGCGTGGGCGGACGCGATTCCCACTCCGCGATGATCGGATCCACCACGCGCCACGCCGCCTCCACCCCGTCGCGTCGCGTGAACAGCGTGGCATCGCCCACCATCGCATCCAGCAGCAGCGTCTCGTAGGCCGAGTGCTTGGAGCCGCCGAACGCGCGGTCATAGCTGAAGTCCATCTGCGCCGACGTGGTCCGCATGCCGATCCCCGGAATCTTGATCTCGAAGCACAACGAGATCCCTTCGTCCGGCTGGATGCGGATGGTGAGAATGTTGGGTGCGGGCATCCCGTCCTGCCGCGCGAACATGCGCGTGGGCGGACGGCGAAAGCGTATCGCGATCTCCGTCACCCGGCGTGGCAGGCGTTTGCCGGAACGTAAGAAGAACGGCACGCCCTGCCATCGCCAGTTGTCGATCATGAGCCGCACGGCCGCGTACGTGGGCGTCTCGGAGGCCGGATCGATGCGCGGCTCCTCGCGGTAGCCGGGCACCTTCTGCCCGTCGCTCACACCGGGGCCGTACTGTCCGCGCACGGCGTACGTGTGGATCTCCTCGGGCGCGATGGGACGGATGGCGGTCAGCACCTTCACCTTTTCGTCGCGCACCGCGTTGGCGCGGAACGCCACCGGCGGCTCCATGGCGGTGAGCGCCAGCAACTGCATCAGATGGTTCTGAAACATGTCGCGCACCACACCGGCCTCTTCGTAGTAGCCGGCGCGGTGCTCCACACCCACCGTTTCCGCCGCGGTGATCTGCACGTGGTGTACGTGGCTCCGGTTCCACACGGGCTCGAAGATCGAATTGCCAAACCGCAGCACCAGCATGTTCTGCACGGTTTCCTTGCCCAGGTAGTGATCGATGCGGTATACCTGGTGCTCGGCGAACACGCGATCCACCACGTCGTTCAGCGCGCGCGCGCTGTCGAGGCTGCGCCCGAACGGCTTTTCCACGATGACGCGCACCCAGGGACGCGTGTTCGGATCGTCGATCCGCGGCGCGATGCCGCTCTGCGACAGCTCGCGGATGGCGGTGGTGTAGATGCTGGGGGGAATGGCCAGATAGAACAGCCGGCCGTCGTTGTCCTCGCGCTGCTGCTCGATGCGCTCCAGCCGTCCGATCGTGCTGGCATAGGTGCGCCGGTCGCCCAGATCGCCCGAGACGTAGCCCAGCCGGGGCGCGAATTGCCGCCACTGCTCCTCGTCGATGTTCCCCACCCCGTTGGGCTCGTCCGATTCCTTAATCGCCTCGTACATTGCGCGCCGGTAGCTGTCGTCGTTCAGCGGCTCGCGCGCCACGCCCAACACGGAGAATTCGGGATCGAGCAGGCCGTCGCACTGCAGGTGAAAGAGGGCGGGCATGAGCTTGCGACGCGTCAGATCACCCCCGGCGCCCAGGATCACCATCGTACACGCCTCGCCCTTCTTGAGCGGCTGCGTGGCGACCTCCACCTCCGACGTGATCTGCATGGGGACGGTGGGCAGATCAGCCACGGCCGCGCCGCCGGCGCGTGCGTCGCGTGTGGGCGCGCCGTCCACGAGCGCGCGCGTTTCGGTGTGGTCGGTCATGCTTTCTTCACCGCGTGACCGCCGAATTGATGACGGAGCGCCGCGATCACCTTGGCCCCGAACGAGATCTCCTGCCGCGAGCGGAAGCGCGCCAGGAGCGACAGCGTGATGACCGGCGCCGGCACGTCCAGATCGATCGCCTCCTGCACCGTCCACCGTCCCTCGCCGGAGTCGGCCACGTAGTCTCGAATCTCCGCCAGGTCCGCGCTGTCGCCGAAGGCGCGCTCGGCCAGCTCGTTGAGCCATGACCGCACCACGCTCCCGTGGTTCCACACCGCCGCTATCTGGTGCAGATCGAGGTCGAATTCCGTGGACGCGTGCAGGATCTCGTAGCCTTCGCCGTACGCCTGCAGCAGCCCGTACTCGATGCCGTTGTGCACCATCTTCACGTAGTGCCCGCTCCCGGTGGGCCCCACGTGCGCGTAGCCATCGGTGGTGGCCAGCGAGTGAAAGATCGGTTCGGCGGTCTGCACGGCGGCGTCGCTCCCGCCGACCATGAGACAGTAGCCGTTCTCCAGCCCCCAGATCCCTCCGCTCGTGCCGGCATCGACAAGCTCGATGCCCTTGGCGCTGAGCATCTCGCCGCGGCGCAGAGTGTCGTGAAAGTTGGAGTTGCCGCCGTCGATGAAGATGTCACCGGGCGACGCGCGTTCGAGCAGCGCCGCGATGGTCTCGTCCACCGGCGCGCCGGCGGGCACCATCATCCACACCACACGCGGCGGCCGGAGCTGCGAGCACAGCTCGGCGATGTCCGCCGCGCCGATGGCGCCCTCCGTCCCCAACTGCCGCACCGCGTCCGGGCTGCGGTCCCAGACCACCACCTGGTGTCCGTCGCGCATCAACCGCCGCGCCATGTTGCCGCCCATCTTGCCCAGCCCGATCATCCCGATCCGCATGCCCGCCGTGGTCATTGCTTGCTCCTGTTGCCTCGAGCGCGGTCGCCGCGCTCCGCTAGAAGGTCACGCCCAGTGCGCGCAGGTCGTCGACCAGCCGCTCGGGGGTGGTGAACCGGATGGTCTGCATGCCCAGGCGTTTGGCCGGAAACAGATTGGCCGGCCGGTCGTCCACGAACACGCTCCGCTCGGGCTCCGCCTGCGCCACGCGCAGCGCGGTCTCGTAGATGCGCCGCGACGGCTTGGCCACGCCCACCCAGCACGACGTGAAGAACGCCAGGAACACGTCGCACAGGCCAAACGCGGCGACCCGGTGCGCGTTGAGCGCGGCCGACTCGTTGTTGATCGTCATCATCCGGTAGCGCCGCGTCGCCGCGAGGGCGCGCACCACGTCCAACGATGCGGACCACGGCTCGCTCTGCGCCAGCATGAACGCCACGAACTCCTGGCGCGAGAACGAGCGCGGCTGGTCGAACACGGCGTAGTCGAGATACTCGTCGAGGGTGATCTCTCCCTCCTCCAGCATGCCAACTACTTCCTGATGCTGCCGCTCGAACGCGGCGCCGTTCAGATGGAAGTGCGCCACCGCCTCCGCGCGTTGCTCGTGGTCCCATCCGTTGGAGCCGAGCACCCCGCCCACGTCGAAGAACAGATGCGAGATGCTCATCCGCGCGCGAACGCCCGGCCCAGCGCCTGTTCCAGCGCGTCGATGCCCGCCACGCGCACCACCGGCCGATCGCGCGAGACGAGCGCCTGCAGGTCCCCTTCCGCCTGCGCGCTCTCGAGCGTGCCAAAGGTGAACGGTTCGTCGGGGATCGCCATGTCCTGGTTCGTCGGCACGGGATCGACGATCTGGATGAAGTGTCCGATCGGCGGCCCGCCCTTGTGGAGCTGACCGGTGGAGTGCAGGAAGCGCGGGCCGTAGCCCACCGTGGTGGCCACCTTCAGCCGGTCACGCAGCTGCAGGCGCACCGTTTCCAATCGCCGATCGTTCTCCGCCGTGGGTGGCAGATACGCCATGATTGCCACGTAGTGCCCCGCCGGCACGTGCGTGAGAAAGCGCTGCACCTCATCGCCGCTGGAGGGCGCGGAGGGTTTTGCGTGTTCGCTCAGCACACGCTTGGTGTTGCTCTTGCTCTCCGCCACGTTGGGTTGATCGAACGCGTTGATGCCCAGCACGGCACCGGCCACCGCCGTGGCCATCTCCCAGCGGAAGAACTCCGCGCCGAGGTCGGAGGGCGCGCCCGTGGTGAGTCGCACCACCGGGTGCCCCCCTTGGCCAGCGCGTCCAGCCGCTGCTCGGTGGAGGACTGGCGTTCCCCGTCCAGTGCGATCGACACGAACACGCGGTCGGTGCCGTACACGTCGGGCGCGCCGAGCGTTTCGCCGGCCACGGGGATCACGCCGGTGCCCTGCTTCCCCGTGCTCTCGGCCAGCAATTGCTCCAGCCAGAGGCCGAGCGATGCGATGCCCGGCGACAGCACGAGGGTGAGCTTGTTGCGCCCGGCGCGCGCCCCTTCGCCCAGGACGGCGCCCAGCCACGCGCCCGGGTTCTCGGGCGGTGCCACGCACGCCGCGCACGACTCCGCCATGCGGTGCGCGCCGTGCAACAGCGTCCCCACGTCGACACCGATGAGCGCGGCGGGCACGAGGCCAAAGTACGAGAGCGCCGAGTAGCGGCCGCCAATGTCGGACGGGTTGCAGAAGACGCGACGGAACGCGCGCGCGCGTGCCAGTTCTTCCAGCGGGGTGCCGGGATCGGTGATGGCGATGAACTGCTCGCCGCGCCCGCCGGTGCGCTGCCAAAAGTGGCGGAAGAGGCTCGTGGTTTCCTGCGTCGTGCCCGACTTGCTCGAGATGACGAACAGCGTGCGGTCCACCGGCCGCGCGTCCACCGCCGCGATCGCGCGCGGATCCGTGGTGTCGAGCACGGTGAGCGCGGGGAATCCCGTGCGATGCCCGAACGTTTGCCACAGCACCTCCGGGGCCAGACTCGATCCGCCCATCCCGCACAGCACCACGTGGGCGTAGCTGTCGCGCACGTCATTGGCGAGCGTGGTGAGCGCGGCCACCTGCTGCGCCATCTTCTCCCCCACCGTGAGCCAGCCCAACCGGTCGCGAATCTCCGGCGCGTTGGGATCCTCGCTCCACACCGTGGGATCGTGCGCCCAGATCCGCTTGATCGTCTGCGCGTCTGCCATCTGCTGGAGCCGCTGTTCGACGGCGCGCGCGATGCCATCCAGCGACGCGTGCCCTACGCTGGGCGGGGTGGCGGTGGGCGCCGTTTCGGCCGCCGGCGTGGCGGCCGCTGATGCGTTCGCGCCGGCGCGCGGCGCGATGGCGCGGCGTTTGGTGGCGATCACGGCGAGCAGGCTGTCGAACGACTTGGTGAACTTGGCGATGCCTTCGTCCTCGAGCGTCCGCGTGACATCGTCGAAGTCCACGCCCGCATCGGCCAGGCGCCGCATCACGTCCTGCGCCTCCGCCACCGGACGGTCGAGCGTGTTCACCACGCGACCGTGGTGCTCGAACGTCCGCAGTGTATCGGGCGGCAGCGTGTTCACCGTGTCGGGCCCGATGAGCGACTCCACGTAGAGGATGTCGGAGTAGGCCGGGTTCTTGGTGCTCGTGCTCGCCCAGAGCGGGCGCTGGACGCGCGCCCCTTTGGCGGCCAGCGCGCGCCAGCGCGCGGTGGCCGTGATCTCGTGGAATGCCTCGTAGGCCAATCGCGCGTTGGCGATGCCCACGCGCCCGCCCAGCGCCTCCAACGCGTCCGGATTGTCGGCCAGGCGTTTCTCGACCTCGCTGTCGACGCGACTCACGAAGAACGACGCCACGGATGCCAGATGATGAATCGGCTGGCCATCCTTTGCACGGAGTTCCAGGGCCTTGAGATACGCTTCAGCCACCTGGCGGTAGTGCTCCACGGAAAAGAGGAGCGTGATGTTGATGTTGATCCCGTCCATGAGACAGCGCTCGATGGCCGGCCATCCTTCCCTGGTGCCCGGGATCTTGATCATCACGTTCGGGCGGTCGACCGCCTGCCACAGCCGCCGCGCTTCCGCGATGGAGCCGTTGGTGTCGCGCGCCACGCCGGGCGAGACCTCGATCGAGACGAATCCGTCGGCGCCATCGCTGTCGTCATAGACGGGGCGGAAGAGATCGGCGGCCGCCTGCACATCCTCCACGGCGATCGTCTCGAACAGCTCGCGCTCCGACCGGTCGCTCTGCGCAAGCCGGCGGAGCACGTCGTCGTAGTCCGTGCTCCCCGCGATCGCGTGCTCGAAGATGGTGGGGTTGGAGGTCATCCCCCTCAGCCCGTCGTCGATGAGCGTCTGCAGCTCGCCGGAGCCCATCATGCCGCGGCGCAGGTAGTCCAGCCACACGCTCTGCCCCACCTCGTGGAGCATCTGCATCTTGGTGCCGATTCCGCTTGGTGCGGTCATGCTCTCCTCCTCGACTTCGTGCTCTGTTGCACGTCCTTACCTCCGGCTTCGTGGCACATTGCGCGTGCCTCCGGCTGCGCGTTGCGCGCCGCGCGGCGCCCACAGGGTCGCACGACGCATAGCGCGTGCGCGGTGGGCGCGGCAGGTGCGGCCGGCGGCGCGCTACGCCACACCGTCGCGCATCCGGAGCACCGCCCCCACCACGTCGTCGGGCGTGATCCCGAATTCCTGATACAGCCGCTCGTACGGCGCGGAGGCGCCAAAGTGCGTGAGCCCGATAATGGCGCCGTGATCGCCCACCCACCGCTGCCACGCCATGGGATGCGCCGCCTCCACCGCCACGCGGGTGCGCACCGACGGAGGGAGCACCTCGTCGCGATACGCCTGCGGCTGCCTGGCGAACAGCTCCATGCTGGGCATGCTCACCACGCGCGCCTGCACGCCGTGCGAGTGCAGCCGCGTCTGCGCCTCGAGCGCGATGTGCACCTCGGAGCCGCTGGACAGAATCACGGCGTCCGGCAGTCCGTCGGAGGCATCGGACAGCACGTACGCGCCGCGTGCCAGGCCGGCGGCGGCTCCCAGCTTGGACCGGTCGAGCACCGGCAGATTCTGGCGCGTGAGCGCCATGGCCACCGGCCCATCGTCGTGCGCCACGGCCACGCGCCACGCCTCCGCCGTCTCGTTTGCGTCAGCCGGACGGATGACGGTGAGGTTCGGCACCACTCTCAGCGCGGCGAGCTGCTCGACGGGTTGGTGCGTGGGACCGTCCTCGCCCAGACCGATGGAATCGTGCGTGTACACGTAGATCACGTGCTGACGCATGATGGCGGCCAGTCGGATGGGCGGACGCATGTAGTCGGAAAAGATGAGAAACGTCGCCCCGTACGGCAGCAGGCCGCGGTGCAGCGCCATGCCGTTCATGATCGCGCCCATGGCGTGCTCCCGGATGCCGAAGTGCATGTTGCGCGCCCCCGGGTTGCCGGGCTCGAAGTCTCCCGAGTCTTTCATGAGCGTCTTGGTGGACGGCGCCAGGTCGGCGGCGCCGCCCATCAGCTCGGGAAGCCGAGGCGCGATGGCGTTCAGCACCTTTTCCGACGCCACGCGCGTGGCGAGCTTCTTGTCCGTGGGGAACGACGGAATGTCGGCGTCCCATTCCTTGGGCAGCGTGCGCGCCAGCCGCCGCTCCAGCTCGCGCGCGCCGTCGCCGTCCGCGCGCACGTACGCGCCCCACCGCTGCAGCCAGGAGGCGTGCATCTCCGCGCCGCGCGCGCGGCAGGCGCGCCACGCCTGCAGCGCCTCGTCGGGCACAGAGAACGGCTCCAGCGACGGCCACGCCAGGTTCTCCTTCGTCGCCCGCACCTCCTCCTCTCCCAACGGCGAGCCGTGCGCTTCGGCCGTGTCCACCGCGTGCGGCGCGCCCCACGCGATGTGCGAGCGGACGATGATGAGCGACGGGCGGCCGGTCTCGCGTTCCGCCTCCGTGGTCGCACGGCTGAGCGCCTCCACGTCGTTGGCATCCTCCACCCGCTGCACGTGCCAGCCGTATGCCTCGAAGCGCTGGGCCACGTTCTCGTTGAACGCCAGGTTGGTGTCGCCCTCGATCGTGATGTGGTTGTCGTCGTAGAAGCCAATGAGCTTGCCCAGCCGCAGGTGCCCGGCGAGCGACGCGGCCTCGTGCGACAGGCCTTCCATCATGTCGCCATCGCTGGCGATGAAGTACGTGCGGTGGTCGATGATCTCGTGTTCCGGGCGATTGAACTCCGCGCCCAGGTGTCTCTCGGCGATGGCCATCCCGACGGCGTTGCCCACGCCCTGGCCCAGCGGACCGGTGGTGGTCTCGACGCCAGGCGTCATCCCGTACTCGGGGTGCCCCGGCGTGCGGCTCTCCCACTGCCGGAAGTTCTGGAGATCGTCGAGCGTGAGGTCGTATCCGGTGAGATAGAGCACGCTGTAGAGGAGCATCGACGCGTGTCCCGCCGACAGAACGAACCGGTCGCGGTTCATCCACTCGGGGTCGGCCGGATCGTATCGCAGGTGGCGCGTCCAGAGGACATAGGCCAGCGGCGCCAGCGCCATTGGCGTTCCGGGATGTCCCGAGTTGGCCTTCTGCACGGCGTCCATCGACAGCACGCGAATGCTGTTGATGCAGAGCTGCTGCAGCGATGTCTCGGTTGGTGCGATCGTGTCAGCCATGCGTGAAGTGCTCCCCAGGTATAGCAATCGTCGATGGACCGCCGCGGTTCCCGGCGGACGAGTCAGTCGCGCGCGGCCACGGTGGCGGCGCCGTAAATCGCGACGTCCGGATTCATGATCACATGCACGGGCACGCGCGCGGTGAAGCCGGACAGCCGGCCCTTGTGGCGCAGCGCGGCCACGAACTCCCCCCACTGCAGCGCGGCCACGATGCGCGGCGCGATGCCGCCACCCAGATACACGCCGCCGGTGGCCAGCACGGTGAGCGCCAGGTTGCCCGCCTGCGCGCCAAACGCGGTCGCGAACAGCTGCATGGCGTGCACGCACGCGCCATTGGTCCGATCGATGGCGTGCGACGCGATCACGGCGGCCGGGTCGCGCACCTGCATCTCCGCGCGGACCGGCGCCTCCTCGTCCGCCAATCCGCTGGCCACCACGAACTCGTACACGTTCACCAGTCCGGGGCCTGAGACCACACGCTCGCACGACACGTGCCCATATCGGCGCACGAGCCATTCCAGCAACGCGCTCAGTTCGGGAGTGGTGGGCGCGAAGCTCGAATGTCCCCCCTCCGAGCCGAACACGTCATAGCGATCGCCGCGCCATAACAGGAAACCCTCGCCCAGTCCTGTCCCCGCGCCGATGAGCGCCACCGGCCCGTGCGACTGCGGCTCGCCCGCCTGTAGCGTGACGAGATCCTCCGCCACCAGGGCCGGCAATCCGTGGCCCGCCGCCAGGAAGTCGTTGATGAGCCTGGTGCGCTCGAGCCCGAGCGCCGCGCCCAGCTCCCGTTCGTCCACGCTCCAGGGCAGATTGGGCGCCTCGCAGCGTCCCCGGACCACCGGGCAGGCAATCCCAAAACAGGCGCGCTCCACGGCGAGCCCCGTCTCATCCAACAGGCGGTGCACGAGCGGAGCCAGTCCGGCCGCGGCGGCGCTGGCGTAGCGCCGCTCGACAACGATCCGCGCCCGCTGCGGCCCCGTCACATCCACCACCGCCAGTCGCGCGTTCGTGCCCCCGACGTCTCCGGCCAGCACCCTCATCGGCGCAGACTCGCGCGCATGCGGCTCGCGGCCGCCCGGTCCACCACCCACAGGCCAGCGCGCGCGAACTGCACGGGAAACGCGTGCACATCGGTGGGACCCTCGAGCACCTGAGCGAGCGTCGGCGCCTTGAGCGCCCCCGCCACGAGGACCAGGACGAACCGGGCACGCGCGATCACGGGCGGCGTGATCGTGAGCCGGTGCACGGGCGGCGCGGGCGCATCGGCGGGCACCACCGCGCGACTGCGCTCGTCCAACGCCGGCGCGTGCGGAAAGAGCGACGCGGTGTGTCCGTCGATGCCCATGCCGAGCACCAGGACGTCCAACCGTGGGGGAAGCTGGTGGGCGTACGCGCGCGCCGCCGCGTCGCGGTCGGGCGCCTCGCCCTGCATGCGATGCACCTGCGAGGGCGGCACCGGCACACGCGACAGCAGCGCCTGGTGCGCCATCCAGTAGTTGCTCCTGGGATCGTCGGGGGGGACGCACCGCTCGTCCCCAAAGAACACCTCCGTCCGCTCCCAGACGTCCGGGTCCACCGTGGAGAGGGTGGCCAGCCGTTCGTAGACCGGCGTGGGGGTAGAGCCGCCGGCAAGCGCCAGCGCGCACGTTCCGCGCACGTCCACGCTCTCGCGCATCCGCCGCGCGATGCGCCGCGCCCCTTCCTCCGGAAGAGCCTCCTCCTCCACAACGACGATCCGTTCGTTCGTCATTCGCTCACGGTGGCGTGCACGCTCCGGTGACGGTAGTCGCGGCGTAGGGCGCGCGGTCGTGAGCACGCGCCGCCGTCTCCAGAGGGAATATGGCACCCGCGGGCCGCATCGCCAGTCGATGCGCATCCGGCGCGGAACGCCCCTTGCGGCGTGATGCATGCGACGGCGTCACCACACCGGATCCGGACACGCACATGACCAACCCCCGCACCGCACGCGCGGCCGCCGCAACAGTTACCACGCTCACGGCGCGCGCCGTGGCGCTCGCCGCCGTGCTCGCCGCCATGCTCGCCACCGGCTGCGCCACGGCGCACACACCGCCGCCCGCGCCCGGCATCGGTGTCGCCCTGAGCGACCTCGCACGCGCGCCGGGCGCCTACGTGGGCGACACGGTGACGGTGAGCGGGGAGCTGGGTCGCATCCTCGCTCCGCGCACGTTTACCATCGTGGGCGGCGGAGAAGGCGGACGGCACGAGCTGCTGGTCGTGGTCGCCGAGTCGCAGCGCCCGCTCGTCAACACGCTCGCCGACTCCCTGCTGTTGCGCGGCGCGATCGTCCAGGTGACGGGCACGCTCACCGCACCGGCCGCCGATAGCGGCGCGCGCGCGAGGGGCACGCGGCGGCGCGCGGGGCGTGGAGGCACCGGCGAGCGCGGCGAGCGCGGCGAGCGCGAACGCCACGGCGGCGACAGCGGGTTGAGCACGTCGTTTTCCGAACGCCTGCGCAACAGCCTCACGCTCGAGGCACGCGAGATCGTGATCACGCCGCGACCAGGCCTGGCGGCCGCCGAGCTCACGGGTGCGCGCTATCCGGTGGCGGACGCGGAGAGCCTCATCGTGGCGCGGTCACCCGACACGCTGGTGGGTCGCGCAGCCGCGCTCCTGCAGGCGCGCGTGCAGGCGGTGGAGAGCGATCGCGCGTTCTGGATCGGCGCGAACAGCGGCGACCGCCTGCTCGTGGTGCTGCCGCCCGGCACGCGCGTGGAGCACGCGTCGGGAGGCGCGCGCACGCTGGCGCCGGGCGATACGGTGGCCGTCGCAGGTATCGTCCGCGCCCTGCCGTCCGACGTGCGGTTCGTGGCCACCGACTGGGGCCTCAGTGCGGCCGGCCGCGGCGCCCTGGCGGGGGAGCAGATCTACCTGGACGCCAACCGCGTCCGCCGGCTGGCCCCCGCCAGCGACGCTACTGGTGCTGGATGATGCGCGACAGGACTTCCTTGGCGAAGTCCTTGTCGTAGTCCGCCACGTTGCGCTTGGCGGTGACTTCCACGTTGGTGGTCGTGGGACTCTTCCGCTCCATGTCCACGTCCACCTCCATCTCGCCGCGCTGGCCGCTCAGCGTGCGCTTGTCGCCACCGTTCTCCTCGCTGCTCTTGAGGACGGTGATGTTCATCTCCTCGAACACCGCCCTGGTGCGACTCGCGACGTCGCTCACCTGGGCATTCACGAGCGAGCTGGCCCCGCGCGTGGTGAGAAATATTCCCGCTCCGGCCCCCGCCCCCGCGGCCGCCAACAGACATCCGGGAAGGGCCAGTAGCAGGACCAGTAGGGCTCCGCGCGCAGCGGGCATGGACCACGTTCTCATAGGAAGTCTCCAGGTATCGATCATTGCCGGCGACGCCGGACGGCCTTCGTCCGGCAGGAGGTCCGTCGTGCCGGAGCCACCGCGGGTGCCTAACCTGCCCCCGCGCGCATTACCGTCGCAAGGCTCACGCCTCGCCGCGCGCGAGCGCCCGGCGGTACACCTCGCGGTAGCGCAGCTCGGACCGCTCCCAACCGAAGTCGCGCCCCATCGCCTCGCGCATCATCGCCCGCCATCCGTCGCGATCGCGATAATGGTCCAGCGCCCGCACCACCGCCTCCATGAACGCACCCGGTGCGTAGTCGTCGAAGAGGAATCCGGTGACGCCATCTTCGATGGTGTCAGCCAGCCCGCCCACCCGGCGCGCCACGGGGATCGTGCCATAGCGCTGCGCGCGCATCTGCGTGAGCCCACACGGCTCGTACTGCGACGGCATGAGGCAGAGGTCCGCGCCCGCCAACAGTGCGTGCTCGAGCGGTTCGGTGAACTCGAACTCCACCGCGATCCGGCTCGGCGCGCGCGCCGCGATGCTCGACAGCGCGCGCTCGTAACGCGGCTCCCCGCTCCCGAGAAAGATGTATTGCGCGTCGAGCGCGAAGTAGCCGGGATCGCCCAGGATGAGGTCCAGCCCCTTCTGGGAAACCAGCCGAGCGGTGAGCGCAAAGATCGGAACGTGTGCCCGCCGATCCAGACCGAACCCGTGCTGCAACGCCCACCGGCAGCGCCGCTTGTTGCGCAGGTCGTCGCGCGCAAAGCGGTACGGGATGTCCGGGTCGTGCGCCGGATCCCACACGCTCTGGTCGATGCCGTTCAGGATCCCCACAAAGCGGTCGCGCAAGGCGACGAACACCCCGTTCAGCCCAAAGCCACCCGCCGGCGTGCGCAGCTCGTGCGCGTGCGTGGGGCTCACGGTCGTCACCATGTCGGCGAACACGAGCCCGCCCTTGAGACAGTTGAGCTGCCCGTGCCATTCCAGCCGGCGCCAGTCGAACAGGTTCCACGGAAGCCCCAGATCCGGAAAGCTGGAAGCTGGGAACACACCCTGGTAGCCCGCGTTGTGCACCGTGAGCACCGACCGCACGTGCGCCACGCCGCGCGGCGCGCCGCCCGTGTGCAGGTAGACCGGAATGAGGGCCGCGTGCCAGTCGTGTGCGTGCAGGACCACCGGACCGCTCGTGATACGCGGCAACGCCTCGAGCACCGCGCGCGCAAAGAGCGCATAGCGCTCCGCGTTGTCGTCGTAGTCCCGCCCCCCTTCGCCGTACAGCCCGGCCCGGTCGAACGCCGGTCGGTTCTCCACGAAGTAGACGTCGGGCAGCATCTCACCCTGCGCGTAGCGGTACAGCCGCACCCCTTCGCGCCGGGAACCGACATCCACCGAGAATGGCTCGCCCACCGGCTCCAGGTCGTGCGCCACCGCACGCGCCGCCTGGTAGAGCGGCATCACGATCGACGTCCGGATGCCGGCGCGCTGCTGCGCGCGCGCCAGGGCGGCCACCGCCTCGCCCAGGCCCCCCGTGCGCGCGAACGGCGCCAGCTCCGCCGCCGCGTGGACCACGGCGGCCGGCGCGCCCGCCGGCGTGGCGAGCGGCGCGTCCGAGAGCGCGCGCAGCTCGGCGTCGCGCTCCTCCTCTCGCTGCACCGCGGTCCCGTAGGCCGGGCCGCCGCCGTTCACGCCCACCGCCGCGCCCGGTGCACCACGATGCCTCCCAGCAGGTGTCGCTCGGTGCGCTCCACGAGCAGCCCGTGCTGCCCCAACAGCGCCACATACTCGCCCCACGTGAGAAAGTGCGCGATGGAATCGGCGATGTAGCCGTAGACCACGGGTTCACCATGCCACCAGGCGCCCACCAGGCGACCCGTCAGGCGGAGGTAGCCGAGAAACCACGCGCGCCACAGCCGGTGCGCGGGTTTGAAGAAGTCGAGGCCCACCAGGACGCCCCCCGGGCGCAGCACGCGCGCGATCTCGCGCACCGCCACGTGCGGGTCCGACGCGTTGCGCACGGCATACCCCGCGGTCACAACGTCCACGCAGGCATCCGGCAGGGGAAGCGCGCCCATATCCGCCCGCGCGAGGCGCACCCGCCCCGCGCCGGGCTCGCCCCCACCCGTCCGCGCGCTGGCCAGCGCCAGCATGGCCCGAGAGACATCCATGGCGAACACCACCCCGCTCGCGCGCACGTGCTCGAGCATGCCCACCGCCAGATCCCCCGTGCCGCACGCAACATCCAGCACCACACCGTCGGCCGGGCAAGCAGCTGCCGCCTGCGTCAGAAGCGCGCGTTTCCACCGCCGGTCCATCCCAAAGGAGAACAGGCGTGTGAAGCGATCGTACCTGGGTGCCACCAGCTCGAACAGCGGCCTCACGAGCCGCGCTTTCAGCGCGGGATCGCGCAGGTGTCGCTCCACGTCCAGCTCCCCCAACGCAGGGGTGGACACCCCCGATTCGTCCCGCAGCACGGCCCTCCCCGTTCCTCGTCCCGCGACAATGCACCGCAAGTGTTCAGCCTGCAATGATGGCCCTGTTTCCATCCGTATCCAACGATCGCCCGGAGCGGAACCACCGTGTCGACGCCGGCTATATGGCGCGGGCGCACGGCGCTCGGGCCCTGCGCGCCTCGCCGGACTGAACTCCCGCACCCTGCCGCCGCAGCCGGCGGAACATCAGTTGCATGTCGCTCGCCGTGACAACACGGGCGGGCAGGCATGGCCACACCGGACAGACATCCGAAGGCGGATGACAGCCACCGAGGCGGGCGAAGCGGCGGGGCGGCACCGTCGCGCGCGCCGCATGGGGCGCCTCCTGCTCGTGGTGAGTCGCACAGCCGGCCCCGGCGCAGTGACGCTCAACTGTTCCTCGTCGGCATCGGCCGCGCGGCGGGCGGGGCCGTCTTTTTCTCCCTCCCGCTCCTCATGACGATGGAGATGTGGTGGCTGGGCTTCTACGTGGACCGCATCCGCCTGGCGATCTTCATCGTGATCTTCATTCCCGTGCTGGTGGGACTGTCGCACTACTCCGGGTTCGAGGCCACCGCGTCGTGGAGGGACGATGCGGTGGACGCCGCGGTGGCCTATCTGGTGGGCTTTCTCACGAGCGCGGCGGTGCTTTTCCTGTTCCAGATCATTCGCCCGGGCATGCCGGCGGAAGAGCTCATCGGCAAGATCTCCATCCAGGCCGTGCCCGGGAGCGTGGGCGCGGTGCTCGCGCAGGGGCAGTTGGGTGGCAATCGTGCCGACACGCGACATCAGCAGCGGACGAAAGAAAGCGCCGGTTACGGCGGGGAGATGTTCCTGGCCGCGGCCGGCGCGGTGTTCTTTGCGTTCAATGTGGCTCCCACGCAGGAGATGATCTACATCGCGTTCCGCATCGACGCCTGGCGAGCGCTCGCGCTCCTCGGGCTCTCGCTCGCGACGATTCACGCGTTCGTGTATGCCGTGGAGTTCCACGGGCAGGCGGGCCGGCCGGGCAACACGCCGCACTGGAGCATCTTTCTGCGCTACAGCGTGGTGGGATACGCGGTCGCCCTCTGCGTGAGCGCCTACGTGCTCTGGACGTTCGGGCGCTTCAACAGATCCAGCATTGAGTACGCCGTGTTGACGACGATCGTGCTCGGCTATCCATCCAGCCTGGGCGCCGCGGCCGCGCGCCTGATCGTCTGATGCGCACACGAGGTTAGCGATGGCGCGACCGGGAACCGCCAACGCATCGGCCAAGCAGAAGGCCCGACCGCCCCACGACGACGGTGGCCCGCATGGGGGCCACGGGCCGCGGCGCAGGACCTCGCGTTGGGAGTGGGCCGCCGCTGCGCTCGGCAGCGCCGTGGTGATCGCGACGGTCATCTTCCTGGTGTACCAGGGGCTCACCGCGCCAGCGCACCCGCACCCGAACGTGGTCATCCGGCGCGGGTTCACCGCGCGCGTCGCGAACGGCTATCTCGTGCGGCTCGACGTAGAGAATCGTGGCGACGCGACCGCCGCGTCGCTGCAGGTGCAGGGTACGCTGCTGGCGGGCACGGATACCGTGGAACAGACGCAGGCCACGCTGGACTTCGTTCCCGCACACGCCACCCGGCGCGCCGGTCTGTTCTTCGCGCGCGATCCAGCACACTACCAGCTCAGCGTGCGACCCCTCGGCTACGATACACCCTAGGCGCACGAGGAACTTCCCTCTCGCGGCGCGCGGTGTGCGGTCGAACTCTCCTCGTGATGTACCGGCACGGCGACCTGCCGCTCCGTTGCGCCGCGCGAGCGAGGCGCATGCCGTACACGACCGCGCCCGGAATCCGCGTCGTGCGATGCGCCGTGCCGGCCATGCTCGCCATACGCGAGATGCAGCCGGTTGTGCACGTCCATCAACCCCGTCACGCGGTCGGCGATGTCCTCAGCCAGGCGCTTTTCGTGACGGCGATCCACCATGCCGGACAGCGTGACCTCGCCGTCCTCCACTGACACTTCCACCTCGGACGGGTCGAGGTCCGGATGGCGTGCAAGCGTGAACGGAGGATGCCGCGCGGCAGCGCGCGCTGACCGGCCGGCGTCGGCGCACGTGGCGCTGCGAACGCGGGGCAACATTCGCGCGCACGGCCGTACGCGGCCATAAGTGGCTCACACTGCGCTACGGTCGTGCCGCTGTCGCACGACGCCCCACGTGCGCGCCGCGTGTCGGTGGGAGTTTCCCTCACAGGCGTGTCCTCTCCCCGCCGGCGTGAATATCGTCAGTTGGCCGACAGAACCGATGTCAGGCCCGCCCTACCTTCCGGATAGCTCGCATCACACCGCCAACGTCCGGAGGACGACTCATGCAATATAAGGGCATCATCGGAACGATCGTGGCGATTGGCGCCATCGGCGGCGCCGTACTGGCCACCGCGGGGGCGCATCGCACGCCCACCATCGCCAGCGTTGATTTCGGCCGCACCGTGACCGCCACGCAGCCCGCGCACGATGCGCGGCTCCGCCCCGCGGCCGCAGCCGCCGTAAAGGAATTCCGCATCCCGATCTCCGACGCCACGATCCAGATCGCGCCCGGCGTTACGTACCAGGGATGGACCTTCGGCGGCACCGTCCCCGGCCCCGCCATACGGGTGCGCGTGGGAGATCTGGTGCGCGTGAACGTGGTGAACAATGCGCCCATGGCGCATTCCATCGACTTCCACGCCGCGCAGATTCCGTGGGATGTGGCGTACCGCTCCATCGCGCCGCACGACTCCCTGTCGTTCGAGTTCACGCCGCGCGTGGCCGGCGCCTTCCTGGTGCATTGCGGAACGCCCCCGGTGACGATGCACATCATGCAGGGGATGTATCTCCCCATCATCGTCGACCCCAAGGACGGGTGGCCCACCAAGGCGGACGACGAGTTCGTGATCGTGCAGAGCGAGTTCTACGCGAAGGACAACGCCAACGGCGGTGCCGTTGCGTCCACTACCGCCACCACGCCCTTGGGTCCGGACTGGCAGGCCGCCATGGCCAAGCAGGCAACCCAGGTGGTATTCAACGGCACCGCGTTCCAGTACAAGGCGCACCCGCTCGAGGTGCGTGAGGGCGATCGTGTCCGCCTGTTCGTGGTCAATGCGGGACCGAGCTTCAACAGCGACTTCCACATCGTGGGCGCCATCTTCGATCGCGTGTATCCGGACGGCAATCCCGACCACGCGCTCCGCGGCCTACAGACGTACGTGGTGCCCGCCGGAGGCGGCGCCGTGTTCGAGGCCGTGTTCAGCAAGGACGGAAGCCGGAGCGGGCTGTACCCGTTCGTGACGCACAGCTTCGCCGACGCGGAAAAGGGCGCGGTCGGACTCATCCACGTTCTCGCTCCAGCGCAGGTGGCGGACGCAGGTCGGTAGAGCCCGTCCGCCAGCAGCTCCCGTGAACGGGCCGCCCTTTACAGGGCGGCCCGTTCACGCATGCAGGAGCGCGCTGCCCGCGCGCCGCTCAGATGTCGTCCCCGGTCTCCACCCGTTCGCCCGACGCCTTCCACTCCGTAAAACCGCCGCTCAGGTTCGCCACATTCGTGAATCCGCGTGCCTTGAGGAGCGTGGCACCGATGGACGAGCGCCCGCCCCCCTGGCAGTGCAGCACCACCGGCGCGGCGGGATCCAGCTCGCTCGCGCGCTGGAGCAGGTCGCCCAGCGGGATGTGCTTCGCCCCCGGGATGTGCCCGGCGGACCACTCCGCGCTGCCGCGCACGTCCACCACCGTGGTGGTCTGCGCACCGGTGGCTACGCGCCGCGCTAACTCCGCGGGCCCCACCTGCGGCACCACGTCCAGCTCGCGCCCCGCCGCGGTCCACGCGTCGACCACCTCGTCGCCAAAGTACCCGGACACCGCGTCCTGCCCGATCATATGCAGCGCGCGCACCGCCTGCTCAACACAGTCGTCGCAGCTGTCATCCACGATGAGATAGAGATCGCGATCGTACGGGATGAGCCATCCCGCCCACGTGTTGAACGATCGCCCCAGCGGTAGACTGATCGTCCCTGGCACCAGACCAGCCGCTGCCTCGGCACGATGCCGCGTATCCACCACCAACGCACCGCGCTGGAGTAACTCCGGCAACTGCGCGGCCGGCAGCCGGCTGGGTCGCTGCGTCCGATCACGCACCGGCGGACCGTCCCGGTTGATCCGCTTCATCTCGGCGAAATAGCGCGGCGGCTCCGGCTGGCCGGCGAGCACCATCTCCACGAACGCATTCTCGTCCGTCACGGTCAGCGCCCAGTTGAAGCGCCGCTCGTAGCCGAGCGTGGACTGCGGCACCGCGCCGAGCGATTTGCCGCACGCCGAACCGGCGCCGTGGCCGGGCCACAGCTGCAGGTAGTCGGGGAGTTCCAGGAAGCCGCGCAGCGACCGGAACAGCATGCGCGCGGCCGCCTCCATGGTGCCCACCCACCCGGCGGCGCGCTCCAGCAGATCCGGCCGCCCCACGTCGCCAACGAAGATGAAATCTCCCGTGAACGCGCCCATCGGCTCGTCCGCCGCCGCCGTATCGGTCACCAGGAACGTCAGGTGCTCGGGCGTGTGTCCCGGCGTGTGACGCGCCTCCACGCGCACGTTGCCCACGCGAAAGCTGTCACCGTCGCGGAGCATCTGCGCATCATCCTCCGGCGCGAACGCGTATCGCCACGCATCGCCTCCCTCGTCCGACAGCAGCAGCCGTGCACCCGTGCGTCGCGCAAGCGCCCGGCTGCCTGAGACGAAGTCGGCGTGGATGTGCGTCTCCGTGACGTGGGTGATGCGCAGTCCCTCAGCATCGGCGGCCGCCACGTACAGATCGACGTCGCGATTGGCGTCCACCACGAGCGCCTCACCCGTGGCGGCGCACCCCACCAGATAGCTCGCCTGCGCCAGATCCTCGTCGTAGAACCGCTTGAGCAGCATCAGGTGGTACCCGGCTTCGACACGTCGATGGGCCAGCTGTCCGTGCGCTCCGCCGGCGGCAAATCGGGACGGTACATGATTACCTGCGCGCGCTCGAGCGTGATGAGCCCGCCACCGATCATCCCGTCCAGCGTCGGCAGGATGTTCTGGATGCGCGCCTCGGTGTCCACGCACTCGATCACGAGCGGAAGATCCATCGAGAGGCGCAGCACCTTGTCCGTGTGCAGCCGCGCATGAGCGCCGAAACCCATGATACCGCGCATCACGGTGGCACCCGCGAATCCGCGGTGACGCAGCAACTCCACGATCGCCTCGTACAACGGCTTGCCCGACACGGGGTCGCGGTCGCGCTCGCCCACGTGAATGCGCATGAGCGTGCGCTCTCCTTTGAGGCCATGCATGGCGGTCTCCGCGATACGTGTGATAGCCACCCCGCCGCGCGGGCCGGGTGAGGGCGCGGCCAACCTCGGCAACCTGACACCGCTGCATCGAGACGGCAAGGCACCGACCCACAGCCTGTACCTGCCGTCACGCAACGTCTGCAACCCAGCGGGCCCGCCCTGCCACACCGCCCTCTGGTAAACCGCGCGCGCCCAGGCCTAGATTGGCGGGGAGGGAGATTCCACCAATGCGCATCGAGCTCGAGGTCAACGGCGACCGCCGCGTGCTGGACGTCGATCCCGCGCAGCCCCTGCTGGGCGTGCTGCGCGAGGAGTTGTCGCTCACCGGCACCAAGTACGGCTGCGGCGAGGGACAGTGTGCCGCGTGCACCGTCCTGGTGGATGGCCGTCCCGTTCACTCCTGCCGCACCCGTGTGGGCGACGCGGCACAGCGCTCCATCCGGACCATCGAAGGACTGGAGCAGGACGGCACGCTCCATCCCGTGCAGCAAGCCTTTCTGGACGAAGACGCCTTCCAATGCGCGTACTGCACATTGGGGATGATCATGGGCGCCGTCGCGTTGCTCGAGCGCAACCCGTCGCCCACCGAGGCCGAAATCGTGGCCGGCATGCGCGGGCACATCTGCCGGTGCGGCACTTATCCGCGCGTCGTCGCGGCAATCAGCCGCGCCGCCCGGAACACCAAGCGAACTCCCGCCACGGAGGCGACTCCGGCGTCCCGCGCGGCGCATGCGCCGGGAGGTGAGCGATGAACGGTCCCGACGTGCGCGCCGGTCCCACGCGTCGCGACTTTCTCAAGGTGCTGGGCGGCGGACTCGTGGTCGTCCTCGTCGCGCCGTCGCTCGGCCGGCATCCGGTTCTGGCGCGCGCGCTCGCGGAAAGCGCGAACGATGGTGATGATCCCGACCCCGCGCAGATCTCGGCGTGGCTCGCCGTCGGGGCGGACGGCAGCGTGACGGTGTTCACGGGCAAGGTGGAAGTGGGCCAGGGCATTCGCACCTCGCTCGCGCAGGAAGTGGCCGAGGAGCTGCGCGTGGCGCTGTCGAACATCCACATGGTGATGGGCGACACGGCCCGCACGCCGTTCGACATGGGCACCTTTGGCAGCCGCTCCACGCCGCAGATGGGCTCGCAGCTCCGCCGCGTTGCCGCTACTGCGCGCGAGATGCTCCTGGGCATCGCGGCGAGCGCGTGGGGCGTGCCCGCGTCGTCGCTCACGGCCCAAGACGGGCGCATTGCACACCGTGCGAGCGGGCGCTCCGCCGGGTACGGCGAGCTCATCGCCGGTAAACCGTTGACCGGCCAGGTGGTGGAGGACGTCGCGCTCACACCCGCCGAACGCTGGACGGTGGCCGGACACGCGGCGCCGCGCGTGGCCGCGCGTGATCTCGTTACCGGCACGCACCAGTACACGAGCGACCTGCGTCGCGACGGGATGCTCTACGGCAAGGTGCTCCGCCCCACGTCCATCGGCGCCACGCTGTCGTCCGCCGACACCGGCCCGGCCGCATCCCTCCCGGGCGCCGTGGTGGTGCGCGACGGAGACTTCGTGGGCGTCGCCGCGCCCAGCACGACGGCCGCGGAGCGGGCGCTCGCCGCGGTGCGTGCGAGCTGGACACCGGCGCCCGGTCCGCACCGGTCGTCGAGCGATCTTTACGACTATCTGCGCATCTCGCCCGCGTCGCGCCGGCGCGGTGCCGAGGAGGGCAACCGGCGCTCAGAGCCGTTCGTGCGCGGCGATGCCGCCGCCGCGCTCGCGTCGGCGGCGCATCGCGCGACACACAGCTATACCGTGGCGTACATCGCCCACGTGCCACTCGAGCCGCGCGCCGCCGTGGCCGAGTGGTCGCGCGACGCGGAGGGACCGTCCCTCACCGTGTGGACCGGCACGCAGCGCCCGTTCGGCGTGCGCGAGGAGCTCGCGCGCGCGTTCCACCTGTCAACGGACCGCGTGCGCGTGATCGTCCCGGATACCGGCTCGGCGTACGGCGGCAAGCACACGGGAGAGTGCGCGCTGGAAGCCGCGCGGCTCGCGCGTGCGGCCAGGCGGCCGGTGAAGCTCGTCTGGACGCGCGAAGAGGAATTCCGCTGGGCCTACTTTCGGCCCGCCGGCGTGATCGACGTCGACGCGGGCCTCGCGCCCGACGGTCGCATCGTAGCATGGACGTTCGACAATTACAACTCGGGCCCGTCGGGCATCCGTCCGCCATATGCGATTGCCAACCAGCGCGTGACCTTCCATCCGGGCGACGCGCCGCTGCGCGAGGGCTCCTACCGTGGACTCGCCGCGACCGCCAACCATTTCGCGCGCGAATCGCACGTCGACGAGCTCGCACACCTGGCGCACACCGACCCGCTGGAGTTCCGCCTGCGCAATCTCGATAACCCGCGCCTGAGCGCCGTCCTGCAAGCGGCGGCCGAGCGCTTTGGCTGGCCGCGGGCGTCGGCGCCTGGGAACGGCGTGGGCATCGCCTGCGGCTACGAGAAGGGTGGTTACGTGGCCACCTGCGCCGAGGTGACGCTCGAGCACAGGGGGGTGGACGTGCGCATCGTGCGCGCTGTGACCGCCTTCGACTGTGGCGCGGTGGTGAATCCCGACGGCCTGCGCAACCAGATCGTGGGCGCGATGATCCAGGGCATCGGCGGGGCGCTGTTCGAGCAGATCGACTTTGCCAACGGCACGATCCAGAACGCGCACCTGCGCCAGTATCGCGTGCCCCGCTTCACCGACGTACCCGAGATCGAGGTCGTGCTCGTCGACCGCAAGGATCAACCGTCGTTCGGCGCCGGCGAGACGCCCATCATGGGCCTCGCCCCCGCGGTGGGCTCCGCCATCTTCCAGCTCACCGGCGCCCGGCCGCGCGCGCTTCCGATGGCGCGGTAGCGGGCACCAGCGCCGGCTCCGGGAGTCGCCGCTGGACCGCGACATCAGCGGTCGCCCCGCGCACCACGGCCGCCAGCGTGCGCACCAGACTCGCCCGGGCGTTGGGCAGCTCGGTGCGCTCGAGCGTCATGCCGAGGGAGCGCGCCTTCTCTTTGGCTTCGACGTCGATGTCGTACAGGATCTCCAGGTGCTCGCTCACGAAGCCGATCGGCACCTGGAGTACCTCGGTCACGCCCTCGGCGCGCCACGCCTCGAGCGCCTCCAGGATGTCGGGCCCCAGCCACGGCTCCCGCGTACCCCCGGCGCTCTGCCAGGCGAATCGCCAGTCGGAAAGGCCGACCCTACGCGCCACGACCGCGCTGCTGTCACGGAGGTCGCGTTCGTACGGATCGTCCCATTCTCGAATGCGGAGCGGCAGACTGTGCGCGGTGAAGACCACGGTCACGCGGTCGCGACGTTCGAGCGGGAACCGCCGCAGCCCCCCCGCAACGAGGCGAGCCATCATGGCGGCGAACTCCGGACGGTCGCACCAACGCTCCACGAACCGGATCGTGAACGGACAACCAAGGTGCTGATGTGCTTCCTCCACCGCCTGACGGTAGGCGCCGACGCTCAACCGTGAGTAGTGCGGCGCCAGCGCAATGGCGGTGACGGACTGCACGCCGTCGTCGCGCATCTGCCGCATCGTGTCGGCGATGAAGGGGTGCCAGTGCTTCATGCCGACATAGACGCGGCAGGCCATTCCCTCCGCCGCAAGGCGTTGCTCGAGCCGGCCCGCCAGTGCGCGGGTGATGCGCAGGAGCGGCGTGGTGCCGCCAATACGCTCGTACCGGTGGCGCAGATGCGCCACGGCTTCCGGCGACGGCTCACGACCACCGCGAATGTTCGTGAAGTACGCCCCGGCCTGCTCCGCGTAATCCGGCGAGCCGTAGGCCATCAGCAGAACCGCTGCCCGATCTTCCATCGTCTCAAACCTCCAGGCCGGCCAGCGCCGGTGCGGCGCCCGCGCCGGCGGACTCGGCATACGCGTGAACGGCATCGACCGCGGCGTACACGCCGTCCAGCGGCGTGGCCGGAAGCAGTCCGTGCCCCAGGTTGAAGATGTGTCCGGGCCGCCCCCCGGCTCGCCGCAACACATCGTCCACCTCACGCCGGATCACCGGCGGGGGAGCGAACAGCACCGCGGGCCCCAGGTTTCCCTGAATCCCCACGTCGTCGCCCAGTACCGACCACGCCCGGTCGAGCGGTATGCGCCAGTCCACGCCCACCACGGTGCCCCCGTCGTGGCGCATCTGCTCCAACAGCGTGGCCGTGTCGACCCCAAAGTGAATGAGTGGGGCGTGCGTACACGCGAGCTCGGCGAAGATCCGTCGCACGTGCGGCTGCACGAACGTCGCGTACTCTCGCGGCGAGAGCGAGCCCACCCAACTGTCGAAGAGCTGCACCGCGTCGGCACCCGCTGCGAGCTGCGCGCGCAGCAGAGCCACGGCCATGTCGGCCAGCTTGCTCATCAATCGCTCCCAGGCGGCCGGTGCGCCGTACATGAGCGCCTTGGTGCGCGCGAAGTCGCGCGAGCTCTTTCCCTCCACCAGATAGGCCGCCAGCGTGAACGGCGCGCCGGCGAAGCCGATGAGCGGTGTGCTGCCCCCGAGCTCGGCGCGCAGACACCGCACCGTGTCCAACACGTAGGGAAGATCTTCCTCGGGCACCAGCGGGCGGAGGGCATCCACCTGCGCGGGGGTACGCACCGGCGTCTGGATCACCGGCCCCACGTTCTCGACGATGTCCAACTCCACGCCCGCGCCGATGAGCGGATGCATGAGGTCCGAGAAAAGGATCGCCGCATCGACGCCGAATCGCCGAACCGGCTGCAGCGTGACCTCCGCACACAACGCGGGGCGTTGCGTGATCTCCAACAGCGACAGGTGCTCGCGCACCGCGCGGTACTCGGGGAGCACGCGCCCGGCCTGGCGCATGAACCACACCGGTGTCCGGTCCACCGGCAGCCGCCGGGCGGCGCGCATGAACAGCGTGTCTTCGATCATCGCTGCACTCCAGGCGAGAGGTAAGGAGCAACCGCCGCGCAGCTCGGCACCCGCTCGCTCTCCTGGGCCGCGTCGGCGAGCGCCGCGACGACCGCGTGCGCTGCCGCCTCGCCCGAACGCACGCAGTCGGGAACACCCACGCCGCCGTACGCGGCGCCCGCCAGCCGCACGCGCGGATGGGCGGTCAGGCGTCGCGTCACGCGCTCCAGGCGCGCGAGGTGCCCCACCGTGTACTGTGGCAATGCGTCCGGCAGACGATGGATCCGCACCAGGAGCGGCGGGACGGTGATCCCGAGCGTCGCGTGGAGTTCGGAGCGCGCCAGTACCGTCAGCTCTCCATCGCTGCGTGCCAGTGCATCAGCGCGTCCCGCTCCGCCAAAGAACAGGCGGAACAGCGCGTGTTCGGCCGGTGCTCGCTCCGCGAACTTGGCCGACGAGAAGGTGCAGGCCAGAACGTCGCGGTGCTCGCCGCGCGGGACGGTGTAGCCGCTCCCTCGCGGCAGCGGCGGTACTCCGCTCGATGGGAACCCGAGCGAAACGGTGACCGCCGGGGCGTACGCGATGCTCCCCAGCAGCGTGCTCAACTCCTCGTCCATGCGCTCGAGCATGGCGCCGGCCGCTCCCGCAGGCGCCGCGACGATCACGGCGTCGGCAGCCACCGGTTCGCCCCGGGCAGGACGAACTGTGTACCGGCCATCGCGCGCGTCGCGCGTCACATACCGCACGGGCGTGCCGCGCCGGACGGTGCAGTGATCCGCTGCCGTGCCCGTAGCGAGACGAGTTTCCAGCGCCGACACCAGCTCGCCTAGCCCCGCGCGCAGCGAGACGAACGCGGAGACGGGGCGCGCGGAATCGCCCGATGGCGCGCCGGCGGCTATCGCCCCAGCGCCAGCCGAGCCAGCGCGACGGCGCGCCATCACGCCGCGCAGCAGGCCACCGTGCGCGCGCTCGAGCTCCACCAGTTGGGGAAAGGTCGCGGCCGCGCTCAGCTCGCGCCCGTCGCCCGCCACCATGCCGCTCAGCAGCGGTTCCAGCAACCGCTCATACATCTCGCGCCCAAACCTGCGGACCACGAAGTGCTCCAGCGATTCGTCCTCACTGTCCGTCCGAGCGGGGAGCAGCCACTCCATCCCCACGCGCAACTTCCCCACTGGCGAAAGGAGGGATGTCATCACCAGCGGCCGGAGCTGCGATGGCACGAGCCGGCTCATCCCCTCGGGGATCGGGAGCAGCCGGCCACGGCGAAGAACGAGGGAGCCGCGCGCCCACGCGTTGGTCGCGACCATGCGGCCGGCGATTCCGAGCCGCTCGCAGAGCTGCATGGCCGCGGGTTTCGCCGCCAGGAGCATGTCCGGTCCCGCCTCCATCACGAACCCGTCGACCATCTCCGTATGCACATGCCCACCCAGCCGCCCACTGGCCTCGAACAGCGTGACATGCGCCTGCGGCAGGAGATCGTTCACGCGCGCCGCCGCCGCGAGCCCCGCGATGCCGCCGCCGATCACCACCACATGTGGGCTCACGTCGACGGTCCGGAGCGGCGACGCACCGTCACACGCTGCCCGACGTTCGCGCGATCCGCCGCGTCGACCCTCTCCGCGCCGCGTGGTGCGGATGGCTCGGTCGCTACCGCGCGGCGTGGGATGTGGGCACAGAACGGCTCGGACTCCAGAAAGTCCCCCGTCACCGCGTACGCGCGCGAGCGGCTTCCCCCGCAAATCGAGACGTACTCGCACACACCGCACTTGCCCTTGAGCCGCGTGCGATCGCGCAACGCTCGGAAGAGCGGTGCGTCGCGATAGACCTGCACCAGATCGTCGGTGCGAACATTTCCCGCCGCGATGGGAAGAAAGCCCGACGGCATGATGTCGCCGGTATGGCTGATGAACATGAAGCCATCGCCGTCGTTCACGCTCCGCGCGCGCCCAATGCCGTCGCGCAACGAGAACATCACGCCACCCGTCATCGTGTCGGGCACCGCGGTGCGCTCACCCGCGGTCCGCTCGGCCACTTGGCGCTGCAGGATGACCCGTGAATAGTGGGGTGCCGCCGTCGCCTTGATGTCGAACGGCGCCGTCTTGGACAGATCGTACATCCGGTGAAAGATCTCCTCGAACTCCGCCGCGTCTGCCATGTCCTCCGGGCGCGCCCGTCCCATCGGAACGAGGAAGAATACCTCCCAGAACACGATCCCCAACCGCGACATGAGCGCCGCCAAGCGGTCGAAGTCGTCCACGTTGTGACGGCCGATCACCGTGTTCACCTGCGTCGACAACCCCATCGCGCGACACGTCTGGAGGATGCGGACCGCCCAGTCGAACGACCCCTCGACGCGACGAAACGCGTCGTGGATTTCGGCCGTGGACCCATCGAGACTCACCGCGAGTCGGGCAATCCCGGCGTCCTGTAGCCGCTGCAACGCCTGGGGCGTGGCGAGTGGAGTGGTGGCGGGGGTCACCGCCATGCGAAGCCCTAGTCGGAAGCCATGCTCGATCAACTCGAACACGTCGGGGCGCTTGAGGCAGTCGCCGCCGCTCAACACGCAGACCACGCGCCCGAACGTGCGCACCCGCTCGAGCATCGCCTTGGCCTCGTCCGTTGTCAGCTCATCCGGCCCACGGAAGGGCACCGCTTCGGCGCGGCAGTGCTTGCAGGCCAGATCGCAGGCCCGCGTGGTTTCCCAGATCACCACGAACGGTGACCGGGCGAAGTCGAAGTCGCGGATGCTGGCACGCGGCTGGACCGGCGCCGGTCGAGGGGCAGTCATCGAGCGTCCATGTGCGAGCATGTGAGAGACACGCGGCCCCGCGGCCGCGCGTCGCGGCGCCGCGGGGCCATGCCTGCGCCACGCAGCGTGCGAAAGCCGTCGCATGGTAAGGTGCGGAATCACGGGACGCGGCGCCGTCGGAGGTTTACCGTGACGCGATCGGAGAATCCCCACATCCCGGTAGGAGAATCTCCCACACGCCCCCCCCGCTGGATCCCACGCGCACCGACGTGAGAAGCGGCGTCCTATGGCGCGGCGACGATCGATCGCGCAGTCTATCGCGTGGGGATGCCGTTCCGCCGTCACCACACCCGGTGACCCACTCGAGCCGCCACCTCGAACCCCAACCTCGATGGACGTTCGCGAGCACGACCTGCCCGGCGTGGGAAAGAAGTACGCCATCCGCATGCGCGATGGCACGCGGATGACGGTCATCATTCACAACACCGGCCACCGTGAGCTCTACCACTTTCGGCAGGGCGAGGACTTTCCCTTTTACGCGGTCCGGATGGACGACGCCGAAGCACGGAAGCTCGGCGCCATCCTCGGCGGCGCGTACTTCCAGCCGCCGGTGGCTGAGTCGATGGACATGATTCTCGACCAGCTCACGATCGAGTGGTTCCGGATCGACGCAGATTCACCGCTGGCCGGCCGCACGATTGGCGAGTCGGCCATCCGCCAGCGCACGGGGGCCAGTGTGATCGCCATCCTGCGCGGCGAGAAAGCGCGCCCCAATCCGCAGCCCACGGACGTGGTGGAAGGCGGCGACACGCTGGTCGTGGTGGGCGACCGCGATCAGGTGGCCCGCTTTTCCGCCATGTGCAAGCCGACGCCGGACGCCACGCGCTGAACGACGGTGCACGGCGATTTTCTGCTGCGCGCTGGCGCCCTCCTCGGCGCCCTTGCGGTGGCCGGCTGGCTCTTTGCGCGCTGGCGGCAGTCCGTCATCCCGGCGTTCGTGCTCCTGGGGCTGACGCTCCGGCCTTGGATTCCAGAGAGCGATCTGGTCACGCAGCTCGCCACGATCGGCGTCGTGCTGCTGCTCTTCTTCATGGGGCTGGAGTTCTCGGTGGGCGCCCTGCTGCGCGATCGCAGAGCGATTCTCGCGGCCGGTGGCGCGGACCTGTTCCTGAGTTTTCCGGTGGGGCTCGCCGCCGGGCTCGTGCTGGGCGTGGGGTGGGAGGGAGCGCTCATCCTGGCAGGCGGATTCTACATCTCCTCGAGCGCGATCATCGCCAAGAGTGTGATCGAGCTGCGCCGCGCGGCCAATCCCGAAACACCGCTCGTGCTGGGGATCCTGGTGTTCGAGGATCTGTTCATCTCGCTCTTCCTCGCCGTCCTCTCCGGTGCCGTGCTCGCGCAGAACGCCACCGTGGGCGCGGTCGTATGGGGAATCGTGCGCGCCGGGACCTTCTTTGGTGGCGTGATGCTGCTGGCGCACTGGGGCCGTCGCGCCTTCGACGCGCTGTTTGCGGTGCACAGCGACGACGTGTTCGTGTTGATGACCGCCGCCGCGGTGATCCTGCTCTCGTGGGGTGCGCTGCGCGCTGGGCTGTCCGAGGCGCTGGGCGGCTTCATGGCCGGACTGCTGCTTTCGGAGACGCGCCACAAGCTGCGCGTCGAGCGGCTGTTCGCGCCCATGCAAGCGATCCTCGGCGCGGTGTTCTTTTTCAGCTTCGGGCTGTCCATTCGCCTGGCCGATCTGGGCAGCGAGTGGATTGCGGGTATTGCTCTGGTCGTATTGGCGGTTGGCGCCAAGATGGGTGCCGGCTGGGTGGCGGGCCGCCGGGGCGGGCTCGGCGCTCAGGGTCGCGTGGCACTCGGGCTCACGCTGCTACCGCGCGGTGAGTTCTCCATCATTCTCGCCGGCATCGCGCTCACGGCACGCATGCCGCGCGTGGCCGCGCTACTGGCCATCCTGGTGGTCGCACTTTCTCTGCTGGGGACGACCGCCATTCATTTCACGCCGCAGCTCGCTGCGCGTCTGACGCGTCGTGCGCGCCGCCCGCGACCCGCAGCCGAAGCGCCGTCCCCCACGGATCTCGTGTGACGAGGCCGTCCGCCCCGTCGCGGTACACCGGAAAGCCGCCATCTTCCAACCGTGCCGCTATGGCATCGAGGGCGGCGCGGTGGGGCACGATGAGCTCCCACTCGAGCAACTGTGCGTCGTCCGGCTGCGGCAGCGGCGCACGCGCCGCCCACACGTTGGTCCCCACGTGGTGGTGGTACCCGTCGGCGGCGAAGAACAGCGCCCCCGGATAGCTCCACACCGTACGCTCCAGGCCCAGCGCATCGTGATAGAACGCCTCTGCACGCTGCAGGTTGGATACGCTGAGATGCACGTGTCCGATTGTCGTCCCCTCCGGTGCGCCGCGCCACGGATGGCTGCCCGCCGCTTGCACCACGCCGTCGACATCGAGCGGCTCGGTGGTCATCACCAGTTCGCCGTCCCGTCGCTGCCATGCGGATCGCGGGCGATCCGCGTACACCTCGATGCCCAGGTTGTCCGGGTCATGGAGGTAGACGGCCTCGCTCACCGCGTGGTCGGCCAGGCCCACGCGAACGTCCTGTGCGGTCACGTGGCGGAGGAACCGGCCCAGCGCTGCGCGGTCGGGTAGCAGCACGGCAAAGTGGAACAGCCCAAGCCGGCCGCCACGCGGCACCGGGCGCACGCCCGCACGCTCCCGGAACTCCACCAGCGCTTCGCTGCTCCCCTCCACGCCCAGCGCCGCCGTGTCGCCCGCGCGTGTCAGCACGCGGAGACCCAGAACGTTCTCGTAGAAACCGATCGAGCGCGCCAGATCGGCGACCTGCAACCGAACACGACCCACGCGCGTGTGCGCCGCTCCGCCGCGCGGGTCCTGCTCATTGCGTTCCGTATGGGCTGCTTCGTTGCGATGCACCTCTTGCATGCTCTTCTCCCCCACGTTGGACGCGGCTCCGTGCGCCTGCTCCGCCCTCATCGCCCGCACTCCACACACACGAGGATCGTGCCGAGATGGCTGGCGCGCCCCTCCGCGCTAATCACCCACGGGCGCACCTGCCAGGGCGGGTCGTGCCGCACGTGCTGCGTGTGCCCGCACTCGAGGTCCGCCACCCAGTGCAATTCGTCGTCCTGGTGATAGCCCACGATTCGGCGCGAGGCGCCGGCGCCACCGGTATCTTCACGCGCTCTGGTCATCCTCTGTTCTCCGAGTCGAACGCGCACACCGCGGCGATCGTGCCCGGCGCCGCCGCTGGCGCCGGCTGCCACACGCACGGGGGCCGCCGCGCGCTGCCGAGCGGCGGAGCGGTACGCGAGCGGCCCGTTGCGGGAACACGTGCACGCGCTGTCAGGTCAGAACCGCTCCCCTCTCGCCTCGCGCGCCTGGCTCCCCACCGGGCGAATGCGCGACCAGATCGTGTAGAAGAACAGCCCGAAGGCGACGATCTGCAGCGCGGAGGCAAGCACCACCGCCCATCGCAGCCAGAGCGCGGTGGATGCGCTTCGCGCCAGTTCACCGAGGGCGCGCGCCGCGGTGCCCACGGTCAGCATCCAGTACGCGGCCGCGACGAGAGCGGGTCGGTAGCGCTCGTCTCCCTTCTCGGGGCGCGGGAAGAGCCACAGCGCGACACCCAGGATCATCATCATCACGAACCCCACGAAGATCACGTGCGTGTGGGCGCTCACGACGTAAACTCCCGGTGCACGCCCCCACATCTCGCGGCGCACCACCATCCAGCCGCCCAAAAGGAGACCGGCTCCCAGAAATGCGATGGCGGTTTTGATGTACCGGCGTGCCAGTGAGTGCATGCGTGCTCCGTGCGTGACGAAACGTGCTCCGGTGAGCCTCACCCAAACTGTCGACGGGCGCCGTCGAAACCAAGCCGCGCGCCGCGTGTCCGGCCCCCCTGGCGCGAATCGTGTGGCGGCACCATGTCCTCCATGTCCTCCATGTTTCGCACCTCTTGCACGTCTTGCACGTCTTGCACGTCTTGCACGTCTTGCACGTCTTGCACGTCAACCATGTCAACCATGGGAGGAAATCGCATGACCGACTCTCTTCGCGACTGGCCGGACTCCGCCCCCGATGTCGCCGCGGCTGCTCTGGACGATTCGCGCGCGGCGGGGAACGCTCCGGCCCCCGCCACGAACCGCCGTGCCTTCCTCCGGCAAGCGTCCGTGCTCACGCTCACCATCCCCGGAATCGGAGCGGCACTCACCGCCTGTCGGCCCGAGGAACAGCCGGGCGGCAGCAGCACGAGCGCGGCGCGTCAAGGCGCGCCGGGCGAGACCGGCATCATGCAACCGGACTCGCTTCGCCTGCACAATCCCGACAGCAAGCTCGACACCGCCTTGCAGCGGGATTCCCTCCACACGATGTCGGCGCAAGCGCCTCCGCCCAACCCGGCGTCGGCCATCTTCCAACGCTACGATCCACAGCTGCCGCCGCTTCCCAAGCAGCACACGATCGACGTGCACTTTCGCGCCCGCGAGGTTCCGGTGCGCATTTCGAGCGACACGGTCGTGGCCGGGTGGACGTTCGAGGGGAACATCCCGGGCCCCATCGTCCATTGCCGCGTAGGCGACACCGTGAACTTCACGCTCACCAACGACGTGGCGGTGCCCCACTCCATGGACTTTCACGCCGCGCAGATCGACCCCAAGACGGCGTTTCGCTCGGTGGGAAAAGGGGAATCGATCTCCTACAGTTTCACCCCGCGCTACGCGGGCGCCTTCTGCTATCACTGCGGCACCGCGCCCGTCCTCATGCACATCGGCTCGGGGATGTTCGGTGCCATCATCGTCTCACCACGCGCGCCGCTCCCTCCAGCCAAGGAGTTCGTCCTCACCCAGAACGAGTACTACCTCGGACAGCCCACCAATGGCGTCCGTCCGTCGGACTTCCAGAAGATGCTCAGCGGGATCCCCGACGTCGTCACCTTCAACGGCCGGCCCGACCAGTACAGCCGCGAACCCATTCGCGTGCGCAAGGGAGACCGCGTGCGATTCTGGGTGGTCAACCCCGGCCCCACCATCGAGTGCGTCTTCCACATCGTGGGAGAGCAGTTCGACACCGTCTACATCGGTGAGCCACCAGAGAATCGCATCCGTGGTGTACAGTCGTGGAGCGTTCCCGCCGGCGGCGGCATGGGCTACGAGCTTACCTGTGACGTGCCGGGCGAGTTCGTGTTCGTCAATCACGCCTTCGGGCACGGACAGAAAGGCGCCATTGGACGGCTTGTCGTGGAAGGATAACGCGCGTCGCCGCCGCTGGCGTCGGTTCACCCTGGCGGACGCGTCGTCTACCCTGCGGCCGGCGCCGCCACCGCGGGTTCGTAGCTCCCCACATCCGCGCCCAACGCGATGGCCAGGCGATTCCACCCGTTGATGGTCACGATCGCCAGCGTGAGATCCGCGAGCTCCTTCTCGTCAAAGTGCTCGCGTGCGGCCGCGAACTGCGCGTCCGATACGCCGTCGCCGATGCGTGTCACCGCTTCGGTCCACGCCAGCGCCGCCCGTTCACGCGGCGTGTAGAACGGCGCCTCGCGCCATGCGTTCAACACGTAGAGCCGCTGCTCCGTCTCCCCGGCCGCCCGCGCGTCCTTGGAGTGCATGTCCAGACAGTACGCGCACCCGTTGATCTGCGACGTGCGCATCTTCACCAGTTCCAGGAGCGTGTGCTCCAATCCCGACTCTCTCGTGTAGCGCTCCAGCCCCAACATGGCGTGCGCCACTCCCGGCGCCGCGTGCTGGTAGACGATTCTCGGGCCCATCTCTTCCTCCCGTGGTTGTCCCTCGCCGGTCTGCTCCCGCGCGCACGGAAACGATGCTGATTCTTCCGGACGCCACCGTATCGTACGTCGACCCAGCACGCGCGGACAACCCTGAGCAGCCGACAGCCATGCCATTGTTGCCCAACTTGACCACACTATCAGAGCTACCCCTATCTTCCGTGAACCTCTCGAACGCAAGCGAAACGATGGGCAAGCCAGTCAACATTTACGACGCCAAGACGCCCCGCTCCGAGCTGGTGGATCGCGCGGAGAGCGGAGAGGAGATCGTGATCGCCAAGGCTGGGAAGCCCGTGGCTCGCCTGGTGCCAGTGCGTACTGTGCACGAAGCGAGAGCCCCCTGGGCGCTGGGGGCACGCCATCAAGATCGCGCCAGACTTCGACGCGCCACTCCCGCCCGATCTCCTTGCCGCCTTCCAGGGCGACGACTGATGGCAAGCCGCCGTGCACCACGCCAGGTGCGCGAGCGGGCGTCGCGGGCGAAATCAACTCGCCTGCCGCCGCGCCGGCTGCTGCTGGACACGCACGTGTGGCTCTGGTGGCAGGCGGACGACATTCGGCTCGGCGCCGCGACGCGACGCACCATCCGCGGGGCCGGTGAGGTGCGGCTGAGTGCCGCCTCCGCGTGGGAGATCGCAATGAAGCGGGCCATCGGAAAGCTCACGCTCCCCAGGAACGCCGACGTCCAAACGGAACTGGACCGCGACGGGTTTGTCGCGCTACCAGTGGAGATCGCACATACCGAAGTGCTACGCGATCTGCCCGCGCTGCATCGCGATCCGTTCGATCGGCTACTCGTGGCGCAGGCGCTGGCCGAGGGGCGCACGCTGGTAACGGGGGATCCGGCGCTGGAGCGGTACGGAGCGATGGTGATGGACGCGCGGGAGTGAGGAGCGGTGGACGGATGCGGTGGAGGAGGTGTGCGCGATGCTCAGTACGACGCGACTGCTACATCCGTCCTACTGAAGTCATCCCCCACGAAAAGCAGCGCATCACCGAGCGCCGTGGCGAGCGCGTAGGCAAAGCAATCGCCGAGATTGAGCGCGGCAGGATGCCGTCCCTTGCCGAAGCGGCGATACGCTTCACGCGCGATCTCGACGTGTTCCGGCGTGACTGCGATCACGTCCGCTTTCAGGCGGTGGAGCAGCAGGTCCAACTCGCGCCCTGCCGGTTCGCCGCGCCGGGTTTCAATAACGATTCCGGCCTCGAGCACGGTTCCAGCGGAGACGCGAATGCTGTCGGCCTCGGTCAGCGCTCCAACGAGACGCTCCGCTGGGATTTCCCCCTCGAGAATCGCCACCAGGGCGGAAGTGTCCACGACCATCGTGAGCCTAGCGAGGCAGCCCGTGGTCGTCGTAACCGATGATCTCCTCGGCCGTGCCGTCGCTCTGGACCGGGATCTTGCGGTAGCGCGCCTGGATGCGGGTAATGTCCTCCGCCAACCGGCGGCGCTCGCGGCGGCCCCGGTGCCGCTCCAGCCGCTCGCGCAGGGCGGCGATCACGGCGGTCGTGAGGCTCTCTCCTGTCTCCTGGGCCAGCTCGCGCGCGAGACGATCGGCTTCGGGATGCTTGATGCTGAGGGGCATTGCGAGCCTGAGTGCGGGGTATACAGGTAGAATATACTATAGATTCTACCTCACTGCAAGCCCCCCGTAGCGAACCGCAGCTCTGGAACGGTTCCGCCACAAACAACCGACATAAGCATGGCGATGAGCGTCGTGAGGGCTCGGGCTCACCAGCACTCCCTCGCCCACGCGTCCGTCTACACGCCCGTCGTTCCCGGCTCGCCTCCTCGCGCCGGCACGTCGCAGGCGAGCGCTTCCAGCGCACGCCGCCACTCATCCGCGTCGCGGGCGCGGCGGGCGTGGAAGGTGATGCCGAGCGTGCCGAACTCGGCCGCGCTGCTGGCCTGCGGCGCATCGCGGAAGACATCGAGCCGCGACACGATGGCGAAGTCCACAAAACCGGCGGCGACGACCGTCGCCTCGAGCTCTGCCTCCAGCAGAGCGCCGGCGATTCAACCCTTCCACAGGTCGATGTTGCGCTTCGCCCCCTCGGGCACAGGCTTCTGGACGAGGATGTCACCAATCTGCAGCCGACCGCCGGGCCGGAGGGTCCGCGCCATTTCCTGCAGGCCGGCGAGCTTGTCGGGAAAGAGGTTGAGCACGCCATTGGAGATCACGACGTCCGCCCACCCGCTTTCGACCGGCAGGTCCTCGGCGTAGCCCTCGCGGAACTCCACGTTCGTGGCGCCCATGGCGCGGGCGCTCGCGCGCGCCCGATCGAGCATGGCGGGTGTGAAGTCCACGCCAATCACGCGCCCCCGCTCGCCCACCATGCGCGCGGCGATGAGGCTGTCGATCCCTGCGCCGCACCCCACATCCACCACGCGCTCACCTTGCCCAAGGACGCCGGCGCCGAACGGGTTGCCGGTACCGGCGAACGAAGCGAGGGTGGGCTCAGGAATGCCGTCGAGCCACGCGGCGTCGTAGCCGACCATGCCGGCGAGTGGCCGCCCGGTGTGAAAGTGGAAGCCGCTACCAGGCTCGGCAGCCACCGCGGTGTACTCCTCGCGTATGGCGTCGCGCAACGCATGGACATCCAGCCCCGCCACCGCGCGGGCGGCGGCGGAGGCGGCGGGCGCCGCAGGCGCGCCCGTGGTCGTCCGGGCGAGTGGGGCCATGTTCCCTCTCCTGATCGGCCGGCGTCGGCACCGCGCGACACCGGCGGTGCCTGACGGGGCGGCGCTCATACCAGTATTCTAACGATCATTAGATCTGTCAAGGTCCACCCGTGAGACACCGCGACTTCAAGGACCTACTCTACGTCCAGTTCGCCCGCATCGGGCGTGCCCTCGGCGCGCCGAAACGGATCGAGCTGCTCGACCTGCTGGCGCAGGGCGAGAAGACGGTCGAGCAACTGGCGGAGCAGACGGCCACGCCGGTGAAGAACACGAGCGCCCACCTGCGCGTGCTGCGACAGGCCCGCCTCGTCGAGACACGCCGAGCCGGGTCGCACGTGCACTACCGGCTGGCCGACGATGACGTGCTGCGCTTCCTGCGCACCCTTCAGGCCCTGGGTCGGAGCCGCCTCGCCGAGGTGGAGCAGGTCGCGGCGTTGTACATTGACCGTCGCGACGCGCTCGAGCCGGTTGGCCTGGCCGAGTTGCGCCGCCTGGTGCGCGACGACGCCGTCACCGTGGTCGACGTGCGCCCGCGCGAGGAGTACGAGGCCGGGCACATCCCCGGCGCGCTCTCCGTGCCGGTGGCGGAGCTTCGCCGCCGGCTCGGTGAGGTCCCCAAGCGGCGCGAGGTCGTGGCGTACTGTCGCGGAGCATACTGCGTGTACTCGGTCGAGGCGGTCGAACTCCTGAGGAAACACGGCTACCGCGCACGCCGCGCCGCTCATGGGTTTCCCGACTGGCGCGCCAGAGGATGGCCGGCTAGTCGCGGAAGTTGACCGGCATGTCCCACCGCGGCGGACGCAGGCGGCAAAAAAGGGCCCGCCGAATGCGGCGGGCCCTTTCCATAGGCGGTTCGGGACACTCACGGACAGAGCGGGCGACCGGACTCGAACCGGCGACGTCCAGCTTGGGAAGGAGGACGTCATGGTAGCCGATTGATGCTTCGGCGTTCCGCTCCCCTTCTAATTCCGAGGGAAAACGATTCCTGCGCGTTCCTATTTCATCCGCTAGATTCCGCCAGAATGGTTACCGCACGGTTACCTCTCCAGCCAGGGTAGCCAGCGGCTTCTCCAAGGGGAGATGCGGATGAGAGACGACATTTCGAAGCGGAAGGTGGACGCCCTGAAGCCCAAGCCGAACCTCTCTACCTCGACGTCCGGCGAGCCGTCGTCCCACATCCCGAAAGTCAGGTCTGCAACAAGAGGGTAGGATCAGCGTAGTGTCGGTAACGAACTCTTTCCTGCCCCGCACTAGCTTCACAAAGCCGACCGAAAGGCGGCGTACCCGCCTCGACGTGGACGCAATAGAAAGATAAGCTCGTACCAGTACGGGTGAAACCGCGACATGGTGCGTAGCCAGTCACGGCGCGCTCGTGTGCTCTCTGCGCGATGCAAGAACCCCCGTAGATCGCTACAAGACCCCAGCCGGGCTCAGCATACTAGAGCACCTACTCACGACTTTACGCTTGTTGAGCATCGATGAAGCACGAGCTCTCTACTGCAATTAGTTCGCCGAAGTCTCACGACCTTAGCCGCATTACCTCGGCCGTGCCCGGCGATCGGGTTCGGTACTCCGATGCGTCTGGTCTAGTCGTGGAAGGTGACTCTCTCGAAATACTTAGGTCGCTTCCGTCTGCCTCGGTATCGCTGATCCTCACCGATCCGCCGTATCACAGCACCAAGAAGAAGAACATCTACGGGGATGCAGCGTTCGCAGAAGATGCTCACTTCATCGAGTGGATGTCCGAGTACGCGCGCGAATGGTGGAGAGTGCTTCGACCGAACGGATCGCTATTCTGCTTCTGTTCGTCCGAGATGTCTGCACGCCTCGAAGTAGCATTTTCGACGCAATTTAACGTCCTCTCGCATGTAGTCTGGACGAAGCCCAACGATCCGGGATTCGACGGCTGGAAAGGCAAAATGAAGAAGGAAGCGTTGCGCCAGTGGTATCCACATTCGGAGCGCATCCTTTTCGCAGAGCGAGCGCTCGAGGGAAACCTTCATCGCTCGCCTTTCGGCCACTTCTTGCGCGCAATCCGCACTGAGTGCGGCCTTTCAGCACATCAGCTTACCGAGATCATCGGAGCGTATGGAAAGGTTAATCACGGGGGAGCAGTCTCGAACTGGGAAGCAGGCCGAAACGTGCCGAGCGTTCAACAATACGCAAAGATGTGCGCGGCGTTCTTGGCGACCGGACACATTGACTCGATGCCTCCATACGAAAACGTGATTAGAGTTTTTCGCATGGACGGCTCTAAGGAGTTCACCGATGTATGGAGTTTTGCTTCAGTAAAGCCTTACAAGGGGAAGCATCCCGCGGAAAAGCCGCAGGCGCTGCTTGAGCATGCCATTGAGGCGACGACGTTTCCAGGAGATGTAGTTCTCGACTGCTTTGCGGGGTCTGGGAGCACCGCAATCGCAGCCACACGCCTAGGTCGACGAAGTGTGGCTATTGAGATCGAGCCACAGTGGACAGATCGAATTGTTGAACGTTTCGAGGCGGAACCGACCCACCCTTCGTTAGCGTCAGATCAGAACGGCGCCGCCCCCCGCCGAATTGCGCTCAAGAAAACGCGACCTCAGCTGGTCATGTTTGATACGCTTTCAGCTGGAAGATGACAGTCGACGGTATTTCGATCGACAACCTTTTTCATCCACTGCAGCGTTTCGATGATTCCTGCGTCTTTGACCACGACGTTGCAGTGGTGATGCCCCATACCAAGGTTATACGGCCGATGATTTGCAACTCCGAATCTCAGCTCTCGGATATGAAAAAGATTCAGCTGAGTAACTGTCAAATCATGAACCGCTCGCCCTTCGGCCTGTTGCATGCGACTAAAGAACCCTTGGGCCGACAGCTCCTCGAGGCACAGCGGGCATACTGATTTCCCATCAGCGTTGATGATCCGAGTGTCGGCGAGCTTTGCTACATCGAGGAGGTCTTTTTCACGGCAGTGCGCGAGACACCACTCCTTTCGAGTCTTTGCATCGGCCACCGCCATTCCGTTCACAACGGCAACCTCCTCGGCGTCCGAGCAGAGCCAGAAGACAGCTTCAAGCTGAAGGCGACAGAGAGCGATGGTCTGGTCGTCCGCGTACTCATAGACGCGAATTCCGGCTCCTTTCTTCTTGGTCTCGCTGAATCCCTTGTTGATCTTACCGCCCTTCCCATCGAGCGCTGTGGTCGCGGCAACTCGTGCGACGTACTGTCCACGCAGAGGCGCGCGCCGTTGCGATGCAGGCTTCCAATTGTGCTTGGAAGGGTTATGTGCGTTCCACTGAGATCGTGACTCGTAGAACAGCAACGCATTCTCGCCAATCTTTAAGCCTTCAGCAGCTAACTCTTTGGAAATGCTCTTGTTGAGAAAGTAGTAGCCGGGCGAGATCAAGACGATAAAGCCATTCTGATAGGCCGCCTTATCCCCCGCAGGAGTCTTGCAGGTGGGCCACATGGCATAGGGAATGAGAACCGTGCTGGAGCGAGATACGCGATTCTGATAAATGACGTCATCATCAGCACCGCGTGTCTGTCCGGTCTTATAGATCTTGCGTTCCAGCAATTGCGGAAGCTTCGGAAGCTTTGGCTCCTTACCCTTCTTCTTCGGCATTCGCCATTCCTCGATCGTCTCGTCGGGTTCAGCCCGTCGGCGATGCATCTCGACTACAGGCGCGGTCGAACCGGACGACAAATGCACGAAGTGAGATCCCGAGCGCGCGGCACCACGCTCGTAGCTCCACCACGTCGAGACGCCGTTCCCCCCTTTCGCACTTGCTCACAAAGGACTGAGTAACACCGAGTCGAGACGCGAGCGTCGCTTGGGTGATTCCGTTCTCTTCTCGAAATTTGCGGAGCAGTACGAGGAAGTCTCGGTGGTCCCGAGAGAAAATGGTCTTGCGCATCCATCCTCCGGTTGCGTTTCAAGCGTATAGGCGAGGATGGAATAGTCGAATTTCGACTGTCGCCTTAGCCTTGAGGGCCGACGACCAGTGCTGTTGGGGCTCCCGATGCTAGAGGAAGAGCGCCCTTTCAGACGCTCGCGTCAGCCGCTCATTTCGATCAAGGCTGCTCTCTGCCTCCAGCACGGTCTCATCGAGCGACACGATATAGCGGTCGCCACCCAAGAAGCCGCAGCCCTTCAGCACCTCAAGCGCGATTTGCGTGTCGTGCGCCTGATCCAGCGCCGCCCGGAGTACCTCGATCGAGCGTTCGCAGAGGGCGTCGAGGCGGGCCAGCGAGGTCTGCCTGAGTGCGTGCCGGACCGCATTTGCTTCCGCCCGGAACAGGGGGTGTGTACGCGGGGGGCGGTTGCCGTAGTTGGCCGCCGACCGCGGCTTAGTCTTGGTCGGGATCCGTGTCCCAGCCGAGCGCCGCGCCGGCGGCTCCGAACAGCAGCGCGAGCGGCGGCCCGCCGATCAACCCGCCGAGGCACGCAGCCAGCGAGCCTGTGCCGAGCATATTCGCTTGGCGCGCCCCGGCTCTCTTTTCGCGGGACAGGGGCGCGCGTCGGATGCCGTTGGCCCGGCGGCTGGTTCTCGTCGAGCTGTGCTGCTTCGAGCGGTTGCACGACGTGCAGGCGGCAAAGAGGTTGTTCCCGTGATCAGTGCCGCCGCTCGCCCGCGGCAAGGAGTGGTCGACCTCCCAGGCGCCGCGACGCCCGCACGCCCCGTAGTTGCACCAGGACAACCGCTTGTGGCAGAGATGGCAGCGGCCGTCGGTCTTGTCAAAGACCCGCTCCAGCGTCTCGGGGGAGTGAGCCATTACGTCGTCCTCTCCGGTTCGGGGTCGTCTTGAGGGGTGGCCCGGGTATAGCCGGGATTGTAGGAGACGATCGCGGCCTCGGTCACGCCGTCGTTAATGATCGCCGTACGTCGCCCCAACGTGCGCAGACTCCCGTCGATGAGCCCGTACTCGGGCCCGCCAGCGAGGAGGCGCAGTGCCTCGGCCACGACCAGGGTGGCCACCGCGGTGCCGACGAACGACGCACCGACCGAGCGCCCCGCGAGGAGCGTGAGCCCGCACTCGTCGAGCCCCTGCTCCGCAAGTACCGCGTAGGCAGGTTGGGCGAGGAGGTGCGCCGGCGACTCCACTTCGGCCGTCCCGCCCCAGCGCGCCCGCGCGGTCTGCGGACCCGGGAAGGTGTGGAGCTGGAAGGCGAGGTACTCGCTCGCTCCCTTGCCGAGCCCCGCCTCAATGACGCGCGTGAACCCCACGCCTTCGAGCGCCGCGCGGGCGAGCGCGTTGTCGACGCCGCAGAGCGCGACCTGCGGCTCCTCGGCCGAGGCGGTAGAGTTCTCGGCGAAGCGCCGCTCGTTCACGACGGTGCGGAACCCCCGCCCGTCACACCACGCCGCCATGGCACGCGCCTTCTTCTGCCCGACAATATCCATCGTGGTGAGCGGCGACGTGCTGTCGTTCGCCGGGACGAGGGTGTCGAAGTCCTGGAGCACCAACTCGAGAGCCCCGGGATTGGCATAGGGGAGGAATCCGAGCGTCCAGAGGTACGCCTGGCCGAGGTGCCCGAGGCCGATCAGCCAGAGCTGCGCGGGGAGTAGCTCGAGCGGCGGGCCCGCCGCGTCGGCGTCGAGCCACGACACCTCGGGCTCCGGCCGCCACAGCGAGAGCCCGACCTCACGGCGGCCTGCCGCGGCGTTGCCGCCCCGGACGAACTGGAACGCCTCGGAGACGGCGAGGGCGCCGGCCAGCACGCCCGCCGGCGTGCACTCCTGCCGCTCCCAGAGGCGAATGCCGCCGGCGAGCGGCGCGACGCCACCGGCCCACCCTTCGAAGGTGGCGCGCACCGCGAACACGCGGTCATCCGTTGGCGCGACGCCGTCGCTGACGACGACGTACGGGATCCCCGGCGAGAGGGCAAGCACGGGCGTGCCGCCGAGGTCGATCACCGCCTCGGCGAGCGTCCGGCAGTTGCGCCATGGCACGAGGAGCTCAACGTCGAGCCAGCCCGCGACCTCCACTCCACCCAGGAAACACCGCCGCGCGGTGTTCACCGCGGTGAGCACGGCTGCCTGGAGAGAGCCGGAGCGAGCCACGTCGGGGCCGACCTCGATCGCGAGGCGGTAGCCCTCAAAGAGCGCGAGCGCCTCCTCGAGCGTCGCCGCCTCGCCGCTGTCGAGCGCGAGCTTCACCGCGCGGTGCAGTACGTCGCCCGACGTCTTACGAAACATGATCATCGTAGTTGCTCCCGTAGTTGAGTGTGCTCGCGTTAGACCAACGCGCCGATATGGAAGAATCGGTGTGCGGCAGCGCCGCTGTAGTCGCGCCAGCGGTGCGCCCCATCGTACTCGTAGACGCCGAGCCGCTCCCCGCGCGGATCTCCGTGCGCGAAGTCGGGCACGATCACTGCGACATGCCCCGCCTTCGCGATCATCGGGTGCCGGCGATCGGCGTCGCTCTGGCGCGCCATACCGGGGTGGGTGTGCACGTCGGCGACGACGGTGAGCCCCGTCTCGCGGCACAGCGCCCAGAGCGGGCCGTAGCCCACGCCGTCGAACACGACGATCCCGGTGTCGAGGCAGTGCGGATCGAGGTCGTCGTAGTAGGCGAAGCGCGTGACGTGGCGCCGCTCGCGGCCCCGTGCCTTCGCCAGGCGACCGAGCAGGAACGCGCCGCTCTCGCGCTCGCCCCTGCCCCGGCGCCGGAATTCGGCGAGCCCGTCGCGCCAGAGTGATGTCGGGCAGCTCAGCCCGCGCTCAGGCGCGACGAGCGACGTCGCGAGCGCCCGAATAGTCGGCAGAATTGAGAAGCTCATGGAGGATGCGGAGGTACTGGGTGATGTCGCCCGTCGGCGACCAGATCATGTGCGGGTGCTGCGTGCGCCATGCGTCGTGGCCGGCGATCGCCAGCCGATCGCACGGGAGGTAGAGTGCCGCGGCGTTCCACCCCGGGTTGAAGGCGCCGAGAAGGCGGTGACGGCCCGTCGGCCACCGTCCCGGCTCGAGCGTAGCGTCACGGGCGAGGTCCCAGGGTTGCGCCGTCGGCGGGACCTGCGGGTAGTTCGTCAGTTCAAACCGGAATCCATACTCCAGCGGCGAGCCGTCCCGCGGCGCGGCACTGACGGCAATGACTGCGTACGGCCAGGCCACCGACAGGAGCCGCCAGCGTCCACGAGCCGTGCCGCGGAGGAAGGCGCCGGCCGCGACATGGGCGCGGAACGCGCGCCCGTCGGGTCCCGCCGGCCCCGCCGGCGCGTCGGTGGCACGGCCGGTCACAGCCGCCCCTCCACCCGCACCTTGGCGGCGAGGTCGAACGCGAGCGCGCAGGCCGGTGATTGCACTAGCGTGCCGACGTGCACGTCCTCGTCCGGCCGCTCGGTCCCGCCCGTCACCTGCAGCACGTGCTCGGCGGCGTCCACCGGCGCGAGGTCGAACGCCTTCTTGCCGACCGCCCACTGCTTGACGCGGTGTACGGTGGCACCGGGGCCGAACGCCTGCAACTTCTCGATGCCGTTGAAGTGCACGGTGACCGCCACCTTCTTGCACCGGTGCACGTGGATGGACCCCTGGTCGTGGATCCCCGCTCCCGCGAGCGTCGCCCGGGGCGGCAGCGCGTCGTCCGCGTCTTCGACGAAGACCGCCGCCTTCCCGTCGGCGGCCGCCGGAAACCCCTGCGCCGCCGCTGCCGCGACGAGGTCGCGGACCGTCGCCTGGGCGGGCAGCTCGAGCACGCGGATCTCGCGCACGCCCTCGCCCTGAATGAAGACCTGAATGCCAGCCATGTCCCACACTCCTCTGTGATTGATCCTCATTGGGACGGGCGTGGCTGTCGATCGACAACTCGCGTCGTCCTACTCAGTCAATCCGCTGCGGAGCGGGGCAATCGGTAACCGTAGGCTCGGCGGAAGGCAGGCGCGCGACGTGCGGCGGGACAGTGGCCGCGTAGAGCGCGCGGCTGCCCTCAGCGCGTTTCCGCCAGCCTACTGCCTCAGGAGTCTTCCGCGTGAGGGCAAACGAAGTAGTGGGCGCACCGCGGGCACACGTACTCGTCCGGCGACGGCGGGAAGTAGCCGCGGAGCACGCCAGCCATCGCCTCGTCGTACTGCGCCACGCGCGTGGCAATCGTCTGCGGCTTCGCGCTGACGGTCTCGATCACCTCGGTCGCGAGGTACGCGATCTCGACGCGCGGCGTCGCACCCGGGTGCTCGGCCGCCGCGGCGGCGTGGTACAGGGCGTAGATGGTCTTCGCCGCCTCGCTCGAGGTTGGCCGCCCAGTGCGCATGCGCTGCACTACGACCGTCGTGGCGCCGCCCTGTTCGATCACTTCGACGTGGTCGGGCGCTAGTGTCACGCGCCCGTGGGGGAGCGTGAGTGTCCAGTCGGGCTGCGCCGAGCGCCCCCGCCGGCGCCCAGCGTGCTGCACTGCGCGGACGACCAGATCGTCCGCGGCGCCGCGGTAGAGTGCCTCGTACGGGTGCTGGCGCGGCCCGGCCTGCTCCCACGCGTCGGCCAGCCGCGTCGCCGCCTCAGCGGGCGTCACCGCATGGCCGCGGCCGGCCTCTTCTACGAGCCAACGGAGCACGCGATAGACGCACGTGTGCATCTCGAGGTAGGCCGTATCCTCACGCGTCGCCGTGAGCCGCAGCACTTCCTCATAGTAGTACTTCCGCGGACATGTGAGATACGTGTCGAGCGCGCGCGCCGTGAAGATCGGCAGTGGAGACGGTGTCGGCACGAGCTCCGCGCTCGCGTCCTCATCGTCCGGCGCTCCTTCCGGCCACGTGACGGAGTTACTCCCCGAAGGGCGAGGCAGCACGGCATCCAAACGCGCCAAGAGCGGGGATGGTTTGTTTCTTACTTTACCATACTGCACCGCACGCGAGAGGCAGAGGACGTCGCGCGCGCGGGAGATCGCGACGAAGAGGAGGCACTCCTCCTCGCGGTCGTGCTCGGCCTTCTCGTCGCGCCCCGCACCCACCATTTCGGGGGGTGTCGGGCACGGGTTCCAGTGGCGGCTCGCAGGAAACTTGCCGGCGGCGAGCACCGGCACGAACACGACCGGGAACTCCAGCCCCTTGCTCGCGTGCACCGTCAGGAGCCGGACGGCATCAACGTCCGACGCCCAATCAGGAAGCTGCCGGAGCTGCGTGTCGTCGCTAATCATTGCGAGGCGGCGTACAAAGCGGAGGAACGACCGCTTGGGGTCGCCGCCGTGCTCGAGACGCCGTCCCTCGTGCGAGCTCCGGCGTTGCTCGAAGGCGAATTGCAGGAACTGGTAGAGGGCCAGTCGTTGCTGGCGGCTGGCGAGCGACGCATCGCGGGCGAGGAGTCGCGCGTAGTCACTCCGCTCGAACAGATAGCGGCTGAGCATCGTCCACACCTCTGTGCCGTAGCACAGCTCGTCCACGTGCTGCTCGAGCAACGCGATGTGCGCGCGCCCGCCGAGTGTGATGCTCTCGGCATCGCGGGCGAGCCGGAGTGCTGCCGGGAACGGACTCCCACGCTCCTGCGCCAGCGCGAGCAGGGTCCGCACATCGGCGAGCGGAATGCGGTACTCCGGGAAGCGCGCTACGCGAACCAGCCCCCGCCCGTCGCCATGACAGGCGAGCGAGAGCAGCGCCAGGAGGTCGCGCACTTCACTGCGTTCGAAGAGGTCGCCCAGGTAAAGGACCGGAACCCCGGCGTCCTCGAGCCACCGGGCGATGCGCGCCAGGTTTGTGTGTGACCGGCACAGCACCGCCTGATGGCGGTACAGCACGTCACGGTCCCGCCGATGCCGCTCGACCTCGCGCGCGATCCCCTCCCCCTCTGCGCCAGCGTGCTCGGCGACTTCCATCTGCACTGTGCCGTCGGTCGCGGCGCGATCCGCCTCCCACGGCTCGAACGGCGAGTCTGGAAGCGCGGGCATTGCCGCGGCGAAAGCGGAGACGGCCTCGACGACGGCCGGCTGCGAGCGATAGTTCCGGGAGAGTCGCAGCACACGACCGCCGGGGAAGTCCTGCGGGAAGAGCTGCATGTTCACCGGCGCCGCGCCGCGGAAGCGGTAGATCGACTGACGCGTATCGCCGACCACCCAGAGACCGCGCCCATCGCCGGCGATCTCCTTGAGGAATACCGCGCTCGCACGATTCACGTCCTGGTACTCGTCGACGAGGACGTGCCGGAAGTCGCGGTGGACGCCTTCGCGCGCCCCGCTCGCCTCGTCGCGGAGGAGGGAGACGCTGCGTGCGATGAGGTCGCCGAAGTCGAGGAGCCCGTCGCGCTCGAGACGCTCCTGGTACACCGCGTACACGTACGCGACCTCGAGCGCCTTCTCGGCCGCTTTGAGGTCGTCGTCCGTCGTCGGCGCCGCGCGCATCCGCTCAGCGAAATCCGCGTAGTCGGCTGGCGTCGCCAACTCGTCCTTCGCGCGCGAGATCGCCGCGAGGATCGGCTTGAGGTTCTTGGTTGGTTCCGGAAGGTACTGATAGTGCGAGAGCCCGAGTGCCGGCAGCTCACGCTCCAGCAGAAACATCGCGTCCACCGGATCAAGGACCGGTGGGTCCGTGGAGAGCCCGAAGTGGGTGCCATACTTACGCAGCAACTCGAGCCCGAAGGCGTGAAAGGTCCCCATCCAGATGAGCGGCGCCGCCTTGGGAGCGGCTTGCGCGATGCGCTCACGCATCTCCTCCGCCGCCCTGTTGGAGAACGTCAACGCAAGGATCGACTGCGGGTCGGCGCCGCGCTCGAGCAGGTACAGCACGCGCCCGACCAGCGCCCGCGTCTTTCCCGTGCCCGGCCCCGCCTCGACGAGGACCGGCCCGTGCTCGGCGTGTGCGGCGTCGCCCTGACTGGGGTCGAGCATCGGTTCCGGACTACTCGGCGAAGCCCCTTCGGATGAGATGTTGGCGTCGCGCGTCCTGCGCTCGACGCGCGGGAGGTCACCAACGAGTACGGCGTACGCGAGCTGATGCAAGACCATCCCCAGCGGCACTCCGACGCGTTCCGCGACGGTCGTAGCGCCGAGCCCGTCCTCGATGAACCACTGGCGCAGTAGGCCCGTCGGCAGGAGAAACTCGCGCGCGAATATGTTCGCGTCACGCTCGCGCCGCTCCTTCGGGCCGTAGCCCTGCACGCGGTGGATGCCCACGGGGACCGGGTCCTCGGGCGCTTCCGGGTCGAGGTCGTTCTGGTCGCACCGCGCGCGCTCGGCATGGCCGAGCCAGTGGTGCGCGAACTCGTGCGCCTGATACACGACGGCCAGCTCTCGCTCCGTGTCGCGGCAGTACCAGACACGCTTCAGTTCGCGGTCGTACACCGCATCGCCGCCATCGAGGAGCGGGTCGTCGGAGGAAAGTGGGACGCGCTTGATGCCGGTGGCGTCCGCCGCGGCGGCGAGGATTGCTTCCGCCGCCACGTGACCACCCGTGCGGGCACGCATCTGGGCGGCGTAGTCGCGCGCCGTTCGTCGGAGCTCTGTCCAGTGGCTCATCTCGATCGATCCCTGCCGGAGAACGTGAAGGGCATCATCCGAACGACGGACGCGCGCGGCATCACGCGCGGGGGAACGCGAACCGCTACGTCTCGCTTCCGCCCGGTGGTCGTGGTGCTGCGAGCGCGAGCAGAGCAGCCCGCCGTTCGTCGGTCAGTTCAGGATCCGCGCGCACGGCATCGAAGAAGTCCTCGAGTCTCGCCGGCAGGGCCGGCGCCTGATTGGCGCGGTGCTGGGCCCCTGACGCGAAACGTGGTTCGAGACGACTGTAGTCGAGGATGGCAGGGAGGTCGCGCCGGAGCGCCCCGGCGAGCTGCTCACTCACTGTGCGCGGAATCGAGGCGGCCGGGATCACGCGGCGGTCGAGCTTCCGCAGGAGCGGCACGCTCAACCCGATTTGGTCCGCCAACATGTCGGCGGTAATGCCATATCGCGCGCCCTCGGTGAGTAAGCCGCGGATCGGCGCCGACCGCTCCCGGGAAAACTCCGGCGCGTCGGCGGAGCGGCCGGACACCTCCACGTTCTTGTTTTTCTCGCCGCTCCCCCCCGCTTCGGAAGCGGCACGCGTGAGTCATCTATGGCGGGGAGATCAGCGACAGGAGTGCGCGGTACCGGACGGTCGCCCTCGACCGTCCGGCTCGGGCGTTCGCCGGAGAGCAGGGTGTATACGATGCTCATGCCACGAAGCACGAGGGTCTGTTCATCCGTCTCGTCGAGGCCCTCCGCGTCCGGCAGGTGCGTTGTCAACCCCCATTGTGCTGTCAGCGTGGTCAACTGCTCCTCGAACTCGGGGTACAGCCGAATCCATTCGGTCAACGCTGCCACGCCCGGACCTCCGTCCGACATGACGTACGCCTCTAGAATCTCATCCAGGGTCGTTGGCGGCGCACTCGTACCGCGCCGCTTGCTAGACTCGCTCATCGCTCCTCCTCTCGCCATGCCGCGAACCCTGCCGCGGCGATATCTGCTTCCGCTTGTTTGATCCAGTTGTAGATCGTCTTCGGAGACTTCCCGAAGTGCCGGGCGAGGCAGGGTTCACCCGGGTTCTCCGCAGTGATCTGCCACCCCTCGAGATGCTGGAGCACGAACGCCTCACGGTGCTTTGGCGTCCGGATCGCGCTCAACACCGGCTCCAGGAGGCCACGTCGCTCCGCGCGCTCCTCCACATCGAGGAGATCGTCGTCCGCCCGGCTCGGGTCCGCCAGCTCCGGGCGGAAAGCGCTCCGACCGGCCTCATCGTCCTCGAGTTCCTCGCCGACCGACTCGGTGACCCTCGGAAATCGGACGTGCTGCTCCTCACGCTCGACTTCCCGGAGCTGGGTATTGTATGCGGTCAGGACCTTGAACTTGAGCGCCCGAGCAAATCGCACCTGGTAGAAGTCACCACGGTCGGACGCTAGGTCGGTGACCGCGCCGATGACAATACGGATCACTTCTAAGTACGCGTCGTTGACGTGATGCCGACGAAGTCCGAGCGCGCCGAGCCGCCGGGTGATCCATTTCGCGCACCGAGCGAGCAACGCGTTCGTGAGGGCGATGACGATCTCCTGCTCCCCCGCCGCCGCGTAGGCCCGGATGAAATAGACGAGTGTCTCCTCGCGCAGAAAGTCGCTGGCCTGCCGGTCGCGGACCTTCGCCCGATGAATAAGTCGCAGAGGTGGCGCGGCGAGCGTCGACGCGATTTCCGCCTCTACCACGGGGTCGCGCGCGTATCGACCTCCGCCCTTCCGGACATGGGTTAGGGGGCGAACCGTCCTCAACCAGTCGTCTGCCGCCATACTTCCTCCTCGTCCCGGCGGATGAACACGTCTGCCCGCGGTGCCGCATACCTATGGTAATCTGATGCCGCGTGCCGGAGTCGGTAATTCCGCGAATCGGCGTTCCTGCCGCCCGGCGGGGAGTCCGTAAAGCGGGGGGCCGGCGAGTTAGCTTGGCCGACCGCAACTCCTGGAATTGCCGGGATTGTTGCGCGCAGGACGCCAACGCCCGGAGCGTGCGCGCGGGAAGTCGGCGAACCGCGTCGGTCAGACGTCGAGGTAGCGGTCGTACTGCAGGTCGTCGAGCGCGGTCCGCCCGGTGAGCACGTAGAGCTGGTAGGCGAGCATCACCGGAGCGAACGGATCGGACCCGTTCCTCTCCGCGGCGGCCTTCGCAGCGCGCAGCTCGGCTCCCCGCCGAGCTAGCGGTGCTCGAGCCGGCGGCCGGTCTGCCGCTCGATCACGCCGGTTGCGATGCGGAAGCTGGAGTGCCGAGGCCTCTACATGGCTTCGAAAAGTGCACAACGGTGACCACGAAAACAGCGGCTGGTCACCGATGGTGACCAGCCGCTCATAACTTATTCCAACCACACGACTCCTGAAGAGCGGGCGACCGGACTCGAACCGGCGACGTCCAGCTTGGGAAGCTGGCATTCTACCAACTGAATTACGCCCGCGATCGAACGCTGAAAGATCGCGCGATCGCGGGACACGAGCAAGGGGCCGCCGCACCCGGACGGAATCGCGAAGCACGCGCGATGCTCTCCGGGCACTTTGGCCCTGGCTTATACCGCCGCGTGCGCCTCGTGCACGGTGTGCTGCCGCGGTCCGCCGCTCAGCGACGGATGCTGCACCAGCACCGGCAGGGCCGCCGCGCGAAGCACCTTGTCCGTTGTGCTCCCCAACACCAGACGTCCCATGGGTCCACGCCCATGCGTGGCCATCACGATGAGCTCGCTCTCCATCTGCGCGGCATACCGGAGTATCGCACGCGCCGCGTGCTCGTGGATGAGCACCACCGTCTGCACCATCACGCCGCGCGCGCGCAGCCGCGCCGCCACCGACTCCAGATACTCGTCCGCTTGCGCCTGCGCGGCCACCACATCCGCCCCGTCGCCGCCCCACTCCACGTCCACCTCGGCCGGGAATGGCGGACGGAGCATGGCCAGCAACGGAGTGACCACGCGCGCAAGGGTGAACTCCACGCCGGACGTGCCCACGAGGTCCATCGCGCGCTCCAGCGTAGCCTCGCCCAGACCGCTGCCATCCAGCGGGACGAGCACGCGCTGGAAGAGCGGGCCCTCGTCGTGCTGCACCGTCTCTTCGGGCGGCCGCGCCACCAGCACCGGCACGTGAACGTGCCGCAGGAGCACATCCGTCACGCTGCCCAACCACGCGCGGCTCAAGCCGCCGCGGCCGTGCGAGGTCATGACCACCAGGTCCGCGTCGGACGTTTCAGCGTGCGCAGCGAGCGCGGTGGCGGCCACCCCTTCGAGGATGCTGGCGGTGACGGTGATCCCGCTCCGCGACCGCACGCGCTGCGTCGTCAGCCGGAGATATTCCTCGTGCTGCTTCCGCAGCTCCGCGTCGAAGTCGCCGGCCGGAACGGGCACGCCGTCAGCAGCCACCGTGGGCACGAGCGGCTCGTGCACCAGAACCAGATCCAGGGTGGTGCTCCCCGCGCGTCGCGCGAGCGCCACGGCGGTGGGCAGCGCGAACTCGGCGAATTCGGATCCATCGAGCGGTACCATGATCCTGTTGAGCATCGTCTCCCCCTGTGGCTCCGCCGTGATCGGACGGCGTCGGCAGCAATGCGGCGCTCGTTCCTGGCACGGCTCGCTGATGGGGCGCGCGGTCGTGTGGCGTCCGGGCCAACGCGCCATCGTAGCAACCATAACCACGGGACGGGACGCGGACAGTCGGGGGCGTAACGAATCGCCAACGGCATTCCCGCACGCGCACGTGCGTGAATTCCCTACGCGCTCGGTATCCCACGCCTCGCGGCAGCCATGTCCCCGTGACTGCCAGGTGAGCGAGGGTCCGTGATGCACGCGCCCCGGGGGCACGACGCGGCTTCGACGCCGTGCGGGGGAGGCGGACACAAGGCAGAACGGCACACGGGGACCGGCGCCGGATGCACCACGACCCCGACCTGAAGCGGGCCGGGGTCGTTGGAACCACACAGAGCCACCGGTCGGACTTGAACCGACGACCGCTCGATTACGAATCGAGTGCTCTACCACTGAGCTACGGTGGCGGGGACGTAAACCGTTTGCGCGGCCGCGACACTCTGATAGTGGCGGCCGCGCGTGCGGAGGATACAGCGACGTGCATGCCCTGGCGCGGACTCGAACCGCGACGCCTTTCGGCACCACCCCCTCAAGATGGCGTGTCTACCAATTTCACCACCAGGGCGCATGCGGCGCGCCGTGCAACAGCGAGTGCGCGCACCACGCGCAATCCAACCAAATACGAGCGGGGCTGACGGGGCTCGAACCCGCGACCTCCGGTGTGACAGACCGGCACTCTAACCAAGCTGAGCTACAGCCCCCAAACGTCCATACGTCCCAGACGGCTACGCCTGTGCGCTCGCGTTCGTTCCCAGCGCGCGTCGTGATCCCTGCCCCGCCTGCATAGCCCCAACGGGAATCGAACCCGTCTCTCCACCTTGAAAGAGTGGCGTCCTAACCGATAGACTATGGGGCCGTGCTCCATTGGTGCGCACACGGTGCACGCACGCACCGCCCTCGCCGCGTCGCCACCCGAGTAGCGGTAACGGGATTCGAACCCGTGTTCCAGCCTTGAGAGGGCTGTGTCCTGGTCCCCTAGACGATACCGCCCAAGTCGTTCACGCGCGCCGGACTGCTCTACGCGCGGCCGAGCTGATGTGTCAAACAACCGTGTGCAGCGACAGGCCCGGAGGGACTTGAACCCCCAACCGCCGGTTTTGGAGACCGGTGCTCTACCAGTTGAGCTACGGACCTTCGTGCGTAGGGTGACTGATGGGAATCGAACCCACAACCCCCGGAGCCACAGTCCGGTGCTCTAACCGATTGAGCTACAGTCACCATGCCACCGGACCGCTTGCGCTCCGCCCCGGTGCGGCGGGAGCCCGGAGGCGTCGCGAGCCGCCGGACCGTACAGAACGTGTATGTTAACCGCGCCCCTGGCGCGAATCAACGTGTTTTCTGCCGAACGGGGCGCCGCGTCTCCGGTTCCTTTCCCCTGCATCGCTGCCAAACGGCCATCGCGCCGGCACCTACTCCGCCCGGGGTCTCACGCCGTCGGCCGACCGCGCCCGCACTTACTTGGCCCGGTCCAGGTACTCCCCCGTGCTCGTGCTCACCCGCACGCGCTCGCCCTGGCTGATGAACTCGGGGACGTTCACCGTCACGCCGTTCTCCAGCACCGCCGGCTTGGTGGACGCCGTCTTGGTGGCCGTCTTCATCACCGGCGTGGTGTCCACCACCTCGAGCTCGATCGCGTTCGGCAGCTCGATCCCGATCGGCTTCCCCTCGTAGAACTCCGCCAGGATACGCATCCCCGGCTGCATCCATTGCGCGTTGTCGCCCAGTGTTTCCGCGTCCATCTCGAGCTGGTCGAAGTTCTCCGTATTCATGAAGTGGTAGAAGTCCCCACCCTGATACAGGAACTCCAGCGTGTGGGTTTCCAGCGACGCCTTATCGATGGAGTCGGCCGCGCGGAAGCGGTGGTCGAAGCTGGAGCCGGTGCGCAGGTTGCGCAGCTTGGCCTGCACCATCGCGCGCAGATTGCCCGGCGTGTGATGCCGGAACTCGATGATGCGACAGGGATCGCCATCGAAGACGATCACCATACCGCGCCGGATCTGGGTAGCGGGAACGGCCATGAGCGTGCGCCTGTTGAGGGTCGGGGTCCCTCCCACGCCCGCCGCGGACGCGGCGGCGGCCCGGGATAAAGGACCCTAAGTTGTGCAGCCTTGAAATTTATCTGACTTTGACCCGGTCCGTCAACTGAAAACTGGTATCTGAGTCCGCTGACGCCTGAGCCCTTGCTGGCTGGCTGAGAACTGCTGCCTGCATCTAAACTCGCTGACGCCTGGCCCCTCGCTCGCGGTGAGCGAGAACCAGTTGCGTGGGCACAGGCATCGGTCATCGGTCATCGAATGTCTGGGTCCTGCCCACACCGAGAGCGGATCGCGACCTCGCCGGGCTGGGGCCCCGCCCCACCACCACCTGACCACTGGGCTGATGACTGTCATCAGATCACTGTAACCCCGCAACTGATTCTCGCCCAACGAATCCTGATTCCGCCCCGGCGCGCAGATCCCCACCCAACCAACCTAGAACTCACTCCTGAGGACTGAGACCTCCCGCCTCGACGTACCCGCGCAAACTCCGCCATACGTTTTCCGCCACGATCCGCTCCCCCCGCACGTTGGGGTGAATGCCGTCTCCTTGATTCAACGACGGATCGCCCGCCACCCCGTTCAGCAGGAACGGCACGAGCACCACGTGTTTCCGAGCCGCCACGTTTCGGTAGACATCCTGGAACGCCGCCGTGTATTGACGCCCCAAATTGGGCGGCGCCTCCATGGCCACGAGCAGGATAGTGGCCTGCGGCAGAATCGCACGCACGCTGTCGACGATCGCCTCGATGTTGGCGCGCAGTGTGGCGGTGCTCAAGCCGCGCAGCCCGTCATTTGCGCCCGTCTCCAACACCAGAATGTCCGCCGGGTCGCCGCGCAGCAGCCATCCAATGCGGCGCCGCGCGTCGGCGGACGTCTCGCCGCTCACGCCCGCATTCACCACATGGTAGTTTAGCCCAAGGGAATCGATGCGCTCTTGGATCAACGTGGGATACGCCGCATCAGGGGGGAGTCCATACCCCGCTGTAAGACTGGTGCCCACGAACAGCACGGTGCGCGCACCGCGCCGCGAGCTGCTCGCGGCGCCGCTCTGCGCGCCACCGGTGTCCGCGTGCGCCGCGCCCCGCGCGGGCGCGGAACCTGCGCCCGAACCCGCGTCCGCCTCACCGCCGCATCCTGCAGCGGCGAGCACGAGCGCCATACACACCAACGATGATCGCATGCTCGAAGCGCGAGAGTTGACAAAGACGTTCCGCAGTGGAGAGCGCGAGCTCACCGTGGTGCGCAACGTGAGCTTCACGGTGGCCGCCGGCGAATTTCTTGCCATTACCGGCCCGTCCGGCAGCGGCAAAACGACGCTGCTCGGCCTACTGGCCGGTTTGGATACCCCGACCGCCGGCTCCGTGGTCCTCGACGGCGCCAACCTGGAGGCGCTGGATGAGGACGCGCGCGCACGCGTGCGAGGGGATAAGGTGGGGTTCGTCTTTCAGAGTTTCCAGTTGATCCCCACGCTCACCGCCGCGGAAAACGTCGCCGTGCCCGCCGAACTGCGCGGAGATCGGGCCGCCGCGGTGCGCGCCCGCGCCCTGCTGGAACGCGTGGGGTTGGGCGACCGCATCGATCATTTTCCCGCACAGCTCTCCGGCGGCGAACAGCAGCGCGTGGCCATCTGCCGCGCGATGGCCAACGCGCCCCGCATTCTCTTTGCCGATGAGCCCACCGGAAATCTCGACTCCGCCACCGGCGCCCGCATCATCGCCCTCCTCCAGGAAATCAACCGCGACGATGCGGCGACGGTGGTCATGGTCACGCACGATCTGGACCTCGCGGCCCGCTCCAGTCGGGTGCTCCAGATGGCCGACGGCATGGTGATGCACGACAGCGGAGTTGCCACGTGAGTGCTGCTCCCGGACCTCGCCCGCGCTGGCGCGCCGTGCTGACGCTCGCGCGGCAGGAGAGCCGCTCCAGCTGGCGCCGGCTGCTCCTCTTCATGTCGTCCATCTCGATCGGCGTCGCCGCGCTCGTGGCCATCGACTCGTACGCCACGAACGTCACCGACGCGGTACGCGCGCAGTCGCGCGCGCTCCTGGGCGGCGACCTCGCCATCACGTCGCGCGCCGGGTTCGACTCCGACGGCACACGGTTGCTCGACTCGCTCCACGCCGCCGGCGCCACCGTGGGCCGCAAAACGGAATTCCTGTCCATGGCCGTGTCGCCACGCACCGAGCGCACGCGCCTGGTGCAGGTGGAGGCAGTGACGCCGGGCGTACCCTTCTATGGAGAGATCGAGACGGAGCCCGCAGGCGCTTGGCCGCGACTCACCGCGGGCGCCAACGCGTTGGTGGACCCCGCGCTCCTGATCGCGCTCGACGCGCGCGTGGGCGACTCGCTGCAGCTCGGGCGGTCGCGCTTTCGCATCGACGGGGTGGTGACGAGCGTGCCCGGCGATGTAGAGATCGCCAACGCGCTCGGTCCGCGCGTGTTCATCGCGGCGCGGTGGCTTGCGTCCACCGGCCTGCTGCAGTTTGGCAGCCGCGCGGAGTACACGGCGCTCCTGCGGCTGCCGCCGGGCACCGATGCCGCCGCCACGGTACGCGCCATCCGGCCGACGCTCCAGTCGCTGCATCTGCGCGCCCGCACGGTGGCCGACACCGAGCGTGAGCTCACGAGCGCAGCGGAGCAGCTGCGCCGATTTCTGGGCTTGGTGGGCCTCGTGGCCCTCCTCCTGGGCGGCATTGGCGTGGCCAGCGCCATCCACGCGTACGTGGCCGAGAAGATTCCCACCGTCGCGATCCTGCGCTGCGTGGGCGCGAGCAGCGCGCAGGTGCTGGGCATCTACCTGGTCGAAGCGGCGGCACTCGGGCTCGCCGGCGCGTTTGCGGGCGTAGTGCTGGGCCTGGTCGTGCAGCTCGCCCTTCCGCATGTCCTTGGCGGGTTCATCCCCGTGGACGTGCACGCGCGTCCCGCGCTGGGCGCGGTGCTGGGCGGACTGGCGGTGGGCGGCTGGGTGGCGGTGATGTTCGCCCTGCAGCCGCTCCTCGCGGTCCGGCGGATCTCACCGCTGGAGGCGCTCCGCGTCCGATCAGACGATGTCCGCCGGAGACGGGCGTGGCGCGATGTGGCGCGCGTCGGTGCCGGAGCCGCGCTCGCGGCGAGCATCGTGGCCGTGAGCGTGCTGCGCGCGCAGTCGGTGCTCGAGGGCCTGGTGATGAGCGCGGCGCTGTTCACCGCCCTCGCCGTCCTGTGGGTGAGCGCGGCGCTCGTGTCCACGCTCGCGCGCCGCGCCTTGCGCGCGCGGTGGCCATTCGTCGTCCGACAGGGTGTGGCCAACCTGCACCGCCCTGCCAATCAGACCCGCGCCGTGGTGCTCGCGCTCGGCTTCGGCGCCTTTCTGCTGAGCACGCTCTACCTGGTGCACGACAACCTGCTGGAGCGCTTCTCGCTCGCCGCTGCCGCGACGAACGCCAACATCGCGTTCATCGACGTGCAGCCAGATCAGGTCGCGACGTTGGATTCGCTCCTGCGCACCACGGGCCACTCCGTGCTGCAGCGCGTGCCGATCGTGCCCATGCGGATCGCCGCCATCGCCGGGCGCGACACCTCGCGAGATCGCGAGCGACCGCGCTGGGCCATGCGACGCGAATACCGGTCCACGTATCGAGACTCGCTCACCAACTCGGAGCGGCTGATCGCCGGGGCATGGCCGCCGCAGGAGCGCGATTCGGGGGTGTCCGCCGTGTCGATGGAGAGCGGCGTAGCGGCGGACCTGGGCGTGAGCGTGGGAGACACGATCACCTGGGATGTGCAGGGCGTGCGCGTGCCCACCGTCGTGCGCAGCCTGCGCGAGGTGGAGTGGGCGCGGTTCGAGCCCAATTTCTTTGCGGTCTTCCAGCCACGCGCGCTGGCCGGCGCGCCGCAGACGTTCGTCATGCTCACGCATGCGGACGACGCGCTGGACCGCGCGCGTCTCCAGCACACCGCCGCCACGACGCTCCCCAACGTCACGAGCATCGATCTCACCCTCATTCAGCGCACCTTGGGGAAGATCCTGAACCGTGTGTCGGTGGCGGTGCGCTTCATGGCGCTATTCAGCGTGGCGACGGGCATCATCGTGCTGGTGGGCGCGGTCATGGCATCACGGCGCCAACGCATGCGCGAAGCCGTGTTGCTCAAGACGTTGGGCGCCACGCGCAGCCAGATCGGGCGCGTGATGCTGGCCGAGTACGGCGTGCTCGGCGCGCTGGGCAGCGCCACGGGCATGGTGCTGTCGCTGGGCGGCGCGTGGGGGGTGATGCACTTCATATTCGACGCGCCGTTCCGTCCGGCCATCCCGCAGATGCTGCTCCTTGCGCTCGCCATGATGGCGCTCACGACGGCCATCGGCTTGCTGGGCGGTCGCGATGTCTTTCGCGCGACCGCCATGGCCGCCCTGCGAGAAGTGTAGGGCCCGCACGGCGTCGGCCCCACACGGCAGCCGGCGGCGCGCGGACGCATGACGCCACGCTAGACCTGTTACGCCGCGCTACGAGTTGCGCTACGGGCGCGAAATGACGCCGTACGGATTGGGCCCCGTATCGAGCGGCCCGCCTACCCATACGCGCGCGCCGATGAGGTTGCTGAAAGCCGCCGGTGGGTTACCCAACCTCCGTGTGCCGGAGCCGGTGCGCAACGCGATCCCTCCATTCTCGCGAACGAGAACGCCGTCCACCACGTCTTCGCCGGCGGCGCGGCGCACGGTGAAGGTATCGACCTGAAATCGACCTCCGTGCAACCAGGTACCGCGCGCCGCGACCTCGGTCTGCGACACGTTCTTGAGCGCCCTGGTCAGTTGGCCGTCCAGAGGAACCTGCCGGCGCTCCGGCGTGTTGAGGACCACCGAGACCGCGGGAAACGATCCGACCACGTGCACGGTCCCTCGTAGCGTGTCCGCCGTACCAGCGGCGGGGGCAGGAGCATTCCCCCGCGTGGTGGTCGATGTCGGCGCGGCCGCGCTGCTCTCCGGCGCGGCGCCACGAGAGGTGTCGGCGCGCGGAGGCTGTGCGGACGTGGAACGCCCCGGATGCGGCTGGCTCCCCGCAAGCGTCGTATCCGGCGACGGGTGCACCTCGGCCGACGGGCTAAGCACGCTGTCCCCAGGACCCGGCGCACCCGGCACCGGCTGCATGGTGGCCGAATCGGCGGGCGCCTTGCGCTCCGTACCGCACGCCGCGACCGCCAGAATGGTGAGCATCGCCAGCCAACGTCCTGTCATCTGGGCTCCTGAGCCAGGGATACGGGACCGCGCCACGATGCGCCGTCCGACGGCCGGCGCCCCCGCTGCACGCCGGAACTGTGTCTCACCCACCCTTGTTCTCCGTCGCGCTCACTTGGTGCGGATGATAGTCGCCTTGAGCGTCGACGGCACCGGTTGCCCCTGCGACTGCAGACTCACGGTCGTGGGCGAGGCACCACCCTCCGCGAACCGAAAATACGCCGTCCCGCCGCCGCTCAGGGTCACCGATGCCGGCGTGCCGTTCAAGACGGCCCTCACGTGGAGCGGCAGCTGTGAGCAGCATTGGAATCCCGCGAAAATGTCGCGAAAGTTCCAGCTGGGATAGGTGTACCTGGCCGGGACGCCCAGTCCTGCGTCATCCGCATATTGCGCCGTCGCGAAATCGTTGACCCAATCGGTGATCGTGATCCCGAAGACGTTCTGCACGTTGCTGATCCCGCTGGTCTGTGAATTGACCAGGTCGAACCAGATAGTGCCATCCGTCGTGGCCTTCCGGTCGGCGGCGTAGCGCAAGAATTCCCACGTCGCCCCGCGCGTGGAGAGATCGTCATTCTGGTCGGAGCGATAGGGCGCCGTGGAATCGGGATTCTCAAGGTAGCTTGACAGACGGGCAACGTTCTGCAGCTGGTAGAGATTGAACGCGTTGGTGATGCGCGGCACGCTCACGAGCGTGCTGAAGTCGATGTTCTGCCGCGGTTGCAAACCGCTGGCCCGATAGAACAGCAGCTCCTCGGCAACGTGACTCAGCCCCTCGTTCAACCAGACCTCCTCCACGGGGTCCGCGCCCGTGTTCACGTACAATCGGCGCGACGCGTTGATGAGGTGCTGGTACTCGTGCGCGAGCGTCGACACGGTAATCGAGTCCACGAATCCCTTGGTGCGCGTGTTCCCATTGATCGTGCCCGCAGGATCCGGAGCGAGCAGGTAGAACATCTCGGCGAAATTGCTCGAGGGGCAGGTGGTCGTGTCCAACAGGTCGCGGCCAAAGAAGAACCCGCCGACGAAGAAGTCGCTGTTGGCCGGCGTGAGCGCGTTCACTGCTTTCGTAAACAGGATCACCACGCGGCCGTTGTTGTCGATGTCGGCCGGAGCGCCGAACGCTTGCGTGTCCAGGGGATTCACCAGTGTGTCGAATTGCGCGCCGAAGGATTGAAATTCCGCGTCGGTAAAGCCGCCGGCGGGATTGGCCGTGTCGGCGAGGACGACCGCGTGATTCGTGATGGCGGCCACGCGGGCGTTGGTGAGCACCGGACTGCCGCACGCGTTGTCCTCCTGCACGTTGACGGACACGCGGTCCCCTACCTGCGCGCCCGCGGTCATGAGCGTGAGGCGGGGAGCGCTGGCCACGCCGCGCGCGGCGGTCAGGTCACCGGCTCCTCGTCGCTGCCGATACCACGCGCGCGCCGCCGCGGCGTGCTCGGAGAGCAGTTGGCGCTCGCGTCGGCGCAGACGCAGGTCGAAGCCCTCGTCGCGCAGCGGTGCCCCGCCCGCGCCCCGGACCGCGAATGGGGAGACCAAGGCCTGTGCGGCGCTCCGTTCAGGAATTCGCTGCGGATGTGGCGGCCCTGACGCCGGCGCCACGTTCGTCCCCCGCACGTCGAGTTCCAGATTGGCTGACGATGTGAGGGTGGCGAAGTACGTCACGAGCACGTACTCGGCACCCGCGCCCGCGTCCAGCTGCACCTGACACAGCTCCTGACTGGTAAGCGGGTGCACGTCGCCGAGGGCCAGCGCGAGGGGGGTAGCGCTGCCGGTGCAATTCGGGTTGGGAGGTGGGGCCATTACCCCGTTGTCACCACAGCCCGTCAGGGTCACGACCGCCGCGGCCGAGATTCCGATAGACCAGCTCCATGCCATAGGACGACCTCTCACCCGCCCGGGGCAAGGTCGGACCGCCGCCGGCCCCCGGCCTGCCAGCGTAGATCCCGTGAAGCAGGATCTGCGCCGGCTGGGCGGGCGCGTTGCCGGCGCGGGTCTACTTGGTGCGGACGAGCGTCGCGTGAAGTGCGGTGGGTACTGGCTGGCCCTGGGATTCGATGCTCACCGTCGCATTGGATCCTTCGCTGAACCGCACATAGGCCGCCCCGCCGCCGATGAGGTCGAGCGTGGATGCGATGCCGGACGTCAGGAACGTTTCGCGCAGCGGCAGTCTGGTGCAGCAGTTTCCCAGCGCCGGAAAGACGTCGCGGAAGTTCCACGTGGGGAAGGAATACCGTGCTCCGGGAGCGCCCACTCCGGCGTCGTCCAGGTACTGCGCCACCGTGAAATCCTCTACCCACGTCTTGATGTCGGCGCCGAACACGTTCTGGAAGTTGGCGGCCCCACTCGTCAGCGAGTTCACCAGGTCGAACCAGATCGTGCCGTCCGTGGGGCTCTTTCGGTCGGCCGAGTAGCGCAGAAACTCCCAGGTCGCCCCACGCGTGGCTAACGCTTCGTCATCGTCCGAGCGGTATGGCGCGGTGGACGCCGGGCTGTCGAGATAGCTGAGCAGCCGGCCGAAGTTCTGGCCGTCGTCGCGATTGAACGCCGCGATGATCTGGCTGGAACCACGGAGGGTGTTGACGTCGATGTTCTGGCGGGGTGTCAACCCACTCTCCCGGAAGAACAGCAGCTCTTCGGCGGTGTGGCTTAGCCCTTCGTTGAGCCAGACTTCCTCGTCGGGATCGGCGCCGGTATTCACGAACAGCCGGCGCGAAGCGTTGATGAGGTGCTGGTACTCGTGCGCAATCGTGGAGACGGTGACGGTGTCGACGAATCCTTTCGTGTGCGTGTTCCCGTTGATCGTTCCCGTTGGATCCGGAACGAGCAGATAGAACATCTCAGCGACATTACTTGTGGGGCAGCTGCCCGTATCCAGGAGATCCCGTCCAAAGAAGAACCCGCCCACGAACGAATTGGAGTTCGCCGGCGTGAGCTCGTTGACCGCCTTGGTGTACAGGAGAATCACCTTGCCGTTCCCGTCGATGTCCGCGGGGGCTCCGAACGCCTGCGTGTCCAGTGGATTCACCACCGTGTCGAACTGGAACCCGATCGACTGATATTCGGCATCGGTGAAACCGCCAGCAGGGTTGAGCGTGTCCGCGAGCACAATGGCGTGCGCGGTGATGGCCGCCACGCGGGCGCCGATGTTGAGCGGATTGCTGCACGAGAAGACGGCCTGGGCGTTGACCGTGAGCACGTCGCCCACCTGAGAGCCGATCGTGTTCAGCGAACGATTGGGCCCGGCGACTGCACTGCGCGTGAAGTTGATGCCTGGCGGCGCTGCGGCTGACGGGCCACCCTGCGCACGCTGCGCGGCGTACCAGGCGCGGACCTGCGCGGCATGCGCCGCGAACAGCTCGCGCTCGCGCGCGCGCAACGAGAGATCAAAGCGCACATCGCGCTGGAGGGTGCTGCCCGCCAACCCAACGCCGGGGAAACGTGCGTCCTGCGCGGAGGCGATACTGGGGCGCGGCGGGCCGGTAACGGCACCCACATTCTGGCCAGTCACGTCGAGCTGCAAATGGGCCGTTGACGTTGCGCTGGAGAAGAACGGGATCAGCACGTACTCCGCGCCCGCGCCCGCCTGCAGCTGTACCTGACAAATCTCAGCAGGCGACAGGGGATGCACGTCGCCGATATTGAGCGACAGGGGCGTCGTGCTCGGCGTACAGTTGAGATCCGGCCCCTTGGGTCCGGTGCTTTCCTTGCACCCAGCCGCGGACACAACCAGTCCGCTGGCGAGCGCCGTGAGCGCCACCAATCTGCCGCCTGACATACTGCCTCCTTGCGGGACCGCATCGTGTGGACCGGCGGAGTGCGCGCCGGGTACACAGCACACGTCTAGGGTGGGCGGCGTAGACGTTGTGAGCCGCCGCCTCGCGTGTGTGCGGGAAATGTGAGGGTGCAATATGCGTCGAGGTGACAGCCGCGCGCCAGCGTCAACTTGTTGCGGCTGCATCGTTTCGTTGCGCCGGGCCGGAGCGGCCGCCCGCGCCGGGCACCACCGGCCGGCTCACGGTGGCCCGGGTTCCCCGCGCCACCCCTGCGGCGCCTCTTCCGGCGAGCCTGCGGCGCCACCCGGCGCCGCCCCAGTAGCGCTGGGCCGGCCCATACGCTTACCCCGAGGCGCGCCTCAGGTCACTGCGCGCGCTGCGAGATCAAAACGCGGCGGCACCGACTCCCCGTCGAGGGAACGACACTTGCACCTGAGCCCCACATCACCCGTGACGGTACGCGCGCGCGTGGGACGAGCCGGCCACCCGGCGTGCTGTCGCGATTTCGCCACGGCAGCGTGGCCTCAGCACCACCGCCGCCGAGCGACTTTCGTCCGCGCGCGACCGGCCTGTCGCGCGGCCATGGTCCCCATTCGCCGCTCTTGATGCCACGCACCACGACCCACATTGCCGCTCCAGGGATCCTGCTCGGCGCCACGCCGCTGTGGTTGCGCGCCATGCAGAGCGGCGCTGCCTTCCCGCCGCCAGCGGCGAGCGAGACGCTCCCGCCCGCCACGGTGCCAGGCGGGGCGCAGGGGATCGGCGTCGCGCCGTGGATCCTCGTCGGAGCGGTGGCCCTCATCGCCGTGCTCACGTTCGCATGGCTGGTCGTGCGGCGGCGGCGAAAGATGAAGCTGCTGCTGGGTGCATACGATCCGCCGCCGCTCCTGTTCGGCGGTCCGTCGCGCACCCGCCCCTCCGTGCGCCCGCATCTGCCGTGGCAGACGGAGCCGCCCATCGAGCCAGTCGCGCCGGTCGCGCCAGTGGAGCCGACGGAGCGGACGCGAGCGCCGTCTTCGGCAGCGGATGCCGCACCCCGGGAGCGGCGCGCCGCGCAGGGCAGCCGGCGGGCAGCCGCGAGTGCGCGAGGAACCACGCGGGCGGCCCGCCAAAGCGGTTCGGCGTCGGACCCGCATGCGGCGGCCGACGGTGGCGCGGCGCGTGCCGCGTCTCACCCCCAAGCCAGCGACATGGTGGACGCCGACGCCGACACCAAGCAGCTCCGTCGCGTGGCAGCCGGCGGGGGAACAGTCGTCGCTGCGCCCGCTGCCGAGATGGCGCGCGACGTTCCCTCACCGTGGCCCGCGCGCACGATGGCGGAAGTCGCGGCGGGAACGCTGCAGCTCCTTCCGGGCAAGCTCGAGGTGGAAGCGGGCGAAGATCCCGGACAGGAAATCCGCTTCGTTCGCCCGGTTGGTGGGATAGCGGACATCACGCTGGGACGCGCCGACGGCCCGGCGTATACGCACGTCCAATTTCGGAGCGCTACGGTGAGCCGCCACCACGCGCGGCTGCGGTACGAAGGACGTCGGTGGCTGGTGGCGAATCTGTCGGAGACGAACCCGCTGTTGGTCAACGGACGCGCAGTCCCCGCGGATTCGGGCGTGCACATCTTGCAGGACGGAGACCGCATTGAGATGGGCGAAGTGATCCTCCGCTTCCGGGAGCGCTGAGTGCACAGGGCGATGGCGCAGCGGTCGCACGCGGGGCGACGGGTGATGAACCAGGATGCGGTCCTGACCGTCCGGTTGCCGCACGGGAGCTACCTGCTGGCCGTGGCCGACGGCATGGGCGGACACCCGGCGGGCGACGTCGCGAGCGCCGAAGCGGTCGCCGCGCTCCTGCGCTGCGTGCGCGCCGGCTCGTCGCTCACGCGAGCGGTGGTGCACGCCAACTCCGCCGTCTTCGCGGCCGGCACGAAGCTCGCCGGTCAGCGCGGGATGGGGACGACGCTCGTGGCAGCGCTCGCCGGGCGCGACGAGTACGGCGTGGTGAATGTGGGAGACAGCCGCGCCTACGTGTTGGATCCGCGTCGGGCCAAGCAGATCACCACCGACCACTCGCTGGTGGCCGAGGGTGCACGCACGTCCCCCGACGGGAGTCAGCTTGGCGCGCGCTGGCAGCACGCCGTGCTGCGTGCCGTGGGCACCGAGCCGTCGGTGGACGTCGACACCTTCGGTCCGTACCCATGGCCCGCGCGCGGGCTGCTCCTCCTCTGCAGCGACGGCCTCTATCGCGTGATCGACGACGCCGAGTTGCACCGCATCGTGATGCGCTCCGCCACGGCGTCCCATGCTGCCGACGCGCTCGTGGAGCGAGCACTCGCCCTGGGCGCCGACGACAACGTGAGCGTGGCCGTGCTGGACGCCGGCTTGCTGGAAGTCGCTACCGGGCGCGCGGCGAAGCCGACCCCGCCACGGGTGCACGCATCGCCGGTCACGCCGCGACACATCACGCCCGCCGGCCACGGCCGGCACGAGCGCACTGTCCGGCGGCGCCGGCTGTGGCTGCACGACGCCGGCCGCCGGTGGTTCGCGCTCGGCACCCTGGCCGTGCTCGTGCTGCTGGCCGTGGCCTTCTGGCTCGCGAGGAGCCCGTGAGACGGTCGCCCGCTCCGGTACTGGGGGCCACGCCGCGCGACGAGGTGGAGCGGTTCGCGCGCGACTTCGATGTCCTGGAGGAGGTGGGGCGCGGCGGAATGGGCATCGTCTATCGCGCCGTCGAGCGCGCCACGGGCGACGAGGTGGCCATCAAGGTGGTGCGCGCCGCGCAACTGGACGACGCCGAGATCCGCGCGCGTTTCGCGCGCGAGGCGCGTGTCGCCGGCCGGCTGCGCCACCCCAACATTATCGCGACGCGTGCCGTGCGTGAGCTCCACGACGGAAGCGTGGCGCTCGTGATGCCGTATCTGGAAGGCCCCACCCTGCGTGCGCACATCGCTGCCGAGGGACCCTGTACGTTCGCGCTCGTGGAACGCGTGCTCACCGAGGTGGGGGCCGCGCTCGCGCACGCACACGACAACGGCATCGTGCATTGCGACGTCAAGCCGGAGAACATCTTCCTGCATCGCGACGGCCGCGTGCTGCTGTCCGACTTCGGCATCGCCCGGCTGACGGACGGCGATGCGAATGTGACGATGACGGGTGTCGCGATCGGAACACCAGCGTACATGTCGCCCGAACAGATCGACGGCGCCGATCTCGACGGACGGAGCGATCTGTACAGTCTTGGCCTGGTGGGCTGGGCCATGTTGGCGGGGCGCTCCCCGTGGGAGGGTGAGCGGCTCTACTCAGTGCTCTACAAGCAGAAGCACGACACGCTGACGCCCCTGGCCAACCTGCGCCCCGATCTTCCCGCCCGTGTGCTCGTTGCGGTCGAGCGAGCGCTGGCCAAGGAGCCCCACGACCGCTGGCCCAACGTGCACGCGTTCCTGGCGCAGCTCTCCGGAACGGGGCGGTCGACCGGAGCGCCGGTGGTGTTGCGATCCGCCGGTGCCTCGGAGAGCTCGCCCACTCTCCGCTTTCGCCCGCCCCTATCGCTCCGGGCCCCGCGGCGGCTGACGGGCGCGGAGCTCTCGTTGCCGGAGGCCGCGAGCGACGTATTCCGCACTCCGCTGCGCTGGCGGAAGATCGCCGCTGTGCTCATCCCCGCCGCGGTATTGGCTGGCGCGGCGTTGATCCGGATTCCAGCGGCTCCGGGCGGGGCGCCACTGCCGCCATCCGGACCGGCCGTGCCGGCGCAAACGACGTTGGCCGACCCCGTGGGCGCTCGCACGGAGGCGCTCGGGGCGCTGGGGCCCGGTGGGGAGGGTCGAGCGCCCGCCGCAGCCGCACCAGGTTCCGCCTCCGCGTCGGACGCCGTCGCGCGCACGCCATATTCGGAAGCGGCGCGCAGTGCCGATAGAGGAGGCCCCGCAAACGCCGGTGTCCACGCGGCCCCGCTGGCCGCGCTCACACCCGGCGACGCCGCATCGCACGATGCCGCCTCCACCACCTCGCTGCTCGGCAGCGCGCCCGCCAACCGTGTGGACGCGCGTCCACCGCGCCGTACGAGCCCGGCGGCATCGCCCGCGGGTGCGCGGTTGTTGGGCGTCATCCGCGCCATCGCTCCCGGCGGAGCGCACACCTGCGCGGTCACCACCACGTCTGTGGTGCTCTGCTGGGGCGCCAATGAGCACGACCAGGCAGCAGGAGGAAGCGACGAGACGCGTGTGACCGCTCCGGAGCGTGTCGCCACCACCCTGCCCTTTACGGTGCTGGTGTCGGGGCTCACGTATACATGTGGTCTGGCGGGCGGATCGGCCTACTGCTGGGGCGACAACGGGGACGGACAGCTCGGCGACGGCACGACGAGCGACCGCGCCGCGCCGGTGCCCGTAGCGGGCGGTCACGCCTTCTACCAGCTCGCCGCCGGGCGCGCGCACACATGCGCGATCTCTTCGGGGTCGACGTTCTGCTGGGGCGCCAACGACGCGGGGCAGCTCGGCGACGGCACGCACGCCGCACGACGCACGCCGGCGTCGGTGCGCGCACCGGTGAGCTTCCGCAGCATCGCCGTCGGCTGGAACCACTCGTGCGCCCTGAGCGCCACGGGCAGCGCCTACTGTTGGGGGAGCGATGCCCACGGACAGCTCGGCCATGGTGGCCACGCCGACCGTCCCCTGCCCGCCGCGGTCGCCGGCGGCCATCGGTTTGCCACCGTCGCGGCGGGATCGGCGCACACGTGCGCGCTCACCGTGGCGGGCCAGGCGTACTGCTGGGGGCGGAATGACGATGGGCAGCTGGGGGACGGGACCACGACGGAGCGTCTGGAGCCGCGGCTCGTAGATACGTCCATACGCTTCGCCGCGATCACCGCGGGCGCGATGCATAGCTGCGGCCTCACGCGCCAGGGCACCGTGTATTGCTGGGGGCGTAATACGTACGGGCAACTCGGGGACGGGACGACAGAGGACCGCCTGCGGCCGACGCGCGTGGCCGCGACGGCGCGCCTCGTGACGGTGCACGCGAGCGGTGCGCACACGTGCGGCACGACGGCCACCGGAGAGACGTACTGCTGGGGGTACAACATTGCCGGCCAGCTCGGCGACGGAACGCGCGGCAATCACGCACGACCGGTGCGCGTGCGCGTTCCGGACGCTTGAGCGCAACCACAGGAGGGCGCATGCAGAACACACAGGGGCGGCGTCGCGGCGCCGCATCGCGCACCCGGGCGATGGGCGCCGTCGCGGCGGTGGCGGTGGCGGCCAGCTGTGGGCTCGACAGCACGGGGACGGCCGGCCCTCCGGTAACAGCGGTGACGGTCGCGCCAGCGACGGTGACCGTCGAGGTCGATTCCACCTTTCAGTTCCACGCCACCGTGACGGGCGAGGACGGAGCCACGCTGGAGGGCCGGCAAGTATTCTGGGACGTGAGCGATCCGGACGTCGTGACGGTGAACGCGGACGGCCGGGCGACCGCCCGCGCGCCGGGCACGGCGCGAGTGGCGGCGAGCGCGGAGGGCGTTCCCGGCTTTGCGGATGTGGCCGTGCGGCTACCACAGGTGCAGACAGTGGACGTCACGCCGTCGTCGGCGCAACTGGCCATCGGCGATGACGTCCAACTCACCGCGACGCCGCGCAGCGCGCACGGCACCGCGCTTTCCGGACGCAAGATCACCTGGAAGACAAGCGACGACCACGTGGCCACCGTCTCCAAAGACGGGCTGGTGCACGCGCGCTTTCCCGGAACCGCCACCATTACCGCAACCTGCGACGGAGTGAACGGGACGGCGTTGATCAGTGTCTCCCTGTTCGGCCCCGGCCGATGACCGGCCCCCGCGTCTGCCATGTGATCACGTTGCGCAGGAGGATGCATGCCGTGTGTCGTGCGTGAACATCGTCGCATCGCGTCGCGCGCCACCGTGCTGGCGGCCGCGCTCGTCTCCGTGCTCGCGGCACGACCCAGCGCGGCACAGGGTACCACGCGCGACACCGCCCGGCGCCGCGCCACGCTGCCGGCGTCATGCCCCGCCGTGGCGACCACGACGGCCGACACGGCGTCCCGCGCACGCGTACGGCAGCTGGCCCGCGAAGCAGGCGAAGCCGAACTCACCGGCGACATCGTGCGAGCACGCGACCTGTTTGGCCAGGCCGCCGCGTTGGCGCCGGCCGATGCCGACGTGGCCTACCACCTGGCGCGCGCGCACGACGCTCTGGGCGAACGCGTCGAGGCCGTGCGCGCCTACTGCCGGTACGTCGCGCTGTCCCCGAACGCGTCGGACGCGGCCGACGTGCGCGCGCGTATTCTCGATCTCGCGCCCGTGGCTCCATCCAGCCTGGCGCGCGCCGACGCGGCTCCGATCAACACGCGGGGCACCCCGGGCGCCGCGCGGGACACGGTGCGCCGCAGCGAAGCCGCCGGCACACGGGCGTCCCCCTCCCCCACGCCGCTGCAGCCGCACGCGCGCGATACGCGACTGGCTCCGCCAACAGCCGCGATGGAGTGGCCAAACCCCGCTGGTGCGCTGGCACGCGGTCTCCTGGTGCCGGGATTGGGACAGTTCTACACGCATCGTCCGCTCGCGGGCGCGCTCGTCCTCGGCGCGGCGGCCGGTGCCGTCTACATCGCGCTCAAGCCGCACGACGTGACCACCACCGGGTCGTTCGACGGACCGTTCGGGACGCCGCACGAATTCCAGCACACCACCCGCAGCCGTCCCAACCTGACGGCGGGCTTCGCCGCCGCCGCCGCGATCAGCGTGATCGGCGCCGTGGAGGCGTACCGCCACGCACGCGGGCAGTATCGAGCGCACGGCGCGGGCGAGGTTGCGCGGGCATCGGCGGCGAGGGAGCCGACGGCAACGCCGCTAATCACCTCCGGGAACGGACACATGGGACTCGGGCTGGCGCTCCGGTTCTGAGATTCCGCGCGGAGACAGCCCGCGCACCCGTGGCGCCGTGCACGCTGGCCCGGCCCGGATGGAGGGCGCGCCGTGCTGGAACAGCGCTCGTCAGCCCGGAGGCGTGGGTGTGCCGTTGATGGCGGCGAGCGCGTGTTCCACCACCCGCTCCACCATGGCCAGCTCGGCACCTTCGTCCATGGCGGCGCGCAGCGCGGCGCGCAGAGAGCGGTGGTCGGATCGTTGAGGGCGGGTGAGAGGGCCTTCCAGGCGATGTCGGTGATCTCCACTGCGCCGAACGCCACGTCTTGCTCGGGCGTGCGCTCGCTGCCGATCACGCACGCGCGCCGTACCGTCTGATCCAGCCCCGGAGCACGCGCCGACGAGGGCCACACCGACGCCAGCACCTCGCCCGCGATCAGGAACTCGCCCACCCGCCGCTCCACGCGGACCGTACAGTCGTGCTCTTCCGCCGCGGCCACCAGCTCGCGGTGTCCCACCGCCTGCAAGTATCCGCTCCGTTCCGCCGGCACCACGGCCGGCGTGGGGGTGGGCAGAGCCGGCAGCGCGTCACGCGTGCGCCGCGAATGCGCGGTCGGTCTGGCGGGATCGCCGTACACGGTACGCACCTGCGCCAGAGTAGATGCCGTCTCACGCGCCAGGATGTGCGATGCCTGAATGCCGCGCGCCACATGATTGATGACGCAGGTGAGCGCGGCGATCGCACCGAGGACGAGCGCCAGGGCAAGGGAGACGGCGCCAGCCGGAACGAAGGACGCGGCCCCGGCCGCGTCCGATCGAATGGACCATAGCACGAGCAGCGTGTACGTGAACGTTCCGATCAACACCCCGAGTACCACCTGGTTCAGCCGCTCCGCGGTGAAGCTGCGGAGCACACGCGGCGTGAACTGCGAGCTGGCCAGCTGCAGAGAGATGATCGTGACAGAAAAGACCACGCCGGTGACGGTGATGAGGCTGCCAGCGATCACGCTGAGCACGGCGCGCGCCGCCTGTGCGCTGCCGCCAAACACCACCGACAGCGGTCCGCCACGCCGTCCGACGTCGCCGAAAGACAGGCGTACCATCACCACCGCCAGTGCGGCGTAGCCGGCGGTCATGGCGGAGGGAATGAGCCACAGGCTGTCGCGCACGGCAACCCACATCATGCGCAGCCGTGCGAACACGTACTTACTCCGTGGCGGAGGGCGCGGGCGAGTGTGGCAGTTGACGGAGCCGCCCTTCCTGCAGCGCGGCGTCGGCCGTGGCTCCGATCTCGCGCGCGAGCGCGAGGGCTCGCGCGTGACAGCGACGAGCAGGCTCCACACTCCCCTGGCTCGACAACAGATCGCCAAGCACGCGCAGGCACTCGATCTCCCGCCACCGGTCGCCCGTGGAGGAGAAGTAGCCAAGAGATACGCTAGCAAGGCGTTCGGCCTCGCCGTACTCCCCCATGCTTCCCAACGCGGCCGCCTGGTTCACCCGTGACAGCGCCACGAGGTCGGAATCGGCCACGCGCTGCGCCGCGGTGCACGCCTGCTCCAACAGCGCGATAGCCGCGCGCGCGTGCCCGGCATCCAGGGCGGCGCGGCCGGCGTTGTTCAGCGCGGCGGCCTCTCCCCAGTCGTATCCTACACGGCGGAACGCTTCGGACGACTCGCCAAAGAGTGACTGCGCCGATTGGAGATCTCCGCGCTGCGCGGCGATGCTCCCCAGATTCTGCAGCGCGATGCCGCGGACGCGGTCGTCCGGACAGGTTTCCAGAACGCGGCGCAGCAGCGACACCGCCGTCTCGTAGCTGCCACGACTCTGGTGCACGGCGGCTTCGGTATTCAGCGCCTCGGCGTAGAGATCCGGACGATCGTACTGCTCCGCGATCGCCGCCGCGCGCTGTGCCGCGGAAATGGCCTCCTCCCAACAACATTGCGTGCGCAACACGCTCGACTGGCGACGCAGCGCCTCCGAGGTGACCGCCGGATCGGCCGCGGTCTCGGCGGCTTTGTAACTCGCGATGGCACGATCGAGCACGCCACCGCGTTGGTAGCGTAATCCGGCCTCGAGATGATCACGGGGTCCAGGCATGAACGTTGCCATTCCAGGTGTTACTTTACGGGCTGGAGATTACTACCTACACGCGCGCCGCCGTCGCGGGCGTCTTCTTCATGTGCCAACACTGTGCCGCCGGACACCGGGTCCAGCGCGCCTGCGGACTTCAAGTGTACCGTCCCTCCCTAAAGCAAGGAGACCCTATGCGACGTCCCACCGTGCGGCACCTGTGTCTGACGGCCGGTGCCATCTGGCTGATTGCCGGTTGCAATGAGCCGACCGCCGCCCGGAGCACCGATCCCGCCAGCGCTGCGGGCGGCGTACTGCGGGCCACGGCCAGCGTTTCCTCCACCCCCACGCTCCTGCAATGTCCCTCCGCGACGCCACAGAGTGCAAGCGCCACGATTGGCAGCGCCGGCGGCGTGCTGACGGTCGGCAGCAACGTGGTCGTGATCCCGCGCGGTGCCGTGTCGCAGGACACGCGCTTCACCATTACGGTGCCAGCGTCGCCGGACCTCGTGGTCGATATCTCCGCGGACGGATTCGACACCTTCACGTTCGCGACGCCCGTGCTGGTGGCCGTCGACTACAGCCGCTGTCCGGATGGCGCCATCCCGGCGACCTCGTTGGCCGCGTGGTTCATCGATCGCAGCACGAACACGCCGTTGCAACTGATGGGAAGCTTTGACGACCGGCGGACGGAGCACGTGATCTTCGCCACCGGCCACCTGTCGGGGTACGCGATCGCCGAGTGAGCCGTGACGGCGGTGCGACGGTGATCGCGCCGCGAGATCCTGGCGTTTGCCGGCAACCGAGCATCGGCCGGTGACCGCGCCCTGGCGCCGGTCTCCGGCCGATGGCACATTCTGAGAGCTGGCATACGCGCAGTGTGAATCCCATGGCGTCAACTCCCTTGCGCTCGTTCGGCACCGGGATCCGCGGCAACGCAGCGGACCGGCTTTCGCTCTGCGCCCACACAATGCCATGCGGCGAGGACGATCGCAATGGCGCGCGGCACGTCCCATGCGCGCCGGGAAGATAACCGGTGATCCGGCGACGACGGTCCAGTGCCGCCGGCGTGCGGGCGCGTGCACCCGCACGGACGATCCCGCGCACGATCTTCGGACGTCCCGTCTGACGGGGGAAAGTATGTTCGGGAAACCAATTCACCTGTTCACCTTTTCCGGCTTCGCCATACGGCTGGATCCCAGCTGGCTCATTCTGGCGCTCCTGGTCACCTGGTCCTTTGCCGTGGGGGTGTTTCCGCTGCAGGCGCCCGGCCTGGCACGGTCGACCTACTGGGCCATGGGCGCTGCCGGCGCGGTGGGGTTGTTCGTGTCGATCGTGGTGCACGAGTTCTTCCACGCGGTGGTGGCAAGGCACTTTGCCATCCCCATGCGGGGCATCACGCTGTTCATCTTTGGCGGGATCGCCGAGATGGACGCGGAGCCGCCGAGCGCCAGGTCGGAGTTTCTCATGGCCGGCGCGGGGCCGCTCACGAGTGTCATCCTGGGGGGCGTGCTGCTGGTCGTGGCGCACGTGGGCGGCACGGCGCTCCCGCTGGCGATCCGTGCCGTCTTGGCGTACCTGGGCGGCCTCAATCTCGTACTCGCTGTTTTCAACGTCATCCCCGCCTTTCCACTGGACGGCGGACGGATGCTGCGTGCCGCCCTCTGGAGCTGGAAAAAGGACTTGCGGTGGGCCACCCGGGTGGCATCCGCCGTCGGGAGCGCGTTCGGCATCCTGCTCATCGTGATCGGCGTGCTGCGCATTCTTCGGGGCGAGTTCATTGGCGGAATGTGGCTCGCGCTCATTGGGCTCTTCCTGCGCAGTGCCGCGGCGTCGTCGTACCAGTACGTGCTGCTGCGCCGCGCCCTCGAAGGGGAGCCGGTGAGCCGATTCATGTCGGCCGAGCCTGTGACGGTCGCGCCGGACATCTCCGTTCAGCAGCTGGTGGAGCAGTACGTCTATCGATTTCACCACAAGCTGTACCCGGTGGTGGTCGACGGAGGAAGGCTGACGGGCTGCGTCACCCTGGCCCAGGTGAAAGACGTGCCGGCGGAGGCGCGCGCGACGACCACGGTGGGCGCGCTGGCGAGTGCCTGTGCGCCGTCCAATACCATCCCCCCGACGCTCGACGCCATGGAGGCCATGACCCGGATGCGACGCACCGGACGCTCACGCATGCTGGTGGCGGAGGGGGAGCATCTGCTCGGAGTCGTAACGCTCAAGGACCTGATGGCATTCCTGTCGATGAAGCTCGAGCTCGAGCGGTAGCCCCACGCTGGAGGGCCCCGCCGCGCGCGCACCGCGCGTGATATCTTTCCGCGCGACATGGTGCGGACCTTCGTGATCGACAGAGCGCGGCGCGTTCCTCCCGGACTGCGCTACATGGCGTACGGCGCCTTCTGGTTCAGCATCATGAGCCTGCTCGTCAAGTTGGCCGGCGAGCATTTGGCCAGCACGGAGATCGTGCTCGTGCGCGCCGTCGTCACACTCGTGCTCTCGGTGGCGCTGTTGCGCCGCGCCGGCATCTCCCCGTGGGGGCAGCATCGTGGCCGGCTCGTCCTCCGTGGCGTGTTCGGTTTTCTCGCGCTCATGTGCTTCTATTTCGCCATCGTGCATCTGCCGCTCGCCGACGCCACGGTGCTGCAGTACACGAACCCCATCTTCACGGCTGTCCTCGCCGCGCTCGTGCTGGGTGAGCACCTCTCCGGCGGCGAGATCGCGTCGGTGATCGCCAGCCTGGTGGGGGTTCTCCTGGTGGCGCGTCCGGGTTTCCTGTTCGGAGCGGCGGCGTCGCTTCCGCTGTGGGAGGTGGGCATTGCGTTGGCGGGTGCGCTGTTCAGCGCCAGCGCCTATGTCACGGTGCGCAGCATGGGGACATCCGAGAACCCGCTGGTGGTGGTCTTCTACTTTCCCCTCGTGACGGTTCCGTTGGCGGTGCCGGCGGTGATCACGAGCTGGCAATGGCCCACGGCGTGGGAGTGGGGAGCGCTACTCGGCATTGGCATCGCGACCCAGATCGCGCAGGTGTACATGACGCGTGGGCTGCAGCTCGAGCCGGCCGGACGCGCGACGGCCATCAGCTACCTTCAGGTGCTGTTCGCCGCGACGTGGGGCGTGCTGTTCTTCCACGAGATCCCGGGGGCACTCACGATTCTGGGCGCGGGCGTGATCGTGCTCAGCACGTTGCGCGTTGCGACGCGGCACCGCCGCACGCCGGCGGAGCAGCGCACACAGCCGGCGCCGGGGTAGATCGCGCCGGAGCAACCGGCGCCGGAGCACCCCACGCCGGAGCCGCCTGCGTCCGAGCAACCGGCGAGAGCGCGCGCGGGCGCGACGGCATGTGGCCGCGGGACGTAGCGCCACCTCCCGCTGGGCCGCGCCGAGCTTGCGGACGCAGGCGCAGGGTCACACGCGGTACGGCGCGGCGTCGGCGCGCTTGAACACGAGGCCGTTACCGACGCGCGATCGGTCGGCGACGAGAACGCCGTCCACCGGCTCCTGTACACCGTCCAAGAACATGTGCTCGATCCGCACGTGATCGTAGAAGTACTCCAGGTGCCGCATGGCGGGAGCCGCGCAGGCGGCGTGCAGATGGATGGCCGGCGCGGTGTGAGCGGACAGCGGCATGGCGTGCGCCTGACACAGCGCGTCCACGCGCAGCAGCTCGGTGATGCCGCCGCAACGCGTCACGTCTGCCTGCAGCACGTCCACCGCACCGGCATCGAGTAGATGCCGGAACGCGAAGAGATCGTATCCATACTCGCCCGCCGCGATCTCCATTCCCCCCGGTCCGCGATCGCGCATGAGGCGGAGGCCCGCGACGTCGTCGGACGAGACGGGTTCCTCGAACCACGTCACCCCCTGCTCCGCGAACTGTTCGGCCTGTGCGAGCGCGAGCTTGCGGTCGTAGGCGCCGTTCGCATCGACGAACAGCTCGGCCTCCTCCCCGATGGCCTCGCGCGCGGCCCGCACGCGCACGCGATCTGCCGCGGGATCGCGCCCGACCTTCATCTTGACGCGGCTGATCCCCTGCTCCACCCAGCCGGCCAGCTGTTGCTGCAGTCGCTCGCGCGTGTACGACGTGAAGCCGCCGCTCCCGTACACCGGGATGCCGCTGCGCACGGCGCCGAGCAGTGCGACGAGCGGTAGCTCGAGTAACCGTGCCTTGAGGTCCCACAGTGCGGTATCGGCGGCGGAGAGCGCCATCGACACCACGCCGGGGCGTCCGAGATTTCGGATCCGATGACGCATGGCGTGCCAGATACCGGGGACGTCCATGGCATCACACCCCTCGACGACCGACCGCAGGTGGTCCTGGATCACACGCGCGGTCGCGGCATTGGCGTACGAATACCCGAGACCGGTGCATCCCCCCGCGGCGGCATGCACCACCACCATGGTTGTCTCGGTCCACACGAGGGTACCGTCGGACTCCACCCCATCGGTGGGAACGGTGTACGCCTCCACGGCCAGCGCCTCGACCGGCACGGCCGCCGCGTCGCGCCCGTTCGTAGCGGCCGCGTCGCGTCGCTTGGCGGTCGCACCGGGATGGCGCATGCGCGTGGTCACGCGGCCGGCTCGAGAAGCGAGAGGGCGGCGCTTGCCGTGGCCCCAAACACCAGGTGCCCCGCGAGGCCGCGCGCGTGCGTTTGCCACGGAAACGCCGTGGGCCCGGACGTAAGCCCCAGCGCGGGCGTGGCCAGCTCATCGACGAGCAGCCAGAAGGCCGCTCCGAATGCGAGACCGTGCAGCGCATCGACGGCGGTAAAGCGACGTCTCATCAGCGCGTACGCCGCGCCCGCCCCCGCGCCAAGTGCCCAGTGGATGGCGCTTCCCGCGCTGGAGCGCTCCTGCTCGGAAAGCGACGTATCGGCGGCGTGTGCCACTTTCTCCGCGGCCGCGGCGTAGGCGGTGACGCCGTGGCGTGCGTTCTCTTCGCGTTGCTTGGCCGCTCGGTCCTCGCGCGCGTAGAGCGCTGTCGTGGCCTTGCCCATGATCCAGGTGGCCAGGGCACCGGCCACCAACCCGTCGACGAGCGCTCCGCGCATGGTCGTCCCGTTCGTTGCATGCATCGTCCTCTCCCGTGATGGCGCCGCCTCAAGAGCGCACGATCCATTCCCTCCCCGGGCACGGCGCACGGGGGGTCGCGGCGCGGGCGGTCGCGGCACGCGGGCGGTCGGCCCCTTGCCCGCAGCCGCCGCGCCGCGTAGCGTGATTCCATGGGCCCCCATGGATCGCCCCCTGCCACGCGCCCGCGCGCCCGCGCGCGCGCCGGACCCGACCAATCCACCGCCGCCCCGCGTGTGATGGACGCCGTTCGCCGCATCGTGCACGCGCTCCACCGCTCCGCACGCGACGTGGAACGCACGATCGGCATCAGCGGGGCGCAGTTGTTCGTGCTCCAACAACTTGCGCGCGAGCCCGCGGATTCCGTGAACGAGCTCGCCGCACGCACCGTCACGCATCAGAGCTCGGTCTCGGTCGTCGTCCGACGACTCGTGCAGCGCGGCCTGGTGCGCCGCACGCGCGCGCCCGACGATCGTCGACGCGTCCACCTGGAGATCACCGACGCGGGAGCAGCCCTGCTGCGTCGCGCGCCGACCACTGCTCAGGCACGCCTGGTGGCCGGCCTCACCGCGATGCAGCCACGCCGGGTCGCCAGCCTGGCGCGCGCGCTGGAGCAGTGGCTGGCAGCTGCACGCTTGCCGTCGCCAGCCGCGCTCTTCTTCGAGGACGGCGGCCGCGGAAGCCAGGCGCGACGCCGCCGTGGCTGACGTGGTGCCAGCACCCGAAGAGGGCACCGGCACCCTTCCGGTCGCACCATCGCTTGCGCCCGCGCTCGACGCGGTGCGTGCTCCCGACGAGCGACCCACCGTGGCACTGCGCGACGTGGCGCTCGCGGCCGTCGCGGTGGTGGTCGCGCTCGGGGCCGCAGTCATCGCGCAGATCCTCACGCGACTCATCGGCCTCATCACCAACCTCAGCTTCTACGGCCGCATCTCCACCGCGTTTTCCGCCCCCACCACGGCCGTCTTCGGTGCGCTCACCATCGCGGTGCCGGTGGTGGGCGGCGTCATTGTGGGCGTGATGGCGCGCTATGGCTCGGCAGCCATCCGCGGGCACGGCATTCCAGAGGTCATGGAGCGCATTCTGTTTGCGGGCAGCCGCATTCCCGCGCGCGTCACGTTCCTCAAACCGCTCTCGGCGGCCATTGCGATCGGTACCGGCGGCCCGTTCGGCGCCGAAGGCCCGATCATCGCCAGCGGCGGAGCGTTGGGATCGCTCGTCGGTCAGGCGCTGTCCATCACGGCAGACGAGCGGAAGATCCTGCTCGCCGCCGGCGCCGCGGCGGGCATGGCAGCCACGTTCGGCAGTCCTATCTCGGCCGTGCTGCTCGCCGTGGAGCTGTTGCTGTTCGAGTACCGCGCCCGCTCGCTTATTCCGGTGGCACTCGCCGCCGCCACCTCCGCGGCAGCGCGGATACCGTTCGCCGGAACGGCGCCCATGTTCGCCATGCCGCACCTCGCGCAACCCTCGTCGGCCGCGCTCGTTGCGTACACCGCGCTCGGCGCGTTGATGGGTGCGGTGGCGGTCGCCGTCACCGCCTCCGTGTATTGGGTGGAGGATGGCTTCGAGCGGCTGCCCGTGCACTGGATGTGGTGGCCAGCCATCGGCGGCCTGGCGGTGGGAGTCGTGGGATACATTGCGCCGCGCACGCTCGGCGTCGGCTACGGCAACATCCAGGGCGTGCTCGCTGGAAGCATCGTTGGGCGCACCCTGCTCCTGTTGCTCGTGCTGAAGTTCGTCTCCTGGAGCATCGCGCTCGGGAGCGGCACGTCCGGCGGTACACTCGCCCCGCTTTTCACGCTGGGTGGCGCGCTTGGGGCGCTCCTCGGCACCGCGGCCGTAGCCGCGGCGCCCTGGCTCGGTGTCGATCCCCGCCTGTCGGCGCTGGTCGGAATGGCCGCCATGTTCGCGGGGGCGTCGCACGCCGTACTCACATCGGTGGTGTTTGTGTTCGAGACGACGCGCGAGCCTGCCGGTCTCCTCCCGCTCCTGGCGGGCGGCAGCGCGGCGTACCTCGTGTCGCTCCTGCTGTCGCGGCACTCGATCATGACCGCCAAGCTGGCGCGACGCGGTGCGACGGTGCGCACCGAGTACGTGGTCGATGTGCTATCGAGCATGCGCGTGGCGGACGTCGCCACACGCGACGTGGTGGCGCTCCGGCGCGAGCAAACGCTCGACGAGGCACGGAGCTGGATGGCGAGCGGCGCGCACGGCGCCGGACATCAAGGATACCCCGTGGTGGACGCGCAGGGGAGGCTGTGCGGACTCGTGACGCGCCGCCTCATTATGGGCGGCCAGGCGGCGGGCGCGCGGTGCGTAGGCGACCTGGTGTCGGGCCCACCGGCCGTGGCGTTCGACGACACCACCCTTCGAGAGGCGGCGGACCTCATGTTGACGGCGCACGTGGGACGCCTGCCCGTCGTGGACCGCGGCGCGCCGGAGCGCATGGTGGGGATCGTGTCGCGCAGTGATCTCCTGTCCGCCCAGGCAGAGCGCCTGGCGGCGGCCACGCTGGCCGAGCGCGGGCTCAGTCTGGCCTGGCCCGTGTGGCGCCGCGGGCGCGCGCGCGCGGACGAGCCGCCGAAGGGCGCGTGAGCGCCCGGTGCGCACGCGCGCGGAGCCACGACAGCTCCTGTCGCGCCGCGCGCGTGATGGCCCGCGCGCCGAGCACCACCGGTGATCCTCCGGTGAACGCCGCGGCGACGGCGTAGAGCGTAGACAGGGATAAGCGCGGCTCGGAGGCGATGGCGTATACTGGCTCCCATCGCTCCGGATGGAACTTGGACTTGAACGCGTCCAATCCATTGAAGTTGTAGAACCGCCGCCCGTGGGCGCGCAGCCAGGCGAGCAGCATCCGGAGCCACCGCGTGTCGGCCGATACGGACTGCGGCGTATGCCGTGACAGGGGCGCCAGGCCGAGCGTGATGTAGGTGGAACCGTCGTGCGCCGCGGCGCGCACGGCCGCATTGATGAGGAGCTCGGAGACGCCGTTGGTGGCGTCGCGGCCACGCACGATCTGCTCCACCAACCACCCGGATCGGCACGGAATGGGCGATGCGAGCAGAAAGGCTACCACGCGCCCGGTGCGGCGTGCCACGAACACGCGCCGCGCTTCCAGTCGGTGAAGCGTGTTTGGCTCGACGAGGAAATGCATGGGCGGCAGCCCGCGCGTGTCGAGCCACTCGCCCAGACACCGGCGGAGCTCTGGATGGTCCGTGGCCTCGTCCACCGGCCAGGGCTCCACCACCACCCCCTTGTTCCGCGCGCGGTTCAACTGCGCGCGAACGGACGCGCGGCGTTGCAGCATGGCAGGCCAATGCGCAGGATTCCACGCCGGCTGCGCACCCAGGAGCAGCGTGGCGCGGGGCGGGCCAAGCGCGAGCGTGGCGCGCAACCGGTCTTCGGCACCGAAGTAGCACACGCGCTCACGGCATGCGAGCGTATCGCGCTCGAACGCCTGCGCCACCTCAGGCAGCAACGCCGCGGCGCACACCGGAGCGCCGGCCACCACGCGGACGCCACCCCGGCGCACGAACCCCACGACCGCCACCGCGTTCTCCGGCGCCGGATAGAACCAGTGCTGGATACCCGGGTTCACGATCTGAAACGCCGTCGCATTCCAGCCGTACTCCAGCACCAGACGCCGCACGGCCGTCAGCTCGGCGTCTGGGGACGCGAGCTGACGGCCGTGCTGTCTCACCGCCCCGCCTCTATCCGGTGTAGCGGAGCGTCTCGCTCACTGGGCGCGGATGTACGTGATCGGCGCGCCGGCTACCGTCACCTTCAGCAGTTCGTTTGGCTTCGCCACACTCACCCACAGCGTGAGCGGCTGCTCGCCTCCCGTGACGGTAACGCGATACGCCTGGACGTCGCCGCTCGGCATGGTCACCGATTCAGTGGTGTCGACGGAAATGGTGAATGGTTGCACCGCGCCCTTCGATTCGTCCAGAGCCGGCACGGTCCACTTGGCGTTCGGCCCCCACGGAAGCGCCGGGATGATGGCCCGCAGCACGTTGTCGTTGATGGTGCCCGGCGGTACGTCTGTGTCCGTCGCGACGTCGTGGAGCCCCTGCGGAGACGGAACGGTGGCCGACCCCTTGGCGTGACCGCCGGTGACGGTGATGTTCGACGTGATCTGCTGTCCCTGCAGCTTTCCCTCCGACGTGATCTGCTGCAGAGCGGCGGTTGGGGAAAAGGTGATCGTGCTCTGCTGCTGCAACACCGGTCCGATCTCCGTGTGCTCCACGTACTGATAGCCGTTCGCCGTTCGGGTCAATGTGCCTGACTGGTACCCGAATGGCTGCCCTTGCACCAGGATCGAAAAGCTGTCCGTGCGCGCCGTGAGCGCGGCGGTGTCCAGCGTGAGTGGACTGGCGGTGGCGGTCAGCTCACCCGGCGTGACCGGCTTGCCATGCACGTCGACGATGCGGACGGGTGCGACGCGCTTGAGCCCGTCGTAGATCTTGGATCCATCGCCCACGACCACGATGAAGGCGGAATCGGGGCGTACGATGAAGCGCGCGGCATCGCGCAGTTGCTGCGCGGTCACGGCGGCCAAGCGCGTGCGGTACATCGTGAGATAGTCTGGCGGCAACCCGAGCAGGAGCGCGTTGGTGACCGCCGACGCGACCTGGTTGGCCGTTTCGATCGTGAGCGGGAACTGGCCAACGAGCGAATTCTTGGCGTTCGTGAGCTCGCTGTCCGGGACCATCTCGCTGCGGATCCGCCGCAATTGATGCATCATCTCCGCGAGCGCCGAGTCGGTGACCGGGGTGCGCACCTCGGTGGTGGCCTGGAAGTATCCCACGCCCTGCGGCCGATCGAGGTTGGAGTACGCGCCGTACGTCCAACTTTTCTGCTCGCGCAGGATGAGGAACAACCGGGCGTCGGCACCGCCACCGAGGATGCGGTTCGCCACCACGGCCGGGTACCAGCGTGGATCCGTGGGCAGGAAGGTGGTGTTGCCGACCACGATGTTCGACTGCACCGATCCCGGCCGGTGCACGAGGAGGATGGCAGTGCTGTGCCGCGGCGGAGGCGGCGCGAACGTGGGACTCGACGCCGGGGCGCCCGTCCAGCCGCCGAACGCCTGCTCGGCGAGCGATCGCGCGCGGTCGAGCGTGAGATCGCCAGCGATGACGAGCAGCGCCCCCTTGGGCCGGAGTCGCGCCTGCTCGAACGCCGTGAGGTCCGCGCGCGTGAGGCCCTTGACCGTCGCCGGGGTGGAAAAGCGCCCGTACGCGCCCTTGCCGTACAGGCCTTCCTCGAAGAAGCGCGACGCCAGCGAGGCCGGCTGCGACAGCTCGAGCTGCAACGACGACAATTCCTGCGTGCGCTCGAGTTCGATCTCCTTGTCCGGGAAGGTGGGACGCATCACGGCGTCCGACACCAGCTGGAACGCCAACGGGGCATCGGGAGCGAGCACGTCGGCAAAGATCGTGAGGAAGTCCGACCCCGCTACCGCGGCAATGCGGCCGCCCACGCCTTCGATCGTGCTGGCGAATTCTTCGGCGGTCCGGCTTCCCGCTCCCTTGGTGAGGAGCGACGCTGTCATGTCGGCCAGCCCTTCCTTGCCAGCAGGATCGTACTTGGAGCCAGCGGGGACGGACACGGAGATCGAGACCACGGGTTCGTCGTGACTCGCGACGAGCACCATGCGCATCCCGTTGCGGAGCGTGACCTGTTGGAACGGGGGAAACTTGGCTGGCTGAATGGGACCTGGTGGCGGTGGCTTGGGCGGAAAGCCCTGGGCCGTGGCGCAGGTCGGCGCCGCGGCCGACGCGAGCAGCAGAAGCGAGGCGAGAAGAGCCGGGATACGCGTCACGGCGTGGCCTCCGGGGTCACGATGAGAACGAGGGAATTGTCAGGCTGAAGATAGGTGGCCGCCACGCGCTTGACGTCCGCGGCGGTGACCTTCATGTAGCGGGCGAGGTCGCTGTTGATGTCGTTCGGATCGCCCAGGAACATGTTGGCGGTCTGGATCGACTCGGCGACGTTCAGCGCTTGCTGGCGATCATTGATCGTACTCGAGCGATACTGGTTTTTGGCCTTCGCGAGCTCTTCGTCGGTGACACCCTCGCGTCCGACCCGCGCAATCTCGGCCGTGAGTAGCCCGTCCACTGAGTCGATGGCGACGCCCTGATTCGCGATCGCGAACGCGAAGAACAGCCCCGGTCCGCGCCGCGGGCCGAACGGGTTCAGCAGCACCTGCGTGGCGACCGCGGCTTTGGCGTCGCGCGCCAGCCGCACGTTCAAACGCGAGCTCTGTCCCTGACCGAGAATGGTGCTCAGGAGCTCCAGTGCGGGATAGTCGGGTGACTCGTACGCGGGAACCCGGTAGACGTGAAAGACCCCTGGCAGGGTGGCCTTGGCATCCGTCTCGTGGCGGCGTATCTGCCCGGTGTTCAACTTGGGCGCACACTCCACCGGCGGCGGCTTCTGACTGCGCGGAATGCCCCCGAAGTACTGGCGCACGAGCTGTTGAGCCTGCGCGGGATCGAAGTCGCCGACGATGGTGAGCGTGGCGTTGTTCGGCGCGTAGTACAGGTCGTGGAAGGTGCGAACGTCTTGCGTCTCTGCGGCGTCCAAATCCGTCATGGAGCCGATGACCGAGTGCGCGTACGGAAAGCAGGTGGACGAGTCGTAAATCGCGTACGCATCCTCGAACAGGGCGCGCGTATACGGCTGGTTGTCGACGCGCAGCCGGCGTTCTTCTTTTACCGCTTCGCGCTGGTTGTGAAAGTTGGAGTCGGTCACGGCCAGGGAGCGCATACGGTCGGCCTCGAGCCAGAGTCCGAGGTTGAGCCGGTTGGACGGGAGCACTTCGAAGTAATTGGTGCGGTCTTCGGCGGTGCTGCCGTTCATGTTTCCGCCCGCGCGCTGTACGAGCTGGAAATGCTCGGCCTTTTTCACGTGCTCAGAGCCCTGGAACATCATGTGCTCGAACAGATGCGCGAACCCCGTGCGGCCGCGAACCTCGTTGCGTGAGCCCACGTTGTACCAGAGATCCACGGCCACAACCTGCGCCGAATGATCCGGCGAGAGGATGAGCGTGAGCCCGTTGTCGAGCGTGTCGGTCTGCACGGCGACGTGCCCCGGCTCCTGTGCCGCGAGCGGCACAGCGAGCAGACACAGCGCGGTGGCGAGCGCGGCGGCAAGCCGTTGCATCCAGAACCCTCCTTGGATCGAGGATGGCGGTGAGTGGCGAGGGGCACGCGCAGTGGGGCGGGTCGTGCCCCGACACTGGCAGGTGGTGCCCACTGATGTAACATAGCCCCTGTCGCGGAGGGCGACAGGGGCCATGCACGTGACGTGTGTGTGCGCGGGCGTGATGCCGATCGCGCGTGCTCAGCCGCCCGCAACGAGCCGTGGCGCGAACCTGGGCGGGACGAGCGCCAGCGCGCGGACCGTGAACGCGGCGGGTTCTTCCGCGCGCGAGCAGACGGCATCGCTCGCACCCAGCTCGCGCGCCCACGCGAGCAGCGCCTCGTCCGTCTGTTCCGTGTACACCACGACGACGGCGCTCGCCATGTCGCCGCGGATCGTCTGGACGAGCGCCAGACCGTCCAATCGCGGCAGGGCGATCTCCGTCACCACCACGTCGGGGGCGAGCCGTCGCGCGTAGGAAAGCGCGGCTTCGCCATCGGCGGCTTCGAGCACCGAGGCACCGGCGGCCTCAAACGCCTCGCGCAATGCGCGCCGGCGCGTCCGGTCATCGTCGACCAGGAGCACGCGCGGTCCATCGGCGCGCGATGGTTCCGGCGCGTTCCGCGCGCGCGGCACCGCGGGAGCGCCGCCCGCCCCGGGGACGATCGTCGGTATGGGCGGGGCGGGCGCACGGGCAACGGCCGCTGGTGTCGTGACGGCGTCCTTGGGACGCAGGATCTGATCGAGCAGCGCATCGACGTCGCTCTGATTCGCCGAGCAGTCCTGGATGGGCGCGGCCACGTTGTCCAACAGCTCGTGCAGCGACGTCGCCCCACACAGCACGCGCTCCAAGCCCGCCTCCCACAGCGAATGCATCCCGTTGCGCCGGCCGATGTCAGCGATCTCGTCGGTCGACGCGCCGTGCGCGATCGCCTGTTGCATGTCGGGCGTGACCACCAGCACTTCGGCCACCACCATCCGGCCGCGGTAGCCGGTGCCGCGACAGGCCTGGCAGCCCACCGCCCGCCGAAGTCCCTCGGTGGCACGTCCGATGAGCAGTTGCTGCTGGTCCAGCGGCAAGTCGGCCAACGCGGTGGGGGCGTTACACTCCGTACACAACCGCCGCAGGAGGCGCTGTGCCACCACGCCCTTGAGCGCACCGGAGAGCGCCCCGGCGTCGACGCCGATGTCGAGCAGCCGGCCCACGGCCGAGGGCGCGTCGTTGGTGTGCAGGGTAGAGAGCACCAGGTGACCCGTCATGCTCGCCTTCACCCCGATCCCGGCCGTCTCCCCATCGCGGATCTCACCCACGAGCACCACGTCCGGATCCTGCCGGAGGATGGAACGGAGCGCGGCGGCGAACGTGAGCCCGGCCTTGTCCGACACCTGCACCTGATTGATGCCCTCGAGGCGATACTCGACCGGATCTTCGACGGTCACGATGTTCACCTCGCGCGAGTGCACGTGCTGCAGCGCGGAATACAGCGTCGTCGTCTTGCCCGAGCCGGTGGGGCCGGTGACGAGCACCATCCCTTCGGTCTGCGCGAGGAGTTGATGGAGCCGGTGCGTCTCACCGGCGGTAAAGCCCAACGCGGCGAGCTGGGAGGTCGTCGCGGCGCCGTCGAGGACGCGGATGACCGCCTTCTCGAACCGGCTTCCCAGCGGAAGCGTGGAAACGCGCAGGTCGATGCTCCGTCCGTCGAACATCGTGGAGGCACGGCCATCCTGGGGCCGCATCCGATCAGCGATGTCGAGACCCGCGGCCACCTTGAGCCGGTTCATCAGCAGTGGCGCCACATCGCTCGGCACGCGGCAGACGTCGTGCAACACGCCGTCGACGCGGAAGCGGACGAGCATCTCGCCGTCGATGGGCTCGAAGTGGATGTCGCTCGCGCGCTGATCGAACGCGTCGGTCACGATGGCGTTCAGCGTATCCACTGCCGCGCCTCGGGTGGGTGCGGTGGTCGGCGCGCCGGACGATTCCTGCGACGCCCACTGGAGTCGTGGGCCGTCGAGCTCCATCCCGTTCCCACCGTAGATGCGCGTCCGGGCCGCCGCAATCTCGAGCGGGCTCGCAACCGTGAGGCGCACGCGTCGCGCACAGGCGAAGGCCAGGTCGCGCTCCACGTGCTGCCCGAGCGGATTGGCGGTCGCGATCTCGAGCGCCCCATTGTTCACGCGCACCGGCGCGATGCCGTAGCGCTCGGCGAGCGCCCGTGCGAGCAGTCGCGATTCTTGTTCACTCACCGCGGACAGATCGGCGCGCGCGCAGCGCGAGAGGTCGCACGCCACGCGAATCAGCTCCTCCGACGAGACACCGGCGGCCTCGAATGCCTCCCAGGCCGTGGGCGCCGGCTTGAGCTGATCGACGGCGGGGTGTCCGCGCTCGCGGAACGCGTCCAGCAGCCAGCGGTCACTCCACGGTGTGCGGCTCCGTGTCCCCGCTTGAGGGTCCTCGCTCATCGATCGCTCCGGTGCTGATGGGGTACGCCTGGAGGCCGCATCTCGGCGGGAGCCGAGTTCTCGTCCTTCTCTTCGCGGCAGAGACGAGCGAGCGTCGCGCGCGTCAGCGCGGGACGCGCAATCGACACGGGCGCCGCGGGTTGCGGCGGTCACGTCCTGTAAGACTTTGCTAAGCCGGCGGATGAAGAATCGCTAACACGGCGGCCATGGCACGGCGCCGACGGCCGCGCACTGCGGGTGGTCCAACCCGTATGCGCCATGTAGAATACGACGTCCCGCGGCCGCCCGGCGCTGTGGACGCGGTCGACCGACCATTCGCCCTCCGATCTCCCGCATGACCGACCGGTTCGCAGTCGCGCTGCTCACGATCCTGCTTGCGCTGCTGCTGTTCGTGGATGTGCACGGCGCGGTGCTCGTCTCGCCGGATGAGCCGCGCTACGCGGAGATTCCGCGCGAGATGATCGCCACCGGCGACTACATCACGCCGCACCTGAACGGGGCGGTGTACTTCGAGAAGCCCCCGCTCCTCTACTGGGCCAACGCGCTCTCGATGCGCGTGTTCGGCGAGACGCCGTTCGCGGCGCGTCTCCCCACCCGACTGGCGGCGGTGGGCACCGCGTTGCTGCTGGTGGTCGGCCTGGGCGCGACGGCCGCGGGCGCGTGGGGGTGGTGGGCGGCCGCCGCATTTCTGTCATGCCCTCTGGTCTTTGCGCTGGGACGGGTCAATCTCACCGACGGCGTCTTGTCGTTCACGCTCGCGCTCACGTTCTTTGCCGTTCGTGCGTTCGTGCGGGCGCGCGAGGAGGGGCGCTCCGCGACCGGTGCGCTCGTGCTCATCGGAGCAGGGGCGGCACTCGCGACGCTGAGCAAGGGGCTCATCGGCGTGGTCTTTCCCGGACTCGTGTTCCTGCTCTGGGTCGCCCTGGTGGGACGATGGCGGCGCGTGCGCGAGCTCCTCCTCTCCCCCGCGCCCGTGGTCTTTCTCCTGCTGGCCGTTCCGTGGTTCGTGCTCGTCGAGCAGCGGAATCCCGGGTTCTGGCGGTTTTTCTTCGTGCACGAACATCTCGCGCGGTTCGCCACCGCGGAAGCGTCGCGCCCGGGACCGATCTACTACTTTGTAGGTGTGGTTCTGGTGGGGTTTCTTCCGTGGACATTTCTCCTGCCCCGCGCGTTCGCCTTGCTGCGCCCGTGGCGCCGGGAGACGTTCGCGGAGCACGCGGACACGTTGTTCTTCGCGCTCTGGTTCCTGGTCATCCTCGTGTTCTTCTCGCTGTCACATTCCAAGCTTGTGCCGTACATTCTACCCGCCATGCCGGCGGCGGCCGCGCTGGTGGGCGGATGGCTGGTGCGTCAGCCCTCCGGCACGCGGCGCACACTGCGGCTGTACGCCAGCGTGATCTCCGCGGTGGCGCTCGGCGGCGTGGGGTTTGGACTCGCCAGCGGACAGCTCGCCGCGAACGAAGCGACCGGCTGGGCAGTGGCCGGTGCGCTCGCGCTCGTGGCCGGCGGCTGGCTGGGGGTGTTCATCGCGCCGGCCGGAGAGCGCCGCGGCTGGCTCGGAGCCGCCGGCGGATGGGCGGGACTGTACCTTGCGGCGACGCTCTTCTTTCCCCGTCTCGCAGCCGGGCGCTCCGAGAACGCGCTCGCGCCGCTGGCCAGCGCCATCGCGCACGACACGCGCGCCACGCTCGTGGCGTACGGCACCTACCCGCAGAGCTTCCCGTGGGAGCTCCGCCACCCCATCATCGTCGCGAACTATGTGGGGGAGCTCGGATCGACATGGCCGCTTCCGGATTCGCTGTACTGGACGCGCGATGCGTTCTGGCGCCGATGGAGCGCGGGAGAGCGGTTAGTAGTGGCGCTGCGCGCTCGCGATCTGCGTCGCTTCGAGGCGCTCTCCAACACACCGGTCACCGTCCTGGCCCGACACCCGACGTACGATCTGGTGTCCAACGTCATCCCTGCTGACCGCGCCTCAACCGCCGAGCCACGCCGATAAATGAGTCTGCCGCCGCCATCCGCCGTGCGCGACACGTTCCTGCCATTCGCCCGCCCGAGCATCGGCGACGAGGAGATCGCGGAGCTGGTGGAGTCGCTACGCTCGGGATGGATCACGACCGGACCCAAGGTCGAGCGGTTCACGGCGATGTTCGCCGACTATGTAGGAGCGGCGCACGCGACGGCGGTGTCATCGGCCACCGCCGGACTGCACGTGGCGCTGCTGGCGCATGGCATCGGGCCGGGCGACGAAGTCATCACCACCCCGTTGACGTTCGCGGCCACGGTGAACCTGATCGTGCTCGTCGGCGCGACGCCGGTCCTGGCGGATGTCGACCGCGGCACGCTGCAGATCCGCGTGGAGGAAGTCGCGCGCCGGATCACGCCCCGCACGCGCGCCATCATCCCGGTTCACTACGTGGGACAGCCAGTCGACCTGGATCCGCTGCTCGCGCTCGCCCAGGAACACGGGCTGGCCGTCATTGAGGATGCCGCGCACGCCGTGGGCACGGAGTACCGCGGCCGGCGCATCGGCTCGTTTCCCACCACCTCGGTCTTCTCGTTCCATCCCAACAAGAACATCACCACGGGCGAGGGAGGCATGGTAGTGTCGGCCGACGAAGAGGTGGCCGCACGCGTGCCGTTGCTGATCTTCCACGGCATGGAGCGGCGCGCCTGGAAACGGTTTGCCAAAGAGGGCACGCCGCGCTACGACATCGCCGCGCCGGGATTCAAGTACAACATGATGGACATGCAGGCGGCGCTTGGCATTCATCAGCTGCCGCGCCTCGAGGAGTTCCTCGAAGCGCGGCGCCGGCTGGCCGTGCGCTACCAGGGCGCGCTGGCGGAACTGGAGGCGTTCATTCTTCCCGAGGCGGTTCCATACCCGGCGCGACACGCCTGGCATCTGTTCACGCCGCTCGTCAACACGAACGCGCTCACGATCGACCGCGACCGGGTGATGGCGGAACTCAAGGCGCGCAATATCGGCACCGGGCTGCACTACACGGCGGTGCACGAGTTTGCGTACTACCGGCACCGCTTCGGGTGGCGTCCCGACGACTTTCCCGAGGCGCACTTCGTGTCCGACCGGATCTTCTCGCTCCCGCTCTTCCCCGGGCTCAGCGAGGCAGACCAGGACGACGTGATCGCCGCGCTCCACGACGTGGCGGGGAAATTCGCGCGATGAGCAGCCCTGCGGCCGGCGCCAGCACGGCCGAGCCCGCCGCCCGCGGCTCGGTGTCGATCGTGATCCCCGTCTACAACGAGGAGGGCAACATTTCCGCCCTCGTGCAGCGCCTCATGGCGGTGGTGATGCGCATGGAGCGCCCGGTGGAAGTGCTGTTCGTGGACGACGGGAGCCGCGACCGTTCCCTGGAGATGCTGCGCGCCGCCGCGGCCGAGTACCCGGGGCGGGTACGGGTGATCGAGCTGTCGCGCAACTTCGGCCAGCATCCGGCCATTCTCGCCGGCTTTGCCCATGCGCTGGGCGACATGGTGGTCACGCTCGATGCCGATCTGCAGAACCCCCCCGAGGAGATTCCTGCCCTCGTTGCCCAGGTGGACCGCGGCCATGACGTCGTGGGCGGCGTCCGACGGCACCGTCGCGATTCGTTCTTCCGGCGCGCGGCCTCGTGGCTGGTGAATCGCGTGACGGCGTGGATCACCGGGATCCGGATGACGGACTACGGATGCATGCTGCGCGCGTATTCGCGCGAAGTGGTGGATCTCATCAACCGGTGCGAGGAGAGTTCCACCTTCATTCCGGCCCTTGCGCAGTCGTTCGCGCGGCGGCCGGTCGAGGTGCCCGTAGCGCACGCCGAGCGGCAGAGGGGCGCGTCGAAGTATTCGCTGTATCGCCTGTTCCGACTCAACTTCGATCTGATGACGGGGTTCTCGGTGGTCCCGCTGCAACTGTTCACCTTGTTGGGGTTCGTGGTCTCCGGCGGCGGGCTGCTGTTCGGCGGCTACTTGCTGGTGCGGCGTTTCGTGCTGCTGAGGCGCTCGGAGGCCGAGGGCGTATTCACGCTGTTCGCGCTCGCGTTCGTGGTGATGGGCGTGCTGATGGCGGGGTTGGGTATCGTGGGCGAATACATTGGGCGCATCTACCAGGAAGTGCGCGGCCGGCCGCGTTATCTCGTCCGCGAGGTGTACGAGGTGCCGGCCGTGCCCGGCCGCGCGCGCATCGCGCCGTTGGCGGGCGCGTCCTCGGCGGAGGCCCCCGGGCCACACGATCGCGCCGTCCACCGAGCCGGCGGGTGACCGCGCCACGCGTGGTCGTCTTCGGCTATTCGGACGTGGGACACGCCTGCCTTGCCCTGCTGCTGGAGCGTGGCGTTCACGTGGCCGCCGTGTACACACATGCCGATGATGCGCTCGAGGCGCGTTGGTTTCCGAGCGTCGCGGACCTGGCCTCCTCGCGAGGCGTCCCGGTCGTCCGCGACGCCGGCCTGTCGCACCCGGAGGGGTTGGAGCGACTGCGAGCGTTCGCGCCGGAGCTGCTGCTCTCCTTTTACTATCGGCATCTGCTCCCGCCGGCAGTGCTCGAACTCCCGCGGCTGGGCGCGTTCAACATGCACGGCTCGCTCCTCCCCGCCTATCGCGGGCGCGCGCCGGTGAACTGGGCGGTGCTGCACGGCGAGACGCGCACCGGTGCCACGCTGCACGTCATGGTGCCACGCGCTGACGCGGGCGACATCGTGGATCAGGAGAGCGTCCCCATCGGCCCCGATGATCCCGCGCGCGTGGTCCAGGAGCGCGTGCGCGATGCCGCGGTTCGCGTCCTGGACCGTCAGCTCGGGGCGCTCCTCGCGGGCACGGCACCGCGCCGTCCACAGGACGCCGCGCAGGCATCCCGCTTCGGCCGCCGGCGTCCCGACGACGGTGCCTTCACGTGGGGGCAGCCTGCACGCGAGATCCACGATCTGGTGCGCGCCGTCTCGCATCCGTACCCCGGGGCGTTCACGGCGGTGGTGGGAAAGCGCCTGCTCGTGTGGGAGACGCGGGTGGGTGATCCCGCCCCGCGCGACGCGGCGCCCGGCACGGCGCGCGTGGCGGGTGCCGAACTGCACGTGGTATGCGGCGACCGGACCTGGCTGCGCGTGCTCCGCGCGCAACTGGATGGCGCGGCCGAGATGGATGGGGCCGCGGTTGCGCGACAGCTTTCCCTTTCCTCGCTTCCTCTCACCCACACCACATGAGAGTGCTCATCCTGGGCGTGAACGGCTTCATCGGCAACGCGCTCACCGCTCGCATCCTCACGACGACGGATTGGAGCGTCTACGGGCTCGACATGTCGCTCGAGAAGATCGAGCCGTTTCTCGGGCATCCGCGCTTTCGCTTCCTGGAAGGCGACATCGCCATCAACAAGGAATGGATCGAGTACCAGATCAAGAAGTGCGACGTGGTGCTCCCGCTCGTGGCGATCGCCACACCGGCCGCTTACGTGCGCGACCCGCTGGCCGTGTTCGAGCTCGATTTCGAGGAGAACCTCCGCATCGTGAAGCAATGCGCGCGCTACGGAACGCGCGTCGTCTTCCCGTCCACGTCCGAAGTGTACGGCATGTGTCCCGACGCGGAGTTCGACGAGGGCTCGTCGCCGCTGGTCTACGGCCCCATCCACAAGCAGCGCTGGATCTACTCCGCCAGCAAGCAGCTGTTGGATCGCGTGATCTATGCGTACGGGCAGCAGCAAGGGCTGCAGTTCACGCTCTTTCGCCCGTTCAACTGGATTGGGCCGCACCTGGATGACATCGACTCTCCCAAGGAAGGCTCGTCGCGCGTCCTCACACAGTTCCTGCACAACATTCTCTACGGGGAACCGATCAAGCTGGTGGACGGTGGGCGGCAGCGTCGCTCCTTCACCCACATTGAGGACGGCATCGACGCGCTGATGCACATTCTCGTGAACGCGGACGGTCGGGCCGACGGCGGCATCTTCAACATCGGGAACCCCGCCAACGACATCTCGATCGCCGAGTTGGCCGACCGCCTGGTGCAGATGGTGAGCACGTATCCCGGCTACGCGGACGTGGGCGAGCAGACGCCGGTGGTGGCCGTCGATTCCGAGGACTATTACGGGCGCGGCTACCAGGACATCATGACGCGCGTGCCGTCCATCCGCCGCGCGCGGGAGATCCTGGGATGGGAGCCAAGGATCGACCTCGAGCAGGCGCTCCGCCTGACGCTCGATTTCTATCTCGCGGGACGTCCGCGCGCGCCGGGGCCGTGACGCCCTCGCCCGCCGCGCCGATGGAAAGCGCGGGAGCACGCGCGTTCCCGGAGACGCGGCGCGTGGCGCTCAAGGTGGATTGCGACACCTTCGTCGGCACGCGCGACGGTCTGCCCAATCTGCTGCGCGCGCTCGATCGCGCACGCGTTCGCGCCAGCTTTTTTTTCACGCTGGGCCCTGACCGCTCGGGCCGGGCCCTGCTGCGCGTGTTCACGCGCAAGGGCTTTCTGCGGAAGATGCTCCGCTCGCGCGCGCTCACGCTGTACGGCCCGCGTACCGCGTTGTCCGGGACGTTGCTCCCTGCCCCGCACATCGGCCGCCGTCTCGCCCCACTCCTCCGCAGCGTACGAGACGCGGGACATGAGGTGGGCGTCCACGGATGGGATCACGTACGCTGGCACGACCGCCTCGACCGCATGAGCCGCGAGGCCATCGTGCGCGATTACACGGCCGCGCACGACCAGTTCGCCGAGATCTTCGGCCAGCGCGCGCACGCCTCCGCCGCGCCGGGGTGGCACGCGACGCCAGCCTCCAAGCTGGTGCAGGAGGCGTTCGACCTGTCGTACGCGTCGGACACGCGCGGCGGGCCGCCATTTTTCCCCGCCGTGCACACGCGCATCCTGCGCACGCTGGAGGTCCCCACCACCCTCCCCACGTGGGACGAGATCGTGAACACCCCCGCGTGTCCCACCCCCGCGCACCTGATAGATTTCTTCCGGCGCGCGGTGCGTGGCACCGAGGTGCACTCCATCCACACCGAGGGCGAGGGCACCATGATGCTCCCGCTCTTCGCGCAACTCTTGCAGGCCTGGTCCGATGACGGCGTCCGGTTCGCCACGCTCGGCGAGATCAGCAAAGAGCATCTCACGGATCGCAATCAGATTCCCGTACGCCGGTTGGCCCGCATCACGCTGCCCGGACGGGCGGGGGAGGTAACGGGAAGTGTGGAGTATCGTTCCGAGTGACGACGGTCGGCGCCGCATGCTCCCGCGCGGCCTCGCACTGACCCACGTGGTCGCGGCGGCCGTGTACGCGACCGCCGCCGCGCCCGTTCTGCTGTCGGCACAGGTGAGACAGACGGCGCAGCTGACAGAGACCGTCCAGCCGACACCGCTGGCCGCGCCGACGCCGGGGGCCGACCCGGTTGCGCTCGCCGCGCCGAGCGCGCCGCGCGGCCACGCCGTCGGGTTCATCGCTCCGCCCGGTGCGCCATGGACATGCGACACCGCGCGCCTCACCAACACCGCGCTCCCCACCGACACCGTCCGCCCGGCCGGGACCGCGCTCCCGATCCTGGGCAGCCGGGCCGGTGAGGAGCGGCTGGCGTTCTTGTTTCTGGGCGGCACGATCGCCGCAATCCCCCTGGATCACGCGCTCGCCGAGGAACTGCAGGACCCCAGGCCGCAAGCCGCGCGGGCGCTGCGCACGGCCTCGCGTGGCGTGCAGTGGCTGGCCGACCCGGGCTCCGTGGTGCTCACCGCCGCGGCGTTCGGCGTGGGGCGGCTTACCGGTCACCCGCATCTAGCCGCGCTCGGGCTACGCAGCCTCGAGGCGGTGGCGCTGAGCGGCGTCGCCACGGGCGTCATCAAAGGCGTGGTGGGGCGTGAGCGCCCCGCCGCCAGCGGTCTCGATTCCGACGAGCTCGTGCCCGGACGCGGTTTCACCTCCGGCCAGTTTGCGTCGTTTCCCTCCGGACACGCCACCGCCGCATTTGCGTTTGCCACGGTCTCCGCGGAGGAGATGACGACATGGTGGCCACACGCGTCCAAGTGGCTTCGTCCGGTGCTCTACACCACCGCCGGTCTGGTGGGCCTCGCGCGCATGTATAACAACCGGCATTGGGCGAGCGATGTTATTGGGGGCGCGGGAATCGGTACGCTCAGTGGGCTCGAAGTGGAGCGATGGCACCATGCCCATCCGCACAACCGCCTCGACCAGTGGCTGCTCCCGTCGAGCCTGGCTCCCTCCGCGCACGGAGTCATGGTGGCGTGGACGATCGGCCGCTGAGAGGCCCGACCGTCCACGCCACCGCGGCTCGCACCGTCACCTATTGGCGCTCGGCATAGTGGGCGAGACAGAACGCCAGCACATCGTCAGGATTCGACGAGCTGAAGGCATCGCTCTGGAACTGCCCCAGGTAGTCCTGAAAGCCCACGGTGTAGTAGTCGCACACCGTGACATCACCCTTGTTGTTGTGCTTGCTGCCGGCGGCAATGTTACCCTGCGTGTCGTCAGGAAAGGTGACGTTCGTGAAGGTGAACTTGTCGACGGATGTCTTGGCGGCCAATGGCATGGATGCCACGCCGGCGGGCTCGGTGGGCATACGCGTGTCGGGCGAGCACGCGGCCGCCCCGGCCACGGCGGCGGCGACCACGAGAAGAGCGGCCGCGCGAGGAACATGCTGCATGGGAACCTCGTTGTGAAGGCGAACGACGCAGCGTGGCTCGGCCGCACGTGTGCCGATTCACGCCCCTGTCGCGGGAACGATACCGAGCGGCGCGGCGATGATCAACCGCACGACACGCGCGCGAACGACCATGACACGCCCCCACACCAGTAACCGCTCCGCCAAGGAACGCCTGTGACCACGGTGAGTAGCCCCGCGGCGGTAACGGCGGCCGCGCGCCCATCCGCCGCGCCGCACAAATGGCTGGTGGCGGGGTCCGTGATGACCGGCACGATCATGGCCGTACTCGATTCGAGCATCGTCAACGTCGCGCTCCCCGAGATGAGCGGCTCACTCGGCGTCACGATCGAGCAGATCACGTGGGTGGTGACGGGATACATCCTGTCCAACGTCATCATCATGCCCATCACCGGGCTGTTGAGCTCCCGCTTCGGCCGGAAGAACTTCTACATGGCCAGCGTGGTGCTCTTCACGGTGGCGTCCATGCTCTGCGGGCTGGCGAATAGCCTTGGCGTCATCGTCATCTTCCGCATTCTGCAGGGCGCCGGCGGCGGCGTGCTGATCACCGTGTCGCAAGCCATCCTGCGCGAGAGCTTCCCCGCCGAGGAACAGGGAATGGCCATGGGGATCTACGGCATGGGCGTCGTGCTGGCGCCGGCGTTCGGCCCCACCCTGGGCGGATGGATCACCGACAACTATTCGTGGCCGTGGATCTTCTACATCAACGTGCCGATCGGGATCATCAACCTGATGCTGGTCAGCCGTTTCATCCAGGATCCGTGGTACCTCAAGCGCGAGCGTGGGCGGATCGACTTCGCCGGACTGGCGCTGCTCACCATCGGCTTGGGCGCGCTGCAGCTCATGCTCGAGAAGGGCGAAACCAAGGACTGGTTCCAATCGGGATTGATCATCGCCCTCAGCGCCATTGCCATCGTGGGCATGGTGACGTTCGTGTGGCGGGAGCTCACCATCCGCAATCCGGCGGTCGACCTTCGCATCCTCGACAACGCGTCGTTCTCGTCGGCCACCGCGCTGGGCGGCGTGCTGGGCATGGGATTGTACGGCAGTCTCTTTCTGCTGCCGCTGTTCTTGCAGAACCTGCTCGGCTACCCGGCCATGGAGTCCGGGCTGGCGCTCATGCCGCGGAGTCTGGCGATGGCGGTGGTCATGCCGATCGGCGGACGGTTTTACAACAAGCTCGGCCCGCGCATCCTCGTGGCCGCTGGTCTCATCGTGAGCGCGTTCTCCTTTTGGGAGCTGTCGCATCTCACCACGGCGGTTGGATTCTGGGACATCTTCTGGCCGCAACTGTGGCAGGGGGTGGGCTTCAGCCTCATCTTCGTGGCGCTGAGCACCGCGGCGCTGGCGAACATTGAGCCGGCGCAGATGACGGCGGCGTCCGGGTTGTACAACGTGGTGCGTCAGGTGTTCGGCAGCGTTGGCATCGCGATCGCGGCGACGCAGCTCACCTCGGGTACCGCCCGCTATCAAGCCGTGCTCGGTACGCATCTCTCGATGCTAAACGCCAACACCCGCGCGTGGCTGGACGCCGCCGTGGGCGCGATGATGCGTGCCGGGACGGACCGCTTCACCGCGACGCAGCGGGCCATCGCGTTGCTGCAGGGCAAAGTGATGCGGCAGGCCGTCGTGCTGGCGTACAACCATGTATTCGCGCTCGTGACGGCGCTCTTCCTGGTGGCGCTCCCACTCGTGCTGCTGCTCCGCCGCGGCCATACCGAGGCGGCGGGCGAGATGATGGTGGAGTAAAGCGCTCGAAGCGGCACGGGCACCGCCGCTCAAACCGGCGCTCCACTCAGCGCTCAAAGCCGCGCTAGCACCGGCGCCCGAACGGGCTCTCGATCCGGCGTCACAGCCGGCGCTGGACCCTTCGGATCCCCTCGTACGCGCCCGTGGCGGCCAGGCCATACACGGCGTGCTCTACCACGGGAACGGCGATCTGCAGCGGCGTCTGCCGGGTGACGGGCGCGGCCATGTCGAGCGCGGGAAGCCAGCCGAGGAAGGCGATCCCCCACGCGCCCAGCCCCAGCATCAGCCCATCCGCGAGCACATGACCGCCGCGCGGTCGGGCAAGCGCGTACAACACGGCCAGCGTGGCGCCGTAGCCCAGCGCGAGCGACCGCGCGGCCGCCTGCTCCATCGTTGCTGGCACGTGTGCCCGTGTTCCGTTTGGGAGCGCCGCTTCCGCGCGCTCGACCATGACTTCGCCCGGGTCGCCGCGCATGGGCGGCGAGCTCTCCGGGCGTTCGGTGCGCACCACACGCCCGATCTGTCGCAACACGACCGTCGCGGCCAGCCCAGCCAGCGCGCCGCGTGCGACGCGCGCGATCATGCTGTCGAAGTGCGAGCAGCGATGAGACCGCATGGCACTGCTCCTATCCATGAAGTGCAACGTGCGTGACTTAGCGCGCGCCCTGCAGCCCGGGAACGCCGTCCACCCGCAGGTGCACGTCCAATTCATTCTCCACGTCGTCCACGCCGCGCGTGGTGCGCACGGCCGACAGGACATCCGCCAGCTCGTCCGCGAGCACCGGGCCGCGCAACACGACCACACCGTCGTGCGCGGATACGTCGATCGCGCCCGCATGGCGCGTGGCGTGCCCCAACTCGGCACGCACACGCTCGGCCAGCACGTCGTCCGGCACCCGCTGCTCGCGTGCGCGCCCGCGCGCCTGGGCCGCCGTACCACGCGCACGATTGCGAACGTCCGAGGCAGCGCCGCGCGCCGTATCGCCCACCTCGTGCGCGAGATGCACCGCCTGATCGCGCGCTATCGCACGGCGGCGCCGACCACGATCCGGGTCCAGGAAGTACATGAGCGTCGCGCCCACGGCCATCCCGGCCACGAAACTCACCTGACGATCGTATTGCTTCGTATCCATACATCACCTCTCGTTCGCTCGATGACCGGCGCCCGCCATTGCCCACACGAGTATCAAGGCTGCAAGCACGGTGCCCGGCGAGCGTGGAGCGAGCGGAGGCACCACGCGTCGGCACGCATCGCGGGCGATGGCAAGCGATCTGCAGGCGAAGGCGGAGTGGCCTTGGCAGGGAGAGCGCGGCGCGCACCAGGGGCACGACGTGCGCCGAGGCGGGCACCTCGTCACCAGGAGAGACCGTTGGGTCTACGATTTCGAGATCGCGAGGACGCCGGGCGCGTGCTGGCCGAGGAGCTCGCGATGGGCGCGATCGCGAGCGGCGGCATTCGCATCGTGAACGAGGACGTGGTCCGCGAATGCGGGATCACCGATCGCGAACTCGCCACGGTGGCCGCCACCGAGGAGCGAGAGCTCGAGCGGCGCGAGCGGCGCTATCGCGGCGAGCGGCCGCGCGTGGATGGGCAGGGATGCACGGTGATCCTGGTCGACGACGGGCTCGCGACGGGATCCACCACGCGCGCCGCGGTGGCCGCGCTGCGTCAGGACCGGCCGTCGCGCATCGTGGTGGCCGTTCCGGTGGCCGCGCCAGAAACCTGCGCCCTGCTTCGCCGGGACGCCGACGTCGTGGTCTGCGCCATCACCCCCGAGCCGTTTCATGCCGTGGGGTTGTGGTACGACAACTTCGCGCAGACGAGCGACGATGAAGTCCGCGCACTCTTGGCGCAGCGCGCTGGGGAATACGCGGACCAGCACGGCGCACCGCCGTTGGGGGACACGCACGTGCACCAGATAGAGCACCGGGGGGAATAATGGCGACGGAGCGAGCGGAGCACCGTGATCGAGCGCCCGAGAGCGAGCGCGCCGCACGGGCGCAACGGAACGACAACAGCTGAGAGAACGTCCGTCAGCCGCTGGCGTCTGCCCGAGCGGGCACGCCAGCTCCGGCGATCCGGCGCCGGCGTGGAGGCGCGCCGTCCAGGCTCGAAGCATCGCGGGAGGCGTCGCGGTCTGGCCGGCGCATGCGCGCGGCCAACTGCGCCACGAACGCCTCGGGCTCGAGCCGGTGGCGCAGCGCCTCGAAGCCGAATCCCGTCACCCGGCGCGCCGTCTGCCAATACCGCTGCGGCGAGCTGGATCCCATCTGCAGCGCGATGGCGTCGGCGCCCAGTGTGCCGTGGCGGATCAGGACGTACGCCGGGAGAAGATTCCCGCACTGGATCAGGTGGCGCGCCGACGCCATGCCCGCCCGCCTGAGCGCGCGATCGAAGGTCCGGCGCGGTACCCCGGCTACGCGCACGAGTTCGCGCACGCCGGTGATGCTGCCCGGCGCGCGGAACAGCCGCACCACGGCCTCGGCGATGCCGGGCGGCAGCATCCCGATGGACGGACGGAGCGTCGCCACGAGTTGTTCCCCCATCGCGAGCGCCGGAAGCTCCTGAATCCGCTGCCGGAGCAGCTCGGGATGATCATCACATCCGGCCAGCACGAGATGACGCAGCCCCGCATCGGCCAGCTCGATCGCCGCGCGGGTTCCCTGCGCCGATAGCGCCGTGTACGTAACGACGGGGATGTGAGGATAACGCGCTGCGAGTGGTATCAACACCGACACATTGATGCCGGGGACCCCCACCGGGTCGATCAGCAAGGCGTCCACGTTGCGTCGCACCAGCAGAGCCTCCAGCGCTGGCAGCGTGCTCGTCGCGACCACGACATGCCGGCCGAGCACGGCCGACCGCACATGCCGCAGCAATGCGTCGGGAAGGCAGGCGACAATGCGCACGAGAGCGAGGCGGGCGAAAGAAGAAGGCGGCGCCGGGGCATGACGACCAGCCCCCCGCGAGCGATGCACCCGGCGCCAGTATAGCGCCGGGGCCGTCGATCACGCCAGCGTTCTTCCCCACCCGCGTCCGCCGCTCACTCATCCAGCGGTGGTCTCGCCCCCCAGCGCGCTCAGGATCTCGCCCGTGACGTAGCTCGAGTCGGCCTCGGACGCCAGGAAGACGTACGCCGGCGCAAGCTCCTCGGGTTGCGCCGGACGCCCCATGGGCGTGTCCTCCCCAAAGCGCGACACCTGTTTGGCGGACGCGTCCGACGGATGGAGCGGCGTCCGGACCGGTCCCGGCGCCACGCAGTTCACGCGAATGCCGCGCTGCACCAGACGCTGCGCCAGCGATTTGGTGAAGGCGTGAATGGCCCCCTTGGTGGCCGCGTAGTCCAGCCGGTGCGAACTCCCCTGGAGGCCGGTGATGGATCCGGTGTTGATGATCGCTGCGCCTGCCTTGAGGTGCGGGAGTGCCGCTTTGCACATGCGGAAGTAGCCGTAGATGTTGGTCTTGAAGGTATGGTCCCACTGCGCGTCGGACACGTCCTCCAATGTCTCCTGGCTCTCCTGAAACGCGGCGTTGTTTACCAGGATATCGAGCGCGCCCAGTTCGTTGACCACACGCTCCACAGCCTCCGGGCTGAAGCGCGGGTTGGTGACGTCACCTTTGATCAACACACAGCGGCGCCCCTCCTTCTCCACCGCGCGCCGCGTGACCGACGCGTCCTGCCGCTCTTCCACCAGATGCGTGATGGCGACGTCCGCTCCCTCGCGGGCGAACAACACGGCCACGGCGCGCCCGATCCCCGAGTCGCCCCCGGTGACGAGCGCCACCTTGCCATGGAGTTTGCCGGCGGCGTGGTATGCTGGCGCGCGGAACTCGGGACGCGGACGGAGACACGATTCGTCTCCCGGTTTCTTCTGGTGCTGCGGCGGCAGCGGGCTCTTGAGGTACTGCGCAACGCGCGCGCGCGGAGAGGGTCGCCTGCGCTTCGTCTTCTGATTGCTCTGTTTTGCCATGACGTGCCTCCGCCTCCTGATGCCCTGCTCCCGCAGCATCCACGCAGTCTCGCAAAGCGTACGCCAACTGGCGCGACATGGACCTCTACACCGTCCGCAGCGGAACGCGCTACCGACTCGGGACAGTACGGAGCATGGAAACCCGGGGGTTTCGCGTGGCCCAAGAGATGATGGAACCGGCCGGGAGTCTCCGTCTGCTCGCCGATCCCAGTGGGTCGCGCGTCGCGTTGCAGACCACGGACATCCATGTCACCGCGGGCGACAACGTGGCTCTGCTCCTTGCCGAGAACCTGCGGCTGTCCAGCTTCGCGATAGACCGATCCGGCAAGGGGCCGATCTTCGGCGCGCCAGCTCGGTAGCACGGTGCACGCGGCGGTGCGCGACGACGCCGGCGCCGCCGCGTCGTGGGACGAAGTGGCTGGGACGCGCGGCGCTGCACGGGCGGCGGGTTGCGGTCGCGCCCTGCGCTAGCTGGGGCCGAGCAGCGAGTACAGCAGCAGCGCCAGCACGGCGCCCGTGACCATCACGTAGAGCCCGTCGCGGCGCAGCGCGAACGCGCCCAGCGTGAGCGCCACGCGCGCCACGGGCGTGGCGATGAGGAGGACGATCCCGAGTTGCGTGAGCGCGCGACTGTCGCCGGCGAGCGCGCCACGCACGATGCCGGCGAGCGAACGCAACGCGGCTGGCTCGCCATGAAACGTGGCGAGGGCCGGCACCGTGTTGCCGTGATGCGCCAGCAGGAGGATCCCGCCCGCCAACACCACCATGGCCGCGGCCAACACACCGAGCTGCAGTAGACGCCCGATCATCTGGTCGAGCTCGTGCTCGCTCCAGCGCTCGTCGTCCCGCGACACCGGATCCGCACCCTTGCCGGTCGAGCTCACATTGCCCCCCGCAGTCCCTTGTACAGCATCTGCGCCGCGAGCACTACCACGATGATCGTGAACAGCCGGCGGAGCAGGACCGTGCGCGCACCGGCCAACAGCCGTGCACCCAGCAGCGCCCCGGCCAACACGCCGAGCATCACGGGAAAGGCAATCGCCGGATCGATGTAGCCGGACCGCAGGTACACTCCCGCGCTCGCCGCCGCAGTCACGCCGATCATGAAGTTGCTGGTGGTGGTCGACACCTTGAACGGAAGCCGCATTGCGCGATCCATTGCCAGCACCTTCACCACGCCCGACCCGATGCCCAAGAGCGCCGACAGAATGCCGGCGAGAAACATGAAGCCAAAGCCGGTCGGCACCCCCTGCACGGCGTACGGCTGCATGGTGCCGCCCACCGGGTAGGCGGAATCGAGACGCAGCCGCGTCGCCCACCGATCGGGTTCCACAGCGGGACCCGCCTCGCCGAGCGGCCGGAGGGAGCGGTACGCGGTGTACAGCAGGACCAGCCCGAACAGCACGGCCAGCGCGTTCGTCGGGATGAAGCCCGCGACCAACGCCGCCGCGAGCGCTCCCGTGGTCGTGGCGAGCTCGAGGAAGACCCCCACGCGGACGTTCGTGAATCCCTCGCGCACGTACGCCGCCGCCGCTCCCGATGATGTCGCGATCACCGCCACCAGCGATGCGCCGATGGCGTAGCGGAGATCCACGCCAAAGAGGAGCGTCAGCATGGGGACGATGATGATCCCACCGCCCAATCCGGTGAGCGATCCGAGCAGGCCGGCACCGAAGGACCCGACAGCCAGGAGAAGGGACAGGAGGAGAATGCTCACGGTGTGCACAATCTGCGCGATCGCGTCCCGCGCGCCAGGGGCGGCGTTCCAGGAGGACGGATGACCCGACAGTGCACGCCGCGTGGCGTGCCACCCCTTCCGTCACTGTGCCCACGCGGTAAGTTGTGTCCCTTCCGCCTCCGCCGCCCGCGCACCGATGCCCGTCTCTGTCGTCAACTCGCGCCACATCTACCGCGCGCTCCGCGCCTGCGGCATCTCGCTCTTCTCGGCGCTGCCGGAAACGTGGCTCGTCCACCTCATTCGCCTGGCCGAGGAGGACCCCGACGCCACGCTCGTGCGTTTGGCCAAGGAGGAGGAAGGCGTGGGCATCTCGGCCGGGGCGCATCTGGCCGGGACGTCGTCGGCGATGCTCATGCAGAACCACGGCTTCCTGGCCGCGGTGAACGGCATCGTGTCGTGCGCGCAGCTCTATCGCATTCCGCTGCTCATGCTCGTGAGCCACCGCGGCGAGTTCGGCGAGCGGGATCCCTGGCAGACGGAAGGCGGCGGCGTGACCGAGCACGTGCTGCGCGCCCTCCGCATTCCCTACGCACTGCTCGACGAGCCGGCGCACGTGGAGCACCGCATCCGCAAGGCGCAGACGCTCGCCACGTCCGCCAGCCGACCGGTGGCGCTTCTCCTCTGCCGCGATCTCATGTGGGAGGAAGCGTGACCGCGCCGCCGCGGGGCGAGCGGTGAAGCGCGCCGACGCGTTGCGCGAGGTCCACGGCCGCCTGGAGGGACGCGCGGTGGTGACCATCATGGGTGCCGCCGCCGCCGAGCTGCAGGCCGTGGGACATCGCCCCAACTTCTTTTACCTGCAGCACGCCATGGGGCTCGCCTCGTCCATGGGACTCGGCATCGCGCTGGCGCGCCCGGAGCTCTCGGTGGTGGTGTTCGACGGCGATGGATCCGTGCTCATGAACCTGGGCGGGCTCACCACGCTGGCGCGCTATCGCCCGGCGAACTTGCTGCACGTCGTGTTCGACAACGAGTCGCTCCTGTCGGTGGGCGGCTTTCCCACCGCCACCTCCACGGGGACGGATCTCGCGGCCATCGCTGCGGGCGCAGGTGTTCCACGCGTCACGACCGTGCGATCCATCGGCGACTTCGTGGCGGCGTTCGACAGCGCGCTCGAGGCGCGCGAGCTCACGACGATCGTGGCCAAGGTGGACGCCGTGGGACCGTCCGGCTACGTCACCGATCTCTCGCTGCTCGAGAACCGTTACCAGTTCGAGCGCTGGCTTGGCCGTGGCCGCGGCGCCACCGGACCCGCCACGGGGGCCGCACCCGCCTCGTCCGCCTGACGCGCGCGGGGGCCGCCGCGCAGCATCGCATCACCACTTCACCGGGAGATTCGGTGTCCAACATCCTGATGCAACTCGCCGACGAGCTGCGCCGCGGACGCATCGACGTCGTGGACCTCACGCAGCCGCTCGGCCCCGACACGCCGGTCATCGGATTGCCGCCCATGTTCGCCTCGTCGCCGGGATTGTCTGTCGAGACCATCTCGCGCTACGACGATGCCGGACCGGCGTGGTACTGGAACACCCTCCGTCTGGGCGAGCACACGGGAACGCACTTCGACGCGCCAGTCCACTGGGTGACCGGGCGCGCGCTCCCCAACAACCGCTGCGACACCATCCCGGCGGAGCGATTCATCGGACCGGCGTGCGTGATTGACGTGACGCGCGAGGTGGACGCGGATGCGGATTTCCTGCTCACCCCGCAGCGCATCACGCAGTGGGAGCGGGAGCACGGGCGGATCCCAGCCGGTGCGTGGGTGCTTCTCCACACCGGGTGGAGCCGGCGGACCGACGCCGATGCGTTCCTGAACGTGGGCGAGGACGGCCCGCACTCGCCCGGCTTTCAGCGCGACGCGTCGGAGCTTCTCGCGCACGACCGCCGCGTGCTGGGCGTGGGCGTGGAGACCGTGGGCACCGATGCCGGTCAGGCAGGGCGCTTCGATCCTCCGTTCCCCAATCACGCCACCATGCACGGTGCCGGTTGTTTTGGGCTCGCCAGCCTGTGCAACCTGGACCGGCTGCCCGCCACCGGGAGCATCGTGATCGCCGCGCCGCTCAAACTGGTGGACGGCAGCGGCAGCCCGCTCCGCGTGCTCGCGCTCGTGGCGCGCTGAACGCCGCGCAGCGATGTGCAGGGCACTCCATGGCAAGCCCCTTCCCCATGTGAGCCGTCCCCCGCACGAGCGCTCGTGCGGGGGACGGCTGCACGAACAGAGAGCTTGCGCGGTCAGTCGTCCTTGTCGCCCGCCTGCTTGGCCGCGTGGTGCGCGACGGCGAATGCCCTGCTCTCGTCGTGATCGTACTCCTCGTACGCGCTGTTGTACGCCTCGAGGAAGGCTTTCTTCTGATGATGATTGTACCGATCCACCTGCGCCTTGGGCAGGTCGGAAATCTTGTCGTACGGCATGCAGCAACCTCCTTGTATTGGGTGCGCCGTCCACGACGCACCCTGATAGATGGTCAAGAGGTGTGCCGCCGGCACGCGCCTTAGCCCGCCCCCCGCAGGTAGACGAGCGCCATGCCGAGCACGTACAGCGCGAGCAGTGCCACGCTGCTCGGCTCCAGTACGGCTCGGCGACGACCGGCCCGGTAGACGATGGCCGCCACGCCAGTGGCCATCATGACCATCGCCACGAGCGCGGTGAGCGCATGTGTCTCGGACACCGCTGCCAGGAAGGGACCGCGCCGCCATGCCAGGTCCAGCGCGACGAACATCACCATGTTCACCGCGTTGCTGCCGAACAGATTGCCCACGGCCAGGTCATAGGCGCCGATGCGCACGGCGGTCAACGACGTGACGAGCTCGGGGAGCGACGTGGCCAAGCCCACCAGCAGCGTTCCCACGAAGGTCGTGCCCAGCCCCGTCATGTCGGCAATACCCTTGGCGGATGCGGCGAAGAGCGGCGCCGCGACGAGGATCACCGCGGAACCCAGCAGGAACGCCGTGATGGCGTGCGAGAGCGTGCGCCCGCTGCTGCGCGACGCGTCGGCCGCGCCGGTGGCTGCACGCCGCGCCGGCCTGCCTGATCCCGCCCCGGCGACATCCGCGTCGACATCCGCGTCGACATCCGCGTCGCCAACCATCTCTGTCGCCTCGCCAGCCCGCTGCGCCAGCGCACTGTTGCGGTACACCGCCCGCATGCCGGCCACATAGACCGCCAGCAATACAATGGAGCCCACCCCCACACCGCCCCACGAGACGGGGAGGCGCAGCAGGAGGAAGATCGTCGCGATGGCGGTGAGCGCGATGGCGAGCGCCGCGCCCAAAGCGTTGTCCAACGCCGCGCGCCGAAACAGATCGGCACGCGGGGCGAGATTCACGAGTGCCAGGATCAGCATGTTGGCCATGCTGCTCCCAAAGAGATCACCCGCCGCCAAGTTGGGCGCGGCCAGGCGAATGGCGCTGAGATCGGTCGTGAGCTCCGGAAGCGACGTGGCGATCGCCAGGAACACGGAACCCACCCACAAGCCGCCCAGTCGGGTACGCGCCGCGATCACATCCCCGTTCCTGGCCAGCACGACGCCCGCCGCAACCACCGCGGCGGCACTCAGCAGAAATCCCGCGATGGTAACCGTCGGAGACATGGGCAGAGGGCACTCGATGTATCAGATTGAGCATCATGACATCCACACCCCCACGGGGGAAGGCACCACCCCGAGCAGCCGACACGCCGTGGCACGCTCTGTCGGTCGATGACGTACTCGCATCGCTCGGCAGCACGCGCGCGGGACTCAGCGAGGATGAGGCGCGCGAGCGTCTGGCGCGCGTGGGGTACAACGCACTCCGAGCCGCGCCGCCCACTTCCGCGTGGAAGATCCTCGTCGATCAACTCCGCAGCGTGGTGGTGTTGCTCCTCGCGGTCGCGGGGGGCATAGCGCTTTTCGCGGGCGACATCCCCGAGGCGGTGGCGGTGGGGGCGGTGCTCGTGCTGAACACCGCCATTGGATTCGTGATGGAGATGCGTGCGCGCCGCGCGATGGCAGCGCTCCTGGGCTTGGAGACCCCGCATGCGCTCGTGCGACGCGACCAGCGCGTGCGCGAGATCGACGCGCGTGAGCTCGTGCCCGGCGACCTCATCGTGATGGAGGCGGGCGCCGCGCTTCCCGCCGATGCGCGCCTGGTCGACGCCACCGAGCTCCGCACCGTGGAAGCCGCCCTCACGGGCGAATCGCTCCCCGCCGACAAGCGGACCGATCCACTTCCCGCCGCCACGCCTCTCCCCGACCGCGCCGACATGCTCTACCTCGGCACGACCGTGGCCGCCGGACGGGCCACCGCGGTCGTGGTCGAGACCGGGATGCGCACCGAGCTGGGGCGCATTGGCGGGATGGTGGGTGCCATCCCCGAGGAGCGCACGCCGCTCGAGCATCGTCTCGACGCGCTGGGCCGACGTCTCGTGTGGCTCGCCCTCGCGGCCGGCGCCGTGGTCACCGCGCTCGGCGCGCTGCACGGCGAGCCGCTGGCCGCTATGCTCGAGGCGGGTATCGCGCTCGCCATCGCCGCCGTGCCCGAGGGACTGCCGGCCGTCGCAACCATCGCGCTGGCCGTCGGTGTACGGCGGATGGCGCGGCGCCGCGCCCTCGTGCGACGGCTGCCGTCCGTGGAGACGCTGGGATCCGTCACCGTGGTGTGCACCGACAAAACGGGCACGCTCACCGCAGGGGAGATGACCGTGGTTACCCTGTGGGTGGCCGGACGCAGCATCGATGTGAGCGGCGCGGGCTACGAGCCCACGGGCATCTTCACGCACGACTCGACGCCGGTCGAGCCCACCGAAGATCCGTGGCTGGAGACGGCGCTGCGCATCGCCATGCTCAGCAACCGGTCGGACCTCGTGCGGACCGACGAGAGCTGGACGGTGCGCGGCGATCCCACCGAGGGCGCGCTCCTCGTGGCCGCACGCAAGGCTGGCCTCCAGCGGGAGCAAGCACTGATTGTATGGCCCGAGGTGGGCGAAGTGCCGTTCTCGAGCGAGCGGATGCTGATGGCCACCTTTCATTGCCCGCCGGCGGGCAGTCTCACGGCGTCGGTGAAGGGGGCACCACAGCGCGTGCTCGCACTCTGCACGCGGTTCGCCACGGCGGAAGGTGAGCGCCCGCTGGACAGCGCATCGCGCCAGCGGCTCGTGGCGCGCAATGAGTCGCTCGCCGCGCGCGGGCTGCGCGTCCTCGCGCTCGCCACCGGACGCGTGGACCGCATGGGCGAGGATGCGCTGCGCGAGCTCACGTTCGTGGGCTATGCCGGGCTCATGGATCCACCTGCCGCCGGCGTGCGCGACACCATTCGCACGCTCGACGGCGCGGGGATCAGGACGGTGATGCTCACCGGAGATCAACGGCGCACCGCCGAGTCGGTGGCGCGCGCGTTGGGGATCCTGGCGGCCGGAGAATCGGTCGTCGACGCGAGCGATCTCGCTGACGCGCCGGGAGACGCCGATGCCGCGTACTCCGCCACGGGCGAGCTCAGCGCCCCCCTGGCCGCCCGCATCCGGCGCGCCGGCGCGTTCAGTCGTGTGAGCCCCGAGGACAAGCTCTCGATCGTCACCGCCTTCCAGGAGAGCGGAGACATCGTGGCGATGCTCGGCGACGGAGTGAATGACGCGGCCGCGCTCAAGAAGGCGGACGTAGGCGTTGCGATGGGCGTTCGGGGAACCGACGTGGCCAAGGAAGCCTCCGCCGTGGTGCTCCTGGACGACCGGTTTGCCACCGTGGGCGCCGCGGTAGAGGAAGGACGCGTCATCTTCGACAACATTCGCAAGTTCGTCTTCTATCTGTTCAGCTGTAACCTGGCCGAGATCCTGGTCCTCCTCGTGGCGGGCCTGGTGGGATTGCCGCTGCCGCTGCTGCCGCTGCAAATCCTCTGGCTCAACCTGGTGACCGACACGTTTCCGGCGCTCGCGCTCGCGCTCGAGCCGGCGGAGCCGAACGTGATGCGCCGTCCACCGCGCGACCCCGAGCAGGCCATTCTGTCGCGAACGTTTCTGCGCACCGTGCTCGTGTATGGCCTGCTGATCACCGTCCCCACGATGGTCGCGTATCTGCTGGGGCGGATGGGCGCGAGCGCCAACGGCGCACGCGCGGTCACGATGAGCTTCATGACGCTCGCGCTGGCGCAGGCATTTCACCTGGGGAATGCGCGCAGCCTCGGTCACGTCCTCACCCCCGAGCGCGCCACGAGCAACCGGTGGGCGGTGGGCGCGGTCGTCCTCGTGGTGGTGCTGCAGCTGTTCACGATCTATCTGCCTCCGCTGGCCCGTGCGCTCGGCACATACCCGCTGCACATACTCGACTGGGCGATCGTGCTGCCGCTGTCGCTCGGCCCAGCCATTGCGGGACAGCTGTTCAAGCTGCTCAGCGGCGGCCGCGCGGCACGCGCGCGCGCCGTGTGACCGGCCGCGCGCACATTCGCATCGACACAGGCACACGTCCAGGAGGAACCATGGCAGGACGGCTGCAGGACAAGGTGGCGGTTGTCACCGGCGCCGGCTCCGGCATCGGCCGCTCCACGGCACGCGCATTCGCGCGCGAGGGCGCGCGCGTGATCGTGTCCGACGTGGACGAGGCGGGCGGCCAACAGACGGTAGCGCACGTACAGAACGAGGGCGGCGACGCGCGCTTCGTGCGGGCCGACGTGTCCAGCGCGGCCGACGTCGACGCCCTCGTCGCCGCCACGATCGACGCGTACGGGCGCGTGGATTGTGCCTTCAACAATGCCGGCATCGAGGGTGCGCTCGCGCTCACGGAGGACTACCCGCGCGACAGTTGGGACCGCGTGCTCTCCATCAACCTCACGGGCGTATGGCTGTGCATGCGCGCCGAGCTGCCGCGCATGCGCGCGCAAGGCAGCGGCGTGATCGTGAACGACGCATTGATCCTGGGCCTGGTTGGCTTCGCCCGCGCGCCCGCGTACGTGGCAGCCAAGCACGGCGTGCTCGGGCTCACCAAGACCGCCGCGCTCGAGTGCGCGGGTGCTGGCGTTCGCGTGAATGCCGTTTGCCCCGGTTTCATCGAAACACCCATGGTGATGGAGCGCGGGGTGCACGCCGGTACCGATCGCGCCGCATACAACGCCATCGCCGCCCTCCATCCCATGGGACGCCTCGGCAAGCCGGAGGAAATCGCCGAGACGGTCGTCTGGCTTTGCTCCGATGCCGCGTCGTTCGTGACCGGACAGGCCATCACGGTCGACGGCGGGTACACCGCGCGGTAGATCGCATCGGCCGGACGCGCGCTCCGTTCCGCCGTCGTCGTACCGGACCGGACACGGTGCAGACGCTCCCCGTCACGCACGGAACACCCGTCATCACGCCTCCGTCACCGCACGCCGCAGACGCACGATGATGTGCCGCGGGCACCATGCGCGTGCGTCCCTCGCAAGATCGTGTCACACGCACTACGTTGCGCGCGAGTTCGCTCCCCTCCCCCATTCGCAGGAGACGGCATGCGCGCAGTGGCCATCCCCTCCCTCTCTCCGTCTCGCGGTCATCGTACCGTGTGTCGCTGCTCTCGGATGCGCCGCGTCTCCGGAAGGAACCCGTGCAGCCGGCAGCGACACGGCGGCGACGATGTTTCGCGGCGATGCGGCCCATCGCGGGGCCTACGCCACGCGCGGGCTGCGCAGCTACGGCGGCTTGCTGTGGCGCGCTCCAACCGGTGGTCCGATTCGCTCCACCGCCGCGGTCACCGTGCACGACGTCTACGTGGGAAGCAGTGACGGCCATCTCTACGCGCTCGATCCACAGACGGGCGCACGCCGGTGGGCGTACGACGCCGGCGCGGCCGTCACCGGCTCCCCCGCCGTTGCCGGCGACGTCGTCTACGTCACCGACCGCCGCTCCACGTTGCATGCCGTGGATGCGAGGACCGGCCGCGCACGCTGGACGGTGAAGACCGGCCCGGACGTCCCGTTCCCGTGGGGTTTCGAGAGCGGGGACATCTACGTGTCATCTCCCACCGTCGCCACCGGCACGGTGTATTTCGGCGCGGGTGACGCGAAGCTGTACGCCGTGAGCGAGGCCGACGGCGCCGTTCGATGGACGCTGCGGACCGACGGGCGCGTGCGCTCCACGCCTGCCGTGGCGGACGGTCGCGTGTACGTGGGCAGCGCCGACGGCAGCGTCTACGCCGCCGATGCACACACGGGACGTCGCCTCTGGCGCTTCGACACACAGGGCCGACAGCTCCAGTCGGGCAACTTCGGATTCGACCGGCGCACGGTGCAGTCATCCCCGGCCGTCGCGGATGGGCGCGTGTACATTGGGGCGCGCGACGGCTTTCTCTATGCCATCGATGCCGCGACCGGGAAACAACTCTGGACGTTCGACCACAAGATCTCCTGGGTGAACGCGTCGCCGGCCGTCGCCATGGGATTAGTCTTTGTCGGAAGCTCGGATGGCGGTTTCGTGCAGGCCGTGGACGCGGCCTCCGGGCAGGAGCGCTGGCGCACGGAAACCGAGGACATCGTCTGGAGCTCGGCCGTCGTGACGGACAGCACGGTCTACTTCACCGACGCGGGCGGACGCGTACGGGCACTCGACGCGGGCACGGGGGCGGAGCGATGGGCGGTGCGCCTGCCATCACGGATTTTCTCGTCGCCCGTCGTGCACGACGGCGTGCTCTATGTCGGATCGGGGGACGGCGCCCTCTACGCATTGCGCGACGGCGGCAGCGCGCCGCTGGATCGCGCCGTCTTCTGGGATTCCACTCTCGCGCGCGCGGGCTGGTATGAGGGCAGCACCGCGCTTCGCGACTGGCTCGAGGCGCACGGCTACACCGCGCTCGACGCGCCCGGTCTCGTGCGCTGGATGACCGGGCACATCAGCAGCAAACAGCCCAGCAGTGTGGTGTTCGCGCAGGATGTGCTGCCCGACAGTGTGGGAAGGAACGGCGCGCACTCCGTCATGCGTCGCTACCTCGACGCGGGCGGCACCGTGGTGTGGCTCGGCTATCCGCCTGGTGCCTGGCTCCGCGACCCCACGACCGGCGTGCCACGCGACATCAAGGATGTCGCGCGCAATGTCCCGGGCGATATCCTAGGGCTTAACTTCGCCATTGCGAACTTCGACCGACTGGGTGCACGACCCACACCGCTGGGTCGGGCGATTGGACTGCCCAGCCAGTGGACCACGCGCTGGAGCATCGCGCCGCAGGACGATGTCATCGTACTGGGGACGGACGAGAACGACGACGCCGCCTCCTGGCGGAAGACGTTCGGCGGGCCGCCTGGCACGGGCTTCGTGCGATTGTGGGGAGGACGCGCCCCGATCCCGGATTTCACCCCGGTCATGGTCGCGGCGGAGTGGAGGCCCGAGCGCGAGAGACCGTGACCCCGCGCGCCCGCCGCGAGTGCTACGGGCAATGCTGGCGCTCATTTTTTGTTGCGTGGCCCGCGTCGTCCGCACGATCGAGATCGGCAAGCGCGCCGATCTCGTGCTGTTCGACGAAGATCCCCTCACGCGTCCCGCCGCGCTGCTGGCGTCGCGCACGGTCATCAAGGACGGAGTGGTGGTGGTGGAGCATGGTCCGGCGGTGATCAGCGGCGGATCGTAGACGATCGCCTGGGCATGGATCCGCGAATCGCACCGCGCGCCGGTTCCGCGTCGCACAGACCCGGGTGACCGGGCGCGTCCGGGACCGTTTGCCGCTGGCGCCGTGCAACAGAGGTTGCACCGCTCCGCCGTCTCGCCCATGTTGCGAAACCCCCTCACGACGGAGGTTCGCCATGGCACGCCGACTGTGGGTATTCGCCTGCCTCGCCGCCGCGCCGACGCTCGTTGCGCCGCGCCCGGTAAGCGCTCACCTCGATCACCCAGCGGCGCGCGTGGCCGGCCCGGCGCTCGACGTGGTGGAGGTGACCGCCACCAACTACGCGTTGCGCGCGCCCGACAGCATTGCGTCCGGGTGGACCACGCTCCGTCTGCACAACCTCGGCACCGAGCACCACTTCATCTATCTCACCCGGCTGCCGAACGGCCGCACGTTCGACGACTACGTGCACGAGGCCGCGCCGGCGTTCGACAGCGTGATGACCGCACTACGGGCAGGGATGAGTAAGCCGCAAGCGGGCGCGCTGTTGGGCAAGCTGCTCCCGGCGTGGTATCTCCAGGGCGTGACGCCGATGGGCGGCGTGGGGCTGGTGGCACCGGGAAAGACCGCGCAGGCTACCGTCCGCCTGGAGCCAGGCACGTACGTGATGGAGTGCTACGTCAAGGCGCCCAATGGAGCGTTCCACGGCGCGTTGGGCATGGTGCGCCCGCTCGTTGTGACGTCGGTTGCGTCGAGCACCTCGCCCCCCGCTTCGGATCTCGAGATCACTCTCTCGAACGCGGGCATCGACGCGCCCGCCACCGTCTCGCCCGGCAGACACACCTTTGCCGTCCACTACCGCGAGCATCCGGCGGCGGGGCTCGGCAACGACGTGCACGTCGTGCGTCTGCGTGACGACAGCGATCTGGCCGCCATCGACCACTGGCTCGACTGGATGAACGTGGGCGGGCTCCGCGCCCCGGCCCCCGCACAGTTCGTGGGCGGCGTGCAGGAGATGCCGGTGGGATCGACGGCCTATTTCACCGTGGACCTCACGCCTGGCAGGTACGCCTTCGTGAGCGAGGGGACATCGGGACGCGGGATGCAGAAAGTGTTCACGGTGGAGCGGTAGGCGCAGGGCGTACGGCGTTCAGTCGCTGCGCAGCACGGTGGCAGGATCCACCCGCGTAGCGCGCCGCGCTGGAATGACGCTGGCCAACAGCGCCGACAGGAACAGTACGGCGACCGCCGCGCCGTACACCAGCGGATCGCGGGGCGATGTCTGGAAAAGGAGCCCCTGGATGTGCGGTGCAATGACAGCGGCAGCGAGCACCCCCAGGGCCAATCCGGCCACGGCGAGCCCCAGGCCATGTCGGAGTACAAGCGCCAGGACATCCGCGGCGCGTGCACCGAGCGCCATGCGCACGCCCAACTCGTGCGTGCGACTACTCACGGTGTACGCAATCAGGCTGTAAAGCCCCACGGCGGCGATGAGCAACGCCAGCCCACCGAAGGCGCCAACGAGGATCGCGCCCAGCCGCCAGGGACGCAGTTGCGGGTCGAGCCGGTCCTGCATCACTTGCACGGACACCCACAGCACCGACGGATCGACCGCCTGCGCCGTTTGCCGCAGTCGCTGCAGGATGCCCGACGTCGGCATGCCGCGCGGACGCACGAGCAGCATCGTGCCTGCCATCCCTCGCTCCTGACCGAACGGAATGTAGACCTGCATGGCGGGGAGCTCGCGAAGCGCCGAACGGTGGGCATCTTCCACAACACCGACAATGCGCGCACACGGCACGTCCTCCCCGCTACCGATCCGGATGCATTCCCCCAATGCGGCGCGCGACGGCCACAGCGTGCGTGCCATGGTCTCATTGATGACGGCCACGGGTTCGCTGCCAGCGTGGTCAGCCGGTTGGAACGTGCGTCCACGGAGCAACCGCAGCCCCACCGTGGAGAAGTACCCCCACGAGACCGCCTGCATGTACGGCCCGCCACCTGGCAGCTTGGGAATCGAATCCCACCCGGACACGCGAAACTCCGACCCAAAGATGTTTCGAAAGGGCGTGCCGATCACCAGCGCCGCCGCTTCCACGTCACGCATCGCCCGTACCCGCTCCAGTGCGGGCTCGTAGAACGCGCTCTGCGTCTGCTTGATCTGCGTGACGTCCGTCGGCTTGAGCGCGCCTTCCCGTCGCAACCACTGCGCCTGCATCACGACCACGCGCTGCGGCTCCACGCCGAGATCGAGTGTGCGTGCCCGGTGAAAACTCCGGATGAACAACCCTGCGCCAATGATGAGCATCACGGAGAACGCGGCCTGCACTGCCGCGAGCACCCCGCGAGTGTGAGCCGACCGCTCCCCTCCCCCACGTGCACCCACGTGCAGCGATCCCAATGATCCGAGCCGGCCGCGGCGCCCCGCCTGGAGTGCGGGCACGAGTCCCGTGGCGACACCGACCAGAAGTGCCAGCCCAGCGGTGACCGCCAGCACGCCCACGCTGACCGTCGCGTGCACCCACTCGACGTTGGGCAGCAGCGTGGCACGCACCGCACCGCTGGCGACCGGCACGACGACCAGCGCCGCCGCGCCGCCAAGCACCGACAGCAGCAGACTCTCGGCGAGGAACAGCCGCACCAGCCGCGCGCGCGACACGCCGAGCGCCAGCCGCAATGCCACTTCGCGCTGACGCCGAAGCGCACGCGCCAGCAAGAGGTTCGCCACGTTGGCGCACGCCACGAGCAGGACCACGAACGAGACACCGGCCAACCACCGCGAGATGGCCACCTCCATGCTCGGTTGCCCCACGTCGTCGTAGTACAGCGGATCCGCCGTGAGGCGTGCGGTGCGCAACTCTCGCTGCGGACCGTCGTAGACGCGTTGAAAGATCGTTGTCGCCTCCGCGCTCGCCCGAGCAGCCGTCGCGCCGGGGCGCAGCCGTCCCACCACGTGCAGCCACGTGACGTACCACGTGGTCTGCCACGTGTCGGTGATGTTCGCGCCCCGGAGCGACATTGGCATCCACAACTCGACCCGTTGCAGCTCAGCACCGGTGAAGCCCTGAGGCGCCACCCCCACCACCGTATAACGGAACCCATTGATCGCCACCATGCGACCGACGACATGCGGGTCCGCTCCGAATCGGTGTCTCCACAGCCCGTTGCCGAGTACCACCACGCGCTGCGCCGCACCGGGGCGGTCTTCCGCTTCGCTGAAGAAACGTCCCACGGCCGCGTGCACCCCCAGCAGTGGAAAGAAGTTCCACGTGGCATCCGCTGCCTTTACGCGCTCCGCGCCCTCGCCGCTCCCCACGACGCGGTCCACGCCCTCCGCATATGCGCCGACCTGCTGCAACGCGCGTGAGCCGTCCCGGAGCGCCGTGTAGGCGGCATACCAGAGATAACTGCTGGTGGAGGTGCCTTCCCCCGGTACGCTCGACGTGACGTCCATCCGGACGAGACGATCCGGTTGCCGCACGTGCTCGGGACCGTGCAACAGCAGCCGATCGATGACTCCATACATGGCCGCGTTGGCCCCCACGCCGACGGCGATCACACCAATGACGACCGCCGCCAGTCCGGGCGCGCGCACCACCGAGCGCCACGCATAGCGCACGTCCTGCCGGAGCTCATCCAGCCACTGCCCGACGCGGAAGCGACGCTCGCGCCGCTGCGCCGCACGTCCCAGTGCACGCCGCGCGTCCTCCACCGAGCCGAATCGACGCACCGCCTCGGCACGCGCCTGGTCCGCTGACATCCCCTGTTGCTCCAATTGCGCCGCGCGCTGCGCGATATGCGCCTCGATCTCCTCGTTCATCTCCCGCTCCACCGCGTCCGCGCGCCCAAGCCGCAGGCGAAACAGACGGCGAATCCCCGGTCGGATCATCGTGGTGTCCTCATGCGGTTGGTGATGCGGTGAGCATGCCGGCGATCAGTTCGCCGTAGCGCACCAGTCGGCGCGTCTCGTTGCTCAGGTGCCTCCGGCCCTCGCGCGTGATCGCGTAGTAGCGCGCACGACGGTTGTGGTCGCTCACCCCCCATTCGGCCCGAATGAGTCCGCGCTCCTCCATGCGGTACAGCGCCTGGTACACGCCCGAGTCGTCAAAGCCCAGTGCGCCGCCGGAGCGTTCCTCCAGCCAGGTGGTGATCTCGAGCCCGTGCATGGGCGTCCAGCTCAGCGCCTTCAGTACGAGCACATTGAGAGTGCCTTTCATGAGCGGAAGGGACGCCATCCCGATCTCCGTGTGCGAGGGTGCACGAGGCACATCGTCCAGGCCGCACCACAGCGGTGGCATGAGCCAGCCACACCCCGTCGGACGGCCACGCAGATCCGGTGAGCCGAATGGTGTGGGCTGAGATGTTCCTTTGAGATTCTACAATGAGGGGGCTCTTTCGTCAATCACGACGCCACACCGGTTCGCCGATCTCAGAACGCGGTGGGCCCAGTCGCGCGCGATACGCGCCGAGTCGTGTGCAGCGTAGGGCACGTCGTGCGCGATACGAGCCGAGTGGTGTCCAATGTCTTCAGCGGCCCACCATCATTCTTGACTGGGCCGTTCGAAACGCCCTACCGTGTGCGAACACCCCCCCCAAGGGAGTCCGCATTTCCACGTCCCCACTGCCATGCCGCAGATCGAGCACCGTGGATGCGCGACGACGGGGACAACGCGCGCGACGGCGACCCGTCTTCACTGTTCACTGCGCGTGGATCGGTTGATCATGATACGAGTGCTCTTGTTCGCGTCGGTGGCCCTGGCGCTTCCCGCGGCGGTCCAGCCGCCCGCCGGCTTCGCCCGGCTCACCGCGGCATTCCGCACGGCGCACGAAGCACAGGACCTCGACGCGTTGGCAACCCTCGTCGATTGGGACCACGTGGATGCGTTCACGAAGACCATTGTACGCAAGCACATGGCCGCCGATTTCGCCAAGGCCATCGACGGCTTCGACTTCACCCCGATGGCCACGTCCGACGTGACGCAATACACGTTGCACGGCGTCACCTACCGGCCGAACCTCACACCGATCGGATGGCTGGTGGTGCGGTTCAAGCGCAATGCCCAGGGAATGGCTCAGTCGTCCAAGTACCTGCTCGGACGCAAGGGCCGGGCTCTGATGATCGCCACCGCCGCTCCCGCTCCCTCAGCGACACTGCGTCGCCGGCCGGCCCCAGCCGCCGTACGCGTAGCCGCCCACTGGAGTATTCGTGGTCGCCACCGAGGAGCGCCGAACCGGCACACCATTCCGCATACCGCGCACGCCGCCCGCATGGTACTGTTGAGATATGCCCATGTGGGCCTCTGTGACCGGAGGAATGATGGAATACGTGCTGGCCATTCCCGTGGCGTTCGCTCTGTATGTGTTGTTCGGGCTGCGCGTGCTCAAGCAGTACGAGCGCGGTGTGATGTTCGTTCTGGGACGTTACACCTCCACCCGCGGGCCGGGGCTCGTCTTCGTCCCGCCCATCCTGGCGAAGATGCGGCGCGTGTCGCTCCGCATTCTGGCCATGGACATTCCCGCCCAGGACGTCATTACGCGCGACAACATCTCCGTGAAGGTGAACGCGGTGCTCTACTTCCGCGTAATGGAGCCGTCGCTCGCCATCATCGAGATCCAGGATTACCTGTACGCCACCGGGCAGCTCGCGCAGACCACCCTGCTCTCCGTGCTGGGTCAGGTGGAGCTGGACGAGCTCCTGGCTGATCGGCGCAAAGTCAACGACATCCTCAAGCAGATCATCGACGAACGCACGGACTTCTGGGGCGTGGAGGTCTCGGCGGTCGAGATCAAGGACGTGCTCCTTCCTGACAGCATGCGCCGCGCGATCGCGCGCCAGGCGGAGGCCGAGCGCGAGCGCCGCGCCAAGGTGATCAGCGCGCAGGGAGAACTGCAGGCGTCGGAGACCCTGGCGCAGGCCGCGCGCATGCTCCAGAGCCAGCCGGCGTCCATCCAACTACGGTATCTGCAAACGCTGGCCGAGATCGCGACGGAGAACAACTCGACCACGATCTTTCCGCTTCCCATCGACATCTTGCGTCCGTTTCTGCAGAAGGCGGACGACAGCATCGCGCGGCCAGTGGAGGCGACGAGCCCGGCGGGCGGAACGACTGGCGGCGGGGCGGGAGCTGTGAACGCGCCGGGCGCCGTAGCGATGCCGCGCGACCTCGCATTGCTGCGCGGGCCGGATCCGGACAGCATGTTGTCGGCCATCGAGAAAAAGGACCGCGAAGAAGCTGGCGGGTAGCGCGGCTCGCTTCACGGTGACACACGCGTGCCCCGAGCGATTGGTGCGCTACGGGGCACGCGTACAGAGGATCGTCACCACGATGTGCACCAGCATGTCGCTCCGGAGCAGCGCACGCTGACGCATCCGCACAGCATCAGAAGTCACGCGCCATGGCACGAGATCGGCGATTCGCCTCCGCCTCCCACGCGCGCGGTTCATACGAGATGCTCACTGCGAGTTGGGTCGTGACCCGACACACGATGCCGTAGCTTGCGTCCGGCTGTGGGGTCCAGATCGTGCCCAGACTCAATTTCCCGAGCTGGATCGCCTGGTCCTCGTAGCCGTCTCCCGCGAAGTACGGAGTGGTGTAGTTCTCCACTTCCAACGAGGGCTTGCCGTACTTCTCGGTCAGGAGATCGACCATCTGGCGGTACACAGTCCGCGCCTGCGGGTCTGGCGTGGCCAGCACCACGTAGACCTTCACCAGCTCGTCGCGCGGATTGAACATGAGATACGCCACGGTTGGTTGCTCGAATACCCTCGTCCTGAACTGCAGGTCATGATCCTCATCCTCCTTGACGAAGGTGTATCCCTTCGCCACGAGCGTGGCCTTGGCGGCTTGCCGCGAGATACCCCAAGCGAGGTCGGCGAATGTGGGTGTTTCCTGCCCCGGCAGCGCGCGGGGAGCAAGGATCGTGAGGCCGATCATGAGTGCAACCAACTCTGGTCGTCGCATTCGTCCGATGAGTGCGCAGGGTGTGTTGGGCACGCCGTGATCCACACCATACCGGCATCGACGGTGGGCCGATGCGAGCGAAGGGGAGCCACACATCAGACGGGAGACTCGGAGCACGGGTAACGAGGTCGAGCGAATCTCCCGCGCCGGGAGAGCGCCCGGACGGATGACGCGCCGGATGCCGTGATAGTGAGTATGCGGTACCTGCCGGCTCACGCTTCGATCTAGCCGTCGAACTGCGGAACTCGCATCGTATCGGACGACGCGAGCCCTCGGCATCGGGCGGCGTTATACGCGAACTCCACGGACGACACCATGCCCGTCATCACGCTACCGCGCGCACGACCCAAGACATCAACGAGTCAGAGTCAGTGTCAACGGCCGACCGGGTGGATGGGGAGGATCGCCCTCTGGTCGATCAACCGGCACCACTCCAAGCTCACGGATTGGGGACTCGGCCACGTGTCCATACGAGCGGATGATACCATTCTCGATATTGGATGCGGTGGAGGCAGAACGGTCGCCAAGCTCGCCCGCGCCGCGAACCGAGGCGTGGTCCATGGGTATCGACAATGCCCCGCTGAGCGTCACCGCCGCGCGACGGGGCAATCGGCGACTCGTCGAGAGCGGACGCGTGAATATCCAGGAAGCGTCAGCCTCTGCCCTGCCGTTCGCGGACAACACGTTCGATCTCATCACCGCGATCGAAACACACTTTTGGTGGCAGGACCTGCATGGTGGTATGCGAGAGGCATTCCGTGTGCTGAAGCCGGGCGGGCGCGTAGTCGTCATCGCGGAGTTCTACAACACGCTGCTCTATGATTGGCACTCCGGTTACCTTCACCGATGAGTGCGACCAGAGATACCCTGCGGCCATCCCACGACACCCACATGCTCCGTCCCGCTTGCATTGCCCTCGTCTTCCTGAGCCTCGGCGCGCCCCGGGCGCGCGCCCAAGCGACGCGAGAGCAGTCGGCCGTCACCCCGGCGGGGCCGCTCTCTGCAGACTCGCTGTTGAACCACCTGGTGGGTACCTGGCGCATGGTCGGCCAGGTGCGCGGGCATCCCGTGAGCTATGCGCTCGCTGTTCGTCGCGTACTGAGCGGGCGATACGTTGAGCTCCACATGACGGACGAGACGCGACCGCCGCAGTATGAGGCGCGTGTCTTCGTGGGCGCGGATACGGTTGCGGGGCACGTGCTTGTCCATTGGCTCGACAGCTTCGGTGCCGCGTTCTCCGTGCCTGCGGGGGAGGGCTATGTGGTTGGCGATACCCTGCGCTTCGAGTTCGCGTACAACACCGGACCGTTTCGCGACACGTTCATTTATCGCTCTGGCGAAGGCGGCTGGACGTTTCGGCTGGAGTCAGGCGACGGACAGGGCACCTGGCGGCCGTTCGCGGAATACGAGGTGCGGCGGACCGAACGCTCCGCGCCGACTCCGCCAGCGCATTAACGCAGACTGAAGCCGACGCACCATCCGCGGAGTGGCGCGCGGACGCCAGGCGCTCAGTGGGGGCGGTACGGCGCCTGGAGGTGCATCGAGACGCCGGTCGCGCCCCAGTGGATGCGCATCATCGCGCGGTCGCGCAGCACGAGCGGAAAGTCGATCGTCAACGTTTCCACGTGCGACAGCGACTCGGGCATCACGTCGACGCGCAGCACGTCGTGCGAGGCGCCGGGATAGGGCGTGTGGAACACGTGCGCCGCGCGACTCCAGATCACCGTCCAGGAACCTTGGGCGCGCGGGACGAGCCAGAGCGAGTATTCACCGGCCTTCAACACGTGTCCTTCAACAACGAGATCGTGATCGAACACCACGCGAGTGGCGGAGTCGGCGCCCGGGTGCCACACGCTGTCCCACGGAACGAGCGCGCCAAACAGCGCGCGGCCGCGCGCAACCGGGCGGCCGTAGGTCACGGTGATGGTGGTCAACGCCACGTGCTGCGTGACGCTGCCGCGTTGGCTGAAGGGATAACCCTGCGCCTCCGCGGCGCGGGGCAGCCCGGCGACAAGCACGGCCAGTGCAGTGACCGTGAAAACCAGTTTCAGGCGGAGCGACCGACGGTACGTTGACATGTCTTTACAACGCGCAACCGGCCCATCGAGTTCCGGCGGACCGACACGCACTTGGCAACGGCGAGCCAACTTCGCGCAGCGTATCACAGGTCCGTGCGCGGCCGCAATGAATACAGGAGCCCGCCGGCGGCCGCTCCCATGACGAGCGCCGGGAGTAGCGTCCAGAAGGTGCCGACGTAGATGACGGCGAGGATGGACGAGGAGTTCGTCGCGCCGCCTCCGGAGGCGCCGAATACGGCGAACACGACCACGAAGAGTGCCCAGAAAATGGGATAGGCAAGCAGCGTCACCGTTAAGGCGCGGCCCATCGCCCGGAAGGCGCCGCGAAATCCCGGTTTCTCCTCCAGAATGCGGCCCCCCAGCCAGCTCCCGCTCGCACCAGCGGCAATCGTGGGAAGGACGAGATAGCCCACGATTCCGGAGGGACGGAGAGCGGAACCGAAGAAGAGCGCGTCCACCGCGAACGCCGCAATGAACCCCGCAAAACCAAAGATGCCACCGGCCAACAGCCGCTTTCTCTTCATAGAACCTGATAATACACGAACCAGCGAGAACCATCCACTGCGGCGCGTGTGCAGTACGAGCCGCGCACGCCCGCGCCCAACTCCGGCAACGGAGGTCACGACGACGAAACGCGCATGCGCTCGACGTCGGCGACGAGCGGGGGGGGGCAAAAGTCCGGTCGATTGGGGCGGACGCGCGGAGTCCGTGGCGGAGCTGGCATCGGCGCCGGACCAGGACTTGTTGCAGGGAATGGGCAGCGGCAGGATCGGCTTTTCGCGCCCCATTGCAGCGGCCGATAGCAGCGTCGTTCGGATGACTGTCTTTTCTCTACATGACATTCACCCCGCCTGTCCGCGATTCGTCCCACTTCGATTGCCTCGGCCACCGGCCGCCCGCACCGTTCAGACATCCCTCACCTCGGAGTGTTAGGTGCAGAGTACCATCGCAGTGTTGTTGTCGCTCGCGTCGTCATTCGCACCGCCGTCGTGCCGTCCCGCGGCCTCGGCAGACGCCCGCGTCGTGCTCGAGCGCGCGATCAGCGCATTGGGGCTGTCATCCGTGGGCGCGGGCGTCCGGACGTCCACCGTCACGGACGTCCTCACCATGGCGTATCAGTCGGATCGCACGTATCCGCCGTATCTCTGGACATCGCGTCAGTTACACCTCGCAATGGATTGGAGCCGCGGTTTTCTTCGGGCAGAACAGGGA